>NZ_CP029210.1:0-2400000 GCF_003100395.1 Aquabacterium olei
CTGTGGGCGCGCACCTGCGCCCGCCTGGCCATGGAGCTGCCGGAGCAGCAGTTCAACACCTGGATCCGTCCGCTGCCGCCGGCCGACGTCGCCCAGGACGGTGGCGTGACCCTGGTGGGCGTGCGGGTGCCCAACCGCTTCATGCTGGACTGGATCCGCACGCAGTACAGCGCCCGCATCGAAGCCATCCTGGCCGAGCTGCAGCCCGGTGAAGTGCGCATGGACATCGCCCTGGCACCGCGCGCGGCCCTGCCCGTGGGCGGCACCGGGATGCGCCCCGGCATGGTGCTGCCCGGCCGGGCCCTGCCCCCCAACGCCCCGGCCGCGGCGCCGGGCCACGCCACGCCGGTGCAGGGCGGGCCGGCCATGCTGACCCCGCAACAGGCCAGCCAGGTCAACGCCCAGCTGCAGCAGCACGCCGAGGCCACGTCGGCCAGCCAGGCGGGTCGTGGCCATCCGCGCGTCATGGGTCTGAACCCGGCGCTCACCTTCGACAACCTCGTGCCCGGTCGCGCCAACCAGATGGCGCGCACTGCGGCCCTGCACGTCGCCGGTGCGCCCGGCCAGATGTACAACCCGCTGTTCATCTATGGCGGCGTCGGCCTGGGCAAGACCCACCTGATGAACGCGGTGGGCAACGCGCTGCTGGCCGACAAGCCCGACGCGCGCATCCTCTACCTCCACGCCGAGCAGTTCATCTCCGATGTGGTGAAGAACTACCAGCGCAAGACCTTCGACGAACTCAAGGCCAAGTACCACCAGCTCGACCTGCTGCTGATCGACGACGTGCAGTTCTTCGCTGGGAAAGACCGAACCCAGGAAGAGTTCTTCAACGCGTTCGAGGCCCTGCTGGCCAAGAAGGCGCACATCATCATGACGAGCGACACCTACCCCAAGGGCCTCGCCAACATCGATGAACGCCTGACCTCGCGCTTCGATTCCGGCCTCACGGTCGCCATCGAGCCGCCCGAGCTCGAGATGCGCGTGGCCATCCTGATCAAGAAGGCCGCCCAGGAAGGCATCGACATGCCGGAAGACGTGGCCTTCTTCGTCGCCAAGAACGTGCGCGCCAACGTGCGTGAACTCGAAGGCGCGCTGCGCAAGGTGCTGGCCTTCGCCCGGTTCAGCCACAAGGAGATCACGATCAACCTGGCGCGCGAGGCCCTCAAGGACCTGTTGTCGATCCAGAACCGGCAGATCTCGGTGGAAAACATCCAGAAGACCGTGGCCGACTTCTACAAGATCAAGGTCGCGGACATGTATTCCAAGAAGCGCCCGGCCTCCATCGCCAAGCCGCGCCAGATCGCCATGTACCTGGCCAAGGAACTGACCCAGAAGAGCCTGCCCGAGATCGGCGAGCTCTTCGGGGGCCGCGACCACACCACCGTGCTGCACGCCGTGCGCAAGATTGCCGGCGACCGCGCCAAGGACACGGAGCTCAACCAGCAGCTCCACGTGCTGGAACAGACGCTCAAGGGCTGAGGCCCACCTGGCATCCGTCCTGCATGGACCCAGAGGCTTCGGCCTCTTTTTTTTCGCCTGTCAAGCCAACAACGCTGTGGACAACAAAAGGACAAGTACCCGGTTGTCCACAGGGTCGGCGGTTTTCCGCAGGTTGTTGTCATTCCGTGCACCCGGCAACCGGCCTCCGCTCCACACGCTTTTCATGAAGGCAAGTGCTTGTCGCCCTTGGCAAAATCGGGCTTGTGCACAGAACAGGCCGCCCTCTACTACAACCACTACCTTTGAAACTGAAGTCATTGGTGTAGATAACAGCCGTGCCTGTTTTCGGAACCCGGCGCACGTTCAACCCGCTTCCAACCAGGACCGAAGCGCCATGCACGCACAATGCAAACGCTGTCAAGCCAACAAGCTTGTGGACAGAAAAAGGACAACTGTCCGCTTGTCCACAGGGTGTCGCTTCGCGCCGGAGTTGTTGTCTGTTTTCCATGCAGCGTTCCCGGGTACGATGCACAGGTTTGTCCGTGACGTAAGGGCTTGATCGGTCAGGACAAAACAGCGTTGTTCACAGAAAAAGTCGTCCTCTACTACAACGACCAATTTGAAAGACTGAGATGATTGTGTTGAAAGCAGCCCAGGAAAAAGTCCTCGCCGCCCTGCAGTCGGTGGGGGGGATCGTCGAGCGGCGCCACACGCTACCCATCTTGGCCAACGTGCTGATGCGCAAGCGCGGCCCCGAGCTGGAGCTGATCACCAGCGACCTGGAAATCCAGATTCGCACCACCGCGCAGCTCGACGGCGACGAAGGCGACTACGCCATCACCGTGGGCGCGAAGAAGCTGGGTGACATCCTCAAGAGCCTGCCCGCCGACCAGATCGTCTCGCTGACCGCCAACCAGAACAAGCTGACGCTGCAGGGCGGCAAGAGCCGCTTCACGCTGCAGACCCTGCCCGCCGAAGACTTCCCGCTGGTGCAGGAAGCCGCCGATTTCGGCCCCGCCTTCAGCGTGCCGCAGAAGACGCTGAAGATGCTGATCGGTCAGGTGCACTTCGCCATGGCCGTGCACGACATCCGCTACTACCTCAACGGCATCCTGTTCGTGGCCGAAGGCAACAGCCTGACGCTGGTGGCGACCGACGGCCACCGCCTGGCACTGGCCCAGGCCACGCTGGACGTCGACATGCCCAAGCAGGAGGTGATCCTGCCGCGCAAGACCGTGCTGGAACTGCAGCGCCTGCTCAAGGACGACGCCAAGGGCAAGGAAGGTGAAGAACAGATGATCGAGATGCGCTTTGCCGGCAACCAGGCAAAGTTCAGCTTCGGTGGGCTGGAATTCGTCACCAAGCTGGTCGAGGGCAAGTTCCCCGACTACAACCGCGTCATCCCCAAGAACCACAAGAACCACATCACGCTGGGCCGGGCCACGCTGCTGGCCTCGCTGCAGCGCGCGGCCATCCTCACGTCCGAGAAGTTCAAGGGCGTGCGCATGAACTTCGCGCCGGGCGTGCTGGGCATCGCCTCGAGCAACGCCGAGCAGGAAGAGGCCAAGGAAGAACTCGAGATCGATTACGGCGGCGACAGCTTCGAGATCGGTTTCAACGTCGGCTACCTGATGGACGTGCTGGCCAACATGAGCCAGGACATGGTGACGGTGTCGCTGCAGGACGCCAACAGCTCGGCGCTGATCACGAATCCGGAATTCGAGGGCTTCAAGTACGTCGTGATGCCGATGCGCATCTGATTGCGCTGCCCGTCCTGTTTTCAGGGGCCATTCGCTGCCGTCCTGCGGCTTTTCGGAGCGATGTCCCCCCGTGGGCTGATTGCGCCCGGCCCGCCACGCCCCTAGGCTCGAGCCATCATGAAAACGGACAGGAGGGGATCCATGCGCATGCGTCTATGGGCGGTGGCTGCGGCCGCTGCGTCGATCGGGATGGCGTTGCCGGCAGCGGCGGCGTCCTATGCGGCAGAGGGGTCGGCCACGGTCACCGGCCTGACCTACCGGCTGATCGACCTCGATCCCGACGATGGCATTGCCCCGTGGGTGCAGTTCAACAGCCTGAGCAGGATCGAAATCGGCTACAGCGTGAACCGTGGCGAGCCGGTGGTGTCACCTGTGGGAGGCGGCCTGTTCAGCACGCAGAACGGCAGCCTCAGCAGCCCGGACGGATCTGTCGAAGTGCTCGCGAGCAACTCGGGGCTGTCTGTCCGCACGGTACTGTCAACCGAAGCCTATGCACCCGGAGCGGAACCCGAGCAGTTCGCCGGTGCGCAGCTGGCCTACTGGCCGGACGACTCCTCCGTGCCGGTGCAATCGTATGCATTGGCGTTGTCTGCCAGGACGGCGCTCGTCATCGAGGCCGAGGCAACCGCCATGGCGACCGTGAACACCGCCCTGCTGTCGGGCACGGCGTTCAGCCAGGCCTTCACGGAGGACCAGGATGTCAACATCGAGCAGCGAGCGCTGACTTTCCTGTCTTTCTGGTCCGGTGGTTTCACCGAGGTACCGGATGATTTCGCCTTGCAATACGGTCTGGTGGACACGGTGGACGCGTACACGTCGGTGCTGCTGAGCACCTCGGACACCGACACCCGGTCGATGAGCAAGACGCTCTCCGTTGGCTACTACAACGGCGGCGCCGAGTCGGTGGAACTGGGGCTGGACTTTGCGATGCAATCATGGGCGAGCACCTCCGTTTTCACGCGCTGGACCCCGCCGCCGGTCGATCCCGGCACCCCGCCCGCCGTGCCCGAAGCCGGCACCCAGGCGCTGATGCTGCTCGGCCTGAGCGGGCTGGCCCTCGCGGCGCGCCGCCGTCGTTGAACACTGTGGTCCGGGCGCACCACAGCTCGGACTAAAATGTCAGAGCCCTGTCGAGTCAGCCAGGGCTCTTTTTCATTCCCAGGGCCATTCCATGAGCGACGTGACGCCTTCTCCCGACCAACAACCAGCCGTGACCGCCGCGCAGGCCGACACCGGCTATGGCGAGGGCAGCATCCAGATCCTCGAGGGCCTGGAGGCCGTGCGCAAACGCCCTGGCATGTACATCGGCGACACGTCGGACGGCACCGGCCTGCACCACCTGGTCTTCGAGGTGGTCGACAACTCCATCGACGAAGCCCTGGCCGGCCACTGCGATGACATCGTCGTCACCATCCACACCGACAACTCGATCTCGGTGGTGGACAACGGCCGCGGCATCCCGACCGGCGTGAAGATGGACGACAAGCACGAGCCCAAGCGCTCGGCGGCCGAAATCGCGCTGACGGAGCTGCACGCCGGCGGCAAGTTCAACCAGAACAGCTACAAGGTCTCCGGTGGCCTGCACGGCGTGGGCGTGTCGTGCGTGAACGGCCTGTCGAAGTGGCTGCGCCTGACGGTGCGCCGCGATGGTCATGTGCACCAGATCGACTTCAAGCAGGGCATTCCGCAGGACCGTTTGCTCGAAGAGCGCGATGGCGTGATGACGAGCCCGATGCGCATCACCGGCGAGACCGAGAAGCGCGGCACCGAGGTGCACTTCCTGCCCGACACCGAAATCTTCCAGCAGAACAACGAGTTCCACTACGACATCCTGGCCAAGCGCCTGCGCGAGCTCTCGTTCCTGAACAACGGCGTCAAGATCCGCCTGATCGACGAGCGCAACGGCAAGGAAGACAACTTCGCCTACGCCGGCGGCGTCAAGGGCTTTGTCGAGTTCATCAACAAGGGCAAGAGCACGCTGCACCCCAACATCTTCCACGCCATCGGCGACAAGGTGTCGGAACAGGGCACGAACGTCGGCGTGGAAGTGGCGATGCAGTGGAACGATTCGTTCAACGAGTCGGTGCTCTGCTTCACCAACAACATTCCGCAGCGTGATGGCGGCACCCACCTGACGGGCCTGCGCGCCGCGATGACCCGCGTCATCAACAAGTACATCGACGACAACGAGTTGGCCAAGAAGGCCAAGGTCGAGATCGCCGGTGACGACATGCGCGAAGGCCTGGCCTGCGTGGTGTCCGTGAAGGTCCCCGAGCCCAAGTTCAGCAGCCAGACCAAGGACAAGCTGGTGTCGAGCGAGGTGCGGGCGCCGGTGGAAGACATCGTCAGCCGCCTGCTGACCGACTGGCTGCTGGAGAACCCGACCGACGCCAAGATCATCTGCGGCAAGATTGTGGAAGCGGCCCGAGCCCGTGAAGCCGCCCGCAAGGCCCGTGAGATGACGCGCCGCAAGGGCGTGCTCGACGGCCTGGGCCTGCCCGGCAAGCTGGCCGACTGCCAGGAAAAGGATCCCGCGCTGTGCGAGATCTACATCGTGGAGGGTGACTCCGCCGGCGGCTCCGCCAAGCAGGGGCGTGATCGGAAGTTCCAGGCCATCCTGCCGCTGCGCGGCAAGATCCTGAACGTCGAGAAGGCCCGCTATGAAAAGCTGCTGACCAGCAACGAAATCCTCACGCTGATCACGGCGCTGGGCACGGGCATCGGCCGCGGTGCGGGGGGCGATGACTTCAACCCCGACAAGCTGCGCTACCACCGCATCATCATCATGACCGACGCGGACGTGGACGGCGCCCACATCCGCACCCTGCTGCTGACCTTCTTCTTCCGCCAGATGCCGGAGCTGGTCGAGCGCGGCCACATCTACATCGCGCAGCCGCCGCTCTACAAGGTCAAGCATGGCAAGCAGGAGCAGTACCTGAAGGATGCGCACGCGCTGGACGAGTACCTGACCAAGGTGGCGCTGGATGGCGCGGTGGTGGAGCCCGGGCAGGGCAAGCCGGCGATCGCTGGTGAGCAGCTCAAGGAGCTGGCCGATGCCTACGTGACGGCCAACAGCGTGGTCGAGCGCCTGGGCAACTGGATGGACATCGAGGCCCTGCGCGCCATTGCGAATGGCCTGACGCTGAGCCTGGACACGCTGGAAGAAGCGGAGCGGAGCGCCGCCGCGCTGAAGGCCGCACTGCACAACGCCGAGGTGACGGCCGAGTTCGACGCCCGCAGCGACAAGCACATCCTGCGCATCAGCCGCATCTTCCACGGCAACACCAAGTACAGCATCCTCACGCCCGACTTCGTGCACGGTGCCGACTACGAGGCCCTGGCCAAGGCCGGCACCACGTTCAAGGGCCTGCTGACGGACGAAGCGCTGGTGCGCCGCGGTGAAGGCGAGAAGGCCAAGGAAGCCAAGGTGGCGGACTTCCGTGCGGCCATGGCGTGGCTGATGCAGCAGGCCGAGAACTCGGTGGGCCGCCAGCGCTACAAGGGCCTGGGCGAAATGAACCCCGCGCAGCTGTGGGAAACGACGATGGACCCGAACGTGCGCCGTTTGCTGCGCGTGCAGATCGAGGATGCTCTTGAGGCGGATCGCGTGTTCACGATGCTGATGGGCGATGAAGTGGAGCCGCGGCGCGATTTCATCGAGACGAATGCGTTGAGGGCGACGAACATTGACGCGTGATGCGTTGAGGGGAGTGAACCATGGAAGCACTCGACCTCACGGCCTTGCGCTCGGCGATCACCTCGCTGGACGATGGGCTGGCTGTGGTCGGTGATGCAGCGTGGTTCAATGGGCAAGATGCCAAGGTGCGCAATACCTTGGTTGCCGGCGTGATCCAGAACTTCGAGTTTGTCTACGAGATCAGCATGAAAATGCTGCGCCGACAACTGGAGCTCGAAGCCGACAGCCCGGTTGATGTCGACCAGGCCAGCTTTCGGGAGTTGCTGCGCATCGCGGCGGAAAAGGGGCTCATTGACGATGTCGAAGCCTGGTTCGGCTTTCGACAGATGCGCAACATCACGGCCCACACCTATGATCACGCCAAGGCTCAGCAGGTGTATGCCGCCACGCAAGGTTTTCTGACGCACGCGCGTGACCTGTTGGCGCGTCTGGAAGCGCGCCATGGCTGATCAGCCTGGGGTGCCACGGGGGCTCAACGTGGAACCCCGCCACTGGAACATCATCCAGGCGATCCTGATGCAAGAGGTACCGGACCGGGAGGTTCGTGCTTTCGGGTCGCGGGTGAAGGCCTCGGCCAAGCCGCACTCCGATCTCGACCTGGTGGTGATGGGAGATGTCGCGCTCGACATTGCGACCCAGGCTCGGCTGAATGACGCGTTTGCCGAATCGGATCTGCCGTGGCGCGTGGATGTGGTCGATTGGGCGACCACGAGCGAGGCGTTCCGGGAATTGATCCAGCAGCACACAGTGGTGCTTCAGCACGGGCGCTGAGGTTTTCCCGCTCCGCTCGTGGTGCGACAGAACCTGTCGCGCTACGCCATCACAGTTCGAACGTGAACGAGATGGAGAAGCCGATGCGTCGTCCCAACCTGAAGTTGAACTGGTCCTTTGACGATGACTTCGTGATCGCGGGGGCCAATGCGCGCATTGCTCTGGCAGTCATGCGCTGCGCTCGTCGTCTGGCTGGCGGCGTGGCGGACCGCTTCCACGATGACATTGCGCTGGAGGTGATGCCCGCGCTGATCCAGCAGCCTGCTGCCTTGCTGCGGACGCTGCGTTCGCCCAAGGTGATGGCACGGCTCAGCGCGGAGTTGGCGGATGCCGAGTTGCCCGATCTGCTGCGCGACCGCGGTGTACAGCGAATGCTGGGTGAGGCCCTCGTGTCTGGTGCCCCCGCGTTCAAGGCGCTTTTCGACAGCACAGAAAGGTTGCTCGAGCGGTTCATTGCCTCTCGGCCTCATCCGCTGGATCGCAATGTGGACATGCTGGTCTCCATGCTGTCGTTGCCCGCGCCCGCGGTCCGCTTTCTCCGCCTGGCGGCCGCTTTCTGTCATGGCACCCTGCAGACCGGTGTGTTCATGTTTGTGGAGACGCATGCGCGTGCATTGAAGGCGGTGGCGGTTGTGGGTGAGTGCAGCGTGCAGGAGGCCGATGAGCTGTTTCGCCTTGGAACGCCGCTCTGGTGCAGCGGACTGTTCAGGTTCAGTCAGGGCAGCCGCGAAGCGAGTGACCTCGATGACCTGTTTGCGCTTTCTGCAATCGGACAACGCCTGCTGGGGCAACCCTATGCCGATGCCTCGGCGATGGCCAGCGCGGTGCTGCAGCCGATGGACATCGGCAGCAGCGAGCCATTCGACTGGCGCCATGTGCAGCAACCATGGCAGCTCATGCAGACCTTGCTGACCAATGCCACCCGACGCGCCGAAGTCGGCATCAACATCCTGATTCATGGTGAGCCGGGCACCGGCAAGACCGAGTTCGTGCGCCAGTTGGTGGCGCAAGTGGGGCTGCAGGCATTTTCGATCGCGCATGTGGACCGAGAAGGCAACGAAGCCACGCGGGCTGATCGTCTTGCTCACCTTCGTCTGAGCCGGACTTTCGCCGGTACGCGAGAGGGCGCCGTGCTCGTCGTGGACGAAGCGGATGACATCTTCGTGGGTGACCACCATCACCCGCTGGCCGCCTTGTTCCGTTCTCGGGAGCAGAGCAAGGCATGGATGAATGACATTCTGGAGCGTGCGCCGCAGCCGATGGTCTGGATCAGCAACAGGGTGCATCACATGGACCCGGCCTATCTCCGGCGGTTCACCTACTGTCTGGCGTTTCCCCGGCCGCCGCTGACCTTGCGGCAGTCGATGGTCCGAAGCCGGCTGGAAGCGATGGGGTGTTCGGCAGGCATGATGGAAGCCATTGCAAGCTTGGATCACGCGACCCCGGCCCTGATCGGCGCGGCGGCCCGTTTCGTGTCGCTGAGTGAAGGCAGTGGGTTGACGCCGGACGCGGCTGTGCAGACCCAGGTTCAAGGTCATCTTGCCACGCTGGGCGACCACACACCCGTCCGCCCGCGTCAGACGGCGCTGCGCTTTGACATGCGCTACGTCAACGTGGCGGGACCCATGTCAGCGGACGAACTCGTCTCCTGGCTGAAGGCCGAAAGGCGTGGGACGGCCTTGTTTGCTGGCCCTCCCGGCACCGGCAAAACCCAGTTTGCGGCTGAACTGGCCCAGCAGCTGGAACGCAAGCTGGTGGTCAAAACGGCGTCGGACATCCTGTCGAAGTGGTATGGCGAATCGGAGCGCAATGTGGCGACCATGTTCCGGGATTGCGATCCGCAGGAAGAATTGCTCTTTCTGGATGAAGGGGATGTGTTGCTGTCGGATCGGGGGCGATCCGAGCAACGAGTGGACCGCGGTGTGACAGCAGAATTCCTCCGTTGGCTGGAGCAGTTCGAGGGCATCTTCGTGTGTGCAACCAACCATGCGGGATTGCTGGACTCGGCCTTGATCCGGCGCTTTACGCACCGGCTGACTTTCCTGCCCCTGCACGCAGAACAGCGTCGCGCTCTGTTTGCCGAACTGGTGATGGGGGATCCCAAGGCGCCGTTGGGCGAAGCGGCGTGCAGGAAACTCGACACACTGGATCGCCTTACGCCCGGGGACTTTGCCAACGTCCGTCGGCGTCTTCGCCACGCGCAGCCCGATGAGGCTCGTTGGCTGTCGGAGTTGGAGGCCGAGCAAGTCGCCAAGCCGGGGGGCGGCCACCGCCAGATCGGGTTCGTGTGAGGGGGTGACGGCTCGGGGGCTTGCGACACTATCTGGCGCAGACCGATACTGGGGGCCATGGACCGAAACTTCACCCGCCTGCTCGACCTGCTGACCCTGGTACCCCGTCACGGCAAGCTGTCGACGCCTCAACTGCATCAACGCCTGCGGGCCCGTGGTCACGACGTGTCGGCGCGCACCGTACAGCGAGACCTGGAAGAACTGGCCACCGCCTACCCGATCGAGTGCGACATCCGGTCGAAGCCTTTCGGCTGGGGCTGGGCTGCGGGGGCGCCGCACCTGTCCTTACCGGCCATGGATTGGTCGGAAGCGGTGAGTTTTCAGCTGCTGTCGACCTACCTGCATGGCATCCTGCCGGACAGTGTGATGGATACCTTGCGGCCGTACGTCGAAGAGGCTCGGCGCAAGCTCGCCCAGCATGTGCCCGGCATGCCACTCAAGCGATGGCCGGAACGGGTCCGGATCATTCCCCCGGGGCCGGGCTTCGTTGCGCCGAAGGTGCCCAGGCCGTTGCACGCCACGGTGACGGAGGCGGTCCTGATGGGGTGCAAGCTGGCCATCGAGTACCGCGCTTTCGACCGCCAGAGGGCGAAGCGATATGTGGTTTCACCGCTCGGGCTGGTGCAGTTTGGCGTGGTGTTCTACGTGCCGGCCACGTTCGACGGACATGGTGATGTGCGGACGCTCAAGCTCCACCGCATGCTGAGGGCGGAGTTGCTGGATGAACCCTCTGGCATTGAGCATTTCGATCTGGATGCCTGGCTGGAAGCCGGGGGCATGGGCTTCGGAGGGCAGGAGCGGATCCGCCTCGTCCTCCGACTGTTTGATGGCATGGGAGAGCGGCTGAAGGAGACGCCGCTGGGGCCAGACCAGGTTGTCGTGGAAGAGGCGCCGGGGGTGCACCGTCTGGAGGTCACGGTGATCCAGACGGTGCAGTTGGAGAGGTGGTTGTGGGGGCTGGGGAACAGCGTTGCCATTGTGGCGCCCGAGGCCTTAAGAGGCCGTATGCACGATGCTTTGATTTCCGCTATCGGACGGTTGTCTTATTCTCAGTATCGATTCTCAGCACAAACGGATATAGGGAAAAATTAATTCCATAAGCCGAACCAACTGGAAATCCATCATCTTTGATGGATTTTATAGTGTTTTCAATGATCTTTTTTTTAGTTCTAAAATTGCCTTTCAGGTACTCCTCGAAAATGCGTATGAGACTCTTATTATGTGCTTCGTAAAGGGGTACTCTAATTCTTTGATGCATGTTGTATTTTGCGACCCTGTTTAAGTTTGGTGGGATGTCGCTTTCCGAGGATGGTGAAAATACCAGTATTATCATATACGCTGCGTCAATTTCTAATGCGCTTGCAGCGACTGCCGTTCTTTCAATATCCCGCAGAATTCCTGCTGCCATAGCAGCGCATACACCGCCTGATTTATCTTTCATGTCGAAAGTGTACATTGCCTTCAACTCTGATATCAGTCTGATATTTCCATCGGTATTCGTGATGGCCAGATCAATTCGTCCTCTTTGTGCAAGGTCAGACGTTCTCTCCTCTTTCTTAAGAGACATCTCCCGAGCGACATAAAGGTCGTCCGAAGTGCCTTTCATGAGGCTCGTCGCCATTGCATCTCTAAAAGCAAGTTCGGGTTTGGATGTCAACGCTAAATAGGCTAGATCTGTACCTATTTTGTTTATTGCTTCTTCCACCGAATATTCAAACAACGCGCGCAACTCTTCATTTTCCATTCTGCCAGCTCTCCAAAATTAATACCATCGCCAAGGTATCCAACTCACAATACCGAAGCAGCGCCTTTTCAACAGCATCCCGCTTCGACGGTACCTCTTCAAACTGCATCCTGGCCCACGCCATGGTGGCCGCACCGCCGTCCGCGAGCAGGGCGCCATCTTCCGCTTCGAGCCAGTTCTGCTCTTCTTTGCTGATGTCGTCGAACAGCGGGGGCAGCAGTTCATACGGGTTTCGGGCGCCGCCGCCTTCGGCTTGCCACCAGGTCCAGTCCGTGAAGTTGAGGCTCGGAATCCCGCTTTCGGCGCCATAAACCGGCCGTCCGTATTGAGCGCGCAAGAACGGAGAGGAACCCATGACGGCAGGGAGCACCTTCTTGATGGAGCACGAGCCTTTGGTTTGTGGATGGAAATAGGCCTTGCGTGCAAGCACACACAGGTCGACCATGGCGCGCTCGCCCGCCCGCACAACGCGGCCTTTCTCTTTTTCCACCGTGAGGGTGCGGATGAATGCCGCCAATGCCGGAGCATCTTCCACGCGCTCGCCGTCGGATTCGATCTCTCGCAGCAGGTCGAGCAGCGTGGTGTTTTCATGGGGGCTCCACATGAAAACCGTGCCTTCATCTTTCTCCAGCGCCGATTTGAGCGCCCGAACGAACGCGACATTCGGGTTCACGCCGGGCGTGAGGCACAGGAACTGGTCGGCATGCCGAACGGCCCCCGAGGCCTCAACCACGTGGTGCGAGAACTGGAATGCCACGTTTGCATAGGGGCGCTGTCCCGCAAAGAACGGAATGGCCACCCTGGCGGTTTCGAAGTCGATGAAGTGCAGCGGGTAGCGCCAATCGCGCATGGCGTCCTGCAGGAAGACCTTGTCCAGGTGGTATTCGCCACCTTCCGGCCATGTTCCGGAGACCTGCATCCATTGGCGCTGGCTGTTGCTGAGTCCGGGCCCTTCCGCGCGGAGGTTCAGGTGTACGGGCGTCACATCCTGCAGGCGCAGCACGCCCTGTTCGATCAAGGCCTGCTTGCGTGGGAAGTTCCACAGGTCCAGCACCGTGCCGCGGTCGACCTCTTCACGTGTCCAGCCCTCCGCTTCTTGCCAGCAGAGATGAAAGCCGCTCTTCAGCGGGCCGCCGTCACAGCGAAATTCGCATTTGGCGCACCGAGCGCCGATGCGTGCCGGGATGCGGTTGTCAGCAACGACGTGGGCTGCCCAGTGCTGAACCGCCTGAGCGAAGGGCAGCTCGCCTACATCGGTGTTCAGGCTGCCCGCCAGGATCTCATCGACCCATTCGTCCACACAGACGACGCTGAGAAGCGAATCGCCCACGCTGCTCGGCGTGGTGCCCGGTGCCACCAAGACCTGGTGCCGACCATCTGGCTGGCGGTTGATCTTGAAACGCTGGTTGAGGCCGCTGACGCTGCAGCGGCGTGCCGTGTCGGCGAGCATGAGGTGGCTCCGCACCTGCCATTCGGGGTGCGCCATGGCGAGGACGTGCTTCTGGAAGGCGACATCCTGAAGGTAGGGCAGCATGCCGACATCCAGTTGCCCCTGTTTGCCGCGAAACGCATGCGCGTCTCGAGAGTCGAACGACTTGGCCTTCACCTCGATCAGGTCGATGACGTTGCCGACCTTGCGCAGGATGTCCACGCGAACCAGGCAGTTTCCATGCGAGATCGCAGCTTCGAACAAGGTCACGGTGTCGGCCTGCAACAAGGCCCGCGTCTGTGAGAGCGCATCGGCATTCGCCTCTGCGGTGACCTCCACGCCCCCCGGGTGCATCAGTTTGGCCAGTTCGCCCACCTGAAATCCGCCGTCGGCCAGGGCCTGCATGAACGTACTGTCTGCCTGGGTGTCTGCAAACTGCGTCGGTTTGCCAGCGTAGAACAGTTTGGTGGGACAGCTCAAGGCCAGCTTGAAACGCGACTTCGTCAGGTACCGGCGGCGGGGTGGGCTGTTGGAGAGCATTCTTCTACTTCGGCGGAAAGAGGGCATTTCATGAGGTGTGATGCGTGAACGAATGCCGTGGATTTCGCCCCATCAGCAGACGCTGAAACCCGGTGCCACCCCGTACGGGCAAGGTCATCGACAGCAAAGTGGCCAGCGTGCTGCAATCGTCAGCAGGGGAGCCCGTCGACGGCGTCACATGAAAATGCCTGCACAACGCGTCCAGCGAAGATGAAGGGGCACCCGCGTCACGGCGCCAGTCGATGTCACGCATGGCGCAGGACCACGGCATGGGCGGCAGCGCCGGGATGTGGCGGCCGAGCAGCTCGCGCTCGAACGACGCGTTGTGAGCCACCACCAGGCAGGCGGAAGACAACAGCCGGGCAATCCGCGTTAGATCGAACGTGGTGCCGACGAGGGCAGATGCAGGCAACCGAGTGATGTGCTGGACGACGGTCGGGTAGATGCATTGCGGCTGCCTCAAGCCGTCATAGCGATCCACCAGCTCACAGGCTGTGCCGCGCCGGGGATGGATTGCCCAGAGTTGCAGTGCCACCGCAATCGGCTCATCACGGCGCGGATCGAGGCCCGTGCTTTCCGAGTCAAGCAACGCAATCAGGGTCCGAGGCTCGCTCAAGGTCTTCTCTTTGCATTTCAGGGAAGGACACTGTGCGCGTTTCGTGCGACGGGTTCTGTCGCACATGTGGAACACAGTGATGATGCTTTATCGGTACCCCGCCATGCCGCTGTCGGATCTGGTTTCCTGGACGCTCGAAGACGACTTCCTCACTGCGGGAGCGAACGCCCGCATCGCCCTGGCACTGCTGCGATGTGCAAGGCGATGGCCCCATTTCTGGCATGCGGGTGCAGCAGACGAGCTGGTCTGGCATCTTCGGCCAGCCCTGAAGCACGGAGAGGCGGGTCTCCAGCGGGTTCTGTCCGATCCCTGTGTCCGGGCCAGCCTGGAAGCGATCCGCCTGGATGCAAGCGGTTCGGCTTTGCTTGACACGCGCAGAGGACGCACTTTCTTGGGCAATGCCCTGTTGAAAGAGGATCCAGCTTTCGCTGCCGTGTTCGACGAGGCGGAGCGGTGTTTTGTCGCTTTCATCAATCGGGAGGCTCATCCACTGGATCACAATGTGAGCCTGCTGGCGGATGTGTTCGAACTGGCCGATGTGGAGGCTCGTTATCTGGCGCTCGCTGGTTCCTTCTGTTTCGGGACCATCGCGCAGAGCGTATTTGTTCCCATCGGGGTACGGTCTCATCGCGGACGTGTCCTGTCCGCGTTGCTGGGGTGCTCTGAACGCGAGGCTCTCGATCTGATGGACATGTCCCGTGCCGTATGGCGCAGCGGGTTGCTGATGTGTTCCGATCCGGGCGATTTTCCTGAAGGGCTGGAGGAGCTGTTTCACCTGTCGGTCTCCGGGACGCGGCTGATCAGCTTGCCGGATGCGGACGAGGCCGTCCTTGCAGCGGAGGTGCTGGAGCCCCTCGGTCCACGGGGGACGTGGACATGGCCTCATCTGGAAGACACTCTGCTGCTGCTACGGACCGTGCTTTCCCGTGCGGCCTCGGGCGCGGATGCAGGCGTCCACATCCTGATTCACGGTGAACCAGGCTGCGGCCAGATGGCATTTGTCTTGGCAGTTCTGGACTTGGCCGGGTTGCGGGGCTACCGCATGTCAGCCCGTCGGCGCACGGCCTGTGAGCCGACACGGGCGGAACTTTTGGCAGACCTGGCAGTGTCGCGTCGCTTTGTCGATCGGCAGCGCGGCGCCGTCCTGGTGGTCGAAGACGCCGAATCCATGCTTTCTATACCGGGCTTCGGTCCGCCATGCCGCGGTGCGATGAAGGATGTGTTGAAACAGCCGCGTCAACCCGTTGTCTGGCTGGCGGAGGACGCCCGGCACATTGATTCCTCGTACATCACCCGGTTCACCTTCAGTGTGGCGCTTCCAGCTCCACCCTTGGCGGTGCGTCGCATGTGGTGCCATGCCACCCTGCGTGAGCCGGGCTGTTCTGCCCCGCAGATCGATGTCTTCGCTGGCAATCCGCAGACGACAATCGGAAGCATCGACGGTGCCAGGCGTTTCGTGTCGTTGGGTGCTGGTGGTGACGTCACCGCCGACACGGCGCTGCAAGCCTTCTCGCAAGGCCAGCTGGGCACTCCGGAAGGAAACAAGTTGCCTCACGACCATCTGCCACGTGTGCATCGGTTCGACCTCGAGTTTGCGCACGTGGCAGGAGCCACGAATGTCACGGAAGTGCTCCGGTCAATCGAAGCCGACGGTGAGGGTACGGTTCTGTTGAGCGGCGCGTCGGGCGTGGGCAAGACGAGTCTCGCATTCGAGTTGGCTCGTCAGCTGGGGCGTGACGTGGTGCGGGCTTCTGCAGGGGACTTCCTCAGGCCCTACTGCGGCGAGTCAGGCCGCCAGCTGCTGAGGTGGCTGCAACGGCACGGCGCAACGCACTCCGTGTTGCTGCTGGACGATCTGGATGCCTTCATGGGCGATGACGACGCCGTGGCGGGGGCCTTGCGACATGGCCTGGACACCTTCGGCGGTGTGCTGGTGGCCACCGCCTGCACGTCCCTCGATCTATCCCCGGCATTGATCCGGCGTTTCACTCACAGGCTGATGCTGTTGCCTCTGACGGCTTCGCAGCGTTGTACTCTGTTTGCTCGGCTGGTGACCCACGGCGTCGGTGAGGCGGTGCCACCCGAGGTCAGGCAGGCCCTGCGGCCACTCGACCGGCTGACGCCCGGTGATTTCTTCAATGTGCAGGCTCGACTCCGGCACCAGCAGGCAGACTGGCGCCGGTGGCTTAGTGAGCTGACTTCGGAGCACCAAGCGAAGGCCTCCACAGGCCGAGAGGCACTGGGCATCGCCCTCCCCTGTTCCTCTCAGCGCTGCTGAGCCCGCTCCCCCCGAAACCCCGGCACCACCCCCACCAGCTGCCCTAACACCCCGATCGCCAGCCCCAACTGCGCCCGCACCAGCTGCTGCAGCGGCGCTTCAGGCACCACATCAAACCCCGGCGCTTCCACCGCGCCCAGCTCGAATCGCCAGTCTTCGGGGCGCTGTGACCGGGCCGCCTCGATGGCGGTTGCCAGCCGCCGCAAGGCATCGCGCAAGGCCGTGGCCGTCTCCAGCGTGGTTGCATCCAGCGCTCGGGCACCCGGCTCCCCCCGGTGCGCGCCCAGCGCCGACAGGTAATTCAGCAGCGTGTGCGATCGCAGCAGAAACTGCCCGCAGCCGTCGGTGTTCAGTCGCACGCGGGCCGGCTCCTTCAGCATGGCCGCCAGCGAGTTCGACAAGGCCGCATCGGCCTTGTGCATGTTGCGCCGCGCCGTGCGGTAGGCCAGGTGGTCCTGCTTGCCCGCCTGATACTGCCGCAGCACTTCGTCCAGATACTGCGCCTGCCTGCGCAGGGTGGCTGCGGCCAGGCCGTGCCACTGCCGGGCCTGCCAGGTGGGCAGCACCAGCCAGGCGGCCAGCGCGGCAATCGAGCCGCCGGCGATGGTGTCCAGCAGGCGGCCCACGATCACGCCGTCGGTCATGCCCAGCTGGTGGAAGGCGAGCAGCAGCAGCGTGGTGATGGCTCCCGTGCCCACCGTGTAATGCGTGCGGCGTGCGCCCAGGAACACCGCCCCGCTGACCGCAATCAGCACGCTGCCGGCCAGATCACCGGGGAACAATCGGATCAGCGCCCAGCCCAGGGCCAGGCCGATCAGCGTGCCGGTCAGGCGCTGGCTCAGGCGCTTGAGCGTGGCGGCGTAGTGCGGCTGGCTGACGAAGGTGATGGTCAGCACGATCCAGTAGCCGTGCTTGTCGTTGGTGGCCATCATCAGGGCGAAGCCGGCGAGCAGCGCCAGCGTCAGCCGCACCGCGTGCCGGAACAACGGCGACTGCACGCGCAGCTGCGCCTTCACCCGGTGCCATGCTTCCTTCAAGGTCGTGGGATGGCTGTTGACGAGCGTGCGTTCGGTGGGGGTGGGCGCCGGGTCGAGCACCTGGGCCAGCACGGCGGCCTGTTCCGTCAGGTTGGCGCCCAGCGCCTGCAAGGCCTGCAACGCCGAGCCGGGCGGCAGGGTCTGCCGGGCCACGGTGATGGCACCCTGCATGTCCTCAATGGCGCGGGCCGTGGCGCCTTTGTGCTGAGGTGGCTTCCGACGCGCGATGGCCGCCGAGAGCTTCAGGCACTGCTCACCCTGCAGCGCCAGCACGCGCTGGCAGCGGTACAGCGCGTCGGACCGGAAGAAGGCGTCCGCCAGGGTCTCGTAGTTGGCGTGCGACGACGAGGTGCGCTCGTGGATGTCCTGCGCGGCGAGGTACTGGTGCAGCGCCTGCTGCAGCCAGCCGGGTGGTGTGCGCCGGCCCAATCGGCAGAACAGCGCTTCCTTGGCGGCACCCAGCGCGTCAACGACCAGACCGTTGTACAGCGCCAGCGCCATGCGGCGCTGTTCGATGTCGACATCGCGGATGGGCTCCAGCAGCCTGGACTTGAGCTTGAGGTATTCGCCCAGCAGCGCGTACAGCTGGGCCAGGCGGTGCCGCACCGGTGGACGCGCCACCGCGCCGGCCCAGATCACGGAGACGAAGCCATACCAGGCGACGCCACCGAACAGATACGGCGTGAGCTGGCGTGCGGCCATGCGGCTCGATTGCATCGACAGCGCGACGTAGCTGAAGAACACCAACGACGCAAAGGCAATGGCGCGGTAGCGCTCGCCCACGGCGCCCGCCATCGTCAGCGTGAAGGCGCTCAGCGCGAGCGCGCCAGCCAGCAGGGCCGGCCAGGGCTGGGTCAGGCTCACCAGCCCGGCAATCAGGGCAAAGACACCCACGGCGATCAGCTGGGTGCGCAGGCGGCCCTTCCAGTTGTCGTCGGTTTCGGTGAGCGCACTGGCCACCACGCCCAGCATCACCGGCATCACCTGCCAGGACCAGTCGCCCTGCCACCCCACCAGCAGCACCACGCTGAGCGCCAGCATGGCCCGCACGCCGTGCATGACGCCCTCGTGCTGTCGGGCTTGCTTCCAGAGTTGATTCCAGTCGGAGGTGAGGTGTTCGAGGCGCACCGTTGAATCCTGCCACACGCTGCTTCTTGATCCCGCTCAATGGATGATAATGATTCTCATTCCATACTTTGACCACGCCGGCCGACGGATCTCGTCATGCAGATGCGAGGCACGGCAACACAGACAGGGAGTTCTGATGCATCGTCCGATTCACAAGGCCGTGTGCGCCGCCGCATTGCTCGGCGCCATGGGTTCGCTCCACGCCGGCGAAGGCACGTTCGGCTGGCTTTACACGCTCGATCTGCAGCCCAAGGGCACGTGGGAGTTCGAGCAACGCCTGCAGTACAACCGTGGCCAGGCGGGTGGCACCTACGACTTCTGGCAGGCGCGCACCGAGGTCGAATACGGCGTCAACGAGAACTTCCAGCTGGCCGGCTACCTCAACACCAGCTACACCAACGCCTACCGCAACTACCCCGCCACGGACGAGTATCCCAACGGCGAGACCGGCGGCTGGGGCGTGGCCTATCCGGGCGAGGGGCACTACCGAAAGTGGCGCGTCGAGGGCGTGTCGCTCGAGGGCATCTACCGCCTGACCAACCCGGTGATCGACCCGGTGGGCGTGGGCCTGTACGGCGAGGTCACGCTGGGCACCGTCAAGGACGAGTTCGAGGCCCGCTTGCTGCTGCAGTCCAACTTCCTGGACGACAAGCTGGTGCTGGCCACCAACCTCGTGGCCGCAGTCGAGAAGATCAAGTTCGTGGATGGCGAGACCGGACCGGAAAGCATGTTCGACGTGCTGTTCGGCGCCACCTACCGCTTTGCCAACAACTGGACGGCGGGCATGGAGGCCCGCTATCACAACGACTACTACGGCTACCGCTACCAGACGCACACGCAGCGTGCCTGGTTCGTCGGCCCGAACGTGCATTACGCCGAGAAGGACTGGTGGGTGACGGCCGCATGGCGGTATCAGCCGACCGGCGGGAAATGCTGGGCGCCCAATGACGGCGAGTGCTCGGGCCGCCGCGTGTGGGACAGCCACACGAAGAACGAGTTCATCGTCAAGTTCGGCATGCCGTTCTGAGGAGGCCCATGATGCAATGGAAACCATCCGCCACGCTGGCGCTGATCCCCGTGGCGGCGATCGTGGCGCCTGCCATCGCCCACGCGAAGATCTATGTGAGCGTGGAAGACACGCAGAAGCGGCTGTATCCCGGCGAGAAGCTGGTGCAGACCCCGATCGCGCTGACCGAAGCCCAGCGTGAACGCATGCGCGAACTGTCTTCCGTGCGCGAACCTTTCCGCGGCGTGCGTGTGTGGCGCACGGCCAAGGGCGACTGGTTCATCGTCGACGAGGTGGTGGGCAAGCACGAGATGGTGAAGTACGCGCTGGCCATCCACGCCGACGGCACCATCAAGGGCATCGAGATCATGGAGTACGTCGAGTCCTACGGCTACGAAGTGGGCGAGGCCAGCTGGCGCAACCAGTTCGTCGGCAAGACCAGCGCGTCGAACCTGAAGCTCAACAAGGACATCCAGAACATCTCGGGCGCCACGCTGTCGTGCAAGCACCTGACCGATGGGGTCAAGCGCCTGATGGTCATGCACGAGCTGGTGCTCAAGGGCCTGAAGTGAAGGCCTGTCGGCCCTGTCTCGGCACCTATGTCGAGATCCGGCTGGGCGAGGGCGCCTCGGACGCGGCGCTGTCCACCGCCTTTGCGCACATCGAGCGGGTGCAGCGCTGCATGTCCGTCTTCAATCCCGATTCGGATGTGAGCCGCATCAACCGCCTGCACCCGGGCGAGACGATCCAGGTCGACCCGTGGACCCACGAGGTGCTGACCCTCGCATGCGAGGTGCACCGTGCGTCGGGCGGGCTGTTCGATTGTGGTGTGGCACCACACCTGGCCCGATGGGGCATGCTGCCATCCGCGGTCGCCGCGGTGTCGGCATCTTCCATTGCCAACCTGGAGATGCGGTCGGGCCACCGTGTTCGCAGCCGCGCACCCGTGCAGATCGACCTCGGCGGCATTGCCAAGGGCTACGCGGTGGACCAGGCAGTGACGGCGTTGCAGACAGCGGGTGTGAAGGGCGGCGTCGTCAACGCGGGCGGTGACCTGCGGGTGTTCGGCGAGGCCGAGGAAGACATCTGGCTGCGTGACCCGGCCGAGCCGGAACACCTGCGCCATGCGGGCACCCTGCGCGATGGGGCATGTGCCACGTCGGCCACCTACTACTCCCGCCGCAGTGTGGACGGTCATGAAGTCTCGGCCCTGGTTGATCCGCGCACCGGCACGGCCGTGAACGCTCGCCAGAGCTACACCGTCGTCGCGCCGCGCTGCGCCGTGGCCGACGCGCTCACCAAGGTGCTGGCCCTGGCGCGCGACCCCCATCACCCGTGTCTTGCCACGTACGGCGCCCACGCCGTGGTCCTCTCTCCTGCTTCCTGCCTGCCATGAGTCACCACAAACGCAGCCGCATCGGGATGTTGCCTCGCTGGCAGCGCCTCTCCACGCACACCATCTTCACCGTGTGCGCCGTGTCGGGCCTGGGCTTTCTGCTCAAGCGCGAGGCGGGGCTCGACCTGGGTGAGCTCTCGGCGCACAGCATGCTGGTGTGGCACGGGGTGAGCGCGGCTTTCGCGCTGGTGGTGCTTGGCTCGGTGCTGCCGGGGCACGTGCGGGGCGCGTGGCATGCCCGCCGCAACCGGGCCACCGGCGTGGCGATGCTGACCGTGATGGCCGTGCTGATGCTCAGCGGGCTGCTGCTGTATTACGGCGCCGAGGAGGCACGCGACTTGACCGTGCGCGTGCACTGGCTCATCGGCCTGGGGGCGTTTGCCGCCTTCCCGCTGCACCTCGTCGTGGGGCGTCGTCAGTATCGGGCGAAGTTGGCGCTCACGCGCTGAGCCAGGTAGTCCGCTGCGGTGATCGGCGGGTGAACCTGACGCGGCCCCTGGATCACCACATCGCGGTTGGCCTGCGCGAAGAAGGCCAGGCTGTAGCGGGCGCCCTGGTATTCGTCGGGCCGCGGGTTGCGCACGCGGTGGAAGTTGGACGGCAGCACGTCGTCACTCCAGCGCATGAGCATGTCGCCGATGTTGCACGTGATGACGCCTTCGGCCGGCGCCACTTCCGTCCAGACCTGGCCATCGGCTTCCTTGCCGGGGCACACCTGCAGCCCGCCCTGACCCTCACGCTGGAACAGCAGGGTCAGGCAGTCGAAGTCGGTGTGGGCGCCGGCCCGCCACAGGCCGGCGGCGTCGCGCTGATCGGGCGGGATGGCGAAGTAGTGCAGCAGGCGCAGCGTGCTCTGGTAGGCCGGCACGGACGGCTCGTGCGCGCGCGTGAAGAACTCGGGCTCGAAGCCCAGCTTGTCGGCGAAGCACGAGAGCACCTGCATGGCCAGCGTCCAGCACTGCCGCTCGAACGCCAGCATGGTGGCCTGGAAACCAGGCAGCTCGGCCTCGGTGGGCCACAGCGGGGCCATGTGGGGCCGGGTGATCTGGTAGCTCTCTTTCTGATCCGGTGTGCCGGTGGAGGGGCGCACCTGCGCACGGCTTTCCCAGCCGGCATTGCGGCCCTTCTGCAGCGGGTACTGCGCCTTCACGCCGTCGGGCAGGGCAAAGAAGCGCTCGGCGGTGTCGAAGGCCTGCTCGATGTCCTCGAGCGCGATGCCATGGTGCACCAGCTGGAAGAAGCCGACCTCCACCGCAGCAGCCCACAGCTGGTCGGCGATCTCGGCGCGGCGTTGTTCGAAGTCCGTCAGGTCGATGCGGCGGATCTCGCGGGCGCGGGTTTCGCCCAGACCGCCCATGCGGGCCTCGCGTTGCAGTTCATCGAGTGCGTACGGGGTGGACGAAGAAGGATTCATGTCGGGGCTCCAGGTCGTGAGGGACACGGCAGGCGCAAGGCGCTGCCACTTCCGGAGCAATGACCCACCGCTTCGGGCCGGCCGTGATGTGGCAAGCCTGGCGCGGCTGAACGCTTCTACTCGCGCGGCCCGGGCAAGCAGGTTTCAGGCCAAGGCGGTGCCCTGAAAGCGTGCCCGCCTTCCCACGCTGGCTGACCCGCCACCCCCGTCCGGGCGGCTGCCGCAGGGGGCGAATGGAGGGGCCCCATGGTAGGCTGGCTTACATGCTGTTGCCTTCCAAGACCCCCCTGCACCGCTGGCGTTTCTTCCGTGCCGGCGGCTTCGACCAGGTCCGCCTGGACACCGGTGCCGACCTGCTGAACCTGGCCCAGCTCGACCAGAAGCTGTGGGTGGCGCTGTCGTGCCCGACCCAGGGCGTCGAGTTCGACCCGCGCACGCTGGCGCTGATCGACGCCGACCACGACGGGCACGTGCGCGCACCCGAGCTGATCGGCGCGATCGACTGGGCGGCCACCCGCCTGAAGTCGGCCGACACGCTGATTCAGGGCGGCGCCTTGAAGCTGGCCGACATCGACGACAGCCACGATGACGGCCGCAAGCTGCTGGCCTCGGCGCGCGGCATCCTGGCCAGCCTGGGCAAGGCCGATGCCACCACATTGACCGTGGATGACTGCGCCGACGTGGCCCGCATCTACGGTGGCATGGCCTTCAATGGCGATGGCGTGGTCACGGCCGTGGGCCAGGACGAGACGCTGACGGCCGCCATCGGCACCATCGTGGCGCAACTGGGTGGCAAGCCCGATCGCAGCGGCGAGGCCGGCATCGACCGCGACGCCCTCACCCGTTTCTTTGATGAAGCCCGTGCGCTGGTGGCCTGGCGTGCCGAGCCCGGGGCCAAGGCCGAGCTGCAACCGCTGGGCGCCGACACCGAGGCTGCGCACGCCGCGCTGCAGGCCGTGCGCGCCAAGGTCGACGACTTCTTCATGCGCTGCCGCCTGGCGGCCTTCGACCCGCGCGCCGGTGGCCTGCTCAACGGCAGCGAAGACGACCTCAAGCGCATCGGCGCCCAGGTGCTGGCCGGTGCGAGCGACGCCGACGTGGCCGCGCTGCCCCTGGCCTATGTGCAAAGCGGTGCGGCGCTGTCGCTGGCCGGTGGGCTGAACCCCGCCTGGGCCGATGCCGTGGCCGCCCTGCGCGATCAGGTGGTGGCCCCCTTGCTGGGCGCCCGAACGGAACTGAGCGAAGCCGATTGGGCGCAACTCAAGGCGCGGTTTGCCCCGCGCGAAGCCTGGCTGGCCGCCAAGCCGGCCACCGCACTCGAAGCCGTGGATGCTGACGCCCTGGCCGCCCTCGTGGCTGGCGATGCCCACGCCCGCCTCGGCGCCCTGCTGGACCAGGACGAAGCCGCTGCCGAACAGGCTGCGCTGATTGCCGACGTGGAACGGCTGGTGCGCTTCGTGCGCGACCTGGCCCGCCTGGCGAACAACTTCGTGTCCTTCACCGATTTCTACACCCGGCGCGACAAGGCCAGCTTCCAGGCCGGCACGCTCTACATCGACGGCCGCAGCTGCGACCTGTGCGTGAAGGTGCTCGATCCGGCCCGTCATGCGGCGCTGGCCACGCTCTCGGGCGTGTACCTCGTCTATGTGGACTGCACCCGTGCGGGCCAGAAGCTGAGCATCGCCGCCGCCGTCACAGCCGGCGATTCCGACCAGCTCATGGTCGGCCGCAACGGCGTGTTCTACGACCGCGAGGGCCGCGACTGGGACGCCACCATCACCAAGATCGTGGACCACCCCATCAGCATCCGCCAGGCCTTCTGGTCGCCTTACAAGAAGGTGGTGCGGCTGATTGGCGAACAGGCCCAGAAGTTCGCTGCTGCCAAGGCCAAGGCTGCCGACGACCTGGCCACGCAATCGGTGATCAAGGCCGGTGACAAGGTCACCACCGTGCCCGCCGCTGGCCCGGCGCCCGCCCAGCCGCCCGCGGCCTTCGATGTGGCCAAGTTTGCCGGTATCTTCGCGGCCCTGGGCCTGGCGGTGGGTGCCATCGGCACGGCGCTGGCTTCGGTGGTCACGGGCTTCATCGGCCTCAAACCCTGGCAGATGCCGCTGGCGCTGCTGGGTCTGATGCTGCTGATCTCGGGCCCGGCCATGGCCATGGCCTACTTCAAGCTGCGCAACCGCAACCTGGGCCCCATCCTGGATGCCAACGGCTGGGCCATCAACACCCGTGCGCGCATCAACATCGCATTCGGCACGGCGCTCACGCAGACGGCCCGCCTGCCGGAAGGCGCCGACCGTGCGCTGATGGACCCGTATGCCGACAAGAAGAGCCGCTGGCCCTGGATCGTGCTGGCCGTGCTGGTGCTGGCCTGGATCACGGCCTATGTGACCGCACCCGAGAAGGTGCACCAGCTGCTGCAACCGCTCGGCGCTCCGGCGGCCTCGGCCCCCAAGGCCTGATCAGCCCTGCGTCAACAAAGAGGCCGGCTTCATGCCGGCCTTTTTCATTCGTGATGAATGTCTCGCAGGCGGCCTCTTTGATCCTGGACATGCACCATCTGGCCGATGGGCCGACGCCCGGTTGCCGAACTAGCATGCTCCCGATCCCAGGAGGAATGCGATGAAGAGGACCATGATGGCGCTGTTGTGTGCCGTGGCTGCACACGGGGTGTGGGCACAGAATGTGACCGCCGAGGAAATGATGTTGCTCGACGAGATGCGAGCAAAGTACAAGACCGTAGGCAAGGAGCTGAGTCCGGAGGATGAAGCACGGATCCTTCAGCGCGTGCGGGCGATGAGGAACCTGGTGCCCCCCGCAGCGGCGGCGCCGTCATTTGCGCCGGCACCCGTTCAGCCGGCCTACCAGTACCAGCCCGCTGCGCAACCCGTGGCTCAGCCTGCGATCAGTGAGTCGGATCTTCGCCAGAAAATGCGCGTGGTGCAGCAGCACCAGAAGGTGGTCAACGAAGTCGTTTTCCTGCGCGATGGCATTACCTTCGATGGGCAGCGATTTGCTGATCCCGAGGGGCGGACCAGCCGCTTTGTCATCGATGCGCGCCAGGGGCGGGTCGCCTACACGGTGGGCACGGGCGATCGTGTTGCAGTCAAGATCGCGAATCTGAAGTCGCCGGCTGAGGCTGTCACGGTCGGGCAGGTCACCCAACAGGGCAACCAGTGGGTCTTCACATCGGTGACGGGCAAGACCCTGGCGGGTGAGTTGTTCTTCCCCTTGACCGACGGGGTGCTGGTGCTGCGCGACTCCGTGGGCTTCCGTTACGTTGCCGGGGAAGGTGTTCAGCAGATCAATATTCCGAACGGCTGGTACCCTGCCCCGCTGCAGCGGGGCAACATCAGCACCACGGGCTGGCTCCTGCTGGAAAAAGACACGGCCGAGGAGCGTGCCTCTCCGCTGGCTGGGCTGCTGAGCATTGGCAAGATGGTGGGACTGGCTGACGCCAGCGATTACGCGTTGATGAATGTGTCGACCGGCAAGATGGTACCCATCAGCATCAACAGCAGTGGGAAGAATGCCTATGCCTACTCGGGTTGCCGTCGCAAGAATGCGTTGATCAACATCTGTGATCAATCGGTGTCATACGAGTCGACCTTCCAGCCAGACGGTTCACCCAATCCCACCCACTACTTCTGGCGTGTCGACTGGATGAACACCGCGAACGGACCGGTGCTGATTGCCAAAGAAGGCACGATGGGTGCACAGGTTCATGCCTGGGACCTTGGCACCGGCAAGAAGGTCTTGCTGCTTGAACGCACGCTGGGCGTGGGACACATGAATGCCCGCATCCATCCGGACGGCCGTGTGCAACTGGCGGCGCAGATGGGCTTCGGCCGTGAAGTCATCGAGGACGTCGTGGCCGAGCTTCAGAAGCGGCCAGACATGATGGCCCAGGCCCGGTCCGCTCCCTGATCGCGTGCCGACCGGGGCGGCCGTTCAGCGCCGGGCGCGCCCCACCCCGTTGCACAGCGCCTGGATCGACGCCTTGGTGGTGTTCGCATCCACGCCGGCCCCGAAGGTCGAGCGGCCCCCCACCCCCACTTCGATGATGGCGCAGGCGCGGGCGCTGCCGTCGTCCTGGGCCGAGGCCATGGCGCGTTCCTCGAAGCCGTGCACCTCCACGTCGATGCCGGCCGACTTGAAGGCCTGCACCGCCGCGTGGATCGGGCCGTTGCCGTGGCCGGTCAGGCGCTGTTCCTGGCCGTCGATCTGCACGGTCAGCTCGATGGTCTCGCCGCCGTCCTGCTCGGCCACGCGGTGGCCGATGTAGCGCACCGGGTGCGTGCCTTCACCAAGGTAGGTCCGGCCAAAGAGCTGCCAGATGTCGGCCGAGCTCAGCTCACCGCCCTGCTGGTCGGCGACCTCCTGCACCACGGCCGAGAACTCGATCTGCATGCGGCGCGACATCACCACGCCATGGTCGGTTTCCAGCAGGTAGGCCACCCCACCCTTGCCCGATTGGCTGTTGACGCGGATCACCGAGTCGTAGCTGCGCCCGAGGTCGGCCGGGTCAATCGGGAGGTAAGGAACGTTCCACAACTCGCCAGCCTTTTGAGCGGCGAAGCCCTTCTTGATCGCGTCCTGGTGGGACCCCGAGAAGGCTGTGAAGACCAGGTCACCCGCGTAAGGGTGCCGTGGGTGAACGGGCAGCTGGGTACAGTGCTCTGCGGTGCGCACCACGGACTGGATGTCGGAGAAATCCAGCCCCGGGTGCACGCCCTGGGTGTAGAGGTTCAGGGCGAGGGTCACGAGGTCGACGTTGCCGGTGCGCTCGCCGTTGCCGAAGAGGCAGCCCTCGACGCGGTCGGCGCCGGCCATCAGGCCGAGTTCGGCGGCGGCCACGGCGGTGCCGCGGTCGTTGTGCGGGTGCAGGCTCAGGATCACGCTGTCGCGGCGGGCCAGGTGGCGGTGCATCCACTCGATCTGGTCGGCATACACATTGGGCGTGGTGAGCTCCACCGTGGTCGGCAGGTTGAGGATCACCTTGCGAGCCGGTGTGGCGCCCCAGGCCTCGGTCACGGCGTCGCACACTTCGAGCGCGAAGTCGAGTTCGGTGCCGGTGAAGGTCTCGGGGCTGTACTCGAGCTGGATCTCGGTCTCGGGCATGGTGGCGGCGATCTCGCGCACCAGCTTCACGCCGGCCACGGCCATCTCGCGCACCTCGTCGCGCGTCATGTTGAAGACGATGTTGCGGAAGGGCTTGGAGGTGGCGTTGTAGACGTGGACGATGGCCTTCTTCGCGCCGCGTACCGACTCCATCGTGCGGCGGATCAGGTGCTCGCGCGCCTGCGTCAGCACCTCGATGGTGACGTCTGCCGGGATGAGCTGTTCTTCGATGAGCTTGCGCACGAAGCCGAAATCGGTGTCCGAGGCCGAGGGGAAGGCCACCTCGATCTCCTTGAGGCCGATGGCGCACAAGGTCTGGAACATGCGCAGCTTCTTCTCGCCGTTCATGGGCTCGAAGAGCGACTGGTTGCCGTCGCGCAGGTCGGTGCTCATCCAGATCGGCGGCTTGCTGATGACCTGGTTCGGCCAGGTGCGGTCGGTCAAGCCGACGGGCTTGAACGGGGTGTACTTGGTCTGCGGGTGGGCGAGCATGGCGGGGCCTTTGTTCTGATGCGAGGGGCGTTCGTCGATGGGAAGAATCTTATGTGGCCTGCCTTGGAATAGGCTGCCTATTTCGTGCCCTCTTCGCCCTGGTTTTGGCAGAAAATTGCGCCATCAATCGGAGAAACGGCATGATCACCGAACTGACCCGCCACGACCGGCAGATCCTCGCCATCCTGCAGACGGAAGGTCGCATCAGCAACCAGGACCTGGCCGAGCGCATCGGCCTGTCGCCGTCGCCCTGCCTGCGCCGGGTGCGGATGCTGGAGGAAGCCGGGCTGATCACCGGTTACCGCGCCATGGTGGATGCGCGCAAGCTGGGCCTGACGCTGATGGCGCTCATCGGGATCTCGATGGACAAGCACACGCCCGAGCGATTCCAGTCGCTCGAGGCGGTGATCCGCGACATCCCGGAAGTGCTGGAATGCCTGCTGATCACGGGGCAGCAGGCGGATTACCAGCTCAAGGTGGTGGTGCGCGACATGGACGCATACCAGCACCTGCTGCTCAACCAGATCACGCGCATCGAGGGCGTGACCGGGGTGCACACCAGTTTCGTGCTGCGCCGCGTGGTCGACCGCACGGCGCTGCCGGTGTGAGCGTCAGCTCACCAGATAACGCCCGTTCTTGCGGGGGCCGTGGGCGTTCTTGGCTTCGCGCAGGGCCTTGCAGGCGTCGTGCGGCGTCATGCCGATGGCCCGCAGGAACTCGTCGCGCAACTCGAGGATGTCGTCGATGGTCTCTTCCGAGGCCTCGATGAGGTAGCCCTCCAGGCGCTGCAGTTCGTCGATCTGGCTTTCGCTGAAGGTGGGGGTGGCCCAGGTGGGCATGGTGTCGCACGGGGCCAGACCCCAGGCGGCGGGCTGGCGGTGCACCTCGGACTCGACCAGGCGGGTGGTCAGGTCTTCCAAGGCCGTCATGCCGAGGTCTTCGGGCAGGCTGTGCTCGATCACCTGGGCCGCGACCACGCGGGGCTCCGCGATGTCGAAGACCACCCGGCACAGCAACTCGTCCCCGTAGGGATGGAGCCGATGCCGCCAGTGCCCTTCGTACAGGCGGGCCGGGGCGATGGGCTGGTCACTGTCCGTCGAAACATTGCTGAACCGGATCATGGCGCCTTCCTTGTCTGAAGCTCAGGAAACCCGCTTCCATCATGCCCAAACCGGGGCCTCGGCGCTGCAACTTATTTGCGTCAGTGGCCGCGCAGGGCTTTTTGTCACGAACCGGCCGGCTTGGGCTACGCTGTGGGGCTGCGATAGAGGAGCACTTTCAGTGCCCGGTCGGGCGCCACGTCCACGAAAGCGGGCGGATTGGGCAGCCGGCCTTCGAGGATCAGCTCGGGTGCCTCGGCGGCCACCAGGTCCTGCAGAAAGCCCGGGCCCAGCTTGGGCGAGTTCAGGCACAGCATGGCGTGGCCCCCCGGCATCAGCAGATCGGGCAGGCGGCGCACCAGGCGGGCGTAGTCCTTTTCGGCCACGAAGCTGCCCTTCTGGTAGGTGGGCGGGTCGAGCACGATGAGGTCGTACGGGCCCCCGCGGCCGATCTTGCCCCACGAGCTGAAGATGTCGTGCGGCAGAAAGCTCGCGTCCTTGCCCAGCCCGTTGAGCTGGTGGTTCTGCTTGCCGGTGTTGAGCGCCCCGGCGGCCATGTCGACGTTGACCACCTGCGCCGCGCCCGCCTGCAGGGCCACCACCGAGAACGCACACGTGTAGGCAAACAGGTTGAGCACCTTGAAGCGCGGCCGGGTGGCGACCGCCTGGGCCACGTGCTCGCGCACCCAGCGGCGGCCCTCGGCCATGTCGAGGAAGAGGCCGTGGTTCATGGCGCGCAGCAGGTGCACCTTGAAGCGCGCGCCCTGCTCCGTCACCACGTGGGGATCGGGCACGGTGCCGCACAGCAGGCGCGTGTCGGCGCGCACCTCGTCGCGGTGCTGGAAGACCAGGTTGAGCGGCTCGCCCGGGGCGATGGCGGCCCAGCGTGCGGCCAGCGCGGCCTGCAGCGTGGCCAGTTCGTCGTCGGTGGCGGGCTGGTAGCTGGTCAGCAGAAAGACCGGCGGGTAGGCGTCGAGCGCCCACTGTTCGCACCCCGGGTGGGCGCCGCCGCGGCCGTGAAACAGGCGCTGGGCCTCGGTGGGGGCGGCCGGCAGGGCGGCGATGGCGTCAAGCAGGGGCTGCAGAGGGATGGGCACGGCGAGGCAAGGGCGGCACAGGAAGCCGCCGATTGTCCTCGCATCGGGCGGCGGGCTAGAAGGTGCCGCGGTACAGCGCGCACGACTGGCACACGGCGGGCGGCGTGTCGCTGGCCAGCGCGGTGCGGAAGGCGGTGGCCACGGGGCCGGCCCACACGCCTGGCACATCGGGTGCGGCGGCGCCATTCGGTGTGCCGAACACATTGCCCAGCGTGGCGCGGTCGGCGGTGGCAACCATGCAGCAGGGCAGCATCTCGCCGGCCGCGGTGAGGTAGAGCTGCTCGGAGGGCCAGTTGCATTTCGGGCCGGTGGGCTGCGCGGGCGGTGGCGTCAGGCGGGGCAGGTGCAGCGTGAAGCCCAGCGCGGCCGCCAGGGCACGGGCGTCAGCGAACACCGCGTTGGCGTGCGGCAGGTCGTCGGGCGTGAGCTCGGCGGTGTCGCAGTAGCGGCGGATGGGGATGTAGCGGGCGGGCAGATCGGGCTGGGTCAGGTCGCTCGAGAGGCGCTGCACCAGCAGTTCGCGCACGCCATGGCCGTGCAGCAGGCGGATCAGCGCCGGCAGTTCGGGCAGGTTGGCGCGCATCAGCACCATCACGCCCCGCACGTGCAGCGGGCTGGCCGTGGCGTTGCGGGCGGCCACCAGGCGGTCGAGGTTGCGCATTACCTTGTCGAACGAAGCGCCGCGGCGAACGGCCTCGTACACCGGCGCGGTGGCGCCATCGAGCGAGACCGACAGCGAAGCCAGCCCGCTGGTCACGCAGCGCCAGGCGCGGGCCTCGGTCAGCAGCGTGAGGTTGGAGTTGGTGGAGACCTCGATGCCGCGCTGGGCCGCCAGCTCGACCATGTCGAAGAACTGGGGGTGCAGCATGGGCTCGCCCAGGCCCTGCAGGTGCAGGCGCTTGAGCGTGGGCAGCTGGTCGAGGATGGCGGTGAACTGCGCCAGCGGCATCTCGGTCACCACGTCACCGCGGTCGTTGACGGTGCACATGCGGCAGGCCAGATTGCAGCGGCCGATGGGTTCGATCTGCGCGAAGTCGGGCAGCGGGGGCCCGGGCGGGATGGCGGCCGGCACGTCGGGCGTGGCGGTGTGCGCAGGCCGGGTCATCGTCAGCGTCATCGTGGTTCCTTGCTCAGCGGGGGCGGTTGTTCAGGGGATGCGGCATCGGCGTGGACGACACCGCATGCTCGTCGTCCAGACAGGCGGGCGCAGGCCGCAGCGCATGCGGGCGATAGACCTCGAGCCAGCGCCGCAGCACATCGGGCGGCACGGGGCGGCGCTCGGCCAGCACCCAGGGCAGCGTGCGCAGCGCCTCGCGCAGCACCGGGCCGACGAGGCGGGCGGCCCGCGCCTCGCGCAGGATCTGGCGGGATTCGCTCAGCGCCCAGCGCAGCGGCAGGCGCAGCCATGGAATCCACAGCCGGTTGCGCAGGGTGACGAGGCGCCGGTGGCTGGCATCGCGTGCGGCCGACGGGTGGTGGTGCGTGACGACCTCGGGCGCGTAGACGATCCAGCCGCCGCGGGCGGCGAGGTCGAGCGCCATCAACACCTCTTCGGCCCCGAGGAAGAAGCGGGGTTCGTAGCCGCCCACCGCACGAAACGCGTCGGTGCGCATCACCACCGCGCCGGCCATGAAGCTGACCAGCGCGGGGCCAGGCAAGGGCGGCCCGGGCGGCGGCGTGACGGGGCTGCGGGCCATGGCCTCGCAGGCCGGGTCGAAGCGGTTGTCGGGCCCCACCAGCACGCGGGCCGACAGGGCCACCACGCGCGGGTCGGCATCGAGCAGGATGGTGGCGGTGGCCAGGGCGCCGGGCTCCCACCAGGTGTCGTCGTCGCAGAAGGCCACGTAGGGCGTGGTGACCTCGGCCACGCCCCGGTTGCGGCCGGCTGCGCCTTCGTTGCGCGGGCAGAGCACCAGCCGGGCCTGGCCCCAACCGGGGATGCGGGTGGGATCGACCGCCGGGCTGGAGGCGTTGTCGACGACGATGACGGGCGGCTGCTCGGGCAGCGAGGCCAGGTGCTGAAGCATGCGCGCGAGCTCGGTGGGACGGTTGTGGGTGAGCACGACGATGCTCACGCGGGGGGACAAGGAGGCAGCGGAGGGGGCGCGGGTGGGCATGGAGGGGGCTCCGGGAGGGAAGCCCCTGGGGGTGGCAAATGGTGTGCCGAGACGGTGGACTGTCTGTTGGTTTAGCTGACGGCGTATCGGCCGTTGGGCTTAGGTCTCCACGCTCGGTGCACGCTATGCTTCCCTCTCGTTTCGATGTCTCGCGATGTCGCGCAGTGGTTTTTTTGGCGCGTGTTCTGTCTAAAAATTACCATCTTCTCAAAATATAAGGCTGATTATGGCAAAAGAATCGATTAAGCGGAAAATGCTTGCTGGTCGTATCTGTGATGCGATCGCTGCGATTGGATATACGAATGCGTCCGCAATTATGGATATCGTTGATAACTCGGTATCTGCGGGCTCTACAAAGGTCGATATATATTTTGAGCTGGAAGATACGAAAACTTTTTCGGATAAGTCCAACGTGTTGTCGGTAAAGGTTATAGATAACGGTTGCGGCATGGATGAGGAGAGGCTGTGTAGCGCCTTGGACATTGGCTCGCTGCAAGATTATCCGGAAAACAGCCTTTCAAAATACGGGTTCGGGTTGAAGTCCGCTGGTTTCTCCTTGGGGCCCTGCATATCAATTGTAAGTAAGAAGGGCGGATCAATTACGCGAGTCGCTTCCGTGGATAAGCGGAAACTCCAAGAAGACTATATAGTGGACCTGCTTGACGAAGGCTCTTTTCTCGACTTTGCATCCGCAGTATTAACAGGTGATAGCGGAACCGCTGTAGAGGTATCCGGGTGTCAGGATAAAAATCACGATTCAGCAAAGAAAACGATCGATTTGCTTGCAGAGCGCCTGGGAGTGACTTATGCATATTTTTTGGATAAGAAAGAGTCCCCGTTAGAGATCTATATTCACTCTTCCGGTAGACCTGCAGTAAAGGTCACCTCGCGCGACATTCTGCACCGAGATAAATGCATATCCGAGTTTGATAAAGATCGATATGATTGTCTTCAGCCTATCCTTCGCAAGGATATAGAACTGCCTGTTTCCGACGACCCGGCCGTCGATCCGTTGAGGTTGGAAGTCGTTATATTTCCGCCACGAAAGATGCACACTAATCCCGCGCTAAGTCCGGAGCAGCGGTCGCAGATTCTTTCTTATGATGTTTCGCGCAAGAATAAGGGATTTTTTATCTACAGAAACGATCGCCTTATTCGCTGGGCAGATGACCTTGATGGACTTGTCGGTAAAGATGACCTTCTTGTTCGTGCGCGACTTCGAACTACGACGGCACACGACGACATTCTTCACGTGGATGTCTCGAAGCAGAACCTGTTTGTTCCCGAAGACGTTTACTCGAGAATAGAGAAAGAGCTTCGCATCCCACTCCGAGAAATGGAAGACGTGCGCAAGCGATGCGACGAAATCCTCGCTTCAGAGGAAGGACAACCTTTTAACGTAAGAAACCAAGACCTCGCCCCGCAAGACGAGGAGGGGCCGAGAGCGGCAGATGACAAAGCGGAAGCTAGGAGGCGGCGAAACGAGCTGGCAAAAAGAACACGGGAGAAACTGTCGCAGCAGGGGGAGGTTGAAGACCCTCCTGAACAGGTAGTCGATAGCAACGTCCCCCTTTTTCAGCGAGTTCGATACTCAGACAAAGTTGGCCTCACGCTTTGGGAAATGGGAGAGGATGCGAGTGAAGGGACTTTCGTCCGGATTAACACCAATCACAGTTTTTATCGCACTGTGTTGTCTAGTATGAGCGAAGATGCAGCTGCTCGTCAGTCAATTGAAGGGCTATTGTGGTGCGCCGCTGTTGGTGAAGCTTTCACGCTCGAGCATATGAAATTACCTCCGGAAGAGATCGAGGCCGTTCTGTCGAAGTTTAAGAAGGTGCTTTCATCCAATCTTGATACTTGGTGCTCTAACAATCAGGATCTTTTCGGAAATGCCTGAAAGAGCCGGGTTTGTAGTGACTGCTGAAGGCGATCATCAGATATATGTGATATCTGCTCAGAAGTACCTTTATATCGGAGTAACAGAAAGTATCGCGGTATCTAGATGGGCTTCGCATTTCAGCTCGGGTGGATCCTTTCGCGTTGCATTGAGCAAGCTCGGTGTGGAGTCGTTGTGCGACAGCGACGTCTCGTTCTTGCTGTTTCGGATCAGGCAGGAGCTCTCCGACATCCCGCCCGAGTCCAGGCGTAGAGCCTTACAGCATGTGGAGCATGAGTTACACCTCCACTTTGGACGAAGCAGGCTCCTCGGCGTTTCGCGAAGTTTAGTTTCGGATACCGTGAGAACAGCGCCTAAAGACTCGGCTTTGGCACAGCGTGCCATCGATCGGATCTGTACTGAGATCGTGAGCGCCGTTGAGCGAGCGCTGTGCGGCGAGCGTGGTGAGGTAGTCATAGATCTTCGACATTAACCGGCAGTGACGTGTGCGCATGTTTGCATGAGAGAATGCAAACATGCGTACGAGCGCCAAGTCCAACACCTTCGCCTACACGTTCCCGGCGATCCGCGGCCTTCAAGCGGGTCGCGAGTACTACGTGTCCATGTGCCCTCTGCGGCTGCTGCCACGACTCTTCCAGTTTGACGATGAAGAGCTGCAGCCGGAGCTACGTGCCCAGCGCACCCTCAACAAGAGTCGCGTCCCTGAGATCGCGCGCTACATCGTCGAAAACAAGCGCGACTACACCTTTTCCGCCATCACTGCTTCGGTCGATGGCGACGTGAGCTTCCAGCCTGTCGGGGACGACGCGGACACGTCTTTCCGAGTGGGAACATTGACGGTACCGATGGAAGCTCGGTTCATCATCAATGATGGCCAGCACCGCCGCGCCGCGATCGAGCAGGCTCTTCAAACTGCACCTGAACTAGGCGACGAGACCATCGCGGTTGTGTTCTTCATCGACCGTGGGTTGCATCGCTGTCAGCAGATGTTTGCCGACCTCAATCGGCACGCAGTGAAGCCGTCAGCTTCTCTAGGCATTCTCTATGACCACCGCAATGCTGCCGCGAAGGTCGCGAAGCACCTTAGCCTGACGTCTCCTGTTTTCAAGAACTTGGTGGAGACGGAGCGTTCCACGCTCTCTGCGAGGTCCAGGCGACTGTTTACGCTCAGCGCGTTGCACTACGCGACGCTTGACCTTTTGCCCGAGCCGATCCTAGAAGACTTCCCACACGCCTCTCAGCGAAGCCAGGAATATTGGGAGACCGTGTGTGAACAGATCCCTGAGTGGACCTACGTCAGGGAGGCGAAGATGACGGCCGGGGAGGTTCGGAAGGACTTCATCCACTGCCACGCCATCGTGCTTCAAGCGCTCGGTCGTGCCGGGAGGTGCCTATACGAGCAGCATCCCAAAGAGGTGAGGAAACGACTGCAGCGCTTGCGCAAGGTTGACTGGTCGCGTAGCAATGCACAGGTCTGGGAAGGTCGGGCCATGGTTGGCGGCTCGATGTCCAAATCTGGGCTGAATGTCACCTTGACCACCAACGAAATCAAGCGCGTTCTGGGCCTGACTCTCACGCCTGACGAGCAAGTCGCTGAAGACGCCTGGATGGCATCTCGTGCCCCGGCCAAAAAGAGCACCAAGAGGTAAGCCATGGCGCAGAACCCAGATCAAATTATCAAAGAAGTACAAGAGCTGTTCCTTTCCGATCCATTGCCATGGATCGTGGGTTACAGCGGTGGCAAGGATTCCACCGCTTCCTTGCAGCTCATCTGGAACGCCATCTCGGCGCTCCCGGAAGAGACGCGCCGCTTCAAGCCGATTTATGTGATCAGCACTGACACGTTGGTCGAGAACCCTGTCATTGCCATGTGGGTGGAGCTTTCGCTCAAGCGGATGGAGCTGGCAGCGCACCAGCAGGGACTCAGAATCATCCCAAAGCGCTTGACGCCGGACCTTGGCAACCGCTTCTGGGTCAACCTCATCGGTAAGGGGTACCCTGCCCCCCGTGCGAAGTTCCGTTGGTGCACAGATCGCCTCAAGATCAGCGCATCCACAAAGTTCATCCAAGAACTGTCTGAAGCAAACGGCGAAGCCATCTTGGTGCTGGGGCAGCGTCGTGGCGAGAGCGCTGTCCGCGACAAGGTCATCGACAACTATCAGCAGAGTACGCGTGATCGCCTGAGCCGCAATAAGGATCCCAAGCTGTCCCGCGTGTGGGTCTATCTGCCCATCGAAACATGGGGCAGTGATGACGTCTGGGAATACATCATCGAGAATCCCAATCCTTGGGGCATCGACAACCAAGATCTGTTCGACATCTACCGCGGCGCAACCCCTGACGCGGAGTGTCCCATCGTTGTTGACAAATCCACGCCGAGCTGCGGCGACAGCCGCTTCGGGTGCTACGTCTGCACAATGGTCGCGCAAGACAAGTCCATGGCCGCGATGATTCAGAACGATCAGGACAAGGCCTGGATGCAGCCGATCATGGATTTCCGTGACCGCTTCTTGGCGGTCGAGGATCGCCACCTGCGTGACTTCCGGCGCATGAACGGGCGCATCATCCTGATGAACGATCGGTTGGTTCACGGTCCTTACACGCAAGAGCGCCGCGTGGAGCTGCTTCGTGAGCTCCTGCGCACGCAACGCCAGGTGCAAGAGGCCATGCCCGATTGGGGGGTGTCCGGTCTTCAGCTCGTGCAGTTGGACGAGCTCGAAGAGATTCGTCGTCAATGGGTTGTGGAGAAGGGCGAGATCGAAGATCTGCTGCCGCGCGTCTACGAAGAGGTGTACGGCGAGTCCTATCCCGGGCAAGAGTTGGATGTGATGCCGCTTGATCCCAATGATTTGGGTCTACTCAAGGAGGTGGCGACGGAGTGGGCGGGAGATCGGCTGCCTGTTGACGATGAGGCCGTGTTGCATCAGCGCGCGGACGAGCTCTATAAGCTCACGCGGACGCTGCTCGCGGCCAGTTTTCGGGGCCTGCAGAGCCGCAATCGGTCTGGGCAACTGGACGAGCTGGAAGCCGTTCTAAAGAACTTCGCCTTTGTGGACGAGGTGGATGCTCTGGAGTTCGCGAAGACCCACCTGAAGGACGACAGTGCGAAGGTGGGTGAGCCGCAAGCGGCGTATGAGGTCGAAGAGGAAGCCGCGAGCGAACATTCAGACGTGAAGGTCATTCCCATCACCGCAGTCAACCCCCTCTTGAGCTGAACCCCCATGGCAAAGGTTACGTTTAAAGGCATCGGGATTCAGAACCTCGGCCCTTATCTTGATCGGCAGTATTTGGAGCTCACCGTGCGAGCGACCAAGCCGATCGTGCTGGTCAACGCGTTGAACGGAAGCGGCAAGACCACGTTGCTGACTTGCTTGCAGGTCGCGCTCTATGGCGCCAAAGCAATTGGGAATGGCAGAACTTCGGAGTTCGAAGCGCTCATCCGCGGTTTGCATCGTGAAGATGCGTCCGGACCTGCGCGCATCGACTTGGACCTTGTGATCGAGACCAACGGAGCGAGCGATCAGATCACGGTCAGTCGCGAATGGATCCTGGGCGCCAAGCTTCAAGAGCGCCTGACGGTCACCAAGGATGGGCAAGAAGACCAAACGCTTACCGATGAGTGGCACGAATACTTAGATCGGATCTTGCCGTCGGAGCTCTTGCAGTTGTTCTTGTTCGACGGCGAAAAGATCGAAGCACTGGCGAACCCAAAGACGCTGCCAGGCATGCTTCGGAGCGCGACGGAAGCCTTTCTCGGTATCGGTGGCATCGACACACTGAGCCGCGATCTCATCGCCGTTGAGCGACGCACGATGCTGAGCGCCAAGAAAAACAGCGGGGACTACGAGATCGCCAAGGCTGAGCTTGAACAGCTGGAGCAGCAGCAAAACGCTGTGCAATCTGCAGTGGACGTGTTGAAGCAGACCCTACCGGGGGCGGAGGAACAACTTCATAAGGCGAAAGAAGCATACGAGGGTGCCACCCTTCATGCCGAGCGCTCTGGATTGCTAGCGTATGAGAAGGCTGCGGACATCAAGGCGGCGGAGCAAGCGGCGCGCGCCGAAGTGAATGCAGCGGCCCAGGCAGTACGTGAGGCCCTGGCGGATCCCTTCGCACCCTTGGCGTTACTCGGCTCCATGTGGGCGCATTACAAGGATCAATGGACGGCTGAGCAGGACACTCGTGCGGCAAAGCACTTGTTGACCGAGATTGAGCGTCGGGACCGCCGGCTGCTAAAAGACCTGCGCGGCGGTATCAACGATAAGGCGTTGACCCTGGTGCAGCAAGCTTTGGCGCAGGACAACGAACGCTACAGGAGGGCTGCCGGGCGTCCCACCTTCCTCATGCCAGCGCCAGACCCCGAAAGCCTGGACAGTGCCATCAAGTCCGCGGACCAAAGGCATAAGAGCGCACGCAAGCGATTGGCTTCTGCAAAACAAAAGCTCGCTGACATGGAGCGGCAAGTGGCCGCAATTCCCGAGGGCGATCAACTGGCCGATATTCTTGCTGACCTGAAGCAGAAGTCGGACGAGCAAGCCCGTGCCGAAGAGCGGCGCAATTACTTGCTCAAACAGCTGGACGAGCAAGAGTCCATGCTTGCGCATGTGACCTTGCGCACAAACGCTGCCCGACAACGGATGAGCAAGGACTTTCAGGGCGAAGCGCTGGACATGAAGGCCCTCGCCGCGGCTCAGCGTACGCGGGCCGTCCTGGCGGTCTTCAAAGACAAGCTTTTGGCGTCGAAGGCACGGTGGCTGTCTGACAAGATCACTGAAGAGTTCCGCGCATTGATGCGCAAACAGATGCTTGTCAAAGAGGTTCGGGTGGACCCGGACACCTACGACGTGACCATCGTCGGCGGGCACAACAAGCAGCTGCCGATGGAACGGCTTTCTGCCGGCGAGCGTCAGCTCCTGGCCATTGCCGTGCTCAGTGCACTGATCCGCGAGCGCAGGGGCCAGTTCCCCGTGGTGGTCGACACGCCGCTCGCACGTCTGGACCGGTCGCACCGAGAGGCGTTGATCAAACGATTCTTTGCCAAGGTTTCCCACCAAGTGATGGTTCTCTCGACAGACGAAGAGGTCGAAGGCTCGGTTTACGAGGCCATGCAGAAATACACCTCGAAGGCCTTTGTCATCGAGTTCTCTGACGCGCGCAGGGCGTCTTCCATTGCAGAAGTCGAACTGCCTCTCGCCGCCTGAAGATCATGATTGAACGAGTCAAACTGAGCGCGACGGCCAAGCAGCAGCTCATCACCCTGAAGCGTCGCACAGGGATCGAGCACTACAACGTCATTTGCCGTCATGCGCTGATGCTCTCTATGGCAAGCGACAACGCCTTGCCACCAGAGAACCACTCTATGGCGGGAGGGCTGGAGATCGACTGGCGAGTGTTTGCGGGCGAGGCGGCAGACACCTACCTGAATCTATTGGCGATGAAAGCTCAGCAGGAACGCGGAGAAGTTTCACCGGAGGCCGTTAGAGCAACGCTCACCGCTCACGTGCATCGAGGGCTGTCGTTGCTTGTATCGACCAACAAGTTCTCGATTTGAAGCGGATCAGTATTCCGTCGGAATGACAGCTCAAGCTGCCTTTCTGACAAGCGCGTTGAGCCATGTGGTACCGCTCCTGGAGCTTAGATCCTCAGTGACCCAGCTCTCTTTGGACGCTACCCCAGGCAGCTCGATCAGCCATTCGAGTAGCTCGTCCTCGCGGGCGTCAGTAAACGACCGTCCGACGGGGTCTACACGCTCGCCGCCACCGAGCTTGTAGCTCGCGTAGACGACCCCACCCGGCTTGAGCAGTTGCCACAGACGGGACCACGCTTCTGGCTGATCACGCCCGGCCACATGCAGCAGGCTGGCGCAGGCCCATATGCCGTCGAACAGCGTACCAGCGGGCAGACCCAGCTGAGCGGCGTCCGACAGGCTCAGAAAGTGAGCGACCTGAACCTGCAGGCCGCTGTGTTCGGAAGCGAGGCGTGCCAGTTCGGGGCTGGCATCGAACGCAGTGACCTGATAACCCCGATCCTTGAACGACCGGGCATCACGCCCCGAGCCACACCCCGCGTCCAGAATGCGCCCGCCTGCTGAGATCTTCTGCAGAAACCGCGCGTGCAGCGGCCCCATGTCGACCCCCACGGTCGCTTCGAAGAATGTCGTCGCGTGGTCGTTGTAGTACTGGCTGGTCTGGCTCATCGAACACGGCCACGCACATCGGTGCGCGCCCCTCCCTTCACGCATTCTAGGCAAGGGCAATGCACCGCCCGAATACCCTTTGCAGGGATACTTGACGGGTTTCATCCGCCTTCCGACGAAGGTTTACTCGGGGCTCTCCACCATGTCCATCGCCACGCTTTTCGCCGCCTCTTCGACCTTCGAATCGGCCCGGCAGGTGGGGGTGCTGCCCGCCGATCACCCCGCGCGCCGCCTGCACGGCCACAGTTTCACGGCCAAGGTGCGGGCCTCGCTGGATGCAGGCTGGGCGCCCTGGCCCGGCGGGGATGTGAGCGAACTGGCCGGCTTGCTCGGCGCCTGTACCGCCCAACTGGACTACCGCCATCTGAACGAGCTGTTGCCGGTGCCGACGGACGAGAACCTGGCCCGCTGGGTGCGAGATCAACTGCAGGTGTCGGTGCCTGGCCTGGAGCAGGTCGGCATTCAGTCGACCTCGGACCAGGGCGTTGACCTGGATGCGAACGACCACGCACACATCTGGCGACGCTACCGCTTTCAGTCGGCCCACAAGCTGCCCAACGTGCCTTTCGGGCACAAGTGCGGGCGCCTGCATGGCCACGGCTTCGAGGTCATCCTCCATGCCAACCAGGATGCAGGCGGCCGAGACCTGTCGATCGACTACGACCACCTGGATGCGATCTGGGCGCCGTTCCATTACCAGCTCCATCACAAGTACCTCAACGCCATCGAAGGCCTGGAGAACCCGACCAGCGAGGTGATCGCCGGTTGGCTGTGGCAGCGCCTGAAAGCGGTGCTGCCGGAGCTGTCCTGGGTGACGGTGTATGAGACGGGTTCGTGCGGGGCCAACTTCAACGGCCACGATTACCGCATCTGGAAAGAGATGACGCTCGACAGCGCCCTCTTTCTGCGCAATGCGCCTGCCGATGACCCGCTGTCGCACATCCATGGCCACACGTACACGATGCGCCTGCACCTCTCGGCGCCGCTCGATCAGGTGATGGGCTGGACGGTGGATTTCGGGGACGTGAAGGAGCGCTTCAATCCCATCTTCAAGGCGCTGGACCACCACCCTCTGCACGAGTTGCCCGGGCTGGAAGACTGCGATGCGGGCTCATTGGCGCGCTGGGTGCTGGCCGAGGGGCGACGTGCGCTGCCGCAGATCGACCGTGTCGACATGTATGAGACCCGCGGGTGTGGGGCCATCGCCTTGATGGATCGCGACGGCCCGGCGTTGCCCATCTGATCGAGGAGCGACAACGATGAAGACCAGCGGTGGATCCCGGCTCAAGGTGCAGGGGGACGTCACAAGGTCTTCTGATGCTCACGGCAGTACTGAAACCCGCCGAAACGCGTCTCGTTGTTCCAGCAGAACTTGCCCTCGGCGAAGGTGATCTTGGATCCGCAAGTCACGCACACGAGCTTCCGCTTGAGTCCCTCGTCGGGCGTGTGGACCGGCAGCGAGTTGCTCGCAGCCAGCTTCGCGGGCTTGTACGCAGGTGTCGGCTCCTGAGCCACGGCGGGGGCCACAGCCACCTTCGGGGCCATGAAATCGGGCAGTGTCAGCGGGTTCGTGGGCCGATGCTGGCGGACGAGCTTTTCTGCCCAGTCCTTGATGGTGTCGCTGCTGCGGATGGCGAGCACGGTGGTCAAGGCGTCAACGATGCCAACGTCTTCATCGGCCCACTTCTGGTGCCAGCTGGGCAAGGCATCGGCCTTCATCACCCGGCTGGTGTCGAAAATACCTTTTGCCGGGCGCGTGATGATGGCCTTGGGATGCAGCAGCACCAGGTGATGGAAGGTGGGCTTCACGCCCAGGCGGCCTGTGATCTCCAGGCGCTCGAGCAGCTTTGCGAGGATGCGTTCGTGGCGCTTGCTTTGCTCGACCGGTGACGCAATGCCGTAGGTTCGGCCGTTGGTGTACGTGACACTGAACTCACCATGCTCGTTGATGGCCAGGTTGCCGTTGAAGCACTTGGTCTCGACAAGGAAGAAGTCCAGCCGCCGGTTGAAGAAGAGGTGGTCGATCTGTGCCACCTCCCCTTCGAACTCCAGCCGCAGGTCGTGAATGACGGCGTTGTTCTTGCTGGCCTTCAGGTAGCTGTCGATGTAGAAGGCGGCATCGCGTTCCCCTTCGATGCCCCTGCGCACGCGCACGAGCTCTTCGTCCAGCCATTCCCGCTGGCGGGCATCCAGCAAGGCGGATTTCTTCAGTTCGGCCAGCAAGGCCAGGCGCTTGGCCTTGTCGTCTGCGTGTTTGATGATCACTTTTCTGCTGCCTTCTGAAGTTCGTTCGCCGGCTTCAACGCCACCCACGACCCGTTGTTCGCACCCTGCGTGAGCGTCAACTCCGGGTAGGCGCGCACCATGTCGGTCAGGGTGCTGTGCCCATACACCTTGGGCGCAAAGCTTGGGTTGGTGCGCTTCATGTACTGGCCCAGTGCGCCCAGCCCGACCTTGCCGTCGCTGGTGCTTTCCACCATGAGCGCCACGGCGTCGAGCAACGCTTTGGGGCGCCGCTTCTTGACCGGCGCAGGCGCCGGAGGCAAGGCTTTCACTCCCGCTTCGCTCTCTGCAGCGGGTTGTGGCTCTGGCGCCTGCCAGAGGAAGAAGCGATCGCTGGCGTTCTGAAGCGCGTCAGGCGTCTTGGCCTCACCGACGATGAGTACGCTGGCACCGCGCTCGCGCAGCTTGCGGCACAGGTACGCGAAGTCCGAATCGCTGGTCACCAGGCAGAAGGTGTCCGCCCGGTCATCGAACAGGGCTTCCTGCGCATCCAGCGCCAGGGCAATGTCCGAGGTGTTCTTGCCCGATGCGTACTGGTACTGCAGACAAGGCGTGAAGGCCATGCGCACCAGCGCCTCTTGCCACTTGTTGGCCAGGGTCTGATGGTTGCCGTAGCCGCGTCGCATGACGACCCGGCCGAACTGCGCCACCATTTGCAGCGCGTACTCCAGGATTTCGGGCGACGTGTTGTCGCAATCAACCAGCACAGCCACCCGGCCGTTGTCGTCGTGGTCTGCCATGGCAGCGTTCCCTGATGTGTTTTCTTGTCAGGGAATTCTGCATGAGCCCCCGTGGGCTGGCAGCCGGGCCTTTGGCCGATGGCCCGGCATTCTTTCACGGCACCGCCGTGCGCCCGTTCAGGTCCGTTGCGCCGAACGCCGCCGCCACGCGCCCGCACCCGCCACCATCAACAGCCCGCTCAAGGCCAGCGTGGTGCTCTCCGGCTCCGGCACGGCGCTGATGGTGCTGGCGGTGTAGTCAAGCCGGATCGACGTGTCGTAGATCAGGTAGCCATTGAGGCTGTAGCTCAGCGACCGGTTGGCAGACAGCTCGGCCAGCATGGCGCTGTCGAGATCCAGCGTGACGGACAGTGCACGCTTGCTCGTGGTGATGATGTGCTCGGCGGTGTAGAAGTCGAAGTAGCGGGTGACGACCTCTACGAAACCATCCGAATTGGGCGTCGACGTGTCCCTGTACGCTGAGAAGGTTTTCGTCTCGCTGATTTCCTCCAGTCGGGTCGTCCGCGTGGTCAACGTGCCTTTGACGTCGTCCCAGCCGCTGAGGGAGCCGATGGAAGCCGAGAGGAAGGCGTTGTCGGTTTCACTGTAGGTTCGTTCAAGAAACCGCTTGTAGCCGATCTGGTCGTAGGCACGCCAGTAGGACTTGCCGTCGACATCCGTCCAGGAGGAGTACACGAAGCGGTCTTGATAGAGCAGCGTGTAGGCCGGGTCGGTGTGCCCCATGTAGAACAGATGCGGCGTCATGAGTGCCGAAAAGGTGACCTGTGCGCTGGTGAACTGCAGGTCCGCGAGATCGGGGCGCCAGCTGAAGTCCATGGCGCCGCCGTAGGGGCTGAATTCGAGGCTACCGGAAACAGTGGCGGCGTTCGCGGCACCCCAGGCGGTGGCGGCGGCCAGTGCGGCGGTGAGGCCAGCCGTCTTCAGGGCGCTCAGGGAGCGGGCGATCGCGCGTGTGCGCAGGGGTACTTCCATTCGGGTCATCGTGCAGTCCAACAAGCAGGATGCGGCGAGCTTAAGGGCGCATGGCGCCGATCTCGGTGAACGCCATCCCCCCCAAGCGGAGGTTTGACGAACGTGCCGGATGGACTCAAGCCGCCCTTGCCAGCAACCGCCGCCGCGTGCTGTCGATGTTGTTCCGCAGCGCATAGAGCTCGTCGGCATGCGCCAGCGGCACCGTGATCTGGCCGGCCACCCGGTCGAGCTCGTCCAGTTCATTGAGCAGTTCGGTGGTGTCGGCCTGGCCCTCCTCCATGCGCGCCTCGACCTGCCGCAGCCGCGCATACCAGCGAAACACCCGCTGCCGCACCCGATAGGTATACAGCGGCGGCACCACGCGCGACAGCGGCAGCAGCAGCACGATCAAGCCGCCGATGACGAGCCACATCCGTTCGAGCAGGTTGCTGGCCCAGAAGGGCAGAAAGCGCTGCCAGAACGGCGGCGTGCCGTTGATGGCGCGGTCGCCTTCGGGGCTGACGGGCAGCTCGCTGGTGCGGGTGTTGGGGAAGTCGCGTGCGCGGTTGAACCAGCCGGCGCCGCCGTGCAGCTGCTGGGCGGTCTGCGCGAACAGCTGGCGCAGCGCGGGGTGGGTGTCTTCGCGGGTCAGCAGCGCGGTGGTGGCGGCCAGCAGGCCGATGTCCTGCGGGGGCAGGTCGCGGGCCAGGTCGACCATGCCGCGTGGCAGCGTGACGGTCTGCAGGAAGGGGAAGCGGCGGGCCAGGGCATCGGCCTGGGGCAGGTCGGCCAGCGCGATGCCGGGTTGTTGCAACAGGCGCTGCACCACCGGCGATTCGGGCGCGGTGACGAGCACCAGCGCATCCAGCTTGCCGGACAGCAGTGCCTGGGCCGCCACCTCGGGCGCGAACTGGCGCTGTGTGAGCGCGCCGGTGTCGAGCCCGTTGGCCTGCAGAAGGCGACGCACCAGTTCGGGCACACCGCTGCCTGCTTGGTCGATGTTGACGCGCAGGCCGCGCAGCTGGGTCAGCGAGGTGAACGCGGGCGGCGGCCCGCGGCGGCCGGGTCGTTGCAGCGCCGCGGGGCGGTAGAACAACCACACGGGTTCGTAGAACAGTGCCCCCAGGGACATGAGCCCGGCGTCTGCATCGGCGGCGGTGTCATCGCTGCCGCCGCGCACAAAGGCCACGTCGGCGCGGCCTTCGCGCAGGGCCAGCAGGTTGCCGGCCGTGCCTTCGGTGGTGAGCAGCTGCACGCGGATGCCGTCGCGTTCGAGGGCGCGGGCGTAGCGCTGACCGAACTCGGCGTAGGCACTGCCTGCCGGGCCGGTGGCCAGCGTGACGGTGCGCGGCGGTTGCGGATCCAGCCACCAGTAGGCGGCGGCCAGCAGCGCGCCGGCCAGCAGCAGCACCGGGCCGGCCGAGGCCAGCATGTCGCGCACGGACAGCACCCACAGGCGGATGGTGAGCCGCAGGCGTTGGGTCACAGGGGGGCGGATGTCGGCCATGGACGGTGGGGCGTGCAGATCGGGGGCTGCTCATTCTAGGTAGCGCGCGGCCGGTGGGCGTCCCCGCCGATATAGTGCGGCACACAACAAACACGATCAGGAAGGAAGTCAGATGCGCGGGTCATGGCAGACCAGGGGCGGCCGATGGGCCGCGGCCGTGCAGGGGCGGGCGTGGACGGCGGTGCTGGCGGCGTTGGGCGTGGTCTCGGTGGCGGTGGCCACGCAGGTGCTGGCCACCACAGTGCAGACCATGTCGCCCCAGGGCGAGGTGGCCAAGGTGCGCCAGGCCCGGGTCACCTTTTCGGACCCGATGGTGAAGTTCGGCGATCCGCGTCTGCCGGCGCCGGCCCAGGTGCGCTGCCGCAACGAGAGCCCCCTGACGGGCAGCGGCCGCTGGGTGGACGACCGGACCTGGGTGTACGACTTCACGCAGGACGTGCCGGCCGGCACGCGGTGCGACGTGAGCCTGAACACCGGCCTGGCCTCGCTGGCCGGGCAGGCCGTGACCGGCAGCAAGGCCTTTGCCTTCAGCACCGGCGGGCCGACCATCGTGCGCGCCTACCCCAGCGCCGACAGCGGCAACGAGATCGAAGAGGAACAGGTCTTTGCGCTGCTGCTCAATGGCGCCGCCACGCGGGCCAGCATCGAGCAGCGGGCCTACTGCGAGGTCAGCGGCGTGGCCGAGCGCCTGCCCGTCAAGGTGGTGGACGGCGCGGTGCGCAACGACATCCTGAAAGCGGTGGACCTGACCGCGCAGCAGGCCCGCGTGGTGACGGTGCAGTGCGGCCGCCCGCTGCCGCCGGACGCCCAGGTGAAGCTGGTGTGGGCCAAGGGCATTGCCACGCCGTCGGGCGTGGGCAGCTCGGCCGACCGGGTGCTGAGCTACCGCGTGCGCCCGCCGTTCACGGCCAGCTTCACCTGCGAGCGGGTGAACGCCCGCAGTGACTGCCTGCCCATCCGGCCGATGCGCATCGAGTTCTCGTCGCCCGTGCCGCGCAAGCTGGCCGAACGCATCGTGCTGAAAACGCCGGACGGCGAGCGCAAGCCGGTGGTCGAGCAACACCGGGGTGAGGTGCAGGAGCGCCTGGTGAGCGCCGACAGCGGCGGCCTCCGCCGGTGGTTCTACTTCTTCACGCGCAACAAGGGCAGCACGGGCATCGACCCCGATGAAAGCGGCGTGAGTGCGGTGGTGTTCCAGCCGGGCTTTCCGGAGAACGCCGCCGTGCGCATCGAGCTGCCTGCCGACTTCAAGGACGATGCCGGCCGCACGCTGGGCAATGCGTCGGCCTTCCCGCTGCAGACGCGCACGGCCGATGCGCCGCCGTTGGCCAAGTTCCCGAAGGCGACCTTCGGTGTGCTGGAACTCAACGCCGAGCCCACGTTGCCGGTGACGGTCCGCCACGTCGAGGGCGACCTCGCCGTCAAGGGCCTGCAGGCCGGCGTGCGCAACCTGAAGGTGGCCGACGACGCGGCCATCATCGCGTGGCTGGCGCGCGTCAAGCGCTACGACGAGCGCCGCCTGCTGCGCAAGGACGTGGAGGCCGAACTGGGCGTGCGCCTGCCGCCGCCGCCCCAGCCGAAAGCAAAGCGCCCGGTCAAGCGCCGGGACGATGTCGACAGCTGGGAAGACGACCGCCGCGAGGACGACCCGAACTGGGTGCAGACCCGCACCGTGAGCCTGCTGGCGCGCGAGAAGGCCGCCACCAGCCTGAAGCTGCCCACCTCGCAGCGCACCGAGCCGCACCCCTTCGAGGTGATCGGCATTCCGATGCCGCAGCCGGGCTTCCACGTGGTCGAGATCGCCTCGCCGCGCCTGGGCCAGGCCTTGCTGGACCGCAACGCGCCCATGTACGTGCGCACCAGCGTGCTGGTGACCAACCTGGGCGTGCACTTCAAGTGGGGGGCGGCCAACTCGGGCGTGTGGGTGACCACGCTCGACAAGGCCCAGCCGGTGTCGGACGCCGCCGTGCAGGTCTCGGACTGCCTGGGCCGGGTGGTGTGGCGCGGCCGGACCGACCGCCAGGGCTTTGCGCTGGTGAACGAGGCGCTGCCCCGCATGGACTGGTCGTCGTGCGATGCCGGCGAGACAGGCCGCGAAGTGGGCTACTTCGTCAGTGCGCGCAAGACCGACGCCCAGGGCCGTGCCGACATGGCCTTCGTGTGGTCGACCTGGAACGAGGGCATCGAGGCCTGGCGCTTCCACGTGAACCAGGACTACAGCGAAGAGACCGAGCCCGTGCGCTATCACACGGTGATGGACCGCACGCTGCTGCGTGCCGGGCAGACCGTGTCGATGCAGCACCATGCGCGGGCCGAGCGGCTGCGCGGCCTGCGCCTGCCGACGGCGGACGAGCTGCCCTCGGAAGGCCGCATCGTGCACGAGGGCTCGGGCCAGGAGTTCAGTTTCACACTGAACTGGCGCGGCCGGCGCCATGCCGAAACCACCTTCGCCATTCCGGAAGACGCCAAGCTCGGCGTGTATGCCGTGCAGATGCCGCACGGGCCGCATGGCGGGTATGTGCAGACCGGTTCCTTCCGCGTCGAAGAATTCCGCCTGCCCGTGATGACCGGGCGCCTGATGGGGCCGAAGGGCGCGCTGGTGCAGCCGCGCGACGTGCCGCTAGGCCTTCAGATCAACTATGGCAACGGCGGCGGCGCCAGCGGCCTGCCGGTGCGCGTGTCGGCCCAGCTGGGCGACACCGACGTGCAGGCGGCCTTGCGCACGCAGCGCTTCCCGGGCTTCCGCTTCGAGCCACCGCGCGAGCCGCGCTCGCAGGCAGAACGCAGCTTCTTCTCGGATGACCGGGTCGACGAGGACGACGAGGAGAACGCCCTGCACCCGCGCGACGGCAGCGCGCGGCTGGTGGCCGACAAGCTGGCCGTCACGCTGGACGCCAAGGGCGCCGGCAAGGTGACGCTGCCCGGCCTGCCCGCGGTGACGCGGCCGCAGCAGCTGCTGGTGCAGGCCACCTACGCCGACCCGAACGGCGAGGTGCAGACATTGAGCCAGTCGCTGCCAGTGTGGCCTTCCGCCGTGGTGCTGGGCGTGCGCACGGATTCGTGGGTGTCGGTCAAGCAGAAGGTGGCCACGCAGGTGCTGGCGCTGGACACCCAGGGCCTGCCGCAGGCCGGCGTGAGCGTGACCGTGAAGGCGGTGGCTCACCGGACGAGCTCCACCCGCAAGCGGCTGGTGGGCGGCTTCTACGCCTACGACAACCAGAACGCCGACGAGGACCTGGGCACGGTCTGCCGTGGCACGAGCGACGCCCGCGGCCTGGTGCTGTGCGAGGTCGAGATGAAGCAGGCCGGCGAGATCGAACTGATCGCCGAAGCCAAGGATGCAGGCGGCCACCTGGCACGCTCGGCCGCGTCGGTGTGGGTCACGCGGCAGGGCGAAGTCTGGTTCGGCGGCGACAACCAGGACCGCATGGACCTGATTCCCGAGCGCCGGCAGTACGAGGCCGGGCAGGTCGCGAAGTTCCAGGTGCGCAGCCCCTTCCGCCAGGCCACCGCGCTGGTCGCCATCGAGCGCAATGGCATCCTCGAAACCTTCACGGTGCAGTTGAACGGGCAGGACCCGACGATCGAGGTGCCGGTGAAGGCCGAGTGGGCGCCCAATGTGTACGTATCGGTGCTGGCCGTGCGCGGCCGCATCCGCGAAGTGCCCTGGTATTCCTTCTTCACCTGGGGCTGGCGCGTGCCCAGCGAGTGGTGGCAGGCATGGCGCAACGAAGGCCAGCAGTACCAGGAGCCGACCGCGATGGTCGACCTCTCCAAGCCCGCCTTCAAGTACGGCATTGCCGAGATCGAGGTGGGCCACAAGGCGCACACGCTGAAGGTGGACGTGCAGCCCGACAAGCCGAGCTACCCGGTGCGCGGCACCAGCCTGGTCCGCGTGAAGGTGACGCTGCCCGATGGCAAGCCCGTGCCGGCCGGCACCGAGGTGGCGCTGGCGGCTGTGGACGAGGCCCTGCTGGAGCTGCAGCCCAACGACAGCTGGGACCTGATGAAGGCCATGATCCAGCCCCGGGCCTATGGCGTCGAGACCGCCACGGCGCAGATGCAGATCATCGGCAAGCGGCACTATGGCCGCAAGGCCGTGCCCACCGGCGGGGGCGGCGGCGACTTCCCCACCCGCGAGCTGTTCGACACGCTGTTGTTGTGGAACCCGCGCGTGGTGCTTGACGCCCGCGGTGAGGCCCTGGTCAAGGTGCCGCTGAACGATGCGCTCACGAGCTTCCGCATCGTCGTGGTGGCCGATGCCGTGCAGGGCGACAACGCCGCGCTGTTCGGCAAGGGGCAGGCGCAGATCCGCGCCACGCAGGACCTGCAGATCCTGTCGGGGGTGCCGCCGCTGGTGCGCGAGGGCGACCAGTACCGCGCCATGTTCACGCTGCGGAACACGACCGCCCAGGCCATGGACGTGGTGCTGCAGGGCCAGGCCGGCGGGCCGCTGCCCGAGCAGCGCCTGCGCATCGAGCCCAACGCCGCGGCCGAGGCGGGCTGGGACATCACCGTGCCCTACAACGTGGCGCAGCTGGCCTGGCAGGTGAGCGCGAAGGCCACGGGCAGCACCGGGGCGCAGGACCGCATGGCCTTCACGCAGAAGGTGGTGCCTGCCGTGCCGGTCACGGTGCAGCAGGCCACGCTGATGCAGCTCGACAAGGCAGCGGGCATCCCGATCGCACCGCCGCTGAAAGCCCTGCCCGATGGCAACGGCGCGCTGCGCGGCGGCATCGAGGTGGCGCTGAAGCCGCGGCTGGCCGATGGCCTGCCCGGCGTGCGCGAGTTCTTCGCTCGCTACCCCTGGAGCTGCCTGGAGCAGCGCACCTCGGTGGCCATCGGCCTGCGTGACGCGGCCTACTGGCAGAGCATTGCCAGCCAGATCCCGCTGTACCTTGATGAAGACGGCCTGGCGAACTACTTCCCGCCCTCGTCCGGCATGCCACGCACCGGCAGCGACAGCCTGACCGCCTACCTGCTGGCCATCACCGACGAGGCCAGCCGGCTGAGCTACGACTTCCGCATCCCGGCCGACACGCGCGAGAAGATGGAGCGCGGCCTGATCGCCTTTGTCGAAGGGCAGATCAAGCGCGACTTCTGGGCGCCCGCCTTCCTGAAGAACGGCGACCTGGACGTGCGCAAGCTCGCGGCGCTCGAAGCCCTGAGCCGCACGGGCCGCGTGCTGCCGCGCATGCTGGGCTCGATCCAGATCCTGCCCAACCAGTGGCCAACCGGCGCGGTGATCGACTGGCTGATGGTGCTGCAGCGCGTGAAGGACATCCCCGAGCGCGACAAGCGGCTGGCCGAGGCCGAGCAGATCCTGCGTGCGCGCCTGAACGTGCAGGGCACGCGGCTGGGTTTCTCGACCGAGCGCGACGACAGCTGGTGGTGGCTGATGGCCAACGGCGACGTCAACAGCGTGCGCATGCTGCTGGGCGCGATGGACCGCCCGGGCTGGGCCGACGACATGCCGCGCCTGATGATCGGCACGCTGCAACGCCAGCAGCGCGGGCACTGGTCGACCACGGTGGCCAATGCCTGGGGCAGCGTGGCGGTCGAGGCCTTCTCGAAGCGCTTCGAGAAGGAGCCCGTGACCGGCAGCACCCGCGCGCTGTTCGAGATGCCGGTGGCCGGTGGCGCGCCGGTGCCGAGCGGCGAAGCACGCGTGCTGAACTGGTCCGGCCAGGCGGCGGGCGGCACGCTGGCGCTGGGCTGGCCGCGCGGCTTTGCGGTGGGCGGCAACAAGGCCGACACCACTGTGCGCGTGACGCACGAGGGAACGGGCAAGCCGTGGGTGACCTTCACCAGCAAGGCCGCGGTGCCCGTGCAGGTGCCGTTCAGCTCGGGCTACCGCCTCAACAAGACGGTGACGCCGGTGGAGCAGAAGGTGAAAGGCCAGTACAGCCGCGGCGACGTGCTGCGCGTGCGGCTCGACATCGACGTGCAGGCCGATGCGACCTGGGTGGTGCTCAACGACCCGGTGCCGGGCGGGGCGACGATTCTGGGCAGCGGCCTGGGCCGCGACAGCGCCATCGACACCGCCAGCGAGCAGGAAGACGACCGCGGCTGGCTGGCCTACAAGGAGCGCAGCTTCGAGGCCTACCGCGCCTATTACCGCTACCTGCCGAAGGGCCGCTTCCAGGTCGAGTACACGGTGCGCCTCAACAACCCGGGCACCTTCGGCCTGCCGCAGACGCGCATGGAAGCCATGTACGCGCCCGAGATGTTCGGCGAGGCGCCCAACGCGCCGGTGGTGGTGAAGCCATGACCCACCGCGGGCCGCGGTGGGGGCGGTGCCCGCGGCAGGCGTGGCGCTGGGCGGCCCTGTGCGGCGCGCTGTGGGCCTTGCCCGTGCAGGCCCTGCCCCGCTTTGACGAGGTCAAGGCCGCCTACCGCGCCTCGGACACGGTGGTGGAAGACCGCCGTGGCGTGCCGCTGCAGGCCGTGCGCACCGACCGCACGCAGCTTCGCGGCGCGTGGGTGCCGTTGACCGAGGTGTCGCCGGCCTTGCGCACCGCCCTGCTGCTGTCCGAAGACCGGCGCTTCTACGAGCACGCCGGCGTCGACTGGCAGGCCGTGGGCGCCGCGGCCTGGGGCAACCTGTGGAACAGCCGCACGCGCGGCGCCTCCACCGTGACCATGCAGCTGGCCGGCCTGCTGGACGAGGACCTGGCCATGCCCGGTGGCGGCCGGCAGTCGCGCTCGGGCGTGGCCAAGCTGGGCCAGGCGGCCACCGCGCTGCGGCTGGAGCGCCAGTGGCGCAAGGACCAGATCCTCGAGGCCTACCTGAACCTGGTGGGCTTTCGGGGCGAGGTGGTGGGCGTCGGTGCGCTGTCGGCGCGGCTGTTCCAGAAATACCCCTCGGGCCTGAACCACGACGAGGCGGCCATCGTGGCCGCGCTGGTGCGCGCGCCGAATGCCCCGGCGCGGCGGGGGGCCGACCGCGCCTGTGCGCTGCTGCGCGAGCAGAAGCTGGCGCCCGATTGCAGCGCGCTGGCCACCTACACCGCGCAGCGGCTGGCGTTGCGCCACAGCGAACGCCTGGACGCCGACGCGCAACTGGCCCCGCACCTGGCGCGGCGGGTGCTGGCGGGCATCGCCGGCCCCACGCCGCCCGCGCGCGTGAGGACCACGCTGGACGCCGGCTTGCAGCGCTTTGCCCGCGACACGCTGCGCCTGCGGCTGCGCGAGCTGCGCAACCGGCACGTCGAGGACGGCGCGGTGGTGGTGCTGGACAACGCCACGGGCGAGGTGCGCGCCTGGGTGGGGTCGAGCGGCGGCGGGCTGTCGCAGGCGGCCGAGGTGGATGGCGCGAGCGCCTTGCGCCAGGCCGGCTCTACGCTCAAGCCCTTTCTCTATGGTCAGGCGATCGAGCAACGCTGGCTGACCGCCGCCTCGGTGCTGGACGACTCGCCCGTGGGCCTCAACACCGGCGCGGGGCTCTACATCCCGCAGAACTACGACCACCGGCACAAGGGCCCGGTGTCGGTGCGCACGGCGCTGGGCTCGTCGCTGAACGTGCCGGCGGTGCGGGCGCTGGTGCTGGTCACGCCCGAGCGCTTCGCCCAGCGCCTGACGGCGCTCGGCCTGCCGCTGACACACCGCGGCGACCACTATGGCTACAGCCTGGCGCTGGGCTCGGCCGAGGTCTCGCTCGTGTCCCTGACCAACGCCTACCGGGCGCTGGCGCAGGGGGGGCTGTACAGCCCGTGGCGCGCCGTGGGTGATGCCGTGGGCGATGGGAAGCCGGTGTCCGCGCCCGTGGTGCGCGTGATGGGTGCGGCCGCTGCCTACATCGTGGCCGACGTGCTCGCCGACCGTGAAGCGCGCGTGCCGACCTTCGGCCTGGCCAACGCGCTGACGGCGCGCTACTGGGCGGCCGTCAAGACGGGCACCAGCAAGGACATGCGCGACAACTGGTGCGTGGGCTTTTCGAAGCGCTTCTCGGTGGGCGTGTGGGTCGGCAATGCCGATGGCGAGCCGATGTGGGGCGTGTCGGGCACGACGGGCGCCGCCCCGGTGTGGCGCGCGGTGATGGACGAGCTGCACCGGCGCCATCCCGATCCGCAGGCGCACCGACCGCCCCCGCCCCCCGCCGGGCTGGTGCAGCAGGCCGTGCACTTCGAAGGCGGCCTGGAGGCGTCGCGCAACGAGTGGTTCGTGGCCGGCACCGAGCAGGCCGAGATCCGCCCGGCCAGTGCGCGGGGTGTGGCTCACACCCTGATCCAGTCGCCGGGCGATGGGACGATTTACGCGCTCGATCCGGACATCCCTCTGCACGCGCAGAAGCTGATGTTCAAGGGCGTGGACGGCCTGCCCGCGCGCTGGGCCTGGCGGCTCGATGGCCGCCGCCTGGGCCCGGCGGCCGACCGGGCCTGGCCGATGTGGCCCGGCAAGCACGTGCTCGAGCTGGTGGATGAGCGGCAGGCCGTGCGCGCCACCGCCCGCTTCGAGGTGCGGGGGGCGCAGGTTCGCGCCCCTGCGCCCTCACCCGCCCGGCGCTGACCGCTCAGAGTTTCTGCAGCGCCTCGTTGGCTTCGGTGAGCCCCTTGCCGGCCGCCTGCTGCAGATAGCGCCGTGCGGCGCGCACATCGCGCCGCGTGTCCTCGCCCTTGGCCAGCTTGTTGCCCAGCATCAGCGCCGCATGGGCGTGGCCCTTGTCGGCGGCCTGCGCCAGCACGCGCAGGCCCTGGCGAGGGTCTCGCAAGGGACTCTGCTCGGCCAGCAGGATGCGCGCCTGCCAGTAGCGTGCTTCCACCAGCCCCTTGTCGGCGGCGCGGTCCAGGTCCTGCGCTGCGGCGCGGATGTCGTCGGGCAGCGCTTCCTGGTTGAGCAGCTGCACGGCCTTGGCGGCCTGCCACAGGCTGCTTTCACGGGCCTGCGGGGCGGCCTGTTCCAGCAGGCGGGCTGCACCGGCCACGTCCTTGGTGGCCCCGCCCGCGCCCAGCAGCTTCTGCCACGCCAGGATGAGCTGGGCCTGCGTCTGCCCTGCCTGGGCCTGTTCTTCGAGCACGGCTTCGGCCGGGTAGGTGCGCAGGCGCAGGTCGGGCTCGAACTGCATCGGCCACTGCGCCAGCAGCATCTGCGCATCGGCGCGGGCCTGCTGCAGCGCGTGGTGGCTGCGCACGAAAGGCAGCATGCCGGTGCCCTGGATGGCGAGTAGCGCGGCCATGGGCGCGGCCACCGCCAGGCCGATGCGCCACCGCTTGACGCTGCCGTTGGCCTTGAGCTGGTCGAGCACGCGCTGTCCGAAACCGGCTTCGAAGCGCTTCGCAATGCGCCGGCGGGTCGCCCACTCCAGCGCCAGCCAGGCGAGGGCCGCGCCCCCCACGCTCCACAGCACCGGTTGCCACACCCCGGGCGCAGGCCAGCCGGTGCCATACAGGGCGCCCGCCGCCAGCGCGGTGAGCCCGCACAGGTAGGCGGCCGGCTCGGTCAATTCCGAGCCATAGAGGCGTGCCAGGGCCGTGCGCAGCGCGGTGGTGGCGCGGGCCACGTAAGTCTGGTCGACCAGGCCTTTGAAATGCGTCTCGACCGCAGCGGCTGCATCTTCGGGGCCGGCCTTGGCATCGGCCACGCGCTCGGCGATCAGCATGTTGAGCTCGGATCGCAGGAAGTCGGCCGTGGTGTCGAGCAGGTCGCTGCCCTTGTGGCGACGCCACGCGGACGAGGTGGCCACGCGGGCTTCGAGTGCTTCCAGGTCGTCGGTCAGCAGGTGGCCGGCGATGTTGTCGAAGCTGAAGACGCGGGCTTCCGGCCCGAAGCCGTAGAGCACGAAGTCGTCGTCGCGGGCGCGCAGGCTGGCGCGGCGCGCGTCCAGGCGCAGGCGGTGGCGGGTTTCGACCGCGTGGCCCTGCACCGTGTGCAGCACGTCGAGCAGTTCGCCGAGCTGGGGCATGTCCTCGCGGGGCACCTTGGCGTCGACCAACTTGCGCAGGGTCTCGTCCGGGGTGACGATGGACAGCGTCTCGTCGTGCACGACCTCGGCGACGATGGTGCCGCGCACGTGCTCGATGCCCGAGGCCAGGCAGCTGGCGCAGTCGATGCGGCCGGTGGTGCTGCAGCGCCCGCAATCGATGTGGCCCTTGCCGAAGCAGCCACTGCAGTTGATCTTGCCGTCGTAGCCGCAGTGGTAGCAGGTGGTGCGCCCGCTGCTCGAGCACGCCGAGCAGTTGCGATAGACGGTCTGGTAGGTCGTGACGTAGCTGTTGCTGCTGGAGCTCCAGGTCTGCTGGCTGACCTGCTCCGTCCATGAGCCGCGGCCGCCGCAGCTGCTGCATGTCTGCTGCTTGCTGCCGTGGCAGGAATAGCAGTTGATCTTGCCTGCGCCGAAGCACGCGTGGCAGTTGGTGTGACCGACGCCGGAACAAGAGGGGCAGGTGACGTGGCAGGCACCATGGCACTGGTGGCAGGTGTGCTCGTAGCCCACGCTGCCGGGCGAGCGCAGGAAGGCGGCCGTGCCCGGCATCAGTCGACGGTAGCTGCCCGCGTTGCCGTTGGCCCAGGCCTGCAGCGCACGGGGCGCTTCAGACTGGGCGGTGTCCAGCCGCTCGGCCAGCTCCTGGCGGAAGGCCTGCTGGCTGCCGACCTTGTCAACCCCGGCCGGCAGACGGGCGGGGCCGCTGCCAATGCGTTCCGAGAAGCTCACATACTGATCCACCGTGAGCTCGACCGGCAGCCCGTAGGCTTCTTCGGGCGCGGTTTCGGTCAGGTCGCGCGCATCGAAGCGCGTGACGGGCTCGATGTGCGCGGCCACCACGCCAAGCACCTGACCGGTCGGCGGGGCGTACGGGGTGCTGGCCGGCGTGGCAATCGGGGCGCCTGACTCGGCCGTGGCGTGCTCGGTGCTCATGGTGCGCTCACTCCGTCGCAGAAGGCGGCAGGCTGGCCGTCGATGATGGCGCCGCTGGGCAGCAGGCCGGTCAGGCGGCGGGCGTCGCGCAGGGCGCGGGCGTGTTCTGCATCGGGGCCGAGGTGGTAGGTGAACACCGGCACGCCCAGCTCGCGCGCCATGGGCAGCAGGCGCGGGTTCGCGTTCAGCGTGTTGATGTCGACGTGCACGCCCACGGGCTTGCCGACTTCCTGCTGCAGGCGGCGCAACCAGGTTTCGTCGATCCGCGGCGGGGCGAAGCGGCTGGCGCTGGCGCGCGTGGCCGGGTTCTGGCGCGCCAGCGCCTGCGGATCAAGCACGATCTGCCCGAGGTAGCCGGTGGCATCCACCTGCCGCGCACAGCGCAACTGCCCGCGCTCGATGGCGGTGAGGAACCAGTTGCCATCCGGCAGGCCGCGGTGCAGGGTCGAGACCGCCTGCTGCGCGGCATCACAACGGCTGTTGCTCTGCTTGATCTCGACGTTGAGCACCTTGTCCTTGTCGGCTTCGTTCACCTTGTCGAGCACGGCGCTCAGAAAGGGCGCGTTCTCGCGGGTGACACGGCCGTTTCGGTCCTTGAGCATCACCTCCTTCCAGGCGGTGCTGGTGAGGTCCTGCACGCGGCGGCCGCTGAGCGTGGTGGTGCGGCCAAGCTGCAGGTCGTGGTGCAGCACCCAGTGGGCATCGCCGAGTTGCTGGATGTCGATTTCGACGCCATCCCATGCACCCTCCACCGCGCGCGTGATGGCGCTCTGTGCGTTTTCCGGGGCGTCGGGGTGGCCGCGGTGCGCATGCAGCACCATGCCCTGGCAGGTGGCGTGCGCGGCCACGGGGGCCAGCAGCGTGGCGGCCAGGATCAGGATGTGAGCCAGTCGACGGGGCTCAGCGGGTCGGGGGCACATAGCCATAGGTGATGCCGCCCAACAGGCGGGTGCGGACGAGTTCATTGACGGGATAGCCGTAGCCCTGGCCCACGGCGACGACGTGCAGCGCGTTGCCCAGCAGCCAGCCGCGCACGCCGGTGTCTTCGGGTTGCGAGAGGCCGTCGCGCACCTGGTCGCGCATGTAGCCGTACAGGCGGCTTTGCGTGACGGCGTTGTCCGTCCAGCTCAGCACCACCCACACCAGGGCGAGCACGGCAAACGGCGTGGCCCACAGGAAGCGGGCGCGCGCCTGCCAGGCTGGCACGGCCGAGACCACGAGCGACAGCAGCAGATAGCTCAGCTTGGCCAGGTGGCCCACGGCGCCCAGCAACGAGAAGAACAGGGCCACCGGCGGCACGATGGCGGCACGGGCGGCCTCGACGCCGCGCTCGGCCAGCGGGCGGCCATCGGCGAAATCTTCTGCGGGGGCGTCGTAGCGCACCAGCTCTTCGCGCGCCACCTTGGCCACCAGCGGCTGGAAGACCTCGCGCTGGAACTCGGCACCGTCGCGGTAGGCCGGCTGCAGCGCCACGCCCGCCGGCAGGTGCAGCTTGTCACGCAGCTCGGCCTGCACGCCGGGGTGGGCAAAGAAGGCCGGCCAGCTCAGGCCTGGCGGGATGCGGCGGCCCTTGACCGTCAGCGATTGCGCGCCGGCCCGGTCGGCCTTGCGGCGCACCTGCGTGGCCACGGCGTCGCGGAAGGTGGCTTCGTCGGCCAGGTCCCAGCCGGCGGGCACGGGCACACGCTGGCGCACCTTGCGGCGCACGGCGTCCTGGGCGTGGCCTGGCACGGTCGAAGGCGTCCAGCCGCGGCGGCCCAGGTCGGACAGGTAGTCGCCCCAGGCCTGGTCCTGTCGGCGGGCCACCTCGCCGTCCACATCCGTGGCGCCCGGCATGCGCGCGTAGCGACGCCATTGCTCCTGCGTCTTCTTCACGGCCTCGGCGTAGCGGTCGTAGTAGCCCGCCGGGCCGCCAAAGCCCTGCTCGACCTGGCGGGTGATCAGCGTGAGCTTGGCATCGTGGATCTTCTCGTCGAGCCGGTTGACGGACGCGGCCATGACCGGGAACTGCGCCAGAAAGGCCTTGCCCGCCGGCTGACTGAACAGCGCTGCGTCGTCATCGAGGCCGGCGAGCTGCACCCGGCCGTCGACCAGCGCGCGCTGCACCAGCACGATGTTGAGGCTGGCGCGGCGGAAGGCCGGGGTGCTGGTGGCCACGAGGCCTTCGATCAGCGTCTGCAGCGAGCCGTACACGACCCCGCCCGACAGCGCGCACCAGAACGCGATGGCCATGAAGCTGGGCGAGCGCCGGCCCGAGCGCTGGCGGCGGCCGAGCAGCACCTGCAGCACGACCAGGGCGACCGCGATGCCCGACAGGCTGCGGCCGAAGACCTCGATGCGATGGAGTGCGTCCGTGCTGGGTGCGCCGCCGACCACGTCCAGCAGGCGGGCGTTGAAGGCGAGTTCGAAGCAGAGGTAGAGCGCCGTGAGCAGCGCGATGAAGACGGTCTGTCCGCGGGTCATGTCAGTTGTCGAGCACGATGCGCACGGGCTTCTGCTCCTGCGACGGGAAGTTCATGGTGGCGCTGGGGGCCGGTGTGGCCCCGCGGGGCGCAGGCGTCGCCGCGGTGCTGCGACGGGTCGGTGCCGAGGGCGCGCCGGATGAGGCTGGCGTGGTGCGGGGGGCGGTTGCCGTGCGCGCAGAGGTGGGCGGGTTGCCGCTGCTGGCCGTGCCGCCCGCTGGCCGCTCGCCGTTGGGGGCGCTGGGCAGGCCGGGCACATGTCGCGGCGCGCCGGCGGCAATGGGGCCGGCGCTGGCGGCCGGGGCCCCGGGCGGCGCACCGGCGTAATCGTTGCGCACCAGGCGCGCGTTCTGGTACGTGTAGCGGATGGTCTTGTTCGGGTAGGCGAAGTCGAACGTGGCGCCGTCGGCATACAGGTTCACGTTCGGGGCGGTCTGGCAGTCCCCGAAATCCCAGGCCAGCACCTCCGATCCCTTCACCGAGATCAGGTGCATCTTGAAGCCGCAGTTGCGCTCGGCCTTGTCGATCACGATGACGGTGCGCCCGTCGATCAGCGTTGCCGAGCGCACCTTGACGTCGGTGGCGTTCTCCAGCGGGATCACACGCAGGTACTTCTGCAGCTTGATCGAATACTGCCCGCCCAGCACGCGCAGCTTGGCTTCGCTGCCGTCGGGCAGGGCAAAGGTCTGGACGGCCTGGCCGAACAGCTCGGCGTTGTCGACCTGGAACTGCAGCTGCCCCCGACGGTCGGTCTGGACGGCGCAGCCGCCGATGAGGGTGGCGCAGCACAGCAGCAGGGCGGTCCGCGAGGCGCGGCGCAGGGACGAGGTCGGCATGGGGCGTTCGTGCGGGGCGATGTCAGGGTTTGAAACAGATGCTACAGGACGCCATGGCGTCGGGGGTCGACCTGCATCAGCCGCTCGGACGAGGCATGGGCGTACGATCGCGGCCTGCGACACGATCCTGAAAGTTCCCGATGAGCACCCTGCCGCCCTGCCCTCAGTGCGCCTCTGCCTACACCTACGAAGACGGCACCCAGCTGGTCTGCCCCGAATGCGGCCATGAATGGCGCGCTGGCGTCCCGGCCGACACGGAGCCCGTCGCCAAGGTGTGGAAGGACGCGCACGGCAATGTGCTCAACGATGGCGACACCGTCACCCTGGTCAAGGACCTGAAGATCAAGGGCTCGTCGGCCGTGATCAAGGTGGGCACCAAGGTGAAGAACATCCGCCTGATCGAGGGCGACCACGACATCGACTGCAAGATCGACGGCTTCGGCCCGATGCAGCTGAAGTCCGAGTTCATCAAGAAGGCCTGAGCCGGCGCGGGCCGCCGTGAACGCCACCCCTGGCCTGCGCGCTCGGGCACTGCCCGAGGTCGATCCCGCGCGTTGCACCGGGTGTGGCCGCTGCGTGGCCCGGTGCCCGCCCAAGGTGCTGTGGCTCGAGGCCGAATGCCCGGGCGGGTGGGGCGCCAAGCACGCCGTGCTGCACGATGCGCCGGGTTGCACCGGCTGCGCGCAATGCGCCGTCGTGTGCCCATTTCGCGCCATCACCATGGTGCGGCGCAGCGAGGGGGCGGGATGATGCGTGCAGTTTTTCACGGCCCGCTGGCGTGCGTTCGGCTGCAGGGGGGTTGTTCCGGCGATTGCCCCGGAACACCCGGGGGTATGCTGGTTCCATGATCGCCCGGGATGCAGACCGCCACACGATCCGTGCCCTGGTGGTGGACGGCAACCTGCTGTCGCGCAGCATTCTGGTGTCGCAGCTGCGGGACTTCGGTGTCATGCAGATCCAGCAGGTGGGCCGCGCACAGGATGCCCGCAAGAAGCTGGAGGTGGGCACCTACGATCTCGTGGTGTGCGAATACCACTTCGACCGCACGCAGTACACCGGGCGGGATCTGCTGGACGACCTGCGCCAGAACGGCCTGCTGCCGCTGTCCACCACTTTCGTGATGGTGACGGGCGAGGCGAGCTACGCATGTGTGGCCGAGGCGGCCGAGGCCGCACTCGATGGCTATCTGCTCAAGCCCTACACGGCCAACAGCCTGTTCTCGCGGATCTCGGCGGCGCGCACGCGCAAGCGCGAGCTCAAGGAGATCTTCGATGCCATCGAGCTCAACGACATGGGGCGGGCGGCCGAACTGTGCCTGTCGCACTTCGAGGACCGCCGGCCTTACTGGCTCTACACCGCCCGCATCGGTGCCGAGATCTCGATCAGCCAGGGCAACATCGAGATGGCCCGCCACCTGTACGAGGTCGTCACCGCCGAGAAGGCACTGCCCTGGGCACGACTGGGCATCGCCCGGGTGCAGGGGGCCGAGGGCCTGCTGGGTGAAGCCCGCACCACGCTCGAAAACCTGATTGCCGACCACCGCTCGTATGCCGACGCGTACGACGTGATGGGCAAGGTGCAGATCGGCCAGGGCGACCTGGATGCGGCCTACGAGACGTACGCCATGGCCTGCGAGATCACGCCCTCGTCGATCACGCGGCTGCAGAAGGCGGGCCTGATGGCGCTCTACACAGGCCGCACCGCCGAGGCCGAGCGGTTGATGGAGCGCGTGGTGCGCATCGGCCTGGGCTCGAAGATGTTCGATCCGATCGCCATCGTGGTGCTCGCGTTCTGCAAGTACCTGGGCGACGACGACAAGTGGTTGCAGCGCTGCGCCGACGACATCCAGCGGGCCTTCGAGCGCGACCCGCTTGACCTTCGCCTCAAGCGCTTTGCGGACATCACGCAGGCGCTGGTGATGTGTCGCCGCAAGCAGGTCAGCGAACTCGCATCGCACCTCGAAGCCATGGTCAAGGACGTGCTGTCGCCCACGGGCGACTTCGAGGCGGCCAGCAACATCGTGCGACTGCTGGGGTTGATCGCCGAACGGGTGTCGAACAAGGAGTTCGCCGACCGCACCATTGCCTCCATCGCCGCGCGCTTCTGCTCGTCCCGTGTGACGCTGGACGTGCTGCTGGGGGCCGCCGAGGGCGAGGCCCACCAGACGCTGATCCGCGGGGCGTGGCAGGCGCTGAATGCGCGCATCCAGGCGGCCATGGCGCAGAGCATCGAGGGCCACCACGAGGCGGCGGTGCGCGCGCTGATCGCTGGGGCCAAGGAGACACGCAACCCCCGCTTTGTCGAGACGGCCGAAGGCTCGCTCAAGCGCCACGGCGCCAAGATCGCGCGGGCTGAGGAACTGGCCAAGGTGATTGAGGAACTGCGGGTGGCGTTGCTGCCCGGGGCCTTCAAGGACCCCAGCTTCGGCGGGCGCGAACCGGGCAGCATCCTCATGCCGGGTTCTGCAGCGGCAAAGGCCGTGCCGGCACCGTCGTCGGCCTGACCCTGACGCCACAGTGACTTCAGGGGGCATCCCGCGGGGTGCCGTGGCAGGAGCGTATGCTCCCCACATGCCCTGGCTCGTCAAACATCCTCAATCCGTGCGCTCGCCTTCCGGGCTGGAATGGCGGGTGTGGAAGCGCCTGCCCATGGTGCTGCTGGTGGGCACGGTGCTGCCCTTGCTGATTGCCGGGGCGCTGTGGCTCACCGCGCCGGGCACCGATGCGGCCTCGCACGATCCGGAGGCCTTGCGGCACGTGTTCGTGCTGATCGGGGTGGTGTTGCTGCACTGGACGCTGGTGCTCACCGTGGCCATCGGCTGCGGCATCGTCATGCTGATGAAGGGGCCGACCTACGTGGCCGACCCCTATCCGCTGCCCGACAGCGACACCCCGGTCACCGGCCCGCGGCGCAACGACTAGCATGCGGGCATGCGCCCGCCTGCCCCGCCCTCGTCCCCCCTGCCCTTGCTGGCCTGCCTGTACGCGGCCCAGGGCCTGCCCTTCGGTTTCTTCACGCTGGCGCTGCCGGTGCTGATGCGCGAGGCCGGCTGGTCGCTCACGGCGCTGGGCTTTCTGCAGTTTCTGGCGGCCCCGTGGGCGCTGAAGTTTCTGTGGGCGCCGGTGGTGGACCACCACGGTCGCCGCCGCACCTGGCTGCTGACGATGCAGCTGGCTTCGTGCGCGCTGGCGGTGGCCATGGCGGTGCTGGGTTTTCATGAAGGCAGCATCGTGCTCTTCGTGGCGGTGTTCGCCTTCAACCTGCTGGCGGCCACGCAGGATGTGGCCACCGACGGGTTGGCCGTGCGGCTGCTGAACGCTCGCCAGCGCGGGCTGGCCAACGGCATCCAGGTGGGGGCCTACCGCTTCGGGATGATTCTGGGCGGCGGGCTGCTGTTGTGGGTGCTCGCCCGCACCAGCTGGACGGTGGCCTTCGTGGGCATGGCGGCGCTGCTGGCGCTGCTGACCTGGCCGGTGTGGCGCATGGCCGAGCCGCCGGCGACCGTGGCAGAGCCCGACGCCGACCGGCCGGCGTCGATGCGTCCCGCGTTGCTGTCCGACGGGCCGGCCCGCCCCGCGCTGGCGTGGCTGTGGCTGCACCGGGCGCTGCGCCCTGGCGTGCTGCCCCTGGCGGGGCTGATCTTCTGTTTCCGCTTCGGTGACCAGATGGCCGCCGGGCTGATCACCCCCTTCCTGCTGGACCAGGGTCTGAGCAAGGCCGATCTGGCGCTGCTCAAGGGCACGGTCGGCTCGGGCACCAGCCTGCTGGGCGCAGCGCTGGGCGGGGCGCTGCTGCTGCGCGTGGGGCGGCGCGCGGCGCTGCTGGGCAGCGGGCTGCTGCAGGCGGCGGTCTACGGCCTGTACGTGGCCGCGGCGCTGGGGGCGGGCGGGGTGCCGCTCTTGTGGCTGGCCACGGTGGCCGAGGGGGTGGTCGGCACGGTGGTCACCGTGGCGCTGTTCTCGCTGATGATGGACGCGGCCGACCCGGCTCACCCCGGCACCGACTACACCTTGCTGGGCAGTGTCGGGGTGTCGCTGGCCGCAGTGGGCGGCGTGGCCGGTGGCCTCGTGGGCGACCTGGCGGGCTACGCGCCGGCCTTTGCGGCGGGCGCGGTGGTGTCGGTGCTGGGGCTGCTCGCGCTGGTGCGCTGGCTCGATGTGCGCCCCCTCACCCCCCGCGTGCGCGAGGCGTGGTGAACGCGGCACCGAGCGCGACTTACTTCGCCGCGCCGAACACCTTCTGCAGCAGCGCGCTGCCGGTGCCCACCGGGTCCTGGCGGATCTTGCGCTCTTCTTCGCCGATCAGGGTGTAGAGGCCGTCCAGCGTCTTGCCTGTCACATACTGCTCGATGCTGGCCTCTTCGGGCTTGACCAGGCCGGCGGCCGACACCTTGCTCGCCACGCGGTTGTAGCTCTTGGCCAGGCCGACCTGGCTGGTGGCCTGCGTGACGACGGGCAGGAACTTTTCGCTCAGCGGCACGCGGGTCTTGTCGGCAAAGAAGGTGGTGACGGCGTTGTCGCCCCCGCGCAGGATCTGCCGGGCGTCGCTCACGCTCATCGACTTCACGGCCCCGACCAGCAGATCCTTGCCCAGCGGCACGGCGGTTTCGGCGGCCCGGTTCATCGTGGTGACGAGATCGTCCACGCGCTTGCCCTGGCCCGTCATGCGCAGCAGCCGGGCCGCGTCTTCCAGGTACCCCGGCAGCGGGATGCGCACCTTGGGGTTGCCCAGAAAGCCGTCGGTCTGGCCGAGCAGGCTGACGGCCGCCAGGGCCCCGCGCTCGAGCGCGGCCTTGATGCCGGCACTGGCGTCCTGGTTGCTGAGGTCGGACAGCGAAAGGGCCTGTGCCTGGCGGGTGGCCGCCAGCACGAGCAGGGCCATGCTGGATCGAGCGAGAAAGGTGCGACGGAACATGGTGGCAAACCTCCTGGGTCAACCACCCACTCTAGCGCGGGCCGGGCCGGATGGGGGGCGCCGGCATGGCCTGGTCACGGGGCCAGCCCTGCCCATTGGGATGGGCTGGCTTCCGGTACGAGGTGCCGGGGCAGCAGGTGGAACGCCTCGGGTGGCAGGGGGCGGCTGTAGAAGAAGCCTTGCAGTTCGTCACATCCCATGTCGCGCAGGATGGCCGCCTGGGCCGGGGTTTCAATGCCTTCGGCCACGAGGTGGAGCCTCAGCGACCGCGCCATGGCCACGATGGCCGAGGCGATCGCCATCGCGCCCGGATCGTGCCCCAGGTCGGTCACGAAGGCGCGGTCGATCTTCATCACGTCGATGGGCAGCTGCCGCAGCGTGGCCATCGACGAGTAGCCGGTGCCGAAGTCGTCGAGCGCCACCGTGACGCCCCAGCTGCGCAGCTCGCCCAACTGGGCGCACGCGGCCCGGGCATCGCCCACCAGCAGGCTTTCGGTCACCTCCAGTTCGAGTGCCTGCGGCGGCACCTGGTGGCGCGCCAGGGTGTCGCGCACCTGGGCCACCAGCTCGCCGCTGGCCAGCTGCCGCGGCGACACGTTGACCGACACGCGGCCCAGCGCCAGGCCCTGACGGCGCCACGCGGCAATCTGGGCGCAGGCGGCGTCGAGCACCCACAGGCCGATCTCGTCGATCAGCCCGCCGGCCTCGGCCGCCTCGATGAAGGCGCCGGGGTTGAGCAGGCCGTGCTCGGGGTGCTGCCAACGGATCAGCGCCTCGGCCGAGTCGATGGCGCCGTCGACCGGGCGCACGCGCGGCTGGTAGTGCAGCAGGAACTCGTTGCGCACCAGGGCCTGTCGCAGCTGGGCCAGCAGCAGCACCCGCTCGCGCGCGGCGATGTCGAGCAGGCGGTGGAAGACCTTGTGCTGCCCCCGTCCGCCGGTCTTGGCGGCATACAGCGCGATGTCGGCGCAGCGCAGCAACTCCTCGCGCGTGAGGCCGTGCTGCGGGCTCAGCGCAATGCCCACACTGGCGCCCAGCAGGTGCTCGCCGTCCGGCAAGGCGCACGGTTGGGTGACCGCGGCCAGCGCCGTGTCGGCCACCGCGCAGGCGGTGTGCTCGGTGGCTTCGGGCAGCACGATGACGAACTCGTCGCCGCCCTGGCGGGCCACGAAGGCGTCCACCGGCACGGCGTCCGTCAGGCGCTGCGCAACGAGGCGCAGCACGGTGTCGCCGGCGGCGTGCCCGCGGCTGTCGTTGACGTCCTTGAAGTGGTCGAGATCCAGAAAGAGCACCGCCACCCTGGCCGCCACGCCGGGTGCGCTCAGCAGCGCATCCAGCCGGTCATGCAGCCCGTCGCGGTTGGCCAGGCCCGTCAGGCTGTCGTGCACGGCCCGGTGCACCAGTTGCTGCTCGCGGTCTTCGATGCGACCGGCCATGTGGTTGAAGGCCTGCGCCAGGGTGCCGATCTCGTCGTCCCGTGAAATGGCCACCCGCGTGCGGGTGGCGCCATCGGCCAGACGGCGGGCGCCTTCCGTCAGTTCGGCCAGGGGCTGCAGCGTGCGCCGAAGCTGCCACAGGCTGAGCAGCGCGATGGCCAGGAGCGTCGCCACGGCCACCAGGGCCAGCCACATGCCGAGGGGCCGGCCCATCCACCGGACCTCGGGGCGCGGGCTGTCCTGCTCGAACACCCAGTCGCCCGCGCCGAACTCGGCGCCCAGGTACAGGCGGCTCCGGGTATGGAGCCGCTCGGCGTCCGGCTGGTCCAGGGCATCGCCGCCTCCCAGCCGGGCCAGCAGCACGCCGCGGGCATCGCGCACATGCCAGAGCCCATCCTCCCCCGCATCGACCACCGGCGCCCAGAGGTGCGCGGCGTGCAGCTCGCCCACCCAGCGCAGCACCCCGCTGTGGCTCACGGCCATCAGCACGCGGGGCGTCTGTCCCGCGGCCTCGGCCACCCGCAGCCGCACCTCGATGCGGTCATCGCCTCGCTGCTCGGGAATGGGCGCGCGGTTGTAAGGACCTGCCTGCGCCAGCTGCCACGCGTGGCCCAGGTCGAAGTCCGGGTCGCTCGACCATCGGGTGTCGCCGCGTTCGTCCATCCAGGACAGGCGGACGAAGACACGGTGCAAGCCGGGCAGCCAGGTGAGCCCGTCCGGGGCGCGGGCGGCCCCCAGGGCGGTGACGGGCACGGCGGTCAGCAGCGTCTTGCCGGCCAGCAGCCGATCGAACACCTGTCGGCTGGTGCGCTCGGTGGTATCGAGGCGGGCGCGTGCGTCGAGCTCACGCGCCACCTCGGTGATCGCGGTGCTCGACAGCCAGTCGGACAGCGCCAGGGGCACGACGGCCGCGAGCAGGAACAGCGCAAAAAGGCGGTGGGCGAGCCGGCGTCCCAGCTGACGTGCAAGCAGGGTGCGCAAGGGCACGGCGTGCTGCCTCAGAACTCGCTGGCCACGCCGACGTACTGGCCGTCGCGCCCGCGGATGACATCGTCCAGGCTGTCCTGGTTCGAGACCTGACTCTTGGTCACGCCATCGGGGCCCATGCTGTAAAGGTCGAAGTCGCTGTTGATCGGGTTCAGCGCACGGTCCTTGCGCGCGCCGCCGCGGCCGTTGGCGTCGACGTTGTAATAGACATAGGGCCTCCCCCAGGGGTCATTGCGGTTGGCCCCGACGGCGGCGAGATCCGCCGGAAAGGCCCGGTTGTCATCCCAGTGGCGCTGGATCTGCACCGAGATGGCCGCGATGTCCTGCGCCGCAATGCGTGTGCGGGTGCGGTCCTGGTAGCCGTGGTACATCGGCAGGGCGATGGCGGCCAGCACGCCGATCAGCGCGACGATGAGCAGGACCTCGATCAGCGTGAACCCGCGGGGGGCACGAGACGGGCGCCAGGGGATGAGCAAGGTAGGTTGCATGCGGTCAGGCAGAAGCGAAGCAGGCGCCTGTTTCGATATCGGACACCGGCGGGGGTACTTGAGCGCGGGCCGCATGTTGCCCGTGCCGCAACACAGTATGCTGCCCGCTCGGCCCCCCAACAGCATGGAGACAGACGTGTTTCAAGGCATCCTCATCCGCAAGGACGAACAAGGCTACCGCGCCGCCCTCGAGTCCCTCGACGAAGCCCAGCTGCCCGACGGCGACGTGACCGTCCGCGTCGCGGCCTCGACGCTGAACTACAAGGACGGGCTGGCCATCACCGGGAAATCCCCCGTGGTGCGGCAGTTCCCCCTGGTGCCTGGCATCGACCTGGCCGGCACCGTCGAGGTGAGCACCCACTCCGCCTGGAAGCCCGGTGATCAGGTGGTGCTCAATGGTTGGGGCGTGGGCGAAACCCACTGGGGCGGCCTGGCCGAGAAGGCCCGCTTGAAGGGCGACTGGCTGGTGCCGCTGCCCGCGGCCTTCTCCCCTGAACAGGCGATGGCCATTGGCACAGCGGGCTATACGGCCATGCTGTGCGTGCTGGCGCTGGAGCGCCACGGCGTGACGCCGGACCGCGGCGAGATCATCGTGACCGGGGCCGCGGGCGGTGTGGGCAGCGTGGCCGTGGCCCTGCTGGCCAAGCTGGGCTACACCGTGGTGGCCGTGACCGGCCGTCCGCAGGAGGCCGACTACCTCAAGACCCTGGGCGCAGCCGAGATCCTCGAGCGCAGCGCGTTCAGCAACCCGGGCAAGCCGCTGGCGAAAGAGCGCTGGGCCGGGGCGGTGGACACCGTGGGCAGCCACACGCTGGCCAATGTGTGTGCCAGCACGAAGTACGGTGGCGTGGTCACAGCCTGCGGTCTGGCCGGCGGCATGGACTTCCCGGCCACGGTGGCGCCCTTCATCCTGCGCGGCGTGACGCTGGCGGGCATCGACAGCGTGATGGCCCCGCGCGCGCAGCGCCTGGAAGCTTGGTCGCGCCTCGGCCGCGACCTCGACCCGGCCAAGCTGGCCCTCATCACCGAGACGATTTCGCTGGCCGACGCCATCCCGACTGCGCAGAAGCTGCTGGACGGCCAGGTGCGCGGCCGTGTCGTCGTGAAGATCGCCTGACCTGCCGGCCCATGGACCTGACCCACCTGCAGGCCCGGTTGCGCGCGTTCGCCGAAGCGCGCAACTGGCAGCCGTTCCACACCCCCAAGAACCTGTCGATGGCGCTCATGGTCGAGGCGGCCGAACTGGCCGAGATCTTCCAGTGGATGACGCCGGAGGAATCGGCCCGTGCCGCGGACGACCCGGCCACGCGCCAGCACATCGGCGAGGAGATGGCCGACGTGATGCTGTACCTCGTGCAGATCGCGATGCAGACCGGCATCGACCTGGAGGCGGCCGTGCAGGACAAGCTGGTGAAGAACGCCGCCAAGTACCCGAAGCCGACCTGAGCGGCCTTGCGCGGGCGCCAGGTGCTGGCTTTCCCGGTTGAAGCGGCTGCGCAGCGGGCGCACAGTGGACGCATGACCCTCGCTGCCCCCTCCACCGCCGCCTTCCACCACATGCGTGACGGCACGCCCGAAGACTGGGCCGTGATCGCGCGCGAGTTCGGTGCCTACGCCCGCGAGCTGCCCGGCCGCGTGCTGACCCACCTGAAGCTGCTGGACGGTGACTTCGGCGGCTTTCCGGTCGATCGACTCACGCACTGCCTGCAGACCGCCACCCTGGCCCACCGCGACGGGCAGGACGAGGAGTACGTGGTGTGTGCGCTGCTGCACGACATTGGCGACACGCTGGGCAGCTACAACCATGCCGACGTGGCAGCCGTCATCCTGCAGCCCTTCGTGAGCGAGGAAAACCACTGGATGGTGGCCCACCACGGCATCTTCCAGGGCTACTACTTCTTCCACCACCTGGGCATGGACCGCAACCTGCGCGAGCGCTTCAAGGAGCAGCCCGAGCTGTACCGCCGCACGGCGCATTTCTGCGAGCGTTACGACGCCGCCGCGTTCGACCCCGAGGCCGAGTCGCTGCCACTGGACTTCTTCGAGCCCATGGTGCGACGGGTGTTCGCCGCACCGAAACGCAGCCTGTACCAGCGCGCACTCGACACCTGAGCCCGCGGCCCCGAAAGGCGGGCATCCGGTTTGCCGGGCATGGCTTCCCGCATTCTTTCAGGAGCCACCATGTCGATGTTGCGCAAGACCGCTTCCCGGGCCCCCGCCCGGGCTTCCTCCCTGGCCCTGGCCGCCGGGGCGGTGGCCATGCTGGGGGCCAGTGCCTGGTACGTGAAACGCCAGCGCACGCGGGTCGAGGCGGAGAACCCGCCGGCGGGCCGCTTCGTCGAGGTCGATGGGGTGCGCCTGCACTACACCGAGCACGGTGACCCGGCCGCCCCGCCGCTGGTGCTGCTGCACGGCATGGGCATGATGGGCCAGGAAATGGAGATGAGCGGGCTGGTGGAACGGGCTGCGCAGCAGTACCGCGTGCTCGTGTTCGACCGCCCGGGCTACGGCCACAGCACCCGCCCGTCCGGCCGCCTTTACACACCCGAAGAACAGGCCCGGCTGTTCTTGCAGGCGCTGTCGCTGCTGGGCGTGCACCGGCCGGTGGTGCTGGGGCACTCGTGGGCCACGCTGATCGCCGTGGCCATGGCCGAGCAGGCACCCACCGAACTCAAGGGGCTGGTGCTGGTGGGCGGCTACTACACGCCGGCGCCGCGCTTCGATGTGCTGTTCAACAGCCTGCCGGCGGTGCCGCTGCTGGGCCCGCTGCTGGCGCACACGCTGTCGCCGCTGTTCTCGCGCGCCATCTGGGCGCCGACGATGTGGCGGGTGTTCTCGCCCGCCCCCAGCGAGGCGCGCCGGGACTTCAACGCCCGCTACCCGAAGTGGATGACGCTGCGGCCACAGTCCATCCAGGCCGCTGCGGCCGAGGCCGCGATGCTGGTTCCGGCGTCGGTGTGGCAACGTTCGCAACACGCTGGCCTGCAGGTGCCGGTGGTGCTGGTGGCCGGCGAGCAGGACCGCCTCATCACTTCCGGTTGGCACTCCGGGCGTGTCAGCGAACGCATGCCGCAATCCCGACTGCACATCGTGCCGGGTGCCGGGCACATGGTGCACCACACCGCGCCCGATGCGGTGTTCGACGCGGTGCGCGAGGTCGCCTCGCTGGTAACCCCGACCACGCCGGTGGACCTGGACGCCCCCGCACGCATGGCGCCGGAAGACATCGCGCTGCAGCCGGCGGCCTGAGGCCTGCGTCGGCGGTGCGATGATGGCGCCATGAGCATCGTCGTTTACTGGTTGAGCGCGCAGGGCCCTGGCGTACAGGGCTTTGCGGATGGGGAACTGTCCGAGGCGCTGGCCTTCGCCGAGGCGCAGCGCAAGGCGCGCAGTGCCGAAGGTCAGCCGCTGCACAGCCATGTCGTGATCAGCACCGAACTGGGCGACCACGTCGGGCTGGCTGGCGTCAGCGACGAACGCCCGGCCGACTACAGCTGGACCAAGTCGCACCGGGGCGGCCCGCCCGACAAGGGGAATCCACCCAAGACCCTGGCGTGACCGCGCCGGTCAGCGCACCGTCACATCCACCACGGGCGCCTGCGTCCACGCCACCAGGTCGGCCAGCGTCAGCTTGAAGACCGCGTTGGGGTGGCCGGCCGCCGCCCAGATCACATCGAAGCGGCCCAGCGCTTCATCGAGCAGCACCACCGGCGGCTCGACATGGCCCAGCGGCGACACCCCACCGATCGTGAAGCCCGTGCGCGCCTTCACGAACTCGGCATTCGCGCGGCCCAGCGACTGGCCCGCACCGCACACCAGCGCCTGCACCTTGTGCTCGTCGACCCGGCGGTCGCCGCTGGTCACGACCAGCACGGCGCGGTCATCGGGCTTGAGGCGAAAGATGATGCTCTTGGCGATCTGCCCGAGCGACACGCCCAGCGCATCGGCCGCCTGCTGTGCGGTGTGCGCGGCGTCGTCGAGCGCGATCGGCAGATGGGGATGACCCAGGGTTTCAAGCAGCGTGCACACGCGGCGCACGCTGTCGGACAGGGGTTTGACTTCGGCTCCACACATGCGGGGGATTATCGCTGCCAGCACTTCGGCTAGGATGGCTGCGGGCTGCGCCACATTGCGCGGTCACGTCGCTCGGACGGTTCCGGGCGCTCACGTGAAAGACCACACCATGTCCTCTCTGACGGGCAAGCGCCGCTTTGCGCGCATCGACCGCCTTCCCCCCTACGTCTTCAACATCACGGCCGAACTCAAACTGGCCGCCCGCCGCCGCGGGGAAGACATCATCGACATGAGCATGGGCAACCCCGACGGGGCCACGCCACCGCACATCGTCGCCAAGCTCACCGAAGTGGCCCAGCGGCCCGACACCCACGGCTACTCGGCCTCGAAGGGCATCCCGCGCCTGCGCCGCGCGATCTCGCACTGGTACAAGGATCGCTACGACGTCGACATCGATGCCGACAAGGAGGCCATCGTCACCATCGGCTCGAAGGAAGGCCTGGCGCACCTGATGCTGGCGACGCTGGACCGCGGCGACACCGTGCTCGTGCCCGACCCGTCGTACCCCATCCACATCTATGGCGCCGTGATCGCCGGGGCCGACATCCGCTCGGTGCCGCTGGTGCCGGGCGTGGACTTCTTTGCCGAATTGGAAAAGGCGATCCGCGGCAGCTACCCCAAGCCGAAGATGATGATCCTCGGCTTCCCGTCCAATCCGACGGCGCAGTGCGTGGAGCTGGATTTCTTCGAGCGCGTGGTGGCGCTGGCGAAGAAGCACGACATCTTCGTCGTGCACGACCTGGCCTATGCAGACATCGTCTACGACGGCTGGAAGGCCCCGTCGATCATGCAGGTGCCCGGCGCCAAGGACATTGCGGTCGAGTTCTTCACGCTCAGCAAGAGCTACAACATGGCGGGCTGGCGCATTGGCTTCATGGTCGGCAACCCCGATCTGGTGGCCGCACTGGCTCGCATCAAGAGCTACCACGACTACGGCACCTTCACGCCGCTGCAGGTGGCCGCCATTGCCGCGCTGGAAGGCGATCAGCAGTGCGTGAAGGACATTGCCGCGCAGTACCAGAAGCGCCGCGACGTGCTGGTCAAGGGGCTGCACGAGGCGGGCTGGATGGTCGACAAGCCCAAGGCCTCGATGTACATCTGGGCGAAGATCCCCGAGGCCTACCGGCACCTGGGCTCGATCGAGTTCGCACGCCAGATGCTGGACAAGGCCAAGGTGTGCGTGTCACCCGGCATCGGCTTTGGTGACCACGGCGATGACCACGTGCGGTTTGCGCTGATCGAAAACGAATCGCGCATCCGCCAGGCCATCCGCGGCATCAAGACGATGTTCAAGGCCGACGGGGTGACGCCGGCCTGACCTCCACCCTGGCAGACATCACGCCCGGCCGGCCCACGCGGGCTCAGAGGCCCGCGTTCTTCAGCCGGTTGGCGTGCTGGCGGTACACCTCGACCGGGTTGGTCTCGAACAGGCTGACCAGGCCCAGCACCTGGTTGACCTCGTCGAGGTGGTTCATGCGGTAGTCGGTGCGGATCACCTTGCCGAGGTTCATCGAGCACGCGGCCACCAGGCCGTCGTTGGGCGCGCCCTTGAAGAGCAGGCCGGTGGCCGCCAGAACCGGGTCGCTGATGTCCAGCGGGTTGGTCAGCGTGCGGTTGCCGCCCCACGAGTAGTAGCGCACGCCCTTGACGACCGGCTCGCCATCGCCGCAGCCGCTGGTGGGCACGCCGGCCGGGAAGCGCTGGTTGAACTTCGCGCTGCCCGCGGTGCTGAGCGACAGCAGTGCGGCGCCCGAATCGCGCGGCAGCGAAGGCTGGCCGGCGAGCTTCTCGATCAGGGCGACCAGCGTGCTGTCGACGGTGCCGGCCAGTGCGCCATTGAGCGGCGAGCCATCCGGGGCGACCTTCAGCAGGGCGTCGGCCACGGCCGAGCCGCGGTTCACACCGCCGATGCTGGTGACCGAGGCCACGAGTTCGGGCGCGACGCCGGCCACATAGCGCGTGGTCGGGCCGCCGTGGCTGTGGCCGATCAGGTTGACCTTCTTCGCGCCCGAGATCGCGAGGATTTCGCGCACCTGCGTCAGCAGCTGCTCGCCACGCACCTCGGTCGAGTTGGCCGCCGACACCTTGGCCACGTAGACCTGGGCACCGCCTGCGCGCAGCGCCTGCGGGATCTTGTACCAGTAGTCGAGCGAGCCGGCCAGCGAGTCGAAGCCGAACAGGCCGTGCACCAGCACGACCGGATAACGCGTCTGCGTGTAGGTGCTGGTTTGCGCCTGGGCGGGCGCGATGGCGGCCAGGGTGCCGGTGGCGATGGCCAGGGCGGCCATCACGCGGGTGAGCGTGCGCTTCATCATCGGGTTGTCTCCTCTTCGGGGTCAGGGCTCGTAGGCAGCCAGGCGGAGCTGTTCCGTCTCGCTGAACTGCGCGGCCTTGTGGGCGGCCGCTTCTTGGGGATCGTGTTGCAACAGGTGGCGGTAACGCTGCACGCGGGCGTGCCAGGCGGCTTCGGCATCGTCGAGTGCAGCCAGGCGGGCGGCAGCCTCCGGGCCGACCAGGCGCGCGCGGAGGGCCTGCACCTCGGCGGCATCGGCGCCCCGGGCCCGGGCGGCCTCCACGGCTTCGCGCACCGTCTGGTGCACCAGCGGGGCGGCCTCGGCCTCGCGCTGGGCCGGGGTCAGCCGGGCCTGCAGGTCGGCCAGGCGGCGGGCCCGTTCGGCGGCCGTCAGCGTGGTGTCCTGCTGGATGCGCAGGCGCGCCAGGGCGAGGTCGTCGTCGGCGTCTTCTTCCGCAAACAGCGCCTGCACCTGGACGGCGTTGAAGTGGCGTGCGCGAACGGCACGCACCGCCTGCACCTGCTGCGCCAGGCTGTCTGCCTCCAGCGTGCCGCTGGGCAGGGCGGGCAGCCGGGCCAGTTCGGCCTTGAAGGCGACATAGGCCTTCCACAGGCTCATGGCCTGAGCCAGTGCGTCGGCGTGCAGTTCGTCGGCCATGTCCCGGCGCACATCGGCCTCGATCGCATCGAGCGGTCGCTCGCCGTAGGTGGTGAGCCAGTAGTCGAAACGGCGCAGCAGCTGCGGGCCCAGCAGCAGCTGGCCACCGGCCTGGTGCACCTGTCCGTCGGGCTCGGTGCCAGCCAGGCTGGGGGCGGGCCATGGCGCTGCGGGCTGTGTGAGTGCGGCGGTGGCCGGAGCCGAATCCGGTGCCTGCCCGGCGAGCCGCCAGATCAGCCACCCCGCGGAGCCCAGAGCCAGCGCCCCCAGCAGCCAGGGAAGGCGGCGCAGGCGCGGGGTCGACAGAAGCACGGCGGGATGCGAGGACATGCAGGGTGGCGAGGTGGTACGGTGCGTCACCGCCTATTCAGCATCAGGCCTTCGCGTTCGCGCATCAGGCAAAGTCCCTGGATCCAGCCTCATCGGCAGCGCGTTTTTTGGCATGCTGGCGCAATTGGTAGAAAACGAACGGGTTGAATTGAATGAAAGTCGATCAGGTCACTCTGACGGGGCGCCATGTCCGCCTTGAACCGCTGGCCGCGCATCACCTGCCGGGACTGGCCGAAGCCATTGAGGACGGCCAGCTCTGGACCCTGCCGGTCACCTTCGTGCCGCCACCCGCTGAGCTCGACGGTTTTCTCGCCCACGCAGAGACTGCCTTCGCCGCCGGGCGCGAACTGGCTTTCGCCACCGTGTCGTCGGCCAGCGGCCGGATCGTGGGCAGCACGCGCTTCCGTTGTATCGAGGCGGCCCACCGGCGCGTCGAGATCGGCTTCACCTTTCTGGCGGCGTCGGCGCAGCGCACGCCGATCAACACCGAGGCCAAGCTGCTGATGCTCACGCACGCCTTCGAGACCTGGGGCTGCAACCGGGTCGAGCTGCTGACGGACGAGCGCAACACCCGGTCACGCCAGGCCATCCTGCGCCTGGGTGCCACGGAAGAGGGCCTGCTGCGCAGCCACATGGTGATGCGCGACGGCTTCGTGCGCAACTCGGTGATCTTCAGCATCACCCGGGCCGAGTGGCCGCAGGTGAAAGCCGGGTTGCTGGAAAAGACCCAGCTCACGTCCTGAGCCAGCGGTCAGAGCGCGTGGCGGCCCACCCGTTCGAAGGCGCGCTGGCCCGGCGGCAGGTCCCAGCGCTCGATGATGCGGCGTCCGTGGGGCCCGGCCTGGTAGCGGATCAGGTGGATGGACTGGCCGATGCCACCGCGCACCCGGTGCGACACCGCCGTGCCGGCCTGCACGTTCCACACCGTGCGGGGTGAGCCGTCGGACGCAGCGAGGGACAGCGGGTGGACGGAGGGGAGGTGGATGTGCCCGCTCAGCACGACGTCCACGCCCGCATCGGCCCAGGCGGCCAGGGCCGCCGCGTGGCCACGCAGCAGGTTGATGCGGTCCTGAGCACAGGCCACCCACACCGGCTGGTGCACCACGATCACCTTGAGCTGGTCGGCCGCAGCCTGGCGCACCCGGCACGCTGCGCGCGTGATCTGGGCGGACGACACCTCACCGTGCTTGTGCCGCCACGCGCGGGTGGTGTTGACGCCGGCCACCATGAGACCCGGCAGGGACAGATGGGGGTCGTCGGTCGAGCCAAAGGCCTTGCGGAAGCCGGCATAGGGCCTGAGCGCGCGGGCCGCCACGTTGAACAACGGGATGTCGTGGTTGCCGGGAATGGCGAGCACATGCGGGGCGCGCAGGGCGGCATGGAAACGCCGTGCAGCCTCGAACTGGGCGGGGCGGGCGCGTTGCGTGATGTCGCCGGACCAGACCACCACATCGGGCCGCTCGCGGGCGGCGAGGGCCAGCAGGGCGTCCACCGCTTCGGGCGCCTCGGTGCCGAAGTGGGGGTCGGACAGGTGCAGCAGCACGCCCATGCGGCCTCAGCCCGGCACCAGCAGGTTCAGCCGCTGCGCCGCGGCTTCAAAGCACAGCGGCGGCCGCATCCAGCTGGTCTCGCCGTCGGTGGCGATCTTCAGCCGCCCCGGCCTGTGCGGCAGGCGCGGCTCGACCGTCAACCGCCGGAAGGCCAGGCAGGTGACCGCCTCCGATTCGGCAAAGTGCCCGGCCGCCCCGCGCACCAGCAGCCCCAGCATGGCCAGCCGGCTCATGGGGCGCGCCATGATGGCCACCAGCCCTTCACCTCGCCCTTCGGGTTGCACCAGGCCCAGCTGTGCCAGCTGCAGCGGGTTGTTGCCCACGAAGAGCGTGGGCGTCACCACGGTGGTCTCCTGCCCGTCGACCTCCAGCCGGATCACCCAGTTGCGGTGCGGGGCGAGGGCGGTGAACAGGCCGGCCAGCAACGCCACCGCCCGGCTGCGGCCCAGCCGTTGCTTGAAGCGCTCGCGGTCGTCGAGCGCCTGGGTGTAGAGGCCCATGCTGCCGTTGACGAGGAACACCCGGCCGTTGACCTGCCCGACCTGCACGGGCCGCACGCGGGGGGACACCAGCGCGCGGACGGCGGCCTCGGTGTCGGTCGGGATGCCGTGGGCGCGTGCCACGTAATTGAATGTGCCCTGGGGCAACACGCCGAACGGCAGGCCGGTGGGCAGCACCAGGCCGGCCAGGGTGTTGACCGTGCCGTCGCCGCCTGCGGCCACCACGGCGCCGCCTTCGGCCTGTGCGCGTGCCACGGCCTGCCTGCCGGCTGCCATCAGTTCGCGCGGGTGCCGGGGCGTGATCAGCTCGAAACGCCGACCGGCTTCGCCCAGCACCGCCTTGAGAGCGGCCGCGCAGCCCTCGGTGTCCGGCCGCCCTGATCGGGGGTTCAGGACCACATGGAGCGGCGCCTCCGGCCGCAGAAAGGGCCAGGCGTCGGCGGCGCCCGTGTCGGCCGGGGTCGATGCCGGCCGCGCGGGCATGGCATCGGGCGGCGGGGCGTCCTGAAAGCCGATGACCGGCACAGGACAGGGTGAGGATGCAGGCATGAGGTGCTCCTTGGGGGCAGTGTCCGGCAAGCGCCATGCCCGCAACGGCCGTCGGGCCTCTCTGCACCCTATGATGGGCACCGGCCTTCATCCCAACCATGGCCCCGCCTCATGCCGCCCCTCGTTTCACACCACGACGTCGAGTTCATCGCCATCCGTGCCCAGGGGCCGGGCGGGCAGAACGTCAACAAGGTGTCGAACGCGGTGCACCTGCGGTTCGATGTGCCCGCCTCGTCGCTGCCCGAGGCGGTCAAGGCGCGCTTGCTGGCGCTGGGCGACCAGCGCATCAGCAAGGGTGGCGTCATCGTGATCAAGGCGCAATCGGCACGCAGCCTGGAGCAGAACAAGACCGAGGCGCTGGCCCGGCTCGAAGCCCTGGTGGCTGAAGCCAGCGTGGTGCAGAAGACCCGGCGCCCGACACGACCCACGTTCGCTTCCAAGCAGCGGCGATTGAAGGGCAAGACGGTGCGCGCCGAGGTGAAGGCCGGCCGTGGCAAGCTCGTGTTCTGAGTGACCCGCTTGGATCAAGCCGGCTGTATGAATCCGAACGACGAACCGCTGTCTCCCGCCCTGGGCGAGGCCCTGGATCAGGCTGCCGAACTGATCCAGCAGGCCGATGGGCTGATCGTGGCCGCCGGCGCCGGCATGGGGGTCGACTCGGGCCTGCCCGATTTCCGAGGCAACGAAGGCTTCTGGCGGGCCTACCCGGCGCTGGGGCGGGCCCGCATGGGCTTCTCCGACGCCGCTTCACCGGCTTCCTTTGCGCGGCGGCCCGGGCTGGCCTGGGGCTTCTACGGCCACCGGCTCGCGCTGTACCGCGCCACCATGCCCCACGCCGGCTTTGGCATCCTCAAGCGCTGGGGCGACGGCATGTTGCAGGGCGCGCGGGTGTTCACCAGCAACGTCGACGGGCAGTTTCAGAAGGCCGGCTTCGATGCGGGCGCGGTGCACGAGTGCCATGGCTCCATCCACCATCTGCAGTGCCTGAAGCCCTGCAGCGAGGCCATCTGGCCGGCCGATGCCTTCGTGCCCGATGTGGACGAGGAGGCCTGTCAGCTGCGCAATGCCGCCCCCACGTGCCCACGGTGCGGCGGCCTGGCGCGGCCCAACATCCTGATGTTCAACGACGATGGCTGGGTGGCCGACCGCGAGCAAGCCCAGTCGGACCGGCTGCGGCGCTGGCTGGCGCAGGTCAGCCGCCCGGTGGTGGTGGAATTGGGCGCCGGCACCGCGGTGCCCACCGTGCGGCATTTCAGCCATGCGGTGGTGCAGCAGCTGGGCGGGCGCTTGGTGCGCATCAACCTGCGCGAGCCGGCCGTGCCCACCGGGCTGGACGTGGGCCTGCCGATGGGCGCGCTGGCGGCCCTGCAAGCCCTGGATCACCGTCTGGCGCAAAGCAGGCCATCGGAGTAAGGTTTCGGGCTCACCGGCCGCGCACACCGCGACGCCAACAAGGGAGGCCCCATGTCCGAGACCGTTTCACGGCGCGCCCGATGCCACCCCAGCGTGGCGGCGCTGGCGCTCGCCTGCCTGATGGGCGCATCGCACGCGGCCGAGATCCAGCCTCTGCGCGAGTCCTTCCTCGATGCGATCTTTTCGCAGGACAGCTTCGGTGCCAGCCCGATCGACATCCGTTTCAACCCGGGTGGCGTGATCCACAACGCAGACTGGCGCACCATCGACCTGAAGGCCTGGGGCCATGTGCGAGGTTCGCTCGGCGCGCTGACCGAGAGCGCCGGATTGGCCGGGTCGCCCACCATCCCGCTTTTCTATGTGGATGGCTATGTCGAACGCGGCATCCCGGCGCCGTCCGTGGTGGGGCTGGCCCGCGTGGGCAGCGCGGGCGTCACCGTGCGTGCCGACTTTCAGGCGGACCTGCTGCCCAGGCCGGCAGGACAGTGGCCGTGTCCGCCGCCAGATGCACATATCCCGGGGTGCCATGTGCCCTCACCAGCTGTCGGCCCAGCCGAGATCGAAGCCCATCGGTGGCGTGCTGCCGCAGTGGTGGCGCACGAACTGGGCCACAACCTGGGCCTGATGCACACCCTTGTCGAGAACAACCTCATGGACGCGACGCTGCAGGACCCGGCCGCCTACGCGCTGACGTCACTTCAGGTCAGCACCATCCTGTCCAGCCGGTTCGTGCAGACGGATGCATGGGGGCAGCGGTTCATTTCGATCACGCCCTTTGCCGTGCTGGGTGCACCGGTGCCCGAGCCCGACGGCTGGCTGCTGGTGGGCTCGGCGCTCGCCGTGGTGGGCTGGCGGGTGCGGCGCCGATCCCAGGCGCCTGCGCGTCAGGCCGAGCGGTGCCGGGCCCGTCGCCCGAGCAGCGAGCTGGGCAGCAGTGCCACCGCAGCGGCCGCGAGCAGGGCCGCCATGGGCAGATGACCGGTGGCGCCGGCCCAGACCGCGGCCAACAGGCCCGCCAGGGCGGCCACGGTGGCGATCACGCGAGCGCGTCGCCACGGGGAAGGGGCTTGCCGAGAGTCCATCGCACCTCCTGAGGGGATGGCGTGGCAACGATTGACGTTTCGTGAGGGATGCCACGCGGAACCGCCATTGAAGACCCGTCAAGCGTCGAGCGCAAGGCAGGGGAACCCCGCGGTACCCGGCGTGTGCGCGGCTCACAGTGCCAGTCGGCTGGCGTAACCCGTCATCTCCAGATAGCCGCCGCCCACAATGCGGCCGGTGTCGTCCTTCAGCGTGCTCAACCCTTCCCAGTAGACGCTGCCGGTGCTGCCGCGGCTGTCGAGCTCCTGGTTGTCGAGTTCGGCCTCTACCGTGTAGCGGCGGCCCCCGGGCAGGGTCACCGTCCAGGCCACCGGGTAGTTGGCCCCGGTGGCCGGGCTGCGCCAGCGCCGGCCTGCGGCGAACTGCACTTCGCCATTCGCAAAGGCCTGCGCGAGCTGGCCTGGTGCGCGCCAGCTGCCGCCGGTCCACAGCGTGCTGCCATCGGCCCGCCTCAGCCTGAAGGCGGTGAGGGCGCTGCCATCGGCCAGGTTCATGCCGACCCAGTCCCAGCCCACCGCGTCGGGGTGCATCACGGTCTCGCTCCATTCATGGTCCATCCAGGCCCGGCCCTGCACGACCAGTGGCTCAATGCGTGAGCCAGCGTGGTCGACCCGCTTGAGCGTCAGGCGGCCGTCCACCTGCAGCTGGGGATGCGAGTAATAGTGGCTGGCTTGACCGACCTCGGGCCCCTTGCGTGAAAAGCCGCCCCGCCCTTGAAGCAGCACGGGCTGGGTCTGGCTGAAGCGCAGGTCGAGCAGAAAGTCGCTGGCGTCGACGCGGCCGATGTAGCGGCTCTGTGCCGCTTCGCCGTCGCGGCGCAGGCTCCAGCCGCGCAGGCGCACGTCGGTGTCGCGGGTGCTGGCCTCCGCCAGGCCAAAGCCGGCGCGGGCCAGTCGCTGGTCGTGCAGCAGGCGCCGGCCGGCCAGGTCGGTCACGGCAGCGTGGGCGAACAGCAGCTGGTGCGGGGCGAAGGCGCTCGGGTTGTCAGGCCCGACGTCGGTGCGCGAGCGAAAGAAGGTGATCTGGAAGCCGAAGCGGCGTGGCGAGGGGCCGGCCGTCTGCAGCGCCCCCGTCAGGTACCACCATTCGGTGCGGCTGCCCGGGTGGGCGCCGAAGTCGCGCGGAAACCGCAGCGTGCGCCCGGCACGAGGAAGGTCTTCGGGCGAGCGACCATCGGCCGGCCCGCGGCCTTCGGGCTGGGCCGCCCAGGCCGCCGCACCCGGTGGCAGCGTGCACAGGCTCATCAAGCGAGCCAGTGCCCGGCGTCGGTCCATCGGCATCACCAGTCCTCCTTCACGGCCATCACCGCGTCGTGCCCGGCGGCGGCGCGGCCCGCCAGCCAGGCCGTCAGCGTGCCCGCCAGCACCACGCTGGCGCATAGCGCGGCCAGCCGCCATCCCGGCAGCAGCAGGTCCATCGTCCAGTGAAAGCTCTGCGGGTTCACCACATGCACCAGCACCACGCTGACGGCGACGCCGAGGCCCAGCCCCAGCAGGGCTCCGACACCGGTGAGCGCGGCGCCCTCGCCGGCCACCGTGGCCAGAATCTGCCGGCGCGTGAAGCCCAGGTGGCCCAGCAGGCCGAACTCCTTGCGACGCGCCAGCACCTGCGCCGAGAAGCTGGCCGCGGTGCCGAACAGGCCGATGCCGATGGCCACCGCCTGCAGCCAGTAGGTCACGGCAAAGCTGCGGTCGAAGATGCGCAGCGTGACCTCGCGGATCTGCCTCGGCTCGGCAAACTCGAGCAGGCTGCCATCGAGTTGCTGCTGCGTGGCCAGCGTGCGGATCTGCGACTGCAGGGCATCGGTCCGGGCCTCGGGCGCGAGCCACAAGGCCAGGTCGTTGACGGTGCGGTCGCCGGTGAGCCGCTGGTAGTCGGCCTCGGCCAGCACCACGGCCCCTTGCTGACGCGCGTAATCTCGCCACACGCCGAGCACCCGCGTGGCCACGGGCGGTTGGCCTGCACGCAGGGGCAGCATCAGGCGCGTGCCGGGCCGGGCGCCGTAGAGGTCCACCATGGCCTCGCTGACCCACGCCCCCACTTCACCCGGCTGCACCGTGCGGGCCGGCAGCGCCACGCCCACCAGCGGCAGGTCGCGTGCCGGATCGGACAGCGGACGGGCGATCAGCGCAATGGCCGGTTGGGCCGCATCCAGCCGCAAGCTGGCCACGCGGACCCCTTCGGCGCGGCGCACTCCCGGCAGCGCGCGGATGCCCTCGAGCAAGGCCGGCCCGAGGTTCTGGGCCTCGGCCTGGTCGTTGTTCGTGGCGGTGCGCGCATACAGGTCGGCCGGCAGCACCACATCGAGCCACTGGGTGACCGAATCGCGGAAGCTGGCCACCATGACCGTGAGGGCCACGGACAGGCTCAGGCTGGCCACCACCCCGGCAATGGCCACCGTGGCGGTGTGGCGCATGCGACGGGCGCGTTCGACGGCCAGCAGCGCAGCCGCGTGTCGAGGCGCCGGGAACAGGCTCAGCAACCCGCCCACTGCGGCCGGCACACAGGCAATGCCGCCCATCAGGATGGCGGCGACGGCCAGGTAGGCCCACAGCGGCACGCCGCCCACTGGCGGCAGCAGGGCGAGGCCGACGCCGACCAACAGCAGGCCTGGGCCGATCCAGGCCGAGCGCCCTGCGCCGCCCAGTTCGCCCAAGCCCTTCAGCGCCTGCGCGGGGGCCAGCCGTTGCGCCGACCTTGCCGGCAGCCAGCCGCCCGCCAGCGCGGCCACGACCCCCAATGCGCCGTACAGGGCGGCCGCGCCGGGTGACCACTGCAAGGCCGGCGCAATGCCGGGGAAGTAGCCGCCACCCAGGTCGCCCGACAGCAGGCGCAGGGCGGCGGCGGCCAGCCCTGTGCCCAGCGCCAGGCCCAGCGCCGAGCCCACCACGCCGATCAGCGCCGATTCGGCCAGCACGAGCTGCAGCCGTTCTCGCGCGCCCAGGCCCAGCACGCCCAGCAGCGCGAACTGCTGCTGGCGCTTGGCGACCGACAGCGACAGGATCGAGAACACCAGGAACGCACCGGTGAACAGCGCCACCAGGGCCAGCACCGTGAGGTTGACGCGGTAGGCGCGGGACACGTTCGAGACGCGCTCGCCCGCGTCGTCGGCCGAATCGGCACTGACCCCGGGCGGCAGGGCCAGTGCGCGCAGCACGGCGGCGGGTTGTGCGCCCTCCACAAGCTGCAGATCGAGCCGCTGCAGCCGGCCCCACTGCGCGAACACCTGCTGTGCCCCGGCAATGTCCATCACGCCCAGCGCCGCGCCGGTGGCCCCCACCTCGCCCACCACCGACAGCCGGCGCCACGCCAGCCCGGCCTGCACCTCGATGGCATCACCCGGCTGCACACCCAGCGCGCGCCGCGCCGTGGCGTTCAGCGAGATGGCGTCCGGACGCAACAAGGCAAAGCGATCGCCCTCGTCGGACGACGCCCGTTCGACGGGCCGCGCCATCAGCGTGGGGGCGAGCGGGGCCGCCACCAGCCCGTCCAGACCGATCACCTGCAGGCTCACCGGTTGAGCCTGTGCTGGCGTGCCGCCTGATCCGACGCGCCGCGCGCGTGTGCGCACCTCGACCACCGGGCTGGCAAGCCGCACCTCCGGGTGGGCAGCCACGCGGGCATACAGGGCTTCGTCCAGGCTGCCGCTGGCCGCGCGCAGGCTCAGGTCGGCCTCGCCATTGACGCTGCGCACGGCGGCGCTGAACTCGCTGAGCGCCGAGCTGTTGATCAGCTGCACCGAAAACGCCAGCGCCACACCCAGCATGACGGCCAGCACCGCCGTGGCATGGCGCAGCCCATGGTGGCGCAGTTCGGGCCACGAGAACGCGCGCAGCAGGCGGCCCAGCACCCGCGGAGCGGCGGTGTCGGCTGCGGGCGTCATGCTGGATGCGGCGCCGTGCCGGGGGCCGGCCGCGTCAGTTCCGTCAGGCCGGTGGCCGTGAGCCGCAGCACGCGGTCGGCCCGCGCCGCAGCGGCCTCGGAGTGGGTGACCATCACGCACGCCGTGCCATGCTGTCGGGTCTGCGCCACCAGCACCGACATCACCTGCTCGGCCGTGCGCGGGTCGAGGTTGCCGGTCGGCTCGTCGGCCAGGATCAGCGCCGGGCGGTGCACCAGGGCGCGGGCAATCGCCACGCGCTGCAGCTGCCCGCCCGAAAGCTGCTGCGGCAGCCGCGCGCCCAGGCCATCGAGCCCCACGTCGGCGAGCGCCTGCGCCACGCGCCCATCGTCGCGCTGGCCCAGCAGCATCAGCGGCAGGGCCACGTTCTGCGCCACGTCGAGGTGCGGCAGCACGTGAAAGGCCTGGAACACGAAGCCCAGGTGCCGGCGGCGGAACAGCGCCTGCTCGGCCTCGCCCAGCGTCGTGATGGGCGTGTCCAGCACCGTCACCTCGCCTTCGGACACCGTGTCCAGCCCGGCCAGCGCATTGAGCAGCGTCGACTTGCCGACGCCGGACTCGCCGACGATGGCGACGAACTCGCCCGGACGGACGTGCAAGTCGACTTGGGAGAAGACCGGATCGGGGCCATAGCGCTTGGCCAGCTGGCGGACGTGAAGCATGCCCACAGCATATCGGCACCGCCCGGCCTGCCCTGCATCCGGGTGGGGACAAGACCATGACGGCCGCACGCACCCGGGCGGCTTGCCCTACAGTGCGGGCCCATGTCGTTGCCCGTTCAACCCGCCGCCCCCGAGCCCTCCGTGCCCAGCCCGTGCCGCAGCCTGTGCAAGCTGGACGCCGACAAGGTCTGCACCGGCTGTGGCCGCACGATCGACGACATCCGCGCCTGGCGCGAGATGCCCGATGCCGAGCGAATGGCGTGTGTGGTGCGGGCCGAAGCGCGCCGCCTGGCCTGGGGCCAGTTGGCGTGAGGGCGTGCGCGGGCGCTCAGTGCGCGCCGCGGGTCAATGTGTCGGATGGGCTTTCGCCGAAGAGCTTGCGGTAGTCCAGTGCGAACTGGCTCAAATGCCAGAAGCCCCAGCGCGCGGCCACATCCTGCACGCCCTGCCCATGGCGCGCAGCCTCGCGCAGATGGCGGCGGGCGCCATTGAGGCGGATCGCGCGCAGGTACTGGATCGGGCTCAGGCCCATGACCTCTTCGAAACAGTACTGCAGCGTGCGGCGGCTCACGTGCAGGCGCTCGCACAGCTCGGGCACCGTCACCGCCTGGTCCGGGTGCGCCAGCACGTACTCGCGTGCGTGGGCCACCACCTTCTGCCGGCGGGCCACGCTCTGCCGTACTGCGGTGTCGGCTTCGCTGGTGTCAAGCAGATCGAGCAGCAGGCTCAGCACGGCCCCTTCCATGGCCACCAGGTCGGCGCCGTGCCAGCCGGTGGCATGCGGTTCGCTGAGCGGCAGCAGCCCGTCCAGCGCGTTCAGGCAGGCGTGCCGGGCACCTTCCTGCACGCGCAGCACCTCCGCCTGATGCAGCGCGTCCCAGTCGACATGGCAGCCTTGCCGTGCGGCTGCGTCCTGCAGTGCCTGGCGCTGCACCACCACGCCGAACAGGCTGTGGCGGTCGGGGGTGACGAGGTCGAAGCGCTCGCCGCCCGGGCGTACCATCACGTCGTGCGAGCCGTGCAGGCGGCCGTTGATGCGGGTGGGCAGCGTGGCGGCCGGGTCGGGCACGCCGAACCAGAAGGAATCGGCCCAGACCTCGCACGACTGGCGCAGCGCCTGGCTGGTCTGCTCGCGGAAGACCTGGATGTGGGGCAGGCGCCACTCGGTCAGCCGGCCGACGAAGCACCCAGCCCCGAGCTGGTCGTACTGCTGATGCCAGGCGGTCAGGTTGTGCGCGTGTTCATCGACGTCCTGCGCGACCGCCTGGTGCAGGCCCGACGGGGTGGCCGCGAGCGCGCCCCACAGCGGTGCAGCAGGCAGAGGGAGGTCGGCTACGAGCGGGTGGGCGGGCATGGTGCAGGGCGGAAAACAGCGTCAGCCCTGCTTCAAGCAACTTTCCTACCCGTTTTGCGGTGCCCCCCGACGCCTGTCATCCGATCAGAAGGCCCGGGTCAGGCTGGCCACCCAGCGCGTGCCCACCACATTCCGTCCTCGCCCGTTGGAATCGAAGAAGGTCCACAGTGCGGTGTCGCCCTTCTTGGCGTCGCCGGTGTTGTGGCTGGCCGCCAGCGAGAAGGTCCAGGGGCCTTCCACGCGCGTCACCCCCACCTTCACGTCGGTGAAGTTGTACGGGCCGAAGTTCTTGACGATCTGGCGGCCGGCATGCAGGTTGAGCGTCCAACCCGGGGCGATCTCCGGGTTCCAGTTGGCCTCGACATAGGTCGAGCCGCGCGAGCTCTTGTTGGCGCCGCTGTAGGGGTCCACCGCAAAGCCGGACCAGTGCGAACTGACGGCATGCCAGATCCCGGCCGAGGCGGCGCCGTGGCTGACGGCCGCGTGCAACTCCTGGGTGTCGTAGCTCACGTGCTTGCCATCGGCATCGCGCGTGAAGGCGCCAGGGAACCAGTAGCTGATGAAGCCCAGTTCCAGCCCCACGCCCGGGCTGAGCTCGGTGCGCCAGCCGCCATACAGGTCGATCTCGGTGCCCGAACCGTTGGGGTAGGCCGCGTTCGACACGCCCGAGCCGAACAGGCCGGCGAACCAGCCGTCCCGGTGTGTCGCGTCGAAGGTCAACTGGGCAGCGGGCTTGCCCTGGGTTTGCGACACACCGCGGAACAGGTAGTCGGACACCACGCCGGCGGTGCCGGTCAGGGTCCAGCCGGAGGCCGTGGTCGTCTGCGCGTGGCCGCACAGCGGGGCAAGCAGGGCCAGCGAGGCCGCAAGGGGCAAGACGGGAAGGCGGCGCAGCGCGTGGATCAGGGACATGCGTGAGGCTCCATGTGGGTTGCTGAGGCACCTCCAGTATTTCGGGCGTTCGGCGGAAATCCTTATCAAGATTCGGCAAACCTGCGGCGCCAGCCCGCGCCCTCCCACAGGTTTGCCGAAATCCGATAACGCCCGCCCGGGGGCCTTTCTACAGTGAGCTCAGATCCATCCACCTGCGCGCCCTTGCCGGCCCGTTGCCATCATGTCGACCTCACCCCCCACCGGTTCGCACACCCTCAAGCCCGTGCTGAGCACCCTTCAGCTCTGGGGCATTGCCGTCGGCCTCGTCATATCGGGCGAGTACTTCGGCTGGAGCTTTGGCTGGGCCTCGGCCGGCACGCTGGGCTTCATGGTCACGGCGCTGTTCGTGGCCACCATGTACACGACCTTCATCTTCAGCTTTACCGAGCTGACCACGTCGATTCCGCATGCCGGCGGTCCGTTCGCCTACAGCCGCCGCGCCTTCGGGCCCAAGGGCGGCTACCTGGCCGGTGCGGCCACCTTGATCGAGTTCGTGTTCGCGCCACCGGCCATTGCGCTGGCCATCGGGGCCTACCTGAACGTGCAGTTCCCCTCGCTCGACCCGAAGACCGCCGCCCTGGGCGCCTACCTGATCTTCATGGCCCTCAACATCGTCGGCGTGCAGATTGCCGCCACCTTCGAACTGCTGGTGACGCTGCTGGCCATCTTCGAGCTGCTCGTCTTCATGGGCGTGGTCTCGCCCGGTTTCTCCGTGGCCAACCTGGTCAAGGGCGGTTGGTCCGGCCAGGACGAATTCAGCCTGGCGGCCATCCCCGGCATCTTCGCCGCCATCCCGTTTGCCATCTGGTTCTTCCTGGCGATCGAAGGCGTGGCCATGGCCGCGGAAGAAGCCAAGGACCCGAAGCGCTCCATTCCCATCGCCTACATCACCGGCATCCTGACGCTGGTGGCGCTGGCGATCGGCGTGATGGTGTTTGCCGGCGGCGCGGGCGACTGGACCCAGCTGGCCAACATCAACGACCCGCTGCCCCAGGCCATGAAGATGATCGTCGGCGAGAACAGCGGCTGGTTGCACATGCTGGTGTGGCTGGGCCTGTTCGGCCTGGTGGCCAGCTTCCACGGCATCATCCTGGGCTACTCGCGCCAGATCTTCGCGCTGGCCCGCGAAGGCTATCTGCCTGCCTTCTTCGCCCAGGTTCACCCGCGTTTTCACACGCCGCACCGCGCCATCCTGGCCGGTGGGGTGGTCGGCATCGCCGCCATCTACAGCGACCAGCTGATCCAGTTTGGCGGCCAGACGCTGACGGCCAACATCGTCACGATGAGCGTGTTCGGCGCCATCCTCATGTACATCCTCAGCATGCTGAGCCTGTTCAAGCTGCGCCGCACCGAGCCCGGCATGGTGCGGCCCTTCCGTGCGCCGCTGTACCCGGTCTTCCCGGCCATCGCGCTGTGCGGCGCCCTGGTGTGCATGGCCACGATGGTCTATTACAACCCCTTGATCTTCGGCGTGTTCGTGGCCATGCTGGCCGTGGGTTACGTGTACCACCTCGCCACGGGCCACCAGCGCGCCCAGCCCACCGACGCCGCACCGGCCGTGAAGCCCGCCCTGCACTGACGATGACCGAGACCACCGCGCCGCGCTACATCCACCGGGTGGGGGCCCACACCTTCACCTTCCGGGACCTGAAGGACCTGATGGCCAAGGCCACGCCCGCGCGCTCCGGCGACCGGCTGGCCGGCGTGGCCGCGGGCTCGGCGCAAGAGCGCGTGGTGGCCCAGATGGCGCTGGCCGAGTTGCCGCTGGCCACCTTCCTGAACGAGGCGCTGATCCCGTATGAAGAGGACGAGGTCACCCGCCTCATCCTCGATACGCACGATGCCGCCGCCTTTGCGCCCATCGCCCACCTGACCGTGGGCGACTTTCGCAACTGGCTGCTGGCCGACGACACCGATGCCGATGCGCTCGCTGCGGCGGCACCCGGCATCACGCCCGAGATGGCGGCGGCCGTCAGCAAGATCATGCGCAACCAGGACCTGATCCTGGTCGCTCGCAAATGCGCGGTGCGCTCGGCCTTTCGCAACACCATCGGCCTGCCGGGGCGCTTCTCCACGCGGCTGCAACCCAATCACCCGACCGACGACGCCAGCGGCATCGCGGCCAGCATGCTCGACGGCCTGCTCTATGGCAGCGGCGACGCCGTCATCGGCATCAACCCGGCCACCGACAACGTGCCCCAGGTCATCAAGCTGGTGACCATGATGGCCGAGGTGATCGACCGCTACGAGATCCCCACGCAGTCGTGCGTGCTGACCCACGTCACCAACACCATCCAGGCCATCGAGCGCGGCGCACCGGTCGACCTGGTCTTCCAGTCCATCGGCGGCACGGAGGCCACCAACCGCAGCTTCGGCATCGACCTGGCCGTGCTGGGCGAGGCCCGCGCGGCGGCGCTGTCGCTGCACCGCGGCACGGTCGGCGACAACGTCATGTACTTCGAAACCGGCCAGGGCAGTGCGCTGTCGGCCAACGGCCACCATGGTGTCGACCAGCAGACCTGCGAGGCCCGCGCCTATGCCGTGGCGCGCCACTTCAAGCCGCTGCTGGTCAACACGGTGGTGGGCTTCATCGGACCGGAGTACCTGTACGACGGCAAGCAGATCATCCGCGCCGGGCTGGAAGACCACTTCTGCGCCAAGCTGCTGGGGCTGCCCATGGGCTGCGACGTCTGCTACACCAACCACGCCGAAGCCGACCAGAACGACATGGACGTGCTGCTGACGCTGCTGGCCGCGGCCGGCTGCACCTTCGTGATGGGCATCCCGGGTTCGGACGACATCATGCTGAACTACCAGACCACGTCCTTCCACGATGCGCTGTATGCGCGCCGCGTGCTGGGCTTGCGGCCGGCGCCCGAGTTCGAAGCGTGGCTGGCCCGCGTGGGCATCTTCAGCCAGGCCGATGCGGGCTTCCGCCTCCCGGAGGGCATGCCGGCCTTGTTTCAGCCTGCGCTCAAGGGGGCGGCCTGATGGCACAGGATGATCGTTCCGACGCGCCCCCGCTGGTGCACGCCAACCCCTGGGCCGCGCTGCGCCACTTCACCGCCGCGCGCATCGGGCTCGGGCGGGCCGGCGTGAGCCAACCCACGCAGCCGCAACTGGCCTTCCAGCTGGCGCACGCCCAGGCACGCGATGCCGTGCACCTGGCGCTGGATCTGGACGCGCTGCGACAGGCGCTGGCTTCGCTCAAGCTGGGCTGCCTGCGGCTGCACAGCGCGGCCACCGACCGCGACACCTACCTGCAGCGGCCCGACCTGGGGCGAAGGCTGGACGCGGCCTCACGGGCGCAACTGACCGAGCGCCGTGATGCGGGCGGCAGCCGGGCAACGGCCGGGCCCGACGCGCCCTCCGCGCGGTCCTACGACCTCGCCTTTGTCGTGGCCGATGGCCTGTCTGCGCTCGCGATCGGCAGCCACGCCCTGCCCTTTCTGCAGCGCATGGTGCCCCGCCTTCGCGACGAAGGCTGGCGCATCGCCCCGATCGCCCTGGTCGAACAAGGCCGCGTGGCCGTGGCCGACGAGGTGGGCGAGCTGCTCGGCGCCCGCCTGGTGGTGATCCTGATCGGAGAACGGCCGGGCCTGAGTTCACCCGACAGCATGGGTCTGTACATGACCTGGATGCCGCGTGTGGGCCTGACCGACGCCAGCCGCAACTGCATCTCGAACGTGCGGCCCGCTGGTCTGCCTTACGACGAAGCCGCCGACAAGCTGCACTGGCTGCTGACCGAAGCCCGCCGCCGCGAACTGACCGGCGTGGGCCTGAAGGACGAGACCGCCCAGCCCGCCGATGCGCTGGGGCTGGGCGCGCGCAACTTCCTGCTGCCGGACAAGGGGTGACGCGAGGCGGCTGGGGCCCGCCCTGCCCCTGTGCCCATCAGGGCTTGGTGGAATCCGCCATGCCGCGCGGCCCCGTTCCGCCGAACAATGGGGTCATGGCTGTCAGCGTCTTCGACCTCTTCAAGATCGGCATCGGGCCCTCGAGCTCGCACACCGTGGGGCCCATGCGCGCCGCGCGGATGTTTGCCGAGCGCCTGCAGCGCGGCGGCCTGCTGAACCGCACCGCCCGCGTCACCGTGGCGCTGTATGGCTCGCTGGGCGCCACCGGCAAGGGCCACGGCAGCGACAAGGCCGTGCTGCTGGGTCTGGCCGGCCACGAGCCCGAATCGGTGGACGTGGATGCCATCCCGGCCGTGCTGGCCGCCATCCGCGAAGCAGGGCGCATCGCGCTGCTGGGGTCTCACGACATCGCCTTCGCCGAACGCGACGACCTGATCTTCCACCGCCGCGAATCGCTGCCCTTTCACGCCAACGGCATGGCGTGCACGGCCTTTGACGACGCTGGCACCGTGCTCGACGCGCAGCGCTACTACTCGGTGGGCGGCGGCTTCGTGGTCAGCGAACAGGTGGCCGAAGACGGCCAGCGCCACAAGGTCATTGCTCCCGACTCCACCGTGCTGCCGCTGCCGTTTCGCAGCGCCGACGAGTTGCTGGCGCTGGCGCGCCGTGAAGGCCTGAGCATCGCCGCCGTCATGCGACGCAACGAACGCCACTGGCGCAGCGACGACGAGATCGACCGCGGCTTGCTGCGCATCTGGCGCGTGATGCAGGACTGCGTGGCCCGCGGCTGCGCCACCGACGGCACCCTGCCTGGCGGCTTCAAGGTGCGGCGGCGCGCGGCCGAGCTGCACCGACAGCTGTCGACGCCGCCCGATGCCGCCGCCGCACAGGACCCCTTGCGCGCCATGGACTGGATCAACCTCTACGCCCTGGCCGTGAACGAGGAGAACGCCGCGGGGGGGCGTGTGGTGACGGCGCCCACCAACGGCGCGGCCGGCATCGTGCCCGCTGTGCTGCACTACTACCGGCAGTTCGTGCCCGGCGCCAGCGAGCAGGGCGTCATCGACTTCCTGCTGACGGCCGGCGCCATCGGCATCCTCTACAAGGAAAACGCCAGCATCAGCGGGGCGGAGGTGGGCTGCCAGGGCGAGGTGGGCGTGGCCTGCTCGATGGCCGCCGGCGCGCTGTGCGCCGTGTTGGGCGGCACGCCCGAGCAGGTCGAGAACGCCGCCGAGATCGGCATGGAGCACCACCTGGGCCTGACCTGCGACCCGGTGGGTGGGCTGGTGCAGATCCCGTGCATCGAGCGCAACGCGATCGCGTCGGTGAAGGCCGTGAACGCGGCCCGCATGGCGCTGCGCGGCGATGGGCGCCACCACGTGAGCCTGGACAAGGTCATCAAGACCATGCGCGAAACCGGCGCCGACATGATGAGCAAGTACAAGGAGACGGCCCGCGGCGGGCTGGCCGTCAACATTGTGGAGTGCTGAGGAGAGAGCGGGTCAACGAGGGTAGCGGCCGCTCGGCGTGCGGGCGGCCATGCGGTGCTCAGCGGCGCACGCAGCGCTCGAAACCGTGGTTGCCGCCCTTGAACTCGGCCTCGTAATAGAACTTCTGGAAGCTGGCCTTGCCCTTGCGCACCGAGACCGTGCCCAGGCCGGTGCCGTAGTCCTTGGTGGACGGATCGGTCAGGGCAAAGGTGATGGCGATGTGCGAGCCCGTGGCCACGGCCTGACCCAGGTAGGTGCCGAAATCGGGCACGTCCATCTTGAACGCGTAAGAGCCATAAGCGCCCACGCTCTGCGACTTCTCGAGCGCCATGGTGACGACGGCGGTGTAGGGGCCTTCCTTGGCGTCCTGGCCGGTGCAGTCGTACACGCCGCTGAGGTCAGGGCCCTGGAAAGGCTTGGCGGCGTGGGCGGGGAGGATGAGGGCGGCGGCGAGGGCCAGGATGGGGGTGAGGCGGGTGGGCATGGGACCGGGTCAACTGGAAACGACAGCGGTGTGATCTTGCCTCAAGGGCGCACGCAGTCCAAGCTGTTCGATGTCAGGACCCCGGATGGCGCACTTGTTTGAGTGTCCGTGTCATCCACTGTGCGCTGGGTTCTGCCGGGGCCGTACCGCAGCGCACCTGGTAGGCCTGACCGGTCATGCTGCTGCGGGTGGCGGCCTGCTCGATGAAGGCCTCGGCCGACGGGACGCCCCCGCGCTTGTCCTCGAGGTAATCGAGCTTGCGCAACATGTGGGCTTTCGCCTCGGTGGCACTGAACCAGCTGCCATTGCGCTGGAACACGCAACCCGATTGCTGCAGCGCCTTCAACAGCCCATCGATCTCGGATCGGGTGGTGGCCGGTGTGGCGGCATGGCTGACGTGGCACGCCAGGGCTGCGAGCACCGTGCAGAGGGCCCGGCTCAGGCGTGCACCTGGGCTCACTTGCTGCCCCATGCGAGCGGCCGCCCCGTTGCCGGATCCAGTCCCTTGGCGCGGGCCATTTCGGCAATGCGTGCCTCGCTGGGCAACGGCGGCGGGATGTTGGCCTCGAACTCCTCCTGCCACTTGAACTTGCCGTTCCAGGGCGGCAGTTTGGCGGGGGGCAGGGGCACGATGTCGTCGAGTTCGGGGACGGAGGGGTTGAGGTAGGAGTAGGCCCCGAGGAAGCGCGCGATGGCTTTGTAGCGCGCTGAACGTTCCGGGTCTGGCTTGAGGGCCATGTAATCAAGCCGATCGTTGGGGTCCTCGCTTCTGAAGCCCCCCTCAAGGAATGCAGCTGCCAGTTCACTACCAGCCTTCGTTCCGAGTTGAAGCGCATACACCGCGCTTTTGTACTCTCCGACGGTTTGGAAATCGACCCCCACCCTCTGTGCCGAAACTTTGTGCCCTTGTTCTCCTGCGCAGAGCATCATCTTCCGTCCGATTTCAGGCGCCTTGGTGATGGGCGAGAGCTGGACGCCGATCCAGTATTGCGCCTCCGGGTTGCCCAGGTCCGCGGCCTTGCGGATGTACTGCATCCCCGCCTCGGAGTCCCGCTTGACGCCGTAGCCGCTACGCAGGAACTGACCCATGTCGAAGTACCCACCGGGGATGCCGCGGCGAATGAGGTCCTCCACCAGATTTACCCGCTCGGTCACTGGCGTTGCACTGACCGCCTGCCCCCGGTCAAGCAGATCGCGCAGCTCCACGTTGGCCTTGTCATGGCCGTAGGCTGTCGCAATGCGGATCAGGCGCTCGACCTTCGGGAACACCGCCGGGTCGCGCTTGAGGATGTTGCCGCGGCGAAGCCCGCGGGCGTGCTTGTAGAGTTGGTCGGCCTCGGGATCGCGCGGTGGAATGCGATCCTTTTCGTGCGTGCAGATGAACGTGGGCTTCTCCGATTCGTCGTGTGTCGTCTCTTGTACAGGAGCTGCCTTCTGCTCAGGTCGACCAGGCGAGCCGAATGCAGGGACGAAGGTGCTCGCGAGCAGCAGACATGCGAGAGAGGCTTGTATCTTCATTGGTGCTTGACGGCGTGTTGCCGCTCCGGCTCTGGCATGCTCTCGCTCATTCAGGGGTGCGATGCGCATTTTCAGGACAGTGCTCCGTAACCGGTGGCATCGGATAGTGATCCCAAGGCGCCTTTTGCGGAATTGGTGTTCGAGGGCCTCGGTAAACTGGAGACCACGGTGCATAGTTGGACACCACCGCCCTGACGCCGCCATCCGGAAGAAAGTGAACAAACAGTTCACCCAGTTCGGTATAGCGATCAAGCAGGACACGTCGCCGGAAACACCGCCATGTTCCCTCGCGCCAGTTGGCCACCTCCCATCGCACCTCAATGCTGGCGGCGGGTTTCCACTTCAGCGGAATGCGCGCACAGCAAACGACGCGACCGCCCTTCCCGGCCTGAAACCCATGGCGCCCGTCTACCCAGAAGTCCTGCACGCTGAGGTGGTCTGCCAAGTGGTCCACGCCCGTCATGCTCACGCCTTCCATGACCACACGCTCGCCCATGGCGTGACTGTTGCTCGCCCAGAGTGAGATCACGAGGACAAGGATCGTGGGGCGGAGGCCGTGGGCTCCGATCTGCCCTCTCATGCGATGGCACGCGGTCTGTCCGGGGCCACAGCATCCGGTGTCGTGGGCTTTGGCGGTCGCGCATTGGAAATTAGCATCCTGTCCGAGCCCGCGTACACCTTGCGATAGCGGAGGTAGCCCGCCTTCGCAAGCAGGAAGGGCTCACGGCCTTCGGTCAGCATGCGAGGAATCTGCTTCGTCCTGTGGAACTCCATGGCAGCCTGGCGCTGAGCGTCGGTCAACCCGTCGCCATTTGGCATCTCCCGGCCGGCGTGGTGCCTCTGGCTTGCGCGCTCCGCCCGCTGGATCCGCTTGTGCCAATCTTCCAGCATGGCCTCCATGTCGTCCTGGCTATCCGGGTTACCGGGCACCAGCTTGAACCAGGCACGGGAGTCATGCACGTACTCGTCGAAGAAGGCCGCTGCGGTATCCGTGATCGGTGTGGCCGCATGCCACCATGTGGCCAGTTCTTCCCATTCGCGCGCATGGTCGTCCGAGAAGCCCGGAGACTGCCGTTTCGGCACGAAGTCCGGCCCCTTGCGCCGGAGCCACTGCTGGAAGGCGTCCAGCTCATTTTCCAGTTCCCTGTTGGCCGAATGCAGGTCGTTCTGATCGAAGGTCGATGAACGCCTGAAGCTGTCCGTTTCATGCAGCGGCAGCGACTGCCCGACACGCCGCAGCAGACGCCACTGGATGTACAGCTGGCGCTGTTCCCGGAAGATGTCGGTGAGCGACGATGGCCACACCGTCTGCCCCGACTGAGTCACGACGGGCTTTCCGGCCTTGCAGACCTCCAGGTAGCGGTTGAAGTCGTCGATGGTGCGCCGTGACAGTGCAAACCGCTTCTTCGCCTTGTCCGACGCCAACTCGAGCTTCAGCGGCACACCAGACAGGCGGGCCTCGCGGTACATCATGATGAGCGGAATGCGCGACAGCATATCCTCGCCCTCGGTGCTCAGGCCTTTGCCTTGCTCCTGCGGCGCATAGCCACCGCCGATGTCGGAGTGCACGCCGGGCAGCACGATCTCCTGCAGGTTCTCGCTGTATTGCCCGTTGACCGAGATCGAGTCCAGTGGGAAGCTGCGCCGCACCTCATGGGCGGCCACCAGGTGCAGGCAGCGTACATCCGACGGAACGCGCAAGCTGACTTCTGCATCCGACCAAGCCGAGTGCCCGTCGAGCCAGCGGCCGAACGCCGAGTTCCCCAGTGTGTTGGCCAGACCCACCGAGGCCACGGTGTCGAAAATGCCGAGGAACTCGATCTCGAATGGGAAGCCACCCAGCGTCATTGCGTGCTTTGTGGACATGCCAGAGAGCTGCGCGTCGAGCTTGCCGAGCGCCTGCAGCCAGTTCACGAACACACGTGCCTTGGTCGCGCCACGAGAGAAGCCGAAGACCGATACATTGATCTTCTCGACCATACCGGGATCTAGCCGCGCCGGCTTCAGGTCCGGGCCGGTGGGCCAGTGTGGCCGGATCGCGTCATGCAGCCGAGTCAGCAGGCCCGTGAAGGCCTCGCGGGTGGCGCGCGCTGGGTCTGCTGCGCCGTCGTCGCTGGGGTCGGCAAACCAGCCGCGCTCAGACAGCCGCTTTAACGTGTTGGCAGACAAGTACGTCCGGTTGGCGAGCCGGTGAGCCTCGTCGGCCGTGATCAGCATGGCCCCCTGCTTAAAGAAGCGATGCACGTTGTTGATGGCCTGGACCAATGCCCACACTAGACGGGCGCTGCCATTGTTGGCGGCCGCCGCACCCAGCGTGCCATCGAGCAGGCCCTTGCCGGTGTCGCCGATCTGCTGGAACTCGGTGCCCACCCCCGGCACATAGACCTTGAAGAAGTGCTTGTACAGCTCGGGCTTGTAGGCCCAGTCGGTGTCAGGCGCGAGCACGCCGGGCACGCTTTGCCCCGGATAGACGTCGTAAAGGCGTGCGACGTTGCTGTGACAGTTGGGGGATTTGCGTTCGTTGTCTTCTTTGCGCTTTGTCGCAGCGGCCTGTGAGTCGCTGGGCTCGCACGCCATGTAATTGTTGCGCGTCCCGTCGAAGAAGAAGCCGAAGAAGAGGTTGTACTTGCAGGACTCGCCGGGTTTGCCGTATTGGGGTTGTTCGCGGGGTTCCGTCTTTCGAAGCGTCTCGGCGCTGTCTTTATCGAAGAATGCGCTGACATTGGATGCGCTCTCAAACTGTGAGCCCACTCGGTCACATAGCTTGATCATCGAGGCTCTTCCCCTTCCAATTTCTTCACCTGTGCTTTGCTTTTCACCAAGCCCTCCGAGTACTCGCGCCGAAGGTGTGCCAGGTAGGCGGGATCTGAAGGCCCGGTGTATCCCTTGAGCTCTGCAGGTCTGTACCTAGCAGCGTGAGCCCAAGCGCTATTACTTCTTTCCTTCGGTGCTTGCTCAAGCTCGGCCAATAGCTCCTCGTAAAGGCGAACTCCGTCACGTGCGCTCTCGTAATAAATCTTCCAAATCTTCGTCCGGTAAGCCAACGACGGCTTGGGCCACCCCTTGACCGACCCCGTCCACTGCGGGTGTTCCGGCGATACCATGCTGTTGAGCACCTCCACTCGCCCATCCGCGAATTGCAGCACCCACAGCGTGCCAAGCTCGCCGGGCTCATAGCGCGGCACTTCCACCAACTGTTCGGTCACGTCGTCGCGGACCCACTTCCCGCCTTCTGAGACGCCTTTGTAGCTGCGCACCTTGAGCTTCATGCCGGGCTGCCATTGACGCGGCAGGTCGAAGCAGCACATCTGGCCACCGGCGGAGAAAGGCGTGAGTTCGCCCGAACTGACCCGGTTGTCCGCGCGTACGGTGTCGTAGACCGACATGCTGTAGTCGAAGTCGGTGTAGTTCACGCCCACCACAGGCAGGCCCAGCTGCTTGGGCGCCGAGCTGCATGCCGTGCTGCCAAGCAGCAGAATGAGGGCGGACAGGCGCCACGCGGTTCGGGTGAAAGATGTGATCAAGCGAGGTTCTCCTCAGACTAGGCGCGCAAGGCGGTTTCCGTGTCTGGTGTGTTGGGCGGGGTGTCAGCCGCATCCGCGCGCCCGGCTTCCGATAGCCAGTGGTCGACCCAGTCAAGATGGGCGCGTTCCGGCAGCTTGTGTTGCTGGGCCGCCTCCAGTGCCTGGGCTGCCAGGCGATATCGCGCTGCGTGCGTCAACTGCTGATGGCGCCCTTGGGTCATGAAGCGAAACAGCATTTCGTCAACCGCTGCATCGTCCAGCATTTGGTCGAACTGGTCCTGCTCGAGCGTCACTTCGTCCGGGATGGCGGCGTCGGGTGTGGCCTCGATCGGCAGTTCATGCCATGCGCCGTCGCGCCCGATGTGGTGCCAGGCGATGGCCGGGCCGATGAAAGCCGCACGCTGCGCATCGCTCAGTGCAGCGAGGAAGCCCGGCAGGCGTCGGGTATCCGGAAAGCGGCAGTTGAACCACTGGTTCCCGACTTGCACCACACACCAGGGGCGCAAGCGGGCCGTCCAGTCCTCCAACGGTTCGGGCGTGATCACGGCGCTGAGCGCCGGAGCCCCCGAGCCCGCCTGGAGCACAGTCAGCAAAGCGGTGTTGTGGGGCGCAAAGGTGAGGGTCAAAGGGCTGACGCTGCGCAGCGTGGCCGGGTCACCCGGATTGCCATCGAACAAGGCAAGCCAGCGGGTCGAGGCCCCGAACCGTTGATGCGTACCCGGGACAAAAACGCTGTCAAACAGCAGGTGAACGTGATGCCCCTCCAGGAGGCGGCCCTGCAGACGCTGCAGATGGTCAGCCCAGTCTGGCACCCAGGGATCGATGAAATCGAGCGCCATGTCGATCAACCCACCGAGGTGAAAACAGGCGCGGCCGCCAGCGACTTCTTGAGGCATTCGACGCAGATGCTCTTGGGCATCTGAGGAAAGGTCGCACTTTGCTGACCACCGCCCACCATCGCCTTCTTCCCCGCCTTCACCGTGATCTTCCCCGGACACTGCGCCGTGAAGCTGCCCCCCTCAATGATGATGCTCGCTCCACCCGACACCGCCAGCACGACCTTCTTGGCGGCTGCGATGTTCACCACCCCATTCGCCGTCTTCAACTCCAGCGTCTGCTTGGCCGCCACCTGCGCCGCCCCGGCCTGCGCCTGCATGTCCACCGCGCCTTGCGCGGCGATCATCGTCAGTCCCTTGCCCGCGGCGTCCGCCCCCGGCTGAATCGCCCCGGCCAGCACACCGATGGCCTGCCCGGTGTGCACGCGGGCCTGCCCGCCCACGGCCACCTGCGTATCCTGCCCGCTGGCGATCTGCACGGTGTCCTGCGCACTGAGGTGCAGGTCCTGCCCGGCCGTCAGGCCCAGTCCGGCCTTGCCGATCAGGGCGATGTCGGGGTCGACCATGTGCGGCACCTTGCCGGCGCCAGGTGCGGTGCAGCGGTCTGCCGCGTCGCTGCATGCGTCGCCCAGGCTCGCCGAGCTGACCATGCCGCTCAGGCTCTTGGTGAGCGCGGCCGCCGGGGCGGCGCCCTCATCGAGTGCACTCTGGCCGGCGCCCAGTGAGCCCGCCGCGGTGGCCACGCCCACCGTCTGGTGCGTGGTGGCCGCCTGGTGGAAGGTCTGGCTCAGTTGCTGCGCCTGCTTGGCCAGCGCCATGCCGGGCGCGTTGTCGCCGGCCGGTGTGGCGCTCTGGCCTAGCGCCTGCGGCAAGGCATAGGTGCTCAGCATCACGCCGCGCGCGGCGCGCAGGCCGCCCCAGGCGTCGGTGCGCAGCTCCAGGCCCAGGCCACGCAAGCTGCCGCGGTGGTTGTCGGCCTGGTGCAGCAGGTGGCCCATCTGCAGCCAGGTCTGCGCCTGCGTGGTGTGCAGGGCCAGGCGCTGCTGGCCGGGCGTGTCGTCGAACACCAGCTGGTTGTGGCCGCTGCCGCCGAACTCCTTGCTCTTGACGCCGCTGAGCGCCGCCGCATTGGCCTGGCCCTCGCTGCCGTCGGTGGCACTGCCCGGCGCGGCGCCGTGCCACGCGGGGCTGTGGCCGCCCGCTCCGGCGGCCACCCGGTTCATCTGGCTGGCCGGGCGGTGGTCGGTGGATTGAGCCAGCGCCGTGGTGTCGGCCTGGGCGGCCTCGCCACCCGGAGTGGGCGGCAGGCCCGATTCACCCCGGCCGTTGTAGAGCGCACCGATGACCACGGGGCGGTCGATGTCGTTGCCCAGGAAGCCGACCAGCACCTCCTGGCCGATGCGCGGAATGAACTGTTGGCCCATCCCGGGGCCGGCAGCACGCTGCACGACGCGCAGCCAGCAGCTGTGGTCGATGTTGGCGCGCTGCGGCGCAAACGGGTTGGCCTGCCAGTGGAACTGCACCTTGATGCGGCCGAGGGCGTCGGTGTGCAGTTCGTCGGCGCCGCTGGGGGAGATGGCGCCACCCGGGCCCACGACGATGGCCGTCTGCGGGCCCAGTGCGGTGGGGCGCGGCCGGGGGCGCAGGCCGGTGTCGTCGAGCAGCACGGGGCGCCACGGCACGCTGCGGCGCAGGGCCTCGAACGCGCAGGCAAAGCCGGTGGCCGCTGCGCGCTCGTGCAGGGCCTCGGTGTCGGCATCGGCCGCCACTCCCGAACGGGCCTGCAGGTCAGAGGCGCCGATGGTCTGGGCCACTGCCTCGCCCAGGTCTTTGGGCAGGTTGTTGACGCCGAGCGCCGTCACCCGCGTGGTGAAGAACTGCTTGTCCTCGTCCTTGAGGCCCAGCGCGGCCAGCGGGTCGAGCGTGCTCTGGGTCAGCGCAAACCAGGTGCCGGCACGCAGCGTGCGCACGGTGCCGTGGCCGAGCCAGGTCTTGTAGCGGGCCTCGTGGGCTTCCTGCAGCAGGGTGGCGAGGAAGGTGGCCTCGTCGCTGCCGCTGAAGAGGAAATCGCCCGTGGGGTCGTAGCTGGCCAGCCAGCCCTGCAGACTGGAGGCCTCTTCGCCACCCCACGGATTTGCGGTGGGTACCTCCGCCGTGATGGCAGTGTGGGCCTTGTAGTCCCAGCCCTGCACCACGGTGGCAGTGGGGCCCAGCGCCCGCCAGGCACCCATGGCCTGGATGCTGTCCTGTGCTTCCTGGCTGCTGCTGCGGTGAAAGCGGATGCCGCCATGGCCGGCGCTGGTTCGGTCTTGCGGCTGGGCGGCGCTGCGCACGAAAAAGACCACGCGGTGGCCGCCGGGAGCCGTCTCGTCTTCCTCCACGCGCCAGGCGATGCCTTCTTCTGCCAGCAGGCGCTGCACGAAGGCGAGGTCGGATTCGCGGTACTGCGCGCAGTACGAGCGCATGCCGCCATTGCGGGCGAAGAGGCCTTGCGCCACGTGGTCGGGCACGCCGTCGTCCCATTGCCAGGCGGCCACAGCGGCATGGTCGGCAAACACGTCTTCGACGATGTCGATGACGCTCTTGTCCTGCCAGATGCGGCTTTGCAGGGTGTGGCCCAGCAGCGCGATCCAGGGCTGGATGACGAGCGCCTTGCGGGCCAGGCCGCCATCGGCATCCAGGCTGTGGGCCTCGGTGACGTAGCCGCTGCGGCGCGTGCGGCTGCCGTCGGCCAGCGTGGTGTGCAGGGTGACGGGGCGCGCGTAGAGCTGTTTGAGCGCGACGTGGGTGTCGAGCACGAGGGCGTGCAGTTCGAGCCGGAAAGGTTCGGAGACGGCTTCGTGCAGCGCGAAGCGCTCGACCATGAGGTCGGCCGGCAGGGGGCGTTCGCTGGACGCGCCCGTGAGGGTGTAGAGCCGGGTGTCGGACTGCCAGCTTGCGATCAGTTGCCGCAGCAGACGCCCCAACCCGGCCTGTGCGGCCGAGCCGATGGCGGACGCGGCGGCCTGGCCTGCAGACGTGACAGCGTCCGGCAGGAGTGATGTGCCCATGCCCATGGCGGGTTCCCTGAAATCTGTTTGTGTGCGCGGGTGCGCTTGGATGGCAGGATTTTGAGCGGGGCCGCGAGGCTTTCGTCCACCCCGTATGGGTGAGGCTGAAACAGCTTGTAAGGCGCGTGTCCGGCCGCAGTCAGCCGACGAACCAGGCCAGCCCGAACCAGCCGACCATGGCCGCCGCCAGGATCAGCTTGAGGACCAGTGCGAGCACGAAGCCCAGGCCGGCGGCGACCCCGGCGCGCGCTGCGCGGGCCGGGTCGCGCCGAGAGACCCATTCGCCCAGCAAGGCGCCCAGCATGGGCCCGAGGATGAGGCCCGGCAGACCGCCGAAGAGGCCCGCGACGGAGCCGATGCCGGCGCCGCCCATGGCGCTCTGGCTGGCGCCCGCGCGCTTGACCGCGATCACGGCCGCGACGTAGTCGACCAGCCAGCCGAGCAGGGCCAGCAGGCCCAGGCCGAGCAGCGTGCCGCCGCCCACGCGGGCGTAGCCGTCCGCCCAGGTGGCCAGCCACATGCCCACGAAGATCAGCGGCGTGCCGGGCAGCAAGGGCAGTACCACGCCGAGCACGCCGATGACGATGGCGGCGATGGCAAGAAAGGCGAGCAGAGGGTCCATGCGTGTTTCGACTCGGGTGCGAGCCGCGGGTTCCCTGCGCGGGCCCGGCTCAGCCCGCGAGCCGAGCCGGGTGGGTGTCCAGCACTTCGGGTTCGGCGAGGTGCAGCACGTAGCGGCCGCGGCCAGTCTGCTTGGCCTGGTACATCGCGCTGTCGGCGGTGCTCATCAACGCGTCGAACGAGCTGTCGCCATCGCCCAGCGCAATCCCGATGGACAGGCCCAGCGCGCACGGCTGCCCGGCGATCTGTACGGGCTCGGCGAGGGCCTGCATGCATTTGGTGGCCACGGCCCGTGCGCTGGCGCTGGCATCTTCGCTGTCCGGGCCGAGGTCGCTGAGCACCAGGGCGAACTCGTCGCCACCCACGCGGGACAGCGTGTCGCTTTCGCGAACGATGGCGGCGAGGCGGCGGCCCACTTCAACGAGGGCCAGGTCGCCGGCCTCATGGCCCAGGCTGTCGTTGATGGGCTTGAAGCCGTCCAGGTCCATGAAGAGGACGGCGAGCCGGGTGCGGGTGCGGCGGGCACGGGCCAGGGCCTGGCCCATGCGGTCGGCCAGCAGCAGGCGGTTGGGCAGCCCGGTGAGCGCGTCGTGGTGGGCCATGCGGGCCAGTTCGTTCTGGCTGTCGATGAGCCGGGCGAGCAGGCGATTGAAGGCCTTGGTGAGGTGGCCGACCTCGTCGTCGCGGACGACGGGCAGGGGGGCAAGCGGCATGTCGCCTCGGCTCATGCGGTCGGCGTGGTCGGCCGCGCGCAGCAGGGGGCGGAAGACGAGGTGCAGGCCGACCGAGGCCAGCAGCAGAAAGACGACGACCGTGGCCACGGCGTGCACGCGCACGAAATGCCGGGTGCGTGCGATCGTGACGAAGGCCTCGTCGGCGGGCATGCGGGCCACCACGAACCAGCCCGCGCCCGGTACCGGCGCCACACCGGCCACCGCTTCGGCCCCGCTTGCCTCGGTGATGAGTCCACCGCCCTGGTGACCGATGGCCGCCGCATCGAACAGCGGGATCTGCCCCATGGCCGGGGCATCGCGCAGCACCTGTTCGGGGTCGGTGGCCGCGACGATGAGGCGGTCGCGGGGCGAAATCACCAGCAGCCCGCCGGTGGAGCCCACCCGGGCTTGCGCCAGGGGCTGGAGAAACCCCGGGGCGTCCAGTGCCGTCAGGCCGGTGAGGACGGCCACCACGCGGCCTTGCGGATCGACGATGGGCGCCGCCATCGGGAGCAGCGTTTCGCCGGTCTGGGGTGCGCGCAGCGGCCGGCCGAGTGCCGGTGTGCCGTTGAAGGCGGTGCGAACCCAGGCGGGCATGGCCGCGGCCGTGCTGGATGCGAGCATCTGGGAGGCCGTCCGCACTTCGGCCAGGGCCCGGCCGTCGGGTGCGAGGATCGCGAGGCCGGGCACGAAGGCGGACTGCAGCCGGTGCTGGGTTGCCAGCCAGGCCTGGAGCGCCTCGGGGTCGGCCAGGTCTCCCAGCGGGGCGGCGGTGGCCAGGCGATGCAGCGTGCGTTCGCGTTCGTCGAGCTTGGCGGTGATGTCGCGCGCCACGTAGCCAGCCAGCGCGGCCTGCTGGCCGGCCATCACCGTGCCGAGGTCGTCGCGCAGGAAGGCCGGCAGCCGGTGATAGCGAACCACGGACCCAATGAGCGCCAGCGCCACGCCGAAGAGGACGAGACGTGTGACGATGCTGCTGGTAATGCGCCGGAATCCCATTGGGCGGGATCATAGGGACATCCCGGCCACGGCCCTAGGGGAAAAGCGAGGGACACCGCCCTCATTCCACGATGTGGGATGCGGTGCGGGGCGTGGGGCCGACACGCCACACCGTGTTGCCCACGTCATCGGCCACCAGCAGGGCGCCGCGGCCATCGAGCACCACGCCCACGGGGCGGCCCAGCGCCTTGCCATCCGTGCTCAGGAACCCCGTGAGCACGTCCACCGGCTCGCCCGAAGGCTTGCCTTGCGCAAACGGGATGAAGACCACCTTGTAGCCGCTGCGGGGCTTGCGGTTCCACGAGCCGTGCTGCCCGATGAACATGCCCTGCTGCCATTGCGGCGACAGGGTGTTGCCGGCGGCGTTGACGAGGCCCAGTGACGCGGTGTGTGCGCCCAGCGCATAGTCTGGCGTGATGGCCTGGGCGACCCGCTCGGGCTGTTGCGGCTTGACACGTTCGTCGACGTGCTGACCCCAGTAGCTGTAAGGCCAGCCGTAAAAACCGCCGTCCTGCACGGAAGTCAGGTAGTCCGGCACCAGGTCGTTGCCCAGTTCATCGCGTTCGTTCACGACGGTCCACAGCCGGCCGCTTTCCCATGCGAGTCCGTTGGGGTTGCGCAGCCCGGTGGCAAACAGCCGATGACGCCCGGTGGCCAGATCCAGTTCCCAGATGGCCGCACGCCCGACCTCCTGCTCCATGCCGTTCTCGGCCACGTTGCTGTTCGAGCCCACGGTGATGTAGAGACGTTGCCCGTCGGGCCGGGCGATCAGGTTCTTGGTCCAGTGGTGGTTGAGCGGGCCGCCCGGCAGGTCCAGCACTTTCTCCGGGGCGGCGTCGATGCGGGTCTGGCCGGGCTTGAACGGCAGGCGCACCACTGCGTCGGTGTTGGCCACATAGAGGTGGCCTCCGACCAGCGCCATGCCGAACGGCGAGTTCAGGCCGTCGCGCAGCACGGTGCGGACCTCGGCGCGCCCGTCGCCGTCGGCATCGCGCAGCAGGGTGATGCGGTTGGCGCTGGGGCCTGACGAGCCCGCCTTCTTCATGGCCCGGGCCATGAACCAGCCCCGGATGCCCTTGCCGTCCTCCGGCTTGGGCGGGGCATTGGTTTCGGCCACCAGCACGTCGCCATTGGGCAGTGCAAGCAGCCAGCGCGGATGGACCAGTCCGGTGGCGAAGGGCTGCACGCTGAGCCCCGCGGCAGCCGTCGGTTGCTGGCCGGCCGGCCACCCGGTGGCTTCGGCGATGTGGACCGTCGGCACCCACTGTCGGTTCGGTGCGGGCAGCGTCGGGGACGCGCCGTATCCGGCTGTGGTGGGCAGGTCGCTCGCATCACCGCACGCGCTGAGCACGAGGGCGCCGACAACGCCGGCGGCGAGGGCAAGGGCGCGAACGGCAGACCGGCAAGAGAGGGGACGGTGCATGGCGGCTCCTGGTGGCAAGGCACGGGTGGCGGGCTTCTTTTGGCAAGCATCGCGCCTGAAACGCGTCCGTACCACGTCGGGACACTGTGTCACGCGGCGCGTTTGACACAGGTGCACCGAAAACCTGTCACGCTCCGTGACACTTTACGGGGTTAACCCTCAAAGGGTTCCCGGCAGTGTCGGCTTCTTGACACCCTTGCCTACCATGGCGCTCCACTGGGGCGGTGTGTGCTCCAGAAGGTGACGATCCGGGGACACATGTCCCCGCACGGTGTGCCAGCGGCGGTGATCCCGCACCTGGCCAGCCGGTCACAGCACGAGGAGACCCGCCAGATGACCATGCGAACGCTGCACCACCATGGGGCACCCCTGAGAGGCAGCCTGTCCGAGACAGGCGGTCCGGTGTTGCCCGAACCCGTGATGGGCGAGCGGCATGCCGAGACCATCCAGCAGTCGCATGAGCGCTGCCTCACCATGGGGCTCAACCGGACCGACCGGCTCGACTTTCCGACCCTGAGCCGCAACGAGCTGGCCCTGGCGCGCGAGCGCAACCACCGGCTGTACGTGCATGCGGCGCCGGTGATGGAGACGCTGTTCTCGCAGATCCTCGATTCGCAGAGCATGGTCGTGCTGACCGATGCGAACGGCACCATCCTGCACACGATCGGGCCGGACGCTTTCCTGCAGCGCGCGGCCAAGGTGGCCCTGAGCCCGGGCGTGAACTGGTCGGAGTCGACCAAGGGCACGAACGCGATCGGCACGGCACTGATCGAGGAACTGCCGACGCTGGTGCACGGCGCCGAGCACTTCATCAACGCCAACCATTTCCTGACCTGCTCGGCCGCGCCCATCCTCGACCCCCGGGGGAACATCCTGGGCGTGCTCGACGTGACGGGCGACCAGCACACCTTCCATCCCTACACGCTGGGGCTGGTGCGCATGTCGGTGCGCATGATCGAGAACCACTGGTTCTCGGACGATCACCGCAATGTCGGGCACATCTACCTGCATGCGCGCCCCGAGTTCCTCGGCACGCTGACCGAGGGCATCCTGGCCGTGAACCCGGACGGCCGCATCATGGGTGCGAACCGCGGTGCGCAGGAGCAGCTGGGCATGAGCAGCGCGGCCCTGCGCATGCACACCGTGACGTCGCTGTTCGGCGCCACCATGGGCGCGCTGACCGAGCGCTTCCGTTCACCCCAGGTCGGCCCCATGCTGGTCGAGACCGTGTCGGGCCGGCAGCTGCACTTGCGTGCGCGCTTCAACTGGCCGGTGTGGCACAGCCTGTCGGAGTCCACCGCCGATGCCGTCGAGGCCACGCCGGTGGCGGCAGTGGCGGGCGGCTCCGGCCTGACGCTGCCTGCGGCCTCCGCGCCCAAGGACGTCTCCGCCGCCCCCGGCGGCCGGACGCCGCTGCGCACCGCCGAAATGGGCGGCGTGACCGGGGCACCGGCCCCGGCCGGGCTGGGCGGCTCGCTGGGCAGCGGGCCGACCTCGGTGTCGTCGGCCATGCCGCCCGGCAGCCCGTTCGGCGTGCCGAGTGGCCGTCTGGCCGATGCCTTCGTGCCGGGCACGCCGGGAACCAGCTCATCGGGTGAGCCACCGCGTTCATCGGCCTCGCGCAAGCTCGGCCTGAGTGCGCTTTCCACCGGCGACGCGCAGATGGCCGCCCTGCTCGACAAGCTCAAGCGCGTGCTCAACCGTGACATCCCGGTGCTCATCCAGGGTGAGACCGGCACGGGCAAGGAGTTGCTGGCACGCGCCATCCACCTGGATTCGAGCCGCGCGAGCGCACCGTTTGTCGCAGTCAACTGCGCGTCCATCCCTGAAACGCTGATCGAGTCGGAACTGTTCGGCTACGAGGAGGGCGCCTTCACCGGCGCGCGGCGCAAGGGCGCGGTCGGCAAGATGGTGCAGGCCCATGGCGGCACGCTGTTCCTCGATGAAATCGGCGACATGCCGCTGTCGCTGCAGGCCCACCTGCTGCGCGTGCTGCAGGAGCGCGAGGTGACGCCGCTGGGCAGCGGGCGCGCCATCCCGATCGACATCAACCTGGTCTGCGCCACCCACCGCAACCTGCGCGAGATGATCGAGCGCAAGACCTTCCGCGAAGACCTGTACTTCCGCCTCAACGGCTTGGTGGTGCGGATCCCGCCGCTGCGCGAGCGCACCGACCTGATGGTGCTGGTCGAGCGCATCCTGCAGCGCGAATGCCCGGACGTGGCCCATGAACTGGCGCCCGACGTGCTGAATCTCTTCCAGGCCTGCCGCTGGCAAGGCAATGTGCGCCAGCTGGCCGGCGTGTTGCGCACCGCCTGCGTCATGGCGGGCGACGAGCGGTTCATCACCCGCGCGCACCTGTCGGACGACTTCATGGACGACGTGCTGCGCAGCCAGAGCCAGGCCGGACTCGGTGCACGGGCCACCGCGACCGGTTCGGCTGGCAGCATGGCCGGATCAGGCTACATCGGTGGTGGCATGGTGCCGCCGGCCGCAGCCTCGAGCGGGCTGCACGGCCAGGGCCATGGGCAGGGCGGGATGCATGCGGGCGCTCCGGTGCACGCCTACCCCGAAGCGAGTGCCGCCGAAGGCATGGACGTGGGCCGGCACGCAGCGCCGCCGGCCGCTGCACCGAGCCCCGTGGTCAGTGCGCCTTCGGCGCCCGCCTCGCTGGTCGACATCGAGTTGCAGACCATCCGGCAGGCGGTGGAGGCTGCGCGCGGCAACATCTCGGAAGCAGCCAAGCAACTCGGCATCAGCCGCAACACGATCTACCGCAAGCTGCACTGGCAGAACAAGCAGCACTGACGACCTGATTGCGACGCCGGGATTCAGCACCCCGGCCCTCCACGGCGCCTGATGGCGCCGTTTTTTTCACCGGTGTCAGAAGCCGTGCAGGTAGCGCACGGACACCAGGGCGTTGCGGCCCGCAGCGGTCTCGAAGAAGCGGCCGTTGCCATCGTTGACGATGACGCTGCCGGCGTAGCGCTTGTCGCCCACGTTGTCGACCCGGGCCAGCACCTCGATGGCGCTGCCCTTCGCGTCAAGCTGGAAGCGCTGGAGCCAGCGCACGTTGACGATGCCCCAGCCGGCCGCGAAGTCGCTGTTGCGGTCGTTGACGGCGGTGCGGCTGCGGGCCTGCCATTCCAGGCCGGCTTCCATGCCGCGCTTCGGCTGCCACACCAGCTCGGCAAAGGCGTTCTGCTTCTGCGTGCCGGCAATGCGGTTGCCGGCGGCCACGGGCACGTTCGCCTGAGTGCAACGCGAGCCTTCGCAGGTCAGGAAATTGTCTTGGTAGCTTGCATCGAGCCAGGTGAAGGCTGCGGCGGTACGCCACTGAGGGGTCAGACGCCACTGGCCGCTTAGCTCCAGCCCCTTGCGCTGCGTGTGGCCCACGTTTTGAAAGGAAGACCGTCCGCCCACGCTGCTGAGCACGCCGATCTCGTTGCTCGTGTTGACTACAAAAAGGGTTGCGTCGAGGGCCGTGCCGGGCGTCGGGCGCCACTTGCTACCGATTTCGGCATGGCGGCTGGTTTGGGGCTTCAGCGCTGTGTTGAAGCCGCCGCCTTCACTGGTGCGGTAAGCGAGCTCACCGAGCGTGGGTGACTCGAAGCCGCGACCGACGCCCGCGTGCAGCGTCCACGAGGATGCTGCTTTCCAACGCAGACCCAGTACGGGTGTGTTGTAGTCGTACCGCATGGTGCCTGTGTCGTTGCCATTGCTGAGATAGCTGTCCTTACTCACCAGCAACACCTGTCCGGAGCGGAGCCCGGCCGTCGCAGCCCAATCGGGCGCGAAGCTCCATTCGGCCTGTACATAGGCTTCCCGGGTGCGTGCGGCGTTGGTTTCGTCCCGGCGTTGAGTGCCCTTGACGCCGAGCTGTGTCGGGCCGGTGCTGGGGCCGAGATAGTTGAGGTAGCCGCGACGGTTGTCGTACTGGTCCTCCAAGTTCACGCCGGTGACCAGATCGACATTTGTCCAGCGCCAGTTCAGGCGCCCGTCCAGGCCCATGTAGTCGCGATCGAAGTCGACGACGCCGCCGCTATGGGTCGCGGGCTGACGGTCATAAGGGATGCTCTGGTACTGCGTCACCGTTCGCCGGCCGGCGTAGGCCACCAGCTGGCTTTCCTGCAGGGCGCCCGCCTGCGTGAAGCGGTGCTGCCAGCTCGTGCCGATCTGCGTCTGGTTGAGGTTCTTGCGCGTGTTGTACTGTCGCGCTTCGGGGGCAACCCGATCGGGGTCTGCGTCGAAGTCCTTGCGCTCCAGCCCCAGCGGATCCTGCGCCTGCTGCACGTGGTGGCTCAACTGCGCCACGATGCGGTCATGCGGCAGACGCCATTCGGCCTTGACGTTGCCCAGGTGTCGGTCTGCGGCGCTGCGGTCGCGCGGGCCATCGGTGTGCAGGCTCGAGGCACTGGCCGACATCGACAGCGTCTCGCTGATCGGGGCACCACCGGCCACACGGACCTGGTACAGCGCGTTGCTGCCCACATCCAGGCTGCTTTCGAAGAAGCGCTCGGTGATGGGCTGGCTCACCAGCGAGATCACGCCGCCGGCCGCATTGCCGTACAGCGCCGAGAACGGGCCGCGGATGACCTCGATGCGCTGCGCGCTGGCCAGATCGAAGTGGCCGACCTGCCCCTGCCCGTCGGGCATGGTGGCCGGGATGCCGTCGGTGTAGAGCCGCAGGCCGCGCACGCCGAAGGTGGCGCGGGCGCCGAAGCCGCGCGAGCTGATCTGCAGATCCTGCGCGTAGTTGTTGCGGTTGTTGACCACCAGGCCCGGTACGCGGGCCATCGCTTCCGACAGGTTGACCATGGGCCCGGCCGCGCGCAGGGTGCGGCTGTCGACCACGCTGGCCGCGAACGGGGCATCCTGCAGGCGGGTGGCGCGGGTGCTGGCGCTGACCACCACCGGATCGACTTCGGAGGCCGCTTCGGACGTTTCGGCTGCCCGGGCGGCCCCGGTGTGCAGAAGGCCGGCGCAGGTGGCCAGCGTGGCCCAGGCCAGCGGGCTCAGTCGGGGCGAGGCGGGGAGGCGGCGGGGGGCGATGTGGTGTCTCATGATCTCGTTGTGGTGGCAGCGTGCGCCGGTCGGACCGGGTGCGGACAGTGTCCGCGTGCAGACACCGTGCCAGGGCCCCGGCAGCGTGTCATCGGGGCAAGCACGCGCCGCGCACCGGCCGGCTTTCGGGGAGACCCGCGGCGCCGCTCATGATTTTCAGGAGCCCGTGTGACAGCGGTGACACAGGTGCGCCGCCGTGTCTCGTCATGGAGCACGCGCGATCGCACGGACGGGCGGAGCAAAAAAAAAGCGGGTCCCGAGGGACCCGCATCGAAAGCACAAGACTGCCGTGCTGCTAGGAGGAGACAAGCATGAAACAGAAAGAGTCCGCCTGACGGGAGCAGGGACTTGACGACCAGGCCGGTCGGGCGGGATACAACTGGAACAACGGGTACAACCGGTACAACCACTGCGATGCGGCGTGAACCGGCGCCGCGCCGGGGTGAGGGCATCCGCCCCCGGAAATCAGTGCATCTGGATGCCGCCAGCGGCCTTGCCCTTGCCGGCGCGGGCGGGCGGGTTGCACATGCCACACACGAAGTGACGCGAGATCTCGTGCGGGTGGGTGACGAAGTGGCCGCCACACTTGGAGCACTTGGTCATCGTCAGCATGCCGTTGTCGACGAATTTCACCAGACGCCAGGCGCGCGTCACAGACAGCAGCGGCTCGAGGTTCTGGGTGGCGGTCTGTTCCAGATAGAGCTGGTAGGCCTTGATCACCACGTCGATCTCGTCCATTTCCGCGGCCTTGTTCAGGTACTCGTGGATGTTCATGAACAGGCTGGCGTGGATGTTCGGCTGCCAGGTCATGAACCAGTCGGTCGAGAAGGGGAGCTGACCTTTCGACGGCGACTTGCCCGAGACTTCCTTGTAGAGGCGCAGCAGGCGCTCGTAAGACATGTCGGTTTCCGACTCCAGCACTTGCAGGCGGGCACCCAGGTTGATCAGGGTGACGGCGCGCTCGATTTGCTTGGCTTCGGTCAACAGGCTCTTGGTGCGCATGGTGGTCTCTCTCGGTAGGGCGAAAACGGCGGGATCCGGATCAGGCGGCCTGAAGATCAGGCGGCTTCCTGGTGGCGGCCGGCCATCAGGATGGAAGCGTGCAGGCGGCTGACGGCATCGTTGGCCGCGCCCTTGCCGTGGTTGGTCAGCAGGTTCCACACGAGGTCGTCGTCGACCCGCATGCGGCACACCAGGGTGTTGCCCGAAGCGATCTTCAGCACCTGAGCCGGGGTGAGCGAGGCCAGGCGGTCGGCCGCTTCTTCCGACAGACCCAGGCGGAACAGCGCCTGCTCGCGGTCCGTGCGGATCAGGTTCTGAGCCAGCATCAGGTACGAGAGGTTGGTTTCGCGGATTTCGTTCAGGATCTGTTCGTTGGTCATGGTGTGCTCCGAGTTCTTGCTGTGCGGTGCAGTGCGGAACTGCGTTGTCGATGGAGTCATTGTGCAAACAACGGCCAGTTTTCTTGATAGGCGCGCGGCTGTAAGGCCGGTCGGCGTGCGGCTACACGGCGTGTAGGAATTTGTCTGACAGAAGCCCCGAACAGCGGCATCCGTCACGGCCAGACAAAAGGTTGTGAAAACCTGCCTATTTGTCTGCCGATTCGCGCCGGCGGGCGCACGGAGGCGGCGCCTGCGTGACGGGCGTCACACGGGGCGGGCGGGAGGCGGTTCTATGCTGGAGCGAACAAGGCAACCCACCTGATGAAGGCGCCTCCAGCGGCGCCGCCCCACGAGGTTGCCGTCACACCAGGAGGGCGCCGATGCGCTGGCAGAAACCGGATTTCTTCACCCTGACCCCCGTGGCCGCCTGGCTGGCGCTCGGCCTGGCCGGCGCTCCGGCGCTGGCCACCGCCCCGCCGTCGCCTGCGGTCGGCATGACGCTGCAGGCCCAGACCGCGCTCGCGCCAGCCCGGCTGATGGCCATGCAGCCCGGCGAGGTGGTGAGCATCGATTTCCCAGTGGCGGGGCGCCACAGCGTCGTCTTCGAGCACACCACCGCCGGCCGCGGCGGGCTGCGCTACTGGCACGGCCACCTGGCGGGCCACGAGCGCGACCGCGTCGTGCTGCAGGCCTTCCCCAACGGCCGACTGGTGGGCGCGCTGCGCCACCAGGGCCAGCTCGTGAGCTTCCGGCAGGAGGCCGACCGGCGCCTGGTGGCGGCCCGCGAGGCAGCCCGGATCAGCGGCCAGGCCTGGCGCCTGGGCGAGCGTCTGGACAAGGGCACCCGCGTGGTCCACGAGAACGTGGCGGCCCTGGTGGACGCCACCGTGGGCAGCGAGATCGCGCTGCCCCTGCCCGACGGCCGCACCGAGGTGGCCATCGTGACCGCCGCCGGCCTGGATGCCCATGGCCATCTGCAGATCCAGGCCATCAGCCGACTGGAAGGCCGCGGCAGTCCCACCGTCATCACGGTGGGCAGCGATGCCGTGTTTGCCGCCGTCTTCACGCCCCAGGGCGAATACCAGCTGGTGACCCGCCAGGGCCGCACGCTGATGCTCGACCCGCAGGCCGCCGGGCTGGCCCAGCCCCAGGGGGAGGACCACATCCCGGTCACCGACGAGGCCGGCGCCACCGTGGCGGCCGCACAGTCGACCCGCACCACCACAACGAAGACCACAACGAAGACCACCACGGTGGCGGGCAGCACCACGACCACGGGCTCCGCGGCCTTCGTGCCGCTGGCAGCCGGCACGGTGGACACCACGCTCACGCTGTTGATGACCTACAGCCCCAGCTTCGTCAGGCAGTGGGGCACCGAAGCCGCGGCGCGCACACGGCTGTCCAACATCGTGCAGGTGGCCAACGCGGCCTATGGCAACAGCGGCACGGGCGTGCGCTTCAAGGTGGTCGGCTGGAAGCTGGTGAACCAGGCCGACGCCACGCCGCAGACCGTGCTGTCGGCGCTGCGGGCGGGCAGCGGCGCCTTTGCCGGCATCGGGACGCTGAAGGCCAGCGTGGGCGCCGCCATGGTCAGCTTCTACGCCCCGTTCAACACCACCACCGCGGCCTCCAGCACGTGCGGCGTGGCCTATGTGCCGGCATCCGGCTCGCAGGGGCTGGCAGCCTACCGCACGCAGGCCCCCACGCTGATGTACTCGGCGCTCAACGACGGCCAGACCACCAGCAGTTACTGCTCGCTGTTGAGCTTCCCGCATGAGCTGGGCCACAACCTGGGCGCCCTGCACGACAAGGCCAACTCCAGCACCTCGGGCGTGTTCCCGTACAGCTACGGCAAGGGTGTGAGCGGCAGCTACGGCACGGTCATGTCCTACATCTCGCCGCGGGTGGCGCTGTTCTCGTCGCCCCAACTCCAGTGCACGAGCACCGGCACGGCCTGCGGCACCGACACGGAAAACGTCGTGGCCACCGTGCTGCAGACCAAGTCGGTCGTGGCGGCGCTGGGCAAGCCGGCGAATGCCGACGTGGCCGTGACCGGCGCGACCATGGTGGCCGGCGCGCTGCGCACCGCCACGGGCGCGGCGTACACCGGGGCCACCACCATCAGCACCAGCACGCCGGGCGTCACCTGCACGACGGGCACCACGGGGCTCTACGTGTGTCGCGTGCCCAACGCCACCCCGTCGATCACGGTCGCGGTGAAGGCCGTGGGCAAGACCGTCAGCCCCTCCGTGGCCACCTTCGCGGTCAACCCTCTGGCCGAGCGACCGGTCACCGGCACCACGTTCTACGTACGTTGAGGAGGAAGTTAGCGCTCACTCATGACGACGTCACCGCCTCGTGTCCGACGGGGCGCACCCTGGCCGTTTGCGGCAAGTGAAATGCCCAGCCTGATAGCTGTTGGCAATGAGGTGAATTTGTTCAATCAATTCGCTTTATGGGCCGGGCTGGCCTAAGATTCACTTCGTTGTTCATCACAACCCAAACCAAGGAACCCAGTCATGAGCCTGATCAACACGCAAGTCCAGCCGTTCAAGACCCAAGCTTTCGTCAACCGTGGCGGCAAGGGTGAGTTCATCGAAGTCACCGAAGAAAGCCTGAAGGGCAAGTGGTCGGTTCTGATCTTCATGCCGGCAGCCTTCACCTTCAACTGCCCGACCGAGATCGAAGACGCCGCCGACAACTACGCCGCCTTCCAGGCCGCGGGCGCCGAGGTCTACATCGTCACGACCGACACCCACTTCTCGCACAAGGTGTGGCACGAAACCTCGCCGGCCGTCGGCAAGGCCAAGTTCCCGCTGGTGGGCGACCCCACCCACACGCTGACCAACGCCTTCGGCGTGCACATCCCCGAAGAAGGCCTGGCCCTGCGCGGCACCTTCGTGGTGAACCCGGACGGCGTCATCAAGACCGTCGAAATCCACTCGAACGAGATCGCCCGCGACGTGTCGGAAACCCTGCGCAAGCTGAAGGCTGCCCAGTACACCGCCGCCAACCCCGGCCAGGTCTGCCCGGCCAAGTGGAAGGAAGGCGCCAAGACCCTGGCTCCGTCGCTGGACCTGGTCGGCAAGATCTGATCGACCTGACGTCAGACACCCCTGTTGTTTGACCTGTGAGAAGGCGCGCCCTTCCCACACCGCTGACACTGCCTACCCTGCGGGCCCACGAAGCCGGCCGGGGTGGGGCAGTGCAGCCTGCTCGCTGGCCCCAACCCTTGACGCAGTACAGGAGGCCGGTTTTCACAGTCGCTTGACACCGAATTCACTCAGAAAAGGATGACCACCATGCTGGACGACAGCCTCAAAGCCCAACTCGGCGCCTACCTGGAGCGCGTGCAACAGCCCTTCGAGATCGTGGCCTCCCTGAGCGACAGTGAAAACTCGCGCGAGATGCTCGAGCTGCTGCAGACGATCCAAGGTCTGCGCGCCGACAAGATCACCCTGAAGACCGACGGGCAGGACGCCCGCAAGCCTTCGTTCACGCTGCAGCGTGCCGGCAGCGACACCAGCCTGCGCTTTGCCGGCCTGCCGCTGGGCCACGAGTTCACCTCGCTGGTGCTGGCGCTGCTGTGGACGGGCGGTCACCCCCCGAAGGAAGAAGCCGAGACGCTGGACAACATCCGCGCCCTGGACGGCGACTTCAACTTCGAGGTCTACATGTCCCTGAGCTGCCACAACTGCCCGGACGTGGTGCAGGCGCTGTCGCTCATGGCCATCCTGAACCCGAAGGTCAAGACCACGGTCATCGAAGGCGGCGCCTTCCAGGAAGAGGTCGAGAAGCGCGAGATCATGGCGGTGCCCATGGTGTTCCTCAACGGCCAGGTGTTTGCCTCGGGCAAGATGTCGGTGGCCGAGATCGTGGCCAAGCTCGACACCAACTCGTCTGCCAAGGAAGCCGCCAAGATCGACGCCAAGGCGCCGTACGACGTGCTGATCGTGGGCGGTGGCCCTGCCGGTGCAGCCGCGGGTGTGTACGCAGCCCGCAAGGGCATCCGCACCGGCATCGCCGCCGAACGGTTTGGCGGGCAGGTGAACGACACGCTGGCCATCGAGAACTACATCTCGGTGCTGGAAACCGACGGGCCGAAGCTGGCTGCCGCGCTGGAAGCCCACGCCAAGGCGTACGACGTCGACATCATGAACCTGCAGAAGGCCGCGCAGATCATCCCGGCTGCGAAGCCCGGTGACCTGATTCAGGTGAAGATGGAAAACGGCGGCACGCTCAAGGCCAAGACCGTGATCCTGTCGACCGGTGCCCGTTGGCGCAACGTGAACGTGCCCGGCGAAGCCGAGTACAAGAACAAGGGCGTGGCCTACTGCCCGCACTGCGATGGCCCGCTGTTCAAGGGCAAGCGCACGGCCGTCATCGGCGGCGGCAACTCGGGTGTCGAGGCCGCCATCGACCTGGCGGGCATCGTGGCCCACGTGACGCTGATCGAGTTTGCCGACACGCTCAAGGCCGACGCCGTGCTGGTCAACAAGCTCAAGAGCCTGCCGAACGTGACCATCCACACCAACGCGCAGACCACCGAGATCACCGGCGCAGAGGGCAAGGTCAATGGCCTGAAGTACAAGGACCGCGCGACCGGTGAAGAGCACACGGTGCCGCTGGAAGGCGTGTTCGTGCAGATCGGCCTGGTGCCCAACACCGAGTTCCTGCGCGGCACGGTCGAGTTGAGCAAGTTCGGCGAGATCATCGTCGACGCCAAGGGCCACACCAACGTGCCGGGCGTGTTCGCGGCCGGCGACTGCACCACGGTGCCGTACAAGCAGATCGTGATCGCGGCCGGGGCCGGTGCGACGGCGGCATTGAGCGCCTTCGACCACCTGATCCGCCAGGGTTGAACGATGACAGCGTGAACCGGTTGGTTCCTTGAGAGGCCTGCGCCCGCGAGGGTGCGGGCCTTTTTTTCGGCCCTGCTGTGCTGTCAACCACGGCATTCCCCAGCCCGCAGTCGGAGTGCGACGTCGCATCATCGCCCCATGCCCTTGAACGCCGTGCCCCTGCCCCCTTCCCTCCGCGTGCTCGAACGCGGCTGGCTGTCATCCAACCAGATTCTGCTGTTCGATGACGACGGCGCGACCGTGGTAGACACCGGCTACGTCACCGAAGTGGACGACACACTGCGGCTGATCGACCAGGCGCTGGCCGGCCGGCCGTTGAAGCGCATCGTGAACACCCATCTGCACTCCGACCATGCGGGGGGCAACGCGGCGCTGCAGGCCCGGCACGATTGCGTCACCTGGATCCCGCCCGGCGAGAGCGAGGCCGCCGCGACCTGGGACGAGGATCGCTTGAGCTACCGCCCCACCAGCCAGCAGTGCCCGCGCTTTCGCTTCGATGCGCTGGTGCACCCCCACCACACCCTGCACCTGGGGGGCGAGGACTGGACCGTGCTGCCCGCGCAGGGCCACGACGACGCGATGGTGATGCTGTGGTGCGACCGTCAGGGCATTCTGGTGTCGGCCGATGCGCTGTGGGAGAAGGGCTTCGGCGTCATCTTCCCCGAGCTGGTGGGCGAGGCGGGTTTCGAGGACCAGGCGGCCACGCTGGCGCGGATTGCCGATCTCGCGCCGCGCGTCGTGATTCCGGGCCATGGCGCGCCCTTCACCGCGGTGCAGCCTGCGCTGGAGGCTGCACAGGCCCGGCTGCACTGGCTGCGCAACGAGCCCGTGAAGCACGGCGAGTACGCGCTCAAGGTGCTGGTCTCGTTCAAGCTGATGGAGGCTCAGTCGATGAGCCAGTCTGCGGTGGAGGGGGTGGTGCGATCCGCGTTTGACCGCCAGCCGGCCCTGGCGGCGCTCTACGCGGGGCGCGAGGCGGCCGCTGTGGCGCGCGACGTGGTGGCGAACCTGGCACGCAGTGGCGCCGTGCAGCTTCGGCCCGACGGTGGCATCGACGCGCCGGCGCGATGACACCGCCTGGCGGGCCGGCCGCTACCCTGCGCGCCGGAACGTGAGGTTGACCCGGTCGGGGCCGAAGGCCGGGTGGTGCGCCGCCTTGATCGGGCGCACACCATGAAAGCGCAGCCGGGCGGGGCCACCCCACACCAGCACATCACCGTGCCACAGCGGGATGGGTTGGGTGCCACCCGCCCGCTCCAGCCCACCCAGCAGAAACGTGGCCGGCACACCGAGCGAGACCGACACGATGGGCGCGCTGAAATCGCGCTCGTTGCGGTCCTGGTGGAGTGACAGGCGCGTGCCCGGCACGTAGCGGTTCACCAGGCAGGCATCCGGCTCGAAGCCCGGGAACCCGGCCGCCGCGGCGGCGGATCGGGCCAGGGCCCGAAACGCATCCGGCATCGGGGGCCAGGGTGCATCGCGCAGGGGGTCTTGCGCGCTGTACCGGTAGCCGCGCCGGTCGCTGACCCAGCCCAGCGGGCCGGCATTGGTCATGGCGACCTGCATGGTCTGGCCGCCGGGTGTCTGCATCTGGCGCCAGGGGGCTGCGGCCACAACGGCGTTCACCCCGGCCAGCAAGGCCGCCTCGTTGGCCAGTGCGTGCCCCGGCAGCAGCACCACGCCATCGTCCAGCGTCATGCGGGCCGGCCGGGCGGGTGCCCCGGCATCGGCCGGCGCGCCAAACAGATCGGCCTGGTGGGGGACGGCCGGGTCGGGCATGTCAGCCCCGCAGCGTGGCGGCCTCGGCCAGGATGGCGAGCAGCAGCGCATGACACTGCCCCACCGAGGCGATGTCCACGCGTTCGCCCGGCGCGTGCGCCCCGCGGATCGTCGGCCCGAAGGACACGATGTCCATGCCCGGGTGTTTGGCGGCCAGGATGCCGCACTCCAGGCCGGCGTGGATCACCTGCACGCGGGCGGGGGCGCCCTCGCGCGCGGCATACACCCGCTGGCACAGCGCCAGCAGCGGCGAGGCCGGGTTCGGCGTCCAGCCGGGGTAATGCCCGTCGATCTGCACCGTGGTGCCGCTCAGGTTGAACAGGCTGGCAATCTCTTCGGCCAGCGCCAGGCTGCCGCTGTCCCGCAGCGAGCGGACCATGAAGTTCGCCTGCCCGCCTTCGGGCGTCAGGCCCACCACACCGAGGTTGTTGGAGGTCTCGACCACGCCCGGCACCTGGCGGCTCATGCGGCGCACGCCGTGCGGGGCGGCGTTCAGGCTGGCGAGCCACACAGCCTGTTCGGCGGGCGCCATCACGTAGCCGGGCAGCGGTGCCGGTGTGGGCTCCGCGGTCAGGCTCAGGCCCGACTCGATGCCCGTCAGTTCATCGGTCAGCAGGCCGGCCCAGCGCGCCAGCGCAGCGTGCAGGGCCTCCGCCTGGTCTGGCGGCAGGGCCACCGTGGCAAACGCCTCGCGCGGCAGCGCGTTGCGGGCGGTGCCACCGCGCAGGCTCACCAGCTGCACCGGCAAGGTGGCGCACAGGTCCTGCAGCACGCGCACCAGCAGCTTGATGGCGTTGCCGCGCTCTTCATGGATGTCGACGCCGGAGTGGCCGCCGCGCAGGCCGCGCAGGGTCAGGTCGAACACCGCGAGGTGCGCCGGCCGCAGCAGGGGCGCTGCGTGGCGGCTCACGTTCACGTCCACTCCGCCAGCGCAGCCCAGGTAGAACTCGCCCCATTCCTCGGTGTCGAGGTTGAGCATCAACCGCCCTGCCAGCGCCCCGGCCGCCAGCCCATGGGCACCGCCCATGCCGGCTTCCTCGTCCACGGTGAACAGCGCTTCCAGCGGCCCGTGCACGGCGGTGGCGTCTTCCAGCACCGCCAGCATCATCGCCACGCCCATGCCGTTGTCGGCCCCCAGCGTCGTGCCCTCGGCCACCAGCCAGCCATCGCGCTGCACCGGCACGATCGGGTCCTGAAAGAAGTCGTGCCCGCTGTCGCTGTTCTTCTGCGTGACCATGTCGAGGTGGGCCTGCAGCACCACGCCCGGCGCCGCCTCGTGGCCCGGCGAGGCCGGCTTGCGGATCAGCAGGTTGCCCGCCGCGTCCACCTCGTTGGACAGGCCCCGCGCGGTGGCCCAGTCGATGAGGTGCTCACGCAGCGCCGCCTCGTGCTTCGAGGGGCGGGGGATGCGGCACAGCGTGGCGAAGTGGGCCCAAACCAAGGCCGGTTCCAGGCCGGCAAACGGGGCAGACAGGTCAGGCGTGGACAGAGGTGCGGCGGCAGACATGGCAAGCGTGTGCGCCGCAGACGGGCGCGTCGTCAGGGACAGGATGGCATCGTACGCCGCCCGACACGCGTGGGCCCGACGCGGGCTTCCACCGCGGCCTGCACCCCGCGGCCCAGGTGCAGGGCAAAGCCCACCTCGGCCACCACGAACAGTGGGCCGATCACCAGGCCGATCAGGTCGTCCACGAAGGCCGGCTTGCGCCCTTCGAAAGCGTGCCCGATGAACTGGATCACCCAGCCCACCCCGAACAGGCCCAACCCCCATCCCAGCCAGATGCCGGTTGCTTGCGCGGCCACGGTCTGCCCCACGACGTGGGCCCCGGCCAGCAGCACCCCCATCACCAGGCCATAGCCGAGGTGCAGGCGCAGGTAATACGCCACCGTGGCGGCCACCAGCAACGTGGCGGGCGACACCGCCCCCACCTGATCCAGGTGGATCCACACCGGCCGCGACGCCAGGATGGCCACGGCAAGCACAATCATCGGGATGCCGACCAGGTGCGTCGCGATGTTGCGGCGGTCCCGGTGGTAGGCGGCGTACTGGGCAAGCTGGTCGGTCAGGGTTTTCATGCCGCCATGCTCCGCGCCCGCACCCATCATCGTCTGTCAGTGAGCCGACGTTTTCTGCGTCCAATTCCTCGGGTTTGTCCGGGCCTTGGCTGCCGGTTGTCGTATTGAATCCCCGTTCATGGCATAGTGGAACGCACCAGTACCAAGCAGTAGCATGTCCCAAGACAACGCCTTTGATGCCCGCGCCCACCGCCCGCTGCTCGAGCGCCATGCATGGTTCGCAGGCTTGCCGGAAGCGCTGAAGCAGACCCTGCTCGATGCCGGTCGGCTGCGCCGGCTGCGGGCTGGCGAAGTGCTGTTCCGCCGGGGGCAGCCGAACTGCGGTCTGTATGCCGTGCTGCGGGGCTCGGTGCATGTCGGCTCGGTCACGCGCTCGGGCCGGCAGAACCTGGTGGCCGTCGTGCCGGCGCCGCACTGGTTTGGCGAGCTGGCGCTGATCGACGGCGGCCCGCGCACCCACGACACCGAGGCGCGCGAGGCCACCGAACTGCTCTGGGTGCCGCTGCCGGATCTGGTCAACTTGTTGACCCGGGAGCCGCAGCACTGGCAGAACTTCGCCGCGCTGGCGGTGCAGAAACTGCGCGCCGCGTTCGAGGAACTGGAAGACGCCGCCCTGCTGGGCACCCAGGCCCGCGTGGCCAAGCGGCTGCTGCAGTTGTCGACCGGGCACGGCATGCTGACCGCCCAGGCCTCGCTGCGCACCGTGGCGCTCAACCAGGAAGAGTTCGCCGCCACCCTCGGCCTCACGCGGCAGACGGTCAACGAGGTGCTCGGCCTGCTGGCCGACCAAGGCTTCATCGCCAAGGGCTACGGCCGGGTCGACATCCTCGATGCGGCGGGCCTGAAGGCCCTGTCGCGCCCGACCTGAGCCAGGCCGGGCGGCCGCTGGCGCTCAGTCCGCCAGCATCATGTCGCGGCTGAGCATCGAGCCCGTTTCGCGAAAGCGCGTGTGCCAGGCAAAGGCCTCTTCCAGCACATGCGGCGTGTGGCCCCCGCGGCGGCAGGCTTCCTTGAAGTAGTCCTTCAGCGCATCACGGTACAGCGGGCTCACGCACTGGTCGATCACCACGCGCGCGCGTTCGCGGGGCGCCAGGCCGCGCAGGTCGGCCAGGCCGTGCTCGGTCACCAGCACGTCCACATCGTGCTCGGTGTGGTCGACGTGCGTGACCATGGGCACGATGCTCGAGATGTCCCCACCCTTGGCCAGCGACTTGGTCACGAAGATCGACATGTGCGCGTTGCGGGCAAAGTCGCCCGAGCCGCCGATGCCGTTCATCATGTGCGTGCCGTTGACGTGCGTGGAGTTTACGTTGCCGTAGAGGTCGCACTCGAGCGCCGTGTTGATCGTGATCAGGCCGAGCCGGCGCACCACCTCGGGGTGGTTGCTGATTTCCTGTGGGCGCAGCACCAGGCGCGACTTGTAGCGCGCGAGGTTGGCCATCACGCGCTCGTAGCAGCCGGCCGACAGCGTCATCGACGAGGCCGAGGCAAACGTCATGCGGCCGCTGTCGAGCAGGTCGATGCTGCTGTCCTGCAGCACCTCCGAGTACATGCGCAGGTCCTGGAAGGGCGAGTCGAGCAGGCCGTGCAGCACTGCGTTGGCGATCGTGCCGATGCCGGCCTGCAGCGGCTGCAGCGCGGCGCTCAGGCGATTGGCCTTGACCTCGCGCATCAGGAAGTCGTTGAGGTGGTCGGCAATCGCCGCCGTTTCCAGGTCCGGCGGCAGCACGGTCGAGGGGCTGTCCGGCCGGTTGGTGAAGACGATGGCGGCAATCTTCTCCGGGTCGATGGGGATGGCCGGCGTACCGATGCGCTGGTCCACCGACACCAGCGGGATGGGCTGGCGGGTCGGGCGGTAGGTCGGGATGTAGATGTCGTGCAGGCCTTCGAGCTCGAGCGGCATGCTCAGGTTGATCTCGACGATCACTTTCTGAGCCAGGATGGCAAAGCTCGCCGAGTTGCCCACCGAGGTGGTCGGCACGATGCCACCATCGGCCGTGATGCACGTGGCTTCGATCACCGCCATGTCCACCGGTTTGAGCTGGCGGTTGCGCAGCATCTCCACCGTTTCCGACAGGTGCTGGTCCATGAACATGACCTCGCCGGCGTTGATGCGCTTGCGCAGGCTGGCGTCCACCTGGAAGGGCATGCGGCGGGCCGTCACGCCCGCGTCGCTCAGCACCTTGTCGGCATCGTGGCCCAGTGAGGCGCCGGTCATCAGCGTGATCTGCAGCGGGTGGGTCTTCGCGCGCTCGGCCAGTGCAAAGGGCACGGCCTTGCAGTCGCCCGCACGGGTGAAGCCGCTCATGCCGACGGTCATGCCGTCGTGGATGAGGGTGGCGGCTTCCTCGGCGGACATCACTTTGTCCCTCAGCCGGGGCAGGCGGATGCGATCGGGGTGCATGGGGGTCTCCTGTTCGTCGGTGCCCCGGGGGCCGGGCCGCGAACCAGGCATGCCGAGGTCGTCTCAGTATCGGAAAGCGCATGCCATGCGTAAAGCGACTAATATTCATGCACCCCAGTCGCGAAAGGAATGCCGCCCATGGATCTGCGCGCCCTGCGCTACTTCGTCGAGACCGTGCGCCGCAACAGCTTCACGCAGGCGGCCGAGGCGCTGCACGTCACGCAGTCGACGGTCAGCAAGATGGTGCGCCAGCTGGAAGACGAGGTGGGCCAGCCGCTGCTGCGGCGCGTGCCCGGCGGCGTGCGACTGACCGACGTGGGCGAGGTGGTGTTCACGCGCGGGCAGGAAGCGCTGGCGGTGGTGCACGGGCTGCACCGCGAACTCGACGATCTGGCTGCTTTGAGCCGGGGCACGCTCGTGGTCGGCATCCCGCCCATGGTCAATGTCTTCTTCTCGCCGCTCATCCAGCGCTTTCGGGCCGCGCACCCCGGCATCGCGCTGCAGATGAGGGAGGCGGGCGGTGACGTCATCGGTCAGATGATCGCGGCCGGCGAGCTGGAAGTGGGCGTGGGCACGTTGCCGCTCGCGCCCGAACTGGCCTACCTGCAGACGGCACTGCTGGGCCGCTACCCGGTGTGCCTGGTGGGCACGGCCGACATGGCGTGGACGCGGCTGAAGCGGCCGGGCCTCGCCAGCCTGGACGGCCAGCCGGTGGTGATGCCGGGCGAGGGCTTCACGCTGCACCGCCACCTGCACGATGCCTGGCGCCTGGCGGGGGTGCGGCCGCAGGTGGTGGCCGAAAGCGGCCAGTGGGATTTCCTGCTGTCGATGGCGCAGGCCGGCATGGGCACGGCCATCCTGCCGCAGCCGGTGCTGGAGCGGCTGCAGCTGGCGCCCGAGTTGGTCGTGCGGCGCCTGCCCGCGCGCGAGATGGTGTGGGCTGTGGCCCATCTGTGGGCGCGCGGGCGCTACATGAGCCACGCGGCGCGGGCGTGGCTGGCCTGCTGCCGCCAGGGGTGATCGCCGGCAGGCTCAGTCGCACCGGGGTCGCATGCACGGGGGCAAGCAGGCACAATCGCGCGCTGACCTTGCCGCCTGCCATGACCGACACCGACCTCGCCGCCTTCAACGCCCCGCATCTGGCCCGCTTCACGACCCTGCTGCGCGAGGCGATGGCGGCCGGCCGGCTGCTACGGCTGGTGCTGGTGGGCTACCAGGGCGGCGTCGGCGAGGCCGATGCGGCCGGGCAGCCCCTGCAGCGCGTCATCGTGCGCGCCGTGGTGCTGCGCGACGAGCCGCACCTGAGCTTTGTCTGGCGCTATCCCACCAAGGACATCACCAAGAACCTGCCGGCCAACGAGGGCGTGGACGCGATCCTGGCCTGGTTGCAGGCCGGTGCCTTCCGCAATGCCCACCTGCACACGCCATCCGAAGAGGTGCAGCTGGCCTTCAGCAAGAAGGGCAAGGCCAGCGTGCGCATCGGCAAGGCGGCGCCCGGCGAGGCTACCGCCGCCGGCGAACCCGATGCCACGGCCACGGGCGGGGCGGCTGGTGCGGCGGTGCACGCTGCCTCCGCGGCCCACAACCGCGACAAGCACCGGCAGCTCGAACTCTCGCGGCCCTTCCTGCGCGAGCTCGGCGTCACCGACGCGCAGGGCCATCTGATTCCGGCCATGTCGCGCAAGTGGAAGCAGATCAACAAGTTCGTCGAGGTGTTTGCCGCGGCGCTGGGCCGATCGCGTCTGGCCGACAAGCCGGCGGTGCACGTCGCGGATTTCGGCTCGGGCAAGGGCTACCTCACCTTCGCCGTGCACGACTGGCTGACGAACACGCTGGGGCGCCAGGCGCGCGTCACCGGGGTCGAATTGCGGCCCGACCTGGTCAAGCTGTGCCAGGGCGTGATCCAGCGCCTTGGCTTGCAGGGCATGGCCTACGAACAGGGCGACGTGCGCGACTACCACCCGAGCGACCTCGACGTGGTGATCGCCCTGCACGCCTGCGACATCGCCACCGACTACGCCATCCACCTGGGCATCCGCGCCGGCGCAGAGGTCATTCTGTGCTCGCCGTGCTGCCACAAGCAGATCCGCCCGCAGTTGCTGAGCCCGCACCCGCTGCGGCCCATCCTGCAGCACGGCATCCACCTGGGCCAGGAGGCCGAGATGCTGACCGACGGCCTGCGCGCCCTGCTGCTCGATGCCGCGGGCTACGACACCCAGGTGTTCGAGTTCATCTCGCTCGAGCACACCAACAAGAACAAGATGATTCTGGCGGTCAAGCGCGCGCAGCCGCGCCCCAACGACGAGGTGCGCGCCCAGATCCGCGAGATCAAGGCGTTCTACGGCATCCGCGAACAGGCGCTGGAAAGCCTGCTGCAGGCCGACGGCTTGCTGCCGGCCTGAACGCAGCGCCCCGGCGGCGGGTGGCCGCCCGACACGGGGTGGGCTGCGGCGGCAAGTGTGTGTACAGTCGCCCCTGGGCGAAACGGACAGGTCGGGCACGGTGCGTGCCGCACCTCTCCGGCCCCATGAACACCCAAACCGCAGCCAGGGACGAGCACGGATGAGACAGGCAGGCCGGTCACGGACCGCTTCCATGCGCACGCGCGCGCCGGAGCCCGCGCGATGAGCCGCGCGGCCCGGATGCCCGGCGCGGAGGCCCGACCTGTGCCCGCGGACCTGCGGGGCGTGTGGGTGCGCACGCTGTTGCAGACCGAGACGCTGGCCGAACACGTGGGTGCGCCGCCCAGCGACACCACCACCTGGGTGCGCTGGCTGCAGACCAGCCGCTGGCACGCCGACCTGCGTGTGCCGCAGCGCGCCTTCCAGGGCCGCGTGGCCCGGCCGTTGGCCGAGCAGACCCCGGCCCAGTTGGCGCTGCTGGCCGAGCAGCAGGGCTTTGTCGGCGTGACGCGGGTCGAGACCCAGCCCACGGGCGAGGTCTGCACCTGGCTGCGCGAGCACGACTTCCAGCCGCCCAGTCTGCATCCCGATTCCGGCTGGCTGCTGTTCGAGCGCCCCGACCGCCTGGTGGAGGTGGGCATCCACGCCGATTACAACGAAGTGTGGGAACGCCTGCCCGACTCGGGAGGGCGATTCGTCGCGCTGGCCGGGCTGGACGTGTCCGGGCAGGACGACAGGCGTCGGCTGCTGCTGGCGGGCCGCTACCTGATGCGGACGCGGCCCCGCCAGGCCGGATGGCCCCGGGGCATGCCGCCCGGCATGACGCTGGTGGAGGCCTTGCTGCACCAGCCCGAACGGGCGCGCGACTGGCTCGATTTCGAGATCAGCTTCGGGACCTTCGACGGGGCCGCGTGGCAGGTCCAGTGTTCGACGCTGCCGGTGTTCGAGAACCAGGCGCTGCCCTGTGCCGTGCATCGGCTGGATGACCGCCTGGCCAGCGTCACGCTGCCGGCCGAGCCGGGCGCCACCGCCGACCCGGAAGCCTGGCAGGTGCTGGAATGGGACGACCCGGCGGGCAGCCTGGGCTGAACCGTCGCCCGGGCCGATCGCCGACAATGGCGGCATGCCCTCCCTGCGTCCCCTGATCCCGCCCGCCCCGCCCGAGGTGCCTGCCCCTGCTGCTTCGCCGGCGCCACGCGGCGTGCCGGCCGACCCGCAGAAGTACCCGGTGAACGTCGGCCCGAGTGCCATCGACGGCCAGGGGGCGTTTGCCGGCGCCGCCATCCCGGCGCGCGCCAAGATCGGCGAGATTCGCGGCGAGTTCGTCGACATGGCAGAAGCCCGGGCCCGCGCGCGGCGGGCCGAGCGCGACACGGGGCGCATCTTCATGGTGGCCGTGTCGGAGCGCCGGGCGGTCGATGCCACCGCCTCCACCGACCCGTTGCGCTACGCCAACCATGCCTGCGAGCCCAACATGGTGCTGAAGGTGCAGCAGGGCCGGGTGGCGTTCTATGCGCTGCGCGACATCGCCCCGGGCGAGGAGCTGACGGCGCGCTACGGCGCCACGCACCACGGCGGCCGGCTGGTGTGCCGCTGTGGCTCCCCCCGCTGCATCGGGCGCCTCTGACCCGGCGGCCATGAAAAAGCCCCCGGCGCCGGTCGGCGTGCGGGGGCGTGTCCGGGCGCGGTGCGGGCACCCGTCGGTGCCGGCGCCGCCCGGGGGGCGATCAGCCCAGGGCCTTCAGCTCTTCGTCGATCTTGGCCAGCGCTTCTTCGGTGATCAGGCCACCGGAGAACTTCGCGACCATCGACAGGGCGAAGCCCTTGCCCATGCCGATTTGCGGGTGGGCCGAGATGCCGGGCAGGTGCTTTTCCAGGACGGCCTTGGTGGCCTCGTTGTCCAGCAGGTCACCGAGTTTGGTTTCGATCGAGAAGCTCATGCTTGTGTCTCTCAAGAGATGGGTTGACAGGTGCGCACGGCGCAGCGTGTCGAAGCCACGTGCTGGTGTGCAACCAGTAGCATACCGCTTTCAAACGATTGTTTGGCTTCCTGTGGCCACAAAGCCCAGGGAGACGGGCTCTGGTCGGTTCACGCTAGCACAAAACGGGTCGACCGCGGCTGCTCGGCCCACGTTTTCTTGAGCCGTGTCAGCCAGTTATCCCCACATTCGGTCGAGCGGGGTTCGCTCCACCTTCGGGGCGATACATTGTCTGAAATCCCTCGGTGAGACGTCGTAAGTCATTGATAGAAAAAGGATTTTCCGAATATCCCGCTTTTGTGCGCGGATGGGTGGAAACCCTGGGTTGACCGTCATCCCGAACGGCTGTCCGACTTTTCCCCACAAAGTTATCCACAGCTTGGTCGGGAAGCTGACAGTCGAAGAATCAAGCACTTGCGTGCGCCTGTGCGGGTGCCACATTCATTGAAGCCAGCAACTGGGTCGGCGCATGTCCGGATACCCTAAGTTGTGTGGCGAAATTCACGCTTCGACCGCACGACCGCGGGTCTGTGGGGCAACTCGGGAAAACCCTTGTTTGCGTAAACGGATGCCTCAGTTATCCCCACTGCGGCCCGAGCGAGGGCCCGGCGCGGCCCCCGAGAGCCTGCGCGGGTATCATGCCGGGGTGGCTTCGCTAAGTGCTTGATTTTATTCAGGCGCCGGCGTGTGCTGCGCGATGTGGCAATGTGCGACTTGCCTCGGCGCGACAAGCATTTAGCGCGCGTTTGCAAGCCTTTCCCACAAAGTTATCCACAGCCTGCGGGGATAAGGGCCTGGTCCTTATGGATCAAGCACTTGCCTGTTCTTGTTCATGCCCTTGTCAGAGAACGCGACACCCACCACGCCGCCCGATGACGCGGCGGCCGCCTCTGCCCCCGCGCGAAGCTGGCGGGTTCCGGTCGTGGTCGAAACCCCTCAGCACAGCGGCCTGACCAGTCCCCTCGACTATCTGGCCCCCACCGCCTTGCCACCCGGCACCCTGGTGCGGGTGCCGCTTGGCCGTCGCACCGTGCTCGGCGTGGTGTGGGACACGCCCGCGGCCGGCCCCGACGCGCTGCCCGACGTGCAGCTCAAGCCTGTGGCCGAGGTGCTCGACGGCCTGCCGCCGCTGCCCGCTGAGTGGCGCCAGTTGGTGGGCTTTGCGGCCGGCTATTACCAGCGGGCGCTGGGCGAGATGGCGCTGATGGTGCTGCCGCCCGAGTTGCGCCAGCTGGATGCCACCCAGTGGGGCCGCCGCGAAAAGCGCCTGCACAAGGCGGTGGCCCGCCACGATGACAGCGTGGCCACCGCCGAGCGCCCGCCGCTGACCCCGCAGCAGGCCGACGCCCTGGACGCCCTGGCCGAGCCGGGATCGCCCAAGCCCTTTCTGCTGTGGGGCAGCACCGGCAGCGGCAAGACCGAGGTCTACCTGCGCCAGGCCGAGCGCGCACTCGAAGCCGGCCAGCAGGTGCTGATGATGGTGCCGGAAATCAACCTCACGCCGCAGCTCGAGGCCCGGGTGGCGGCCCGCTTTGCCGACCGGCGCATCGTCTCGCTGCACAGCGGCCTGACCCCGGCGCAGCGCCTGCGCAACTGGCTGATGGCGCACTACGGCCATGCCGATCTGGTGCTGGGCACGCGGCTGGCGGTGTTCACGCCGCTGCCGCGCCTGGGGCTCATCGTGGTCGACGAAGAGCATGACCCCAGCTACAAGCAGCAGGATGGCGCCCGCTACTCGGCGCGCGACCTGGCCGTGTACCGCGGGCACCTGCACAAGGTGCCGGTGATTCTGGGTTCGGCCACGCCCAGCCTGGAGAGCTGGTTCAATGCGCTGCCGCTCGCCGAAGGGGGCACCGGGCGCTACCGGCGGCTGGCCATGCCGGCCCGTGTGGGCGACGGCAACATGCCCACCGTGCGTGTGCTCGATCTGTCGAGGGCGCCGAAGCCCGCGCGGGGTGACAGTGCCCCGCCACTGGCGCGGGAGCTGCTGAGCGCCATCACCGAGCGCGTCGAACGGGGCGAGCAGAGCCTGGTGCTGCTCAACCGCCGCGGCTATGCGCCGGTGCTGCAGTGCGGGGACTGCGGCTGGAAAAGCGGCTGCCCGCACTGCAGCGCCTGGCGCGTGTTCCACAAGGTGGATCGCACGCTGCGCTGCCATCACTGTGGCTTCACCGAGCGCGTGCCCCGCGCCTGCCCCGATTGCGGCAACCAGGACATCGCCCCCGTGGGCCGTGGCACCGAGCGGCTGGAAGAGCAGCTGGCCGAGGCGCTGCCCGGCGCCCGCCTGGGCCGCATCGATGCCGATGTGACCAAGCACAAGGGCGCACTGGAGGCCCAGCTGGCCAGCGTGCATGCCGGCGAGGTCGACGTGCTGGTGGGCACGCAGATGGTGGCCAAGGGGCACGATTTCCGGCGCATCACGCTGGTGGCGGCGGTCAACCCCGATGCGGCGCTGTTTGCCAGCGATTTCCGCGCGGCCGAGCGCCAGTTCGCGCTGCTGCTGCAGGCCGCCGGCCGGGCCGGGCGCGATGCCGGGGTGGCCGGCCACAGCGAGATGTGGGTGCAGACCTGGCACCCCATGCACCCGCTCTACCAGGCGCTGCGCTGCTACGACTACGCCGACTTCGCGCGGCAGCAGCTCAAGGAGCGTGAGATGGCCGGCCTGCCGCCGTATGCGAGCCTGGCGATGCTGCGCGCCGAAGGCCGCACCCAGGAGGCCGCCCAGGCCTTCCTGCTGGAGGCCGCCCGCCTGGTGCAGGATCACGCCGGCGAGGCGGTGCGCCTGTATCCGCCCGTGCCCACGCCGGTGCAGCGTGTGGCGAACGTGGAGCGGGCGCAGATGATGATCGAGTCGCCGCAGCGGCTGGCCTTGCAGCGCTTTCTGGCTGCGGCCCAGTCGGTGTGGCTGGCGCAGGCGCAACAACACCGCCGCAGCGGGTTGATCCGCTGGGCGGTGGACGTCGATCCGCTGGCGATCTGAGCGTCAGCTGATCAGGCAGTCGAGGCCCTCGGCCAGTTCGGCCACGGGGGGCATCTCGTTGAGCAGGCTGTCGGCGGTCAGGCCCAGGCGGGCCAGCACCGCAGCCGGCACGGTGGCGGCCAGCTCCTCGGCGCTCAGCTCGTTGTGCTCGGCGCGGGCGCGCCAGGCCGACACGTGCAGCAGCGCGGCCACGGGGTCGAACGGCTCATGGGCCAGCGGTTCGGGGAAGTGCTGGATGGCGTCGGCAAAGGCCAGCGGAAAGCGCCACTGGCGGGCCAGCTCGGCGCCCACGTCGGCATAGGTGTAGCCGAACGAGGTGCGCTCCATGTCCATGCGGCGCGGGTCCATCGGCGAGGCCAGCTTGTCGATCTGCAGCATCTGTTCCGGCATGCCGGCGTGCATCACCAGTTCGCCGATGCTGTGCATCAGGCAGACCGTGAAGGCCTGGTCGCTGTTGACCCCCGTGCGGCGGGCCAGCCAGCCGCCGATGGCCGCGGTGTGCAGGCTGTAGTGCCAGAAGCGCTTGAGGTCCATGCCGGGCATGGACTTGTAGCCGCCCGTCAGGCCCGAGCTGATGACCAGCGTGCGCACGGTGACGAAGCCCAGCATGGCCAGCGCCTCGTTGACCGTGCCGATGCTGCGCGACACGTGGTAGTAGGCCGAGTTCGCCAGCCGCAGCAGGCGCGCGGACAGCACCGGGTCGGCCGTGAGCTTGCGGGCGATCTCGTCGATCGAGACATCGTCGCTGTTGAAGCTGTCGATCAGCTCATGGACGATCTTGGGGATGGCCGGCAGGGCCTGGGGCTGTTTGAAAAGGGCTTCGAGCTGCATGTTTGCAAGCCTCCATCTCGAAAGTCACAGTGAGCACCGACCACGCCAGTGCGCGGGCGCACCGTCTGTGGCAGATTGACCGTTATCGACCGTGTGGGGCCGGGTCTTGAGCATTGCGCCGCATCTTTTTTCAGAAGGCGCAAGAAACAGGGCTTGCCCGCCCCTGTTCCGCGCTCCGCGCACCCTTGCCCGCCGATGCCATGCCGCTGCCGATTGCCGCCCTGCCTGTTGCCCTGACCCTGCTCGCCGCCACGCTGGGGGGCCCGGCCCGGGCCGAGACCCTGCCGCAGCGCAATCTGCTGGTGGAGTGGCGCACCAGCGGCCAGTCGCAGGACGCCCGCGCGGGCGCCGGGGCGGGTGTCACCACCACCACACGCAACGTGCCCACCCCAGGCGGCGGCTACACGGTCAGCACCACCCGCCGCACCGAAACCACCGTCACCTTGGGCGCAGGCAGCGTGCAGACGCAGTCCAGCGGCCAGGGGCAGCAGCAGATGCTGGTGCTCAACGGCGGGCAGGCGCGCCTGTTCGTCGGCGAAAGCCGGCCGTTCACCGTCTGGCAGTGGGGTTGGGGCGCACCCGTGGGCCAGCCCACGTCGCCGACCCCACAGCCGCAGGCCCAGGCCTGGGGGCAGACCGTCTTTCTGGATCTGGGCCAGGGCCTGGTGGTGCGGCCCAGCTGGCCCGGTGGCCAGGCTCCGGTGCGCGTGGAGTTCCAGGCCACCTCGGCACAGCGGGGCACGGCCTACGAGCCCGACGGCACCAGCCGGCGCGCCGAGGTGGCGTCCACCCTGCTGGTGCCGCTGGGACAGTGGCTGGTGGTGGCGCGCAGCGGCCAGCGCACCGAGACCGACCAGGCTGGTACGCTGTCGACCCGCACCCTCGAACGGCAGGACAGCGGCGTGCTCGAGATCCGCATCACCGCCCCCTGACCGGCCCCTCACCCCTCACGTGCCACCCATGTCTGCCACCGACCGCTTCAGCCCCCTGACCCGCGCCCTGCTGGACAACATCCTGCGCGCGGGCTTCCCACCGTTGCACACGCTGCCTGTTGCGGCCGCGCGCCAGGCCTATGCCGCCGGCGTGGGCGCCATGGCCGAGCCCGGCCCGGCGCTGGCCCGCACCGAGCGCTTCAGCATCCCGGGTCCGGCGGGCGCCATCCCGGCGGCCTTGTGGGCACCGCGCACCGAGCCCGGCCTGCCGGTGCTGCTGTACCTGCACGGTGGGGGCTTCGTCATCGGTGGCATCGACACCTGCGAGGCCATGTGCCGGCGCCTGGCCGAGCAGGCCGACGTGGCCGTGGTCGCCATCGATTACCGCCTGTCGCCCGAATACCGCTTCCCGGCCGCCCTGGAGGACAGCTGGGCCGCGCTGCGCTGGCTGGCCGACCAGGGCCACACCCTGGGCCTGGACACGCGCCGCCTGGCCGTGGGCGGCGACAGCGCGGGCGGTTGCCTGGCCGCCTCGTGCGCGTTGCTGGCCCGGGATGCCGGCATCCCGCTGCGCCTGCAGGCGCTGTTCTACCCGACGGTGCAGATGCGGCAGGCCACCGATTCGTTCAAGACCTGGTCGCGCGACACGCCGCTGTCGGCCGAGCTCATGGCCTGGTTCCAGGCCCAGTCGGTCGCGCCGCTGCCGCCGGATCAGGCCTGGCACCGCGAGCCGCTGCATGCGCCCGGCCACGCGGGGGTGGCGCCGGCGTGGATCGGCCTCGCCGAATGCGACCCGCTGGCCGACGAGGGCCGCCTGTATGGCGAGCGCCTGCGCGCCGCGGGTGTCCCCGTTCAGGTGCGCGAATGGCCCGGCGTGCTGCACGACTTCATCAACATGGGGCGCTTCATCCCGGAAGCTGGGCAGGCGCACGCCGAACTGGCCGCCGCCTTGCGACAGGCCTTCGCTGTGTGACGTGATGCGCCGGTGGCATGGGCCTTGCGACGCCCGTGCCCCATGGACACGCCCTCGCTCCCCCGGTCCGGGCCTCCCGCTGCGGAGGCCCACGCTTCGCGCGCGGCCGCGGCGTGGCGGGACCGGCTGGGCCTGCTGCTCGAATCGACCGGCGAGGGGGTCTACGGCATCGACACCGAAGGCCTGTGCACCTTCATCAACCGCGCCGGCGCCCGCCTGCTGGGCTACGAGCCGCACGAGGTGCTGGGCCGCAACATGCACGACCTGGCGCACCACACGCACACCGACGGCCGCGCCTACCCGGAGGGCGAATGCCCCATCTACAACGCCTTCCGCGCCGGCGAGCCGTGCCGCATCGACAGCGAGGTGCTGTGGCGCCGTGACGGGCGGCCCTTTGCCGCCGAATACTCGTCCTACCCGATTCTCGATGGTGCGCGCGTGCTGGGCGCGGTCGTCACCTTTGTCGACATCACCGAGCGGCGCAGCCAGCAGACCGCGCTGCAGCAGGCGCACGACGCGCTGGAGGCCCGGGTGGCCGAACGCACGCAGGCCCTGACCCTGGCGCTCGGGCAACTGCGTGACCTGCAGGCCCACATCGAGCACGTGCGCGAGCAGGAACGCACCCGCATCGCCCGCGAGATCCACGATGAGCTGGGCAGCCTGCTCGTGGGCCTGAAGATGGACGTGAGCTGGCTGGAAAAGCGCGTGCTCGAGCAGCCGGCCCTGCGCTGCAAGTGCCAGGACATGCGCGGCCTCATCGACCGGGCTGTGGGCAACGTGGGCCGCCTCATCACCGACCTGCGCCCGTCCATCCTCGACCACCAGGGCCTGTGGGCGACGCTCGAGTGGCAACTGCAGGACTTCATCGAAGCCAGCGAGCTGGCCTGCGACTGGGCCATCGACATCGCGCCGGGGCTGAAGGCGCCCGAGGGCCCGCTGGCCACCGCCGTCTTCCGCATCTTTCAGGAGCTGCTGAGCAACGTGGCCCGACACGCCCACGCCTCGCAGGTGCAGGTGCGCATCAGCGCCACGGCCAGCGACCTGACACTGCGCGTGAAGGACAACGGCCGCGGCGCTCCGCCCAGCGCCTTCGAGCGGCCCGATGCCTGGGGCGTGATGGGCATGCGCGAGCGCGCCGGCCACTTCGGCGGCTGGCTGCACATCGACAGCCAGCCCGGCGGGGGCACGCAGGTCATCCTCAGCATGCCGCTGTACCAGGCGGGCGTTCACAGCCGCCTGCCGCAGGAGCGCGCCGCATGATCCGGGTGCTGGTGGTCGACGATCACCTCGTGGTGCGCCGGGGCCTGCGCCAGCTGCTGGCCGATGCCGGCGACATCGACGTGGTGGGCGATGCGGCCGACGCCGCCACGGCCGTCCAGCAGGCGCGTGCGCGGCTCGCTTCGGGTGGCGGCGGGCTCGATGTGGTGCTGCTCGACATCGCCTTGCCCGGCCGCGATGGCCTGGACGTGCTGCGCCAGCTCAAGGCCGAGCATCCCCGGCTGGCCGTGCTGATGCTGAGCACCTACCCCGACCGGCAGTTTGCCGTGCGCTGCCTGCGTGCCGGGGCCGCGGGCTACCTCAACAAGACGGCCGACCCCGACGAGTTGACCGCGGCGTTGCGCAAGGCGGCGGCGGGCGGGGTGTACCTCACGGCGTCGGCGGCCGAGGCGTTGGCCGTCTCGCTGCACGAATTGCGCGACCGCCCCGGCCACGAGGTGCTGTCGCAGCGCGAACACCAGGTGTTCCGGCTGCTGGCCCAGGGGCAGTCCGTGGGCCAGATCGCGCAGGCCCTGAGCCTGTCGTCCAACACGGTCTCGACCTACCGCGCCCGCATCCTCGAGAAAACCGGCACCCGCAACGACGTCGAGCTGGCGCTGTACGCAGTTCGGCAGAGAATTGTTACCGTTTGACGTTATCCATCATGAAATGTTCACGTCTTCGCGCCCTCGCGACGTTACGTATTGATACAGATCATGGGACCATGCGCTCCGCTGTCTGACCGAAAAGCCTGGATGGGCGGCACATCTGCGGAAGGCCCCCCCATGCGAAGCAACCAGCCCGTCACCCAACGCGAGCACGACTACCCCGGCGATGCGACGCTGCTGTCCACGACCGACCCGGACAGCCGCGTGACCTATGCCAACGCCGCGTTCCTCGCGGTCAGCGGCTTCGAGCGCGACGAATTGCTCGGCCAGCCCCACAACGTGGTGCGCCACCCGGACATGCCGGTCGAGGCGTTCGCCGACATGTGGGACACGCTCAAGAAGGGGCGCTCGTGGACGGCGCTGGTCAAGAACCGGCGCAAGGACGGAGACCACTACTGGGTGCGCGCCAACGTCACCCCCATGCGGCGCAACGGGCAGGTCACGGGCTACATGTCGGTGCGCACGAAGCCTCGCCGTGAGGAAGTGGCCGCCGCCGAGGCCCTCTACAAGCGCTTCCGTGAAGGCGCTGCCGGCTCGCTCGGGTTTCATCAGGGCCTGGTGATCCGCACCGGTGCGTGGCGCTGGCTGTCCTGCCTGCAGACACTGGGCGTGCGGGCGCGCCTGGGTGCGCCCCTGCTGCTGACGGGCGCCCTCACGATGGTGGCCGCGGCCGCGCTGGGGATGCAAGGCGCGGCCCTCGCCGGCCTGGGCGCGACCGTCGCGGTGCTCGGCGGGCTCAGCGGGTGGTGGCTGACGTGCCAGATCGCCCGGCCGCTGGCCCAGCTGGAACGGCAGGCGCTCAGTGTGGCGGCCGGTCAACCCGGCGAGAACATCCAGCTCGACCGCGTCGACGAGATCGGCACCATCCTGCGCTCGGTGAACCAGGCCGGCCTGAACCTGCGCTCGCTGGTGGACGACGTGGCGGAGCAGGTGCGCGGTGTGGGGCAGGCCAGCGAGCAGATCGCCGCGGGCAACGATGCCCTGAGCGCCCGCACCGAGCAGACCTCGGCCAACCTTGAGGAGACGGCGGCCTCGATGGAGCAGATCACGGCCAACGTGCGCGCCAACGCCGACACCGCCCGCCAGGCGGCCGACCTGGCCGGGCGCGCCAGTGCGGCGGCAGGCCAGGGCGGTGAGGTGGTGGGGCAGGTGGTCAGCACCATGAGCACCATCTCGTCGTCCAGCCGCCAGATTGCCGACATCATCGGGGTCATCGACGGCATCGCCTTCCAGACCAACATCCTGGCGCTCAATGCGGCGGTCGAGGCGGCCCGGGCCGGAGAGCAGGGGCGCGGCTTTGCCGTCGTGGCCAGCGAGGTGCGCAGCCTCGCCAAACGCAGCGCCGAGGCCGCCCGCGAGATCAAGTCGCTCATCCACGACAGCGTGCAGAAGGTGCAGGACGGCGCCGCGCTCGTGGACTCGGCCGGGCAGTCCATGGCCGCCATCGTGGCGCAGGTGCAAAGCGTCACGGCCTTGATCAACGACATCAGCGAAGCGACCTCCGAGCAGTCGTCGGGCGTGGCGCAGGTGGGGGACGCGGTGTCCGAACTCGACGAGATGACCCAGCAGAACGCCTTGCTGGTGGAGCAGGCCGCCTCCAGTGCCGCCGACCTGCATGCACGCGCGAGTCGGCTCAGCGAGGCCATCGGCGTGTTTGCACGCCGCGCCAGCCCGGCGCCGCGCGGCCTCTGAGGCCCCCGCGCGGCTTTTTCGCGGACCACCCCGCAGACGGCCCGGCTATGCTCGGACGATGGAGGTCTGTCCTCCGCGTCCGTCTGTCCGCCGAGGAGGAGTCTGCCCTTGTCCGAATCCCACACCCTGCCGTTTCTGCGCGAAGCGCTGGTGTTCCTGACCCTGTCCGGGATCCTGATCCCGCTGTTGCAGCGCTTGCGCGTCAACCAGATCGTCGGCTTCCTGGCCGTCGGCGTGCTGCTCGGGGCCAACGGCCTGGCGCTGTGGATCGACACCTTCCCGTGGCTGGCCCACATCACCTTCCATGAAACGGAGGGCGTGGCCCAGTTGGCCGAACTCGGCGTGATCTTCCTGATGTTCATGATCGGGCTCGAGCTGTCGGCCGAGCGGCTGTGGGCCTTGCGCAAATGGGTGTTCGGGGCCGGCACGGCGCAGGTGCTGCTGAGCGCCGCATGCATCGGTGTGCTGGCATGGGCCTTCGGCAACCGCTGGCCCAATGCGCTGGTGCTGGGTCTGGTGCTGGCGCTGTCGTCCACTGCCGTGGTGGTGCAGCTGCTCACCCAGCGTCAGGCGCTGGGCACGCCGCTGGGCCAGGCCACGTTCTCGGTGCTGATGCTCCAGGATCTGGCCGTCGTGCCCGTGCTCATCCTGATCGACCTGCTCGGCCCGCGCGGCGCGGGGGACGACGTCGGCACGGCCGTGGGCCTGACCGTGCTCAAGTCGGTGCTGGTGGTGGGTCTGATCGTGGTCTTCGGGCGCCGCCTCATCCAGCCGGTGTTCCGGGCCTTCGCGCAGCAGCGTCAGCCCGAGGTGTTCATGGCGCTCACGCTGCTCATCAGCATGAGCATGGCCGGCCTCACCGCGGCGGCCGGCCTGTCGATGGCGCTGGGTGCCTTCCTGGCCGGGCTGCTGCTGGCCGAAACCGAGTTCCGCCACGAAGTCGAAATCACCATCGAGCCCTTCAAGGGCCTGCTGATGGGCCTGTTCTTCATGTCGGTCGGCATGGGCATCGACGTGCGGGCCATCCTGCACGATCCGGTCTGGCTGCCGCTGTCGGTCGTGGGCCTGATCGCGCTGAAGGCCGCCATCGTGGCCGTGCTGTTCCGCGCGGGCGGCCTGTCGTGGGGGCGTTCCATCGAAGGCGGCTTCCTGCTCGGCCAGGGAGGCGAGTTCGCCTTCATCGTGGTCGGCGTGGCCGCGGCCTCGGGCCTGATGGACCGCCAGACCGTGCAGTTCATTCTGCTGGTCGTGGGCCTGAGCCTGTTCGTCACGCCCATGCTGGCCCGCTGGGGCGCGAGCGCGGGGGAGGCGCTCGATGCCCGGGTGCGTGGCCCGCGTGACACGACCGTGGTCGACGAGGCCGATGTCTCCGGCGGGCATGTGGTGATCACTGGCTTCGGCCGCGTGGGCCGCCTGGCCGCCGACGTGCTGAGCCGCCAGGGCGTGCCCTGGATCGCGGTGGAACACGACGCGGCCCGCGTGGCGCAATGGCGCAGCGAAGGCCGGCCCGTGTTCTACGGCAACGCGGCCCGGCCCGAGATGCTGCAGAAGCTGCACGTCGACCGCGCCGCCGTCGTCATGGTGACGATGGACCAGCCCGCCGCCGCCCTGCACGCGGTGCAGGCCCTGCGCAGCGCCTGCCCGCACGTGCCCGTGGTGGCCCGCAGTCGCGACGAAGACCATGCGCGCGAGCTGCTGGATGCCGGGGCCACCGTCGTCGTGCCCGAGGCCGTCGAGGCCGGCCTGCAGCTGACCGCCTCGGCGCTGCAGGCGCTCGGGGTGCCGGATGCGGCCGTGGCCCACACGATCGAGCTGGAGCGCGGCGCCCGCAAGGCCTTGTAGGGCCAGCCCTACAGCGGAATCACAGGTGTCGTGATGGCGCCCACATCGTCGGCTTCCTACAGTGGGGCATCCCGACTGCAGGAGCAACGATGAACCGCGAAGACGTGACCGACCTGGTCATCCAGGCCAAGGTGAAGAAGGGCCTGAAGTGGGCCGACGTGGCCGCAAAAGTGGGTCTGAGCAAGGAGTGGGTGACGGCCGCCTGCCTCGGCCAGATGACGCTGACCGCCGAGCAGGCCGCCGTCATCGGCGACGTCTTCGATCTGCCCGACGAAGCCCGCCTGTGGCTGCAGGAAGTGCCCTACAAGGGCTCGCTGCCCACCAGCGTGCCCACCGACCCGCTGATCTACCGCTTCTATGAACTGATCAGCGTCTATGGCACCACGTTCAAGGCCCTGATCCACGAAGAGTTCGGCGACGGCATCATGAGCGCGATCGACTTCCGGATGGACTTGCAGCGCGAAGCCCACCCCGCCGGCGACCGCGTGCAGATCGTCATGTCCGGCAAGTTCCTGCCCTACAAGACGTATTGAGGGGGGAAGACGCCTGATGCCTTCATGGGCATCACGTTGTGAAACAAGGCCGCAGGCGGCTGCCGTGACAATCCTTCGCACCCCCTCCTCACGGACACGAAGGAAGCCTCTCGCCATGACCGCCCGCCGCCGATGCCGCGCCGTTCCCCTGCTCGCCCTGTGCCTGTGCGGCCCCGTGCTGGCCCAGCGTCCCGCGCCGCCAGCGGTGATTGCGCCCGTGCGGGTGGCGGTGCCCCCGGGCGAGGCCACCGGCGAATGGAAGGGCGTGCTGGGCCTCTCGCTGGCGGCCACCTCGGGCAACACCAGCACGCGGGCGCTGCTGCTCAACTTCGATGTGGCGCACACCACCGACACCACGCGCACCACGCTGGTGGCCCACGTCAACGAGGGCAAGAACAAGGTGGATGGCACCTCGCGCACCACCGCCGGCCGGTGGGATGCCTCGGCCCAGCACAACACCGACATCTCGGCACGCGTGTTCGCCTTCGGCAAGCTCGGCTTCGAGCGCGACCGCATGACCCAGCTCGCCCTGCGCACCCAGCTGGCGGCCGGCTTCGGCCGGCACCTGCTGCGCACCGAGGTGCACACCGTCGACGTCTTTGCCGGCGTGAGCCACACCGACGACCGCTACGAGGTCGACAAGACCATCTCCGGCGAGACCGGCATGCGCTTTCGCAGCAGCGGCCTGCTGTTCGGTGAAGAAACGACCCACCAGCTCACCGAGAACACCTTCTTCAAGCAGCGGCTCGAGTACTACCCGGGCGTCACGGGCGAGCGGCCCAACCTCACGGGTTTCAACGGCTCGCTCAGTGTGGCCATGTCGCGCTCGCTGGCCCTGACCGTGGGCGTGACCAACACCTACAACAGCCGCGTGGCCGAAGGCCAGAAGAAGAGCGACCTCTCCATCTTCACCGGCATCTCCCTGAAGATCGGACAGTGAGTGACGGGGGGCGACACCACCCCCCATAATGCGGGTTTTCCTCCCCCTTCCCTCCTCACCCCTCATGGCCCCGACCGATCGGGATGGCGCTGCCGTGCTGCCGTCCTCTGCGCTGGCCGATTTTGTGCGCCGGCAGGCCTTTCTCGAATTCAGCCCCGCCGATGTCGCCGAGCTGCAGGCCCTGCACGACCTGCTGGGTGATGTGGCCCCCGGCTTTGTCGACGCGTTCTACGACCACCTCGCGCGCTTCGACGAGATCGCTCCATTGATCGCGTCGCCCGGCGTGCTCGACCGGCTCAAGCTCACCCAGCGCGCCTACTTCGACAGCCTCACGGCCGGCCCGTACGACGCCAGCTACCTGCAGCGTCGCCTGGCCATCGGCATGGCGCACGCCCGCGTGGGGCTGGCGCCGGCCTGGTATCTGGGTGCCTACAGCCACTACCTGGTCGACCTGCTGCCCCCGATGGTCGAGCGCCTGGGCACCGATCCCGCGCGCTTCGTGCCGGCACTGCAGGCGTTGATGAAGGTGGTGCTGCTCGACATCGGGCTGGCCATCGACAGCTACATCGCGCACCGCGATCAGCAGATCGCCCGCCTGCAGGACTATGTGAACGTGTTCACCGGCATGCCCTTCGGCACGCTGGTGCTCTCGGGTGACCTGAAGGTGCTGTACGCCAACCGGGCGCTCGGTGAGCTGATCGGCACGACCGCCACCGCGCTGCAGGGGCTGGCGCTGGGTGAGGTCGTCGACCTGCGCCCGCTGCAACCGCTGCTGGCCCGCATGGGCGAGGGCCGGCCGGTGCGCGAGTCCACCACGCTGCGCGTGCTGGACCGCCCGAGCGAAGTGGCCCTGCCCGTGGGCCTGACCCTGTCGATGCTGCCCGACAGCAGCGGCCTGCCCGGCCAGCGTCTGCTGCTGGTCGTCGAAGACCTGCGCCTGCAGGCCCGGCTCGAAACCGACCTGCTCAACGCGCAGGCCGTGGCGGCCATCGGCAGCTGGCACGTCGACCTGCGCAGCGGCCAGACGCAATGGTCCGACGAGGCCTACCGGCTGTACGGCCGCGAACCCGGCGGGCCCGTCAACTACGAGGCGTTTCTCGAGGCCGTGCACCCGGAAGACCGCGAAGAGGTCGACAGCGCCTGGCGCGCCGCGCTGGCCGGCCGCCCCTTCCGCATCGAACACCGCGTGGTGCGCCCCGATGGCACCGTGCGCTGGGTCGAGTCGCGCGGCAAGCTGCAACGCGGGCACGATGGCCGCGTCGTCAAGGCGTTCGGCACGGTCTACGACATCACCGAGCGCCGCCAGGCCAGCGAGCGCATCCAGCGCCTGGCCTTCCAGGACACGCTCACCGGCCTGCCCAACCGCACGCTGGCGCTCGACCGCCTGCAGCAGGCGCTCGCCCAGGCCGAGCGCGATCACCATGGCGTGGCCCTGCTCTATGTCGACCTCGACCACTTCAAGGAAATCAACGACACGCAAGGCCACCTGATCGGCGACCAGGTGCTGGCCGATGTGGCCTCCCGGCTGAATGCCGTCGTGCGCCAGCGCGACACCCTCGCCCGGCTGGGTGGCGACGAGTTCGTGCTGCTCGGCCCGTCGGATGCGGCCTCGGCCTCGCAGGTGGCCGAGCGCCTGCTCGAGGCCGTCGAGCAGCCGGTGCTCGTCAACGGCGTGCGCTTCACGGTGGGCATGAGCATCGGCATTGCGCTGTACCCGGAAGACGGCCGCACCGCCGAAGACCTGCTCAAGCACGCCGACACCGCCATGTACCGCGCCAAGGCGGCCGGCGGCGGCACCATGCGCTTCTATCACGCGGGCATGAGCGAGGGCCTGCAGCGGCGCATGCTGCTGGCCACACGCCTCAAGAGCGCGCTGCATGCGCGCCAGCTCTCACTGCACTTCCAGCCGCAGTTCGACCTCAGCACCGGCGCGCTGTGCGGCGCCGAGGCCCTGGCGCGCTGGCACGACCCGGAAGCCGGCTGGATCGCTCCATCCGAGTTCATCCCCGTGGCCGAAACCCGCGGCCTGATCGACGAACTCGGCGACTGGGCCCTGTCCGAGGCGGCGCGCCAGGTGCGGGCCTGGGACGACGCGGGCCTCGTGTTCCCCGGGCGGGTGGCCGTCAACGTGTCGGCCCGCCAGATGACGGACGAGGGCTTCGTGGCGCGGGCCGTGCAGCTGGTGCACGCGCACGGCATCACGCCGCAGCGCATCGAGCTGGAGGTGACGGAAAGCTCGATGATGCAGGACCCGAAGAAGGCCGAGGAACAGGCCCGAGCCCTGGTGGCCGCCGGCTTCGTGCTGTCCATCGACGACTTCGGCACCGGCTACTCGTCGCTGGCGGCGCTCAAGCGCCTGCCCGTCAGCAAGCTCAAGATCGACATGAGCTTCGTGCGAGACATGCTGGACGAGCCCGAGGATCACACCATCGTGCACACCATCATCAGCATGGCGCGCGCCCTGCGCCTGCGCACGCTGGCCGAGGGGGTCGAGCACGACGCGCAGGCCGACGTGCTGCAGGCCCTCGGCTGCGACCAGGTTCAGGGCTGGTACCGCGGCCGCGCCGTGCCGGGCGACGTGTTTGCCACCCAGTGGCTCACTGACTGAGCCAGAGTCTGCGCCTCAGGGCGTGCGCGGCCACAGCACCCACAGCGCCACCGGCTGCTTGGTGCGGCCCGCCAGCGCCAGGGCCTCGTCGCCCCAGCCCCAGAAGAAGTCGGCGCGCACGGCACCCAGGATGGCGCCACCCGTGTCCTGCGCCATCACCAGACGGCGCAGTGGCGGCTGCGCCGATGGCGTGGCCGACCACGGCTGCGGCACCGTGCTGTCCACCCACACCGGCGTGCCCAGCGGGATGCTGTCGCGGTCGACGGCAATCGAGCGGCCCGGGGTCAGCGGCACACCCTGTGCGCCCACCGGCCCCACCTCCGGGTCGGGCAGCGGCTCTTCCTTGAAGAACACCACGCGCGGGTTGGCGCGCAGCATCTCGCCGACGCGGGTCGGGTTCTGCGCGGCCCACTGCCGGATGGCCGGCCACGAGGCCTGCTCCAGCGGGAAGGCACCCTGGTCCACCAGCCAGCGCGCCACCGACTGGTAGGGCTGGTCGTTGTGCCCGCCAAAGGCCAGGCGCACCACGCGGGGCCGCCCCTGGGCATCGGGCTCGTCCAGCACGCGCACGCGGCCCGAGCCCTGCACCTGCACCAGCAGCACGTCCAGCGGATCGGCCAGCCACACCAGCTCGCGGCCGGCCAGTGCGGCCCGGCCCTCGGCGGTGGTTTCCAGTGCGGTGCGGCTCAGGTGCGGGCGGCGCTGGGCCAGGTCGGCCGGCGGTCGGTGCACCGGGTGCTGAAACCGTCCTTCCGGTCGGCGGCGCCCTTCCAGCATGGGCTCGAAATAGCCGGTCAGCAGGCCGCGGTCGCTCACGCCGTCCAGGCCAACCACCCGCCACGGCTGCAGGTGCCCTTGCACCCATTGCCGCACGAAGCCATCGTCCACCTGCCCACCCCAGGCCGCGCCCAGGCGGCGCACCTCGGTGCACAGGCCGGCCCAGCCGTTCACGGGCTTGAGGCAGCTGCGGTGCAGCGCCGGCCACCACTCGCGGATGCGGTCGGTGTCCCAGCCCGGCAGGTCTTCCCAACGGGCGGGCGCCCATTGCGACTTGGTGCGCTGCAGGGCCCCCGGGATGGGACCGGTGCGGCCCGGCCCCGGCACGGCGGGCGGAGGCGATGGGGTGGGGGTGACCACGGGCGCAGGCTTCTGCGGCGGGGGCAGGGGCACGCTGGTGCAGGCGGCGAGGGTGCCTACAATGGCCGCGAGCAGGCCGGTGCGCCCCGGTTTCAACGGACGAACGATCATGGACCTGATTGTGCTGGAAGCCGCTGCCGCGCTGGCGCTGCTGGGCTTCGTCGTGTGGTGGACGATGTTCTCGGGCCGCCGCGGCGGTGAGCTCGATGACGACGAGCCCGGTGGGCCCGCGGCCGACGAGGCTCAGGGCCGCGGCTCGACCGGCCCGGCGGCCGAGCCGGCCAGCGAGGCCGACGCGGCTTCACGCGGCGGGAACAGGAAGCTCAAGGGCTGAGTGCGCACGCGGCGCCAGACCGCCTTGCGCAGCCGTGCCCGGTCGCTCACGCGCACCTCGCGCGAACGCACGGCCACGCGCAGGGCCAGCACGAAGCTCACCCCCACGTTCAGCAGCCCGGTCAGGGGCACGGCCGCAGCGCACCACCAGAAGCCCGGGTGGTGGATCACATCGGGGCCCAGCGTGCCCGCAGCGGCCATCAGCTGGCCCATCGACAGCGTCACGTGGCGCACGTCCAGCGGCAGCGCCAGAAAACTGGCAATCACCGGCACCAGACCCAGCATCATCCCCAGCGACACATTGGCTGCCAGCCCCGAGATGTTCTCGCGCCACCAGCCGGCCCAGTAGGCGGCGCGGTCGGCGCCCAGCCACAGCCGGATCCGCGGGTTCCAGCGCAGGGCGCTGTCCAGGCGGTGCAGCACGAACCAGTTCTCCACCCAGCCCGCGATGATGCTCGAGGCAAACAGCAGCACCCCGGTGAAGGCGGCATACCAGAGCGAGGGGCCCAGCAGCGTCAGCGAATGCAGCACGTACTCGGCCTTGGCGGGGCTGATCAGCGGCTTGCCCAGCGCCCACCAGGCCACCACCTGTGCCAGCAACACCAGCGGCCCCACCACCGCCAGGTTGCCCACGATGCCCGCCACCTGCGAACGGATCAGGTGGGCCACCTCGTCGACAAACCCTTCCACGGCCTCGTCGGTGCGGGTGTCGGCCAGGCGCGCGGCCATGGCGGGCGCCGTCATCGCTGGTTGCTTGGTGGCCACCGTCCAGTGCAGCAGCTGCACGATGACGAAACTCACCGCGTAGTTCAACCCCGCCCCCAGCCCGGCCCAGAACGGCGACAGGCCCAGCGCCACCACCGCGAACTTCATGTACGTGGTGCCGGCGATCACGGCCCCGCCGCCACCGGCGCGGCGCAGCATGTCGCGGTACTCGGCGCGGTTGCGGGTGATGTAGTGCTCGCCTGTCTCGGCGCTGCGTTCGGCCACCTTGCGGGCCAGCATCGCGTAATGGCGCGAAAACAGCGCGCGCACGCTGCGCCGCCGCTGGCCCTGCTCCAGCAGTTCGCACAGCAGGTTGCGCAGCACCGGGGCCGGCTGGGGCGCCAGAATCACCTCCAGCAGCTGCTCCACGCGGCGGCAGCGCGCACACAGCTGGTCGATCTGGAAGACCAGGTCCACCGAGATGCCCTGCGCCTCCAGGTGGCCGTGCAGCCCGCTGGCCGCCTGCGCGCAGCGGTCCAGCAGGGCGCGCAGGTATTGCGCTTCCTGCAGCAGCGCGGTCGAGGGGCCGTTGTCACCATCGGGCCGTTCGGCCTCGGTCAGCGACAGTTCGTGCAGGCGTTCGGCGGCCCGGCCCAGCTGCCGGAAGGCCTGCCGGCCCAGTTGCTCGTCGCTGAGCTGCGCAGCCACTGTCTGTGAGGGGATGCCGGCGTCCCGCTCATCGGGGATGCCATCGTCCACCCGCGTGCCCAGTCGCCCGCGAAAGGCTGGCGACATGCCCGCGGCCCGCACCTGAGAAACCAGGTACGCGATCGCATCCAGAAACGGCTCGCGCCAGCCCGCCGTGCGCGCGGACACCGTGGGCTCGGCCAGGGCTTCGCGCCACAGTACTGCCATCTCGGCCAGCGTGGCTGCGTCCAGGCGCGCCAGCCAGGCGTCGTCGTTCGGGTCGTCGAACAGCAGCGTGAACAGCCGTGCCAGATCGCCGGTATCGGGCGTGCCGGGCAGGGTCTTGCGGCGCAGACGCTCGCCCAGTTCGTTCAGGAAGGAGCTGCGCGGCGAAAAACCGTAGTCCGCCAGCAGCGCCGCCACGTCGGTGTCACGCCAGAAGGCGGCCAGCAGGGCCACCACGCGGGCGCGGCGTTCCGGCTGGGTGGCCAGCAGCCGCACCACATACTGCGTGCCGCTCAGCGGTTCACCCCGGCGCACCCAGTCGATCAGCTGGATCAGCCACAGGTGGCGCTCCACCAGCGGGGCGTGCGGGTCGGCGCTGTCCAGCAGCGCTTCCAGAGACATCCCGTTGCCGGGCCGGGGCCACCAGCGTTGACGGGTCAGCGGTCGCAGCAGAGTCTTGAACAAAGCCATCAATGAAGCGATTGAGACCGCGCCAGCGTGAACGGCGCAATGGGCGCCTCGAACGGGCGGGCGTCCTCGGTCATGCAATAGAAGGTGCCCTGCATCACGCCATGCGGGGTGTCCAGGCTGGTCCAGCTCGTGTATTCGAACTGCTCGCCCGGCTTCAGCACCGGCTGGTGCCCCACCACGGCCAGCCCGCGCACCTCCTGGGTGCGGCCCGTGGCATCGGTGATCAGCCATTGCCGCGCCACCAGCTGCGCCGTCACCGCCCCGGTGTTGCGGATGGTGACCGTGTAGCTGAACGCATACTCGTTGCGGCTGGGGTTGCTCTGCTCGGCCAGGTACTCGGGCCGGACGGAGCAGGTGAATTCAGGCAGGCTCATGCGACCCATTCTAGGGAAAGCCCGCGCGTGACGTCCGTCACAAAACCCAGCATCGTGTGGGGCTGTCCCTGAGGCCGTCAGGGTTGATGGCGCGGCTCGGCCCTTCGGCTGCCTTCCTACAATGGCGGTTTGTCCCGTCTCCCGAGGTTTCCAGCATGTCGCGCACCTTCCGCATCGCCCCCAGCATCCTGTCCGCCGATTTCGCCCGCCTGGGCGAGGAAGTGCGCCACGTCATCGACGCCGGGGCCGACTGGATCCACTTCGACGTGATGGACAACCACTACGTGCCCAACCTGACGTTCGGGCCGATGGTGTGCCAGGCGCTGCGCAAGCACGCCGTGCGGGCCGACGGCACCGCCGTGCCCATCGACGTGCACCTCATGGTGCAGCCGGTCGACGCGCTGGCCACGGCCTTTGCCAAGTCGGGCGCCGACATCGTCACCTTCCACCCCGATGCCTCCACGCACGTCGACCGCACGCTGCAACTCATCAAGGCCGAAGGCGTGCAGGCCGGCCTGGTGTTCAACCCGGCCGCCCCGGTGGACGTGCTGGAATGGGTGATCGACAAGGTCGACGTGGTGCTGCTGATGAGCGTCAACCCCGGCTTCGGTGGCCAGAGCTTCATCGACAGCACGCTGCGCAAGGCCGAGAAGGTGCGCAAGATCATCGACGCATCGGGCCGTGACATTCGCCTGGAGATCGATGGCGGCATCAAGGTCGACAACATCCGCCGCGTGGCCGACGCCGGCGCCGACACCTTCGTGGCCGGCAGCGCCATCTTTGGCCAGCCGAGCTACAAGGCCGTCATCGACGCGATGCGCGCCGAACTCGCTCGCTGAACCGGAGCTTCACCCTCATGGCCACCACGCTGCAACTCGATTTTGTCTCCGACGTGTCCTGCCCGTGGTGCGCCATCGGCCTGGCCTCGCTGCGCCAGGCCATGGCCCAGCTGGCCGATGAGATGCAGTTCACGCTGCGCTTCCAGCCGTTTGAGCTGAACCCGCAGATGCCGCCCGGTGGCGAAGACATTGGCGAGCACCTGACACGCAAGTACGGCTCGACGCTGGAACAGCAGGCGCAGATCCGCGAGACCATCCGCCAGCGCGGGGCCGAGCTGGGCTTCACCTTCAACACCGAAGGCCGCGGCCGCATCTACAACACCTTCCATGCCCACCGCCTGCTGCACTGGGCGGGCGAAGAGCACCCCGAGCAGCAGTTGGCGCTGAAGCAGGCGCTGCTGGAAGCCTGCCACCGCGACCGCCAGGCCATGGACGACCCCGGCGTGCTGCTGGCCTGCGTGCGCGAGGCCGGCCTGGACGAGGCCAGTGCGCAGATGGTGCTGACCGAAGGCCGCTACGGCGACGAGGTGCGCGAGCAGGAAGAGATGTACATGTCGGCCGGCATCCAGGCCGTGCCGGCGCTGGTGGTGAACAACCGGCATCTGGTGTCGGGTGGGCAGCCGGTGGAGAACTATGTGAAGGTGTTGAGGCAGATTGCGGCGCAGGGCTGAGCCCTTGCCACCTCGGGCAATTTGCCCGCCCCCACTCGGGCTCCCTTCCCTGGCCGCTGGCCTGAAGGCTTCCTACATTGAGGTCAGTCCGCTCGACGCGGCCTCATGCTTCAGGAGTGCCCCATGCCCCCGGTTCCATCCCCCTCGTTCAGTCCACCCCGCGCGCGCCGGATTCCCTCTGGTGTGGCGCTGATGCTGGCGCTGTCTGCTGCCACAGCCGGCGCACAGACCGGCGCACAAACTGGCTCCTGCGGCCAGCCCGAGCCCACCGGCGCAGGGCCCTCCAGCATGGCGGCCAACAACGTCAGTGACCTGTCGCTGGCCTACCAGGCCGAGCAACCCGCCAGCATCACGATGTGCGCCTACGGCTACCTCGCCGCCAAGTGCGGCGACTACGCCACTGCCCACAAGATCTTCGACAAGTGCATCGCCAAGGGCTTCGTCGGCCCCATGATCTGGAAGGGCCATCTGCTGCAGGAAGGCGAGGGCGTGCCGCAGGACTCTGTGGCGGCCACCGCGATGTTCAAGCGCGCGGCCGAGTCCGGCCACGATGGCTATGCCGTGATGGGCAAGCTGCATTACGCCAGCGCCTTGTGGGAAGGCCGCGGTGTGGCCCGCAACGAGGCCGAGGCGCGCAAGTGGTTCGAGCAGGCTGCCGCCGAAGGCAGCGAAGATGCGCAGACCTTTCTGAAGACTGGCTATCACACCGGCTCGCGTGACCGCACGGGCAAGGGCGTGGGCGTGCCGACTGAGGATGTGCAGGGCCAGGCGCTGCAGAAGCAGCCCACCGCCACCACAACGGCATTTCCAGGCTGGTACACCGTGGGGATGGGCGCCCTGCTGGCGCTGCTGGTGGCCATCGGGGCGTGGCGACAGGGGCGCACCCGGCTCGCCGGCATTCGCCTGCAGGCAGGAGGGCAACCCGCATGAGCGCCATCGCCTCCATCGACCACGCCATGTATGGCGTGAGCCAGCTCTTTCTGGTGCCCGTGCTGGTGGCCATCAGCGCCGCGTTTGCCTACGCCTTCGTGGCGCTCGGTGGCTTTGTGCGGCAGGCCTGGCAGCGCCACCAGGGCCTGCCGGCCGGTTTCGAGATGCGCATGTGGCGCGAGCTCGAGCCGGCCTTGTCTCTCAGCCACCTCGAGGCCCTGGCCCTGCGCCGGCTGGAGCTGGTGCGGCTGGTGACCCGCGTGGCGCCCATGCTGGGCCTGGTGGCCACGATGATCCCGATGGGGCCGGCACTCAAGGCGCTGGCCGATGGGCAGATGGCCGAGGTCTCGCGCAGCCTGATGGTGGCCTTCTCGGCCGTCATCCTCGCGCTGATTGCGGCGGCCATCACGTATGCGGTGGCCCAGGTGCGCCGCCGCTGGTATGCCGCCGACATGCTGAGCCTATCCGGCGACGAGGAGCTCATGTCATGAGCGACTTCCAACCTGTCCCGCCGCGTGCACGTCAGCGCCGCACTTCAGGCCTGCTCGAAGACCTGGAAGACGACGACCCCATTCTGTCGGTCGTCAACCTGATCGACGTGTTCCTGGTGCTGGTGGCGGCCCTGCTGCTGGTGGTGAGCCAGAACCCGTTGACCCCCTTCACCGACGACAAGCTGACCGTGATCCGCCGTGCGGGTCAGCCCGACATGGAGATCGTCATCAAGGACGGCCAGAAGATCGACCGCTACAAGGCCACCGATGGCCAGGGCGCCGGGGCCGGCGTGAAGGCCGGCATGCTGTACAAGATGCAGGACGGCGGCATGGTGTATGTGCCGGAGTGACACAGCCTGGCACAGGGCCGACACCGCTGTGCAAAGCCGCCGCTGCGCGTATCCTCGCTGGCCATGTCCTTGTCTGCCCATCTGCTGATCCGCATGACCCTGGTCGGCCTGCTGTGCTGGTTCGGGGTGTCGGGCTTCGTGGTGTGGCGGCTGCAGCAGGAAGGGCGCGGCACGATCGAGGCCCAGGCAGACATCCTGCAGCGGCTGACCGAGCAGCAGTTGCGCCGGCAACTGGTGGCGCAGGATGCGGGCGGGCGCCTGCCCGATCTGGCCCGGGTGGTGGCGTTGTATGGCCGGCCGGTGTGCCTGCGCTACCAGGCCATCGACCAGCCACTGGTGCAGTGGGGGTGCGAGCCGCCCGTGCCCACCGAAGCGGTGCCGGCCTGGCTGGCCACGTGGCTGGGCGAGCGCCTGCCCGTCAGTGTCACCCGGGGGATCCGGCTGTGGTCGCGCGAAGACGGGGTGCTGCGCATCGAGCCCCAGCAGGCCGCTGTCATCGAGCAGCTGTGGAGCCGGCTGCAGGACCTGACCAGCCTGACGGCCGCCACCATTGCCGCACTCGATTTGCTGGTGTGGCTGGTGTTGCGCCGCCTGTTGCAGCCCACCGCCGGGTTTGTGGCGGCCCTCGACCGGCTGGGCGAAGGCGAGCACACCTTGTCCTTGCCCAGACAGGGCGCGCGCGAGTTCCGCCGGCTCAGCGAGGGCATCCAGCGGCTGGCCGCCACCCTGGCACAGCTGACGGCCATCCGCGCAGCACTCACGATACGGCTCATCGACACCCAGGAGGCCGAGCGCCGCGACATCGCCCACGACCTGCACGACGAGATGGGGCAGTGCATTGCCGCGCTGCAGGCGGTGTCGTCCGGCATCCGCCAGAGTGCCGCGGTGGGCGAGCCGGCCACCATCGAAGACACCGAGATCCTGGATGCGACCGTGAACGAACTGGCCGCCGGCGTGCGTGGTCTGTTGGTTCGTTTGCGCCCGCCCCTGCTGGATGAGCAGGGCCTGCAGTGGGCCTTGCAGGACCTCGTGAGCGCTTGGAACCTGCGCCAGCGTGCGGCGCGCCAGCCACCGCTTCGGGCCGAGCTGACCTTGCCCGCACGTTGGCCTGCCGAGTTGGACGAGGCCACCAGCCTGGGCCTGTACCGCGCCTGCCAGGAGGCCCTGACCAATGCCGCGCGCTATGCCGATGCACGTGAGCCGGTTCGCCTGTCGGTGACCCTGGCGCACGGCCGCCTGTGCCTGTCGGTTCGCAATGCCTGTTCATCGAGCCCGCCGAACCGTGCGGCCTCCGGGACCGGGCTGGGCCTGGGCATGATGGCCGAGCGGGTGCGTGCCCGTGGTGGCGATCTGCACGCGGCGCGCGAGCCGGCCCCGGCCGGAGACGCCTTTGTCCTGACCCTGCAATGGCCGCTGCGCCCGGTGTCTGCCCATGCCTGAATCTGCCGCCACCCCCGTCATCCGCCTGCTGCTGGTCGACGACCATGCCATCGTGCGGGCCGGCTACCGCCACCTGCTGCGCCGGCAGGCTCACCTCGACCTGATCGACGACGCGGGCAGTGCCGAAGAGGCCTACCAGCTCTACCGCCAGAACCGGCCCGATGTGGTCGTGACCGACATGGCCTTGCCGGGGCAGAGTGGGCTCGAGCTGACCCGCCGGCTGCTTGCGCTCGATCCGCAGGCCCGCGTGCTGATCTTCACCATGCACGGCTCGCCCGACTTTGCGCAGGTGGCCTTGCGGGCCGGGGCGCGGGGCTATGTGAGCAAGTCGAGCCCGGCCGAGACGCTGTTGAACGCCATTGCCGAAGTGGCCGCCGGCCGGCGTGCCCTCAGCCCGGATGTGGCGCAGGCCCTCGCGCTGGCCCGTGTGGAGGGCGACACCGGCCTCGATGCGCTGACGCCGCGCGAGTTCGAGGTGCTGCGCATGCTGCTTCGGCCCTTGCCGGTGGCAGAGATTGCCGCGACGCTGCACCTCAGCGAGAAGACCATCTGCAACCTGCACTACCAGATCAAGCGCAAGCTTGGCGTCACGAGCGACATCGAGCTGACCCGGCGCATGCTGCCCCTGCTGGAGCAGGCAGACGCGAGCCTGAATGCCATGGCGGAAGGCGGCGCCGGGGCCGCCTGAGCATCAGCTTCTGCGCCAGCCGGCCCACAGGCGCCACGTGCGGGGGCGCCACGCCAGGCCCAGCGTCACGGCCACGGCGGCCACGGTGAGCCACATCACCCACACCAGCACCGCCATCGAGGGGTGATCGCGCTGCAGGCAGGCCACCAGGGCCCCCCCCAGCGCCGCTGCCCCCAGCACCCGCAGGCGGCGCTGCGTGCCTGGCTCAGGTTCTGAGCGGGTGTCTTGCACCTGCTGCCAGTGCACCGGCATGGCCAAGGCCAGCCACACCATGCCGGCGTGGGCCAGCAAGGGCGCCATCAGCGTGTTGAGCCAGTCAGACATGGGCCACCTCCTGTGCGCGCGGCGTGCCCGGCGCGTTCTGCACCACGGGCTGAACGCGGCCCAGCTTGCGTCGCACCGCCAGGGCCAGCAGGGCCGTGGCCAGCAGGCTCAGGTCCACTCCGGCCACCGGCCAGTTGGCAGCGGGCATGGTCACGCCCAGGTGGGCGCCCGTGCTCCAGCCGTTCGCCACCACGGCCGCCACCGCCACCAGGGCCACGGCCAGGCACTGCTCGCGCCAGGCCGGTGAGCGCAGGCCGCGCGACACCGGCGCGTTGCGCCAGCCTGCATGCACCAGGCTCAGCAGCCAGATCCCCCAGAACGCGCGCATCTGCCAATCGGCTGCACCGCTGAGGTCTGCGGGCAGCAGGCGGTTCACCAGCAGCATGCCGGTGGTGGCCAGCAGCATGCCCGTCACGGTGGTCACGGCCAGCGCGTCGACCACGCGCGCACCGGCCGATCCCTGGCGCGCGTGCTGCTGCTTGCGCTTTTCCACGAAGAACACGAAGCCGGTGCCGATGCACAGGCAGCCCAGCAGGCCGCCCACCACATACAGCCAGCGCAGCAGCCAGTGTTCGAAGTGCTGCAGGTGCAGGCCCGAGAGGAACTGGTGCACGGCTGACGCGGGCGCCCGGGGGGGGTCTTCGTACAGCACGCGGCCGGTGCTGGCCTGGAAGTGGATGCCTTCGCCCACCAGGGCCACACGGTCGCTGCCCGCGCGGTAGACGCTGACGTAGCCGTTGGCATCGCCGATGTGGTGCAGCTTCAGAAAGCCCACTTGGCCGGGCATGTCGCGCTCGGCCCAGCGGCGGCGCGCTTCGGCCACCATGGCATCGACTGAGGCGAGCGGTGCGGCCACCCCGGCGCGTTCGTGCGGCAGGCCCGTGCGCGTTGCTTCCAGCACGGCGTGCTGATCGTGCAGCGACTTGAGCACGGTGTGGCCCAGCGGCAGGTAGATCGAGGCCGCGAAGATCACCAGCCCCGTGAAGGCGAAGAAAAAGTGGAAGGGCAGGGCCAGCACGCCGGTCAGGTTGTGCAGGTCGAGCGTGCTGCGCTGCAGGTGCTTGCGCGGCCGGAAGGTGAAGAACTCGCGGAACAGCCGCCGGTGGATCACCACCCCGCTGACCAGCGCCGCCAGCATGATGAAGGCGGCGAGGCCCACCACGAAGTAGCCGATGTTCTTCCACTTGAGGTGCAAGCTGTAGTGCAGCGGGTAGAAGAAGGCGCTGCCCACTTTCAGCTGGTCGTCTTTCAGGATCTGGCCGGTGCGGGGGTCCACCGTCACGCGGTTGTGGATGTGGTTGTGCGCCGCCGGGTCCTTGGGCAGGGGCACGGCGAAATCGGCGCCGACCAGCAGGACCGGGTCACGGTGGGTGGTGTAGGCCCAGAACTCGTCGATGGGCAGCGCTTCGCGCGGCGTCATCGGGCCCTTCGCAGCATCGTGCAGCACCGGCATCTTGGCCGCGTACTCGACGGGCGACGGCTCCAGCCTGTCCATCAGCGGCCGCAGCATGTGGTCGAACGACGGCATGGGCTGCGGCGCAAAACGCGTCTGCGGAATGGCCCAGCGGTCGATCTCGCGGTCGAACACCGAGAGCGAGCCGAAGAAGAACACCACCATGAGCACGAAGCCGAGCACGAGCCCGAACCACGTGTGCATCCAGGCCATGGCCTGACGGAAAGTCCAGTTCATTGCAGGGCTCCTTTCAGCTCATCAGCGCGCGCTGCCACAGCAGGGCGGCTGCCATCGAGGCCGCCCCCCCGCCACCGAGCACACACCACACGCGGCCCAGGCGCGGCGCGGCGAAGGCCCACAAAAAGGCAACGAGGTAGACCAGGAAGGCCGCGATCAGCACGCCGTGCTCGGCTTCGTGAAAGCCGATGCCAGCGGCGACCAGGGCCACCACGGCCAGCGCCGAAACGCCCCACGTGAAGGCATAGGCCCCGAGCACGCTCAGAACGATGCGGTGGAACCAGCGCCATCGGGGCGCTTGCGAGGGGGCGTGGATCAGGGTGGACATGGTTGTGGCGAGTGGGCGACGGAGGGCGGTGCACATCGTTACCGGGCCGGTCGACATGCTTCGAGATGAGATTATAGAATGCGAATCAATCTCATTAGCGTTACATAGACATACCTTTGCCATGCGTTGTCACCCTCCTTCTCCGCTCTTTCTGGCCGCCCTGCTGGCCTGTTCTGCAACCGCCTTCGCGGCCGACGCCGAGGTCTCTGCACCCGTGGCCGGTGGAGCCCTGCCCGAGGTGCGCGTCAAGGCCAGCAAGGCGGCCAAGGCCGACCCGCTGGTGACCCAGACGCGCGCCGCCACCGTGGGCAAGAGCCCGGTCAGCGTGTACGAGACACCGTTCTCGATGGAAGTCATTGACGTCGCCCAGATCCGCGAGACGGGCGCGCGCAGCGTGGAAGACGCGCTGCTCTACAGCGCCGGGGTGCAGGCCGGCCGCTATGGCTTCGACACCCGGGGCGACTGGGCGGCCATCCGCGGCCTGTCCCCGGCGGCCTATGTCGACGGCCTGCGCGGCATCTACGGCTACTACAACAACGTGCGCCCCGACATCTACACGCTGGAGCGTGTGGAAGTCCTCAAGGGCCCGTCTTCGGTGCTGTACGGCCAGGCCGAACTGGGTGGCATCGTGAACGTGGTCAGCAAGCGGCCGCAGGCCACGCCGCGCCGCGAGATCGAGGTGCAGGTGGGCAGCCACAACCGCAAGCAGGTGGCCGCTGACCTGACGGGGCCCCTGTCTGCCGATGGCCAATGGCTCTATCGCCTGGTGGCCTTGAAGCGCGACAGCGACACGCAGGTGGACCACGTGGCCGACGACGCGGTGGTGCTGATGCCCTCGGTGACGTGGCAGCCGCGCGCTGGCACGAGCATCACGGCGCTGTACACGCACCAGCAATACAAGGGGCAGGTGTCATCGCAGTTCCTGCCTTCGAAGGGCACGATCGACCCGGCGCCGCTGGGCCGGCTGTCGAGCAGCACTTTCGTGGGCGAGCCCGGCTGGGATCGCTACGACACGCGCAAGAACGAGTTCACGCTGTTGCTCGACCAGCAACTGAACGACGACTGGCGCACCACCGCCACGCTGCGCAAGACGCACTCGGCCAGCGTGACCCGCGAGCACTGGGCCACCGTGGGGGCTGTGCCCACCGATGCGGGCGACATCACCCGCACCATCTACACCACCGACCGCAAGACGGAGGTCTTTGCGGGCGACGTGCGCCTGGAGGGCAAGCTGACGCTGGGCCCGACGCGCCACCATGTGGCGGTGGGCCTCGACCACCAGCACGCGCGCTGGGATGAATACAACTACAGCTATGGCGCGGGCACCAACATCAACCTTTACAACCCGGTCTATGGCAGCGTGAGAACGTCGGCGCTGACCTGGAGCGACCGCCCGGACAGCAAGCTGATTCAGACCGGCCTGTATGCCACCGACCACATCAGCTGGGGCCCCTGGGTGGCGTCGGCCGCCTTGCGACGTGACCACGCGCGCAACGTCACGGTGGCCGTCAGCGGTGCGGAAACCACGGTGCACAACCAGGCCACCACGGGCCGACTGGGCCTGATGTACAAGCTGCCGATGGGGGTGTCGCCCTACGTCAGCTACTCGGAAGCCTTCGTGCCCAACCTCGGCACGGACGGCACGTCGAGCGCCAGCTTCCTCAAGCCCACCGAAGGTGAGCAGAAGGAAGCGGGCTTCAAGTACTTGTCCGACTCCGGCCAGACCTCGGTCAACTTCGCGTGGTTCGACATCAAGGAGACGAACCGCGTGGTTCAGGGCAGCACGCCGGGCGGCGTGGCGCAGACGGGGGCCGCGACCAAGGGCTGGGAAGTGGAGGTACGCCACCGCATGGACGCGCTCGAACTGTCGGCCAACTACACCGACATGAACGCCGTGAACGACCAGACCGGCCTGCGGCTGGCCTCGGTGGCCGAGCGCACCGCGTCCACCTGGGCGCAGTACCGCCTGCCGGGCGGCTGGCGCGTGGGCGCGGGTGTGCGCCATACCGGGTCTGTGACCGGCGCCAACGGCCAGCCGCTGCTGGAGACGGTCAACCTGGTGGATGCGATGGTGGGCTACGTCACTGGCCCCTGGGACTTCCGCTTCGACGTGAAGAACCTGGCTGACAAGACCTATCTGTCGTGGTGCCGCGGCCTCGGCCAGGACTGCGGCTACGGCGCACGCCTCAATGCAGCGTTGACGGCCCGTTACACGTTCTGAGGTTGGCGACGGGCTATCCTCTGGCCCATGCCTGACACGCCCGTCTCCATTGCCTCTCGCCTGCCGCAGGTCGGCACCACCATCTTCACGGTGATGTCGGCGCTGGCCCAGCAGCACGGTGCCCTCAACCTCTCGCAGGGCTTCCCCGATTTCGATGCGCCGGCCGACCTGCTGGCGCTGCTCGACGAGGCCACGCGCGCCGGCCACAACCAGTACGCCCCGATGGCGGGCATGCCGGTGCTGCGCGAGGCCATTGCCGAGAAGGTACAGGCGCTTTACGGCGTGGCCTACGACGTCGACACCGAGGTCACCGTGACGGCCGGTGCCACGCAGGGCCTCTTCACCGCGATCGCGGCGCTGGTGCACCCGGGCGACGAGGTGATCGTCTTCGCGCCGGCCTACGACAGCTATGCACCCAGCGTCGAGCTGCAGGGCGGCAAGGTGGTGTACGCCACGCTGAGCCAGCCCGACTGGCGACCCGATTGGGACGAAGTGGGCCGCCTCATCACGCCGCGCACGCGGATGGTGATCGTCAACAGCCCGCACAACCCGACCGGCAGCGTCTGGACGGCCGACGACATGGCCCGGCTGGAGGCGCTGCTCCAGGGCACCGACATCGTCGTGCTCAGCGACGAGGTCTACGAGCACATGGTGTTCGACCAGGTGCGTCACGAAAGCGTGCTGCGCTATCCCGGCCTTGCCGAGCGCAGCGTGGTGGTCTCGAGCTTCGGCAAGACCTATCACATCACCGGCTGGAAGGTGGCCTACTGCGTGGCGCCTCGCGCGCTGATGGCCGAGTTCCGCAAGGCGCATCAGTTCATCGTGTTCACCGTGCACGCGCCCAGCCAGGTGGCGCTGGCGACGTTCATGAAACGGCCGGGGTGGTACGAGCAGCTCAAGGCGCTGTACCAGGGCAAGCGCGACATCTTTCGCCAGGCGATCTCAGGCTCACGATTTGAGCTACTTCCATGCCAAGGCACCTACTTCCAGTGCGTGCGCTACAGCGCCATCAGCGATGAAGGTGACCGCGCCTTTGTCGAGCGCCTGGTCACCGAACACGGCGTGGCCGCCATCCCGGTCTCGGCCTTCTACCCCGATGGCCGAGACGAGGGCGTGATCCGCTTCTGCTTTGCCAAGTCGGCCGCCACGCTGGAGAAGGCGCTCGAGCGCCTGATCCGCCTCTGACCGTTCAGCCGCGTTTGATGCGCGGCAACACTTGCCGGAACGCCGGGTGATTGGCGCAACCAAGCCACTCGAACATCACCATCTCGCTGCTGACCACCGCCGCGCCCGCGCCCTGAAGTCGTTGCAGGGCCAGCGCCTTCTGCGCAGGGTCGCGAGACGCAACCGCATCGGCCACCACGAACACGGCGTGGCCCGCAGCGAGCAGGCTGAGGCCGGTCTGCATCACGCACACATGGGCTTCGGCCCCCACCAGCACCACCTGCCGCCGCCCGAGGCGCTCCAGCATGCCAAGAAAACCGGGCTCGCTGGCACAACTGAAGTGCGTCTTGTTGACGATGGTGGCGCCGGTGGCGTGGGCGGCGTCCCGCACGGTGGGCAGCGAGCCGCCCAGCTTGTCCACGCAATGCTCCGACACCACGATGGGCACATCGAGTTCGGCTGCGGTGGCCATCAGGTCCAGCGCGTGGCGAGCGGTGGCGTCGCCCTCGGCCAATGCGGGCATCAGGCGGTCCTGCAGGTCGACCACCAGCAGCAGGGCATCGTCGGCACGGATCAGCATGAAGGGGCTCCGGTTGTGGCTCAGCCCCCAGCGTAACGCGTTCCGCGACGCCGGGTGCGCAAGGTGATGGAGCAGCGCCAGTCAGGCACGGGCGGCTGACTGTGCTGCCAGCCCCAGCGGGCCTCCCATGGCGTCAGATAGACCGAGCCGTTCAGGCCGGCGGCGCGTGGCTCGGCGCCTGCGGCAGGGCGCCGAGCGCGCGGCCACTGAGCCGCTCGAACTCCACCGGGTCGTGCGAGCAGCACAGCGTCAGGCCGGTGGTGTGGGCGCCGTGCAGCGCCCGCAGCCGCGCCTGGTTGGCCAGCCGCTGGGTGCGGTCCTTCTCCATCAGCGTCTGGTATGCGCGCAGCCCGGGCGGGCACCAGGGGGCAAAGGTGTCCATCTCGCGGCGGTGAAAGTAGGCATCGCCCGCCAGCAACACCCACTGCCCGTCCGCCTGCACCGCCACACCCGCATGGCCGTGGGTGTGGCCTGGCAGCGGCACCAGGGCCAGATCCGGCAACCCCTCACCGAGGGGGCGCACGCGCTCGAAGCCCTCCCACACCTCGCCGCCCGAAGCCTCATGCAGCACCCACCGCGCGCGGCTGGCACCCCACTGCGCGGGCCGGAAGCGTTGCCGATCCAGCCAGGTGCGCTGCGCTTCGGCGTGCACGCACTCGTTGCGCATCATGTGCACCGTGGCGTTCGGAAAGTCGTCCAGCCCGCCGGCATGATCGAAATCCAGGTGGGTGAGCACGATGTGCCGCACGTCCGACACGGCAAAGCCCAGACGCGCCACCTGCCGCACCGCTGTCATCTCTTCGGCCAGCGCCGGCTGCAGCAAGGTCAGGAAGAAGCGGCTGAGCCGGGTGCGGGGCGCCTTCACATCACCCAGGCCGAAACCGGTGTCCACCAGCACCAGGCCGTCGTTCGTTTCGACCAGCAGGCAGTGGCAGCTCAGCTCGGCGCGGTCGATCACGGTGGGCAGGCGCTCGTCCATGAGCCGGCCACCCAGCGGGCACGACGAGATGCAGTTGAGGTGGTGTACGCGGCAGCCCATGTCATGCCTCCCGGGGATCCGTGTGCGACGTTTTGCCGCACCGACGGTGCCGGCAAGGGCCGTTCCCGACGCTGGGGCAGCGGTCTATCGTGGCAACGGCCGCCACATCGCGCACAATCGAGGTTTCGCCCTCTGGCGCTGCCACCTGCTTCATGTCTTCGACTCCCCTGCCTCCTTCGGACCTTCCTTCCGCCCAGCCCGCCGAGCCCGACACCCCGGCGACGCCCGACGTGCCGGAGGCGGACGCATCGGCTGCACCGGCCGGCATGAGTCCCGCAGAGTGCGCGGCCGAGCTCCAGCGCCGCTTCCCCGCGCTGTTCGGCGGCGAGCCCAAGCCACTGAAGCTGCGCATCCAGGTCGACATCCAGGAGCGCGCCCCCGGCGTGTTCTCCAAGACGGCCCTGTCGGGTTTCTTCCGCCGCTACACGCACGCCACGGCCTACCTGATCGCCGTCAGCAAGGGCACCTCGCGTTTCGACCTCGACGGCCAGCCTGCGGGCGAGTTGTCTGAAGAGCACCGTCAGATTGCCGAGACCGAGCTGGCCCGCCGCCGCGCGCTGGTCAAGGAGCGCCGTGAGGCCGAAGCCCAGGCACGCCGCGACCGCGCGGCCGTGCTGGCCGATGTCGACGCCGGCAAGCTGACCGCCGAGGCCTACTGCGCCGACAAGGGCGTGGCGCCCGAAGCGTTCGAGGCCCTGCTGGCCCAGGCCCGCAAGGAAGCCGCCGAACCCCGCCCCGAGCCTCGCAACCGCGGCCCGCGCAACGGTCAGGGCCCGCGCCGTGACCGCGGCGGCGATCGCGGTGAACAACGTGCGCGCGGCCCGCGTGCCGAGCGCGCGCCGGGCGAAGCCGCCCCGGCCGCTGGCGGTGAACCCGGCGCCCGACCGGCCCCGGCCGAACGCGGCGAGCGTGCAGAGCGGGGCGCCCGTCCGCACGGCGACCGTCCGCAAGGCGATCGCCCCCGCGGCGACCGCGCCCCTCGCCGTCCGGATGGCGAGCAGCGTGCCGGCCAAGGCCCGCGCCCCGACCGCGGCGATCGCAACGACCGTGGTCCCCGCCGCAACGATCGCTCCGATCGCCCGCGTCAGGACGCCGCCCCGCGCCGCGAGCGCCCGGCTGATGGCAACGCGCCGAAGTCGGCGCTGGCCCTGGCCCTCGAAGCCGCCAAGGCCAAGTCCGGCAAGGCCTGACCTGCGTCCCATGTGCCGGCCTTGAACGCCGGCGCGCCATGAAAAAAGCCGTGACCGGTCATACCGTCACGGCTTTTCTTCTGGGCGGAACGCCGATCAGAAACGGTGCTGCAGCCCGAAGCCGATGCCCGTCTGGTGGTTGGTCAGCGGCGTCTGGTCGCGGAACACGCCGGTGAGGGTCCGGCTGCCGTCTTCGGTCTTCGCGCGGGCGATGGCCGCAGTGGCGTACAGGCGGGTGCGCTTCGACAGGTCGTAGTGCACCTTGCCAGCCAGCATCACCGGGTTCGACGGCGTGCCATGTTTGTTCTCGACATACACGCCGCCGAAGGCCGTCACCTTGTCGACAACCGGCGCGCTGGCGCCCAGCCAGTACACGGTGGTGTGGAAGGCGGCATTGCTGCTGCTGACCGTGCCCACTGGCTCGCGCTTGGTGTCGCGCACGCCTGCATAGACCTTGCCCGTGCCCAGGGCGTAGGTGCCCGAGGCGATCCAGCTGCGGTTGCTGGTCGAGTTGGTGGCGGTTTCCGTGGCGGCGGTGCGGCCATCATCCAGGCTCAGTTGCACCGACACAGGGCCGTCTTCGTAGCCGACGGACACGCCGCGGCTGGTGTTCGCGTTGAGCGAGCCCGCCACTTCACCGAGGCCGGCGTTCAGGCCCAGCTTGATCTTGCCGAAGGTGCCCAGGTAGCGCACGCCGTTGCTGATGCGGCTGGTGAACGAGGCCTTCGGCACCGTGGCCGTGCTCGTGACCCACGAGTATTGCGGCGCGTAGCCCATGAAGTCGTGTGCGCTGATGAAGTCGTAAGCCACGGTCGACATGCGGCCCAGCGCCACGCTGCCCAGCGCATTGCTGTCCAGGCTGACCCAGGCCTGGCGTCCGAACAGCGTGCTGTCGGCGGCACCGGTGTCGGCACTCAGTTCGCCTTCCAGATTGAACTGGGCGCTCAGGCCGTTGCCGAGGTCTTCCTTGCCCTTGAAGCCGAAGCGCGAGGTGTTGATGCCCCCCGAGTTCAGGCGCCACTGGCTGTCACCGGCGGCGTTGTTCTGGGTGCGGTATTCCATGCCCAGGTCGATCAGGCCGTACATCGTCAGGTTGGTCGACTGCGCCTGCGCCCCGAACGCGGCGAAGAAGGCGGCCAGTGCGGTGGCACTCAGGACAGGCAGGCGGGAAAGGCGGCGGGTGTGAGTCATGTCGTCTCCGTCTGACCCCGTTGAAATAGGAAAATGGGTCAGTGGCCGCGGATGATCGACAGCCTTCCTGTCAGAAATCTGGCGATGGCCGTCCGGGCCGCCGCTTCACGGGAAAACACCGAGACCCGGCGCCCACACCGACGGTGCGCGGGCTGCGCGGTGCCGGGCGTTCCGTGATGAAATCGGGTGGGCCTTCAGGCCCCTGCACACCACAACGAGGTTGAATCCCCATGCGCCTGCTGCTTGTCGAGGACCAGGAAGCGCTGGCCGACTGCCTGGCGAAAGCGCTGCGCCAGGGCGGCCACGCCGTGGACGTGATGGGCCGGGGCGATCACGCGGACCACGCCCTGGCCACGCAGCCCTACGACCTCGCCATCCTCGACCTCAATCTGCCGGGCATCGACGGCCTGGAGGTGCTGCGCCGCCTGCGTGCCCGGGGCAGCGGGCTGCCGGTGCTGATCCTCACCGCGCGCGACAGCCTGGCCGAGCGCGTGAGCGGCCTCGACATGGGCGCCGACGACTACCTTGCCAAGCCCTTCGAACTCAGCGAACTGGAAGCCCGCGTGCGGGCGTTGTCACGCCGGGGGATGGGGCGTGCACCCGTGGTGCGGGTGGGGCGCCTGGCGTTCGACACCGCGAGCCGGCTGGTCACCTGCGAGGGCCGCCCGCTGTCTCTGACGCCGCGTGAGCTGGCCGTGCTCGAGGCCTTGCTGTCCCGGCTGGACCGCCCCGTGGCGCGCGAACTGCTGTTCGAGAAGGTGTACGACATGGATGCCTCGGCCCGCCCCGAAGCCATCGAAAGCTATGTGTCGCGCCTGCGCAAGAAGCTGGAGGGCACGGGCGCCAGCATCACCACGCTGCGCGGCCTGGGTTACCTGCTGACCGACGCCGACTGAAACAGCCGCGCGGCATGCAGGCCGAGGCCGGTGGCCACCGAAGCGAGCCGGTCGCCCCGCACGGCCTGTGCCGTCGGGAAGGCCGCTTCCAGCTGCTCGGTCAGCAGCTTCAGCCCCGTCGAGCCGCCGGTGAAGTACAGCGCACTGATCGCCTCGGCCGGCACCCCGGCCAGGGTCACCGTTTCGCGGGCGCACGCCACGATGCGCGCCAGGTCGTCGCGCAGCGCCTGCTCGGCCTGTGCCCCCGTCAGCGGGCTGTGCAGACCGGCTTCGATCAGTGACAGGTCGATGTCCGTCGAGCCGCCTTCGGCCACCGCGATCTTGGCGGCTTCGGCGCGGCCCACCAGCGCATGCCCCAGCCGCTGGTTCACCACCTTCATCAGGCGCTGGTGCTGCACCGGGTCGCCATAGAAGTCGGCCATGCTGCGCAGCTCGGCCACGCGCTGTGGCTGGTACACCGTGTTGATCAGGTGCCACGTGGTCAGGTCGAAGTACACGCGGCTGGGCACGGGGCGCGGCGCCTGGCCCTTGAGGCTCGGGCCGAAGCCGCCATAGCCCAGCGGCGGCATCACGCTGGCCAGCGACACGCGCCGGTCGAAGTCGGTGCCGGCGATGTGCACGCCGTGGTTGGCGAGGATGTCGCTGCGGCGGTCGAGTGCCTGGGCGCGTTCCGGCCCCACGCGCACCACCGAGAAGTCCGACGTGCCGCCGCCGATGTCGGCCACCAGCACCAGTTGCTCGGTGGTGGCCTGCTGCTCGTAGTCGAACGCCGCGGCAATCGGCTCGTACTGGAAGGCCACGTCCGTGAAGCCGACCGCGCGGGCCGCCGCCTCCAGCGAAGCCTGCGCGGCTGCATCCCGCACGGGGTCCTCATCGACGAAGAACACCGGCCGACCCATCACCACGCGGTCGAGCTGCGCGCCGCCCGCCTGTTCCGCCTTGCCGCGCAGGTGCCGCAGGTAGCCGGTGATGATGTCGAGGTACTTCACGCCCATGCCGTTGCCGACTTCGGTGGTCTGGTCGACCAGGGCCGTGCCCAACACGCTCTTCATCGAGCGCATCAGCCGGCCTTCATAGCCCTCGATGTAGGCGGCCACCGCGGCGCGCCCGAAGGTGCGGGGCAGCGCGTCATCCCGCCCCACGCCGCGCACCGAGCCAGGCGGCAGGTCGTCCGCATCGGTGCAATAGAACACCGCGGTCGGCATGGTCAGGTGCTCGCCTTCCAGCTGCACCAGCCGCATGCCGCCGCCGGCCTCCGGGATGGCAATGGCCGAGTTGGAGGTGCCGAAGTCGATGGCGCAGTAGGACATGGAAGCAAGCCCGGGAGGCGAGGGGGAGCAAACGGGCCCGCGATTGTAGGGGCCCCGCACCCCGCGAGCAGGTTGCGCACCGTAACGCTTGTTTGCAATTTTCCCCATCAGGTGTGGTGGGGCGGGGGAAGGGCCCCGCGGAGAATCGCGCGATACCGACAATAAAACTCAGGTGAGTGCATGAACCTACCGTCCGTGGGCGGCATGGTCTCGGCCGCGCGTGCTGCGCGGCCTCTTCTGTCCGATCCCTCATCCCTGGCCGGCGAGCTCGCCTCGCGCCTCCAGGCGGCGCTGGGCATCGGTCAGGCGACCCGACTTCTGCAGCTTGAAACCGCCCTGCCCTCGGCCACCCTCGTGGTCGAGCGCTGCCGCATCACCGAAGCCGTGCAGGCCGACGAACCGCTGTGGGCCGAGGTCGACGCCGTCTCCACCAGCGCTTTCCTCCAACTCAAGGCCCTGCAAGGCGAGCAGATGACGCTGCGCCTGAAACGAGCCGACGGCACCTGGCGCAACTGGCACGGCTACGTCGTGCGCACCGCCCAACTCGGCGCCGACGGCGGCCTGGCCCGCTACCGCCTCACGCTGGCGGCCTGGACCCACTGGCTCACCCACCGTCGCGACACCCGCATCTTCCAGGATCGCACCGCGCAGGACATCGTCTCCGACGTGCTCTCGGCCTGGCCGCAGGCGCACTTCCGCTTCGACGTGGCCGACCCTGGCCCGCTGCGCGCCATTACCACCCAGTACCGCGAGACCGACTGGCGCTTCGTGCGCCGCCTGATGGCGCAGCAGGGCTGGAGCTGGCGCCTGGAACACGACGGCGCGCGTGAAGGCGCAATCACAGGCGCCCGCGCCGCGAAGCACACGCTGGTCATCTTCGACGACCAGGCCGAGGTGCCCGACCTCGGGCCCCTGCGCTTCAGCCGGCCCGACATGCGCGGCGGCGGTCTCTGGGGCACCGGCCTGTTCGACGACGGCCTGGCCCAGGACACCGTGACCGCCTGGCGCGTGGGCCGCCATGTGGGCCCGAACGCCGTCACCCTCGCTGCGTGGGACGAGCGCCAGCTGGCCGGCGTGGCCGGCACCGCCACGGCCCCGACCGAGCAGGGCGCGCTGCCCACACTGGAAGACTACCGGGGCCACGGTGAACGCCAGCACGCTGACGGCCGTGTCAGCACCGCCCAGCCCGGCAGCCCGGCCGTGGCCGATGCCCGCGCCCAGGCCCGCATGGCCGCACACGCGCTGCACCACGTCCGCGCCGAGGGGGACAGCGCCGTGCGTGGCCTGCACGAAGGCGCCCGCTTCCTGCTGACCGAACACAGCCTCTACGGCGGCGCCACGGCGCTGGCATCGGCCGTGCGCACGGCCGCAGCCGGACGCCCGCCCGCCACCGAGCCCACCGCACCGGGGGCCTTCCGCGCCCTGCGCGTGGTGCACGAGGCGGCCAACAACCTCGGCAGCGAAGCCGCCCGCCTGCTGCGCCAGCCCGACATCGAACAGGGCAGCTACCGCAACCGCTTTGACGCCGCCCCCGCCAGCCTCCGACTGGCCCCCGCGCCCCTCGATGCGCCCACGGCCCCCGGCCTGCAGACTGCCGTGGTGGTGGCGCACGACGGCGAACCGCTGACCACCGACCGCGACGGCCGCATCCGCCTTCAGTTCGGCTGGCAGCGCGGCGCCCGCCCGCTGGCCGGCGCACTGAGCGCGCCGACCACGCCGGGCGGTGCAGAGACCGGCCATGCGCCGGGCGACGCCACCAGCGGCACCTGGGTCCGCGTGGCCCAGGGCGTGGCCGGCCCCAACTGGGGCGCCGTCTTCACCCCGCGCGCCGGCACCGAGGTGCTGGTCGACTTCGTCGACGGCGACATCGACCGCCCGCTGGTGATCGGTCAGCTGCACAACGGCCAGCACGACCTTCCCTGGCCGGCGGGCGTGGACGCCGGCACCAACCACCCCGGCACGATCTCCGGCTGGCACAGCCCCCACCTGGACGGCGGCGGCGCCAATCAGTGGCTGATTGACGATGCCACCGGCCAACTGCGCATGCGCCTGGCCAGCCACAGCGGCGCCACCGGCTGGAGCGAACTGAGCCTGGGCCACCTGATCCAGCAAAGCGGCCGGGGCGGTGCGGGCTGCGCCCACCGCGGCGCCTGGCTGGGCGAAGGCTTCTACGGCCACACCGACGGCTGGGCCGTGGTGCGCGCCGGCCAGGGCCTGCTGCTGAGCACCAGCGCCCGGCCCGCCATGGGCGCCAGCGTGCAGAGCACCCAGATGGACGCGGCCGAAGCCGTGAGCCAGCTCAAGGGCGCGCGCCAGCTGGGCGATGCGCTGAGCCAGAGCGCCCGCCAGCAGGGCGCGGTCGGCTTGGCCAGCCACGACGCCAGCCAGGCGCTGCAGCAGCACACCGAGGCCATGGACCCGACTGCGCAAGGCAAGTACGACGGCGCGGCAGGCGGCCAGCCAGCGAAGAAGGCCCAACCCGGCAGCCGCACCTTGCAGGACCCGGTCGAGCGCTTTGCCAAGCCCCTGCTGCACCTCGACACCCCGGCCAGCGCCGTGTTCGTCACGCCGGCCAGCATCGGCCTGTTCAGCGGCCAGGACACGAGCCTGACCACGCAGGGCGACGTGCAGCTGACGGCCGCGCACACCCTGAGCGCCGTCAGCGGCCAGACCACCAGCCTGTACACGCACGCGGGCGGCATCAAGGCGATTGCGGCCAACGGCCCGCTGAGCCTGCGTGCCCACACCGACGCGCAGCAAATCTGGTCGGACAAAGACCTGACCATCCAGAGCACCACCGACGAGATCCGCATTCAGGCCAGCAACAGCATCACGCTGACGGCCGGGCAGAGCCAGATCGAGCTCAAGGGCGGGAACATCACCTTCACCTGCCCGGGGACGTGGACGGTGAAGGCGGCGGGGCATGATTGGGCGGGAGGCGGGAGTCAGGCAGCACGCTTGCCTGCGATGCCTACTCAACGTTTCGCTGCGTTGGGCGTGGCTGAGGGCACTTTTAGGTCAACGTTTGCGCGGGACCAACTCAAGACATTTGCGTCGGAGTCGGATGAACCCGCTTTTGTGAGCGACATGGCCTCGACCTTTGGCACAGACATTCCTTTGTCCGCTTACCAGACGTTCTACGCGAAATCCAAAGCGGGATTGCCAGAGGTTCCCCATCAACTGGCGTATGGCGGCGGTGCCGAATACGATCCAGACGAAAGATGCATCTGGGTGGACCGGGCGCTGGCCGCCAAGGCGGCGCAAAACGATGAAACAGCTCAGTGGGATCTCCTGCTGGCCCTGGTTGGTGCCTGGGGCCAATACATTGAATTCCAACTGCGCCATGTGTGGTCCGATATCGGAGGAGAGTCCGGGGGCGCCGATGGCCCGGCGTATTCCCTTACGCTACTTCCTTTGCTCGCCCAGGGCGAAACGGTTTATGGTGCTTTGCAGAGCCCAGAAGCCAGCGGTGATGTGAAGGTCAGACACCAATTGCCTCAACGGGCCATACAACACACTGAGAGAGCCTATCTGAAGGCTGTGGACGTCAGCGGCACCCAAGGCGTGCCCTACCTGCACGACGGGGTGTACAGGCCGGATCGCGACGGGCCTGCGAAGGTCCTGCCGGTGTTTGATGCCAAGATGATGAAGGACGAGCCGCGCAAGGGGGTTCACAACCATCACAGCATTGAGGCAGCGCTTGCGGCGGACGACCGTTTCAAGGGCTATGAGCGAGGGTTGATTTACTACGGAAATTGGCTGCGCGACTGGTCTCAGTTGTGCGATGCCTTCATGTTGCCACCAGGCAAAAAGGGCTTGGGCCTCTCCCGCGAGAGCATCACCACTGCGGTGATGCTCATGGGCCAGATGGTGGCCGCCTCGTACTTGAAGGGTCAGGCTGATTGGGGAAATGCGCGCTCAGACATTGAGTTCCACAAATCTCGCCTGCCTAAGTGCATGGAGCTATTGGGATGCTACCGGCCGGAAGAGCACATTGACAACCCGGCAGGCTTGCCAGATCAACGGCCTCATCAGTATCCAAAGGGGTGGCTGGTTGATTTGCCCATCGACAAGCGAATGCTGGAAGTTGATCCCGCGACCAGCGTGCGCCGCTACATTGCCGACCCGGCGCTCACTGGCGATCACCCCTCATCGCTGGTCTACATGCAAAGACAAATTCAGAAAGCCTGTCAGCTGGGCAAGACGCCAGAAGGCTTGATGCGACTGGGGTTTGCTTTGCACGTATTGGAAGACTTCTTTGCGCATACCAACTTCGTGGAGTTGGCGCTTCACAAAGCAAAGTATAGAAAGGTCGTGGCTTGGGTTCCAACCAAAGCTGAATTGCGTGACATGCCCATCACAACAGGCCAGTTCACAGACCAAGATGCGCAGTTCTCGCTCATGTACAAGATGGCCGACTTGCTGCTGCCAGCCAGCCAAACCGGATCAAGGCTCAACAAGATCTATTACGAGGGGTTGGAACTCAGTGATTGGGTGTTCTGGGCGGTATTGAACGACAGCGGGCGAACCTCCACTGCATCTGCGTACAAGGGCTATTGCCAAGTCATGTACAAAGCAATCGATGTTGCTGGCGGCTATGTGCCTGACGTGATCAAAGCAGGTGTTCAGGACGCCCGCGTTTGGGTGTATGGCGTTTTGGCCGCCGCGATCAAGCAACAGGCAGGTGGCCGCATTCGCCAGCCGCAGATCGATGACTATGATTTCGCAAACTCGATTGACCCGACACACACCATGGTGGCCAAAGACGCCAACGATCATCCCTTGCATGACCTGGCTGGCTCACTGGCTCAGCGGGCGGTGCTGGATGTAGGCCGTTGCGTGGCAGATGTTTGGGAAGGAAAATCAAACGCAGCGGCAGCCGTCGCTTGCGCGAGCAAGTATTTCAAACACCCTAGCTACACCCCTGAGTTTGATCACGATGTGCGCATATGGGCTGAGAACAACAAAGCGGCGATCGTGAAAGCGTCAGATCAGACTTCCGCTTTGAAACGCGCGCGTGAGCATCGACACGATAGCGAGGGGCACGAACATGAGCGTACCATTCCCCGGCAGTTCCAAGCGTCATGGGCGTTCTGGACAGAGCACTATGCAGCTTTGACTGGTAGGACAGACGTGATGGCAACCATCCGCAAGGAGGGGGTTGCATGACGGGCGCAAGCACTCATCTTCTGATCCGCATGTTGCGCGGGGCAAAGAGCCTTCCTCCATGCCTGTTGGCGATGACGTTGCTCGTGGCGGCTTGTGATGCCCGTGAGCCCCTGTATGTGGGCGATCCTGAAGGAGTCAATCGCAACGGCCAGCCACAAGTGATCATCAAACAGGATGAACTCCGTCTGAACGGATTTCCGATCAAGCAATACCGAACGAGAGCCACCGATCTGATACCCATCATCGGCACAGACATTTCCAGTCAAGCGTCATCCGATGCATACTGGAACGCAATGGGACTGCAAATTCATGCGGCCCCAGATGATGGCGCCCTCCCGGGTTCGCCAGAGTTGATTCACCGGGTTGTGGTATGGGTGAGGCCTGGGATCGACTACGGCAAGCATCGAGACTGCGATGCCTCAGCCCTTGCAAGGCATCGCGATTCCGTCCAGTTTCGGCTTGAGACCATGGATCAAGTAGAGAAGGAACATGGATTTCCCAGGAATGAAGCCGCGCGGAAGGAGCTCATTCACGAGCGATGCTCCATGGCCGGCAACACACCGGAGAACGCCTTCTCGGGCTACTTTGAAGTCGATGGCATACCCATTGGCCCGAACATGTCTCTGAAAGAGATTCAGTCCCGACGCAAGCAGCTTGGACTGGAACTGCTTTACATGGATTCTGGTCCACAAATTTATGCGGCACCGAAGGGAAAGACTGGTCCGGAAACCAATCAGACATGGATCTTCGAGGTCACATCGGGCGACGGTGGAGCGATTGTCGATCAGCGATTGAAAGCCATCAGCATTCCGTAGTTCGTAGTGAATGGCTGTAGGCTCTGTTCGGTGAATCCACGGAAGCGGCGGACCCGCGAGCCCTACATCGGAGCAAAGGGCACAAGACGGCATCGAACGTGCCCTCGGTCGCGCCAATTGATGCTCCGGCGCGCCGGCGAGGGCAACGCCCCTCTGGTCTAATCTGCTTGGATGCATCTGGAGCGAAAATCCCCATGGCGCTGTCTTCTGTCCCCTCCACAACCACCTCCGCCGCCATCATCGACCTCGACGGCACCATGGTCGACACCCTCGGCGACTTCCTGGTCGTCCTGCGCCACACCCTCACCGACCTCGGCTGTCACCCCGTCGAACTGGCGCGCGTCGACCGCACCTTCATCTCGATGACCGTCGGCAAGGGCACCGAGGACCTGTTGCGCCGCAGCCTGGCGCACGCGTGGGGCGTGCTGCCGGAGTCGAGCGAGGTGGCCCAGACCCTCCCAGAGGCGCTCGCCGTCTACCATCGCCACTACCCCGAGCACAACGGCCAGCATGCCGATGTCTTCCCCGGTGTGGCCGAAGGCCTGGCGCAACTCCGGGCGCTGGGGGTGCCCCTGGCCTGCCTGACCAACAAGCCCACCGCGTTCGCCCGGCAACTGCTGGAGCGCAAAGGCTTGCTGCCGTTCTTCCAGCACGTGTTCGGCGGAGACGCCTTCGAGCGCAAGAAGCCCGACCCTCTGCCGTTGCGCAAGACCTGCGAGGCGCTGGGCACCGAGCCCGCGCGCACCCTGATGGTGGGCGATTCGAGCAACGACGCCCAGGCGGCTGGCGCAGCCGGTTGCCCGGTGGTGCTGGTCACCTATGGCTACAACCACGGCCACCCCGTGCAGGAGGTGCCGGCCCGCGCGCACATCGCTCGCCTGGATCAGGCCGACTGGCCCACCTTGCTGGCCTGACCGGGCCCGCGCGCGCATTCCCGGCACAGCCTCTCAAGAGCCGGTGGACCTCACTCCAGCGCGTCCAGCACCGCCGGCGCCTTGTACGACAGCAGGGCGTCCCGCAGGTCAGGCGAGGCCGGCTTGGTTCCCAGCCACACGCGCAGCACGGCGGGGAAGAAGCGCTTGTCGGCAATCGGCAGCCCGGCCGGTTGGCCATTGACGAAGAACATCGTGCCGCGATCGGGCACGTGGTCGATCGCAAAGGTGTCGCCGGCGTTCAGCCGCTTGATGTGCGAAAACTGCTCGCCCATCTGCCGGATGGCGGGGATGAGATTGAAGAACGCTTCGCGGTTGCTGTTGAGCTCGATGCCGCGCGTGATGGTCTTGCCGATCTCGTCCACCCGCATGCCCTGCAGCATCACAAAGCGCAGCTGCACGGGGCCCGACATGGTGACCACGGCCTCGGCCTGGCTGCTTTTTTCCGGGGTGTACAGCGCCACCGTGTAGAGCTTGGCCACGGCCCGGTAGGTCACGCCTGCGCCATTGAGTTGCAGCGTACGGCCCTCCACCTTCAGCGTCTGGGGATAGCTGATCCCGAAGAGCTCGGTGGGTTGCGCCCATGCCGCGGGCAGCGTCAGGGCGGCGGTGGCCAGCCCGGAGGCGAATGCCGCGCGCAGCAGGCCCGTGCGGCGGTGTGGCCCGCTGCGGCCGGGCGTGCCGGATGGTGTCTCATGCATGGATGTCGTTCCCGATGGGGTCTCGGCGATTGTTGCGAGCCCATCCCGTCGCGCAAGCTGGGTTTGCCCTCGGCGCGGTGGCGCAGGCCCTCGGCCGAGGGGCAAGACGTGCCAGGAGGGCCCTGATACACTGGTCCGATGTTCATCTCTCGCAAGCACACCAAAGGGTCGCACGACCGGGGGGCATGGCCCTGGCGTCGCGGGTACGCCTGCGTGTGACAGCCGTCCGCTGCCTGAGCAGGCGCGGTTCACAGGCTTTGCGCCCTTCCCCTCGAGAAGGCGCCGCTGTCGAAGCCGGTTCCGGCACAGCGGCCCCGGGGGTGACATCAGATGACATCGGGCTCGGTCCCTGGCGGCCGTGCCCTTGGGCTTGGAGGCCCATCACCATGATCACTGAAACCGAATTCAACGCCCTGGCCGCTCTGGGCCACAACCGCATCCCCCTGGTCGCCCAGGCCCTGGCCGACCTCGACACGCCGCTGTCGCTGTACCTGAAGCTCACGCAAGGCCGGCCCTTGAGCTTTCTGCTCGAGTCGGTCGTCGGCGGCGAGCGCTTCGGGCGCTACTCCTTCGTGGGCCTGCCCGCGCGCACGCTGGTGCGCTCCACCGGCCGTGCGGTCGAGGTCGTGACCGACGGCCACGTGGTCGAGCGCCACGACACCAACCCGCTCGATTTCATCGCCCAGTACCAGCAGCGCTTCAAGGCGGCAGTGCCGCAAGGCCTGCCCCGTTTCTGCGGGGGGCTGGCTGGCTACTTCGGCTATGACACGGTGCGCCACATCGAGCACCGCCTGGCGAACACGCACAAGCCCGGTGGCATCGGCACGCCCGACATCCTGCTGCTGCAGTGCGAGGAACTGGCCGTCATCGACAACCTCGCCGACCGCCTCTACCTGATCGTCTATGCCGATCCCGCGCTGCCCGGCGCGTACGACCGTGCCGCCGCCCGCATCGCCGAGCTGCAGGCCCAGCTCCACGCCGTGGTGCCGGTGCCGCCCATCGCGCCCACCGAGTCCTACCCCGTCGAGCGTCACTTCGCCAAGGCCGATTTCGAGGCCGCGGTGCTCAAGTGCAAGGACTACATCGCCGCGGGTGACTGCATGCAGGTCGTGATCGGCCAGCGTCTGCAGAAGCGTTTCACCGCCTCGCCGCTGACGCTCTACCGCGCCCTGCGTTCGCTCAACCCGAGCCCCTACATGTACTACTACGACATGGGCGACCACCATGTCGTCGGCTCCAGCCCCGAGATCCTGGTGCGTCAGGAGCGCAATGCCGAAGGCGGCGAAACCGTCACCATCCGCCCGATCGCCGGCACGCGCCCGCGCGGTGCCACGCCCGAGCAGGACCAGGCCAACGAAGTCGAGTTGCTGGCCGACCCGAAGGAGCGCGCCGAGCACGTCATGCTGATCGACCTGGCGCGCAATGACATCGGTCGCATCGCCAAGACCGGTTCGGTCAAGGTCACCGAGGCCTTCGGGATCGAGCGCTATTCGCACGTCATGCACATCGTCAGCAACGTCGAGGGCGACCTCAAGGACGGCATGACAGGACTGGATGTGCTGCGCGCCAGCTTCCCGGCCGGCACGCTGAGCGGCGCGCCCAAGATCCGCGCGATGGAGATCATCGACGAGCTCGAGCCGGTGCAGCGCGGCGTCTACGGCGGCGCCGTGGGCTACCTCAGCTTTGCCGGCGACATGGACGTGGCCATCGCCATCCGCACCGGCGTCATCAAGGACCAGACGCTGTACGTGCAGGCCGGTGCCGGCGTCGTGGCCGATTCGGTGCCCGAGCTGGAATGGAAGGAAACCGAGGTCAAGGCCCGTGCCGTGGTGCGCGCCGCCGAGATGGCCGAGCAGGGGCTGTGAGCCGCTGAGCGGGCTCAGCGCAGCAGGCGTGTCCGCAGGGCCGCCTGGGCCGGCATCTCGACCAGCCGGTACACGGGCACGGCCAGCGCAAACGTCACCACCAGGTAGCCCAGCAGCCAGAAGGGCGAGGCGAGCGGCAGACGGTCAGGCTGTCCGCCGCTGAGCAGCGCCACGGCGAGCTGCAGCGGGTAGTGCAGCAGGTAGCTCGCGTAGGTGGTGTGGCCAAGCGTGCCGATCAGGTCGGCCAGCCGACCCGGGCGGGGGCGCACGCCGCGCAGCAGCCCGAGCATCGCCAGCGGGGCCAGCAATGCCACGTAGAACATCGGCCGCAGCCAGCCCAGCGCCGTGGCCGTCGTGCCGAGGGCCAGCAGCAGCGCGCCCGCCGCCAGACTGGCGCGTTGCAAGCCTGTTGGCAACCGGCCCAGCGCCTCGTGCGCCAGATGGGTCAGCGCGCCCAGGTAGAAGAAGAACACGCACAGCACCAGCGGGTGCTCGGTGAGGTGGCTGGCGTACACCGCCCCTGCCAAGCCGATGATGGCCACCACGTGCCACGTGCGCGTCCAACCCAGCCGGCACAGGGCGTAGAACAGGCCATACGCCAGGACCTCGATCGAAACACTCCAGATCGGGCCGTTGAACGACCACTCGCTGCGCCCGGGCCAGTCGCTGGCCAGGAACAGGTGCAGCACGAAATGTTTCAGGTCGTTGTGCTGGTAGACATAGTCCACGCCGTGCTGCGCGCGGTACAGCCACGCCATGCCGGCCACGGCCAGCAGCGTGAGCAGGTGCAATGGGTACAGCCTCGAAAACCGCAGCACGGCAAAGCGCCACGCCGGCACCTCCCCCGCGGACACAGGCCGGGCGTACTTCCAGAAGAAGATGAAACCGGACAGGGCCCAGAACACCTGCACGCCCAACCAGCCCGCCTCGTAAAACGGCTTGAGCCACGCGTACAGCGGCTGGCCGCTCACGCTGAAGCCCTGGTGGCTGTGGCCCGCCATGTAGAAATGGTTGTAGTGCCACAGCAGCACCGACACCGCACACGCGAAGCGCAAGACCTCCAGGCCCAGGAGCGCAGGCTCACTCGCCGCGCGGTTGCGGGCGGGGGCGGCAGGCTGGCCGGGCAGGGCGACGGGAGGTGCGGGAAGCGACACGGCGGAGGCAGGACGGTGGGCTGTCGATCTTGGCACGCCCGTCGACGCCCGTGCAGCCACCCGAGGCCCCCGGATCAGGGCCATGTCGACACGGGGCCACACGGCCGGACAGCCCATGTAGAATCATTCGCATGCAGCAACCCTCGGACTTCCTCCGCCTGATGCACCGCTGGTGGCGGTGACGCCAGACGGACACGCTTGCCTCTGCGGCCGGTCCCCACCGGTGCGCCATCTGATCAGAGGCCCCGAGGGGGGACGTCACGGCGTCTGAACCGTGCACCGAAGGCGGCCTGCCCGCCCCATGAACCACCTCCACACAGGATGTGCCCATGCTGCTCATGATCGACAACTACGACAGTTTCACCTTCAACCTGGTGCAGTACTTCTGCGAGCTGGGCGAAGAGGTCAAGGTCGTTCGCAACGACGAAATCACCCTCGACGACATCGCCGCGCTCAAGCCCGATCGCCTGGTGCTGTCGCCCGGCCCGTGCTCGCCCGCTGAAGCCGGGGTGTGCGTGCCCGCGCTGCAGCGCTTCACCGGCCAATTGCCCATCCTGGGCGTGTGTCTGGGCCACCAGAGCATCGGTGCCGCGCTGGGCGGCCATGTGGTGCGCGCGCAGGTGCAGATGCACGGCAAGACCAGTGTCATCCACACCGACCAGAAGGGTGTGTATGCCGGCCTGCCCGCCGAGTTCACCGTCATCCGCTACCACTCGCTGGCCATCGAGCGCGCCACGTTGCCCGAATGCCTCGAGATCACCTCGTGGACCGACGACGGCGAGATCATGGGCGTGCGCCACAAGGGCCCACAGACGGACCCGAGCTTCGCGCCGCTGGAAGGCGTGCAGTTCCACCCCGAATCGATCCTGACCGAGCACGGCCACGCCATGCTCAAGAACTTCCTGACGATGTGAGGACGGCGTCATGACGCAACTGACCGACCAGCAGGCGCTGCAACGCGTCATCGAGCACCGCGAGATCTTCCACGACGAGATGCTGGGGCTGATGCGCCGCATCATGCAGGGCGAGATGTCGCCGGTCGTCATGGCCGCGCTGGTGACCGGTCTGCGCGTCAAGAAGGAAACCGTGGGCGAACTCTCGGCCGCCGCGCAGGTGATGCGTGAGTTCGCCACCCCGGTGCAGATCGATGACACTGCGAACCTCATCGACCTGTGCGGCACCGGCGGGGACGGCGCCCACACCTTCAACATCTCGACCACCGCGATGTTCGTGGCCGCCGCCGCCGGCGCCCGTGTGGCCAAGCACGGTGGCCGCAGCGTGTCGTCCAGCACTGGCAGCGCCGATGTGCTCGAGGCGCTGGGCGCCCACATCAACCTGAGCCCCGATCAGGTAGCGAGCTGCCTGGCCGACACCGGCGTGGGCTTCATGTTCGCGCCGAACCACCACGGCGCGATGAAGCACGCCGCCCCCGTTCGCAAGGAACTGGGCGTGCGCACCATGTTCAACATCCTGGGCCCGCTGACCAACCCGGCCGGCGCGCCGAACCAGCTGATGGGCGTGTTCCATCCCGATCTGGTCGGCATCCAGGCACGTGTGCTGCAGCGCCTCGGCTCTCGCCACGTGATGGTGGTGCATGGCTGCGACGGGCTGGACGAGATCACGCTGGCGGGCCCCACCATGGTGGCCGAGCTGAAGGATGGCCAGGTGAACGAGTACACCGTCACCCCCGAGCAGTTCGGGATGGCCGAGCACGACGGCTCGGCGCTGAAGGCCCACAACCGCGAGGCGTCGGTGGCCATCGTGCAGCGCGTGCTGGCCAACGAGGCCGGCCCCGCTCGCGACATCGTGCTGCTCAATGCGGGCGCGGCGCTGTATGCGTCTGACGTGGCCGACACGCTGGCCGACGGCGTCGAGCGCGCGCGCGAGGCCCTGGCCAGCGGCCGTGCCCGCGACACGCTGAACCGATTCGTGCAGGCCACGCAGGCCTTCGCACCCCGCGCCTGACGCGCCCCCCCGACCCTCCGAGCCCGATTGCGCACCATGTCCGACATCCTCGACAAGATCAACGCCGTCAAGCACGAAGAAGTGGCGGCCGCCCGCCAGCGCAAGCCACTGCAGGCCGTGCGGGAAGAGGCCGAAGCCCGTCACCGCGCTGGCCACGACCACCGCGATTTCGTCGGGGCCCTGCGCGCCAGGATCGCGGCGGGCCGCCCGGGCGTCATCGCCGAAGTGAAGAAGGCCAGCCCCAGCAAGGGCGTGCTGCGCGAGCACTTCGTGCCGGCCGACATCGCCCGCAGCTATGCCGCGCACGGCGCCGCCTGCCTCAGCGTGCTGACCGACGAACGCTTCTTCCAGGGCCATGCGGATTACCTGAAAGCCGCCCGCGCCGCCTGCACGCTGCCCGCCCTGCGCAAGGACTTCCTGGTCGACGAGTACCAGGTGTTCGAAGCCGCAGCCTGGGGCGCCGACGCCATCCTGCTGATTGCCGCCAGCCTGTCTGACGCGCAGATGGCGGACTTCGAGGCCGTGGCCCATGCGCTGGGCCTGGCCGTGCTGGTCGAGGTGCACGATGGCAAGGAGCTCGACCGGGCGCTGAAGCTCAAGACCCCGCTCGTCGGCATCAACAACCGCAACCTGCGCACCTTCGAGGTCACGCTCGACACCACACTGGGCCTGCTGCCGCGCGTGCCGGCCGACCGCCTGCTGGTGACCGAATCCGGCATCCTGGGCGCCGACGATGTGCGCCGCATGCGCGAGGCCAATGTGCATGCCTTTCTGGTGGGCGAGGCCTTCATGCGCCAGCCTGACCCCGGCGTGGCGCTGGCCACGCTGTTTGCCTGAGGCGCAGCGGGTGAGCCAGCCTGATCTGTTCGGTGCCGCCGAGGGGCAACCGTCGGCGGCCGATCCGGCTGAAAACCGACCTGTCGCGCTGGCGGCCCCGCTGGCCGACCTGTTCGACGCCGTGCCGCCTGACTGGCGGCCGCTCACCGACGCCTTTCGTGCCTCACCGGCCGGACAGGCGCTGATCGCGCGCGTCGATGCGGCCCGTGAAGCGGGCGCAGTGATCTATCCCGCCGATGTGTTTGCGGCCCTGCACCACACTCGCCGTGCCGGCGTGCGCGTCGTGATCCTGGGTCAGGACCCGTACCATGGCCCCGGTCAGGCGCATGGCCTCGCGTTTTCCGTGCAGCCGGGGGTGGCCATCCCGCCCAGCCTGCGTAACATCCGCAAAGAGGTCCAGCGCGACCTCGGCTTGCCTGCGCCGGCGCATGGCAGCCTCACGGCCTGGGCCGACCGCGGCGTGCTGCTGCTCAACACCGTGCTCACGGTGGAGCAGGGCCAGGCGGCCAGCCATGCCGGTTGGGGCTGGGAGGCGCTGACCGACGCGCTCATCGCCGCCGTGGCGGCCGACCCCGGCCCGCGCGTGTTCATGCTGTGGGGCGCGCACGCGCAGCGCAAGCTGGCGCTGATCGAAGCGGCCGGCGAAGCCCGGTCTGGCGAGATCCGGGTGCTGCAGAGCAACCACCCGTCCCCGTTGTCGGCCACGCGGGGCCCCGTGCCCTTCGTGGGCAACGGGCACTTCGGGGCCGCACGCGACTTCTGGGCCGCGCACGGGCACCACCTAGACTGGGCTTTCAGCTGAACCCGGGCTGACCTTCAGCGGAAGTACCACTGCGTGTTGACGCCGACGTGGTCTGCGTCGATCCGCGCACCTTGCACTTTGAAGTGCTCCTTCACGTAGCGCAGGCTCAAGCCCCAGCTCGGCGTCACCCGCCATTCGCCTTCCAGCACGACGCCAGGGGCGCTCTGAAGGTGGTAGGTGGCGTCGAAGCCGGTCACCTCCGTGCCGTCCGGTAGCGCGACGTTGGCGTTCTTGTAGCGCAGCACGGGCCGGGTCGCGCGGCGCACCCCCACCCCCAGCGAGGCCCGGTCACTGAAGTGATAGAAGCCCAGCACCTCGACCGGATAGCGGCGGAAGAAGACGCGGTCGTTGTCGATGCCGTTGGACTGGTCGTTGTGGATGCCATAGCTGGCGCGCACCGATACCGGCATGTCGGCCAGGCGGAACGACAGCCCCACCCGGCCCTCGATGCCGGCCCCGGCGCTGATGTCCTCGTCGAACTCGGCGCTGCCGCCGCGCGGCCTGACGGTCACCGGAACCAGGGTTTCGCCCCCGCTCGTGTAACCGATTCCGACAAAAGGCCGCAGTGCAGCGGGCGAAGCCGCGCTCTGCTGCGCGTGGACCGTGGAAAAAACGCTGCACAGCAGCGCCGCGACGATGGTAAAGCGCATGGCGTTCCCTGAGATGTGATGAAAGCGCAGACCCGATCATGCCCGCGGTGAGAGGGGAAGGGACACCGGAGGGCGCCCGGGTTTTGTCGGATATGACACAAAGGCGGGATTGCCTCCACCGGATCAAGGGGGCGTCCGGAAAGCAGAACCGCCTTCAGAATCAACCTGTTACAGGTGCGCATGCCTTATCAGGTCGCAGCTGTTTTCAGATTGGGGTGGTGCGCACGCGGTGCGCCTGCCCTCGACAGAAAGCCTTCCCTCATGCCCACCCCTCAGACGGCCCCGCGTCCCCAGCCCCCCTCGCTGGGCGTCGTGATCGTCAACTACCGCACCTACGATCTGACGATGCAGTGCGTGGCGTCGCTCCTGGCCCATGCCATCGCGGCGGCGGGCGACATCGTGGTGGTCGACAACGATTCGCCCGACGGCTCCGGCGAGCGTCTGCGGCGTGACCTGCCGGTCGGCGTGGTGGCTGTGCTGTCGCGCTGCAACGGCGGGTTCGGGGCCGGCGTGAACATCGGAGTGGCTGCACTGCGCACGGATCTGGTACTGGTGCTCAACCCCGACACCTACTTCCGGCGCAACCAGGTCGAGGCGGTACAGGGGCTGTTTGCCCGGCACGAGCGGCTCGGCGTGGCCGGGCTCAAACTCATCAACCCGGACGGCTCGCTGCAGTATTCGGCGCGGCGTTTCTACTCGCTGCCCGACATCTTGGCCCGGCGCACGGCACTGGGCCGGGTGGCGCCCCTGCGCCGCCTGGTGAACTCGCACCTGTTGAAGCGCAACTGGCGCGAGGGCCCGTTCGAGGCCGACTGGGTGATGGGCACGGGCTTCGTCGTGCGCCGCACCGCCTTCGAGGACGTCGGGCGCATGGACGAGGGCTACTTCCTGTACTTCGAGGAGGTCGACCTGTGCGCGCGCATGTGGGTCAAGGGCTGGCGCGTGATGGCCCTGCCCGAAGTCGAACTGGTGCACGAGCACCAGCGCCACAGCGCCGCCGGCATCTGGTCGAACTCCGGGCAGACCCACCTGCGCAGCATGGTCCGCTTCTTTCACAAATTCGGCGTGCCCTGGCTGTGGCGTCCCCGGCGTGAGCAGATGCAGCGCGCCTACCTGCGCTGGCGCCGCCAGTTCGACGAGGTGCACCGCGCCCACCGTGATGCGGCCACATGAATGGGTGTGACGGCGTCGCCAGCACGGCGGCCCCTCGTATGATCGGACGAGGCCGTCCCGTCCCCCGTGCGCCGGTCTTGCCCACCCCTAGCCCCAGACCTCGCAGTACCCGAACCGGGTGCTGGTGTGCCCCATGAAGCTTCCTCTGATCGCGCTCTGCCTGGCGGCCCTGTCGGCCTGCACGCCCATGGGCAACCTGACCCCGTCGGCCGAAATGGCCCGGCTGCGCGTGCTGACCCCGGCGGATGTGGCCCGCATGGCGGCGGAGCCGACCCGTGTCCACCCGGGCGACACCCTGCGCATCATCCGCGACGCCCAGGACGGGGCCATGGACCTGCGCAACCTTGTGGAAGACAGCCAGACGCAGCTCTACGTGGTGCGCCCGGACGGCAGCTTCTCCTACCGCCATGCCGGTCGCATCCAGGCCGGAGGCAAGACACCGGACGAACTGGCGCAGACCTTGCGTGAGCGCCTGGCGTCGGTCTACCGCGAGCCGGGGGTCACCATCAACATCGTCAGTTCGCCGAGCAGCAAGGTCGTCATCGGGGGGGCGGTGCGCACGCCGGCCGCCTTCGACATGTCGGCCGTGGCCACAGTCGAACAGGGACTGTTCGCCACCGGTGGGCTCCTGCCGACGGCCGACCCGCGACGCGTGGCGCTGCTGCGCCTGGACGGCGCCCAGCGCTATCAGCTCTATTTCATCGACTTCAGCGGGCTGCTCGACGGGGTGACCGGTCTGCCGACCCTGGCCTTCCGCCGCGGCGACATCCTGTTCGTTCCGAAGGCCTGGGCCGGCAACATGGGCGATGGGGTCGACGTGTACATCAACCAGCTGCTGCCATTCACCCGTTCGCTGGGTGTGAGCTACAGCTGGGGCGAGACCAAGATCAAGTGACGACGCACGCGGACCCCCTCAGACCATGATCGACATCCGTTCCTTCCGCGACCTCGTCCGGCTCTTCTACATCTACCGTCGCGCCTTCGTGATTGCGCTGTGGCTCACCGTGGCCCTGGTGGTGGCCGGCGCCTTCCTGCTGCCCACCCGTTATGCCTCGGACGCGCGGCTGCTCGTCAAGCCCGGCCGCGAGAACCTGACCGTGCCCATCGATGTGGGCGAGCGGCAGGCGTTCGCGCCCATGTCCACGCAGCGCGACCCGATTGCCGACGAAGAAAAGATGCTCACCGGCCGCACGGTGGTGATGCAGGTGGCGCGCCTGTACCTCAACGAGATGGCGCAGGCGCAGCAGGCGCCGGCCAGCGTCTGGAAGAAGATCAAGCTGGGCGCGAAGCAGGCCGTGCAGGCGGTGCTCGATGGCGCGCGCAGCGCGCTGGTGCTGATCGGCCTGACCGAGGCGCAGAGCCCCGAAGAGCGCCTGGCTGCGCGGTTCGAAGACCGGTTCACCGTGACGCACACGCCCGGCTCGAACGTGATGGAGTTGCGCTTCACATGGGACGACCCGCTGGTGGCGCAGCGGGTGCTGCAGACCTGGGTGCGCGTCTACACCGACGAGCGCACGGCGGTGCTGGGCCGCAAGAGTCTGGTGGCGTTCTACGATGGCAAGGTTCGCGATGCAGACCAGCAGGTGGATTCGCTCAAGGGCCAGCTGCGCGCGCGGCTGGAGGCCATCGACGGCCTGAGTGCAAGCGAACGACTCACCGCCATCACCAAGCGGATCAACGAACTGCGTGACCGCCAGGCCGAGCTGCTGGCCGAGCGCACGGCGCTGGAGCAGGGCGTGGCCTTCGCGCAGGGGCGTGCGCGGTCCCTGTCGGGCGATGTCGTGGCCGAGCGCGACGTCGGGCTGGGCCCCAACTTCCTGGTGCTGAGCAACCAGCTGGCTGAACTCAAGCGGCAGCGCATCGAGGCCCTGCGCGTCTACAAGGACACGGCGCCCAGCGTGGTCTCGCTCAACGAGAGCATCGCCACCGTGGAAGCCCAGCTCAAGAACGAAGAGCGCAACACCCAGCGCAGCGAGAAGCGCACGCCCAACGAACTGGGCACGCTGCTGGCCCGCAACACGCTCGAGAAGTCGCTGCGCCTGAAGGAGCTCGGCTCCATGGCCGCCAGCGTCGAGCGCGAGCTGTCGCAACTGACCGACGCCCGCCGCAAGGTGCTGGCCAGCGAGCCGGAACTCGGCCGCATCGAACAGGCCCTGGCCGTGGCCGAAAAGAGCCGGCTGCTCTACCTCGACAGTCTGGAGAAGGCCCGCATCGACCAGGCGCTCGACGACAGCCGCATCAACAACATCGCCGTGATCGAGGCGGCCACGCTGAACCCGTCGCGCGTGGCGCCGCGCAGCCTGCTGCTGCTTCTGCTGGCGCTGCCGGCGGGGTTGCTGGTGGGCGGGGTCACGCTCTATCTGTGTTCGGTCGCCGACCAGCGCATTCACGATGGCGGCCGCGTCGAGGCGCGCTTTGGCGTGCCGCTGTGGTCCTCCCTCAAGGACATCGCCCACTCCGGCGAAGACAACGATTTCCACGCCAGCCTGCACCGCATCTACGGCACGCTGCCGCTGGAGCAGGTGGCCGAGCGGGGGTTGACGCTGGGCCTGGCTTCTTCGCGCGCCGGGGAAGGCGTGTCCTTCCTGGCCGACCACCTGCGCCGCGTGCTGGAAGCCCAGGGCCTGCGCGTGCGCGTCAACCCGCCGCAGGCTGAAAGCCGCGCCGAGCCGGGCGAGGTCGTGCTGCTGGAAGCGTCCGACCTGTTGCGCAACCGCGAGGCCTTCCTGCGCCTGAGCCGGGCCGACCAGATCGTGCTGGTGGTCGAGGCGCGCGCCAGTCTGGTGCCGGTGGTCGACAACGCGCTGGGCGTGTTGCGCACGGCTTTCCGCAAGGTCGACGGCATCGTGCTGAACCGTCGCCGTTTCGAAGTGCCGCCGCGCGTGCTGCGCTGGCTGCAGGCCTGAAGGGCGTCGACATGCGTGTGGCCCTCCTGTCCCCGCTGCCCCCCGAGCAGACCGGCATTGCCGACTATGCGGCGCACTGGCGCCGCGCGGTGCAGTCCGCCGGCGTGCACGTGCTGACACCGCTGCAGGGGCAAAAGCCGCTGCATTCGTTCGAAGCTGCACGCCGCTGGGTGGCCGAGCGGGACTGGAGCAAGGTCGACGTGGTGCACGCCGAACTGGGTGGTGGTCGCCACAGCGAGTTCTTCGTGCTGAAGGCGCTGGCGGCGATGCCCGTGCGTCCGCGGCTGTCGGCCACCGTGCACGATCCCGAGCGGCTGGTGTGGCGGCCGGTGAGCGCGCTGTGGCGCCGGCTTGATGCCGTGCGCTGGCTGCCTGGCGCCGTGAGCAAGGCGCTCGCCGTGCTGGTCGATCCGCACACCCTGTGGACCGAGCGCCGCCTGGCGCGCCGGCTGGACGGCGTGGTCACGCTCACCCAGACGGGCGCCCAGCGCCTGAGCCGCCGCATGAAGCTGCCCCCTGGCCGCGTCCGCGTGATCCCGCACGGCACGCTGCCTCTGCCCACGCAACCGCTGCCGCTGCTCGCGCCCGTGCGCCTGCTGTACTTTGGCTTCATCTACGCCGGCAAGGGCATCGAAGACTTGGTCGACGCACTGGGCCGACTGCGGCAGCAGCAGCCCGAGCTGGCGGCCCAGGTGCGCCTCACGATCGCGGGCGGCACGGCCCCCGACATCGCCTTTGGCGGGCGCCACAGCTACCTCGACGGGCTGCGCGCCCGTGCTGCGTCGCTGGGGCTGCAGGATCAGATCGAGTGGGTGCTCGATGTCGATGAGCGCGACATCCCCGAGCTGGTCGGTCGCCACCACGTGATGGTGCTGCCCTACCGCGAAAGCCGCAAGCTGGCGCTGATGGGCCAGATGCGTGGCACCTCCGGGGCGCTGGCCTGGGCCGTGGCCGCGGGCCGCGGCGTCATCACCTCGGACGCCCGCGCGTTTGCCGAAGAGATCAGCCATGGCAATGGCGAGGCTTATCCGCAGGGCGACGTGGCCGCGCTGACCGAGGCCCTCGCCGGCGCGCTGCGCGAGCCCGAGCGCGTGGCGCACTGGGCCCGTGCCGCGCAAGCCCTGTCCGAGCAGCGGGCCTGGTCACGCACCGGGCGCGCGTTTGCTGCGTACTTCTCGGCCCTCAAGACGGGCGTTTCCGAGCTGCCCGACACGGCCCTCGGTGCGCCGCAACCCGCCACCTCATCTTCCGGAGGCGCACGATGAGCCATGCGCCCTTGAACCCCGATCGCCGTGCTGCCCTCATCGGCGGCGCCGCGCTGGCTGCCGCACCGCACGCGCTCGCGGCATGGCCCTGGCGCGGGCTGGAGCCGATGGCCCTGAAGCCGGTGCGGCCGGTCGTGTGGAAGGACTTCCTCGGCGTGAATGCCCAGTTCCAGTGGTTCCCTGATGCGGTGGCCCGCAAACAGGTGGAGCGCCTGAAGGCCCTGGGCCTGAACTGGGTCCGACTGGGCCTGCACTGGATGCTGCTCGAGCCCGAAGAGGGGCAGTTCCAACTTGAACCCATCGACCGCATGATGGCGCTGGTGCGCGAGGCCGGCCTGCGCAACGTCACCTACGTGGTGGGCACGCCGCGCTATGCATCCAGCGTGGCCAAGGGCGACGCCTACGAACGCTTCTTCGACAAGTTCCCGCCCCGCAACCCGGCCGTGCTCGCGCAGCGACTCGGCATGCTGGCACGGCGCTATCCGCAGGTCGACGTGTGGCAGGTCTGGAACGAGCCCAATCTGATCGGGTTCTGGGCGCCCCAGCCGGATACCGAAGCCTACGGTCGCCTGTTCGTGCCGGCCTATCAGGCCCTGCGCGCGGCGGCGCCCGACAAGCCCGTGGCGCTGGCCGGCATGGCGTACTTCAGCGAGATCGACCGACGCGGCGGGTTGATGATCCAGGAGCTGGCGCGCCTGGGTGCGTTCAACCTCAACCCCATCGTTGCCTACCACCCCTACACCGCCACGGCCGAGGGCTCCGACCAGGATGCACGCGACTTCGTCAAGCGCGTCGTGCCGGCCCACCAATGGCTGCGCAGTGCTGGCGTGCGCCAGGTGTGGGCCACCGAGTGGGGCTGGTCGAGCTACCCCGGCCCGAAGGAGGAGCAGCCCATCGTCGGTGAGGACGGCCAGGCCGACCTCACGCTGCGCAGGCTGGCCCTGATGGCCGCGCTCGACTACGACCGCGTCTTCCTGTTCACCCTGGCCGACCTGGACGAGCGCGCCACCCGGCGCGACCAGCACTATGGCCTGCTGCGCCGCAACGGCGAGCCCAAGCCGGTCTACCACGCGCTGCAGCGCTTTCTGCAGCTGTGCGGCCCGGCCTTGCAGCCTGCCGCGCCGCCGACCATCCTGGGCCAGGCCCCCGACGGCCTCATCACCATCGGCTGGCGCCGCGGCGACGGGCGCCCGCTGTGGATGCTGTGGGCGCGCGAGCCCGGTGAGGTGCAGCTCAAGGGCGTCAGCCAGGCCACGGTGCACCAGCCGCTCAGCGGCGGCGAACGCCCGCTGAAGGACGCGGGTGAAGGCGTGCGCGTGCCGGTCACCACCGCCCTGCAGATCGTGCTGGGCGCATGAGCATCGCCTCCATCACCCCCGATGCCCGGGCTCCGGCTGCGTCCCTGCGGCCCCTGCGCATCCTGATCACGCTGCCCTACCTGCCCTGGCCCATCACCAGCGGCGGCAAGGCCCGGCAGTTTCACCTGATCCGCGAGCTCGCGTCCCGGGGCCACAAGCTGACCCTGCTGGTGCAATCCAAGACCGAAGCCGATGCCGCCACCGAGGCCGCACTGGGGCCGCTGGTCGAGCGTCTGGTGGTGCTCCCGCGCCGCTCACTGCGGCATCCCCGCACGCTGTGGCACGCCGCGGTGTCGCCCCTGCCCCTCCTCACCACGGTCAACGGCTTTGCGCCCGAACTCACGCGCCGTTTCGTCAGCCTGCTGGATGAAGGCGGGTGGGATGTCGTTCAGATCGAGCACAGCTATGGCTTCGAGCCCTTCGAGACCGAACTTGCCCGACGTGCCCAGCCCTTCGTGCTGACCGAGCACAACGTCGAATCCGAGCTGGGCGCGGCGACCTACGGCAAATGGCCCGCCGCACTGCGCCTGCTCGCGCGATACGACCAGGCCCGGGCCCGACGCTGGGAGCGCCACGTGCTGTCGCGGGCCGAGGCCATCGTCGCCGTCACCGAGTCCGACGCGCGCACGCTGACGGCCATCGGCGGGCGCCCGGCCCACGTCGTGCCCAACGGGGTGGACACCCGCGCCTTCGCCGACGTCTGGCCGAATGTGCACAGCCGCCACGTGCTCTTTCTGGGCAACTACGAGTACGCGCCGAACATCGATGCCGTCGAGTGGGCGCTCACCCACATCTGGCCCCGTGTCTGGCAGCGCATGCCCGAGGCGCACTTCACGGTGTGCGGACATGGCCTGCCCGCAGGCTGGCGCAGCCGCTTCCCCGATCCCCGCGTGCACTTTCATGGCTATGTGGCGCGCCTGGCCGACGTGCAGTCGGCGTCGGCGGCGTTCCTGGCGCCACTGCGGTTCGGCGGCGGATCCAAGCTGAAGGTGCTCGAGGCGATGGCCGCCGGGCTGCCGCTCGTCAGCACGCGCGAAGGACTCTCCGGGCTGGGCGCCAGCGACGGCGTGCACGCCCAGGTCGGCGACACCGCCGACGCGCTGGCCGACGCCCTGGTGCGCACGCTGAGCGACCCGGCTGCGGCACGTGCCATGGGCGAGTCGGCCCGCGCACACGTGCGCGAGCACTTCGACTGGTCCCAGGCCGCCACCCGGCTCGAGGCCGTCTACGCCCGCCTGTCCCCTGCCGGCGCCATGCCGGTCGTCCGCCCATGTCCGGCGTGAGCGCCGGCGCGCCCGCCTTCGGTGTGGCCATGGCCGCCGTGCTGGCCACCGCGGCGGCGGCCGGCATGACGCTGGTGCACCCGGTGCTCGGTTCCGCGCTGGCCGTCGCCGTGGCGGCGGCGGTCTTCATCGTCACGCGTCCCCTGCGCGGGCTCCTGCTGTTCTGCATGCTGGCGCCCGCGCTGCCCTGGATGAAGATCGGCGCACCCCTGCCGGTGCCCGAGGCCCTGCTCGGCCTCACCTGGGTCGGTGTCTTCGTGCAATGGCTTGCCGGCCGTCTGCCCGCCTGGCCCGACGGCCCGACGGAACGCGCCATGCGGCGTTTCATGCTCTGGAGCATCGTGCCCCTGGTCGCGGGCCAGTTCATGCCTCAGGGCGACGGCAATGGCCCGGTCAACTGGGTTCGCTGGCTGCTCAACCTGTCTCCCGTGTTCCTCGTGCCGCTGCTGGTGCGCGACACCCGCACCCGCGATCGCCTGATGCTGTGCCTGTTGCTCGGGTTCGCCGTGCTTCTGCTGATCTCCCTCGGCTTCTTTGTCCGTGGTCGCGACGCCCGCCTGATGATTCCCTTCCTGGCGGCCTTGCATTACGCCCACCCGGAGGTCATCCAGGACATCTTCTCGGCCGACTACACCCGCATGGCGTCGCCCTGGGTGCACCCCAACTCGACCGGGGGCGCGCTGCTGCTTGCCGCCCCGCTGGGCCTGTTCTACGCGGGCATGCACCGAGGCTGGCGACGCGCGCTCGGGGCCTTCGTGTTCGTCGGCAGCGCGGCGGGCATCGTCTTCTGCGGCTCGCGCGGGGCGTTGCTCTGCCTGGGCCTGTTCGTGGTGTGGCTGGCATGGCGCCGCACGCCGTACGCCGGCCGCGGCCTGGTGCTGGCCACCCTGCTGGCCGTCGCCTTCCTGGCGGTCTACCCGCCTGCGCAGCAGCGTTTCGCCTCGCTGTTTTCCGGCAAGGACGTCAGCACCGGCGTGCGTTTCGACGAGTACGCCCATTTCCCCCAGAACGCGCTGCGCTACCCGCTGGGTCTGGGCTTCAAGGCCGAGACGCCGGCCAGCTCCCCGGAGACCGGGGTCTACGGCATCTCCAACCTCTGGCTCAACCACTGGTTCAAGCTCGGCCTGCCCGGCATGCTGCTGTTCATCGCCGTCACGTTGGCCTGGTGGCGCGAAGTCCGGCTGGCCGGGCGATTCACGCGCATCGGCCCGGACAACGCCATGCGCATCGCCACCACCGGCACGGTGCTCGCCGCGCTGGCCACCGGCTTCATCGACCACTACTTCAGCTTCACCCAGGTCCTGATCGCGCTGTTCTGGCTGATCCTGGCCATGGGGCTCGTCGAGGCCCGCACGCGCCCGGCTGAAGCCGCCTCTCTTCCCGTGTCCTTCCGCGTGTCCCGCCCATGAAACACCGCATCCTGCACAGCCACAACGTGCGCGCCCGCCTGCCCGAGTACGCCGCCCGCCTCGGCGTCGACGCAGCCGCCCTCGAGGCCGGCTACGACTGGGGCCTGCAGCACAACCTGTTCTTCGAGTCCCAGGGGCGTGGACCGGACGACACCGTCGTGCACATCTGCGTGATGGACGTGCGTCGCAGCATCCTCGACCCGATGGCGCGCCTGCTTTTCGTCACGCTGTTCGACGAACTGCCCGGCCGCAAGCTGCCGCATTACGGCAAGAACTGGGCGACGCTGGTCGACCGCCTGCGCCGCATGTGGGAGCAGGTCTACAACATCCTCATCAACAAGATCCCCAGTCACACGGTGCGGCTGGCCTGGCTGCGTCTGGGCGGCGCCCGGATCGGCAAGGGCTCGACCATCTGGCGCAACACCGAGGTGCTCGGCATCGAAAGCCTCACCATCGGCGACGACACCTGCATCGGCTGGCATTGCCAGATCGACGCGCGCTCGGGTCTCGTCATCGGCCACCACGTCACCGTCGCCTCGCACGTGCTGATCGTGGCGGGCGGACATGACCTCGAAGCGCCGGAGTTCTGGTCCGTGTCCGCGCCCGTGCGCATCGACGACTGGGCTTGGATCACCTCCCGCGCCATGATCCTGCCCGGCGCCCACATCGGCGAAGGCGCCGTCGTTTCGGCCAACACCACCGTCGGCAAGAAGGTCGAGCCCTACGCCATCGTCGCCGGCCAGGGCGGCAAGACCGTGGGCCACCGCGCGCGCGGTCTCAACTACAAGGTGGGCGGCAAGGGCCTGTTCACCCTGCTGCACTGACACCGGGCGATCGCGATGCTGGGTGCCGCCGGACTTCTCACCGCCGTGACCTTGCTGGGCCTCGTGGCCGGGCTGGCGCGCGAGTGGCTGCTTGTGGATGCCTGGGGCGCAGGCGCCCGAACCGATGGCTTCCTCGTGGCGCTGTTCCTGCCCGAGGCCGTGCGCACCATGCTGGCGGGCGGCGTCCTGTCCTCGGCCGCGCTGGCGCTGTGGCAGGCCCGTACCGCCCCCCAACGGCCGGGCTGGCTGGGCGCGACCACGCTGGGCCTCGGTGGCCTCGGGGTGGGGCTCGCCACGGCGTGCACGGTGGGCGCAGGCCCGCTGACCCACCTCGTCGGCCCCGGCCTGCCCGATGCAGACCGGGCCACCGTCGCCCAGGCCCTGTCCCTGCTCGCCTGGGGCCTGCCCGCCCTGGTGCTCCAGGCGCTGTGGTCGGTGCCCTTGCAGGCGGCAGGGCGCTTCCTGCTGGCCGGGGTGGGCTCGCTCGTCTACAACCTGCCTGCCGTGCTCTGGATGGCCTGGCGCCGCGACCAGGCCACCGAGTCCGAGCTGGCCCTGGCTTTCGTCGTCGGTGCGTGGGCGTCCGCGCTGCTGCTGTTGCCGGCCATGTTGCGCACCGGCCTGCAACCTGGCGTGCTGCGTTGGGATGCCGGTGTGCTGCGCGAACTGGGCCACCGCGTCGGGCCGTTGCTGGGCGGCGCGTTGGGGGGGCAGGGCCTGATGCTGCTGGAGCGCATGGTGGCCTCCTGGCTGGGTGAGGGGGCGGTGACGCTGCTGAACCTCGCACGCAAGCTGGCCAACCTGCCGCTGGTCGCGCTCATGTCGGTCAACCAGGTGCTGCTCGGCCTGATGAGCCGGCAGGCCGGCACCGATCGGCTGCGACTGCTGCGCCAGGGGCTCGCCCTCAACACCCTGATCAGCACGCCCGCGGCGGTCGGTCTCCTGCTTTCTGCCCAGGCCATCGTTGCCCTGCTGTTCCCGCGCGTGCAGGGCACGGCACTGCTGGCGCCGCTGCTTGGGTGGTATGCCGTGGCGCTGGTGCTGGCCGGCTGGACCACGCTGCTGGCCCGCTACAACCACGCCGCGGGTGACACCCGCCTGCCCTTTGTGTGCGAAACCGCGGCCAACCTGGCGCAGGCCATCGCCTTGCCCCTGCTCGGCTGGTTCGCCGGTGCACAGGGCATCGCCGCCGCAGTCCTGCTGGGCGTGCTGGTCAACGGCGGGTTGCTGCTGCACTTCAATCGGCTGTGGCACCACCTGCATCTGTCCCGGCTGGCACTGGCTGGTGGGCTGCCCCTGCTGCTCGGCGCCGCCGTGCTGCCCTGGTGGCCACCGCTACCCGGCTGGCGACTCGCCGCCTCCACCGTAGCAGGCCTGGCGTGCCTGCTCCTGCTGGCCGCGTGGTTGCGCCCGTGGCGTGCCGCGCCGGGCTGAAGCGGCCCGTGCAGGGTGCGGCTGTCGGTCGGCATCGCGTTCACGCTCGCCCGCCCATGGCACTTGCCGTTCCCGAGGCGCGGCTCCGTGCCCCCGCAGGCAGGCTGTCGCATCGCGCTGACAGGCCCGCCTGTCTTTTTGCTGCAACGCCCGCCGCCCCACTTGAATCGGCTTGCGCAACGGTGTTATAGTTGCGGTCTTGCCTTGGAGGGGTGCCCGAGTGGCTAAAGGGGGCAGACTGTAAATCTGTTGGCTTACGCCTACGCTGGTTCGAATCCAGCCTCCTCCACCAGGCAAACCTATTTGCTGAACGCTCCAGAGCGGCTCCCGGGCGGGAGTAGTTCAATGGTAGAACCTTAGCCTTCCAAGCTAATGACGCGGGTTCGATTCCCGTCTCCCGCTCCAAGGCCACGGTTCTGTCACACAAGGCGTGGTAAAGTCGCGGTCTTCGCTGAAGGCGAAGGTTGCAAGTGTCAAACGTCGGCACTGGTTTGGGTTGACTGCAGTCCAGACCTGTGTCGATGCCCATGTGGCTCAGTGGTAGAGCACTCCCTTGGTAAGGGAGAGGTCGGCAGTTCGATCCTGCCCATGGGCACCACACCACCTTCCCTTCTTCATTCGCCTCACTTCAGGATCGCTAGGAGCGAGAATCATGGCAAAGGAAAAGTTCGAACGGACCAAGCCGCACGTGAACGTGGGCACCATTGGTCACGTTGACCACGGCAAGACCACGCTGACGGCTGCCATCACGACCGTTCTGTCGAAGAAGTTCGGCGGTCAGGCCAAGGCCTATGACCAGATCGACGCCGCTCCGGAAGAAAAGGCACGTGGCATCACGATCAACACCGCGCACGTCGAGTACGAAACGGCCAACCGCCACTACGCTCACGTGGACTGCCCGGGTCACGCCGACTACGTGAAGAACATGATCACGGGTGCCGCCCAGATGGACGGCGCGATCCTGGTGTGCTCGGCCGCTGACGGCCCGATGCCCCAGACCCGTGAACACATCCTGCTGTCGCGCCAGGTGGGCGTGCCCTACATCATCGTCTTCCTGAACAAGGCTGACATGGTGGACGACGCCGAACTGCTGGAGCTGGTCGAAATGGAAGTGCGCGAGCTGCTGTCCAAGTACGACTTCCCCGGCGACGACACCCCGATCATCAAGGGTTCGGCCAAGCTGGCCCTGGAAGGCGACACCGGCGAGCTGGGCGAGCAGGCCATCATGGCCCTGGCCGACGCGCTGGACAGCTACATCCCGACGCCTGAGCGCGCCGTGGACGGCACCTTCCTGATGCCTGTGGAAGACGTGTTCTCGATCTCGGGTCGCGGCACCGTGGTGACCGGCCGTATCGAGCGCGGCGTGGTCAAGGTCGGCGAAGAAATCGAAATCGTCGGCATCAAGGCCACCCAGAAGACCACCTGCACGGGCGTGGAAATGTTCCGCAAGCTGCTGGACCAGGGTCAGGCTGGCGACAACGTCGGCATCCTGCTGCGCGGCACCAAGCGTGAAGACGTCGAGCGCGGCCAGGTGCTGTGCAAGCCGGGTTCGATCAAGCCCCACACCCACTTCACCGGTGAGGTGTACGTCCTGTCGAAGGACGAAGGCGGCCGTCACACCCCGTTCTTCAACAACTACCGTCCGCAGTTCTACTTCCGCACGACCGACGTCACCGGCTCCATCGAGCTGCCGGCCGACAAGGAAATGGTCATGCCGGGTGACAACGTGTCGATCACCGTCAAGCTGATCGCCCCGATCGCCATGGAAGAAGGTCTGCGCTTCGCCATCCGTGAAGGCGGTCGTACCGTCGGCGCCGGCGTGGTTGCCAAGATCATCGAGTAAATCCGGTTTCTGTTCAGTTTGTGGCCGATAGGGGTATAGCTCAATTGGCAGAGCGTCGGTCTCCAAAACCGAAGGTTGGGGGTTCGATTCCCTCTGCCCCTGCCACCCGCTGAACACAAAACCGCCGCTGTCTCACAGCAGCCCGCAGGCCCACCGGTTTGCGGGCTTTGCTGCCTCAATCACCACCTTCATGTCTACTTCGTCCGTCGAAACCGTCACGACCAGCGCCGACAAGGCCAAGCTGGCCGCATCCGGCCTGCTGGTGGTGGCTGGCGTGGTCGCGTTCTACCTGTTGAGCCAGCAGAGCCTGTGGCTGCGTGTGATCGCGCTGCTGGTGCTGGTCGCGTCGGCCGTGGGGGTGTTCTTCACCTCGGCGCCCGGCAAGGAGCTGATCGCCTTCGGCCAGGATGCGCTGAAGGAGCTCCGCAAGGTCGTGTGGCCCACCCGCCCGGAAGCCACGCAGATGACGCTGTACGTGTTTGCCTTCGTGGTGATCATGGCGCTGTTCCTCTGGTTGACCGACAAGTCGCTGGAGTGGGTGATCTACAGCCTGATCCTCGGCTGGAAGCAGTGACGGCAGTCCCTAACGATCCAACAAGCGAGGTTGACCCCATGAGCGACGTTCAGACCACCCCCACCAACGCCGCACCGCTGCGCTGGTACGTGGTGCACGCCTATTCCGGCATGGAAAAGGCCGTCGAGCGCAACCTGCGCGAGCGCATCGACCGCGCCGGCATGCAGGAGCAGTTCGGCCGCATTCTCGTGCCGACCGAAGAGGTCGTCGAAGTCAAGAACGGCAAGAAGTCCGTGACCGAGCGCCGTTTCTTCCCGGGCTACGTCCTGGTCGAAATGGTCATGAGCGACGACAGCTGGCACCTGGTGAAGAACACCTCGAAGGTGACAGGTTTCGTTGGCGGCGCCAAGAACCGCCCGGTGCCCATCTCGGAAGACGAGGTCATGAAGATCGTCAACCAGATGCAGGAAGGCATCGAGAAGCCGCGTCCCAAGGTCGAATGGGAAGTGGGCGAAGTGGTGCGTGTCAAGGAAGGCCCGTTCACCGACTTCAACGGCTCCATCGAAGAGGTCAACTACGACAAGTCCAAGCTGCGCGTCTCGGTCACCATCTTCGGTCGTGCCACGCCGGTGGAGCTCGACTTCGGTCAGGTCGAAAAGATCTGATCCGGGGTGCTCGCCTCCCGGCGAACCAGCGTAAGGCCCTTCGGGGCCTTTTTCTTTGCCCGCGGGATGTCGAGGGCTTGCCAACGTGGCTCGACTCGGCATAGAATCGCGGTCTTTCCCCTCGCAGCGGGGTGGCTGTGCTTTGCTCGCAAGAATCAAGGCGCCCCAGAACAACTGCCGTGACCAGTCGCCAACGAGACGGCGACATGAGGAGCCCGGACGGGCATCGACCCAGGCGCTAGCGCCAGCCGATGTCGAACCAGGCGCTAGCACTCGACCCGAATGACAGGCCGTCAGCCGGGTTCTAGGAGAAAACATGGCCAAGAAGATTGTCGGCTTCATCAAGCTGCAAATCCCGGCTGGCAAGGCGAACCCGTCGCCGCCGGTCGGTCCCGCGCTGGGTCAGCGCGGCCTGAACATCATGGAGTTCTGCAAGGCGTTCAACGCCCAGACCCAGGGCGTCGAGCCCGGTCTGAAGCTGCCCGTGGTGATCACCGCCTACGCAGACAAGTCCTTCACCTTCATCATCAAGACGCCGCCCGCAACGGTGCTGCTGAAGAAGGCTGCCAAGATCGAGAAGGGTTCGGCACGTCCCCAGTCTGACAAGGTCGGCAAGCTGACCCGCGCTCAGCTGGAAGAAATCGCCAAGACCAAGCAGAAGGACCTGACCGCCGCCGATCTGGACGCTGCTGTCCGCACGATCGCCGGTTCGGCTCGTTCGATGGGCATCATCGTGGAGGGCGTGTAATGGCCAAGCAAACCAAGCGTCAACAAGCCATGGGCCAGGTCGACACGACCAAGCTGTACGCCCTGGAAGAAGCCCTGGCCCTGATCAAGGGTGCCGCCACCGCCAAGTTCGATGAGTCCATCGACGTGGCCGTGCAGCTGGGCGTGGATGCCAAGAAGTCGGACCAGGTGGTGCGTGGCGCCGTCGTGATGCCCAACGGCACCGGCAAGACCAAGCGCGTTGCCGTGTTCGCCCAGGGCGCCAAGGCTGAAGAAGCCAAGGCCGCTGGTGCCGACATCGTCGGCATGGAAGACCTGGCCGAGCAAGTCAAGGCTGGCAACATCAACTTCGACGTGGTCATCGCCTCGCCGGACACGATGCGCATCGTCGGTACCCTGGGTACGGTGCTGGGCCCCCGCGGCCTGATGCCGAACCCGAAGGTCGGCACCGTGACCCCGGACGTCGCCACCGCTGTCAAGAACGCCAAGGCTGGCCAGGTCCAGTTCCGCGTCGACAAGGGTGGCATCATCCACGGCACGATCGGCCGTCGCTCGTTCGACGACGCCAAGCTGAAGGGCAACCTGGCTGCGCTGCTCGAAGCGCTGACCAAGCTGAAGCCCGCTTCGTCGAAGGGTGTGTACCTGCGCAAGGTCGCCGTCTCGTCGACCATGGGTGTGGGCGTGCGCGTCGACGTCAACAGCATCACCGCTGGCTGACCGTCGCAAGACACTGCAGGCCTGGCGCCCGGCGCCGGCCTGCCGATCCGCTCACGAGTCTGGTGAGCAAGGTCGTACCGAATTGGTGGGCTGCGGCGGCAACGCCGCAGGCTATCAAAGACCGTAGGCGTCAAGGCGCGCGCTCGTACAGGCGTGCCGAGGCTTAATTTCCCAGCCTACGCAGATGGCGAACCCGCTGTTGAAGGTTTCCATGGTCGCCGCAAGGCGGTCTGTGGGTTCCGAGGCAGAAGGTCGCTGCAACCGGGTGTGCCCGGAGGGGGTCGTGCCCTGTGGCCGACAGCCGAAAGGCATGTTTTAAGGAGTAGACCTTGAGTCTCAATCGCAACGAGAAAGAAGCCGTGATCGCGGAAGTGGCTGCCCAGGCGGGCAAGTCGCAGACGCTGGCACTGGCTGAGTACCGCGGTCTCACGGTGGCTCAACTCGACGCGCTGCGCAAGACCGCCCGTGCACAAGGTGTGTATCTTCACGTGCTGAAGAACACCCTGGCCCGTCGCGCTGTTGCCGGCACGCCGTTCGAAGTCGCCGCCGAGTCCATGAGCGGCCCGCTGATCTACGGCTTCTCTGAAGACGCCGTGGCCGCTGCCAAGGTGATCGCTGACTTTGCCAAGGGCAATGACAAGCTGGTCATCAAGGCTGGCGCGTACGCCGGCAAGGCCCTCGACGCCAATGGCGTGAAGGCCCTGGCCTCGATCCCGAGCAAGGAAGTGCTGCTGGCCCAGATCTGTGGCCTGCTGCAATCGCCGATCTCGGGTCTGGCCCGCGTCCTGGCCGCCGTTGGCGAGCAGAAGGGTGGCGCTGCTGCCCCCGCCGCCGCCGAAGAAGCAGCTCCGGCTGCCTGAGCGACCGCTTCGTACTGAATCAACATCCAACCGATTTTAGGAACCCAAAATGGCATTCGATAAAGACGCATTCCTGACCGCCCTGGACAGCATGTCCGTGATGGAACTCTCCGAGCTGGTCAAGGCCATCGAAGAGAAGTTCGGCGTGTCCGCTGCCGCCATGGCTGCTCCCGCTGCTGGCGGTGGCGCTGCTGCTCCGGCCGCTGAAGAGAAGACCGAATTCAACGTCGTCCTGACCGAAGCTGGCGCCAACAAGGTCGGCGTCATCAAGGCCGTGCGCGAAATCACCGGTCTGGGCCTCAAGGAAGCCAAGGACCTGGTCGACGGCGCTCCGAAGAACGTCAAGGAAGGCGTGGCGAAGGCCGACGCCGAAGCTGCCGTCAAGAAGCTGGTCGAAGCCGGCGCCAAGGCCGAACTGAAGTAATTCCCTACCTGGCCGCCCTGGTGGCCAGTCGGAATACCGACGTGCACAGCTGCCCTCGCAAGGGGGCAGCTTTCGGCTTTTCAGGGTATAAAAACCCTGAGATCACTCGAAAGGCCCGCCAGTAGTACACTGGAGGGCTTTTCGAGTGTTCTCTGAACCGACTGCGGAGAACCGGTTTGGTCGAGCCTGGGTGCAATGCCCGGGTTGTCTGCCAGCGGTTGGTAGTGGCCAACCACCAAGCCTCAGATGCAATATCTGAACGGCCAGTCGCCGAACAACGGTCTGTTCCCTTGGCCAGGGCGCAGGCGGAATTCGAAGCGGACCGACCCGTCTTGGGTGTCCGAAACGGAGAGTTTATGGCGCAAGCAACCCCCTACAGCTACACCGAGCGCAAGCGGATTCGCAAGAGCTTTGCCAAGCGTGGCAGCGTGCTGAATGTCCCGTATCTGCTGACGATGCAGAAGGACTCCTACGTCGCATTCCTGCAGAAGGACGTGCCACCGCAGCAGCGCAAGCCCGAAGGCCTGCAGGCCGCCTTCATCTCGGCGTTCCCGATTGTGTCGCACAACGGTTTCGTCGAGATGAAGTTCATCGAGTACAACATCGCGAAACCCGCCTTCGATGAGCGCGAGTGCCAGCTGCGGGGTCTGACGTTTGCGTCGGCCGTGCGTGCACGCCTGCAGATGATCATCTATGACCGTGAGACGTCCACGTCCCAGTCCAAGGTGGTCAAGGAAGTGAAGGAACAAGAGGTCTACATGGGCGAAGTGCCCCTGATGACCGACTACGGCTCCTTCATCATCAACGGCACCGAGCGCGTCATCGTCTCGCAGCTGCACCGTTCGCCGGGCGTGTTCTTCGAGCACGACAAGGGCAAGACCCACAGCTCGGGCAAGCTGCTGTTCAGCGCGCGCATCATTCCTTACCGCGGTTCGTGGCTCGACTTCGAGTTCGACCCCAAGGACCTGCTGTACTTCCGCGTGGACCGTCGCCGCAAGATGCCGGTGACGACCCTGCTGAAGGCCATCGGCATGAACAACGAGCAGATCCTGGCCACGTTCTTCCAGAACGACCAGGTTCGCCTGATGGACGTCGGTGCCCAGCTGGCCTTCGTGCCCGAGCGCTTCAAGGGTGAAATCGCCCGCTTCGACATCACCGACAAGTCGGGTGCCGTCGTCGTTGAGAAGGACAAGCGGATCACCGCACGTCACACCCGCGCCCTCGAGCAGTCCGGCACCACGCACCTGAGCGTGCCCGAAGACTTCCTGCTGGGCCGCGTGCTGGCCAAGAACCAGATCGATCCGGAGACCGGCGAGATCATCGGCAAGGCCAACGAAGAGCTGACCGAGACGCTGCTCAAGAAGCTGCGCGCCGCCGGCATCCTCGACCTGGAAATCCTGTTCACCAATGAACTGGACCAGGGCGCCTACATCAGCCAGACGCTGGCCACCGACGAGACGGCCGACGAGCTGGCCGCCCGTGTCGCCATCTACCGCATGATGCGCCCCGGCGAGCCGCCGACCGAAGACGCCGTGCAGGCCCTGTTCCAGCGTCTGTTCTATTCGGAAGACACGTACGACCTGTCGCGCGTGGGTCGCATGAAGTTCAACGCCCGCGTGGGCCGCGACGAATCGACCGGTCCGATGACCCTGTCGAACGACGACATCCTGGCCGTCGTGAAGATCCTGGTCGAGCTGCGCAACGGTCGCGGCGAAGTCGACGACATCGACCACCTGGGCAACCGCCGCGTGCGTTGCGTGGGCGAACTGGCCGAGAACCAGTACCGCTCGGGCCTGGCTCGCATCGAAAAGGCCGTCAAGGAGCGTCTGGGCCAGGCCGAGACCGAAGCCCTGATGCCGCACGACCTGATCAACTCCAAGCCGATTTCTGCGGCCTTGAAGGAGTTCTTCGGTGCGTCGCAGCTGTCGCAGTTCATGGACCAGACCAACCCGCTGTCCGAGATCACGCACAAGCGTCGCGTCTCGGCCCTGGGCCCGGGCGGTCTGACCCGCGAGCGCGCCGGCTTCGAAGTCCGTGACGTGCACCCGACCCACTACGGCCGCGTGTGCCCGATCGAAACGCCGGAAGGCCCGAACATCGGTCTGATCAACTCGCTGGCTCTGTACGCCCGCCTGAACGAATACGGTTTCCTCGAGACCCCGTACCGTCGCGTGGTGGACGGCAAGACCACGACCCAGATCGACTACCTGTCGGCCATCGAGGAAAGCAAGTACGTCATCGCCCAGGCGAACGCCAAGCTGGACGAAGAAGGTCGCCTGATCGACGAACTGGTGTCGGCCCGTGAAAAGGGCGAATCGGTGCTGACCAGCCCCGAGCGCATCCAGTACATGGACGTGGCCCCGACGCAGATCGTGTCGGTGGCGGCCTCGCTGGTGCCCTTCCTCGAGCACGACGACGCGAACCGCGCACTGATGGGCGCCAACATGCAGCGTCAGGCTGTGCCCGTGCTGCGCCCTGAAAAGGCCGTGGTCGGTACCGGTGTCGAGCGCGTGGCCGCGGTCGACTCGGGCACGGTGGTGACCGCCAAGCGCGGCGGCATCGTGGACTACGTCGACACCAACCGCGTGGTGATCCGTGTGAACGACGCGGAAACCGTGGCCGGTGAAGTCGGCGTCGACATCTACAACCTGATCAAGTACCAGCGTTCCAACCAGAACACCAACATCCACCAGCGTCCGATCGTCAAGCGCGGCGACCTGGTGGGCAAGGGTGACGTGGTGGCCGACGGCGCATCGACCGACCTGGGCGAACTCGCCCTGGGTCAGAACATGCTCGTGGCCTTCATGCCCTGGAACGGCTACAACTTCGAAGACTCGATCCTGATCTCGGAGCGCGTGGTCGCCGAAGACCGCTACACCTCGATCCACATCGAGGAACTGGTGGTGATGGCCCGCGACACCAAGCTGGGCTCGGAAGAAATCACCCGCGACATCCCGAACCTGTCGGAAAACCAGCTGGCTCGTCTGGATGAATCCGGCATCGTCTACATCGGCGCCGAAGTCGGCCCGGGCGACGTGCTGGTCGGCAAGGTGACCCCGAAGGGCGAAACCACGCTGACCCCGGAAGAGAAGCTGCTGCGCGCCATCTTCGGCGAGAAGGCTTCGGACGTGAAGGACACGTCGCTGCGTGTGGACCAGGGCACTTCGGGCACCGTGATCGACGTGCAGGTCTTCACCCGTGAAGGCATCCAGCGTGACAAGCGCGCCCAGCAGATCATCGACGACGAGCTGAAGCGCTTCCGCCTGGACCTGAACGACCAGCTCCGCATCGTGGAAGCCGACGCGTTCGACCGGATCAAGAAGCTGCTGATCGGCAAGGTCGCCAACGGCGGCCCGAACAAGCTGGCCAAGGGCACGGCGATCGACGAGGCCTACCTGGGCTCGGTGGACAAGTTCCACTGGTTCGACATCCGTCCGGAAGACGGCGAGCTGGCCAACCAACTGGAAAGCATCAAGAACTCGCTGGAGCAGACCCGCCACAGCTTTGACTTGGCTTTCGAAGAAAAGCGCAAGAAGCTGACCCAGGGCGACGAGCTGCCCGCCGGCGTGCTGAAGATGGTCAAGGTCCACCTGGCCGTCAAGCGTCGCCTGCAGCCTGGCGACAAGATGGCCGGCCGTCACGGCAACAAGGGTGTGGTGTCGAAGATCGTCCCGATCGAAGACATGCCCTACATGGCCGACGGCACGCCTGCCGACATCGTGCTGAACCCGCTGGGCGTGCCCTCGCGGATGAACGTGGGTCAGGTTCTGGAAGTGCACCTGGGCTGGGCCGCCAAGGGCATCGGTCAGCGCATCGGCGACATGCTGCAGCGCGAAGCCGCCGTGGCCGAACTGCGCCGCTTCTTCGACGAGCTGTACAACCAGTCCGGCGGCAAGAAGGAAGACATCTCGAGCTTCACCGACGACGAGGTGATCGAGATGGCGCAGAACCTCTCGAAGGGCATGCCGTTCGCCACCCCGGTGTTCGACGGTGCCAAGGAAGAGGAAATCCGCGCGATGCTGCAGCTGGCCTACCCGGCCGACATCGCCAAGGCCAAGGGCCTGACGCCGACCCGCACGCAGGCCGTGCTGCATGACGGCCGCACGGGCGACGCCTTCGAGCGTCCGGTCACCGTGGGCTACATGCACGTGCTGAAGCTGCACCACCTGGTCGACGACAAGATGCACGCCCGCTCGACCGGCCCGTACTCGCTCGTCACGCAGCAGCCGCTGGGTGGTAAGGCGCAGTTCGGTGGTCAGCGTTTCGGTGAGATGGAAGTGTGGGCACTGGAAGCCTATGGCGCGTCGTACGTGCTGCAGGAAATGCTCACGGTCAAGTCCGACGACGTCAACGGCCGTACCAAGGTCTACGAGAACATCGTCAAGGGTGAGCACTCCATCGACGCCGGCATGCCCGAGTCGTTCAACGTGCTGGTCAAGGAAATTCGTTCGCTCGGTATCGACATCGAGCTGGAACGCAACTGAGATAGGAATAGGAGCGCCCCATGAAAGGTTTGCTGGACCTGTTCAAGCAATTCACGCCCGATGAGCATTTCGATGCGATCAAGATCGGGCTGGCCTCGCCCGAGAAGATCCGCTCGTGGTCTTTCGGCGAGGTGAAGAAGCCTGAGACGATCAACTACCGCACGTTCAAACCCGAGCGTGACGGCCTGTTCTGCGCCAAGATCTTCGGCCCGATCAAGGACTACGAGTGCCTGTGCGGCAAGTACAAGCGTCTGAAGCACCGCGGCGTGATCTGCGAGAAGTGCGGCGTCGAAGTGACCCAGACGAAGGTTCGCCGTGACCGCATGGGTCACATCGAGCTGGCTGCGCCGTGCGCGCACATCTGGTTCCTGAAGTCGCTGCCGTCGCGTCTGGGCCTGGTGCTCGACATGACGCTGCGCGACATCGAGCGCGTGCTGTACTTCGAAGCGTACGTGGTGGTGGACCCGGGCATGACCCCGCTGAAGAAGTTCAGCATCATGTCCGAGGACGACTACGACGCGAAGCGCCGTGAGTTCGGTGATGAATTCGAGGCCCTGATGGGCGCCGAAGGCATCCAGAAGCTGCTGGCCGAGATGGACCTTGACGTCGAGATCGACAAGCTGCGCAACGACATGACCGGCAGCGAGCTGAAGGTCAAGAAGAACTCGAAGCGCCTGAAGGTCATGGAGGCCTTCAAGAAGTCGGGCATCAAGCCCAACTGGATGGTGCTGGAAGTCCTGCCCGTGCTGCCGCCGGACCTGCGTCCGCTGGTGCCGCTGGACGGCGGTCGTTTCGCGACCTCCGACCTGAACGACCTGTATCGCCGCGTCATCAACCGGAACAACCGTCTGGCTCGCCTGCTCGAGCTGAAGGCCCCGGAAATCATCGTGCGCAACGAAAAGCGCATGCTGCAGGAAGCCGTCGACTCGCTGCTCGACAACGGCCGCCGCGGCAAGGCCATGACGGGCGCCAACAAGCGCGCCCTGAAGTCGCTGGCCGACATGATCAAGGGCAAGTCGGGTCGCTTCCGTCAGAACCTGCTGGGCAAGCGCGTCGACTACTCCGGTCGTTCGGTGATCACCGTGGGCCCGACCCTGAAGCTGCACCAGTGCGGTCTGCCCAAGCTGATGGCGCTGGAGCTGTTCAAGCCCTTCATCTTCGCGCGCCTGGAAGCCATGGGCATCGCGACCACGATCAAGGCCGCGAAGAAGGAAGTCGAATCCGGCACGCCGGTGGTCTGGGACATCCTTGAAGAAGTGATCAAGGAACACCCGGTGATGCTGAACCGTGCGCCCACGCTGCACCGTCTCGGCATCCAGGCGTTCGAGCCCGTGCTGATCGAAGGCAAGGCCATCCAGCTGCACCCGCTGGTCTGCGCGGCCTTCAACGCCGACTTCGACGGTGACCAGATGGCCGTTCACGTGCCGCTGTCGATCGAAGCCCAGATGGAAGCCCGCACGCTGATGCTGGCCTCCAACAACGTGCTGTTCCCGGCCAACGGCGAACCGTCGATCGTGCCGTCGCAGGACGTGGTGCTGGGCCTGTACTACGCCACCCGCGAGCGCATCAACGGCAAGGGCGAAGGCATGGTCTTCTCCGACCTGGCCGAGTTGCAGCGTGCGCTGGACAACGGCGTGGTCGAGATCACCGCCCAGATCAACGTGCGCCTGACCGAGTACACGAAGGACAAGGAAACGGGCGAGTTCGTCCCCGAGACCAAGCTCGTGGCGACCACGGTCGGCCGCGCGCTGCTGTCCGAGATCCTGCCGAAGGGCCTGCCTTTTGCCAACATCAACAAGGCGCTCAAGAAGAAGGAAATCTCCAAGCTCATCAACACCTCGTTCCGCAAGTGCGGTCTGAAGGAAACCGTGGTGCTGGCCGACAAGCTGCTGCAAAGCGGTTTCCGTCTGGCCACGCGCGCCGGCATCTCCATCGGCATCGACGACATGCTGGTGCCGAAGCAGAAGTACGAGCTGATCGAGCGCGCCGAGAAGGAAGTCAAGGAGATCGAGCAGCAGTACGTCTCCGGTCTCGTGACCGCTGGTGAGCGCTACAACAAGGTGGTGGACATCTGGGGCAAGACCGGCGACGAAGTCGGCAAGGTCATGATGTCGCAGCTGTCCAAGCAGAAGACCATCGACCGCAACGGCAACGAAGTCGACCAGGAATCGTTCAACTCGATTTACATGATGGCCGACTCCGGTGCCCGCGGTAGCGCGGCCCAGATCCGCCAGCTGGCCGGCATGCGCGGCCTGATGGCCAAGCCGGACGGCAGCATCATCGAGACCCCCATCACGGCGAACTTCCGTGAAGGTCTGAACGTGCTGCAGTACTTCATCTCGACCCACGGCGCCCGTAAGGGTCTGGCCGACACGGCGTTGAAGACCGCGAACTCGGGTTACCTGACCCGCCGTCTGGTCGACGTGACGCAGGATCTGGTGGTCACCACCGAGGACTGCGGCACCGATCAGGGCATCAACACCCGCGCGCTGGTCGAAGGGGGTGAAGTCATCGAATCGCTGCGCGACCGCATCCTGGGCCGCGTGCCCGCGATCGACGTGCTGCACCCGGAGACACAGCAGGTGGTCATCTCCGCCGGCCAGATGCTGGACGAGGACGCCCTCGACCTGCTGGAAGCCGCTGGGGTCGACGAAGTCAAGGTTCGCACCCCGCTGACCTGCGCCACGCGCTTCGGCCTGTGCGCCAAGTGCTATGGCCGCGACCTGGGCCGCGGTGGGCTGGTGAACTCCGGTGAAGCGGTCGGCGTGATTGCCGCCCAGTCCATCGGTGAGCCGGGTACCCAGCTGACCATGCGGACCTTCCACATCGGTGGTGCCGCTTCGCGCGCTGCCATCGCCTCGAGCGTGGAAGCCAAGTCGGACGGCATCATCGGCTTCAACGCCACGATGCGCTACGTGACCAACGGCAAGGGCGAGCTGGTCGTGATTTCGCGTTCGGGCGAAATCGTGATCACCGACCCGCACGGCCGTGAGCGCGAGCGTCACAAGGTGCCGTACGGCGCGATCCTGACGGTCAAGGCCGACCAGACCATCAAGGCGGGCACCGTGCTCGCCAACTGGGATCCGCTGACCCGTCCGATCATCACCGAGTTCGCCGGTCAGGCCAAGTTCGAGAACGTCGAAGAAGGCGTGACCGTGGCCAAGCAGGTGGACGAAGTGACCGGTCTGTCGACCCTGGTCGTGATCGACCCGAAGCGCCGTGGTGCCGCCAAGGTCGTGCGTCCGCAGGTCAAGCTGCTGGATGCCTCGGGCGCCGAAGTGAAGATCCCGGGCACCGACCACGCCGTGACCATCGGCTTCCAGGTCGGCGCGCTGATCCAGATCCGCGACGGTCAGGATCTGTCGCCGGGCGAAGTGCTGGCGCGCATCCCCATCGAAGGTCAGAAGACCCGCGACATCACCGGCGGTCTGCCGCGTGTGGCCGAGCTGTTCGAAGCCCGTTCTCCGAAGGACAAGGGCGCCCTGGCTGAAATCACCGGCACGGTGTCCTTCGGCAAGGAAACCAAGGGCAAGGTTCGCCTGCAGATTACCGACCCGGACGGCAAGGTGTGGGAAGACCTGGTTCCGAAGGAAAAGAACATCCTGGTGCACGAAGGCCAGGTGGTCAACAAGGGCGAATCCATCGTCGACGGCCCGGCCGATCCGCAGGACATCCTGCGTCTGCTGGGCATCGAAGAGCTGGCTCGCTACATCGTCGACGAAGTGCAGGACGTCTACCGACTGCAGGGCGTGAAGATCAACGACAAGCACATCCAGGTGATCGTTCGCCAGATGCTGCGCCGCGTCCAGATCGTCAACCCGGGCGACACGCACTACATCGCCGGTGAGCAGGTCGAGCGTTCGGAACTGCTGGACACCAACGACCGCATGCGTGCCGAAGGCAAGATGATCGCCACGCACAGCGATGTGCTGCTGGGCATCACCAAGGCTTCGCTGTCGACTGACTCCTTCATCTCGGCCGCTTCCTTCCAGGAAACGACCCGCGTGCTCACCGAGGCTGCCATCATGGGCAAGCGCGACGAGCTGCGTGGCCTGAAGGAAAACGTCATCGTGGGCCGCCTGATCCCCGCCGGCACCGGCATGGCCTTCCACCAGGCTCGCAAGGCCAAGGAAGAGATGGACGACACCGAGCGTCGCGCCATCGCCATGCAGGAAGCGCAGGAGCGCGCTGCGATGGAGCTGGCGGCGCTGGAGGAAACCACCGACGCGGCCCCGGCCGAAGGTGGCGAGACCGCAGCCGAGTGAAGTCCGACACCGGGATCCGCGTGATCCCGGGTGCGCTTCAGATGAAAGCGCCAGTCCCGAAGGGGGCTGGCGCTTTTTTCATGGGGCGTCGGGCAGGAAGGAGGGCGCCGGCCAGTCCAGCAACTCGGCCAGCCGGGTCACGACCCAGCCTGCTTCATTCTCTGCCACGACGGCATCAGGCCCGACGAGACCGAGGTGGCAGCGCTGCAGGACCTCCTGCTCGTCCACACCGATCTCCACGTGGACGCTGCGGCAGTGCTCGGTCAGGTGCTGGGCCAGGTCCTCGCACAGTTCGTAGCGCGCGCGGTAGGTCGCCAGCGGCACCGTCAACCGGCCTCGTGCATCGGTGTGCAAGGCCTGGAAGGAGGGCGGGATCTCGATCTGGTAGTCGTCCGACATGCTGGTCCTGCTGCGCATGGGCGCCCCTCGGCGCAGCCCTGGATTGTGCCTGCTGCTAGCATCGGCATCCCCCATGTGGTTTCGTCCCTCCCCCCTCCCGCGTGACACGCGCCTGGTCGCCCTCATCGTGGCCAGCGCGTTCTTCATGCAGACGCTCGACAGCGCCATCCTGACGACTTCGTTGCCGCAGATGGCGCAGACCTTCGGCGTGCGGCCGGTCGAGATGAGTGCCGCCATCACGGTCTACCTGCTGTGCAACGCGGCCCTCATTCCGGTGGCCGCGTGGCTGGCAGAGCGCTTTGGCGCGCGCGTGGTGCTGGGTGGCGCGATCGCGTTGTTCACGCTGGCCTCGGTCGGGTGCGCACTGGCGCCCGGCGTGGGGAGCTTTCTGGTGGCCCGGGCGGTGCAGGGCGGGGCGGGCGCGCTGATGATGCCCGTGGGCCGCATGGTCGTGCTGCGTCAGGCCGAAAAGCGCCACCTGCTGGAGGCCACTGCGCTCATCACCTGGCCCGGCCTGATCGGTCCGGTGATCGGCCCGGTGCTGGGGGGCGCCATCACCGCCTGGCTGGACTGGCGGTGGAATTTCTGGATCAACCTGCCGATCGGCCTGGTCGGGGTCTGGCTGGTGCGGCGTCACATCCCGGATGTGCGGGCCCGCGAGCCCGGCGCCTTCGATCACCGCGGCGCGTTGCTCACCGGGGCGGCGCTGGTCTGCGTGATGCTCGGGCTCGAGGTCGCCTCGCAGCAGCAGCTGCCCTGGGCGTGGACGCTGGCGCTCATCGCCGTCGGCCTGGCCATCGGCGCCGTGGCCCTGCGGCATCTGCAGCGTCATCCGCGCCCCCTGCTGAACCTCGCGGTGTTCCGCGTGCCCACGTTTGCCCTGTGCAGCCTGTCGGCCGGCACCTGCAGCCGGGTGGCGATCGCGGCCACGCCCTTCCTGCTGCCCCTGCTGTTTCAGGTCGGATTCGGCTGGAGCGCCGCGGCCAGCGGCAGCCTGGTGATGGCCTACTTCGCAGGCAACCTGGCGATGAAGAGTGTGACCACGCCGGTGCTGCGGCGCTTCGGGTTCCGCCCGGTGCTGGTGGCCAATGGGGTGGCCCTGGGCGCCAGCGTCATGGCGTGCAGCCTGCTCGGCCCGGACACCCCCCTGTGGCTGCTGCTGCCCTTGCTGGTCTTGGCCGGCCTGACCCGCTCCATGCAGTTCACCAGCCTCAATACGCTGAGCTTTGCCGACCTCGAGGACCGCTTGCGCGGCACGGCCGCCACCATCTCCAGCATGTTGCATCCCATCAACGCGATGCTGGGCACGGCGCTGGCGGCGGGCCTCCTGAACCTCGCCATGGCCGCGTCCGACAGGACGACGCTGGCGCTGGCCGACTTCCGCTGGGCCTTTCTTCTGTGCGGTGGGCTGGGTGTGGCCGGTGGGCTGGCCTACCTGCGCCTGCACCCGCAGGCCGGCCACGAAGTGAGCGGGCGCGGTGCGCCAGCCTGAGCCATGGTCGACGACGAAGGGGTCCGCTTCCGGCCGCGCCTGACCCTGCAGACGCTGGGCCGTGGTGACGGGCTGCTGGGCCTCACGCCAATCGGCGCCTTCGGGCCGCGTGGCGGGCAGGTGACCGTGGCGTGGGCAGACTGGGTCTACACCCACCCGCAGGGACTGGTCTGGACGGCCCCGGCGGCGCCCTCGGTGCTGAGCCCGGCCAGGTCCCCCGCCCCTGCATTCGCGACGCCCGAGGGGGCGCACCGGCCGTTCCACCGTCAGCGCGAGGCCGAGGCCGAGGCGCTGGACCGCCTGCGCACCCTGGGCCTTCGCCCGCTGCCCCACGACGCCCTGCAATGGCGTGCCCCGGCGCTCGCGGCGCAACTGGGGGGCCCCGAGCGCCCCCTCTGGAGCCTGATTCAGGAGGAAGACTTCGGCGACTTCTGGGCCGAGCAGGTGCCCGTGCTTCAGCGTGAGGGCTGGCAGGTCGTCGTGCGCCCCGGCTTCGCCCATCAGAGCACGCCCGTGTCGGCCTGGCGGCTGGTGGTGCGCAGCCCCGACGGCGAGCCGGTCAGCTGGGAGCCGGCCGAGCCCTTGCCGCCGGCAGTGCCCGCGCCCACCGGGCTGGGTGCGCCGCGCGGCATGGGGTCGTGGCTCGTGAGCCTGGGCGTGGAGGTGGCGGGCCGCGTGCTCGACCTGGCCCCCATGCTGGCCGACCTGTTGCGTCGTGACCGGCGCTGGCTCGACGTCCGGCAACTGGCCGACATCGACCCCCGGAGTCTGGTGCGATTGCGTGCGCCCGGTGGTGTGCAGATCGAGGCGCCCGCGGCGCCCTTGAAAGCCATCGTCGCCACGCTGCTCGACCTGTTGATGGAGCGCCCCGCCACCGCCACCGGGTCGCTGGCCGTGCATCCGGCGGACGCGGCGCGCCTCCTCTCGCTGGCTGACAGCCTGGCCGCGAGCCAGCCCGAGCGTGCCGGCCCGGTGGGCCAGTGGGCGCTGCAGGGCGATGCCGGTCTGGCCCGGCTTGCCGCGCGCTTGCGGGAGGCGGGACGTCCCCCGCCTGTCGCACCGCCGCCGGGCCTCCAGCTTGAGCTGCGCCCCTACCAGCTGCAGGGCCTGGCATGGCTGCAGCACCTGCGGGCGCAGAACCTGGGCGGCATCCTGGCCGACGACATGGGCCTCGGCAAGACGGCGCAGGCCCTCGCCCACATCCTCACGGAACGCGCCGCCGGCCGGCTGGACCGACCCGCCCTGGTGGTCGCGCCCACCTCGCTGCTGCTCAACTGGGCGGCCGAGGCCCGCCGCGTTGCGCCTGGTCTGCGCGTGCACCTGTGGCACGGGGGGCAGCGGCAGCAGCATGCCGGGCGCTTGCCCCACGCGGACCTGATCCTCACGTCCTACCCCCTGCTGTGGCGTGACGCGGCCGTGTTCGAAGCGCTGCCCGTGCACCTGCTCGTGCTGGACGAGGCCCAGACCGTCAAGAACGCCGGCAGCCGGGCCGCGGCCGCCGTGCGCCAGGTGCCCGCACGGCACCGACTCTGCCTCAGCGGCACGCCGCTGGAAAACCACCTCGGTGAACTCTGGGCCCAGTTCGACTTCCTGATGCCCGGATTCCTTGGCGACTGGCGCAGCTTCCAGCGCCGCTGGCGAGACCCCATCGAGAAGAACGGCGAGTCCGTCCGCGCCCAGCTGCTGGCGGGCCGGGTTCGGCCCTTCATCCTGCGCCGCCGCAAGGCCGAGGTGGCCGCAGAACTGCCCCCGTGCACCGACGTCATCCAGGCGGTCGAGCTGGAAGGGGCGCAGCGCCGTCTGTACGAAACGGTCCGTGTCGCCGCGGACCACCTCGTGCGCCGCGCGCTGGACCGCCATGGTTTCCAAGGCGCCCACCTGACCGTGCTCGATGCCCTGCTGCGCTTGCGGCAAGTCTGCTGTGATCCGGCCCTGGTGCCCGGGGCGCCACCGCTGCCCCGCACCGCGCCCCGGGCCAAGCTCGACTGGTTGCGCGCGCAGCTACCGGCCCTGCTTGAAGCCGGCCGGCGCATCCTGGTCTTTTCGCAGTTCACGACCATGCTGGGCCTCGTCGCCGACCTGCTCGACGAACTCGGGTGCCCTGCGCTGTCCCTGACTGGAGACATGCCGCCCACCCGACGCGCCGAGGCCGTCGCCCGTTTTCAGGCCCGCGAGGTGTCGGTGATGCTGCTGAGTCTCAAGGCTGGCGGGGTGGGGCTCAACCTCACCGCGGCCGACACCGTCATCCACCTCGACCCCTGGTGGAACCCCGCCGTGGTGCGTCAGGCCACCGACCGCGCCCACCGCCTGGGGCAGGCCGATCCCGTCACCGCCTACCACCTGGTCGTGGCGGGCAGCATCGAAGAACGCATGCTGGCACTGCAGCAGCGCAAGGCCGTCCTGGCCGAGGCGGTGCTCGGTGAGGATGGCGCTCTGGCCGAGAAATTCAACGAGGAGGACCTCGTCATGCTGCTCGCCCCCCTGGCGCGCTCCTCGGCCGATGTCGGCGGTTGATGCATTTGATTACAAGGGTTTTCACCTAAAACCGCGGGTTTTCCTCTAGACTGCGGCCATGGCTTGACCGAAGGAGGTTCAACATGGCTCATTCATCGATTGGTGTTCGTTCGGGTTCTGCTCATCAAGGCGAACGCACCGCTCTGGAAGCAGAAAAGCTGGGCGTCATGGCCGGCTTCGTCGCCGGTCTGCCGTTCGGCCTGGGACTGGTGCATGACCTCGTGCTGTCCCAAGGTCTGCCCACCTGGCTGGCAGAGGGCTCCGCCGTCGCCGCTGTGGCGGCCACCACCTGGCTGGGGCTGCGCCTCGGGACCAGCACCGCGGCATGGGCCCGGCGCCGAGGCTGACTCACCCACACCGCGCGCCTGCAGCCTGACCGCAAGCGCGTCCCCAAAACAACAAAGGGCCCGCGTGGGCCCTTTGTTTCTGTGGCCGCCGCGTAGCCCGCGGCCGGCCCCTCTTCAGTCAGCGCTGCGGCGGCGGCGCTGCGCGAGTGCGGCCACGCCCAGCAGGCCCAGCCCCATCGTGGCCCACGTGCCTGGCTCCGGCACGGCCGGTGTCGCGGACAGCCCAGCAAGGCGGAACTGGGTGCCCGTTCCCGTGGCTGTCAGCGTGAAGGTCTTGCCCACCACGCCGCTCAGCGAGAAGCTCGTCGATTCCCAGCCGCTGGTGCCCTGAAGGCTGCCCGTGCCCAGCGTGAGCGTGTTGCCGCCCCAGCTCAACGTCGCGCGGTCACCGGTGGTGAGCCAACCATCCTTGTCCCAGTACGAGAGCTGAATGGCGCTCAGGTTCACCGTCTGGTTGAAGGTCAGCGTCAGGGCGTCGCCCGTGTTGCTCTCGATGCTGTTGGCAAACGCGCCGCCTTCCACCCCCAGCCCGGTGTTGCTCAGGACCACCTGAGCCGATGTGCCCTTGGCTTTTGCGCCCACCTCCAGCGACAACGCCCCGTTGGTGAACACGGGGAGGGTCGACGCCTGCTCCAGCAACGGTCCGTTCCCGTAGAAGTCGAAGGTGGCGGTGGTGGCCTGGGCCGCCAGAGGTGTCAGCGCAACCAGCGCCAAACCCGCCAGCCAGCGTGTCGATTGCATGAGTCTCTCCTTGTCGGTGTGCCGCTGCAGGGGCAGCCGCTGATGTGATGCGTTCCGACCGATTGTGGGGAGCCGCCTCTCCCGTCACCTCAGGGTCTCCCCTCGAATTGCCGCCTGCACGGCCCCCCACCGCCCCTGCCGCCGCCACGTCGGGGACGGAAACCTGCCATTTGGACGTAACGCGCCACCGGGCATGCGGCTCTTCGGAGGGGGTGTTCACCGCGACATTCCTTACAAAGACCATACAAATCCATGTCTTCGGACACATAAAGTGCGTCTGTCATGGAAAAACAGACATCGGGAGAGAAGTGATGGAAGAAGTCGTCCGCATGTTTTTGGTGCTGGCACATCTCGGCGCCTTGATGGCGGCGGCCGCGGCAGTGGCCTTCGGGGACTACGCCTTGCTGGGCCGTCGCCGGATCGACGGCGTGCTGCTCGGCAAGGCGTCTCACGCGGTGGCCTGGGCGCTGGCCGGCTTGTGGCTCAGCGGGCTGGCCATCATCGGTGTGGACACCGGGTTCGCGTGGGCGGCCATCCTGGCCAAACCCAAGCTCATGGCCAAGCTCACGGTGGTGCTGCTGCTGACGGCCAACGGCTTCTACCTCCATCGTGTGGTGCTCCCCAGCCTGTTGGATCCGAGTCGGGCAGCGCGGCCCCTGGCGCATGTGGCCGCCCGCGCCGCCCGTGCCGGCGCCTTCAGCGCAGCCGGCTGGAGCGTGGCCGTGTTCCTCGGGGTGGCGCGGCCCCTGGCACCGCTGCTCGGCTACGCGGGTTTCATGGCTCTGTTCGCCCTGGCCGTGGCCGCGGCGCTCGTGCTGGCATGGCGCCTCGTCCACCCTCCGCTGTACCGGCGCTTGAAGGCCGAGCGAGCCGCTCCCCACGTCGTTTTGCCCACCGAGGCCGCCGTTGGCCCGATGGCTGGGGGGCTGCCACCCACCTCCGCAGCGGCCTGATCGGCGCCGCCTGCACGCCGCCGGCTTGCCAAGCGCGGCGGTGCGCTACTACAATGGAAGGCTTTTCGGCTTTCGCGTGACCGCGCAAGTTCGGGCAACGCAGTCCTTCGGGGGCGTGATGTGCCTGGCATGCGGGGCGTGAGGGCCGTTTTGTGCTTGTCCCAGGCGCCGCAGCGGCTCGTTCAAGTTGCTGCCAAGTGCCTGTCATGCAAGTGTTTTTTCAACGGGAACCAAACTAATGCCTACGATCAACCAGCTCGTGCGCCATGGCCGTCAGGTCGAGGTCACGAAGTCCAAGTCGCCTGCGATGCAGAACTGCCCGCAGCGCCGTGGTGTGTGCACCCGCGTGTACACCACGACCCCCAAGAAGCCGAACTCCGCTCTGCGTAAGGTTGCCAAGGTGCGCCTGACCAACGGTTTCGAGGTCATCTCGTACATCGGCGGTGAAGGCCACAACCTGCAAGAGCACTCGGTGGTGCTCGTGCGCGGCGGCCGTGTGAAGGACTTGCCCGGTGTGCGCTACCACATCGTGCGTGGTTCGCTTGACCTGCAAGGCGTCAAGGACCGCAAGCAGTCCCGCTCGAAGTACGGCGCCAAGCGTCCGAAGAAGGCCTGATCGGCCTGAGCAGCAGAGTCGGTCTGCGTCATCGGTGTGTCACCCGCAAGGGGCACCCTGCTGGCATGGCCGAGGTGGCGGTGTCGTCCGGATGGTCCGGCGCTCACCGAGTAAGTGGGGTCTCTCTGAACCATTGATGAGATCCCGGATGTGGGGCAAAGGCCCGCATCAACTGAAGCATTGAAAGGAATCGAAATGCCTCGTCGTCGCGAAGTACCCAAGCGTGAAATCCTGCCCGATCCGAAGTTTGGTTCGGTCGAGCTGTCCAAGTTCATGAACGTGATCATGGAATCCGGCAAGAAGGCCGTTGCAGAGCGCATCATCTATGGCGCCCTGGAACAGGTCGAAAAGAAGGCCGGCAAGGATCCGCTGGAAATCTTCTCTGTCGCGCTGAACAACATCAAGCCCGTGGTGGAAGTGAAGTCCCGCCGCGTGGGTGGTGCGAACTACCAGGTTCCCGTTGAAGTTCGTCCCGCCCGTCGTATCGCCCTGGCGATGCGCTGGCTGAAGGAATCGTCGCGCAAGCGTTCCGAGAAGTCGATGGCCCAACGCCTGGCCAACGAGCTGCTGGAGGCCGCTGAAGGCCGCGGCGGCGCGATGAAGAAGCGTGACGAAGTGCACCGCATGGCCGAAGCCAACAAGGCTTTCTCGCACTTCCGCTTCTAATTCACCACCTGCAGCCTGTCTGCAAACCGAGCGTCCGGCCTGCGAAATTCGCGGCCGGCGCTTTGTCCAATCTGGAGTGACCACATGGCACGCAAGACCCCGATCGAGCGCTACCGCAATATCGGTATCTCGGCCCACATTGACGCCGGCAAGACCACCACGACCGAGCGCATCCTGTTCTACACCGGTGTGAACCACAAGATCGGTGAAGTGCACGAAGGTGCCGCCACCATGGACTGGATGGAGCAGGAACAAGAGCGCGGCATCACGATCACGTCGGCCGCGACGACCTGCTTCTGGAAGGGCATGGACATGTCCTACCCGGAGCACCGCTTCAACATCATCGACACCCCGGGCCACGTCGACTTCACCATTGAAGTCGAGCGCTCGATGCGCGTGCTCGACGGCGCCTGCATGGTGTACTGCGCCGTGGGTGGCGTGCAGCCCCAGTCGGAAACCGTCTGGCGCCAGGCCAACAAGTACAAGGTGCCCCGCCTCGCGTTCGTCAACAAGATGGACCGCACCGGTGCGAACTTCTTCAAGGTCTATGACCAGATGCGCACCCGCCTGAAGGCCAACCCCGTGCCCGTGGTGATCCCCATCGGCGCGGAAGAAAACTTCAAGGGCGTCGTCGACCTCCTGAAGATGAAGGCCATCATCTGGGACGAAGCCTCGCAAGGCATGAAGTTCACCTTCGAGGACATCCCCGCCGAGCTGGTGGAAGATGCCAAGAAGTGGCGCGAGAACATGATCGAAGCCGCGGCCGAAGCGTCCGAAGAGCTGATGAACAAGTACCTCGAGGAGGGTGAACTCTCCGAAGAGGAAATCAAGCTCGCGCTGCGCACCCGCACCATCAACGTTGAAATTCAACCGATGCTGTGCGGCACCGCCTTCAAGAACAAGGGCGTGCAGCGCATGCTCGACGCCGTGATCGACTACCTGCCTTCGCCGGTGGACATCCCGCCCGTGGGCGGCACGGACGACGACGACCAGCCGACCACCCGCAAGGCCGACGACAGCGAGAAGTTTTCGGCGCTGGCGTTCAAGCTGATGACCGACCCGTACGTCGGCCAGCTGACCTTCGTGCGCGTGTACTCCGGCGTGCTGAACTCCGGCGACTCGGTCTTCAACCCGATCAAGGGCAAGAAAGAGCGCATCGGCCGTATCCTGCAGATGCACGCCAACGAGCGTGAAGAAATCAAGGAAATTCTGGCCGGTGACATCGCTGCCTGCGTGGGCCTGAAGGACGTGACCACCGGCGAAACGCTGTGTGATCCGGACGCCATCATCACGCTGGAAAAGATGGTCTTCCCCGAGCCCGTGATCGCACAGGCTGTGGAACCCAAGACCAAGGCCGACCAGGAAAAGATGGGCATCGCCCTGTCGCGCCTGGCTGCTGAAGATCCCTCGTTCCGCGTGAAGACGGACGAAGAATCGGGTCAGACCATCATCGCCGGCATGGGCGAGCTCCACCTGGAAATCATCGTCGACCGCATGAAGCGCGAATTCGGCGTGGAAGCCAACGTGGGCAAGCCCCAGGTTGCCTACCGCGAGACCATCCGCAAGAAGGTCACCGACGTCGAAGGCAAGTTCGTGCGTCAGTCGGGCGGCAAGGGCCAGTACGGTCACGTCGTGCTGACCGTCGAGCCGCAAGAGCCGGGCAAGGGCTTCGAATTCGTCGACGCCATCAAGGGCGGCGTGGTGCCCCGCGAGTACATCCCCGCGGTGGAAAAGGGCGTCATCGACACCCTGACCTCGGGCGTGCTGGCTGGCTACCCCGTGGTCGACGTCAAGGTCACCCTGACCTTCGGTTCGTATCACGATGTGGACTCGAACGAAAACGCCTTCAAGATGGCCGCTTCGATGGGCTTCAAGGAAGGTTGCCGCAAGGCCAACCCCGTGATCCTCGAGCCGATGATGGCCGTGGAAGTCGAGACGCCTGAAGACTACGCCGGCACCGTGATGGGCGACCTGTCCTCGCGTCGCGGCATGGTCCAGGGCATGGACGACATGGTCGGCGGCGGCAAGGTCATCAAGGCCGAAGTCCCGCTGTCGGAAATGTTCGGCTACTCGACCAGCCTGCGCTCGGCCACCCAGGGTCGCGCCACCTACACGATGGAGTTCAAGCACTATTCGGAAGCCCCGAAGAACGTGGCTGACGCCATCGTCACGGCACGCGCCAAGTAATTCTTGATGCGCACAGGCCCGGGTGCTAGCATCCGGGCCTCTCACTTTTGAGCCGGTCTTCGGCGCCGCGTGATCGCGGTGGGCCTGCTGCCCATGGCAGGCCTGTGCCGGAAACCTTAAACCCGCATGGGCGACTGTTCTTTGTTTGGAGAAACAAATGGCAAAGGAAAAGTTCGAACGGACCAAGCCGCACGTGAACGTGGGCACCATTGGTCACGTTGACCACGGCAAGACCACGCTGACGGCTGCCATCACGACCGTTCTGTCGAAGAAGTTCGGCGGTCAGGCCAAGGCCTATGACCAGATCGACGCCGCTCCGGAAGAAAAGGCACGTGGCATCACGATCAACACCGCGCACGTCGAGTACGAAACGGCCAACCGCCACTACGCTCACGTGGACTGCCCGGGTCACGCCGACTACGTCAAGAACATGATCACGGGTGCCGCCCAGATGGACGGCGCGATCCTGGTGTGCTCGGCCGCTGACGGCCCGATGCCCCAGACCCGTGAACACATCCTGCTGTCGCGCCAGGTGGGCGTGCCGTACATCATCGTCTTCCTGAACAAGGCTGACATGGTGGACGACGCCGAACTGCTGGAGCTGGTCGAAATGGAAGTGCGCGAGCTGCTGTCCAAGTACGACTTCCCCGGCGACGACACCCCGATCATCAAGGGTTCGGCCAAGCTGGCCCTGGAAGGCGACACCGGCGAGCTGGGCGAGCAGGCCATCATGGCCCTGGCCGACGCGCTGGACAGCTACATCCCGACGCCTGAGCGCGCCGTGGACGGCACCTTCCTGATGCCTGTGGAAGACGTGTTCTCGATCTCGGGTCGCGGCACCGTGGTGACCGGCCGTATCGAGCGCGGCGTGGTCAAGGTCGGCGAAGAAATCGAAATCGTCGGCATCAAGGCCACCCAGAAGACCACCTGCACGGGCGTGGAAATGTTCCGCAAGCTGCTGGACCAGGGTCAGGCTGGCGACAACGTCGGCATCCTGCTGCGCGGCACCAAGCGTGAAGACGTCGAGCGCGGCCAGGTGCTGTGCAAGCCGGGTTCGATCAAGCCCCACACCCACTTCACCGGTGAGGTGTACGTCCTGTCGAAGGACGAAGGCGGCCGTCACACCCCGTTCTTCAACAACTACCGTCCGCAGTTCTACTTCCGCACGACCGACGTCACCGGCTCCATCGAGCTGCCGGCCGACAAGGAAATGGTCATGCCGGGTGACAACGTGTCGATCACCGTCAAGCTGATCGCCCCGATCGCCATGGAAGAAGGTCTGCGCTTCGCCATCCGTGAAGGCGGTCGTACCGTCGGCGCCGGCGTGGTTGCCAAGATCATCGAGTAATCGACATGACACCTGTCCGCCTTGCCGTTCTCGGCGGGCGGACGTCATCGTTCTTTTGATTGAAGGAAGTGTGTCATGGCACAACAGAAGATCCGCATCCGCCTGAAGGCCTTCGATTACAAGCTGATCGACCAGTCGTCGGCTGAAATCGTCGAAACCGCCAAGCGTACCGGCGCCATCGTCAAGGGCCCCGTGCCCCTGCCGACCCGCCTGCAGCGCTTCGACATCCTGCGTTCGCCGCACGTCAACAAGACGTCGCGCGACCAGTTCGAAATCCGCACGCACCAGCGTCTGATGGACATCGTCGACCCGACCGACAAGACGGTTGACGCCCTGATGAAGTTGGACCTGCCCGCTGGCGTGGACGTCGAAATCAAGCTGCAGTGATGTGGCTGACACCTGAGGCCTTTGGCAGCAGGTGTCCCGACGCAAAGGCCTCTTCGGAGGCCTTTTCTCTTTTCCGGCAGGGCAGTGGCGGTGCGCGTCACGCGCCGCTTGCACGGAAATGCAGCGTTTGATATAGTCGTGGGCTTTCCCGCATTGGGCGGGTTGCGCGTTGCCGTCTTTCGGAGGGTGGCGAGCAGTCCGAGCGGTGTGGAAACTCGACGGTGGTCGCCTGGCGGCCACCACCCCAGTCAGCCCGGCCAATCGTTGTCGGGTATGTGTAAAAGGCCCCCATGTGGGGCTGGAGAAAAACCATGAGTCTTAGCAATCGCCTCGGATTGCTGGGCCGCAAGGTGGGCATGATGCGCATCTACACGGACGACGGCGACGCCGTGCCCGTGACGGTGCTGGATGTGTCCAACAACCGCGTGGCTCAGGTCAAAACCGTTGAGACCGACGGCTACACCGCCCTCCAGGTGGTGTTCGGTGCCCGCAAGGCATCGCGCGTGACCAAGCCTGAAGCTGGTCACCTGGCCAAGGCGGGTGTCGAAGCCGGTGAATTCGTCAAGGAATTCCGCGTCGCCCCCGAAGTCGCTGCCGAGTACAAGGCTGGCACCACGATCGCTCCCACCGCGCTGTTCGCAGCCGGTCAACTGGTTGACGTGCAGGGCACCTCGATCGGTAAGGGCTTCGCTGGCACCATCAAGCGCCACAACTTCGGTTCGCAGCGTGCCTCGCACGGTAACTCGCGTTCGCACAACGTTCCGGGCTCCATCTCGATGGCCCAGGATCCGGGCCGCGTGTTCCCCGGCAAGCGCATGTCTGGTCACATGGGTGACGAGACTGTGACCACGCAGAACCTCGATATCGTGCGCGTTGACGAAGCCCGTCAACTGCTGCTGGTCAAGGGTGCTGTGCCCGGCGCAAAGGGTGGCCTCGTCACCGTGCGTCCGGCCGTGAAGGTCAAGCTCAAGAAAGGAGCCAACTGATGGCGCAGCTCGAGCTCCTGAACGAACAAGGTCAGGCCACCGCCAAGGTGGAAGCCTCTGACGTCGTGTTCGGTCGCGAATACAACGAAGCCCTGGTGCACCAGGTCGTGGTGGCCTACCAGGCCAACGCCCGCCAAGGCACCCGTGCTCAGAAGGACCGTGAAACGGTCAAGCACACCACGAAGAAGCCGTGGCGTCAAAAGGGTACGGGCCGCGCTCGTGCCGGTATGTCGTCCTCGCCGCTGTGGCGTGGGGGTGGTCGGATTTTCCCGAACAGCCCGGACGAAAACTTCACCCACAAGGTCAACAAGAAGATGTACCGCGCCGGCATGGCCGCCATCTTCTCGCAGCTGGCCCGTGAAGGCCGCCTGGCCGTGGTGGACTCGATCTCGATCGAAGCCCCCAAGACCAAGCTGCTCGCTGCCAAGCTGAAGGCCCTGAATCTGGACCACGTGCTGGTGATCGCCGACACCGTCGACGACAACCTGGCACTGGCCTCGCGCAATCTGCCGAACGTGCTGGTTGTCGAGCCCCGTTACGCCGATCCCCTGTCGCTGGTCTTCTACAAGAAGGTCCTCGTGACCAAGGGCGCGATCGCCAAGCTGCAGGAGATGTTCGCATGAGCACTCTGAAATTCGATGAAGGCCGCCTGATGCAGGTGCTGGTCGCTCCGATCGTGTCGGAGAAGGCCACCAGCGCTGCCGAACGGGGCCAGGTGATGTTCAAGGTGCTGCGCGACGCCACCAAGCCCGAGATCAAGGCCGCTGTCGAGCTGCTGTTCAAGGTCGAAGTGAAGTCGGTGCAAGTCCTGAACCAGAAGGGCAAGACCAAGCGCTTCGGTGGCCGTGTCGGCCGTCGTGACCACGTCAAGAAGGCCTTCGTGGCCCTGAAGGACGGTCAAGAGCTGAACTTCTCCGGGGAGGCCGCGTAATCATGGCTGTCGTCAAAGTCAAACCGACCTCGCCCGGCCGCCGTGGCGTGGTGAAGGTGGTGCACAAGCACCTCCACAAGGGCAAGCCGGAAGCTTCGCTGCTGGAACCCCAGAAGCAGAACGCCGGCCGCAACAACAACGGTCGCATCACGATGCGCCACAAGGGCGGTGGTCACAAGCACCACTACCGCGTGGTCGACTTCGTGCGCAACAAGGATGGCATCCCCGCAAAGGTGGAGCGCATCGAGTACGACCCGAACCGCACGGCTCACATCGCTCTGGTGTGCTATGCCGACGGCGAGCGTCGCTACATCATCGCCCCGCGCGGCCTGCAGGCCGGCGCCACCGTGATCAGCGGCTCGGAAGCCCCGATCAAGGCCGGCAACACGCTGCCCATCCGCAACATCCCCGTGGGCTCGACCATCCACAACATCGAACTGCTGCCTGGCAAGGGCGGTCAGATCGCTCGTTCGGCTGGCACCTCGGCTGTTCTGATGGCCCGGGAAGGCACCTACGCTCAGATCCGTCTGCGCTCGGGTGAAGTCCGCAAGGTGCACATCGAATGCCGCGCCACCCTCGGTGAAGTGAGCAACGAAGAGCACAGCCTGCGTCAATACGGCAAGGCCGGTGCCATCCGCTGGAAGGGCATCCGCCCGACCGTGCGTGGCGTCGCCATGAACCCTGTCGACCACCCGCACGGTGGTGGCGAGGGCCGTACTGGTGAAGGTCAGGTCCCTGTGTCGCCGTGGAACACGATGACGAAGGGCTACCGCACCCGCAACAATAAGCGCACGCAGACGTTCATCGTTTCGCGTCGCAAGAAGTAAGAGGTAGGCTGAAATGGCTCGTTCTCTGAAAAAGGGTCCCTTCGTGGATCACCATCTGCTGGCCAAGGTTGAGAAGGCTGTGTCCATCAAGGACAAGAAGCCCGTCAAGACCTGGTCGCGTCGCTCGACCATCCTGCCTGAGTTCATCGGCCTGACCATTGCTGTGCACAACGGCAAGCAGCACGTGCCTGTGTACATCCAGGACCAGATGGTCGGCCACAAGCTCGGCGAGTTCGCCCTGACCCGTACGTTCAAGGGTCACCCTGGCGACAAGAAAGCCAAGAAATAAGGAGCAGCTGCGATGGAAACGAAAGCAATCGTTCGCGGCGTTCGTCTGTCGGTCGACAAGGGTCGACTGGTGGCCGATCTCATCCGTGGCAAGAAGGTCGATCAGGCCCTCAACATCCTTGAGTTCACTCAGAAGAAGGCTGCCGGCATCATCAAGAAGGCACTGGAATCTGCGATCGCCAACGCCGAGCACAACGACGGCGCTGACATCGACGAACTGAAGGTCAAGACCATTTATGTGGAGCAAGGCGCCACGCTGAAGCGTTTCACCGCCCGTGCAAAGGGCCGTGGCAACCGCATCAGCAAGCCGACCTGCCACATTTATGTGACCGTGGGCAACTGAGCGAGAGGCTGATCATGGGACAGAAAATCCATCCGACCGGCTTCCGCCTGGCCGTCACCCGCAACTGGGCATCGCGTTGGTACGCCACCAATCGCAATTTCGCCTCGATGCTGGCTGAAGACCTGGAAGTCCGCGAATTCCTGAAGAAGAAGCTCAAGAACGCGGCTGTGTCGCGCATCTTGATCGAGCGTCCTGCCAAGAGCGCCCGCATCACCATTTTCTCGGCACGTCCGGGCGTGGTGATCGGCAAGAAGGGCGAGGACATCGAGAACCTGAAGGTCGAACTGGCCAAGCGTCTGAATTGCCCGGTCTCGGTGAACATCGAAGAAGTGCGCAAGCCTGAAGTCGATGCTCAGCTGATCGCCGATTCGATCACGCAGCAGCTGGAAAAGCGGATCATGTTCCGTCGCGCCATGAAGCGTGCGATGCAGAACGCGATGCGCCTGGGCGCCCAGGGCATCAAGATCATGTCCGCCGGCCGTCTGAACGGCATCGAAATCGCCCGTACCGAGTGGTATCGCGAAGGCCGCGTGCCTCTGCACACCCTCAAGGCCGACATCGACTATGGCTTCTCCGAAGCCCACACCACCTACGGTGTGATCGGTGTGAAGGTCTGGGTCTACCGTGGTGACCGCCTGGCCAATGGCGAAGCCCCGGTGCTCAAGGGTGACGACCGCGAAGACGACCGTCGCAACCGCCGTGGCCCGCGTGGCGACCGCCCGAACGACCGTCGTGGTCCGCGTGGTGGTGCCGGCCGTGGTGCCCCGCGCGCTGATGGCGCTCCGGCCGATGGCAGCGACAAGGCTGCCGCAGCTGGCGCCGGTGCCCGCGTTCGCAAGGCAGCCCCGGCTGCCGAAGCGAAAGGAGAATAAGCATGCTGCAACCTAACCGTCGCAAGTTCCGCAAGGAGCACAAGGGCCGTAACACGGGTGTCGCCACCCGTGGCGCCGATGTGTCCTTCGGCGATTTCGGCCTGAAGGCCACTGAGCGTGGTCGCATCACCGCTCGTCAGATCGAAGCTGCTCGTCGTGCGATTTCGCGTCACGTGAAGCGTGGCGGCCGCATCTTCATCCGCATCTTCCCGGACAAGCCGATCTCGAACAAGCCGGCTGAAGTCCGTATGGGTAACGGCAAGGGTAACGTGGAGTACTACGTGGCTGAAATTCAGCCCGGCAAGGTGCTGTACGAGATCCAGGGTGTGCCCGAGCAACTCGCACGCGAAGCGTTCAAGCTGGCTGCCGCCAAGCTGCCGCTGAGCACGACCTTCGTCGGTCGCGAGTTCGGCATCTGATTTGACGCGCAAGGAGAAAGATATGGCGAAAGCCTCTGAATTGCGCGCCAAGGATGTGGCCGCACTGGAAACCGAAATCAAGGACCTGCTGAAGGCCCACTTCAACCTGCGCATGCAGCGTGGGACCCAGCAGCTCAACGACACCTCTGCTCTGGGCAAGACTCGTCGCGACATCGCTCGCGCCAAGACGATCCTGGCTCAGAAGAAGAAGGAAGGAGCCGCCCAATGACGGAAGCTCAAACCAAAGTGGTTCGCAGCCTGGTTGGCAAGGTCGTCTCTGACGCCCGCAACAAGACCGTGACCGTGCTCGTCGAGCGTCGTGTGAAGCACGAGCTCTACGGCAAGATCGTGGCCAAGTCGCGCAAGTACCACGCTCACGACGAAAACAACGAGTTCAAGCTCGGTGACGTCGTCGAGATCACGGAAAGCCGTCCGCTGTCGAAGACCAAGAGCTGGGTTGTGTCCCGTCTGGTCGAGAAGGCTCCGGCGATCTGATCACCGCCTGTAAACGATCCCACTGAAAGGTGGGATCGCCCCGGCGACACCGGGGCCAAAACCTTGGTGTCGTCCCGGAAAACCGGCCTGCCAGTCATACTGGCGGCCGGTTTTTTTCATTTCCAACCCTCTTTCTCCGGAGACCTTCCCATGATCCAAGTTGGTGACAAGCTGCCTGCCGCGACCTTGTTCGAGTACATCGAGGTGGAGGGCAACGGCTGCAGTCTCGGCCCGAACGCCTTCGACGTCCAGAAGGAAACGGCCGGCAAGACGGTCGCCATCTTCGGTCTCCCGGGGGCCTTCACGCCGACGTGTTCGGCGCAGCATGCGCCGGGCTACATCGCACAGGCAGACGCATTCAAGGCCGCCGGCGTGGACGAGATCTGGTGCGTGTCGGTGAACGACGCCTTCGTGATGGGCGCGTGGGGCCGTGAACTGAAGGCCGCTGGCAAGGTGCGTTTCATGGCCGATGGCAGCGCCGAGTTCGCCAAGGCGACCGGCCTGGTGCTGGACCTGACCGCCAAGGGATTGGGCCTTCGCTCGGGCCGCTACTCGATGCTGGTCAAGGATGGTGTGGTGACCGCGCTGAACGACGAGAAGGGCGGTGGCTACGCGGTGAGCGACGCGGACACACTGCTCAAGCAGATCAAGGGCTGAGTACTCGGTCGCTTCGGCGACCGACGCGACGGCCGGGCCCTCCCGGTCCGAGCACAAGGCGTTGCCGGCGGCAGCGCCTTTTTTCATGCCGGTTGCGGTCCGCCGGCGCCTGGGGCGGGCGGGCTGTCGAACGTGAGAGGTCGGGCGTCGAGTTGACGGCCAGGGCTCAGGGCTCAGGACTCAGGACTAACGGCGCCATCTTTCGATGGCCCGCGGACGCACCACGCCCGTTGGGTGGTGATGCGATGGTGCACCGCTCGCGCTGCGTTGGTGCGGCGTAGGGATGGCCGGATGCGTCACGTGCCCGACACCGGTGCGTCCGGCCGCATCGGAACCACGCACACAGGGCGGCAAAGCACGTACGAGCCCTGGCACGGTTTGCGCATACACCTGACCCAAGAACCTGACCAATTGGTCAGGATGTTGAGTCAAAGGAGCCCCCCGTGTCCGCGAGCCCCTGTCCCGATGTCCAGGCCGGTCGTCTGCCAGCGACCGCCTATGCCGAACGCTTCGGCGCTGCCGAAACGCCCCCGTTGACGCCGATGCAGGCGGTGATCGAGGCCGAGCGCTGCCTGTACTGCCACGATGCGCCGTGCCAGACGGCGTGCCCGACCGGGATCGACGTGCCGACCTTCATCCATCGCATCGCCGATGGCAACCTGCGCGGTGCGGCGGAGACCATTCTGGAGGCCAACCCGCTGGGTGGCATGTGCGCGCGGGTGTGTCCGACCGAGGAGCTGTGCGAGCAGGTCTGCGTGCGCAACACCCAGCAGGGCAAGCCCATCGAGATCGGCCGCCTGCAGCGCCACGCCGTGGACGCGGTGATGCAGGACGGCGTGGCACCGCTCTTCACGCGTGCCCCCTCCACCGGGCACAAGGTGGCCGTGGTGGGCGCCGGGCCCGCGGGCCTGGCCTGCGCGCACACGCTGGCCCGCCTGGGCCATGACGTGACCGTATACGACGCCCACGACAAGGCTGGCGGCCTCAACGAGTACGGACTGGCCAGCTACAAGACGGCGGGCGACTTCGCGCAGCGCGAGATCGCCTGGCTGCTGAGCATCGGCGGGATCACGGTGCGCACGGGCTGGGCGCTGCGCACGGCGGCCGATCTGGACGAACTGCGCAAGACGCACAGCGCCGTCTTCCTGGGGTTGGGGCTCGGGGCCGTGCGGCAGCTGGGGCTGCCCGGCGAGACCGAACTGAGTGGGGTCGAGGATGCGGTGGCCTTCATCGCCCGGCTGCGCCAGACGGCCGACCTGTCGACGCTGCCGGTGGGGCGTCGCGTGGTGGTGATCGGCGGGGGCATGACGGCGGTGGACGCGGCCGTGCAGGCCAGGCTGCTGGGCGCCGACGAGGTCACGATGGTGTACCGCCGCGGGCCCGAGGCGATGTCGGCATCGCGCGTGGAGCAGGAATGGGCGCAGACGCGCGGCGTGACGATCCGCCACTGGCTGGCGCCGGAAATGCTGCTGGGTGAAGGCGGCCACGTGACCGGGGTGCGCTTTCAGGAGCAGGCTCCGCAAGATGGACGTGTGCAGCCCACCGGGCGGCACGTCGACCTGGCGGCCGACATGGTGCTCAAGGCCATTGGCCAGTTGTTCGAAGCGGCGCCGTGGGTCGACGCCGGGCTGGTCCTGCAGGAGGGGCGCCTGTCGGTCGACGGCCACGGGCGCACGTCGCTGCCGGGCGTCTGGGCGGGCGGCGACTGCCGCGCCGGCGGACGCGACCTGACAGTCGAAGCGGTCGAGGACGGCAAGCAGGCCGCCCTGAGCATCCACGCATCTTTCCAAGCGGAGGCCTGAACATGGCAGACCTGAGCAGCAACTTCGTGGGCATCCACAGCCCGAACCCGTTCTGGCTGGCCTCGGCGCCGCCGACCGACAAGGCCTATAACGTCATCCGCGCCTTTGAAGCAGGCTGGGGCGGCGTGGTGTGGAAGACGCTGGGCGAGGACCCGCCGGTGGTCAACGTCAGCGGGCCGCGCTACAGCACGCTGCTGTCGCCCGACCGGCGCGTGCTGGGCTTCAACAACATCGAGCTGATCTCGGATCGGCCGCTGCAGGTCAACCTCGACGAGATCCGCCAGGTCAAGCGCGACTGGCCGGACCGGGCCATGGTGGTCTCGCTGATGGTGCCGTGCAACGAGGCCTCGTGGAAGCGCATCCTGCCCATGGTGGAGGACACCGGGGCCGATGGCATCGAGCTGAACTTCGGCTGCCCCCATGGCATGAGCGAGCGCGGCATGGGCGCGGCGGTGGGCCAGGTGCCCGAGTACATCGAGATGGTGACGGCGTGGTGCAAGCAGTACTCGCGCATGCCGGTGATCGTCAAGCTCACGCCCAACATCACCGACATCCGCCAGCCCTCGCAGGCGGCCAAGCGCGGCGGGGCCGACGCGGTGTCGCTGATCAACACGATCAACTCCATCATGGGGGTGGACCCGGCCACGCTGACCATGGTGCCCAGCACGGCGGGCATGGGCTCGCACGGTGGCTACTGTGGGCCGGCGGTCAAGCCCATCGCGCTGAACATGGTGGCCGAGATCGCGCGCACGCCGGAAACGCGCGGCCTGCCGATCTCGGGCATCGGCGGCGTGAGCACCTGGCGTGATGCGCTGGATTTCATCGCCCTGGGCGCCGGCACGGTGCAGGTGTGCACGGCGGCCATGGTGCACGGCTTCAAGATCGTGCAGGACCTGACCGATGGCCTGAGCAACTACATGGACGAGATGGGCATCCGCTCACTCGATGAGCTGGTGGGGCGTGCCGTGCCGACGGTGAGCGACTGGAAGTTCCTGAACCTGAACCACGTGTCCAAGGCGGTGATCGACCAGGACAAGTGCATCTCGTGCGGGCGCTGCCATGTGGTGTGCGAAGACACCTCGCACCAGGCCATCACCGCGATCAAGGATGGCGTGCGCCACTTCGAGGTCAAGGAAGAGGAGTGCGTGGGCTGCAACCTGTGCGTGTCGGTCTGCCCGGTGGAGGAGTGCATCACGCTGCGCCACCTGGTGCCGGGCGAGATCGACCAGCGCACGGGGGAGCCGGTGAAGGCCGAGCCGCTGAACTGGACGGCCCACCCGAACAACCCGATGGCGGCGACGGCCTGATCGCGCCTGGCCTGATTCACCCTTTCGCAAGGAGCACACCATGAGCGACACCGCCAGCGCCGTCCTGATCCGGGGCGGCACCGTGGTCAACGCGGACCGCGAACAGCGGGCCGATGTGCTGTGTGTCGACGGCCGCATCCAGGCCGTCGGCGCAGACCTTGCTGCCCCGCCCGGCGCCACCGTGGTGGATGCGGGCGGGCAGTACGTGATGCCCGGGGGCATCGACCCGCACACCCACATGCAGCTGCCCTTCATGGGCACGGTGACGGCCGATGACTTCTACACGGGCACGGCGGCCGGGCTGGCCGGGGGCACCACGAGCATCATCGACTTCGTGATCCCCGACCCCCAGCAGCCGCTGATGGACGCCTACCGCATGTGGCGAGGCTGGGCGGAGAAGGCCGCGGCGGACTACAGCTTTCACGTGGCGATCACGTGGTGGGACGAGTCCGTGCGCGCCGACATGGGCACGCTGGTGCACGAGGAGGGCGTCAACAGCTTCAAGCACTTCATGGCGTACAAGAACGCCATCATGGCCGACGACGAGACGCTGGTGAACAGCTTCCGTCGCGCGCTGGAGCTGGGCGCGATGCCGACCGTGCATGCCGAGAACGGCGAACTGGTCTTCCTGCTGCAGCAGGAGATGAAGGCCAAGGGCATCACCGGGCCGGAGGGGCACCCGCTGTCGCGGCCACCCGCGGTGGAGGCCGAGGCGGCCCAGCGCGCCATCGCCATTGCGGATGTGCTCAACGTGCCGATCTATGTGGTGCACGTGTCATGTGCCGAGTCGGCCGAGGCCATTGCGCGTGCGCGGGCCCGCGGCCAGCGTGTGTATGGCGAGGTGCTGGCCGGCCACCTGGTGGTGGACGACAGCGTGTACCGCCACCCCGACTTCGCCGTGGCGGCGGCGCACGTGATGAGCCCCCCCTTCCGCGCGCGCGAGCACCAGGCTGCCCTGTGGCGCGGTCTGCAGGCCGGCCACCTGCACACCACGGCGACCGACCACTGCACCTTCTGTGCGGCGCAGAAGGCGGCGGGCCGGCTGGACTTCAGCAAGATCCCGAACGGCACCGGCGGCATCGAGGAGCGGCTGGCCGTGATCTGGGACGAGGGCGTGAACACCGGGCGCCTGACGCCTTCGGAGTTCGTGGCGGTGACCTCGGCCAACGCGGCCAGGCTGTTCAACATCTATCCGCGCAAGGGCTGCGTGGTCGAGGGCGCCGATGCCGACCTGGTCGTCTGGGACCCGGCCGGCACCAAGACGCTGTCAGTGGCCACCCAGCACTCGAAGGGCGACCACAACATCTTCGAAGGGCGCACGGTGACGGGCATCCCGACCCACACGCTGAGCGGCGGCCGGCTGGTGTACGTGCAGGGTGACCTGCGCGCCGAGCCCGGTCAGGGCCGTTACGTCAAGCGCCCGCCGTTCGGGCCGGTGTTCGACGCGCTGTCGCGCAAGGCGGCGCTGCAGGCGCCCACCGCGGTGGCGCGCAGCGCCTGAACCGAATGCATTGAAAGGACACCCCATGAGCACCCTCACCACCGAGGCACGCGACGTGCGCGCCCTGCGCGTCAACGGCACCCGCTTGTGGGACGCGCTGATGACGCTGGCGCAGATCGGCAGCACCGCCAAGGGCGGCGTCTGCCGACTGGCCCTGACCGACCTGGACCGCCAGGGCCGAGACCTGGTGGTCGGCTGGGCCCGCGAGGCTGGCATGAGCGTCACGGTCGACCAGATCGGCAACGTCTTCATGCGCCGCCCCGGGCGCAACAATGCGCTGCCACCCGTCATGACGGGGAGCCACATCGACACCCAGCCCACGGGCGGCAAGTTCGATGGCAACTATGGCGTGCTGGCCGGGCTGGAGGTGGTGCGCACGCTGAACGACGCCGGCATCGAAACCGAGGCCCCGATCGAGGTGGCGTTCTGGACCAACGAGGAAGGCTCGCGCTTCGTGCCGGTGATGATGGGCTCGGGCGTGTTTGCCAAGGCCTTTTCGCTGGAACACGCTTATGCCGCGAAGGATGTCGACGGCCTCACGGTGAAGGACGAGCTGCAGCGCATCGGCTACATCGGCGACGAAGTGCCGGGGCAGCATCCGGTGGGCGCCTACTTCGAGGCCCACATCGAGCAGGGGCCGGTGCTGGAGGACCACGGCATCACCATCGGCGTGGTGGAGGCGGTGCTGGGCATTCGCTGGTATGACTGCACGGTGACGGGCATGGAGGCGCATGCCGGCCCGACGCCCATGGGCCTGCGGCGCGATGCCTTGCAGGCGGCCACGCGGATCATGCAGGAGGTGGTGGCCGTGGCGATGCGCCACCAGCCCCACGGACGCGGCACGGTAGGCATGGTGCAGGTGCACCCGAACAGCCGCAACGTGATCCCCGGGCGCGTGACGTTTTCGATGGACCTGCGCAACGTGAGCAACGAGCTGCTGGACCAGATGGATGCTGAGATCCGCGCCTACGCAGCCCGTGTGGCCGCCGAGACCGGCCTGCAGGTCGACATCCGGGAGGTCTCGCACTACCCGGCCGTGCCGTTCGAGGCGGGGTGCGTGCAGGCGGTGCGCGAGGCTGCCGCCCAGCTGGGCTACAGCAGCATGCCGTGTGTGTCCGGCGCGGGACACGACGCCGTGTACGTGGCGCGCCTGGCGCCGGCCGGCATGGTGTTCGTGCCGTGCAAGGACGGCATCAGTCACAACGAGATTGAGGACGCCGACCCGGCCCACCTGGAGGCGGGCTGCAACGTGCTGATGCACGCGATGCTGGATCGCGCGGGCGTGGTCGGCTGAAGCTGAGCCTGGCAGGCTCAGTCCGTGAGCCCGTGGGCGGCGCGTGCCTTCAGGCACTGCGGGTCGCCCGGCTGGACTTCGCGGCACGGCGTGGGGCGGTCGGCGTAGATACGGCATCCGACCTGCTGGCCCACCTGGCCTTGCAGCGCGCCACAGTGCGGAGAGCGGTGGTTCGTGCCGGCCATGCAGCGCATCAGCGGGGAAACCGGTTCGGTCAGGCCGACGGGCACATGGCCGCCCGGGGCATCGTCGGCTTCAGCCCAGTAGAAGGACACACGGTAGTGGGCGCAACAGGCGCCACAGCGCTGGCAATCCATCGTGCGAGACCAGAGGGGGAAAGGCGGTTCGGGAACGGGCCCGCATTCTAGCCAGCCAGGCCGCAGCCGCGCAGGATCAGGGCCTCGACGTGGTCGCAGGCCCGCTGGCGGTCGCGCGCGGTCAGCCTGTCCTTGCCCAGCACCGCGCGGATCTGCACGTCGAAGTCAGCGTAGGTCTGGGTGGTGGCCCAGATCGAGAAGAAGAGGTGGACGCTGTCAACGCGGGCCATGCGGCCGGCGGCCATCCAGCCGTCCACCACGGCCGCCTTGTCCAGCACCTGCTGACGCAGGTCGGTGCGCAGCAGGTCGAGCACCACGGGCGCGCCGTGCAGCAACTCGTTGGCGAACACGCGCGAGGCATCCGGTCGCTCGGCGGCCAGGGCCATCTTGCGGCGGATGTATTCGCTCAGGGCCGCCCGCGGGTCGGCCTCGGGGGTGACGCAGGTCAGCGGCGCCAGCCAGTCGTGCAGCACGGCATCCAGCACGGCGCGGTACAGCTCGCGCTTGTTGCCGAAGTAGTAGTGCAGGTTGGCCTTGGGCAGGCCGGCTTCTTCGGCGATGTCGGCCATCGTCGCGCCCTCGAAGCCCGCGCGGGCGAACACCCGCTCGGCGGCGCGCAGGATGGTCGACTCGTTGGCCTGACGGATCTGCTTCTTGCTGGAGGGGCCGCTGCTGCTCATGCCGTCATTTTGCGGCCTGCTCCCACACCAGGTGGGTCATGGCGGCCTTGCCCGGGTCCTTCTTGATGATGGGGTCGCTGCCGCCGGCCATCAGTACCTTGATCGTGCGCTCGTAGGCGGCCGGGTCCAGGTAGCCGATCTTGGGCGTGTTGGCGTTGCTGATGAGCTTGGCCACGTTCTCCATCTGGCGCTTCTGCACGGCCAGGCTCGCGCTGCCGGAGGTGTCGTTGGCCACCACGATCTTGGCGGCCTCTTCGGGGTTCTTCACCGCGTCGTTCCAGCCCTTGAAGCTGGCCTTCAGGAACTTGGCCATCTTGGCGACGAAGGCCTTGTCACGCAGGTTGGGCGCCAGCACGTACAGGCCGTCTTCGAGCGAGGCCACGCCCTGGTCCTGGTAGAAGAAGGTGACCAGGTCGGACTCCTTCACGCCGGCATCGACCACCTGCCAGTACTCGTTGTAGATCATGGTCGAGATGCAGGCGGCCTGGTTCTGCAGCAGCGGGTCGACGTTGAAGCCCTGCTTGAGGATGGTGATGTCCTTGCCGGGCTTCAGGTTCAGCTTGCCCATCCAGCTCAGGAAGGGGTACTCGTTGCCGCCATACCAGACACCCAGCGTCTTGCCCTTGAGGTCTTTTGGTGCGCTCACGCCGCTGGCCTTCTTGCAGGTCAGCATCAGGCCCGACTTGTCGAAGACCTGCGCGATGTTGACCAGCGGCACGCCCGCTTCGCGCGCAGCCAGCGCATCCGGCATCCAGTTCACGATCACGTCGGCCGACTTGCCGGCCAGCACCTGCACGGGCGAGACGTCGGTGCCGCCCGGCTTGATGGTGACGTCGAGCCCGGCGTCCTTGTAATAGCCCTTGGCCTGGGCAACGTAGTAGCCGGCGAACTGGGCCTGGGGCACCCACTTCAACTGCAGCGTGACCTTTTCAGCGGCCTGCGCGCCCAGGCTGAGCGCCGCAGCGGCCGACAGCAGGGCCAGGCGGATCGTGGAAGACAGCGAACGGTTCATCGAAAGGCTCCTGTGGGATGGGAAGGGAGACACGTGGGGAAGACGAACGGGTTCAGGCTGCGGCGCGGATGGCCGGATGCCAGAAGTTGACGCGGCGCTCGAGCCGGCCCAGCAGCGCATAGGCCAGCATGCCGACCGCACTGGCGACCACGATGGTGGCCCACACCAGCGGCATGTTCATGCGCGAGGCCTCGGTCGAGATGCGAAAGCCCAGGCCCACCGTGGGCGAGCCGAAGAACTCGGCGACGATGGCGCCGATCAGGGCCAGCGTGGCGTTGACTTTCAGCGCGTTGAAGATGAAGGGCAGAGCCACCGGCAGGCGCAGGTCGAGCAGCGTGCGGCGGTCGCTGGCGGCGTAGGAGAACATCAGCTCGCGCTCGAGCTTGCCGGCCGCAGCCAGCCCGGCCAGCGTGCCGATGAGTGCGGGAAAGAAGGTCATCAGCACGACCACGGCCGCCTTGGAGGGCCAGTCGAAGCCGAACCACATCACCGCAATGGGCGCCACGCCCACCAGCGGCACCGTGCTGGTCAGCGAGGCCACCGGCAGCAGGCCCCGTTGCAGAAAGGGCAGCCGGTCGATCGCAATGCCGACGCCCACGCCCAGGCCGCAGCCCAGCACGTAGCCGATCAACACGGCCTTGCCGACGGTCTGCACCAGGTCGTCGCGCAGTGTGGCCGCGTGTGTCCACAGCGCCACCGCGACCGACGACGGCGGCGGCAGCAGCACGCGGGGCACGGCAAAGGCGGTGGTCAGCAGTTCCCAGAACAGCAGCACCCACAGGCCGAACAGCAGGGCGCTGGCGGCATCCAGCCCGCGGGGCAGCGGCAGGGCCGACACGCGGGCCACGGTGACGAGGGCCAGCAGCGCGACCGCGCCGGTGCACAGCCAGAAGCCGCTGCCTACTGCGCCTTGCTCTTCGGTGGGCGTCAGTGCGATCAGGCCGCCGAGGGCCGCCAGCGTCAGCAGCGTGAGCGCCAGCGTGGCGGCGCGGCCTGGCGTGGCCCGCAAGGCAAGCAACGCGGCCACGCCGGTGGCCAGCCCGGTGCCCCACGCCACCCAGCCGGGGGCCACCGCCTGCACGGCCCACCAGGCCAGGGGGTTCAACGTGAAGCCGTCTTCACCCGCGAGTTGCAGGGCCGGGTAGGGCAGGGACAGCAGCAGCAGCGCCAGGGCCAGCACGGCGAGGAGCGCGCCCGGCGCATCGGGACGCACGCGTGCGCCGGACAGGGAAGCAATGGGGTGGCTCATGATTTGAGCTTTCCTTGTGCGGTCGGGCTGTGGCGGCGCAGCACGGCGCGCTCCAGCAGCCCGACCAGCGCGGTGAGGGCCAGGCCCAGCACCGCCGACATCAGCAGCGCGGACCAGATCTGCACGGTGTTGCCGTAGTACGAGCTGGTCAGCAGGCGCGCACCCAGGCCCGCCTGCGCCCCGGTGGGCAGCTCGGCCACGATGGCGCCGACCAACCCGGCCGCGATGGCCACGCGCAACGCGGGAAACAGGTGCGGCAGGGAGGCCGGCAGGCGCAGCGCCCACAGTGCCTGCCACCGGCTGGCTGCGTAGGTATGGAACAGCTCGGTCTCGATGCGCTGCGGCGAGCGCAGGCCCTGCACCATGGCCACCGTGACGGGGAAGAAGCACAGGTACATCGCGATCACCGCCTTGGGCAGCGTGCCGGTGAAGCCCAGGCTGCCCAGCACCACCAGCACGATGGGCGCGATGGCCAGCACCGGCACTGTCTGCGAGGCCACGATCCACGGCAGCAGGGCCTTCTCGAGCGTGCGGGCATGCACGATGCCGATGGCCAGCAGCAGGCCCAGCGCCGTGCCGAGGCCGAAGCCCAGCAGCGTGGCCTCGGCCGTGGTGCGAGCGTGCAGCAGCAGGTTGCGGGGGCTGTCGATCGGCCAGTCGCGCACGCTGTGCCAGATGTCGAGCCCAATCTGGTGAGGCACGGGCAGGATGGGGCGCTGCATGGCCCAGGTGGTCTGCACCAACTGCGTGGCCGACCAGGCGCCATCGGGGCCGCCCAGCACCCGCTCGATCGCACCGTGGGCGTTGAGCGCGATGGCCGCGAGGTACCAGAGTACGAGCACGGCCAGCGTCACGGCGAGGACCGGGCCCGTGCGTGCGCCCCAGCTCAGCGCGGGCTCGGGGGCGCCGGGCCGACGCGTGCGCGCAGCGGCGGGCAGGGTGGCGGTCGGGGTGGTCATCGCCGCGCTTTCAGTTGTGGCCATCGGCGAGCGCCTCGCGCACCTCGTGCGCCAGCGCCATGAACTCGGGCGTGTCGCGCAGCGACAGCGTGCGCTCGGCCGGCAGCGGCGAGTCGATCACCTTGACGATGCGCCCGGGCCGCGGCGACATCACCACGATGCGACTCGACAGGTACACCGCCTCGGCAATCGAGTGGGTCACGAAGACCACGGTGCGCTGCTCGCGGCGCCACAGGTCCTGCAGGTGCACGTTGAGGTCGTCGCGCGTGATCTCGTCGAGCGCGCCGAAGGGCTCGTCCATCATCAGCAGGCGTGGTTGAAAGCCCAACGCACGCGCAATCGACACGCGCTGCTGCATGCCGCCCGAAAGCTGCCACGGATACTTCTTCTCGAACTGGGCCAGGCCGACGCGGGCAAGCTGCTCGCGGGCGATCTCGCGCGCGGCCTCGGGCAGGCGTCCCTGGATCTCCAGTGGCAGCATGACGTTGGACAACACGGTGCGCCAGGGCAGCAGGGCCGGGGCCTGGAACACATAGCCATAGGCCCGTGCAAGGCGGGCATCGTGCGGGCTCAGGCCGTTGACCAGCACGGTGCCGGCGGTGATGGGCTCGAGGTCGGCGATGACGCGCAGCAGCGTGGTCTTGCCGCAGCCCGAGGGGCCGATCAGCGAGATGAACTCGCCCTGCCGGATGTCGAGGTTGACCTCATGCAGCGCGCGCACCGGCGCGTCGGCCGCGGGGTAGACGACGCTGGCGTTCTGGATCTGCACGGCGGGTGGGCCGTAGGCGGGCCGGGGCGACGGGCTCAGCGTGGTGAGCATCTCTGGTGCATTCATGGCGTGGCCAGGAAGTTGACCGAGTGGTCAGGTTTCGGTGTCGCATCCAATGCGAGTTCCATGCCATGTCGCCGGCCCCGTCCCGCGCACCGAAGTGGCGTGCCCGAGCCGCGCCATGGTGCATGCTCCGGTCAGAATGAACAGGTCGGATCACTCTGCAGTGCCCCGCCGATAAAAACTGCTTGCCTTCCCCCCGAGGGGTCGTGCTACATTGATGGGCATGAACACGGTCCGCTTTTACTGGTACTTCTTTGAACTCCCGCCACACACCGGCGCAGGAGTGGGAAGCTGCTGAGCGAACCACACCGAATCCTGACGAAACCGCCGGTCCTCACCGGCGGTTTTTTTTTGCTCTGCCCGCCTTACCCCCGATCAGCCCGAAGGAAGAAGTCCGATGAATGCCTCCACCAGCGCCGCCGCCGGCTGGGTCCCGCCCGCCGATGCCACGTCGAAAACAGATGATCAACGCGTCAAGAACGTGACCCCGCTGCCCCCCCCCGAGCACCTGATCCGCTTCTTCCCGATCTCCGGCACGCCGGTCGAGACCCTGGTGTCCGACACGCGTCGCACGATCGGCGACATCATCCACGGTCGTGACGATCGCCTGCTGGTCATCATCGGCCCGTGCTCGATCCACGATCCGGCCGCCGCGGTGGAGTACGCACGCAAGCTGCTGCCGCTGCGCGAAAAGTACGCCGACACGCTGGAAGTCGTGATGCGCGTGTACTTCGAGAAGCCGCGCACCACGGTGGGCTGGAAGGGCCTGATCAACGACCCGTACATGGACGAGTCGTTCAAGATCGACGAAGGCCTGCGCATCGCGCGCCAGCTGCTGGTCGAGATCAACCGCCTGGGCATGCCGGCGGCCAGCGAGTTCCTCGACGTGATCTCGCCGCAGTACATCGGTGACCTGATCAGCTGGGGCGCCATCGGCGCGCGCACCACCGAAAGCCAGGTGCACCGCGAGCTGTCGTCGGGCATCTCGGCTCCGATCGGCTTCAAGAATGGCACCGACGGCAACATCAAGATCGCCACCGACGCCATCCAGGCCGCGGCCCGCCCGCACCACTTCCTGTCGGTGCACAAGAACGGCCAGGTCGCCATCGTCGAGACCGCCGGCAACCCCGACTGCCACGTGATCCTGCGCGGTGGCAAGGCCCCGAACTACGACGCCGCCAGCGTGGCCGCCGCCTGCAAGGACCTGGAAGCCGCCAAGCTGCGCCCGTCGCTGATGGTCGACTTCTCGCACGCCAACAGCTCCAAGCAGCACGAGCGTCAGGTGCTGGTGGCCGAGGACATCGCCGGCCAGATCCGCGGTGGCTCGCACCAGGTGTTCGGCGTGATGGTCGAAAGCCACCTTGTGGCCGGCGCCCAGAAGTTCACCCCGGGCAAGGACGACCCGGCCAAGCTGTGCCACGGCCAGTCCATCACCGACGCCTGCATCGGCTGGGATGATTCCGAGAAGGTGCTCGAGGTGCTGTCGCAGGCCGTGGCGGCCCGTCGCGCCCGCTGAAGACGGACGCGGTCGCGATGCGCGTGCTGCTGGCCGAAGACGAGCATGCCCTGGGCGAGTGGCTGTCGAAGGCGCTCGCCCGGTCCGGCACCCAGGTGGACTGGGTGGACGATGGGCAACTGGCCGAGCGCGCGCTCGACGACACCGACTACGACGCGCTGATTCTCGACCTCGGCCTGCCGGGGCTGACGGGGCGGCAGCTGTTGCAGCGCCTGCGCGCCCGCGACCGGCGGCTGCCGGTGCTGATTCTCACGGCGCGCGACTCGCTGGCCGAGCGCGTGCAGGCGCTCAACCAGGGGGCCGACGATTTCCTGGCCAAGCCGTTCGCGCTGGAAGAGCTGGAAGCGCGCCTGATGGCGCTGGTGCGCCGCGCCCGCGGGGCCGACAACCCCCGGCTGGCCTGCGGCCCGCTGCAGTACGACACCGTCAGCCGGCAGTTCTCGCTGAGCGAGGCGCCGCTGCACCTGTCGCCGCGCGAGCACGCGGTGCTGCGCGCCCTGATCCAGCGCACGGGCGAGCCGATGTCCAAGGCGCAGATCATTGCGCGGGTGTTTTCCGACGAAGACGACGTGCTGCCCGACGTGATCGAGGTGCTGGTGCACCGGCTGCGCAAGCGGCTGGAGGGCACGGGCCTGGCCATCGTCACCTACCGCGGCCTGGGCTATGCGCTGGAAATGGCGGCCTGACAGTCAGCCGGCCATGAGCCTGCGCCAGCGGCTGCTGCTGTGCCTGCTGCCGCTGATGCTGCTCATCTCCGCGGGCGAGCTGTGGCTGACGCAGCGCGAGGCGCTGGCTTCTGCCAACAGCGCCTACGACCGATCCATTCGGGGGGCGCTCAAGGCCATCGAAGCCAACATCTCGACGGCCTCCGGTGGGCTGGCGGTCGAATTGCCCTATCGCCTCTTCGAGCTGCTGGAGCTGACGGCCTCGGGGCATGTCTATTTCCGCGTGGCCTCGCGTGACGGGCTCGTCGAGGTGGGCAACCTCGACCTGCCGCTGCCGGAAGGCGTGGCGCTGCGTTCTGGCGCACCGCAGTTCTTGGATGCCGAGTACCTGGGCGAGCGGGTGCGCATGGGCGTGCTGCTCACGCAGGTCAAGCTGCAGGGCCCCACAGGGCCTGACACGCCGGTTGTCATCCAGGTGGCCGAGCAGGCGGGCTCGCGCGAGCAGTTTGCCGCCCAGTTCGTGCGCACCAGTGTGCTGCGCGCTGCGGTGGTCCTGCTGGTGCTGGTTGGCGTGGTGGTGGCCCTGGTGTCCTGGGTGCTGCGGCCGCTGGGACGGCTGGAGGCCGGGGTGCGCCAGCGGCATCCGGCCGATGTGTCGCCCCTGCAGGCGCCCGACCTGCCGCGCGAGGTGCAGCCGCTGGTGCAGGCCGTGAACACCCAGATGGCGCGCCGCCAGGCCCTGGCCGACCAGCAGCGGCAGTTTCTCGATGACGCCTCGCACCAGTTGCGCACGCCGCTGACCACGCTGCGCACGCAGGCCGACTACGCGTTGCGCCTGCTGCCTGACCCCCCAAGCGGCGACGCCGAGCTGCGCGACAGCCTGCAGGCCATCGTCGAGCAGATCGACGCGGCCACGCGCAGCACCAACCAGTTGCTGAGCCTGGCCCGCAGCGATGCCACCGAGCCGCACTGGGCCGACTTCGATCTGGCCGAGCTGCTGCGGCAGACGGTGCGCCCGCTCCTGACCCGGGCACGCCAGCGACGCATCGACCTGGGCGTCGAGGTGCCCGATGCCTTGCCTGCGCAGGGCGATGCCACGCTCTGGCGCGAGGCGCTGTCCAACCTGCTGGACAACGCGCTGCGCTATGGCCACGCCGGCACGCCGGTGACAGCCAGCGCCCGGTGGATGCCCGGGCCCGTGCCAGGCTGGTCCATCACGGTGATCAGCGAGGGCGACCCGGTGCCCGAGGCGCTGTCCCGTCAGCTGGCGGGCGAGGCCGGCGGCGGTGAGGGCGGCCGCTTCGTGCGCGGGCAGGGCGCCCGCCGGGGCGGCGCGGGCCTGGGCCTCGCGATTGCGCGGCGCATTGCCCAGCGCCACGGCGGTGCGCTCGACATCGATGCGCGCGCCAGCGGCACCTTTGCCGTCACGCTGCACTGGCCCCATCCCGGCCGCGCCTGACGGCCGCCTGCCCGACGCGGGCTGGCACCCTGGGGTTTGTCCCCGGCGGAATTGAAAGGCAGTTGAAAGCCTCCGGTTTCTACAGTTCATGCCCAGCAGCCGGTCTTTGCGCACGGCTGTACGACAAGACCCACCGACGAGACCCGAGGAGCCTGCCCATGAAATTGCCCCTGACCGTTCGCGCCGTGCTGACCTGCGCGGCCCTGTTGCCCCTGGCTGCCACCGTGGCCAGCGCCGGCCCCCTGGACAAGAGCGAGTGCATTGCCCCGGCCAAGCCCGGCGGTGGATTCGACCTCACCTGCAAGATGGCCCAGACCATGCTGCAGGACAACAAGCTGAGCAGCGACCCGATGCGTGTGACCTACATGCCGGGCGGCATCGGCGCCGTGGCGTACAACGCCGTGGTGGCCCAACGCCCTGGAGAGCCGGGCACGATCGTGGCGTTTTCCAGCGGCTCGCTGCTCAACCTCGCCCAGGGCAAGTTCGGCAAGTATGGCGTGAGCGACGTGCGCTGGCTGGCCGCGCTGGGGGCCGATTACGGCGCCATCATCGTCAAGAAGGACTCGCCCTACAAGTCGCTGAAGGACGTGGCGGCCGCCCTCAAGCAGGACCCGACCAAGGTCGTGTTCGGCGCGGGCGGCACCGTGGGCAGCCAGGACTGGATGAAAGCCGCCCTGACGGCGCGCGCTGCCGGCGTGAACCCGCGCTCGATGCGCTTCGTGGCCTTCGAAGGTGGTGGCGAAGCGGTGACCGCGCTGCAGGGCGGCCACATCCACGTGTACTCCGGTGATGCGGCCGAGGCGGCCACACAGATCCAGGCCGGCACCCCGATCCGCGTGCTGGCCGTGTTCTCGGACCAGCGCCTGCCCGGCCAGCTCGCGTCCGTGCCGACGGCCAAGGAGCAGGGCTTCGACATCAGCTGGCCCATCATCCGCGGCTTCTACATGGGCCCGAAGGTGCCGGACGCCGACTTCAACGCCTGGACGGCGGCCTTCCAGAAGGCCATGGCCACGCCCGGGTACGCCAAGCTGCGTGAAGAGCGCGGCCTGTTTCCCATGACGATGACCGGCGTCGAGCTGGACGTCTACGTCAAGCGCCACACCCACCTGTACGCCAAGCTGGCGGCCGAGCTGGGTCTGGTCGTCAGCAGCAAGTAAGGCGGAGTCCGAGATGGCCGATCGCATCCTGGGCCTGGTGTGCCTGATTCTTGCCGCCGGCATGGGGTGGCTGGGACGGGGCTACGTTGCCCCGATTTCGTACGAGCCGGTGGGGCCGGCGGCCTTCCCGCTGCTGCTGGCCGGCCTGATGGCCGTCCTGGGGGGCTGGCTGGCCGTGCGGCCGCAGCCCCAGGTCGACGGCGCAGAGCCGGCCGAGCCGTTGTGGGGCCCGGCCTCCATTCGTGTGCTCACGCTGGCGGCCGTCATGCTGGCCTACGCGGTGCTGTTCCAGTGGCTGGGCTTCGTGATCGCCACCGCGCTGATGACGCTGCCGGTCGGTCGTGTCTTCGGTGGCACGTGGCGCCAGTGCGCGGTGGCCGGCGTGGCGCTGGGCGTGTCGTTCTTCCTGCTGTTCGACCGCGTGTTCGACGTGATCCTGCCGCCCGGCCTGCTGCACCTGCTGGGCTGAGCCCGGCCGAGGAGAAAATTCCATGAGTTCCACACTCGACCATCTGATGACCGGGTTCGGCGTCGCCCTGACGCCGATGAACCTGATGCTGGCTGCCGTGGGCAGCTTCATCGGCACCGTGGTGGGCATGCTGCCGGGCCTGGGCCCGATCAACGGCGTGGCCATTCTGATGCCGCTGGCCTTTGCGCTCAACCTGCCGCCGGAGTCGGCGCTGATCCTGCTGGTCGCCGTCTACCTGGGCTGCGAGTACGGCGGCCGCATTTCATCCATCCTGCTCAACGTGCCGGGCGATGCCGCGGCCATCATGACGGCCGTCGACGGCTACCCGATGGCCCGCAAGGGTCTGGGCGGCGTCGCACTGTCGATCTCGGCCTGGAGCTCGTTCGTGGGCTCGATGATCGCGATCGCGGGCCTGGTGGTGGCGGCGCCGCTGCTGGCCAGCTGGGCGCTGGCGTTCGGGCCGGCCGAGTATTTCGCGCTGATGGTGTTCGCCTTTGCGTGCCTGACCGGCTTGATGGGCGACCAGCCCGTGAAGGCGGGGCTGGCGGCCGTGCTCGGTCTGTCTCTGGCCACGGTGGGCATCGACGCCAACTCGGGCGTCTACCGCTACACCTTCGACTCCGTCCACCTGGCCGACGGCATCCAGTTCGTGGCGGTGGTGATCGGCCTGTTCTCGATCAGCGAAATCCTGCTGATGATCGAGCAGATCACGGCCGGCAACACCATGATCACGCAGACCGGCCGCAACATGTTCAATCTCAAGGAGATGGCGCAGACCTGGTGGGGCACCGTGCGCTCGTCGATCGTGGGCTTCTTCGTGGGCGTGCTGCCCGGGGCCGGCGCCACGATTGCCAGCGCCATGACTTACTCGATGGAAAAGCGCCTGACCGACACCGAAGGCACCTTCGGCAAGGGTGACATCCGCGGTGTGGCGGCGCCCGAGGCGGCCAACAATGCCTCGGCGGCCGGCTCCTTCGTGCCCATGCTGACGCTGGGTGTGCCGGGCTCGGGCACCACGGCCGTGATGGTGGGCGCCCTGGCGCTCTACAACATCACCCCGGGGCCGGCGCTGTTCGAGCAGCGGCCCACGCTGGTGTGGGGCCTCATCGCCTCCATGTTCATCGGCAACATCATGCTGCTGGCGATGAACATCCCGATGATCCGCATCTTCACGCGCATCCTCTCGGTGCCGAACTGGGCGCTGGTGCCGGGCATCCTGGCGGTCAGCACGGTGGGCGTCTATGCGATCCACGCCACGACGTTCGATCTGGTCCTGATGACGGTGCTCGGCGTGATCGGCTACGTGCTGCGCAAACTGCACATGCCCATGGCTCCGCTGATCCTGGGCTTCGTGCTGGGCGAGCTCATCGAGCAGAACCTGCGTCGCGCCCTGTCGATGACCAACGGCGACTGGTCCATCCTCACCGAAAGCGGCATCTCGCGCGGGTTCTGGGTGTGCACCGTGCTGATGCTCACCGTGCCCTTCATCGTGCGCGCCGTGATCCAGCGTCGCCGCCAGCGTGCCATCCCGGCTGCTGTGGCGGCCACGCCGGAGCAGGCGGGCTGAGACCGCGCTCCTTTCAGGCGGCCTTTCGGGGCCGCTTTTTTTTTCCTGAGTCTGTCTGCCATGCTGGATCGTCTGCTTGCGTCCCACCCGTGCGCCGTGTTGTCCGGCTGGGCGGTGGCGGTGTTCGGGGCCGTGGTGTGGTCGGGGGCCGGCGGCCCGTTGCCTTGGCTGCTGGGGCCCATGGTGGCGTACGGGCTGGCGCGCGGGCTGGGCCTGCCGCTGCGCGAATGGGGCTGGGGGCGCGCCCTCGGGCAGTGCGTGATCGGCGTGGGCCTGGGCACACGCTTCACGCCCGAGGTGGTGGCCGGTCTGGCCGAGCGCTGGCCCTGGCTGCTGAGTCTGGCGGTGCTGGCCCTGCTGCCCGCGCCCCTGGGAATGTGGGCCTACCGCCGCTGGGGCGGACTCGACCGCATCGGATCGTGGCTGTGCGCGCTGCCGGGGGGCGCCTCCGAGATGGCGGTGCTGGCCGAGCGCCATGGCGTGCCGGCCGCGCCCGTTGCGCTCACGCAGGGGCTGCGCGTGGCCCTGGTGGTGTCGCTGGTGCCCTGGAGCCTGCTGTGGCTCCCGGGCGAACTGGCTCCGGTCGGTGCGCTGCGCTCGGCGCCGGGGGGCACGGTGCTGGCCTGGCAGGCGGGCCTGTTCACGCTGGCCTGGGCGGTGCTGATCGCCGTGCCCACGGCGGCCCTGCACCGACGCCGCTGGCCCAACGTCTGGATGATGCTGCCGCTGCTGGCCACCGCCGTGCTGATGTCCCTGCTGCCGGCCTGGACGGCCCACCGGCCGCTCGGGCTGGCGCTGACCGTGCCGGCCGCGGCACTCGATGTGGCGCAGCTGCTGCTGGGCATCACGCTGGGCAGCAAGCTCGACGCCCAGGCCTGGCGCCAGGCCCCCCGGTTGACGGCCGTGGCCACCGGCGTCGTGCTGACCAGCGTGGCCTTGTGCGGCCTGGTCGCGTGGTGCGCTGCGGCCATCCTGCCCCCTGGGCCGGCGCCCTGGCTGACGCACTACCTGGCGCTCGCGCCCGGTGGCATGGCCGAAATGGCGCTGCTGGCGCGCCAGAGCGGGGCCTTTCTCCCCGAGGTGATTGCCACCCACGTGCTGCGCCTGATGCTGGTGCTCGCGCTCGCGCCCGGGCTGTTGCGCGGTGTGGCATCGCGGTCGCCCTCGGCGCCTTTGCCGCCGGCGACGCCCCCCTGAAGGGGGAATGCCGCGCTGCCGGCCCTCGCCGTGCGCGTTTTCCGGTGCGAGGGCGTGGATACTGGCGCATCGTGCCTCCCGCGATGCCATGAGTCTGGTGACACCCCGCCTCCTTCTCGTTGACGACCATGCCCTGTACCTGACGGGGCTGCGCCTGATGCTGGCCGAAGGCTGGCCCGAGGCCGAGGTGGTGGTGGCCCACGACTGGCGCGAGGCGCAGGCCGCGATCGCCGACCATCCGCCTGATTTGATGCTGCTGGATGTGCACCTGCCCGATGCCGACGGCCTCGCGGCCCTGCCCGCGCTGCTGGCGGCCCACCCTGCGCTGTGCGTGCTCGTCATGTCGGCCGATGTCGGGCCGGCACTGCTGCAACAGGCGCGCGCGGCCGGGGCGTGCGGCTACCTCCACAAGTCGGCCGGGCCCGACGACGTGGTGCAGGCTGTGAGCGCCTGCCTGAACCAGCGCAACGCCTGGGCGCTGTTGCCCTACGCATGGACACAGACACCGACCGGGCCGGCGGCCGAAGCGCATGAGCCCGCCTTCGACACGCCCGCCGATGGCGATGACGGCGCGCTGACCCCCTTGCAGCGCGCGCTGCTGGGCGAGGTGAGCCGGGGGGCCTCCAACCGCGCCATCGCCCGGGCCCTGTCGCTCAGTGAGACCGATGTGCGCGCCGAGCTCTCGTGGGTCACCGAGCGCCTGGGTGCGGTGAGCCGGGAGCAGGCGGTGGCCCTGGCGCAGGCGCGCGGTCTCCTGCCGTGAAGCCGGCCTGGTCTCCGCTGCGTGCGGCGTGGCAGTTCGACGGCCCGCGGGTGCTGTCGGCCCAGATGGCCCTGCTCGACCGCAATCTGGGTGGCGCCTTCGTCGTGTCGTGCCTGATGTCGTGCCTGGCCGCGGTGGCCTTCGTGCTGATTGCGGGCGATCTGCGCGCAGTCTGGTGGGCGCTGCTGACTTCGGCGGTGAGCCTGGGGTGCCTGCTGGTGCGCAGGGTCCTGCCGCCGCCGGACGACTTGCGTCGCGTCGGCCAGTATGCCCAGGCCGTGCGTGTGATGGCGGCCCTGCTGGGCAGCTGCCGCGGCGCCATGGCCCCGTGGCTCATGGACCCGGCCCGCCCCGAAACCATCACGCTGGTGCTGGGCATCACGGCCGGCATGAGTTCGGGCGGTCTGGCCGTGTTTGCGCCCTCGTGGCCGGTGGCCATGGCCTACTGGGTGTGCAGCGTGCTGCCGGTGGCCTTCACCCTCCTTGGCCTGGGCGGCGCCGTGAACGTGACGCTGGGCGTGGGCGTGCTGGTCTATCTGTGGGCGATGACCGCGTTCTCGCGCAACACCTCGAGCATGGCACTGCGGTCCATCACCCTGCGTTTCGAGAACGACGGCCTGATCCAGCGCCTGCGTGACCAGACCGAGCGGGCCATGGCCGCCCGCCAGGTGGCCGAGGACGCGCTCGACGATGCCGAGCAGGCCAACCGCGCCAAGACCGTCTTCCTCGCCTCGGCCAGCCACGACCTGCGCCAGCCGCTGCATGCGCTGTCGCTGTCGCTGGCCACCTTGGGTCGCACGCCGCTGGATGCGCGCCAGCAGGCGCTGCTGGCCCATGCCACCGCCTCGGCCGATGCCGCGGGCGAGATGCTGCACACGCTGCTCGATTTCTCGAAGATCGATGCGGGCGTGGTGCGGCCCGCGCCACAGCCCTTTGCGCTCCAGGCCACTTTCGACAAGCTCGCGCGCGAGTTCACCCCGCTGGCCGAGGCCAAGGGCCTGGGCTGGCGCGCTCGTCCCACCCGGTGCGTGGCCCATGCCGATCCGTCCCTGGTCGAGGTCGTGCTGCGCAACCTGCTGCTCAATGCCGTGCGCTACACCGAGCGCGGGCGCATCCTGCTGGCCGCCCGCAGCCAGGGCCCGCACGTTGCCATCGAGGTCTGGGACACCGGCATCGGCATCCCCGAGGCCGAGCAGCGGCACGTGTTCCAGGCTTTCCACCAGCTGGGCAACCCCGAGCGCGACCGCCAGAAAGGCCTGGGGCTGGGCCTGTCCATCGTCGATGGCCTGGCGCGGGCCATGGGCGCGGAAGTCGACTTGCGCTCGCGCGAGGGGCGGGGTTCGGTGTTCCGCATCATCCTGCCGGCGACGGCGGCCAGTGCGGCGATGGGCGCCGCGCGGTCCGAGCCGGCACCCGACCTGCGGGGCCTGCGCGTGCTGCTGATCGACGACGATGAGCCGGTGCGCCAGGCCCTGGCCGACCTGCTGACGGATTGCGGTTGCTGGTGCGAGGCGGTCGATGGCCTGGAGGCCGCCTTGCACCTGCTGTCCGGTTTCTCGCCCGACGTGCTGCTGGTGGACCACCGCCTGCGCGAGCACCGTACCGGGGTGCAGGCCGTGGCGGCGATTCGCCAGACGCTGGCCCGGTCGGTGCCGGCGGTGCTGATCACGGGTGACACGGCGCCCGAGCGCCTGCGCGAGGCCCATGCCAGCGGGCTGACCTTGCTGCACAAGCCCGTGCCGGCCGCCCACCTGCTGGGCGTGCTGCAGGCCTGCCGCGCGGAGCGCCGGGTGGCGAGCGCGATGACCACGGGCTGAATCCCGCGGCCCACCGCGCAGGGCGGCGACTTCAGGCGGCCGCGCGCCGCCTTTGCAGCACCAGCAGGCTCAGGCCCAGCAAGGCCAGCCAGGCGCCCTGGCCCCCCACGCCGGCGTGGTCGAAGAACCAGCCGCTGACCACCGGGCCGAGCGCGCCGCCGGCCGTGTAGCCGGCGATCATGGCCGAGGTGCCGGCCAGCGCCGATGTGTCTTCGAAATCATGGGCCACGCGGATCATGCTGAGCGTGTAGAGCGCGCCGCCCAGGCCGCCCCACAGCGCGGCGCACAGCCACAGCAGCGGCGGCCAGGCCGTGGCCTGCGTGAAGGCCACCCCGCTGAGCGCCAGCAGCGCGGCCCCGCCCGCAAACAGCCGGCGCGAGGGCACGTGGTCGGCCAGCCAGCCCAGCGGGTACTGCAAGGCAAAGCTGCCCATGCCCAGCACGCCGGCGATCGAGGTGGCGGCACCCAGCCCCAGGCCCACGGCCGAGCCGTGCGCGGTCGTCACGCTGCTCAGGCCGACCTCGAACACCCCGCCCACCACCGCCGCCCAGGCCAGCGCCGGCCGGAAGCGCCAGGCGGCCATCAGGCTCACGTGCGGGCGATCTTCGTGGTGGGCACGCAGGTGGCTGACCGAGGGCGCCAGCGTGATGCCCAGTCCCAGCGCCAGGCCGGCCGCCGCCAGCACGTTGGCGCCGGTGGGTGTGAGGCCCAGGAGCCCGGGAAGAAAGGGCCCGAGCGCCATGCCGGCGCCCAGCAGCGCCTGGTACAGCCCGGTGAGCCGCCCGCGGTGCGTCGCTGGCACGTTGTGCGCAATCAGGCCCTCGGTGGCGTTCCAGGCGGCCGCGGCACCCATGCCGGCCATGAGGCTCAGCGCGCACCAGGCGCGGTAGTCGTCGGTCAGCAGGTAGCCCAGGCAGGACAGCAACTCGAGCAGCAGGCCGATGCGGTAGGCGCGGCCCACGCCCACGCGGTCGAACACGCGCGAGACCACCGGCACCAGCAACGCCACGCTCAGAAAGGGCAGCATCGCGACCAGGCCCACCGCCAGGTTGCTGGCCCCGGCCGTCTGAAGGCGCACGGCCAGCACCGGGTTGAGCAGGCTGTAGCTGCTCACCACCAGCGTGGTGCCCAGCATCACGCGCCACAGCCCGGCGGGCAGGGCAGGCAGGTTCAGGGGCACGGTCTTTACTTGAGCCAGCCCTTGCGGCGGAAGAACCAGAACGGCGTGACGATGGACAGCAGCATCAGGCCCAGCGCGAAGGGGTAGCCCCAGGTCTGGCTGAGCTCGGGCATGTGCTGGAAGTTCATGCCGTAGATGCTGGCGATCAGCGTGGGCGGCAGCAGCGCCACCGAGGCCACCGAGAAGATCTTGATGATCTTGTTCTGGTTGATGTTGATGAAACCGACGGTCGCATCCATCAGGAAGTTGATCTTGTCGAACAGGAAGGCCGTGTGGCTGTCCAGCGAGTCGATGTCGCGCAGAATCTGGCGGGCTTCCTCGAACTGGTCGGCGTTCAGCATGCGCGCGCGCATCATGAAGCTCACGGCGCGGCGCGTGTCCATCACGTTGCGGCGGATGCGGCCGTTCAAGTCTTCCTGGCGCGCGATGGCCGCCAGGGCCTCACCCGCGGCCTGGTCGTTCACCTCTTCCTTGAGCACGCGCTGGCTGACCTTTTCCAGGTCGTCGTAGATGCCTTCCAGCGTGTCGGCCGAATACTCCGCATCGGCGTCGTACAGCTTGAGCAGCACGTCCTTGGCGTCTTCGATCAGCGCGGGGATGCGGCGGGCGCGCATGCGCAGCAGGCGGAACACCGGCAGGTCTTCGCGGTGGATCGAGAACAGCACGTTCTGGTGCAGGATGAAGGCCACCCGCACGTTGCGCGGGGTTTCGTCGTCGTCGATCAGGAAGTCGGAGCGGATGTGCACGGCGCCGTCTTCTTCGTAGAAACGGGCCGATTCCTCCAGGTCGTCGTCGATGATGTCGCCAGGGATGACGAGGCCGAAACGCACGGCGATCCAGCCCTTCTCTTCGGGCGTCGGATCTTCGAGGTCGACCCAGATCGGGCGGACCGGGGTCAACTCGTCGAGGCTGTCGATTTCTTCCTGAAACAGCCGGCCATTGGCCAGCGTGAAGACGTTGAGCATGGGAGCTCCAGCACGTGCGCCACAGGCCAGGGGGCCGTACGCGGTCGCACAGGTTGGTGAAGGGGGTGGAATGTGGTGGTTGCCGCCCCCTCCTGCATGCCGGCCGGCCGCGGCGTCGCGCCGGCGGGTGGCACCGGTCGAACCCTGGTGCGCCAGACGGGTCTGGGGCGGTCAGCGGGCTCGGCGCCGGTGGCTGGAGTGGGCGGTCACCAAGGGTGACTGTCCAAGGTGTCTGCTCCGAAAGTGCCGCATGAACGGCAACACGACATTATGGCGCGTGTTGCGCTGCGGCATGCGCGTGCGGCCGCATGTTCTTGGCAAGCCGGGCGCCCGCCATACGAAGGCCTTTGGATGCATCAGCTCCGCGAATGATGGGCGATGCATATTCTTCAGTTGATGCATGGGTGACGCTTGCGTAGCATCCGCCCAAGCCCATCCCATTGCAGGAGACACGACATGGATTTCCAGCCCAGCCCGCGTGGCAAACAGACGGCCGAACGCGTTCGCGCCTTCATCAAGGAGCACATCGAGCCCATCGAGGCCGCGCACTGGAAGGGCATCCACGAAAAGCGCCATGGCGGCCACTGGACGGAATGGACCATTCCGCCGGTGGTGGAAGAACTCAAGGCCAAGGCGAAGGCCGAAGGCCTGTGGAACCTGTTCCTGCCCGATGCCGAACTGGGCGCCGGCCTGAGCGTGCTGGAGTACGCCTTCAGCGCGGAAGAGACCGGCCGCAGCCTGATGGCGCCCGAGATCTTCAACTGCAACGCGCCCGACACCGGCAACATGGAAGTGCTGTGGAAGTACGGCAGCGCCGAACAGAAGGAACAGTGGCTCAAACCGCTGTTGGCCGGTGACATCCGCTCCGTGTTCTTCATGACCGAGCCCGACGTGGCCTCGTCCGACGCGACCAACATGGCGGCCACCGCCGTGGTCGAAGGCGACGAGATCGTGCTGAACGGCAAGAAGTGGTGGTCGTCCGGCGTGGGCGACCCGCGCTGCAAGATCGGCATCTTCATGGCGCTGACGCCCAACCCCGATCTGGGCCGCCACAACCAGCACTCGATGGTGCTGGTGCCGCTCGACGCCCCGGGCGTCGAGATCAAGCGCATGCTGCCCGTGTTCGGCGAGTACGACGAGCCGCACGGCCACGGCGAGGTGCACTTCACCAACGTGCGCCTGCCGCTGAGCAACGTGATTGCCGGCCCGGGCCGCGGTTTCGAGATCGCGCAGGGCCGCCTGGGCCCGGGCCGCATCCACCACTGCATGCGCTGCATCGGTGCGGCCGAGCGCTCGCTGGAGCTGGCGATCCAGCGCGGTCTGGACCGTGTGGCCTTCAAGAAGCAGCTGATCAACCTGGGTGGCAACCGCGAGCGCCTGGCCGAAGCCCGCGTCGCCATCGACCAGGCCCGCTTGCTGACGCTGCAGGCCGCCTGGAAGATCGACACGCTGGGCGTGCACGCCGCGCTCACCGATGTGTCGGCCATCAAGGTGGTGGCCCCCACCATGCTGCAGAACGTGGTCGACTTCGCCATCCAGATCCACGGTGGGGCCGGGGTGTCGCACGACACCCAGCTGACGGCCTTCTTCAACCAGGCCCGCTCGCTGCGCCTGGCCGACGGCCCGGACGAGGTGCACAAGGGCATGATCGCCCGCCTCGAGCTGATGAAGTACGGCCAGAAGTAAGCGGCATGGGGGCGATCTACCTGCTGCGCCACGGCCAGGCCTCGTTCGGCTCGAACAATTACGACCAGCTCTCGGCCGTCGGCCATCAGCAGGCTCGCGTGCTGGGCGAGGCCTTGAAGGCCCGCGGGGTGACGCCCGACCGGTTGGTGAGTGGCACCATGCAGCGCCACCAGGAAACGGCGGCCGGCGCCCTGGCCGGCCTGGGGCTGGATGCGGCCACGCCGCTGGCGCTGCATGCCGGCGTCAACGAGTTCGACCACGAGAACGTGATCGAAGTGGCCGAGCCCCGCTATGCCGACAAGGTGGCCATGATGGCCGAGATGGCGGCCACCGGTGACCCGCGCCGTGCCTTCCAGAAGTTCTTCCAGGACGCCGTGAGCCGCTGGGTGGGCGGCAACCACGACGACGAGTACGCCGAGCCCTGGTCCGTCTTCAAGCTGCGCGTGGTGGCCGCGCTCGACGAGATCGTCCGGCAGACGCCGCCCAAGGGCACGACGCTGGTATTCACCTCGGGCGGCACGATCAGCGTGGTGTGCGCGCACCTGCTGGGGCTCAATGACGCGCAGGCCTTCACCATCAACTGGACGCTGGCCAACGCCGGCATCACCAAGGTGGTGGCCGGGCGCGACGGGCTGCATCTGGTGTCCGTGAACGAGCACGCGCATGTGGAAGGCACCGAACCTTCCCTCCTGACCTACCGCTGAGGGTGTTTCACCGCTCGTGACGATCGGCCCGCCAGGGCTGCGGTCGACAATGCCGGCTTCACCGCCGACACACAACGAGAAGGAGACCCCGCGATGCGCATCACCCGAATCCTGGCCATCGGCGTGCTGGCGCTGGCCGCCCTGGCAGGCACCGGCGTGGCCCTGACCTGGGCCCCTGATCGACCCGTGGATACGCTCAAGGCGCGCTGGGCGCCGTGGCCTTCGCGCTTTGTCGAGATCGAGGGCATGTCGGTGCACCTGCGCGACGAAGGCCCGCGCACCGATGCCACGCCCCTCGTGCTGTTGCATGGCACCTCGGCCAGCCTGCATACCTGGGATGGCTGGGTGGACGCGCTCAAGGGTGAGCGCCGCATCATCCGCATCGACCTGCCCGGCTTCGGCCTGACCGGCCCCACGCCCGATGGCGACTACCGCCTGGTGCGCTACAGCCGGTTCGTGGGCGCGCTGCTCGACGAACTCGGCCTCAAGCAGGTCGTGCTGGCCGGCAATTCCTTCGGCGGCCAGGTGGCCTGGAAGTTCGCGGCCGATGCCCCTGGCCGCGTCGCCCGGCTGGTGCTGGTGGACGCCGCCGGCTACCCGTTCAAGCCCGAGTCGGTGCCCGCGGCCTTCCGCATGGCGCGCATCCCCGCGCTCGAGCCGCTGATGACGCACACGCTGCCGCGCAGCATGGTCGAATCCAGCGTGCGCAATGTCTACGGGGATCCGGCCCGGGTGACGCCCGAACTGGTCGACCGCTATCACGAGCTGGCGCTGCGCGAGGGCAACCGCGGCGCGCTGGTGCAGCGATTCCGCCAGACGCCCGGCGGCGAGTTCGCCGAGCAGATTCCACAGCTCAAGGTGCCCACGCTGATTCTGTGGGGCGGGCGCGACCGCCTGATCCCACTGGAGAACGGCCAGCGTTTTGCGCGCGAGATCGCGGGCAGCAGGCTGGTGGTGTTCGACGCCCTGGGCCACGTGCCGCATGAGGAAGACCCTGTGGCCACCGTGGCGGCGGTGAAAGGCTTTCTGGCTCAGTGAGTGAGCCACCCGCATCAGCCTGACGTGTCGCGTGCGGCCGCGGGCGTGGCCACGGCCTCCAGCCGCAGGTAGGCCGCGATGGCCAGGGCCAGCGGCGCGAGGTAGTACACCGCGCGGTAGGCCAGCAGCGACGCGAGCAGCGTGCCATGTCCCACCTGCCCGCCCAGCAACGCCAGGCACACCGCCTCGATCACGCCCAGCCCGGCGGGGATGTGGGTGATGACCCCGGCGATCGCACTGACCATGAGCGCGCCGAGTACCACGGGATAGGCCACGCCGGCCGGCATCAGGGTGTAGAGCACCGCCCCGATCACCATCCAGTTGCCGATCGACAGCCCGAACTGGATCAGCGCCACGCGGGTGCGTGGCAGGGTCAACTCATGGCCACGCACTTGCCAGGTGCGCTTGCGGGCGGCGATGCAGGCGATCAGGTAGGCCACGGCCACAACGCACAACGCCCCACCCAGCGCCTGCAGGGCCACCGGGGCCACGCCCCACGACGGCGGCGGCCGCACCAGCCCGAGCAGAAAGCAGGTGCCGGCCACCACCGCCCAGCCCAGCCAGTTCGTCAGCATGCTCAGGCCCAGCACCTGCGTGACTTCGGCCGGGCTCAGCCCCAGCCGGGCATACAGCCGGTAGCGAAAGGCAAAGCCGCCGATGAGCGAGCCGAGGTTGAGGTTGAACGCATAGCTCACGGCCGTCACCGTCATCATGCGCCGCGGTGGCAGGGCCAGGCCCAGCTGATGGCGGCCCACCAGGTCGTACTGGCTGTAGATCAGATGGCTCAGCACCGTGAGACCGGCCGCCATGGCCAGCGTGGAAGGCTGCAGGCGCCGCACCGCGGTCCACACCTCATGCCAGTCCAGGTCGCGCGCCTGGCGGACGAGCAGCGTGCCCACCAGCAGCGCAAACGCGCCGAACAGCCACGGACGCAGCCGGGGCCACCAGCCACGTTGCGCGGTGTCGGCCTGGGGCTCGGCGGGGGGAGACGCGGCGGGGCGGCGTGCGGCCATGGTGTTCAGGCGGGTGGGGGCTCGTGCGGGGTCGGTGCGGGCGGCACCGCCGTGATGCGGGGTTTGCGGCGCGGCAGCCACGCCAGCCAGCGAGGGAAGTGGCGCAGCAGGTGGAACACCAGCACGCTGCTGCCCAGCCGCCACACCCGGCTGCTGCCCTCCGCCTCGGCATCGATCTGCTGACAGTGGTGGCGCATCAGGTGCTCCAGCCGATGGCGCAGGTGCTGGTTGAAGGCGCGGCTCCACACCACCACATTCGCCTCCAGGTTCAGCGACAGGCTCCACGGGTCGAGGTTGCTCGAGCCCACGGTGGCCCAGTCGTCATCCGCCAGGGCCACCTTGCCGTGCAAGGGGCGCTCACAGTATTCGTGGATCTCGATGCCGGCCCCCAGCAGGTAGCGGTACAGCGATCGGGCCGCGAGCCCCGCGATCGGCATGTCGGGCTCGCCCTGCAGGATCAGCCGCACGCGCACGCCACGGCGGGCGGCATTGCGCAGGTCGCGCAGCAGCCGGTAGCCGGGAAAGAAGTAGGCATGCGCCAGGATCAACTCGTGCCGCGCCATGCGGATGGCCAGCCGGTAGTGCCGTTCGATGTCGGTCGGGTGGGCCTCGTTGTCGCGTGTGATGAAGGCGCCCCACGCTTCCGTGGTGGTGTCCGGGCGAGCCTGGGCGAGCGCGATGCGCGGGCGGTTCCACCACCACCGGCGGCGCCCCCGGTCCTGCGTGTTCGACAGCGCAAAACGATGGATCTCGGCCACCAGCGGGCCTTCCACCAGCACGGCGTAGTCCTGCTTGGCCTGGGGCCCGAAGTCGCCCAGGTGGTCGGCCGAGAAATTGATGCCGCCCACGAAGGCGCGGGCGCCGTCGACCACCACCAGCTTGCGGTGCAGGCGCCGGAACGCGTGCAGGCGCAGCCCCAGCAACCGGGGGCGCTTGTCGAAGAACTGCACCCGTGCGCCGGCCGCCGTCAGCGGGCCCACGTAGTCGTCGCCGAGGTCGCACGAACCGAATCCATCGACCGTGAGCACCACGCGCACGCCCCGCCGCGCCGCGTCCAGCAGCACCGCATGCAGCGCCCAGCCCACCTTGTCCTCGAACAGAATGAAGGTCTCGATGAGCACTTCGGTCTGCGCCTGCGCGATCGCTTCGAACACGCGCGGGTAAAAGGCCTCGCCGTTTTCCAGCAGCTCGATGTGGCCGATCGGGCTCCAGTTCGCTTTCACAGTCGCACCTCCGCGCACAGCGGTGCATGGTCTGACAGGTGGCTCCACGGTTGCGTGGACAGCACGCGCGGGTGGTGAACATGCACGTTGCGCGCATAGATACGGTCGAGCCGCAGCAGGGGCCAGCGGGCCGGAAAGGTGCGCGGCGGCGCGCGGCCGGTGTCGGCAAACGGGTCGCGCAGGCCGGCGCACTCCTGCAGCCGGTGGTGCGCCTTCAGCCGCCAGTCGTTGAAGTCGCCGGCGATGAGCAAAGGCGCCTCGCTCGGCACGTCGCGTTCGATCAGTTCACACAGCAGGGCGAGTTGCGCGGTGCGTTCGGCCTCGCGCAGGCCCAGGTGCACGCACACCGCATGGACCTCGGTGGGGCAGCCCGGTACATCCAGCACACAGTGCAGCAGCCCCCGGCGCTCTTCGCCCCGAAAGCCGTGGCCCGACACATCGTGGTTGTGCCATCGCCGGATCGGAAATTTCGACAACAGCGCGTTGCCGTGGTCGCCCTCGGGGTAGACGGCGTTGCGGCCGTAGGCAAAGTCGGTCCAGATCTCGTCGGCCAGGAACTCGTACTGCGGCATCGCGGGCCACAGGCTGTGCCGGTCTGCATGTCCCGCGTGCGTGCCATGCACCTCCTGCAAGAAAACCAGATCGGCGTGCACGCGGCGCACGGCTTCCCGCAGTTCGGGCAGGATGAAGCGGCGGTTGAAGGGCGTGAACCCCTTGTGGGTGTTCACCGTCAGCACCGTGAACGACAGCGGGGAGGCGGGCATCTCGGCGGGGCCCGAAAGAAGGCCGTGTGGCAGGACACCGGGTACGGCAAACGGTGTGCCTGCGGGGGCCGGGCGCCGCGTTCCGTTCAGAACACCTTCTTGACGTGCACGGCCCAGGCCTCGCGGGCGGCCTTGCCGTTCCCTTGCCACAGTCGCGACCACTCCGCCACGGCTGCCCAGGTCGCCCCCAGCGGCACCGACTGGGTCCAGCGGGCTTCCCACGCTTGCTGACCGCTGCCGGCGGCATTGACGAGCGCCGTCAAGGTGGCGCTCGACTTCATGCCGCCGACTTCCCGCACCAGCATGCCGACCTGGGGGGCGCCAAACACATAGGCTCCGCCCCGCCAGCCGAGCCCACCACCTGCCAGCGCAAACACGTCGATGTCGGTCTGGACGCGCCAAGTGGCACCCAGGGCGCCGTCCACCAGCATGGCGTGTCGGGCCCGCAGATCGCGGTCGGGTTGCTGGTCGATGCCGATGCGCATCCGCCCTGAAAGTCCGCCCGTGAACACATCGCGCGGTAGCAGTGACGCCACCGAGTACAGCGTGGCGCGCTCGAGGCGCACTGCATCACCCCGCGGGGCGACCAGCAGACTCAGGTCCATCAACTGCAAGCTGTTTTCGCTGAAGTAGCTTCGGTTGTCGTCCTCCAGGCCGTGCGAGGTCGGCAGCCATCGCCATTGCGTCCAGTGGTGCCCGTCGCGCCACAACCAGCCAGCCGACCACTGGCTGTCTGGGGGCGATTGCGCCGGATCCCGGTGGGGGGCGCTGCGGGCCTGCCAGCCGCTGAAGCGCAGCGCATCCAGTGTGTCCAGTTGCGCTGCGTAGGCCACGCCGTGCTCGGCACGCCGCTGCCCCTGGTCGACGAGGTAACGGTTGTAGGCCCCCGCAAGCTGGCGTTGCAGAAAGGCGCGCTCAGGTTGCCGGGACAGCGTCTCTGGTGCCGGCAGGTGGTCGTTCAGCACCATCTGGCGCACCTGGATGGCCTCAAGGCTCGGCAGCCCGTCGGCCAGCAGGCGCAACGCCCACCGGCTCGCGGTCAGGGTGGTCGGGGTGTCGAGCAGGCCGGCAGCGTCGGCCGAACGCAGGACGTCTTTCGGGGTGGTCCACGCCTGCCTGTGGGCGAGCAGTGCGGGTTGCGCCGCTGCAAGCATCTGCCATACCAGGGTGGCGCAGTTGTGGCTCTGAAACAGGTAGCGGAAGCGGGTCTGTTTGAGCTCGATGGCGTGGGCCTGGAACAGCGTGCGCTGTGTGGCATCCAGCTTCAGGGGGTAGATCCACAGGTTGCGCTGCTCCTCGCCGACATAGAGCGCCACCTCGCGTTCGAAGGGGGACAGCGAGAAGTACCCCGCCATGCCACCCACCAGCCCGTCGTAGACGAGCTTCGGGATGTTGAAGCTGACCGGGTCGGTGTAGAACGACAGGGCGTGGGCCACGCGCTGTCCATCGGTCCGCTGTCCTTCGAGGCGCAGAAACAGGTGCCCCAGCATGCTGGCTGGCTGGCTCAGGTGCTCGGATGCGAACACCAGCGACACCGTCTCGGCCGGTGCGCGCGTGCGGAAGTCCACCCAGTCCTGGCAGTGGTCGAGGTCGGCGTTGCCGTCGCTCAGACGCGCCTGCAGCCACAGGAAGCGAGCGGGAAAGCGGCAGCGGGCCGCGAGGGCGCCCTCGCCCCCGTACAGCACGTCGATGGTTGCATGCAGTTCGGCGCTTGGGCTGAAGTGCGGCTGGCTCAGCAGAAAGCCCGGATCAGGGATGGCGGGCCGGGTGCCGTCCACGTGCAGCAGGGCGGCCCACTGCGGATCCTCATGCAGCCGGGCTTGGTCCGCCGCTGCATGCACCAGTGCCGCCTCGGGGGCTGCCGCGCGTGACACCGCCGCTGCGGTGGCCACGAGCAGGCCGAGCAGCACCTGCCGTGCATGCATGAAAAAAGCGGCCCGAAAGCCGCTTTTGTGACGCGTCAGAGGCATCAGGGCTGCGATGCGGCAGCGGCGGGTGCAACAGCGGGCGCACCAGTCGGTGCCGGCGTGGTCACGCAGGGGATGATGATGTTGTCGGAGTACTTCCACATGCGCTCGGTGGCGAAGTCGGTCGATGAGCCCAGCAGACCACCAGTGATGACGTTGCCGAAGAACTTGAAATCGACAGAGCTGTCGGCGACGGTCTGGGCGGCACAGCCCGGCGACGTCACGGAGATCAGCTTCGATGCCTTCTGGCGTTGCACTTGCACCTGGCTGGGCGTCTGGAACGGCTTGCCGTCAACGGTGCCCTGCACCGGCTGGCCGTTGGAGGCCACGATCGTCACGGTCTGGGTGGCGTCGTTGAAGATGGAGGCGCAGCCGGAGGCCAGCGCCGAGGCGGCCACCGCAGTGGCCAGAGCAAGCTTGTTCATGTGAAAGTTTCTCCCAGGGGATTTGCAACAGCGCGTCGATGATAGACACGCTTGTTTACATTCTGGGGCTCGGTCAAGAGGCTTTGCGCACACCGTGGTCGAGCAGGCGTCACCCGTTGCACTGGCGCCACTTTTTTGCGTGCTGAGCTCCCTCACCAGTGCCGCTGCACCCCGACCGACAGCACCCTGGCACCCGTGGGCGCATCCTCCCGCCAGGCATGGCTGGCCTGCACGGTCAGCGCCCATCGCCGATCCGGGTGCCATCGGGCCTGCAGGCTGGCGCCGTACTCGCCGGGCTGCCCGGCCAGGTACACCCGCCGATAGCCCTCTGCCTGCACGCGCACCTGCGGCCCCGCCTGGGCCAGCAGGCCCGCCGCGATGCCGGTGCCAGCCGCCCAGGGCTTGCGTGCCAGGCTGCGATCCCAGCTCAGGTGATTGTCCAGGAACACATAGGCCATGACCTGGCCTGGCTCGCCCAGATCCCAGGCGGCACCGGGCCCGCCCTGCACCTGTCCGCCCACCGGGCGGTGCCCCTCGGCGTCGGCAAAGCGGCTGCGCTGGATGTGCATTCCCACGCGCCACGAGTGCGCCTTCAACAAGGGCTCGCGGGCGCTCAGCGAGGTGATCTCGACGGGCGTCAGGCGCTCGAATTGCAGCGGGCCGTTGCCTTCCCGGCTGAGCTCCAGCTGGAAGAACTGAATGGCCGAGCCACTCTGGTAGCCGGCCTCAGGGTCGAGCAGGTCGTGGTAGGCCGGCCGCACGGCAAAGCTCAGCCAGCCGCGTCCGTTGCGCTGTCCGGTCATCACGTCGACCCGCGCCGTCGCGTGGCCCGTGGTGGGCTCATCGGCGGGGCGGGGCACGTTGACCGGGCTGCCGGCCGGCAGCTGAGCGCGTTGCATCAACAGGCTCATGCGCTGAGCCTGCACGACATCATCCGGGCGCGGCTGTCGTGTGGCCTCGTATGCCACCAGCCGCTCGGCGGTCTCGAGCACCAGGGCCTGCTGTGGTGCGGGCAGGCCGCTCTCGCGCACGGCGATGGCAGGCACACGGCCGTCGGCCAGTTGGCGCGCCATCGTGGCGGCCTCAGGCCCCAGCAGGCTGGCGCGGTGCCGCAGCTCGGTGCTGTTGGCCGGGCGGTAGCGCACGGCGCGCAGCCAGCCCGGGGTCTCGGCCACCGCCCGCACGGTGTCCACCGGAATGGCCCACCACGTGAAGCGCTCGGTCAGGCGGGCATCCGGGCGTGCGGCCTCGAGCAGGGCCAGCAGGTGGTAGGAGCAGTTCTCGTCGAAGAAGAAGTAATCGAAGCGTGTGGGGCCCAACTCCCAGGTGTGGTCCAGCAGGCGGTCGATCTCTTCGCGAGACAGCGCCAGTTCGTACTCCCAGATGTCGCGGTTCTCGAGGTCGTTGTACTCGCGCAGCCGCAGGTAGTAGGGCGCGTTGGTGAACTGGCCGGCATACAGCCCGGTCAGACCCTTGAGCGCATACGCCAGTCCGTCGCTTTCGTCGGCGTTGGCCGCGTAGTTGATGGCGTACGAGAGCATGGGCGCGCCCGGGCGCCCGCCTGTGTCCGGGTCCAGCCGCAAGAAGGTGTGGCCGTACATCGAGGCCGGGCTGTTCAGGTAGGCCGACGGAAAGATCAGGCTGACCTTGTCGGCCTGCAGGCCGGCGCGCCAGCTGTCGTGGCGTTCGCACACGGGCTGGGGCAGCAGAGTCTCATCGAACGACAGCTGCTGCGCCAGCCAGCGATAGCGGGCAATGAAGCGGCATGCGGCCGGCTGGCTCAGTGCGTGGCGTGGCGTGGGGTCGAAGAAGGCGACCAGCGTGGCGTCAAGCTCGGCCTGGGCGTTGCGGTGGCCTTCGGACGCCAGGAAGAAGTCGGCGTCGTCGGCCAGGCTGCGGTCCACACGCGTGAGCGGGTGCACCTGGTAATGCAGCAGCGCGCGCCACATCGGCCGGGTGGCCAGCGAGGCGGCCCGTGCGCGGGCTTGCAGCGCAGCCAGGTGCGCAGTCTGCGCCGGTGACAGCGCGGGTGCGGTATGGGCGGTGGGCTCGGGCGATGCGGCGCGTGTCGAGGGCGCGAGCGTGCTCAGGCACAGGGCGGCCAGCAGGCCACCAATGCGTGTCTTCACCTTGATGATTCCCTGAAAGCGCGCATGCCCAGCACAGGCCGGGCATGCAGACAGGGCGCGGAGGCGCCCCGGTCACGCCGACGCCACCTGGGCGGGCCGGCGTCTGGCGAACGTGATCAGATCACGGTGGCGTAGCCAGCCAGCTGGGCGTTCGAAGCCAGCACGGCCTTCAGGTTGGCGGCCACGGCTTCGGTGGCGAAGATGGTGCCGAAGTTGGCCTTGATGGTCGAGGCGAACAGGGCGCGGTCGCCTTCCTTCACGCCCATCACGGTCGCCAGGGTGTCGAGGCTTTCGCCTTGACCGGCGGCGGCGTCACGGGCCAGGGCCACGCGGTTGCCGTCGATGTACATGGCGGTCTTCCACGACGAGCTCACGACGCCGTCTTGCGTACAGCCCGAGGTGCCGAAGGTGATGCCGAAGGTCTGGTTGCCCGAGGTGCCGTTGGTGGTGGCAGCCAGCACTTGCGGTGCGACGCCCGACTGGCCCTGGAAGACCTTGGAGCCCCAGCCGCAGGAGCCGACGTTGTTCTGAGCGGCCATGGACGAAGCGGCGGCCAGGGTGGCCAGGGCGGCGATGACGATTTTCTTCATGCTGATTCCTGAAATTGATGCAGTTGGATACGAGGACACAGAACGCTCACCGTGTCGAAAACCATTGTAGGGGTGGTGTTGTTCTGACAGGTCGGCCTTACGGGGGGACCGTGGCGAGCGCGCACACCGGGGTTTCCCTCGCACGTCGCCCGCTGGCCCCGGTCAGGAGCCTTCCACGACACGGCAACAAGTCCCCACAGCTGTTACCACGCCGGCGGCGCCGAAGGCCCCGCTTCAAGGGGGCAGGGTCCGCTGCAAGATCGGCATGATCGGCGGCGTTTTTGTTCGTCTTCTGAAGCACCACACCATGCGTACTTTCGTTTCCGTTCTTGCCGCGGCCGTTCTGGCTGCACTGGCTTCCACCGCCTCGGCCCAGGCCTACATCGGGGGCGTCATCGGCGCCTCCGACATGGACATCGACTGCCGCGGCGCCAGCCGTTGCGACCAGGGCGACGTGGCCCTGAAGGTCTACTTCGGCCTGCCGATCGCCAACCGCGTCATCCCGACGCTGGCGCTGGAAGCCGGCTACATCGATTTCGGCGAGGGGCAGGCCGCCAACGCCGTGGCCTCGCGCAAGGTCAGCGTGTCGGCACTCACGTTCGCGGCGGCCGCCCGCGTGAAGTTCTCGCCGGTGCTGAGCGGCGTCGGCCGTCTGGGCCTGGCTTACGTCGATGCCAAGGCCACGGGCAACGTCGGGCCCTTCCTGGTCAACGGCGGCTCCGACACCCAGCTCACGCCTTATCTCGGCTTCGGGCTCGAATACGCGCTCAACCGCCAGCTCAAGGTCACCGGTGAGGTCGATTTCACCAGCTTCGACACCGGCAACGAGAGCGGCTCCGTCCACCAGATCGGCGTGGGCCTGCAGTACCAGTTCTGATCGCTGGCACCCGTCGCGCCATGAAAAAAGGGCACCCCGCGGGGTGCCCTTGTCGTGCCGGCCTCAGGCCCGCTGCAGGTCAGCGCTTCAGGCCTGCGCCTTCTTCTTCAGACGCCAGGCGTGCAGCAGCGGCTCGGTGTAGCCGCTCGGCTGTTCCTTGCCCTTGAAGACCAGGTCCAGTGCAGCCTGGAAGGCGGCGCCGTTCGGGTTGGCCACCAGCGACTGGTACAGCTTATCGCCGGCGTTCTGCTGGTCCACCACCGCGGCCATGCGGGTGAAGGTCTCGCGCACCTGGGCTTCGGTCACCACGCCATGGTGCAGCCAGTTGGCCACGTGCTGGCTGGAGATGCGCAGCGTGGCGCGGTCTTCCATCAGGCCCACGTTGTGGATGTCGGGCACCTTCGAGCAGCCCACACCCTGGTCGATCCAGCGCACCACATAACCCAGGATGCCCTGGATGTTGTTGTCCAGCTCCTGCTGCTTCTCGGCGTCCGACCAGTTGGCTTCGGCCACCACGGGGATGGTCAGCAGCTTGTCGAGCAGCGATTGCGGGTCTTCACCGTTCTTCTCGATGTCGGCCTGGATGGCGGCCACGCTCACCTGGTGGTAGTGCGTGGCGTGCAGCGTGGCGGCCGTGGGCGAGGGCGTCCAGGCGGTGTTGGCACCGGCCTTCGGGTGGGCGATCTTCTGCTCCAGCATGCCGGCCATCAGGTCGGGCATGGCCCACATGCCCTTGCCGATCTGGGCGCGGCCGCGCAGGCCGGTCTGCAGGCCGATCAGCACGTTGCGGCGCTCGTAGGCGGCAATCCAGGCGCTGTTCTTGATGTCGCCCTTGCGCATCATCGGGCCGGCCAGCATGGCGGTGTGCATCTCGTCGCCGGTGCGGTCCAGGAAGCCGGTGTTGATGAAGGCCACGCGGCTCTTGGCCGCAGCGATACAGGCCTTCAGGTTGACCGAGGTGCGGCGCTCTTCGTCCATGATGCCCAGCTTCACGGTGCTGTCGGGCAGGCCCAGCAGCTGCTCCACGCGGCCGAACAGCTCGTTGGCAAAGCCGACTTCGGCCGGGCCGTGCATCTTGGGCTTCACGATGTAGACCGAGCCCTGGCGCGAGTTGCGGATGGCCTGGCCGTTGATCTGGCCACGGCCTTGCAGGTCATGCAGGGCGATGGTCGTGGTGATCACGGCGTCCATGATGCCTTCCGGGATCTCCTTGCCTTCCGCGCCCCACAGGATGGCCGGGTTGGTCATCAGGTGGCCCACGTTCCGCACGAACATCAGCGAGCGGCCGTGCAGCTTGACTTCACCGCCCTTGGCGCCGGTGTAGACGCGGTCGGCGTTCAGTGCGCGCACAAAGGTCTTGCCACCCTTGGCCACTTCCTCGGTCAGCGTGCCCAGCTGGATGCCCAGCCAGTTGCTGTAGCCCAGCACCTTGTCTTCGGCGTCCACGGCGGCCACCGAGTCTTCCAGGTCCAGAATGGTCGACAGCGCGGCTTCCAGCACCACGTCGGCCACGCCGGCGGCGTCGGTCTTGCCGATCGGGGTCGCGCGGTTGATCTGGATGTCGATGTGCAGGCCGTTGTTCACCAGCAGCACGCTGGTCGGGGCGGCGGCGTCACCCTGGAAGCCGATGAACTGCTCGGGGTTCTGCAGGCCGGTCGTCTTGCCGTTGGCCAGGCTCACCACCAGCTTGCCGCCTTCAACGCGGTAGCCGGTCGATTCCTTGTGCGAAGCGCCTTCCAGCGGAGCCGACTGGTCCAGGAAGTTGCGCGCCCACGCGATCACCTTGGTGCCGCGCACGGGGTTGTAGCCCGTGCCCTTGTCGGCGCCGTCGGTCTCGGGGATGGCGTCCGTGCCGTACAGGGCGTCGTACAGGCTGCCCCAGCGGGCGTTGGCGGCGTTCAGCGCATAGCGGGCGTTCAGGATGGGCACCACCAGCTGCGGGCCGGCCTGCGTGGCCAACTCGGCGTCCACGTTGGCGGTCGTGGCCTGCACGTCGGCCGGCACCGGCACCAGGTAGCCGATCTTTTCCAGGTGGGCCTTGTAGGCGGCCATGTCCTGGATCGGGCCCGGGTTGGCGGCGTGCCAGGCGTCCATCTCGGTCTGGATGCGGTCGCGCTCGGCCAGCAGGGCGGCGTTCTTCGGTGCCAGGTCGTTCACGATGGCGTCGAAGCCGGCCCAGAACTTGGCGCTGTCGATGCCGGTGCCGGGCAGCACCTTGTCTTCAACGAAACGGTAGAGCTCGGTGGCCACTTGCAGGCTGTGGACTTGGGTGCGTGCGGTCATGGATGAACCTCGGTCAACAAGAAAGAATCGAAAAAGGGATCAGGCGGGGAACAGGGCCAGCACCTCGCGCAAGGTGGCGCCCTGGTGGTCAGGTGGGGTGCCCAGGCGCTCCAGCGGTGCGCCCGTGCGGTTGACCCACAGCGTGGTGTAGCCGAACCAGGTCGCGCCGATCGCATCCCAGCCGTTGCTGGACACGAACAGGATATCGCGCGCAGGCAGCTGCAATGCGTCGACACCGATCTGGTAGGCCGCGGGGTCGGTCTTGAAGCGCCGCGTGTCGTGCACGCTGAGCACATGGTCGAGCAGGTCGCTCAGGCCCGCGCTGCGCACGGCGATCGCCAGCATGTCGGGATCACCGTTGGAGAGGATGCCGGTCGGGATGCCGCGGGCCTTCAGGCCCTGCAGCACCTCGCGGTTTTCAGGAAAGGCGGAGAGGTGGCGGTACTGGTTCATCAGCCGCTCCTCGCCTTCCGGGGTGAGGAGGAGGCCCATCGCCTCGGCGCTGAACTGCAGCGCGGCGCGGGTCAGCTCCCAGAACGGCTGGTAGGTGCCGCTCATCGAGACCAGGCGGGTGTACTCGATCTGCTTGTCGCGCCACGCCCGGGCCAGGCGGTCGCCCGCGCCGGGAAACAGCTGTTCGGCCGTCAGCCCGACGCTGTACACGTCGAACAGGGTGCCGTAGGCGTCGAACAGCACGGCACGGGGAGCAGGCCTCTTTTCCATGGCGCCACTTTATTCGATACTTCCGTCTGCATTACCGGCACAAAAATCCAATGATTTGTGACTTTGATGCACAAATCGCCATGCCCCGTGCCCAGAGCAGGGGCAGAGGAGACACGATGGACCGGCTCAAGCAGATCGAAACCTTTGTGGCCGTCGCCACCCGCGGCAGCCTGACCGCCGCCGCCCAGGCCGAGGGCGTGGCCCCGGCCATCATCGGCCGCCGCATGGACGCGCTCGAGGCCCGGTTGGGCGTGAAGCTGCTGGTGCGCACCACGCGCCGCATCAGCCTCACGCACGAAGGCAGCGCGTTCCTGGAAGATTGCCAGAGGCTGATCACCGATTTCAACAATGCCGAGGCCAGCGTGTCGGAAGGCGGCGTGAAGGCCAGCGGCCATCTGCGTATCACGGGGCCGGCCGGCTTCGGTCGCCGCCATGTGGCGCCGCTGGTCCCTGCCTTTCTGGCCGAGCACCCGGACGTCAGCCTGTCGCTCAACCTGTCCGACCGCGTGGTCGACATCGTCAACGAAGGCTTCGACTGTGCCGTGCGCGTGGGCGACCTGCCGGATTCCAGCCTGGTCAGCGTGCGCCTGGCCGACAACCGCCGCCTGTGCGTGGCCACGCCCGCTTACCTGCAGCGCGCCGGCGTGCCATCGCACCCGTCCGAGCTGGCGCGCCATGCCTGCCTCACCCTCAGTTCGGACGCCAGCCAGACCCGGGGATGGGCCTTCGTGATCGACGGCAACGTGAGCCACCTGCGGCCCACAGCCCGGCTCGATTGCAGCGACGGCCAGGTGCTGCACGAATGGTGCCTGCAGGGCCTGGGCATCGCCTGGCGCAGCACCTGGGAGGTGCAGCATGACATCGCGGCCGGCCGCCTGGTCAGCGTGCTCGACGACTTCGCTGCGCCGCCCAACGGCATCTACGCCGTGTTCCCCAGTGCCCGACACCTGCCGCTGCGCGTGCGCCTGTGGATCGACTTCCTCAAGCACAGCTACGGCGACCCGGGCTACTGGGTGCGCGCCGGCCGACACTGACGGCGCCGGCGCGCCCGCTCATCGGAGGGCCCTCGCCCGGGGGCCACCGCCGAGGGGATGGCGCGCCCGTGTGCGGCTGCGGCATCGTGTCGCGCCATGCCGAGATGCTTCTTCTTTCAGATCCTCGTGTGGCTGGCGCTGGTGGGCGTGATGCCGGCTGCGGCCGCAGCCCGGATGCCGCCTGCGCTGGTCGACGCGAACCACGCCGACGCCGTGCGCCTGATGACCGTGCCCGGCATTGGCCCCGGCATGGCGGCCCGGCTGGTCACCGTGCGCCAGCAGGGCCCTTACCGCAACTGGGCCGACCTCGTGCAGCGCGTGGCCGGGCTGGGGGCCGCCCGCGCGCAGGCCCTCTCGGCGGCCGGGCTCACGGTCAACGGCCTGCCGTGGCAGGGGCTGCCCCGTGCAGCGGCGCGCACCGGCGCCCGGCAAAAAGCCGAGTCCCCGCCGCGCGAGGCCGGTCCGCGCGCCCCGCGTGCCGGAAAACGCAACGGGCCCCGCAAGGCCCGTCGAGATGCGGCGCCCAGCGCGCCGCTCATCCGCTTCTGAGCGGCTGCTTACTTGGCTGCGCCCGTTTCCTTGGCGCACTTCTTCATGAAGCTCGCCTTGGCAGCCCCGGCCAGGGCCTTGCCGTTCTTGTCCACGGCCTTGGCCTCGCAAGCGGCGCCGCCGGCGTCCTTCTCGCATTTCTTGATGAAGCTGGTCTTGGCGGCGCCAGCCAGTTTCTTCTCCGCCGCCTTGGCCTCGCAGGCCGGTTCGGCGTGGGCCAGAGCAGACAGCAGGGCAAGCGACACGGTGGCAATCAGGGCACGCATGGTGGCACTCCTAGTGAGGCAGGTTTCTTGATTGAGCAGGTTTGCGGCTGCCACAGTGGCAGCCGGCTCACGATAACGCATCCCGGGGGCTGGGCAGTGCACTGTCGCGGGCCCGCAAACACGGTGGGCGACCTGCATCAAGGGGCAGGCCAGGGCCCCCTGCCTCACATGATGCGCCGCGGGTGGGCCAACGCTTCGTGCGCGGCATGCAGGCGGCGCACCAGCACCCGGATGAAGGCCTCGTCGAACAGGTGGCGGCACGCCGGGCTCAGCTGCAGCATGCTGTCGGGCGTGAACGAGATGGTGGTCGCCGCTTCCGTCACCACCACATCCGTGCTGTGCCGCCGCAGCTCGGGGCTGGGCGCCAGATAGGCCATCTCACCCACCGAGGTGCCCGCGCCCAGCAGCGCCACCCGCTTGCTGTTGCGGTACACCTCCACCGTGCCTTGCGCGATGATGTGGAAGGTGCGCCCCTCCTCGCCGCGCCGGTACAACGCATGCCCGAACGGGAAGCGCTGCCACTTGGCGCGGTGGACCACTTCCCACAGTTCCACATCGCCAAAGCTGCTGAAGAAGTCCAGCGAGCGCAACAGGTTGAAGCGCTCCGAATCCAGTACGCCCTGAATGTGCCCGCGCGGTACCTTGTGCTCGGCAATCAGGCCCGACAGCGCCTGTGCGAACGCATCCCAGTTCGGATAGCGGTCTTGCGGGTCCTTGGCCAGCGCCCTCAGCACCACGTCGTCCACCGCTTTGTCCACCCCGGCACGCAGGCCGGACAGGGCCGTCGGCATGACGTTGTAGATCTGGTTCATCAGCACCGCCTGCGAGCTGGCCTCGAAGGGCGGGCGGCCGGCAATCAGGTGGTACAGCACCGCGCCCAGGCCGTAGATGTCAGCGCGACAGTCGGGCACGGCGCCATCGAGTTGCTCGGGGGCCATGTAGGCCAGCGAGCCGACCTGGTGCACCTGGGTGGATTCGGCCGCGAGGTTCAGCACGCTGCCGAAGTCGCTGATCTTGACGTCGGTGATCAGCCCGGCGGCATTCGTGATCGCCAGGATGTTCGCCGGCTTCACGTCGCGGTGGATCAGCCCCTGCCGATACACGTAGCCCAGCGCCATCGCGCACTTGAAGCCGATTTCGACAATCAACTCCAGCGGCAGCAGCTGGTCGGGGCGGCAGAAGCCTCGCAACGTCGTGCCCGGCACGTACTCCATGACGACATAGGGCGCAACCGGGTCGGCCACCGCGTCAAAGATCTGGACCACATTCGGATGTTGCAGCCGGCCGACCAGGGCCGCTTCGGCGGCAAAGAACCGCGCGTACACCGGGCCATCCACCGCGTCGCCCAGTGCCGTCGAGCGCACCCGCTTGATCGCGACGTCCCGATCATGGAAGTCGTCGCGGCACAGGAAGACCTCGCTGGTCGCGCCTTCGCCCAGCTTGCGGATGACGCGGTACTTGCCAATCGTGCCCGTGTCGAGGTCAATGTCGAGGCCGCCCATGCCTGTGCTGTTCCCGGGCCGTGGGGCCGTGTGGTGTCAATGGCCGCATCTTTCCAGCTTGCGCTGTTTGCCGCCAGTCGAAAAGCCGTGCACTCACTGTGCATTTCTCCTCAGTTTGGCACAGGCGGCGGCGCGCTGCCCCGGCCCCGTAGAATCCGGGCCATGATCCAAGCCAAGCGTGCCCTTCTTTCTGCCCTGGGTGAAGCCCTGCGCCAGGTGGCGCCCGACGCGCCCGCGTCGCTCACCCCCGTCTTCGAGGCCCCCAAGCAGGCCGCCCACGGCGACCTGGCCGTGACCGCCGCCATGCAACTGGCCAAGCCGCTGAAGAAGAACCCGCGTGAGCTTGCTGGTGCCCTGGTGGCGGCGCTCCAGGCCCAGCCGGCCGTGCAGCAGTGGGTGTCGGCCATTGAGATCGCCGGCCCCGGCTTCATCAACCTGCGCCTCAAGCCCGAGGCCAAGCAGGCCGTCGTGGCCGACATCCTGGCAGACGGTGAGCGCTTCGGCTGGCAGCCCGCCACGGGCAAGAAGGTGCTGGTCGAGTTTGTCTCGGCCAACCCCACCGGCCCGCTGCACGTCGGCCACGGCCGCCAGGGTGCGCTGGGTGATGCGCTGTGCAACCTGTTCGAAACACAGGGCCAGCAGGTCACGCGCGAGTTCTATTACAACGACGCCGGGGTGCAGATCAGCACGCTGGCGCTGTCCACCCAGGCGCGCCTGAAGGGCCTCAAGCCGGGTGACGCCGACTGGCCCGAGGCCGCCTACAACGGCGACTACATCGCCGACATCGCCGAAGACTTCAAGGCCAAGAAAACCGTCAAGGCCGACGACCGCGCGTTCACCGCCTCGGGCGACGTCGATGACCTCGACGGCATTCGCCAGTTCGCCGTGGCCTATCTGCGCCACGAGCAGGACCTGGACCTCAAGGCCTTCGACGTCCGCTTCGACAACTACTACCTCGAGTCCAGCCTGTATGCGTCGGGCCGCGTCGAGGCCGCGGTGCAGAAGCTGAAAGACGCCGGCAAGACCTTCGAAGAAGGCGGTGCCCTGTGGCTGCGCTCGACCGACTACGGGGACGACAAGGACCGCGTCATGCGCAAGTCCGACGGCGGCTACACCTACTTCGTCCCCGATGTGGCCTATCACATCGCCAAGTGGGAGCGCGGCTTCGAACAGTGCGTGAACATCCAGGGCTCCGACCACCACGGCACCATCGCCCGCGTGCGCGCAGGTCTCCAGGCCGCAGGCGTCGGCATCCCCCAGGGCTGGCCCGACTACGTGCTGCACAAGATGGTCACCGTGATGAAGAACGGCGAGGAGGTCAAGATCTCCAAGCGCGCCGGCTCCTACGTCACGCTGCGCGACCTCATCGAGTGGACCAGCAAGGACGCCGTCCGCTTCTTCCTGATCAGCCGCAAGGCCGACACGGAGTTCACGTTCGACGTCGATCTGGCGCTGAAGCAGAACGACGAGAACCCCGTCTTCTACGTTCAGTACGCCCATGCCCGCATCCAGTCGGTGCGCCAGCAGTACGCCGACAAGGGCGGTGACCTCGCCGCTGTGCCCCAGGCCGATCTGTCGCGCCTGACCGCCGACACCGAGCTGGCGCTGCTCGGCAAGCTCGCCGAGTTCCCCGAGATGCTGACCGGTGCCGCCAACGGCCTGGCGCCGCACGACGTCGCCTTCTATCTGCGCGATCTGGCCGGCGCCTTCCACAGCTACTACGCTGCGGAGCGCTTCCTGGTGGACGACGTGGAGCTGGGCCGCGCCCGCATCGCGCTGCTGACGGCCACCGCCCAGGTGCTGCGCAGCGGCCTGGCGGTGCTGGGCGTCAGCGCCCCTGACAAGATGTGAAGGAGCGGTCCGTGAAGCAATCTCAACGCGGGGGCTTCTTCCTCGGCATGATCGTGGGCCTGCTGGTCGGGCTGGCGCTGGCACTCGGCGTGGCGCTCTACATCACCAAGGTGCCGCTGCCCTTCATCGACAAGGTGCCCCAGCGCACGCCTGCGCAGGACGCCGCCGAGGTCGAGCACAACAAGAACTGGGATCCCAACAGCCCGCTGTACGGCAAGAACCCGGCCAAGCCGCGCGCCATCCAGCCGGAAGCCAGCGCGCCGGATGCGGCTTCCGCCCCGGCCGAATCCCCGGTGACCGATGCCACCCCGCCGGCAGCCGCCACCGCCGCCTCGGCGGCGGCCAGCAAGGCCAAGGCTGCGGCGCCGAAGGCCGCCAGTGCCCCGGCATCCAGCGCCCGCAACCCGGCGGCCATTCTCTCGGGCGAGCCCGTGTCCACCGCACCGGCCGCCGATGCGTTGAGCTATCAGGTGCAGGCCGGGGCCTATGGCAGCCAGGCCGAGGCCGAGCAGCAGCGCGCCAAACTGGGCATGATGGGCATCGAAGCCCGCATCCAAGAGCGCGAGGTCAATGGTCGCACCATGTTCCGGGTCCGCATCGGCCCGTTTGCCCAGCGTGAGCAGGCCGAAGAGGTCCGTGGCAAGCTGCAGGCTTCGGGTGTCGAATCGGCCCTGGTGCGCATCCAGAAATGAATCCGTCGAACACGGAAAGGATCCCGTTCATGAACCGTCGTGAGTTTTCGCTGCAGACCCTTGGCGCGGCCGGCCTGGCCGGGCTGGGCGCCGCACTGCCGGGCCTGGCCCAGGCGCAGGGGCCGGTCGAAGGCACGAACTACGTGAAGCTGGGCCAGCCCGCCCCGGTGTCGGCGCCGGCCGGCAAGATCGAGGTGGTCGAGTTCTTCTGGTACGGCTGCCCGCACTGCCACCATTTCGAGCCCTACCTCGCCACCTGGGCCGCCAGGCTGCCGTCCGACGTTGCCTTCCGCCGTATCCCGGTCGCTTTCCGCGAAAATCCGTTCGGCGTGCACCAGCGCCTGTACTTTGCGATCGAGGCCCTCGGCCTGATTCCCTCACTGCATGCCAAGGTGTTCAACGCCATGCACGCCGAAGGCCTGAAGCTCGACAAGCCCGAGCTGATCGGTGATTTCGTGGCCAAGCAAGGCGTCGACCGCGCCCGTTTCATGTCGGTGTTCGATTCGTTTGCCGTGCAGACCAAGGCCCGCCAGGCCCGCAGCCTGACGGATGCCTACAAGATCGACGGCGTGCCCGCCATCGGCGTGGCCGGCCAGTACTACACCTCGGTCGGCCTCAACGGCACGCCCGAACGCGCCCTGGCCACCACCGAGTTCCTCATCGCCCGCGCCCGCAAGGGTCGCTGAGGCGCAGCGGGCCCCGCCGGGAGGCGCCGGCCCGCATCCTGTGAAGGCCGGGGACAATGCGCGGAATTCCCGCCGGCCTCGCCGGTTCGCATTGCGTCACGGCTAGAATGAATGCAAAATTCATGCCGATGATGCTGTTGCCCCACCCTGCTTCTCCTCTCGCGGCGCGCGCCGCCCATGCCCTGCTGGCGCTGGCCATTGTGCTCTCCGGCCTGACGCTCGGTGCCGACGCCCAGGCCGAAAAGGCCGACCGCAGCCAGCCGCTGTCGTTCGCGGCCGATGCCGCCCGCGTCGAAGACAACCAGCGTCTGAACATCCTCACGGGCAACGTCGAGCTCACGAAGGGCACCATGGTGCTGCGCTCGGATCGCGTCGAAGTCCGTCAGAACGCCGATGGCACCCAGACCGCCACCGCCACCGGTGGCGCGGGCGGCCGGGCCTTCTTCCGCCAGAAACGCGACGCGCTCGACGAGTTCATCGAAGGCGAGGCCGAGAAGGTCGTCTACGAGGGCCGAACCGACACCGTCCACTTCACGGGCCGCGCCATCATGCGCCGCCTGCGGGGCAACACCGTGGCCGATCAGGTCACCGGCCAGGCGGTCGTCTACGACAACAAGACCTCGGTCTTCCAGGTTCTGGGCAGCCCCACCAACGGTGAGGCCGGCAAGGGCCGCGTGCGCGGGGTGATCTCGCCCCGTCCCGCCGAGGCCGAAGGAGGGCGCTGACGTGAGCACCCTGCTTGAATCGGCTGGCGTGCCGCCTGCTGCGGCGCTGCCTGCCAGCCGCCTGCGCGCCGAGGGCCTGAAGAAGCGGTATGGCGCCCGCACCGTCGTGCACGACGTCCATGTGGCGGTGGGCGCCGGAGAGGTCGTGGGCTTGCTCGGCCCCAATGGCGCCGGCAAGACCACCAGTTTCTACATGATCGTGGGCCTGGTGCGTGCCGACGCCGGGCTGATCGACATCGACGGCCAACGCGTCGAAAAGCTGCCCATCCATCAACGCTCGCGCCTCGGCCTGAGCTACCTCCCACAGGAGGCGTCCATCTTCCGGCAACTCAACGTCGAGGAGAACATCCGCGCCGTGCTCGAGTTGCAGGTCGATGAGCGCGGTCGCCGGCTGAACAAGGCCGCCATCGAGTCCCGGCTCGATGCCTTGCTGAACGACCTCAGCATCGAGAAGCTGCGCACCAGTCCGGCCATGGCGCTGTCCGGAGGCGAGCGTCGCCGTGTCGAGATCGCCCGTGCGCTGGCCACGCAGCCGCGCTTCATCCTGCTCGACGAGCCCTTTGCGGGCGTTGACCCGATCGCCGTCATCGAGATCCAGCGCATCATCGGTTTCCTCAAGGAACGCGGCATTGGCGTGCTCATCACCGACCACAACGTCCGCGAAACCCTGGGCATCTGCGACCGCGCCTACATCATCAGCGAAGGCCGTGTGCTGGCGGAAGGCCGCCCGTCCGAGATCGTCCACAACGCCGAAGTCCGCAAGGTCTACCTCGGCGAGCACTTCCGCATGTAAGCGAACGGGTCCATGAAGCCATCCCTGCAGTTCCGGCTCTCCCAGCATCTGGCGCTCACGCCTCAGCTGCAGCAGTCCATTCGCCTGCTGCAGCTGTCGACGCTGGAGCTGCATCAGGAAGTCGAGCAGATGCTCGAGATGAACCCCTTCCTCGAGCCCGAGGAAGAGTTCCCCGCCGTGGACACGGCCGCCAGTCTCGAATTCGAGCGGCAGCGCAACGAGCGCACGAGCAGCGAAGAAGGCAGCAGCAGCAGCGAAGCGAGCCCGAGCGAAGGGGAGGCCGGCGGCCTCGACACCGTCGAGATCGGTACCACCGAGCGCGACGACTGGGAAAACGGCACCGAACGCGATGATTTCGACGGCATCCGCGAAACCCCCTCGCGCAACAACGACGGCGACGATGACTTCGATCCGCTTGAGCGCAATGCCGTGGCCATCAGCCTGCAGGAGCACCTGCGTCAGCAGCTGCTGGGCACCCGCCTGAATGCGCAGGACATGGCCGCGGTCGAGATCCTGATCGAGTCGCTCAATGAGGACGGTTACCTGGCGGATCCGCTCGACGAAATCGCCGCCAGCCTCCTGCCCGAAGAGGCCGACGAAGACATGCGCGACGAACTGCTGTCGCGCCTGCGTTGCGCTCTGAGCTGGCTGCAGCACATGGACCCGACCGGCGTCGGCGCCTCGTCGCTGTCCGAGTGCCTGGTGCTGCAACTCCGTACCCTGGAAGAAGAGGCCGCGCGCGACCTCGCCATCGTCATCTGCCTGCATCACCTCGAGCTGCTCGCCCGACGCGACACGCGCAAGCTCATGGCGGCCACTGGCGCCGACGAGCACCTGCTGAAGGAAGCCCAGGGCCTGATCGTCGGCCTCGAGCCGAAACCCGGCCGCCGCTTCACGCGCGCCGAGGCCAACATCATCGTGCCCGATGTCATCGTGCAAAAGTCCGGCCGCAACTGGAAGGTCGTGCTCAACCCCGACGTGATGCCCAAGCTGCGCATCAACGACCTCTACGCCCAGGCGCTGCGTTCCACACGGTCGCCACGCGGCACTGCCGCCACCGAGAGTCACACGGCGCTGAGTTCGCGGCTGCAGGAGGCACGCTGGTTCGTCAAGAACATCCAGCAGCGTTTCGACACCATCCTGCGCGTCTCGCAGGCCATCGTCGACCGCCAGAAGAACTTCTTCACCCATGGCGAGATCGCCATGAAGCCGCTGGTGCTGCGCGAGATCGCCGACGAACTCGGTCTGCACGAATCCACCATCTCGCGGGTGACCACGGCCAAGTACATGAACACGCCGTTCGGCACGTTCGAACTCAAGTACTTCTTCGGCTCCTCGCTCAACACCGATGCCGGGGGCAACGCGTCCAGCACCGCGGTGCGCGCCCTCATCAAGCAACTCGTGGCCGCTGAAGATCCGAAGAAGCCGCTGTCCGACAGCCAGCTCTCCAGCATGCTCGAAGAGCAGGGCATCCAGGTTGCGCGTCGCACCGTGGCCAAGTACCGTGAAGCCCTGAAGATCGCACCCGCCAACCTGCGCAAGGCGCTCTGACCTTGCCGCGGCCCACGCGGTCTGGCGGTCACCACGCCACCATGAAGATCGCCTGACGTGCCGTTCGTCTTGCGGAACATCGCCCGGCCTGTGTGCGCCGGGCCGTTCCGCCCCCATAGCCCGAGGTTCTCCATGCCGATCAAGCCCATCCGCCGCCCCGTCGTTTCCAGCACGACCGGCCGCCCCACCGACGACCGGGACGCAGGACGACCCAACGATCTCCCGAGTCACCGCTCCGCCGCCGCGGCGGCCGGAGACCGTCGTGCGGCAGAGCCCTCGCGCCACCGTGCCGCGGGGGGCGGCACCGGGCCTCACGAGCGCCGGCCTGCCGAGCGGGCACCGCAGCAGCGCGCACCCCATGAACGCGGGCTATCTGGCTCCGATCGCAGCCGCCCCGTGCTGGCCGCCGACCGCCCCACCGGCCTCTACCTCAGCTGTGCGGCGGGCGTCGAATCGCTGCTGGCCGCCGAAGCGCACCGCATCCTGGGGCCAGCGCTGACCGTCACCGAGTCCCGTGGCGGCATCGAGATCCAGACGGGCCCCGACGCCCGCACGCCGGCGGCCATCCGTGCCGCTCTGATCGACGCAGCCATGCGACTCAACCTCGAGAGCCGCTTGGCCCAGCGCGTCCTGTGGCGCGTTGCCTCGCGCGTCTACCGCCACGAGGACGACATCTACACGCTCGGCCGCGACGTCAACTGGTCCGACTGGATCACCCCGCAGCACACCTTGCGCGTCGACGTCACCACCCGCCGCAGCACGCTGCGCAGCCTCAACTTTGCCGCCCTGCGCATCAAGGACGCCGTGTGCGATGACCTGCGCGAACGCACCGGCGAGCGACCCAACGTCGACACCCGACACCCCGATCTCAGCCTTGTCCTCTACATGGACGACCTCGAGGCCACGCTCTACGTCGACACCTCTGGGGAAGCCCTCTTCAAGCGCGGCTGGCGGGAAGACACCGGCGAGGCGCCGTTGAAGGAAACGCTTGCCGCCGCCATGCTGGCTGCCGCCGACTGGCAGGGCCGCCCCGAAGACGGGGCCCTGCTCGACCCCTGCTGTGGCGCTGGCACGATTCCCATCGAAGCCGCGCAGATCGCCTGCGACATCGCGCCCGGTCTGCAGCGCCGTTTCGCCTTCGAGCGCCTGCTGCCCTTCCGTGCACACCAGGCCGCGTGGCAGGCATTGCGCCAGGCGGCCCGCGCGCGCCAGCGTGCCCCCCGGGTGCCGATCTTCGCGGGCGATGTGTCCTTCCGCATGACCGACTTCGCCACCCGCAACGCCGAGCGCGCGGGCGTGCGCCACGCCATCGACTTCAAGACCGCCGACGCCCTGCAGCGCCCGGTGCCCTGCGAGCGCGGCGTGCTCATGTTCAACCCGCCCTACGGCGAGCGCATTGACACCAAGGGTTCGGTGCGCGACGCCTACCGCGCCCGTAGTGGCGCCCAGGAAGGCGATGACTTCGATCGCGGCCAGCCTGCCACCAGCCGCGCAGGGCGAGAACAGTTCGAGGGTGATGAAGCTGCGACCTTCTTCCAGCGACTGTCGTCGCACTGGAAGAAGCACTACACGGGCTGGACCGCCTGGATCCTGAGCCCCGACATGAAGCTGCCCGGCGCCATGCGTCTCAAGGAAAGCCGTCGCACCGTCCTGTTCAACGGCCCCATCGAATGCCGGCTCTTCCGCTTCGACCTCGTGGCCGGCAGCATGAAGCGGCCCGCTGCAACCGAACCCTCCGCTGCGGATCCCGCCCAGCCAGGCGACGCAGACCGCTGACCGCACCCGCATCGTCTCGCCTCGGCGGCACGCTACCTTGCGGCCTGCCGAGGACCTTGCCCTCCCCGCCTGGGCTGTTGACCGTTGCTGCCGAGGGGCGCTCCCACCGCCTCGCACATCGAGGTCTGGCGCGGTCTGCTCAGACCTCGTAGCGTGCTGCGATCACACTCAGTGCCGCCAGCGGCGCTGTATCAGCCCGCAAGACCCGCCGACCCAGGCTCACCGACCGCCAACCCGCTCGCAGCGCAGCTTCTTCTTCCGCGTGGGCGAGACCGCCCTCCGGTCCGTTGAGAAACACGAACTGTGTCGTGCTCTCACCGTTGCGCTGCCTTCCACCGCGCGCCTCCTCTGAAGGGGCTGCTCGAAGCACCACCTGGGGCTGCTCGCCCAGCCAGTCGCTCAGCGGCACCGCCTCCCGCAGGCTCAACACCGCCCGATGGCGCACCGGCCTACTCCCAAGGGCCGCACCGTCCGCCTCGGCCTTGAGCCACGCTCCCAGCGTCATCACCGGGTGAATCACCGGCACGACCGAGCGCCCGCACTGCTCGGCCGCCGCCACGGCCACCGCCTGCCAGTGCGCCACCTTCTTCAGGGCCCGGTCTCCGTCCAGCCGCAACACCGAGCGCTCGCACATCAGTGGCTGGATCGCCCGCACGCCCAACTCGGTGGCCTTCTCCACCACGAAGTCCATCCGGTCGTTGGCCGGCATGCCCACGGCCAGCGTCACAGCCACCGGCAGCTCCCGGTCGTTGTCTACCGGCGCCTCCAGCCGCACGCTTACCCGCTTGCGCCCCATCTCCACGACGGCCGCGCGCCACTCCTGCCCCCCGCCGTCAAACAGGTGGACGTCATCCCCGGGCTGCAGGCGCAACACCTGCACATGGCGGGACACCCCCTCCGACAACGTCAGCTCCATCCCCGTCGCCAGTCCCGGCGACGCTTCTATATGAAAGCGCGGCATCACTCACCTCACAACAGCACCCGCGCGGCCGACCTCGCCGTCCACGCCCAGCCGGCATTCTCCCGTAGCGCACAGGGCGTCTGGCGCCCGCTGGCAGCCCTTCGGCGGATGGCTCACAACGCGCATTGCGACTTTTTTGCGACACCCGCTTGCGCACCGATTCAAAGTGATGCCATAATTGCGTTCTTCGCTGATCGCGACACGCAAAAAACGCGACGCAGACAGCGAAAAGTTCTTTAAAAATTAACAGCCGATAAGCGTGGGTGTTTGGATGAAAGAAGCCAAATGCTCACGGAAGACGAAATGAAATTCACTTGTAGTGAAGTTCACTTCAATTCCGAAAGAGTGAGTTTACAGAGATTGAACTGAAGAGTTTGATCCTGGCTCAGATTGAACGCTGGCGGCATGCCTTACACATGCAAGTCGAACGGTAACAGGCCGCAAGGTGCTGACGAGTGGCGAACGGGTGAGTAATGCATCGGAACGTGCCCAGTCGTGGGGGATAACTGCTCGAAAGAGCAGCTAATACCGCATACGACCTGAGGGTGAAAGCGGGGGACCGTAAGGCCTCGCGCGATTGGAGCGGCCGATGTCAGATTAGCTAGTTGGTGGGGTAAAGGCCTACCAAGGCAACGATCTGTAGTTGGTCTGAGAGGACGACCAGCCACACTGGGACTGAGACACGGCCCAGACTCCTACGGGAGGCAGCAGTGGGGAATTTTGGACAATGGGCGCAAGCCTGATCCAGCAATGCCGCGTGCAGGAAGAAGGCCTTCGGGTTGTAAACTGCTTTTGTCAGGGAAGAAATCTTCTGGGCTAATACCCCGGGAGGATGACGGTACCTGAAGAATAAGCACCGGCTAACTACGTGCCAGCAGCCGCGGTAATACGTAGGGTGCGAGCGTTAATCGGAATTACTGGGCGTAAAGCGTGCGCAGGCGGTTATGTAAGACAGATGTGAAATCCCCGGGCTCAACCTGGGAACTGCATTTGTGACTGCATGACTGGAGTGCGGCAGAGGGGGATGGAATTCCGCGTGTAGCAGTGAAATGCGTAGATATGCGGAGGAACACCGATGGCGAAGGCAATCCCCTGGGCCTGCACTGACGCTCATGCACGAAAGCGTGGGGAGCAAACAGGATTAGATACCCTGGTAGTCCACGCCCTAAACGATGTCAACTGGTTGTTGGACGGCTTGCTGTTCAGTAACGAAGCTAACGCGTGAAGTTGACCGCCTGGGGAGTACGGCCGCAAGGTTGAAACTCAAAGGAATTGACGGGGACCCGCACAAGCGGTGGATGATGTGGTTTAATTCGATGCAACGCGAAAAACCTTACCTACCCTTGACATGCCAGGAACTTGCCAGAGATGGCTTGGTGCTCGAAAGAGAACCTGGACACAGGTGCTGCATGGCCGTCGTCAGCTCGTGTCGTGAGATGTTGGGTTAAGTCCCGCAACGAGCGCAACCCTTGTCATTAGTTGCTACGAAAGGGCACTCTAATGAGACTGCCGGTGACAAACCGGAGGAAGGTGGGGATGACGTCAGGTCCTCATGGCCCTTATGGGTAGGGCTACACACGTCATACAATGGCCGGTACAGAGGGCTGCCAACCCGCGAGGGGGAGCCAATCCCAGAAAACCGGTCGTAGTCCGGATCGTAGTCTGCAACTCGACTGCGTGAAGTCGGAATCGCTAGTAATCGCGGATCAGCTTGCCGCGGTGAATACGTTCCCGGGTCTTGTACACACCGCCCGTCACACCATGGGAGCGGGTTCTGCCAGAAGTAGTTAGCCTAACCGCAAGGAGGGCGATTACCACGGCAGGGTTCGTGACTGGGGTGAAGTCGTAACAAGGTAGCCGTATCGGAAGGTGCGGCTGGATCACCTCCTTTCTGGAAAATACTGAAGTCGTCTCGATGTCTACGGATGTCGTGTTCGATGGACGTCATATACAGTGCTGATTGAATTCAAGCACCCACACTTATCGGCTGTTGATTAGAGCGAAGAGTGAAGGCAGTTGGGTCTGTAGCTCAGTCGGTTAGAGCACCGTCTTGATAAGGCGGGGGTCGTTGGTTCGAATCCAACCAGACCCACCAACCTCGTCAAGAAAATGGGGGATTAGCTCAGCTGGGAGAGCACCTGCTTTGCAAGCAGGGGGTCGTCGGTTCGATCCCGTCATCCTCCACCATCATCTCTAGCCTGGTTCACAAACCTGAATGCCTGTCAGCCTGGCGCTGCGCAGGCCTTGAGGTTTGTGGCTCAAGCCACTTCGTTCTTTAACAATTCGTAGAGTCGAAATCAGCGTTGCTGGTGGAAAGTCTGGTCGTTCTTCGTAAAGGGGCGCCAGGCACCGTGCCACCAGCGACAAATTGATTGCGTCACCAGACTTCAATGAAATATTTGAAGATCGGCATAACGCGAAGCCGTGTGTTTTAAACCTGCACACGGCGCTCACAACAGTCCTTGACGACGCTCGAAGCATGGGGCGTCAAAGTTATAGGGTCAAGTGACTAAGTGCATGTGGTGGATGCCTTGGCGATTACAGGCGATGAAGGACGTGATAGCCTGCGAAAAGCTTCGGGGAGCTGGCAAATTAGCTTTGATCCGGAGATATCCGAATGGGGAAACCCACCCGCAAGGGTATCGCATACTGAATACATAGGTATGCGAGGCGAACCGAGTGAACTGAAACATCTAAGTAGCTCGAGGAAAAGACATCAACCGAGATTCCGAAAGTAGTGGCGAGCGAAATCGGAACAGCCTAGTGCTCTTTAGCAGTCGACTTATCAGAACGGAATGGAAAGTCCGGCCATAGTGGGTGATAGCCCCGTATGAGAAAAGTCTTCTGTGGAACTGAGTGCACGATAAGTAGGGCGGGACACGTGAAATCCTGTCTGAAGATGGGGGGACCATCCTCCAAGGCTAAATACTCGTAATCGACCGATAGTGAACAAGTACCGTGAGGGAAAGGCGAAAAGAACCCCGGGAGGGGAGTGAAATAGATCCTGAAACCGCATGCATACAAAAAGTCGGAGCCTGGAAACGGGTGACGGCGTACCTTTTGTATAATGGGTCAGCGACTTACATTCAGTGGCAAGGTTAACCGAATAGGGAAGCCGAAGAGAAATCGAGTCCGAATAGGGCGTCTAGTCGCTGGGTGTAGACCCGAAACCAAGTGATCTATCCATGGCCAGGATGAAGGTGCGGTAACACGCACTGGAGGTCCGAACCGACTAGTGTTGCAAAACTAGCGGATGAGCTGTGGATAGGGGTGAAAGGCTAAACAAACTTGGAAATAGCTGGTTCTCTCCGAAAACTATTTAGGTAGTGCCTCAAGTATTACCATCGGGGGTAGAGCACTGTTATGGCTAGGGGGTCATGGCGACTTACCAAACCATTGCAAACTCCGAATACCGATGAGTACAGCTTGGGAGACAGTGCACCGGGTGCTAACGTCCGGACACAAGAGGGAAACAACCCAGACCGCCAGCTAAGGTCCCTAAAATTGGCTAAGTGGGAAACGAAGTGGGAAGGCTAAAACAGTCAGGATGTTGGCTTAGAAGCAGCCATCATTTAAAGAAAGCGTAATAGCTCACTGATCGAGTCGTCCTGCGCGGAAGATGTAACGGGGCTAAGCCAGTTACCGAAGCTGCGGATTCACAGTTTACTGTGAGTGGTAGGAGAGCGTTCCGTAAGCCTGCGAAGGTGTCTTGTAAAGGATGCTGGAGGTATCGGAAGTGCGAATGCTGACATGAGTAGCGTTAAAGGGGGTGAAAAGCCCCCTCGCCGTAAGCGCAAGGTTTCCTACGCAACGTTCATCGGCGTAGGGTGAGTCGGCCCCTAAGGCGAGGCAGAGATGCGTAGCTGATGGGAAACAGGTCAATATTCCTGTACCGATCTATGGTGCGATGTGGGGACGGAGAAGGTTAGCTCAGCCAACTGTTGGAATAGTTGGTTCAAGCCTGTAGTCATGCCTGGTAGGCAAATCCGCCGGGCTAAGATGAGGGGTGATAACGAGTCTGCTTGCAGACGAAGTGAGTGATACCCTGCTTCCAGGAAAAGCCACTAAGCTTCAGCCATAGACGACCGTACCGCAAACCGACACTGGTGCGCGAGATGAGTATTCTCAGGCGCTTGAGAGAACTCTGGAGAAGGAACTCGGCAAATTGACACCGTAACTTCGGAAGAAGGTGTGCCTTTAGTAGGTGAAGCCCTTTACGGGTGGAGCCCAATGAGGTCGCAGAGAATCGGTGGCTGCAACTGTTTAATAAAAACACAGCACTCTGCAAAGACGAAAGTCGACGTATAGGGTGTGACGCCTGCCCGGTGCTGGAAGATTAATTGATGGGGTGCAAGCTCTTGATCGAAGTCCCAGTAAACGGCGGCCGTAACTATAACGGTCCTAAGGTAGCGAAATTCCTTGTCGGGTAAGTTCCGACCTGCACGAATGGCGTAATGATGGCCACACTGTCTCCTCCAGAGACTCAGCGAAGTTGAAATGTTTGTGATGATGCAATCTCCCCGCGGAAAGACGGAAAGACCCCATGAACCTTTACTGTAGCTTTACATTGGACTTTGAACAGATCTGTGTAGGATAGGTGGGAGGCTTTGAAGCCAGGACGCTAGTTCTGGTGGAGCCGACGTTGAAATACCACCCTGGTGTGTTTGAGGTTCTAACCTTGGCCCGTTATCCGGGTTGGGGACAGTGTATGGTGGGCAGTTTGACTGGGGCGGTCTCCTCCCAAAGTGTAACGGAGGAGTTCGAAGGTACGCTAGGCACGGTCGGAAATCGTGCTGATAGTGCATAGGCATAAGCGTGCTTGACTGCGAGACTGACAAGTCGAGCAGGTACGAAAGTAGGACTAAGTGATCCGGTGGTTCTGTATGGAAGGGCCATCGCTCAACGGATAAAAGGTACTCTGGGGATAACAGGCTGATACCGCCCAAGAGTTCATATCGACGGCGGTGTTTGGCACCTCGATGTCGGCTCATCTCATCCTGGGGCTGTAGCCGGTCCCAAGGGTATGGCTGTTCGCCATTTAAAGAGGTACGTGAGCTGGGTTTAAAACGTCGTGAGACAGTTTGGTCCCTATCTTCCGTGGGCGCTGCAAGATTGAGAGAGCCTGCTCCTAGTACGAGAGGACCGGAGTGGACACACCTCTGGTGTATCGGTTGTCACGCCAGTGGCATTGCCGAGTAGCTAAGTGTGGAAGAGATAACCGCTGAAAGCATCTAAGCGGGAAACTCGTCTCAAGATGAGTCTTGCCGGGGCCTTGAGCCCCCTGAAGGGTCGTTGTAGACCACGACGTTGATAGGCTGGGTGTGGAAGCGCAGTAATGCGTTAAGCTAACCAGTACTAATTGCCCGTGCGGCTTGACCCTATAACTTTGATGACTCCAGCAACACGCTGTCGAAGTCGTCCCTGTTGTGAACACACGTTATGCGATGGATCTTCCCGATCCTCTGGCACAACGCAATCAATTTGAAGCTGATTCAAAAAGACTCTACGAATTGACTGACCAGGCCCACAGCCTCGTGTCAGTGACCGGTTTAAGCCTGATGACCATAGCGAGTTGGTCCCACTCCTTCCCATCCCGAACAGGACAGTGAAACGACTCAGCGCCGATGATAGTGCGGATTCCCGTGTGAAAGTAGGACATCGTCAGGCTACTTACAGTGAAGAAAAGCCCCTGCTTAGGCAGGGGCTTTTGCTTCTCAAGTGAGAGCGCCAGGGGCCCGAGCAGGGTGGCCTGAATGCCCTTGCTTCTCCTGTGAGGCGTCAACAGTGAGCCGACGGCTGCGCAAAAGCAGCTCGACAGCAAGCTGGCAGCAAAATGTTGCTAAGACGCTTGACAAGAAAAGCAAAAGCGTGCGAGAATCTCGCTTCTGCGCTGCTGATGAAGCAGCCAAGTTCTTTAAAAATTAACAGCCGATAAGCGTGGGTGTTTGGATGAAAGAAGCCAAATGCTCACGGAAGACGAAATGAAATTCACTTGTAGTGAAGTTCACTTCAATTCCGAAAGAGTGAGTTTACAGAGATTGAACTGAAGAGTTTGATCCTGGCTCAGATTGAACGCTGGCGGCATGCCTTACACATGCAAGTCGAACGGTAACAGGCCGCAAGGTGCTGACGAGTGGCGAACGGGTGAGTAATGCATCGGAACGTGCCCAGTCGTGGGGGATAACTGCTCGAAAGAGCAGCTAATACCGCATACGACCTGAGGGTGAAAGCGGGGGACCGTAAGGCCCTCGCGCGATTGGAGCGGCCGATGTCAGATTAGCTAGTTGGTGGGGTAAAGGCCTACCAAGGCAACGATCTGTAGTTGGTCTGAGAGGACGACCAGCCACACTGGGACTGAGACACGGCCCAGACTCCTACGGGAGGCAGCAGTGGGGAATTTTGGACAATGGGCGCAAGCCTGATCCAGCAATGCCGCGTGCAGGAAGAAGGCCTTCGGGTTGTAAACTGCTTTTGTCAGGGAAGAAATCTTCTGGGCTAATACCCCGGGAGGATGACGGTACCTGAAGAATAAGCACCGGCTAACTACGTGCCAGCAGCCGCGGTAATACGTAGGGTGCGAGCGTTAATCGGAATTACTGGGCGTAAAGCGTGCGCAGGCGGTTATGTAAGACAGATGTGAAATCCCCGGGCTCAACCTGGGAACTGCATTTGTGACTGCATGACTGGAGTGCGGCAGAGGGGGATGGAATTCCGCGTGTAGCAGTGAAATGCGTAGATATGCGGAGGAACACCGATGGCGAAGGCAATCCCCTGGGCCTGCACTGACGCTCATGCACGAAAGCGTGGGGAGCAAACAGGATTAGATACCCTGGTAGTCCACGCCCTAAACGATGTCAACTGGTTGTTGGACGGCTTGCTGTTCAGTAACGAAGCTAACGCGTGAAGTTGACCGCCTGGGGAGTACGGCCGCAAGGTTGAAACTCAAAGGAATTGACGGGGACCCGCACAAGCGGTGGATGATGTGGTTTAATTCGATGCAACGCGAAAAACCTTACCTACCCTTGACATGCCAGGAACTTGCCAGAGATGGCTTGGTGCTCGAAAGAGAACCTGGACACAGGTGCTGCATGGCCGTCGTCAGCTCGTGTCGTGAGATGTTGGGTTAAGTCCCGCAACGAGCGCAACCCTTGTCATTAGTTGCTACGAAAGGGCACTCTAATGAGACTGCCGGTGACAAACCGGAGGAAGGTGGGGATGACGTCAGGTCCTCATGGCCCTTATGGGTAGGGCTACACACGTCATACAATGGCCGGTACAGAGGGCTGCCAACCCGCGAGGGGGAGCCAATCCCAGAAAACCGGTCGTAGTCCGGATCGTAGTCTGCAACTCGACTGCGTGAAGTCGGAATCGCTAGTAATCGCGGATCAGCTTGCCGCGGTGAATACGTTCCCGGGTCTTGTACACACCGCCCGTCACACCATGGGAGCGGGTTCTGCCAGAAGTAGTTAGCCTAACCGCAAGGAGGGCGATTACCACGGCAGGGTTCGTGACTGGGGTGAAGTCGTAACAAGGTAGCCGTATCGGAAGGTGCGGCTGGATCACCTCCTTTCTGGAAAATACTGAAGTCGTCTCGATGTCTACGGATGTCGTGTTCGATGGACGTCATATACAGTGCTGATTGAATTCAAGCACCCACACTTATCGGCTGTTGATTAGAGCGAAGAGTGAAGGCAGTTGGGTCTGTAGCTCAGTCGGTTAGAGCACCGTCTTGATAAGGCGGGGGTCGTTGGTTCGAATCCAACCAGACCCACCAACCTCGTCAAGAAAATGGGGGATTAGCTCAGCTGGGAGAGCACCTGCTTTGCAAGCAGGGGGTCGTCGGTTCGATCCCGTCATCCTCCACCATCATCTCTAGCCTGGTTCACAAACCTGAATGCCTGTCAGCCTGGCGCTGCGCAGGCCCTTGAGGTTTGTGGCTCAAGCCACTTCGTTCTTTAACAATTCGTAGAGTCGAAATCAGCGTTGCTGGTGGAAAGTCTGGTCGTTCTTCGTAAAGGGGCGCCAGGCACCGTGCCACCAGCGACAAATTGATTGCGTCACCAGACTTCAATGAAATATTTGAAGATCGGCATAACGCGAAGCCGTGTGTTTTAAACCTGCACACGGCGCTCACAACAGTCCTTGACGACGCTCGAAGCATGGGGCGTCAAAGTTATAGGGTCAAGTGACTAAGTGCATGTGGTGGATGCCTTGGCGATTACAGGCGATGAAGGACGTGATAGCCTGCGAAAAGCTTCGGGGAGCTGGCAAATTAGCTTTGATCCGGAGATATCCGAATGGGGAAACCCACCCGCAAGGGTATCGCATACTGAATACATAGGTATGCGAGGCGAACCGAGTGAACTGAAACATCTAAGTAGCTCGAGGAAAAGACATCAACCGAGATTCCGAAAGTAGTGGCGAGCGAAATCGGAACAGCCTAGTGCTCTTTAGCAGTCGACTTATCAGAACGGAATGGAAAGTCCGGCCATAGTGGGTGATAGCCCCGTATGAGAAAAGTCTTCTGTGGAACTGAGTGCACGATAAGTAGGGCGGGACACGTGAAATCCTGTCTGAAGATGGGGGGACCATCCTCCAAGGCTAAATACTCGTAATCGACCGATAGTGAACAAGTACCGTGAGGGAAAGGCGAAAAGAACCCCGGGAGGGGAGTGAAATAGATCCTGAAACCGCATGCATACAAAAAGTCGGAGCCTGGAAACGGGTGACGGCGTACCTTTTGTATAATGGGTCAGCGACTTACATTCAGTGGCAAGGTTAACCGAATAGGGAAGCCGAAGAGAAATCGAGTCCGAATAGGGCGTCTAGTCGCTGGGTGTAGACCCGAAACCAAGTGATCTATCCATGGCCAGGATGAAGGTGCGGTAACACGCACTGGAGGTCCGAACCGACTAGTGTTGCAAAACTAGCGGATGAGCTGTGGATAGGGGTGAAAGGCTAAACAAACTTGGAAATAGCTGGTTCTCTCCGAAAACTATTTAGGTAGTGCCTCAAGTATTACCATCGGGGGTAGAGCACTGTTATGGCTAGGGGGTCATGGCGACTTACCAAACCATTGCAAACTCCGAATACCGATGAGTACAGCTTGGGAGACAGTGCACCGGGTGCTAACGTCCGGACACAAGAGGGAAACAACCCAGACCGCCAGCTAAGGTCCCTAAAATTGGCTAAGTGGGAAACGAAGTGGGAAGGCTAAAACAGTCAGGATGTTGGCTTAGAAGCAGCCATCATTTAAAGAAAGCGTAATAGCTCACTGATCGAGTCGTCCTGCGCGGAAGATGTAACGGGGCTAAGCCAGTTACCGAAGCTGCGGATTCACAGTTTACTGTGAGTGGTAGGAGAGCGTTCCGTAAGCCTGCGAAGGTGTCTTGTAAAGGATGCTGGAGGTATCGGAAGTGCGAATGCTGACATGAGTAGCGTTAAAGGGGGTGAAAAGCCCCCTCGCCGTAAGCGCAAGGTTTCCTACGCAACGTTCATCGGCGTAGGGTGAGTCGGCCCCCTAAGGCGAGGCAGAGATGCGTAGCTGATGGGAAACAGGTCAATATTCCTGTACCGATCTATGGTGCGATGTGGGGACGGAGAAGGTTAGCTCAGCCAACTGTTGGAATAGTTGGTTCAAGCCTGTAGTCATGCCTGGTAGGCAAATCCGCCGGGCTAAGATGAGGGGTGATAACGAGTCTGCTTGCAGACGAAGTGAGTGATACCCTGCTTCCAGGAAAAGCCACTAAGCTTCAGCCATAGACGACCGTACCGCAAACCGACACTGGTGCGCGAGATGAGTATTCTCAGGCGCTTGAGAGAACTCTGGAGAAGGAACTCGGCAAATTGACACCGTAACTTCGGAAGAAGGTGTGCCTTTAGTAGGTGAAGCCCTTTACGGGTGGAGCCCAATGAGGTCGCAGAGAATCGGTGGCTGCAACTGTTTAATAAAAACACAGCACTCTGCAAAGACGAAAGTCGACGTATAGGGTGTGACGCCTGCCCGGTGCTGGAAGATTAATTGATGGGGTGCAAGCTCTTGATCGAAGTCCCAGTAAACGGCGGCCGTAACTATAACGGTCCTAAGGTAGCGAAATTCCTTGTCGGGTAAGTTCCGACCTGCACGAATGGCGTAATGATGGCCACACTGTCTCCTCCAGAGACTCAGCGAAGTTGAAATGTTTGTGATGATGCAATCTCCCCGCGGAAAGACGGAAAGACCCCATGAACCTTTACTGTAGCTTTACATTGGACTTTGAACAGATCTGTGTAGGATAGGTGGGAGGCTTTGAAGCCAGGACGCTAGTTCTGGTGGAGCCGACGTTGAAATACCACCCTGGTGTGTTTGAGGTTCTAACCTTGGCCCGTTATCCGGGTTGGGGACAGTGTATGGTGGGCAGTTTGACTGGGGCGGTCTCCTCCCAAAGTGTAACGGAGGAGTTCGAAGGTACGCTAGGCACGGTCGGAAATCGTGCTGATAGTGCATAGGCATAAGCGTGCTTGACTGCGAGACTGACAAGTCGAGCAGGTACGAAAGTAGGACTAAGTGATCCGGTGGTTCTGTATGGAAGGGCCATCGCTCAACGGATAAAAGGTACTCTGGGGATAACAGGCTGATACCGCCCAAGAGTTCATATCGACGGCGGTGTTTGGCACCTCGATGTCGGCTCATCTCATCCTGGGGCTGTAGCCGGTCCCAAGGGTATGGCTGTTCGCCATTTAAAGAGGTACGTGAGCTGGGTTTAAAACGTCGTGAGACAGTTTGGTCCCTATCTTCCGTGGGCGCTGCAAGATTGAGAGAGCCTGCTCCTAGTACGAGAGGACCGGAGTGGACACACCTCTGGTGTATCGGTTGTCACGCCAGTGGCATTGCCGAGTAGCTAAGTGTGGAAGAGATAACCGCTGAAAGCATCTAAGCGGGAAACTCGTCTCAAGATGAGTCTTGCCGGGGGCCTTGAGCCCCCTGAAGGGTCGTTGTAGACCACGACGTTGATAGGCTGGGTGTGGAAGCGCAGTAATGCGTTAAGCTAACCAGTACTAATTGCCCGTGCGGCTTGACCCTATAACTTTGATGACTCCAGCAACACGCTGTCGAAGTCGTCCCTGTTGTGAACACACGTTATGCGATGGATCTTCCCGATCCTCTGGCACAACGCAATCAATTTGAAGCTGATTCAAAAAGACTCTACGAATTGACTGACCAGGGCCCACAGCCTCGTGTCAGTGACCGGTTTAAGCCTGATGACCATAGCGAGTTGGTCCCACTCCTTCCCATCCCGAACAGGACAGTGAAACGACTCAGCGCCGATGATAGTGCGGATTCCCGTGTGAAAGTAGGACATCGTCAGGCTACTTACAGTGAAGAAAAGCCCCTGCTTAGGCAGGGGCTTTTGCTTCTCAAGTGAGAGCGCCAGGGGCCCGAGCAGGGTGGCCTGAATGCCCTTGCTTCTCCTGTGAGGCGTCAACAGTGAGCCGACGGCTGCGCAAAAGCAGCTCGACAGCAAGCTGGCAGCAAAATGTTGCTAAGACGCTTGACAAGAAAAGCAAAAGCGTGCGAGAATCTCGCTTCTGCGCTGCTGATGAAGCAGCCAAGTTCTTTAAAAATTAACAGCCGATAAGCGTGGGTGTTTGGATGAAAGAAGCCAAATGCTCACGGAAGACGAAATGAAATTCACTTGTAGTGAAGTTCACTTCAATTCCGAAAGAGTGAGTTTACAGAGATTGAACTGAAGAGTTTGATCCTGGCTCAGATTGAACGCTGGCGGCATGCCTTACACATGCAAGTCGAACGGTAACAGGCCGCAAGGTGCTGACGAGTGGCGAACGGGTGAGTAATGCATCGGAACGTGCCCAGTCGTGGGGGATAACTGCTCGAAAGAGCAGCTAATACCGCATACGACCTGAGGGTGAAAGCGGGGGACCGTAAGGCCTCGCGCGATTGGAGCGGCCGATGTCAGATTAGCTAGTTGGTGGGGTAAAGGCCTACCAAGGCAACGATCTGTAGTTGGTCTGAGAGGACGACCAGCCACACTGGGACTGAGACACGGCCCAGACTCCTACGGGAGGCAGCAGTGGGGAATTTTGGACAATGGGCGCAAGCCTGATCCAGCAATGCCGCGTGCAGGAAGAAGGCCTTCGGGTTGTAAACTGCTTTTGTCAGGGAAGAAATCTTCTGGGCTAATACCCCGGGAGGATGACGGTACCTGAAGAATAAGCACCGGCTAACTACGTGCCAGCAGCCGCGGTAATACGTAGGGTGCGAGCGTTAATCGGAATTACTGGGCGTAAAGCGTGCGCAGGCGGTTATGTAAGACAGATGTGAAATCCCCGGGCTCAACCTGGGAACTGCATTTGTGACTGCATGACTGGAGTGCGGCAGAGGGGGATGGAATTCCGCGTGTAGCAGTGAAATGCGTAGATATGCGGAGGAACACCGATGGCGAAGGCAATCCCCTGGGCCCTGCACTGACGCTCATGCACGAAAGCGTGGGGAGCAAACAGGATTAGATACCCTGGTAGTCCACGCCCTAAACGATGTCAACTGGTTGTTGGACGGCTTGCTGTTCAGTAACGAAGCTAACGCGTGAAGTTGACCGCCTGGGGAGTACGGCCGCAAGGTTGAAACTCAAAGGAATTGACGGGGACCCGCACAAGCGGTGGATGATGTGGTTTAATTCGATGCAACGCGAAAAACCTTACCTACCCTTGACATGCCAGGAACTTGCCAGAGATGGCTTGGTGCTCGAAAGAGAACCTGGACACAGGTGCTGCATGGCCGTCGTCAGCTCGTGTCGTGAGATGTTGGGTTAAGTCCCGCAACGAGCGCAACCCTTGTCATTAGTTGCTACGAAAGGGCACTCTAATGAGACTGCCGGTGACAAACCGGAGGAAGGTGGGGATGACGTCAGGTCCTCATGGCCCTTATGGGTAGGGCTACACACGTCATACAATGGCCGGTACAGAGGGCTGCCAACCCGCGAGGGGGAGCCAATCCCAGAAAACCGGTCGTAGTCCGGATCGTAGTCTGCAACTCGACTGCGTGAAGTCGGAATCGCTAGTAATCGCGGATCAGCTTGCCGCGGTGAATACGTTCCCGGGTCTTGTACACACCGCCCGTCACACCATGGGAGCGGGTTCTGCCAGAAGTAGTTAGCCTAACCGCAAGGAGGGCGATTACCACGGCAGGGTTCGTGACTGGGGTGAAGTCGTAACAAGGTAGCCGTATCGGAAGGTGCGGCTGGATCACCTCCTTTCTGGAAAATACTGAAGTCGTCTCGATGTCTACGGATGTCGTGTTCGATGGACGTCATATACAGTGCTGATTGAATTCAAGCACCCACACTTATCGGCTGTTGATTAGAGCGAAGAGTGAAGGCAGTTGGGTCTGTAGCTCAGTCGGTTAGAGCACCGTCTTGATAAGGCGGGGGTCGTTGGTTCGAATCCAACCAGACCCACCAACCTCGTCAAGAAAATGGGGGATTAGCTCAGCTGGGAGAGCACCTGCTTTGCAAGCAGGGGGTCGTCGGTTCGATCCCGTCATCCTCCACCATCATCTCTAGCCTGGTTCACAAACCTGAATGCCTGTCAGCCTGGCGCTGCGCAGGCCCTTGAGGTTTGTGGCTCAAGCCACTTCGTTCTTTAACAATTCGTAGAGTCGAAATCAGCGTTGCTGGTGGAAAGTCTGGTCGTTCTTCGTAAAGGGGCGCCAGGCACCGTGCCACCAGCGACAAATTGATTGCGTCACCAGACTTCAATGAAATATTTGAAGATCGGCATAACGCGAAGCCGTGTGTTTTAAACCTGCACACGGCGCTCACAACAGTCCTTGACGACGCTCGAAGCATGGGGCGTCAAAGTTATAGGGTCAAGTGACTAAGTGCATGTGGTGGATGCCTTGGCGATTACAGGCGATGAAGGACGTGATAGCCTGCGAAAAGCTTCGGGGAGCTGGCAAATTAGCTTTGATCCGGAGATATCCGAATGGGGAAACCCACCCGCAAGGGTATCGCATACTGAATACATAGGTATGCGAGGCGAACCGAGTGAACTGAAACATCTAAGTAGCTCGAGGAAAAGACATCAACCGAGATTCCGAAAGTAGTGGCGAGCGAAATCGGAACAGCCTAGTGCTCTTTAGCAGTCGACTTATCAGAACGGAATGGAAAGTCCGGCCATAGTGGGTGATAGCCCCGTATGAGAAAAGTCTTCTGTGGAACTGAGTGCACGATAAGTAGGGCGGGACACGTGAAATCCTGTCTGAAGATGGGGGGACCATCCTCCAAGGCTAAATACTCGTAATCGACCGATAGTGAACAAGTACCGTGAGGGAAAGGCGAAAAGAACCCCGGGAGGGGAGTGAAATAGATCCTGAAACCGCATGCATACAAAAAGTCGGAGCCTGGAAACGGGTGACGGCGTACCTTTTGTATAATGGGTCAGCGACTTACATTCAGTGGCAAGGTTAACCGAATAGGGAAGCCGAAGAGAAATCGAGTCCGAATAGGGCGTCTAGTCGCTGGGTGTAGACCCGAAACCAAGTGATCTATCCATGGCCAGGATGAAGGTGCGGTAACACGCACTGGAGGTCCGAACCGACTAGTGTTGCAAAACTAGCGGATGAGCTGTGGATAGGGGTGAAAGGCTAAACAAACTTGGAAATAGCTGGTTCTCTCCGAAAACTATTTAGGTAGTGCCTCAAGTATTACCATCGGGGGTAGAGCACTGTTATGGCTAGGGGGTCATGGCGACTTACCAAACCATTGCAAACTCCGAATACCGATGAGTACAGCTTGGGAGACAGTGCACCGGGTGCTAACGTCCGGACACAAGAGGGAAACAACCCAGACCGCCAGCTAAGGTCCCTAAAATTGGCTAAGTGGGAAACGAAGTGGGAAGGCTAAAACAGTCAGGATGTTGGCTTAGAAGCAGCCATCATTTAAAGAAAGCGTAATAGCTCACTGATCGAGTCGTCCTGCGCGGAAGATGTAACGGGGCTAAGCCAGTTACCGAAGCTGCGGATTCACAGTTTACTGTGAGTGGTAGGAGAGCGTTCCGTAAGCCTGCGAAGGTGTCTTGTAAAGGATGCTGGAGGTATCGGAAGTGCGAATGCTGACATGAGTAGCGTTAAAGGGGGTGAAAAGCCCCCTCGCCGTAAGCGCAAGGTTTCCTACGCAACGTTCATCGGCGTAGGGTGAGTCGGGCCCCTAAGGCGAGGCAGAGATGCGTAGCTGATGGGAAACAGGTCAATATTCCTGTACCGATCTATGGTGCGATGTGGGGACGGAGAAGGTTAGCTCAGCCAACTGTTGGAATAGTTGGTTCAAGCCTGTAGTCATGCCTGGTAGGCAAATCCGCCGGGCTAAGATGAGGGGTGATAACGAGTCTGCTTGCAGACGAAGTGAGTGATACCCTGCTTCCAGGAAAAGCCACTAAGCTTCAGCCATAGACGACCGTACCGCAAACCGACACTGGTGCGCGAGATGAGTATTCTCAGGCGCTTGAGAGAACTCTGGAGAAGGAACTCGGCAAATTGACACCGTAACTTCGGAAGAAGGTGTGCCTTTAGTAGGTGAAGCCCTTTACGGGTGGAGCCCAATGAGGTCGCAGAGAATCGGTGGCTGCAACTGTTTAATAAAAACACAGCACTCTGCAAAGACGAAAGTCGACGTATAGGGTGTGACGCCTGCCCGGTGCTGGAAGATTAATTGATGGGGTGCAAGCTCTTGATCGAAGTCCCAGTAAACGGCGGCCGTAACTATAACGGTCCTAAGGTAGCGAAATTCCTTGTCGGGTAAGTTCCGACCTGCACGAATGGCGTAATGATGGCCACACTGTCTCCTCCAGAGACTCAGCGAAGTTGAAATGTTTGTGATGATGCAATCTCCCCGCGGAAAGACGGAAAGACCCCATGAACCTTTACTGTAGCTTTACATTGGACTTTGAACAGATCTGTGTAGGATAGGTGGGAGGCTTTGAAGCCAGGACGCTAGTTCTGGTGGAGCCGACGTTGAAATACCACCCTGGTGTGTTTGAGGTTCTAACCTTGGCCCGTTATCCGGGTTGGGGACAGTGTATGGTGGGCAGTTTGACTGGGGCGGTCTCCTCCCAAAGTGTAACGGAGGAGTTCGAAGGTACGCTAGGCACGGTCGGAAATCGTGCTGATAGTGCATAGGCATAAGCGTGCTTGACTGCGAGACTGACAAGTCGAGCAGGTACGAAAGTAGGACTAAGTGATCCGGTGGTTCTGTATGGAAGGGCCATCGCTCAACGGATAAAAGGTACTCTGGGGATAACAGGCTGATACCGCCCAAGAGTTCATATCGACGGCGGTGTTTGGCACCTCGATGTCGGCTCATCTCATCCTGGGGCTGTAGCCGGTCCCAAGGGTATGGCTGTTCGCCATTTAAAGAGGTACGTGAGCTGGGTTTAAAACGTCGTGAGACAGTTTGGTCCCTATCTTCCGTGGGCGCTGCAAGATTGAGAGAGCCTGCTCCTAGTACGAGAGGACCGGAGTGGACACACCTCTGGTGTATCGGTTGTCACGCCAGTGGCATTGCCGAGTAGCTAAGTGTGGAAGAGATAACCGCTGAAAGCATCTAAGCGGGAAACTCGTCTCAAGATGAGTCTTGCCGGGGGCCTTGAGCCCCCTGAAGGGTCGTTGTAGACCACGACGTTGATAGGCTGGGTGTGGAAGCGCAGTAATGCGTTAAGCTAACCAGTACTAATTGCCCGTGCGGCTTGACCCTATAACTTTGATGACTCCAGCAACACGCTGTCGAAGTCGTCCCTGTTGTGAACACACGTTATGCGATGGATCTTCCCGATCCTCTGGCACAACGCAATCAATTTGAAGCTGATTCAAAAAGACTCTACGAATTGACTGACCAGGGCCCACAGCCTCGTGTCAGTGACCGGTTTAAGCCTGATGACCATAGCGAGTTGGTCCCACTCCTTCCCATCCCGAACAGGACAGTGAAACGACTCAGCGCCGATGATAGTGCGGATTCCCGTGTGAAAGTAGGACATCGTCAGGCTACTTACAGTGAAGAAAAGCCCCTGCTTAGGCAGGGGCTTTTGCTTCTCAAGTGAGAGCGCCAGGGGCCCGAGCAGGGTGGCCTGAATGCCCTTGCTTCTCCTGTGAGGCGTCAACAGTGAGCCGACGGCTGCGCAAAAGCAGCTCGACAGCAAGCTGGCAGCAAAATGTTGCTAAGACGCTTGACAAGAAAAGCAAAAGCGTGCGAGAATCTCGCTTCTGCGCTGCTGATGAAGCAGCCAAGTTCTTTAAAAATTAACAGCCGATAAGCGTGGGTGTTTGGATGAAAGAAGCCAAATGCTCACGGAAGACGAAATGAAATTCACTTGTAGTGAAGTTCACTTCAATTCCGAAAGAGTGAGTTTACAGAGATTGAACTGAAGAGTTTGATCCTGGCTCAGATTGAACGCTGGCGGCATGCCTTACACATGCAAGTCGAACGGTAACAGGCCGCAAGGTGCTGACGAGTGGCGAACGGGTGAGTAATGCATCGGAACGTGCCCAGTCGTGGGGGATAACTGCTCGAAAGAGCAGCTAATACCGCATACGACCTGAGGGTGAAAGCGGGGGACCGTAAGGCCTCGCGCGATTGGAGCGGCCGATGTCAGATTAGCTAGTTGGTGGGGTAAAGGCCTACCAAGGCAACGATCTGTAGTTGGTCTGAGAGGACGACCAGCCACACTGGGACTGAGACACGGCCCAGACTCCTACGGGAGGCAGCAGTGGGGAATTTTGGACAATGGGCGCAAGCCTGATCCAGCAATGCCGCGTGCAGGAAGAAGGCCTTCGGGTTGTAAACTGCTTTTGTCAGGGAAGAAATCTTCTGGGCTAATACCCCGGGAGGATGACGGTACCTGAAGAATAAGCACCGGCTAACTACGTGCCAGCAGCCGCGGTAATACGTAGGGTGCGAGCGTTAATCGGAATTACTGGGCGTAAAGCGTGCGCAGGCGGTTATGTAAGACAGATGTGAAATCCCCGGGCTCAACCTGGGAACTGCATTTGTGACTGCATGACTGGAGTGCGGCAGAGGGGGATGGAATTCCGCGTGTAGCAGTGAAATGCGTAGATATGCGGAGGAACACCGATGGCGAAGGCAATCCCCTGGGCCTGCACTGACGCTCATGCACGAAAGCGTGGGGAGCAAACAGGATTAGATACCCTGGTAGTCCACGCCCTAAACGATGTCAACTGGTTGTTGGACGGCTTGCTGTTCAGTAACGAAGCTAACGCGTGAAGTTGACCGCCTGGGGAGTACGGCCGCAAGGTTGAAACTCAAAGGAATTGACGGGGACCCGCACAAGCGGTGGATGATGTGGTTTAATTCGATGCAACGCGAAAAACCTTACCTACCCTTGACATGCCAGGAACTTGCCAGAGATGGCTTGGTGCTCGAAAGAGAACCTGGACACAGGTGCTGCATGGCCGTCGTCAGCTCGTGTCGTGAGATGTTGGGTTAAGTCCCGCAACGAGCGCAACCCTTGTCATTAGTTGCTACGAAAGGGCACTCTAATGAGACTGCCGGTGACAAACCGGAGGAAGGTGGGGATGACGTCAGGTCCTCATGGCCCTTATGGGTAGGGCTACACACGTCATACAATGGCCGGTACAGAGGGCTGCCAACCCGCGAGGGGGAGCCAATCCCAGAAAACCGGTCGTAGTCCGGATCGTAGTCTGCAACTCGACTGCGTGAAGTCGGAATCGCTAGTAATCGCGGATCAGCTTGCCGCGGTGAATACGTTCCCGGGTCTTGTACACACCGCCCGTCACACCATGGGAGCGGGTTCTGCCAGAAGTAGTTAGCCTAACCGCAAGGAGGGCGATTACCACGGCAGGGTTCGTGACTGGGGTGAAGTCGTAACAAGGTAGCCGTATCGGAAGGTGCGGCTGGATCACCTCCTTTCTGGAAAATACTGAAGTCGTCTCGATGTCTACGGATGTCGTGTTCGATGGACGTCATATACAGTGCTGATTGAATTCAAGCACCCACACTTATCGGCTGTTGATTAGAGCGAAGAGTGAAGGCAGTTGGGTCTGTAGCTCAGTCGGTTAGAGCACCGTCTTGATAAGGCGGGGGTCGTTGGTTCGAATCCAACCAGACCCACCAACCTCGTCAAGAAAATGGGGGATTAGCTCAGCTGGGAGAGCACCTGCTTTGCAAGCAGGGGGTCGTCGGTTCGATCCCGTCATCCTCCACCATCATCTCTAGCCTGGTTCACAAACCTGAATGCCTGTCAGCCTGGCGCTGCGCAGGCCTTGAGGTTTGTGGCTCAAGCCACTTCGTTCTTTAACAATTCGTAGAGTCGAAATCAGCGTTGCTGGTGGAAAGTCTGGTCGTTCTTCGTAAAGGGGCGCCAGGCACCGTGCCACCAGCGACAAATTGATTGCGTCACCAGACTTCAATGAAATATTTGAAGATCGGCATAACGCGAAGCCGTGTGTTTTAAACCTGCACACGGCGCTCACAACAGTCCTTGACGACGCTCGAAGCATGGGGCGTCAAAGTTATAGGGTCAAGTGACTAAGTGCATGTGGTGGATGCCTTGGCGATTACAGGCGATGAAGGACGTGATAGCCTGCGAAAAGCTTCGGGGAGCTGGCAAATTAGCTTTGATCCGGAGATATCCGAATGGGGAAACCCACCCGCAAGGGTATCGCATACTGAATACATAGGTATGCGAGGCGAACCGAGTGAACTGAAACATCTAAGTAGCTCGAGGAAAAGACATCAACCGAGATTCCGAAAGTAGTGGCGAGCGAAATCGGAACAGCCTAGTGCTCTTTAGCAGTCGACTTATCAGAACGGAATGGAAAGTCCGGCCATAGTGGGTGATAGCCCCGTATGAGAAAAGTCTTCTGTGGAACTGAGTGCACGATAAGTAGGGCGGGACACGTGAAATCCTGTCTGAAGATGGGGGGACCATCCTCCAAGGCTAAATACTCGTAATCGACCGATAGTGAACAAGTACCGTGAGGGAAAGGCGAAAAGAACCCCGGGAGGGGAGTGAAATAGATCCTGAAACCGCATGCATACAAAAAGTCGGAGCCTGGAAACGGGTGACGGCGTACCTTTTGTATAATGGGTCAGCGACTTACATTCAGTGGCAAGGTTAACCGAATAGGGAAGCCGAAGAGAAATCGAGTCCGAATAGGGCGTCTAGTCGCTGGGTGTAGACCCGAAACCAAGTGATCTATCCATGGCCAGGATGAAGGTGCGGTAACACGCACTGGAGGTCCGAACCGACTAGTGTTGCAAAACTAGCGGATGAGCTGTGGATAGGGGTGAAAGGCTAAACAAACTTGGAAATAGCTGGTTCTCTCCGAAAACTATTTAGGTAGTGCCTCAAGTATTACCATCGGGGGTAGAGCACTGTTATGGCTAGGGGGTCATGGCGACTTACCAAACCATTGCAAACTCCGAATACCGATGAGTACAGCTTGGGAGACAGTGCACCGGGTGCTAACGTCCGGACACAAGAGGGAAACAACCCAGACCGCCAGCTAAGGTCCCTAAAATTGGCTAAGTGGGAAACGAAGTGGGAAGGCTAAAACAGTCAGGATGTTGGCTTAGAAGCAGCCATCATTTAAAGAAAGCGTAATAGCTCACTGATCGAGTCGTCCTGCGCGGAAGATGTAACGGGGCTAAGCCAGTTACCGAAGCTGCGGATTCACAGTTTACTGTGAGTGGTAGGAGAGCGTTCCGTAAGCCTGCGAAGGTGTCTTGTAAAGGATGCTGGAGGTATCGGAAGTGCGAATGCTGACATGAGTAGCGTTAAAGGGGGTGAAAAGCCCCCTCGCCGTAAGCGCAAGGTTTCCTACGCAACGTTCATCGGCGTAGGGTGAGTCGGGCCCCTAAGGCGAGGCAGAGATGCGTAGCTGATGGGAAACAGGTCAATATTCCTGTACCGATCTATGGTGCGATGTGGGGACGGAGAAGGTTAGCTCAGCCAACTGTTGGAATAGTTGGTTCAAGCCTGTAGTCATGCCTGGTAGGCAAATCCGCCGGGCTAAGATGAGGGGTGATAACGAGTCTGCTTGCAGACGAAGTGAGTGATACCCTGCTTCCAGGAAAAGCCACTAAGCTTCAGCCATAGACGACCGTACCGCAAACCGACACTGGTGCGCGAGATGAGTATTCTCAGGCGCTTGAGAGAACTCTGGAGAAGGAACTCGGCAAATTGACACCGTAACTTCGGAAGAAGGTGTGCCTTTAGTAGGTGAAGCCCTTTACGGGTGGAGCCCAATGAGGTCGCAGAGAATCGGTGGCTGCAACTGTTTAATAAAAACACAGCACTCTGCAAAGACGAAAGTCGACGTATAGGGTGTGACGCCTGCCCGGTGCTGGAAGATTAATTGATGGGGTGCAAGCTCTTGATCGAAGTCCCAGTAAACGGCGGCCGTAACTATAACGGTCCTAAGGTAGCGAAATTCCTTGTCGGGTAAGTTCCGACCTGCACGAATGGCGTAATGATGGCCACACTGTCTCCTCCAGAGACTCAGCGAAGTTGAAATGTTTGTGATGATGCAATCTCCCCGCGGAAAGACGGAAAGACCCCATGAACCTTTACTGTAGCTTTACATTGGACTTTGAACAGATCTGTGTAGGATAGGTGGGAGGCTTTGAAGCCAGGACGCTAGTTCTGGTGGAGCCGACGTTGAAATACCACCCTGGTGTGTTTGAGGTTCTAACCTTGGCCCGTTATCCGGGTTGGGGACAGTGTATGGTGGGCAGTTTGACTGGGGCGGTCTCCTCCCAAAGTGTAACGGAGGAGTTCGAAGGTACGCTAGGCACGGTCGGAAATCGTGCTGATAGTGCATAGGCATAAGCGTGCTTGACTGCGAGACTGACAAGTCGAGCAGGTACGAAAGTAGGACTAAGTGATCCGGTGGTTCTGTATGGAAGGGCCATCGCTCAACGGATAAAAGGTACTCTGGGGATAACAGGCTGATACCGCCCAAGAGTTCATATCGACGGCGGTGTTTGGCACCTCGATGTCGGCTCATCTCATCCTGGGGCTGTAGCCGGTCCCAAGGGTATGGCTGTTCGCCATTTAAAGAGGTACGTGAGCTGGGTTTAAAACGTCGTGAGACAGTTTGGTCCCTATCTTCCGTGGGCGCTGCAAGATTGAGAGAGCCTGCTCCTAGTACGAGAGGACCGGAGTGGACACACCTCTGGTGTATCGGTTGTCACGCCAGTGGCATTGCCGAGTAGCTAAGTGTGGAAGAGATAACCGCTGAAAGCATCTAAGCGGGAAACTCGTCTCAAGATGAGTCTTGCCGGGGCCTTGAGCCCCCTGAAGGGTCGTTGTAGACCACGACGTTGATAGGCTGGGTGTGGAAGCGCAGTAATGCGTTAAGCTAACCAGTACTAATTGCCCGTGCGGCTTGACCCTATAACTTTGATGACTCCAGCAACACGCTGTCGAAGTCGTCCCTGTTGTGAACACACGTTATGCGATGGATCTTCCCGATCCTCTGGCACAACGCAATCAATTTGAAGCTGATTCAAAAAGACTCTACGAATTGACTGACCAGGCCCACAGCCTCGTGTCAGTGACCGGTTTAAGCCTGATGACCATAGCGAGTTGGTCCCACTCCTTCCCATCCCGAACAGGACAGTGAAACGACTCAGCGCCGATGATAGTGCGGATTCCCGTGTGAAAGTAGGACATCGTCAGGCTACTTACAGTGAAGAAAAGCCCCCGACCAGATTGGTCGGGGGCTTTTTTGTTTTCCGAAGCGGCATTGATGACCCCCGGGGTTCGGACGGTTGCCGATGTGTCGGCAGGCGCGTTGAGATATAGTGATTCAATGTTCGATGTCCTGGTTTACGTCTACGAGCACTACTGGCGACCGGACGCTTGTCCGGAGGCCGGCCTGCTGGCGCGCAAGCTTTCGGCGGTGGGATTCGAAGAAGAAGAGATTGCCGATGCGCTGACGTGGCTCGATGGCCTGCGTTCGGTCAGTACTGCGCCCATGGTGGCCCCGGCCGACGGAAGTGCCCGCGTGCTGGCCTCAGCAGAGCGCGAACGCTTCGGCCCGGAGGCGCTGGGCTTCCTGCACTTTCTGGAGTCAGCCGGCGTGTTGACGGGGGCGATGCGGGAGCTCGTGCTCGACCGTGCGATGGCGGTGCCGCGTGCGCCGCTGACCCTGGACGACTTCAAGGTGCTGGTGTTGTTGGCCTTCTGGTCTCGCGGGGAAGAGCCCGACTCTCTGGTGCTGGACGAACTTTTTGTCGACGACGCCGACCGCGTGGTCCATTGATCGGGCGATTCAAGTTTGCGGCTGGCGGGTCGACATTCTGTCAGTGCTTTCGCGATTCGAAAGCGAGCAGAGAAGGTGTCGAGATGAACGAGCGGGCCGCATGGCATGAGGGCGAAGAGGCCGGACAGCGCCGGTGGGGGCACCCGCGGCGGGCCGTGCGGGGCGTTGCGCGACCCATGAGGCAGGGCGGCCTGGTCATTGCGGTGTGCATGTTGCTGAGCGGATGCGACCAACTGGGCATCGAGACGCCGCAGAAGGCCGCAGAGGCCAAGGCGGCGGAGGCCAAGGCGATCGGCAGCGCATGTCGACATGCGCTGCGTGCCATCGAGGACTGCTACACGCTGAACCCGCAGGCCGACAAGGCCGCTGTCTTCGGCGGCTGGCGCGAGATGGACGAGTACATGCGCGAGAACAAGCTGGATGGGATCGCGCCAGTGGTACCTCGGCCGCCTGCGGAGGCGGCTTCCAAGGGGAAGGGTGCAGCCTCACGGCCGAAGGCTGACGCGGACGAGGACGAAGAGGTGGTCGAGGAGGAGCCGGCGGAGCCGGTCAAGGGCCGCAAGGGCAAGTCGGCCACTTGAACGCTGCCCGTCCGGGCGAGGGCTGGCCATGAGGGTGTGCTGCGGCGCCGGGCGCCATGCGGGTTCAGCGGCGAGAATGGCGCATGTCGTTTGCAATCGATCCTCCGCGGCTGAGCTTGCTGGATGCACGCCTGTGGCGGCATCCTGAGCGAGAACAGGGCACGCGGGCCATGCTGCGTGCCTTGCCGGGTGTCGCGGCATGGGGCTTGGTCACCGGGATGGTGATGGCGCAGTCGGGCTTGCCGATGTGGGCGGCGGTTCTCATGTCGATGACGGTGTTCGCGGCCAGCGCACAACTGGCGGCGATCCCGTTGATGCTGGCGGGCGCACCGTTGTGGGTGGTGTGGCTGGCTGCGCTGTGCGTGAACCTGCGCTTCGTGATCTTCAGCGCCCAGTTGCGGCCCTTCGTGATGGCGTTGCCCTTGCGTTGGCGGCTGGTCTGCGGCTACCTGGTGGCCGACGTGTCCTACGTGATGCAGGTCGCGCGCTACCCGCACGGAACGGCGACCACGGCCAGCGCGTTGGGGCCACTGGCCCACATGGTGGGCCTGGCGGCGCCGAACTGGCTGGGTTGGAATGGTGCGGCCCTGCTCGGTATTGTGTTTGCGGGGCAACTGCCGACCTCGTGGGGGCTGGCGTTTGCCGGGACGCTGACGCTGGCGGGCTTGTTGGCTTCGCTGGTTCGGGATGGACGAGCGGCTGTGGCCGCGACGCTGGCAGGCGCGACGGCGGTGGCATGCTGGGGATGGCCCTTCAAGCTCAACATGGTGGTGGCCGTCGCGGTGGGGATCGCCGCGGGGCTGCTGCTGGACGCGCTGCCGGGTCGCGGGCGGGCCGACGCATGAGCGAGGCCTACATCGCGCTGGCGGTGCTGGGCCTCGTGGTGATCACGGTGCTGACGCGCTCCTTCTTCTTCCTGACGCGGGAACCGCTGCCGCTTCCTGCCTGGGCCGAGCGGGGGTTGCGACATGCGCCGATGGCGGCGCTGGCCGCGGTGGTGCTGCCCGGGGTCTTGCTGGATCAGGGGCAATGGCCGGATGGCCCTTGGGATCCGCGCTGGGTGGCGACGCCTGTGGCCATGACGTACGCATGGTGGCGGCGCGACATGCTGGGCACGCTGCTGGTCGGCATGGCGGTGTACGGAATGTTGCGCTGGTGGGGCGCCTGACGCCGTGGACTGCCCCCATCTGCGTGGGGCGGTGAGGAGCGAGCCCGGCCGACCTTTCTACAATGGCAGGTTGAACCGTTTCCTTCCTCCAACTTCAACGCCTCAACGGCAGCCAACATGACCATCCTCCGATTCGAAGACCTCGTGGCCCAGGGCAAGGCCGCTGGTCAGCGCGTGTTCATCCGTGCCGACCTGAACGTGCCGCAAGACGACGCGGGCAACATCACCGAAGACACCCGCATCCGCGCCTCGGTACCGGCGATTGAACTGGCCCTGAAGGCGGGTGCCGCGGTGATGGTGACGTCTCACCTGGGCCGCCCGACCGAGGGCGAGTTCAAGCCCGAAGATTCGCTGGCCCCGGTGGCCCAGCGCCTGGGCGAACTGCTGGGTCGCGAGGTGAAGCTGGTGAGCAACTGGGTGGACGGCGTGTCGGTGCAGCCGGGCGAAGTGGTGTTGCTCGAGAACTGCCGCCTGAACAAGGGCGAGAAGAAGAACAACGAAGAGCTGGCTCGCAAGATGGCCGCGCTGTGTGACATCTTCGTGCACGACGCGTTCGGTACCGCCCACCGCGCCGAAGGCACGACCTACGGCATCGCGCAGTTTGCGAAGGTGGCCTGTGCGGGCCCGCTGTTGGCTGCCGAGATCGACGCGATCGGCAAGGCGCTGGAGGCGCCGAAGCGCCCGCTGGTGGCCATCGTGGCCGGCTCGAAGGTGTCGACCAAGCTGACCATTCTGGAGTCGCTGTCGAAGAACGTGGACGGCCTGATCGTGGGTGGCGGCATCGCCAACACCTTCATGCTGGCCGCCGGCCTGAAGATCGGCAAGTCGCTGGCGGAGCCGGACCTGGTGTCGGCGGCCAAGGCCGTAATCGAGTCGATGAAGGTGCGTGGCGCCGAGGTGCCGATTCCGGAGGACGTGGTGGTGGCCAAGACGTTTGCGGCCGACGCGCCTGCGACGGTGAAGGCGGCCGCGGACGTGGCGGACGACGACCTGATCCTGGACATCGGCCCGAAGACGGCGGCCAGGCTGGCTGACCAGCTGAAGGCCGCCGGCACGATCGTGTGGAACGGCCCGGTGGGCGTGTTCGAGTTCGAGGCCTTCGCGAAGGGCACGGAAGCGATCGCGCGCGCGATTGCCGAATCGCCCGCGTTCAGCATCGCCGGTGGCGGTGACACGCTGGCGGCGATCGCGAAGTACGGCATCGAAAAGGACGTGGGCTACATCTCGACGGGGGGCGGTGCGTTCCTGGAAGTGCTGGAAGGCAAGACGCTGCCTGCTTTCGAAATTCTGACGAAGCGCGCGGCAGGTTGAGCCGCTGGCGCACCGGTGTCGCCCGACGGGGCGGACCGGTGACGCCTTCGCAGACGAAAAAGGCCTCTCGGTGAGAGGCCTTTTTGCTGGGCGTGTGCGCGTTCAGCGACCGGCGGCGTGGAGGGCCTCACCGGCCAGGACCGGATCCCCGGTGCGGTTGAAGGTGTCGAGCCACAGACCGTAGCTGCGCATCTGGCCGTTCTGCCAGGGATGGAAGCCCGGGCGGAAGTAGCCCAGGTAGTGGCGCGCGAGGCCCATGTAGAGCCCGCCCGGACCGTACAGCCAGGCAAGGCCCTTGCCCCAGAGCTTGAGTCGCTGCCAGCGAGTGAAGCCGTCGACCTTGAGCATGTAGCGGGTGTTGAGCAGCACGTGCAGGTTGAAGCTGAGTGTGACGACGAGCATGGCCCAGACGCGGCGCAGGTAGCCCACGCCCGCGACCTTCTGCATGACGTCGAAGGCGACGGCCTTGTGTTCGATCTCTTCCATGGCGTGCCAGGCGTACAGCGCCCGCACGCGCGGGTCTGCCTGGTTCAGGATGCTTTTGCGCTCGAAGAAGCCGTGGGCCATGATGGCCGTGAGGTGTTCGGCGGCCGCGGTTTCGGCCAGCGTCTGGCGTGCGGGCAGGTGGCGGCGCACCAGCTTGAACAGGATGTGGTGCGTGATGGCTTCGAGGCGGTCGACGTCGATGCCCTGGGCCTTGAGGCGGCGGTTGTACTGGTCGTGAACGAGGCCGTGCTGGGCTTCCTGCCGGATGAAGTCCTTGATGTCGGCCTGCAGTTGCGGGTCCTGTACCTGGTCGCGGAAGTCACGCACGCAGGCGATGAAGAAGCGTTCGCCCTCCGGAAAGATGACGGACATGGCGTCGAAGAGCCGGGTCTTGAACGGGTCGCCGGCGAACCAGTAGGTGGGGATGTCGCCGTCGAGGCCGAAGTCGAGCTGGCTTCGCGGCGTGATGGTGTGCGGTGTGGTCATGGTGAGGGCTCCATGAATGGGGGGCTGGCCGCCCGGCTCACGGGGTGGCCCAGACGCCGGGGCCGTGCAGGCGGTTGCCGGCTTCGACCGGGTCGCCGGTCTCCTTCAACAGGCGCAACCACGGGTCGTAGCTGGCGACGACGGGGTCTTGCCAGGGGTGGAAGCCGGGCTTGAGGTAACGGAAGTACTGGCCGAGGATGGGGGGGAAGAGGCCGCCGGGGCCGTAGAGCCACCACAGGCCCCTGGCCCAGATCTTTGTGCGCTGCCAGCGGCTGAAGCCGTCGACCTGAAGCATGTGGCGCATGATCCGGAAGACGTGATAGGGGAAGAGCATCGTGACCAGCAGCATGGAGCCGACGCGGTTGAGGTAGCTGGAGCGGGCGACGTCCTGCAGCACGTCGAAGGCCACGGCCTTGTGCTCCATTTCTTCCATGGCGTGCCAGACGTAGAGGGCGCGCAGGCGCGGATCGGCGCCTTCGAAGATCTCGGGGCGTTCGACGAAGCAGTCGGCCATGATGGCGGTGATGTGCTCGGCGGCCGCCGTGATGCCCAGCGTGAACTCGCGCGAGCAGTGGCCGCGGATGATCTGGAAGAGTCGCTTCTCCTGGCCGGCGAGGATCTGGTCGACGTGGACGCCCTGCGCCTGCAGGCGGTCGTTGTAGCGGGTGTGCAGCATGCTGTGCTGCGCTTCCTGGCGCGTGAAGTCCTTGATGTCCTGCAGCACGCGGGGATCCGTGATGCGGTCCTTGAAGTCGCGCACGCAGGTGATGAAGAAGCGCTCGCCGACCGGGAACAGCGTGGACATGGCGTCGAAGAAGCGGGTCTTGAACGGGTCGCCAGCCATCCAGTGGCGGGGGATGTCGCCATCGAGGCCGAAGTCGAGCTTCTCGCGCGGGACGATGGGCGGCGGGGCGAGGTCGGGGCGGGGCATCGGGGTCTCCATCGAACAGCGGGCCCGCCCGGAGTGGGAGGACCTTGTCTGCACTGTAGGAAAACGCCGGGGATCGCGCGATGAAACGCGGCGACAGAAAGACGGTTATTGCGACAAGCGGGGCTCGGGGAAACCCGTGCGCTCAGAGGTCGGGTGGGGGCGGGGGCGTGTCGCGGAAGCGGCTGGGGGGCACACCGGCCCAGCGGATGAAGGCCTGCGTGAAGCTGCGGCGGTCGGTGAAGCCCAGCCGGGCGGACACGGACTCGATGCGCGCGCCCGGCGCCGCCAGCCACTGGCGCGCGAGATGGAATCGCACGCGGTCGAGGATGGCGGAGTGCGAGTCGCCGGCCTCGCGCAGCCGACGCTGCAGCGTGCGCGCATGCAGGCCGAGCGCGGTCGCAAGTGCAGGCAGCCCCTGACCGAGCAGCTCGGGCTGGCTGAGCATGGCCTGCTCGATCTGGCACACGAGCGGGTGGGCCTCGTGGTCGCGGTTGGCCAGGCTGAGCGGCGGCGGCCCACGGCGCGCGATTTCTTCGGTGATGCGCCGCGCGGCCAGTTCGTGCAGCGCGGGCAGGGCGCCGATCAGGGGGCGATCCAGCAGGGCACGGTCGAACCACAGCGCGTCGATGTCGGCATCGGGTTCAAGCTCGACCCGCAGGTGCTCGGCCAGCAGGCGGCTTTGTGCGTGCGCGGCATGGCGCTGGGTCAGGCGGCCCGCCAGAGGCAGGTCGCCCAGCAGGGTGCGACTGAACTTCACGAGGGTGGTGAAGGCGGCTTCGATGAAGGGCCAGGCTTCGTCGACGGGCGTGCCGCCGCCGAGGTGCAGCGTGATGCGGGCCTGGTCCCCGAACTCCTGCAGCTCGAATGTCATGAGCGGGTTCACCAGCGGCGGGATCCAGTCCAGGGCCCGCGCCGCGTCGCGCAGCGTGGCGCTGGTGGAGATGAAGGTCTCGACGTCGGCCAGGTACTCGAAGGCAAAGGTGTCGCCCAGCACGATGGGGAAGTGGTGCGGGCATCCGAGCCGCTGTGCCTCGAACAGGCAGCGGTGCATGATGCGGCCGACCACCGCAGGCCGGATGAGCGCGGTGGTGGGGTGCAGGCCCGCCAGGTCGACGCCTTCAGCGAGGAACAGGGCTTCGATGTCGATGCCGCAGCGCCGCGCTGCACGGATCCAGTTCGTCACCGTGACAAACGGCAGCGGGGTATCCGGATGGGCGGCGGCGGGCATGGGTCAGCAAGCGGGCGCGGGCGCGGGCGCCGATGCCTCAGCCAGGAAGGCCTCGAGCCAGCGCAGCACCTCGGCGGTGGTGCGCTCGGGGTGCTCGAAGGGGTAGAGGTGCGAGCCGTCGATCCACGAGATGCGGTCGCCGAAGACCTGCCGGGTGCCGCTCAGGCCCACGCTGCGCAATTCGCGCGAGCGCGTGCCGGCGATGAAGGCCAGCGGACAGCGGTGGGGGTGACGCCGGAACTCCTGCAGGAGCCGATGCGGCATCGTGTCGTAGATGGCGGTCTCGATCTCGCGGCTGAAACGCAGGCGACGGCCGGTGCCATCGGGGTGCGCTTCGGTTCCGGTGCACACGTAGTCGTGCAGGACGCTGGGGTGGAAGGCCGCGAACTTGGCCTTGCCGCGGAAATGTTGATGGGCATGCTGTTCGCTCGCCCATTCGTGCGTGCGTTGGGCAGAGATGCGCGACGGCATGACGCGGTGCATGGCGCCGGCCCGTTTGGCGAGCCCGATGGCTGCGGCCTTCCAGCCTGACAGCAGGGGCGAGTCCATGACCACGACACCCTGGGCGAGCGTGGGATGGCGGCGCGCCAGCATCATGCCGAGAAAGCCGCCGAGCGAGTGGCCGACCAGGAAGACGGGGTGGCCGACCTCGTGGGCGATGAAGTCGTGCAGTTGCTCGACGAGATGCGGCCAGTCCGGCGTGACCGGGTAGCGCGGGTCGTGGCCGAACCGGTCCACGGCGTGCACCTGGAAGCTTGCGGCGCGCCAACCGTCGAGCAAGGTGCGGTAGGTGCTGGCAGGAAAACTGTTGGCGTGCGCGAAAACGAGGGTGCGGTACACGTTGGTTTCGATGACCGGAAGGGTGCGGGAAGTGTAAGGTTGCTACAGGCGCATCATGGAATACTGGGGATTGCGGGTTTACCAGAGGCCCGCTGTCCGTCTTTCAAGGTGGTGCGTTAATAGAATATTAATAATGGTCCGGGCGGCGTCCGGACCATGTCGGCACCGAACCCCACTGGAGATCTGTTTCATGCCCCGTTCGACCAAGATCGTCGCCACCCTCGGCCCCGCCTCGTCCACGACCGAGGTGCTCGAGCGCATGCTGCGTGCCGGGGTGGACGTGGTGCGGCTCAACTTCTCGCACGGCAAGGCGCAGGACCACATCGAGCGGGCGCAGCTGGTGCGCGAGGTGGCGGCGCGCGTCGGCAAGGTCGTGGCCATCATGGCCGACCTGCAGGGCCCCAAGATCCGCGTGGGCAAGTTCGCCGAAGGCAAGGTGATGCTGGAGGTGGGCCAGCCCTTCGTGCTGGATGCCAGCCGCGCCACGCCGGGCGACATGGAGGGCGTGGGCCTGGATTACAAGGAGCTGCCGCGCGATGTGAAGCCGGGCGACACGCTGCTGCTCAACGACGGGCTGATCGTGCTGACGGTGGACGCCGTGCAGGGTGATGCCGTGCACACCATCGTGAAGGTGGGCGGCGAGCTGTCGAACAACAAGGGCATCAACAAGCAGGGCGGCGGCCTCACGGCGCCCGCGCTGACGGCCAAGGACATGGAGGACATCAAGACGGCGGCGAGCTTCCAGTGCGACTACATCGCCGTGTCCTTTCCGAAGAACGCGACCGACATGGAGATGGCCCGCCAGCTCGCCAATGTGGCCGGCGAACCCTGGCGCCATCGCCCGGCGCTGATCGCCAAGATCGAGCGCACCGAAGCCATCCCCAACCTGGACAGCATCCTGCGTGCCTCGGACGGCATCATGGTGGCGCGGGGTGACCTGGCCGTGGAGGTGGGCAACGCGGCCGTGCCTGCGTTGCAGAAGCGCATGATCAAGCTGGCGCGCGAGATGGACAAGGTCGTCATCACCGCCACGCAGATGATGGAGTCGATGATCGTGAACCCGGTGCCCACGCGCGCCGAGGTGTCCGACGTGGCCAACGCCGTGCTCGATGGCACCGACGCCGTGATGCTGAGCGCCGAGACTGCGGCCGGCAAGTACCCGGTGGAGACCATCGAGCAGATGGCCGCGATCGCGATGGCGGCCGAGCGCGCCGAGGAGGTGTCGCTCGACGCGGACTTCACCAACAAGACCTTCGGGCGCATCGACCAGTCCATTGCCATGGGCGCGTTGTTCACTGCCCACCACCTGGGCTGCAAGGCCATCATCGCGCTGACCGAATCCGGCTCGACCGCGCTGTGGATGAGCCGGCACAAGATCCATGTGCCGATCTTCGGGCTGACTGCGCAGCCGATCTCGCAGCGGAAGATGGCGCTGTACCGCAATGTCCGGCCCCTGCTGATGCCGACCTATGCCGACCGCGATGAGGCGCTGCGCCAGGCCGAGCTGCTGCTGGTGGAGCGCGGCATCCTCAAGCCCGGCGACACCTACGCCATCACCTGCGGTGAGCCCATGGGGCACCCGGGGGGCACCAACATGCTGAAGGTTTGTCAGGTGGGTTGACGCCCTTGGTGCCGCTGGATGCAGACCACGTGATACGTATTCGGCGCGATATTGTGAGGAGCGGATCGGCGGTGTAATTTTCCTTCACGGCATCCCCGGGGAAACAAGGGCGCCCTGCGTGGTCGTGGGGGTGCTGCCCCTGCGCACTCTCGCTAGAATCGACCCCAGTCACATGCGGGCCGCGGGCGCGCATTCAGGTTTCATTCATCTTTCCTGATATTGGGGATCCCATGCCACTCGTTTCCATGCGCCAGCTGCTGGACCACGCCGCCGAAAACAACTACGGCATTCCGGCATTCAACGTGAACAACCTGGAACAGGTTCAGGCCGTGATGGCCGCGGCCGACGAAGTCGGTGCGCCGGTGATCCTGCAGGCCTCGGCCGGTGCCCGCAAGTACGCTGGCGAGTCCTTCATCAAGCACCTGATCCAGGCAGCGGTCGAGGCCTACCCGCACATCCCGCTGGTGATGCACCAGGACCATGGCACCAGCCCGAAGGTGTGCGAAGGCGCGATCAACCTGGGCTTCGGCTCGGTGATGATGGACGGCTCGCTGATGGAAGACGGCAAGACGCCGTCGAGCTTCGACTACAACGTGGACGTCACCCGCAAGGTGGTGGAGATGGCTCACAAGGTCGGTGTGACCGTGGAAGGCGAGCTGGGGTGCCTGGGCAACCTCGAAACCGGTGACGCCGGCGAGGAAGACGGCATCGGCGCCGTCGGCAAGCTGGACCACAGCCAGATGCTGACCGACCCGGAAGAGGCCGCCACCTTCGTGAAGGCCACCCAGCTCGACGCCCTGGCCATCGCCATCGGCACCAGCCACGGCGCCTACAAGTTCTCGCGCAAGCCCACGGGCGACATCCTCGCCATCAGCCGCGTCAAGGAAATCCACGCCCGCATCCCCAACACCCATCTGGTGATGCACGGTTCGTCGTCGGTGCCGCAGGAGCTGCTGGCCATCATCAACCAGTACGGCGGCCAGATGAAGGAAACCTACGGCGTGCCCGTCGAGGAAATCCAGGAAGCCATCAAGTTCGGCGTGCGCAAGATCAACATCGACACCGACATCCGTCTGGCGATGACCGGTGCCGTGCGCAAGTTCCTGTTCGAGAACCCGGACAAGTTCGACGCCCGCGAATGGCTCAAGCCTGCCCGCGAGGCCGCCAAGCAGGTGTGCAAGCAGCGCTACATGGAGTTCGGCTGCGAAGGCCAGGCCGGCAAGATCAAGCCCATCGGCCTGAGCGAAATCGCCTCGCTGTACGCGGCAGGCAAGCTGGCCCAGATCGTGGCCTGATCGCCACCGCTCCGTGCCGGCCGAAGGGCCGGCCATCAGGCCGACAGGGCGCAGGCGCTGTCGGCCTTTTTCATGCTTGCCCCGGTCACCGTGCGGGGTGCCCCGCCGCGCTCGCCCTCGGCGGGGCCGCTGTGCTACAACCGCGATGGAGGTCTGTGCCTTGCACCAGCATGAGCAGGATCCCACACACACAAAACGAGGAGAGGCGTCATGAAGATCGACGTCCGCGCACGCAACCACGTCACGGAAATCGGGCGGGGTGAGCGTGTGCTGGTGCTGGCGCACGGCTTCGGCTGTGACCAGCGCATCTGGCGCTTCGTGGCCGCGGACCTGGCCCGCGACCATCGCATCGTGCTGTTCGATTACGTGGGCAGCGGGCGCTCCGACCTGCGCGCCTGGACCCCGCAGCGCTACGGCAGCCTGCAAGGCTACAAGCTCGACATGATCGAGGTGCTGGAGGCCTTGCGACATGAGCAGGTCGTGCTGATCGGGCACTCCATCAGTGGCTCGATCGGTGCGCTGGCCAGCATCGCCCGGCCGGAGCTCTTCGAGCGCCTCATCATGGTCGGCCCCAGCCCGTGCTTCATCAACGACGGGGACTATGTGGGGGGCTTCGAGCGGCAGGACGTCATGGACATGCTGGATCTCATGGACCGCAACATGGTGGGTTGGGCCGACATGCTGGCCCCGCTCGTGGTCAAGACGACCGTGTGGCCCGAGCGCGTGGCAGAGATGCGCGAGAACCTGTGTGCTGGCGACCCGGCCATCGTGCGGCGATTCGCCGAGGTGGTGTTCACCTCCGACATCCGCCAGCATCTGCCGGACATTCCGGTGCCGGTGCTGATCATGCAGTGTGCCGACGATGCCGTCGCCCCGCTGTCGGTGGGCGATTACCTCCAGCGACACATCCCGCGCGCGCGGCTCAACCGCATGGCAGCCACCGGGCACTGCCCGCATCTGAGCCATCCTGACGAGACCATCGCGCTGATTCGGGATGAGCTGCGCCGGCCGAGAAGGGCGGCCAGGCCATGAAAGACCCGTCGGGCGCCGGAGTCGAGCGCGGGGACATGCTGCCGTGCGGGCTGGTGCGCCTGGATCGGGACGGGGTGGTTCAGGCCGCCAACGTCACACTGGCCCGCTGGCTGGGTGTGGCGCAGCCGGACGAGCTGCACGGCCGCGGTGTGACGACGCTGTATCCGCAGGCAGGGCGCCTGATGTGGCACACCTATGTGCAACCGATGCTGGCCGCGCAGGGCGAGGTGGAAGAGGTCTCGATGCTGCTGCAGCGAAGGGATGGCACGGTGGTCGACGTGCTGCTCAACGCGCGGCGGGACGAGGTCGACGGCGGCGTGCTGGTGGTGTTCATGCGCATCAAGGAGCGCCGCCGGCTCGAGTACCAGCTGCTGGCCATCAAGCGGGTGGCCGAAGAGGCGCCGGGCATGCTGTTCCAGCTGCGTCGGTCCCCGCAGCCCGAGCTCGGCCTCGCCTTCACGTACGTGACGGAAGGGGTGCGTCCGCTTTTTGGCGTGACGCCGGCCCAGGCCCTGGCCGATGCCCGCGCATTGTGGGATGCGGTGCATCCCGAGGATCTGGCCCAGCTGATGGAAGCAGTGGCGCAGTCGGCGGCGTCGATGCGGCCCTGGCGCCTGGAGTACCGGGTGATGCTCGACGGGCACGAGCAGTGGCGTGAGACGCACGCCTCGCCGCATGGCGAGCCGGACGGCACCGTGCTGTGGCACGGCTACGCGCAGGACATCACCGGTCGGCGGGAAATGGAGCACCACCACCATGAGCGCGAAGCGGCCGAGCGCGCCAGCCAGGCCAAGAGCGCCTTTCTGGCCCGCATGAGCCACGAGCTGCGCACGCCGCTCAACGGCATTCTCGGTTTTGCGCGGCTCATGCGCACCCAGGGTGCCCCGCTGGATGCCGACCAGCGCCGCAAGCTCGGCTACATCGAGGCTGCCGGAGACAGCCTGCTGCACCTGGTCAACGAGGTGCTCGAACTCTCGCGCATTGAAGCCGGCCACACTAGCATCCATGTGCAGCCCACCCAGGTGGATCCGGTGGTGCGCCAGGCAATGCGGCTGGTCGAGCCCCTGGCGGTCTCGCGCCATGTGGGGATCGTGCCGCCCGTGCAGCAGGGCTGGTGGGCCATGGCCGATGACAACCGGCTCCTGCAGGTGCTGCTCAACCTGCTGTCCAACGCGATCAAGTACGGCCCGCGGGGCGGGGCGGTCACGGTGGACCTGCGCAGCGAGGGCGGGCGCGTCGTGATCGCCGTGCAGGACGAGGGCCCCGGCCTGAGCGAGGCGCAGCAGACGCAGCTGTTCCAGCCCTTCAACCGACTGGGGGCGGAGCGCACGGGCGTGGAAGGCGTCGGCCTGGGCCTGGTGATCACGCGGGGGCTGGTCGAGCTGATGGGCGGTGAACTGCAGTTGCGGTCGCGCCCCGGGCTGGGCGCGTGCTTTCAGGTCACGTTGCAGCCGGTGCCCGGCGCCGAGGACGAGCCGCAGGGGCACGACCCCTGGACACCGACGGGGGCGGGGGCGCTGGATGCGCTGGAGCCCGCTCCTGGCCACACCGAGGCAACGGTGCCGCCGGCGCCCGATCGCGTGCGCGAGGTGCTGTACGTCGAGGACAACCGGGTCAACGCCATCCTGATGGCCTCCGTCTTCGAGGACCGGCCCGACTTCCATCTCACGGTGGCCGAGACCGGCGCCGAGGCGCTGGAGAGGGCGCGCACGCTGCAACCCGATGCGCTGCTGCTCGACATGCACCTGCCGGACATGGACGGGCTGGCGCTGCTGGCCGCCTTGCGCCGCCTGCCGCACCTGGCGCGGGTGCCGGCGGCCGTGGTGTCGGCCGATGCCATGCCGGCCGACATCGAGCGGGCTCTGGCGGCCGGCTTTGCCGCCTACTGGACCAAACCCCTCGACATCGGCCGCCTGATGGCCGAATTGACCGTGCTGGTGGCCGGGGCGCCGGCGCGCGGGGATGCACCGCCGGCGGCCTGAGGCGCCGGCGAGGGCAACAGACGGCACAATGGCGGTTTGACGTCCGGGCTGCGAGCCGGCCCGCTGCGAACCTTTCTGGCGCCCTTTCCATGACTTCTGCCCTGCACACCTCCGCCATCACCTCGCTGCCGCTGCTGGCCCGCGGCAAGGTCCGCGACAACTACGCCGTCGGCAACGACCGCATCCTGATGGTGGCCTCCGACCGCATCAGCGCGTTCGACGTGATCATGGGCGAGCCGATTCCGGGCAAGGGCGCGCTGCTGACGAAGATGGCGTTGTTCTGGTTCGACCTGCTCAAGGACGTGGCCCCGAACCACCTGACTGGCGAAGACCCGCTGAGCGTCGTGACCCCTGCGGAGCGCCCGCAGGTGGAAGGCCGCGCCATGCTGGTCAAGAAGCTCAAGCCCCTGCCTGTGGAGGCCGTGGTGCGCGGCTACCTGGCCGGCAGCGGCTGGAAGGAATACCAGGACAACGGCGAGGTGTGCGGCGTGAAGCTGCCTGCTGGCCTGAAGAACGCGAGCAAGCTGCCCGAGCCCATCTTCACCCCCGCCACCAAGGCCGAGGTCGGTGAGCACGACGAGAACATCTCGTTCGAGAAGATGAGCGAGATCATTGGCGCCGAGATGGCCGAGAAGGTGCGTGCGCTGGCGCTGAAGCTCTACAAGACGGCGGCCGATTACGCGCTGACCAAGGGCATCATCATTGCCGACACCAAGTTCGAGTTCGGCCTGGATGAAAACGGCACGCTGACGGTGATGGACGAGGTGCTGACGCCGGATTCCTCGCGCTTCTGGCCGGCCGAGGGCTATGTGGAAGGGCGCAACCCGCCGAGCTTCGACAAGCAGTTCCTGCGCGACTGGCTGGAGCAGGCCACCGTGAACGGACAGCTGTGGGACAAGACCGCGCCGTCGCCCGCGCTGCCGCAGGACGTGATCGAAAAGACCGCGGCGAAGTACCAGGAAGCGCTGACGCGCCTGATGGGCGCGTGATCGCCCCGACGCGACCGCTCTGCGGAGCGGCATGAAAAAAGCGCCCCGCGGGGCGCTTTTTGCTGAGTGCCGCGGCCAGGGCCGCGACCCCACGGCCGTCTTCAGGCCTGCTTGCGGCGGGCGACAAAGCCGGCCACACCCAGGCCGGCCAGGGCCAGAGCCAGGGCTTCAGGTTCCGGCACCGGAGCGGCGCCGATCGTGACCTGGTACTGGCCGCCGGTCTTGCCCGTCGACAGGCCAGCCAGCGTCAGGGTGTAGGTGCCGCCGAGCAGACCGTCGAAGGTGAAGCTGCTCAGCTCCGTGGCCGAGCCGGTCTTGACGATGTTGTAGCCGTCACCCTTCAGGGTCACCTGAGTGAGTTCGAGGTACTTGCCGCCGCGCGTGTTCAGCGTGTAGCCGTAGTCCACATCGGCCATGCCGCCGATCGTGAAGACGAAGCTGTCTTCGAAGGCGCGACCTTCCGGGTGGGTGATCACCGAGGACGTCCAGCCGGCGGTGCCGAAGGTCTCGAGGGGGGCATTGATCGTGAACGTCTTGACGTCGGGCGTGGCGAAAGCCGAGGTCGACACGAAGGCCGCAAGGGCGAGAGGCAGGAGCTTGCTGTACATCTTGGTGGTCCCTGAAAACGGAAGGGGGTGCGAGCGGTTGCCCGCCTTACAACTTGTGACCTGATTGTCGGGGTTGCCCGGTGTCCCAGCATCCCTCATTCCGGTGGTGTTTCCCGGGTGTTCCACCGTGCCGTTGCTCATCCTGAAAAATCAGGGGGCCTCATCAGGCGCCTGGGCCGCGGCGGCGGCAGCCAGGGCTGCTGCGGCCGCTGCCGCAGCAGCCTCGGCCACATCCGGCGGGGCGGCCCAGCTTCGCAGTGCCAGGGCGGCATCGTCCAGGCCGATGCGGGCCAACGACGAGAACAATGCCAGCCCAACGTCGGACTCCTCGGTCGCGATCTCGCCGAGCACGGCCTGCGCACCGCGCAGCGATTCCGCCTGCTCCTTGCGGTTCAGTTTGTCGGCCTTGGTCAGCAGCACCAGGAGCCTGACTTCGCCGGTGCGCACCCGGGGCGCCACGAAGTCGAGCAGTTGCCGGTCGAGTTCGGTGAAGCCATGCCGCGAGTCCACCATCTGCACCACCGCCGTCAGGTTGCGGCGAAGTTCCAGGTACTGGGCCATCACTTCCTGCCAGCGCAGCTTGGCCGTGCGGTCGACCGCCGCGTAGCCGTAGCCCGGCAGGTCGGCCCACACCTGATCGGGGGCGGTCTTGGGTCCGACCTGGAACAGGTTGATGTGCTGGGTGCGCCCCGGCGTCTTGGAGGCAAAGGCCAGTTGGCGTTGCTGGGCCAGCGTGTTCACGGCCGTGGACTTGCCGGCATTCGAGCGGCCGACAAAGGCCACCTCGGGCAACTCGGATGTGGGCAGCTGGTGCAACTGCGCCGCGGTGGTGAAGAAGCGCGCCGTGTGCGCCCAGGCCAGCGCCTCACGGGCCTCGGGAGACCACTCGGGCGCGGCCACCTTGCGCGGGGCATGGCGGGCTCGACCAGGTGACGGCGTGACCGGCCGCGCGGGCTTCACATCGGACTTTGAACGGGTTGGCTTGGGTTGGCTCATGGGTCATTGTAAAATCCCTCGGTTTACCTGCATCAAATTGACGCCGATTACTTGTCGAACACGCGCTTCTTGACGTCCTTCAGGCTTCGGAAGTGCGCCGCGCGGCCACTACACTCTGCGTTCACCCAGCAGCCCCAACAAGCAACACACAGCCCCTACGCCATGAAGCGCTTCTCGAACCTGATTGCCCTTGCCTCGGTGGCCCTGTCCCTGTCCGGTCTGGCCCATGGCGCAGAGACCAAAGCCGCCAAGCCCGATCTGGCCGCGGGTGAAGCCAAGGCCACGGCCGTGTGCTCGGCCTGTCACGCCATCGACGGTTCGCGCGGGCTGTCGGCCAACCCCATCCTGCAGGGGCAGCACGCCGATTACCTGGTGAAGCAGCTGATGGAGTTCAAGGAAGGCAAGCGCAAGAACGCCGTGATGAACGGCATGGCCGCCCCGCTGACGCCGGAAGACATGCGCAACCTCGCGGCTTTCTACGCCAGCAAGAAGGCCCCCGTGGGCACCGCCAAGAACAAGGATCTGGTGGCCACCGGCGAACGCATCTACCGCGGTGGCATCGCCAAGAAGGGCGTGCCGGCCTGCGCGGGCTGCCACAGCCCGAATGGCGTGGGCATCCCGTCGCAGTACCCCCGCCTGGGTGGCCAGCACGCTGACTACGTGAAGGCCCAGTTGGTCGCTTTCCGTCAGGGTGAGCGCACCAACAACGCCCAGATGACGGCGATCTCCGCCAACCTGAGCGACAAGGAAATCGAGGCCCTGGCCGACTACGTGGCCGGCCTGCGCTGACCGCCGGTGAGCCGGTTTGCTCGGCACCCCGGGAACGCACCCGGGGGCTGAATCAACAAGGCGGGAGGCCCCTTTCGGGGCACCCGCCTTTTTTGCTGGCCGCCGTGGTTCGCGCCGCGGCGGTCTCATGACATGAGTGCCCTCCCGACCTCCGCGCCTTCTGCCCCCCCGATCCGTCCGCCGCGCACCTCCTGGCAGCGCGAGGCGCTGGAGTTGCTGGCCTCGATGCGCTTTGCCATCGCCCTGCTGACGGTGATCTGCATCGCCTCGGCCATAGGCACGGTGGTCAAGCAGGGCGAGCCACTGGTCAACTACGTCGACCAGTTCGGGCCATTCTGGGCGGATGTGTTCGGCTCGCTGGGGCTGTACCACGTCTACAGCTCGGTCTGGTTTCTGGTGATCCTGGCGTTTCTGGTGGTCTCCACCAGCCTGTGCATTGCCCGCAATACCCCGAAGATCCTGACCGACTGGCGCACGCACAAGGAACATGTGCGGGCCAGCGCGCTGAAGGCCTTCCATCACCGTGCCGAGGGGCATCTGCCCCAGCCGCTGGCGCAGACGCAGGACCAGGTCGCCCGGCTGCTGGCGAGCCAGGGCTGGTCCGTCAAGACGCAGGTGCGCACCGACGGGGCCGAGCAGGGCGTGATGTTCGGGGCGCGCCTGGGGGCGGCCAACAAGCTGGGCTACATCGCGGCCCACAGCGCCATCGTGCTGGTGTGCCTGGGCGGCCTGTTCGACGGCGACCTGATCATCAAGGTGCAGGCGTGGGCCAACAAGCTGCAGCCCTTCCAGGGACGGATCGAGTCCGACCGCGGGCGACTGTCGGTGGACAACCCGGCCTACCGGGGGCAGCTCTTCGTGCCCGAGGGTCAGCGCAGCAGCGCGGCGGTGGTCAACCTGCCCGATGGCATGCTCGTGCAGCCGCTGCCCTTCGAGGTCGAGCTCAAGCGCTTCAAGGTGGACTACTACGACACGGGCATGCCCAAGCGCTTTGCCAGCGACATCGTGATCCACGATGCGCGCACGAAGACGAGCAAGCCGTTCACGGTCGAGGTGAACCACCCGGTGGTGTACGACGGCGTGACGATCTTCCAGTCGAGCTTCGAAGACGGGGGCTCGCAGCTGAAGTTGAAGGCGCGCGGGCTGGGCGGCGGGCCCGAGCCGGAGCGCGTGCTGGATGCGCGCGTGAATGGCGAGGCCTTCTCCATTCCGAATGCGTGGTGGGTGAGCCAGGGCGGGGGCGCCGGCGTCGGTGACGTGCGCCTGGAGGTGACCGAGCTGCGTGTGATCAACGTGGAAGACCTGAGTGCGGCCCGGCAGGGCCCGGTGGCGGAGGCCGAGGAGGCCGACGCAGCCGCTTCGGCCGCGGGTGGCAAGGATGTGCGGGGCGTGAATCTGAGCGGCATCACGCAGCACCTGGGCTCGGGCGCGCGTGGGGCAAAAGCCAAGCAGCTGACCAACATCGGCCCCTCGGTCAGCTACAAGCTGCGCGATGCGGCGGGCCAGGCGCGCGAGTTCCAGAACTACATGGCGCCGGTCACGCTGGACGGCCAGGCCGTGTTCCTTCTGGGCGTGCGGGACACGCCGGCGGAGGCCTTCCGGTTCCTGCGGGTGCCGGCCGATGACCAGATGTCGATCGAGGGCTGGGTGCGGCTGCGTCGCCACCTGAGCCAGCCGGCCCTGCGTGCGGAGGCGGCTCGCCGCTTCGGCCGCATGGCCGCTCCGGCCAGTCGCACTGACCTGCAAGACCAGCTGGCCGACTCGGCGCGGCGTGCGCTGGAGTTGTTTGCCGGGGCGACGTCGCCGAAGGCGGCGGCTGCAGCCACGACGGGGGCGGCGGCATCCGCGCCGTCTGCACCAGCACCGGGGGCCGGGGCCCTGATGGGCACGGATGCGCCGCCGCAAGGCGGGCTGCAGGCGCTGCAGGACTTCATCACGGCCGTGGTGCCCGAGCCGGACCGCCCGCGCACGGCCGAGACGCTGATGCGCATCCTCAACGGGGCGCTGTTCGAGTTGGCCAACGTGGGCCGTGAGCAGGCCGGGCTGGCGCCGTTGCGCCCGGATTCGCCGGCCGCGCTGGCCTTCATGACGCAGTCGGTGCTGTCGCTGTCGGATGCCGTGTTCTACCCGGCGCCGGTCGTCTTCACGCTCGATGGCTTCGAGCAGAAGCAGGCCAGCGTCTTCCAGGTGACGCGCACGCCGGGTCGCAATGTGGTCTATCTGGGTTGCGTGTTGCTGATCGTCGGCGTCTTTGCCATGCTCTACATCCGCGAGCGTCGCCTGTGGGTGTGGCTGCAGGACGATGGCCAGGGCGGCAGCGCCGTGCGCCTGGCCCTGTCGTCGACGCGCCAGACGCTGGACACCGACCGAGAATTCGACCGCCTGCGCGACGCCCTGCTGGGCCCGACGCCGGCCGCATCCACCGGCGCCCCCGACGCCCGTGCCTGATCCGAGGAGTACGACGAGATGAACACCACCACTTCCACCGCACTGCCTGGCGCGCCGGCAGCGCGTCGCCCTTTGACCGACTGGCTGTTTGCCCTCGTCGTCATGGCCGTGGCCGGGTGGGCCTGGCAGACGCACGGTGCAGCCATGGACGGCTATGAGAAAGCCATTCTGGCCGGGGCCGTGCCCAGCCTGATCGCGCTGGGCTGGTTCTGGAAGCCGCTGCGGCTGCTGCTGGTGGGCTGCGGCCTGGCCACCTGGGCCGCGATGGCGCTGTACCTGCGTACGACCGACGCGCACGGCGCCGACCTGGCGCAGGCCGACAACGTGTTCCTGCTGAAGTACTTCCTGTCGAGCCAGAGCGCCATTCTGTGGATGAGCGTGCTGTTCTTCCTGAGCACGGTCTTCTACTGGCTGGGCGTGGTCAGCAAGGGGGACACCGCGACCCGGCTGGGCTCGCGCTTTGCCTGGGCCGGGGTCTTCATGGCCCTCACCGGCACGCTGGTGCGCTGGTTCGAGAGCCACCAGATCGCGCCGGACATCGGCCACATCCCGGTCAGCAACCTCTACGAGGTGTTCGTGCTGTTCGCGTGGCTGACCACCGCTTACTGGCTGTACTACGAAGACCGATTCGCGAAGATGGGCCAGGCACTCGGTTCGCTGGGCGCCTTCGTGATGCTGGTGGTGAGTGCCGCGGTGGGTTTTCTGCTGTGGTACGCCGTGGTGCGCGGCGCGAGCGAAATCCAGCCCCTGGTGCCCGCCCTGCAGAGCTGGTGGATGAAGCTGCACGTGCCGGCCAACTTCGTGGGCTATGGCACCTTCGCGCTGGCGGCCATGGTGGCGTTTGCGTACCTGGTGAAGCACCACGCGGGTGAGACGCGCTGGTGGAAGCTGGCGCCGCTGTGGCTGATGGGCGTGGTGCTGTGTTTCGAGCCGGTGGTGTTTCGCGCCAAGCCGGGCGTCGAAGGCGGGCTGAGTGCCTACTGGGCGGTGTACTTCGGCATTTCGGCGCTGATCGTGGCCGCCATCGTGGCCGCCCGCAAGCCGATTGCCGCGCGCATGCCGGCCTTCGACGTGCTGGATGACGTGATGTACAAGGCGATTGCCGTGGGCTTCGCCTTCTTCACGATCGCCACCATCCTGGGCGCCTTCTGGGCGGCCGAGGCCTGGGGCGGCTACTGGAGCTGGGACCCGAAGGAAACCTGGGCCCTGATCGTGTGGCTGAACTACGCGGCGTGGCTGCACATGCGGCTCATGAAGGGCCTGCGCGGCGCGTTTGCCGCCTGGTGGGCGCTGGCCGGCCTGCTGGTGACGTCGTTTGCCTTCCTGGGCGTCAACATGTTCCTGTCGGGGCTGCACTCGTACGGCGAGCTCTGACATCGGGCCCGGGGGCGTGATGCAGCCGCGTGCCGACATCACCACCTCTGCGCTGCGTGAGCGCCTGGCCCGGGACGCCTGGTTCCGGCATGCGACGCCGGCGCTGCAGGACGGCCTGCTGGCGCTGGGCGCGACCCGACGGTTGCACACCGGAGAGCACCTTTTCTTCCGGGGGGATGCCCCGGACGGGCTGTATGCCGTGCTGGACGGCGCCCTGCGCGTGAGCGGCCTGGGCGAGGACGGCAAGGAAGCGGTGCTGGCGTTGCTGGAGCCGCCTGCTTGGCTGGGGGAGGTCTCGCTGTTCGACCGCCTGCCCCGGACGCACGATGCCGTGGCCGAGGGGCCGACCGAGGTCTGGCACGTGCCGCAGGCACCCCTGCTGGCGCTGCTGACGCGCGAGCCCGGCTGCTGGCGCGACCTGGGCGTGCTGATGGCTACGCGGCTGCGGTTGGCCTTCATCGCCATGGAGGACATGGCGCTGCACCCGGCCGAAGCCCGCCTGGCCCGTCGGCTGGTGTGGCTGTGCGAGGTGGCGGTGGCCCAGCGTCCGGCCGGTGCGGCGGAGGGCGAGGTGGTGCTCCCGCTGCGGCAGAACCGGCTGGCGGCGATGCTGTCGCTGTCGCGCCAGACCACCAACCAGATCCTGCAGGGCCTGCAGGACCGCGGGGTGCTGCGTGTGGCCTACGGTCGCATCACCGTGTGCGACGGAACGGCGCTGCGCGAGGCCGCCGGGCTGTCGAAGGCCGAGCAGGTGGTGCTGTCTCAGTGGCGGGGTGAGGGCGAGCCCGGCCCTGCCGATTCCCCACGGTCTGTCTGAGCGGCGCCCCCTGAGCCGCAGGCCTTTGTCGGCCGTCCGTCCCGGTGCTTTCCCGCGTTTGTCGCGCAGCTGACAGGTCGCCCGGCGGCGGCTTTCCATCATCGCGGTCCCCCTACAAGAATCGAGGAGACCGCCATGCCCTGTCCGCCCCTCTCTGCCGGTCGGCCGTCCCGCCGCCTGTGCGTGCCTGTGCGCTGGTCTGCCGGCCTGGCCCTGCTGGGCGCCGCGGCGGCCGTGCAGGCCGCACCCACGTATCCCAACCAGGAGGTGGTGTGCAGCTTCAACGCCGAGCGCGAACAGCAGCGCCAGGCCTCGGCCGCGCGCTTTGCCCAGCCGGTGGTGCAGCAGATGAAAGTGAACGGGGCGCTGGTGTGGGCGGCTGGCGGTGCGAGCCCCCGGCCCACCCTGCGGCCGGGTGACGTGGTCACGCTGATCGGCGCGGGCTTTGGCGCGGGCACCGACATCGACTTCAGCAAGATCATGATCGGCAACAGCCGGGTGCTGGAGACGGCGCTGCAGATGTACGAGCAGAAGCTCGACATCCTCTCGACGCTGAACTACGAGACGGGCGTCTCGCGCAGCCACTGGCCGCGCGACGTGCTGCACTGGTCGGACACCGAGGTGCAGTTCACCGTGCCCTCGCACGCGAGCAAGGGGCCGCTGAAACTGCAGGTGCAGAAGCGCACCGGCTTCAACGCCTCGCTGACCCGCCCGGGTCAGCCGCACAACGTGATCGATGCGCAGGTCTACCGCATCCCGTCGCCGGCCGACACGAACTGCGACGTGGTCTCGGTGCTGTCGGCCGAGTCCAAGGCGATCACGCCGATCGACGTGGCGGTGCTCAATCCGAGCTTTGCCGACATGCTCAAGCGCGGCCGCGAGATCTTCTGGTCGTACGACTACAACCTGGGCCTGAGCCACAAGTACAAGGGCCTGGAGTGGGATGCCATCGTCAAGGGCCAGGCGACCGACCCGTACACGCGGCTGAAGGCCGACCCGGCGCGGTTGTTCGGGGCGGTGCGCAACGTGGCGGGCCAGGTGCCGGCCGAGTCGATCGACGACGTCTACTTCAAGCCCTACCCGCAGTTCAACCCGACGCCGGGGCTGCTGGCCATCGGCGAGCAACTCAAGGAAGGCCTGACGCGCACCACGGGCTGGGCCGGCTACCGCTATGCCGAGTCGCAGCACCCGTTTCTGGGCAAGGGCGCGTGGATCGGCTTCAACTGCGCCTCGTGCCACGGCTACCAGATCAGCTACCAGAAGGGCGGGAGCACGGTCACCAAGGTGTTCCCCGGCCTGCCGAACCCCGGCTGGACGATGAAGTGGGCGGCGCTGGGCACGGGCACCGGCAAGACGACCTCGAAATTTGCCTACGTGAACGAGGACGAGCATGGCCCGAAGTGGGCCAGTGGCAAGGCCCGCGTCGACAAGACGCCGCTGATGTACCTGATGCCGCCGGGCACGGGGGAGGCCACCATCACGCGCACGGCGGGCGAGGGCGGGCTGTACGACAACGACTACATGTTCAACCCGACGGCCATCCCGAACGTGACCTTCCACCTGCCCATCCGGCGGGCGCTGTCGCACACCGAGTCGTACGTGGGCTTCGAGGGCTCGTATGTGCACGCCGAGGAGCCGGACGGCGCCATGGGGTCGATGGACGCCACGTCATTGAAGGCGCTGACGGCCTACATGTCGACGCTGGATCAGGACGACGACGTGCTGCGCGATGTGGGCATGTACCGGTGGCTCAAGTTCACCGGGCGGCTCGGCGCCCAGACGGGCTCGGGCCTGCTGGGCGAGGGCAGCTTCGTGCAGCAGGGCTGGCGGGCCTATGACGGCGTGAAGGCCGCCGTGGCCCGCGGCAAGGGCAGCTTCGACCAGGCCTGCGCCCGTTGCCATCAGGACCAGCTCGGCGCGCACACCAGCGAGATCATGGTGCCGCTCAACGAGGTGGGGCGCTTCTTTGCGCCGACCGACTTCCAGCGCAAGCAGCAGGCCATCCGCGCGACCTACCTGCGCAACCTGTACTGGGTGAGCTCGCGCGGGCTGCTGTCGGACGGGCACGTGCGCAACCTGGAAGACCTGGTGCACCCGGATCGCTGCGATGCGCAGTCGGCGCTGTACCGCCAGTACTACACGCTGCACACCCCGGTGCGTCCGGCGGCCGGCACGCCGGACCAGCCCCTGGCGGCACCCGACCTGAACCGTCGCGGCGACGTCTTCCGGGTGTACCGCGAGAAGCCGCAGAACCTGCTGGACACCGTGGCGCCGGCGCGCAACCGTTTTGTCGAGCGCCACAAGTACTTCAGCACCGTCGCGTGGGACGCCTCGCACTACTACTGGGACTTTCAGAAGATGCGCGCGCAATACGGCCCCGATGAAATGGGCGCGCCCGGGCCGATCGGCCTGCCTGCCACGCCCCACCCGTGGTGTGCGCCGAACAAGGAGGCCGTCGCCGACCTGGTGCAGTACCTGCTGACGCTGTGACGTGATGCGAAGGGCGATGACGCGCAGAGCCGGGTCGGTTGCGCTGGTGCTGGTGGCCTCGGCGCTCGCGGCCGCGGTGTGGTGGACGGGTGCGCGGCGACAGGGGAACGAGGGCCCGGGGCCTGCCGGCGCCGCGGCGCCGGTGCCCGCGGCCATCCCGGGGGCCGGCGCGCAGACCGGCCGGCGCAGCACCGCAACGGACGACGGTGCCAACGCGCCGGGCCGAAGCACGCTGCCGGTGCCCCCGGATGCGGCGGGCGCGGTGTTGGCGCAGGTGAGCGAAGCCGGGCGCAGGGCTGCGCCCGCGGCACCCCATGCGCAGGCGGCCTCGGTCGCGGCCCGGGCGCTGCAGGCGGCGCCCCCACCACCGGCTGCCCAGGCCGAGGGCGCTCGCATCAGGGTGGCTGGCCGCGTGCTGTCGGTCGAGACCGGCGCCGATGGCCTCGTGGTGCTCGGCATGGCGGCGGGGGAGGGCGAACCCGCGCTGCGTCTGGTCCTGGCGCCCGGCGGGGCGGCCGCGTCGCCGGATCGGCTGCCAGGGCAGATGGCCACGCTGGACTGCCTGCCCCACGGGCGGATCATGGGCGTGCCCGTGATGGTCGATTGCCGTTAGGCGGCTCAAGCTGGCCCGGTGCTTGCATGCGCCAGACACGCGATGGTCCGTTCTCCTATGGCGTGTTTCACGTCTGTGCCGCCGGCTTGTCCGGCGGCTTTTTTTTTTGTGCGTGGCGTGCCGATAAGATGGGATCCCGACACCACGCGAAGCGATTGATCCACCATGCTCCATGTCCTGCGCGACGCCGAGGGCCGCCTGCTGAGCCTGCACCGCGAGCCGGTGCCCGGGGGGGAGGCCCTGCCGCCCGACCATCCCGAGGTGGTCGCCTTTCTGGGGCAGGACCGGGACCAGCAGCGTTTCGCCGCGCTGGATGCCGATCTGGTGCGGGTGCTGGAAGACCTGATCGACGCGCTGATTCGCCGCAACGTCATCAACATCACCGACCTGCCGCCCGAGGCGCAGGCCAAGCTGTTCGATCGCAAGCACTTCCGCGAAGGCATGCAGACGCATGCGCTGTCGCTGTTTGGTGCGCCGGCGCACCAGCCGGGGGAGGCGGGCAGCGGTCACGGCGCGCCGGCGGGTTCAACGTGGGGCGATGGGATCCTCCCGCCCGACTTGCCGCGCTGAACGGCGGCGCCGAACCCGGGCGCTCAACCCCGCATCACGCGGTGGGTGAGGGCGGGCAGTTGTCGCCGCACCTCGTCCTGCCGCGCGCGATCGAGTTCGGCCAGCACCACCCCGGCGCCTTCCGGCTGAACGGCGAGCACCTCGCCCCACGGACCGACCACCAGTGAGTGCCCGTATGTGCGGCGGCCGTTCTCATGCAGACCCCCCTGCGCGGGCGCCAGCACGTGGCAGAGGTTTTCCACGGCGCGCGCGCGCAGCAGCAACTCCCAGTGCGCACGGCCGGTGGTGTCGGTGAAAGCGGCGGGCAGCACGATGAGGTCGAGCGGGTCGGGCTGACCCAGCTGCCGGAAGAGTTCGGGAAAGCGCAGGTCGTAGCACACGCTCAGGCCCACGCGCCAGCGATCACCGGCTCGGTCGGTGAGCCAGAAGGCGATCGGTCTCTCGCCAGGCGTGAGGGTCGCCGCCTCGTTGTAGCGGCGCTCGCCGTCGTCGAAGCAGAACAGGTGGATCTTGTCGTAGCGGGCCACACGCTCGCCGGCCGGGTTGTAGACGAGCGTGGTGTTGAAGACGCGGTTCGCCTCGTGGCTCGTGATGGGCAGCGTGCCGCCGATGACCCAGACGCCATGCGTGCGTGCGGCCTCGGCCAGCATCGCCTGCATGGGCGCCACGGCTGGGTCGGCGGCCGCGGCCAGGGCCAGGGGCTCGGCGATGGCGAGCTTGTCGGCATCGCGCAGGCCCATCAGGCAGAAGTACTCGGGCAGGGCCACGAGCTCGGCGCCGGCTGCGGCGGCCTGGGCAATCAGGGTACGGGCCTGATCGAGGTTGTCGGCCACGCGGGGCGTGGAAACCATCTGGAGGGCGGCGACTTTCATGGTCGCCATCATCGCGGAAGCACGGGCCCGCGGGCAAGGCGGGCGGCACGCCGCCGCGCGGTCAGTGCGTGATGGCCACACGCACGCCGCGGGCCTCGGCGCCCTGCTCGGGCAGCGCCTCGAACGCGATCTCGACCGTGATGCGCGCACGCACCGCGTGAGGGCCCAACTGGCCGGGCTTGAAGCGGGCCTGCAGAAAGGCGTTGTTGGCCGCGTGTTCGAAGGCCGCTTCGAGGCGCTCGCCGACGGGTTCGGTGCGGCGCACGTGGCCGCGCTCGTCGATGTAGAGCGCGAGCTTCATGCGCACCACCGGGGTGGCCGGGCGCACACCTTCCGGGTAGTCGATCACGATGGGGCCGAGGGCGTGCGGGGGCTGGGTCAGCGCCTGCCGCGGCAACCAGCCCAGGGCGTCTTCACCGGGCGGCGGACCGAGGTCGGCGGAGACAGGGCCCGCTTGCGCTGGCCGGAGTACGGCCGTTGCAGGCTGCGCGTCGTCCAGTGGCGTCAACGCGGATGCCGTCTCGGTGGATGGCGCAGGCGCGACCTGCGTGGCGGGCTGCAGTTCGGTGGGCGTCGCAGGGGGCTCGGCCGTCGACTCTGTGGCGGGCGCGATGGTGGGGGCGACCCAGCGCACCCGCAGCGCCTGGCTGCGTGCCTCGGGCTGGTTTGCCGGCGGCGCGCCGTCGGTGCGCAGGCCTGGTCCGCCCGCGGGCTGCCCGCCTGCGCCGAGCAGCAGCGCCGCGTGCAGGCCGATGGCAGCGGCCACGGGGGCCAGCAGGCGGGCGCTCAGCATGGTCAGATCAAGGCAGCAACTCGCGCCATGACGTGCGGCGCGGCGTGTCGCCGGCGCTGCCGGTGCTGACGCCGGGTTTCTCGATGCGCAGTTCCGCGTTGCTCGACGGGATCAGCAGGCGCGAAGTGCCATCGCTGAGCTGCACCCAGGTCAGGCCCATGCCGAGGTTCTTGCCCAGCTTGTTGCCGGCCGTCGAGCTGCTGGACAGCACGGCCGAGCCGTTGTTGACGTTGAAGTAGTACAGCCACGATTCGCCCGAGGCCGAGCAGGTGTCGCTGGTCGGGATGGCCGAGACGGCCGCCAGCGTGTTGTACTGCAGGGACATGTCGATGGCGATGCGTTCGTTGGCGTTCGGCAGGTCCACATACCAGCCGGCCTTGGTGCTCCAGTCGACGGCGTTGCTCGTCACCGTGGCGGTGTTGCCGGAGACCGTCAGGGTCTGCGCCACCACGGTGGAGAGGTCGCGCAGCACGCCCCAGCCGGTGCTGGTCAGCGGGTCCTTCACGGCGTAGATGGACTGCACCAGGTTCTCGGTGGCGTCGTTCAGGTCGCTCTTGCCCAGGTAGCGGCCGGTGCCGGCCAGCACCACCGGGTAGGTCGCCGTGCCATAGGTCACCTCGGCCAGCTCCAGGCGTGCGCTCACAGGCTGCGCGTTGCCGTTGGCGTCTTCCAGCTGGGCCAGCAGCGTGGCCTTGGGCACGAAGGGGGTGCTGGTGCCGTCGGTGGCCACGGTGGCCGGGCCGTCGATTTCGAAGCGCCATATGTTGCCCAGCATGTCCGCTCCGTAGAAGCGCAGGGCGGTGTTGTTGGCCGCCTCCGGCACCCAGGCGTTGAGCTTCATCAGCCCGCTGGGGGTGCTGGTGTTGCCCGCGGCCGTGGTGCCCGTGATGTAGGTCGGTACGGTGTGCAGCAGCGCGCCCGTGCCGGCGTTCAGCACGAACAGGTGGCCGTTGCCATCGCCCGGGCTGACGTTGTTCAGGCCCGAGGTGAAGACCACCACCCAGGTGCCGTCGGCGCGCTTGGTGACCACCGGCTGGCCATAGCTCAGGCCCAGGTTGTCGTGCGTGAATTCCCACAGCGCTTGCGGGCTGGCCGGGTCGGTGATGTCGAGCGCGTAGTAGCCCCGGCCACCGGCCCCCAGTCCGCCGATCAGGATGGTCTTCCAGTTGCTGCCCACCTTGATGTCGGCCACCACCGGGGGCGCATCGACGTAGAAGCGATGGCGGGTGGCGTACTCGGTGTCGGCCAGGCGGTAGAGGTGAGGCAGGACCATCGAGGGCACGAAGGCCCAGAGCTCGGTGCCGCCGTCGCTGCCGGGGGCGCTGCGCGCCGCCGAGAAGGCGTGCAGCATGCCGTCGTTGGCCGCCACATACAGCATCGGCTTGCGGCTGGCTTTGGATTGCTTGTATTCGCCATAGCCGGTGTCGCCGTAGCCGAAGACGGGCGGGCCGACGTACACGGGCGAGCCGCCGACGATGTCGCCGAGCTTGTGTTTGCGTGCGCGGAAGAGCCCGTAGTCGCCCAGCGTGCTGCCTTCATGGGTCGGATCGCCGCGCAGGTAAGACAGCAGCGTGGCGCCGTCGTTGGCCATGTCGAGCGGACTTTGGGTGAAGCTGCCCGAGTTGGTCGTCGCCAGCTTGGGGCACTGCGCAGGTGTCGGGGTCTTGCTGCAGAGGTTCGAGAAGCCGCTGCCGTGCCCGTCCGCCGTCAGGTTGGCCCAGGTCAGAGCGCGCAGGCTGTGGGTGACCGCGCCATCGCCCGTCGTGCGCAGCATGTAGTGGATGCTGCGCGAGGCGGCCGTGGTGGCGTTGAGGCTGTCAAGACCGGTGAGCACGCTCCAGGCCTCGGTCTTGGTGATCTCGCCCGTGGTCCGGTTGACTTCAAAGTCATAGGCCTTCACATCGCCGGTCCACGCCACGGTGGCGTAGGAGGCCAGATAGATCTGGTCGGTGCCCTGCACCGGCTCCAGCGAACTGGTGGCCGCCGACGTGCCTGCGCCATTGACCTCGTCCAGGTCCTTGAACATCTGGTTGAGGGACTCCGACAGCGTCTGGGGGTCATCGGCCTTGAAGTAGCGGCCACGCCCGTTGACCGCGGCGTGCCACAGGTCATCGACGTTGTTGGCCGAACCGCCGGTGCTGCTTTCCACAGGCACGGGCCACACCGTCGGACCGTTCTTCAGGTTGACGTAGTCCCCCGTGGCCTGCGTGAGGTAATTGGGGTCGTATGCCAGCGTGCCCTTCACCCCCAGCCCGATGGTGAAGGTGGTCATGTGCTGGTGGGTGGCTGCGTCGCGGCCGGAAGCCGTCACGTCGTTGCCGCACACGTTCACCCCGAGGCTGCCGGTGCAATTGTTGAGCCCCTCGGTGCGCAGGTCGGTGGCGTAGTAATACTGCGCGACGTCGGCCAGGCTGTTGCTGGAGCCGCCAGCGGTGCTGGTGACGGCCTCGGGCTCGCTCTCTGTCTGGATGGCGGCCACCAGGTCGGTGACGGCCGTGCTGTACAGGTTGGGGCCCACCGTGCTGTGCAGCGTGGTGCTGCCGTACGTGGGCGTGCTGGTGTACGTGGTGCTGCTGACGCAGCTCGTGTTCGTTGAGCCCGACACGGTGCCCCAGCTGCCGGTGCTCGTGCTGACGGGGACGTTGGCCACCCGGCTGATCTCCGTGCTGCTGGTGATCGTCCAGTCACCGTAGGTGTCCCGGGTCACGCGGCCGTTGGTGGTCTCGACCGTGTGCGTGCGGGATTGCGTCACGTCGGCCACCACCGTGGTGCGCGTGTAGATGCTCTGGGTCTGCTGCTCCGTCCACTGCGTGACCTTGTAAGGCTTGCGTGTGCCGCAATACCACGTGTCCTTCGATCCGGTGGCGACGGTGCGTCGCTGGTTCTTCTGCGTCAGGTACGTGGAGGCGGTCTGCTGCTGGGGCGACTGGCGGGTGATCGTGCTTGTCGAGGTCACGACGATGGCGGCGCCGTCGTACATGGGGCGCACCTCCAGGCCATCCTGCTGCCCGACGAGGTCGGTGCCGTTCAGTTTGAGGGGACCGTAGGTGGTGCTTTCGCTGCCGGTGTTCCAGTAGCCGTCGGTCGACAGCAACGCGTAATTGCGCTGGCAGCTGTACTGAACCGGGTCTTGCTCGCTGGTCTGGCCCGGGGCCTTGCCGGCAAAATAGCGGCCGGCTTTGGACAGCGCGCCGCGCAAGGGCGTGGTGCCGCTCGCGGGTGCCTTGAACAGTTGGCTGTAGAAGCGCACCTTTTGCGTGTCATTGAAGTCGGCGACGGGCAGGAAGCTCGATTCGCCGAGGGTGGCGTCGCTGATGCGGGTGTAGCCGATGCGCTTCTTGTCGTCGAGGTCGTTGAAGGCCCGGCTCACGCCGGTCTTCATGGTCAGCATGCGGGTGCGGTAATAGCTGTACCAGTTCGCGTACTTCCCGGCCTCGTCCGATGTGGCCGACACGGTCACGCCCGTGAACACGCCCGAGCCGGGGGCGCTGCCGATCCGGCTGCGGCATTCCTGATAGAACGTGCTGGTGCTGTCGGCGCCCGCGCTGGTGTAGACCCAGTTCAAGGCCTGCTGCGCTCCGCTGTAGGTGTAGTAGGTCTGGCCGCTGCGGTTATTCGTGGTGACCGGGCCCACTGTCCAGCTGTTGTAGGTGCTGGTGGCCGAAGCGAAGTCGAGGGTGAAGGTGACTTCGCGCGAGGTGCTGTTGACCGCCGTGACGACCCCTGTCACCCAGTGTGCGGTGTTGTCCGTGCTGATGGCGGCGATGCGGGCGCCCACCGTGATGTTGCTGGTGCTGGCGACGACGAGGCGGGCCGACGTGGGCGCCACGGTGACCCCGGTGCGGCTGTTGGTGCCCACCGCCGGCATTGTCAGGCTGGTGCTGCTGGTGGTCGCCACACTGCCGCCGATGGTGGGCAGAAAGCCATTGGGCCAGGCGGCAGTGATCGACATGGCGGGAAACAGGCGCCCGTCGGCGGTCAAGGGCCGGTCGTAGGGCAGGGCCGGGTTGTAGCCCACGCCATTGCACTGCGACGACCTGTAGCCGTAGGTGTCGTTCGGGCTCATGTCATCGGGCATGTACTCCCAGCCCATGGAACCCGAGTCATCGAGGATGAACAGGATGTTGGGCTTGGCCGCCGTCTGCGACGTGATCAGGGGCTCGCTGGCGATGTCGGTGAGGCCGCCATGTGCCCACGGGGCAGGCAGGGCGATGGCGACGGTGGCGAGAAGGGGCGCAGCGCGCGCGGAGAGTTGGCGTGACGACGACATGGTCGGGCTCCTGCTCAGAAGTGCACCAGCGTTTCGGTGTAGCTGACGGTGTTGCGGTCGCCCTGGATGCGCACGATCACGCGGTAGTAGGGGCTGGCAGCGCTGCCGAAGCGGGCGTAGTCGGCGTAGTCCAGCTTGCCCCGCTTGGTGGAGGTGCCGCTGGTGCTGGTGGTCGGCATGGCGCAGGTCTCGGGGTTGACCTCACCGGCCGCCTTGCACATGCGGAAGATCACGTACTGAGCCGACCAGTTGCTCGGCAGCGTGCTGGTCGCGGCCTTGGGCGCGTGTACGCAGCCCACGCGGTTGCTGCTGACATGCTTGCAGTCGGCCTCCCAGACGATGAGTTGGCGGCTGGTGTCGTTCGGCAGCTGCTGGCCGGTGACGTCGAGCTTGCTGTTATCGACCGAGGCGTAATAGCCCGCGGTGCTGAGGTCGACCTTCTTGTCGGTGACGGTGGTGCGCAGCGCCTGGATGGCCTCTTGTGCGACCGTGTCGGCCGTGAGGGTGGCGGCCTGCTTGAAGCCGATGTTGCCGAGCACCAGCGTGCCCGTGCCGATGGAGCGCACGAGCGCGACGCCAGCGAGCGACAGGGCCACCAGGGCCAGCAACGAGAAGACCAGCGAGATGCCGCGGGCCGCAGGAGAGTGGATGGGGGTCATGGCCGGTGCATCCTCAGCTGTTCCACAGCACATTGCGCAGCGGGATCACCGTGTCGAACACGCGGTAGCGGTAGTGCTGCCACTCGGTGTCGGTGCTGGGCGTGGCGAAGTTGACCCGCAGGGCGTAGCAGCGGTCTGCCGTGGCGCCGTTCTTGCACTTGCCTTCCAGGGTCGGGCTGCCGGGGTTGGTCTTCGGGTTCGCGGTGGTCAGGACCAGCGTCTCGTTCTGGCCCAGGTTCCATTCGGGCTCGGCGGTGGTCACGGCCTCCTTCTCGCGGTTGCTGCTGCGGGCCACCAGCACCACGCGCACGTTGAGCACGCGCGACCAGGTCATGAAGTCGCTCGGCGTGGTGTCTGTGTACTGGTCGACGACGCCGTTGCCATCGTTGTCGAGCCCGTACAGGGCCTGCAGGTTGACGATCTGGGCGAACACCACACGGGCGGGCGACGTGCCGTTGGCGTTGGCGCCGCTTTCGGCACCGCTGGTGCCGCTCAACTCCGTGTAGACGAGGTTGTTGTCTGCGACCGAGTAGGTCCGGTTCACCATGCGCCCGAGGTTGACGAGCGTGGTGCCCGAAGCGTAGCCCCCGGAGGGGAACACGGCGGATTCGGTGTTCCAGCCGGTGGTGGCCGCGGCGTGGGGCACATTGGTGTCGGTCAGGCTGAACGAACTGTCTGTGGCGACCTGGAACAGCGTGCACGGCGCGCCGCTGCCCCAGGTGGATGGGACGGCGGTCACCAGATCGCCCGAGGTCATGCCGAACGACGACTTGACGATGAAGACGCCGGCGGTCTGGGCATGGGCGGCCGTGAGGATGGCCGGCACGGCTGCACCGGGGCTGTCGCTGCGCAGCACGCGCACGGTGTCCGGTGCGCCGGATGCGCCCTGGGTGATCACCACCGGCGCCAGCGTGAAGCTGGCCGACGTGGCAGCGCTCGCCCCCGCGCCCTTGTAGCGGTAGTTCACGGTGCAGCCCAGCGCGCTGGGGTTGACCGCCAGACCATAGCCCGCGTTCTGCACCTCGCGCTGCAACGCAAACAGGGCCAGGGTGCCGTTGACCTGGGCATCCGAGCCCGAGGTGGCGGCGCGCTTCTGGCCTTCCGCACGGATCAGCACCTGCGAGACGATGACCGTGGTCAGCATGGCCAGCACCAGGCCGACCATCACTTCGACCAGGGTGAAGCCGCGGGTGCGTGCAAGGGGGTGTGCCGGGGTGTGCATGTCACTGGGCCGCGACGATGGTCGTCTGCGTGCTGTAGTTGCGCAGTTCGCCATTGGCGGTCTTCCACTGCAACGTGATCGAGACCAGGTTGCCCGAGACCGAGATCGTCTGCGTCTGCCCGGCGCTGCCCGGCAGCACGGTGGCCACCTTGTTGCGCCACTCCTGGCATGCGGCGTAGCTGGTGGGGCAGCCGTTGTAGCTCGTCAGATGAGCCAGGTCGCCCCACATGCGGGCCTGCAGTTCCGATGCGAGGTAGGCGGCATCGGCGCGGTCGCGCGCCTCGGCCTGGGCCCGGTTCATGCGCCCTTGCAGGCCGATGAGGGCCAGCACGCCGATGGCAAAAATCACGGCGCTGATCAGCACCTCGAGCAGCAGAAAGCCCCGCTGGCGGCGCGCGCGGGACGGGGGCAGGACAGGGCGACGGCTCATGAGGCGCTCCCGCTGGGGGCCGGGGTGGGGGCGGTGTAGTCGCAGTGCCGGGCGTCGGTGCTGTCCACGGCGGGGTCGCACAGGCGGATCTGACCGCCCGGCGTGATCTCGATGCGTAACGGGCGGTCGCCGCTGGAGGCCGTGTCGGCCGGGTACGCGATCGCAATGGCATGCAGGTCGGTGGCGACGCTGGCCGAGGCGATGCGGCCGAAGCCGTCGAAGGTCACCTTGTTGGCGCTGGTGCTCAGGTCGGGCAGCGTGCCGGAGATGGCCACACGGCTGCCGCCATCGCCCGCGTTGTGGGCCACGACCAGGCGCGGGTCTTCCGAGGTGGAGGGGCCGGTGCCGCACTTGCCATCCGGGTCATCCAGGCTGACCACCCACGAGGTGCCGCTGGCCGCGCGGGTGCAGTCGTTGTTCAGCACGTCGGCATCGGTCAGGGTGACCAGCCAGAACGTCACCGGCGTGTTGCGGCGCACGGCTTCGGCGCGCGCGCGCTGCAGGCCGCTCTGCATGGATTCCGCCTGGTTGCGGATGCGCAGGTTGCGCATCCACGCGCTGACATCCGGTGCCACGGCCGCCATCATCAGACCGAGGACGGCGATGACCACGACCAGCTCGACGAGCGTGAAACCGCGGGCAGGCGTGCGCATGATGGCGTCCGTTCAGTCGCAGGCCGAGCCGGAGCGGCTGGCCCAGCACGACAGCGCGACGGTGCTGCCCGCGAAACGGGTGGTGGCCTTCTGGTCGCTGCTGTTGAGGGTGTAGATGAAGGTGTCTGCCCCGCCGCTCGGGGCGACTGCGCCGGCCTTGCCGGTGGCCGTGAGCGTGTAGGCCTGACCTGAGCTCGCGGTGGCGCAGGTCAGGTTGAAGTAACGCGTGGTGGTGGACGCGGGCATGGCGAGGCCGCAGGTCGTGCCCGAGGCCGCCCCGTAGTTTTTGTTGTCCTGGTAGTACTGCTCCATGCGCACGCCGTAGTCGGCCAGCAGCGTGAAGGCTTCCTGGAGCTGGCCGCGGCGCACGTAGTCGGTGTAGGCGGGCAGGGCCACGCTGGCCAGAATGGCCACGATGGCCACGGTGATCATCACTTCGATCAGCGTGAAGCCGGATGCCCTCTGGGGGCTGTGAAAAGGAGAGGGGTGCACCATGCCAGCGTCCTTGCGTTAGAGGAAATCATGTGCGGACGAGGCAGATTGTTGGCAGGCACGGCCTGCCGCCATGGGCGGAAAACCGTGTGAAAGTGCGCGCATTCCAGGGGGCTTACGATCTGTAACAAGCGCGCAGTGAGGCCCCCACCCACGGCGGGTGCCGTTTGTCGGTGCAGATCGACCGGCTTTCCGTCAGCCGCGTGCCACCGGCCGAGCCGGGTCGGCGCACCAGGCGCTCCACGAGCCGCCGTACAGCCGCATGACCGGCAGCCCGGCGTGGGCCATGGCCAGCGCGTTGTGGCAGGCGGTCACGCCCGAGCCGCACTGGTGCACGAGCGTATCCAGCGGGCGGCCGTCCAGCAGGGCCAGGTAGGCGGCGTGCAGCGCTTCAGGCGGCTGGAAGCAGCCGTCGGGCGTGAGGTTGAGCTGGAAGAAGCGGTTCAGGGCGCCGGGGATGTGGCCTCCCACCGGGTCGAGCGTCTCGTTCTCGCCGCGGAAGCGGTCGGGCGCGCGCGCGTCGAGCAACTGCACCGTGCCGGGCCGGGCGAGCGCCGCCTCGACGTCCGCCGTGTCGAGCAGCCAGCCGGGCTGTGGTGCGGCCACGAACTCGCCCGTGGCCGGGGCGGGGGGCGTGTCGGTGCTCACGGCACCGGGCAGGGCCAGCCACGCGCTCCATCCGCCGTCGAGCACCTGCACCGCCTCATGGCCCAGCCAGCGCAGCATCCACCACAGCCGGGCCGCAAACATGCCGCCGCTGGCGTCGTAGGCGATCACCCGGGTGCCGGGCCCGATGCCCCAGCCGCGCACAGTGGCCGTGAAGTCGGCGATGGCCGGCATGGGGTGGCGGCCGTTGCGTCCGGTCTTCGTGCCGGACAGGTCGCGGTCGAGGTGGGCGTAGAGCGCGCCCGGGATGTGCCCTTCCCGCCAGGCCGCATGACCGGTGTCCGGGTCGGCCAGGTTGAAGCGGCAGTCGATCACCCGCACGTCGGTCGGCCGGGTGGCCAGCAGGTGGGCAAGGTCGGCAGCAGCGATCAGCGGTGAAGTCATGGCAGCGGGCTCGGCAGGTGAGACACCCACCGATGGTGCCATGTTCAGTTGACCAGCTCCCGCCACGACACCCGACGCAGGCCGCCGGTGCTGGCCGTGGGCGAGGTGGGCGACTGCGTCTGCCGCACGGTTTCGCCGTCGGTGGTGTTGGTGATCACGATGGCGCGCCCGGAGGCGTCATAGACGATGCCGATGCCGCTGACCATCGTGTTGCCCTGGTACATCGGGGCCACCTCGGTGTAGCCGTCTGCCAGCGTGAAGTAGTAGAGCCACGAGGTGCCGCCCGAGGCCCGGCAGGCCGCCCCCGTGCCGGGAATGTTGCCCGCGACGACGAGCGTCGAATAGGCGACCTGCATGCGCGTGCTCACGCGCTCGCCCTCGAGCGTGCCCGTGCTGCTGGGGCGCAGATCGAACACCCAGCCCGCCTTGGTCGACCAGTCGACCTTGGTGTTGCTGGTGGCCGTGCGGGTGAGGCTGGTGCCGGTGCCTGAGCTCACGACCGATTTGCTGACCAGGTTGGTGCCCAGGCGCACGTCGCCCCACCCCGTGGCGTCGAGCTTGTCGCGCAGGGCATAGATGCTTTGCAGCGTCCGGTCAGAGGCGTCGTTGCTGTGCAGATGGCGCCCCGTGCCCACCAGCACCACGGGGTAGGCGGTGCCGCTCTGGGTGACCGAGCCGAGTTCGGGGCGCACTGTGATGGGTTGCGGCGTGGTCGACGACACGAGCAGCCGGGCCACCGGCGCGACCGTGCCGGCATCGATGTTGAAGCGCCAGACGTTGCCCAGCAGGTCGCCCGCGTAGATGCGCCGCGCCGTGTTGTCCCGGTTGGAGTCCAACCAGGCGTTGATCGGCGCCAGGCCGGACGGGGTGGTCGCATCGCCCGCCGTGGTGGCAATCGGCGAGCCGGTCTTGGGCACGCCGGTGTAGGCGTCCAGCACGAACAGGTAGCCCAGCCCGCTGTTGTTGTAGCCCGAGCCGAAGGCCACGACCCAGTCGCCTGCCGTGTTCTTGGTCACCACCGGGTTGCCATAGGTGTAGCCCAGGTGGGTGTGCGTGTACTCCCACAGCGGCGCGGGGGCCGCCGGGTTGGTCACATCCAGCGCGTAGTAGGCCTTGCCGCCCTTGTTGAGGCCGCCGACCAGAATCGTCTTCCAGGTGTCACCGACCTTCACATCGGCAATCACCGGGCTGCCGTCCACGAAGTACTGATGGCTGTAGTTCTTGTCGGCCAGCTTGTACAGATTCGGCATCACCGCCTGCGGCACGAAGGCCCAGAGCTCCTTGCCGGTGGTGGCGTTGAACGCGTGCAGCATGCCGTCGTTGGCGGCCACATAGACCACCTTGGTGCGGCTGGCCTGGGCGGCGACGAAATCGCTGTAGCCGGAGTCGGTGTACTGGAAGGGGGGCTTGCCCGAGAACGCCGGCGTGCCATTGGCGATGTCGCCCAGCGCCGAATGGCGCAGCCGGAACAGCGGGTTGCTGCCGTTCGTCGTCTCGTAGGTGGCGTCGCCGCGCAGGAAGTTCACCAGGTGCTTGCCGGTGTTGGCCAGCGCTTTCTGGGCGGTGCTCAGGCTGCTGCACTGCGACAGGCGGCTGGCGCTGCAGGCCGTGCTGAACTTGCCATCGCCATCGAGCCCGGCGGCCTGCAGGTCGGCGTAGGTGAAGGCGGTGAGCGCCTTCGTCGTCGGGTGCATGAAGTAGACCTTGCGCTCGTCATTGCAGTTGCTGTAGAGCGCGCCGCACTGCGGCGAGGTCACGCCGCTGGCCGGTGCCGTGCGGCTGTTGCGGTTGGCCAGCGCATCAAGCTGGGCCTGTGCCGTCCAGGTGGGGGTGCTGGCCAGCGTGCCGCTGGCGCTGATGGCAAAGGCTTCGAGCTCGCCGGTCCATCGGCCGGTCACATAGCTGCCGGCATAGACGAAGTTGGTCTCACTGCTGCTGAGCTGGAAGGCGCTGCTCGCGATGGCGGAGCCGGCGCCGGGCGTCTGGGCCAGCGAGCCGATCGTGCTTTCCAGCGAGCTGCTCAGTTCGGTGGCGTTCTGGGCACTGAAGTAGCGGCCTCGGCCGTTGATGGCCGCATGCCAGAGGTCGTCCACCCGGGTGGCGTTCTCGGCCAGGGTGGGGTTGGGCCAGCTCTTGGTGCCGGCGCGGATGGCCGCGAAGTCGCCCGCACCGGACGACGCGTAGTTCACGTCATAGCGCAGCGTGCTGCCCACCCCCAGGCCCAGCGTGTAGGTGACCATGTTCTGCCGCCCCGGCGTGCCGATGTCGGTGCTCATGGTGCTGTCGTTGGTGCACAGGCTGGTGCCACTGCCGCAGTTCGACAGCGTGGTGTCGCGGATGTCGGTCACGTAGTAGTACTGGGCGACATCGGCCAGCGTGTTCGAGACGTTCAGCGCATCGAGCATGGGCCGTACCTCCGGGCTGCCGTCCTGGTGGCCGATGGCCGTGCCGGTGAGGCCCGTCGGGTTGCTGCTGTCGTTCCAGTAGCCGTCGGTCGACAGGATGGCGTAGTTGCGCTGGCATGCTGCCGTCATCGGGTCCGTCTGGCCGCTGAGCTTGTTGGCGTAGTACTTGCCGACCTGGCTCAGGCTCAGCCGCAGTGGTGTGCCGAATGAGGTCGCCCGCCGGTTGTTGAACACGCTGGCGGCGTCCCGGTCGTAGAACTTCGAGTTGTACAGGTGCACGTAGAAGTTGAACTTCTGGCCTGCGGCCGTCGAGGCGGCGTTCTCCGTGAACACGCCCACCGGCAGGAAGTAGTTGCCGTTGATCGCGCTGTACAGGCTGTGACTGATCTTCGTGGTGCCGACCCGGTAGGTGTCCGGCATGTTGAGGAAGGCGCGGCCCGAGGCCGTCTTCATCAGCAGCAGCCGCGTGCGGTAGTACTGATACCAGTTGGCGTAATTCGCCTGGTCGGCGGCGGGCGAGGCACTGTTGACCGTGACGGCCGAGAACACGCCCGAGCCCGGCGCCGCGCCGACGTTGCTGCTGCATTGCTGGGCAAACGCCGTGGTGCCGTCGAGCGCGCCGCTGCTGGTGTAGCTCCAGCCCAGCTTGGGCTCGGTGCCGGTGTAGTTGTAGTAGGTGCGTGTACCCAGGGCGGCCGTGCCCGGCGTGTTCACCAGCCAGTCGCTGTTCGCCGCGTTGTCCTTGCCGGTGAAGAAGGTGACGTTGAAGGTGAAGGTCTGCGTGCGCGTGCAGCCGAACAGGCAGATCCCGGTCGTCGTGATGCTGCTCTTGCTCTGCACGGTGCCCAGCATCCAGTACGCGCTGTCGTTGCGCTGCACCATGACCACGGTGGTGCCAGTGGCCCAGGCCGGCAGGTCGTTGGGGATGTTCTGCACACCCACATCGAACAGGATGTCGATGATGCCGGTCAGCAACTCTCCGATCCACACGAAGAGCCCGGTCGTCTCCTCGAACGTCATGGTCTTCGTACCCAGCGAGTGGGTGGATGCTGTCACGCCTGTGCCGGCGTAGGCCTCGTTGTCGCGGAACCGGGGGGTGTAGCCGTTGTCCCAGGCCGCGCCATAGCTGGCCTGCGGGTAGGACACGCCGTTCCACTTCACGGGCGGCGTGTAGTTCACGCTCGGGTCGTAGGCCAGCCCGTTGCACTGCGCTGACTTGTAGCCATAGCTCCCGGTGCGCGCCGGCAGGTCGCCCGTCGTGGCCCCGGGCATGAACTCCCAGTCCATGCTGCCCGAGTCGTCGACGATGAACATCACGTTCGGGGGCGCCAGCAGGCTGCTCGACTGGGTGGCCAGGGGCTCGTCGTTCAACTCGGTGAGGGCGGCCTGTGCGGGCGCCATGCCGAGGCCCAGCCACAGGGCCAGCCCGATGCACAGGAGGAAGCGTCTGGACCACATCGTCGGGCTCCTCAACGTTGCACGATGGTTTCGGTGAAGGACTGCGACTGGCGCGCCCCCTGCACCCGCACCACGATCCGGTAGTACACAGCGGTGTTCACCTCCGGACCGCCGGGGTTGGCGTAATCCAGCGATCCCTTGCTACCATCGGCTGAGGCGACCGCGTTGAGCGGCCGGCTGCACTGCGTGGCGGCCACGTCGGCGCACAGCCTCAGGATCACGTAGTGCGCGGTCACGCCGCTGACTGACACGGACCGGGGCCGCTGCCCGCAGCCGGCATAGGTGCCGCCGTCGGCATAGCCGCAGTTGTCGCTGTCCCAGTCGATCAGCGTGCGCGTGCTGGCGGTCTGCTGAAAGCCGGTGGCGTCCAGCGTGGTCGCGGTGGTCGCGTAATAGCCTTGCGCCGCATTGTTGGCGCTCACGTCGGCGGTCTGCAGCCAGTCGATGGCCTGGCGCGTCGCCTCATCGGCCGCGGCCGTGGCTTCGCGCTTGAAGCCCACATTGCCCAGGATCACCGTGCCCGTGTCCACCGAGCGCACCAGGGCCAGCGCGGCCAGGCTCATCGACACCAGCGCAATCAGCGCAAAGATCAGCGCAGAGCCGCGCGAGGCGGCCATGGTCGGGGGGCGGCGGTGGGTGTGCATCATCCGCGGGTCCACAACATGTTGCGCAAGGGCACGACGGTGTCGAACACCTTGTAGCGGTAGTTGCGCCAGTCGCTGCCCACACCGCTGACATTGATGCGCAGGCACTTCTGGCTGCCATCGAAGCTGCAGGCCACGGCGTTTTCGGTGCGGGCGTCGACCACCCATTCCACGCCGATGGCCGGGGTCACGGGGCTGCCGCCACCTCTGACCGGCTCGGGCTGCGCGCTCTGCGCCACCACGGCCACGCGCAGTGCCATCACCTGCAGCCAGTCGGCGTTGGTAGCCGGAGCGGTGGTGTTGAAGGCATCGATGGTGCCGTTGCCATCCGTGTCCTTGCCGTACAGCGCCTTGAGTTGCACGATCTGCGGTGCGATCGTCTGAACGCTGGTGCCGCCACTCGTGGCCAGCACATCGGTCGCCACCAGCGATTTGCCCGCACTGATGCTGTAGGTGCGCGGCAGGCCGGTGCCGAGGTTGATCAGGTGGCTGCCGGCAGGGTAGCCGGCGTCGGGCACCAGGGCCGAGCCGGCGGCATTCCAGCCACCGGCGCTGGCCAGGTGTGGAATCTGCTGGCTGCTCAGCGGGGTGGTGCTGTCGCCCGCCACGACCATGACGGTGCACGAGTCGGTGGCCGAGGGCGTGGGCGGCACCGCCACCAGCAGATCGCCGGCGACCACGCCCAGGCTGCTGGGCACGATGAAGCGGGTGTCGGTCTTCAGGTGGGCCTCGGCCACGCGCAGCGGCACCGCGTAGTTGGGCTTGTTGCTCTGCCAGACCGTGATCGTGTCCGGGTCGGCAGCGGTGGTGCCAGGCTTGATCAGCGCGGGCACGAGCGAGAGCGACGAGGGCAGGGCCTTTTCGCCGGTGCCATTGCCAAACTTGCCCTTGACCGGGCAGCCGAGTGCCGCCGGCTGGCCCGTGAAGCCGTAACCAGCCATCTCCACATCGCGCTGCAGCGCGTAGAGCGCGAGCGTGCCATTGACCTGCGCGTCACCCCCGCTGGAGGCGGTGCGCTTCTGGCCCTCCGCGCTCATCAGCACCTGGCTGATCGCGACCACCGTGAGCATGCCGATCAGCACCCCCACCATGAGCTCGACGAGGCTCAGGCCCTGCTGCGCGCGCTTCATGCCGCCCCCCGGATGACGGTCACCGTCTGGTAGGTGTGGCTCTGGCCGTTGGGCAGGCGCCAGGTGATGGCGATGCTCACCCAGCCCGGTCGCGTGGTGTCGCGTGTCACGGTGGCGGCGCCGGAAGGCAGGGTGGCCTGCAGCTTGGCCAGCCAGTTGGCGCACGGGCTGTGCGCGGCGCACGCGCTCGTCTCGTACTGCGCCAGGTTGGCCATGTCGACCCACATCACCCCGCGCAGCTCGGAGGCCAGGTTGACGGCATCGGCGCGGGCCTTGGCTTCGGTCTGGGCCTTCGTCATGCGGGCCTGCAGGCCGACCAGCCCCAGGATCCCGACCGAAAAAATCAGGATGGCAATCAGCGATTCGATCAGCAGAAAGCCGCCGATGTGGCGGTGCCGGGCGCGCGTCATGAGCCGCACGCGCGTGTGTCGGTGGCCCCCGTCACGGCGGGATCACACAGTTTGCTGTGCCCGCCGCCCGAGACCACCACCCGCCACGATTTATTGACGCCCTCGCTGGTGCCTGTGACGTCGATGCGCGAGATGGGCGAGGTGTTCGTCACCTGCCCGAAGCCGTTGAAGGTCACCCGGGTGGCGCTGTCGCCGCTGTCCGCGTTGAGGGCGGCCACCGCCACCGCCGCATCGCCACCTCCACCATCCTGCGCTGCCAGATTGGCCTTGAGCTGCAGCGACGAGGTGCCCTGCGCGCACTTGCCCGCGGGCGAGGCGGTGCCCAGCGTCACCACCCACGAGGCACTGTCGGAGGCGACGGCGCAGTTGTCGTCCATGCGGGCGGCACTGCCGCTGCGCACCAGCCAGAACGTCACCGGCCGATTGCGCCGCACCGCTTCCGATCGGGCGTACTGCAGCCCCGACACGATCGACGTCGCCGTGTTGCGCACCTTCTGGTTGGTGATCCACACCCCCAGCGTGGGCGCGACGGCTGCCATCAGCATGGCCACGACGGCCAGGGTGACCATCAACTCGATCAGCGTCAACCCCATGCTGCTGGAGGGCAGCGCGCTGCAGCCCGCGCACGGCGCGCAGGCAGGGCAGAGATCGGCAGGGACGGACTCGGACAAACGCATTCAGGGCGGCAGCGACCCGGCGCTGCATTCACGGCATGTGAACGCAGATCATCGGCTGTTGGCACGATTCTGAAACGGCTTGTCAGGGGGCAAAGAAGCGATAACCGTGTGAAAGTGCGCGCTATCCCGCCCCGCCGGTACCCATGGGAACCTGGTGCGACACCCGATTGAGGGGGCGTCGCCAAGGCCCTTAAAACAGCGCCATGCTGAGCTTGCGGCGATAGGCGTCGATCACCGGATCGGCGGCCAGCACTTCCACCTTGCCGGCGATTTCCAGCTTGGGCTTGTCTGCCCCGGGGGCGCCGGGCGGCGTCGCGCGGGCCGGGGTGGGCTTCGGCGCCGGCTTGCTCATCACTTCGAGGATGGCGACGTAAGTCTTGCGGGCCAGTTCGTCGTTCCAGGCCTTGTCGCGCATGATGATTTCCAGCAGCTCGTCCATGGCCTGCTCGGGCTGGCCGGCGGCCCAGAAAATCTGCGCCAGCTCGAAGCGCGCGGCAAAGTCGCGCTTGTTGGCGGCGATGGCGGCGTCAAGTTCAGCGGGCGAGCGGCCGGCTCGCGCGGCCTGGGCCGCCTCCACACAGCGGCTGAAGGCCAGCACGCGGGCTTCGGGCACCGGGCCGGTGGCCCGGGCGGCGATGGGCTCGAACGCGCCCCGGGCCTCGTCCACGCGGCCCTCGCCCAGCAGCAGCTTGATCAGGTCGAAGCGGGCCTCGTCGTTGGCGGGGTCCTTGTCCAGGGCGTCGCGCAGCAGGGTTTCGGCGGAGTCCTCGGCGCCATCGGCCAGCAGCTGCTCGGCCTCGGCGGTTTCCTCGGCGGACTCGACCGCGCCTTCCGACGGCACGTGCTTGTCGAGGAAGCTGCGGATCTGCTCGGGCGGCAGCGCGCCCACGAAGCCGTCCACCGGCTGGCCGCCCACGAACATCACGCAGAACGGAATGGAGCGCACGCCGAACATCTGCGAGAGCTGGCCGGCGATCTCGGGTTGCTCATCGGCGTTGACCTTGGCCAGCACGAAGCGGCCGGCGTACTCCTGCTCGAGCTTCTCCAGCACCGGGCCCAGCGCCTTGCACGGCCCGCACCATTCAGCCCAGATGTCGAGCAGGACCGGCACCCGCAGCGAGGTGGCAATCAGGTCGGATTCGAAGTTTTCGATGGTGATGTCGATCATGGTGTGCAGCAGGCCGCCTTTGGGAGCGTCTGATTCAGTGAGGCAGCGCCTAAAATTCGGTCTTTGACGTTTGAGGAGCCAACCGTGTCGGAAACGAAGGGCGCAAGCCAGGTGAAAGTGGGTGTCGTGATGGGGTCCAGCAGCGACTGGGATGTCATGCGCCACGCCGCCGACATTCTGACCGAGTTCGGCATTCCGTTCGAGGCGCAGGTGGTTTCCGCGCACCGCATGCCGGATGACATGTTCCGCTATGCCGAAGCGGCGGCCGACCGCGGCTTGGTCGCCATCATTGCCGGTGCCGGCGGTGCGGCCCACCTGCCGGGCATGCTGGCCGCCAAGACCACGGTGCCGGTGCTGGGCGTGCCCGTGCCCTCGCGCCACCTCCAGGGCGTCGATTCGCTCCATTCCATCGTGCAGATGCCCAAGGGCATTCCTGTGGCCACGTTCGCGATCGGCACCGCCGGGGCGGGCAACGCGGCGTTGTTTGCCGTGGCCATGCTGGCCGGCAACGACCCGGCGCTGCGCGCCAGGCTCGACGCCTTCCGCACCCGCCAGACCGAAGTGGCCCGCGCCATGACGGCCGACCTGATCATGGAACCCAAGGCATGAGCAAGGCCGCTTCCGACGTGATCCTGCCCGGCGCCACCCTGGGCGTGATGGGCGGCGGCCAGCTGGGCCGCATGTTCGTGCATGCCGCCCAGGCCATGGGCTACCGCACGGCCGTGCTCGACGCCGACCCGACCAGCCCGGCCGGCCTCGTCTCGCACGCCCACATCCAGACGCCGTATCTGGATGAGGCCGGTCTGGCCGCGCTGGCCCGCGAAGCCGCGGCCATCACCACCGAGTTCGAGAACGTGCCTGCCGCCGCGCTCGACCAGCTGGCCCGGACCCGCCCCGTCGCGCCCTCGGGCGCCGCCGTGGCTGTCTGCCAGGACCGCGCCCGCGAGAAGGCCCATTTCGTCGGCTGCGGGGTCGACTGCGCGCCGCACGCCATCATCGCCACGGCCGAGCAACTCGCCGCCGTGTCGGACGACCTGCTGCCCGGCATCCTGAAAACCGCCCGCCTGGGCTACGACGGCAAGGGCCAGGTGCGCGTCAAGACCCGCGCCGAGCTCGAAGCCGCCTGGGCCGAGCTCCAGCAGGTCGAGTGCGTGCTCGAGAAGATGCTGCCGCTGGCCTACGAGGTCAGCGTCATCGTGGCGCGCGGCCGCGACGGCCAGGTCGTGCACTTCCCGCTGCAGCAGAACCTGCACCGTGACGGCATCCTGGCCGTGACCACGGTGCCCGCACCGAACGTGACCGAGGCCGTGTCGCAGCAGGCGTACGACGCCGCCCACCAGATCGCCGCTTCGCTGAACTACGTCGGCGTGCTGTGCATCGAGTTCTTCGTGCTGGCCGACGGCCGCATCGTCGCCAACGAGATGGCCCCGCGCCCGCACAACTCCGGCCACCACACCATCGACGCGTGCGACGTGTCGCAATTCGAGCTGCAGGTGCGCGCCATGACCGGCCTGCCGCTGGTGGCGCCCGTGCTGCACAGCCCCTGCCTGATGCTCAACCTGCTGGGCGACCTGTGGTTCCCGGCCGGCGCCACCGCGCAGGTCGAGCCCGACTGGGCCGCCGTGCTGGCGCTGTCCGGCACGCACCTGCACCTGTACGGCAAGACCGAGGCACGCAAGGGCCGCAAGATGGGCCACCTGACCGTCACCGCGGCCACGCCCGAAGCAGCCCGTGACACGGCACTGAAGGCCGCAGCCATCCTGGGCATCGCCCCGTTCTGACCCGGCCAGAGCTGGCCTCCAACGCCCACACCACCATGCGCCTGCTGGATCCCGCGACCCAACCCGACGCCATCGAGCAGGCCGCGCGCCGCATCGTGGCCGGCGGCCTGGTGGCCCTGCCCACCGAAACCGTCTACGGCCTGGGTGCCCGCGCCGACGATGCCGAGGCCGTGGCCCGCATCTTCGCGGCCAAGGGTCGGCCCAGCGACCACCCGCTGATCGTGCACGTGCCCAACGGCGCGGCGGCGCTGCACTTCGTCTCGGCCTTCCCGCCGGTGGCGCAGCGCCTGTGCGCGGCCTTCTGGCCCGGACCGCTGACGGTCATCGTGCCGCGCGACCCGGACACCGCCACCGCGGCTGCCGGCGGTCAAGACACGATCGGACTGCGCTGCCCGTCGCACCCCGTGGCGCGCCAGCTCCTGGAAGCCTGCGCCAACCTCGATGTTCTGGGGGTGGCCGCGCCCAGCGCCAACCGCTTCGGTCGCATCAGCCCGACGCAGGCCGTCCACGTGGTCGACGAATTCCAGGACGCCGGTGAAGGCCTGGACGAGGTCTGGGTGCTCGACGGCGGCGCGTGCGAGGTGGGCATCGAGTCGACCATCGTCGATTGCTCACGCGAGCAGCCGGTGCTGCTGCGCCCCGGCCGCCTCACGCTGGCCGAGATCGAGGCCGTCGCCGGCCAGCCCGTGCTGTGGTCCACCCCCGAGGCGCCGGACCCGGCCGCCCCGAAGGCCCCGGGCACGCTCGCCTCGCACTACGCGCCGCGCGCCCGCCTGCGCCTGATGGCCGACACCCAACTGGATGCCGCGCTCGACGTGCTGGAGCCCGAGCTGCTGGCCGCCGCGCTGCGCGAGCCGAGCCACCCGCCGAAGGTGGCGGTGTACTCGCGCAGCCTGTGGGCCCGCCGCGCGCCGAGCAAGGGCGTGGTGCACCGCTCCATGCCGGGCGATGCCGCCACCGCCGCCCACGACCTGTTTGCCGACCTGCGCGAGCTCGATGCCCTGGGCGTCGACCTGATCTGGGTCGAGACCCCGCCCGACGATGCCGCATGGGACGGTGTGCGCGACCGATTGCGCCGCGCCGCTGCCTGATCGCGCACCGGCTCTTTACGTCCTGACATCGTCCGCCTTTGCGAAGGCGGTTATTCTTGCCGCCTCAGTCTCGCGACCCGTATCTGGAGAGTCCATGTTCCGCCTGCCCGTTTCCCTGACGTCTTCCTCACTGCGCCGGCCCCTGAAGGCCGTGGGTGCGGTGGCCGCGGCCTGCGCGCTGGCGGTGACTGTCACGGCCTGTGGCGGTGGTTCCCAGGCATCGAAGTTCAAGCCCAGCCGGGTGGTCAGCTTTGGCGATGACAACAGCTTCGTCAGCAGCGCGGGCAAGAAGTACACGGTCAATGCCGTCAGCCTGGACGCATCCGGCAACGCCTATGTCAGCGGCAGCACGACGACCACCACCAACGACCCCACCCAGATGGGCTACAACTGCCAGGTCAACGCCGTGTGGGTGCAGACGGTGGCGGCGGCCTATGGCTTCGATGCGAGCCAGTGTCCGGTGAGCGGCGCCACACGCCAGGCCTACCTGCTGGCGCTCGACCCGGGTGCGACGGCCACCACCTCGGCCGGCGTGCTGGACGCGACCGCCGCCGCGGCCGGCAAGACCAACGCGGGCGTGGCCAAAGTGATTCAGGCCATGCAGACGAACGCCGGGCTGCTCACCAACGGGACCCTGGTGCTGATGATGGCCGGCCAGCCCGACGTGCTCGACGCCTTTGTCCGTTACAAGGCGAGCCCCACATCGCTGGCCTCGCTGGTCGCCGAAATGAAGGCCCTGGGCATCAGCCTGTCTACGGCCATGGCGCAGTACATCAAGCCCACGGGCGCCCGTGTGGCACTGGTCCGGTTGCCCTTGCTGACGCTCAGCCCTCTGGGCCAGGCCGCCACCGAGGCCGAGCGTGACGCGCTGCTCCAACTCATCGTCGCTTTCAACGACGGCGTCACGAACCAGGCCGAGGTCGACTTCGACGGGCGCCAACTCACCCTGGTCCGCACCGACACCCTGACCCAGCAGATGTCCGACTCGCGCACCCGCAGCAGCTACGGCATCAGCAACTCGACCGACGTCGGCTGCGCCAGCGGCCGCGGCACCTCGGCCCCGCTGTGCAACACCAGCTACGCCGATCCCACCGCGTCGCAGGGCGTGGTCAACAGCACCGTGTCTTCGGTGTACCTGTGGGCCGATGCCACGCACTTCGCGCCCCAGGCCCATGCCCGTCTGGCCGCGCTGGTCGTCAGCAACGTCAACCGCAACCCGCTGTGATGCAGGTCAGCGCTCGGCCCCGGTAGCCGGGCCTGACGGGCCGCTCAGCGCTCGCAGCGTGGGGCGGCTTCGGCTTCAGCCTCGACGCCGGCGTCCCGCGGGCGGTAGGCCAGCTTCATCCCCAGAATGCTCAGCGCCAGGCTCAGCGTGATGACGTTGGCGATCACGATGGGCAGCGCGCCCAGCGCGAGGCCGTAGACCAGCCACAGCGCCACCCCGCCGGTGAAGGCCGAGTACATGCCCAGCGAAATGCCGCTGACATCCCGCGTGCGGAAGGTCAACCACGCCTGAGGCACGAAGGCGCTGGTGGTCAGCACGGCCGCCGCCGAGCCCACCCAGTCGATGACATGCGGATCGAAGGCGAACAGGGCGGCGAGGTTCACAGGGCGGGTTCCGGGCGAGATGGGCAGAGCCCGTCGGTGATCGGGCCGGCGCGGATTCTCCCAGTTTTCACAGCGGCGTGGCGCGCGCCCAGAGCAGCAGTTCGTCGAATGCCGGGCGGGCCGCTTCGGCGCGGGCGTGGTTGACCAGAAAGACCACGGCCAGGCGGCGACCGTCGTCCCGGCTCACCACGCCAGCGATGCCCGCCACCCCGTCCAGGGAGCCGGTCTTCAGGTGGGCCTGGCCCGCCACCCCGCGCAGCCGCCGCGCGGTGCCGTCCAGCCCCGCCACCGGCAACGACGCCAGAAACTCCGGCATGGTGGGCGCCACCCACATCCGCTGCAGCCAGCGGCCCAGGCAGGCGGCCGTGCTGCGCTCCAGCCGCGACAGGCCCGAGCCGTTGTCCAGCACCAGCGCCTCGCCGTCACACGGGCCGGTGTCCTGCCCAGCCTCGCGTGTGGCCCCGCGCACGGCCTCGGTTACCACCTGGCGGGCGCTGTCCGGGCTGGCGGGCGGCGCATCCGGCGTCGGCGCACGCCCCAGCGTCAGAAACAGCTGCCGCGCCATCACGTTGTTGCTGAACTTGTTGATGTCGCGCACCACCTCGCCCAGCGGCGGCGACACCCAGGCCTGCCACGCCGGCAGGCCCGCGGGCCACGTCCCCGCGCGCACCTGGCCCCTCAGCGCGCCACCCGCCGCCCGCCAACGTGATGCCAGCAGCCGGGCGCTGTGGTCGTCGGTGGCCGGCCACAGCACGGGCCAGTCGCGCTCACCGCAGCTCGCCGGGTAGCGCCCTTGCAGGGTCACCGTCCACGGTGTCGGTGGGGCTGCGCCCACCGGGGCGGGCAATGGCGCGGCGTCGCCCCCTTGCGCCGGGCCCGCCGACGGGGCCAAGCCCAACACCAGCGCCTGGCGCCAGTCGCCGCAAGGGCCGTCGCCCAGCGGCACGTCGGCCCGCAACTGCACGCCGTCGAGCGGGGGGCTCACGTCCACGCGGGCCCAGCCGGGCCGCGCCGCATCGGGCCGCAGGCGCAAGGTCACCGCCCGGTGCGCGAGCAGCAGCGCGTCCGGCCCGCCGTTGTAGGGCTTGAGCGCCTGGCCGTCGAAGGCGGCCGGATCGTGCGGCGGCAGTGCGAAAGCCTGGCGGTCCAGCACGATGTCGCCGTCCACCTGCGTCAACCCGGCGGCCCGCCACCGCGCCAGCATGGCGTCCAGGCGCTCCAGCACCAGGGCCGGGTCGCCCTGCCCACGCACGTACAGCGGGCCGGCCAGGCGGCCGTCCGGCTGCATCGGGCCGCCCAGGCCCACTTCGGTGCGCCACGTCCATGCCGGCCCCAGCCGTTGCAGCGCCACCCCGGTCGTGAACAGCTTCATCAGCGAAGCGGGCTGCCGCACGACCCCGTCGAGGTGGGCCACCCGGGCGGGGCCCCCCTCGACCGGCCACACCCCGACCGACACGGCCTCCAGCGGGACACCGGCACGCGCCAGCGCCAGGCGCACGTTGTCCGGCAGACCGGCCGAGGCGGCAGACGCGGGCGCCTGGTCCGGGGCGGCAGGCATGCCTTCCGCCCGCACGGCGGTCCACGGTCCGATCAGGGCGACAGCCCAGGCAAGCAGGCACGGAATCAGAGACGAGACGGGCATGTCGCCATCATAGGAGCGCCGCAGTGGCTACACTCCCGGCCATGCCCGCGTCCCCTGCCGTCCTGATTGCGCTGGACACCGCCACCGACCTGATCCACGCTGCCCTGGCCGCCCCTGATGCCACGCTGGTGCGCCAGCTGCCGGGCGGTGCCCAGGCCTCGCGCGACCTGCTGCCCGCGCTGCAGAGCCTGCTCGCCGAGGGCGGGCGCACCTGGCAGGACGTCGATGCGATTGCCTTCGGGGCCGGCCCGGGCGCCTTCACCGGCCTGCGCACGGCGTGCTCCGTCACGCAGGGCCTGGCCCTGGGCCTGGGTTGCCCGGTCATCGCACTCGACACCCTGCGCGCCGTGGCCGAAGACGCCCGCTTGCGTCAGCCCGATGCCGTGCCCGAGGGGGCGACCGTGTGGGTGCTGCAGGACGCGCGCATGGAGGAGTTGTATGTGGCGGCCCTTGCCTGGCGCGACGGCGAATGGCAGACCATCGAGCCCCCGCGTCTGTGGCCCGTGGCCGAGCCCGCTCGCCGCTGGGGTGAGGGTGCTGCGGCCGACGACCTGCGTCTGGCGGGCAACGCACTCTCGGCCTGCGCCGAGGCGCTGGCGCCTGTGCTGCAGACAGGCCGCTGCCGGCTGGCCGATGCCGAGGCCCGCCCGTCGGGCCAGGCGCTGGCCTCGCTGGCACGGCGTGCCTGGGCCCGCGGCGACACCGTCGATGCCGCACTGGCCCTGCCCACCTATGTGCGCGACAAGGTCGCCCAGACCTCGGCCGAACGCGCCGCGGCCCGCCATCCAGCCGGGCAGGGGGGCTGAACGGTGCCGTCCCGGTATGTAGACCGCCCCCTGACGGACGCCGACATCGCGTCCGTCGTGACCATGGAGGCCCAGGCGTGCGAGCACCCCTCGCACGCCTGGACGGCCGACAACTACCGTTCGTCGCTGCGTGCGGGTTACTGGGCCCGCGTGCGCTGCGATGCGGACAGCGGCCGGGTGGTGGCCGTCTGTGTGGCGATGGACGGCCCGGACGAGGTGCACCTCCTCAACGTCGCCGTCGACCGCGCCTGGCAGGGCCAGGGCGTGGCCCGTGCGTTGCTCGACGTGCTGGCTGCACGCTGCCTCCAGCAGTGCGCCGAGACCCTGTGGCTGGAAGTTCGCCCCAGCAACATGCCGGCACGGACGCTGTACGCGCGCCTCGGCTTTGTCGAGGTGGGGCGGCGCAAAGGCTATTACCCGGCGCCCGAAGGGCGCGAGGACGCGATCGTGATGCGGCTGGCGCTGGCCCCCGCCTCGCCTGGAGAAGCCCATGCGGTGGACTGAACGACAGCGCGCCATGCTGCGCGAGATGGGCGTGCCGCCGTTCTGGCCCGAAGAGGCGGAGGCGCCCGCCGAGGGCATGACCGAGTCGGCGGCGGTTCCGGCCGCGCCGGCGGTGCAGGCAGCTGCCGCAGGCGCCCCCGTGGCGCCCCCCGCCGTGCCGCAGCGCCCCGTTGCCGTGGCCCCGGCAGCGCCCGCTCGCGCGCCCCTGGGGCGCCCCCCCGCCATGGCCGACAAGCCGGCCGCGGTCGAGGCCCCGCTGGGCGCCCGCCCCGCCGGCATCGACACCATGGACTGGGCCGCCCTGCGCGCCACCGTGGCCGGCTGCCAGGCCTGCAGCCTGGGCGCCAGCCGCAAGCAGGCCGTGTTCGGCGTGGGCCACGAGCAGGCCGACTGGATGATCGTCGGCGAAGCCCCGGGCGAGCAGGAGGACCGCGAAGGCGAGCCCTTCGTCGGCCGCGCCGGTCAGCTGCTCGACCGCATGCTGCACGCCATCGACCTGACGCGCGGCGAAGACGCGCCTGTGCGCCAGGTTTTCATTGCCAATGTGCTGAAGTGCCGCCCGCCGGCCAACCGCAACCCGCAGCCTCAGGAAGTGAGCCAGTGCGAGCCCTACCTGCTGCGGCAGATGGCGCTGGTGCAGCCCAAGGTCGTCCTGGCCATGGGGCGCTTTGCCGTGCAGTCGTTGCTCAAGACCAGCGAGCCCATCGGCAAGCTGCGCGGGCGCGTGCACACGGTGCAGGGCGTGCCGGTGGTGGTCACCTATCACCCGGCCTACCTGCTGCGCAATCCGGCCGACAAGGCCCTGGCCTGGGCCGATCTGTGCCTGGCCCGCGAGGTGCGAGCCGCGGCAGGCTGATCAGCTGTCGATGTAGCGCTGGCGGCGGAACCACCACACCAGCCCGACCACGACTGCGCCCATCAGGCCCAGCGCGATCCAGAAACCGGCGGCTTCGTGAATCAGCGGCAGCATGTCGAAGTTCATGCCGAAGATGCCGGTGATCAGGTTCAGCGGCAGGAAGATGGCCGTCAGCACGGTCAGCGTGCGCATGATCTCGTTGGTGCGGCTGCCCTGCAGCGAGAAGTGCATCTGCACCGCGCTTTCCGACGAACTCTCGAGCCGGCGCACATGGCTCAGCACGCGCTCGATGTGCTCCTGCACATCGCGTGAGCGGACGCGCAGCACCTCGCGCTCGCGGGCGGTCTGCGGGTCCTGCGGCATGGGCCAGTCCTCGAGCGCATCCAGCCACTCCTGCACCGCGCTGCGCTGGTCTTCGCAGGTGTCTTCCAGCATGTGCAGCGTGTTGCGCGACTCGAGCAGCGCCTGCCAGTTCCGGAAGCGGTTGCGGTTGTGCAGCATCTCCTGCTGCAGGTAACCCAGCTGCCGGGTCAGCAGGCGGCGCAGGTCAAGGTAGCTGTCGACCATGTGGTTGACGATGCGCAGCATCAGGTCCGCCGGGCTCGGCGGCAGCCGCGAGGGGCCGCGCCCTTCCGTGCGGTGAGGCAGGCTTTCGCTCAGGCCATGCAGCACGGCGTCGGCACTGAGGTGGCCGTCTTCGTCGCCCGTGCGGGCTGGGGCATCGGCCGGCGCCAGCTGCGGCTCTGACCGAGGGGCGCCCAGGCCGTCCTGCGGGCCCTGGCCGAGCTGGCTCAGGCGGGTCTCGAAGAAGTCGCGCACCGAGCAGTCGGCCGGGTGCACGGTCAGCAGCACCCGATCGAACACCGCAAAGCCCACCGGACTCGTGTCGATGGCCGCCAGCGCCTTGCGCGCGCTCGACGCCGTGCCGCGCTCGTCGTCCAGAAAGAGGTGGGCCGTGCCCTGGCCCGCTGCCAACCGGCGGAACACCAGCAGGTCGTACCACGAGGTGTAGTCGTACTGCGAGGGCAACTGGGGGTTCAGCAGGTCCGAGACGTGCAGGTCCACCAGGCTGCCTCCGGCCAGGCGCTGCAAGTGGCGCTGCACCTCGGTCAGCTGCACCTCGAAGACGCGCCGCGCAGAGGTCACCCACAGAAAGCCGTGGGACGGCAGCGAGGCCGGCCAGCCGGGCAGCTCGGTGAACTGGTCGTTGATCAGGAAGAAGCGCACACGGTCTCCGCCATGCGGCCCGGGGTCAGGCGCGCAGCTTGGCCGCGGCTTCCAGGGCGAAATAGGTCAGCACGCCATCGGCGCCCGCGCGTTTGAAGGCCAGCAGGCTCTCCATCATCACGGCGTCGTGGTCCAGCCAGCCATTCTGCGCGGCGGCCTTGATCATCGCGTACTCGCCGCTCACCTGGTAGGCAAAGGTGGGCACCTTGAACTCGTCCTTCACGCGACGCACGATGTCCAGATACGGCATGCCGGGCTTGACCATCACCATGTCGGCGCCCTCGGCGATGTCCATGGCCACCTCGTGCAGGGCCTCGTCGCTGTTGGCCGGGTCCATCTGGTAGACCTTCTTGTCGGCCTTGCCCAGGTTGGCGGCCGAGCCCACCGCGTCGCGGAAGGGCCCGTAGAAGGCACTCGCGTACTTGGCGCTGTAGGCCATGATGCGCGTGTAGATCAGGTTCTGCGCCTCCAGCGCGCGGCGGATGGCGCCGATGCGGCCGTCCATCATGTCGCTGGGCGCCACGATGTCGACACCCGCTTCGGCCTGGGCCAGCGCCTGCTTCGTCAGCACCGCCACGGTCTCGTCATTGAGGATGTAGCCTGTCTCGTCCAGCAGGCCGTCCTGGCCGTGGCTGGTGTAGGGGTCGAGCGCCACGTCGGTCATGATGCCCAGTTCGGGAAAGCGCCGCTTGAGTTCGCGCACCGTGCGCGGCACCAGCCCCTCGGGATTGAAGGCCTCGCGGCCGTCGGGGGTCTTGTGTGCCTGGTCGATCACGGGGAACAGCGCCAGCACCGGCACGCCCAGTTCCACACAGCGCTCGGCCACCGACCACAGCGCGCTGCGCCCCAGCCGTGCGACGCCCGGCATCGAGGCCACGTCCTGCGTGCCTTCGTCCTGGTCCAGGATGAAGACCGGGTAGATCAGGTCGTCGGTGCTCAGCGCGTGCTCGCGCACCAGCCGGCGGCTGAAGGCGTCCTTGCGCAGACGACGGGGGCGGTGCAGGGGGAAAGCGGGGGTGATGGACATCGACGGGAACAATGAAAAGACCGTGAAAGATTGCAAAGCTGGCAAAAAATCAGCTGGCATCCGGGGTTTTTCGGACATGGCCGAAAGACATGCCGCGCAGGCCCCCCTATAATGGATCCCGAATGATACGCCGCGAGGCTGTCATTCCCTGCTTTTCCTCCCTGAGCAGGTGCCTTACCGTGATGACAGCGTTAAGGCTTGAAAGCCCCGGCTCGTGCCGGGGCTCTTTTTTTGTCTGCGCGGTTTCGACACACCGCGCGTGCGCCCGGTGTGCACTGCTGCTCATAATCCCCCCATGAGCGCTCCCTACCTCTGGGTCAAGGCCCTGCACATCATCTTCGTGGCCAGCTGGTTTGCCGGCCTGTTCTACCTGCCCCGCCTGTTCGTGAACCTGGCCATGGTGCCGGGCGACAGCCATGCCGAGCGCGAGCGCCTGCTGGTGATGGCGCGCAAGCTCTACCGCTTCGCCACCATCCTGATGATCCCGGCGGTCGGGCTCGGGCTGGTGCTGTGGCTGTACTTCGGCATGGGCAAGGGCCCGGGCCAGATCTGGCTGCACATCAAGCTGACGCTGGTCGTGCTGACCATCGGCTACCACCACTATTGCAAGCGGCTGCTGCGCGATTTCGAGGCGCTGCACAACCGCCGCAGCCACCGCTGGTTCCGCGTCTTCAACGAGGTGTCGGTGCTGCTGTTTGCGGCCATCGTCATTCTCGTGGTGCTCAAGCCGACGGTCGGCTGAGGACCACGGCGCGCCTGGCGCGGGGTTGACGGCAATGAGCGCACACCGCAGCGCGGCCTGGCCGCTGAGCTGGCTGGCGATCGCCCTGATCGCCTACGCCACGCTGTACCCGCTCAGCGGCTGGCACTGGCCCGATGCCCGGGTGTTCAGCTGGACCCTGCCCAAGCTGCGTCAGGAGTTCTCCGGTGACCTGGCCGGCAACCTCGTCGGCTACCTGCCGCTGGGCGCCATCCTGTGCATCGCCCACCTGCGCTCGGGCCGCTCGGTGCCGGTGTCGGCGCTGCTGACCGTGCTCAGCGGGGCCGCGCTGTCCTACGCGCTGGAACTGGCCCAGTTCACCCTGCCGGCGCGCGTGCCGTCGGTCACCGACTGGGTGCTCAACACGCTGGGCGCGGCCTGGGGCGCACTGGCTGCGGTCACCGTCCACGCGCTGGGCCTCATCGACGGCTGGCACCGTCTGCGCGAGCGTTGGTTCATTCCCCAGGCCGGCCACGGGCTGGCGCTGTTGTGGGTGTGGCCGTTGGGCCTGCTGTTTCCGCCGCCGCTGCCGCTGGGGCAGGGGCAGCTGTGGCCGCACCTGCACGTGCTGCTGGTCGACTGGACGGCCGACACGCCGCTGCAACGCTGGCTGCTGCCCGACGACCCGCTCACCCTGTGGGCCGGCACCGGCGCCTTGCTGCACGACGGCTGGCCGCCGCTGCTGGAGTCGCTGACCGTGGCGGCCGGCCTGCTGGTGCCGATGTGTCTGGCGTGCGCGGTGGCGCGCCCGCGCCGCCTGCGCCTGTTGCTGCTGAGTGGCGCGGTCGTGGTGGCCGTGGGCGTCACCACGCTCGCGACCGCCCTGAACTTCGCGCCCGTGCACGCGCTCACGTGGATGACGATGCCCACGCTGGTCGGCCTGATGCTCGGCGCCATGGGGGCCGTGGTGCTGGTCGGGCTGGGTCGCACCCTGTGCGCGGTGCTGGGTGTGGCGCTCACGCTGGCCCTCATCGTGCTGATCCACCTGGCCCCCACCGACCCGTACTACGCCGCCACCCTGGCCGCCTGGGAGCAGGGGCGTTTCATCCGCTTTCACGGCCTGTCGCGCTGGATCGGGCTGCTGTGGCCCTATGTGGCGCTTGCCTGGCTTCTGGCGCGGCTGCTCCACCGCGAGCCCCGAATCCCTGCTGCGGTGCGGCGGGGCCCGAGTGCCTAGAATGCGCGCATGAGCTATTACCAGCGCCACATCTTCTTCTGTCTGAACCAGCGCATCAACGGCGAGGACTGCTGTGCCGACCACAACGCGAAGGAAGGCTTTGATCACTGCAAGGCGCGCGTGAAAGACGCCGGGCTGGCGGGGCCGGGCCAGGTTCGCGTCAACAAGGCCGGCTGTCTCGACCGCTGTGCCGGCGGCCCGGTCGCGGTGGTCTACCCCGAGGGCACCTGGTACACCTTCGTCGACAAGAGCGACATCGACGAGATCGTCGACCAGCACCTGATCAAGGGCGAGGTCGTCGAGCGTCTGGTGCTGCCGCCGTCGGTCGGTCGCTGAAGGGGGGCGCGATGATCGGACGCCCCGCATCCATCACCCTCGAGGGGCCGGCCGGCCTGCTGGAAGTCGTTGTCGAGGAGCCCGCGCAGGCGCCCGTGGGGCTGGCCGTCGTGGCCCACCCCCACCCGCTGATGGGCGGCACGATGGACAACAAGGTGGTCCACACCCTGGTGCGCGCCTTCGTGCTGCAGGGCTGGCGGGCCGTGCGCTTCAACTTCCGTGGTGTGGGCCGTTCGGCGGGCGCCTGGGACGAGGGCCGGGGCGAGACGGACGACATGCTCGCCGTGGTGGCGCAGCACCGGGCCGACCCGGCGCTGCAGGGCCTGCCGCTGGCCCTGGCCGGTTTTTCGTTCGGTGGCTTCGTGGCCGCCCGTGCGCACGCCGCTTTGATGGCGGCCGCCGACACCGATCCGAATGCCGCGCGCCCGTCTCAGCTGGTGCTGGTCAGCCCGGCCACCACCCGTTTCGATGTGCCACCCGTGCCGGCCCACACGCTGGTGGTCGAGGGCGAAGAGGACGACGTCGTGCCGCTGGCCGACATCCTGACCTGGGCCCGCCCGCAAAGCCTGCCGATCACCGTCGTGCCCGGCACCGGCCATTTCTTCCACGGCCAGCTGCCCACGCTGCGCGAGGTCGTGCGCAAGCACCTGCGCCTGGCCGCGGCCGGCGGCTGAGCGTGTCCGCCCGGCGGCGGGCACACGCGCCGCTTGCAATCCTGCACCGTGGCCCCACCTGCCTCCTTCCGCGTGCCCTGCTGAACCGATGCCCGCCCTCCGTTGCCTTGTCTCTCGCCGCCCCGACACCCGTCAGGCAGTGCGCCCCGACCGCCATGCCCCCGCTTGGCGGTGGCGCGTGCTGCTGGCCTCGCTGGCCGTGATGCTGGCCAGCGGGCAGACACCGGCGGCGCTGGCTGCTGCCCCGGCCACCGAGGCGCGCAGTGTGTTTGCCGAGCCCGCCACCGCGATGCCGTCGCCGCCCGAGGTGGCCGCCCGCGCCTTCATCCTGCAGGATCTGGCCAGCCGACAGACGCTGGCCGCCCGCCAGGCTGACCAGTCGCTGGAGCCGGCCTCGCTGACCAAGCTGATGACGGCCTGGCTGGTGTGTGAGGCACTGCGCGATGGCAAGCTGCGCCCTGACCAGATGCTGCCTGTGTCCGAGCGCGCCTGGAAGGCCGGCATGGCCGGTGCATCGCGCTCCTTTCTGAAGGCCGGTGGCAGCGCGCGCGTCGACGACCTGCTGCGTGGCATGGTCGTGCACAACGCCAACGACGCCACGGTGGCGCTGGCCGAAGGGCTGGCGGGCTCGGTCGAGGCCTTTGTCGATCGTATGAACCGCCAGGCCGAGGTCTTCGGGCTGCAGGCCACCCGGTTCCGCAACCCCGAGGGTCTGTCCGCCAGCGGTCACCGCAGCACGGCGCGCGAGCTGTCGCTGATCGCAGCCCGCCTGGTCACCGATTTCCCCGAGGTGCTCAAGGTCTCGTCCCTGCAGCAGGCGACCGTGGCCGGCGTGAGCCAGCCCAGCCGCAACCTGCTGCTGATGCGCGACCCGACGGTCGACGGCCTGCAGACCGGCTACACCGAGGCGGCCGGCTACGGCATGGTCGCCACCGCCCGCCGCAGCCTGGGAGGGGTCGAGCGCCGGCTGATCGCCGTCACGCTCGGGGCGGCGTCGCCCGAGGCCCGCGCCGCCGAGACCCAGAAGCTGCTGAACTGGGGCTACAGCGCCTTCGACATGGTGCGCCTGTTCGATGCCGGCCAGCCGGTGGCCACCGCGCAGGTGTGGAAGGGTCAGGCCAGCACCGTGCGCCTGGGACGCCCCACGCCCATCGTGGTCGTGGTGCCGCGCGGGCAGGGTGGCCAGCTGCAGACCAGCGTGGTGCGCCAGGATCCGCTGATGGCCCCGCTGGGCGAGGGCCAGACCGTGGCCCGCCTGCGGGTGGCCATCGGCCCCCAGCACTGGCAGGATGTGCCCTTGCTGGCGCTGGAAGATGTGCCGCCGGCCGGCTGGTTCGGCCGCCTGTGGGACGCCGTGCGGCTCGGCGTGAAGTGACCGCTCGCCTTCTGCCCCCTCTTTTCCTGCTTTCCGTACCCGTTTCCCTGAAAGGACGCTGACATGGCCTCCACCACGCCCCCCGCCCACACTCCCGCCAACCCGGTGATTCCGCCGGAAGAATCCCTGATCGAATACCCGTGCGCCTTCCCCATCAAGGTCATGGGGGCGCACGACGAGACCTTTGTCGAGACCGTCGTGGCCATCGTGGTCGAGCACGACCCGGGCTTTGCCGCGCACACCCTGGAGCGCCGCCCCAGCAGTTCCGGCAAGTACCTCGGCCTGACCGTCACCGTCACGGCCACCAGCCGCACCCAGCTCGACAACCTGTACCGCGCGCTCAGCGGCCACCCGCTGGTGAAGTACGTGCTCTAAGGTGCGGTGGCCTGCCGCATACAATGCCCCGTTCAATGGCCGGCGCGCCCCTCCCAGCCGGGAGGCGCCTCGGCCCTTTGTTTGAAGGAACCTGACTGTGTTGATTTCTGAAGCCTACGCCCAAGCCGCGGCCCCTGCCGCTGGCGCCACCGGTGGCCTGATGAGCATGCTGCCGCTCGTCCTCATGTTCGTCGTCCTGTACTTCGTCATGATCCGCCCGCAGATGAAGCGCCAGAAGGAAACCCGCGCGATGCTCGAAGCCCTGACCAAGGGCGACGAGGTCGTGACCCAGGGGGGTGTCATCGGCCGCATCAGCAAGCTGGGCGACACCTTCGTGCACCTCGAAGTGGCCAACGGCGTCGAGCTGCAGGTGCAGCGCGCGGCCATCGTGCAGGTGCTGCCCAAGGGCACCGTCAAGTAATCCCGCTGCGCCGTCGAGGACCCCATGAACCGCTACCCCTGGTGGAAGTACCTGATCATCGCCGTGGCCCTGCTGGTCGGCCTGATCTACACCCTGCCGAACTTCTTCGGCGAGGCGCCGGCCGTGCAGCTCTCCAGCGGCAAGGCCACGCTCAAGCTCGACAGATCGGCCGTGGCCCGGGTCGAGGCGGCGCTCAAGCAGGCCGGCATCCAGGCCGACTTCGTGGAGTTCGACGGCAACTCGGTGCGTGCGCGCTTTGCCAGCACCGACATCCAGATCCAGGCACGCGACGTGATCGCCCGGGCGGTCAACCCCGATCCGGCCGACCCGAGCTACATCGTGGCGCTCAATCTGGTGTCGCGCTCGCCGCAGTGGCTGCGCAGCCTGCACGCCAACCCGATGTTTCTGGGCCTCGACCTGCGGGGCGGTGTGCACTTCCTGATGCAGGTCGACATGAAGGCGGCCATCACGCAGAAGCTCGATGGGCAGACGGTCGACATCCGTTCCCTGCTGCGTGACAAGGACGTGCGCCACAGCGGCATCCGCCGCGAGGGTGACAGCCTGATCGTGCGCTTCCGCGACGGGGCCGCGCGCCAGGCGGCGCTGCCGGTGCTGCAGGACCGCCTGCCCGATCTGGTCTGGACACCGGGCACCGACACCGGCGGCTCGGGCGACCTCACCCTGGTGGGCGCCCTCAACCCCCAGAGCGCCCGCGCCATCCAGGAGCAGGCCCTCAAGCAGAACATCACCACGCTGCACAACCGGATCAACGAACTCGGCGTGGCCGAGCCCGTGATCCAGCAGCAGGGCATCGACCGCGTGGTCGTGCAGCTGCCCGGCGTGCAGGACACCGCCAAGGCCAAGGACATCATCGGCCGCACCGCCACGCTGGAAGTGCGCATGGTCGATGACGGCACCGAGGCCCAGGCCGCGCTGGCCGGTGGCCCTGTGCCCTTCGGGACCGAGCGCTACTTCGAGCGCGGGGGCGTGCCTGTCATCGTCAAGCGCCAGGTCGTGCTGACCGGCGACAACCTGACCGACGCGCAGCCCGGCTTCGACGAAAACCAGGAAGCCGCCGTGCACCTGACGCTCGACGCCCGCGGCGCCCGCATCTTCAAGGACGTGACCCGCGAGAACGTCGGCAAGCGCATGGCCATCATCCTGTTCGAGAAGGGCAAGGGCGAGGTCGTGACGGCGCCGGTGATCCGCGGCGAGATCGGGGGGGGGCGCGTGCAGATCTCCGGGCGCATGAGCTCGGAAGAGGCCGCCGACACCGCGCTGCTGCTGCGCGCTGGCTCGCTGGCGGCGCCGATGGAGATCATCGAAGAGCGCACCGTCGGCCCGAGCCTGGGTGCCGAGAACATCGAGATGGGCTTCAAGAGCCTAGTCTACGGCTTTGGCGCCATCGCGGTGTTCATGATGCTGTACTACCTGCTGTTCGGCGTGTTCTCGACCGTGGCGCTGGCCGTCAACCTGCTGCTGCTGGTGGCGGTGCTGTCGATGCTGCAGGCGACGCTGACGCTGCCCGGCATTGCGGCCATCGCCCTGACGCTGGGCATGGCCATCGACTCCAACGTGCTGATCAACGAGCGCGTGCGCGAAGAGCTGCGCAATGGCTCGGCGCCGCAGACGGCGATTGCCATGGGCTACGAACACGCCTGGGCCACCATCCTGGACTCGAACGTGACCACGCTGATCGCCGGCCTGTCGCTGCTGGCCTTCGGCTCGGGCCCGGTCAAGGGCTTTGCGGTGGTGCACTGCCTGGGCATCCTGACCTCGATGTTCTCGGCCGTGTTCTTCTCGCGCGGCCTGGTGAACCTCTGGTACGGCCGTCAGAAGAAGCTCAAGAGCGTCTCGATCGGCCAGGTCTGGAAGCCCCAGGAATAAGAACCGGAAGACAAGGAACACTCGGTCATGGAATTCTTCCGCATCCGGCGCGACATCCCCTTCATGCGCCACGCGTTGATCTTCAACGTGATTTCCTTCCTCACCTTCGCCGCAGCGGTGTTCTTCCTGGTCACCCGGGGGCTGCACTTCTCGATCGAATTCACCGGCGGCTCGCTCATCGAGGTGCAGTACGCCCAGAGCGCCAACCTGGTGAAGGCGCGCGAGGCCGTTGAATCGCTCGGCTACGGCGAGGTGCAGGTGCAGAACTTCGGCACCTCGCGTGATGTCCTGATCCGCCTGCCGCTGCGCGGCGGCATGAAACAGGGCGAGGTGGTCGGCAAGGTGTTCGACGCGCTGTGCCGTGCCGAAGGCGGGCAGGTGAGCACGCAGGCCGCTGAAAAGGGCCCGTCCCAGCTCTGTCAGGCGGGTGCCGTGCAGCCGCTCACGCTGCAGCGCAGCGAGTTCGTCGGCCCGCAGGTCGGGGATGAACTGGCCCGCGACGGTGCCCTGGCGCTGGCCGTGACGGTCATCGGCATCATGATCTACCTGGCGATCCGCTTCGAGTGGAAGTTCGCCGTGGCCGGCATCATCGCCAACCTGCACGACGTCATCATCATCCTCGGCTTCTTCGCCTTCTTCCAGTGGGAGTTCTCGCTGTCGGTGCTGGCGGCCGTGCTGGCCGTGCTGGGCTATTCGGTCAACGAATCGGTGGTGATCTTCGACCGGATCCGCGAGGCCTTCCGCAAGTACCGCAAGATGAGCACGAGCGAGGTCATCGACCACGCCATCACCTCGACGATGAGCCGCACCATCATCACGCACGGCTCGACCGAGGCGATGGTGCTGGCCATGCTGCTGTTCGGGGGGCCCACGCTGCACTACTTCGCGCTGGCGCTGACCATCGGGATTCTGTTCGGCATCTACTCGTCGGTCTTCGTGGCGGCGGCCATCGCCATGTGGCTCGGCGTGAAGCGTGAAGACCTCGTGAAGAACACCAAAAAAGACATCGATCCCAACGACCCGCACGCGGGTGCCGTGGTGTAGAGTCCTTTTCAACAGGAACCACCCCGCCGGGTTCGTCGTGTGATGAGCCCGGCGTTTTCACTTCCGCATGTCCGCTGGACCCAATCGAGCGCTGGCCTTGAGCGCCCGCGTCAGTTTCATCGAGTGCCTCTTGAGGGGCAGTGCCGGGCTGGTGCTGGCCTGCGTCGATGGGGCCAAGCTGCTGGCAACCCAGGCGGCCGAACCGGCGCTCTACCAGCGGCGGCGCGATCTGGTGCTCGATTTCCCGCGTGCGCAGACGGCGTGGCAGCAGGCGCTCGAGCAGCGTCTGCGTGAGGCCGCCCAGGCCTTGCGCCTGGGCCGTCCGGTCGATCCCCGTCCCGTGGTCGGGGGGGGCATGCCGGCGGTGCTCAGCCTGGTGGAAGACAGCCACATCGAGCGTGACATCGTGGGCGTGCGGCTGGGGCAGGCGGTCGCCGACCTGACCGGCTCGGAGTACACCGACCTCAGCGCCCGACTTCAGGTCATCCAGGGTGCGATCGACAACACCCCGGGCGTGGTCGACGTGCTCAACCCGTCGTGGCTCGGCCGCGTGGTGCTCGACGCCTGGCTGCTGTCCGGCCTGAACCTCGGCCACTGGGCGACCTTGCAGACCGTGCTCAACAACGAGGCGGCGCAGTGGGCCCAGGAGGCCTACCACCATGCGAACAAGCTGCTGCTCGACAACGGCGTGCGCCCCGAGATCGACCTGCGGCCGTTCATTCGTCGGGCTGCCGACACCGGCGTGCCGGGGCGCAGCGTGGGCGGTGGCTGGGGCGGTGCAGGGGGCAGCGGCGGGGGCACAGGAAACGGCACCGGTGGTGGCGGGGGCGGTGCCGGCACACCCGGTTCATCTGGTTCACCTGGTGCGCCGATGCCACCCGGTGCGGGCCACGGTGGCGGCGCCGGCGGGGGCTCGGGCGGCGCCGGTGGCGGATCCGGCAGCGGCGCATCGCCTGGTTCGCCCTCGGCGGCCGGAACGCGTGGCAACAGCGGGCTGCAGCCCCTGGGCCAGTCCTTCGATGAAACCCACCTGCTGACCCAGACGCCCGGGTTGCGCGCGCCCGGGCAGTCCCAGGCGGTGCTGGGCAAGCTGAACCAGATGGTGGCGCGCCAGGTGCCCGGCTTCGTGCCCACGGCACCGCAGCTCACGGGCACGCCGCCCGTGCTGGTGAGCCCGGGCCTGGGCGAGGCGATGCGCGAGGCCGGGCATGCGCTGCGCCGCCACACCGACGTGGACGTGCTGGTGGGCGACGCCCCCACGCCCGCGCTCATCCTGCGTGACCTGGAAGACAGCAAGCGTGCGCTCAAGCAGGCCGCGGCCACGCCGGTCGAGCGCGCCACGATCGAGATCGTCGCGCTGCTGTTCCAGCACATCCTGACCGAGGAGCGCCTGCCCGCCACCATCCGCGTGTGGTTTGCGCGCCTGCAGATGCCGGTGCTGCGGGTGGCGGTCAGCGAGCCCGACTTCTTTGCCACCACCAACCACCCCGCCCGCATGCTGATCGACCGCATGGGCAGTTGCGTGATGGGCTTTGCGGGCGGCGGCGCCGAGTCCGACGCCGAGGCGCTGCATGCCGAGATCCGGCGCGTGGTGCAGGTGGTCGAGGCCTATCCGGACACCGGCCGACGCGTGTTCCAGACCGTGCTGATCGAGTTCCAGAAGTTCCTGGAGACCTACTTCCGCGATGCCAACGAGGCGTCGCGCAAGGGGGTGTCGCTGGCGCAGCAGGTGGAGCAGCGGGAAACCTGCGCCATCCAGTACACGATCGAGCTGCGCAAGATGCTCGATGGCGTGCCCGTGCACGAAGGGGTGCGCGATTTCCTGTTCCGGGTGTGGGCCGACGTGCTGGCGCACAGCGCCGTGCAGTCCAGCCCTGGCAGCGACGAGACCCGGGCGCTCAAGCGGGCCGCCGCCGACCTGATCTGGTCGGCCAGCGCCAAGACCTCGCGCGAGGAGCGGGCCGATGTGCTGCGCCGTCTGCCGCCACTGTTGAAGATCGTGCGTGACGGCATGGCCCGCGCCGGCCTGTCGGTGGCCCGGCAGGACGAGCACGTGCAGCAACTCAATGCGGCCCTGGCGGCGGCGTTCTCGGCGCGCTCGGCGTCGATCTCGCCCGCCCACCTGAAGGCCGTCACCGACCGGCTCGATGCGCTCGACGAGGTGCTGCCCGATCTGGCGCAGGTCGACCTTGACGAGCAGACGCTGCGCGACCTGTCGGGGCACGAGACCGACGAGTTGCAGGTGGTGGCCGATGGGGGCACCATGCCCACGCCGGCCATGCTGGCCTGGGCCCGTGAACTCCAGATCGGGGCCTGGTTCGAGCTCGACTACCGGCAACGTCGCGAGCCCGTGCAGCTGGCCTGGCAGGGGCTGCAGAAACAGCTGGCGCTGTTCGTCACGCCGTCCGGGCGGGGCGTGCTGTTCCAGTTGCGGCGGCTGGCCGCCTTTCTGCAGGCGGGCCTGCTGGTGCCGGTTGAAGAAGAGTCGCTCACCACCCGCGCCACCCGCGAGGCGCTGGCCAAGCTCGACGCCGATCCCGAGCGCCTGCTGAACTGATCCCCCATCCCCTTACGGCCCGCGGGCGTTCCCGCGCCGCGGACCGTCTCTGCCCATGCTTGAAGCCTTCGCGTTCTCCTCCACCGCCGTCGCCCTGGGCGAAATGGGCGACAAGACCCAGTTGCTCGCCCTGATGCTGGCTGCGCGCTACCGACGCCCGCTGCCCATCGTGATCGGCATCCTGATCGCGACCGTTCTGAACCACGCCCTGGCGGCGGCGCTCGGGGCGTGGTTGACGCAATGGCTCGGGCCCGACGCGTTGCGCTGGCTGGTGGGCGGCTCGTTCCTGGCGGTCGCCGTGTGGATGCTGATCCCCGACAAGATGGACGACGACGAGGTGAGGCTGCCGTCCGGCCTGGGCGTGCTGGCGGCCACGACGGTGGCGTTCTTCATCGCCGAGATGGGCGACAAGACCCAGATCGCGACCGTGGTGCTGGCGGCGCGCTTTCCCGAAGCCTTCGTGCAGGTGGTGGCGGGCACGACCGCGGGCATGCTGCTGGCCAACGTGCCCGCCGTCTACCTGGGCGACCGCCTCACCCGGCGCCTGCCGATGGACTGGATCCACCGGGGCTCGGCGCTGCTGTTTGCCCTGCTGGCGGTGCTGACCTTCTGGCTGTTCTGAGCCGCCAGCGCCGCGGTCTCAGATCGCCAGGCTGGCGTCCGGCGGGCTGACGGCCGCCTCGTGCTGCGTGCGCACGTGCTGACGCAGCAGCACCCCGAAGGCGTCCTCCGTCATCGGGCGCCCCAGGAAGTAGCCCTGGGCCTCGTCGCACTGATGGGAGGCGAGGAAGGCGGCCTGTTCGGCGGTCTCCACGCCTTCGGCCACGATGCCGACCTCCAGCCGGTGCGCCATGGCAATCAAGGCCGCGGCCAGGCGGCTGTCTCCCGGTGACTGGGGGATCGCGCTCAGGAAGCTGCGGTCCAGCTTGAATCGGTCGACCGGCAGTTCGCGCAGGTAGGCAAAGCTGGAGTAGCCGACACCGAAGTCGTCGATGGCAATGCCCACGCCCAGCGCGCGCAACTGGTTCAACACCGCCGCGGCCCGCAGCGACTCGCGCACCACCACGCTTTCGGTGATCTCCAGCTCCAGCGCCGTGGCCGGCAGCCCGGTGTCGGACAGCGCCGCGCGCACCTCGTCGACGATGTCGGGGCGATCCAGCTGCACCGCCGACAGGTTCACCGCGACGCGCAGCGGCCAGTCGGTGTCGGTGCGCCAGCGTTGTGCCAGGGCACAGGCGCGCCGCAGCACCCAGCGGCCCATGGACACGATCAGCCCGGTCTCCTCGGCCAGCGGAATGAACTCGGCCGGCGAGACCAGCTTGCCCTTGTGCTCCCAGCGCAGCAAGGCCTCGGCGCCGGTGATGGCACCCGTGCGGCAGCTGAACTGGGGCTGGAAGTGCAGGCGCAGCTCGTCGCGCTCGAGGGCCTTGTAGAGGTCGTTCTCGAGGATCAGCGACTCGGCCGACGGCGACTCCATGCGGTCGCTGTAGACCTGGATGCGGTTGCGCCCGGCGTGCTTGGCCTGGTACATGGCCAGGTCGGCATGGCGCATCAGCGTGACCGCATCGCGGCCGTGCTCGGGGTAGAGCGCAAGGCCGATGCTGGGCGTCACGCGCAGCTCGTGCGGGCCGACCCGCAGCGGTTCGGCAAACAGGGCCATGAGCTTGTCGGCCACCCGCATGCCGTCGGCCGGCTCGGCGATCTGGGTGAGCAGCACGACGAACTCGTCGCCGCCCAGCCGCGCCACGATGTCCGAGGTGCGCATCGCGGTGCTCAGGCGGCGGGCCGCCTCGATCAGCACATGGTCACCGATGTGGTGGCCCAGGCTGTCGTTGATCTTCTTGAAGCGGTCGAGGTCGAGGAACATCATGGCCATCGCGCCGTCGTGGCGCTCGGCCTGAGCCAGGCTGACCTTGAGCTGCTCCTGCAGCATGTTGCGGTTGGGCAAGCCGGTCAGCGCGTCGTGGCGCGCCATGTGCTGCACCTGCTTTTCGGCTTCACGGCGCGAGGTCACGTCCTGCGCCATGGCGAGGTAGCCCGTGAGCTGGTCGTGCTCGTTGCGCAGCTCGGTCACCGAGAGTTCTGCGATCAGCGGTTGCCCGTCGCCCCGGCGCAGCAGCCATTCGGTCGGGATGCCGGGGCTCTGGTCGGCCAGGTGGCTGAACAGGTTCACGGTGTGGGCCGGTCGCTCCATCCGCATGGCGAGCATGCGCGTGCGTTCGGCCACCTGCTCGGGATCGAAGAAGCGCGTGGCCGTGCTGCGGCCCACCAGCTCCATCGCGGTCTGGCCCAGCAGGCGCTCGCCCGCGGGGTTGATGGCCTGGATCACGCCTTGCCCGTTCAGCACGCAGATCGCGTAAGGCGCGTGGTGCACGATCACCCGGCGCATCTCGTCGACCTCGTTGAGCTGCCGCTGCGCTTCGAGCACGGCGCGCTCGGCGGTCTCCTGCGTGCTCAGGTCCCGCACGATCAGGATGTAGTGCTTCTGCTGCTTGTAGACCATCGAGCTGACCGAGAGCTCCAGCGGGAAGGCGCTGCCGGCCGCCCCACGCAGGCCCTCGGTGCGTTGCCCCAGGCCGTCCATCCCGGTGCACTGCTGCTGCAGGAACTGCTCGACTCGCCCCCCGCGTTCGTGGCGCCCGGCTTCGGGCAGCAGCAGGCGCAGATGCTGGCCCAGCACCTCGTCGGCGTGGCGCGCGAACATGCGGCACGCCGACGCGTTCAGGCTCAGCACCCGCCCGGACGGCGCCACGGTGATGATGCCGTCGACGGTGTGGTCCATGATGGCGCGCAGGCGCCGCTCGTTGTCGGTGGCGCGGGCGCTCAGTTCGTCGGCCAGTTCGGCGGCCTGCTGCGCGCGCAGCCCGCGGTTGCGCCAGGCCCACCACAGGCCCACCGAGCCGGCCACGCCCCCAAGCAGCAGCGCCAGCGGGTAGGGCGCGGTCAAGGGGCGCACGGGGGGGCGCGTGAACGTGAGCGCCCAGCGGCGGCCGGCCACGCCCAGCGTGTGCACGGTCCGATCGCGGTCGTCCACCGGGCTCACGGCATCCGGGCCAGCCCAGGCCGCCTCCAGCGAAGCGCTGTCGAACACCACCGGCAGCACGTCGGCCGAGTCATGGTCCGGGATGCCGTCCAGCGGCCCGCGGTCTTCCACGCGCCAGTGCAGGTCTCGCCAGTCCAGCCGGCCGGCCACCTGCCGCATCAGCGTCTGGCATTCCAGCACACCGGACACCACGCCCTGGAAGGCGGCCCGCCGAGCGGGTTCGCTGCCGGGCACCGCGCCGCCTCGGTACACGGGCAGCCGCACCACCACGCCGCTGCCCTGGGTGATGCCCTGGATCTGCAGGGGTGGGGCCGCTTCGATCTGGCCGGACTGCTGTGCGCGCACCACCGCCTGTCGGCGCGCGGCCTCATCGAGCAGGTCGTGACCCAGCATGGCGTCGATGCGCCCGGCCGGTTCGACGTAGGTGATGGGCACGTAGGTGGCGCGTGCCGGCTCGGCCGGCCGGATGTGGAAGCCCGGGTGGCCATCGGGGCGCACCGTGCGGTCGGCCTGCACCGCCGCTTCGAACGCGGGGCGGTCGTCTTCGCTGACGAGGGGCGCGTAATGCACGGCCCACAGCGCCGGGTAGGTGCGTTCGGCGTTGAGGCCCTCGTAGTGGCGGTGAAACGCTTCGCGGCCGGCGTCGCCATAGGCCGCAAACAGCGCCTGGAAGCCTTTGAGCATCACCAGATGGTGGGTCATCTGGTCGTCCAGCCGCGCAGACACGTCGGCCGCGTCACGCCGGAAAGCCGCGTCGGCCTCGTCCTGCAGGTGGCGCGCGGCGCCCCACCACGCGCCCACGCTCATGGCCAGGCCGGCCACGAGGGCCACCCAGGCGGCGCGGGTGCCCAGAACGGGCTTGTCTAGCGGGGGGGCAGGCGTGTGTTCGTCGTCGATGGGCATCCAGCGTCCTCGGGCCTGCCGCGACACGGGGTCGCGGCACGGCTCAGGAGGATATCGGCTGTCAGCCCGCCGGCTTGACCCCGGGCGCCTGTGTGGCTCAGCGGCCCTGGCGGGCCAGCGCCATCAGGCGCGCGATGCGCTCTTCGGTGGCAGGGTGCGTCGAGAACAGCCCACGCAGACCACCACCCGACAGCGGGTTCATGATCATCATCTGCGCCGTCTCCGGGTGGGCCTCGGCGGCGTGCAGCGGGATGCCCTGCGCATAGCGGTGGATCTTGTCGAGTGCGCTGGCCAGTGCGGCCGGGTCACCGCTGATCTCGGCGCCGCCCCGGTCGGCCTCGAACTCGCGCGCCCGGCTGATGGCCATCTGGATCAGACTGGCGGCCAGCGGCGCCAGGATGGCCACGGCAATGCCCGCAATCGGGTTGACCGGGCGGCCGTCCTCATCGCGCCCACCAAAGAAGACCGCGAAGTTCGCCAGCATCGAGATGGCGCCGGCCATGGTCGCGCTCACGGTGCTGATCAGGATGTCGCGGTGCTTGACGTGGGCCAGTTCGTGCGCCATCACGCCGCGCAGCTCGCGCTCGGTCAGCACATTGAGGATGCCGGTCGTGGCCGCCACGGCCGCGTGCTCCGGGTTGCGGCCGGTGGCGAACGCGTTGGGGGCCTGCTCGTCGATCAGGTAGACCTTGGGCATCGGCATCTGGGCGCGCTGCGCCAGCTCGCGCACCATGCCGTAGAAGCGCGGCGCCGAGGTCTCGTCGACCTCCCGCGCGTTGTACATCTTCAGCACCATCTTGTCGGAGAACCAGTAGCTGAAGAAGTTCATGCCCAGCGCCACGACCAGGGCCATCATCATCCCGGCGCGGCCGCCCATCATGGCGCCGATGGCCATGAAGAGGGCGGTGATCGCCGCCATCAGGATGGCGGTTTTCATCATGTTGAACATCTGGAGGACCCTCCTTGGTCCGTGAAAACGACGTCACCCCATGGTGACAGACCGTTAGATGCGGATGGTGCCGCGCGGTTCAAGCCAGTGTGGCGGGCAGGGTCGTGCTTTGCAGAAATTCACGCGCACCGACCCGCTTGCCGCCCGGTTTCTGCAGCGTATGCAGGGCCAGCGCCTGCTCGCCGCAGCCCACGACCAGGGTGTCGCCCTGGGCGTGCAGCACCTCGCCAGGCTGGCCGCTGGCCGGCACCACACTGGCCGCCCACACCTTGACGGTGTCGGCGCCCTTGGCCGCACCCGGCAACGTGAAGGTGCAGCCCGGGAAGGGATCGAAGGCGCGCACCCGGCGTGCGAGCGTGGTGGCCGGCAGGCGCCAGTCGATGGCGGCCTCGGCCTTCTCGATCTTGTGCGCGTAGGTCACGCCGTCGGCCGGCTGCGGCGTGCGGGTCAGCCCGCCGCCATCGACCCGGGCCAGTGCCTCGACGATCAAACGACCGCCCAGCGCGGCCAGGCGGTCGTGCAGTGCGGCGGTCGTGTCATCCGGCCCGATCGCGTCTGGGGCCATCAGCAGCATGTCGCCGGTATCGAGGCCTGCGTCCATCTGCATGATGGTGATGCCGGTTTCGGCGTCGCCCGCTTCGATGGCCCGGTGGATGGGCGCGGCCCCCCGCCAGCGCGGCAGCAGCGAGCCGTGGATGTTCAGGCAACCCAGGCGCGGCAGGTCAAGCACCCACTGCGGCAGGATCAGGCCATAGGCGGCCACCACCATCACGTCCGGGGCGGCGGCCAACAGGGCCTCCCGCGCGGCTGCGGCCTCGTCGGGGTACTTGCCGTCGAGCCTCAGGCTGTGCGGCTGTGCCACGGCAATGCCGTGCTCCAACGCCAGCTGCTTCACGGCCGAAGCCTGCAATTTCATGCCGCGGCCGGCCGGCCGATCGGGCTGGGTCAGCACCAGCGGCACGGTGTACCCGGCGGCCAGGATGGCAGCCAGGGCTTCGCGGGCGAACTCCGGCGTGCCCGCGAACGCAACCTTCAGCGCACTCATGCGGTGTGCTGCTCGTCGCGGGCGCGCTTGATCAGCTTGGTCTTGATGCGGTTGCGCTTGAGTGGCGACAGGTATTCGACGAACACCTTGCCCTTCAGGTGATCCAGTTCGTGCTGCACGCACACGGCCAGCAGCTCGTCGGCGTCGAATTCGTAGACCTCGCCGTCGCGGTTGGTGGCGCGCACGCGCACGCGGGCATGGCGGTCGACCTTGTCGTAGATGGTCGGCACCGACAGGCAGCCTTCTTCCCACACGATCATCTCGTCGCTGGCCCAGATGATTTCCGGGTTGATCAACACCATGGGCTGGTTGCGCTCCTCGCTGGTGTCGATCACCACCACGCGCTCGTGCACGTCGATCTGCGTGGCGGCCAGGCCCACCCCCTTGGCGTCGTACATCGTTTCCAGCATGTCGTCCACGAGCCGGCGGATGCGGTCATCGACCTGGGCCACAGGCTTGGCGACCGTGTGCAGACGGGGGTCGGGGAAGTGAAGAATGGGCAGCAGGGCCATGGCAGCGTGTGGAATCAGGGAGATGAATGTGGATGCAGCGCAACGACGGCTTCGCCCAGGGGCGGGTATCCGGCCGTAACACAGGGCAATTTTCGTTGCGACCGCCCGGTTTTTGCGGGCAGAATCGTCCGATCACTGACCAGATTTTGCCGAATCCGGGGAGTCCTTGCTGGATGAAATCCCTTCGGCGGTTTTCGGAGACCGATTTCATGACCGAGCAATCGCTGCCCCGGGGGCAGGCAGGCGTCCTGGTGTCAGGCAACGCCCGCCGGCTGGCCGTCCCTGTGGCCCGCGCTGCCATGCTGGCCCTGTTCGCCTTGGGCGCCCACCAGGCCGGCGCCGAGCCCAATCTCCCCATCACACCGCAGCAGAAGGCCACGGCCCAGAAGGTCGCCGAAGCCGGCGTGCCGCTGTCCGAGCTGGCGCCCAACGCGCCGGACAGCCACACCGTCAAGCGTGGCGACACCCTCTGGGACATCGCCTCGATCTTCCTCAAGTCGCCGTGGCGCTGGCCCGAGCTGTGGGGCATGAACCTGCAGCAGATCCGCAACCCGCACCTCATCTTCCCGGGCCAGGTGCTCTACCTCGACAAGCGCAACGGCCGTGCCGTGCTGCGGGTGGGCCAGCCGCTGGGTGCGTCGGGTGACGTCAAGCTCACGCCCCGCGTGCGCGAAGGCAGCCTCTACGATGCGATCGCCGCGGTGCCGATGCACCTGCTCGAATCCTTCTTCAACGAGGCCATCCTCCTGGAAGACAGCCAGCAGCTGCTGACCTCGCCGCGTGTCGTGGCCACGCAGGAAGGCCGCGTGATGCTGTCGCGCGGTGAAACCGCCTATGTGCGTGGCGACATCGGCGACCGCCGCGAGTGGCGCCTGTTCCGCGAACCCAAGCCGCTGCGCGACCCGGTCACCAAGGACGTGCTGGGCTACGAGGCGCAGTACGTCGGCACGCTCACGCTGCAGCGCGAAGGCGCCGAGGGCACGGGCGCCGACGGCAAGCCGCTTGTCATCCCGTCCACCTTCACCGTCAACACCATCCGCCAGGAAGCCTCGGTGGGCGACCGGCTGGCTCCGGTGCCGCCGCGCGAGTTCGACAACCTCGTGCCGCACCCGCCCGCCCAGCCGCTCACCGGCTCCATCGTGTCGATCTACGGCGACGCGCTGGCGGCGGGCCAGTACCAGATCGTGTCGCTGAACCGCGGCACCCGCGACGGTCTGGAGCGCGGCCACGTGCTGGCGCTGTGGCGCGATGGCCGCGTCGTGCGCGACATGACCCTGCCCGACAAGCCCGACATGAAGCTGCCCGATGAACGGCAGGGCCTGCTGTTCGTGTTCCGCGTGTTCGACCGCATGTCGTACGCGCTGATCATGCGCGCGCAGGACGCCGTTCGCGTGGGCGACCGCTTCACGCAGCCCTGATCCGGCTGCGCGGATCTCACCTAGCGCGGCCACCGCCCCATCGCCCGACAGAGGCGAGGGCGGCCTGGCCGAGCGCCTCACCGGCCCCTTCGGGCCGCCTCAGGGATGGACATGGATGAACTCGGCGCCTGGCTGCGCCTGTTGCTGAGCCCCCGCGTGGGGCCCTTGCTGGCGCGCCGTCTGCTGGCCGCCTTCGGCTCGCCGCAGGCCATTTTTGCGGCGACGCCGTCGGCCCTCGCCACGCTGGTTTCGGCGCGTGAAGCCGCCAACCTGGGCACCCCGCCGCCCGACCTGTCCGTCGTGCTGGAACGCACCGCGGCCTGGCTGGCCGAAAGCCCGCGCCACCACGTGCTGAGCCTGGCCGACCCGCGCTACCCCGTGGCGCTGCTGGATCTGGCCGATCCGCCCATCCTGCTGTTTGCCCAGGGCGACCTGACGTTGCTGCAGCGGCCCGCCGTGGCGGTGGTCGGCAGCCGCCATCCCACGCCGCAGGGCGCGGACCACGCCCAGGCGTTCTCTGCGGCCTTCAGCGAGGTGGGCGTCGTGGTGGTGTCCGGCCTGGCGCGGGGCATCGATGGGGCGGCGCATGTCGGCGCGCTGGAAGGGCAGGCGCGGCAGCCGCGGGCCGGTGGGGGCACCATCGCGGTGGTGGGCACCGGGCCTGATGTGGTCTACCCCAAAGCCCATGCCGGCCTGGCGGCGCGCATCGCCGAACACGGCCTGCTGCTCAGTGAGTTCGTGCCCGGCACGCCGCCGCTGGCCGCGCACTTTCCCAAGCGCAACCGCCTGGTGGCGGCGCTGTCGCGCGGCACGCTGGTGGTCGAGGCGGCCGTGCAATCCGGCTCGCTGATCACGGCCCGGCTGGCCACTGAGCTGGGGCGCGAGGTGCTCGCCATTCCGGGCTCCATCCATGCCCCGCAGGCGCGCGGCTGCCACGCGCTGATCAAGCAGGGTGCGCGGCTGGTCGAGACGGCGCAGGACGTGCTGGAGGAGCTGCAGCTGCAGCGCCCGGTGCAGCTGCTGGCGGACCTCGTTCAGGCCCGCGGTGCGGCGACCGCGGACGAGGCCGATGCACCGGTCGACCCCCTGCTGGCCGCCATGGGCCACGACCCGGTCAGCCAGGAGGCCCTGTGCGCACGCACCGGCTGGGGGCCGGCCGAACTGGGGGCCCGCCTGCTGGAGCTCGAACTCGACGGCCACGTGGCCCGACTGCCGGGCCAGCTGTTCCAGCGGGTCGCCCGGGCCTGATCGCCGCGGGGCGCGCCGGGCGGTGATACAAACGGGGCCGTGAGCACGCCCGAATCCTTCCCTTCCACGCTGGTGCGCGACCTCGGCCGGGTCGACTATGCGCCCACCTACGCCGCCATGCAGGCCTTCACCGAGGCCCGCACGCCCGACACGCCCGACGAGATCTGGCTGTGCCAGCACCCGCCCGTCTTCACCCAGGGCCTGGCGGGCAAGCCCGAGCACGTGCTGCTCAACCCAGAGGGCGCGGGCCACATCCCGGTCGTGCAGACCAACCGCGGCGGGCAGGTCACGTTCCATGGCCCGGGTCAGGTGGTGGCCTACCCGCTGCTCGATCTGCGGCGCCGGGGCTACTTCGTCAAGGAGTACGTCTACCGCATCGAAGAGGCCGTCATTCGCACACTGATGCACTTCGGTGTGACCGGCCACCGCGTGGCCAGTGCACCGGGCATCTACGTGCGGCTCAACGACCCCTTCTCGCATGCGGCCCTCACCACGCCGGTCGACCCGCGCGATCCGTTCAAGGGCCTCGGCAAGGTGGCGGCGCTCGGCATCAAGGTGACGCGGCACTGCACTTACCACGGCGTGTCGCTCAATGTGGCCATGGACCTGGCGCCCTTCCAGCGCATCAACCCCTGCGGCTATGCCGGGCTGGCCACGGTCGATCTGGCGTCGCTGGGCGTGCAGGTGGACCCGGCGGAGGCCGCGGCGGTGCTGGCCGCGCAACTCGTGCAACGTCTCGCACCCTGAGCGCCGCGCGGGGCCCGCAGCAGCCCTTCGGCGCCCGGGCAGCGGGCAGATCGGCTACAGTCCCGGCTGGCCGCGTCACCCATGTGGCCACTGTTGGCCGCAGGGCGCCTATCCGGCGTCCTGGCGGTCGCTCCGGCAGCCCCGCCACCCAGACCCCGCGCCATGACCACTGAACGCACCCCGTCCGCCCCGGCTCCCGACACCCCCGCAGCCGGCCAGCCCGCCTACGACCCCACGGCCAAGCAGAAGGCCCAGGCCAAGACGGCCCGCATCCCCATCAAGGTGGTGCCCGCCGGCGAGGTGCTGAAGAAGCCGGACTGGATCCGCGTGAAGGCGGGCTCGCCCACCACGCGCTTCTACGAGATCAAGGACATCCTGCGCGAGCACAAGCTGCACACGGTGTGCGAAGAGGCCTCGTGCCCCAACATCGGTGAATGCTTCGGGCACGGCACGGCCACGTTCATGATCATGGGCGACAAGTGCACGCGCCGCTGCCCGTTCTGCGACGTGGGCCACGGCCGCCCCGATCCGCTCGACGTCAACGAGCCGGCCAATCTGGCCAAGGCGATTGCGGCCCTGAAGCTCAAGTACGTGGTGATCACCTCGGTCGACCGCGATGACCTGCGCGACGGTGGCGCCGGCCATTTCGTCGAGTGCATCAAGCAGGTCCGCGAACAGTCGCCAGCCACGCGCATCGAGATCCTCGTGCCCGACTTCCGCGGTCGCGACGACCGTGCGCTCGAGATCCTCAAGGCCGCGCCGCCCGACGTGATGAACCACAACCTCGAGACGGCGCCGCGCCTGTACAAGGAAGCGCGCCCGGGCTCGGACTACCAGTTCAGCCTGAACCTGCTCAAGAAGTTCAAGGCGCTGCACCCCGACGTGCCGACCAAGAGCGGCATCATGGTCGGCCTGGGCGAGACCGACGACGAGGTCTATCAGGTGATGCGCGACATGCGCGCGCACGACATCGACATGATCACGATCGGACAGTACCTGGCGCCATCGGGCCACCACCTGCCGGTGCGCCGCTACGTGCACCCGGACACCTTCAAGGCCTACGAGCAGGCCGCCCGCGAGATGGGCTTCACCCACGCCGCGGTGGGGGCCATGGTGCGCTCGAGCTACCACGCCGACCAGCAGGCTCTGCAGGCCGGTGTGGCGGTCGACGGCGCCTGAGTCGGCTGCGCCGGGGCGTCCGGCGCGGGCCACGATCCGGTCCCCCGGGGGCCTCCTGAAAATCAGGTGTAGTCGGACAAGGGCACGGTGGGGCGGCGGCCCAGGTGGGCAAAGTTGTCCTGCAGCCAGGCGTCCGCCGCGAGACGACCGACGCCGTGCAGGCGCAGCAGGTGCGGCCAGCCGGCCTGCAGCTTGCTGCTCGCGTCCAGACTGACCCGGTCCTTCTCGGTGTCGATGCGATGCAGGCGCAACGCGCCGATCCGCTGGAACAGCGTCGCCCGTCGCGGTGGACCGGCGCCGTCCGCCTTTTCCTCCTGCAGCGCCGCCTGGACCAGAGCCAGCGTGCGCAGGTCCTTGAGCAGCGCGCTGTTGAAGGTGATCTCGTTGGTGCGGTCCATGATCTGCTGCTGGGTCACCGGCAGCGCCTGGCGGTTCGACGGGTTGATCTGCACCAGCATCAGGTCGTCGCTGCCGCCCTCGGCCACCAGAGGCAGCAGGGGCGGGTTGCCCACGAAGCCGCCGTCCCAGTAGGCCTCTCCGTCCACCGTTACCGAGCCGAACAGCAGGGGCAGACACGCCGAGGCCAGCAGGACGTCGACGCTCAGTTCGTCCTGCCGGAAGAGCTTGAGTTCACCCGTGCGCACGTGGGTGGCCGACACGTACACCCGCACCTTGTTGCAGGCGCGGACCCGGTCGAAGTCGACGCTGGCGCGAACGATCTCCCCCAGCGTGTGCGTGCCCGGCAGGTACTGGCGGGGCGACCACAGCGACATCCAGCCCGCCATCCACTGGATGGGCAGGGGCGCGGCCTGGTCGCCCGTGATGGCGTGCAGCCATCCACCCGGGGCGGCCCGGCCCACGGCGGTCCAGAACCGGCGCAGGGCTTCGCGCGCGCCGGCTCGGCCTCCCGCGTGCAAGCCATCTGCCAGAACCGCCGCGTTCATGGCGCCGGCACTGGCCCCGCTGACGGCCTCGATTTCGAGGCGTTCATCTTCCAGCAGGCGGTCGAGCACCCCCCAGGTGAAGGCGCCGTGGGCGCCCCCTCCCTGGAGCGCCAGTTTGATCTGCTTGCGGTGGCGTGTGGTGCTGGCCATGCGGCGTGGGATCTCCTTCCCCCATTCTGGCCGGAGGGGCGGGTCGGCGGCCCTATCCCCTTGGGTGTGATCAGGCACTTGAAAGGGGGGAGGAGACGTCCGGAATCCTTTAATGTCACCGTGCCGACAGTTATCATGCGGTCATCGCACTGCTTGTTTCCGGGTGCGCCATGACGACAAACCAGAACGGGATCAGGGGTGGCCATGCCAGCCAGTTCGAAGCAACTTGGGGTGCCCGGCGGCGCGGGCGTGGGCACGGCCCTGACGCCCCGTCAGTTCGCGGTGGGGGCCCTGGTGGCGCAGGGATTGACGAATGCCGAGGTGGCCGAGCGCCTGGGGCTCAGTGTCGCCACCGTGAAGGTCTACCGCCGGGAGGCGATGCAGCGGCTGGGCGCGGCCTCGCCGGTTCAACTGGTGCGGCACTTCCTGGGTGTGCCGGCTTCGGCCGCCCCGGGCATGGGCGCCCGGCTGGTGCGGCCTCTGCAGGCCCACGTGGTCGACACCGACGCCACGGCGCGGCGCGGGCTGCTCCAGGCGCTGCGGCGCCGTGGCATCCCGGCTCAGGAGCACCCGGGGGTGGCGGAGTTGCTGCACGACGGCGCACCGGCCGCCACCGACGTGGTGCTGATGTCGCTGTGTCCGCCGGTGTTTGCGTGGGATGAGGGCGCATTCGAGCCGGTTGTTGCCCTGCGCCGTGCCACCGACTGTGGCCTCCTGCTGCTGCTGCCCAGCTACCACATGGGGCACTGGACGGCCGCGCGCGAGGCCGGCGCCGACGGCGTCTTCAGTCGCCCGGTCGACTTCCGCGAACTGCATCTGGCGGTGATGAACCTGTATGCGCGGCTCGGCCACGGCGCGGCAGTCGACGTAGACTCGCCCTCATGGCCCGCAAGACCCCCCATGTCAGCGAAACCCCTGCCACCCAGTGGCTCAAGGCTCATGGCGTGAGCTACACCGAGCACGCCTACGACTACGTCGACCACGGCGGCACGGCCGAATCCGCACGCCAGCTCGGCTGGCCCGAACACCAGGTCATCAAGACGCTGGTGATGGAAGACGAGCGCGGGGATCCGCTGGTGGTCCTGATGCATGGCGATCGCCAGGTCAGCACCAAGAATCTGGCCCGCGCGATCGGCGTGAAGTCGGTGCAGCCCTGCAAGCCCGAGGTGGCGCAGCGCCACAGCGGCTACCTGGTGGGCGGGACCTCGCCCTTCGGCACGCGCAAGGCCCTGCCGGTCTATGTGGAAGCCAGCGTGCTGGCGCTGGAGCGCATCCTCATCAACGGCGGGCGCCGCGGCTTTCTGGTGGGCCTGGCGCCTGCCGTGCTGGAGACCGTGCTGGGCGCGCGCCCGGTGCAGTGCGCGATCTGATCCTGCCCCGTACCGGCGTGCGTCAGGCCGACTGACTCTGCCGCGCCTCGAGCGGTGGCAGCCGGGCTTCGACGTCGCGCGCGTACAGGATGGCCGCCTGGAACAGCGAGAAGGTGTTGCGCAGCACGTCTTCCAGGGGGGCGCGGCAGCGGTCGGCCACCCACTTGGTTGCGATGCGGGTGTTCGAGCCCACCAGCCCCTGAGCCAGGGTGTGGTGATTGAGCCCGGCTTCGGGCAGCCGCGGGAACATCTGCGTCATGAAACCCTGGATGAGCAGCGCGAAGTCCTCCTGCGCCTTGTCGAAGGCGGTCTGCATTTCGCCGCCTACGTTCAGTGCATCGATCAGCGCCACGCGGGCCCGCCGCGGGTCGTCGCGGATGAACTCGAAGAAGGCGCGCAGGGCGGCTTCGGCCAGCTTGTCGGGTTCGGGCTCGCTGCGCGCAAGCGCCATCACGGTGGCCTGCATCAGGTCCCGGCTCACTTCCGCGTAAACCGCTCGGAAGAGGTCTTCCATCCCGTCGAACGACTCATAGAAGTAGCGCGAGGTGAGCTGCGCCTGCTTGCAGACGTCGCGCACGGTGGACTGGTGGTAGCCCTGGTCGCCGAACACGGCCAGGGCGGCCTCGATCAGGCGGGCCCGCCGCTGGCGCTGGCGCTCTTCGGAATCGACGCCGCCATAACGCCGGCCTGACGTCCCCGCGGTGGAGGGGGGGTCAGGGTTAACCCGATTTCTGGAAACGGCCATTGTCAAATACTATTTTTGAGATTGATCGTTGTCAAATCCGGCGCGACACCGATGCCGGTGCGCACGCGATGACTGCGGTGCAGTGCCCAAAAGTATGGCACGTCGGGGCGACTTCGCTGCCTCCCGTGTGCATACGGATGTGCTCTGACTGCCGTCCGCCGCGCCGGAAGGGCTGCGCTCAGGCTGTTTTTGCTCCACCCTCACACCACCAGGCACACCGTACATGAAGGACTTCCGCAACAAGGTCGCCGCCATCACAGGCGCAGCATCGGGCATGGGACGCACGCTGGCGCTCGAGCTGGCGCGCCGCGGCTGCCACCTGTCGCTGAGCGACGTGAACGAGCGCGGTCTGGCCGAGACGGCGTCGATGGCGGCGGCCCTCGGCGTCAAAGTGACCACGGCCAAGGTCAACGTGGCCGACTTCGAGGCGATGACGGCGTGGGCCGACGACACGGCCCGCACCCACGGCAAGGTCAATGTGGTCTTCAACAACGCGGGCGTGGCGCTGGGCGCCTTTTGCGAGAGCGTGAGCCGCAAGGACTTCGAATGGATCATGGGCATCAACTTCTGGGGCGTCGTCAACGGCACGCAGGCCTTCCTGCCGCACCTCAAGCGCGCGGGTGAGGGGCACATCGTCAACACCTCCAGCCTGTTCGGCCTGTTGGCCACGCCCACCCAGGGCACCTACAACGCCAGCAAGTTCGCCGTGCGCGGCTACACCGAGGCGCTGCGTCAGGAGCTCGACATGATGAAGTGCGGCGTGAGCGCCACCTGCGTGCACCCGGGCGGCATCCGCACCAACATCGCCCGCGATGCCAAGATGGACGCCAGCATCGACAAGGCCACCGGCGGCAAGTCGGAGGTGGCCCGCGCCAAGTTCGACAAGCTGCTCAATGCCACCAGCGCCGAAAGCGCGGCGTTGCAGATCCTGAAGGCGGTCGAGCGCAACGAGCGACGCGTGCTGGTCGGGATGGACGCCAAGTTCCTCGACAAGCTGGTGCGGCTGCTGGGCAGCGCCTACCAGCCCCTCACCACCTTCTTTGCCAAGAAGAGCATGCTGGGCTGAGCCCGGTGTCCGCCCCCCGGAGTGCCCCCATGTCTGCCGTCATGAAGACCCCTCACGCCTCGTCCCGTCCCGAAGGCCCCATCCAGCGCACCTATGCGCCGGTGCCCGGGGCCCGCGAGCGCATCGTCGCCGCCATGATGCGCACCAGCCTGCGCACCTTCTTCAAGCCGGTCATCAAGCCGCCGATGCCGGTGGGCCTGCAGCGCGCGGTGCTGCACACGCTGTCGGTGCTGATGCCGCCGGGTGGCGGCGTGCGCGTCGAGCACGTGAAGCTGGGCGCGATGGCCGCCGAGCGCATCACGCCCAAGGCCAACCCCAAGCCGCGGCACGCGCTGCTGTACCTCCATGGCGGCGCCTTCTGTGCCGGCAGCCCGCGCAGCCACCGCAGCATCACCTCGCGCCTGAGCCGCATGGCCGACTGCGAGGTGCTGGCCATTCATTACCGCCGTGTGCCCGAGCACCCCTTTCCGGCGCAGATCGAAGACGCGGTGACGGGTTTCAAGGACTTGCTGCAGCGCGGCTACCGGCCGGAGCACATCGCGGTGGCGGGCGACTCGGCGGGCGGCACGCTGACCTTGCTGGTGTTCAAGGCGCTGGAGCGCGAGGGGCTGCCCACGCCCAAGTGCCTGGTGATGATGTCGCCGGCGTTCGACGCCCGGCTCAACAGCGACAGCGTCAAGAAGTACAAGAAGCGCGACCCGATGATCAACATCGAGTGGGGCATGCAGGGCTTTGCCTGGTATCGCCCGCAGCACGACCATCCGCTGGCCTTTCCGAAGCGTCAGGACCTGAGCACGCTGCCGCCCACGCTGGTGCAGGTCGGTGAGATCGAAGTGCTGCACGACGATTCGGTGTGGCTGCTGCATGCGGCGAAGCGCTTCGACCGCCATGTGGAGCTCGAGATCTATCAGGACCGCTGGCATGTGTTCCAGATCCACGCCGGCATGATGCCGAGCGCCACGCAGGCGCTGGCCCGTCAGGCGGCGTTCCTGAAGCAGCATTGGGGCGCCTGAAGGCCTTCGGTTCGCATCGCCAAAAAAAGGCCACCCTCGCGGGTGGCCTTTTGCGTTCCGGTGAGCGCGTGTGCTGCTCAGGCCACCTTCTTGCGGCGCGCCATCGCAGCCAGTTCCTCGTCGCGCAGGTCCTTGCGCAGGATCTTGCCGACGTTGCTCATCGGCAGGTCTTCGCGGAACTCGATGTACTTGGGCCGCTTGTAGCCCGTGAGCTGCTCCTTGCAGTAGGCGGCGACGTCGTCCTCGGACAGGCTGTAGTCCTTGCGCACCACGAACAGCTTGACGGCCTCGCCGGAGCGTTCGTCCGGCACGCCGATGGCACAGCACTCGGTCACGCCAGGGTGCAGGCTCACCACCTGCTCGATCTCGTTGGGGTACACATTGAAGCCCGACACCAGGATCATGTCCTTCTTGCGGTCCACGATCTTGATGAGACCGTCTGCCGCCATCACCCCGATGTCGCCGGTGCGGAAGAAGCCGTCGGCCGTCATCACCCTGGCGGTCTCTTCGGGGCGCTTCCAGTAGCCGGCCATCACCTGCGGGCCGCGCACGGCGATCTCGCCGGCTTCGCCCTGGGCCACGGGCTGGCCCTGTTCATCGAGCAGCGCGACCTCGGTGGAGGGCAGCGGATAGCCGATGGCGCCGTTGTACTGGCGGTTGTCGAGCCGGTTGACGGTCACCACGGGCGAGGTCTCCGACAGGCCATAGCCTTCGACGATGGGCACGCCCGTGATGCGCTGCCAGGCCTCTGCGGTGGCCTGCTGCACGGCCATGCCGCCGCCGTTGCACACCTTCAGGCGCGAGAAGTCGAGCTGCTCGAAATCGGGCTCTTCGACCAGCGCGTTGTAGAGCGTGTTGACCGCGGGGAACTGGGTGATCTTGAACTTCTTGAGCGTCTCGATCAGCTTGCCGACGTTGCGGGCGTTGTCGATCATCACGTTCAGCGTGCCCATGCGTGCGCTCAGGAAGTAGCACACCGTCAGCGCGAACACGTGGTACAGCGGCAGGGCCACCACGTTGACCAGCTGGCCCTGCACCTTGTCGAGCTCGGGCTTGAACCAGGCCTCGCACTGCAGGATGTTGGCCACCAGGTTGCGGTGCGTGAGCGTGGCGCCCTTCGACACGCCGGTGGTGCCGCCGGTGTACTGCAGGAAGGCCACATCGCTGCCGGTCAGGGGCGGCGGGGTGAAGGGCAGGCCCTTGCCTTCGGCCAGCGCCTGCTTGAACGGGGTGACCTGCAGCCGGCTGCTGGACGGCAGCTTGAAATCGATCACGTGCTTGTCCACATTGCGCGACTTGTACGTGATCCAGGGGCCCTTGATCGCACCAAACACGTCGCCCAGCGAAGCCAGCAGAAGGTGCTTGACGGGCGTGCGGTCGATCACTTCCTGCACCGTCGGGCCGAAGTACTCGAGCACGATGAGGGCTTCGACCTCGGCATCGTTGAGCTGGTGTTCCAGTTCGCGCGGCGTGTACATCGGGTTGACGTTGACCACCACGTGACCCGCCCGCAGGATGCCGGCAATGGCCACGGCGTAGTGCGGGATGTTGGGCATCATCACGGCGACGCGGGCGCCTTTCGAGAGCTTGCGGGCCTGCAGCCAGGCGGCCAGTTGCCGCGACAGGGCGTCGACCTCGGCGAAGGTCCAGCGCGAGCCCAGATAGGCCATCATGTCCGTGCCCGCGTGCGCGCGGAAGGCGGCATCGAGCAGCGACACCAGCGAGGGGTGGCTGTCCGGATCGATCGTGGCCGGGACGCCGGGTTCGTACTGCTTCAACCAGGGTTTGACGTTGGTCATGACACGCTTCCGCAAAAAAAGATCAGAATCAATCTGAAAACAGATTGTGTCATTTTGCGTGGCGCAAGGGGATCCGGCCATCCCCGGGGTGCATGCGTTTGCGTGCGACGCCACCGTGTCGCTCACGCTTCCCGGGCGAGGGTTTCCAGCTCTTCGGGGTGCATCAGGCGACCGCCCCACAGCACGCGGATGTCATCGCCTTCGCGGAGCGAGTGCTCCCGGTGGGTGATGATGAAGCGCGCGCAGCCCAGGGCCTGGATGTGGTCCTGCACACGCCGCTCGGTGGCGAAGTCGAGGTGGCTGGTGTATTCGTCGAGCAGCAGGAACTGCGGCTGTTTGTAGAGTGCGCGGGCCAGCAGCACGCGTTGCTTCTGCCCGCCAGACAGGCTTGTGCCCATGTTGCCGACCAGCGTCTGGTAGCCCATGGGCAGGCGCGCGATGTCGTCGTGCACGCAGGCCAGTTCGGCGGCGTGCCGTACCTTCTCCGGCGTGGCGTGCGCGTCGTGCATGGCGATGTTGTCGTAGAGGTTGCCGGAGAACAGCTGATCGTCCTGAAAGACGGTGCCGATCACCGAGCGGTGGGCTTCGGCACCCAGCTGGGCGAGCGGCACGCCGTTGAGCCGCACTTCGCCCGATTCCGGCGTGACCTGGCCTGCCAGCACCTTCATCAGCGTGGACTTGCCGCCGCCCGACGGACCCACGACCGCGAGGGTCTGCCCGCTGCGCAGGGTCAGGCTGATGTGGTCGAGGACGGGCTGCGATTGCGGGTCGTATCGGTAGACGACGTCATGCAGGCTGAGCGTCATGCCCCCTTGCGGCAAGGGGGTGGCCGCACGCTGCATCTGCTGCGCAGACGAGGGGGCTTCGGTCGGCGTGAGCACGATGTCAGCGAGCCGGTCGCCCTGAACGCGCAGCAGGCGCAGGTTGATGAGCCGCTCGATGAAGTCGCCGACGCGTTGCAGGAACTGGCCCTTGTACGCAAGAAAGGCAACGAGCATCCCGATGGAGAAGTGCTCGTCGATGATCATGCTGGCGGCGAGGTACAGCACCGTGGCCTGTTCGAGCGCGCCGACCGTGCCGTTGATGCCCTGATGCAGCAGGTTGATGCGCTCCTGCCTGACGCGGGCGTTGACGATGGCGGCCTGCTGGTTCATCCAGCCCGCCACGCGCCATGCCGGCCGGGAGAAGAACTTGATCGCATGGATGCCTCGCAGCGTCTCCAGCAGAAAGGACTGTGTCTGCGCCTGCCGCACGATGAGCTCTTCCGCGGCGCGGCGGTACGGGCCGAACACCGCGAGCCGCACGCCGAGGTAGCACACGGCCACGCCCAGCACGATGCCGCCGAGCAGGGGGCTGTACGCGAACATCAGGCCCAGCGTGATGAGGCTGACCAGCCCGTCTAGCACCGCCTCCACCAGGGTGTGGGTGAGGGTGTCCTGAATGGACTCGACGGCATGCATGCGCGACAGCACATCGCCGGTATGCCGGCGCTCGAAGTACGACAGCGGCAGCTGGATCAGGTGACCGAAGACGCGCGTGCTGCTGGCGAGCTGCCAGCGCAGACCGGTGCCCAGCGCCACCCAGCTGCGCAACAGCCGCGTGGCCAGCGACATGAGGGCGAGCAGGCCGAGCGCCAGGGCCAGCACCACGAGCAGGGGCTGATCGCGGCTGACGATGACGTCGTCGATGACCCACTGGCTGAGCAAGGGCATCAGCAAGGTGAACACCTCCAGCACCACCGACAGCACCGCCATCTGTGCGAACGAACGGCCCAGCCCGGGGTGGCCGGCGAACAGGCTGCGAAGGCGCCATGGCGTGCGCTCACGCCGGGGTTGAAACGCAGCGGCCGGAGACAACTCCAGCGCGACGCCGGTGAAATGGCGCCCGGCTTCGGCCAGGCTCATGCGCCGCTCGCCCACGGCCGGGTCGTGCACCGTGACCCGCTGGCCGTCCACCGCGACCAGCACCACGAAGTGGTTCATGTCCCAGTGCAGCACGCAGGGGCGTTGCAGTGCCTCCAGTTCGTCAAGTTCCAGCCGCACGGCCCGGGCGGACAGCTTCAGTCTGGCGGCCATGTCCATCAGCACCGCCAGGGTCGTGCCGCGCGCGGACACCGCAAAGCGCTGCCTGAGCGTGTGCAGGTCGGTGTCGTGTCCGTGGGCGCCCAGCACCATGGCCAGGCAGGCCAGGCCGCATTCGGTCGCTTCGGTCTGCAGGACCACCGGCACACGGGGGCGTCGCCATCCCGACGACGACGGGGCAGAGGAGGAGGAAGAGATCATGCGCGCCTGAATCAGAGTCGGCCGGTGAAGGCGAAGAGGGGATCGAAGAGCCAGCGCCACAAGGCCCGGCGCTCGATCTCGATGTCGGCCACCAGGGTGTGGCCGCTGCGCAAGGGCAGCGCCTGGCCGTAGGCCACCACCGTGTCGCGTTCCAGCGCCACGTGAACCAGAAACACCGCCCGGGTGTCCTGCCGGTTGCCGCCCAGTTCGCTGGCCGGCACATCGGCCAGCGGGATGGCCGTGATCTGCCCCCGGTGCTGGCCGAAACGCTGGTAGGGAAAGGCGTCGTAGGCCAGGCGCACGGTCTGCCCCGGCCGCAGAAAGCCCATGGCGGTGCTGGGCACGCGCAGCACCGCTTCAAGCGGCGAGGCGGCCGGGACCACGCTGAGCACCGTGGCCCCGCCGGCCACCGTCTGCCCTTCCGCGAGACGCAGGTTGGTGACGGTGCCGTTCACCGGTGCGCGCAGCAGCATCACCTGCTCGCGGCGGCGCTGAGCCTGTTCGGCATGCAGCGTCAGGGCATCGCGCTGCCGCAGCGCCGATTGCGCGGCCTCGTCCGCCAGCAGGTGCTGCCGATCGGTCTGCACCTGCGCCAGTTCGGCCTGCATCTGGGTGGACTGGCGCCGCAACTCCTGCTGGCGCGAGGCGTGCTGCGTGACGAGTTGCAGCTGCTGCGCGAACTGGAGCTCCGACACGATGCGGTCGTCGCGCAGGGGGCGCATCTGCTCCAGCAGGCGCTCTGCCACCGCTTGCTGCTGAGCCTGCAACTGCAGCTCCGTCTGAAGCGAGCGCGCCGATTGGCGCAGGTGGCTCGTGCGCTCGTCCAGGCCGGACAGCCGGGCCTGCAGGCTGTCATGACGCCGGGCCGCTTCGGTGCGCAAGGCCTGCTGCCGTTCCCGCAGGCTGACCTCGACCTGGCTCAGGGCATCGCCCAGATCGCTGTGCTGGGTCTGGTGGATCTCGGCCAGGACATCACCGGCCCGCACGGTCTGGCCTTCTTTCACGGGCAGCCGCATCAGCACCCCGGTGCCGGGCGCCACCAGCGTGGACACGCCGGACCGGGCCTGCAGCACGCCGGTCACGCGCTCCTTGCGGGTGTGCTGTCCCCAGATCAGCACGCCGAGCACCGCCAGGGCCAGGGCCACCACCAGGGCGGTCCACACGCGGGCCCCGACGGGCCCGATCGAGAGGGCGGGGCCTGTCAGGGTGCCGACGCGCGCGGCCAGCGCTTCAGGGCGGAACAGGGGGCCGTCATCACGCGGCGGCGGGCTGGGGGGCGTGGTGGTCATGGCGTCGCGAGGTCGCTCGTCGGGTGGTCGATCTCCGCGAGCCAGGGCGCGATGTGCGCCGCGTCCAGCTTGCCGAGCAGGGCCAGGATCCGGGTGCCCGATGTCATGCGGGCCACCTGGCTGTCGGCCACCGCCAGCGCCGCGTCGAGCACGGCCTGCTGGGCACGGAGTCGGTCGCTGGTGGGGCGCAGGCCCGCAAGCCACGCGCGGTGGACGGCGTCGAGGGCGGCTTCGGCGTGTCGCAGCCACGCGGTTCGCGCCCCCAGGTGTTGCTCCTCGAGGCGGTGGGTCTCGATGGCCGCCCGCAGGTCCCGTGCGAGTTCGGCCACCACCACGTCATGGCGGGCCAGGGCCTGCACCAGTTCGGCGGCCGCGATGCGCTCGCCATCGCCCAGCGTGTCGGCACCGAAGAGGGTCCATTGCGCACTCACACCGATGCTGTCGTTGCGCAGGGACTGCCGGTCGGCGACCCCGTCGGAGCGCGGCGTGGTCTGACGGTACCCCCGGCTTGCAGAGGCCTCCACCGTGGGCAGCCAGCGCGCCGCCTGCCGCGCCTCGACCCGGGCCTGGGCGGCGCGGATCTGGGCCTGCGCCGCCTCGGCCAGCGGGTGTGCGCGCACGAGGACGGCCACGTCCCCACCCTCCCTGTCATGCCAACGCGGGGGAAAAGGGCCCGGGGCCGGCGTGTGCAGCCCGCGCGGCAGCGAGGCGGTCGGCCCGACCAGGCGGCGAAGGGTCAGCAGTTGTTGGGCCGCGTCACCTTGATCCTGCAGCCACTGGTCCTGCACCTGCAGGGCGAGCGAGCGGGTGGCCTGCACGTCCACCAGCGTGAGCAGGCCTGCGGTCAGCAGGCGCGCCTGAACCTGTTCGAGCGCCTCGAGTTCGGCGATCTGCCGGGCGCGGATGGACGCCCTGGCCTGCGCATGCAGCCCGGCCAGGTAGGCCTGGCTGACGCCAAGGGCCAGCTCGGACCGGGTGGCCAGGGCCTGTAGGCGAGTGGCCTGTCCCGTCGCCTGCAGGCCCTGGACTTCCCGTTGCTCGGCGGGGCGCCACAGCGGCATGCTCAGTGTGAGGCTGTGGCTGGTCGCGGGCGCGTCGACCGCCCGACCGTCACCGACCTGCCGCCCGCGCTGCCCGCTGGCCTGGGCATCCAGGCGCGGCCACGTGGCCTCTCGTGCGCCCCGGCGATGACGCGCTTCCGCGGCGTCGGCCTGAGCCTCGGCCTCTGCCAGCGCCGGGTTGTCGATGACGGCGTCCAGCCAGCGTACCCAGGCCGGGGCCCCTGAGCGCGGCGGTGGCGCATCCGCCGCCACGGGGGCCTGCGCCAGCCGCAGGTGCCAGTCGAGCTGCAGGGCGGGGGCGAAGCTGGGGACGCCGCAGAGCAGGCTGCCGGCCCACACGGCCGGGCCAAGCCCGCGCAGGCACCCGAGGGCCCGATGGACGGGCACAAGGGCAGGGCACTCGACAAACAGCCTGAATCGGTTTCCGTGCATACGTTTCCCAGTATCCCGGCGGGTTAAGAATTCCGGGGTGGGAATATCCATGCATTCCTGTTGTGACGGGCATAAAAGCCGTGCGCAGGCAGATTGGATTAATCCTTTCAGGTTATCTTCCGCTTGTTCGATCTGTCATTTCTGTTTTCCTGATTGAAAGAAGTCTGCGGGTATTGATGGGTTTTATTCTGGCGCGGGGTGCGTCATATTCGGCCCTGGGCTGCAAGCCCTTTATTCAATCCAGAACGGAAGACATCATGAAAACCCTTTCCCTCCAAGAAGTTCAGCAAGTCAGCGGCGCGGCCCTCGACCCGGAGCTCGGCCTGTTCAAGCCCACCGGCATTGCCTTGATCGACGCCATTCACAAGCAGGAATGGAACACCTATGGGCGCCCGCTCTACAACACGTTTGCCGTGCTGTTGGGCTTTCCGAAAGCGCCCTGAGTGACTCGCCGGCTGGTTCGGCGGAAAGTAAAAAACCCCGCAGATGCGGGGTTTTTTACTTTCATGCTGCCGATCAGTTTCTTCACGCGGTTTTCTGGAGCGCCGTGGCGTTGGCGGAAGATAACCACTGGTCCAGTCCCGTCCACGCGTAGAGGTTGTGATCGATCAGGGTTTCGACAGGAAGGTCGAAACCGCGCTCGATCCACAGCATCGTGGTATGACTCACCATGCCGATGCATCCGGAAATGATGAGGTCGATATTCGGGTATCCCTGCAGGGCAGGGTACTTCTGGCGAAACCGCGCGCGAAGCAGGTCCACGATGAAGGCGTATTGCTGCGCCACGCGGTCCTCGGCGGTCAGCCCACTGTTCGAGGCATCCTGAATGAGGATGCGGGCGCGACGGGGGTCCTGTCGGATCTGCTCGAAGAAGGTCTGCAGCGCCCCCCGGGCGCGTGTCAGCAGGTCAGGGGGCAGGCTGCGGATGGCCTCCTCCACCGCCATGGACACGTCCATCGTCGTCCGATCGTGCACGTGCTTGAAGCACTCGTGAACGGTGGCGAAGTGTTCGTGGAAGTAGCGGTCTGCCAGGCGCGCCTGCGCGCAGATCAGGCGCATCGTCGTCAGCCGGTAGCCGTGCACCCCGAACACTTCGTAGGCTGCCTGCAGCAGCCTTTCGTGTCGCTGCGCCCGGCGTTCATCGGCGCTCACGCCGCTGTAGCGACGCTGCGAGATCGTCGGTGTCGTCATGTCAAGGGAGGCATGGGGCGCGGCGCAGGCCATGGAAGGACCCGCGCCGCGGCACGACCACCAGGTCAGACGAAGCTGAAGTGCTCGTTGTCCATCTGCATGATGGAGCGCGTCGACGACAGCATGGTCTTCTTGTGCGCGTTGGCGCGCGGGGCGAGGCGCTCGAAGAAGAACTCGGCCGTCTGGAGCTTGGCGGTGTAGAACTCCTTCGACTCCTTGCCGCCCTGGGCGAGCTTCTGCTTGGCCACAATGGCCTGCTTGAGCCAGAAGTGGCCCATCATCGCGAAGCCGGCGTACATCAGGAAGTCGTAGCAGGCGGCGCTGACCACGTCGCGGTCCTTGTTGGCGCGCAGCATGATCTTGACGGTGATCCACTTCCACTCGAGCGCGCGCTTGAACGAGGCGCGGGCCATGGCGCCGACGGCGTCGCCGTCGAGCAGGTGCGGCTTGGCCAGCGCGATCATCTCGTTGGTGAAGTTGAAGATGCACTTGCCGCGCGACTGCAGCAGGGTCTTGCGGCCCAGCAGGTCGAGCGCCTGGATGCCGGTCGTGCCTTCGTACAGGGTGGCGATGCGCGCGTCACGGGCGATCTGCTCCATGCCGTGCTCCTTGATGTAGCCGTGGCCACCGAAGACCTGCATGCCCAGGTTGGCGCATTCCAGGCCCATCTCGGTGATGAAGCCCTTCAGGATGGGTGTGTAGAAACCCAGCTTGTCGTCGTAGGCCTCGTACTTGGCCTGGTCGCCCGTGGCCACGCCGGCCACCATGTGGTCGGCCAGCTTGGCGGCTTCGTAGATCATGGCGCGGGCGCCTTCAGCCACGGCGCGCTGGGTCAGCAGCATGCGGCGCACGTCGGCGTGCCAGATCAGCGCGTCGTTCGGGTGGTCGGCGTCCTTCTTGCCCGACAGCGCCCGCATCGAGCGGCGCTCCTTGGCATACGGCAATGAACCCTGGTACGACAACTCGGCGTGGGCCAGGCCCTGCACGGCGGTGCCGATGCGTGCGGTGTTCATGAAGGTGAACATGGCCTCCAGGCCCTTGTTGGGCTCGGCAATCATGTAGCCGGTGGCGCCGTCGAAGTTCATCACGCAGGTGGCCGAAGCACGGATGCCCATCTTGTGCTCGAGCGCACCGGCGCGCACCGCGTTGCGCTCACCCACGCTGCCGTCCTTGTTGACGAGGAACTTCGGCACGATGAACAGCGAGATGCCGCGGGTGCCCTTGGGCGCATCGGGCAGACGGGCCAGCACGATGTGGATGATGTTCTCGGCCAGATCGTGCTCACCCGACGAGATGAAGATCTTGGTGCCGGTGAGCTTGAAGGAGCCGTCGGGCTGGGGTTCGGCCTTGGTCTTGACCTGCCCCAGGTCGGTGCCGCACTGCGGCTCGGTCAGGCACATCGTTCCCGTCCATTCGCCGCTGACCAGCGGGGGCATGTAGGTGGCCTTCTGCTCGGTCGAGCCGAACTGGAACACCGTGTTCATGCAGCCCAGGCTCAGGCCGGGGTACATGGTGAACGACCAGTTGGCCGTGCCCATCATCTCGGCCTTGAGCAGGTTGAGCGACATGGGCAGCTCCTGCCCGCCGTACTCCTTGGGGTGCGACAGGCCCTGCCAGCCGCCGGCCACGTACTCGGCATAGGCTTCCTTGAAGCCCTTGGGCGTGGTGACTTCGCCGTCCTTGAGCGTGCAGCCCTCGAGGTCACCCGGCAGGTTCAGCGGGGCCAGCACTTCTTCGCAGAAGGTGGCGCAGCCTTCCAGGATGGCGTCCACCATGTCGGGCGAGGCTTCTTCGCCATTGGGCAGGCTCTTGAAGTGGCCCTCGAAATCAAAGACTTCGTTGAGCAGGAAGCGCATGTCGCGCAAAGGCGCCTTGTACTGCGGCATAGGTCGTCACCTCGGTCAGGGTCAGGGGAGGGTGTCGAACGGTCTTTTGAAACGGTCGTTCGAATTCAGGCGCATTTATAGCGCATGGTGCACCGTCTGTGTCAAGCCGGCCCCATCGCCCCCGGGGCCTCCCCCCGGAAGCGAGGGGCAGGCTTTCCCGGGGCACGCCGTGGTGACGCCGGAATGAAGCCGATCAGTGGTGTGCTGCGGGGGCGGGGGCAATGAGGGCGGGACCCGCGTTTGACCCTTCCGAGGGATGGCGAAGTGACGCGGGGCGTGCCAGCATGGTTGTTTAGCCGCATCCGGCTTCTCCCCTTCACCCTGTCCCCATGACGCTGGTCGTTCCGTCCCTGTCCACGCCGTCTGTCGCCCTGTCTGCCGGCACGCTGGCCGAGCGGGTGTACGCCCAGATCAAGCAGCTGATCTTCGATTTCGTGCTGTTACCGGGCGATCGGTTCTCGGAGAGCGATCTGGCCAACCGTGTGCAGGTCAGCCGCACGCCACTGCGCCAGGCATTGCAACGCCTGCAGCGCGAGGGGTTCCTGCTCGTGTTCCCCAAGAGCGGGTGGCAGGTCGCCCCGCTCGATTTCAACGCCTTCGACCAGCTCTACGACCTGCGCATGCTGCTCGAAACGCACGCGGTGGTCCGCCTGTGCGAGGCCGATCCGCGTCCTTCGCTCGATGAGCTCAACCGTGTGTGGCTGGTGCCCGAGGCCGAGCGTCAGCACACCGTGTTGACGATCGACCGTCTTGACGAGGCCTTCCACACCGCCTTGGTGGAGGCCGCGGGCAACGCCGAGATGGCGCGTGTGCACGCCGATGTGACCGACCGCATCCGCATCATCCGCCGGCTGGATTTCACCAAGCCGCAGCGTGTGGAGGCCACGTACGAGGAGCACGCGCAGATCCTGCGTGCCGTTACCCGGCGTCGTGCCGACGAGGCGCAGCGACTGCTGCGCGCCCACATCGAGCACAGCAAGCTCGAGGTGCGGCGGATCACGATCGAGACGCTCCAGAACGCCCGGCTGCGCATGGCCGAGGCGCACACCCCGCAGGGCTGAGCGGCCGGGCTCAGTCGCCGAGTTGCAGGTCGGGGATGCGGCGCAGCATCAGCACATCACGCGGGTCGACCGGCTGTGTGTCGCCGTGTCCGACGAAGCGGTAGTGCTGCCCGGAGGTGCTGGAGCGCACGCTTAAACGGCCTTGCCCCGTGAAGCGGGCGAACCGCGTGGGGGCATGGGCGGGGGGCACCGGGGGCAGGGCGTTGCCCAGTGACACCGTGACCGGTGAACGTCGAGGCAGCAGCGTCGTGGCGACCACGGGCGGTGCGGCAGGCGACGGGGCCGGGCCGAGGCCGGGCGCCGAAAACGGAATGGGCATGCGTTGTGCGGACGGACGGGCGATCATGGTGGCTCCTGGGGTGGGCTCAGCCATGCTCGAACGGGCCATGGCGCGCAGCGGTCTGCATGCAGTGTCCGGTGCGGCCCGATGCCGGGGAATCCCCCTTGGGGTGGTGTTTGGGGGGTGAACCACCCAGATAGGGGGTCAGCTGCCGAAGACCGTCAGCACGCCGGTGTAGCCGTAGAGATGCCGGCGCGCGATCTCGCCGCCCGCGAAAAACCCGACCAGCGGGACATCGCCCAGCGCGTGCCGAACGATCTCCATTTCGGCGTGCGGCCCGCCGAAATGCGGCCCGCCGCGCCCCGAGCAGCTGATGTACACCGCGCCGGCCATCTGGCGGCCGGGTGACTCCGTCGGGTCGAACTCCTCGCGCACCTCGGCGCAGGCCCGCACCAGATCCTGCCGGGCGGCCTGCACGTGGCGCTGGCAGAACGCCAGCTGCATGCCTTCCTCGACCCAGTCGCTCACCGCCACGCCCTGGCGAGCGGGATCCAGCCCCACCAGGTGCCGCACGCGGGTGTCGGCGCCGAAGTGCTGTCCGTGCTGCATCAGGTCCGATCCGGCGTCGGTCAGACCGACCAGGGTGGCCCGCATGCGGGGCAGGGCTTCGCGCTGCCAGTCCGTGCCGCCCACCCGGGCGGTGACACCCAGGTCGCGCAGCAGGCAGGTGAGGGCGGGTTCGCCGTCGAGCTCATAGACCAGGTTGCGGTCGGCGGAGGTGACCTCGCGGCGGGGGCCGATCGGCTCACAGCCCTGGGTCACCCGAGAGACCACGTCGACGTCGGCATTGAAGGCCACGCCCGACACCCCGCCTTCCCACACGCCGACCTCGTCCTGGCCATCGTGCGGGTCAAAGGCCAGGTGCAGGGCGTGCTGGCGGCCGGTGCTCAGGCCGCCGAAGAGGTAGCCCGTGTCGGTGCGCTCCGCGAGCTCGGCGAGCAACTCCGGCATGTCAGCCGTGCGGGCATCGGCGTGCACCTGCGCGGTGTGGGCGCGCCACACGCCCTCTTGCGCCATCACCCGTTCTGCCGCGCCGGGCAGCGGGTGCCGGCCATGGAAGATGCGGAAAGTGGCCGCTGGCAGGTTGCACAGCATCACCACCAGCGCCGGCTCGTCGATGTACTCCACCCCGGTGGCCAGCACGCCGATGCCCACACCCCCGACCCAGGCGACGCCCGGCAGGCGTGCGCGCAGGCTGTCGAGCACGGCCTCGGCGTGGTCCGAATACGCTTCGGTGAGGTAGCACCAGCCGAGGCTGGCTTCCATCGTGGTCGCGCCCTGCGACGCCAGTTGCGCCCAGACGATCTCGAGGGCCAGCTCGGGATGCGGGTGGGTGGCGTGGGCGTGCAGGAAGCGCAGCGGGGCAGATCGCATGGCCGTGCCTGTGAGGGGTCAGTCGGCCTGCGGGTCGCCGCGACGGCGTGCTGCGGGGCGCGAAGGGCTGCGCGGCGAGCCGGTCGCGGCCGTCTTGCGGGGCGGCGCCTTGTCGGCGGTGCGGCTGCGGTCGCGGGCCGGTGCGCTGCCGGCGGCCTGGGGGGGGGCCTGGGCTGCCGCGGGTGCCGCCGGCGGCATGGCCGATGCGGCGGCCTGGTTGGCCAGGTGCGTGAACTGCTGCGTGAGGGTGTCCCACCAGCGCATCGGGTTGATGAGTTCCGGCGACGCCTCGGCCGACCGGCTGGCCTCGGCCCCGGCTGCGGGCGATTCGGGTGCCTGCTCGGCGACGGGGGCGGCGTCCGCCGGGCGGTCTGCCGACGCGGCCGAGGCGCGTGCCCGGGCCATCCAGTCCGGCGCAGCGGGGGCCTCCACGCCGCTGGCCGGCGAGTCGGGGCGCACCTTCAGTGCATCGCGCACGGCGTCCATCGACACGTTCATGCCCTTGAGGGTGGCCAGTGTCATGCGCTGCACCTCCATTCCCTGGATGGTCATGGCGATCATGCGGGCGTTCTGCTCCAGCCAGAACTGCACCGTCTTGAGGTCCCGGATGCGCTTGTCGAGTTCTTCCGGGTCGAGCGTCGGCAGCGACCAGGCGGGCAGGCCCGCGGGTGCGGCGCCCGCGGCCGCCTGCAGATTCGGCATGGCGCTGCCGGCGGCCTTCATCCAGTCCTGGAAGAAGTCGAGGCCGGCGCCAAGGCCCGCAAACGGATTCAGGCGGTCGGTGGGGTTCGGCGTGCCGTCGTCGGCAGGGCTGGAGGGGCGGGTCGACATGCGGGTCTCCTCTTGGGCTTTAGGTCATTGTGCCCGGCCTGTGCGGCGCACGCGAGGGCTGGGGAAAACCCCGCCGCATAATCGGCGGCTTCATGCAACGCCGACAACTGTTTCTCCACGCCAGCCGCATGGCCGCCACCCTGGCCTGGCAGCAGCTTTTTGGGCCCGGTGCCCGGGCGCAGCCCCTGCAGGCGCCGGACTGGACCGCCCCGGGCGAGGTGTTTTCGCTGGGGGTGGCAAGCGGGGAGGTGCAGCCCGAGTCGGTGGTGATCTGGACGCGGCTCGCCCCCCAGCCCCTGAGGCCGGACGGGGGCATGCCGGCCGCGGCCGTGCCCGTGCGCTGGCTGGTGGCCCGCGACGCCCGGTTCGAGCACGTGGTGGCGTCCGGCCAGGCGCTGGCCTCGCCGGAGGCCGCGCACAGCGTGCATGTCGACGTTTCGGGCCTGCAGCCGGGGCGCAGCTACCACTACCGTTTCGAGGCCGGTGGCCAGACCAGTCCGGTCGGACGCACCCGCACCGCGCCGGCGCCCGAGGCCCGGCCGGCGCGCATGCGGGTGGCGCTGGCGTCGTGCCAGCACTATGAAGCGGGCCACTTCACGGTCCACCGCGAGATCGCCGCGGCCGACGTCGACCTGGTCGTCTTCGTGGGCGACTACATCTACACGTCGTCGGTGCCGTCGTTCAACCGTGTGCGCCGGCACCCGCATCGCTTCCCGCGGGATCATGCCGACTTCACGCTGGCGCATTACCGCGTGCACCACGCGAGCTACAAGCTGGACGCCGACCTGCGCGCCTGCCATGCGGCGCACCCCTGGCTGCTGGCCTGGGACGACAACGAGGTGGTCAACGACTACACCGGCGACCGCGATGCCGAGATCGACGATGTCGACACCTTTCTCGCGGTGCGGACGGCCGCCTACCGGGCCTATTTCGAGCACCTGCCGATCTCGCCGTCGCGCGCCCCGACCGGCCCGCGGATGCGCATGCACGCCCGCTATGACTGGGGACGCCTCGCCACGTTCTGGACGGTGGACACGCGGCAGCACCGTGACCCTTCGCCCTGCACCGGCCGCACGCAGAGCCTCTTCAACGGCAAGCTGGTGCGCAACTGCACCGAGCTGGCCGCGCCGGGGCGCGATCTGATCGGCCGGGCGCAAGCCGACTGGCTGAGTTGGGAACTGGCGTCCAGCCCGGTCGACTGGAAGTTCATCGTTCAGTCGACCCAGGTTGCGCCGGGCACGATCCGGGCGCCGTTCGGGCGCGTGATCTATGGCGACGGATGGGATGCGTTCCCCGCAGCGCGCGAACGCCTGATGCAGGCCATCGCCCAGCCTCGCGTGCCCGACGTGGTGTGCCTGGGCGGCGATGTCCACCGCCATGTGGCCGCCCAGCTGCGCCTGCATCCCGAGGACACCGCCTCGCCCGTGATCGCCAGCGAGGTGGTGACGACCTCGGTGTCCAGCAAAGGCCTGAGCGAAATCGTCACCGCCTGGCTCAAGGGCGGCAACCCCGACATGCTGCACGCCCGTGCCGACCAGCGCGGCTACGTGGTGCTGGACGTCACGCCGCGCCAGATCGACATCGAATTCCGCGGCACGCCGCACCCGGTCCGCCCCGACTCGCGGCTGCGCACCCAGGCCCGCTACCGCATCGACCGGGGCATTGCCGGTCCGCGGCGCGTCTGAGCAGCGTGCCTACAATCACGCCATGGCCCGTCTTCCTTTCAGTCAGCAGGTACGCCAGGCGCGCGAAGACGCCATCGTGGATGCCGTGAACCGGCTTCTGGCGGGCAAGGGCTTCGACCTGATGACGATGGATGAAGTGGCCGCCGAGGTTGGCATCGCCAAGGCCAGCCTCTACAAGCACTTCGACTCGAAGGAAGCGCTGGCGGCGGCGGCGATGAAGCGCCTCTTGAACCGCGCCCGTTTCGAGCTGGACCGTGTCGAGGCGCTGACCGAGCTCGACCCCCTGGGCCGGCTGCAGGCCGTGGTGCGCTGGACCATGGGTGTGCAGCTGGCTGGCGAGATGCCCTCGCTGCCTTCGCAGAACTCCTCGTTGCGCACGGCCCTGATGGCCGACATGGACTACATGACGCTGCTGTTGGGCGTCAGCGAGCGCCTCAGCGGCTGGATCCTGCAGGCGCAGGCCGCCGGGCAGTTGGGCGCCACCGTGCCGCCCGAGGTGGTGCTCTACACGCTGTTTGCGCGCGCCTGCGATCCGGTTCTGGCCGTGCTCAAGGCCGGCGGACACCCTGACGAGCGCATCATCGACTGGGTGATGGCCACCACGTTCGACGGGCTGCGCGCCCGCTGAGCGGCAGCCGGGCGTGGCGGCCGCGCCACCGACGCCGTTCTGACTCAGTTCTGGCGCAGGCGGCTGTGGGCCGGCACGCAGGCCAGCAGGAACTCCATCTGGTCGGCCAGAATGCGACGCCCGCGCAGGATCATGTCCTCATGCAGGCTGGGCACATAGGGCAGGTAGTACAGCGACCACCCGAGTTCGTGCAGCGTGCGGTTGCCCTTGCGCCCGTTGCACCCCCGGCACGCGGTGATGCAGTTCATCCAGGTGTCGTGGCCGCCGCGCGAGGTCGGCACGATGTGCTCACGCGTGAGGTGATCCAGCGCGAAGTGCCCGCCACAGTAAGCGCACATCTGCCGATCGCGTGCAAACAGCTTCGGGTTGCTCAGCGCGGGCTGCTGCCGCCACGCACGGCTCGGCACGGCCCCGTGCACCGCCACGATGGGGTGCAGGGCCAGCCGCGATTGCAGACCCGTGAGCCGCTGGATGCCGCCGCGCAGCACCATGAAGGGCTCGCCCAGCGTCCACGCGACACCGTCGCTCGCATACACCACCGCCGCTTCCTTGGCCGACAGCCAAGCCTGCGGACGGCCTGACACGTCAAGTTGCAGCACGTCCATGCAGCCTCCAGTAAGGCATTGGTGCGATACAGCATAGAGACCTTGCGTGACATTCTCAAGCACGCACGGCCCTGCAGATGGCGGGGACCCTGTGGAGAACCCTGAGGCCGCGCAACCGCACCGCCAGCAAGGCGATGCACCCCGGCACGACAAATCCCCAAAAAAAATTGGGGCGGACTCACACAGCCGTCATCATTTTCTGCAAAATAGCACGGTCGTTCGATTTAGCACGACCGTTCGTATTTTTTTGAAGGAGCCCGCCTGTGTCCGTCCCGCCGCCCATCGACACCAAACACGCCGCCGAGTCTGGGCGCGAGCGTGGGCGTGGTGCCGCCAAGGGGCAGCAGACGCGCGCAGCCATCCTCGACGCGGCCCTGAACCTGGCCTCGCAGATGGGCATCGAAGGCCTGTCGATCGGCGCGCTCGCTGAAGTCACCGGCATGAGCAAGTCCGGCGTGTTCGCCCACTTCGGCTCACGTGAAGAATTGCAGATCTCGGTGATCCGCGAGTACCACGCCCGCTTCGAGGAAGAGGTCTTCAAGACGGCCATCCAGCAGGCGCGTGGCCTGCCGCGCCTGCGTGCCCTGTTCGAGAACTGGGTGGCCAAGGTCGCCACCGAAATCGATTCCGGCTGCATCTACATCAGCGGTGCCGTCGAGTTCGACGACCGCCCCGGCCCTGTGCGCGACGCGCTGGCCGGCATGGTCGTCACCTGGCACACGTCGCTGGTGCGCGCCATCCGCATGGCCATCGAGATGGGCCACCTGCGTGCCGACACGGATCCGATGCAGATGCAGTTCGAGATCCACGGCCTCATCCTCTCCTTGCACCACGACGCCCGCTTCCTGCGGTCGACGGGGGCCATCGAGCGCGCCCGCGTCGCTTTCGACCGCGTGGTGCAGTACTACGCACAGGGTGCACCCAACCCCTTGCCATACCAACCATCCACCGCGGCGGCGTCATCCGCACCGGTGTCCCGCTGAACCCATCGCCTGGCCAGATCAGGTTTATTCAAGTGTCTTTCTGACCGAGGAGCTTCACGATGCCTTCCTACACCCCCCCCCTGCGCGACATGCAATTCGTGATCCACGAGCTGCTGGGTGGCGTTGACGAGTTGAAAAAGATCCCCGCCTATGGCGATCTGGACGCCGACACCGTCAACGCGGTGCTGGAAGAAGGCGGCAAGTTCGCCTCCGAAGTGCTGGCTCCGCTGAACCTGGTGGGCGACGTCGAAGGCTGCACGCTGAACAAGGAAACCCACGAGGTCACGACCCCGAAGGGCTTCAAGGAAGCCTACAAGCAGTACACCGAAAACGGCTGGTCGGCGCTGTCGGCCGATCCGGAGTGGGGCGGCCAGGGCCTGCCCCTGCTGGTCAACCAGGCCATCTACGAGATGCTGAACTCGGCCAACCAGGCCTGGACCATGTACCCCGGTCTGAGCCACGGTGCCCACGCCTGTCTGGAAGCCCACGGTTCGGCCGAGCAGAAGGCCATGTACCTGCCCAAGCTGACCTCGGGCGAGTGGACCGGCACGATGTGCCTGACCGAACCGCACTGCGGCACCGACCTGGGCCTGCTGCGCACCAAGGCCGAGCCGCAAGCCGACGGCACCTACAAGCTGACCGGCGCCAAGATCTTCATCTCGGCCGGTGAGCACGACATGGCCGACAACATCGTCCACCTGGTGCTGGCCCGCCTGCCGGACGCGCCTGCGGGTTCGAAGGGCATCTCGCTGTTCGCCGTGCCGAAGTTCCTGGTGAACGCCGACGGCTCGCTGGGTGCGCGCAACGGCATCTACTGCGGTGGCCTCGAGCACAAGATGGGCATCCACGGCAACGCCACCGCCCAGATGGTGCTGGAAGACGCCGTCGGCACCCTGGTCGGCCAGCCGCACCGCGGCCTGCCCGCCATGTTCGTGATGATGAACGGCGCCCGTCTGGGCGTGGGCAACCAGTCGCTGGGCCTGACGCAAGTCGCCTACGAGAACGCCGTCAACTACGCCAAGGACCGCGTGCAGATGCGTGCCCTGTCGGGCCCGAAGCGCCCTGACCTGGCGGCCGACCCGATCATCGTGCACCCCGATGTGCGCAAGATGCTGCTGACCGCCCGTGCCTACGCCGAAGGCGCCCGCGCCCTGGTGTACTACGTGGCCATCGAGCTGGACAAGGCCCACAACCACCCGGACGAAGCCGTGCGCAAGGAGTCCGACGACATCGTCGCGCTGCTGACCCCGATCGTGAAGGCCTTCATCACCGACAACGCCTGGATCTCGACGGTGCACTGCCAGCAGGTCTACGGCGGCCACGGCTTCATCCACGAGTGGGGCATGGAGCAGTTCGTCCGTGATGCGCGCATCAACATGATCTACGAAGGCACCAACACCATCCAGTCGCTGGACCTGCTGGGCCGCAAGGTGCTGGGCGATGCCGGCGCCAAGCTGACCAAGTTCGGCAAGGTGGTGGGCCGCTTCGTCAAGGAAAACGCCGACAACGAAGCCATGCAGGAGTTCACCAAGCCGCTGGCCGACCTGGGTCAGAAGGTGCAGGCCTTCACGATGGAAATCGGCATGAAGGGCATGCAGAACCCGGACGAAGTGGGCGCCGCGGCCGTCGACTACCTGCGCGTGGTCGGCCACATGGTCTACGCCTACTTCTTCGCCCGCATGGCCCAGATCGCGCTTGAAAAGCAGGCCACCGGCGACGCCTTCTACAAGGCCAAGCTGGCCACCGCCCGCTTCTACTTCGCCAAGCTGATGCCTGAAGTCGAAACGCTGATGATCACGGCCAAGGCCGGTCTGAAGCCGCTGACCGAAATGGAAGAAGCCCTGTTCTGACCGACAGGCACCCGATGAAGGGCGTGCTCCGCACGGGGTGCGCCCTTCAGCCTCTCTCCTCCTTTCCAAAAATCTCTGCCAGGAGAAAACATGAGTCGATTCAATGTCCGCAAGGTGGCCGTGCTCGGCGCCGGCGTGATGGGTGCCCAGATCGCGGCCCATCTGGTCAACTGCAAGGTGCCGGTCGTGCTGTTCGACCTGCCTGCCAAGGAAGGCCCGAAGAACGGCATCGTCACCAAGGCCGTTGAAAACCTCAAGAAGCTCAAGCCGGCACCGCTGGGCGTGGCCGAAGACGCCGCGCTGATCCAGCAGGCCAACTACGAAGAGCACCTGGAAGCCCTGCGCGGCTGCGACCTCATCATCGAGGCCATCGCCGAGCGTCTGGACTGGAAGGAAGACCTCTACAAGAAGATCGCCCCGTTCGTGAACGACAACGCGATCCTCGCCACCAACACGTCGGGCCTGTCGATCACCGCCATGGCCAACGTGCTGCCCGAGCAGCTGCGTTCGCGCTTCCTGGGCATCCACTTCTTCAACCCGCCGCGCTACATGGCGCTGCTGGAACTGATCCCCACCGAGTACACCAAGCCGGAAGTCGTCGACCAGCTCGAAGCCTTCTCGACCTCGGCCGTGGGCAAGAGCGTCATCCGCGCTTACGACACCCCGAACTTCATCGCCAACCGCGTGGGCGTGGCCGGCATGCTGCTGACCTTCCGCGAAGTCGAGCGCTCGGGCCTGGGCTATGACGTCGTCGACGACCTGACCGGCAAGAAGCTGGGCCGCGCCTCGTCGGCCACCTTCCGCACCGCCGACGTGGTGGGCCTGGACACGATGGCCCACGTCATCAAGACGCTGCAGAACGGTGCCAAGGACGACCCGTTCAACGGCGCGTTCGAAACCCCCGCTGCCCTGACCACCCTGATCGAGAAGGGCTTCCTGGGTCAGAAGACCAAGCAGGGCTTCTTCAAGAAGGAAGGCAAGACCATCCTGCAGTTCAACGCTGCCACGGGTGAGTACGGTGCCGCCGGCGGCAAGGCCGACGACGAAGTCAGCAAGATCCTGAAGAAGCCGGCCGCCGAGCGCCTGAAGGCGCTGCGCGAGTCGAGCCACCCGCACGCCCAGTTCGTGTGGGCCATCCTGCGCAACGCCTTCCACTACGCCGCTGTCACGCTGGAATCGATCGCCGAGACCGCCCGCGACATCGACTTCGCCATGCGCTGGGGCTTCGGTGCCAAGCAAGGCCCGTTCGAGCTGTGGCAGGAAGCCGGCTGGAAGCAGGTCGCTGAATGGGTGAAGGCCGACATCGACGCCGGCAAGGCCCTGTCGAAGGCGCCGCTGCCCGCCTGGGTGTTCGACGGCCGCGACGGTGTGCACACCGCCGAAGGTTCGTGGGCCCCGAAGCTGGGCAAGTACGTGCCGGTGCGCAACCTGCCCGTGTACGAGCGCCAGTACTTCCGCGAGAACGTGCTGGGCTCGAACGCCCCGTCGGCGGCCACCGCCGGCAAGACCCTGTTCGAAGACGCCGCCATCCGCCTGTGGACGCTGGACGACGAAGTGGTCATCGCTTCGATCAAGTCCAAGATGCACACCATCTCGGCCGAAGTGACCTCGGGCCTGACCAAGGGCCTGGAGCTGGCCGAAGCCGGCTACAAGGGCCTGGTGATCTGGTCGCAGGACGGTCCGTTCTCGGCCGGTGCCGACCTGCAGTCGATGATGCCGGCCTTCATGCAGGGCGGCGGCAAGGCCATCGCTCCGTTCGAGAAGCAGCTGCAGGACTTCATGCTGTCGCTGCGCTACGCCAACGTCCCGACCGTGGCTGCGATGCACGGTCTGGCCCTGGGGGGCGGCTGTGAGCTGGCCGTGCACGCTGCCAAGCGCGTGGCCGCGATGGAAACCTACGTCGGCCTGGTCGAAGTGGGCGTGGGCCTGATCCCTGGCGGCGGTGGCCTGGCCTACCTGGCCCGCCGCGCAGCCGAGTTGCTCGAACCGTCGAAGGGCGTGTCGGGCCAGGTCGGTGGCGAGCTGATGGGCTTCCTGAAGGAAGGCTTCCAAGCTGCGGCCATGGCCAAGGTCGGTACCTCGGCGATCGAGTCGCGCAAGTTCGGCTACCTGATCGACGGCGACGTCATCGTGCCGCACAAGGACGAAGTCCTGCACGTGGCCATCGCCCAGGCCAAGGCCATGTTCGAGTCGGGCTACCGCGCCCCGGCCAAGAAGCTGATCCCCGTGGCGGGCCGCAGCGTCAAGGCCACGCTGCAGTCCTCGCTGATCAACATGCGTGATGGCGGCTTCATCAGCCAGCACGACTACTACATCAGCTCGTGCATCGCCGATGTGCTGACCGGCGGCGACGTCGATGCCGGCACCCTGGTGAGCGAGGAATACCTGCACGCCCTGGAGCGCAAGCACTTCTGCACGCTGCTGGACAACCCCAAGACGCAAGAACGCATCATGGGCATGCTGTCGACCGGCAAGCCTGTCCGCAACTGATCGATCGGAGACACACACATGTCCAAGCAACTCCGCGACGTCTACGTCGTTGCCGCCACCCGCACCCCGATCGGCAAGTCGGGCCGTGGCGTGTTCAAGAACACCCGCCCTGACGACCTGCTGGTCGCCACCATCAAGAACGCCCTGAAGCAGGTTCCCTCGCTGGATCCGGCCGCCATCGAAGACGCCATCATCGGCTGCGCGATGCCCGAAGGCGAACAGGGCATGAACGTGGCGAAGATCGCCGCGCTGCTGTCGGGTCTGCCCAAGACCGTGGCCGGTGCCACCGTGAACCGCTTCTGCGCGGCCGGCATCACCGCCGTGTCGATGGCTGCCGACCGCATCCGCGTCGGTGAAGCCGAAGTCATGATCGCCGGTGGCGTGGAATCGATGTCCATGGTCCCCATGGGCGGCTCCAAGCCCTCGTTCAACCCGGCCGTGGTGAACGTCGACGAGAACGTCGGCATCGCCTACGGCATGGGCATGACCGCCGAGAAGGTGGCCGAGCAGTGGCAAGTCACCCGTGAAGAGCAGGACGCCTTCTCGGTGGAATCGCACCGTCGTGCCATCGCCGCCCAACAGGCTGGCTGGTTCGACGCCGAAACCACCCCGATCGAAGTCGAAGTGCGCACGCCGAATCTGGAAACCGGTGAAGTGACCGTTTCCAAGAAGGTCATCACCCGTGACGAAGGCGCGCGCCCCGACACCTCGATGGAAGGCCTGGCCAAGCTGCGCCCGGTGTTCGCGGCCAAGGGTTCGGTCACGGCCGGCAACTCGTCGCAGACCTCGGACGGCGCTGGCTGCCTGATCCTGGCTTCGAAGGAAGCCTGCGAGAAGTATGGTCTGCAGCCGCTGGCCAAGTTCGTGGCCTTCGCGGTCAAGGGCGTGCCGCCCGAGATCATGGGCATCGGCCCGATCGAAGCCATCCCCAAGGCCCTGGAGTACGCCGGCCTGAAGGCCTCGGACCTGGACTGGGTCGAGCTGAACGAAGCCTTTGCCGCCCAGTCGCTGGCCGTGCTGAAGGACCTCGACAGCAAGGGCCACGTGCTGGACCGCGCCAAGGTGAACCCGATGGGCGGCGCCATCGCCCTGGGCCACCCGCTGGGTGCCACCGGCGCCATCCGTGCCGCCACCGTGGTGCACGGCCTGCGTCGCACCGGCGGCAAGTACGGCATGGTGACGATGTGCATCGGCACCGGCCAGGGCGCTGCCGGCATCTTCGAGCGCGTGGACAGCCTGTAATCGGCCCCACCGTGCTGCACGCCTGAGAAAGCCCGCCGCCGTGCGGGCTTTTTCTTGACCGCCTCGCCACCATGGAACACCTCGAACACCTCCACCTGCACACCGACGATGGCCACACGCTGGCGGCCCGGGCCTACCGGCCGCTGGAGGGGGCGACGGTGCAGCGCGCCGTCATCGTGGCGCCGGCGCTGGGTGTGCCGCAGTCGTTCTACGACCGCTACGCACGCTGGCTGGCCGGCCATGGTTGCGTGGTCTACACGCTCGACTGGCGCGGCATGGGCGAGTCGGCCCCGGCCGACCTGAAGCGTTACCGCGCCCGCCTGACCGACTGGGCGCGGCACGATGCGCCGGCCATCATGGCGCTGGTGAGCGAACGCCACCCGGGTCTGCCCATCAGCTGGTTCGGCCACAGCATGGGCGGCATCCTGTTCGGGATGGTGCCGCAGCACCCGCAGATCGACCACGTCGTGACGCTGGGCAGCGGCAGCGGCTTCACGCGCCATCTGGCGCCGCGGTTGCGGCCGTGGATGGGGCTGTTCTGGCATGTGGTGGTGCCGCTGAGCGTGGCGCGTCACGGCTATTTCGCCGGGCGGCGGATCAACGCGGTGGGTGACCTGCCGCGCGGCATCGTCGCGCAGTGGAAGCGCTGGTGCGCCAGCCCCGACTTCCTGTTCAGCGAAGGGCCCGAGGTCGTGGCCGCGTACGCCGCCGTGCGCAAGCCGATCACGGCCGTGCTCTTCACCGACGACACGATGGCCAGCGCGCGCGGGATCCGCGCCGTGCACGCGGGCTACACCGGCACCACGGTGCGCCACCTCCACCTGCGTCCGCAGGACATCGGGGCGGCGCGCGTGGGTCACTTCGATTTCTTTCACGCCCGCACGGGCCCGCGTGGCTGGGCACACAGCCTGGCCTGGCTGGGCGTGACACCGCAGGCCGACACGGCCGAACCCTCCCGGCAGGCCGCCTGACGCCCTAACATGGCGCCTTGATTCCGGCCCCTGCCTCTCGAACCGCATCCTTCAGGAGACCTCTCATGTCCGATCCCATCCTCGCCCACGTCGAAGGCGCGGTGCTGACCCTCACCTTCAACCGCATCGAGAAGAAGAACGCGATCACGACCGCGATGTACTCTGCGCTGGCCGACGCCCTGACCGAGGCCGCCCAGGACGACGCCGTGCGCGTGGTGGTGTTCCAGGGCGCGGTCGAGGTCTTCACCGCGGGCAACGACCTGGCCGACTTCCTGAGCAAGCCGGCCGACCTGTCGCCGGGCGCTGAGCCCGCGCCGGTGGTGCGCTTCCTGGAAGCGCTGCGCACCTTCCCCAAGCCCGTGGTGGCGGCTGTGTGCGGCCCGGCCGTGGGCATCGGCACGACGCTGCTGCTGCACTGCGACCTGGTCTACGCGGGTGACAACGCGGCCTTCAGCCTGCCGTTCGTCAACCTGGGCGTGTGCGCCGAGGGCGGCTCGAGCCTGCTGCTGCCGCAGCTGCTGGGCTACCAGCGTGCGGCCGAAAAGCTGCTGCTGGGCGATGCCTTCTATGCCGACGAGGCGCTGGAGATGGGCCTCGTCAACCGCATCCTGCCGCCCAACGAAGTGAACGGCTACGCCCAGGCGCAGGCTGCCAAGCTGGCCGCCAAGCCGGCCACCTCGCTGCGCGCCACGAAGGCGCTGATGAAGAAGCCGATGACCGGTCTGGCCCAGGCCATGATCGACGAGTTCCAGTCCTTCGGTGACCTGCTGCGCGGCCCGGCCGCCCGCGAGGCGATCAGCGCGGTGATGGAAAAGCGCAAGCCCGATTTCTCGAAGTGCTGACCAGGCTGGACGGACCTGTAGAGGGTCTGTCCACGAACTGTCGCGCCTTACGGCCGCCGGCGGTGGGCAGAATGCCAAGGAAGTCTCGGCACGGAGGTGTCAAAGGCGGGGCGCGCGCGCATAATGGGCGTTTCCGGTCTTCAATCTGGTGGCGCGGTGCGCTGCCGTCTGGCCCGCCTTGTTCGACATCCGTCTGCCCTCCACCCTGGTCCAGTCCGTGCTGGACGCCCTGCCGACGCCGGTCTTCTTCAAGGACCGTGCCGGCCGCTACCGGGGGTGCAACCGCGCCTTCACCGAGCTGATGGGCAAGCGGCCCGATGAACTGCTCGGGATGTCGGTGTTCGACCTGTCGCCGCCGGAGCTGGCGCGTGTCTACCAGGAGGCCGATGAGGCACTGATGCTGGCCGGGGGCGAACAACGCTACGAAGCCGAAGTGCAGCGCCCGAACGGCGAACGCCTGCACGTGCTGTTCTACAAGGCCGCGGTGCGCGACGAGCACGGCGTCGTGTGCGGCCTGGTGGGCACCATCCTCGACATCACCGAGCGCAAGGCGCTGGAGCACCGACTGGCCGATCTGGCCGACCGCGACGCGCTCACGGGCCTGCTCAACCGACGGGCCATCCTCGCCCACCTCGAGGGCCTGCATGCCGATCGGCGACAGGCCCGGCAGCCGCTGTGCCTGCTGATGGTCGACGTCGACCACTTCAAGTCCATCAACGACCGCTTTGGCCATGCCATCGGCGACGAGGCCCTGGTGCGTGTGGCCGGCTGCCTGCGCAGCAACCTGCGCGACGGCGACCGGGTGGGCCGCATCGGTGGCGAGGAGTTTCTGGTGGTGCTGGGCAGCACCGACCTGGATGACGCGCGCGGCGTGGCCGAGCGGCTGCGTCAGGCCGTCTCGCAGATCATGGTCGAGACGCTGGGCGGCATGCTGCAGCTGACCGTGAGTGTGGGCCTGGCGAGCAGCCTGCCCGATGAGGACTGGGCCCACGTGCTGGGCCGGGCCGACGAAGGGCTGTATGCCGCGAAGCGTACCGGACGCGACCGCGTTGTGGTGGCCCAGAACGAAGGCCGCCACCTGCTGAGCAAGGACTGGCGGCGCTCCTGACGCCGCCGCCGCTGCGGCCGGCCCTCAGGGCCCCTGGAATCCGCCCTGGCGGAAGGTGAGCACCAGCGTGTCACGCCAGCCGTGATCGGCCAGGGGCTGGATCGGCGTCGATTCGTGGATCACACGCTCGTCGTCGATCAGCATGGTGCTCCAGGGCTCGGTCAGCGTGAAGCGCACGCCGCGGGGGCCGTCGGCTTCGAAGACCCGGGTCTCGCCGCCCTTGATGGCATGGCGCTCGAGCATCAGCACGGCCACGAAGTCCACGCCATCGCGGTGGGCGCCTTCCGGTGTGGGTCGGCCGATGCCGCCGGTGGTGTCGACCCGGAACTGGTGGGCCTCGATGTACCAGCGGTCGACCGGCTTGGCCTGCGCCAGCAACTGACCGATCTGCGCCAGCAGGCCCTGCCACAGCGGGTGGGCACAGACGTCGGGCGCCACGGGCTCGAACCAGCGCTCGAAGCCGCCGTGCAGTGCGTTGTAGGTGACCGGCTGCCAGTGCGCGCGGTGCGGCACCTGGGTCAGCGTGCCGTCGGCGGTGTCGAGCGTGAAGCAGCTGTGGCGGCGGAAGCGGTAATGCCCGCCGTCGCGCAGGTGCTGGTCGGGCGGCAGGTCGTTCCAGCTGGCGTGCAGAGCGTCGGCGGTGGCCGCGTCGCTGTGCAACCAGTCGAGCAGCACGGCAGGGCGGAGCAGGGCCCAGCCTTGCTGGCGCAAGGCGTCAGGAACCTGATCGAGGGAGGTCGAGGTGAGCGCTTCCATAAGGGCGACATGGTCGCACAGACGGCGGTGTGCGCCCGGCGACAGGGTGGCGTCGCCCGCGGTGCGATGGGCCATGGCTTGACCTGTCGCAAGCCGCAGACGGCCTCAGGCTGCGGGCACCGGCCGGGGCTTGCCTTCGAGGTCGATGGCCACGTAGGTGATGTGCGCCTCGGTGACCTTCACGAGGATCGGGTCCGTGGGCTGGCGCTCGGCCCAGACCTCGACATGCACCTTCATCGAGGTGCGGCCGACCGATTCGATGCGGGCGTAGAACGACAGCAGGTCGCCCACCGACACCGCATTGCGGAAAACGAACTCGTTGACGGCGACGGTGGCCACGCGCCCGCGCGAGACGCGGCCGGGCAGCACGCAGCCGGCCAGATCGACCTGGGCCATGATCCAGCCGCCGAAGATGTCGCCGTTGCCGTTGGCGTCCTTGGGCATGGGCATGACCCGCATGACGAGCTCCATGTCGGGGTGGAGCTCGGTGGGGGTCAGAAGGGTGTTGGGGCGGGGGACGACGGTCATGGGCAATCAGGCAGACAATCTGCTTCTTCGGTCTGACCCGTGATTGTTCCAGAATGCGCCGTTACGCACACGTTCCCGCCGCCGAGACCCCTGCCGGCTCGCCCCCCGCCGCCCCGCAGCACGGCGAACGCCAGACGCTGGCGCGTCTTTGGCCCTATCTGTGGGCCTACAAAGGTCGGGTGATGCTGGCGCTGGCCTTCATGGTGGGCGCCAAGCTGGCCAACGTGAGCGTGCCGCTCGTGCTCAAGAACCTGGTGGACCGCCTCGCGCCGGATGCAGGCAGCCCCCAGGCGCTGCTGGCCGTGCCGGCCGGGCTGCTGCTGGGCTACGGGCTGCTGCGCCTGTCGACGTCGGTGTTCACCGAGTTGCGCGAGCTGGTGTTTGCCAAGGCCACCGAGGGCGCGGCGCGCCGCATCTCGCTGGAGGTGTTCTCGCACCTGCACGCGCTGAGCCTGCGCTTTCACCTCGAGCGCCAGACCGGGGGCATGACCCGCGACATCGAGCGTGGCACGCGGGCCGTGCACTCGCTGATCTCGTACTCGCTCTACAGCATCGTGCCCACGGTGATCGAGGTGGCGCTGGTGCTGACGCTGCTGGGCGCGAAGTTCGACATGGTGTTCGTGTGGATCACGGTGGCCGCGCTGGTGCTGTACGTGAGCTTCACCGTGGGCGTGACGACGTGGCGCACCCGTTTCCGGCGGGAGATGAACGAGCTCGATTCGAAGGCGCACACGCGCGCGGTCGATTCGCTGCTGAACTACGAGACCGTCAAGTACTTCAACAACGAGGCGTTTGAAGGCCGGCGCTATGACGAGGCCCTGGAGCGCCTGCGCAAGGTGGCCGTGCGCACGCAGCAGACGCTGTCGCTGCTCAACGCGGGGCAGCAGACCATCATCGCCACGGCCCTGATCGCCATGCTGTGGCGTGCCACGCAGGGGGTGGTCGACGGCCGCATGACGGTGGGCGACCTGGTCATGGTCAACGCCTTCATGATCCAGCTCTACATCCCGCTGAACTTCCTGGGCGTGATCTACCGCGAGATCAAGCAGTCGCTCACCGACCTCGACAAGATGTTCACGCTGATGGCGCGCGAGCGGGAGGTGGCCGATGCGGCCGATGCGCGCCCGCTGCTGATCAAGGACCAGCAGGCCCCCGCCGTGCGTTTCGACCATGTGCAGTTCGCGTACGACCCGGCACGGCCCATCCTGCACGACGTGAGCTTCGAGATCCCGGGCGGGCAGACGGTCGCGGTGGTGGGCCCATCGGGTTCGGGCAAGTCGACGCTGGCGCGGCTGCTGTACCGCTTCTACGATGTGCAGGGTGGCCGCATCACCGTCAATGGCCACGACGTGCGCAGCCTCACGCAGGACAGCCTGCGCCGCCACATCGGCATCGTGCCGCAGGACACCGTGCTGTTCAACGACACCGTGGCCTACAACATCGCCTATGGCCGGCCCGATGCCACGCGCGAGCAGGTGGAGCAGGCGGCCAAGGCGGCGCACATTCACGACTTCATCCTGGCCACGCCCGGCGGCTACGACACCATGGTGGGCGAGCGGGGCCTGAAGTTGTCGGGCGGCGAAAAGCAGCGGGTGGCCATTGCCCGCACGCTGCTGAAGAACCCGCCCATCCTCGTGTTCGACGAGGCCACGTCGGCGCTCGATTCGGCCAACGAGCGCGCCATCCAGGCCGAGCTGGCCGCGGTCGGCCAGGGCAAGACGGTGCTGGTGATTGCACACCGGCTGTCGACCATCGTGCACGCGCACGAGATCCTGGTGATGGAGCAGGGCCGCATCATCGAGCGCGGCACGCACCCGCAGCTGCTGGCCGCGAACGGCCGCTACGCGCAGATGTGGCGGCTGCAGCAGCACGAGGCCTGAGCCAGCCCCGCAGTGGCGGGGTCAGGGCTCGATGGCCATGCCGCGCAGCACCACGCCCTGGCCCACGCCGCCAATGAAGCGGGCCTGGCCCGACTTCAGATCGACCTCGTACAGCCGCGTGGCCCGGTCGACGCCGCGGCGGGTGGCCAGGTAGGCCCGGTTGTTGGTGTCGGCGATGTCGAACGCGGCGTCGTCGAATCCGTCGATGACCAGCGGCCCCACCGAGCGCATCAGGCCCGTGTTCGGCGAAACCTCGGGTCGTGTGCCCTCCAGCGAGCCCATGATGGACAGGTGGCGCGTCTGTGCGTCGATCGCGTAGTTCGTGGTGATCTTGTCGTTGTCGGCGTTGTAGGTGTAGCCCACCGCGACGATGCGTGCGGGGCGGCCCTCCAGCAGGTCACCCGGCGCGTAACGCAGCGCGCCATCGGGCTGGACGCCCGGCTGCTGCGGGTTGCCGTCCACGGCGGCGCCGGTGTCCGGGTGCAATCGCATGTTGGCGCTCGCATCGGTCACCACGCGGATGCGGTCCACTGTCGGGTTGAAGTCGAAGCCGACACGGGCGCCGGCCGGCATTGTGATCGGCTCGCCGATGGGCGTGGTCTGGCCCGAGGCCCGGTCGATGCGCAACAGGCGGCCTTGCGTCGACAGCCCGTACAGCAGCCCCCTGGCGACGCGGTAGTCGATGCCCACCAGGGCCTCGCCCGGCGCGAGCCCCTGCAGCGGCTGACGGCTCAGGATCTGCTCGGGCGCGCTGCCGTTGAAGGTCACCAGCACGTTGTCGTCGGTCACGCCGACGATCAGCTCCTTGCGCTCGATGCGCGGGGCGGGGGTCTCGAGGTGGGACGCCCGTGCGGCGGTGTCGGGCGCCGGGGCGCTGACGCACCCGGCCAGCACCGACAGGGCCAAGCTGCCCATGAGGGCGACGCGGCAAGAGGATGGACGGCGAAGGATGGCCATGGGCGGTACTCCTGGGCCGGCAGCCCGCAGCCGCCAACCTTGTTCAATCGGGCTTGACCTGGATGAACGGCACGGTGCCGCCCGTCACGTTGGGCAGTTTGCCATCCCACTTGCGGATGGCCTCCCGCTCGTTTTCCACCTTGCGCAACTCCAGCAGTTCGCGCGTCACCTGCTGGCGTTGCAGGGCCAGCGCGTCGGCTTCGGCCCTGGCCGACGCCACCTTCTGCTTGGCCTCCACCTCGATGCGCTGCAGGTCGCGTTCGGCCTTGAGCTTCTCCTGTTCGGCCTTGACCTTGGCTTCGATGGCTTCGGCGAACGATCGCGAGAACGCGAAGTTCACGATGGCAAATTCATCGAGGACCAGGCCGTGTCGTGCCATCTTCTGTTTCAACAGGTCGCCGATGGCGTCGCGCACCTCGGTGCGCCGCGTGACCAGCTCTTCGGCCGTGAAGCGCGCGGTGACGGCTTTCACCGCCTCCTGCGCGGCCGGGATGATGATGCGGTCGGCCGCGATGTCGGTGCTGGGACCGATGGTGCGGAACACGTCCACCACCCGGTGCGGGTCGAGGTGGTAGTTGATGGCAATGCGTGTGTGCACCGACTGCAGGTCGCGTGAGGCGGCGTCGCCTTCACCTTCGCCCTTCTGGATGCGCACGTCCATGAGGTGCATGGACTGCGCCAGCGGGACCTTGAAGTGGATGCCGGGATCGTAGACCGCGTCGTCGGCCTTGCCGAAGGTGGTCTTCACCCCGCGCTCGCCGGCGGTGATCACCACCACGGGGTTGAGGATGGACAGCGCGAACAGCGCGCCGCCGATGAGCAGCGCGCCCTTGAACACCGGGCCCACACGGGAGGGAGAAGAAAACGTCGTCATGGTCCTTCCTGATGCGGCCGCTCGAATGGCGGCCTTGTCGGCATCCTACCGGCACCGCGGGCAGGCGGCGGTGCGAAAATGGCGGCTGATTTCACACCCCAAACCGCTCTGCCATGACTGCCACCGCGCCCGCCACGCTGACCCTGACCCGCCCCGACGACTGGCATCTGCATGTGCGCGATGGCGCGGCCATGGCCTCGGTCGTGCCGGCCACGGCGGCGCAGTTCGCCCGCGCCATCATCATGCCCAACCTGCGCCCGCCGATCACCACGGCCGAGCAGGCGGTGGCCTACCGCGACCGCATCCGCGCGGCGGTGCCGGCCGGCGTGACCTTCGAGCCGTTGATGGCGCTCTACCTGACGGACAACACCCCGGCCGAAGAGGCGGCCCGCGCCAAGGCCATGGGCGCCGTGGCCTTCAAGCTCTACCCGGCCGGCGCCACCACCAACAGCGACGCTGGCGTGACCGACCTGCGCAAGACCTACAAGGTGCTGGAAGCCATGCAGCGCGAGGGCCTGGTGCTGTGCGTGCACGGCGAGGTGACCGACAGCGACGTGGACGTGTTCGACCGCGAGAAGGCCTTCATCGACGAGAAGCTGATCCCGCTGCGCCGCGACTTCCCTGAGCTGAAGGTGGTGTTCGAGCACATCACCACCAAGGAGGCCGCGCAGTACGTGACCGAGGCCGACCGCTTCGTGGGCGCCACCATCACGCCGCAGCACCTGCTGTACAACCGCAACGCCATCTTCATGGGCGGCGTGCGCCCGCACTACTACTGCCTGCCCATCCTGAAGCGCGAGGAGCACCGCGTGGCGCTGGTGCAGGCCGCCACCAGCGGCAGCACGAAGTTCTTCCTGGGCACCGACAGCGCGCCGCACGCCTCGCACCTGAAAGAGCACAGCTCGGGCTGCGCCGGCTGCTACACCGCGCCGTGCGCCATCGAGCTGTACGCCGAGGCCTTCGAGGCCGCCGGTGCGCTCGACAAGCTGGAGGGCTTTGCCAGCTTCCATGGCCCGGATTACTACGGCCTTCCTCGCAACACCGACCGCATCACACTGGCCCGCGAGGACTGGGTGGTGCCGGAAAGCCTGCCCTTCGGCGAGACCGTGATCAAGCCGCTGCGCGGTGGCGAGACGCTGCACTGGCGTCTGCGCTGATCCGGGGCGGCTCAGGGGCTCTCTGGGGTGTCGGGTGGGGCGGGCCGCCCTGCCCGCAGCGCATGAACCTCGTCGCGCAGGCTGGTGATCTCCTGGCGCAGCGAGCGGATCTGGGCGTGCATGTCGCGGAGGATGTCGCGCTCGACCTTGCGTTCCTGCGTGCCGACAAACATGGCCGCGATGCTGGCCGTCACCAGCGACAGCAGGCCATAGCCCAGCAGCACGACGAAGACCGAAAACACACGCGAGGCGGTGCTGCTCGGCACGACGTCGCCATAGCCCACCGTGGCGGCCGTGGAGAACGCCAGCCACAGGCCCTCGTGCAGCGAGGTCACCCCCGGGTCGAGCCAGTAGAAGCCGATGCCGCACAGGCCGATGACGGTGGCGCCCATGCCCAGCAACCGGGCCAGCCCCGTTTCGGTGAACAGCGGCTTGCTGATCTTCAACAGCCGATAGAGCATCAGCACCGCGATGGCCAGGCGCCAGATGAGCGCCGGTTCCGACTCATTGCTCTGCGGCAGCACCGCGTTGAGCAGCAGGGCCGCGCCCAGAAACCAGTCGAGTCGCAACTCCATGGGGTGGTGGCCCCACGTGTGACTCTGCTCGTTGACCGCGGGGCCCGGTGCCTGCAGCGCCCGCCTCACCCGCCACGCCGACACCAGCACGACCGTGCCGCTGAGCAGGTACATCCAGGTTGCCCAGGTGGCCGGCGTCGGCATCATGGAGTCGTAAAAGGCCGGCACGCTGGCGGTCAGCGCGATCAGCATCGGCCAGGGTGAGTGGGCCGCATCGAGGCGGCCGAAGCGTCGGGGCATGGCAAGGCCGGGCTGCGGCAGCCCGGAAAGCAGGGGGTGAGACCTCAGGCGGGCAGGAAGCCTTCCACCGACAGGTAGCGCTCGCCCGTGTCATAGCAGAAGCCGAGCACGCGGGCGCCGTCGGGCAACTCGGGCAGCTTCTGCGCGATGGCGGCCAGCGTGGCGCCGGAAGAGATGCCGACCAGCATGCCTTCCTCGCGGGCAGCGCGGCGCGCGTACTCGCGGGCGTCTTCGGCTTCCACCTGGATCACGCCATCAAGCAGGTCGGTGTGCAGGTTGACCGGCACGAAGCCGGCGCCGATTCCCTGGATGGGGTGCGGCGCGGGGCTGCCGCCCGAGATGACGGGCGACGCCTTGGGTTCGACCGCAAACACCTTGAGCTGTGGCCAGGCGGCCTTGAGCACCTTTGCGCAGCCCGTGAGGTGGCCGCCGGTGCCCACGCCGGTGATCAGGGCGTCGAGGCCTTCGGGGAAGTCGGCCAGGATCTCCTGGGCCGTGGTGCGTTCGTGCACGGCGATGTTGGCCGGGTTCTCGAACTGCTGCGGCATCCAGGCGCCGGGCGTGGTGGCAACGATCTCTTTGGCACGCTCGATCGCACCCTTCATGCCCTTCTCGCGCGGCGTGAGGTCGAACTGCGCGCCGTAGGCCAGCATCAGGCGACGGCGTTCGATCGACATGCTGTCGGGCATGACGAGCACGAGGCGGTAGCCCTTGACCGCGGCCACCATGGCCAGGCCGATGCCGGTGTTGCCCGAGGTGGGCTCGACGATGGTGCCGCCAGGCTGGAGCGCGCCGCTGCGTTCGGCGTCTTCCACCATCGCCAGGGCAATGCGGTCCTTGATCGAGCCGCCGGGGTTGGCGCGTTCGGCCTTGATCCAGACCTCGGGCGCCGCGCCGAACAGGCGGTTCATGCGGACGTGAGGGGTGCGGCCAATGGTGTCGAGGATGGATGAGGCTTTCATGGTGGTTCTCTCCGCGGTCATAAAGACCTTATGCACAAAGCGCCTGAGAGCATACGACGCGGGCCGGGCAGAATGCGTGCCATGCTGCAAACACCGATTCTGATGCGCGGCGGCCGCCTTGTGGAGCAGGGCGTCGCGGTCGTGCTGCTCTGTCTGACCCTCATCATGGTGGCCCTTTGGCCGCAGGGCGTGCGCGCCGAGGATTTCCTGCCCGCCGACCAGGCTTTCCGGCCGAGCGTGGGCGTGGCCGGCAAGCAGGCCGTGCGCGTCGACATCGCGCAGGTGCCTGGGGTGTATCTCTACCGCGAGCGCTTCGAGGCCCGCCTGCAGGCCGGTGAACGGGCGGCACCCGAGGCGCTGAGCTGGCGTCTGCCGCCGGGCGAGTCCAAGCACGACGCCACGTTCGACAAGGTGATGGAGGTCTACCACGGCCCGGTCTCGGGCGAAGTGGCGCTGCCGGCCGGGCTGCGCGGCGAGCCCATGCTCACCATCGTCTACCAGGGCTGTGCGGATGCCGGCCTGTGTTACCCGCCGCAGACCCGGCGCTACGAACTCCAGATCGGGCCGGATGGCGCCTTGCAGGGCGTGCGCCCGGCGGGGGGCTCGGTGGCGCTGGCCGCGCCGGGGGGCGGTCGCCTGCTGGGCAGTGCGACGGTGCCCGCCGTGCCATCGCCTGCGGCCGCCCCGGCACCCGTGGACGCCGATGGCGACCGGGTGAGCCAGGCGCTCGCCTCAGGCCGGCTGGCGGTGGTTCTGCCGGTGTTCCTGCTGGCCGGCTTGCTGTTGTCGCTCACGCCGTGTGTGCTGCCGATGGTGCCCATCCTGTCGTCCATCATCGTGGGGCAGCAGGGGCGGGTCAGCCGGGGGCGCGGCTTTGCGCTGGCGCTGAGCTATTCGCAGGGCATGGCGCTGGTCTACACCGGCCTGGGCGTGGCCGCCGGCCTGCTGGGCCAGGGCCTGGCCGCCTACCTGCAGCACCCCTGGGTGGTGCTGGGCTTTGGCGCATTGATGGTGCTGCTGGCGCTGTCCATGTTCGGGCTGTACGAGCTGCGTCTGCCGGTGGCCGTGCAGAGCTGGTTGGGCGAGGGCACGCAGCACCTGCCCGGCGGGCGTTTCCTGAGCGTGTTTGCCATGGGCGTGGTGTCGGCGCTGATCGTCAGCCCGTGTGTGTCGGCGCCGCTGGCCGGGGCGCTGCTCTATATCAGCCAGACGCGCGACGTGTGGCTGGGCGGCGGCGCGTTGTACGCCATGGCCTGGGGCATGAGCGTGCCGCTGTTGCTCGTGGGCCTTTCGGCCGGCACGCTGCTGCCGCGCACGGGGCCGTGGATGAAGGCGGTCAAGGCGCTGTTCGGCGTGCTGATGCTGGTGATGGCCGCCTGGGTGACCCGGCCTGCCTGGCCGGTGCTGGTGGCCCAGGTGACGGGCCAGCAGGCCGCTGTGGGGGCGCACCGCAGCGTGCTGCCGTTCGAGCGCGTGCGCAATGTGGCCGAGCTGGATGCGGCCCTGGCGCGCGCCGCGGCCGAAGGCCGGCCCGTGATGCTGGATTTCTATGCCGACTGGTGCGTGTCGTGCGTCGAGATGGAGCAGCTGACCTTCCGCGATGAGGGCGTGCGCCAGCGTGTGCAGCGCGCGGTGCTGCTGCAGGCCGATGTGACGGCGAACAACGACGACGACCGCGCGCTGCTGGCGCGTTTCCAGCTCTTCGGGCCGCCCGGCATCCTGTTCTGGAACGCGCAGGGGCAGCCGGTGCCACAAGCCCGTGTGGTCGGCTTCCAGAAGCCCGAGGTGTTCGTGCAGGCGCTGCAGCAGGCGGGCTTGTGAGCATGCACCCCGACGCCCGGGCGCTGTGGCGCGCCCCGATGTGGCTGCTGTCGGTGCTGCTGGCGGCGCTCGGCATGCTGGGCCCGTTCGCGGTCGACACCTACCTGCCGGCGTTTTCGGGCATCGCGGCCGACCTGCAGGCCACGCCCGTGCAGATCCAGCAGACGCTGTCGGCCTACCTGTTTGCCTTTGCCTTCATGAGCCTGTTCCATGGCTCGCTGTCCGACAGCCTGGGCCGCCGGCCTGTCGTGCTGACCGGCATCGCCGTGTTCACGCTGGCCTCGGCGGGCTGTGCGCTGTCGACCAGCATCGGGCAGCTGGTGTTCTTCCGGGCGCTGCAGGGGCTGTCCACCGGGGCGGGCATCGTGGTGTCGCGCGCGGTCATCCGCGACCTGTTCCCGCCGGCCGATGCGCAGCGGGTGATGTCGCAGGTCACGCTGTTCTTCGGCATTGCGCCCGCCATCGCGCCCATCATCGGGGGCTTCCTCTTCGCCCATCTCGGCTGGCATGCGGTGTTCTGGTTCCTGACCGGCGTGGGCGCGGTGCTGTGGGTGGCCAACTGGCGTCTCCTGCCTGAGTCGCTGCATGTGGGGCACCGGCAGCCCTTCGTGCTGCGCAACCTGATGCGTGGCTATGTGGCCATCGGCACCAGCCCGCGCTTCCTGCTGCTGGCGCTGGCCAGTGGCGTGCCCTTCAACGGCATGTTCCTGTATGTGCTGGCGGCGCCGGCCTTCCTGGGCGAGCACCTCCACCTTGCACCCACCGAGTTCTTCTGGTTCTTTCTGTGCACCATCAGCGGCATCATGGGCGGCGCCTGGATCAGCGGGCGGCTGGCCGGGCGCATCGAACGCGACCGCCAGATCCGCATCGGTCTGGGCGTGATGCTGGCCGTGTCGGTGCTGAACCTGGCCGCCAACATGCTGATGCCGGCGCACGTGAGCTGGTCCCTCATCCCGATCGGCCTGTATGCGCTGGGCTGGGCCATGATGACGCCCGTCGTCACGCTGATGGTGCTGGATCTTTACCCTGACCGGCGCGGCATGGCGGCGTCGATGCAGGCCTTTGTTGGGGCGCTGTCCAACGGCGTGGTGGCCGGCGTGGTGGTGCCCATGGTGATGCACGACACCGTGGCGCTGGCGGTGGCCTCGCTGTTGCTGATGTTGGTGGGCCTGTTCGCGTGGATCGCGCTGCAGCGGCGATAATGCGCGGGTGAAGTCGGCCAGACCGCCGCTGGTGCGGGGCCCGAAAGGGCGCACTGGAGGAAGGTCCGGACTGCACAGGGCAGCGTAGGAGGTAACACCTCTCCACCGCGAGGTGAGGATCAGAGCAACAGAGACGAGTCGGGCTGGCTTTCGGGCTGGTTCGGGTGAAACGGGCAATCTCTACGCGCAGCAACACCAAATAGGCACACGATGACCTGGCCCGGGGAGTGTGCGGGTAGGTGGCACCGAGCCGCTCTGGCGACAGGCGGCCCAGAGGAATGGCGGTCACGGTCCGGCGTTGCAAGACGACGGACTGCACAGAATCCGGCCTATCGGCCGACTTCACACTTTTTTCACGATGAGGCATCGCCCGCGGCGGCCTCATTCAAGTTCGGGGCGGTGGCGTCCGACAACCCGGGGAGTGACCCTTTTCACATCCCCACCATGTCCGACCTCGATCTCCGCCACGCCAGCCAGCGCCTGAAGTACTACGCCAGCCTCGTCATGCTGTCGATCGGGCTGTCGTACGCGGCGGATGCCCACGCGGCCGAGGCCCACGGTGACGGTCATGCGGCCCAGGCGGTGCCCAAGGCGACTCCGGCCGCATCCGGCGCGGCCAGCAACGTCTCCATGACCGAGCTGCGCGACATGATCGATCAGAAGATCAACGAGGTGCGCGCGCGGCGCGAAGGGCCGGCCGTGGTGCGCGTGCCCGTGCGCGGCGCCCGTGCCACGGCCAGCAAGGCGGCGCCCACCCGGGCCGGCTCGGGCGGCGGCAGCGTGGTCGACCCCCACGGCCACGAGGTGCACTGGGCCTATGGCGGCGCCACGGGCCCGGAGAGCTGGGGGCAGCTCAAGCCCGAGTACCGCCAGTGCATGCTGGGCAAGCGCCAGAGCCCCATCGACATCCGCGACGGCATCCCGGTCGAGCTCGACCCGATCGCGTTCGACTACCGGCCCAGCGCCTTCCGGGTGACGGACAACGGCCACACGGTGCAAGTCAATGTGGATGCGGGCAACGGCATCACCGTGAGTGGTCGGCGCTATGAACTGCTGCAGTTCCATTTCCACCGGCCCAGCGAGGAGCGCATCAACGGCAGGCAGTTCGAGATGGTCGCGCACCTGGTGCACAAGGATTCGGAAGGGCGCCTGGCCGTGGTGGCCGTGCTGCTGGACGCCGGGCCCGCCAACCCGGTGGTGCAGCAGGTGTGGAACAACCTGCCGCTGGAAAAGCACCTGGAGCAGGCAGCGCAGCAGCCGCTGGACCTGAACGGCCTGCTGCCCGAGGCGCGGCAGTACTACACCTACATGGGTTCGCTGACCACGCCGCCATGCAGCGAGGGGGTGCTGTGGCTGGTGATGAAGCAACCCGCCGGGGTTTCGCGCCAGCAGATCGGCGTGTTCAGCCGGCTTTACCCGATGAACGCCCGGCCGGTGCAGCCGGCGTCCGGCCGGCTCATCAAGGACGGGCAGTGAGCCTCAGTACACGCGCCCGCCCTTGATCTGGGCGTGCGTGCGGCGGCTGAGGTCCGTCATGCGGGCCATCTGCGCCATGGCGTGGCCTGCGTGTGCGTGGCAGATGGCCAGGCCCAGCGCGTCGGCGGCGTCGTTGTGCGGCTCGCGCGGCAACTCCAGCAGCCGCATCACCATGTGCCGGATCTGGGCCTTGGCTGCATGCCCGTGGCCCACCACCGCTTTCTTCATCTGCAGTGCGGTGTATTCCGACACCTGGGGTGAGGTGGTGAACGACAGCAGCCCCGCGATGGCGGCGCCGCGGGCCTGCCCCAGCAGCAGCGTGGACTGCGGGTTGACGTTCACGAAGACGATCTCCACCGAGGCGTCGGTCGGCTCATAGCGCGCGACCACCTCCCGCACGCCCTCGAAGATCAGGCGCAGGCGGTTGGGGAGGTCGCCCTGGGCCGCTTCCTTGGTCCGGATGGTGCCGCTGGCCAGGTAGCGCAGCCGCGGGCCATCGGTCTCGATCACACCGAAGCCGGTCGTCTGCAGGCCGGGGTCGATGCCCAGGATGCGCCGGCTCATCGGGCCTCCGCCCGCGGTTGTCCGGCGTGGGGGACGGCGGGGCGCGCTGCGCCTAAACAACAAGAAGAGTCTCGGATTTCGGTCTTTTGCACTTCTCGGCTCGTGAAATCGTTCCTTACACTCCAGCGAAGTCTTGCAGTGTCGAGGATGGTGATGTGGGTGGACAAGGCGCGAAGCCGGGCGGGCAGGCGCGCATGCGGCGGGCCGACGGCGTGCCGTGGTTTCACGGTCATCGAACTGATGGTGGTGCTGACGGTGTCCGTCATTCTGATGGCCGTGGCGGCGCCGGCGTTCCAGCCGATCGTACAGGCCAATCGCACGCTCACTGAAATGAACACGCTCACCGCTTCGATGCGCGTGGCGCGGGCCGAGGCCTTGCGTCAGGGGTTGCCCGTCACCTTGTGCGCGTCCACGAACGGCACGTCATGCTCGGGGGCCAACACCTGGCAAGGCGGCTGGATCCTCTTTGTCGACCAGGATGCCAACCGCGCGGTCGACACCGGGGACCGCATCGTGCGCGTGCAACCCGGCTTTTCGGGCGGCGATGTCGTCAGCGCAAGCAACACCACCTCAGGCGTCACCTTCAGCCGCGACGGCTTTGCGTTCAACCTGGGCGCGGCCGTGACCTGGACGATCCGCACCACCCCCGTGAGCAACGCGGCGACGCGCTGTGTCGTCCTCAACCGCGTGGGGCGCGTGCAGGAGCGCGCGTATGACGGGAGCGCGTGCACATGAACGCGGCCTGCCGTGTCGGGTCCACGCGTCGCCGGCAGGCGGGTTATGCGCTGCTCGAGGCCGCGGTCGCGCTGCTGGTGCTGGGCCTGGGGCTGCTGGGTGTGGCCAAGACCCAGGCCCTGGTCCTGAAGAGCACATATTCGTCCGGACAGCGCTCGCTGGTGTCGCTGTCGGCCGCCAGCCTGGCCGCGGCCATGGAGGGCAATCCGGCCTACTGGCGTGGGCTGGCCCGGGGCCGCACCACCGCGCTGACCGTGAGCGTCACGCCGGCCAGCGGTGGCGGGGTGACCCTGTCGCAGAACGAGCTGACTGCCGCAAACCGGGATTGCTCGACCGCCACGTGCTCGAGCACCGAACTGGCCGCCTACGACCTCAAGGCCTGGGCCGCCAACCTGCAGTCCCAATTGGGCGATGCCCTGATCGGCGTGACCCTGGTGTTGCAGCCACCGGACGGGGCCAGCGCCGTCAACGCCGCGCTGACCATCCAGTGGCGCGAGAACATTCCCGCCATCCAGGGCGGCACGGCCGGCACGTCCAACCAGAGCCTGACCCACTACGTCCAGCCATGATGCGCCGTCGCCCCCCTGCTTGCCACCGGCAGGCCGGCTTCACGCTGGTCGAGCTGATGGTCGCCGTGGCCATCGGCCTGCTGGTGGTCGCCAGCGCCATCGGCGTCTTCATCAACATGAAAGCGACCTATCTGGCGCAGGACACCCAGTCGCAACTGCAGGACGCGCAGCGCATGGCGGTGCAGATGATCCGCACCACGGTGCAGGCGGCGGGCTACCACGTGAATCCGGCGCGCAACGCCCGGATCGATGCCCTGCCTGCCCGGACGGCCACGGCCAGCGTGCCCAGGTTCTCGGCAGGCCAGGCCGTGTCGGCCAAGGCGGGCACCGGCACCACGGGCGACACGCTCTACGTGCGCTTTCAGACCTTGTCGGGGGACGGCATCTTCAACTGCAAGGGCGACACCAACCAGGGCACGGCGGGCACCGCCCGGCTCTACCTCAATGCGCTGAGCGTCAACGCGAGCAACGAACTGGTGTGCGAGGTCGATGACGGCGAGGCGGCCCAGCCCATCCTGGCCAACGTCAGCCGGCTGGCGGTGTCCTTCGGGGTGCATGAGACGGCCACCACGTTCGACACCGACCGCAATGTCAGCCGCTACAAGACGGCCGCCCAGATGAGTGACGACGAGTGGAGCCGCGTGCTGACTGTGCGCATCGAACTGACCTTCGTGAATGGACAGCGCACCTGGCAGCAGGTGATCAACCTGGCCAACTACATATGAGCGAGATCGACGACCGAAACTGCCGGGCGCCATCCGGGTTGCGCGCACAACGCGGTGCCGCCCTGGTGACAGCGCTGTTGTTGCTGCTCGTGATGACCGTGCTGAGCGTGACGCTGTTCCGCAAGGTGGTCGGCGAGGAGCGCATTGCGGGGGACGTGCGCGAGCACCAGCGCGCCTACGCGGCCGCCCAGACCTCGCTGCAGTTTGCCGAGAACTGGTTGAGCACGGTCTACACCGGCAACCTGAACACCTGCGCGGCCGGCACGACGGCGGTGACGTCGGTCAGCCTGGTCAAGGTCTGTGACGCACCGCTGTACGGCAGCGCCAGCACGACGAGCGCCCAGCGTGCCATCGTGACCGAGCCCACCAGCTGGCCGACTCGCTTCACCTACCAGCCCGCCGGCATGGCCGTGGGCTCGTCGGACACCAGCGTCCAGCGTCACGCCCAGCTGCCCGGCTTCCACATCACCTCGCTCGGGCTCGGGCCCGATGGCCGCACACCGTTCTATCAGGTCACCAGCTACGGCATCGGCGGCAACGGCACGTCGGTGTCGGTGGTGCAGTCCACATACGCCCTCACCGCGCAGGTGACGGCGCTCGACAATCCCTGAGGCTCCTTCATGGCATGGCACCCTTCCGCGCTTCGACCCGTTGCCTTGTGCATCGCGGCCCTGTGGCCGCTGGCAGCCAACACGCAGTTGGTGATCAGTGACACGCTGACGGGGGCCACCTCGGCCTACCTCTGGCGCAGCCTCGGTGGGGCGTGTCTTACGGCCGGCACCTATGCCAGCGGCAGCACCCGCATCCCGGGCTGCAACGGCCACCCCTCCTACAGCGGGACCGTGCAGGTCGGCGGCGTGGCCGGCCGACTGCCAGACCCGGTGGGGCAAGGCGCGCTGCGGCTGACCAACGGCGACACCGTGCGGGACGGGCGCAACAGCGCCGACCAGACTGGTTCGGTGGTGTCGGACTTCACCTTTCCGTCGTCGCAGGGCCTGCAGGTGACCTTCACGAGTGTGACCTATGGCGGCAACGGCTATGGCGGCACCACCACCACGCCGGGTCCCGGGGCCGACGGGCTGGCCTTCTTCCTGATGGATGGCTCGCGCCCGGCCAGCGACGGCGAGGGGGCGTATGGCGGCTCGCTGGGCTACAGCTGCTCCAATAACAAGTACAACGCAGACGGGGTGCGGGGTGGCTACATCGGGCTGGGCATCGACGAGTTCGGCAACTTCTCGAATCCGGATGACACCTCTGCTTCGGGCCCGGGCTTTCGGCCCCGATCCATTGTGCTGCGTGGTGGCGGGAGCATCACGTGGGGCTGGCTGAATGCGTCGTACTCGGCCTACTACCCGTCATGGCTGAGTGCCGACGAGCGCTCCGAGGCGGTACGCAACACCTGCAAGTCGGGCAAGCTGTGGGATTACGACCGGCGCTCCTGGTGGGGCGGGCGGTTGGCGCCGGCCGAAACAACCCAGCCTGTGCTCACCTACCCCCACATCGCGCGGTCGGATCTGCCCAGCACCCAGCCCATCGCGAACCAGCAGGTCGTCAGCCTGCCGACGCGTGGCAACGCCATCCCGATCACCTACTCACTGAAGATCACGCAGAACGGTCGGCTGAGCCTGTCCTACAGCTACAACGGCGGCGCGCCGACGCCCGTGCTGACCGACCAGGCCATCACGGCATCGAACGGCCCCTTGCCATCGACCTTTCGCTTCGGTTTCAGCGCCTCGACGGGCGGTGGCAGCAACGTCCACGAAATCACCTGCTTCAAGGCCGAGCAGATGGCCACCTCCAGCAGCTCGGCCGGCGTGAACGCTCAGCAGGCTTCGCGCGTGCAGGCGGGCACCCAGGTCTACCTGGCCTACTACCACGCCACCAACAACTGGGGGCAGCTGACGGCCAACAGCCTGCTGTATGACAGCACCACGGACAGCATCAGCCTGGCCACCACCGCCAACTGGGATGCCCATTGCGTGCTCACCGGCGGCACGTGCCAGGCCACGGGCGGCACCACGGTGACAGCTCAGGGGCCATCCAGCCGTGCGCTGCTGACCTGGAACGGCACGCAAGGCATCCCCTTCCAGTGGACCAACCTGACCACCGCCCAGCGCACCGCCCTGACGGCCGGTGATGCCACGGCCACGTCGTCGCGTCTCAGCTACCTGCGCGGTGACCGCAGCCAGGAGATCACCGCGTCGGGCACCGGCACCTTCCGCACGCGCACCGGCGTGCTGGGCGACATCCAGAACGCCAGCCCGACCTGGGTGGGGCCGCCGACCACGAACTACCCGGACACCTGGCGTGACCGGCTCACCGGCACCCAGGGGGTGGAGGCCAACTACAGCACCTTCCAGAGCACGTACGCCACCCGCCCGCATGTGGTCTACGCGGGCTCGAACGATGGCTGGCTGCATGGCTTCCGGGCTGGCGCGAACGATGCCGCGGGCAACTTCTCGACCGCCACCACCGCCAACGACGGGCGCGAGGTGCTGGGCTACATGCCGGCCCAGGTGCTCAACACCATCCACTCGACGACCGCCTCGCTGAGCTACGCCTCGCCCAGCTACATCGACAACGCCTATGTCGACGCCACGCCCGGTACCGGTGAGATCTTCTACAAGGGCGCCTGGCGTACCTGGCTGGTGGGCGGGCTGGGCGGCGGCGGCAACGCCACGGGGCAGATTGCCAGCCGCACGGCCACCGGCACCGGCACCATCTATGCGCTGGACGTGACCAACCCGGCGAACTTCTCGGAAGCGAACGCCGCCAGCCTCGTGATCGGGGAGTGGACTTCGGCCAACCTCACCTGCGCCAACGTGGCCACGGGCTGCGGCAACAACCTCGGCAATACGTATGGCACGCCCATCATCCGCCGTTTGCACAACGGCGAGTGGGCGCTCATCTTCGGCAATGGCCGCAACAGCGCCAACGGCGTGGCCGGCATCTTCGTCGTGACGTTCAACGCCACGTCGGGAGCACCCACCGTGCGCTTTCTCAGCACCGGCTACGGGCCCTCACGTGACCCGCAGGGCGCCAGTGGCAAGAACGGCATCGCCTTCGTGTCCTCGGCCGACCTGGATGGCGACCGCATCACCGACTACATCTACGCTGGCGACGTGTTTGGATATGTGTGGCGCTTCGACCTGACCAGCAGCACGGCCTCGGACTGGGCCGCGCGCAGCACCCCGGTGTTCTCCACCGGCGGACTGCCCATCACCACGCGGGTCAACGTGTCGTCCGCGCTGTCGACCACCGGTGCGCCGCGCGTGATCCTCAACCTGGGCACGGGCCAGGTCTTCCCGCAAACGGCCACCGCGGGCGCGACCCATGCCAGCGGCACGCAATACCTGTTCGGCGTGTGGGATGCCGACATGACCCGCTGGAACGACATTGGCACCACCGCACGGTACGCTGCGCTCACCGGCGCCACGGCCTACCCGACGGTGGCGGCCAGTGAACTGGTCACGCAGACCATCACCGCCGTCAGCGGCACGAATGGCGAGGTGAACGGCTACCGGGCCGTGAGTCGTGCCGCCGTGTGCTGGCGTGGCAGCACCGTGTGCGGCAGCGAGGCCGCGTCCAACAACCACATGGGCTGGCGCATGGCGCTGCCGGGCACGAACGAGCAGGTGGTGTTCAACCCGGTGATGTTCAACAGCCTGATGGTGGTCAACACGCTGATCCCGGCGGTGGATCAGCCCCTGAGCTGCACCACGACCGCGTCGGCCGGCTTCACCATGGCGGTGCAGGCCGACACCGGCGCGGCACCCGCCACGTCGTTCTTCAACGCGCTGGTTCCGAGCAGCGTGGCGGTGCCCACCAACACCGGCATCGGCGGGGTGGGGCTGAATGGCACGGGCTCGCCGAGCTTCGTCACCACCAAGGGCCGCACGGTGCTCGTGCAGCAGAACAACCGCGGCACCGGCACGGCGGTCGAGGTCACGCCCTCGGCCTCGGGCAAGGGCAAGCGCGTCAACTGGATCCGCCTGCGCTGAGCGCGGCAACCGAACAGAGGGCATTCCATGGCCATCCGTCTTCACCGCCCGCGCGGCTTCACCCTGATCGAACTGATGGTGGCGGTGGCCATCGTCGGCATCCTGGCTGCGGTGGCCTACCCGAGCTACACCGACTACGTGCGCAAGTCCCGTCGGGCCGACGCGCGCAGCGCCTTGCTCGACATCGCAGCGCGGCAGGAGCGGCGCTTCAGTCAGATCAACAACTACAGCAGCAACCTGGCTGACTTCGGCTACACGGCGTCCTCGGTGACCGGCTACACCCTCGCCCTGTCCGGAGTCACGACCTCGGCCTTCACCGTCACGGCCACGCCGACCGGGGTGCAGGCGGGAGACGCGTGCGGCACCTTCGAGCTCAACGAAACGGGCCGCACCCGCAACCTCGATGGCACCACGGTGATCACCGGCGTCGTCTGCTGGTGAGTGAACGCAGCCAGGGGGATGCCCTCGCTCGCGCGATGCCCGGTGGCGTGCCGGCCTGGTGTACGCTGGGCGACTTCTGACGGCACCTCGGCTTTTCGGTAAAGCGGCGTGCCGTTCCGCTTTGGGAGCAGGGAGACGGCAATGACCTTCATGGACGACGCCACGGCAGGGGCCCTGCTGGCAGCCAGCGGGTTCCTGGTGGTCCTTGCCGGCAGCTTCGCTGTGGGCGATCGGCTGCGCCCCACCTGGGGTCTGAGGTGGTTTGCGCTGGCGATGGTGCTGACCTTGCTGCGCGCCGTCGGGTCCGCGTCGTCGCTGGCCGCCTGGCCCGAGTGGGCCACCGCGGCGGCCATGCTGGCCGCGCTCAACGTGTCGGCGCTGTACGTCGGGGTGCGCGCCTACATCGAGCAGCCGGTGCGTGGCCATGGGGTCTGGCTGGTCGGTGGGATGCTGGTCTGGTTCGGTCTGCGGTCCGGCTTCGAGTGGGTGGGGCTCGGGGCCACGGCGGGGCCCTGGGCCTCGGGGGTGATCTTCGCCTACCTCGCCTTCCTGTGCGTGCGCCGAATGCGTTCGTTTGCCGGGGGCGCCTACGTGCTGGCGGCGGTCGTCTTCATCCTGCACCCCGCGCTGGTGCTGGGCATCGGGCCCCTGGTGGTGGCGCCCGACATGAAGGGCCTGCGCGGCTGGGGCGTCATGGGCTCGGCCGTGGTCGGGCTGGGGCTGCTGATGGCAGCCATGGGCCGCCTGCGCATGGAGCTGGAGCGTGAAATCGCGCGGCGCTGTCAGGCCGAAGCCTCGCTGCGGGAAGCCAATGCTTCGCTCGAAGCGCGGGTCAAGGACCGCACTGCCGAGCTGGAAGAGCTGGTGAGCGACCTCGAGTCCTTCAATCACATGGTCTCGCACGACCTGCGGGGGCCGTTGGGCGGCATGAAGGGCCTCGCCGAGGTCTGCCAGCAGGGCCTGCAGTCCGGTGACCTCGTTCGGGTGGCGCGTTACCTCGGCGTCATGCAGCAGGAAGCCGATCGCCTCGGGCAGCTGGTGAGCCAGCTGCTGGAGCTGGCCAAAGTCACCCATGCGCAGCTCGAACGGCATGAAACCGAGCTGGGCGACGTGCTGGGCCGCGCGCTGGATGTTCTGCGGCTCAGCCACGGTGCCGACGCGGTGGCCTGCGTGACCGCCACGCCGCTGCCGCGGGCCACCGTCGACCCGGTGCTGCTGCAGCAGGTCTTCGTGAACCTGATTGGCAATGCCATCAAGTTTGCCGGCCTCATGGCCCATCCGGAAGTGCGCGTGCGTTCGGACGAGGCCGCGGCCCAGATCGTCGTTGAGGTGCGCGACAACGGGCCGGGCTTTTCGCCGGAGCAGGCCAGAAGCCTGTTCCAGCCCTTCGTGCGCCTGCATGGCAAGGCAGTCGAGGGCAACGGCATCGGCCTGACCATCGTGCGCCGCATCGTCGAGCGACATGGCGGCACGGTGTGGGCAGAAGGCCAGGTGGGGGCAGGGGCCCGCTTCTTCTTCAGCCTGCCGGTGTGAGCGCGGCAGGGCCGTACGCCCCATGAAAAAGAGGCCCCGCGGGGCCTCTTGTGTTCAGTGTCGGAAGTGGCGCGTGCCGGTGAACACCATCGCGATGCCGCGCTCGTTGGCCGCAGCAATCACTTCGTCGTCGCGCATCGAACCACCCGGGTGGATCACGCAGGTCGCGCCCGCGTCCACCACCACATCCAGGCCGTCGCGGAACGGGAAGAACGCGTCCGACGCCACGGCGGTGCCTTGCAGGGTCAGGCCAGCATGGCCGGCCTTGATCGAGGCAATGCGGGCCGAGTCCAGGCGGCTCATCTGGCCGGCACCCACGCCCATGGTCATGCCGTCCTTGCAGAACACGATGGCGTTGCTCTTGACGAAGCGGGCCACCGTCCACGCAAACAGCATGTCCTTCATCTGCTGCTCGGTCGGTTGCAGCTGGGTCACGACCTTGATGTCGCCCACGATGTCGATGGCGTCAGCCGATTGCAGCAGCATGCCGCCGCCCACGCGCTTGAAGTCGAGGGCATTGCCCAGTTTGCGGGTGGCGTCGTCCAGCGGCACTTCCAGCAGGCGCACGTTCTGCTTCGAGGCATAGGCTGCACGGGCGGCGTCGGTGAACTTCGGTGCGATCACCACTTCCACGAACTGCTTGTTGGCGTTGATGGCCTCGATCACGTCGGCGTCGACCACGCGGTTGAACGCCATGATGCCGCCGAAGGCCGAGGTTGGGTCGGTCTTCAGTGCCTTGGTGTAAGCCTCCAGCGGGCCGGCGCCCACGGCCACGCCGCAGGGGTTGGCGTGCTTGATGATGACGCAAGCCGGAGCTTCAAAGGCCTTGACGCATTCCCAGGCCGCATCGGCGTCGGCGATGTTGTTGAAGCTCAGCTCCTTGCCCTGGATTTGGGTCCAGTTGGCCAGGGTGGACACCACGGGGGCGGCTTCACGGTAGAAGGCGGCCGACTGGTGCGGGTTCTCGCCATAACGCATGCCCTGCACCTTGTGCAGCTGCAGGTTGTAGACGGCGGGGTATTCGGCCCTGGCCGGCACGGCTTCGGTGGCCAGCTCGGCGCCGGCTTCCAGCGCCGTCAGGTAGTTGGTGATCATGCCGTCGTAAGCCGCGGTGTGGGCGAACACCTTCTTGGCCAGCATGAACTTGGTCGAGCGGGTGATGCCGTTGGCCTTCATTTCCGACAGCACCTGTTCGTAGTCCACCGGGTCGATGATCACGGCCACGTCCTGCCAGTTCTTGGCGGCCGCGCGCAGCATGGTGGGGCCGCCGATGTCGATGTTCTCGATGGCGTTCTCCAGCGTGCAGTCGGCCTTGGCGGTGGCTTGCGCGAAGGGGTAGAGGTTGACCACCAGCATGTCGATCGTGTCGATGCCGTGTTCCTTCAGCGCGGCCATGTGCTCGGGCAGGTCGCGGCGGGCCAGGATGCCGCCGTGCACACGCGGGTGCAGCGTCTTCACGCGGCCGTCGAGCATCTCGGGGAAGCCGGTGATCTCAGACACCTCGGTCACGGGCAGGCCTTTTTCAGCCAGCAGCTTGGCGGTGCCGCCGGTGGACAGCAGGCGCACGCCCTGGGCGTTCAACGCCTGGGCAAATTCAACGATGCCGGTCTTGTCGGACACGGACAGCAGGGCGGTCAGGGCCATGGTTCTTCCTTCTGGAAAAGAGCGTGGATGCGGGAAATCGAAAACAGAGGCAGCTCACTTGATGAGCTTGTGCTCCAGCAGCTTGCGGCGCAGCGTGTTGCGGTTGATGCCAAGCCATTCGGCCGCCTTGGACTGGTTGCCCTCGGCGCGCTGCATCACCACCTCGAGCATCGGCCGTTCCACCGCGTTGACGACCATGTCGTACACCGCATGCGGCTCCGCGCCGCGCAGGTCGTGGAAGTAGCTCTCGAGGTTGTCCTTGATGCAGTCCTGGATGGTCTTCTTGCTCATATTCTTGTCGTTCTCAGTTCGCGTGGCAGGCGGCGTGTTCGGCCGTTGCCGCGTCGTCGTCCTCGGCTGCGTCCAGGTCACCCGCTGGCAAGCGGTCGTGCGTCAGACTGAGGGCGTCGAAAAAATCCGTGACAGCCTGCACCTGCGCGGCACAGCTGTCGAGGGTGTTCATGTGGGCGCGAAACGTTTCGCCACCCGGCAGACTGCGCACGGCCCAGCCGATGTGCTTGCGCGCGGTGCGCACGCCAGCGAACTCGCCGTACAGGCCATAGTGGTCTTCCAGATGCGCCAGCAGCCATTGCCGGACCTGCTGTGTCAGCGGGGGCGCGCGGTGCTCGCCCGTGGCCAGGTAATGCGCGATGTCACCGAAGATCCAGGGGCGCCCCTGCGCTGCACGGCCCACCATGATGGCGTCGGCCCCCGTGTGGCGCAGCACGGCCAGCGCCTTCTCGGGCGAGTTGATGTCGCCGTTGGCCACCACCGGCACGCCGACCGCCGCCTTCACCGCCGCAATCGTGTCGTACTCGGCCTGGCCCGTGTAGCCCTGCTCGCGTGTGCGGCCGTGCACGGTCAGCATGGCCACGCCGGCCTGCTCGGCGGCCCGGGCAATGCGCACGGCGTTCTTGTTGTGCTGGCTCCAGCCGGTGCGCATCTTCAGCGTCACGGGCACGTTGTGCGGCAGGCAGGCCGCCACCACGGCCTCCACGATCTGCAGCGCGAGCGGCTCGTCCTGCATCAGCGCCGAGCCCGCCCATTTGTTACACACCTTCTTGGCCGGGCACCCCATGTTGATGTCGATGACCTGGGCGCCGCGATCGATGTTGTAGGCGGCGGCCTCGGCCATCATGGCCGCGTCCGTGCCAGCAATCTGCACGGCAATCGGCGCGGTCTCACCCTCGTGGTTGGCGCGGCGCGAGGTCTTCAGGCTGTGCCACAGGTCCTTGCGCGAGGTCACCATCTCGCTGACCGCGTAGCCCGCACCCAGCTGCTTGCAAAGCTGGCGGAAGGGGCGATCCGTCACGCCCGCCATCGGCGCCACGAACAGGCGATTCGGCAGCTCGACAGAGCCAACCTGCAGCGCGCGGGTGGTCAGGGGGGCGGGAGACATGGGCGGGAAGGCGGTCAAAGACAGCGCAGCCCTGTCCACGCGGGCGGACAGGGCTGCTTAAAAAGAAGGCAGAAGTATAGCCGGGTGCGAGGCGCTTGTCTCCCTTGCGCGGGGTGGCGCTGGGGGGCTGTGCAGCGTCTGGCGGGCCGTGTCTACGGGAAACCCCTGATAAACATTGCATTACAAATGCAATCGTTACAGAGAGAATGCAATGGTTGTGCGGTACCTCCGCGTTCCACCCATGATTGACATGAAGCCGTTCCACCTTTCCCTGCTCGCCGCCGCCGTCCTGACGCTGCCGGCTGCTTCTTTCGCCGACACCGAGGCCTCGCCGTACACCGTGAAGATGGGCGTGGCGCGCATCTTTGCGCGCGCGACCAGCACCGACTTGAAGGGCACGCTGCCGCCGTACGGCGTCGAAGTGCCTGCCGGCAACCAGCTGGAAGTGATGCCCGAGTCCACCGTGCTCTTCACCATCAGCCGCCGCCTGACGGACAACTGGGAAGCGGAACTGGTGCTGGGCACGCCGCCCACGCACGACGTCCGCCTGCGCGTCGGCAAGGAGACCATGGGCCGCGCGGCGCAATACCAGGCGCTGGCCGCCAACGGCATCCGCACGCGTGATCAGGTTGCCGGCTACATCGCCTCGCAGCCCGGCATCACCGTTCAACAGGCCACGCTGTCGGCCAATGCACTGGTGACCGCCGCCCAGGTCGGCAAGTACAACGGCGCCACCGTGGCCCGCGTGGAGCAGGCCGCCCCCACGGCCTTCATCAACTACCGCTTCTTCGAGCGCGGCACGGCGCTGCGCCCCTACGTTGGCGTCGGCATCAACTACACCCGCTTCAAGGCCCGCGAGACCACGGCCGGCGCCAACGTCTACATGGACGGCCCGGTGGACATCAAGCTGAGCGATTCCTGGGGCCTCGCGTTCCAGACGGGCGTGACCTACCGCATCGACGACAAGTGGTCGCTCAATGCCGGCTGGATGACGGCCTCCGTCAAGAACAAGATGACCATCTCGACGGCCAACGGCGAGCAGAAGGCGTCCTACCGCTTCCACCCGTCGGTGTACACCGTGTCGGTCGGCTACAGCTTCTGACGCATCGCCGCCCGCCCCCCGCGCACGGGGGCATGCGCCGGGAAGGGCCCTTCGGGGCCCTTTTTCGTGGGGCGCTCGCCCGTGCAGGCTGCCCCACAATCGCGCCATGGAAGCCACCTTGATGACCTGGGTGCAAGCCCTGCTGGCCTGGTTCTCTCTGCCCGAGGTCGGGCTCGGGGCCGTGTTTCTGGTGTCCCTGGTGTCGGCCACGCTGCTGCCACTGGGCTCCGAGCCGGCGGTCTACGCCCTCGTGTCCCTCAAGCCGGACCTGTTCTGGCCCACCGTCGCCGTGGCCACGGCCGGCAACACGCTGGGCGGGGCCATCAGTTGGTGGATGGGGCGGGCTGCGCACCGGGCTTCCGACCACCTGCGCCACCGGGCGCCCGATTCCGACCTGCCCCCCGGTGCCGGCCAGGCCGAGGGCCGCGCTGCCCGCTGGCTTGGGCGGTTCGGGCCGGTCGCCTGCCTGCTGTCCTGGCTGCCCGTGGTGGGCGATCCGCTGTGTGCCGTGGCCGGCTGGCTGCGGATGCCGTTCTGGCCCTGCGTGGGCTACATGGCGGTCGGCAAAGCCCTGCGCTACGTCACCATGACCGCGGCGTTGTTGTGGATGATCTGAGGGGGGCATCGGTCAGATGGTCGACCCCGGCAGGCGCTTTTTCCCCCTTCCGGGGGCCTCCCATGAACATGGGAATCATCTTGTAACGATTGCCCCGTCTTTGCGTGAATATTTGACGCAGGGCGACACTAAACTGCGTTGCGTCAGGTCGGTGAAGAGCGCAGCAAGACGTCGCCCGGCCTGACAAACAAGCCAAAAAATCGCTGTCATCAAGAGAAGAGTCAGGTCCGGGGAGGACATGTCTCGGAAAAAGGGCTCCGGTCTGCCGATCGGGGCCCTTTTTCTTGTCCGTGCACCCGAGCGGGCGCTCAGGGCCGTGGTGTGATCGAGGTGATCGTGAACTGGCCGCCCACCTTGTCTGCGGTGAAGGTCACCTTGTCGCCCACCTGAAAGCGCTTGAGCCACGCCGGGTCGCTCACCCGGAAGCTCATCTGCATCGCGGGGATGTCGAGGTTGCGGATCTCGCCGTGCTTCAGCGTGATCTTGCCCCCTTCGGCATCGACCTTGCGGACCTCGCCTTGCACCGGCTGGGCCAGCACGGACAGCGACAGCCCCAGCCCGACCAGCAGGGTGATGAGGGGGCGGGCGAGAGACGGTTTCACGGTAGGGCTCCTTGTGTGCAGGCCATGATGCGGCGGTTGGACCGCCCGGCGGGGTGGGGGTTCCCGCCCTTGGGCGCTGCGGGCATCATGCCCTGCTTCCTTCAACGATCGGATGCAGCACGCGGTTGACCCTGTCGGGGGCTGCGGCGGGCGGCGTCCGGCGCGGTGGCGAAGCTCCTAAAATACCCGCTTCGCTCATCGCTTTGCCGTGCCCGCCATGCCGAACACCCCCGCCCCGGTCCAGTCCGATTCCGTTGCGCTCATCGCCCCCCGTGACAAGGCCGAGATCCTGGCCCAGGCGCTGCCCTACATCCGCAAGTTCCACGGCAAGACCATCGTCATCAAGTACGGCGGCAACGCCATGACCGATCCCGAGCTGCAGGCCGATTTCGCCGAAGACGTCGTGCTGCTCAAGCTCGTGGGCCTGAACCCGGTCGTGGTGCACGGCGGCGGCCCGCAGATCGATGCAGCGCTCAACAAGGTCGGCAAGAAGGGCCACTTCATCCAGGGCATGCGCGTCACCGACGACGAGACCATGGAAGTGGTGGAGTGGGTGCTGGCCGGCGAGGTGCAGCAGGACATCGTCGGCCTGATCAATGCCGCCGGCGGCAAGGCGGTGGGCCTGACCGGCCGTGACGGTGGCCTGATCCGTGCCCGCAAGCTCAAGCTCAAGGACCTGAAGGACCCCAGCCTGGAGCACGACGTGGGCCAGGTCGGCGAGATCGAGTCCATCGACCCCAGCGTGGTGAAGGCCTTGCAGGATGACCAGTTCATCCCCGTGATCAGCCCGATCGGCTTCGGCTCGAAGAACGAGAGCTACAACATCAACGCCGACCTGGTGGCCTCCAAGCTGGCCGAGGTGCTCAAGGCCGAGAAGCTCATGCTGCTCACCAACATCAAGGGCGTGCTCGACAAGGAAGGCAACCTGCTGACCGACCTGACGGCCCGCCGCATCGACGAGCTGATCGCCGACGGCACCATCAGCGGGGGCATGATCCCGAAGATCGCCGGGGCGCTGGATGCCGCCAAGAGCGGCGTGAATGCCGTGCACATCGTCGACGGCCGCGTGCCGCACGCCATGCTGCTCGAGATCCTGACCGAGTCGGCCTACGGCACGATGATCCGGTCGCACTGACATGGCCCCCCGCTGGTCGGGCGGGGCCGCTTCCCCGTCCGCAGGGCGTCTGGCATGGCCGGTCGCCCTGTTCGTCTATCTGGCCCTGGTGGCCGCCATGCAGGCCGGCGTGTCGCCCACGGTCGAGCTCGACCAGGCGGAGCAACTCATCCTGGCGCAGCGCCTGGACTGGGGCTACACCAACCAGCCGCCGCTCTACACCTGGCTGGTGTGGGCGCTCGGCACCGTCACCGGGCTGCCGGTGCTCGCGTTGTGGGGCATCAAGATCGGTCTGCTGGGTGGGCTGGTGCTGGCGTGCGACGGTGCCGCCCGTGAACTGGGCCTGAGCGCCGCACAGCGGCGGGTGGCCCTGGCCGGCCTGGCCCTGCTGCCCGCCGTGGTGTGGGAGGCGCAGCGCGACCTCACCCATTCGCTGCTGGCCGCTGCTGCCACCGCCGCCGTGCTGTGGTCGGCGCTCAACAGCCTGCGCCAGCCGGCGTGGTGGCGTGACGCGCGCACCGGCCTGCTGGCGGCCGCGGCCCTGCTGGCCAAGCACAACGCCATGGTCTTTCTGGTGGCCTTGCCGCTGGCCCTGGCGCTGTCGCCCGTCACCCGGGGGCGCTGGCGCTGGCGGAGCCTGTTCACGGTCGCGGCCGTGGGCGCGCTGGTGTGGCTGCCGCACGGGCTTTGGCTGATGCAGCATCCCGAGTCGCTCGACCGCACCCTGCAGAAGATCCAGGGCTCCGGCGGGCCGGGTGGGCTGGCTGCCGAGGCGGCCCAGGCCCTGCTGGCCTTCTTCACGCCATGGTGGCTGCTGGCGCTGCCCATGCTCTGGCAGGCGCGCCGCGCGTCCGAGGCCAGCCGCTTCCTGGGGCATCTGGCGCTGGCCGTGGCGGCCGGTCTGCTCCTGTTCACCACGGCGCTGGGTGTGGACCGCTTCAGCCCGCGCTGGTTCTTTCCGCAACTGTTCTTCCTGCCGCTGTGGCTGGCCGCCGCGACCGACCCAGCCGTGCGCAAATGGGGGCGGCGCATGGTGGCGGTGGGCGCGGTGGTGACCGCGATCGCTGCGCTGGCGCTGCCGGCGCGCGTGCTGTGGCCTTCGGGCAAGCCCACGCGCCAGAACCTGCCCTATGCCGATCTCGCGGCCGCGCTGCGCACGCAATGGGGGGCGGTGCCGCCGCTGCTGCTGGCCACGCACCACATGCCCGGCGCCAACCTGAAGCACGCCTGGCCCGAGGCGCCCCGTGTGCTGACCCCGGTCGTCCCCTGGTTGGAGCCCTTGCCCGCCGAGGTGCTGCTGGTGGCCCAGCCCGCCGACCTGCGCGACCCGCGCGTGCAGCGCTGGGTGCAGGCCCGCACCGGCCACGCCGTGACCGACATTGCCTGGCAGGGCGAGGTGGCGGCCCGCCCGTGGTACCGCTCTGAAGCCGAGTCGGTGGTGCTGAAGTGGGCCCGCCTGCCCGTCCGTCCCGTCGTGCTCAAGCCCTGAACACCATGCCCCGCACCGACCCCATCTGGCTGTTCGACCTCGACAACACGCTGCACGACGCCAGCCGCGCCGTGTTCGGCCGGCTCAACCAGTCGATGACGGACTACATCGTCACGCACCTGGGCCTGCCGCATGACGAGGCCGATGCGCTGCGGATGCACTACTGGCGCCGCTATGGCGCCACGCTGCTCGGGCTGGAGCGTCACCACGGCATCCGGGCCGCCCATTTCCTGGCGCACACGCACACGCTGCCGGGGCTGGAGGGCACGCTCAGCATGCCCCACGTCGACCGCGTCGCCCTCCAGCGACTGCCCGGTCGCAAGATCCTGCTGACCAACGCGCCTGCCGACTACGCCCGTCGGGTGCTCACGGCGCTCGACCTCGCCAGCTGCTTCGAGTCGGTGGTGTCGATCGAAGGCATGCGCGTGTTCGGCCACCTGCGCCCCAAGCCCGACGCCCGCATGCTGCGCATCGTGCTGGCCCGCTTGAGGCTGCCGGCCCAGCGTTGCATCCTCGTCGAAGACACGCTGGCCAACCTCCGCAGCGCGGCCAGCCTGGGCATGGGCACGGTGTGGATGCGGCATTACCTGCGAGACAACCCGCATGGCCCGGAGACCGGCGCCGGTCACGGTCGGCCGCCCTGGCTGTGTGTCAGAATCCGACGGCTTCGGGCATTGCACCACTGGCGGCCACGTCGGCCCCGCTGAACGCGGCCCGGTCCGGGCAGCAGACCAACACGCCCCCATGCGGGCCAGGCAGGCGATGAGCAGCAGCGAGGCAGACCCCATCGACGACACCGAGTCGGCATCCCCCGACGCGCTGACCGCACCGCCCACGTCCGTGCGCAAGCGCCCCGCGCCGGGCGAGCGTCGCAACCAGATCCTGCAGGCCCTGGCGGCCATGCTCGAACAGCCTTCCGCCGAGCGCATCACCACCGCCGCCCTGGCTGCACGCTTGGAGGTGAGCGAGGCCGCGCTGTACCGGCACTTCGCCAGCAAGGCCCAGATGTACGAGGGCCTCATCGGCTTCATCGAACAGAGCCTGTTCACGCTGGCGAACCAGATCGTGGCGCGCGAGCCGGATCCGGCGCGTCAGATCGCCCGCGTGATCGGCATGGTGTTGCAGTTCGGCGAGAAGAACCCCGGCATGTGCCGTGTGATCGTGGGCGAGGCCCTGCTGCACGAGCACGAGCGGTTGGCCGCGCGCATGAACCAGGCGCTCGACCGGCTGGAATCGCTGCTGCGCCAGAGCTGGCGCATGCTGGCCGAGTCGCGGGGTGCGGCCACGCCCACGGTGGCGGCACAGGCCGGTGCGTCGCTGGCGATGGCGGTGCTCTTGGGACGCCTGCAGCGCTACACGCGCACGGGCTTTGTCCGTCACCCCACCGAGCACCTCGACGCCACGTTGCAGACGCTGCTGGCCTGAGGCGGCATGTGACGGCAATGACGCAGGCAGTGGCTCAATGTGTGAGCCTGGCGGGAGAGGCTGTGTGGCTGCGGCCCGACCGCACCGCCTGGCTGGCGCCGGCCGGGTGCTCGCACGAAGCACCATCGGGGCAGCGAGAGGTGCGGGACGTGCCGTGGCCCGCTGGCGGCACGCTGCTCGTGGCCGACGTGCACCTGGGCAAGGCCCACCAGTTCAGCGCGCGGGGGCTGCCGCTGCCGGCCTCGGTGCGCCAGGGCGCCGATGGCGACACGCTCACCCGCTTGCTGCATGCCTTGCACACCAGCCATGCCGCACGCCTGGTGGTGCTGGGCGACCTCTTCCATGGCCCGCAGGGCGGTGACAGCGTGGCCCGCTTTGCCGAGGCCATGGCCAGCTGGGCCGTGGATGTGGGTGAACGCGCCGAGCTGGTGCTGATCGGCGGCAACCACGACACCCGCGCCCGCGCCGACCTCGGGCCCCTGCAGCAGCGCCTGGGCGCGCGCCTCCTCCACCTGCCCGAGCACGGCCACTGGCGGCAGGGTGCGCTGGCCTGCACCCACCACCCCGCGCCCGTGCCGGATGCCGGCTACACGCTGTGCGGGCACTGGCATCCCTGCGTGTCGCTGCGCGCCCGCGCACGTGATCACCTGCGCCTGCCCTGTTTCTGGCTGGGCGAACCCGTGCGCCGCCCGCTGGGCGTCCTGCCGGCCTTCGGTGCCTTCACCGGCATGCATCCGGCCGAGCCCGGCCCGGGTGACCAACTGTGGGCCATCACCCCGCAAGGCCTGCATCCCCTCAGCACGTGAGCCACGGGCCCTGCCTCTACACTGGCGCCCATGAGCTCTCCCGACGTGTCCTCCCTGATTGCGCGCGCCGAATCCCTGTTGCAGCGCCTTGAAACCCTTGTCCCGTCGTCCCACCACAGCCCGGTGATCGAGCCGGACTGGCAGGCTTCGGTCGCCTTCCGCTACCGCAAGCGCAGCACGGCCGCGTGGGCCGCCGGCTGGCTCGAGCCGGTGCGTCACGTGGCCCACATCCGCTACGACGACCTGCAGGAGGTCGACACGCAGAAGGCGCGTTTTGCACGCAACCTGGCGCAGTTCGTGGCCGGGCGCCCGGCCAACAACGTGCTGCTCAGCGGTGCGCGCGGCACCGGCAAGTCGTCGCTCGTGAAGGCAGCCCTGCACGCGCATGCGGGCGAGGGGCTGCGCCTCATCGAGGTCGACAAGGCCGACATGATCGACCTGCCTGATCTCATTGACCTGGTGAGCAGCCGCCCCGAGCGTTTCATCGTTTTCTGCGACGACCTCAGCTTCGACGAGGGCGAACCCGGCTACAAGGCGCTGAAGTCCATCCTGGACGGCACCGTGTCGGCCAGCGGCGACAACGTGCTCATCATTGCCACGTCGAACCGCCGGCATCTCCTGCCCGAATACCACTCCGACAACAAGAGCTACACGCGCTCGGATGACGGGGAGTTGCACCCCGGCGAGGTGGTGGAGGAAAAGATCTCGCTGTCCGAGCGTTTCGGGCTGTGGATCAGCTTCTATCCGTTCAGCCAGGACGAGTACCTGGCCATCGTGGCGCAGTGGCTGAGCCACTTCGGGGTGGATTCCGGCGCCATCGAGGCGGCACGACCAGAGGCCCTTGTGTGGGCCATCGAACGGGGCTCCCGCTCCGGCCGCGTGGCCTACCAGTTCGCGCGCGACCACGCCGGACGCGTTCAAGGGGCAGCGCCATGAGCACGTCGCCCGAACGCAAGTCGTACCACGTCATGGAGCCGACCGATCGCGTGCCGGTCGAGGTGGCCGTGGGCGTGCTGATCGAGCGCGATGCGCAGGGGCGCGAAGGGCGCTTTCTGCTGACCTCACGCCCCGAAGGCAAGGTCTACGCAGGGCACTGGGAGTTTCCGGGGGGCAAACTCGAAGCAGGCGAAACGGTCGAGCAGGCGCTGCGCCGCGAGCTGATCGAGGAGCTCGGCATCACGATCGGTGAGGCCCATGCATGGCAGACCGAAGTGATGGACTATCCCCACGCGCGCGTGCGCCTGCATTTCTGCAAGGTCTACACATGGGAAGGCGCATTCGAGATGCGCGAAGGGCAGCACATGGCTTGGCAGACGCTGCCGGTGGACGTGGTGCCGGTGTTGCCCGGCACCATTCCGGTGCTGCAATGGCTGGCCGCCGAGCGCGGCCACCCTGGCCCCACGCATCAGGCGCCCGTGTCGGGCGACTGAGGGGCGTGGGCCGTCGGCGCGCCTCAGTTCGAGGCGGCGCTGGCAGGGGCTTCGGCGCTGGCGGCGGGCGCCGGTTCGCTGGCCGGAGCGCTGGCCGCCGAGGCGGACTCTTCCGTGTGGGTCGGGTCGATCCCGTGCTTCTCACCGCCCATGTCGATGTTCGCATCCGTCTTGCTGAGCACGAACACCACGATCACGGCGAACACCACGAAACCAACCAGCATCTTCCACATCATCTGTCTCCGGTTCTGGGCGCGGTCTGCGCCCCGTCTATGCAAGGCACCTCATGGGTGCCACCTTGGCCAAGCCTTGTCGGCGCGGGCGCATTGTGGGCCCGAACGGCATGGCTTGTTCCTCGGTAGCTTCCCGGGGGCGAGCTGTGCCGTCAAGGGGCATACCCCTGCGCTATTCTGGGACACCCGAACGGTCGATCGATCGACATTGATCAAGAACGAGACACGAGCGAGGCAAACGATGACGTCCTACCAAACCCTGAACTGGTCCGTCGACACCGACGGTGTGCTGTTGCTGACGCTGAACCGGCCCGATCAGCTCAACGCCTTCACGATCGAGATGGCCAATGAACTGGTGGATGCCTTCACCCGCGCCAGCGACGACGACAGCGTGCGGGCCGTCGTCGTGACGGGGGCCGGCAAGGCCTTCTGCGCCGGCATGGACCTGTCGGTGGGCGGCAACGTCTTCGGGCTGGATGAGGGGCAGCGCCCCACGATGGACGACCTGCAGACCCGGCTGAACGACCCGGCCATCCTGAATGGTGTGCGCGACACCGGCGGGCGCGTGGTGCTGTCCATCTTCGATTGCAAGAAGCCAGTCATCGGTGCCATCAACGGCGCGGCCGTGGGCATCGGTGCGACGATGACCCTGCCCATGGACATCCGCCTTGCATCCGACAAGGCGCGCATCGGCTTCGTCTTCGGCCGCATCGGCATCGTGCCCGAGGCCTGCTCCAGCTGGTTCCTGCCGCGCATCGTCGGCATCTCGCGGGCGCTGGAGTGGACCTACATGGCCGATGTGTTCGACGGCCATGAGGCGCAGCGCGGCGGCCTTGTGAAGGCCGTGGTGCCGGGCGACGACCTGCTGGCCGAGGCGATGAAGATCGCGCGTCGCATCGCGACCGAGCGCTCGGCGGTGGGCATCGCGCTGACGCGCCAGATGATGTACCGCAATGCGGCCCAGCCGCATCCGCTCGCGGCGCACCAGGTGGATTCGCTCGCCATGTTCTACACCAGCATCGGCGACGGCAAGGAGGGCGTGCAGGCCTTCCTCGACAAGCGCCCGGCGCGCTTCACCAGCCAGGCCTCCGACATGCCGCCGTTCTACCCGTGGTGGTGAACGCGCGCCCATGAAAAAGCCCGGCATAGGGCCGGGCTGGAGGGCGGATGCCTTTGGGGCCGAGGGCCACGCATGCGCGGCCCGGCACCCGGGGGGCGATCAGCTCAGCTGGTTGCTGATCAGCTTGGTCAGTTCGAACATCGTGACCTGGTCCTTGCCGAAGATGGGCTTCAGCTTGGCGTCAGCATTGATGTTGCGCTTGTTGGCTTCGTCCTGCAGCTTGTGCTGCTTGATGTAGTCCCACACCTTCTTGGTGACCTCGGTGCGCGGCAGCGGGTCCTTGCCGATGACGGCGGCCAGCAGCGGGCTCGGCGTCAGGGGCTTGGAGAAGGCCGCGTTCGGGGCGCGCTTCGGTGCAGCTGCCTTGTCGGCAGTCTTCGTGGCGGCCTTCTTGGCCGGGGCTTTCTTCGCAGTTGCCATGTGAATTCACTCCAGAGAGAAGTCGGATCTGTGGGCCCCGGGCGCCGGCTGCTTGTGCGAGCGTTCCTCTGAGGCGATGCATCGGACATGGTAATGCTTCTTCCCAGGCAAAACCACGCTTTCCCGGGCTGTGTGGCCGGGGCACGTCATGATTTTGCCCCGCGGTATCGACAGCGCTGTCCGTTGTGGCCGTTCGCAGGCAAACCATGTGCCCTTTCGGACGCCACGGCGCACGGATGGAACATCCGGTGACAGGGCGCCCGGCCATCCAATGGCCTGGTGTCCAATCCGGGGGGATGTCCCCCCTCTTTCGTGGAGCGCGTTGATGACCCCTCAAGCCGTGCTGGCCCAGCCCTTCACCCTGCCCAATGGCACGGTCGTGAAGAACCGCCTGTTCAAGTCCGCCATGAGCGAAGCGCTGGGCACCCGTGCGGGTGGCGCCACGCCCGAGCTGGCGAGGCTGTATGGCGCCTGGGCCGAGGGCGGCATCGGGCTGTGCGTGACGGGCAACGTGATGATCGACCGGCGTGCGCTGGGCGAGCCGGGCAACGTCGTGATCGAAGGCGAGGGCGACCTGGCCGCGCTGCGGGCGTGGGCGCAGGCGGCCACCCAGCAGGGCGCGCAGTGCTGGGTGCAACTCAACCACCCGGGCAAGCAGGCGCCCAAGGGGCTGAACCGCGAGAACGTGGCGCCGTCGGCGGTGCCTTTCCGCCCGGAGATGCAGGCCTTCTTTCCGACGCCGCGCGAATTGACCGATGCCGAGGTGCATGAGCTGGTGGCGCGCTTCGGTCGCGCGGCCGGCGTGGTGAAGCAGGCGGGCTTCAGTGGGGTGCAGATCCACGGGGCACATGGCTACCTCGTCAGCCAGTTCCTGTCGCCGCACCACAACCGCCGTGAAGACGAGTGGGGCGGCACGCCAGAGAAGCGACGACGCTTCGTGCTGGCCGTCTACCGCGCCATGCGCGACGCCGTCGGGCCGACCTTCCCCATCGGCATCAAGCTGAACTCGGCCGACTTCCAGCGCGGGGGCTTCACAGAGGAAGAGTCGCTCGACACCATCCGCGCGCTGGCCGAGGCCGGCATCGACCTGATCGAGGTGTCGGGTGGCACCTACGAGGCGCCTGCGATGACGGGGGTGAAAGCCAGGGCCGAGCCCGTGAAGGACAGCACCCGCCAGCGCGAGGCCTACTTCCTGGCCTTTGCCGAAAAGGCCCGACAGGCCGTGCGCGTGCCGCTGGTGGTCACGGGCGGCTTCCGCTCGCTGGAGGGCATGGCCGAGGCGGTGTCATCCGGAGCGGTCGATTTCGTCGGCCTGGCGCGGGCGCTGGCCATCGAGCCCGATCTGCCCCGACGCCTGCTGGCCGGTCAGCAGCCCACGCAGACCGTGCGGCCCATCCGCACCGGCATCGGCATGGTGGATCGCATGGGGCTGATGGAGGTGACCTGGTACACCGGCCAGCTCAAGCGCATCGGCCGGGGAGAGGCCCCCAAGCCGAAGGAGTCGGCGCTGTGGGTGCTGCTGGGCTTTTTGCTCAAGCAGGCGGGGTTGGGGCGCAAGAAGCGGCCGACGCGCTTGCGGGCGAGTTGAGGGCCAGGCTCATCCATTGAGCGCCCCCGTGCGTCAACGCGACATCACGAGGTCCGCATCAATCTGATCGAGGGTCGCGACACCACACAGGGCCATGGCGATCTCCAACTCGTCGCGCAGCAGGCGCAGCACGTGTGCCACGCCCATCGCCCCCGCTGTGGCAAGCCCGTGAACCTGTGGACGGCCCACCAGCACGGCCCGGGCTCCCAGCGCCAGGGCCTTCAGGACATCCGTGCCTCTGCGAATGCCCCCATCCACCAGCACGGGCATGGTGTGCCCCACGGCTGCCACGATCGCGGGCAGGGCTTCCGCGGTGGGGAGGGCCGTGTCCAGCGTCCGTCCGCCATGGTTGGACACGATGAGGCCGTCGGCGCCCGCGTCATGTGCCGCGCGCGCATCGTCCGGGTGCAGGATGCCCTTGAGGAGCACGGGAAGCCGCGTGTGTGCCTTCAGCCACGCGACATCGCCCCACGTGGGCGCCTGCTGCAGCAGGCCATCGAACATGGCACTCTGGCCGGGCTGCAGTGCAGCGGGACGCCAGGGTGGCAGGCCGAGCAGGTTCACCGCTTCGATGCCCGGTGGCAGTGAGAAGCCGGCTCGCCGCTCGCGATCGCGGGCGCCACTGGTCGGCGCATCGACGGTGAGCACCAGCGCCTCGTAACCCGCGGCCTCGGCGCGCCTGACGAGCTCCAGCGTGAAATCCCGGTCATGTTGCAGGTAAAGCTGGAACCAGAGCGGCCCGCGCCCCGCATCGGTGCCGATGGCTCGGGCCACATGCTCGAGCAAGGTCGAGGACTGGCAGCTGAGGACCATGCCGGCCTCCTGGGCCGACGCGGCCACCGCCGTGGCCAGTTCTGCGTCCGGGTGCGCCATGCGCTGGAACGCCACCGGCGCCAGCAGGATGGGATGTGCGCAAGTGCGCCCGAGCAACTTGATCCGGGTGTGGCCGCCCGTGAGGTTGCGCAGCACCCGAGGGCGCAGGCGCATCGCGTCCCAGGCGGCGCGGTTGGCCGACACGGTGACCTCGTCGGCTGCGCCGCCCTGGAAGTAGGCCCAGGCGGCCTGTGGCAGGCGCGCCTGCGCGAGGCGCTCGTGGTCGATCAGGGCGACGACCTCGGGGGGCAGTGATGTGAGAGCAGGTTCAGGCATGGTCTGGTCGGCTCCCCGCTCAGACGACGTCGTCCGGGCCGGGAGCCGGCTTCCGCCCGTCGATCATGGCACGCACCAGATTTTCGCCATGCCGTCGGCTCGTGAACGCGACGCCCGCCAGATGGGCCGCGATCAGGCCGAGCAGGCACCAGCCCAGCAAGCGGTGCAATTCGTCGAGCCACGCCTCCCCCCAGAAGGCGTCGGTGGTGTACAGCCAGCCGGTGAAGGCGAGGGCGAGCACACATGTCCAGAGGGCCAGGGCCATCCAGCCGCCGAGCGGGTTATGGCCCATGTGGCGGCGCTCGGTGCCATGCCACACCTGCCTTGCATATGCCCAAGTGGCCCTGGGCCCGTGCACGAACCGCCGCAGGCTTGCATGGCTCTGTCCGCGAGCGCCCCACAGCAGCCGGCCAAGCACCAGTGCGCCGGCGAGCAGGCCGGCGTTTTCATGTGGGCCGAAGCCCACGTCGTCCAAGGTGCTGATCCAGGCAACGGCCACGCAAGCGGCGACGCTCCAATGCACCAGCCGGACGAACGGATCCCAGACCTGCATCAGTCCGGCTGCTTCACCGCGCCGACCTTCTCGAAGGTCTTGGGGTTGAAATAGACCTCGGCGCGTTTGCCCGTCTCGTCGAAGCCGTAGACCTCGTAGCAACCGTTGTCGACCTTGACCTGGCGGACCTTCTTCCAGCCGTCGTCGAGGAGCTTGCGCTGCAGGTCCATCTGCTTGCGCCACTCGGCTTGCGGCACATCGCACTTGAATTCACCATGGGCCAGGGCTGGACCGCTGGCCATCAGTGCGGCGGCCAGGGTGGTCAGAAGGACAGTGATCTTGGTCATTGAATGACTCCGCATTACAAGAGGGGAGGGGGGCTCACACATCGATCCACATGCGCAGCAGGTTGTGGTACGTCGCCGTCAGGCCGATCACGGCCTCGTCGGTCTCGCCCACCGTGCTGCGTAGGTGCATGAGGTGCATGTCCATGTCATAGAGTAGGCGCCGTTGCTCGTCGCTGCGCACCATGCTCTGCACCCAGAAGAAGCTTGCGACCCGGTGTCCCCGCGTGACCGGTTCGACCCGGTGCACGCTTGTGCCGGGGTAGACGACCATGTCGCCTGCTGGCAGCTTGACGCGTCGTGGCCCGAAGGTGTCTTCGATCACCAGATCGCCGCCATCGTACTCATCGGGTTCGCTGAGGAAGATGGTGCACGATACATCGGTGCGCACGCGCCCCACGCCGCCCGGGAGGTGGCGCACCGCGCTGTCGACATGGTTGCCGAAGGTGTTCAGGTTGCCGCCGTAGCGGTTGAACATGGGCGGTGAAACCTGCCGTGGCAGCGCGGCCGAAAAGAACAGGGCGTGACGCTGCAGGGCCTGGAGCACCATCTCCTGCAACTGCCGGGTCACCGGGTGGTTTTCCGGCAGTTGTTCGTTGCGCTTGGCCTGGGCGGCCTGCTGCCCCGAGCTCACACGGCCGTCCGACCAGGGTGCATCGGACAGGAGGGTGCGCGCGTGGTGGACTTCATCCGGTGTCAGCACCTGTTGAGCGTGGAGCAGCATGGCGGAAGCAGGTCAGAAGCGCGTGCCGACGGTGAACTTGATCGAGCGGCCTTCGCCCAGCACGGAGAAGCCCGGATAGAGCATGTCGCCGTAGGTACGGTTGGCCAGGTTGGTCACGTTCAGCTGGGCATAGGTGTCCTGAGTGAATTTGTACTCGGCCATCGCGTCGACCACGGTGTAGCCACCGGCCTTTGCGGTGGCCGAGGCCGCACCGGTGCTGCCCGTCAGCGGACGGTTCTCAGATGCACCACGCACGCCGGCTGCCACACGGAACTTCGGCATGGCTTGCCAGCTCAGCCAGGTTGCGCCGGTATGGCGAGGTGTGAGGCCCACGCGTTGCCCCACGCCGGCGCCTGCCGAGCCGGCCCGGTCGATCTTCGCTTCAGGGATGTAGGCGTACGAGAAGTACACCTCCACGTCTTTGGCCAGACGGCCCACGACGTCCACCTCCAGGCCGCGCGAATGGCGCTTGCCGGACAGCGTGTAGGCGCTGGTCGCGAAGTCGATGTCGGTGGTGCGTTCGTTGAACTTCTCCGTGCGGAACAGCGCAAAGCGGGTCGACAGGTCGCCGTTGAGCCAGTCCAGCTTGGCGCCCACTTCGATGTTGCGGCTCTTTTCGGCCGGCGTGTTGGAGTTCAGCGCGGTGGTGAACTGGTAGGTGTCGGCGGCGGTGTTGAACGACGAGCTGTGCGACAGATGGAACGAGGACTCGGACGTCGGCTGATACAGCAGGCCGACGCGGTGGCTCCACAGCGAGCTGTATTTCAGGTGGGTCAGTGAAGTGGCTGTCGGGGTCAGCGAGGGCGATGCGTTGGTGCCGAAGGTGAGCGACTGCGTCGTGGTCTCGAAGCGGTCCCAACGAACGCCACCCAGCACCTTCCAGTGATCGGCAATCTGGATCAGATCCTGCGCGTACGCGCCCAGTGCCCAGCCTGCATAGCTGGACGTCTCGCGCCACAGCGGGCGGTTTCCGGTGCCTGTCAGGTCCGCTTCATTGTTCGGATTGCCTACAGTGGCAACCGGGCGGGTGCCCAGCACATTGCGAGCGCCGTTGTTGGAGTAGCGGGTGGCCTGTTCGGCAGACAGGTCAACACCGGCGAGCACTTCGTGCCTCATGCCGAGCAACGTCAGCTTGTTGCTGAAATCGCTCTGGAGGTAAGTGCCGTTGTAGATGTCTCGGCGGGGGGTCAGGCCCCCACGTGTGATGGACGTGCTGCCGTCGATGTTTGCCTGAGTGGTGCCGGTGCCGAAGGTCGCCGTTGTGCTCCATTGACCGCGCATGAATTCACCCGAGCGGAACTGCGTGCGCAGTTCGGCATCTCCGCCGAAGCGGTGCACGTGAGACGCCGACACATACGTGGCTTCGCCTTTGAGGAAGTCACCGCTCGTGCCGTAATAGCTGTTGGGGTCGATGTTCTTGGGAACCTGGCCACCCACATACCGGAATCCGTTGAGCGGCTTGTTGTCGACGTTCAGGTAGAACAGGCCGACTGTGAACTCATCCGCCGTGCCGATGCCCCAACTGTAGGTGGGAGCGACGCCATACTTTTTCACTTTTGCGCCGTAGTTGTCGGCGGTGGTCACCATGGCATTGATGCGCAGCGCGGCGTTCTCGTCCGTGCGCTTGTTCAGATCAACGGTGGTGCGCAGGTAGTCGCCTGTGCCAATGGTGGTCGTCAGATCGGTCTGGTCGGCCAGCATCGGCTTTTTCGTGACCTGGTTGACCACCCCCCCCGTCGAGCCGCGCCCGAAGATCATCGAAGCCGAGCCGCGCATCACTTCAATGCGGTCGTAGTTGAAGGTGTCGCGGTCGTACTGCGAGGGATCCTTCATGCCGTCGATCAGCAGGTCGCCGACGGTGGCCACCGGGAAGCCGCGCATGCGGATGTCCTGGTCGGTGCCGTTCTCAGTGGCGGCGAAGGTGATGCCGGCCGTGTAGTGCAGCGCCTGTTTCAACGTGTCGAGTTTCACGTCGTCGATCAGCTTTTCCGTCATCACGGTGATCGACTGCGGGATGTCGCGGATCGCCTGCTTCCCCTTGCCGATGTTGGTCGTGACGGTCTGCAGGTTCTCCTTCGATGGCGCTGCCTGCTGCTTGGCCGCCTTGACGCCCACAGCGGGCAGGGTCTGGCTGGCCGCCGGTTCGTTCTGCGCCATCACCGGCGCAGCCAGCAGACTCAGCCCCATGCCGGCGGCCAGTGCGCCCAGCGGCAGTGTGGCGGGAACAGAACGGGACGCGGCCGACTGAGGGCGGGCCACACGGGTACGACGTTGGGACATGGTCAGGAAGCTCCAGAGGGCAGGGGGCCTAGCAAGGCAGGCCTGATTTGCCGGGCTCCGGGTGGCTGGCTGGTCCTGTTGCAGGATGGCTGGCGTACGAGAGGAACCGGTGAGTTTGCAAATGATAACGATTCGCAATACAACTTGACTCGTAAACCCGACCATCCGACCCGGGGAGTGACACATTGCCGCCACACTTCCGCGGGCTGCAGACAAAAAAATGCGCTGACCCACGCCGTTTCGCACACGGATCCGTCAGCCCCACTTGCCCCAGGATCCAGATGTCCCCACACCGGTGCGGTCGTCCTGCCAGACAACGCGCTCCTTGCGAGACGGCGCTGAATTGGTCAGCGCATGGAAGTGACTTTATTGCAAACGATTCTCATTTGCAATACCCCGTGCGGGACGTGGCTGATGTACGTCAATGCCGGACCCGGTTGGCGTGACGCCACATGGCTTCACGGCATCATGGCGGCGTTTGCACCATTGGAGTTCCCATGCATGGCTCACCCGCCGTGCTGGTGGCGCTGAATGCCTTGCTCGTTGACGAGCTGGCTGCGCGCGACCAGTATTTCATCCACTCCCGCATGCTGGCGGAGTGGGGTTTCGAGAAGATCGCCGCCCGCATCGCCCACGAGATGGAGGACGAGACGGGCCACGCCGACGCGCTGATCCGCCGCATCCTGATGCTGGGCGGGCACCCGGACATGAAGCCCTCGACGCTGACCATCGGCCACGATCTGCCGGAGATCCTCGCCAACGACCTGGCGGTCGAGATTTCGGTGACGGCCCACCTGCGCGAGGTGATGGCGCTGTGCGAGCGCGAGCGTGACTTCGTCACCCGCGACATCCTGCTGCCCATGCTGATCGACACCGAGGAAGACCACGCCCACTGGCTGTCGCAGCAACTCAACCTCATCCGCCTGATGGGGCTGCCGAACTACCTGCAGAGCCAGCTCGTCTGAGCCGGCTCGAGCGAGGCGCCGCGGGATGCGGACGCCTTGCACGCGCAACCCTCACCTCACGACTGCGGCGTGCCGGTGGCCGTCTTGCTGCCACCGATGCGGGGCGCCGTCTTCACGCTCCAGATCATCGTGATGGCCAGGATGCCGACCACGACGCCGAGCGACACCAGCACCGGGATCTTGTAGAGGTCGATCAGCATCATCTTGGTGCCGATGAAGACCAGGACCACGGCCAGGCCGTAACTGAGCAGGTGGAATTTGGCAGCCATGGCAGCCAACAGGAAGTACATCGCGCGCAGCCCCAGGATGGCCAGGATGTTCGACGTCAGCACGATGAACGGGTCGGTGGTGATCGCGTAGATGGCCGGGATGGAGTCGACCGCAAAAATGACGTCGGTCAGGCCCACCAGCGCGACGACCAGCATCAGCGGCGTGGCGATGCGCTTGCCGCGCTGCACCGTCCAGAAGCGTTCGCCGTCAAACCGCTCGCTCACCGGCAGCACCCGGCGCAGCAGCTTGAGCGCCGGGTTGTCTTCCAGGCTCGACTCCTTGTCCGCGGCCCACCACATCTTCACGCCGGTGAGGAACAGGAAGGCGCCGAACACATACAGGATCCAGTGGAACTGGCTGATGAGCCAGCCGCCCACGAGGATCATCACGGTGCGCAGCACGATCGCGCCGATGATGCCGATCATCAGCACCCGCTTCTGGTAGGCCGGCGGCACCGCGAAGTAGGTGAAGATCATCAGGAACACGAAGATGTTGTCGACCGCCAGCGACTTCTCGATCAGGTAGCCCGTGAGGAACTCGAGGGCCTTGGTGTTGGCCACCGCGGTGCCCTGTTCCTGCTGGAAGGCCCACCACAGCAGGCCGTTGAAGGCAAGGCTGATGGCCACCCAGATGGCCGACCAGCGCAGTGCTTCGGGCACGGTCACTTCGTGCGCACCCTGCTTCTTGAGGACGACGAAGTCGACGAACAGGGCCACCAGCACGATGGCGGCAAAGACGAACCACAGCCACAAGGGCGCAAGCGTGAGCATGTTTTCTCCGGTGATCAAAGGGTGCCAGAAAGCACGGGTTGGTCACCGGAAGGTCTTGCCAGAGACGGGGCAGCAGGGCGCTGCGCCGGGCCTCTCGTGGAACCCGGGTGGATGCCGGGCGGCTCCACCGTGTTGACGGGGTGTCACCACGGCTTGCGCCGTGCGCTACTCCCCTTCCGGATTGCCGAAGTGTAGCGAGGCCCGGCAAAACCGCTCCGTAAAGATGGGTATCCAGAGCGAGAGCGGTGAATTCAACATTGCAAATGAGAATCGTTCGCATTAAAGTGCGGCCAAAAGGAGCCTCTCATGTGCGATGCCTCTCGCCGCCTCTTCGACTTTCTCTCGCCCCGTTTGCCTGAACCGGCCTCCGCGTTGAGCGCGCCCGTGGCGGGGTGTTCGCCCGGGCCGGACGGTGATCGAGGGTCGCGGCGCCAGCGAATCTGGGAGCTTGAAGCGACGGCGCATTGCCCGGTGGTCGGTGTGTGCCTGCCCATTCCGACGTTGCACCAGCTCGCCGAGCGGCTGCTGCCCCGCGGCGCCTGGGCCGACGAGTACGAGCTGCATTGCATGGTGGTGAGTGCGTGTCGCCAGCGCGGACCGATGGCCGAGGCGGTGCAGAAGGATCTGGACCGTCGCCACCAGCTGGCCATCAAGCAGGCGGCGCGGTGCAAGGACGCCGATGCGCTCGCGGCCTGGTGGCGCGAGGCCTGCGCCGGCCCGCGCCTCGGGGAGGCGTTGTGGGCCACGCTGACGCACCCACGCTGCGGTCCCGATCTGGCCTACAAGGTGCTGGGTTTCGTGCACATGGTTCAGCATCAGGTGGGCGCTGCCACGCGGGTGGATCAGGCGCGGTTCGACGCCCTGCAGGCGGCGCACGCCACGCTGCAGCGGGCGCATCAGGCGGCACAGGCGCGGCTGCAGGAACAATCGGATCGGCAGGGCCGGCGCATCGATGCACTCGAGCAGACGGTGCTGCGTCTTCGCGCCGATCTGATCTCGCGGGACACCGAGTTGGCGCAGTTGCGCGAGGAACGCGACCGGCTGGCTGCGGCGCAGCCCGACCTGCCTGCCCGGGAGGCCTTGCTGCGCGAGCGCCAGGCACAGACCGAGCGCCTGCAGGCCCTGCAGCGCCAGGTTCATCGCCTGAGCGAACAGGCTCAGAGATTGAGCGAGCGCGCCCTCGCAGCCGAGGCCCAGCGCGCCGACGCCTTCCCGCCGCAGCCTGATGAGCACGATGGGCGTGCGGTCGCCTCGCCGCTGCACTGGGTGCCGCGGGCGGCCTTGATCGACCGGGCCGTGCTGTGCGTGGGCGGCCGTCCGGCCAGCGTGCCGGCCTACCGCGAGCTGGTGGAGCAGACCGGGGGGCGCTTTCTGCACCATGACGGCGGCGACGAGGACAACCCCCAGCGGCTGGACGCCACCCTCGCTGCCGCGGACCTGGTGGTCTGCCAGACCGGTTGCATCAGCCATGGCGCCTACTGGCGCGTGAAAGCGCACTGCAAGCGGACCGGCAAGCCCTGTCTGTTCGTCGACACGCCGAGCCGCGCCGCCCTGGCCCGGGCGCTGGAAGCCGCTTGCACCGACGCCAAGACCCCGCAGGCAACATGACGCGCTTGCGATGAGAATGATTCGTATTTATATTTCAACCCCGTCGATGCCAGCCAGCTGCCGCCAGCCGGTCAACGCGTTCTGCCCGATGCCGGGCCCTGGAGCCGTTCATGCCGCGCCCCTCTGATCGCCGTCTGCGTTCTGCGCCACTTCCCCTGCGGCCCGGCCGACTGGCCCCGTGGGCCGAGTCGGCTCGGTTCTGGCTGCCTTTCGCGGCCGTGGTGCTGACCGTCTGGTTCACGGTGCCGGTGAGCGGGGCGGCCTGAGCTACCAGGGCGCACATCGGGTGCCTTGCCACCCGGCCGTTGCCTGCGGGCCGGCCTCACCGTGCTGTGCCATGTCTGCCATCCTGCTTCGCCGCGTTGCGGCGGCTCCCTCCCTGCTCGTGCTGAGCGGGCTCATCACCGCCATCCCGGCCACCGCCTGGGCGCAAAGCCCCGAGCCCGCTGTCGACAGCGTGCAGGGGGTGTCCGTCACCGCCCGCAAGGAGGAGGCGCCCACCGAGGGGCGCGCCTCCTACCGGGCCGGCCGCTCGCGCACGGCCACCGGGCTGGCACTCACCCCGCGTGAAACACCGCAGGCCATCAGCACCATCACCCGCAGCCAGCTGGATGACTTCGGGCTCGGCACGGTCAACGATGCCCTGGCGTTTGCGCCGGGCGTGACGGTGGAGCGCGTCGAAACCGATCGCACCTACTACTCGGCGCGCGGCTTCGACATCGACAACTTTCAGCTCGATGGGATCGGCCTGCCGTTCACGAACGGGGCCCAATGGGGCGAGGTCGACACCATCGTGTACGACCGCATCGACGTGCTGCGCGGGGCCAATGGTCTGCTGACGGGCACGGGGCTGCCATCGGCCACGATCAACTTCGTGCGCAAGAAGCCGACGTCGGCCTTCCAGGCCTCGGGCGGGCTCACGCTCGGGTCGTGGAACAAGGTTCGGCTGGAGGGCGATGTGTCGGGTGCGCTGAATGCCGACGGGTCTGTGCGTGGGCGCCTGGTCGGTGCAGCCCAGGACAGCGACAGCTACCTCGACCGCCATGGCAAGCGCCTGTACACGCTGTATGGCGCCGTCGACATCGACCTGAGCCGTCACACCACCCTCTCGCTCGGCTGGCTGGAGCGTGAGAGCCGCGCCCGCAGCCCCTTCTGGGGCGCGCTGCCGATGAACGACACCAACGGCACGCAGACCGACTACGACGTGTCGACGAACACGGCCGCCGACTGGACCTGGTGGAACAACAAGGAGCGGCGACTGACCGCTGAACTGAGCCACGACTTCGGCCAGGGCTGGCAGCTGCGCACCGGGCTGACCCACCGCAGCAACAAGTCGGATTCGGAGCTGCTGTACGTGTTCGGCACGCCGGTACAGGGCAGCGCTGCCGGGCTGTATGGCTACCCGTCGGCCTTCCGTGGCGACTACACGCAGGACCTGCTGCATGTGCAGGCCAGCGGGCCGTTCTCGCTGGCGGGGCGCCAGCACGAAGCGGTGGTTGGCGCCAACTGGGCGAAGGAAGATGCGACCGAGCAATCGGGCTATGCGAGCTATGCCGGTTCGCGTTTCACGGACCTGGGGGCGATGCTGGACAACTGGGATGGTCGCTTCGCGAAGCCGGCGATGGACGCGAGCTTTGCCGGCTCGTCCTTCGATCTGGAGCGCCAGGGCGTGTATGGCGCTGCGCGCTTCAGCCTGAGCGACGCGGTGAAGCTGATCACCGGGGCGCAACTGCTGCACATCCGTTCAAGCGGCCTCAGCTATGGCGTGCCCCATGTCTACGACGCGACGCGGCTGACGCCCTACCTGGGCGCCGTGTGGACCCTGACCCCGGCGCTGTCGGCCTATGCAAGCCACACGCAGATCTACAAGCCTCAGACCGAGGTGAACGCCGATGGCAAGCCACTGGCGCCCGTGCGCGGCACCAACGCCGAAGTGGGGCTGAAGGCCGACCTGCTGGATCGCAAGCTGAGCCTGCTGGCGGCCGTGTTCCGGACGCGTCAGGACGGCCTCGCGGGTGACGCGACCTGGGTGGAGGGGCGCAATGTGTATTCAGCCACCGATGCGCGGAGCCAGGGCATCGAGCTGGAAGCCACCGGGCGCGTGGCCGAGGGTGTGGAATTGAGCGCCAGCCTCACACACACGGACATCGAAGATGCCGATGGCCAGGACACGCGCACCTTTCTGCCGCGCGACACGGCGCGGGTGAGCGTGCGCTACGCCGCCACCGGCAGGCTGAGCACCACCGCGGCCCTGCGCTGGCAGTCGGCTATTTACCGCGACATCGGCGGCGTGCGCGCCACGCAGGACAGCCATGCGCTGCTGGATGTCGGCGCCAGCTACCAGATCGACAAGCACTGGAAGGTCTCGGCGCAGATCCGCAACCTCACCGACCAGAAATACATCAACAGCCTCTACTGGGATCAGGCCTTCTACGGCGCACCGCGCCACGGCCAGGTCAGTGTGAACTGGACGTACTGAACGGCGTCGGCATCAGCTGCCGTCCTGCAGGTCGGCGCGCTGCTGGCGCATCCATGCCTTCATGCGCGCGTCCATCACGCTCAATTCGATCACCTCGGCCGCGTCCGGCTGACGGAAGCGGGTTCGGGCGCCCTGCACCCGCTCGATGGCGCCGGGCAGGTCACCCAATGCGGCCACGGCTTCGGCCTCGGCCCGCACAGCCCGTACAGGCTGATCGAGTTCCGCCCACAGGCTGGCCAGCAGCGTCCAGGCGGTGGCGTCGTCCGGCTGGCGGCTCACCTGGCTCTGCAGGCGCTCGGCCACCTGCTCGGCATGGGCGCGCCGCGCGACGCCGGGTGGCGCCGCCAGCGCGATCTGGGCGGCCATCAGCAGTTCCGGGCGGGCGTCGGCGCTGGCCCCCGCGGCGATGGCACGAGACAGCGCCTCCGCGGCGGCCGCCGGCTGGCGATCCCGCAGGCGGTTCTCGGCTTCGCCAAGATCCAGCACCCGCAGGGCCACCTGTTGCTGCACGGCCGGCAGGGCGCGTGCCGCGTCGCGAGCCTGGGCGAGGGCCGCCATGGCCTGTGAGGGCGCGCCGCCGCGCTGTGCGGCCAGCATGGTGGTGTAGTGCCGCGCCACACGCTGCATCGGCGTGGCGTTGGCCGGCGCTTCCTGCTGCAGCAAGGCCTGCAGCGCCACGCTGCGCGTGTCCATCAGCACGCGTGAGCGGGCGGCCATCAGCGCGTGCCAGGCGGCCCGTTCGCCATCCGGCCGGCTGGCCAGCGGCCCGGCCCGGTCATGCGCAAGGCCCACCCGGGCGCGTGCGTCGCCAATGCGTTCGCTGGTCAGCGGGTGGGTGCGAAGGTAGGGGTAGCTGCCGTCGTCGTTCAGGCGCGAGGCCTGCTGCAGCATCTCGAACATCGAGGCCATGCCCGCCACGTCGTAGCCGGCCTGGGCCAGCACGCCGAAGCCGACGCGATCGGCCTCGCGCTCCATGTCGCGCGAGAAGTTCAGCTGCGTCTGCGCCGTTACGGCCTGGCCGCCATAGATCAGCGCCTGCGCGGCCTGCGCGTTGCGGCTCGCCGCGAGGATGCCGGCGATCATCGTTGCGATGCTCACCCACGAGGTGCGCGATTGCTGCCCGATCATCCGCGCGATGTGGCGTTGCGTCACGTGCGACAACTCGTGCGCCAGCACGGAGGCCAGTTCGTCGGCCGTGTTCGTCATGGCGATCAGGCCCAGGTGCACGCCGATGTAGCCGCCGGGCAGTGCAAAGGCGTTCACCGATCGGTCGCGGATCAGGAAGGGCGTCCACGCATGGGCACTGTCGAGCTCGGGCCCGATCTCTCCGCGCAGTCGCCCGGCCACCAGCAGGCCGCGCCACAGCTGTTCGATGTAGGCCTGTACCAACGGGTCGTCCACGATGTCCGGGTCGCGGCGGATGCTGCGCATGATGCGGTCGCCCAGCCGGCGCTCGGCCACCGGCGACAGCTCCTGCGAGATCGCATCACCCAGGGCCGGCAGGGCGTTCGGCGTGGCCTCCTGGGCCTGGGCCTGGGCCACCGGCCCGGCGGCCCAACTGCCAAGCAGCAGTGCCGCCACGATGGCGTGCCGCCTGGCGCCGTGCAGGGCAGTAAAACGAGGGGAGGGCAGGCGGCGGGCCGCTCGGCGCAGGGGACGCATCAGCATGGGCACCATGGCAACAGGTGGACTGCGCAGTATGCTGCGAACCGGCGCGGCCGGCGGTGCATCCCTGAGCGGAAGCCCCTGCCAGCCGGGCTGTTTTGTGTTTCTTTACCCTTGAGCAGATCGTCCGCCATGTCCGTTCTCACCCATTTCGACAGCGAAGGCCAAGCGCACATGGTCGATGTCTCGGCCAAGGCGCCGACCGTCCGTGTGGCCGTGGCCGAAGGCCGCATCCGCATGCAACCCGAGACGCTGGCACTGATCCGCGAAGGCCGCGCCGGCAAGGGCGACGTGCTGGGCGTCGCCCGCATTGCCGCCATCCAGGGGGCCAAGCGCACGGCGGACCTGATTCCGCTGTGCCACCCGCTCGCCCTGTCGCGCGTGGCGGTGGAACTGACGCTGGAAGACAGCCCTTGCGCCGTGCGCTGCCAGGCCACGGTGCAGACCGTGGGCCCGACGGGCGTGGAGATGGAGGCCCTCACCGCCGTGCAGGTGGGGCTGCTGACGGTGTACGACATGTGCAAGGCCGCCGACCGCGGCATGCTGATCACCGATGTGGGCCTGCTGGAAAAACAGGGCGGCAAGAGCGGCCACTGGGTGCGCGCCGAGGGCGACCTGCCCGCAGCCTGATCGCCACGGTCCGCCTTCGCCACCTCGGCGTATCAACGGGGGAGCAACTGTCTCCACGTGTAGTCGTGCGCCGGGGGCGTGCACTGGAATGGCAGCGGCTCGTCGTCCTCTGGTTCGGTGTCGCACGGGGCCATGAAGGACCGTGTCATGGGGTTGCGGAACTCCTTGAGCCGCGCGACCACGTAGCGGGCCTGGTCGACCTGGCCGTGCTCCGCCAGTGAGCGCGCGTAGGCGATCATCAGGCGGGCGTCCACCAGGTTGTGCAGCGTGCGGCGGAAGGCCGCCGGGGGCAGGCTCGGCTCGTCGCCATCGGCGGTGGTGACGGCCGCATAGTCCGCCTGGTATCCGAACCACGGCATGCGCTGGCCGCGGGCAACACGGTCGGCCAGGGGCCCGGCCCCGGCGCGTGGTGCGTAGATGTTGGCGGCGGACTGGTAGTCCACCGCACACCACACCGCACCCAGCGCCGTCAGCAGGCCGGCGGCGGTCAGCGCGTGGGCACCGAGCCGGCCTGTCGCGGGCGCACCCGACGATGCCGTGTCCAGGTCGCAAGCGGCCTCGCGCGCACCCAGGCCCAATCCCCAGGCAAAGGCGGCCGGCAGCAGGAAGTAGCTGTACCAGAGCGGGTACTCCAGCAGGCTGTGCAGGCCGGCCAGCGCCACGATCACGGCAGCGGCCGGCGCTGGCGAAGGTGCCGATATCGCCTTGCGCGCCGGGCGACGAAACAGCGCCACGAACGCCCACAGGCACAGCCCCGTCATCAGCAGGGCAAGCGGCACGCCGAACTCGACCGCCCACTGCAGCAGCAGGTTGTGGGTGTGGTCGAAGAACGCCACCGGACGGTCGGGGAAGGGCGTGAAGGTCCAGGCGACGTTGAATTCGCCGAAGCCCACACCGGTCCACGGGTGCATGCGGATCAGTGACAGCACATTCGACCAGATGGCAAAGCGGGAGCTCGAGATGTCGCTGCCATCGTGCAAGCGAGCCTCGGCCGCAAACGCCACGCCGCCGTCCAGATGGGACCAGGCCCACATCAGGCCCCACCACGCGGCGTACCACACGGGCGCACCGGCCACCACAACCCGCATGCGGCGCGACAGGTTGCGGTCCAGCAGCCCCCACAGGCACAGGAACACCATGCCGACCATGCCCGTGCGCGAGGCCGTCCACACCACCCCGCCGATGAACAGGGCGACCAGGGCTGCGCAGACCCCCTCCGGCAGGCGCCGGCGCTGGCTCAGCCAGACGGCTGCACAACAGCCCCACACCAGCAGGGTGCTGAAATGGTTGGGCTGGCGCAGGTTGCCCACGGCCCGGCCCGCCACCACCGGCGCGGCCAACAGCCGGCCGTCTGCCCAGGCAGGATGAAAGACCTGCACGGCCGCCAGGGCGATCCCGATGGCCCCGGCCGCAGCCAGGGCGCCGAAGAACACGTCGGCGGCCAGTTCCCCGGCCGTGCTGCGCCCGCCGCGCCATCCGGCCCACACCGCAAACAGGGCCGCCAGGCCCAGGCCTGCCCCCATCATCGCCAGCCCGGCCGGCAGGGGGCCGCCCAGTGCGGCCCATGCGGCGAGCGCTGCGTGCATGCCCAGCACACCCAGCAGGGCCCGCACCGCTCCGCCTGCACGGGCGCCGGGGGGCAGCGGGGCGGCAGCCATCATCGCGATCAGCAGCCCCCAGCCCAGCACCGCCAGGGCCTGGTTGTAGAACGTCACGGAGGGCGGGTCATGGGCCGCGATCAGCGTCGGAGCGGCGATGGCGAGCAGGGCCAGTGGCCACCAGCGGGCTGCGAGGCCGGCCGGCGCGGTCCGGGCGAGGGCATCTTGCGTCATGGCCGGTATTGTCGGGCCACAGCCCGGCCTCCTTGCCCCCCCTGCTGCGCCGGTGGAGATCGCCCATGCGGGCAGGCCGGCTCGGCAGACGCTGCACACACCTGCGGCGCCGGCCAGCCTCGCAAACCCGTGTTTCTTGCGCTGTCTCAAGCGTTTGCGGCCTTTCTGCACGCGGCGTCGCGACCCCCATACAAACACCAATGTCATGCCCTTGTCACACGCTGGCGCCGCGCGCACACTGGGTGTCCGGTCACGCCTTTTTGGGCCGGGGCCGGATGTTCTCAACCTTTCTGCTCTCGAAAGGAGGCAGTATGAATTTGACGATCAGTGGCCACCATCTTGAAGTGACTCCCGCCCTGCGTGAGTACGTTCTGACCAAGCTGGATCGGGTGACCCGTCATTTCGACCAGGTCGTGGACGTGACTGTCCTGCTCAGTGTTGAAAAGCAAAAGGAAAAGGATCGCCGCCAGAAGGCTGAAGTCAACCTGCACGTGAAGGGCAAGGACATCTTTGTTGAAACTTCGCACGAGGATCTGTACGCCGCCATTGATCAGTTGATGGACAAGCTGGACCGCCAGGTCTGTCGCCACAAGGACAAGGTGCAGGATCACCACCACACCTCGCCCAAGCGCGAAGGGAACTGGGACAGCGCCCAGTGACCCACTGGCCGCGCGCCGAGCCCTCGGCGCATGACCGACCCAGACGACGGCCCTTCGGGGCCGTTTTTCGTGGTCCCGGTACCAGCGGAAATGTGATTTTTTGCTTGCTGCGGTGCAGCAGCGGATGCAGAATCCCGCACATCAATGGAATTTGACGGTACCGTGTCGGTCTGCCAGTTCCCTATAATCCGCCCCTCATCCGACCCCGGAAGCGGTGCCAAGGCATCCCGCCGTCGTACCCGCTTGTAACAAGATGAACCGTCTCGCAGCCATCCTTACCCCCGGCCAGGTGCTGGTGGACGTCGACGCCAGCAGCAAGAAGCGCGTCTTCGAGCAAGCCGGGTTGCTGTTCGAGAACCAGAACGCCATCGCCCGCGCCATCGTCACGGACAACCTGTTCGCCCGCGAGCGCCTGGGGTCGACCGGCCTGGGCCACGGCGTCGCCATTCCGCATGGCCGCATCAAGGGGCTGAAGAACCCGCTGGCCGCTGTCATCCGGCTGAGCCAGGCCATCCCGTTCGACGCGCCGGACGACGAGCCCGTCAACCTTCTGATCTTCCTGCTGGTGCCCGAGGCCGCCACCCAGCGCCACCTCGAAATCCTGTCCGAGATTGCCGAGTTGCTCTCCGACCGCGAACTGCGCGATCGCCTCAAGACCGAAGGCAGCGCCGCCGAGGTGCACGGCCTGATCGAACGGTGGCAGCCCCTGAAGTCGGTGGCCTGACCACGCCGCGTTCATCGGGCATCATGGCGTGACCCCGTTCTGAAGGCATCCTGTCCCCGTGAGCGTCAAAGACATCGCCGTCATCAGTGCCGAGGCACTGTTCGAAGCCAACCGCACCTCGCTGCGCTGGGAGTGGATCGCGGGCCACGCCCACCCTGAGCGCCGTTTCGACGAAGAGGCGGTGCACGCGGCCCAGTCGGCCGCCGACCTGGTGGGCTACCTGAATTACATCCACCCCTACCGGGTGCAGATCGTCGGGCGCCGCGAGACGGCCTACTTAACCAACTCCACCCCGGAAGACCAGGAACGCCGCATCCAGCGCATCGTGACGCTGGAGCCGCCCGTGGTGGTGGTGGCCGACGGAGAAGTCCCCTCCGACCGCCTGGTGGCCATGTGCGGCCGCGCTGGCATCCCGTTGTTCGTCACCAAGGAGCCGGCAGGCCACGTCATCGACGTGCTGCGCAGCTACCTGACCCAGCACTTCGCCGAGCGCATCACGCGCCACGGCGTGTTCATGGACATCCTGGGCCTGGGCGTGCTGCTGACGGGCGAATCCGGCCTGGGCAAGAGCGAACTGGGGCTGGAACTGATCTCGCGCGGCCACGGTCTGGTGGCCGATGACGCCGTCGACCTCTACCGCGTGTCGCGCAATGCCGTCGAAGGGCGCTGCCCCGAGCTGTTGCGCAACCTGCTGGAAGTGCGCGGCATCGGCCTGCTCGACATCAAGGCCATCTTTGGCGAAACGGCCGTGCGCCGCAAGATGCGCCTCAAGCTCATCGTGCACCTGGTGCGCAAGGAAACGATGGAGCGCGAATTCGAGCGCCTGCCTTATGAGCCACTGTATGAAGAGGTCATGGGCGTGCCGATCCGCAAGGCGGTGATCGCGGTGGACGCCGGGCGCAACCTGGCCGTGCTGGTGGAGGCCGCCGTGCGCAACACGGTGCTGCAACTGCGCGGCATCGACACCTACAAGGAATTCATCGAGCGCCACCAGCGCGCGATGGAACGCGGCGGCAGCTTCTGATCGCCGCCGCCGCTCGGGCGGTCAGCGCGTGCCGGTGCCCTTGCCCGTGCAGTCCGGGCGGTTGCACTCGATATACAGCGACAGGGCGTGGTCGTGCAGCTTGTAGCCGCGCTCGGCGGCGATTTCCTGCTGGCGCCGCTCGATCTCGGCATCGTAGAACTCTTCGACACGACCGCAGTTCACGCACACCAGATGGTCGTGGTGCTTGCCCTCGTTGAGTTCGAACACAGCCTTGCCGGCTTCGAAGTGGTTGCGCGACAGGATGCCGGCCTGCTCGAACTGCATCAGCACGCGGTAGACCGTGGCCAGCCCGATGTCGGAGCCCTCGGCCAGCAGCACCTTGTAGACGTCTTCGGCCGTCATGTGGCGCTGCGCAGTCTGCTGGAAGACCTCCAGGATCTTGATGCGGGGCAGGGTGGCCTTCAGCCCGCTGCTCTTGAGTTCTTCGGCGTGGTTCATGTCGGTCTCCAGGGTGCGGGCAGGCGGTCTCGACCCCCGCTAGAATGCCCAATGATATCGACTTGCCCCCCTCCCGCGCTGGCGTGAGGCCTTGTCGAGCCCTTCAGATCGAAGAAGACCGTACCCATGACGCTGCCTTTTCTCCGTCGCGCTGTGCTGGCCCTGGTGCCGCTGGCGCTGCTTTCGGCCTGCTCGAGCACGGTCTCCCTCAGCAAACCTGAAACGCTGTTCGGCCTGTTGGAACCCTACCGCGTCGACATCGTGCAGGGCAACGTCGTCACGCAGGAAATCATGGCGCAGATCCAGCCCGGGCTGGGGCGCATGCAGGTTCGCGAGATCCTGGGCACACCGCTGCTGGCCGACCCCTTCCACGCCGACCGCTGGGATTACGTCTTCACCATCCGCCGCCAGGGGGTGCCCGACCAGCGGCGCGTGGTGAGCGTGTTCTTCAAGAACGACGCCGTCGAGCGCTTCGACACCGAGCCGCTGCCCTCCGAGCAGGCCTTCGTCTCCTCGATCGACAAGCCCGTGACGCGCAAGGCCGAGCCGAACCTCACGGCGGAACAGATTCAGGCGCTGCCCAAACCGCCCAAAACCGAGACCGAGGTCCGCAAGCAGCCGCAAGGCGCCGCACGCGAGTACCCGCCGCTCGAAGCCGGCCGTCCCTGACCCGCCCGGGCCGCCTGCCGGCCCCGCCCCAGACATCGCACGCACACACATGAGCAACACCGACGCCACCCATCTGATCGCCATTGCCGGCGCTTCCGGCCGCATGGGCCGCATGCTGGTCGAGGCCGTGCAGGCCGCCCCGGACGCCCGCCTGGCTGGCGCACTCGACATCGCGGCCAGCCCGGCGGTCGGCGCCGATGCCACCGCCTTTCTGGGGCAGACCAGCGGCGTGGCCATCGCCGCCGACCTGCATCAGGGCCTGAAGGATGCGCGCTTCCTGATCGACTTCACCCGCCCCGAAGGCACGATGGCCCACCTGCGCGTGTGCCGCGAGCTGGGCGTCAAGATGGTGATCGGCACGACCGGCTTCACCGACGAGCAGAAGGCCGAAATTGAAGACGCCGCCCGGGACATCGCCATCGTGATGGCCCCCAACATGGCCGTGGGCGTCAACGTCGTCTTCAAGCTGCTGGCCCAGGCGGCCAAGGCGCTCAAGGAAGGCTACGACATCGAGATCATCGAGGCCCACCACCGCCACAAGGTGGATGCGCCCAGCGGCACCGCCCTGAAGATGGGCGAGGTGGTGGCCGAGGCCGTGGGCCGTGACCTCAAGGAATGCGCCGTGTACGGCCGCGAAGGCGTCACCGGCGAGCGCGACCCGAGCACCATCGGCTTTGCCACCATCCGCGGGGGCGACGTCGTGGGCGACCACACCGTGCTGTTTGCCGGCATTGGCGAGCGCATCGAGATTACGCACAAGTCATCCAGCCGCGCCACTTACGCCCAGGGCAGCCTGCGTGCCGTGCGCTTCCTGGCGCACCAGCCGCATGGCCTGTTCGGCATGGACGACGTGCTCGGCCTGAAGTAAGCAACCCATGGCCGGCTGGACGCATTTCTGGGAGCAGGGCGACGCCGTCGGGCGCGCGGTGGCCATCATGCTGCTGCTGATGTCGATCGGCGCGTGGGTCGTCATCTTCTGGAAGGGCTGGCTCATCAGCCGGGCCCGTCGCGATCTGGCGCAGGGCGCCCGCGTGTTCTGGCAGGCGGCTGACCTGGCACAGGCCCGTGCGGCGTTGGGCGCCGTTGACCGCGAGGCCGTGCTCCTGCCCCTGGTCGACGCCGTGAGCGAACCCGTGGGCACCGGCACGCTGGAAGGCCGCGCCGACCGCGGCGCGCAACTCACGCGCCGCCTGCGCGACAGCCTGCATGCCGTGCTGGCCCGCTTGCAGGCCGGGCAGGTGCTGCTGGCATCTGTAGGGGCTGTGTCGCCGTTCGTGGGGCTGTTCGGCACCGTCTGGGGCATCTACCACGCGATGATGAGCATCAGCAGCGAAGGCGCGGTGAGCATCGACAAGGTGGCGGGCCCCGTGGGCGAGGCCCTCATCATGACGGCCGCCGGCCTGGCGGTGGCCATCCCCGCCGTGCTGGCCTACAACCTGTTCGGCAAGTACATCTCGGCCTGCGAGGCCGACCTGGAAGGCTTTGCGCACGACCTGCGCGAGGCGCTGCTGGCCGACGACACCCCCGCGTCGCGCGGCTGAACCGGCAGGCGCGCGATGGCTTTCGGTCGACTCGAGCGTCCCCAGGGCAGCCAGCCCATGAGCGAAATCAACATGACGCCGCTCATCGACGTGATGCTCGTGCTGCTGGTCATCTTCATGCTGACCGCGCCGTTGATGACCTCGCGCCTCAAGCTCGATCTGCCCAAGGCCCCGGCGCCCAGCGCCGAGCCTGCGCCGGCCACGTTCACTGTGGCGCTCACGGCCGATGGCCTGCTGCACCTCGACGACACGGTGGTGACCGTCGACGTGCTGCGCGCTCAGGCCAAGGCCCAGGCCGAGCAGAAACCCGACACCGAGGTGCAGCTGCGCGCCGACAAGGTGGTGCCCTATGGCCAGGTGGCCGAACTGATCGGACTGCTGCAGCAGGCGGGGCTCAACCGCATCGCCTTCGTGACGGAAGGGCCGCAGGGCGAGGCAGCCGCCGCGCCCTGAGCCTGGCCCGCGTACGGCCAAGCGGGTGCGCCACCGACCAGTGTCGTGCCCGCCGCGCGTGCGATCAAGCGGATTGCGCGCTGACCGGGTGCCCTGTTGACGCGCCACGACAGCCGGATGGGCACGTGGCCCGCTGCACCGCACGGGCCGGCCAGCGCGCGCACAATGGATCGCATCGTGTCAGCGGATCCCATCTGGTTCCATCCCTCATGGCCACCCCTCCGAAGTTCCCGACCCAGCGTTTCGACAACGCCGACGCCGCGCTGCGCCATGTGACGCAGCTCTACGATGCCCAGATCGCCTACCTGCGCGACAGCCTGCAGCGTTTCGTCGCCGGTGAGACCTTCCGGCACCACGTGCGCGCCAAGTACCCCTTCGTGCGCGTGCACACCGATACCGTGGCGCGTGCCGACTCGCGGCTGTCGTACGGCTTCGTCGCCGGACCGGGTACGTACGAGACCACGGTGACGCGGCCGGACCTGTTTGCGAACTACTACCGCGAGCAGTTCCAGTTGCTGCTGGAAAACCACCGCGTGCCGATCGAGGTGGGGCTGGGCGCCGACCCGATCCCCGTGCACTTCAGCCTGGGCGAGCACCAGCACCTGGAAGGCAGCCTGAGCCCCGAGCGGCGGCTGCTGTTGCGAGACCAGTTCGACCTGCCCGACCTGGCCTCGATGGACGATGGCATCGCCAACGGCACCTACGAAACCCGGGGCGGGGCGCGCCCGCTGGCGTTGTTCACCGCGCCGCGCGTGGATTACTCGCTGCACCGGCTGCGCCACTACACCGGCACCTCGCCCGAGCACTTCCAGAACTTCGTGCTGTTCACGAACTACCAGTTCTACATCGACGAGTTCGTGCGCATGGGGCACGAGCTGATGCGCCGTGCGCCCGACCCGGCCAACCCGCGTGACGACGACGACTGCATCGCGTTCATCGAGCCGGGCAACGTCGTCACACGCCGCGTGGGTCAGGCGGTGGAGCTCGGCGACGCGCTGGGGGCCGTGCCGCCGCGCCTGCCGCAGATGCCGGCCTATCACCTCATGCGCAAGGACCGCAGCGGCGTCACGATGGTGAACATCGGGGTGGGCCCGGCCAACGCCAAGACCATCACCGACCACATTGCGGTGCTGCGCCCGCACGCGTGGATCATGCTGGGTCACTGCGCCGGCCTGCGCAATTCACAGCAGCTGGGCGACTACGTGCTGGCCCACGGCTATGTGCGCGAGGACCACGTGCTCGACGAAGACCTGCCGCTGTGGGTGCCGATCCCGCCGCTCGCCGAAATCCAGCTGGCGCTGGAAGGCGCGGTGGCCGATGTGACGAAGCTGCACGGCTACGAACTCAAGCGCATCATGCGCACCGGCACGGTGGCGTCGACCGACAACCGCAATTGGGAGCTGTTGCCGCAGCGCGAACCCGAGCGGCGCTTCAGTCAGAGCCGCGCGGTGGCGCTGGACATGGAGAGTGCAACGATCGCGGCCAACGGCTTCCGCTTCCGGGTGCCGTATGGCACGCTGCTGTGCGTGAGCGACAAGCCGCTGCATGGCGAGCTGAAGCTGCCGGGCATGGCGAACCAGTTCTACCGCGAGCGGGTGGACCAGCATCTGCGCATCGGCCTGCGGGCGGTGGAGCGCCTGCGCGGTGACCGGGCGGGGCAATTGCACAGCCGCAAGCTGCGCAGCTTTGCCGAGGTGGCCTTCCAGTGAGGCCTCGCCCACCCGGGGAGGGTGGGTGATTAACCTGAAAAGGTTAGGTGTCGATCAGGCCGCGTTGGCCAGCACCCGGGACTCCTGCACCGGGGCCACTTCGCGGCGGATCTGCTCGCCGGCGGCGTGCTCGGCCACTTTCAGGTCGTAGGCCGTCTGGAGGTCCATCCAGTACTGCGGCGTCGTGCCGAAGAAACGGGCCAGACGCAGCGCCGAGTCCGGGCTGATGCCGCGACGCTCCCGGACGATGTCGTTCACGCGCGGTGCCGGCACGTGGAGGCGGATCGCCAGACCACTGGCGGACAGCCCGTGCGGCGCCATGAACTGGGAGCGGAGGATGGCGCCGGGGTGCACAGCTTGGGAGGGAGTCATGGTCCTGATCGTTTTGGAGGGATACTGTGATGATCGTATGTGGTTTACCCGGATCAGACTGTCAATCGTTCGACAATTAGATGCCCCGCATCTAACCATTACGGGGGATTGTCGTGCGATTGTCCCCACCCGTACTGATTTGGTGATGGCCCCGCCCGGATGTCCATGAGTCCCCGCCCTTTTCCGACCCCTTCCAGCCTGCTGCCCGCACTGCGCACGCACGTGTGGTTCGGCAGCTGTCCGGAGCACATGCAGCTTGCGCTGACCGAGCGCGCGCGGCTGGTGACGGTGAAGGCAGGCGAGATGCTGTTTGCACGCGGCGAGCACCACGACGGTCTCTACTGTGTGGTGGCCGGTGCGCTGAAAGTCGGCTCGACCGACCCGCGCGACGGCTCGCTGCGGTTGACGCTCTACCTCGAGCCCTATCACTGGTTCGGAGAGATCGCCCTCATCGACCGGCAGCCCCGCAGCCAGCACGCGCTGGCCGATGTGGACAGCACGGTGCTGGTCGTGCCCCGTGCGCAGATCGAGCCCTGGCTGGACGCGCACCCGGAGTGCTGGCGCGACATCGCCCGGCTGGCGTGCGGCAAGGTGCGCCTGATGCTGACGGCCATGGAGGATGCGGCGACGCTGCCCCTGCAGCAGGTGCTGGCGCGCCGGTTGCTGTTTTTTGCGACCGGCTTCGGCCAGTCGACGCAGAACGAGCCGCGGCGCCACTTGCGTCTGCCGCAGGAATACCTTGCCAGCATGCTCGGGGTGTCACGGCAGACCGTGAACAAGGCGCTGCGCACGCTGGCGCGCGAAGGGGTCCTGGCCTTGCACTACGCAGAGATCGAGATCATCGACCTGCCGGCGCTGGTGGCGCGCGCCGGTCAGTTGGATCCGGGTCTGGCTGGCCGGGCGCTGCCCGCGAACACAACCGCCTGAGTCGCTGCGGGCGGGCCGGCTCAGCCGCGCGCCCGCGGACGCACCCGGCTGGCCGCGCGCACGGCCTTGGCACGGGCGGCGTCCACGGCGGTGTCGGTGGCCAGCGCGACGCCCAGGCGGCGCTTGACGAAGCTTTCAGGCTTGCCGAACAGGCGCAGATCGGTGCCCGGTTCGGCCAGGGCCTCGGCGACGCCGTCGAACACGACGTCCTGTGCATCGACGCCACCGTAGATCACCGCCGAAGCCCCCGCCTGCCGCAGGCTGGTGTCGACCGGCAGGCCGAGGATGGCGCGCGCGTGCAGTTCGAACTCGCTCTGCACCTGCGTGCTCAGCGTCACCAGCCCGGTGTCGTGCGGCCGGGGGCTGACCTCGCTGAACCACACCGCGTCACCCTTGACGAAGAGCTCGACGCCGAACAGCCCCTGGCCGCCGAGGTTGCCCGTCACGGCGCGGGCGATTTCGCGGGCGCGCTCGAGGGCCACGGGCGACATGGGCTGGGGCTGCCAGCTTTCGACGTAGTCACCGCTGACCTGCCTGTGGCCGATGGGCTCGCAGAAGTGGGTGACGACCTCGCCGAGCTGGTCGCCCTGGCCGGCTGCGCGCACGGTGAGCAGGGTGATCTCGTAATCGAAGTCGATGAAGCCTTCGACGATGACGCGGCCGTGGCTGACCCGGCCGCCGGCCATCGCGTGATCCCACGCCGCGGCCACGTCGTCGGGGCCGTCGATCTTGCTCTGGCCCTTGCCCGACGAGCTCATGACAGGCTTGACCACGCACGGGTAGCCGATGCCGTCGTCGATGGCGGCCTGCAACTCGGCCAGCGAATCACAGAAGCGATAAGGGCTGGTGGGCAGGCCGAGGGTTTCGGCGGCCAGGCAGCGGATGCCTTCGCGGTCCATGGTGAGGCGCGCGGCGCGGGCCGTGGGGATGACGCGCACGACGCCTGCGGCCTCCAGCTCTTCCAGCACCGGCGTGGCGATGGCCTCGATCTCGGGCACGACCAGATGCGGCTTTTCGGCCTCGATCAGCGCGCGCAGCTGGGCTGGGTCGCTCATGGTGATGGTGCGGCTGTGGTGCGCCACCTGCTGGCCGGGGGCGTGGTCGTAGCGGTCGACCGCAATGGTTTCAACACCCAGACGCTGCAGGGCGATCAGGACTTCCTTGCCCAGTTCGCCCGAGCCCAGCAGCATCACGCGCACGGCAGAAGGGGACAGCGGGGTACCGAGGGTCAGGGTCTGGACAGCAAGGGGGCTCATGGCGGGGCAATCAGGTGACGGCAGGCCTTGATTGTCGCTGCGGCGGCGCGGGCGGCAAGGGGAGGGTCAGGATGAAGCGGGATCCTTGGCCCGGCAGGCTGTCGACCAGGATGCGCCCGCCCAGGCGCTGCACCAGCCGCTGGACCACCGCCAGCCCCAGGCCGGAGCCGGCCACCCGTTCGTTGCCAGGTGCTTCGAGCCGCACGTGAGGCTCGAAGATGCGGTGCAGCTCGGCCGGATCGATGCCGATGCCGCTGTCTTCAACTTCCAGCCGAAGGTCGGTGTGGCCTTGGGCGCGGCCCACCAGCGCGGCGCGCACGCAGACCGTGCCGTCCGGGGTGTACTTGATGGCGTTGGTGACCAGGTTGCCGAGGATCTGACGCAGGCGCACGGGATCGACCCGCTGCAGCGACAGCGGCCCGGCGTGCGCATCGGCGACCTCGCAGCGCAGTGACAGTCGCTTGTGCTCGGCCAGCGGGGCGAGCTGGTCGCAGACGTCGCGGATGAGGGCGACGAGGTCGGTGTCCTCCTCGTGCAACTGCCACTCGGGGTTTTCGAGCCGGGTGTATTCGGTCACGTCGCGCAGGTGTGCCTCCAGCTGCGTGGCCGAGCGCCGCAGGCGGTCGATCGCGCGCTGGGCGGGCTCGTCGTGCAGCCGCAGCGCGAGCAGGTCGATGGAGCCCAGCATGGTCTGCAACGGTGAGCGGATCTCGTGCGAAAGCATGGCCAGAAAGCGCTCCTTGCCTGCGTGGGCTTCCCGTTCGGCGCGGCCCAGGCGGCCGCGCAGCGCGGTGATGTGCTGCAAGGCCAGAATGCACGCCGGGTGGACGAGCAGCAGCACGGTCCACATGTGGATGCTGAATTGTGTGAACAGCCCATCGGGTGGCCCGGTGAGGTACAGCGCGCCGTACAGTGCCACCAGCGCCATGTACAGGGCCCCGCTGAGCCACACGGCGCCGCGTCGCAGCGTGACGAAGGCCCCCACATAGATCAGCGGCATGAACTGGGCGTTGGCCCCGACCGCGTACAGGCCTTCGGGGGTGTCGAGCCGTGCGGCTTCCTGGATGACGCCAAGGAAGTACGCGCCGGTGCAGGCGAGGGTGGTGCCCATCACCGCGTCGAGCCAGCGCGGGCGCCACCACAACAGCAGCGCGGTGCCCAGGTAGAGCACGGCCAGCAGCGGCCCGAACCGTCGCTCCCACCCGAGGTTGAGCCCGGCCGCCCCGTCGTGCAACAGGAGCAGTGCGCTTCCCAGCCCGATGAGCAGGCACAGCGGGGCCACGCGCCGGGCGGCCAGTGCCCGGGTGTCGGTGTCAGGCATCGGCGGGGAGGGGCGCCACGCCGCGGCGCTGCCGGTCGAGGCCGCTCTGAATGGCGGCCATCAGCACGGCGGGCCGCACAGGTTTCTCGAAGAACGTGACGTCTTGCGTGCGCAGCAGGGTGGCCAGCGTGGCTTCGGACGCCCGGCCTTCGCGCAGCTGACCCGTGAGCAGCACGATGGGGGCATGCGGCTGGTTGGCCCGGATGCGTTCGACCAGCGCCTGCGAAGTCTGCCCGCCGGCCAGGATCAGGTCGATCACGTACGCGTCGTGGACCGGGGCGGGCTCGGCCATCAGGGCCTGCGGCTGCGTGTAAGGCTGCGCCTGCCAGCCGGACTCGCGCAGCCAGTCGCTCAGGGCCTCGGCGGCGTCGCGGTCATCGTCGACCACCGCCACACGCGGGCGCTCGGGCTCACGGCATGGCTGCACCTGGAGGTGGTCCACGGCGTAGTGGGGCGACGAAGGCGCGACGGCCTGCAAGGCCGCGTGCGTGCCGACATGCCACTGGCCCTCGGCATACCGCGCGACCAGCGCGGGCGTGGCGCCTGCGGTCAGCGCCGGGCCCAGGCGCACGGAGCAGTCGAGTTGCAGACCATCGATGTGGAGTTGTGCGGGTTGCAGCGCCGGCGCCGGCGAGGTAGAGCGGCCCGCGCCCCGGGCGGCCGCCGCCGGGCGGGCACCGAAGAGCTCATCAAGGCCGGCGCCCACGTGCGTGCACACGGCGCGGACCTCGTCGAACAGCCACACCGCGCCCCGCAGCTTGCGTCGTGCCTGGCTGATGGAAATCGCGCAAATTTGCGCGATTTGCGCCGCCTGATTGCGCGGAGGCACGCCGTGGCGCGCCAGCAGGTTGGACACCGCCGCCGCCGTTTCGGCGTGCGCAGTGTCGTCTGCAGGCTCGATGTCGTCGACGTGGGGCAGGTCCATCTTGGGAAATCGGGGCGGAGGCGAAACAGATTATCCGCGCAGCGGCGAAGCAGGAAGCGCAGCCTTCGAATTGGTAACAATGGGTCAGATTTGCGCGATGCGGTCAAATATGGCACATACAATCAAGGTGAAGCGCTGAATACAACACGAAAGACAGGCGCCGCTCAGGGATCATGTTGAAAGATGCAACGCCTTCGGGTGTTGGCAACCGGTTCGGGTTTCGGCCTGCGCCTGGTTGGCGCCGCAAGGCTTTGCGCGACCACCCCACGGGGTGGTTTTTTTATGGCGCTGCAACAATCGGGTGTCTGACCGTTTTGAAGCGCCCGCCATGTCTGTCTCCGCCACCCCGCCGTCTGCCATGTCACCCCTTGTGTCCGCCCGCATCGGCCTGATGGCCGCCTTGCCGGAGGAGATGGCCGCGGTGCTGGCCGCCATGCCCGACGAGGCCCGCGTGACGCTGGCCGGGCGCGACTTCTGGGTGGGCCACCTGCACGGGCGCGAGGTGGTGGCGGTGCTGTCGGGCATCGGCAAGGTGGCGGCCGCCACCACCACCGCCTTGCTCGCCAGCCATTTCGGCGTGGGGCAGGTCGTGTTCGTCGGGGTGGCCGGTGGCCTGGGAGATGGCGTGCGCGTGGGCGATGTGGTGCTGGCCGACGCCCTCATGCAGCACGACATGGACGCGTCGCCGCTTTTTCCGCGCTTCGAATTGCCCGGCAAAGGATTGAGCCGACTGCCTGCCGACCCGGGTGCCGTGGCCCGCGCCCGCGTTGCGCTCTCGGCGGCATTGACGCCGGCCTCGCTGGCAGACACCGCCCCACAGGGGCTGCAGGCGGCCGACCTGGCGGCACTCGGGCTCGACTGGCCGCAGGTGCATCAGGGGTTGATCGTCAGTGGCGACCGCTTCGTGTGCACCGATGGAGAGTGCGCGGCGCTGCGGGCCGCTGTGCCCGATGCGCTGGCTGTCGAGATGGAGGGCGCGGCGGTGGCCCAGGTGTGCCACGACTTCGGTGTGCCCTGCCTGGTGGTGCGCACCGTCTCCGACCGGGCCGACGATGCAGCGCACGTCGACTTCCCCCGCTTTTTGCGTGCCGTGGCCAGTCCGTACGCATCCGCCATGCTCTCGCACCTGCTGCCGGTGCTCTGATCCGGTGGCATGACGCTTGCCGTCCGGATACCCCGCGGTGGCCCGGACGTGGCGGGTGTCCCATTCCGATGCAGACCTGGTGCACGCCGGGACGGCTGCATCGCCCGGTCTCCGCGATAACCCTCGGCTTGTGGCCCCCTGCTGTCTCAATACGGGCAGCGGACCGGCCGGGGAGCAGTCACAAAACATCGGAGACAAGCATCGTGAAACAGAAGTCCGGCCCTGGCGCCGACGACCTGGCCGCCTCGCTCGGCCTGGTCGCCGGCGTGCGCCTGCCCTGGCGCGTCAGTCAACATGCGGTGGACAGCACCGCGCGCAGCGTGCACCTGTGGGTGACGCAGGAGCCCGAACCGCCCGCCGAGGTGCGACGACCGTGGTTCGGTTTCGGGCGGGTGGTGATGGCGCCTCGGCCTGCGATGAAGGATGGTCAGGTGTGGCGCCACCTGGATTGCATGGGCTACGCCTGTTTCATCCACACGCTGGACCGCGTGTACGAGGACGAACGCAACCTGGACTGGCTGGGGATCGACCAGATGCCTTTCACCCACGCGCTGTCGCGCAAGGTGCTGGCGCTGCTGGGCGAGGGCGTGGACCTGGCTGTGGTGTGCGAACTGCTGCGCCTGCCGTTTGCCGAAGGATGGAAGTTCCGTTACGCGCTGGACAGTGGCCAGTTGCCGCACGAGTATGCGCTGGTGCGCCGCAGTGCGCCCCGCACACCGGCCGCGCCTGGCTCGGCGAGCGTGGCCGCGCCGGTCACCACGTTGTCGGCCAGCGAGGCCATCGTGGTGTCGAGCGGTCTGCCGGAGTGGCGTGACCCGGTGTGGGTGCAGCTGATCAGCGGCGAGCTGCCCATCGAGATCCGCACGCTGGGCTTCCAGCTGCTGCTCGCGCGCCTGCGTCAGCAACTCAGCCAGCAGCCCGGGGAAGAGGTGCTGCAGCTCAAGCTGCGCGAACTGCACCGCTATGTGCAGCGCCACGAGCGCGTGCTGGGCCATGAACTGCAGCAGTTGCAGGCCCTGCGTCCGGGAGGTGCGGCATGAGCGCGTGGCGACAGGCCCTGGTCGATCACGACATGGCCGTGACCCTGATCGAGAGCGGTGCGTGGCTGACGGTGGCGGGCGACGAGGCCGCGCTGAGCCGGCTGCCCCGCGGCAACTGGATCGGCGGCACCATCCCGTACTTCATGGGGCAGGAGGGCGGCGTGACGACGCGCGGCCAGCTGTTCGTCACCGTGCTCGATCAGTTCGCGGGCCATGTGCCCTTCGTCAAGGTTCACGACGCGGACACGCTGCCCCAGGTGTGCCTGGAGGCGCCCGAGAACGGCTTCTCGCTGCTGATCCTGCCGGCGTTCTCGGCCGTGCATGGCGCCTATGCGCAGCACGCGCCGTCGTACGAGGACATGTACATGAAGCCCCTGGTGGGCTGGGTGGCCGGTGTGCACCTTGACGACATGGGGCAGCGCCGGCCCAAGGTCGTGGATGGCACGACCGGGCGGATGCATGAAGACCGCGCCGTGGTGCTGCATGTGCCGCTGCCCGACAGCCTGGGGGCCGATGTGCGGATCGTCAACCTGTTCGAGCAGGGCGAGGGGCCGCGCATCCAGTTCGAGCACGATGGCTTCGAGGTGCGCGACTGCCTGATCGACGGCGTGCGCACGCCGCTGGCCGCTTACCTGCAGGAGCGGCGCCATGACACGCGCCTGCCGCTGGTGGCCGACTGCAATGGTGCGGCGGTGAACGTGAGCTTCCGCTGGGTGGACGCCACTCAGGGGCAGGTGGCGTTTTACGGGCCGGTGTTCCGCGGCATCGAATACCGGCTGGCGCGCCCGTTCGCGGGGCAGTATCACGAGGCCTTCTCCCAGGCTGGCGCCGATCTGCCCGAGGCCCAGTTCTCGTGCAACTGCATCCTCAACTACCTGTATGGCGAACTGGAAGGCCGCCGAACCGGCGAGGCCATCGGCCCGATGACCTTCGGTGAAGTGGCGTATCAGCTGCTCAACCAGACCATGGTGCAGCTGACACTGAGCCTGCGCTGACCCTGTTCCTCTTCTGGCTCATGTGATGAGCCATTTGCGGCCCGCTCCCTCCGGACGGGCCGCTTTTCTTTGGCGCTCCGTTGCATCACGGGCCGGCATCCACTGGAAATCCCTGCCAGCGTTTTCCCTATTTTGTTCTGCATTGCAGAAATGTGTTCTGTGAATGCGTTGACTTGATACGGGCTGGGGAACAAACTGGACCGCAGGTCGGCACGGTGTTCACCTTTGCCGCAACGCGAACCAAGGAGCGCATCTTGGAGTTGTTCTTTCAGCAACTGCTCAATGGCCTGACGATCGGCGGCGTCTACAGCCTCGTCGCACTGGGCCTGACGCTGGTCTACGGGATCCTGCATGTGCCGAACTTCGCCCACGGCGCGTTCTACATGGCCGGTGCCTACGTGGCCTTCTACCTGATGGGTTCGCTGGGCCTGAACTACTGGCTGGCCATGGCCGGCTCGGCGGTGGCGGTGGCCGTGCTGTCGATGCTGGCCGAGCGGCTGGTGTTCAACCCGCTGCGCAACGCGCCGCCGCTGCACGACATGATTGCCGCCATCGGCATCCTGCTGTTTCTCGAGGCCGGTGCGCAGGCGCTGTGGGGCGCTGATTTCCACCGCATGAGCAGCCCCTATGGGCAGCTGGTGGAGGTGTTCGGGCTCACGGTGGCGCTGCAGCGTCTGCTGATCCTGGCCGGTGCAGTCTGGCTGGTCGTGCTGCTGCACCTGTTCCTCACGCGCACCACCACGGGCGCCACCATCGTCGCGATGGCGCAGAACCGCGATGGCGCCGCGCTCGTTGGCATCGATGCGACGCGGGTCACGCTGATGGTGTTTGCCATCTCGGGCGCGCTGGCGGCGGTGGCCGCGGTGCTGTATGCGCCGATCAACCTGGTCTACCCGGCCATGGGGCATCTGGTCATCACCAAGGCCTTCGTGATCATCATCCTCGGCGGCATGGGCAGCTTTCCCGGTGCCATCGTCGGCGGTCTGATCATCGGCCTGGCCGAGGCCTTCGGCGGCTTCTACTTCTCGACCGACTACAAGGACCTGATTGCCTTCGTGCTGCTGGTGCTGATCCTGTCGGTCCGCCCCCAAGGTCTGTTCTCGAAAGGTGCGCACTGACATGACGCTGCTGCAAGGCAAGGCGGGCTGGAGCCTGCTCATCGCGCTGGCCCTCGTGTTCCCCTACGTGGTGCCCAACAACTACTTCCTGTCGGTGATGACGCTGTCGTACATCTTCGCGATCGCGGCGCTGGGGCTCAACCTCATCACCGGCTACACGGGCCAGTTCAACCTGGCGCACGGCGGGTTCATGGCGATCGGCGCCTATGCGGTGGGCCTGCTCACCACCGATTACCAGTGGGGCTTCTGGTGGGCGTTTGCCGCCGCCGGCGCCGTGTGTGGCGTGCTGGGCTGGCTGACCGGCATGCTGTCTTTGCGCATGACGGGCCACGTGTTCTCGATCTTCACGCTGTGTGTGGGCTACATCATCTACCTGCTGATCGAGAAGTGGGAGGCCGTGACCCACGGCGCGGTCGGTGTGATGGGCATTCCCGCGCCGGCGCATCCTTTCGGCGGCGAGGTCGACACGCCCATCGGCCAGTACTACCTGATGCTGGGCTTTCTGGTGCTGGGGGCCGTGGTGATGCAGCGCATCGTTCGGTCGATTCTGGGGCGCAGCTTCATGGCGGTGCGCAATGGCGAGGCCCTGGCCGAGGCGCTGGGCATCCCGCTGATGCGCACCAAGCGGCTGGCCTTCGTGCTGTCGGTGATCTACGCCGGACTGGCGGGCGGCCTGTATGCCGGGCACGTGCGCTTTCTGGGGCCGGAACTGGCGGCCACCCACCACACCTTCGAGCTGGTGATGTTCATGCTGGTGGGCGGCATCGGCACGCTGTTCGGGCCGATCCTGGGCTCGGTGCTGGTGCCGTGGCTGACGCAGTCGCTGCAGTTCCTGCAGGACTACCGCATGGTCGTCTTCGGCCCGCTGCTCATCGTGCTGCTCATCTTCCTGCCGCACGGCATCGTGGGCACCTGGCTGCATCGCAAGGCGCGCCGTGAGGCGGCCAAGCGTGCACAGGCTGCGCCATCGATCCCTACCGTGTCGGCCCCCCACACCGGAGCCCGCCATGCTTGAGATCCGCAACCTCACCAAGCGCTTCGGCGGTCTCACAGCCGTGAACGATGTGTCGGCCACGTTCGAGGCGGGCCGCATCAACGCCATCATCGGCCCCAACGGCGCGGGCAAGACGACGTTCTTCAACCTGATCGCCGGCACGCATGCGCCATCGGCCGGGCAGATCATCGTGAAGGGGGAGGACGTGACCGGCATGCGAGCGGACCAGATCGCGCGGCTCGGCGTGGCGCGTACCTTCCAGGCCACCACGCTGTTCGACCAGGCCAGCGTGCTGGACAACCTCATCGTGGGCCACCGGCTGCGCACGCGGTCGGGCCTGTGGGACGTCATCTTCAACACGGCGCTGCTGCAGCGTGAGGAGCGGCTGTGCCGCGAGAAGGCCGAAGCCGCACTCGAGTTCGTGGGGCTGAACCGCGTGGCGCACCGGCTGGCGGGCGACATCACGCAGGAAGAGCGCAAGCGCGTGGCCTTTGCGCTGGCGCTGGCCACCGAGCCCGATCTGCTGTTGCTGGACGAGCCGGCCGGCGGCGTGAACCCGGAAGAAACGCTGGGCCTGGCCGAACTGATCCGCAAGCTGGTGGCCCATGGCAAGACCGTGTGCCTCATCGAACACAAGATGGACATGATCATGAGCCTGGCCGACAAGATCATCGTGCTGAACCATGGCGAGAAGATCGCCGATGGCACGCCCGCCGAGATCCGCAGCAACCCGCAGGTGATCGACGCCTACCTGGGAGCCGAGCATGTTGAAGCTTGAAGGGGTGTCGCTGTCGTACGGCAGCTTCCGTGCGCTGGACCAGGTCAGCCTGCATGCCGACAAAGGCGAGCTGGTGGTGCTGCTCGGCGCCAACGGGGCGGGCAAGAGTTCGATCTTCATGGCCATCAGTGGCATCCACAAGGCCTGCAGCGGCTCGATCGCGTTCGACGGCCAGGAGCTGGTGGGCATGCGGCCGGCTGCCATCGTGGCGCAGGGCGTTGTGCACTGCCCGGAAGGCCGCAAGCTGTTCGCCCAGATGTCGGTGCAGCAGAACCTGATGCTGGGTGCCTATGTGCACCGCAACGCGCCCGACACCCGCGCGCGGTCGCAGCAGATCCTCGACGAGGTCTACACGCTGTTCCCGATCCTCGCGCAGAAGCGCCACGACCCGGCGGGTGCGCTGTCGGGCGGACAGCAGCAGATGGTGGCGATCGGGCGCGCGCTGATGGGCCGGCCCAAGGCCCTTTTGCTGGACGAGCCCTCGCTGGGCCTGGCGCCCCTGGTCGTCAAGCAGATGTTCGAGATCATCCAGCAGATCAACGCCAGCGGCGTGACGGTGCTGCTGGCCGAGCAGAACGCCTATTCGGCCCTGCGCATCGCGCACCGCGCCTACGTGCTGGAGCGTGGTCGCATCGTCATGGAGGGGCTGCCCGAGCAGCTGCTGCACGACGAGGGCATCCGCAAGGCCTACATCGGGGCCTGATCGGCCTCACCCGTTTCCCGACGTTCAACCCCCCATGAGGAGACCGCACATGCCATCCCGTTTCTTTGCGCTCAAGCGCCTGCCGCTGACCGTCGCCGTGACCCTGGCCTTCGGCTCGGGCGCAGGCTGGGCCCAGGAGGTCGTCAAGATCGGCTACACCGGCCCGCTGAGCGGTGGCGCCGCGCTGTACGGCAAGAACGTGCTCAATGGCCTGAACCTGGCGGCCAAGGAGATTAATGCCAAGGGCTTCGATGTGGGCGGCAAGAAGTACAAGGTCGAGGTCGTGGCGCTGGACGACAAGTACGCGCCGGCCGAGGCCGCGATCAACGCGCGGCGCTTGAAGCAGCAGCACGGTGCACCGGTGGTGTTCGTGCCGCACTCGGGCGGGGCGTTCGCGCTGCAGGCCTTCAACCAGCAGGAGAACTTCCTGCTGATGGCCTACACCAGCGTGCCGACCATCACCGAAAAGGGCAACAAGCTCACGATGCGGATCCCGCCGAGCTTTCTGACCTACATCGAGCCCTTCATCCGCAACCAGATGAAGCACGGCAAGAAGCTGGGCATGGCGCCGGCCGACCACGATTACGCCAAGGCCTGGGTTGCCGCGTTCGAGCCGGCCTGGACCAAGGCCGGTGGTGCGGTGGTGGCCACCAACCCGATGTCGTACAACAAGTCGGCCGACTTCTACACCGGGGTGAGCCGCGTGCTGGAAAGCAAGCCGGATGTGATGTTCATCGGCGGGCCGTCCGAGCCAACGGGGCTGGTCGCCAAGCAGGCCCGCGAACTGGGCTTCAAGGGCCCGTTCGTCATCATGGACCAGGCCAAGATGGACGAGATGGCCCGCGTGACCGGCGGCCTGCAGATGCTGGAAGGCTCGATCGGGACGTTGCCTTTGACCGCCGACGAGCGCCCGGGGGCCAAGGCCTTTGTGCAGGCCTATCGCACGGCCTACGGTCCTGACAGCAACCCGTCGTCCGAGTCGTCGTTGAACTACACGGCGCTGCACCTCGTGGTGAACGCGATGCGGCTGGCGGGCAGTGTCAGTGACCCGGTGGCCATCCGCGGCAAGCTCGATGCCGCAGCCAAGGCCCTGCCCGACGCAATCAACCCCAACGACATCAACGGGGTGGACGAGAAGGGCGGGTCCGACCTGAACACCGTGGTGGGTGTCGTGGAGGGCGGCAAGCTCAAGGCCGTGCGGCTGAAGTCGCTGTAAGGCCCCTGTGAGGCCCGAGGCCGTTGAGGGCCCGGGCCCTGTGGCGCTCGGGGAGGCGCCGCGGCGTTCGCTCGGCCTGATAATGCGGGGCGCGTTCAGCCGCCCCGCGCCATGCAGCGGGCAGTCAGGAGAAGAAGTCGATCATGCACGACCCCGTTGCCGCCGCCGATGTGGCCGAGAAGGAAGACCGCCATTTCGTGACGGCCCTGGCCCGCGGTCTGGAAGTCCTCTCTTGTTTTCGCTCGGGCGACAAGGCCCTGGGCAACCAGGAGATCGCCAAGCGTTGCCGGCTCCCGAAATCGACGGTGTCCCGGCTCACGTACACGCTGACCAGGCTCGGCTACCTGATCCAGATCGAGGACAGCGGCAAGTACCGGCTGGGCACCGCCACGCTGGCCCTGGGCAGCTACATGCTGGCCCGTCTGGATGTGCGTCAGCTGGCGCGGCCGATGATGCAGGAGCTGGCGGACCACTGCAAGGCCACTGTGTCGCTCGGCACGCGCGATCGCCTGTCGATGCTGTATGTCGAGAACTGCCGCAGCTCGGCGGCACTCACGCTGAGTGTGGATGTCGGCTCGCGCATCCCCATCGTCAACTCGGCCCTGGGGCGGGCCTACCTGGCCGTGACGAGCGAGGCCGAGCGCCACGAAATCCTCGAACGCGTGCGCGAGTACGACGAGCAGGCGTGGCCCGCCATCCAGAAGGGCGTCGAGACGGCCCTGGCCGACTACCGGACGCTCGGGTGCACGCGCTCGTTCGGCGACCTGCAGCCGCACGTCAACGGCATTGCCGTGGCATTCAATCCGGGCGGTGGTCTGCCCTGCATGGCCATCAGTTGTGCCGGGCCCGCCTTCAGCCTGTCGCAGGAGTTCCTGCTGGACGAAGCGCGGCCCCGCCTGATCGAGCTGGTGCGCAAGCTGGAAGCGTCGGCCGGCCGGCTCTGATCAGGCCGGGCCGACCACCGCAAAAGCCCCGCTTGCGCGCAGCAGCACGCGCTCGCCGGCGCGCAGGCGGCAACTCGCGAACGCCATCCGCTGCCCCAGGCGCTCGATCTCGACGTGGGCTTCCACCCAGTCGCCCAGGCGCGCGGCAGCCAGAAAGTCCGTGCTGAGGCTGACGGTGACGATGGACAGCGGGCCCCCGCGCGCGTGGTTGATGGCGTGCCCCAGCGCCGTGTCGGCCAGCGTGGCGAGCAAGCCGCCGTGCGGGATACCGCGCAGGTTCAGGTGCTGGGGGGCGATCCGCAGGCCGATGACGGGCGGGACGCCCGGCACCTCACGCACGTGCACGGGGCCGATGAGGCTGATGAAGCCGCCGGTGGCTGTGTGAAAGGGCGCGAAGCCGGACGGCACGGCGGGGTCCCCGGTGTGGGGCGCCGGTTCGGGCTGCGGATTGGTGGAGGCCGATGAGGGGTCTGGGTGGCGCATGGGCAAAGCGGAGGGAGGGCTCAGGGCGCAGGCACAGGCCGACAGCGGTGTCAGAACCAGCCGGCTTCCATGTCCAGCGGGGTGCCGTCGAGTGTGCGCAGCAAGGCGTACTGTGCCTGCGTGCGCGGCAGTTCCCAACGGCAGAAGTACCGACACGCCTGGAGCTTGCCCCGGAGGAAGGCTGCTTCGTCTGCGTGCGGCCCCGCGGTCAGTGCCGGGGCGGCCACGCGTGCCTGCTCCAGCCACAGCCAGGCCAGCACGGTGTGCCCACACGCTTCCAGAAACACGGCGGCGTTGGCGAGGCCTCGCACCGGATCTTCGGCCAGAACGGGGCGCAACACCGCCAGGGTCGACTGCAGGTCGGCCAGGGCCGTGCGCACCGCCTCGGCCGTCTCGCGCAACGCGGGGTCGCTTCGGGTTGCCTCGATGGTCTGGCTCATGCGCTGAGCCAGCGCCGCCATGCCGGCCCCCTGCTGCATCACCATCTTGCGGCCGAGCAGGTCCATGGCCTGGATGCCGTGCGTGCCTTCGTGGATGGGGTTCAACCGGTTGTCGCGGTAGAACTGCTCGACGGGGTATTCGCGTGTGTAGCCATAGCCGCCGTGTACCTGAATGGCAAGGTTGTTGGCTGCAAGGCACCACTGCGAGGGCCATGACTTCACGATGGGCGTCAGCACGTCGAGCAGCAGGGCGGCCTCGCGGCGCTGCGCCTCGTCCGGGTGGGTGTGCTGGTCGTCGACCAGGCGGGCGGCATACAGGCACAGCGCGTAGCCGCCTTCCACATAGGCCTTCTGGGCCAGCAGCATGCGGCGCACATCGGCATGCTCGATCAGCTTGCGCTGCGGCTCCAGGGGGTTCTTCGAGTCCGGCAGGCGGCCCTGCGGGCGGTCCCGGGCGTAATCGACGGCGGCCAGGTAGCCGCGGTAGCCCAGCATCACGGCCCCCATGCCTACCCCGATGCGGGCCTCGTTCATCATCTGGAACATGCAGGCCAGACCCTGATGCGGCGGGCCGATGAGTTCGCCCTCGCAGGCGTCTCGCTCGCCGAATGACAGCATGGTCGAGGTCGTGCCCCGCCAGCCCATCTTGTGGATCAGGCCGGCCAGGTTCACGTCGTTGCGCGGCCCGAGGGTGCCGTCGTCGCGCACGCGGAATTTGGGCACGATGAACAGGGAGATGCCCTTGACGCCGGGCGGCGCGTCAGGCAGGCGGGCCAGCACGAGGTGAACGATGTTCTCGCTCAGTTCGTGATCCCCTGCCGAGATGAAGATCTTCTGGCCCTTGATGGCGTAGCGGCCGTCGCCCAGCGGCGTGGCGGTGGTGCGGATGTCGGCCAGGCTGGAGCCGGCCTGGGGCTCGGTCAGGGCCATCGTGCCCATGAATCGCCCGCTGAGCAGCTGGGGGAGATAGCGCTGGCGCTGTGCTTCGGTGCCGAAGCGCAGGATCACGTTGGCATTGCCCTGCGTGAGCCCCGCATACGAACTGATGGCGATGTTGGCCGCCTTGAACAGCGAGCCGCACGCCTGTGCCACCAGCGTCGGTAACTGCATTCCGCCCAGTTCGAAATCATGGCTGGCGGCCAGCAGCCCGGCATCGCAGTAGGCGCGCAACGCGTCGCCCACTTCAGGGGGCAGGTGAACGCGCTCGCCGTCGAAGCGCGGCTCCTGTTCGTCGCACAGGCGGTTCAGCGGTGCAAAGCGCTCGCGGGCCACGGCCTCGGCCGTATCCAGCGCGGCGCTCAGGGTGGCACGGTTGTGCTCCGCATGCCGAGGGCGGGTGCACAGCTGCTCGGCCCGCAGCCAATCGAAAAGCAGGAAGTCGAGGTCGCGGCGATTGACGATCGATGGGGTGCTCATGGTGATCTGCAATGCGGAACGGAATTCTGTGAAGTTGATTTTGTCGCTGTGCATTGTGAAAGGAGTGAGGCGAGCGGAAGGCCACGTAAACCCTATTCCTCTCGATGGGCGCCCGCGTTAGGCTGAATGCATGTCAAAACACAGTTCTGCAATGCAGAACATTGAGCGCCAGGAGATCCGATGCAGAGCGAGCCCTATGCACTGAACGGCCGGGTGGCCGTCATCACGCTGGACAACCCCCCGGTCAACGGGCTCGGCCTGGCCGTGCGCCAGAACGTCGTGCGCGCACTGGATGCCGCCGCGGCCGACCCGGCGGTGGCCGCCGTGGTCATCACCGGCAACGACCGCTTCTTCTCGGGTGGGGCGGATGTGCGCGAGTTCGGCACACCGCTGTCGACCCAGGAGCCCACGCTGCACACCCTCATTGCGACGGTGGAGCGGCTGCCCAAGCCCGTTGTGGCGGCCATCCGCGGCGTCTGCATGGGCGGTGGCCTGGAGCTGGCGCTGGGGTGCCATGGCCGCGTGGCCCGTGCGGATGCCACGGTGGCCTTGCCGGAGGTCAAGCTGGGGCTGCTGCCGGGGGCGGGCGGCACACAACGTCTGCCGCGTGTGGTGGGGCTGGAGACGGCGATCAACATGATCCTGTCGGGCGCCCAGGTGCCGGCGGCGAAGCTGGCGCACACCGCGCTGTTCGATGCGGTGGTGGACGCGGACGATGTGTTGTCTGCCGCCCTGGCGCGCGCCGAGCAGCTTGCTGTCCAGCTGGCCGAGCAGGGCACGCTGCCCCGCGTGCGCGACCGGGCCGTCGACGCCCCGCTGGCCGAGCCGTTCCTGCAGTTCGTCCGGCAGAACGTGGCGGCAGCATCCAAAGGTTATCCGGCGCCACTGGCCTGTGTCGAGGCAGTGGCCGCCTCGGTGAACAGCCCGTTCGACGAAGGCCTGCGCCGTGAGCGCGAGGGCTTTCTGGCGTTGATGCAGACGCCCGAGTCCCGCGCGCTGCGCCACGTCTTCGCAGCCGAACGCGCTGCGCCGAAGATCCCCGACGTGCCGGCCGACACACCGCTGCGGCCGGTGGGCCTGGTGGGCGTGATCGGCGCCGGCACCATGGGCGGCGGCATCGCGATGAACTTCCTCAACGCCGGCATCCCGGTCGTGATCCTGGAGCGCCAGCCCGAGGCGCTGGAGCGTGGGGTCACCACCATCCGTCGCAACTACGAGAACTCGCAGAAAAAGGGCAAGCTCACGGTGGCCCAGGTGCACGAGCGCATGGCCTTGCTCAAGCCCACGCTCTCCTATGGTGACCTCGCGCAGGCCGATCTGGTCATCGAGGCCGTCTACGAAGACATCGGCGTCAAGGAGGAGGTCTTCCGCACGCTCGACGAGGTCTGTCGCCCCGGGGCCATCCTGGCCTCGAACACCTCCACGCTCGACCTAAACCGCATTGCCGCCTTCACCCGCCGGCCGCAGGACGTGATCGGCCTGCACTTCTTCAGTCCCGCCAACGTGATGCGCCTGCTGGAAGTGGTGCGCGGCGAGCACACCGCCAAGGATGTGCTTGCCACGGCCATGCAGCTGGCGCGCACCCTCCGCAAGATCGCGGTGGTGTCCGGTGTGTGCGATGGCTTCATCGGCAACCGCATGATCCACCGCTACGGCGCGGCGGCCAACGACCTCATCGTGCAGGGGGCCTCGCCTCAGCAGGTGGACCGCGCGCTGGAGCGCTTCGGCATGGCCATGGGGCCGTTCCGCATGGGCGACCTGGCCGGGCTGGACATCGGCTGGGCAATCCGCAAGCGCCGCGCAGCCGAGCACCCGGACGATGCACGCCCCAGCGTGGCCGATGCCCTGTGCGAGGCCGGACGCTTCGGGCAGAAGACCGGCGCAGGTTGGTATCGCTACGAAGCCGGCCAGCGCAACGCCGTGCCCGACCCGGACGTGGACGCGCTGATCGCGCGCTTCCGTGCCGAGCACGGCATCACACCGCGCCGCATCAGCGACGAAGAGATCATCGAGCGCTGCATCTACGCGCTGGTCAACGAGGGCGCACGCCTGGCCGAAGAAGGCATTGCGCAACGCGCGTCCGACATCGACATCGTCTACCTGAACGGCTACGGCTTTCCCGCCTACCGCGGGGGGCCCATGCGCTATGCCGACGAAGTGGGGCTGGTGAACGTGGTGCGGGCGCTGAACCGCATCGCGGCCGAGCCCGGCGTGGACCGCACCTTCTGGACGCCCGCGCCCCTGCTCGCCCGCCTGGCCGCCGAAGGCCGCAGCTTCAACTGAGGAATGCACATGACCGAAGCCGTCATCGTTTCCACGGCCCGCACGGGCCTGGCCAAGTCCTGGAAGGGCGCGTTCAACATGACCTATGGCCCGACCCTCGGGGCCCACGCCGTGCGCCACGCGGTGCTGCGGGCCGGCATCGAAGCCGACGAGGTGGAAGACGTCATCATGGGAGGCACCTTCGGCGAAGGGACGACCGGGGGCAACGTGGCGCGGCAGATCGCCTTGCGTGCGGGCCTGCCCGTCACCACTGCCGGCATGACCGTGAACCGCTTCTGTTCGTCGGGCCTGCAGACGATTGCCCTGGCTGCGCAACGCGTGATCGCCGGCGAGGGACAGGTGTATGTCGCGGGCGGGGTCGAGAGCATCTCGTGCGTGCAGAACGAGGCCAACACCCACATGCGGCGCGACCCGTGGCTGGTGGCGAACAAGCCCGAGATCTACTGGAACATGCTGCAGACGGCCGAGCAGGTGGCCGCCCGCTATGGCGTGAGCAAGGAGGCGCAGGACGCGTACGGCGTGCGCTCGCAGCAGCGCGCCGCGGCGGCCCAGCATGCCGGCCTGTTCAACGACGAGATCGTGCCGATGACCACTACCATGGCGGTGGTCGACAAGGCCACGGGCCGCTTCACCACGCGCGAAGTGACGATCTCGTCTGACGAGGGCATACGCCCGGACACGACGCTGGAGGCCGTGCAGAAGATTCGCGCGGCGCTGCCCGGTGGCGTGGTGACTGCCGGCAATGCGAGCCAGTTCTCCGATGGCGCCTCGGCCTGCGTGGTGATGGACCGCCGCCTGGCCGAACGCCGTGGCCTGAAGCCGCTGGGCATCTTCCGTGGTTTTGCCGTGGCCGGCTGCGAGCCCGATGAAATGGGCATCGGCCCGGTGTTTGCCGTGCCCAAGCTGCTGGCCAAGGCCGGGCTGAAGGTCGATGACATCGGGCTGTGGGAGTTGAACGAGGCCTTTGCCGTGCAGGTGCTGTACTGCCGTGATCGCCTCGGCATCCCGGATGAGCGCCTCAATGTGAACGGCGGTGCCATCGCCGTCGGCCACCCCTATGGTGTGTCGGGCTCGCGGCTCACGGGGCATGCCTTGATCGAAGGCCGTCGCCGCGGCGTGAAGTACGTGGTTGTCACCATGTGCATCGGCGGCGGGCAGGGGGCGGCTGGCCTGTTCGAGGTGTGCTGACATGGGTGTGCGACAACTCTTCGACCTCACCGGCCAGGTGGCCCTCATCACCGGCGGCTCGCGGGGGCTGGGCCTGCAGATGGCCGAGGCGCTCGGCGAGATGGGCGCCCGCCTCGTCATCACCGCCCGCAAGGCGGACGAGCTCGATCAGGCCCGGGCCCACCTGCAGGCGCTGGGCCACGAGGTGCATACCGTCGTCAACGACCTGCAGCAGATCGACCGCATCCCGGGCCTGGTCAGTCAGGTGATCGAGCAGGCCGGGCCGATCGACATCCTGGTCAACAACGCCGGCGCCACGTGGGGGTGCAAGGCCGAAGACCATCCCGATGCGGCCTGGCACAAGGTCATGGACCTCAACATCAATGCGCCCTTCTTCCTCACGCGGGAAGTGGGCAAGCGTTGCATGATCCCGCGTGGGCAGGGCAACATCATCGTCACCGCCTCGGTGGCGGGGCTGAAGGGCACACCGCCGGGCATGCACACGATCGCCTACAACACCTCCAAGGCCGCGGCCATCCACTTCGCGCGCACGCTGGCATCCGAATGGGGCCCGTACGGCATTCGCGTCAATGCGCTGTGCCCGGGCTTCTTTCCCACCAGGCTGGCCAACGGGCTCATCGACCAGCTCGGTGATGCGCTGGTGGCCCGCACGCCGCTGCGGCGCCTGGGCGGGGACGAGGACCTGAAAGGCGCGGTGGTCTTTCTCGCGTCCGACGCCTCGCGCCATGTCACGGGCCAGGCGCTGGTGGTCGATGGCGGCGCCAGCGTGATCTGACGCACAGCGCGGCATGGGCGACCTGAACGACAGCGTCTTCTCCGGCACCCTGCCGGTGCTGCCCCAGCATGCCTTCGACGAAGGCCGGCTGGCCGATTTCATTCGCACCAACGTCGGGCCGTTTGCCGGAAACCTGCAGGTCGCGCAGTTCAAGGGCGGGCAGTCGAATCCCACCTTCCTGGTGCAGGCCGGCGGCGAACGCTTCGTGCTGCGTCGCAAGCCGCCGGGCGCGCTCCTGCCATCGGCGCACGCCGTGGAGCGCGAGCACCGGGTGATGAGTGCCCTGGCCGCCACCGACGTGCCGGTGCCTCGCACCCTGGCACTGTGCGAAGACCCCGACGTCATCGGCAGCACCTTCTTCCTGATGGCCCATGTGCCGGGTCGCATCTTCTGGGACCCGACCCTGCCCGGTCACACACCCGTTGAGCGCCGCGCCCTGCTGAACGAGCTGAACCGGGTGATCGCCGCGCTGCACTGTGTCGATCCGGCCGCCGTGGGGCTGTCCGATTACGGCAAGCCGGGCGCCTATCTGGCGCGACAGGTGGCGCGCTGGACGCAGCAATACCGCGCGGCCGAAACCGAACGCATCGAGGCGGTCGATCGCCTGATCGAGTGGCTGCCGGCCCACCTGCCGTCCGACGACGCGCCGCCCGCCATCGTGCATGGCGACTACCGGCTCGATAACGTCATCTTCCACCCGACCGAACCGCGCATTCTGGCAGTGCTGGACTGGGAACTGTCCACATTGGGCCATCCCCTGGTGGACTTCGCCTACCACTGCATGACCTGGCGCATGGACGGCCACACCGGGCGCGGCCTGGGTGACCTGAGTGCACTGGAGCTCGATGCGCTTGGCATCCCACCGGAAGCTCATTACGTGAGCCAGTATTGCGAGCGCACCGGCCGAACCGGCATTCCGGGCGCTGCGTGGTCGTATTACCTGATCTTCAACCTCTTCCGTCTCACCAGCATCCTGCAGGGCGTCACCCGACGGGCCTTGCAGGGCAACGCAGCGAGCGCGGAAGCGCTGACCACCGGACAACGTGCGCGGCCTCTGGCCGAACAGGCCTGGCGCATGGCGCAGGACCTGATGCGTCACCGCTGAATCCCACAAGGAGCCCCCATGGACTTTTCTTACGCCCCCAAGGTCGTCGCGCTGCAGCAGCGTGTGCAGGCCTTCATGGACGAACACATCTACCCCAACGAGGCCCGCTACCACGATGAGGTCGAGGCCAACCGCCAGCGCGGCAACCCCTGGCAGCCCACACAGGTGATGGAGGACTTGAAGGCCAAGGCCCGTGCGGCCGGGCTGTGGAACCTCTTCCTGCCCGAATCGGCCTATGGCGCCGGGCTGACCAACCTCGAATACGCGCCGCTGTGCGAGATCATGGGCCGCTCGCACATCGCGCCGGAGGCCTTCAACTGCTCGGCGCCCGACACCGGCAACATGGAGACCCTGGTGCGTTACGCCACCGAAGCCCAACGCAAGCAGTGGCTCGAGCCGCTGCTGGAGGGGCGCATCCGATCGGCCTTTGCGATGACCGAGCCCGACGTGGCCTCGTCGGACGCGACCAACATCGAAGCGAGCATCCTGCGCGAGGGCGACGAATACGTCATCAACGGCCGCAAGTGGTGGACCTCGGGCGCGCCCGATCCGCGCTGCGAGATCCTCATCTTCATGGGCAAGACGGCACCCGACCACCCGGATCGCCACCAGCAGCAGTCCATGATCCTCGTGCCGATGAAGACACCCGGCGTGCGGCTGGAGCGCGCGCTCAATGTGTTCGGTTACGACCACGCACCGCATGGCCACGGCGAACTGAGCTTCGACAACGTCCGCGTGCCCGTCAGCAATGTGCTGCTCGGCGAAGGCCGGGGTTTCGAGATCGCGCAGGGCCGGCTCGGCCCTGGCCGCATCCACCACTGCATGCGGCTGATCGGTGTGGCCGAGCGAGCGCTGGAGTTGATGTGTCGGCGCGCGCTGGACCGCACCACCTTCGGCCGGCGCCTGGCTGACCAGAGCGTCACCCGCGAACGCATCGCCAACGCCCGCATCCTGATCGACCAGGCGCGCTTCCTGGTGCTGAACGCGGCCTACAAGATGGACACCGTGGGCAACAAGGCTGCGAAGCAGGAGATCGCGATGATCAAGGTGGCGGCGCCCACGATGGCCTGCCAGGTGATCGACTGGGCGATGCAGGTGCATGGGGGCGCAGGCGTGTGCGACGACTTCCCGCTGGCCGCCGCCTATGCGAACTCGCGTACGCTGCGCTATGCCGATGGGCCCGACGAGGTGCACCGCAACCAGATCGGCAAGCTGGAACTCGCCCGCTACGAGGCCGCTCGCACTGCGCACTGACCCCATCACCTGTCACCCGGATCCAACGCCATGTCCGATCGCCACTTTGCCCACTGGCCCCGCCATGTCAGCCGCCACCTGAGCGTGCCCGCCACCAACCTGTACACCAACCTCGAGATCTCGGCCCTGCGCTTTCCCGACAAGCGCGCGCTGGTCTTCTATGACTCGGTAACGACCTATGCCGAACTGAAGGACCAGACCGAACGGCTCGCCGGCCATCTGCAGCAGGTGTGCGGCGTGAAGGCGGGCGACCGGGTGCTGCTCTACATGCAGAACAGCCCGCAGTTCATCATCGGGTACTACGCCATCCTGCGTGCGAACGCGGTGGTGGTGCCCGTCAACCCGATGAACCTGACCGAGGAGCTGCGCCACTATGTGAGCGATGCCGATGCCCGCGTCGTGCTCTGCCCGCAGGATCTCTTTGCACAGGTCCGCCCGCTGCTGCAGGAAGGCCGCGCGGCCGCGTTGGCCGATGACGCCGCGCCCGGCCTGCGCCATGCCGTGGTCGCGGCTTACAGCGACCACCTGACGGTGCCCACCGAACTCCCGGTGCCGGCCTTTGTGAAGGACCCGCGCCAGCCACTGGACGAGCCGGGCGCGCAGGCGTGGGCGGACGCGCTGGCGGCGAACCGCCGCCCCGGCCCGCTCACGCAGGGCCCTGACGACCTCGCCGTGATGCCCTACACCTCGGGCACCACCGGCCATCCGAAGGGTTGCATGCACACGCACCGCAGCGTCATGTACAACACCGTGGCCGGCACGCAGTGGCTGATGACCACGCAGGATGCGGTGCAGCTGGCCGTGCTGCCCTTCTTCCATGTCACGGGCATGGAGAACGGCATGAACGGCTCGATCTACGTGGGCGCGACCATCGTGGTGCTGCCCCGCTGGGACCGTGATGCCGCGGCGCAACTCATCCAGCGCTACCGCGTCACGGGCACGCAGATGATCGTCACCATGGTGATCGACCTGTTGTCCAACCCGCGGCTGGCCGAGTACGACCTCTCCAGCATCTCGCGCCTCAGCGGGGGCGGGGCCGCCATGCCCGAGGCCCTGGCCACGCGCCTGAAGGAGATGTGCGACCTCGACTACCTCGAGGGCTATGGCATGTCGGAGACGATGGCCCCCACGCACATCAACCCGCCCCAGCGGCCGATGAAGCAGTGCCTGGGCATTCCCATCTTCGACGTCGACGCGCGCGTGGTCGACCCCGACACCTTCCGCGAACTGCCGCCCGGCGAAGTCGGCGAGATCGTGGTGCACGGCCCGCAGGTGATGCAGGGCTACTGGAAGCAACCGGCCGCCACGGCATCGAGCTTCATCGAGCTGGATGGCAAGCGCTTTCTGCGCACCGGCGACCTGGCCCGCACCGACGAGCACGGCTACTTCTACATGGTCGACCGGCTCAAGCGCATGATCAACGCCTCGGGCTTCAAGGTCTGGCCGGCCGAGGTCGAGGCGCTGATGTATGCCCACCCGGCCATCCAGGAGGTCTGCGTGATCGCGGCCCGTGATGAGCGGCGCGGCGAGACGGTCAAGGCCGTCGTCGTGCTGAAGGAGGCGCACCGCGGCCGCGTCACCGAGCAGGAGATCGTCGACTGGGCGCACGAGCACATGGCGGCCTACAAGAGCCCCCGCGTGGTCGCCTTTGCCGACACGCTGCCGAAGTCGGGCGCCGGCAAGGTGCTGTGGCGCGCGCTGCAGGCTCAGGAAGCCTGACGCAGCGCGCGGGGCAGGGCGCCACTCAGTGGTACGCCGGCCAGCTTTGCAAGGTTTCCTTGTCGGCGCTCACGTAGACCGCATCGTGCTCGCGGTCGATGCCGCGGGTCAGCGCAATCGGCACGGCGATCTCGCCCCCGGGTCGCCAGCGCGCCGTGTCGACAATCAGCTGCTGCACCGCCCAGGTGTGTTCGTCGATCAGCAGGTCGTCGACCTTGCCGATCTGCCCTTCCGGGGTGGTCAGGTTGTAGCCCAGTACCTCGCGCGTGCAGTGGATGTGGGCCTCCGCCAGGGGGCGATTTGCGGCGAGCGCTTCCTCTTCCAGAGCCGAGCCGGTGATGTCGACCGGCAGCGGCATTTCGCCGGCTTCCATGGGTTCCGGGACCTGTTCCCAGTAGAGCGGCGTGTCATAGTACGCCGCATAGGCCCGCTCCTGGCGCCGTGTCAGCGGCCGCGCGGAGTCGAACTGAGGGCCGTGCAGCACGTCGTCCTTGAGCAGTTCAATCTGCAGCTGCCGGTTGGTCGATGCGTCTTGCCGGATGGCCGTGGGCGGGATCAGCACATGGCGTTCGCTTGGCCAGTGTCCGGTGCGCACACCGAGATAACGGATGCCCCACTGCTCGTCATCGAAGTACAGGGCGTCGACCACGCCCACCTCGCCGTCCAGCGCCGTGACGACGGCGCCCTTGAGTTGACTGGCTTTGTGCAACATGCTGGATCTCCTTTTCTGGGGTCGGATGGCGACAGAGCGCACGCCCGGTGCAGCACGCCTGACACGCATCCCGCCCTGCGGCAATGGCCGTTCCCGGCGCAGCGCATGCGAATCGATCAGGCCGGGCGTGCAGCCGGTAAGTTTTTCCGCAGTGCCGGCCGGCTCGATGGCCTTGCGACTTACAGCTCGCGCAGGCCGCTCACCATCAGCGCAAGCGGCGCCAGCGAGGCAAAGATCAGCATGATTCGATGGAAGACCGGACCGGCGAACCGGGACTCCAGGTAATAGCGGATCACGATCAGCGCCTTGATCCACGCAACGATGGCAATGACGAAGGTCATGGCCATGCGGCTGGTGCCAGCGTGTGACTGGCCCGCGGCCTGAATGCTCACGAGCGAGAGCATCAGCAGCGCGATCCAGGCCAGGGTGGTGGGTTGCAGTTTCATCATGCGAAGGCGTAAAACAACGCGAAGACCATCAGCCACACCATGTCGGTGGCATGCCAGTAGGTGGCGATGGCTTCGAGGCCGCGGTGGTCGTCGGCGGTGTAGCCGCCGTACCGGAACCGCACCAGGCCCCACGCCATGCCCATCAGGCCCCACGACGCGTGGATGAAGTGGTTGATGGTGAGGTAGTAGTACACGACGACGAAGACGCCGGCCGAGGCATCGATGCCGTGCGCCAAGTTCCAGCGCCACTCCAGCACCTTGAGCAGCGGGTAGATGAGCCCGGTGAGCAGGGCCAGGGCCAGCCAGCGCTGCCCCCACACCAGGTCGCCATCCCGGGTGCTGGCAATGGCGCGGGTCAGCAGGTAGCCGCCGGTGACCATGACGGCCGTGACACACAGCCCGCCCAGCGTCCACAGGCGCGTCGCACCCTGCTGAAAGGCCTCGGGGTTGTGCCAGCGCGCCACGAAGTACACGGCGAAGAAGACGGCGAACTCGATGTATTCGAGGCTCACGCCCACCCACATGGCCTGGATGCCGGGCCGCCTGTGTGCCTCGGCGGGGACGGGGGCGGCAGGCGGGGTGGCCGCCTCACCGGGCCAGGGGGCAGCGTCGGCGCCTGCGTTGCTCATGTTCATTCCGCGCACCCATTAATTGATGCTTCTGCGATGCATGTTAAGTGAGCGAGGACAACGACTCAAGCAGAGCACCGGGGGCGTGAGGGGGTATGCGGGTGGAAAAGAAAAAAGCCCCGGGTGGTGCGCACCCTGGGGCTTGGTGTCGACGGAACGCCGAGTCGGGTCAGCGCGCTTGTGTTGACCTTTCTAGTGTAAACAAGACAAAAAGCCAATAGCGTCAACGACTTATCCGGTCTAATTTCTGGCGCGTGTCAACAGCAGTCGCTGGCGGTGCTGACGCCGACAGTCTCGCCCCCTAACACGGTGTCAACGGCCCGACCCATGGCAGGATCCGCTTGTTTGTTGAATGGCGCAACAAGTCGTCCTGGAATCCAGGATCGACGCGACAACGTGTGGGGGGCTCAATGGCGCGAATTGGAATTCGTCACTTGGAGGATTTGGCGAGACAGCCAGCTGGAAAGACTCAGCTTGGCGAACTTGTCCGTCGGATGGTTTACGCCACCGTCGCGAAACAACAACCGCATCTTCACTTCCTTGCCGGTGAGACCAATGGGTATGCGGGCTGGGATGGCTGGGTGGAATGCAGTTACGAAGAACACTTGGAGTTCCGAGCCCACAAGTCCGTTTGGGAGCTGAGCACAGACAGGAACTACGAGCAGAAGTTCAAGAGGGATTACAGGTCGGCTTGCACAAAGGCTCTACCAAACGGATGGCGTAAGGCCGACACTATCTACGTCGGCTTGACGATGTGGAGCGTGACCCCCATTGCGCTGGCAAAAATCAAAGCGGAAATCATCAAGAAGAACGGTAATCCGTGGGCGGGTGTCGTGCTTCTGGCTGCAGACGACGTGTTGCAGTGGCTTGAGAAGCTCCCGTCTGTCGAAGATTGGGCTACTGTCGAATTTCGAGCTGGGGTCGGTCGCTTTGGCAAGGCGCTAGAGCACTGGTTCTCATCCTGGGCAAAGCAGACTACCCCGCACGTTTCTACAGAACTGTTGAGCTGCGGAAGGGATTTGACTCCGCTTGTCGGTGCATTCAAGACCGAGAGTGGGCCGAGCGCTGCTCTGCAATGCGATTCTCAAGACGAGGCGGTGGCCTTGGTGTACTGCGCAATGCAGACTTTACCGGAGGACGAGGCCAGGCTGTTACTCGCAAACGCATTGGTGGTCACCAACGAAGACTTCGCTGACAGTCTCGCAGACGAGGAGCCGCCAGCAAATGGGCTCCAAACGGTTGTTCTCACGCCTCCTGCGACCGTGCATCAGAACAGACTAGTTCAGGCCGGATACAGGGTCATACGTGCTTTGGGGCGAGTTGATGACGCTGTCGGGGTTCTGCAGTTCGAACGAGCGAGCGTTCGTGACTTCGCTGCGGCTCTCGCGAGCGATCACATGTCCGTGTCTCCAGCTGACGCGGAGATACAGGCTCGGTCTGCTGGATGTAGCGTATCAATCTGGCACATACGCAACTTGTTCCAGCGCGCAGCCCAACCGGGACTGCCGGCATGGGCCGTTTCCCCCTCTGATGCCGTCATCGCGGCTGTGTTTGCCGGTGCTTGGGTCGATGTATCGGAAAAGGATGTGACGCTTTTGGCGTCAATCGCAGGTATGCCTGGCGCCCAAATAGAGTCGGTTCTCACCCCTTTTGCGCTAGGTCCAACTCCATTGCTTGAACGGGTTGGAGTTAACAGACTGATCATTGCACCTACTGAACCGCCCCGGCTTTGAAGGAGGCTCCCTCGTTTGAGATGATGGAGCCAAGATGAGAAGTTCGAAGTATTCCCCCGAGGTTCGCGAGCGCGCGGTGCGCATGGTGCTGGAGCACCGAGATGAGCACCCGTCACAGTGGGCGGCCATCGAGTCCATCGCCGGCAAGATCGGTTGCACGGCGCAGACGCTGGACAATTGGATCAAGCAGCACGAGCGCGACCACGGCCTGCGCGGTGGGCCGACGACGGCGGAAGCGCAGCGCATCAAAGATCTCGAGCGCGAGGTGCGCGAACTGCGCAAGGCCAACGAGATTCTGAAGCTGGCCAGCGCGTTTTTCGCCCAGGCGGAGCTCGACCGCCGCATCAAGTCCTGAAGGCGTTCGTCGACCGGCATCGCCAAGAATTCGGGGTCGAGTCGATCTGCCGCGTGCTGCAGATCGCCCCGTCGGCGTACTGGCGGCACGCGGCCTGTCAACGCGACCCGGCGCTGCTGTGCCGACGCAGCTTGCGCGACGCTGAACTGGCGCCGCAGATTCGTCGCGTGTGGCAGGCGAACTTCGGGGTCTACGGTGCCGACAAGGTCTGGCACCAACTGCGTCGAGAAGGCATCGACATCGCGCGCTGCACCGTGGAGCGCTTGATGCGCCAGCACGGCCTGCAGGGAGTTCGCCGAGGCAAGCGACAGCGCACGACGGTGCCTGACCCGAAGGCGCCATGCCCGTTGGATCGTGTGAATCGGCAGTTCAAGGCCGACCATCCGAACCAGCTGTGGGTCACCGACTTCACCTACGTCTCGACGTGGCAAGGCTGGGTCTACGTGGCCTTCGTGATCGACGTGTTCAGCCGTCGGATCGTCGGTTGGCGCCAGAGCAGCTCGATGCACACGGAGTTCGTCCTCGACGCTCTGGAACAAGCGTTGTACGCCCGGCGGCCGACCGAGAAGGACGGGCTCATCTGTCATTCCGACAGGGGGTCGCAATACCTGTCGATTCGCTACAGCGAGCGCTTGGCCGAGGCTGGCATCGAACCCTCCGTCGGCAGCCGCGGTGACAGTTACGACAACGCGCTGGCCGAGACGATCAACGGGCTCTACAAGGCCGAGGTGATTCACCGCCGCGGGCCGTGGAAGACGAAGCAGGCGGTCGAGCTGGCGACGCTGGAATGGGTCGCCTGGTTCAACCACCATCGGCTGATGGCACCCCTGGGCTACAGGCCACCTGCCGAGTTCGAAGACCGATACCATTCCCAACGCGCTAGTCAGGCCGCGATCAACGTCTGACTCAAAGCAACTGGCCTCCGCAGAAGCCGGGGCGGTTCATCCATCACCGACCTACTGTCCGTGCTGGTGAGCCTTAACTGAACCTTCGGAGCGTTCGGGAACGCGCGCGCAAGCTCGCTATTCAGATTTTCAATCAGAGGTTGAATGCCGGGGTCAGCATCGATCGGCTGGGCAGGTGCCCGCAGGCGATCGCGCTCCGCGAGCAGCGCACCTGAAGGCTGGGCCGCGGCCGCCAGCACGGTGCGCTTGAAAAGTTCGTTCCCCCACGAAAACACTTTGTCCCATGTCCTGCTCGCGCGCACGAGATAAAAGCTCAGTTCCTGGATGAGCTTGCCCGGAACAGGGGCTGGTGCCTCGTCGGCGAAGGGATCGATGGGATCATCGTGGTCGTGGAAGTAGCGCACTGTTTCGACAGCCAAGCTGTCGTGGTCAAAGCGCGCTTGAACGCCGAGTTGACAGCACAGCTTCCACGAAGGGTTGTTGCGCGCCGGATGCACATGGCCTGTTGCCTCGTCAAGCCATTTGACGACCGCCCGTTCATCCCGAAACCACTGGCTGCTCTGTTCCGGGTCGTCCCCAGGAAAATCAGTGACCGTCGCGACGACTTTGATCCTATCGGCCGGCTGCGGATTGGAGCCGAAGAAGTCATGCTCCGTTAGTTCGCGAACCAGACGATCTCTGCCAAGCACGAGAGTCAGAGCTTCGATCAGAGTCGTCTTGCCAGTATTGTTGTCCCCGACAAGAACGGGATGTCTGCCGAATTGCACGAAGCCACTTCTTACGCCCCGAAAGTTCTCGATTCTCAAGTTAGCTATTCGCACTTTTCTCCCCTTCGCTTATGAATGCTTCGGACCGCAGGCTCTGTCCGCTAGGTGCCCTGATCGTCACAATCTAAGCTCAGGCTAACCAAAGCCAGCTGACAGCGCTGTCATCGAATTGGTGCTGCTGGCCAAGAGCGGTCGACCTGCTACGTGGCCCTCAAAGCTTGCAACTAGACTGAGGCGGATCCATCCGACTCTGCCGCTTTGGCCCCCGAGACGATGTCATGTCGGAGCTGTGCAGGAAGAGTTATTTACATGTCTTGAATAGTAGCTTGTAGCCCGGAGAACACCCCAAGCCCCAAGAACCACGTCAACAAGAAAAAAGCCCCAAGTGACAAGCACTTAGGGCCTCTTGTTTACCATCTTGGCAAAGGTAAATCCTAGAACGGAATGTCGTCATCCATGTCGTCAAACCCAGTCGACGACTTGGGGGCCGGTGCGGGTGCCGGACGGGGGGCCGGTGCCGGGCGCGCAGCCGGACGGGCCGGGGGGGCCTGCTCGAACTCGTCGCCGCCACCCTGACCGCCGCCGTAGCCGCTGCCCTGGGCGCCGCCGCCATAGCCACCGCCACTGCCGCCCTCACGGCCGCCGAGCAGTTGCATCTGTTCGGCAACGATCTCGGTCGTGTAGTTGTCCTTGCCGTCCTTGTCCTGCCACTTGCGGGTCTTCAGGCGGCCTTCCACGTACACGGGGCGGCCCTTCTTCAGGTACTCGCCGGCGATCTCGGCCAGGCGGTCATAGAACACGACGCGGTGCCATTCCGTTTCCTCCACCTTGTCACCGGAATTCTTGTCCTTCCAGTTGCGCGTGGTGGCCACCGAGACGTTGCACACCGCAGCGCCGTTGGGGGTGTAACGCACTTCGGGGTCGCGACCCAGGTTGCCGATGAGGATGACTTTGTTGATGGAGGCCATGGCCGCTCCTGCAGAGAGATGGTTGGTTAAAAAGGGTGCCGTTTGTTAAGCCTGCGCATTATCGCCGGCCCCTGCGCCCCGCACATCCCCCCGGCATCCCCCGCTGGGGTCACCCGGTGTGGGGAGGGCGTCGGCGCGACTTACACTTCTCCGGCGGTCGCCTGCCGGCCGCTTCTTCGCAGGAGCCGCCCCATGTGCCAGCTGCTGGGCATGAACTGCAACACGCCCACCGACATCGTTTTCAGTTTTTCCGGTTTTGCCACCCGCTCCACGGAGCACGGGGATGGCTTCGGCATCGCCTTTTACGAAGGGCGGGGCGTGCGCCTGTTCGTCGATCACCAGGCGGCCCGTGTGTCGCCCGTGGCCGACCTGATCAAGCACTATCCCATCAAGAGCCGGCATGCCATCGCCCACATCCGCAAGGCGACGCAGGGCGTGGTGGCGCTGGAAAACTGCCACCCCTTCATGCGCGAACTGTGGGGCCGGCACTGGGTGTTTGCGCACAACGGCAACCTGGTCGACTACCACCCGCGGCTGCACGGCAGCTTCCAGCCGGTGGGCGACACCGACAGCGAGCGCGCCTTCTGCTGGCTGATGCAGGAGCTGGCCAAGAGCCACGCTTCGATGCCACCCGTGGCCGAGCTCACGTTGACGCTGAAGGAACTGGTGCCGCAGATTGCGCGCCACGGCACCTTCAACTTCATGCTGAGCCAGGGCGATGCGCTGTGGACGCACTGCGCCACGCACCTGCACTACCTGGTGCGCCGCCATCCGTTCGGCCTGGCGCAACTGCAGGACCAGGACATGGCGCTGAATTTCGCCGAGCACACGGAGCCCGGCGACCGCGTGGCCGTGATCGCCACCCAACCACTGACCACGAACGAGCCGTGGGTGACCATGCAGCCCGGTGAGTTGCTGGCCTTTGTGGGCGGTGAGCCCATCGGGGTCTCAGCCGTCGGCTGAGTGGTCAGGCGGTAGCGTCGAACAGCTCCCGCCCGATCAGCGTGCGCCGGATCTCGGACGTGCCCGCGCCGATCTCGTAGAGCTTGGCATCGCGCCACAGCCGGCCCATCGGGTAGTCGTGGATGTAGCCGTTGCCGCCGAGCAGCTGGATGCCGTCACCCGCCACGCGCGTGGCCTGCTCGGCCGTCCACAGGATGAGCGCGGCGCAGTCCTTGCGCAGGTGACGTGCCCCGCCCGGGCCGGCGGCATCGAGGTTGCGCGCCACGGTGTAGGCCAGACAACGTGCGGCCTGCAGCGCGGTGTACATGTCGGCCACCTTGGCCTGCACCAGCTGGAACTGGCCGATGGGCTGGCCGAACTGGTGGCGGTCGTGCACATACGGCAGCACGTTGTCGAGCGCGGCCTGCATGATGCCGATGGGCCCGCCCGACAGCACGGCGCGTTCGGTGTCGAGGCCGCTCATCAGCACCTTCACGCCGCCGCCCATCTCGCCCAGCACCTGCTCGCGAGGCACGAAGGCCTGCTCGAACACCAGCTCGCCCGTGGGTGAGCCGCGCATGCCGAGCTTGTCGAGCCGCTGCGCCACGCGGAAACCCGGCGTGCCTTGCTCGATCAGAAAGGCGGTGATGCCGCGCGGGCCGGCGTCCATGTCGGTCTTGGCGTAGACCACCAGCGTGTCGGCCACAGGGCCGTTGGTGATCCACATCTTGCTGCCGTCGAGCAGAAAGCCGTCGACGCCGTCGCGGCGGTGCGGCGTGGCCTTCAGCCGCATGCTGACCACATCGGAGCCGGCCTCGGGCTCGCTCATGGCCAGCGCGCCGATGTGCTGGCCGCTGATGAGCGGCGGCAGGTAGCGGCGCTGTTGCGCCTCGGTGCCGTGGCGGTGGATCTGGTTGACGCACAGGTTGCTGTGTGCGCCGTAGCTCAGCGCCACCGAGGCCGAGGCGCGGCTGATCTCTTCCATGATGACGAGGTGGGCCAGATACCCGAGCCCGGCGCCGCCGTACGCTTCGCTGACCGTGGGGCCGAGCACGCCGAGTTCGCCGAGCCGCGGCCACAGGTCGACCGGGAAGGCGTCGTCGCGGTCGATGCGGGCGGCGTGCGGCGCGATCTCGCGCTGGGAGAAGGCCTGCACGGCGTCGCGCAGCGCGTCGATCTCGTCACCGAGGTGGTGTTGCAGTCCGGGCAGGTCCATGGTGTCTCCTCGTGTTGTCACGGCGGGCGGCAACCATGGCGGCGGACAGGCTCAATACATGAGCCTGTTTCAGCCGGCTGGGGGTCGCGTGGCCAGCAGCGCGTTGGCCACGCGCGAGACCGGCTTGCGGTCCAGCGCGCGGGAAATGAAATCGGCGGTGTCCACCAGGGCGTCCAGGTCGATGCCGGTGGCGATGCCCAGGCCGTGCAGCAGGTAGACCACGTCTTCGGTGGCGACGTTGCCGGTGGCGCCCTTGGCGTAGGGGCAGCCGCCGAGGCCGGCCACGCTGGTGTCGAAGGTGTGGACGCCCAGCTGCAGGCAGGCGTGGATGTTGGTGAGGGCTTGGCCGTAGGTGTCGTGAAAATGGCCGCTGAGCTCGGCCACCGGCACGCGTTGCAGGGCCCGCTCCATCACGCGCTGCACCTGGCCGGCCGTGCCCACGCCGATGGTGTCGGCGATGCCGATGTGGTCGCAGCCGATGCCGAGCAGGCGGTCGACCACGTCGTCCACGTCATCGACCGGGACCTCGCCCTGGTAGGGGCAGCCCAGCGCACACGACACCGCCGCACGCACCCGCATGCCATGGGCATGGGCGGCGGCCACCACGGGCTGGAAGCGCGCGATGGATTCGGTGATGCTGCAGTTGATGTTGCGCTGGCTGAAGGCCTCGCTGGCGGCGGCAAACACCACGACTTCATCGGCGCCGGCGGCCAGCGCGCCTTCGAAGCCCTTCATGTTGGGCGTGAGCACGCTGTAGCGCACCCCGGGCTGGCGCTGGATGCCGGCCATGACCTCGGTGGCATCGGCCATCTGCGGCACCCACTTGGGGCTGACGAAGCTGGTGGCTTCGATCTGGCGCAGTCCGGCGGCCTGCAGGCGATGAACCAGTTCGGTCTTGGTGACGGCAGAAACCGGGGCGGCCTCGTTCTGCAGGCCATCTCGCGGGCCGACATCGACGAGGGTGACGTGGGTGGGCAGCATGTTCAATCCAGACGCAGGAGTTCATCGCCCTCTGCGACCTGGTCGCCCACGGCACAGCGCAGCTCGGCCACGGTGCCATCGCGCGGCGCGCAGAGGGTGTGCTCCATTTTCATCGCTTCCGTGACGGCCAGCGGCGTGCCGGCCTTCACGTGTTGCCCGGCTTCCACCAGCAGGGCCACCACGCGGCCCGGCATGGGGGCGGTGAGTCGCGCGTGGCCGGCGTCCTGATTCCGGGATGCCTGAGGTGGGCGCTCGCGCACGGTCAACGGGTGCGCTTGGGGCCATTCGGCGCAGAAGGCGTGCCAGGCGTCACCCCGCGCGTACAGGTGCAGGCGATGCGTGCCGGCCGAGACGTGAGGTGGAGTTGCGGGGGCGGTGCTGTCGGTGTGGCCGGCCCGATCCAGCGGGACGAGCGTGACGCTGACCTGTGTGTCGCCATGGCGGTGCAGGACGAGCTGCGCGTGGGCGTTGCCGACCTGGAGCGCGTGTGCGCCACCGCGGCGCGTCCACGTCAGCTCGACCAACCGATCACCGCTTTGCAGTGTGTGGCGCGTGGTGCGGGCGCCAGTCAGTTGCCAGGCGTCGGTGGCCGACCATGGGTCGCGCCAACTTGCCCTCAGCGTGCCGGTGTCATCGGGCAGGATTCCGCCGGCAGCCCCCGTTGCCCCCGCAGCCTGCGGCGAAGGCGCTTCCCCCCCCGGGGCATGCGCGCCGGGCTCTTGCCCTGCCACCCAGGCCGCGGCCACCCACAGATCGCTGACGGGATCTGGGTGCAGCAGCGCATCGGCTTCGGTGGCGATCAGCCCGGTGTCCAGTTCGGCCTGCAACCAACGCGGGTGTCGGGCCAGCCGCCGCAGAAAGGCCAGGTTGTGCGGCAGCCCGGCCACATGCAGGTGGTCCAGCGCCTGCTGCAGGCGCCGCAGCGCGGTGGCCCGGTCTTCGCCCCACACAATCAGCTTGGCCAGCATGGCGTCGTAATGCGGACCGATCGCATCGCCTTCGCCGATGCCGCTGTCCAGCCGCACCGGCGCGATCTGGAAGGCCGCATGCGACGGGGGGCGCCACACGGTGACCGGGCCGGTGGCCGGCAGGAAGCCCTGCTCGGGTTGCTCTGCGCACAACCGCGCTTCGATGGCATGGCCCCGCAGCGTGATCTGTTCCTGGCGCAAGGGCAGGGGCTCGCCCGCGGCGACGCGCAGTTGCCATTCGACCAGGTCGAGCCCGGTGATGGCTTCGGTGACCGGGTGCTCGACCTGCAGGCGCGTGTTCATCTCCATGAACCAGAAACGGCCCGTGTCGGCCACGTCGGCTTCGCAGATGAACTCGACCGTGCCCGCACCCACATAGCCGACGCTGCGCGCCGCGGCGATGGCCGCCTGACCCATGCGGGCTCGCACGGCGGCGGGCAGGCCGGGGGCGGGGGCTTCTTCCAGCACCTTCTGGTGGCGGCGCTGGATGGAGCAGTCGCGTTCGAAGAGGTGGACGTAGTGGCCTTGCGTGTCGCCGAAGACCTGCACCTCGATGTGGCGAGGGCGTTCCACCAGGCGCTCGATCAGCACGCGCGCATCGCCGAAGCTGGCTTGGGCCTCACGCTGACACGAGGCCAGGGCCGCCGCGAAGTCGGTGGCCTGGTGCACGGCCCGCATGCCGCGCCCACCACCGCCGGCCGTGGCCTTGATCAGCACGGGGTAGCCGATGCGCTCGGCTTCGGCAGCCAGCGTGGCCAGGTCCTGTGTTTCGCCGTGGTAGCCGGGTACCAGTGGCACGCCGGCCTCGGTCATCAGGGATTTGGCGGCGGCCTTGCTGCCCATCGCGGCAATGGCCTCGGCCGGCGGGCCGATGAACACCACCCCGGCATCCCGGCAAGCCTGGGCGAACGCCGCGTTCTCGCTGAGGAAGCCGTAGCCCGGGTGGATGGCCTCGGCGCCACTGCGGCGAGCGATGTCGATCAAGGCCGCACCGTCCAGCCAGGCGGCACGGGGCTGGCTGGCATCGGCGCAGGGCAGGGGCCAGGCCTCATCGGCGGCGTGCACATGGCGTGCATGGGCTTCATCGGGTGTGAAGACGGCCATCGTGCGCACGCCCATCCGCCGCGCGCTCGCTGCGATGCGGCACGCGATCTCTCCACGGTTGGCGATCAGGATGGTGCGGAACATGGCGAGCCTTTCTCCTGGCTCAGTCGTTGAGCTCGTCAGCGCCGTCGTCGCGCAGCGAGCGGCGGTGCAGGCGGTCGGCTTCCAGCCAGTTCGGCGGTCGGCGCTGCAGAAACGCCTGGACCCCCTCGCGACCTTCGGCGCTGGCGCGGGCGTCGGCAATGCGGCGGGCAGTCAGGTCGCGCAGCGGGGCGTCGATGGGGCGGCCTGCCACCTCGTCGACGAGGCGCTTGCAGGCTCGCACTGCCTGCGGGCTGTTGCGCGCGATGGCCTGGGCCAGCCGGTTCACGCTGGCCTCCAGCGCGTTCAGGTCGGGTTGAGTCTCATGGATCAGTCCGTGAGCTTGTGCCGTGTGGGCCTCGAAGGTCTCCGCCGTCATGAACCAGCGCCGTGCGGTGCGCTCGCCCACCGCCCGGACGACATACGGGCTGATGGTGGCCGGGATCAGGCCGAGGGCCGCTTCCGACAGCCGGAATGTGGCCGACGTCACGCCCACGGCGATGTCGGCGCACGCCACCAGACCCACGCCCCCGCCGTAACAAGCGCCTTGCACGCTGGCGATGACCGGCACCGGGCAGCTGGCCACCGCGTGGAACATCGCGGCCAGTGCCTCGGCGTCGGCATGGTTGGCCGCCCAGTCCTGCTCGGCCGCGGTGCGCATGTGGCGCAGGTCCGCGCCCGCACAGAAACTCGGCCCGTCGGCTTCGAGGATCACCACGCGCACGTGTGGTGCGCCGGCAAGCTCGCGAAAGGCGTTGGTGAGGGCCGTGATCAGTGCCGGGTCGAGCGCGTTGTGTGGGGCAGGGCGCTGCAGGCGGACCCGTGCCACGCCGGGCTCGGTCGGATCCGGCCAGGTCAGCGACAGTGGCGCGGGGGGCGCCTGGGCGGCGTCCGGGGTGGGGCGGTCTGGTCGGCTGTTCACGACGTGCCTCACATGCGGAACACGCCGAACCGGGTTTCCGGAATCGGCGCGTTGAGGCTGGCGCTCAGGCCCAGGGCCAGAACGCGCCGGGTGTCGGTCGGGCGGATGATGCCGTCGTCCCACAGTCGGGCGGCGGCGTGGTAAGGGTGGCCCTGGGTTTCGTACTGCGCACGGATGGGGACCTTGAACGCGGCCTCCTCGTCTTCTGACCAGTTCATGCCTTGAGCCTGAAGCGCATCGCGGCGCACCGTGGCCAGCACGCTGGCGGCCTGCTCGCCGCCCATCACGCTGATGCGGGCGTTGGGCCACATCCACAGAAAGCGCGGGTTGTAGGCGCGGCCGCACATGCCGTAGTTGCCCGCGCCGAACGAGCCGCCGATCACCACCGTGAACTTCGGCACCTCGGCACAGGCCACGGCCGTGACCAGCTTGGCACCAGCCCGGGCAATGCCCTGGTGCTCGTACTGGCGGCCCACCATGAAGCCGGTGATGTTCTGCAGAAAGACCAGCGGAATGCGGCGCTGGCAGCACACTTCGATGAAGTGCGCGCCCTTCTGTGCGCTTTCGGCAAACAGGATGCCCTGGTTGGCCAGGATGCCGACCGGCATGCCTTCGATGTGTGCAAAGCCCGTGACCAGGGTGCTGCCGTAGCGGGCCTTGAACTCGTCGAATTCGGAGTCGTCCACCAGCCGGGCGATCAGCTCGCGCACCTCGAAGGCCTGGCGGGCCGTTTGCCCCTGTTCGTCCAGCGGGATCAGGCCCATCAGCTCGGTGGGGTCGTGTCGCGGGGGGCGAGGCGGCCGCAAGACCAGGTCCGGCTGTTTGCGATGGTTGAGTCGCGCCACGCACTGGCGTGCCAGCAACAGGGCGTGGCGGTCGTCGTCAGCCAGGTGGTCGGCCACGCCGGACAGCCGTGTGTGCACATCGCCGCCGCCCAGTTCTTCGGCGGTCACGACCTCGCCGGTGGCGGCACGCACCAGAGGCGGCCCGCCCAGGAAGATGGTGCCCTGCTCGCGCACGATGATGGTCTCGTCACACATGGCAGGTACATAGGCACCACCTGCGGTGCACGACCCCATCACCACGGCGATCTGCGGGATGCCGGCTGCGCTCATGCGGGCCTGGTTGTAGAAGATGCGGCCGAAGTGGTCGCGGTCGGGGAAGACCTCGTCCTGGTGGGGCAGGTGCGCGCCGCCCGAGTCGACCAGATACACGCACGGCAAGCGGTTGGCTTCGGCGATCTCCTGCGCGCGCAGGTGTTTCTTCACCGTCAGCGGAAAGTACGTGCCGCCCTTCACCGTGGCGTCGTTGGCCACCACCATGCATTCCACGCCATGGATGCGACCGATGCCGGCCACCACCCCGGCGCCAGGCGCCGCGCCGTCGTACACGCCCAGCGCGGCCAGAGGGGCGACCTCAAGAAACGGCGCGTTGCCATCAAGCAGTTGCCCAATGCGGTCGCGCGGCAGCAGCTTGCCGCGTGCCAGGTGCCTGGCGCGGGCCTCGGCACCGCCGCCTTGCGCCACGCGCGCCAGGTGAGCGTCCAGGTCATCCACCAGCGCCTGCATGGCCCGGGCGTTGACCTTGAAACCTTCCGATCGCGGATTGAGCTGCGTGTCGAGCACAGGCATGGCACGGTCCCTTTGCAGACCATCATGCCGAGGTGCGCGGGTTGTGGGCTCCTGTCTTTCCCTGATGCGCCGGGCTCAGTCCAGCCGCTCGATCGCCATGGCCGTGGCTTCACCGCCGCCGATGCACAGCGAGGCCACGCCGCGTCGCTGGTCCCGCTGCCGCAAGGCATGCAGCAGCGTCACCAGGATGCGGGCCCCCGTCGCGCCGATCGGATGGCCGAGCGCACAGGCACTGCCTCGCACATTGAGGTGTTCTTCCGGGATGCCGAAGGCGCGCTGTACCAGCAGCGGCACCACGGCAAAGGCCTCGTTGACCTCGAACAGATCGACGTCGCTGACCTGCCAGTCTGCGCGTTGCAGCACCTTGCGAATGGCGTGCACTGGCGCTTCCGCAAAACGGCCGGGTTCGCCCGCCACGGTGGCGTGGGCCACGATGCGCGCCATCATGGGCCAGCCCTCGGCCGCAGCACGGCTGGCGGTCGACAGCACCAGTGCCGCGGCGCCATCCGAGATCGAAGCCGAGCTGGCCGCCGTGATCACGCCGTCCGGCGCAAACGCCGGGCGCAGGCGTGGCACCTTCTCGGGCTGGCAGGTGGCGGGGGTTTCGTCCTCCTGCAAGGCCAGGTCGGTGGTCGAGCTGCCGGGCAACAACACGGGCACGATCTCGTCGGCGAACAGGCCGCGTTGCACGGCATCGCGGGCGAGCCGCACCGAGCGCAAGGCCACCGCATCGAGGTCGTCACGGGTGAGGCCGGCTTCGCGCGCCATGCGTTCGGCGTGCACCCCCATCAACTGGCCGTCGTAGGCGTCTTCCAGGCCATCGCGCAGCATGTGGTCGAGCGTGGCCCCATGCCCGAGGCGCTGGCCCCGGCGCGCCGCGGGCAACAGGTGCGGCGCACGGCTCATCGACTCCATGCCGCCCGCCACGTACAGCGTGCCGTTGCCTGCACACAGGGCGTCGTGGGCCAGCATCACGGCCTTCATGCCCGAGCCGCACATCTTGGTCAGCGTGGTGGCCGGCACCGAGGCGGGCAGTCCCGCACCCAGCAGCGCCTGCCGTGCCGGCGCCTGCCCGAGGCCCGCCATCAGGCAGCAACCCATCAGCACCTCGTCGACGGCCTCGGCCGGCGCCCGACTGTCGTCCAGCGCCGCGCGGATGGCCGAGGCACCGAGTTGCGGTGCCGACACCTCGGCCAGGCGCCCCATCAGCGCGCCGATCGGGGTGCGCCGTGCGGCGAGGATCACGATGTCGTCCTGCATGCCAGCCTCCTAGTCAACGCGGGCCCATGCGCAGCGCGCCATCCAGCCGGATGACCTCGCCATTGAGGTAGTCGTTCTCGACGATGTGGCGCACCAGCGCGGCGTACTCGTCGGGCAGGCCCAGGCGCGCGGGGTGGGGCACGGTGGCCTCCAGGCTGACGCGGGCTTCGTCGGGCAAGCCGCGGAGCATGGGGGTGTCGAACACGCCCGGTGCCACGGTCATCACGCGGATGTGGTCACGCGCCAGGTCGCGGGCCGCGGGCAGGGTCATCGCGGCCACGCCCCCTTTCGATGCGGCATAGGCAACCTGTCCGACCTGCCCGTCGAATGCCGCAATCGACGCGGTGAAGACGACGAGCCCCCGGCTGTCGGAGCCGGCCTGTGCCGGACGCGGTGGGGCGTTCAGCATTGCGGGCACTGCCAGCCGCATCATGTTGAAGCTGCCCAGCAGATTGACCTGCAGCATGCGCTGAAAGGTCTCCAGGCGATGCGGGCCATCGCGGCCATGCACCCGCTCGGCGCACGCCAGACCGGCCGCGCTGACCAGCACGTCCAGCCGGCCGAAGCGATCTTGGACCGCGTCCACGGCGGCCGACCCGGACACTGCATCGGCGACGTCCGTGGCCTGCCAGTGCCAGCGTTCGCACACCGGATCCAGCGCCTTCAGAGGATGAGACGCAGGCGGCTCGGCCTTGTCAGCCAGCACTACCCGGGCGCCGGCCTGCCACGCCATGCGGGCCGCGGCCGCGCCCAGGCCCGAGCTGCCACCCGTGATGAGCACCACGCTGTCCTGAAGCTGCATGCAGACCCCCAAGGCATCGACCATCGATGCCTTGTTGTAGCACCGCGCCCCGGCCACCGCCATCGGCACCCGCCCGACCCTGAGGGCATCGCAGGCAGGGCCCCGCGGGGATCTCCGCCGGGGTTCAGGCCAGCGCGCTCAGCCAGCCGCCCGGGTGTTTGGTGATCGCGACCGACACCATCCAGCCGAGCACAAGCAGCGCCGCCACCCAGGCGCCAGCCCGCACCGCTTGCGGACGCCCGGGACGCAGTGCCACCATGCCCAGGCCGATGTAGCCCAGCAAGCCGAGCAGCTTGGCGCCCAGCCAGGGCGTCTGCACCGGGTCCAGCCGCAGCATCACCGCGAGCGTGATGCCCGTGGCGAGCAGTGCCGTGTCCACGATGTGGGGAAGGATGCGCGCCGGCTTCTGGCGCACCCAGGCCGCGCCCATCAGCATGCCCGCACCGCGGGCGATGAAGCCGGTGGCCGACAGCGCCACGGCGGCGTGGTGAAGGGTCTTGATCGTCAGGTAGTCCATGTGGCCCGATTGTGAGCGTTGCGCCCGGGTGACGCCGACCTAGGGTTCTTCCGGACGTTTATTAATCTTTAATTAATTAAGATTTTGTTAAGAAGACCGCAGCGGGTGTGGAGATGCCCGCGTCAAGCCTCCCTGGCTCTGGCAGACGGTCCTCTTCATTGTCCTGACGTATCACCACCAACCGGGTCGTCCAACAGACCGACCTGCCGAGGAGCACACCATGAACAAAGGCATTCGCCTGACCCTCGTCGCCGCCGCAACCGCCCTGGCCGGGCAGGCCATGGCATTCGAATTCAACGGTTACCTGCGCGCCGGCCCTGTCCTGTCGGGCGCCGAGTCCTCGGGCACCACGCAGACCTATGGCAAGTACAGCCTGGGCGGCGCCGGTCAGATGTACCGTCTCGGCAACGAAGGCGACTTCTATGGCGAGTTCCTGCTGTCACACGAGCAGAAGGTGGGCAACCAGACCGTGAAGCTGGGCTGGATGCCGGCGCTGTTCTCGGCCAAGCCGAACCCGACCTCGGAGAACAACTACGAGACCAAGCAGGCCTTCATCGAGGTGGCCGGCATGGACTTTGCGCCCAACGTCAAGTTCTGGGGCGGCAAGCGCTACCAGCGCGCCGACGTGCACATCGTCGACACGTTCTACATCAACTACGGCAACGACGTGGGCGCGGGTGCCTATGACATCGCCGTGGGCGGCGCCAAGCTGGGCGTGCACGCCTATTCGAGCGACGAGTTCACCACCAAGAACGGCACCAAGGCCACCGCCGCCCGCGTGACGGCCGACCTCTACGACATCAAGACCAGCGCCGACGGCAAGCTGCGCGCGGTGGTGTCGCTGGTCAATGGCGATTACATCAACGGCAGCAGCGGCTTCTCGTTGTCGGTCAAGCACGATCAGGCCAACTTCGGCATGAAGGGGCTCACGAACACCGTGTGGCTGCAGGCCGCGAACGGCCACGCCGCGCTGACCGGTGGCTTCTCCGCCACCAAGAACAAGGGCCTGCGTGCCGTTGATTCGATCCAATGGCAGTCCGGCCCGTGGGGCGGCCAGGCCCAGGCGGTGTGGGAACGCGCCAAGAGCTACGCCGACCTGAGCAATGCCGAAACCGAAGTGACCCGCACCTCGCTGGGCGGCCGCGTGTCCTACGCCGTCACGCAGAACTTCAAGCTGCTGACCGAAATCGGCGTGACCTCGGCCAAGCAGGATGGTGTGGCCGGCACGGGCCGCCTGAACAAGATCACGTTTGCACCCACGCTGGCGCTCAACGGTGATTTCTGGTCGCGCCCGGAACTGCGCTTCTACGCCACCCACATCACCTGGAACGACGCGGCCTACAGCATTGCCGGCTCGACCCCGGCCGGCCTGACCGACAAGTCCAAGAACTCCGCCACCCTGGTTGGCGTGCAAGCCGAACTGTGGTTCTGAGCCTGAACCGGGGCCCTGCCGTGATGGGTGGATGGGGCCCCGGCCTGCCCCCGTGCACGCTGCAGGCGCGCGCGGGGGCTTTTTTTATGGAGGGCCCGCGGCTTGCTGCATCACGCCGCATAACATGTCGGGGCGCTGCGCGCACAACCCCTGTTTTCCATGTCCCCGCCTTCACAAGAGACCCGGCACATGCATCCGACCGACCACGAATCCGCCCCTTCCCAAGACCCTCACCACCCCCTGAGGGAAGACATCCGCCTGCTGGGCCGCGTCCTGGGTGACACCGTGCGCGAGCAGCACGGCGAAGCCACCTACGAGCTCGTCGACCAGATCCGCCGCCACTCGGTGCGCTTTCGCCGCGCCGACGACCAGGCCGCGCGCCAGGCGCTCGAAGCCACGCTCGACAGCCTCTCGCGCGAGCAGATGCTGCAGGTCATCCGCTCGTTCAGCTACTTTTCGTTGCTGGCCAACATCGCGGAAGACCAGCACCAGATCCGCACCCAGCGGCAGGCGGCCCTGACTGGCCACGCCGCCACCGAGGGCACGCTCGAACACGCGCTGGGCCGCTTTGCCGCCAAGGGGCTCGACGCCCAGCAGGTGCTCGACCTCATCGGCCACGCGCAGATTGCGCCAGTGCTGACGGCCCACCCCACCGAAGTCCGCCGCCACAGCATCCTGCACGAGCAGATGCAGCTCGCGCGCCTGCTGCGCGAGCGCGACCTCACCCCACAGACGCCCGAAGAGCGCGCCGAATCCGAAGAAGAACTGCGCCGCATCGTGCTGACGCTGTGGCAGACCCGCCTGCTGCGCCCGACCAAGCTGTCGGTGCTGGACGAAGTCGCCAACAGCCTGGAAACCCACGAGCGCACCTTCTTGCGCGAAGTGCCGCGCCTGTACAGCCACCTCGAAGACCGCCTGCGCGCCGACCTCAAGCAGGCCCGCGCGCCGCAGGCCGACGAGCTCGAACTGCCCAACTTCCTGCATGTGGCCAGCTGGATTGGCGGTGACCGCGACGGCAACCCCTTCGTCACCGCGCAGGTGCTCGACTCGGCCCTGCGCATGCAGGCCGAGTGCGTGCTGCGCCACTACCTGGCCGAGCTCAACAACCTCGGGCTCGAGCTGTCGATCTCGGCGCTGCTGGCCAACCCGTCCGAGGCGCTGCTGAACCTGGCCGCCCGCTCGCCCGACCAGTCCCAGCACCGTCAGGACGAGCCGTACCGCCGCGCCATCAGCGGCCTGTACGCCCGCCTGGCCGCCACCTACCAGCAGCTGGTCGGCCGCAAGCCGGCGCGTCCGGCCCTGGGCGAAGCGCCGGCCTACGAGACCGCCGCCGAACTGCTCGCCGACCTCAACGTCATCCACCGCTCGCTCAAGGCCAACGGCTCCGTGTCGCTGACCCGCGGGCGCCTGCGCCAGCTGCGCCGCGCCGTGCAGGTCTTCGGCTTCAGCCTCGCCCCGCTCGACCTGCGCCAGAACGCCGACGTGCACGAGCAGGTCATTGCCGACCTGCTCGAAGCCGCCGAGCCGGGCTCGCAGTACCTTGCGCTGCCGGAAGAGCAGCGCGTGGCGCGCCTGCTCGACGAGCTGCAGACCGCCCGCCCGCTGTACTCGCCCCACATCGACTACAGCGAGCTGAGCCGGGGCGAAATCGCCATCTTCCAGCAGGCCCAGCTGGCGCACCAGCGCTACGGCAGCCAGTCGATCGCGCAGTGCATCATCAGCAAGACCGCCAGCGTGTCCGACCTGCTGGAAGTGGCCGTGCTGCTCAAGGAGTGCGGCCTGCTCAAGCCCGCCCGCGGCGCCGATGCGCCCACGCTCGCCGTCAACATCGTCCCGCTGTTCGAGACCATCGGCGACCTGCGCGCCGCCCCGGCCATCATGGACGCGCTGCTGTCGCAGCCCCTGTACCGCGCGCTGCTCCAGAGCCGTGGCGACGTGCAGGAAGTCATGCTCGGCTACTCCGATTCGAACAAGGACGGCGGTTTCCTCACCTCCGGCTGGGAGCTCTACAAGGCCGAGATCGGCCTGGTCGAGGTCTTTGCGCGCCACGGTGTGCGCCTGCGCCTCTTCCATGGCCGCGGGGGCTCCGTCGGCCGCGGCGGCGGCCCCAGCTACCAGGCCATCCTCGCGCAGCCGCCGGGCGCCGTGCAGGGCCAGGTCCGCCTGACCGAACAGGGCGAGGTGATTGCCGCCAAGTACGGCCAGCCCGAAACCGGCCGCCGCAACCTCGAAGTGCTCGTGGCCGCCACGCTGACTGCCAGCCTGCTGCCGCCCAACAAGGACGTCCCGCCCGAGTACCTCGACGTGATGGAGGAACTCTCGGCCACCGCGTTCGCGGCCTACCGCCACCTCGTCTACGAGACCCCGGGCTTCGAGCAGTTCTTCTGGGAATCGACCGTCATCGCCGAGATCGCCCACCTCAACATCGGCAGCCGCCCGGCTTCGCGCAAGAAGTCGACCTCGATCGACGACCTCCGCGCCATCCCCTGGGTGTTCAGCTGGGCCCAGTGCCGCATCATGCTGCCCGGCTGGTACGGCTTCGGCAGCGCGGTCGAGGCCTATGTGCAGAAGCACGGTGAAGCCGGCCAGCAGCGCCTGCAGGCCATGCACGCCAACTGGCCCTACCTGTCGAGCCTGCTGTCCAACATGGACATGGTGCTGGCCAAGTCCGACCTGGCCATTGCCTCACGCTACGCCGGGCTGGTCAGCGACAAGGCCTTGAGCGAAGCCATCTTCGGCCGCATCCAGGCCGAGCACGACCGCACGGTGCGTCACCTGCTGGCGGTCACCGGGCAGACCGCGCTGCTGGAGCGCCACCCGGAACTGCAGCGCCACATTGCCGACCGCCACCCCTACCTCGATCCGCTGAACCACCTGCAGGTGACGCTGCTGCAGAGCTTCCGCGAGCGCCAGCAGCGCAACGAGGAGCCGGACGAGCGCGTGCAGCGCGGCATCCACCTCACCATCAACGGCCTGGCCCAGGGGCTGCGCAACAGCGGCTGAACGGGTTTCCCCCTCCGCCGCAGGAGGGCGCCCTTCGCGGGGTGCCAGCCGGGCGGGCGCAGGGCCCACAATACGGCCCGTGCCCGCCCACCCCTTTTCCTTGACCGACGACACCTCTGCCGCCCCGGCCCGTGCCGGCAGCGCGCTCCCGCTGGACATCCTCCACGAGGTGTTCGGCTACAGCGCCTTCCGCGGCCAGCAGGCGGCGATCGTCGAACACGTCACCGAAGGGCGGGATGCCCTGGTGCTGATGCCCACCGGCGGTGGCAAGAGCCTGTGCTACCAGGTGCCTGCCATTGCCCGGCACCGCCAGGGGCGGGGGGTCACGGTGGTGGTGTCGCCGCTGATCGCGCTGATGCACGACCAGGTCGGCGCGCTCGAAGAGGTCGGTGTGCACGCCGCCTTCCTCAACAGCACCCTCAGTCTGGAAGACACCCAGCGGATCGAGCGCGAGATGATGTCGGGCCGGCTGGTGATGCTCTACGCGGCCCCGGAGCGCGTCACCAACCTGCGCTTCCAGGCCCAGCTGGCCAGCCTGCACGAACGCGGCCTGCTCAGCCTGTTTGCCATTGACGAAGCTCACTGTGTGAGCCAGTGGGGCCACGATTTCCGCGAAGACTACCTGCAGCTTTCAGTGCTGCACGAGCGCTTCCCCGATGTGCCGCGCCTCGCGCTGACCGCCACGGCCGACGACCAGACCCGCGCCGACATGATCGAGCGCCTGCAGTTGCAGGACGCCCGCGTCTTCATCAGCAGCTTCGACCGGCCCAACATCCGCTACACGCTGGTCGAGAAGGACAACCCGCGCCAGCAACTGCTGCGCTTCATCCGCGACGAACACCCGGGTGATGCCGGCATCGTGTACTGCCAGAGCCGTCGCAAGGTCGAGGAAACCGCCACCTGGTTGTCGGACCAGGGTGTGCCGGCCTTGCCCTATCACGCTGGCCTGGACGCGGGCGTGCGCCAACGCCACCAGGACCGCTTCCTGCGCGAAGAAGGCCTGGTCATGGTCGCCACCGTGGCGTTCGGCATGGGCATCGACAAGCCCGACGTGCGTTTCGTGGCCCACCTGGACCTGCCCAAGAACATCGAAGGCTATTACCAGGAGACGGGCCGGGCTGGACGAGACGGCGGCGAGGCCGATGCCTGGCTGACCTATGGCCTGGCCGACGTGGTCAACCAGCGCCGCATGATCGACGAAAGCCCGGCCACCGACGAGTTCAAGCGCATCCAGCGCGGCAAGCTCGACGCGCTGCTGGCGCTGGCCGAGGCCCACGACTGCCGCCGCGTGCGCCTGCTGAGCTACTTCGGCGAAGACAGCGCGCCCTGCGGCAACTGCGACAACTGCCTGCGCCCCCCGGCCACCTGGGACGGCACCGAGGCCGCGCGCAAGATGCTCAGCTGCATCTACCGCTTCTGGCAGCACGGCCAGCAGCGCTTCGGCGCCGGCCACCTGATCGACGTCCTGCGCGGCAAGCAGACCGACAAGGTGCGCCAGTATGGCCACGAGTCGCTGAGCACCTATGGCGTGGGCGCCGATCTCAGCGAAAACCAGTGGCGCGCCGTGTTGCGCCAGCTGGTGGCGCTGGGCCACGTGGTGGCCGAAGGCGAGTTCAACACGCTGGCCCTGACCGCATCGGCCCGGGCTGTGCTCAAGGGTGACGTGCAACTGACGTTGCGCGAGGCCGCCGATGCGCCGCGCCGCAGCAAGACCACCCGGGTCGGCGGCAAGCCCGCGGCCGCCGCCGACCTGAGCGGCGACGCCCTGGAGCGCTTCAACGCGCTCAAGGCCTGGCGGGGCGGCGTGGCCAGAGAGCACAACCTGCCGGCCTACATCGTCTTCAACGACGCGACGCTGGCCGACATGGCGCGTGTGGCCCCGCAGACGCTGGGCGAGCTGGCCACCATCAGCGGTGTGGGCGCCAAGAAGCTGGAAGCGTACGGCGACCAGATCCTGATTGTCCTGAATTCCTAAGTAAAACGACTGTTTTGTATCGCGGGGGCAACGAAAAACTACGGATCACTCCCCCTTAAGGCTAGGACGCGTCGAATTCATACGCCTGTCACTCGCCAGCGCACGCCTTTGGTGTGCAGAATCAATCGTCGGTTTCAGCGCGCGCCCCACCATGGTGCTTGGCGCACCAAGCGCTGGCTGATGTCCGTTAAGCTAAGGAGAATCAAATGTTCGTCAAGAAGAATCTGATCGCTGTTGCTGCTCTGGCTGCTCTGGCTGTGTCTGCCCACGCTCAGTCGAGCGTGACCCTGTACGGTAACGTGGACGTCGCCGGCGTCTACAGCAAGACCAAGGTGGCAGGCTCGAGCGAGTCCACGACCGCCATCGAATCCTCTGGCCTGACCGAAAGCTTCTTCGGCCTGAAGGGCCAGGAAGACCTGGGCGGCGGCCTGAAGGCCGTGTTCAAGCTGGAGAGCTTCATCGACGTCGACACCGGTTCGGCTGGCACGTCGAACTTCTGGGGCAAGAACGCCTACGTCGGCGTCGCCGGTGACTTCGGTACCGTGGCCCTGGGTAACCAGGAAAGCCTGTTCAAGACCGTTGGCAACGCCTACAACCCGTTCGGCGTGTCGCCGGCGCTGTCGACGACGGTCAACCTGTTCACCGGCCTGACGGGTCTGGGTGGCAGCTGGCAGAACACCGTGGGCTACGTCTCGCCCAACCTCAGCGGCCTGACCGTGTCGGCTCAGCACAGCGCCAAGGAAGGCGGCCGCGGTGATGCCGCCAACTACAACGGTGGTGCCACCGCCGTGGCCGCTAACTATGGCGCTGGCCCGCTGGCTGTGTCGGCTGTCTACGGCGACGTGCGCAGCACCACCGCCGTCGCTTCGGAAGAGCGTCAGCGCGCGTTCCTGCTGGGCGGTTCGTACGACTTCGGCGTCGTGAAGGCCTTCGCACAATACGGTCAGGACAAGTTCGATTCCAAGGTGGACGGCGATTTCAAGGCCAAGTTCTTCCAGCTGGGCGCTGTGGTGCCGGTCTCGCAAGCTGGCTCGGTGCACGCTTCGTACGGCCAGACCAAGGTGGAAGACGTAAAGGCTCGTCAGTTCTCGCTGGCCTACAACCACTCGCTGAGCAAGCGCACGGGCGTGTACGCCGGCCTCACCTACATCAAGGATGAAGGTCTGCTGAACGACGACGTCGATTCCGTCAAGGCCACGGTGGTCGCCGTCGGCCTGCGCCACGCCTTCTGATCGACGCCAGCCTCGGCTGGACTCGCCCAAACCTGAAAGCGCCCCTGCGGGGGCGCTTTTTTTGTGCGCACCGCGGATGTCTGTCCGGTTTCCTTCATCGAGAAGTCATTTTGTCGTGTCCTGGCAACGCAAAGGAGGCTTTGTGCGCTCGCTTTGGCCCAGTTCTTGCTTTTTGCTTGGCAGTGAAAAAGTTCACTCCCACAATGACTTTCAAGGGTTCTTCGGTTGACTTGTCAACCGGTGTAACCCGGCCCCATCCCCTTCCCACAGTTAGGAGAAATTGATGTTTGCAAAGAAGACCCTGGTGGCCCTGGCCGCCCTGGCTGCTGCCGCCGGCGCTGCCCAAGCTCAGTCCAGCCTGAAGGTGTATGGCCTGGTCGACATGGGCCTGGGTTCGTTTGAAGGCGCCCACGAAAAGGGTGAGTCGACCCGCACGACCGAAGTCCGCAGCGGCGCGATGACGACTTCCTTCATCGGCTTTGCCGGCGTCGAAGACCTGGGTGGCGGTCTGAAGGCCGAGTTCACGCTGGAAAGCTTCATCGCTGTCGACACCGGCCAGACGCTGAACAACAACGCTGGCAACTTCTGGGGCCGTGCCTCGAACATCGCCCTGAGCGGCGGCTTCGGCAAGGTGGCGCTGGGCCAGTACGACAACCCGCTGTTCACCTCGGGCTACACCTACAACCCCTTCGGTTCGTCGATGAGCTTCTCCCCGACGATGCGTCATTTCAACTATCTCGGTACGAGCCTTCAGACGAACATCCCGAGTGCAGGCGTCGGCTTCGACACCGGCTGGGTGAACTCGATCACCTATGAATCACCGAACTTCTCGGGCCTGAGCTTCGTCGGCCAAGTGGCCCTGAAGGAAGGCAAGGGCGCACAGCTGAAGAACAGCTACACCGCCGCTGCCACCTACGCTGCCGGCCCGTTTGCCGCCACCTTGACTTATGTGAAGGGTGGCATCAGCAACGCCGCTGGTACGGTCATCGCCAACGGTGGCGCATACACCTCGGACGAAAAGCTCTGGAACCTGGGTGCTTCGTACGATCTGGGTGTGGCGAAGCTGTTTGGTCAGTACACCTCGATCAAGGAAGACGCGAGCACGGCCGGTGCTGTCGGAGCCCGTCCAAACAACAAGGACAAGATTTATCAGCTTGGCGTGTCGGTGCCCGTGACCGACAAGGCGGCTGTCCTGGCCTCGTTCGGCCAACTGAAGAACAAGGACACCGACGCCGGCGTCACCACCAAGAACGAAGTCTTCTCCCTGGGCTACGACTACACCCTGTCAAAGCGCACCGACGTGTACGGCGTGTTCTCGAACGTGCGTCAGACCGCACTCCAGTCGGGCCAGTCGCTCGCCGTTGGCATCCGCCACAACTTCTGATCCGGCGCAGCTCGCCTGAGCTGACCTGATCCCCCACACAAGGCGCCCTCCGGGGCGCCTTGTTCGTTTTCGGTGCGGCATGGTTCCTGCAAATCTGTATACAGTTCACCAAGACGGTGAACGGCATCCACCCCGATACGGAGTCACCAGTCCATGTCCCTTCAGAAGTACATCGCCCCCCTCGCCCTGATGGCGCTGGGCACCGCCGCCTCGGCGCAGTCCTCAGTGAATGTCTACGGCGTCATCGACCTCGCGGTCGGCTCGTTCGAGCCCAGCGCGAAGACCGACGTCCGCGCCACCAAGGTGGATGGCAACCAGATGACCACGAGCTTCATCGGATTCAAGGGCGTTGAAGACCTCGGCGGCGGGCTCAAGGCCGGCTTCGTGCTCGAGAGCTTTCTGCGCCCCGACACCGGGGCGTCCGGGCGCTTCGGCTCGTCCGACCCGTTCTGGTCGCGCGCAGCCAACCTCTATGTGCAGGGCGGCTTCGGCACGGTCACGGTGGGCCGGCAGATCGACCTGCTGTACCTGAACGTCATCTCCTACAACCCGTTCGGTGGGGCCTTCGGCCTCTCCCCCGCGGTGCGGCTCACCTTCGATGGCTCATGGGGCAACGACAAGGGCGATTCGGGCTGGAGCAACGCCGTCAGCTACAGCACGCCCAACCTTTCGGGCTTCAGCGCAACCGTCTCGGCCCAGGCGGGCGAGACCACCGACAAGAGCCAGCGCAGCAGCTACGCGGTGCTGGCCCGCTATGCGTCGGGGCCATTCTCGGTGGGCGGGGCCTGGCAGACCGTGCGCTCTGCGCAGGCACCCAAGGCGGCTTTTGCGGAAGGCCAGACGCAGACCTTCGGCATGGCCGGCGCCTCGTATGACGCGGGGTTTGCGAAGTTCTTCGCGCAGTATGGCCAGATCGAGAACAGCGGCTTCAGCAACGGCGCGCGCATCGCCACGACGCTGTGGCAACTGGGCGCCAGCGTGCCGGTGACGACCGCAGGCAAGGTGCTGGCGTCGTATGGACAGAGCAAGGAAAAGCCGGTCGAGGGGGGCACCACGCCCCGCACCACGCACGGGATCTTCACGCTGGCCTACAACCACAACCTGTCGAAGCGCACGGACACCTATGTGGCCTACATGCTCGACAACGAGAAGCTGGCGGGCTTCAACAAGGGCCACAGCTACGTGGTCGGTCTGCGCCACGCCTTCTGATTCGCATGCCCCGGCACCGCTGCCGGGGCGCGGTCGGCTCAGCCCCGCTCGAACTTGAAGACGGCGGTGCTGGCCAGCAGGTTGGGCCAGGTGCTCACGGTCCTGCCGGCCTGCAGCCCGAAGGACTCGAGGATGCGCAGCCCGTTCTTGCGGGCCAGCACCTCGAAGTCGGCAAAGGTCGAGACGCGGATGTTGGGCGTGTCGTACCACTGGTAGGGCAGGGCGCGCGTCACCGGCATGCGGCCGCGCAGCACGCTCAGGCGGTGCGGCCAGTGCGCGAAGTTCGGGAAGCTGACCAGCCCGATGCGGCCCACGCGCGCGGTCTCGCGCAGCATGGCTTCGGTGTTGCGCAGGTGCTGGAGGGTGTCGAGCTGCAGCACCACGTCGAAGCTGTTGTCCTCAAACAGGCTCAGTCCTTCTTCCAGGTTGCGCTGGATGACGTTGACGCCACGGCGCACGCATTCCAGCACCTTGGCGTCGTCGATCTCGATGCCGTAGCCGGTGCACTGGCGGGTGTCGCGCAGGTGGGCCAGCAGGGCGCCGTTGCCGCAGCCCAGGTCAAGCACGCGCGAGCCGGGCGGCACCAGCTCGGCAATCACGTGATGGAGGTCGCGTTCGATCATCGTCGTGCCTCCTCTCAGACGGCCATGCGCACGGGCTGCCCCTGTGCGCTGTTCAGCGGTGTGCTCTGGCGCTCGAGCTCCAGCGCGATGCGCTCGAAGTAGGCGCGCACCACGCCGTGGTAGCGCGGGTCGTCCAGCAGGAAGGCATCGTGGCCGTGCGGTGCGTCGATCTCCGCGTAGCTCACATCGTGGCGGTTGTCGACCAGGGCCTTGACGATCTCGCGCGAGCGGGCCGGCGAGAAGCGCCAGTCGGTGGTGAAGCTCACCACGAGGAACTTGGCCAGCGCCTTCGCCATCGTGGCGCTCAGGTCGCCACCGTGATGCCGTGCCGGGTCAAAGTAATCCAGCGCACGGGTGATCAGCAGGTAGGTGTTGGCGTCGAAGTAGTCGCTGAACTTGTCGCCCTGGTAGCGCAAATAGCTTTCGACCTGGAACTCGATGTCCTGCGTGCTGTAGCGCGGCGCGTCACCCAGTTCGCGGCCCACCAGCTCCCGGCCAAACTTCGACTCCATCACGTCGTCCGACAGGTAGGTGATGTGGCCGATCATGCGGGCCACGCGCAGGCCGCGGCGGGGCACCACACCGTGCTCGTAGAAGTGACCGTGGTGGAAGTCGGGGTCGGTCACGATGGCCCGGCGCGCCACCTCGTTGAAGGCGATGTTCTGCGCCGACAGGTTCGGCGCGGTGGCCACCGCCACACAGTGCGCCACCCGCTCGGGGTGCTGCAGCGTCCAGCTCAGCGCCTGCATGCCGCCCAGGCTGCCACCCAGCACGGCGGCCAGCTTGTCGATGCCCAGCCGGTCGAGCACGCGGGCCTGGGCGTTCACCCAATCCTCCACCGTCACCACGGGGAAGTCGGCGCCGTAGAGCTTGCCAGTGTCCGGGTTGGTGTGCATCGGGCCGGTCGAGCCAAAGCACGAGCCGGGGTTGTTGATGCCGATGACGAAGAACTTGTCGGTGTCCAGCGGCTTGCCAGGCCCGATCAGGTTGTCCCACCAGCCTTCGCTCTTGGGGATGGGACGACCCTGTTCGTCGGCGTGGACGCCAGCGACGTGGTGCGAGGCATTGAGCGCATGGCACACCAGCACCGCGTTGCTGCGGTCGGCGTTGAGGCGCCCATAGGTCTCGTAGACCAGGGTGTAGTCGCGCAGCACGGCACCGCTTTGCAGCGGCAGCGGCGTGCCGAAGTGCATGGAAGCAGGGGTGACGACCCCGAGGGAGGACATAACGCTACGACGGTGATGACAACAAAAAACCGGCCTCGCATTAAAGCAGGGGCCGGTCTGAGCAGCGCCCTCTTTAGCGGCATTTCTTGAGCGCCCGCAATCCGGACAAATCGGCGCTATGGGTGAAAGTCTAACCCATTCGCGAGAGCCCGTTGTGAAGGAGAGCTGGGGGCGAGCGACCGCGAAAAGGGTTGGATATTCCGGTCACACATCACAGACGGCCTTGGCCGACCCCGGTATGTTTGTCTCACCGCATTCCGGGTGGAAAGGAGGTCCGCATGCCCCGTTGGCTGATCCGGCTCAATGAGCACGTACCCATCCGCTACGCCGCGCTGTGCCTGGCCGTGCTGGTTGCCGTGTGGGGCGTGTGGGCCTGGCTGGCGCACGGTTCCGCCCCGGCACTCGGGGTCGCGCTCGTCGGGGCCGCACTCACGGCGGTGGGCCTCAACGACCTGCGCCAGCCTTCGCGCGCGGTGCTGCGCAACTACCCCGTCATCGGCCATCTGCGCTACCTGCTCGAGTTCATCCGGCCCGAGATCCGCCAGTATTTCATCGAGGGGGATGGCGAAGCCGCGCCGTTCTCGCGCCAGCAGCGCTCGCTGGTCTACCAGCGCGCCAAGGGTGAGCCGGACAAGCGACCCTTCGGCACGCAGATGGACGTGGGGCAGGCGGGCTACGAGTGGATCAACCATTCGCTGGTGCCCACCACCCTCGCCAGCCACGACTTTCGCGTGGTGATCGGCGCGGGCGGCAGTTCGTGCACGCAGCCCTACAGCGCGAGCATCTTCAACATCTCGGCCATGAGTTTCGGGGCATTGAGCGCCAATGCCGTGCTGGCGCTCAATGCCGGCGCCAGGCTCGGCCGCTTCGCCCACGACACCGGCGAAGGCTCCATCAGCCGCTACCACCGCGAGCCCGGCGGCGACCTGATCTGGGAGATCGGTTCCGGCTACTTCGGCTGCCGTACGGCCGACGGTCAGTTCGATGCCGACGCCTTTGCGCGCAATGCGCGCACGCCGCAGGTCAGGATGATCGAACTCAAGCTCAGCCAGGGCGCCAAGCCCGGCCACGGCGGGGTGCTGCCCGGCCCGAAGGTGACGCCCGAGATCGCCGAGGCGCGCGGCGTGATGGTGGGGCAGGACTGTGTTTCACCCGCGCGCCACAGCGCGTTTTCGACGCCGGTGGAGTTGGTGCGCTTCATCGAGCGGCTTCGGCAGCTGGCGGGCGGCAAGCCGGTGGGCATCAAGCTGTGCATTGGCCACCCGTGGGAGTGGTTCGCACTGGCCAAGGCCATGCACGAGACGGGGCTGTGGCCCGATTTCATCGTGGTCGATGGCGCGGAGGGGGGCACGGGCGCCGCCCCGCTCGAGTTCACCGACCACGTCGGCGCGCCGCTGCAGGAAGGGCTGCTTCTGGTCCACAACACGCTGGTGGGCCTGAACCAGCGTCACCGCGTCAAGATCGGCTGTGCGGGCAAGGTCATCAGCGCCTTCGACATCGCGCGCATGATGGCGCTCGGCGCCGACTGGTGCAACTCGGCGCGCGGCTTCATGTTTGCGCTGGGCTGCATCCAGGCCCAGAGCTGCCACACGGGGCATTGCCCCACGGGCGTCACCAGCCAGGATCCGTCCCGGCAGCGCGCACTGGCGGTGCCGGACAAGACGCAGCGGGTGTTGCGCTACCACCAGAACACGCTGCGCGCATTGAAGGAACTGGTGCAGGCTGCGGGGCTCACCCACCCCAACGAGATTTCGGCCGACCACATCGTGCGCCGGCTGTCGGGCTTCGAGGTGAGGCGGCTGTCGAACCTGCTGGTCTATCTGGCGCCGGGCGAGATTCTGGCTGCGGAGCGGGGCGAGCGCCCATGGCGGCACGCCGCATTCGAGCAGTACTGGCACCGGGCCAGCCCGCACGCGTTCTCGCCAACGACGGACGCGTGAGCGGCGCGGGGCAGGGCGGTCAGGCCTGGGGCGGCGCCGTGTCGATGAAGGCGGGGCGCTGCGAGAGCTTGTCGTACAGCTTGCCGAGGTTGGGGTGGTCGGCGCGCCATTCGATCTCGGGGAAGCGGAAATCGAGGTAGCCCAGCGCACAGCCAACGGCGATGTCGGCCAGGCTGTGGTGGTTGCCTGCACACCAGGGCCGCTCGCCCAGGCCCTGGCTCATGGCGCGCACGCTCTGGCGCACCTTCAGCAGCTGCCGGTCGATCCATGCGGCGCTGCGCTGGGCGTCGGTGCGGCCGTTCCAGGTCTGCTCCATGCGCGCCAGCACGGCGGCGTCCAGCAGGCCGTCGGCCAGCGCTTCCCATGTGCGCACCTCGACGCGCTCGCGGCCGCTCAAGGGGATCAGCTTGCCGACCGGCGACAGTGTGTCCACGTATTCGACGATCACGCGCGAGTCGAAGATGGCTTCGCCGCCTTCCATCACGAGGCACGGAACCTTGCCCAGCGGGTTGGCGTCCGCGATGGTGGTGTCCGGTGCCCACACGTCTTCCAGCACGAACTTGTAGTCGAGCTTCTTCTCGGCCAGCACGATGCGCACCTTGCGGACGAAGGGGCTGGTCAGGGATCCGATCAGTTTCATTCTGTGTCGTCGTGTGTGTTTGATCTGATTCTAGCGAAGCGGACACGGCGGCCACAGGAGTAGGTTCTTTGGAGGGAGGGCACCCGATGTGGGGGTGTCCAGCCCCCGCAACGCGGTTCTGCCGGTTACATTTTGTGCTTCATCGAACCCCGCCTTCCGTCCCATGCAGTACATCGCCAGGCTGGTGGGGGGGCTGAGGGCCCACGTGATGCCGCTCAGCTCCCGCGCGGGGGTGGTCGACGCCGTGGACACCGAGCCCGGACCCGACACCTTCACGCGGGCACGCCCCATTGGTGGCGGCTCGGTCACGCCGTCGGCGTGGTCCACAGGCCAGCCCACCGTGCCGCCTGCCACGCGGCCCGGCGCCGCATCCGCTGCCGACGCGCTTCCGCGGCTTCCGTCGGGCGTCATCCACACCGTGCCTGTGCGCTTCGAGGGGCACGCCCGCGAGTACGCCTGGCTGTGGTGGCGGTGCGCCGCGCTTGTCCTGCTGACCGCCGGCCTCGCCCTGCCATGTGCCCGGGCCATGACCCGTCGCTGGCTGTTGCGCCACACCTGGGTGGCGGGCCACGCCCTGGATCTTGCTGCGCCCGCGCGAGCGGCCTGCCTGCGTGACCTGCTGGGCGTGGGGCTGGTGGCCGGTGTCGTGGGCGCGCTGGCCGGGGAGTCGACGTGGGCAGGGGCCGCAGCGATTGCGCTGGCCTCTGCTGCGGCCCCTGTGTGGCTGCACCTGCGGCTGGCCGATGACCCCGGTCGCCTGACCTGGGGTGGCCGGCGGCTCGTCTTCAAGGGCACGCTCGCCGCGCTGTACCGCGCCGTGGGCCCTGCGCTCGCGGGCCTCGGGTTGCTCTCGGCTGGCGCACTGGCGCTGGCCAGCACGCAGGCCCGTGTCGTCTGGCTGATATGGGGCGGCCTCGCTGCCGTGACGCTGGCCGGCTTGCCCGCCGTGTGGGCGCGCTGGGTGGCCTACCGGCAGCAGCATCTGGCGCTGGGGCCGCTGGCCCTGACTTGGCGGGGTGGGCACACCGCGTTCTGGTCGCTCGGCCTGCGCGTGCTGACCTGGGGCGCGCTGGTGCTGGCCGGCGTGGCGGGCGTGCTGTGCATGGGCTGGGCACTGTTCGTCACGTGGACGCCCTGGCAGCCCGGGCCCGCCGCGCACCGCGTGCTGCTCGGATCCTGGCTGGCCTTGTCTGCCGCGCTGGTGTGGCCCTTCCTGCAGGCGCGCTTGCACCACCTCGCGTGGAACCACACCGGCTGCCGCCATCTGCGATTCCGCAGCACGCTGGCGGTGGGGCCCTACGTGCGCCGCTGCGCGCGGCACACACTGCTCACGGTGCTGTCGGTGGGCCTGTACCGCCCCTGGGCCTCGGTCGATGCCTGGCGGCTGCGCACCGAAGCGCTGGCCGTGCGATCGCGGGTCGATCCCGGGGTGCTGGCCGCGCACTGGTCACCCGATGCGCGCGGCGCGGCCGACGGACGGTAAAATGGCAGGTTGGTCTGCGCCCGCTGCAGGCCCAGATCCATCGAACCCAGCCTGATCCGGTCTTGCGGCCGGCCTCCGCCATGAACCTGTCTGCCCTTTCCGCCCTGTCGCCGCTGGACGGCCGTTATGCGTCCAAGGTGGCCGCACTGCGCCCGTTGCTGTCCGAGTTCGGTCTGATGCACCGCCGCGTGCAGGTCGAAATCGAGTGGTTCATTGCCCTGTCGGACGCCGGCCTGCCCGAGTTCGCGCCGCTGTCCGAAGCCGCACGGGGCTACCTGCGTGGCCTGGTGGCGCGCTTCTGCGAGGCCGATGCCCAGGCCATCAAGGACATCGAGAAGACGACCAACCACGACGTCAAGGCGGTCGAGTACTGGATCAAGCAGCGCTTTGCCAACCACCCCGAGCTGGAAAAGGCCGGTGAGTTCGTGCACTTCGCCTGCACCTCGGAAGACATCAACAACACCAGCCACGGCCTGATGCTCAAGGCCGCACGCGAGCAGGTGATCCTGCCGACGATCGACGCCCTGATCGGCACCCTGAGCGGCATGGCGCACCAGTTCGCCGAGATCCCGATGCTGAGCCGCACCCACGGCCAGACGGCTTCCCCCACCACCGTGGGCAAGGAAGTCGCCAACGTGGTCGCCCGCCTGGCCAACGCCCGCGAGCGCATCGCCGAGGTCAAGCTGCTGGCCAAGATGAACGGCGCCGTCGGCAACTACAACGCCCACCTGTCGGCCTACCCCGAGAAGGACTGGGAGGCTTTCAGCCAGTCGGTCATCGAGAACCAGCTGGGCCTGACCTTCAACCCCTACACGATCCAGATCGAGCCGCACGACTACATGGCCGAGCTGTTCGATGCGGTCACGCGCACGAACACCATCTTGATCGACTGGTCGCGCGACGTGTGGGGCTACATCAGCCTGGGTTACTTCAAGCAGAAGACCAAGGCCGGCGAAATCGGTTCGTCGACCATGCCGCACAAGGTCAACCCGATCGACTTCGAGAACGCCGAAGGCAACCTGGGCCTGGCCAACGCCGTGCTGACGCACCTGAGCCAGAAGCTGCCGATCAGCCGCTGGCAGCGTGACCTGACCGACTCGACCGTGCTGCGCAACATGGGCGTGGCCCTGGGCTATGCCCTGCTGGCCTACGACAGCCTGGCACGCGGCCTGGGCAAGCTGGAAGTCAACCCCGAGGCGTTGGCAACCGATCTGGACAGCTCGTGGGAGGTGCTGGCCGAGCCCATCCAGACGGTGATGCGCCGCTATGCGCTGCCCAACCCGTACGAGCGCCTGAAGGAGCTGACCCGCGGCAAGGCCATCACGCGCGAGTCCATCCAGGCCTTCATCGGCACGCTGGAGCTGCCGGAAGAGGAAAAGGCCCGCCTGATGGAGATGACCCCGGGCAACTACATCGGCAAGGCCGTCGAGCTGGCCCAGCGCATCGGCAAGTAACCTGAGGCAGGCGTCGACATGATCTTCACCGAACAGCTGCTGCGCGTGCAGCAACAGCACCAGTCGCTGCTGTGCGTGGGCCTGGACCCGGAGCCGTCGAAGTTTCCCGGTGCATGGAAGGGCCAGCCCGACCGCATCTACGACTTCTGCGCGGCCATCGTGGACGCCACCAAGGACCTGGTCTGCGCCTTCAAGCCGCAGATCGCGTACTTTGCGGCCCACCGCGCCGAAGACCAGCTCGAGCGCCTGATGGCCCACATGCGCCGCGTGGCGCCGAGCGTGCCCGTCATCCTCGATGCCAAGCGCGGTGACATCGGCTCGACCGCCGAGCAGTACGCGCACGAGGCTTTCTCGCGCTACCAGGCCGACGCCGTGACGCTGTCGCCCTTCATGGGCTTCGACACGATGGAGCCCTTCCTGAAGCACCCGGGCAAGGGCGTGATCCTGCTGTGCCGCACCTCCAACCCGGGCGGCTCGGACCTGCAGAACCTGCGTCTGGCCGACATCGAAGGCCAGCCCCGCGTGTACGAGCACATTGCGAAGCAGGCGCAGGGCCCGTGGAACACCAACGGCCAGATCGGCCTGGTGGTGGGCGCCACCTTCCCGGAAGAGATTGCTCGCGTGCGTGAACTGGCGCCGACCGTGCCGCTGCTGATTCCCGGCGTGGGTGCGCAGGGCGGTGATGCGGCGGCCACCGTCAAGGCCGGCCTGAAGACCGATGCGAGCGGCGCCGTCACCGGCACCATCATCGTCAACAGCTCGCGCGCGGTGCTGTACGCCAGCAGCGGCGACGACTTTGCCAGCGCCGCCCGGCGTGTGGCGATGCAGACGCGCGACACGCTGAACGCCGCGCGCTGAAGCCATCCGGACACCGGCGGGGGCTTGCTGGCCCGGCGGGTGCGGATGGGTGCATGATCGGGTCTTCTTCGTGTGAAGACCCCTTTGCATCCTGTTCGCACCATGCACCTGTGTACCTTTGAACAAGATGGCCAGGCCCGTGTCGGCCTGGTCCGCGGCAGCGACCTCATCGACCTGAGCGCGGCCGTGGGCGATGCCTTGTCGACCCACCAGCCGATGATCGACCTGATCACCCGCTGGGCCGACCTGAAGGACCGCGTGGCCGCGCTGGCCGACGCCCCTGCCGATGCCGCCGTTGATGCGGTGCACCTGCTGGCGCCCGTGCCGCGGCCCGGCAAAGCCCTGGCCATCGGGCTGAACTACCTCGAGCACGTCCAGGAAAACATCATCGGCGAGAGCCGCACGGTGCCGGCGCACCAGGTGTGGTTTCCCAAGCTGCCGTCGGCCGTCAACGGCCCGTTCGATCCCATCGTGCTGCCCCGCGTCTCGCAGATGACGGACTACGAAGGCGAGCTGGTGGCGATCATCGGGCAGCGCTGCCGGCATGTGCCGCGCGAACGCGCGCACGAGGTGGTGTTCGGCTACTGCGTGGGCAACGACGTGTCCGTGCGCGACTACCAGAAGCGCACCACGCAGTGGACGCTGGGCAAGTCCTTCGACACGCACGCGCCCTTCGGGCCGTGGATCACGACCGCCGACGAGGTGGGCGACCCGCATCAGCTGGCGCTGAGTTGCTGGGTCAATGGCGAGCGCCGCCAGCACAGCCACACCAGCCTGATGATCCACGACATCTGGGCGCAGATCGCGCAACTTACCGAGGTGATGACGCTGGAGCCCGGCGATGTGATTTTCACGGGCACCTGCAGCGGCGTGGGCGCAGCCTTCGATCCGCCGAAGTTCCTGAAGGACGGGGACACCGTGCGGGTCGAGATCGAGCGCCTGGGGGCCATCGTGGCCCGCTGCGTGGCCGAAGCCCCGGCTGACTGACCGGGGCCGCGCTCAGCGCAGGCCGTGCGCCGAGCGTGCGTGCGGCTCGAGCGCGTCGAGCACGGCCTTCACGAAGGCTTCCACCTCGGGGGCCAGGTCGAGCAGGCGGTCGCCACGGCCTTGTTCGATCGCTTCCAGGATCAGTTCGTTGACGCCACCGACCACCGCCATGGCGAGGTTGTGCGACAGCGGCAGGCGCCCCGGCTCGTGCTGGCGCGAGAGCTCGACCTGACGGATCAGGAAGTTCACGAAGCGCTGCAGGATCGCGCGGCGCACGGCCAGGCCCGGGGTACCCAGGTTGAGCAGTTCCACGCACAGCGTGCGGATCAGCGCGGGCTGCTTCTGGATGTTGCCGAGGTAGGCCTCGATCACCCAGTTGAGCTGCGCCATCCAGTCCTTGTCCGGGTCGAATCCTTCGGACATCACGGCCAGCGTGCGCTCGCTCAGCAACTCGCACAAGGCCAGGAGGCACTCGTCCTTGCTGGCGAACTGTTCGTAGAAGGTCCGCTTCGACACCCGTGCTTCGGCCACGACGTCGGCGATCGTGATCTCGCCGTAGGGCTTGTGGACGAGGGTGGTGCCCATGGCCGTCATCAGGCGGCTGCGATGGTCGGGCGTGGGGGGCGTCGCCGTCGTGGTGCCGAGGGACTCGGGATCGGCCGAGGTGGGCATCGACATCAGCGGGGCATGAAAAAGGGTCTGAGACATGGCGTGGCAGGAGATGAGCCCACCCAGCAGGATCGACTGTCAGGGCTGGGGCGAAACAGCGAAAGCACGCACGGAGCCCTGGGTACGATCTGGCACCGTTGTCCCGCTGTCTGTTCAAAGACGCTTTTTATCATGCGCATGGCCCTTTTTCCCAGGTCTCTCTCCGCCTTTGCATGCATGGCGGCCGCCTTCCTGATTCCCGGTGCAGCCCGCGCCGCGGCACCTGGGGCCGTCGTCGAGTCGCTCAGCCTGCGCTGTGGCACGACCACGTGCGACGCCGAGATCCAGCGCCCGGCAGGGGTGTCGCGCCCGCCGGTGATCATCATGGCGCACGGCTTCGGTGCCCTGCGCGACTGGGGTCTCAGCCCGTTTGCCGATCGGTTCGTGCAGGCCGGCTTTGCCGTCGTCCGCTTCGACTACCGGGGCTTCGGGCGCAGCGGCGGGCAGCCGCGTCGGGTGGTTGACGGGCCGGCCCACGTCGACGACTGGGTGTCCGTGATCGACGCCGTGGCGGCCCGCCAGGACGTGGATGGCGCGCGCCTGGGAATCTGGGGCTCGTCCTACAGCGGCGGCCAGGTGCTGGTGGCGGCATCGCGCCGGCCGCAGGTCGTCAAGGCGGTCAGCTCGCAGGTTCCGTTCGTGCACGGCCTGTCCAGCGCCTTGCGCTATCCGCTCAGACACCAGCCCGCGGCGATGTGGATGGCGATCCGCGATGCGCTGCGTGGCGACGGAGAGGCGCCGGTCTACATGCCGATCATTTCGGCAGACGGGGGCACGGCGGCCCTGATCTGCGATGAGTGCGTCGCGGGCTACAGCAGGCTGGTGCCCAAGGGACAGGAGGGCGAGAACAAGGTGGCCGCGCGCTTCCTCTTCAGCCTGCCCTTCTTCTATCCGATCGACAGTGCGCCCCAGGTGCAGGCGCCCACGCTCGTGATCGCCGCAGCACAAGACGGGCTCATTCCCGTGCAGAAGGTGCGTGACACAGCCAAGGCCCTGCCGCGCGGTGAATACGTCGAACTGGCCGGCGCGCACCATTTTTCGCCGTACAGCGGGCCGGTCTTCGAGCAGGTCGTGGCACGCCAGACCGCGTTCTTCCGCCAGCATCTGGCGCGCTGAACGTCGCGGGGGGCATACCCCTGTCCGGCGCTCGGGTGAGTTCGACGCTGGCACGGTCGGGCACGCGCGACGTATGATGACCGGTTGCCCTTTCGGTGGCCGGGCTCGTGTCTTTTGAAGGCGCGACGCGGCCGCAGGCGGGCCTTCTTCTTGCTGCTGACTGCCCGATGTCCCGTTCCGTGCCCCCGATCGATCCCACCGCCGTGGTGCCTGCCGCCCAGGCGGCCGCTGCGTCCTTGCCTGTTGCCCCGCGCCTGCGCGGCGAGCACCCCACCCTCCAGATCCGCGGGGCGCGCACGCACAACCTCAAGAACATCGACCTGGACCTGCCGCGGCATGAACTGGTGGTCATCACCGGCCTGTCGGGCTCGGGCAAGTCCAGCCTGGCGTTCGACACGCTGTACGCCGAGGGCCAGCGCCGCTATGTGGAGAGCCTGAGCGCCTACGCGCGCCAGTTCCTGCAGCTGATGGACAAGCCCGATGTCGACGTGATCGAGGGGCTGTCGCCCGCGATCAGCATCGAGCAGAAGGCCACCAGCCACAACCCGCGCTCGACCGTGGGCACGGTCACGGAGATCCACGACTACCTGCGCCTGCTGTACGCCCGTGCTGGCACGCCGTTCTGCCCCGAGCATGGCGAGCCCCTGCAGGCTCAGAGCGTGAGCCAGATGGTCGACGCCGTGCTGGCGCTGCCGGAGGACACCAAGCTGATGATCCTCGCGCCCGTGGTGCGCGACCGGAAGGGCGAGCACGCCGAGCTGTTTGCCGACATGCAGGCGCAAGGCTATGTGCGCTTCCGCATCAACGGGCAGATCACCGAGGCGGTCGATCTGAAGCCGCTGGTGAAGAACGAGAAGCACGACATCGACGTGGTGGTCGACCGCGTGAAGGTGCGCGGCGACATGGCACAGCGCCTGGCCGAGAGCTTCGAGACGGCCCTGCGTCTGGCAGAAGGCCGCGCGCTGGCGCTCGAGATGGACACGGACAAGGTACACCTTTTCTCCGCCAAGTTCGCCTGCCCCGTGTGCAGCTACTCGCTGTCGGAGCTGGAGCCGCGGCTGTTCTCGTTCAACTCGCCACAGGGCGCCTGCCCGACCTGCGATGGGCTGGGTCATGTCATCGCCTTCGATCCGCACCGTGTGGTGGCGTTTCCGTCGCTGAGCATCGGCAGCGGGGCCGTCAAGGGATGGGATCGCCGCAACCCCTACACCTACAGCCTCATCGAGAGCGTCGGTCGGCACTACGACGTCGACATCGAGCAGCCGTTCGAGGAGCTGCCCGCGCACATCCAGCACGTGCTGCTGTACGGTTCCGGTACCGACGAAATCGAGTTCACTTACGAGGCGGACGGCCCGAGCGGCAAGAAACGCAAGGTCAAACGTGCGCACGCATTCGAGGGCATCATCCCGAACTTCGAGCGCCGCTTCAAGGAGACGGATTCGGCCGCCGTGCGGGAAGAACTGGCCCGCTATCAGCAGCCCAAGGCCTGCCCCGAGTGCGATGGCACGCGCCTGCGCCGCGAGGCCCGCCATGTGAAGCTGCTCGACGCCCAGACCGGTGACCGCAAGGCCATTTACGAGATCGGCCACGCCACGCTGGCCGAGGCGCATCGCTACTTCGAAGGACTGCAGCTGCAGGGCGCCAAGGCCGAGATCGCGGCCAAGGTCGTCAACGAGATCCGCTCGCGCCTGCGCTTCCTCAACGACGTGGGCCTGAACTACCTGAGTCTCGACCGCAGCGCCGACACGCTGTCGGGCGGCGAGGCACAGCGCATCCGTCTTGCCTCGCAAATCGGCTCGGGTCTGACTGGCGTGATGTACGTGCTCGACGAGCCCAGCATCGGCCTGCACCAGCGCGACAACGACCGCCTGATCGGCACGCTGCAGCACCTGCGCGATCTGGGCAACAGCGTCATCGTGGTCGAGCACGACGAGGACATGATCCGCGCCGCCGACCACGTGGTCGACATGGGGCCGGGCGCGGGCGTGCACGGTGGCCGCGTGATGGCGCAAGGCAAGCCCGAAGAGATCGCGGCGAATGCCGAGAGCCTGACCGGACAGTATCTGGCGCGGGTGCTGGGCATCCCCGTTCCGGCCGAGCGTCGTCCTTTCACCGACGAGACGCCGCGCCTGCGCGTGGTCAACGCACGGGGGCACAACCTCAAGGGCGTCACCGTCGAGGTGCCGGTGGGGCTGCTCACGTGCGTTACCGGCGTGTCGGGCTCGGGCAAGTCCACGCTGGTGAACGACACCCTGTATGCGGCGGTGGCCAAGAAGCTCTATCAGAGCCACGCCGAGCCCGAGCCGCATGACGAGATCGAAGGGCTGGAGCTGTTCGACAAGGTCATCAACGTCGACCAGTCACCGATCGGGCGCACGCCGCGCTCCAACCCGGCCACCTACACCGGCCTGTTCACGCCCATCCGCGAACTGCTGGCCGACGTGCCGACCGCGCGCGAGCGGGGCTACAACGCCGGGCGCTTCAGCTTCAACGTGGCCGGTGGCCGCTGCGAAGCCTGCCAGGGTGATGGCGTGCTCAAGGTCGAGATGCACTTCCTGCCCGATGTGTACGTGCCGTGCGACGTGTGCCAGGGCAAGCGCTACAACCGCGAGACGCTCGAGGTGCTCTACAAGGGCAAGAACATCCACGAGATCCTGGGGCTGACGGTCGAGGATGCGCTGGAGTTCTTCAGCGCGGTGCCGGCGATTGCCCGCAAGCTGCAGACGCTGATGGACGTGGGCCTGGGCTACATCCGCCTGGGGCAGAGCGCGACCACGCTGTCGGGCGGCGAGGCCCAGCGCGTCAAGCTGGCGCTGGAGCTCAGCAAGCGCGACACCGGCCGCACGCTCTACATCCTCGACGAGCCCACCACGGGCCTGCACTTCCACGACATCGCGCTGCTGCTCAAGGTGCTGCACCAACTGCGCGATGCGGGCAACACCATCGTCATCATCGAGCACAACCTCGACGTCATCAAGACGGCGGACTGGCTGATCGACATGGGGCCCGAAGGTGGATCGGGGGGCGGTGAGCTGCTGGTGGCGGGCACGCCCGAGGCGGTGGCCGCACATACGGGTAGCCACACGGGGCGGTATCTGGCGCCATTGCTGTCCTGCAATCGGATGAGCTGACCCGGATCGAGGGGCGGGCTTGCGAAAGCGCAGGTGAAAGCCCGCAGACAAGTTCGTGTCCGGTTTCCTAGGATGCGGGGCGACGACCAGTTCAGTGGTCGCCGTTCTTCACGCAAGTCATTCAGAGAGGAAACCATGCTTGTCTTTCACAAGGTCACGCGCCCCACGGCGCTCGCCCTGGCCGTCATGCTCGGCGTGTCGGCCGCGCACGCCGAGGTGCGGCGGCTCAGTCAGTCCGGGTTTGCCGAAACCGTGATCCGGGCGCCCTCCGAGGACGGGACGACCTGGGTCACGGTCGGCGAGCGCCGCGTCGCATGGGACGGCGGGCTCGAGCAGAACATGGGGCTACTGGCTCGGGTGCTGACGCCCAACACGGACAGCGACACCAGCGTCGGAACCGCGGTGAGTCCGTCCGAGGTCCGGATGTCGCTCGGGCACGGGTCCCGCCGCATCGTGAGTTCATCCGAATCGGTGGTGGCGCGTCTGGACGCGCGGCTGGCGTTCGAGCTGACCGAGGCCCGCACCGCCGTGCCACGTGTCGACGGGTTGGTGACGTCCTCGGTCTTTCCCAACGGCGACGAGCCGCTGGTGTCCCTGGATCTGTATCGCGTGACGGACGCGGGCGCCTCGCCCATCGCCCTGCGGAGTGGGCAGGCCACCGTGCTGTCCGCCGGGCGGTATGAGATCCGCGGCACCTCGTCCCTGCAGGTCAGTGCGTCCCTGCTCCGTCGATCCGGCAGCGGCTCGATGGGCAGTGTGCTCGGGCTGACGCTGTCCGAGGTGGCGACCACGCTGCGTGGGCCCGATCCGGTGGCCGACATCGGCGGCAAGCCCGGCCCCTTCGCCGTGACGTCCATGGTCATCCCTCAGCCCGCGGGTTACCGCGCCGGCACCGTGTATGCACCGACCGGCACCACCGAAGGGCCGTTTGCCGTGGCGGTGTTCGTGCCGGGCCCACTCGGAGGGCAGAAGCAGCACGCGTGGTTGGCCCAGCACCTCGCGTCCCACGGCTTTGTCAGCGTCGTCATCGACACGCAATCGCTGTTCGACAACAGCCAGGCGCGCAACCTGCAAGCGGCGAATGCCATGCAGCAGGTCATCGCCTGGTCGGCCCAGGCAGGCACGCCGCTGGCCGGCCGCATCGATCCGGCACGGCAGATCGTGCTCGGGCAGGGTGCGGGCCAGCCGCTGCCCTTCATCGCAGCGGGCAGCGCGGTTCAGGCCGCCGTGGCGCTTGCGCCGCAGGTCGCCTCGAAGGACCGCGTGCCCGGGCCGGTCAAGGCGCCCACGCTGGTGGTGGGGTGCCAGGCCGACATCGTGCAACCGGTGGCCACCCACGCCCGCCCGCTGTACATCGATTGGCTGCGCACCGACCTCGAGCCACGCAACCCCAAGGCGTTCCTGATGGTCACCGGGGGGGCGACCGGATCGTGCACCACGCACCTGGCCACGACCGAGCAGAAGGCGCTGGTGGGCCACGCCGTCACCGCGTGGCTCAAGCGCATGGTCGACCTCGATGCGCGATACACCCGGCATCTCTGCGGCGACTGGGGCCTCCAGGGCCGCCCCGGGGTGGTCGAGTTCTACCCGGCCTGCGAACGCTGAGCCGGTTCAGAGCAGCGGCGCCAGCGCCCGCTCTGCATCCGTGAGCCCGAGGCCGGTGCGCTGCGCCCAGTCCTCGACCTGATCGCCCCCGATCTTGCCCACGTTGAAGTAGGCCGCCTCGGGGTGCGACAGGTAGAAACCGCTGACGCTGGCGGCCGGCATCATCGCCAGGCTCTCGGTCAGGTGCATGTGGATGTCGTGCGCCTCGAGCACCTTGAACATGTCGCGCTTGACCGTGTGGTCCGGGCAGGCCGGGTAGCCCGGGGCCGGGCGGATGCCGCGGTACTGTTCCTTGATGAGCTGCGTGTTGTCCAGGGACTCGGCCTCGGCATAGCCCCAGAACTCCTTGCGCACACGCTCATGCATGCGCTCGGCAAAGGCCTCGGCCAGGCGGTCGGCCAGGGCCTTGAGCATGATGGCCGAGTAGTCGTCATGGTGGGCCATGAACTCGGCTTCCTTCTTCTCGATGTTCAGGCCCGCGGTCACGGCGAACATGCCGATGTAATCGGCCTTGTTGCCCTTTGGCGCCACGAAGTCGGCCAGCGAGCGGTTCGGGCGTTTCACCCCATCCACGACAGGCCGCTCGCTCTGCATGCGCAACGGGTGCCAGCGCATCAGCTCCGTGGTGCGGGCTTCGTCGGCATACAGCACGATGGCGTCGTCGTCCACCGTGTTGGCCGGGTACAGGCCGATCACGCCATTTGCCGTCAGCCAGCGGCCCTCGACGATCTTCTTGAGCATGGCCTGGGCATCGGCGTACACCTTGCGCGCCTGCTCGCCCACCACCGCGTCATCGAGGATGGCGGGGAAGGGGCCGTGCAGGTCCCAGGTCTGGAAGAAGGGCGTCCAGTCGATGTAGGGCGCCAGCTCGCCCAGGTCGTAGTTCTTGAACACGCGGCGGCCGATGAACTTCGGTGCCTCGGGCGTGTGCGCATCGAAATCGACGACCGCCTTGTTGGCGCGGGCCTCGGCCAGCGACACCAGCGGTGTGGCCTTCTTGCTGGCGTGCAGCTGGCGCACCTTCTCGTAGTCGGCGTTCAGTTCGGCAATGTAAGCCGCCTGGCGCTCTTCGCTCAGCAGGTCCGAGCACACGCCCACCGCCCGCGAGGCGTCGGGCACATACACCACCGGGCCGCTGTAGTTCGGCGCAATCTTCACGGCCGTGTGCACGCGTGAGCAGGTGGCCCCACCGATCAGAAGCGGCGTCTTGCGCTCGCGGAAGTACGGGTCGCGCTCCATCTCGGCGGCCACATACTGCATCTCTTCCAGCGACGGCGTGATCAGGCCCGACAGCCCGACGATGTCGGCACCCACTTCCCTGGCCTTGTCGAGGATGTCCTTGCATGGGACCATCACGCCCATGTTGACCACCTCGAAGTTGTTGCACTGCAGGACCACGGTGACGATGTTCTTGCCGATGTCGTGCACATCGCCTTTCACAGTCGCGATCACGATCTTGCCCTTGGCCTTCACATCGCCGCCGGCCAGCTCCAGCTGCCGCTTTTCTTCTTCGATGTAGGGCACCAGATGGGCCACGGCCTGCTTCATCACGCGGGCGCTCTTGACCACCTGCGGCAGGAACATCTTGCCCGCGCCGAACAGATCGCCCACGGTGTTCATGCCGGCCATCAGCGGGCCTTCTATCACGTGCAGCGGCCGGCCACCCCGGGCCTTGATCTGCTGCCAGCACTCTTCGGTGTCCTGTGTGATGAACTCGGTGATGCCGTGGATCAGCGCATGGCTCAGTCGTTGATCCACCGGTGCCGGTTCCTCGGCCGTGCCGCGCCAGGCCAGCTTGGCCGAGTCGTCCTTGGCCGCGCCCTTGACCTGTTCAGCGATGCCCAGCAGGCGTTCGGTCGGCGTCAGCGAGGTGTCTTCACCGTCCTTGTAAACCGGCTTGCGGTTCAGCACGATGTCTTCCACCAGCTCGCGCAGGTGCGCGTCGAGCTGGTCGTACACGCCGACCATGCCGGCGTTGACGATGCCCATGTCCATGCCCGCCTGGATGGCGTGGTACAGGAACACGGTGTGGATGGCCTCGCGCACCGGCTCGTTGCCGCGGAAGCTGAACGACACGTTCGACACGCCGCCCGACACCTTGGCGCCGGGCAGGTTCTGCTTGATCCAGCGCGTGGCGTTGATGAAGTCGACCGCGTAGTTGTCGTGCTCTTCGATGCCTGTGGCGATCGCGAAGATGTTCGGGTCGAAGATGATGTCTTCAGGCGGGAAGCCCAGTTCGTCGACCAGCATGCGGTAGGCCCGCTCGCAGATCTCGACCTTGCGCTGGTAGGTGTCGGCCTGGCCGACCTCGTCAAACGCCATCACCACGGCGGCCGCGCCATAGCGCTTGATCAGCCGGGCCTGGCGCTTGAACTCGTCCACGCCTTCCTTCAGCGAAATCGAGTTGACGATGCCCTTGCCCTGGATGCACTTCAGCCCCGCCTCGATCACGTCCCACTTGGACGAGTCGATCATGATGGGCACGCGCGCGATTTCGGGCTCGCCGGCGATCAGGTTCAGGAAGCGCACCATGGCGGCCTTGCTGTCCAGCATGGCCTCGTCCATGTTGATGTCGATGACCTGGGCGCCGTTTTCCACCTGCTGGCGCGCCACCGACAGGGCGTCTTCGAATCGCCCCTCAAGAATCATGCGCGCGAAGGCTTTCGAGCCCGTCACGTTGGTGCGCTCGCCCACGTTCACGAACAGCGAGCCCTGGCCGATCAGCACGGGCTCCAGCCCGGACAGGCGCATGGGCGCCACGGCGGCGGCAGACGAGGTGCCGGCTTGCGCGGCGTGAGGGGGGCGGACAGCTTCGGTCATAGCCGGCCATTTTACGAGGCGGGGACGCGTTCCGCGGCCGCCAAGCAAAGAGGCCTTGACGGGTAGGTCAAGGCCTCCGGGCACTGTCGACCGCACCCGGTGAGGTGCGGCGCAGCGGGGGGTGTCCTGTGGACGGGCTGACCGGGTCGGGTCAGGCCTTCAACAGGGCGTAAAGCTCATCCTTCAGTGTCACGCGCTGCTGCTTCTTCTGTTCCAGTTCCGCCGACGAACCGTGTTCGATGCCGCTTTCCAGACGCACGATGGCCTTGTCCAGGTCTTCGTACTCCCGCTCCAGACGGGCGAAGTGGGTGTTGGTGGTCTTCAGCGCATGGATGCGTTCGCGGAGTTCGGGGAAATCCTTGATCAACGGGTGATGGTCCATCTGGGCTCCTTTGTGTTGTGGTCGAGGGGGGTATCTGACTGACTTCATCGTGCCGCCGGGCGTCGGGGCCGGCCTTGTGGCAGATCAATTCGTCTGTCTTCGCTTCGCCCCGCCCGTCAGAGGGGGCAAATAAAACCCCTGAACCACTGTACAGGCATCCAGCTTTTGCCATAATGGCGGCCAGTTCAAGCGCAACCATGCGCCGCATCCATCCGGAGACCATTCATGGAAACGACCGCCAAGTCCGCCCTCAACGCAGAAAAGGCCAAGGCTCTGCAAGCCGCCCTGGCACAGATTGAAAAGCAGTTCGGCAAGGGCTCGATCATGCGCCTTGGCGAGGGCGAGGTCGTGGAGGACATCCAGGTGGTCTCGACCGGTTCGCTGGGCCTCGACGTGGCCCTGGGCGTCGGCGGTCTGCCCCGCGGCCGCGTGATCGAGATCTACGGCCCGGAATCCTCCGGCAAGACGACCCTGACCCTGCAGGTGGTCGCGGAAATGCAGAAGCAGGGCGGCGTCTGCGCCTTCATCGACGCGGAACACGCGCTCGATGCGCAGTACGCCCAGAAGCTCGGCGTCAACCTGCAGGATCTGCTGATCTCCCAGCCCGACACCGGGGAACAGGCCCTCGAGATTGTTGACGCGCTGGTGCGTTCGGGCTCGGTCGACCTGATCGTCATCGACTCGGTGGCGGCGCTCACCCCGAAAGCCGAACTGGAAGGCGAAATGGGCGACGCGCTGCCCGGCCTGCAGGCCCGGTTGATGAGCCAGGCGCTGCGCAAGCTGACCGCCACCATCAAGAAGACCAACTGCACGGTCATCTTCATCAACCAGATCCGCATGAAGATTGGCGTGATGTTCGGCTCGCCCGAAACGACCACCGGCGGCAATGCGCTGAAGTTCTACGCGTCCGTGCGCTTGGACATCCGCCGCATCGGCTCGATCAAGAAGGGCGACGAGATCATCGGCAACGAAACCAAGGTCAAGGTCGTCAAGAACAAGGTGTCGCCCCCATTCAAGACGGCCGAGTTCGACATCCTCTACGGCGAAGGCATCAGCCGTGAAGGCGAGATCATCGACATGGGCGTCACCGCCAAGATCGTTGACAAGTCGGGCGCCTGGTATGCCTACAGCGGCGACAAGATCGGCCAGGGCAAGGACAACGCCCGGGAGTTCCTGCGCGAGAACCCGGACATTGCCCGCGAGATCGAAAACAAGATTCGTGACTCGCTCGGCATCGCCCTGCTGCCGCCGGTGGCTGCAGCGCCCGCTGTTGCGGACGACGAAGTCTGACGCTGCGTCGACTTCCCACTGACATGACCGGCTCGGATCACGATGCGGCTGATCCGCCGAAGCGTCGGCGTGCGCCGACGCTGTCGCTCAAAGGGCGCGCGCTGAAGTACCTCGCTGCCCGAGAGCACTCGAGGGTGGAGCTGAGGCGCAAGCTCGGGCCTCATGCCGAGTCGGCGGAAGAAGTCGAGCGCATTCTTGACGAGCTGGAGTCAGCCCGCTTGCTGTCGGCCCAGCGTTTCGCCGAGTCCATGGTGCACCGGCGCGGCGCCCGCTACGGGGCCGCTCGCGTGCAGGCCGAACTGGCTCAGCATCAGCTGCCCGCCGAAGTCGCGCGGGAGGCTGTCCAGGCCCTGCGAGAGACCGAGTTCGAGCGGGCATTTGCGCTGTGGTCCCGCCGATTTGGGGAACCACCGGTGGATGCCACCGAACGAGCCCGGCAGTCCCGGTTTCTCATGGCCCGAGGCTTTTCGGGTGATGTGATCCGGCGTGTTCTCCGCGGCGAAACACCCGAGCCGCTGCCAGAAGGCTGACCCGCCCGGTGTGGCGGGCCCCGTCGCGTTCGCCGCGCTTCGCGAGTCAACAGCGGCAAAAAGCGGGCATCCCTAGGGTAAACCCCTCGCAAAAAGACCGGCCGCTTGGCGGGCTGTACCGGGGGGAGACAGCGACTCGACAGGTGCGCGGTGCTATCCTTGCACGCTGCAACGCAACAAGCCCATCCCTTGAAAGCGTCGCGCCCCGTCCGCCTGATCGGCGGCGTGCGGCATTGTCAATCCGACAAGAACGCAACACCAGACTGCGAGACACCCATGAAGATCCATGAGTACCAAGGCAAAGAGATCCTGAGCCGATTTGGCGTGCCGGTCCCAAGAGGCATTCCGGCATTTTCCGTAGACGAGGCTGTTGCGGCAGCTGAAAAGCTGGGCGGCCCCGTGTGGGTGGTCAAGGCGCAGATCCACGCTGGTGGTCGCGGCAAGGGCGGCGGCGTGAAGGTGGCCAAGTCGCTCGACGACGTCAAGGCCCGCGCCTCCGACATCCTGGGCATGCAGCTGGTCACGCACCAGACGGGCGCCGAAGGCCAGAAGGTCCGCCGCCTGTACATCGAAGACGGTGCCGACATCCAGAAGGAGTACTACCTCTCCGTCGTGACCGACCGCGGCACGCAGAAGGTGGCTTTCATTGCCTCCAGCGAAGGTGGCATGGACATCGAGGAAGTTGCCCACAGCACCCCCGAGAAGATCGTCACGGTTTTCGTCGATCCGCTGGCTGGCCTGACGCAGGCGCAGGGCGAAGAACTCGCCAAGGGCGTGGCCATGCCCGCCGACTCGGTGGCCCAGTTCATCGACATCTGCCAGAAGCTCTACCAGTGCTACATGGACACGGATGCCTCGCTGGTTGAAATCAACCCGCTGAACCGAGACAGCAAGGGCCAGCTCATCGCCCTGGATGCCAAGTTCAACTTCGACTCCAACGCCCTGTTCCGCCACCCCGAGATCGTGGCCCTGCGCGACCTAGACGAAGAAGATCCTGCTGAAGTCGAAGCCTCGAAGTTCGACCTGGCCTACATCCAGCTCGACGGCAACATCGGCTGCCTGGTCAACGGCGCCGGTCTGGCCATGTCGACCATGGACACCATCAAGCTGTTCGGCGGCGAGCCGGCCAACTTCCTCGACGTCGGCGGCGGCGCCACGGCCGAGAAGGTCACCGAAGCCTTCAAGATCATGCTGAAGAACCCGGACGTCAAGGGCATCCTGGTCAACATCTTCGGCGGCATCATGAAGTGCGACACCATCGCCGATGGCGTCATCACCGCTTGCAAGGCCGTGAACCTGAACGTGCCTCTGGTTGTCCGCATGAAGGGCACCAACGAAGACCTGGGCAAGAAGATGCTGGCCGACTCCGGCCTGCCCATCATCTCCGCCGATTCGATGGCCGAAGCCGCGACCAAGATCGTCGCCGCTGTCGCCTGAGCCCCGCACCCAGAGGATTCGTCATGAGCATTTACATCAACAAAGACACCAAGGTCATCACCCAGGGCATCACGGGCAAGACCGGTCAGTTCCACACCCTGGGCTGCCAGGCCTATGCCAACGGCAAGAACGCGTTCGTGGCCGGCGTGAACCCCAAGAAGGCTGGAGAGAAGTTCTCGGACATCCCCATCTACGCCTCCGTCAAGGAAGCCGCCTCGCAAACCGGCGCCACCGTGTCGGTGATCTATGTGCCGCCCGCCGGTGCCGCTGACGCCATCTGGGAAGCCGTCGAGGCCGACCTGGATCTGGTCATCGCCATCACGGAGGGCATCCCCGTGCGCGACATGCTGATGGTGCGCAACAAGATGAAGGCCAAGGAAGCCGCTGGCGGCAAGAAGACGCTGCTGCTGGGCCCGAACTGCCCCGGCCTGATCACGCCCGACGAGATCAAGATCGGCATCATGCCCGGTCACATCCACCGCAAGGGCCGCATCGGCGTGGTCTCGCGCTCGGGCACCCTGACGTACGAAGCCGTGGCGCAGCTGACCGAACTGGGTCTGGGCCAGTCGAGCGCCGTCGGCATCGGCGGCGACCCGATCAACGGTCTGAAGCACATCGACGTGATGAAGGCCTTCAACGACGACCCTGAAACCGACGCCGTCATCATGATCGGTGAGATCGGTGGCCCGGACGAAGCCGAAGCCGCCCAATGGTGCAAGGACAACATGAAGAAGCCGATCGTCGGCTTCATCGCTGGTGTCACCGCCCCTCCGGGCAAGCGCATGGGCCACGCCGGCGCCCTGATTTCGGGCGGCGCCGACACCGCCGATGCCAAGCTCGCCATCATGGAAGAGTGCGGCTTCAAGGTCACGCGCAATCCGTCCGAGATGGGCAAGATCCTCAAGAGCCTGATCTGACGCTGGCCTGCCGGGGCCACGCCCGCCGTGCCCCGGCCCGTTCACTGACCACAGCCCCTTTCGCAGGGGCTGTTCTGTTTGAGTTTTCATGGACGCTTTCCTGACCCCTGAATTCTGGCTGGCCGTCGGTCAGATCGTGATGATCGACATCCTGCTCGGTGGCGACAACGCCGTCGTCATCGCGCTGGCCTGTCGCAACCTGCCTCCCGCCCTGCGCACGCGCGGCGTCATCTGGGGCACGGCCGGCGCCATCGTGCTGCGCGTCGTGCTCATCTTCTTCGCCATGTCGCTGCTCAAGCTGCCTTACCTCAAGCTGGTGGGGGCGGGGCTGCTGCTGTGGATCGGCATCAAGCTGCTCGTGCCCGAGGACGACGCGCACGAGGTCAGCGGCAGCGACCGTCTGCTGGGCGCCATCAAGACCATCATCGTGGCCGACTTCGTCATGAGCGTCGACAACGTCATCGGCATTGCGGGTGCGGCGCAAGGCTCGGGCCATGCTGGCCACGAGATGCCACTGGTGATCTTCGGTCTGCTCGTCAGCATCCCGATCATCGTCTGGGGCAGCACCGTGGTGCTCAAGCTGATGGACCGCTTCCCGCTGATCATCACCGCGGGTGGCATGTTGCTGGGCTGGATTGCCGGGACGCTGGCGGTCGGTGACCCCGCTATGGTCGATCACCTCACACCGGGTCGCGGTACCCACCATGTGGCGGGGGTGGCTGGCGCGCTGTTCGTCCTGGTCGTGGGTACCATGCTGGCGAAGCGCGCGCCCGCGCAAAGCTGAACCCCATGGACCTCTTCCTGTCGCTGCTTGTCATTGCTGTTCTGTTGATCCTGGCGTGCGGCCTCGCGCTGTGGTTGGTCCGGCAGCAGAGGGCGGTGCGCCAGCCGTGGCCGGCGACGGGCAGCAGCGGCAACGCCAGCCGCACACCGGTGACGGGGGAACACGCCCGCACGGCGCCCATGCCGCTGCATCAGCAAGAGTCGGACTCCGGCCCGGAAACGGTGCTGTCTTACCTTGATGTGCCGCCCCGGAATGCGGTGGCCACGACCGCGCCGGTCTGGCGCCCGAGTGCGCCGCCCAACGACCCAGGACCCGAGACCCAGCCGCACGCGCTGGCCGAGCTGGAGTCGGCCGACTGGTTGCGCATCCGGCCAGGCGGCCGCCAGCGGATCGAGCGGGCGCTCCAGGCGCTGGGCGACGGCCCGGTCGACCGCGCCTGGGACACCTTGCGCGGCTTCTTTCCCGAGGCGGCCCACCGTCAGGCGGCCCTTGAAACCCTGGATCGCATTGCGATGGCGTTCGAGCGCGAAGGGCGGTACGACGCCGCGCGCGATGTCTACGAACACATGGCCGACATCGACGCCGAGTGGCGCCAGGTGAAGCTGCGCCTGATGCGCGCCCGTGGACTGGCCCAGGCGGCGACGATGAACACCTGGGGCACCGTGCCTGCGCGGCCGTTGCCGGATGTGGCGCGCAAGCAGCTCGGCAAGTTCCTGGTGGAGCGCCAGATTGGCAAGGGTGCGATGGGCGCCGTCTTTCTTGGCTATGACCCGGCGACCGATCGCCATGTTGCGCTCAAGACGATGTCGCTCGCACAGGAGTTTCAGGGCGATGAGCTGGCCGATGCGCGCGCGCGCTTCCTGCGTGAGGCCGAGATGGCGGGTCGCCTGCAGCACCCCGATATCGTGAGCATCATCGATGCGGGTGAGCAGGACGGCGTGGCGTTCATCGCGATGGAGCTGATCGAGGGCGTCGACCTCAGCCAGCACACGCAAGGAACCCGCCTGTTGCCCCTGGCGCAATTGCTTCCCATTGTGGCGCGGGTGGCCGAGGCGCTGGCCTACGCGCACAGCCGCGGCGTCACGCACCGTGACATCAAGCCCGCCAACATCATGATCGACCTGCGCGCAGGCAGCGTGAAGGTCATGGACTTCGGTGTGGCCCGGGTGGCCGACGCGGCCCGCACACGGACAGGCGTCGTGCTGGGCACCCCGACCTTCATGTCGCCCGAACAGCTTGCGGGGCAGACCATCGACGGCCGCAGCGACCTGTACTCGCTGGGGGTGACGCTGTTCCAGTTGCTCACCGGGCAGTTGCCGTACCGCAATGACTCGATGGCCGTGCTGATGCGGGCCATTGCACACGAGACGGCCCCGAATGTCTGCTCGCTGCGTCCCGAGCTGCCCGCGGCGCTGGGCGACATCGTGGCGCTCGCGCTGGAGAAGCATCCGACAACCCGCTACGCCACCGGTCACGAGATGGCCACCGACCTGCTCGCCGTCGCGCGGGCGCTGCAGCCTCTTGATATTGCCCTTTGACACCCCCTCGTGGGGGAATGGGGGGTGAGTGCCCGGCTGTTTGGCCGACCCGAGGCAGGTCCCGAAGACGAAAACGAGGTGACAATCCCGCCATGGACTTCGAGTTCTACAGTCAGACCGATACCGGCCGGGTGCGAACGAACAATGAGGATTCGGTCGCCCTGGACGAGCGATGTGCCGTGGCGGTGCTGGCCGACGGCATGGGCGGCTATGCCGCCGGTGAGGTGGCCAGCGGCATGGCGTGCGACTTCATCAAGGCCGAGTTGGGCCGCTGGTTGACCGAGGCGGCCGACAGTGCCAGCGATGCCGACGTGCGCCGCGCCATGGACATCTGCGTCGACAACGCCAACCGGGCCATCTTTTCTGCAGCTTCCTCGAACCCGACTTATGCGGGCATGGGCACGACGCTCGTGCTGGGTGTGTTCCGCTCCGGTCGCATGCTGCTGGGCCACATTGGTGATTCGCGTGCCTACCGTTGGCGGGGCGGCGTGTTGCAGCAGGTGACGAAAGACCATTCGTTACTGCAGGAACAAATTGACGCTGGCATCCTCACACCCGAGCAGGCCCAGTTCGCCTCCAACAAGAACCTGGTGACCCGGGCGGTTGGTGTTGAGGACATGGTCCTGCTCGAAACCCACCAGCACGACCTCGAGTCGGGCGATGTCATCCTTCTGTGCTCTGATGGCTTGTCGGACATGCTCCCTGACGCGCGCATCGCCGAGGTGATGGCTGCGCACGACTCGCTGCCGGACATGGGGGCGGCCCTGGTGGCTGCCGCCAACGAAGCGGGTGGCCGGGATAATATTGCCGTGGTACTGGTTCGTGCGCAGGGAGCGGCCGAACCACCCGCCCGCTCCTGGTGGCCCTTCCGTCGCCTGGGTGGCGCTGGCTGAACACCGAGAAGATCAACCCGAGAGGTTACGAATGGGAAAGCTGGTTGTCTCGCTTGACGGGGTCGTCATCAAAGAAGTCCAGATCACAAAGGACAAGACCTCGCTCGGGCGTCGCCCATACAACGACATCGTCATCGACAACCTCGCGGTGAGTGGCGAGCATGCCGTGCTGCAGATGGTAGCCAGCGACGTGTTCATCGAGGACCTCAACAGCACCAACGGCACCTACATCAACGGGAAGGCCGTCAAGAAGCAGCTGCTGCAGCACAACGACACGGTCGAGATCGGCAAATACAAGATCAAGTACCTGGCGGAAGAGGGCCAGGACTACGAAAAGACCATGATCATGCGCCCCGGCACGCCACCCGCGGCGGTGGGCGGGCACACGGGTCCCGGCGGCCTGGGCAGCGTGCCGGTGGGCGCCCCTCCGGCTGCGCCTGCACCCGGTTTTGCCCACAGCATGCCGGGTGGGTTGGGCACCGGGTTTGGCGGCCTGGGGGCGCAGTCACCGGCGTCAATCAAGGTGCTCAACGGGGCAGCCGCTGGCCGCGAGGTCGCGCTGACCAAGGTGGTCACCACGGTCGGCAAGCCCGGCGTGCAGGTTGCATCGATCACCAAGCGTCCCGGCGGCTATGTGTTTGCGCACGTGGAGGGGGCCGCGCGGCCCCTGGTCAATGGCCAGGCGGTGGCCGCCGATCCCGTCCACCTCAAGAGCGGTGACCTGATCGAGCTGGCTGGCACGCAGATGCAGTTCGTCCAGGCCTGACCGGCCTGTCACGCACGCCGGAGGCCACGTCATGATCCGGGTTCTGGGGTGCCATGGTTCGATTGCCGCGCGGTGCCACACGACCGCGTTCCTGCTTGACGACGACATCCTGATCGATGCGGGGAGTGGTGTCGGAGAGCTGCGGCTGGATGAACTCGCCCGGGTCGACCACATCCTGCTGACGCACAGCCACCTTGACCACGTCCTCTCCATTCCGCTTCTTGCCGATACGGTGATCAAGCTGCGACAGGGCGCGGGTGGCTTGAACGACCTGCGTCCAATCCACGTGCATGCGTTGCCTGAAACGCTCGACGCGCTGCGTCAGCACGTCTTCAACGGCGTCATCTGGCCCGACTTCACCCGCCTGCCGAGCGCGGCCCGGCCCATTCTGGTGCTGCATGAGTTGACTGTGGGGGCCGAGCTGCTGTTCCCGGCGCGCGGTGGGCTCCCGGACCGACGGGTTCATGTGCTGCCCGCGGCGCACACGGTGCCCGCGGTGGGCTACGCGGTGGAAACGCCTCAAGGATGGTGGGTCTTCACGGGCGACACGGGGCCGAATCCGGCGCTGTGGCAGGCGCTGCAAGGCCATCGCATTGCCCAGTTGGTGATCGAGACGGCGTTCGGCAACGAAGAAGCCCACCTGGCTCAGATCAGCGGTCACTTGTCGCCGCAGAGCCTGGCGCAGGAGCTAGTGCAGCTGGATGGCGAGGTGAGTGTGTACATCACCCACCCGAAGCCCGGCGAGGTGCCGGCGGTGCTGTCACAGATCCGGGCGCTGGACAGTCGGCATCTTATCGAGCCGCTGCGGGAAGGCCAGCGGTTTCATCTCACGCGCGGCACCGAAGGTGGCGCCTGAGCGAGCCGGCTGACAAAAATTGTCAGGTGCGATGAAGGTGACGAAGTTTGCTCATCCTTTGGGTGAGGGGGTGCTCGCCAATGTGCCGAACTTTGTCACCTTTGGCTTTTGAGGTGTGGTGTAAGTCACGGTTTTTTCATCGGTTCATGCTGGCACAGACCCTGCCTAATGAACGACGTGGTCAAGGCGAGGTGCCTGACCGAAGTTGATTCAACAAGTGGGCGCAAGCCTCTAGGAGTGAACATGAAGCGCGTTCAACAAGGTTTTACCCTGATCGAACTGATGATCGTTGTGGCGATCATCGGTATTCTGGCGGCTGTGGCGCTGCCGGCGTATCAGGACTACACCATCCGGGCCCGTGTGACTGAGGGTCTGTCTCTAGCATCGTCCGCTAAAACCACGGTGTCCGAGAATGCCGCAGCGGGTACCAGCCCGCTGAACCTTGGTTGGACCTCCCCCAACTCGACGGCCAACGTCTCCAGCGTTAGCGTTGCAGGTTCTACTGGGGTGATCACCATTACCTACACGTCCACTGCTGGGGGTTCTGCATCGTCCGCAAACTCACTCACACTGACGCCTACGTCTGGCGGCTCGCCGCTGACCGCCGGTGCAACTGCAACGGGCAGCATCAATTGGGCATGCAGCGGCACGCTGGAGAACAAGTACCGTCCTGCTTCTTGCCGCAGCGGCACATGATCGGGATTGCAACTGAAGAAAGGGCGCGTGAGCGCCCTTTTTTACTGTCTGGCTATGTAGGGTTGTGGGTGGGGCTGCTGGCGGTCGCTCTGCTCCTCGCTTATAGCGACGTCGTGGCTAATGGCTACGTATGGGACGACTGGGAAATCGTTGCCCGTGCACTCGGAGGTCACGGGCGAAGTGGCTTAGAGACGATCCTTGGGCCAGTTCTTCCTGGCGCCCCCTATTTCCGCCCTCTGGTCATCGGGACATTTGTTGCCGAGATGCAGTGGGGGGGCTCAAACTCAGCCCGCACGCATACGATCAGCATTGCCATACATTTGGCGAATACCTTGCTAATCTTTTCCGTGATGTTGGTGCTTGCTCGGCGAATTCGGGGTTCGCTGAACGTAAAAACGGTCACGTGGTTGGGGTGCGGTACATTGCTTTATGCCTTGCACCCCGCTTTAATTGAAGCCGTTGCTTGGGCGTCCGCAAGATTTGACCTCTTGGCGACGAATATTGCGCTGGTTTATGTTTTGGCTGGGCTGTTACTGCGTGGGGCCGCTAGATTACCAATTTTATTTGTTCTCTTCCTTGCAGCAATGTTTAGCAAGGAAGCCGTGATCGGGTTGCCGATTTTTTTTGCATTATTGTCCGATGCACTAGAGAGGAATGCTCGACCTGCTGGCTTTGCTGTAATCCGGCTAAGAGGGCTGGTTGAGGGGGTGGTAATTTGTTTGCTGGGTGCCGGGATCTATTTCTACGCGAAAAGCTATTTCATCGATCAGGCGATTTTTACCGACACATTCGTTGCGAATGAGTGGGGCGGTTGGAGGCGTTTTGCCTTGATAGGTGAAACCTTGCTGACCTACGCTTCGCTTGTATTCGCACCGTTCACCTCAATTGGACCGTACCACCCCATTCCCTGGGATTATGCGAATGGCTATCGTCCGCTGTTTGTCTCCACCGGGGTGGCCTGCTTCGCTGGTCTCATGGTGGTGCAAGGATTACGAGGGCGTTGGTGGCTTCTGATTGCAATAATGTGCGTCATTGCGCCTGTGATAAATGTCTTGCCTTTGAGTGTGGCCGGCAGTATTGCTCAGGATCGGTATCTGACATTGCCGCTCGCAATGATCGCTATATCGAGCGTTGTTTTGGTTTTGAAAACACCCTCTCTTCTGCGTCTAGAAACCCCAGCCTCTATTGCAGTGACACTCTTGGCCTTTGCTGTCTTTTGGATGAATGTGAAGGTCACAGTTCCCCTCTGGAAAAGCGACCTTACTCTATGGGCATGGGCTGCAGAAAAGCACGGGTCGTTGCCTTACGTTCGAAAGAATCACGTGTCGTCGCTCATCGCGTATGGAATGATTGACCAGGCGGAGGCGGTGCTCGCGCAAGACGTTACAGTAGGAGTTGCGGTGCGCGAGGTAAAGATGCAGGAAGCCATGTTGCGCGCCCAGTTGCACTTAAAGAAGGGCGAATGGGCGAAGGTGATTGAAACTCTCGAGCCGGTTGAAACCCACACGGAAAAATTCTGGGAAGTCGTGCGCAAAACCGGGGGCGATCCTGCCCAGATGTGGTTGCCATCGGACAGTCCCGTCGCTAACTCAGATGAAATAAGGATATTTTTGCTTCGCTCGGAAGCCTTGCTGGCGATTGGGCGATATAAAGACGCCTTGGGTGAGGCTGAGAAAGCGGTGTTCGTCAATAGACGCAACGCAATGGCGAGAGTCATGCGTGCGTTTGCATATTACGGTCAGGGTAAGCGTGAAGTGGCAGAAAAGGAATACCAAGTTGCCATCGCCGGAATGATGCCAGAACAGCGACAGGTCGCTGATCGTGCGAGATCCGATTTACTCGCGCGATTGCGTGATTAAGGTGGGCGACTTGGGGCTCGGATTCGTTATGAAAAAAGCAGCCCATAGTCCTGCTAACGCGTAAAAGTAAATCGATGCTTCGATCAGTTGTTGTGTTGTATCATTTAAGTCTGCGGCGAGGGTCAACGCTTGAGGGATTAGGCACACCGCCAAAAAGAAAAATAATAGTGCTGATTGAAAAAAGCGACGTTCTTGTTTGATCATGCTCGGTATGCAGAAAGCAAGCAGTGGGAAGTAATAAATCCAGCCCAACGGTGCTAGAAGTAGCATGGTGGGCAGAGTCTGGGTCAGTGCTCGGTCTTGCAGCTGGCAGTTGGATAACGCTTGCGTGTGCTTACGATTGACAATAAATAAAGCGGCGGTAAGCGCCATGCTTATCACTACGTACAGGAGCACGCCGAGTTGCGGCGCGTCGATCAACGGCCTATTCTCTGAGCCTCCAAAGATGCGACAGACCCAGCCGAATAGGGAGGCGTTCCAGTTGCTTGCGCTCCATGTGATGCTGTTGACGGCTTGGGTGAAGTCAATGAACGTACTGAGACCGAGCCAAATCCCAGTTGATGCACCAATGATCACGATGGCCAGGGTGGTGCACGCAGCCGTTTCGTAATCTTTACGAGCAAGCAGGGGCACGAAGAAGAGGCCGAAAAAGGGTTTTAAACAAATCAGGGCGCCAAGGATGAAGCCAGCAAGTCGTTTACTACCTTTTGTAGCGCCGTGAAACATGGCTGCTGTGAGCAACATCAGAATTGGAGTGACTTGCCCGAGTGACAGGCTGACGTGTACGGGGTGAGTTAAGACTAGCGCCGTGAATATCCATGTCGTAACTTGCTTGCCGCAGAAGTTTGTTGGTAGCTGTTCGGCGATGATCCAAGAGGTGACAAAGATGCAAATGAGAGAAATGCAGAACCAAGTCCACCATGATGTCTCATAACCGAGACGCGCTATCAAAAAAGCGGCGGGGGCGAATGCTGGACTGTTTAAGTTTGGATGAAGTCCGAGTCGTGCCTGAGTGAAGCACTCGAGTGGCCCTGAAGGGTCGCACACGGTTTCGGATGCCTTATCGTATTGCCAATACATGGTTGTTCCGCTTTGGAGGCGAAGACCCGATATGTAAAATTTATAAAAGTCGGTGCTGGCCGGATGGGCGACCATCTCGCTCGCTAGCATGAAGTGCTTGGCGAGGCTAAATGGGAGAACAACCATGCAGATTATGCTTATCAAGCATGCGATTTTTGCGCAACGGGGGCTGAAAGTCTTCTGCATCAAAAGAGGCCTAAATGTATGTTGGAAGTAGGTGACACATTTGCAAAGAGGGTGAGTTTCGGCCTCTTCTTTGTGATTTTTCTGTATGTTTTTTTTCAGTACGCATGGCTGACGGAGGACGCCTTCATCAATTTTAGAGTGCTGGAGAATATGCGGGGAGGGCAAGGGTTTGTCTGGAATCCTGGGGAGAGAGTCCAGGTTTTTACGTCTGCGCTGTGGTTATTTCTGAATTATTTTGCATACGAGATTTCGGGGCAGATATTCCAGGCTGCCATTTTTCTGTCCTTGTTGCTGGTTTCGGCCGTCATGATCGTATTCTATGTTCTGGCGGAGCGGAGGACCGGCCTTTTTCTGTTGTCTGTGTCGCCCTTCCTGCTCTCACGTAGTCTGCGTGATTACATGACGTCGGGGTTGGAGACGCCGTTGGTTATGTTGGCGATAACTTTTTTTGTCTTGGCGCTTGTCAAGGCAAAGATTCATCGCGGACTTTGGTTGGGCCTGGCCACCTCTATGTGCTTGTTAACGAGGCACGATATTTTTGTGGTTGTCTTGCCATTTTTGATCTTTGAGATCGTTGGCGCCTGGGGTCGCCCACATGGTTGGCGACACTTTGCTGTAGGCTTCGCGGCTGGGTTGGTGCCCTTCTTGCTGTGGACAGGTTTCTCTCTTGTCTATTTTGGTTTGCCTGTCCCAAATACCGCGAGAGCAAAGGTGGTCGGTGGCGATACTGTTGCCCAGTCCTTGATGTACTTGGAGTACATGCGGCATTTTGATCCGTTGGCGTATTTTGCGCTCGCAGGGAGTTTGTTGTTGCAATTCTCTGTTCGATCAAAATATAGGTTCGCATATCTGGTGTCCATCTTTTTTTTCCTGGTGTACATCGCGTCTGTCGGTGCGGATTACATGATCGGAAGATTCTTCGTGGGCCCGCTGGTGTTGTCGCTTGCATTATCTGTGCATGCTGTGCGGGATAGATCGGGGGATAAAGACGTCTCAACGTTGCTCTCGTCAGCGCGATCTGGCTTGATCATTGTCGGCATGCTGTTGTTGTTGGGTTTTCGGGTCAATAACGAATCTCGGTATTGGGATGCTCGCCCGGTGTTTGTGTCGGGTATTGTCGATGAGCGACATGTCTATTATGGGCAGACCGACCTTGAAACCATTGCTCAGTCTGGTGTGTTGGGCCATTTCAAAGATAATGCTAGGCACATGCGCGATCCTGGTGGTATATATATGGCATGCAACATTGGCATGGCTGTGTACTATGCCGACCGCGCCGTGCGGGTCATCGATCCATTGGCACTTTCGGATTTTTTCTTAGCAGGTCTGCGGCCGTTGCCAAGTGCGCGAATCGGTCATTTCGAGAGGCCCGTGCCAATTGAATATATTAAATCGTTGCAGCAAGAACGAAATGCTTTTACGGACGCACGTGTTGCCGCATATTTCAATGACACTCTTCTCATCACTCGTAGTCACGAGCTATTCAGTGCGGAGCGCTTTCGGGCCATCTACAGAGTGCTGACAGGCGCTCACTCTGAGGCACTGCGTCTAGCGTCGGTTTCCCCCGCACTTGTTGGGGGTTTCGTAGAGGTGCCAGCAACAGAGAAGACCTCTGTTGCCTGTGCTGGGGCCGGTACAAGAGTGATCCGTTTCAAGTAGCGGTGCAGGGGAGGCGAGGCGGCAAGACGGTAGAATCATCGCCTCTTGATATTCCGTCGCTCGTGCCCACCATGCCCAACGCCACCAAGAACTCCACCGCCATGGCCAACGCGATCCGCGTGCTGGCCATGGATGCCGTCCAGCAAGCCAACTCCGGCCACCCCGGGGCGCCGATGGGCATGGCCGACATGGCCGTGGCACTGTGGAGCCGGCACCTGCGCCACAGCCCGACGAACCCGCAATGGCTGGACCGTGACCGCTTCGTGCTGTCGAACGGCCACGCCTCGATGCTGATCTACGCGCTGCTGCACCTGAGCGGCTACGACCTGTCGGTCGATGACCTCAAGGCTTTCCGCCAGATGCACAGCAAGACGCCGGGCCACCCGGAAGTCGGCATCACCCCGGGCGTCGAAACGACCACCGGCCCGCTGGGTCAGGGCATCACCAACGCCGTGGGCTTTGCGCTGGCCGAGAAGCTGCTGGCCGCCGAGTTCAACCGCGAAGGCCACCGCATCGTCGACCACCACACCTACGCTTTCCTGGGTGATGGCTGCCTGATGGAAGGCATCAGCCACGAGGCCGTGGCCCTGGCCGGCGCCTGGAAGCTCAACAAGCTGATCGCCCTGTACGACGACAACGGCATCTCGATCGACGGTCAGGTCACGCCCTGGTTCATCGACAACACGCCCAAGCGTTTCGAGGCCTGTGGCTGGAACGTGGTCGGCCCCGTCGACGGCCATGACATCGACGCCGTCGACGCCGCCATCGAGCGCGCCAAGCTGAGCGGCGACAAGCCTACGCTGATCGTCTGCAAGACCCACATCGGCAAGGGCTCGCCCAACCGCGCCAACACGGCCAAGGCCCACGGCGAGCCGCTGGGCGGCGACGAGATCAAGCTGACCCGCGAGGCACTGAGCTGGGTGCACGAGCCCTTCATGCTGCCGGAAGAGGTGTACGCCGACTGGAACGCCAAGGCCGATGGTGAGTTGCTGGTCAACGACTGGAATGCCCGCTTCGATGCCTACAAGGCCGCTTTCCCCGAGCTGGCTGCCGAGTACGTGCGCCGCATGGCCGGCGAGCTGCCTGCCAACTTCTCGGAGATCGCTGTGCAAGCCGTGGCCGCAGCCCACGACAAGGCCGAGACCGTGGCCAGTCGCAAGGCCAGCCAGCAGGCGCTGGAGCACTTCACGGCTGCGCTGCCCGAGCTGCTGGGCGGGTCGGCCGACCTGACCGGCTCGAACCTGACCAACACCAAGAGTACGCCGCCCGTGCGCTTCGAGGACGACGGCTCGGTGGCCGTCACGGAGCTGGGCAAGCCCGGCCGCCACATCAACTACGGTGTGCGCGAGTTCGGCATGGCCGCCATCATGAACGGCGTGGCGCTGCACGGCGGCTTCATCCCCTACGGCGGCACTTTCCTGACCTTCAGCGACTACAGCCGCAACGCCATCCGCATGGCCGCGCTGATGAAGCAGCGCGTGATCCACGTGTTCACGCACGATTCGATCGGCCTGGGTGAAGACGGCCCGACCCACCAGTCGGTGGAGCACGCCGCCAGCCTGCGTCTGATCCCGGGTCTGGACGTCTGGCGTCCGGCCGACACGACGGAAACCGCCGTGGCCTGGTCGATCGCGCTGGCCAACAAGAACCGCCCGACTGCGCTGCTGCTGTCGCGCCAGAACCTGCCGTACGCGCCGAAGGTCGACGCCGACGTCATCACCCAGGGCGCTTACATCCTGGCCGAGCCGTCGGAAGTGGGCCTGAAGAAGAAGCCGGTGGCCGTGATCATCGCCACGGGTTCGGAAGTGCAGCTGGCCCTGCATGCGCAGGCCGAGCTGGCCAAGCAGAAGATCCCGGTGCGCGTGGTGTCGATGCCGTCGACCACGGTGTTTGACCGCCAGGACGTGGCCTACAAGAAGGCCGTGCTGCCGAACAAGCTCCCCCGCATTGCGGTGGAAGCGGGCGTGACCGACTTCTGGTGGAAGTATGGTGTGGATGCTGTCGTCGGCATCGACACCTACGGCGAATCGGCGCCGGCCGGCGTGCTGTTCAAGCACTTCGGCTTCACCACCGAGAACGTCGTCGCCACGGTTCGCAAGGTCCTGTCGATCAAGAAGTAAACGCGCGCAGCCTGGGATGGGGCTGCCCCGGCGGCCCCGTGCCGCGTCGGGCGCCTGCCCCCATCACCCAGTTCATTCACTCTCTGAGGTAAGACCAACATGACGATCAAGATCGGTATCAACGGCTTCGGCCGCATCGGCCGCATGGTGTTCCGTGCAGCAGTCCAGAACTTCGCCAACGACATCGAGATCGTCGGCATCAACGACCTGCTGGAGCCGGACTACCTGGCTTACATGCTGAAGTACGACAGCGTGCACGGTCGCTTCAAGGGTGACGTCGCCGTTGACGGCAACAACCTGATCGTCAATGGCAAGAAGATCCGCCTGACCGCCGTGAAGAACCCGGCCGAGCTGGCCTGGAACGAAGTCGGCGCCGACATCGTGATCGAGTCGACCGGCCTGTTCCTGACCAAGGAAACCGCCGAAGCCCACATCAAGGCCGGCGCCAAGAAGGTCATCATGTCGGCCCCGTCGAAGGACGACACCCCGATGTTCGTCTACGGCGTGAACGACAAGACCTACGCCGGTCAGACCATCATCTCCAACGCGTCGTGCACCACGAACTGCCTGGCCCCGGTGGCCAAGGTGCTGAACGACACCTTCGGCATCAAGCGCGGCCTGATGACCACCGTGCACGCTGCCACCGCCACGCAGAAGACCGTGGACGGCCCGTCGAACAAGGACTGGCGCGGCGGCCGCGGCATCCTGGAAAACATCATCCCCTCGAGCACTGGCGCTGCCAAGGCCGTGGGCGTGGTGATCCCCGAGCTGAACAAGAAGCTGACCGGCATGGCCTTCCGCGTGCCCACCTCCGACGTGTCGGTGGTCGACCTGACGGTCGAGCTGAACACCGAAGCCTCGTACGAAGACATCTGCAAGGCCATGAAGGCCGCCTCGGAAGGCGCCATGAAGGGCGTGCTGGGCTACACGGAAGACAAGGTCGTGGCGACCGACTTCCGCGGTGAGTCGTGCACCTCGGTGTTCGACGCCGAAGCCGGCCTGGCACTGGACAAGACCTTCGTGAAGGTCGTGTCCTGGTACGACAACGAGTGGGGCTACTCGAACAAGTGCCTGGAAATGGCACGCGTGATTGCGAAGTAAGCAATCGCTCACCCATGTGTCCAAAGGCCCCGAAAGGGGCCTTTTTCATAGGTCATCTGTCTCGATGTGTGCCCATGTGTTTCCCATGCCGGCCCCACGGCGCCACGCACGGGGCCCTGCGACATAATCGCGGCTTTTCGAGCTTGGGGGCCCGATGTGAGCAGGCTGTTGCGGTGGAAGTCGCTGGGGATGTCACGCGTTCGTGATGTGGCGCGTGCCCTGTTTGTGGGGGCCCTGGCAGGGGCGGGCGCCACCGCGTGGGGGGCCGCAGCCGGGACGCCGGCGGATGCGGCGGGGGCTGCGGGGCTGGTGGTGAAGTTGCGGGAATCGGGCGGGGCGGCCTCGGTGGTCCGGTTGGCGGCCACGCAGCGCACCTCCGAGCCCGACCGCCTTCAAGCCGCCCGGCTGAGGGCCGTGGCGCAACGGCGGCAGGTGTCGCTGTTGGAGCGCAAGGCCACGGCGTTTGGCGCCCATGTGGTCAACCCCCGGCGTCTGATGACGCGCGCCGAGGCCGAGCGCGAGGCAGCGCGCTGGCGCGCGGACCCGGATGTTGAATGGGTCATCGTCAACGAGCGTGTGACGGCGGCCGCCCTGCCGACGCCGCACACGGCGCCCGTGCTGGCCTCTCCGTTGACCGACACGTTTGCGCCGCAGCAGTGGTGGCTGGCGCGGCCCACGAGTGGCCTGGAAGGGGTGGCCAATGTCCGGGGTGCCTGGGATCAGCTTGCGGGGCGGGCGCTGTACCCGGTCGTGGTTGCCGTGCTGGACTCCGGCCGGCGTGACATCCCGGGCCTCACGGGCCGTTGGTTCGCGGGCTACGACTTCGTCAGCGAGGCGGCGTACGCCAAGGACGGCGATGGCCTCGATGCGGACCCGAGAGACGAGGGCGACCAGTTGACGTCCCTGGAGATCGCGCGTGATCCGCCGCTGTATCCCGCGGAGGTCTGCGGCGCGCACGGGAGCACGTGGCACGGCCCCACCATCGCGGGCATGCTGGGCGCCATGCCGAGGGCGCTGGACAGTGGAAACACCCTTGGCGTGGTGGGCATGCTGCCCCAGCTGGGGCAGGGGCGGGCGGGGGGGCCGCTGGTGCTGCCGGTGCGGGTAAGCGGCAGTTGCGGGGCCTCGGTCATGGACGTGATCGAGGGGCTGCTGTGGGCGGCCGGCGTACGCTATCAGGGCGAGCCGCTGGTGAATCCGGCGCCGGCACGGGTCATCAACCTGAGCTTCGGTGGGGCGGGCAGTTGTACCGGCGCCAACAGCGACCGCGATGCTGCCTGGCTGTACCGGCAGGCCATCGCCGCCGTGCGCAGCAAGGGCGCGCTGATCGTGGCCTCGGCGGGCAATGGCGATTTCGTGACCGGTGCGGGGGCGGCCAGCCGGCCTGCCAATTGTGCCGGCGTGCTGGCCGTGACGGGCCTGAGCAAGCGCGGCCTGAAGGCCCACTATGCCAACCAGACGACCAGCGGGCTGGCCGTGGCCTCGGGAGAGCGCACGGGGATCAACGACGACTACCTCCTGCTGCCCGGTTACTCCGGTGAAGGCAGCAGCGCCACGCCTGGGGCGGTTTATGCCGCGGGCACCAGCTTTGCCGCGCCCATGGCGGCCGGGGTGGCGGCCATGATGCTGGCATTGGATCCATCGATCACCGTCGATGAACTGCAAGCAGTGCTGACCGACCCCGGGCCGACCGGTGGACTGCGGCCCCACGTGGCGACGGGCAGCGTGCCCGGGTTCTCAGCCGTGTGTTCGGCCGGTCAGCCGCAGCAGAACTGCTATTGCGACACGACGACCTGCGGCAGCGGCGTGCTGGATGCCGAGAAAGCCGTGCTTTGGGCGGCAGGTCGGGTGGACGCCGTGGGGGCCCGAGAGGCGCCCGAAACCACGGTCACTGCGAGCTGGTTCGTGCCGCCGCGTCTGCAGACCCCGCCGCCGCGCACGGGCGGCTCAGGCGGTGGTGCGATGACGGCGGGGTGGTCGCTCGCTTGGGCTGCCTTGCTGGCACTGGCCGCGAGCACCGGGCGGCGATCTCAGCGGCAGGCGGCGAAGCCGCGGTTCTGAGGCAGGGTGAGCGCGGCCAGCGCCTGCTGGTCGGCGCCCGAGGCGCGTGGCACGCGCACCACGAGCAGCTCGCCAGCGGGTCGCAGCGTCACGGTGCGGGCCGTGCGGATGCCGCGCAGCCGGATGCGCTCCAGCGCGGCTTCTGCGTCCGCCTGCGTGGTGTAGCGGCCCAGCGAGAGACCCGGTGCCAGGCTGGCGGGGGCGCGAACGGGCTCGAACGTGATGCCACGAATGCGCCGCAACTCGTCCTGCTTGCGCCCGAGCGCGTCATTGTCTGCGTACGGACCCATGTAGACCATCCACAGCCCTTGCACCGTGACGGTGTCGATCTGCCGCGCGGCGGTGGGCAGCACCGGCCGCAGCAGCGCTTCGAGTTGGGTGCGCTGGGTGGCGGGGAAGGGGCCGGCCTCCAGACAGCGGGTGCTCTCGGCCTCGCTGGCCGACGCCACAGCGGCCGACGCCGGCTCGCTGGCTGGCGAAACCGCGGGCGCGCTCCGGGGCGTCTCCGCGGGTTCGGGCGTCACCACGATCAGCTGGCTGGCTGCCTTTTGCTGCGTCAGACGCTGGGGCTCGCGCTGCCCATCGGGCCGGATGCCGACAACCTCATTCAGCCAGCCCTGCGTCCACGCGAAGAAGGCGGCGTTGACAAGCAGCAGGATCAGCACCAGGGAGCGCAGCATGGGGTGGAGGTGTCAGGAGGCGTGAGGGCGGACTGTGACGTCGCCGCTGGACCACGCGCGAAGTCCGGCGTCAGTATGCACGAGCAAGGCCCCGTGCCCATCCACGCCGGTGGCGATGCCGGAGGCGTGCGGTGCGTCGGCGAGCGGATCGGCGCCGGTGCGTGTCCACAAGGCCACAGGCTGGCCGGCCAGCACGTCACGCTCGGCATAGGCGGCCTGCAGTGATGCAAAGCCATGCCGAACGAAGGCCCGCACGCCTTGCAGCAGCGCGGGGGCCACGGCCGTCCAGGCCTCACCCGCGGTCGGTCGTGCGGAGGCGGGCAGGCCCTCGGCCACGCAGGCGGTGCCGGGCAGCACGGCAGCCCGCACATTCAGGCCCACGCCGATCACGAGCCAACGGTACCCGTGTGGCAGATGGGCCCCGCTGCGCGCTTCGATCAGGATGCCCCCGAGCTTGCGGCCTTCCAGCCACAGGTCGTTCGGCCACTTGAGGCCCAGCGGCTGCGGTGCACCGAGGCCCGTGGATCGCTCGCGTTCCGCACGCAGTGCGTCGAGCGCTTCGGCCACCGCCAGACCGACGGCAAGCGACAGGGCGCTGCCGCCGCCCGGAATCGCGTCCAGCGCCACGGGGAGCCCGAGCGAGAAAGCCAGGCTGTCACCCGCGCGGGCGGCCCACTGCCGGCCCTGTCGGCCCCGCCCGGCGGTCTGGCTGGCCGCAGTCAGCAGAACGGGGCCGGGCTCCGCCTCGTCGGCGCGGGCCATGAGGGTGGTGTTGGTGGACGCCAGCTCGGGCTGCACCTCGACCGACAGGCCGGGCCAATCGGCCTGGCACGCCATCCAGATCCGTTCGGCGGCCGCATTCAGGTCCGCCACGGCGGCGTCCAGCCCAGCCTGATCGGTTTCGGTCATGCGTCAGCGGCGGCGCTTGGGCGCCAGCATCGTGCCCCGGCACGCGGGGCTGCCGCACCAGCAGGCGTACTCCTTCTTCAGCTTGGCCGTCATGCGGGCATCGATGATCAGGCCGTAGTCGAAGAAGAGCTCTTCACCGGGTTCGATGTCGCGCAAGGCGTTCAGGAAGACCCGGTTGCCGACCTGCTCTGCTTCGAGGTTGGGCGCACACGAATGGTTGATCCACTTGGCCGAGTTGCCCTGGTACTTGCCGTCGATGACATGGCCGTCGTCAAGGTGGAAGTAGAAGGTGTGATTGGGCTGCTCGGGATCATGGGGATGGCGATCGAGGGCCTCTTCCCAAGTGATGATCTCGCCCTTGTACTCGAGGACCCGCTCGCCTGCCCTGAGGGGCCGCACCGCGAACACCCCCTTGCCGTGGACGCCGGAGTCCCGGACCTGGGTGCGACGGCTGGCCGTGGCCCGTGCGCTGCTGGGGGCCGTGCGGGCGGCAGGGTGGGGCTTGGTGGCGGCTTGCGTCATCGGCCTTTTTGGTTACATTGAATTGGTGGGCGCGCGCGTGCGTGTGTGCACGTGTACGTACGTGTGCACGTGCGCGCGAGGCCCGATTGTAAGAACGGAACCCTGCCTCCAACGTCGAGGCTGAGTGAAGATATAAACACGCCCATGAGCAAAGCCCTGGTCATTGCAGAGAAGCCGTCGGTCGCCCAAGACATCGTCCGGGCGCTCACGCCGGTGGACGGCAAGTTCGAGAAGCACGACGAATACTTCGAGTCCGAGCACTATGTCGTCAGCTCGGCCGTGGGTCACCTGGTCGAGATCAAGGCGCCGGAAGAATTCGACGTCAAGCGCGGCAAGTGGAGCTTCGCCAACCTGCCGGTCATCCCGCCGCATTTCGATCTGAACCCGATCGACAAGAGCAAGGGGCGCCTGAACGCCCTGGTCAAGCTCATCAAGCGCAAGGACGTCACCACGTTGATCAACGCCTGTGACGCGGGGCGCGAGGGTGAGCTGATCTTCCGCCTGATCGTGCAGTACGCGCAGGACAGCACGGCCACCACCAAGGCCAAGGGCCTGGGCAAGGACGTCAAGCGCCTGTGGCTGCAGAGCATGACGCCGGCCGCCATCCGCGACGGCTTCGAGGCCCTGCGCACCGACGAGCAGATGACCCCGCTGGCCAGCGCCGCGCGTTGCCGCTCGGAGGCCGACTGGCTGGTGGGCATCAACGGCACGCGGGCGATGACGGCGTTCAACTCGCGCGATGGCGGCTTCTTCCTGACCACCGTGGGCCGCGTGCAGACGCCGACGCTGTCCATCGTGGTCGAGCGCGAAGAGAAGATCCGCAAGCACGTCTACCGCGATTACTGGGAAATCAAGGGCACGTTCGACGCGGCCGCCGGCACTTACGACGGCAAGTGGTTCAACCCGGACTTCAAGAAGGACAAGGCGGCAGCCGAGGGTTCGGCCGAGGCCGAGTTCCGCGCCGACCGCGTCTGGAGCGCCGCCGAGGCGCAGGCCATTGCCGATGCCGTGCGCGGCCAGACCGGCACGGTGACGGAAGAGGCCAAGCCAAGCAGCCAGTCGAGCCCGTTGCTGTACGACTTGACCACGCTGCAGCGCGAGGCCAACTCGCGTTTCGGCTTCAGCGCCAAGACCACGCTGGGCCTGGCGCAGGCGCTGTATGAAAAGCACAAGGTGCTGACCTACCCGCGTACCGATTCGCGCGCGCTGCCGGAAGACTATGTGAGCGTGGTCCAGCAGACGATGGGCATGATCGCCGACGAGGACCTGCCCGGCCCGCTGCGCGAGCTGGCCCAGCACGCCCGCAAGGCGGTCAACGACGGCTACATCAAGCCCAACAAGCGCGTGTTCGACAACGCCAAGGTGTCGGACCACTTCGCCATCATCCCGACGATGCAGGCGCCACGCAGCCTGACCGAGGCCGAAGCCAAGCTGTACGACATGGTCGTCAAGCGTTTCATCGCGGTGTTCTACCCGGCGGCCGAGTTCATGGTCACCACCCGCATCACCAAGATTCCGGCGGCCGGCAAGACCCACCACTTCCAGACCAACGGCAAGGTGCTGGTCAAGCCGGGCTGGCTGGCCGTGTACGGCAAGGAGGCCGCGGAAGAGGGCGACGACACCACGCTGGTGGCCGTGCAGCCGGGCGAGGCCGTGCGCAATGAAGATGTCGTCGTCAACGCGCTGAAGACCAAGCCGCCCGCCCGCTATTCGGAAGCGACGCTGCTGAGCGCCATGGAAGGCGCCGGCAAGCTGATCGACGACGAGGAGCTGAAGGCCGCGATGCAGGAAAAGGGCCTGGGCACGCCGGCCACGCGCGCCGCCATCATCGAAGGCCTGCTGACCGAGAAGTACATGATCCGCGAGGGCCGGGAGCTGATCCCTACCGCGAAGGCCTTCCAGCTGATGACGCTGCTGCGCGGCCTGGGTGTGGAAGACCTGACCAAGCCCGAGCTGACCGGCAACTGGGAGCACAAGCTCTCGGAGATGGAGCGCGGGCGCCTGAGCCGCGAGGCCTTCATGGCCGAGATCGCGAGCATGACCCAGCGCGTGGTGCAGAAGGCCAAGGAATACGACCGCGACACCATCCCGGGCGACTACGCCACCCTGAGCACGCCGTGCCCGAACTGCGGTGGCGTCGTGAAGGAGAACTACCGCCGCTTCACCTGCACCGGCAAGGGCGGCGGCGATGCCGAAGGCCAGACCGGCTGCGGCTTCAGCATGACCAAGATCCCTGCGGGCCGCAGTTTCGAGCTGCACGAGGTGGAGCAGCTGCTGCGCGAGCACAAGCTGGGCCCGCTGGAAGGCTTCCGCTCGAAGGCGGGCTGGCCCTTCACCGCCGAGCTCAAGCTGGTCAAGGACGCCGAGCTCAACAACTGGAAGATGGAGTTCGACTTCGGCGAAGACGCCAAGAAGGAAGAAGAGGGCGGCGAGGCCGTGGACTTCAGCAACGCCACCACGCTGGGGGCCTGCCCCAAGTGCGGCGGCAGCGTCTACGAGCACGGCACCAACTACGTGTGTGAAAACACCCTGGGTGCAGCCAAGGGCAAGTGCGACTTCAAGAGCGGCAAGGTCATCCTGCAGCAACCCATCACGCCGGAGCAGTTCGGCAAGCTGCTGGAAACCGGCAAGACCGACCTGCTGGAAAACTTCGTGTCCAACAAGACGCGGCGCAAGTTCAAGGCCTTCCTGAGCTGGGATGCCAAGGCCGGCAAGGTGGGCTTCGAGTTCGAGCCGCGTGCGCCCCGCGTGGCGGCCAAGAAGGCCCCGGCCCGCAAGGCCGCCTGAGTCGCGCGCACCACACATCGCGCCGTGCCTGGGGCGCGGTGCGACGTGTGGCAAGCCCTTCAGCAGGGCGCTGTGCTAGCGTTGAATGATTCAACGGAGAGCACCGATGCGCATGACTTTCTACGGGGCGAACGCCACCGTCACCGGTTCCAAGACGCTGGTTGAAGTGGGCGGCCTGAGGCTGCTGGTGGACTGCGGCCTGTTCCAGGGTTTCAAGACACTGCGGGAACGCAACTGGGCCGGCTTCCCGTTCGACCCGGCCAGCCTGGACGCCGTGCTGCTGACGCACGCGCACATCGACCACAGCGGCATGCTGCCCGCGCTGTACCGCGATGGCTTCAAGGGCCCGGTGTGGACGACGGCTGCCACGGCGGACCTGGCCGAGATCCTCATGCAAGACACGGCCCACCTGCAGGAAGAAGAAGCCCGCTACCGCAATCGCCATGCGGCGACCAAGCACACGCCCGCCAAGCCGCTCTACACCGTGCGCGATGCGAAGAAGGCGATCCAGCACCTGCGTCGGGTCGATGCCCATGCGGTGGTGGCGCTCGACGGCGGCGTGAAGGTGCGCTTCACGCCCGCGGGGCACATTCTGGGCGCCAGCAGCATCGCCATCGAGCACAAGGGCAAGTCGGTGCTGTTCTCGGGCGACCTGGGGCGCGACGACGACCTGGTGATGCTGCCGCCGGCCAACGGCCAGATGGCCGACTGGGTGGTGGTCGAGTCGACCTATGGCGATCGCCTGCATGCCGACGTCGATGCGATCGAGGTGCTCGGCGATGTGATCCGACGGACGGCAGCGCGCGGCGGCACGGTGGTCATCCCGGCGTTTGCCGTGGGGCGCACACAGAGCCTGCTGTATTCGCTCTACCGCCTGCGCGAGGCTGGGGCGATCCCGAAGTTGCCGGTCGTGCTCGACAGCCCGATGGCCATCTCGGCCACCGAGCTTTACCGCCGCCACATGGACCAGCACCGCCTGACGCCGGAAGAGTGCGAAGGCATCCAGGCGATGACGCGCTTCGTGCGCGACGTGGCCGAGTCCCAGGCGCTGATGCGACAGCGCTATCCCATGGTGATCATTGCCGGCAGCGGCATGCTGACGGGCGGTCGGGCGCTTCACCACATCTCGCACTTCGGGCCTCAGGCGCGCAATGCGATCGTGCTGAGCGGCTTCCAGGCGGGTGGCACCCGGGGGGCTTCGCTGGTGGCGGGCGCCACCTCGCTCAAGATCTTCGGTGAGTACGTGCCCATCCGTGCCGAGGTCACGCAGATCGAAGGGCTGTCGGCCCATGCCGACCAGCGCGGCCTGCTGAAGTGGCTGAAGCACCTGGGCAAGGAACCGAAGCACGTGTACGTGGTGCATGGTGAACCCACGGCGGCCGACACGCTGCGCCTGCGCATTGAGGAAGAATTGGGCCTGGCCGCGAGCGTGCCGGACTACCGCGACACGGCCGAGCTGGTGCGCGTGCGGGCGGCAAAAGCCCCAGCGGCCCGGTCCTGACGCCGAGGGTGTAAGGTTCGCGGCGTCCCTGTCGTGGAGCCAGCCATGTCCTTCATCCGCACCCGTCACCACCGCCTGCACCCTGACAGCGGCTTCGTGCTGCCCGAGCACGAGGTCACGCCGCAGGCCATCTACGCCGATCGGCGCCGGGTGCTGCAGGGCCTGGCCGGTGTGGCGGGCGTCGCAGTGGGCGGTGCCGTACTGGCGCAGGCCCCCGCACCGAGTGTGAAACGGCCCGGCAAGCTGGCGGCCCTGCCGGCCACCCGCAGCGCCGTGCCGGGTGCGCTGGTGATGGACAAGCCCACCTCGTACGAGGACATCACCAGCTACAACAACTTCTACGAGTTCGGTACCGACAAGGGCGACCCGGCCGAACACGCACACACGCTCAAGCCCCGGCCGTGGTCGGTGCTGGTGGACGGCGAGGTCGGCAAGCCCCAGCGGCTGACGCTGGAGGACCTGATGCGTGCGGCCCCGATGGAAGAGCGCATCTACCGGCTGCGCTGCGTGGAGGGCTGGTCCATGGTGATCCCATGGATCGGGTTTTCGCTGTCGGCACTGGCCGGGCGCGTCGAGCCCACCAGCCGCGCCAAGTACGTGTCGTTCTACACCCTGGCCGATGCGAAGCAGATGCCCGGCGTGCAGTCGCGCGTGCTCGACTGGCCCTATGTGGAAAGCCTGCGCATCGACGAGGCCATGCACCCCCTCACGCTGCTGGCTTTCGGCCTGTACGGCGAGGTGCTGCCCAACCAGAATGGCGCGCCCGTGCGGCTGGTCGTGCCCTGGAAGTACGGCTTCAAGAGCGCGAAGTCCATCGTGCGCATCCAGTTCACCGAAAAGCCCGCCACGCCGAGCTGGGTCAAGGCCAACCCGCAGGAGTACGGCTTCTACTCGAACGTGAACCCCAGGGTGGACCACCCGCGTTGGAGCCAGGCCACCGAGCGTCGCATCGGCGAAGGGGGGCTGTTTGCCCCCCGCAAGCCCACGCTGATGTTCAACGGCTACGAGGCCCAGGTGGGGCAGTTGTATGCTGGCCTGGACCTGAAGAAGAACTACTGACCTGCCTGTCTGCCCATGTCTGTCATGCCTGCGCCCGCGCTGTCCTTTCTCAACGCCTGGCTGGTCCGTCCCTGGATGAAGCCCCTGCTGTGGGCGGTGTGTGCGGTGCCCGCCGTCGCGCTGCTGATCGGCGCCGTGGTCGGGTCGCTGGGGGCCAACCCGGCCGAGAAACTGATCCGTGAGACCGGCGAATGGGCCCTGCGCTGGCTGTGGCTGACGTTGGCGATCACGCCCCTGCGCGAGCTGGCTTCGCTGCCGGCCCTGGTGCGTTTTAGGCGCACGCTGGGCGTCACCACGTTTGTCTACGCGGTGCTGCATCTGCTGTCCTATGCGGGCTTCGACAAGGGCTGGGTGCTGGACGACATCGTGCGCGACGTCTTCAAGCGGAACTTCATCCTGGTCGGGATGCTGGGCTTCGTCGTGATGCTGCCGCTGGCGCTGACCTCGTTCAATGCCGCGGTACGGGCGCTGGGCGGCCGGCGCTGGCAGTGGCTGCACCGGCTGACCTACGTGGTGGCGATGCTGGGCCTGCTGCACTTCTATCTGAAGAAGGCCGCCAAGAACGACACCGATGAGGTGCTGGTCTATGCCGTCATCCTGGCCGTGCTGTTCGGCTGGCGCGTGATGCGCCGCGGCGGCATCCTGGCGATGTGGCGTGTGCGCTGAGCGCGCGGATCCGGCCTGTGGAGCCGGGCGCGGCCAGCGGCTTGCCGTGACAATGCGCGCATGGGGTCTCTGCTGTCGCTGCTGTTGCCGTTCTTTGCGCTGGTGCTGATCGGCTGGGTGGCCGCGCGCAAGGGCCTGCTGCCGGTCGAGGGCATCGGCGCCCTGATGGTCTTCGTGCTGTACTTCGCGCTGTCGGCCTTGCTGTTCCGACTGGGGGCAGGCGGGCGCCTGCAGGCCGGGCCGGTGTGGGGGCTGCTCGCCGTGTACGCGTTGTCGAGCGCGGTGGTGAGCGTGGCGGGGCTGGTGTGGTCCGTGCGTTCCGGGATGAACCGGCGGGACGCCGGCATGGCGGCCCTGGTGGCGGCCTTTCCCAACACCGGTTTTCTCGGGCTGCCGCTGCTCACCGGCCTGCTCGGCCCGGGGGCCGCCGGCCCGGTGGCGGCCACGCTGCTGGTCGATGTCATCCTGACCTGCTCGTGCTGCGTGGCGTGGATGCATGCCGGCGCGAAAGGCGGCAGCGATGCCCTGGCTTCGTTGCGTGCTTCCTTGCGCGGTGCACTGCGCAACCCGCTGCTTCAGGCCATGGCGGCCGGCATGGCGATCGGGGCCCTCGGCTGGACGGTGCCCGTGCCGCTGGATGACACGCTGCGCCTGCTGGGGCAGGCTGCCACCCCGGCGGCCTTGTTCACGCTGGGGGCCATCGTCGCACGGGCACAGATGCGTGCCATGGCCCAGCCCGGTGGCGTGGCGGCCCGCCTGAGCGGGCTCCTCATCCCGGTGTGCCTGAAGTTGCTCGTGCATCCGGCACTGGTGTGGGGCATGGGGCTGTCGCTGCAGGCCATGGGCCACCCCTTGTCTCACACCGGGCTCGTGGCGGTCACCCTGGCCGCCGCGCTGCCCGCCGCGGCCAATGTGTCGATGCTGGCCGAGCGCGAAGGCGCCGACACCGGCTTGATCGCCCGGATCATTCTCTGGACCACGGCGGGGTCCGTGCTCACCCTGCTCGGGTGGTGCGCGGTACTGGGGGTGAAGCAGGCCGTGTAATGTGAAGGGCTGCTCGAAAAGAGCCGGATTCTGGTCGCGCCAGGGCGTTTATGATCCTTTAACAGACTGTTTCGGATCCCTTGCCCCTCGCGACCCGCATGCCGCAGTCCCCCGCCTCTGACGCCCTCGCGCAACTGGTTCACTGTGCTCCGCCCATCGTGCAGGATGGACGGCGGCTGGCGGTGTTGCGTGCGCTGGCCTTGCTCGACACGCCGCCCGAGGCAACCTTCGATGCCCTCACCCGTCTCGCTGTGGCGGTGACGGGCTGCCCGATCGGCGCCATCGGGCTGGTCGATGCGCGGCGCACGTGGTTCAAGGCTGCGGTCGGCCTGCCGCAAGGCGGCGAGTCTCACAATGATTTCTCGTTCTGTGCCCGGGCCATTGCCTCCGAGCGCGTGTTCGAGGTGCACGATGCCCATGCCGACCCGCGCTTTGTGGACAACCCGCTGGTGATCGGACCACCGCACGTGCGTTTTTACGCCGGGGTGCCCCTGCTCTGCGAGGGCCAGCCCGTGGGCACGCTGTGTGTGGTGGACAACCGTCCGCACCGGTTGCGGGCCGCGCAGCTCGCCGCCATGGAAGACCTCGGCCAACTGGCGATGCAGGCGCTGCAGGTGCGCCTGGCGCAGGTCCGGAAACCCGGTTGATGTCGGGCGGCCGGTTCCCCGTCGTGCTGGTGGGGCTGGACGCGCAGGAGGCGCTGGCCAGCTTCGGGCCCGATGCGGGCGCGCGTCTGCAGTTGACTGGCCAGGTCAGCCAGATCGAGCAGGTGCTGCCCGTGCTGCGCGAAGGCCGCGCGGACCTGGTGATGGTCGAGCAGCCCCTGCTGGTCGAGCCCGGCGCCTCGGCGGTGATGCAGGCCATCCAGGATGCCTGGCACACGCCGGTCGTGCTGCTGGTCGATGGCACGGCGGTGTCGCCGCTGGATCGGGCGCCCGGTCCCTGCGCGATCTCGCCGGTGTCGGTGGCCGATGCGGGCGGTGGTGGCGCCCACCTCGCGGTCATGACCCTCCAGATCGAGCGCCATGCCTTCTTGCGGGACACCCTGCCCGCCGAGGTCGCGGCGGCCGTGCCGGGTGTGGTCCTGGCGTTGCTGCGGCACTGCCTGCCGGCCTCGGCGGGCATGGTGGCCTCACACGATGGGGGCGGTGGGTGGGTGCTGGCATGGCAGGCAGGTGGGGATGCGGTGCTGCAGGCATTGGCTCTGCTGGACGCGCTGCAGTGCCCATTGAGTGTCGCTCGCCACCACAGCGTTCGACTCGAGCCCCGCGCTGGCCTGGCCATCGGGCAGGCGGCTTTCGCGCGCATCGACAGCCTGCTCAATCCGGCGCTGGGCGCCATGGCGTACACGCAGGGGCGTGGACCGCTCGCGGTGCACATGCCCGCCCTGGCCCAGCGCCACGCTGCACAGCGCGCGGCGGCCGAAGCCCTGGCACGCGAACTGGCGCAGCCCCGCACCTTGAGCCTGGCGTACCAGCCCGTGATGTCGCTGGATGAAGACGGCACGGTGGTGGCAGTGGACGCTCAGCTGCGCTGGCCCACCGAGGCCGCCGGTGGGCTGACTGCCAGGGGCTGGGCCCATGTGGCAGAAGAGGCAGGCCTGCGCGATGCCCTGGACGACTGGGTCCTGCGTGAGGCATGCGGCTTCGCCGCCCGGCTGCGGCGGGGCGGGCAGGGCGTACCGGTATCGGTGCCGATCCGGAACTCGCAGCTCATGTCCTCGGCCTTTGTCGACCTGGTGGCTCATGCATTGAGCGAGAGCGCCTTGCCACCTGACCAGCTGGAGCTGGTCTTTCACGAATCGGCCATGCTGGTGATGCAGGATCACCGCGAGGTGGTCAGCGGCCTGCATGCGCTCGGGGTGCGGCTGGTGCTGGACGACATGGGGGCGGCCTTGTCGTCCATCCCGATGCTGTCGCTGCCCGTCATCCACGGCGTGAGGGTGGACGCGACGCTGGTTCAGGCGATGGAGCATGACGTGGCCAGTGCGCGCATCGTGAACGCGATGGTCACCCTGGCGCACAACCTGGGCCTGGCGGTCGTGGCCAAGGGGGTTGGATCGCCGGCCCAGATCGAGGCGCTCCAGGCGGGCGGTTGCCTGCTGGGTCTGGGCGACTGGCTCGCGCCCGCCCTGCCGCCCGCGCAGGTGTCAGCCTGGCTGCGGCAATCCGCCGGCGCCTCGCGTGCCGACCGCCTGCACTGACTCCGTCCATGCAGGCCAGGTGGGTCACCCCGCCGCTGTCACCGCTGTAGTACACCCTTGAGCGCCACGCCCGTGTGCGAGCGGCTGGCCACGACCTGATCCGGCGTGCCGAGCGCCGCCACCTTGCCGCCGCCGGAGCCACCTTCCGGCCCCATGTCGACGATCCAGTCGGCCTCGGCGATGACGTCGAGATCGTGCTCGATCACCACCACGCTGTGGCCGCCGTCGACCAGCCGGTGCAGCACCTTGATGAGCCGCTCCACGTCGGCCATGTGCAGGCCCACGGTCGGTTCATCCAGCACGTACAGCGTGTGCGGCGCCTTCTGGCCGCGGCGGGTGATGTCGTCGCGCACCTTGCTGAGCTCGGTCACCAGCTTGATGCGCTGCGCCTCGCCGCCCGACAGCGTCGGTGAGGGCTGGCCCAGCGTGAGGTAGCCCAGGCCCACGTCCTGCAGCAGCTTCAGCGGGTGCGCGATCGACGGCATCGAGGCGAAGAACGCGACCGCCTCGTCCACCTCCATCTTCAGCACATCGCCGATGTGCTTACCGCGCCAGGTGGCCGCCAGCGTCTCGGGGTTGAAGCGCATGCCGTTGCAGGTGTCGCAGTGCACCTTCACGTCGGGCAGGAAGGCCATTTCGATGGTGCGGATGCCCTGGCCTTCGCAATCGGGGCAGCGGCCTTCGCCGGTGTTGAAGCTGAAGCGGCCCGGGCCCCAGCCGCGCGCGCGCGCTTCCAGCGTGTCGGCAAACAGCTTGCGGATCGTGTCCCAGAAGCCGATGTAGGTGGCCGGGCATGAACGTGGGGTCTTGCCGATCGGCGTCTGGTCGACTTCGAGCACGCGGTCGACGAGGCCCCAGCCGTCGATGCCTTCGCAGCCATGCCACGTGGGCCGCGTGGTGGCGCGGGCCTTCGGGGGAATGGCGACAGCGGCCTGCACGTTGGCCAGCAGCACGTCGCGCGCCAGCGTGGACTTGCCCGAGCCCGATACGCCCGTCACGGCCACCAGGCGGTGCAACGGCACCTCGACCGTGACGTGGTCAAGGTTGTGCAGCCTGGCTTTCTTCACCGTCAACAGCGGCGTGTCAGCCGCGATGGTGCGACGGGGCAGCGGCTCGCCCGCTTCGTCGCGGCGCAGCGGGTGCACCATGGGCGAGCGCAGGCAGCGGCCCGTGACCGAATCGGCCGAGGCCATGATGTCGGCCACCGTGCCCTGGGCCACCACCGTGCCGCCGCGCACGCCCGCGCCCGGGCCGATGTCGATCACGTGTTCGGCACGGCGGATGGTGTCCTCGTCGTGCTCGACGACGACGAGCGTGTTGCCTTCCTTGCCCAGCGTGTGCAGGGCATCCAGCAGCAGCTGGTTGTCGCGCGGGTGCAGGCCGATGGTGGGCTCGTCCAGCACGTAGCACACGCCCTGCAGGTTGCTGCCCAGTTGCGCCGCCAGGCGGATGCGCTGGGCCTCGCCGCCCGACAGCGTGGGCGCGGCGCGGTCCAGGCTCAGGTAGCCCAGGCCCACCTGCTCCATGAAGGCCAGGCGCGACTTGATCTCGCTGACGATGTCGCGCGCGATCGTGGCTTCGCGGCCGTCGAGCTTGAGCTTCTCGGCCCACTTGCGCGCGTCCTTCACGGCCAGCGCCGACACGTCGGCAATCGAATCGCCGCGCAGTTGCACCGCGCGCGCCACCGCGTTCAGGCGCGCACCGTGGCAGGTGCCGCATTCGACGTCTTCCACGTCCTCGACCTCGGGCTCGGCAAAGGTCTGTTCGCGGCCGCGGTTGTCGTCCTGTTGCGAGTCATCCAGCGCCAGGCGCTGCTCGCGCGTCAGCGCCAGCCCGGTGCCCACGCAATCGGGGCACCAGCCGTGCTTGCTGTTGTAGCTGAACAGGCGCGGGTCGAGCTCGGGGAAGCTGGTGCCGCAGCTCGGGCAGGCGCGCTGCGTGGAGAAAACCTTCACGCGGCCCATGTGCAGCGTCGACTTGCCCGTGGCCAGTGCATCGGCCAGGCCATCGAGTCCGGTGATCAGGTGCACCACGCCCTTGCCATGTTCCAGCGCGCTGGCCAGCAACTCGCGCAGGCGGCCTTCGTTCTCGGGCGTGACGACCACGTCGCCCACCGGCAGCTCGATGGTGTGCTCACGGTAGCGGTCGATCTTCGGGCCCTTGGCTGTGCCCCAGCCCGCGACGGGCAGGAACTCACCATCGACCCGCAGGTGCGTGAAGCCCTTGCCGGCGGCCCACTTGGCCAGCTCGGTGTAGATGCCTTTGCGGTTGACGACCAGCGGCGCCATCAGGCCGATGTGCTGGCCGCGGTGATCCCGGACCCATTGGGCGGCAATCGCCTCGGGCGTTTGTGGCAGCACCGGGATAGGATGGCCGTTGGCGTCGACACAGCAGGGGCAGTGCTGCACGCCGAGCTTGACGTACAGCAGCCGCAGGAAGTGGTGCACTTCGGTGGTGGTGCCCACGGTGGATTTGCGCCCGCCGCGCGACAGGCGCTGCTCGATGGCCACGGTGGGCGGGATGCCGTAGACCGCGTCCACCTCGGGCCGGCCGGCCGGTTGCACCAGCGAGCGCGCGTAGGCGTTAAGCGATTCCAGATACCGGCGCTGGCCCTCGTTGAACAGGATGTCGAACGCCAGCGTGGATTTGCCCGATCCCGACACGCCGGTGACCACGTTGAACTTGCCGCGTGGGATGTGGACGCTCAGGCCCTTGAGGTTGTGCTCGTGGGCATTGACCACCTCGATGGCATCGTGGCCCGGGGCCTTGGCGGCGGCCGCGCGACGTTGTTCGCGGCGTGCCTTGATCAGGGCCTGCAGTGAGACGCCGTCGTCGCTGGCGGCCAGCGCGTAGGTGGGCGTGGCTTCGGCGGCGAGCAGGGCGGTGCTGTCGTTGGCCGCGGGCACCATGACGCGGTTGGGCGAGGGCACAGCCTGTGCTGCCTCGCTGGCCGGGGCAGGCTTGCTGCGACCCTTTGCCTTGGCCGGGGTGGCGTCCTCCACAGGCTCATCCACTGAGCCGGTGCCGTCCTTCAGGCCCAACGCCTGCTCGTACTCACGCAACGCCACGGCGGTGTGGGTGCGACCGAGCTTCAGCGTTTCCGGCGCGCCGGTGGCCACGATCTGCCCGCCGGCATCGCCGCCTTCGGGGCCCAGCTCGATCAGCCAGTCGCAGGCCCGGATCACGTCCAGGTTGTGCTCGATCAGGATGATGCTGTTGCCCGCGTCCAGCAGCTTGCCGAAGGCGCGCATCAGCTTCGCGATGTCGTCGAAGTGCAGGCCGGTGGTCGGCTCGTCGAACAGGAAGAGGGTGCCCTTGCGTGCGGTGCGCTGGCCGCTCTTGCTCATCTGCGCGGCAGCCTCCACCAGGTGGCCGGCCAGTTTCAGGCGCTGCGCCTCGCCGCCCGACAGCGTCGGCACCGGCTGGCCCAGCTTCACGTAGTCCAGGCCCACATCGGCCAGCGGCTGCAGCGCACGCACCACGTCCACGTCCTGCGCGAACAGGCGCACGGCCTCGGCCACGGTCAGCTCCAGCACGTCCGAGATGCTGAGCTTCTTGTTCAGCCGCTCGATCTGCACCTCGCGCACCTCGGCGCGGAAGCGGGTTCCGTCGCAATCGGGGCAGCGCAGGTACACGTCGCTCAGGAACTGCATTTCGACGTGCTCGAAGCCCGAGCCGCCGCAGGTCGGGCAGCGGCCATTGCCCGCGTTGAAGCTGAAGGTGCCGGCGGTGTACTTGCGCTCGCGCGACAGCGGCGTGGTCGCGAACAGCGTGCGCACGGCATCGAAGGCGCCCACATAGCTGGCCGGGTTCGAGCGTGCCGTCTTGCCGATGGGCGATTGGTCGACGAAGCTCACGCCGCTGAGCCAGTCGGCGCCCAGCAGGTCGTCGTGCTCGCCGGGGCTTTCGGTGGCCAGACCAAAGTGGCGCAGCAGGGCCGGATGCAGGATGTCCTGGATCAGCGAGGACTTGCCCGAACCGCTCACGCCCGTGACGCCCACCAGCCGCTGCAGCGGGAAGTCGACATTCAGGTTCTTCAGGTTGTGCTCGCGCGCGCCCTGCAGGATCAGCCTCGGCGTGTTCTCTTCCACCGGGCGGCGCTTGCCGATGCCGATGGTGCGGCGCGCGCCCAGGTAGGCGCCGGTCAGCGTTTCGGCGCGCTTGAGCTCATCCGGTGAGCCATCGAACACGATGCGACCGCCCTGATGGCCGGGGCCGGGGCCGAGGTCGATCACCCGGTCGGCCGCCAGCATCACGGCGGGGTCGTGCTCGACCACCACCAGCGTGTTGCCCGCGTCCACCAGGCGCTGCATGGCCAGGTTGATGCGGTCCATGTCGCGCGGGTGCAGGCCGATCGAGGGCTCGTCGAGCACGAAGAGGGTGTTGACCAGCGAGGTGCCCAGCGCCGTGGTCAGGTTGATGCGTTGCACTTCGCCGCCACTTAACGTGCGGCTCTGGCGGTCGAGCGTGAGGTAGCCCAGGCCCACATCGACCAGGTACTTCAGGCGCGTGCGGATCTCGTCGAGCAGCAGGGCCAGGGCCTCGTTGTCACCCCGGTTGGCCAGCGTCACGAAGCTGAAGAAGCGCTGCAGCTGGTCGATCGGCAGCAGCATCAGGTCGTGCAGGTTCAGGCCGGGCAGGGCCTCGAAGGCCTCGCGCGGCAGCGGCAGGCCCTTGGGGCTGAAGCGCTTGCCGGGCAGCAGCACCGCGTCGGCATCGGCCTTGGAGCCCAGACGCCACAGCAGCGATTCCAGTTGCAGGCGGGCCCCGTCGCAGGTGGGGCAGGGCGTGTAGCTGCGGTACTTCGACAAGAGCACGCGGATGTGCATCTTGTACGCTTTGCTTTCCAGGTACTCGAAGAAGCGGCGGATGCCATACCACTGCTTGTTCCAGTTGCCCTTCCAGTCCGGGTCGCCTTCCAGCACCCAGTGCTTTTGCTCGGCGCTCATCTGCGACCACGCGGTGTCGCGCGGCACGCCGGCATCGCCCGCATACTTGATGAGGTCGTTCTGGCATTCGGCCCAGGCGGGCGTCTGCAGCGGCTTGATGGCGCCACCGCGCAGCGTCTTCTTCGCGTCCGGGATGACGAGGCCCCAGTCCACGCCGATGACGCGACCGAAGCCTCGGCAGGTGGGGCAGGCGCCCGCGGCCGAGTTGAACGAGAACATGCCCGGTTGTGGCGTGCTGTAGCGGCGGTGGCTGTCCGGGCAGTGCAGGCCGGCCGAGAAGCGCCACAGCTCGGGCTCGTCGTCGGTCAATGCATAGACGGTGATGTGGCCGCTGCCGCGCTTGAAGGCGACTTCCAGCGCTTCCATCACGCGGGGGCGGTCGAGGTCGGTCCCGCTCGGGTCGGCACCGATGCGGAAGCGGTCGACCACCACGTCGAGCACCAGGCGCTCGTCGGCGGCCGGGACGTCGGCCGCATCGCCCTTGGTGGCCTTCTTGGCGGCGGCTTTCTTGGCCGCTGGCTTCTTCTTGGGCGCGTCGGCGTCATCCAGGGCCGCCGCAGCTCGCGCCTGCCCGGCTGCCAGCGCTGCGGACGGGAGGCTGCTGACCTTCACCACCCGCTGCGCCTGCACGCGCGAGAAACCGCTGGCCGACAGCCACTCCTCCATCTGCTCGGTGCTGGTGTTGGCCGGCAGTTCGGCCGCGAAGGTCACGACCACGCGCCGGCCGCCCTCGCTGGCGCTGCAACGGCGCAGCAGCTCGTCGAACACCGATTGCGGCGTGTCCTCGCGCACCAGCTGGCCCGTGTCCTGGTCGAACAACTGCGCCCCCCGCGCGAACAGCAGCTTCAGGTGGTCGTTCAGCTCCGTCATCGTGCCCACCGTCGAGCGCGAGGTGCGCACCGGGTTGGTCTGGTCGATGGCAATGGCGGGTGGCACCCCGTCCACGCGGTCGACGGCGGGGCGGTCCATGCGGTCGAGGAACTGCCGCGCGTAGGCGCTGAAGGTCTCCACATACCTGCGCTGCCCTTCGGCATAGAGCGTGTCGAACACCAGCGACGACTTGCCCGAGCCGCTGGGCCCGGTCACGACCGTCAGTTCACCCGTGCGGATGTCGAGGTCGAGGTTCTTGAGGTTGTGCTGGCGGGCACCGCGAATGCGGATATCGGACATGGTGTGGGCCTGTTGGCTTGGGGGCGCAAACATTCTAGGGACCTCTCCCCTCTCCTGACCGGGGGAGGGGCATCGTCCGAAGTTCCGTGCAAGGGGGCGGAAATTGCCCCCGCGTTCATGGGGAGACAAGCGGGATATTGTCAATTGGGGGGTGGCGGAGTCCCTGCCGCTGTCTCGACAATGTCACTCATGGGGCCGATTCGGCGCCAACGAACTGTGGGAGAACTTTTCATGCGCATTGCGTCCATCATGCTGGCTGTTTCGGCCCTTTTCGCCTCTGTTTCGGCCCACGCCACTGGCGGCCACAAGCCGCCCGTCCATGATTGCAAGCCCGATTGCCTCACCACGCTCACCTTCTCCAACCTGCTGGACAAGAAGACGACGTATGTCTACAAGGACACCGACGCGGGTGGAGACGCGACAGTGACCGCCGATTCGGGCAAGCTGGTGGTGGTGGGTGGCGAACTGGGCGTGGCGACCGGCGGCCTCTTGGGCGTGCTCGATCCGCGCCTGGGCAAGGGCGAGTCCATCACCGTCTCCTTCGCGAAGACGGTTTCGCTGCTCTACTGGGACATGGACGACCTGCCTTTGGGTTCGAACAAGTTCAGCCTGTCCGTTGATGGCGCCACGCCCCTGCTGTACTCGCTCGACAGTCACACCACCGCCCCTCTGCTGACGGGCAAGTCCTTCAAGTTCGGCTACGCCGGTGACGCCTATTTCATCGACTCGCTGAAGTTCGTGTGCGAAGTGCCCGAGCCCGAAACCTACGCCCTGATGGTGGCCGGCCTGCTGACCGCCGGCGTGATGCGCCGCCGTCAGCAGCGCGGCTGAGCCGTCTCGCGCACCCGTCGCCCGGCTTTCCGGGTGACATCAGGCACACAAGCCAGCCCCCTTCCCAGGGGGCTTTTTCATTTTGTTCATCTTGACCCTCAAGAAAACCCGAATACCGCCGTAACAGAGGCCGTCGGGCGCTTGGTGCGTCCCGGCATGTCAGGGCGTCGGAAGGGCGTTCAGGGCAAAGTGAAGCCGCCCAGAGTGTTTCGCCGCCGGTGTGTGTTCCCGCCGGGTCCGGAGTCGTGCCGATGTCTGCCTGGATTGCCAACCTGCCGTTGCGGCACAAATTCGTTCTGCTGTGCCTGCTCGCCGTACTGATGGCGGGCGCGCCCACGGTGCTGGTGCTGCGCACGGCGGCGGCCAAACTGGGCGCAGTCGAGCAAGAGCGCACCGGGATGGAGCCCTCACGGGACCTGCTGGCCGTGATCAAGCTCATGCAGGAACACCGCGGCATGTCGAACGCCTTTCTGAGCGGCGATGCGAGCAAGAAGGGCGATCTGGCAGCCCGCCGCGCCGGCCTCGACAAGGCCCTGGGCGAGGCTGTGCACAGCGTGGCCACCCTCGAGCACGCACCGACTGCGGCCTCCCTCCAGGCGCTCCAGGCCGACTGGACTGCCCTGGGGGCCGACGTTGCGAAGGGCGCGCTGACCCCGCCCGAGAGCGTTCGCCGTCACACCGCCCTGGTGGTGCGCAGCCTGCTGCTGCTGGAAGACGTCGGCGCCGTCAGCGGCCTGAGCCTCGACCCCGATGCCGAGAGCTATTTCCTGATCCAGGCCGCCTTCCGTGACCTTCCCCGCCTGACCGAGCAACTCGGCCTTGCCCGGGCCCGTGGCACCGGCATGCTGGTGCGTGGCGCCAGCACGCCCGACGAGCGCCAGACGCTGCAGGCGCTGAAGAGCATGGCGTTGAGCCATGCCACCGACGCCCAGCGCAACCTGGCGCGCGCCACCGCCGCCCGCGATGGCGAGGCCGTGCCCGAATTCGTCCGGGCCACCGAGCAGGCCGAGGCGGCCGTGAAGCGCGGCATGGCCCTGGTGGACCGCGTGTCGGGCAGCGAAACCTTGCCCGACATGGCGGGCAGCGACTACTTCCAGGCCACCACCGAGGTCATCACCGCGCAGTTTGCGGTGAGCGAGCAGGCCCTGAAGCGGCTGGACACCCTCTTTGATCGCCGCATCCGCCAGGACCAGACCGGCTTGGCCCTGATCGGCGCCATCACCCTCCTGGCCCTGTCGCTGGGCGTCTGGGTGTCTGTCGCGGTGACCCGCGAGACCACCCGCACCGTTCAAGACGCCATGCAGGTGGCCCAGGCCCTGGCTGCGGGCGACCTGACCCGGACGCTGCGCAGCCGCAGTCGGGACGAGGTGGGCCAGATGGTGGACGCCATGGCGCAGGCCATCGAGCAGCTCAAGGCCACCATCTTCGGGATCAAGGCGGCCAGCGATTCCGTGGCCACCGCGTCCAGCCAGATCGCGCAGGGCAACCTCGACCTGAGCGCGCGCACCGAGAACCAGGCCTCGTCGCTGCAGCAGACGGCCTCGTCGATGGAAGAGATGTCGGCCACCGTGAAGCAGAACGCCAGCACCGCGGCCCAGGCCAACGAACTGGCCACGGCCGCCTCGCGTGAGGCGACCCAGGGCGGTGAGGTCTTCGGTCAGGTCGTGGCCAAGATGGCCGAGATCAAGCAGACCAGCACCCGCATCGCTGAAATCAACGCGGTGATCGATGGCATCGCCTTCCAGACCAACATCCTGGCGCTGAACGCGGCGGTGGAAGCGGCCCGCGCGGGCGAGCAGGGCCGTGGCTTTGCGGTCGTGGCCGGGGAGGTGCGGACGCTGGCGCAACGCAGTGCCCAGGCCGCGCGCGAGATCAAGAGCCTGATCAGCAGCAGCGTCGAGAGCGTCGAGCAGGGCTACGACCTGGCCAGCCACAGCAGCGAATCGATCGAGCGGCTGATCGGCCAGGTTCAGAAGGTGAGCCAGCTGATGGCCGAGATCGCCTCGGCCAGCGAGCAGCAGAGCCTGGGCATCGTCCAGGTCAACCAGGCCGTGTCGCTGCTGGATCAGACGACGCAGCAGAACGCCGCGCTGGTGGAAGAGTCGAGCGCCGCCGCATCCAGCCTGAGCGACCAGGCCATGCGGCTGCAGCAGGCGGTCGGCCGCTTCACGCTGGCCTGACCGCCGCGCCGAGGCTTCAGCGCACCAGCAGCACGGGCGCCTTGCAGCGCGCCAGTACCTGGTTGGTGACGGAGCCCATCACCAGGTTCATCAGGTTGCTGTGGCCGTGCGAGCCCATGATGACCAGATCGAACTTGCCCTTGTCGGCCAGCTTGGCGATGACGTCGGACGCGTGGCCCGTCTTGGCGACGTAGTTCGTCGCCATGTCGTGCTTGGCGGTGAACTTGCGGATCGGCTTGAAGATGGCCTCGGCCGTGTCGTCGTAGTACGACTTCAGCTGCTCGGGCGGGAACATCGAGGCGGCGTGCGGCGGAATCTGCGGCACCACGGTCAGCACGGTGAACTCGTGCTCGCCCGTGAGCCATTCCTCGTGCGTCGTGAGCCACGCCAGCATGCGCTTGGTGTACGAACTGCCGTCGACCGGAAGCAGGATCTTCATGGATGGAACCTCGTGTGATGAGCCTAGGGATCAGTGTCGGCACCCGCAGGCACCGCGGCGTTGACCGCCATCAAGCCGGACACGCCAGCGTGAAGTCTAGACGCTGACGCAGCACTGGTCGTCGTGGCCGTCGGCTTCGCCCTTGTAGGCGTGCCCGCGTGCGTTGCTCACCACACGGGTGACGCCACCGGCGTGGGGCACGAGGTAGTCGTGCCGGCAATGCAGATGGCCGTGCAGCCAGAGTTGCGCGCCGGCCAGCAGGTGGTCGTCGGCATTGCAGAAGCTCGCGGTGCCGGGCTGGCGGCCGTAGCGCGGATCGGCGCTGCGCAGGCTGGGGCCGAAGTGGGTGATCACCACGGTGACATCCCACGGGTCGGCCTCGGTGGGCTGTCGCGCCAGTTCGGTGGCCAGCCAGTCTCGGCAGCGCAGGCCCTCTTCGCGCACGGCGACCGGGTCGAACGGCGCGCCCCCGCGCGTGGACTGCATGACGCGGACGAAGTAGGTCGCGGCGCGCATCGCGCGGGGCCGCTCCTTCTCGCCGAAGAGATCAAAGTCGCACCAGCGGGTGGTGCCGACAAAGCGCACGCGGCGGCCGTCGGGCGCGCGCAGCACGATGGATTCACGCTCCAGCAGGCGCAGGCCGAGCTCGGTGCAGCGCGCGCGCAGGCCGCTCAGGGCCTCGTCCACATCGCGGCGGTCGAACTCGTGGTTGCCGGGCACGAACAGCACCGGCACCGGCCAGTTCTTGAAGTGCGAGAGCCCGGCCCAGGTGCTGTCGACATCGCCGGCCAGCACGAGCAGGTCGGCGCCCGGGGCGGGCCGGGGCGCGTAGACCTCGGTCTCGAGGTGCAGATCGGACAGGAGCTGGATCTTCACGGGCGTGACGGGGCCGCTGCGCACCGGCGCTGGCGGCCGGGGTGCGTCAGGTCAGTTCGCGCCGTGGCACTGCTTGTACTTGCGGCCGCTGCCGCAGGGGCAGGGGTCATTGCGGCCGACCTTGGGCTGGTCGCGCACGACGGTCTCGACCTTGGTGCGCTCCGCAATGCCGATCTGGGCCAGGTCGACCACGTCGAACACCAGCGCCTCGATGCCTTCATCGAGGTTGCGCAGCGGGTGCTCCTCGTCCAGCGCCTTCGTCATCGCGCGCTGGGTCTCGTCCTGCTCGGGCAGATGGCGCCAGATGGAGTCGAGCAGATCGGGCACGCCGGGCAGGGCGGCTTCTTCCAGCTGCGGGAAGTTGGCCAAAGCCCATTCGAAGCCGGCGGCCCAGTAGCCCAGGCCCTCCATGGCGTCCTTGCCCTCGAGCGCCTTGCCGTCTTCGTCTTCCATCATCGGCACCAGCGGGTCGAACCAGCCGTCTTCCAGGATGCCGCGCAGCATTTCGTCCTTGCGCCGCGTGATCAGCGTGATCAGGCGGTTGTGCTGGGCCTCGCTCCAGCCTTCGATGCCGCCCTCGGGCATGCCTTCGGTGCCGAAGATCGGGGGCAGCCACTGCTCGGGTTCGAGCATCACCGGCTGCACCAGCACACCGGCCAGGTAGCCGTCGAGGATCACCGCATCCACGGTTTCATACGGGGCCGGCACGGCAGCCAGCAGCTCGTCGATCTCGTTGATCTCGGCGTCGGTCAGCGGAGGCGGGGTCTTCATCTTGGTTCAGTCCGGTGCGGTGTCAAACCCGCATTGTGCCCGCCAACGGCCGACTTGCGGAGTCCCAGAAAAAAGGCGAGACCGGGGTCTCGCCTTCAGGTCCCGGGCCGGTCGGGCGCCCAGGGTTGTGTAATGGCGGCCAGCAAGGCGCCTGGGGCAACGGCGTCCGTCAGCCCCGCACCTCGCTGACCGCGTCCTGCAACTGTTGCAAGGCGGTCGGGTCTTCGATCGTGGTCAGGTCGCCGGTGGCCCGGCCTTCGCACACCGCCTGGATGGCGCGGCGCAGCAGCTTGCCCGAGCGGGTCTTGGGCAGCACGTTGACGAAATCGACGCGGGCCGGGCGGGCCACGGCGCCCAACTGGCGGTCCACGGTCTGCATGATCTCGGCCTCGAGCGCCTGGCGCAGTGCGGGCGAGGCGGTGCGCGACGGGTCACGCGCCACGACGAAGGCCCGTGCCACCTGGCCCTTGAGCTGGTCGGCCACGCCCACCACGGCCACCTCGGCCACGCCGGCATGGCTGCTCACGGCTTCCTCGATCTCACGGGTGCCCAGGCGGTGGCCGGCCACGTTGATCACGTCGTCGGTGCGGCCGAGGATGAAGTAGTAGCCGTCGGCGTCGCGCAGGCCCCAGTCGAAGGTGTTGTAGACCGGCTTGTGCGGGAAGGTGCTCCAGTAGGTCTTGACGTAGCGGTCGTCGTCCCCCCACACGGTCTGCAGGCAGCCGGGCGGCAGCGGGTAGCCGATGGTCAGCACGCCCTTGCGATTCGGCTCCGTCAGTTCGGCGCCGGTCTGGTCGTCCAGGAGCTTCACGTCGTAGCCGGGCATGGGGATGCCGGGCGAGCCCAGGCGGGTCTTGGCATCGGGGTCGATGCCGCGCGCCAGGCTCAGGATGGGCCAGCCCGTCTCGGTCTGCCAGTAGTTGTCGACGATGGGCTTGCCGATGGCCTCGCCGATCCAGGCGGCCGTGGGCTCGTCCAGCGGCTCGCCGGCCAGGAAGAGGTGGCGCAGGCTGCTCAGGTCATGTCGGCGCAGGCACTCCGGGTCCTGCTTTTTCAGCACGCGCACGGCGGTCGGCGCCGAGAACATGACGCTCACCTTGTACTTCTCGACCAGCGACCACCAGATGGCGGCATCCGGCCGGATCGGCAGGCCTTCGTAGACGATGGTGGCCATGCCGGCGATCAGGGGGCCGTAGACGATGTAGCTGTGGCCCACAACCCAGCCGATGTCGCTGGTGCAGAAGAAGACCTCGCCGGGCTTGCCGCAGTAGATCTGCGCCATCGAGGTGGCCAGCGCCACGGTGTAGCCGCCGGTGTCACGCTGCACGCCCTTGGGCTTGCCGGTGGTGCCGCTGGTGTAGAGCGTGTAGCTGGGGTGCTCGGATGGCACCCAGGTGCAGGGCACCTGCGCGTCGAGCACGGCCTCGCGGGCCTGGGCAAAGTCCACATCGCGCGGGGCGGTCATGCTGGCCTCGGCCAGACCGCGGTTGATCAGCAGCACGTGCGGCACGCTGTGGCTGCACTGGGCCAGGGCCTCGTCCAGCAGCGGCTTGTAGGGGATGACCTTGCCGCCACGCGAGCCGGCATCGGCGGTGACCACGACCGTGGGGCGCGCGTCGTCGATGCGGCTGGCGAGCGCGTGGCTGGCAAAGCCGCCGAACACCACCGAGTGGATGGCACCCAGGCGCACCGTGGCCAGCATGGCGATCACGGCCTCGGGGATCATGGGCATGTAGAGCAGCACGCGGTCACCTTTGGTGACGCCCAGGCCCTGCAGCACGGCGGCCATGCGCTGCACCTCGGTGTGCAGCTGGCCGAAGGTCAGCGTTTCTTCGCGACCGGTTTCGGTGGAGACGTGGATCAGCGCCGGTTGATCGGGCTGCGTGGCCGCATGGCGGTCGACCGCGTTGTGGCACAGGTTGGTTTCGCCGCCGACGAACCACTGTGCAAACGGCGGGTTGGCCGTGTCGCACACCAGATCGAACGGTGTGTGCCAGTCGATGCGGGCGGCCTGTTCGCGCCAGAAGGCGTCACGGTCGTCCACCGACCGCCGGTACAGGGCGGCGTAATCCATGCTGGGGTCTCCTTGGTACCGAAGTGTGTTCGGCTTGTTCTGGGGTGCGGGCCCTTGTGGTGGCCCGGGAGCCGATGGTAGCCAAGCGTTTTCCGCAATCGAGACGGGGAAACCCGGGACTGCGTGGTCCCCGCCGGTACACGTGGCCGGCAGTCCATCCGGACCGCATGGGCGTCAAGCCGGCGTCACGGCCGGCGGCCAGCATGCCGGGATCCCTCCACCTCTGAAGCCCACGATGTCCGATTCGAAGCACCCCCGTCGCCTGTTCCTGCAGTCCTCTGCCCTGACCCTCGGCTCGGCCGCGCTGGTTCGCCCCAGCTGGGCGGCCGGTGCACCCGCCCTCATCACCTCGGACGCCGTGCGCCCCGTGGCGGCGCAGGGCCTGCAGCTGGGTGACCCCACCCAGGGCGCCACGCTGCTGTGGAGCCGCGCCGACCGGGCCTCGCGCATGATCGTCGAGTGGTCGCTCGACGAGTTCTTCCGCAAGAGCCGCCGCATCATCGGCCCGTACGCGCTGGAAGAAACCGACTTCACGGCCCGCCAGGATCTGGTCGGCCTGCCCGCTGGCCGCGACGTGTTCGTGCGCGTGCAGTTCCAGGGCCTGGACAACAGCCGCGCGATGAGCGAGCCGGTGCTGGGCCGTTTCAGCGTGCCCTCGACCCGCCCGCGCGACCTGCGCTTCGTGTGGGGCGGCGACACGGCCGGCCAGGGCTGGGGCATCAACCCGGCCTTCGGCGGCATGAAGATCTACGAGGCCATGCGCCAGCGTCAGCCGCAGTTCTTCCTGCACAGCGGCGACACCATCTACGCCGACGGCCCGATCAAGGAGTCGGTGACGGCCGAGAACGGGCAGCTGTGGACCAACATCGTCACGCCCGAAGTGGCCAAGGTCGCCGAGACGCTGGACGAATTCCGCGGCCGCTACCGCTACAACCTGCTGGACGAGAACGTGCGCCGCTTCAACGCCGAAGTGCCGCAGATCTGGCAGTGGGACGACCACGAGGTCACCAACAACTGGTCGGACGCCAAGGACCTGTCGGCCGACGCCCGCTACACCGAGAAGAACGTGCCGCTGCTGACGGCCCGCGGCACGCGCGCCTTCCTGGATTACGCACCGATGCGGCCGTTCTCGGCGGTGGAGTCGCAGCGCGTGTACCGCAAGCTGTCGCACGGCCCGCAGCTCGACGTGTTCGTGATCGACATGCGCAGCTACCGGGGCCCCAACACCCACAACCGCCAGACCGAAGCTGGGCCGGACACCGCCATCCTGGGCCGCGAGCAGATCGAGTGGCTCAAGGCCGAGCTGAAGAAGTCCCGCGCAACGTGGAAGGTGATCGCCTCCGACATGCCGCTGGGCCTGCAGATCGGCGACGGCAAGGACGCCCAGGGCCGCGCGCGCTGGGAAGGCCCGGCCAACGGCGATGGCGCTGCGCTTGGCCGCGAGCTCGAGATCGCCGAGGTGCTGCGCTTCATCAAGCACGAGCGCGTGCGCAACACGGTGTGGCTGACGGCCGACGTGCACTACTGCGCCGCCCACCGCTACGAGCCGGCCAAGGCGCAGTTCCAGGATTTCGAGCCGTTCTGGGAATTCGTGGCCGGCCCGCTGAACGCCGGCACCTTCGGCCCCAACGCGCTGGACAACACCTTTGGTCCGCAGGTGGTGTTCCAGAAGGCGCCGCCGGTCGGTCAGGCCAACCTGTCGCCGTTTGCCGGCCTGCAGTTCTTCGGCGAGGTCAACATCGACCGCCACTCGCATGCGCTGACGGTCGACTTCCGTGACATCGACGGCGTGTCGATCTTCAGCAAGACGCTGCAGCCGGTGCGCGGGCCGTTCGGCCAGGGCTTTTTCGACCGCGACGACGATCGCTCGGAGGGCTGATGCCCGGCGGCGCGGGCCGTGTCAGATGAACACGGCGGCGCGCCGCAGCACGAAGAACCCGACCACGCCCAGTGCGAGCACCACGCCCCACTGGGCGCACGTCATGGCGCGCTGGCGCCACACCGGCTGGCCGGTGAGCCGGAACAGGCCCATGCAGGCCAGAAAGCCGAGCACCAGAAAGAGGGCCGCCGTGCGGATCAGGACCATGGCGCGCCCCTCGGCCTTACCAGGCCGGGGCCAGCTCGGCCAGACCGCGCGGGGCCTTGGCCTCGTCTTCGAAGCTGACGATTTCCCACGCGTCCTTCTCTGCCAGCAGCGCACGCAGCAGCTGGTTGTTCATCGCGTGGCCCGACTTGTAGGCCGTGTAGGCCGCCAGCAGCGGGTAGCCCACCACATACAGGTCGCCGATCGCGTCGAGGATCTTGTGCTTCACGAACTCGTCGTCGTAGCGCAGGCCGTCGGCGTTCAGCACGCGGTAGTCGTCCACCACGATGGCGTTGTCCATGCTGGCACCCAGTCCCAGGCCGCGCGAGCGCATCATCTCCACGTCTTTCGTGAAGCCGAAAGTGCGGGCACGGGCGATGTCGCGCTTGTACTGGCCAGCGCCGAAGTCGAACTCGACGCGCTGGCCGGTCTGGTCGACAGCGGGGTGGTCGAAGTCGATCTCGAAGGCAAGCTTGTAGCCGTGGTACGGCTCGAGGCGGGCCCACTTCAGCGTACGGCCTTCGCCGTCGCGCACCTCGACCGGGCGGGTCACGCGCAGGAATTTCTTGGGTGCCTTCTGCAGCTCGATGCCGGCGCTCTGCAGCAGGTAGACGAAGGCAGCCGACGAGCCATCGAGGATGGGCACCTCTTCGGCAGTGATGTCCACATACAGGTTGTCGAGGCCCAGGCCGGCGCAGGCCGACATCAGGTGCTCGATGGTGTTGACCTTGGGCGCACCCGGGTCACCGCCGGGCGAGATGGTGGTGGCCATGCGGCAGTCGCACACCGATTCCGGACGCACGGGGATGTCGACCGGCTGGGCCAGGTCCACCCGGCGGAACACGATGCCGGTGTTGGGCGCCGCGGGCCGCAGCGTCAGCTCGACGCGCTGCCCGCTGTGCAGGCCGACGCCCACGGCACGGGTCAGGGACTTGAGGGTGCGTTGTTGCAGCATGGGCGCAATTATCGCGGCAGTGCAGCATCCGGGGCGTAAATCTGGGTGATGGCCTCCATTGATGCACGCTATCCCGCGACCGAGCTGTCGCCTGCGCAACGAAAAAGCGGGCCGAAGCCCGCTTTCAACGTGAGGCAGAAAGCCTTACTTGGCGATGCGGCGACGGGCGATGCCACCCACCACAGCCAGACCCGCGAAGGTCAGCGCCCAGGTTTCGGGTTCGGGAACGGGGGCGGCGTAATCGACGGTCTGCGCAAACACCGAGGCACTGAAGCCGATGTCGCGCCCAGTGGCGCCGGTGGAAACAGTCAGCTTCTTGCCTGTCGCGGTCTCTTCGAACGAGAAGCCGAAGTCGTCGTCACCGTACCAGAAGCCGTTGCCCTGGGTGGACGCGGAGATGTTCCCGAGGTCGACATGCGTGGAACCGGTTACGGTGCCGTAGCCAGTGTAGGTAAGGAAAGTGCCGTTGCCGGCGCCCATGCCCAGCACGCTGGCGTCCCAGGTGACCGTCACCCTGGACCGGGCCGCCATGGAGAACACGCTGTTGAAGGATGCAGTCGCATAACCGGAGCCCCCCGCGGCACTGGTGGTCACGGATGCAGACACGTTCGTGGCAGATGCGGATGCGGATGCGGTGGCCGAGTCACTCGCAACATTGATCGACACCGAGGGGGAGGGGGTGGAGAGGTCGGATGCCCAATCCGAAACGGCGTTCGTTGACAACCATCCAACCAGCGGGTGCGGCACCAGATCATAGGCGCTGACCACCGCTTGTGCGAACGGAGAGTACGCCGTCACCGTTCCGGCGGTCGTGACCGCGATGTTCGAGATGGTGGACATGACGGACGACGTCGCGTGTGCCGCGCCGGCGGTCGCGAGTGCGAGCGTGCCGGCCAGGGCCAGTCGAGGGAATCGAGACATTAAGAAATCCTGAGCAGCTTGTAGATGAGAGCCTCCGCGCGGGACTGCGCGCGCCGCCATCTTCACGTGTGGATTCCTCGGTGTCATTCCCTTACACGCGTTCCCCGACCCCGCGACCCCGGGGGTCACAGCATGTGCGTCCGGTCGCCGTGCTCGAAGCCGATCGCGTCGAACCAGGGTCCCTTCACGAAGCCGATCACCTTGAAGAGCTCGCCCATTTCGTGCTCGGCCACCAGCATCTGCAGGGCGGCGCGGGCCTTCAGCTGGTCGGCGGTGCAGGCCTCGCCGGTGCTGGCCAGTGCCTCGCCCAGCCCGCAGTTGGTCAGAAAGCGCCCCTGGCTGGTGTAACCCAGTACCTCCCACCCGGCCTCCTGGCCGGCCAGCGCGATGCCGGTGAAGTTCACGTGGGCGGTGATGTCCTTGTGGCCCACGCTGCTCAGCGGATCAGGGTCCGACTGGTGCAGGTGGTGGCACATGAGCGTGCCGCCGTGGCGCTGGGGCAGGTAGTACTCGGACTCGGGGAAGCCGTAGTCGATGAAGAAGGCCGCGCCGCGCGCCATGCGCTGGGCCAGCGTGGCCACGAAGGCTTCGGCCTGGCCGTGGGTTTCCGTCACGGTGCCGGGCGGGTAGGTGCTGTCCGGGTGATCGGTGGGCGGGCGTGCGCCCTCCGGGGCGGGGCGGTCGGCCCAGGCAAAGCGCGGCACGTCGTCATCCGCTGTGGCGGCGTCGGCCAGCGCCACGCCGCGCTCCAGCCAGTGTTCGCCATTCCAGGTCAGCAGGTGCACCGGCATGGCGTCCAGCACCTCGTTGCCCACGATCACGCCCGTCAGTTCGTCGGGCAGGCTGTCGGCCCAGACCACCTTGTGGACCAGCGCGGGATGGGCCTTCAGCAGGCGCTGATGCTGGCGGTCGCGCAACGTGCCCGACAGGTCGACGATGGTGTAGCGGGTGATCCGATCACCCAGCTCGCCCAGCAGCTGCTCGGCCAGCGCGCCCGTGCCGGCGCCGAACTCCCACACCTCGGTGGTGCCGGTGGCCTCCAGCGCCTGGGCCACCTGGCGGGCCAGAAGCTGGCCGAACAACGGCGTCAATTCGGGGGCGGTCACGAAGTCGCTGCCGTCCTGCGGCATGCTGCCCAGCACCCGTCGGCCGCCCGTGTAATAGCCCAGCCCGGGCGCATACAACGCAAGTTCCATGAAGCGCTCGAAGCGCATCCACCCGCCCCGTGCGCGGATCTCGTGGGCGATCAGGCGGGCCAGCGGCTCGCTGGAGACGGGGGCGGCCACTACACTCTGGCCGGATGGGTTCGGGCGGTTCATCGCTGCATTGTAGAAAGTCCATGTCTTCCACACTTCCCTCTGTTGCTGCGTCGGCCGTGCTCGTCACGGGGGCCGGCAAGCGCCTCGGGCGCCTGATTGCGCTGACGCTGGCCCGCCAGGGCTGGGATGTGGCCGTGCACTGCCGCGCCTCGCGCACCGAAGCCGAGCAGACCGCCGCCGACGTCCGCGCACTGGGCCGCCAGGCCGTGGTGCTGGCGGCAGACCTGGCTGACGAAGCCGCCTGCCGGGGCCTGCTGCCCGCCGCGGTGCAGGCCTTCGGCCGGCTGGATGCCGTGGTCAACAGCGCCTCCACCTTCGAGTACGACGACGCGGCCACCTTCACCTACGCCGCGCTGGAAAAGCACCTGCGCGCCAACACCGCACCGGCCATCGTGCTGGCGCAGGCGCTGGCGGCGCACCTGGCCGAGCGCGGCGTGAACGAGGGTGGGGCGGGGGCGGTCGTCAACCTGCTCGACCAGAAGCTGTGGAACCCGAACCCCGATTTCCTGAGCTACACGCTGTCGAAGGCTGCGCTCGAATCCGCCACCACGCTGCTGGCGCTGGCGCTGGCGCCCCGCGTGCGGGTGGTGGGCGTGGCGCCGGGCCTCACGCTGACCAGCGAGTGGCTGCAGGGCGAGGCCTTCCAGCAGGCGCATGCGCTGTCGCCGCTGGGGCGCTCGTCCACCCCGGAAGACGTGGCCGCGACCGTGGCCTTCGCGCTGACCAACCGCTCGATCACGGGCACCACGCTGCTGGTCGATGGCGGCCAGCACCTCCAGCGCTTCGAGCGCGACTTTTCCATGATGTGAGCGCGAGCCATGTCCCTGACCAAAGGCAACCAGATCCTGACCCTCACCGGCCTGCGCTTCGACGCCAGCCTCGGTGTGCTTGACCACGAAATCGACGCGCCGCAGCCCATCCAGGTTGACGCCGAGCTCAACATGGGCAGCCAGCCCCTGCTGCCGCGCGACGACGAACTGCTCAATGTGCTGGACTACCGCAAGGTGCGCGCCATCATCATCGAAGAGTGCCAGTCCGAGCACACCAACCTGCTCGAGACCCTGATCGGCAAGCTGTGCAAGCGCCTGATGGACCTGCCCGGCGTGCTCGGCGTGCGCGTGAAGATTGCCAAGCTGGAGATCTTTGACGACTGCGAGGTGGCCATCCGCATGGAAACCGGGCAGTGGTGAGCACGCGGTTTGCCGGGATCGGCGAAAATACCCGGTTATGACCGATGCCACCGCCCCCATGTCCACCCACCTGAGTTTCCACACGCCCGACGAAGAAGACCGCATGGTGGACGACGCCCTGCTGTTTGCCCGTGCCGCCCTGGCGGTCGAGGCCAAGGCCGGTGTGCCCGTGGCCCAGGCGGTGCAGCAAAGCGCCCAGGAGGCCGAAGAGGCCGCCCGCGCCCGCAAGCACGCGCACGAGATGAACAAGCTGCGCAAGCGCCTGCACCGCGAGGTGGGCCAGGCCATCGCCGACTTCAACATGATCGAAGACGGCGACAAGGTCATGGTGTGCATGTCCGGCGGCAAGGACAGCTACGGCATGCTCGACATCCTGATTAACCTGCAGCGGCGGGCGCCCATCCGGTTCGAGATCGTCGCGGTCAACCTGGATCAGAAGCAGCCCGGCTTTCCGGAGCACGTGCTGCCCGAGTACCTGACCAAGGTCGGCGTGCCCTTCCGCATCGAAGAACAGGACACCTACAGCGTGGTCAAGCGCGTGGTGCCCGAGGGCAAGACCACGTGCAGCCTGTGCTCGCGCCTGCGCCGCGGCATCCTCTACCGCGTGGCCAAGGAACTGGGCTGCACCAAGATCGCGCTGGGCCACCACCGCGACGACATCCTGCAGACCATGTTCATGAACATGTTCTTCGGCTCGCGCCTGAAGGGCATGCCGCCCAAGCTGGTGACGGACAACGGCGAGCACGTCGTGATCCGCCCGATGGCCTACTGCCGCGAGCAGGACCTGGCGAAGTACGCCGAGCACCGCGAGTTCCCCATCATCCCGTGCAACCTGTGCGGTAGCCAGGACGGCCTGCAACGCCAGCAGATGCGCGAAATGATCAACGAGTGGGACCGCAAGTTCCCTGGCCGCGTGGACAACATGTTCACCGCGCTGTCCAACGTCGTGCCCTCGCACCTGATGGACCGCAAGCTCTACCCGTTCGAGACCATCAAGGCGACGGGCAGGCCCGAAGCCGGTGGGGACATTGCTTTCGACGAAGATGAAGGTTGTGGCGACACGCCCGAGGTGGGGCTGCCCGCCGAGGCCAGCGTGTCGATCAAGTCCATCCCGATCCGCAGCAAGGAAGTCTGACCATGACCACCGCCCGCACGACCCGGTTTTCTGCCCTCCGCTGGTTGACCGGGGGGCTGTTGTGCGTGGCGATGCTGGCGCTGCAGGGGTGTGCGGCGCTCAATGAGGTGCGCACCGAGGTGCAGACCTTTGGCGACTGGCCGGCCACCCGCAGCCCGGGCCCCTACGTGTTCGACCGGCTGCCTTCACAGGCCAATGCCGCGGACCAGATCGGCCAGCTCGAGGCTGCGGCCGCGCCGGCACTTGCTTCGCACGGCTTCACGCTGGCCAGCGGTCCCGATCAGGCGGTCTACACCGTGCAGCTCACGGCCTCGACCCGCGTCACCCCGCGCTACGACCCCTTCTGGGGCGGCGCCCCCTACTGGTATCACCCCTGGGGCCGGCCCGGCGTGGGCGGCTGGTGGGGCACCGGTGGCGGCGGGCTGGCGCTGAGCTACCGCATGGAGCAGCCCTACGTCGAGATGCTGGTGGGCGTGGTCGTGCGCGACCGCCGCACCCACGCGGTGCTGCACGAGGCGCGGGCCAGCCTGGGCCGCCTGGGCTCGGCCGACCCGGCGCTGTACGGGCCGCTGTTCGATGCCGCCCTGAAAGATTTCCCGTTGACACTGGGGCCGCGCACCGTGATCGTGCCGCTGCAGCCGACACCCTGACCCCAATCCACATCGTCGTTCATGTCACTTTCCATCGTCATCATGGCCGCGGGCAAAGGCACCCGCATGAAATCCACGCGCCCGAAGGTGCTGCACACGCTGGCCGGCCGGCCCATGCTGTCGCATGTGATCGGCACCACCGCCACGCTGGGGGCCGCCCGTCAGATCGTGATCACGGGCCACGGCGCCGAGCAGGTCGAGTCGGCCATGCAGGCCGCCTTTGCCAGCGCGCCGCTGCACTTCGTGCGCCAGGAGCCGCAGCTCGGCACCGGCCACGCCGTGCAGCAGGCGGTGCCGGTGTTGCCCGACGATGGCGTGACGCTCATTCTCAACGGCGACACCCCGCTGATCGAGGCCGCCACCGCGGCGGCCCTCGTGCAGGCGTGCGCAGGCGAACACCTGGCCCTGCTCACCATCCGGCTGGATGACCCGACCGGCTATGGCCGCATCGTGCGTGACGGCTGGGGCGAGAAGGTGCTGGCCATCGTCGAGCACAAGGACGCGACCGACGAGCAGCGCACCATCAACGAGGTCTACACAGGCATGATGGCCGCGCCCACCCGGCTGCTGAAGGGCTGGCTGAGCCGCCTGACCAACGACAACGCCCAGGGCGAGTACTACCTGACCGACGTGGTGGCCATGGCCCGCGCCGATGGCGTGCCCGTGGTGGCCGCACAGCCGCGCGATGAAGTCGAGGTGCTGGGCGTCAACAGCCCGGCGCAACTGGCGGACCTGGAGCGCCGCTACCAGCGCGTGCAGGCCGAGCGCCTGATGACCGACGGCGTGCGCCTGGCCGACCCGGCGCGCTTCGACCTGCGCGGCACGCTGCGCTGCGGCCAGGACGTCGAGATCGACGTGAACTGCGTGTTCGAAGGCCATGTGGTGCTGGGTGACGGCGTGCGCATCGGTCCGAACTGCGTGGTCCGCAACGCCGAGATCCGCGCCGGTGCGGTCCTCCACGCCTTCACCCACATCGACGGCGACACCCAGGGCGCGACGGTGGGCGAGGGCGCCCTGATCGGCCCGTTTGCCCGACTGCGCCCGGGTGCCGAGCTCGGCCCGGAAGTGCACATTGGCAACTTCGTCGAGGTGAAGAACAGCACGCTGGCCCGCGGTGCCAAGGCCAACCACCTGGCCTACCTGGGCGATGCCACCGTGGGTGAGCGCGTGAACTACGGCGCCGGCTCCATCACGGCCAACTACGACGGCGCCAACAAGCACCGCACCGTGATCGGCAACGACGTGCACGTGGGTTCGAACTGCGTGCTGATCGCCCCGATCACCCTGGGCGACGGCGCCACCATCGGCGGCGGCAGCACGATTGCCAAGGACGCGCCCGCGGGGCAACTGACCGTGGCACGCGCCAAGCAGGTGTCGCTTTCTGGATGGGTTCGCCCCCAGAAAACGAAGCGCTGATTCAGGCGATGTTCCGGCGCGGTTTCAACCGCTAACATGCCGCGTGCCCGCATGAAGTAACCCAGGATGTCCTCGCCCTTGACCCATTACCAGCGTTTGAAGGTGGCGCCCGATGCGCCGCCCGAGGTGATCCGGGCTGCGTACCGTGTGCTGGCCGCGCGCCTGCACCCCGATCGCCACGGTGGGGCAAAGGGCCCGGGGGACGAGGTGCACGCGCAGATGGTGGCGTTGAACGCCGCCTACGAGATCCTGATCGATCCGCGTGCGCGGGCCAGTTACGACGCCAGCCTGCAGCCAGCGGCCACCGAGCCCGATCAGGACGACGAGGACGATGCCCGCCAAGGCCCGGCAACCCGTGTGGACATGGACTGGCTGGCGCCTCGCGTGGAAGAAGTGCCGCACTGGTGGCCGCCTTCGCCGCGGCTGGCCGTGGGTGGCGGCGTGACCTTGCTGTTGCTGGGCACGCTGCTGGGCGCCTGGGTGTGGCAGGTGAAGACGCAGAGCCAGATGGACCGGGCGCTGTCGGACCACTACCTGGCGCAACCCGCGCAACCCGCGCAGGGCTATGGGGACGTGGCGCCGGTGCGCGCCGCATCGACCGCGGCTGCCGCCACCTCGGAGGCGGAGCCGCCGCCCGCTGTCGCACCCCTGCAGACCGCGGGCGCGACACCGGCGGCCCCCGAGGTGCTGGCCGGGCGTCGCCCGCCGACCGTGGAAGAACTCTCGCGCATGAGCGACGAAGAGCTGCTGAAGGTGCTGCCGTTGCTGGATCGCCCGGCCGGGGCGCCGCGTACGCCGGCCGCTGTCCGTGCCGAGGCCCAGCACATGCTTGATGGCAAGCCCTTGCGCCTGCGCACCGAGGCCCACCTGGTGGACCCGCTGGCGCCCGAACTGGCCGCGTCGGCACCCTGAGGCAGCCCGGCTGCGAGCGCGGGTTCAGCGCACCCTGTCAGGCACGGGCCACGCCGTGCCGAACTTGGCCCGCTTGGTGGCAAAGAACGCCCGCACCGTGCGCACGCGGTGGTCGGCGGTGAACAGGCGCTGCGCCAGCGCCTGGTAGCCCGGCATGTCGGCCACCTGCACCACCAGCACGAAATCCGGCCCGGGCGACACCCGCCACACCTGCTGCACCGCGGCCTCCTGCACGGCGCGGGCCTCGAAGGCGTCGAGTGCCTCGGCCGTCTGCAGGTCGAGTGTGATCTCCACCAACGCAGTCAACCCCCAGCCCAGCGCCTCGGCCATCCGGGTGGGCGACAGGATGGCCACCTCGCGCTCGATCACGCCTTCGTCGCGCAGGCGGCGCACACGGCGGTGGCAGGTCGCGGGCGACAGCCCCGCCAGATCGGCCAGCGCCTGGTTGGACAGGCTGGCGTCTTCCTGCAACAGCCGCAGCAGGCGGAGGTCGGTGTCGTCGAGTTCGATGGCGCTCATGATGAGAGATTATTTCATCAAGATCGAGTATTTGGAGTACTTTGTTTTGTGAGAATCTTTGGTGGATTTCCTTTCCGAAAATGGCATCAAAACGAAAGAAAACACCACGTTACCCGCGCTAGCATCGTCTCCAGGCGCAACAACGCGCAGGAGCATCCAAACATGTGTGGCATCGTCGGCGCCGTCGGGGCGCGCAACATCGTTCCGGTTCTGGTCGAGGGCCTCAAGCGCCTGGAATACCGAGGCTATGACTCGTGCGGCGTGGCCGTGCTGCAGGATGGCGCGCTGCGCCGCTCGCGCAGCACCGAGCGCGTGGCCGAGCTGGCCGCCCAGACGCGCGACGAAGGCATCGACAGCCCGCTGGGCATCGCCCACACCCGCTGGGCCACCCACGGCGCGCCGGCCGTTCACAACGCCCACCCGCACTTCTCGCACGGCCCGGGCGCCGATGCGGCCGACACCAAGCCGGGCCGCGTGGCCCTGGTGCACAACGGCATCATCGAGAACCACGAAGCGCTGCGCGCCGAACTGCAGGCCCGCGGCTACGTGTTCCTGAGCCAGACCGACACCGAGGTCATCGCCCACCTGGTCGACCACCTTTACGACGGCGACCTGTTTGCCGCGGTGAAGGCCGCCACGCTGCGCCTGACCGGCGCCTACGCCATTGCCGTGTTCCACCGCGACGAACCGCAGCGCGTGGTCGGTGCCCGCCAGGGCTCGCCTCTCATCATGGGCGTGGGCGGCGCGGACGACACCGAGCGCTTCCTGGCGTCGGACGCCATGGCGCTGGCCGGCGTGACCGACCAGATCGTGTACCTGGAAGAGGGCGACGTGGTCGACCTGCAGCCCGGCCGCCACTGGATCGAGCACCGCGCGCCCGGCAGCGCCGAGCACCAGCGCGTGGACGCCGCCGAGCGCCCCGTGCGCACCGTGACGGCACACAGCGGCGCGGTCGAGCTGGGCCCGTATCGCCACTACATGCAGAAGGAAATCTTCGAGCAGCCGCGCGCCATTGCCGACACGCTCGAAGGCGTCGAGGCGATCACGCCCACGCTGTTCGGTGAGCAGGCCGAGGCCGTGTTCAGCCAGATCGACCGCGTGCTGATCCTGGCGTGCGGCACGAGCTACTACTCGGGCTCGACCGCGAAGTACTGGCTGGAGTCGATTGCGAAGATCCCGACCAATGTGGAGATTGCCAGCGAGTACCGCTACCGCGACAGCGTGCCCGATGCACGCACGCTGATCGTGACCATCAGCCAGTCGGGCGAGACGGCCGACACGCTGGCCGCGCTGAAACACGCGCGCAGCCTGGGCATGGAGCACACGCTGACCATCTGCAACGTGGCCACCAGTGCCATGGTGCGCGAATGCAAGCTGGCCTACGTGACGCGGGCGGGCGCCGAGATCGGCGTGGCCTCGACCAAGGCCTTCACGACGCAGCTGGCCGGCCTGTTTTTGCTGACGCTGACGCTGGCCAAGCTGCGCGGGCAACTGAGCCCCGAAGCCGAAGCCGAGCACCTGAAGGACATGCGCCACCTGCCCGCCGCGCTGCAGGCCGTGCTGGCGCTGGAGCCGCAGGTGATGGCCTGGGCCGAAGCCTTTGCGCGCAAGGACAACGCGCTGTTCCTGGGCCGCGGGCTGCACTACCCGATCGCGCTGGAAGGCGCGCTCAAGCTCAAGGAAATCAGCTACATCCACGCCGAGGCCTACCCGGCCGGCGAACTGAAGCATGGACCGCTGGCACTGGTGACCGCCGAGATGCCCGTGGTGACCGTGGCCCCGAACGACGCGCTGCTGGAAAAGCTCAAGAGCAACATGCAGGAAGTGCGCGCGCGGGGCGGCGAGCTGTACGTGTGCGCCGACGGCGACACGCACATCCAAGCCGAGCCGGGCATCCACGTGATCCGCATGCCGGAGCACTATGGCGCGCTGTCACCGATCTTGCACGTGGTGCCGCTGCAGTTACTGGCGTATCACACGGCGTGTGCGCGGGGGACGGATGTGGACAAGCCGCGGAATCTGGCGAAGAGTGTGACGGTGGAGTGATGTATGGTCGCCTTTACAGTGATGAATGCGGCGATCCCGCTAGATTGCCGGACTGGTGGCTCTTAAATCGAGTCATTTGCCCACGGTGTACAGAGTCGGAGTCCTTTGTTGGATTCCTGATCTGCAGCATTCGTGTGATGAAGCTTTTAGGGGGAGGCGGCTGATAGAGTAGCGCTTTTGGGGCTTCCGTTAATCGGATCAGGTAAGAGATTTCATGTGGTGTCACTTTAAGGTGTCTAATGGCTAAGCCGCAAGCAATGAAAACGATGGACAAGGAATCTGCCATTTTGGATAGGTTTCTTAAGGCGCAGGATCGGCTGGTTTATCAAACTGCCGACCTTTCGCTTTCTTCTCTTGCTGGCATGCTAAAGCCAGACTCCAAGGGTAAAGCTGCAATAGATTTGGCGCCTGATTTTCAGCGTCGGCAACGTTGGGATGCTGTGAAGCAGTCGGCGTTGATCGAGTCGTTCCTGATGAATGTGCCCGTGCCTCCCATTTATTTGGCGGAGAATTCATACGGTCAGTACTCGGTAGTGGACGGAAAGCAGCGCTTGACAGCAATTCACGCTTTTATGGCTGAAAAGCTGAAACTCAAGGGTTTGGAGACTTTCGGTGAGTTGGAGGGGTACGATTTTGAGAGTCTGCCAGAGGATCTCCGGAATGCGCTTAATATAAGGCCGTATGTTCGCGTTGTGACTTTGCTGAAGCAGTCCGACCCTAATCTAAAGTTTGAGGTTTTCACCCGCCTCAATCGCGGCGGAGAACCGATGTTGCCCCAAGAGCTGCGAAAGGTGGCTTATCGGGGGGAGTTCAGTGACCTGATTTACAAACTTTCCGATCAGCCGTTCCTGAGGTCGCAACTTAAGATTGAAAACGATAAGTCGCCTGCTTATGTGCAAATGGCGGATGCTGAATATGTTCTCCGGTTTTTTGCGTTAAGTGAGTCTTGGAAACACTTCTCCGGCTCGCTCCGAGATGAGCTCGATGCTTGTATGGTTCGCAATATGAACGCGTCCGAGAGCGTCTTGGAGGCTTTAAAGGAAAAATTTCTTAGGGCGCTCGGGGCTTGTCAGGAAATTTGGGGTGATCATGCATTTCAGAGGTTCACTGGGGCTGGTTGGAGAGATCAATTCTTGGCTGGTGTTTATGACGCTGAAATGCTCGCCGTGAACGAATTGACTGAAGTCGAGTTAATTGCGGCGAAGAGCAAGAGAGCAGAAGTTCTCAAAACAACCTCCGATCTTTTCTTGGATGTCACCTTTGAGCGCATAGTAAGGCAAGGCACAAACACCCCTTCGTTCGTGCGAGATCGGGTGTCGCGAATTCTCGCTGCTCTGAGGGAATCGTGAAGAGTGCATTTGACGATTTTTGGGCAGCGCTCACCAGTTTGCGGGAAGAGGCTGACCAGATGCCAAACCTGACATCAGCGCAGCTTGGAAATAATCGAAGTGCAGCGCATCTGAGGTTGAATGGGCTTTCCGTGGTTGCATTTTCCGTCTTGGAGGACTTTGTTCGGCGGAGAGCTTACGAGGTTCTGCACTGGTTGGGGAGTCAAAATGTTCCTTTCTCTGCTTTGCCGGGTGCGTTGCAGTCAGCTATTCTGATTGGGACTTTGAAAGGGCTTAACTTTTCTTTGGAGAGGGCTGAGAAGGCCGACCGAGGTTTTATTGTTCAACTTGAAGGGATGCTTCTTGGGCAAACGGGGGAGAACGGGAGGTTTGTCCCTTCAGAGTATTTTTTTGGTCGCTCTTCATCAAATATTTCTGATGGGGCCGTCAAGGCTTTGCTTGAGGCTGTTGGTTTTGGTGAAGTCGAGAAAGCGGTTGACCACGTTGGGCAAGTTTTTCGGGTGGCGATCTCAGGTAATATATTTTCGATTTTTGGGGCCTTGGCTAAAAAGAGGCATTCGGCTGCGCACGCATTTCCTCAAAACTACCTTGTTGCCGATTTTTCTGAAGATGTCAGGAGGCGAATTCCGGTGTTTGCTGCATGCTTCGATGCTTGCTTGAGTCAGTATGCGTATCACCATGCCTCGGATGTTGCGTCGGGTAGATCGAGCTCTTTTAATCAAGTGGATTTCTTGAGTTCCAAAGCGAAGCTTCGAGTGATCGAGTGGAATGGGGTTGATAAGGTATGGGATGAGTATCTTGATGGCCGCCGTGTCAAGCGATACAGAGGGGTTTCGGCTCTCGAGCGGAGAATGGATTCTTTTCGTTCTGGCGAGATTGGCCGTGGAAACTCAGTACTTAGGATGAATGAGAAGGGTATAATAGTCGACTGGATTAGCCCTGTCTCTTGATATATAATTGAGAGTTTCCTCGTGGTGCGGTCGAATGAGTGGGGTATCGATTTGATCGCTATTCTGAATTGTTGCGGCCATATCCTCTTTCGCCAGCGATCCGATATGGACAACCAACCCCACAACCCCCTCCACGGCGCCACCCTCCAACACATCGTGGAATGCCTGGCCGACCACTACGGCTGGGCCGAGCTGGGGCACCTCATTCCCATCCGCTGCTTCACGCATGACCCGAGCGTGGCGTCCAGCCTGAAGTTCCTGCGCCGCACGCCGTGGGCGCGCGCCAAGGTCGAGGCGCTCTACGTCGAGACGTGGTGGCGCTCGCGCGGCGGCCAGGCCTGACGCGCCTGCCTTTCTCCTGATCTGCAGTACAGGTTCTCCGATGTCCTTCACCCCCACCGTTTCCGACCACTGGATCACCCACCCGCAAGGCCGCCTGTTCGCGCGCCAATGGACGCCGCCCGCCGATGCTGAAACCGGCGTGCCGCTGGTGCTGCTGCACGATTCGCTGGGTTGCATCGAGCTGTGGCGCGGGTTTCCCGAGCTGCTGTGCCGCACCACCGGCCGTCGCGTGGTCGCGTACGACCGCTTGGGCTTCGGCCGTTCGGACGCGCGCCCGGCCCGGCCCAGCCACGACTTCGTGGCCGAAGAGGCCCGCCTGTACCTGCCCCATGTGCGCGAGCAGCTGGGCGTGGGCCGCTTTGCGGTGCTCGGCCACAGCGTGGGCGGCGGCATGGCCATCAACGTGGCAGCCACCACGCCCGAGTGCGAGGCGCTGATCAGCATCGCCGCGCAGACCTTTGTGGAAGACAAGACGCTGGACGGCGTGCGCGCCGCCAAGGTGCAGTTCTCGGACCCGGCCCAGGTCGACCGCATCTCGCGCTACCACGGCCCGAAGGCGGACTGGGTGCTCGATGCCTGGATCGGCACCTGGCTGGATCCGGACTTTGCCGGCTGGACGCTGAACGGCGTGCTGGCGCAGATTACATGCCCGGCGCTGGCCATTCACGGCGAGGACGACGAGTTCGGCAGCCCGGCGCACGCGCTGCGTGTGGCCGAGCACAGCCGCGGCCCGGTGCAGACCGACATCCTGCCGGCCACCGGCCATGTGCCGCACCGCGAGCAGCCCGACGCGATGGCCCAGCGCATCGCCCGCTTCCTGGCAGGCTGACGCGGGGCAGGGCCTTCCCCCCGGAGGGCCATGGCCCTCGGCTAGCATCGCTTGCATGAACCCCAGCGCCGCACGCGCCTCTGTCGTGTCCGACTCTTCCTCTGTGGCCTGGCCCTTGGGCTGTCTGCTGGCGTCGCTGCTGTCGCAGTACGTGGGCGCGGCGTCGGCCAAGGGGCTGTTTCCGCTGGTGGGCGCGGAGGGGGTGACGGCGCTGCGCGTGTCCATCGCGGCGGTGATCCTGATGGCGGTGTGGCGGCCGTGGCGCACGTGGCCGGGCCGCCGCGCGCTGCCCGATCTGATCGCCTATGGCGCCATGCTGGGCCTGATGAACCTGTGCATCTACCAGGCGATGGCGCGCATTCCCATCGGCGTGGCCATTGCCATCGAGGTGACGGGGCCGCTGGCCGTGGCGCTGTTCGGCTCGCGCCGGCCGCGGGATGTGCTGTGGGTGGTGCTGGCGGTGGCGGGGTTGCTGCCTTTGCTGCCGGTGCGCGGGGCCACGGGGCTCGATCCGGTGGGCATGGTGTGGGCCGCTGCCGCAGCGGCCTGCTGGGCGCTGTACATCGTGTTTGGCAAGCGGGCCTCGGCCCTGCCCGGTGGGCAGGCGGCGGCGTGGGGCATGCTGGTCGCCACCACCTTCACCTTGCCGCTGGGCGTGGCCCAGGCGGGATCGGCCTTGCTGGCGCCCGGTGTGCTGCTGACCGGGCTGGCCGTGGCGGTGCTGTCGAGCGCCGCGCCGTATTCACTGGAGATGGTGGCCTTGCGGCGCCTGCCGCGCCATGTGTTCGGCCTGCTGGTGAGCGCCTCGCCCGCGGTGGCGGCGCTGGTGGGCTTCTTCATGCTGGGTGAGCGCCTGAGCGCGCTGCAGTGGGCGGCCATTGCCTGTGTGGTGGGCGCCTCGGCCGGCAGTGCGCTGGGGGCGCCTGCACCGGCGGCCACCGCCACCCGGGCCGACAACCGATGACGCACGCGGCCTCCGATCTGCATCGCAGCGCGCCCGCCGGCGTGCGGGCGCTGTTCTTCTCCGCAGGCGCGCTGTTCGCGACCTGGGGTGTGCACATCCCGACGGTGAAGGCGCATTACGGCGTGGGCGAGCAGGCGCTGGGCATGGCCATGCTGGCCACCGGGCTGGGCGCGTGCGTGGGCCTCACGCAGGCGGGCCGGGTGATCGCCCGCTTCGGCCCGCGGCGGGTGTTGTTCGTGGGCGGGGCGGCCGGGGCGGTGGCGATTGCCGCCTTGCTGCTGGGGCAGGACTTTGCCTGGGTGCTGGCGCTGTTGTTTGCGTTCGGGCTGGTCTCGAGTTCGTTCGATGTGGCGATGAACGTGGTCGCCAACGACATCGAGCAACAGGCGGGCCGCCCTTTGATGAGCGGCTTTCATGGCCTGTTCAGCGCAGGCGGGCTGGTGGGCGCGGGCCTGGGGGCCGTGGCCTTGCGGGCCGGCATGGCGGCCGAGCACCACCTGTGGGCCTCGGCGCTGGCGTGCTGGGCGCTGGCGGCATGGGGCGCGCACCGCATGGCGCGCGGTGTGGCGCCCGCGGGCGGCGATGCGCGGTTCCAGTGGGGCCACGGGCCGCTGGTGCTGCTGGGCGTGCTGTCGGCCCTCGGCCTGTTGTGCGAGGGGGCCATGTACGACTGGAGCGTGCTGTATGTGCGCGACGGACTGAAGGTGGACCAGGGCAGTGCGGCCTGGGCCTATGCGAGTTTTTCCGGGGCCATGGCGGCGGGGCGTTTTGGCGGTGACTGGGTGCGGGCGCGCCTGCCGGCGCCACGCCTGTTGCGGGCCAGCGCGCTGCTGGCCGCCTTCGGGATGACGGCGGCCTTGCTGGCCACGAACCTGTGGCTGGCGCTGGCCGGGTTCGCGCTGGTGGGGCTGGGCCTGGCCAATGTGGTGCCGCTGCTGTTCGTGGCAGCGGCGCAGGTGCCGGGTGTGGCGCCGGCGGCCGGCATCGCCTTCGTGTCGGCCATGGGTTATTTCGGGATGATGGGCGGGCCGGCGCTGATCGGCTTCGTGGCGCAGACGGCCACCCTGAGCGTGGCACTGGCTCAGGTTGTGGGCTTCGCGCTGGTGCTGGCGGTGGCGTCGCGCCGGGCACTCGCAGCGCAGTCGGCTTCGCGTTAGCCCCGGCTGGCAGGCGCGGCGATCGCCCGCAGAATGCGCTGCTGCAAAAGATGGAACCCCTCATGAAGCACAGTGACGAAGTGGTGCTGATCACCGGCTGCGGATCCGGTATCGGCCAGGCCCTGGCGCGGGCCTTTCACCAGCAGGGCCAGCGTGTGTGCGCCACCGCGCGCCGCGCCGAAACGCTGGCAGACCTGGCCCGCGAAGGCCTGATGACGCGCACGCTGGACGTGACCGACGCGGTCGCCGTGGCGGCGCTGCTGGCCGATCTGGCGCAACAGGGCCTGGGTGTGGGCACGCTGGTGAACAACGCGGGCTACGGCGCCATGGGCCCGATGCTGGATGTGCCGGCCGAAGAATGGCAGCGCCAGTTCGATGTGAACGTGTTTGCGCCGCTGGCGCTGACGCGCGCCGTGGCCCCGGCCATGGTGGCGCGCGGGCGCGGGCTGGTGGTCAACATCAGCAGCGTGTCGGGCGTGCTGACCACGCCGTTTGCGGGCCCGTATTGCGCGAGCAAGGCGGCGTTCAATGCGGCCTCCACCGCGTTGCGCATGGAGTTGCAGCCGCTGGGCGTGCGGGTGGTGACCGTGCAGCCGGGCGGCATCCGCTCGGGCTTTGGCGACACGGCGGCCCACCGCGTGCACCTCGCGCCCGATTCGCCCTACCAGGCTGTGAAGGCCGGCGTGATGGGCCGCGCCAACGAAAGCCAGGCCGACGCCATGCCGGCCGAGACCTTCTCCCGCCTGCTCGTCGAGCGGTTGGCGCAGGCCGATTGCCCGCCGGTGGTGCGCCTGGGCCCCAAGAGCAGCCTCTTGCCCTTCCTGGCACGCTGGCTGCCCGTTCGCCTTCTGGACAGGATGCTGTCCCGGCGGTTTCAACTTGATCGGCTTCAGGCCAAGGAGCAGGTATGAGCATCGCACCTTCCACTGTGTCGTCGCGGCCGGCCGCCTTCATCACCGGAGCGGCCGCGGGCATCGGGCGAGCCACGGCCCTGCGTCTGGCGCGGGCCGGCTGGTTCGTGGGGCTGAGCGATGTCGATGAAGCCGCCGTGCAGGCCCTGGCGCGCGAGATCGGCGAGACGCAGGCGCATGCCGTTGCGCTCAACGTGGTGGATGCGGCTGCGTGGGCTGGGGTGCTGGCCGACTTCTGGCGCGCCGCGGGTGGGCGGCTGGATGTGCTGTTCAACAACGCGGGGATCTCGGCCACGGCGCCGTTCGAGGGCACCGCCATCGGTCGCCACCACGCCGTGATCGACGTGAACCTGAAGGGCGTGCTCAATGGCTGCCATGCGGCGCACGGCTACCTGCAGCGCACGCCGGGCAGCCGGGTGATCAACATGTGTTCGGCGTCGGCGCTGTATGGGCAGCCGATGCTGGCGTCCTACTCGGCCACGAAGGCAGCGGTGCGCAGCCTGACCGAGGCGCTGGACATCGAATGGCAGGCGCAGGGCATCCGCGTGGTCGACCTGCTGCCGCTGTTCGTGGACACCGCCATGGTGCGCAACGACGTGGCACAGATGAAGACGGTGTCGAGGCTGGGCGTGCGGCTGTCGGCCGACGACGTGGCGCAGGCCGTGCTGAAGCTGGCCACGGGGCGTGCCGCCGGCCTGCCGGTGCACACGCACGTGGGGCTGCAGACCAAGGTGTTCGCGCTGCTGTCCAAGCTGTCGCCGGGGTTCATGAACCGGCGGGTGACGGCGCTGCTGGCGGGCTATTGAAAGCGCATGAAATCATGCTCGCTCATCGAGTGAGCTTCGGGCGTCGATGTGCGCCGTGTCCGACACGCCGATGCCCAGCCGGCTGACCAGCTCGCCGCCCAGCCACGCGGTGAGCAGCGCCAAGGCAACGCCGGCCAGCGACAGGGCCGTGCCGGTCAGAGCGACGTGGTCGGCCTGCTGATGACGCGTCCACCAGCTGCCTGCAAACAGGACCATCACCACCAGGTTGCCCAACCCGTGCAGACGCCCGACGAGGCGCGCGCGCGAGCCCTTGGGAATGGCCAGCCAGTCGATGAAGCCGAAGGGCGCGGCCACCAGTCCGCCGAGCAGGCCCCCGGCCATGGTCCAGTAGGCCACGTCGGCCATCACGGGCAGATCCAGCGCCCAGTACAGCAGGTCGAAGGCCACGGCGCCGCCCAGCAAGCCGAGCGGAAAGGCGACCAGCATCTGGTGCACGGGGTGCCCCAGGAACTTGGCTCTGGCTTCCATGGTGACGCCCTTTCGCGTTGGCAAGGATGTCGGGAAGCGCGGCAAGCCGTGTTCCCGACGGGCCGTGGCGCGTTCAGGGTGTGGGCGTCGGGGCGGCCGCGGCGGGCACGCTGTCCATGGCAAGGTAACTCTTGATGAGCGTGAACAGGCGGTCGTAGAACTCGCCGAGCTGGATGGTCTGGCTGCCGACGCGGGTCAGACCCTCGCTGGTTTCACCAAAGGGCACGGACAGCGAACCCACCGAGCCCACGCCCACGCTGGCCGAGTTGCTGACGCGGCGCACGGTGTAGGTCTCCTGCACGGCGGCGGCAAAGGCCATGCTGATGGCACCGTCGCCATCCGGCACGCAGACCACGCGGATCACCATCTCGATGTGCGAGCCGACATCGGGCTGGAAGTTCTTCTTGCCTTCGACGAGGGCGGCGTCGTTCACCGTGACGAGGTAGCCCTGACTGAGCAGAGCCAGCCGGGCCGAGCGGCACACCGCGGCCGGTGGGGCATCGAACAGGCGCGAGAAGGTCTCGCCGGACGCGAAGCGTTCTTGCGGCGGATAGGGCTTGTTGCGCTGCAGCGCGCTGCAGCCCGAAAGCGCCACGGCGCCGAGCAGCAGCGCGGCCAGCAGGCGGGCGCGCGGGCGAGAAAAGGAAGAGACCGGCACGGTGTGCAGCAGTGTGGCCTTCAACGGTAGAAGACTTCGACCTTGCCCTTGAGCTTGATCAGCAGCGGGCGGCCCTTGCGGTCCACCGTCTTGCCGGCGGCGACCTTGACCCAGCCTTCGCTGATGCAGTATTCCTCGACGTCATGGCGCTCCTTGTCGTTGAAGCGGATGCCGATGTCGTGGGCCAGCACGGTGCGGTCGTGGTGCGGGCTGCGGGGGTCGACGGCCAGATGGTCGGGCAGGGCGGGGCGTTCTGCGTGGTTGTCGCTCATGGAAAGATCGGACGGATGACGAAAAAGGCCTCAGTGTAGGGCTGTCTGCCCATGGTGGACACGGGGTGCCCGGCATGGGGTAAGGTTGTCGCGATGAAGCCTGCCGGAGTGCCTATGTCTGCCCGTTCTGCCCGCCCACTGCCTGCCATGTCGATGAAGCGCTGGGCCGCCCTGACGGTGCTGTGTGGGGCGCCGTTGCTGGCCGCGGCACAGGTGTCCGGCACGGGCAGCGCCGACGCACCCGCCGGGCCGGGATTGCGGCCGCTGTGGGAGGTCGGGGCCGCCGGCATCGGGGTGTCGCAGCAGGCGTATCCGGGGTCCGAGCAACAGGTTCGTCGCGGGCTGGTGCTGCCGTATTTCGTCTATCGGGGGCGTTTCCTGCGGGCTGACCGTGAGACCGCCGGCCTGCGCGCGGTCAAGACCGAGAACTATGAATTGGACGTCGGCTTTGCCGCATCGTTCGGGTCGCGCTCGCGCGACATCGACGCACGCAATGGCATGCGGGACCTCGGTACGCTGGTCGAATTCGGCCCGCGGTTGAAGTGGTTTCTGGGCGCCGGGCCGGGCGGCGGGCGCTGGCGCCTGGATCTGCCCGTGCGGGGTGTGTTCGACCTGAGCGATGGGGCAGCGCACCGTGGCATGGCCTTCGAGCCCGAATTGCGCTTCGAGCGCCGGACGCTGGGCGGGTGGTTGTACGGGGCCAGTGTGGGCGCCGTGTTTGCCGACCGGCGGCTGGCCTCGACCTTCTACGAGGTGCGTCCCGGCGAGGTGCTGCCCGACCGGCCAGCCTACCGGGCCCAGCCCGGCCTGGTGGCCTGGCGCCTGGGCGCCTCGATGTCGCGCCCGCTGGGCACCGACTGGCGCGTGTTCGGTTTTGCCCGGCTCGACTCCGTGGCGGGCGCCGCCAACGAGGACAGCCCGCTGGTGCGCCGCACGACGGGTGGCACCGTGGGGCTGGGCTTCATCTACACCTTCATGCGTTCGAGCGCCACTGGCAACGACTGAGCCTCGAGGGGCTTACTGCAGCGCCATGGCGAGGGCCACCGGCAGCGACACCAGCGCCATCAGGTTGCCGATCAGCACCACCGAAGCCACCTTGTCGGGCTCGTGGCCGTAGCGTTCGGCGAACATGTAGTTCAGCACGGCAGGAGGCAGCGAGCCGAACACCAGCAGCAGGGCCTGCTGCATGGGCGGCAGTGGGATCACCGCGATCAACGCCCACGCGATCAGCATGCCGCTGACCGGACGCAGCACTGCACCGAACAGCCCGAAGCGCACGGCTTCGATGCGGGAGGCAGCCAGCCGCACCCCCAGGCTCAGCAGCATCAGCGGCACGGCGATCTCACCAACCATGCGGATGGCGGTCAACAGGGGCGGCCACACGCTCAGCCCCGAGATGCTGACGGCAATGCCGGCCAGCGCAGCGAGGATGGTGGGGGTGCGCCACACGGTGAGCAGCCGCGCATCGCGATCAAGCAACCAGGTGCCGAAGCCGTAGTGCAGCAGGTTGGCGACCACGAACATGGCGACAGCCGGCGCCAGGGCCGTGTCGCCAAACGCCAGCACCGCCAGCGGCAGGCCCAGGTTGCCCGAGTTGTTGAACATCATGGGTGGCACCAGCGTGTGCGGTGCGGTGCCCGTGAGGCGGGCCGCGCCCCATGCCACGGCGCCCGAACCCAGAATCAGCAGCGCAGCCGCGAGCAGCAGCGGGCCGAAGCTCAGCAGGTGGAAATCCTTGCTGGCCATGGCCGAGAAGACCAGGGCGGGCGTGAAGACGTCCATGTTGAGCTTGTTGGCGTGGCTCAGGTCGGGCTGCAGGCGCCGGCCGACGATGAAGCCGAGCGCGGTGATGGCAAACAGCGGGAACAGGATGGCGACGATGCGTTCGAGCATGGAGGGGATTGTTCACTGTGCGCACAGCGCCCGTCGGCAAGGGGTGGCAATGTTTGCCGTCATGGGTGCAGACCGGGCGGGCGTGCCGCCGCAACGGGGGCGGGAACGCGACTTGCCGAACTGATCGTAGCCGGCAATCTCGCCGGCATGTCAGGAGAAACACCATGGCTGAGAATCGCAACGACATCACCAACACCCAAGGTCAGCAAGGGGGCCAGCAAGGCCAACAGGGCCAGGGTCAGAAGCAGCAAAGCCAGCAGAACCAGCCGGGCAAGCAGCAGCCGGGGCAGCAAGGCCAGAACCCGGGCCAGCAGCAGCAGGACATCCCGGGCTCGCAACGCGAGCAACAAGGCGGCAACATGGGCGGCAACCAGGGGAGCAACCAAGGCAGCAGCCAGGGTGGCAGCCAGCAAGGCCGCAACGACCAGCAACGCTGAGTGGCTTGATGCCGCCCGTCACGTCGCCCTGCGGGGCGGCCTGGCGGGCGGTCAGGCGATGCGCAGGGTGTGACGCCCCGCGCGCTTCGCTTCGTACAACTGGCCGTCGGCCAGCGCCATCAGGGCCTCGAGCGAGGTGGCCTGAGGGTGGGACGAGAGGGCACCGCCCAGACTGAGCGTCAGGCATCCCCCGCGGGATGGCCGTTGATGACCGCCGCGATCGCCAGCGAGGTGATCCGCGACGGCACGAAGCGCACCCGCACGCGCAGGTTGGCCAGCACGATGAAGATGACCGACGCTCGTCCAATCAGGCGATGCGGCGTACGCGTTCGATCACGAAGCCCGCACGGGGCAGGGCGGGCAGGCGGCGCATGTTCAGCGCAAGGCGCTGCACGGGCACGTCGAAGCGCATCACGTGCAGCAGGATGTCGAGCGCGAGGAGCATCAGCCGGGCCGTCAGGTCTTCGCCGGGGCAGCGGTGCTGCAGGTGGGGATCGCCACCGCCGTGCGGAACGAAGGCGGCCGATGCCGCCTGGCGGGCCCAGCGCTCGGGCGAGAAGGTGTCGGGCCCGGGCCAGCTGCGCGGATCGTGATTGGTGCCGTACAGGTCGAACAGCGCGCGGCGGCCGGCCTCGAAGTGCAGGCCCTGCCAGTCGAAATCGGCACGCACGCGCGCGGCCACCGCCGGAAAGAAGGGGTAGTGGCGCCGAACCTCCTGCACGAAGCCCATGGCATCGGGACCGGATGCCGCTCCCGCGAGCCGGCTTTTCCAGACCGGATGCGTGTGCAGCGCGTGGGCCAGCAGCGTCATGTAGACCGACACGGCCACCGTGGGCCGCAGCACATTGAGCAGCTCCACGGCGGCGACGCGTGGCGGCAGCAGGTGGCCCTCCAGATCCCGGTGGGTGCTGATGGCGTGGGCCGCGGTGTCCGTGGGCAGGCGGGTGTGCCCGGTCCGCGCAGCGGCGATCAGCGGCGTGAGCCAGGCCTCGGCCTGGCGTCGGGCCCAGCGTGCATGCAGGTGGGCCACGGGGCCGGCCGCGGCGTCCTCGAAGAGTGCCACCAGCTGGGCGGTGCGCCGTGGCAGGTCGTCATCGGCCAGGGGCACCCCGGCCCATTGACACACCGCGCGCGCCAGCACGGGCTGCAGGGCCCGGTACAGCGAGAAAGGGGGCGAGAGGATCCAGTCGTGCAGGCTGGCCAGCCATTCGCGGCGGACCAGCTCGATGAGCCGCTGCAGGCGTTCGGGCGCCGTGATCGCCATGAACAGCGCCTTGCGGTGGCGATGCCGGGCGTGGTCCAGGCCCTGTACGCCCCCCTGGCCAAACAGCGTGCTGACCAGGGCAGGGGGCGCGGCCCCCTGTCGCTGGAACAGGCTGTCGTCGTAGAACAGACGGGCGGCCTGGGGGCCGGTCAGGCACAACGTGGGCTGAAGCAGCAATCGGGCCTCGAACACGTCGCTGCCCAGCAGCGCAGCCTGGCGGCCCAGGAATCGATACGGGTCGGCACGCCATGCCAGGGTGCTGTCCCACGCCGTCAGTTTCGGGATGCCGGTGCCGGCGGGCAGGGTGGGGGGATTGGAGGCAGGGCGCATGGCGGAAGAAAGGCGTGCGCGCCCAGCCGGCAACAGGCGTGCCGCCCCTCAGAAGCTGCGGACCACGCGCAGGCTGATGGGCCGCAGGCGGGCCAGGGCCAGGCGCGTCTGCTCCGGGCCCACTGGGTGGACGACCACCGCCCATCGGCCATGGCGCAGCGCGCGGCGCACCCGGCTGATGACGCGTCCGTGGTCAGGCCGCATCGACAGCAGGCCCCCCACCAGCAGGCCGAACGTGGCACCGAAGCCGGCCATGCTGACCCAGGCCATGAACGGGGTGCTGCGGATGGCGGCGGCGCCGGACAGCCACCATCCTGCGAACAGCAGTGTGCCGGCCAAACCGCCGAGCAGGCCCAGCGTGAGGTGGGCGCGCAGGATGGTGCGCCAGATGCCGCCCTGCTCGGGTTCGACCTGGCGTGCGAGCAGATCGCGATCACGCAGGTTGCCGACCTCCGGGCCCAGCAGACGCACTTGCGGCGCGCTGAAGCCGGCCCCTTGCACCAATTGGCTGGCTGCGGTTTCTGCACTGGCGCGGTCCACGAACAGACCGGCCACCTTGGTGAGCGAACGTTCGCCGAACAGGGCCTGTTGCCATCGCATGGTGATGTCCTCCTGCGTGCGAGCGGCAAGCGGCGTGCCTGCGTCAGGCACTCAAGGGGGCGGCATCACGCTGGGGAGTTCGTCGGCCGTGATCGGCTCGGCCCATGCCTGCTGTTGTGCCAGCACGCCGGCATCGGCCTCCGACGGGTCCTGCCCCTGTGCGGCCCGGTGTGCCAGGCGTTGCTGCAGCACGGCCGGTGGCGCCTCGCAGTGCAGGATGCGGAAGCGGGCGCCGTGCTGGTCGGCCAGCGCGCGACAGGCCACCCGTTCGGCCCGGCGCAGGAAGGCCGCATCCAGGATCACGGGCCAGCCGGCTTGCAGCAGCTTGGCCGCGCCGTCCATCAGGTGGGCATAGGTGCGCTGCGTGGCCTCGGCGGTGTAGATGCCGCCGGGCACGTGGTCTTGCGAGCGAGCCTGCGCAGGCAGGCCGAACAGCCGCTTGCGCTCGACGTCGGCGCGCAGGCGGATGGCGCCGGTGACCTGCAGCAGGCGCAGGGCCTGGTGGCTCTTGCCCGAGCCCGACAGGCCGTGCGTGATGGTCAGCGTGGGCGGCGCGGGGTGGGCCAGCCGCTCGGCCAGGGCCAGGTAGTCGGGGCCGTCGGGCAGGGCATCGGGGGGCGCATCCTGCGTGCGCAGCCGGGCCACCAGCGCCCGCACGGTGGCGCGGTAGACGAGGTCGGCGCGCAGCACGGCCACACCGGCATGGTCGCCGGTTTCATCCAGCCAGGCATTGAGCAGACGCCAGCCCAGGTCGGCCCTGCCATGGGCGGCCAGGTCCATCACGGGGAAGGCGATGTCGGTGATCGGGTCGATCCATCGCAAGGCCGGATCGAACTCGATGCAGTCGAAGGCGGTCACCTCGCCGTCCGGCAGGCGGATGAGGTTGGCCAGATGCAGGTCGCCATGGCACTCGCGGATGTGGCCGGCCGCGTGCCGCGCCTGCCAGACGGGGCGCAGGGGTTCGATGGCCTGGGTGACCCAGCACTGCAGCGCCGCCACCCGGGCCGTGTGTTCGACATCGACCTGCGCGAGGCTGCCAAGCGCCTCGGTCAATGCGGCCGCGCGATGCTCGGCGGTGCCCCACGCGCGCTCGGCCGGGGCCACGGGGGCCGCCCTGTGAAAGGCCGCCAGCCGGTGCGCCAGGCGGTCGATGTCGGCCTCGGCCAGCGTGCCGGCGGCCAGCTGCTCGGTGAACAGGCAGCCGGGTGGAAACTGCTGCATGCGCAGCACGGGTGAGAGTGCGGGCCCCGTGCCGTCGATGCCTGGCTCATCGGGTGAGCCCGTGATGTTGCGCACGTCGAGGTAGAGGCGGGGCGCCAGCCGCTGGTTCAGCGTGCATTCGGCCTCGCACAGGGCGCGTCGGGTGGCGGTGGTGCGCGCATCCAGAAACGGCAGGTGCACGGGCTTCTTGATCTTCCACGCGTGGGTGCCGTCCAGCAGCACCCACGAGATGTGGGTTTCGATCAGCCGCGCGGACCAGCGCCGCTGCAGGGCGTGCACGGCCCGTGCGATCGCCTCCGCCGTGGGTTCGCTCATCGGATCGGTCATCAGGGCTCCACGGGATCTGACCCGACTGTACACTCGCGCCCGTCATGCCCCACGCTCCCGACACGGCGCCCGCGGCGCCTTCCGGCACGCCGACGTACACCGTCGCGGTGCGCACGCTGTGCGCCTTCACTGCACGCGCTGGCGACCTGGATCTGCGCTTCACGCCCGCGCCGACCGCGCTGGAAGGCCAGGAGGGCCATGCCCTGGTGGCCGCCCGGCGCGGTGCGGGCTGGCAGGCCGAGCGCCCCTTGAGCGGCACCCTCGGCGCGCTGACGGTGCGCGGCCGGGCCGACGGGTGGGATGCCACCCGCGGCCGCCTCGAAGAGATCAAGACGCACAAGGGCCGGCTGGACGACCAGCCCGCCAACCACCGGGCCTTGCACCGCGCGCAGTTGCGCGTGTACGGCGCGCTGCTGTGCGCCGAGCTCGGCCTGCCCGAGGTGGAACTGGCGCTGGTCTACGTGGACGTGGCCTCGCAGCAGGAAACCGTGATCATCGAGCGCGCGTCGGCCGCCACGCTGCAGGCCGAGCTGGAAGAGCGCGCCGGCCGCTTTGCCGCCTGGGCTGCGCAGGAAGCCGCACACCGGTCGGCGCGGGATGCCGCCCTGCATGCGCTCGCGTTTCCGCATGCGGGCTTTCGCACCGGGCAGCGTGAACTGGCCGAGGCGGTGTACCGTGCTGCAGTGCGGGGGCGCTGCCTGCTCGCGCAGGCGCCCACGGGCATCGGCAAGACGGTGGGCACGCTGTTCCCACTGCTCAAGGCCATGCCGGTCCAGCGCATCGACAAGGTGTTTGCGCTGAGTGCCAAGAGCGCGGGCAAGGGGCTGTTCCTTGAATCGCTGGCCCAGCTGCAACCCCCGGGCGAGCCGGGCGCGCGCCTGCGTGTGCTCGAACTCGTGGCGCGCGACAAGGCGTGCGAACACCCGGACAAGGCCTGCCACGGCGATTCCTGTCCGCTGGCGCGTGGCTTCTACGACCGCCTGGCCGCGGCCCGGCAGGCCGCCATGGCCTTGCCGCAGATGGACCGCGACAGCGTTCGGACGCTGGCCCTGGCGCATGGGCTGTGCCCCTACTACCTGGCGCAGGAGCTGGCCCGTTGGGCCGATGCGGTGGTGGGCGACTACCACTACTGGTTCGACGTGCACGCCCTGCTGCATGCCTTGACGCAGACCGAAGGCTGGCGCGTGGGCGTGTTGGCCGACGAGGCGCACAACCTGATCGACCGGGCGAGGGGCATGTACTCGGCCGCGCTGTCGCAAACGGCCCTGCGGGGCCTGCGCACGGTGGCGCCCGCGGCGCTGAAGGGCACGCTGAGTCGGCTTCAGCGGGCGTGGGGCACGCTCAACCAGGCGCTCGACGCCACCGACGCCGCCCCCGGCGACTGGCGCGTGCTGCCCGACCTGCCCACCCGCTGGCTGAGCGCGCTGCAGCAGACGGTGGCCGACATTGGCGCCTGGCAGGCCGACCACCCCACCGAGGTCGAGCCGCTGCTGCAGCGCTTCTACCTCGATGCCATCGGCTTCGTGCGCCTGGCCGAGACGCACGGCCCGCACGCCATGGTCGACCTGGGCCTCGAGCCCGGCAGCACCGGCGCCCGGCGCAGCACCACGCTGACGCTGCGCAACGTGCTGCCCGCCCCCTATCTGCAACCGCGGTTTGCGGCCGCGCACACGGTCACGCTGTTTTCGGCCACATTGCAGCCGCCGGCGCACCACCTGCGCCTGCTCGGTCTGCCTGGCGACACGGTGGTGATGGAGGTGCCCACGCCATTCCGCGCCGAGCAATTGCAGGTGCGCGTGGCTGCCGGCCTGAGCACGCGCTGGAAGGACCGTGCCGCCTCACTGCCCGGCATCGTGGCCCTCATGGCCGACACCTGGCGCCGGCACCCGGGCAACCACCTGGCCTTTTTCAGCAGCCACGATTACCTGCAGCAGGTGGCCGATGCCTTCGAGCGGGCTCACCCCGACATCCCCGTGTGGCGACAGGCTCGCCGCATGAGCGAGCCCGAACAGGCCGCCTTTCTGCAGCGTTTCCAGCCCGAAGGGCAGGGCATCGGTTTCGCGGTGCTGGGCGGCGCCTTTGCCGAAGGCGTCGACCTGCCGGGCCGGCGCCTCATCGGCGCCTTCATCGCCACGCTGGGCCTGGCGCAGGTCAACCCCGTCAACGAGGCGCTGCGCGAGCGGCTGGATGCGCTGCTCGGGCCGGGGCAGGGGCACGATGCCGTCTACCTCCACCCGGGCATCCAGAAGGTGGTGCAGGCCGCCGGCCGCGTGATCCGCACGCCGGACGACCAGGGCACCGTGGTGCTGATGGACGACCGCTACGGCCGCCGCGCAGTGCAGCGGCTGTTGCCGTCGTGGTGGCGTATCGAGCGCGCCTGAGTCACATCGCCGTGCTCACAGCGCGGCGCGGTAGATCTCGCAGACCTCTTCGAACGTGGGCTGCACCGGGTTGGTGGCGCCACATGCGTCCTTCATCGCGTTCGCGGCCAGCGTCGGGATGTCGGCCTCCCTGGCGCCCAGTTCGCCCGTGCCGGAGGGGATGCCGACATCGCGCGCCAGTTCGCGAATGGCCTGCAGCGCGCAATCGGCGCCCGCCTGTGCATCGAGCCCGCGCACATCCACGCCCAGCGCCTGCCCCACATCGGCCAGCCGGCGGCCCGCTACCCGCGCGTTGAAGGCCTGCACGTGCGGCAGCAGGATGGCGTTGCACACGCCGTGGGGCAGATCGTAGAAGCCGCCGAGCTGGTGGGCCATCGCATGCACATAACCCAGCGAGGCATTGTTGAACGCCATGCCGGCCAGGAACTGCGCATAGGCCATCTGCTCGCGGGCAATCAGGTCGTCACCGTGCTGCACGGCCTGGCGCAGGTGGCGGCCCACCAGCGTGATGGCCTGCAGGGCGCAGGCGTCGGTGATCGGTGTGGCCGCGGTCGACACATAGGCCTCGATGGCGTGCGTCAGCGCGTCCATGCCGGTGGCGGCCGTGAGTGCCGCGGGCATGCCGGCCATCAGTTCCGGGTCGTTGACCGACAGCACCGGCGTCGTGTGCTTGTCGACAATGGCCATCTTCACGTGGCGGCGGTCGTCGGTGATGATGCAGAAGCGGGTCATCTCGCTGGCCGTGCCGGCCGTGGTGTTGATGGCCACCAGCGGCAGTTGCGGTTTGGCCGACTTGTCCACGCCTTCGTAGTCGGTGATGTGGCCGCCGTTGGCCGCCACCAGGGCAATCGCCTTGGCGCAGTCATGCGGCGAGCCGCCGCCCAGCGAGATCACGGCATCGCAGCCACTGCTTTGCAGCAGCGCCAGGCCGTCTTCCACGTTGGCCACATTCGGGTTGGGCTTGACGTGATCGAAGACGACCGAAGTGACGCCGTGCTGACCCAGCAGTTCGGTGACGCGCCCCACCAGTCCCGTGCGCACCAGCGGCGCGTCGGTGACAACCAGGGCCTTGCGCCAGCCGCGCTCGGCAATCTGCTGCACTGCGTCGGTCAGGCAACCTCGGCCCATGAGGTTGACGCTGGGGATGAAGAAGGTGGTGGTGCTCATCGGTGGGGCCTCCTGGGTCCGTTCTATGGGGTGTTGAGTCAGGGGACCTTAGCGGCGTGCGCAACGCAGGGTTTTGACCTGGCGCACACCTTGATGGCGCTTGACGGCGTGCCCGGTGCTGTGTCAATTTGAGGCATTGCGTTTCAGACCCCCCGTCCTAAACTGGTCTTCACAAGGAGCCGCCAAGACGGCCCGAAGGAGACTTTTCATGCTGGCTGCCTACATCACGCACGCCGACTGCGCCCGTCACGAGATGGGCCCGCAGCACCCGGAGTGTCCCGAGCGCCTCGGCGCGATCAACGACCAGTTGCTGGTCAAGGGCCTGCTGGACTACATGCTGCCGTACGACGCGCCGCTGGCCACCGAAGAGCAGCTGGGCCGCGCGCACTCCAGCCTGTACGTGCAGGAGCTGATGGCCATGGCGCCCACCGAGGGCCATGTGCAGGTCGACCCGGACACCAGCATGAACCCGCACACGCTGAAGGCCGCCTTGCGGGCTGCCGGGGCCGCGGTGCAGGCCACCGACCTGGTGCTCGCCGGCGAGGTGCCCGCCGCGTTCTGCGCCGTGCGCCCGCCCGGGCACCATGCCGAGCGTGCCGCGGCCATGGGCTTCTGTTTCTTCAACAACGTGGCGGTCGGCATCCGTCATGCGCTGGACGTCCACGGCCTCGAACGGGTGGCCCTGATCGACTTTGACGTGCATCACGGCAATGGCAGCGAAGACATCTTCCGTGGCGACAGCCGGGTGCTGATGTGTTCCATCTATGAAAAAGGGCTCTATCCTTTCAATGGCGAGAACGCGGTCGGCCCGAACATGGTCAACGTGGGCTTGCCGACGCGGTCGGGCAGCGATGCCTTCCGCGATGCCGTACTGACCCACTGGATTCCGGCCCTCGATGCCTTCCGCCCGCAACTCATCTACATCTCCGCCGGCTTTGACGCCCACCGCGAAGACGACATGGGCAACCTGGGCCTGGTCGAAGCCGATTACGAATGGGTCACGCAGCAGCTCCTGGCCGTGGCCAAACGCCATGGTCAGGGGCGTGTCATCTCATGCCTGGAGGGCGGCTACGTGCTCAGCCCCCTGGGTCGTTCGGCAGCCGCACACGTCAAGGCCTTGATCGGTGCGGACTGACTCTGCACATGGACCAGCACTACCTCACCCCGCTTTTCGCCCCCCGCTCCATCGTTGTCTTCGCCGGCCAGGCCGGTGAGCCCGAGGCGCTGTCGTCCCATGCCCGTGCGCTGCTCGCGGCCCTGAAAGCCCAGCGCTACCAGGGCAGCCTGCAGTTCGTCGACACGCAGACCAGTGGCACGCTGGCCGACCTGGCCCAGGTCAAGGCCGATCTGGCCCTGATCGCGCTGCCGCCGGCCGAGATCGCCCCGGCGATGGAGCTGGCCGCGCGCATGGCGTGCCGCACGGTGATGGTGCTGTCCAGCGGGATCGGGGCCGAGTTGGCCGGTGAACTGCACCGCCTAGCGCGGCGCGAGGGCCTGTACCTGCTGGGCCCGAACTGCCTGGGTTTCCAGCGTCCGGTGCTGGGCCTGAACGCCGGGGCCATCGGCAACCTGGCCGAAGCCGGCCCGCTGGCGCTGGTGTCGCAGTCGGGCTCGCTGACGGCGGCCATGCTGGACTGGGCCGAGAAGAATGCGGTGGGCTTCTCGTCGGTCGTGTCCCTCGGCCCGCACACCAGCGTGGGGCTGGCCGAAACGCTCGACTTCCTGGCCAGCGACCCGCACACCAAGAGCATCCTGGTCTACATGGAAGGCATCTCCGACGCGCGCCGCTTCATGAGCGCGCTGCGCTCGGCCGCCAACGCCAAACCGGTGCTGGTGCTGAAGTCCGGCCGCCGTCCGGAAGGCAACGAGGCCGCGCAGACGCACAGCAGCGCCATCGTCGGCAGCGACGACGTGTTCGATGCGGCCCTGCGCCGCGCGGGCGCCGTGCGCGTGAAGTCCTTTGTCGAGCTGTTCTCGGCGGCCAAATGCCTGGCCTCGCGCTACCGGCCGGTGGGCAAGCGCCTGGCCATCGTCACCAATGGCGGCGGGCCGGGCGTGCTGGCAGCCGACTGGGTCAACGAGATCGACCTGCAGCTGGGCCGGCTGGCGCCCGAGGCGGCGGCCGCACTGCGCCCGCAACTGCCCGAGCTGGCCTCGCTGGCCGACCTGATCGACCTGTCGGAAGACGCCGGCCCCGACCACTACGAAGCGGCCATCCAGGCCGCCAACCACGACCGCACCATCGACGGCCTGTTGGTCATCTATTCGCCCAAGGTGGGCGGCGACGCGCTCGCCGTGGCCCAGGCCGTGGCCCGGTGCAAGGCCGCGATCGCCAAGCCGCTGCTGTCGTGCTGGATGGGCGATGCCTCGGTGGGTGAGGCCCGCGTGGCGCTGAACGACGCCAGCATCCCGAGCTTTCGCACGCCCGAGGCGGCCGTGGGCGCCTTCGGCAACCTCTCGCAGTTCTATCAGAACCAGCTGCTGCTGCAGCAGACCCCGCCGCCGCTGACCACCCTGGCCAAGCCCGACATCGAGGGCGCGCGCCTGGTGATCGAAAGCGTGCTGGCCGAGCGCCGCAAGGTGCTGACCGAGATGGAGTCGAAGACGCTGCTGTCGGCCTTCCACATCCCGGTGACGGAAACCATTCTGGCGCGCAGCGCGCACGAGGCCATGATGATCGCCACGCAGATGGGCTTTCCGGTGGCGCTCAAGATCGACTCGCCCGACATCAGCCACAAGTCGGACGTGCAGGGCGTGGTGCTCAACATCATGAACGGCACGGCGGTGCGCGACGCCTACAACGACATGATGGAGCGCGTGAGCCACCTGCAGCCCAAGGCCCGCATCAACGGCGTGACGGTGCAGCAGATGGCGCGCACGCGCCGTGGTCGCGAGATCTACATCGGCGTGGTCACCGATGACCCGTTCGGGCCGGTGATCGCCTTCGGTGCGGGCGGCACGATGATCGAGCTGATCAACGACCGCGCGATGGAGCTGCCACCGCTGAACCAGTATCTGGCGCGCCGGCTCATCGAGCGCTCGCGCGTGGCCGAGACGCTGGGTGACTGGCGTGGCGCCGGCGCGGTCGACATGGAGGTGCTCGAGCAGGTGCTGTTGCGCGTGTCGGAGATGGTGTGCGAGCTGCCGCAGCTGCGCGAGATGGACATCAACCCCATCATCATCGACGAGCATGGTGCGGTGGCGGTCGATGCCCGCATCGTGATCGACAGTGCAGCCCAGGCCATCGGGGGCCGGGCGAACGCCTATGGGCACCTGCCCATCCTGCCCTACCCGGCGCGTTTCGAGCAGGTCTGGCCGATGCGCGGCGGTGGCGAGTACACCGTGCGCCCCATCCACACCGCCGATGCGCAGATGCTGCAGGAGCTGGTGCACAACCTCTCGCCGGAGAGCCGCTACTTCCGCTTCGTGTCGTCGATGACCGAGCTGCCGCCGGCCATGCTGGCCAAGTTCACGCTCATCGACTACGACCGCGAGATGGCGCTGGTGGCCGTCTACAAGGAACGCCACGCCGACGAGCAGGGCGAGATCACCGAGCGCGAACGCGTGATCGGGGTGTCGCGCTACATCACCAACCCCGACCAGACCACCTGCGAGTTCTCGCTGGTGGTGGCCGATGACTTTGGCGGCAAGGGCCTGGGCTCGCGCCTGATGGAAAGCATCATGGACGTGGCGCGCGAGCGCGGGCTGGCCGAGATCCAGGGCCTGGTGCTGGCCAACAACGACAGCATGCTGCGCCTGATGCGCAGCCTGGGCTTCACGGTCAAGTCCTATCCGGACGACCCCGACTTCAAGCTGGTGACGCACGCCCTGTGACGGGCGCGGTTTGAGCACGGGGGCCGCATGTGGCGAGCCCCCGCGGGTGCATCAGGCCGTGACGGCCGCCACCTGCTGCAGGCTGGCCAGCGTCATCACGCAGGCCCGGGCGGCCTCGGCGCCCTTGGTCACGAAGTGCGTGTGGAAGTAGCGGTGATGCTGGTCGTGCTCGTGGAAGTGGTGCGGCGTGAGCACCACCGAGAACACGGGCACCTCGGTGTCGAGCTGCACGCGCATCAGGCCGTCGATCACGGCCGTGGCCACGAAATCGTGCCGGTAGATGCCGCCGTCGACCACCAGACCGGTGGCCACGATGGCGTCGAAGCGGCCGGAGGCGGCCAGCTTCTTGGCATGCAGCGGGATCTCGAAGGCGCCCGGCACGGTGAACACCTGCACGGCATCGGTGGCGCAGCCCAGGCGGGCCAGTTCGGCGAGAAAGCCTTCGCGGGCCTGGCCGACGATCTCGGTGTGCCAGCTGGCCTGGATCAGGGCCACGCGGGGGCGCTGCGGCAGCTTGCCGGCAGCAGGAAGGGAAGCAGAAGGAAGGTCAGACTGATTCATGGCTCGTGAAACGACAACGGGTCCAGAAATCAGGGCGCACGACAACACCGCCCGTCTGGCGCGCGCAGGCGTGTGCCGCCGCGAAGGCGCACGCACCCGCACCCGTCCAGCGGGGCAGGGATCGCGCTCTCTTTCATCCGGACTGTGACCGTCGGCCCTGGCATCTGACCAGGTCTGCTGACCCTCGCCCTGCCGAAGCAGTGCGAGGCGCTCGCGGGCTCGAGGCCCGAAGGCCTCCTACCGCCGGTGGGGAATTCCGCCCCGCCCTGAGAACGCTCTGCCCCGGCCGGCGAAGGCCGGAGCAGGCGACCATTGTAGGGGCGCTCACATCGGCCCGGGCAGCAGCTTCAGTCCGAGCAGCAGCACCGAGGTCACGGCGTTATAGGTGATGCCCAGCACCGCCTGCACGTAGAACACGGCCGACAGCACCTGGGCGCTGAAGCCGTGCTCGATCACCACGGCCAGGCCAAAGCACAGGGCCGAGTACACCGCCCAGCGCCGCAGGTAGGTGGGCAGCCAGCGCACCTGCTGCTGGTTGTGGCGCCACGCGGCCGCGCGCTCGAAGAGGTTGGGCCGGTTGACGTCGCGGAACAGCCAGCCGAAGAACCAATAGCGGTACAGCAGCTGCCGGAAGGGCAGTGGCACGGGCACTGTGTCGTCCGTCATCACGCCGACGGTGCGGCCGCTCAGTGAAGGCGGCGGGTTGTCTGAACGGGAAGAGGTCATGGCGCGCTCCAGGCCGATGCGCCCATGGTGCCAAGGCCGGCCGCCGATCAGGGCCGGGACAGACCCGACCTTGTGCCTCAGAGGGCTTTGCGGCGCGGTGTGCGAGCGGCGTCGGCTGCGGCCTGTGCTGCCTGTTCGCGCAGCTTGTCCTTCTTGCTCTTGCGCCGGCCCTTGATGCCTCCGGTGCCGGGCGGCGTGCCGGGGGCGTCCGCCGTCGTCTCGTCGCCATTGGCCGTGGCCGGCTGCGGACGGGGCTCGATGCCAGGCACGGTCTCGCGCGGCACACGCAGGCCCTGGCGCTTCTCGATCAGGCGGAAATGCGATTCGCTCTCGGGCGGCACGAAGCTGTAGGCCGTGCCCGCCTCGCCCGCGCGGCCGGTGCGGCCGATGCGGTGGATGTGATCGGCCGGCGAGCGCGCCAGGTCGTAGTTCACCACCACCGGCAGGCTGGCGATGTCGATGCCGCGGGCGGCCACGTCGGTGGCGACCACGACCTGAAGCTCGCCCTGCTTGAGCGCGGCCAGCGTGGCGCGGCGCGTGCCCTGGCTCAGCTCGCCATGAAAGGCGGCTGCGTGCACGCCATTGCGGGCGAGCTTGTGCGCCACCAGCTCGGCGCCGTACTTGCTGGCCACGAAGACGAGCATGCGGTCGTTCGGGTGCTCGTTTGCGATCAGGTGGCGCAGCAGCATGGTGCGCTGCTCGGCGTCGACCACCAGCGCGCGCTGGCGGATGTCGGGCAGGGTCTCAGGCGCATCGGCGACCGTGACCTGCACCGGGCGATGCAGCACGTGCTCGGCCAGCCCGGCCACCTCGTCCGGGTACGTCGCGGAGAACAACGCCGTCTGGCGCCGCGCCGGCAGCCACGACAGGATCTGGGACAGCTCGTCGGCAAAGCCCAGCTGCAGCAGGCGGTCGGCCTCGTCCAGCACCAGGGTGGCCACGGTGGACAGCGTCAGGGCCCGGTGCTGCACCAGGTCGATCAGGCGGCCCGGCGTGGCGATGACGAGGTCGGCCCCGCCGCGCAGGTGCATCAGCTGGGGGTTGATCGACACGCCGCCGTACACGACGGCAAGTTTGGGCCGCTGCGGCCAGTCGGCACACAGCTCGGCCAGCGTGGCGCCCACCTGATCGGCCAGTTCACGCGTGGGCACCAGCACCAGGCCGCGCACGGCACGGGGCGTGCGGCGCTCGGCCTGCAGCCAGTGCGCCAGCAGGGGCAGGGCGTAGGCCAGGGTCTTGCCCGAGCCGGTCTGGGCCTGGGCCAGCATGTCGCGGCCAGCCAGCAGCGGCGGCACCGCTTCGACCTGAACCGGGGTGGGGGTGGACAGGCCCAGGGTGCTCAGGGCATTGAGCAGGGCGGAAGGCAGGGCCAGATCGGCAAAGGACATGCGGGGGCGGGGGCCGGGGGCCGTTCGGGTGCAGCAGGGGGCGCGGGGCCCAAGGGCGCGAGTGTACGCGGCGGGGCTCGGCTGCGGGGGCGGTTGTCCCCATTTCCTGTGGACAACTTTGTTGGCAAGCGGGGGGGAACCGGGTTTCTCCCAGGGAAGCGGGCTGGGGTGCTCGGAAATGTGGCAATCCACAAGGCCCTGCGCGGGCCCGACGGGGAAGGCTTGGCGACAATCCGGGTTTGCGTCCCATCTGTTTCCCATGACCTCCTCTGCCAGCGACACCGCCCCGGCGACCACGCCGATGTGGACCCGACGCGGCACGGCCGCCTACCGCCGCATCAGCGTCGCCCTGTTCCTGGCGGGCTTTGCCACGTTCTCGCTGCTGTACGGCGTGCAGCCCCTGTTGCCGGCCATCGCACAGGCCTTTGGTGTGAGCCCGGCCGAGAGCTCGCTGGCGCTGTCGCTGTCGACAGGCATGCTGGCGTTCGCCATCCTCGGGGCCGGCGCAGTGTCGTCGGCCGTGGCGCGCCGGCCGCTGATGGGCGCGTCGATGTGCGCCGCGGCGGTGCTCAACATTGTGGCCGCGCTGGTGCCCGACTGGCATGCGCTGCTGGTGGCGCGGGCCGTCGCGGGCTTCGTGCTGGGCGGGGTGCCGGCGGTGGCCATGGCCTACCTGGCAGAAGAGATCGAGCCGCCCGGTCTGGGCCTGGCCATGGGCCTGTATGTGGGCGGCACGGCCTTCGGCGGCATGATGGGCCGCATCGGCATCAGCGTGCTGACCGAGTTCATGGGCTGGCGCGCGGCGCTGATCTGCCTGGGGGTGATCGGTCTGGCGGCCGCGGCCGGGTTTGCCGCGCTGCTGCCCGCCTCGCGCAACTTCGTGCCGCGTCGGGGGCAGGCCTGGTCCGACCATGTGGGGCACTGGGCTGCGCACCTGCGCCAGCCCGGCCTGCCGCGCCTGTTTGCGATCGCGGGGCTGCTGATGGGCGCCTTCGTGACGGTCTACAACTACATCGGCTTCCGGCTGGTGCTGCCGCCCTATGACCTGAACCAGACCCAGATCGGGCTGATCTTCACGGCCTATGTGTTCGGCATCGTGTCTTCGGCGGTGGCCGGGGCGCTGGCCGATCGCTTCGGTCGCTGGCCGGTGATGGTGTCGGGCATGGTGTGCATGGGCGCTGGTCTGATGCTGACCTGCGTGACGCCGCTGGGGGGCGTGGTGGCGGGCATCGTCGGGCTCACATTCGGCTTCTTCGTGGCCCACGCCGTGGCCAGCGGCTGGGTGGGGCGCCTGGCCGTGGGCAGCAAGGGGCATGCGTCGTCGCTGTACCTGCTGTCGTACTACCTGGGCTCGAGCGTCATGGGCTCGGTGGGCGGGTGGTTCTGGGGTCACGGGGGCTGGTGGCCGGTGGCGGGCTTCACGCTCGTGTTGGTGGGGCTGGCGCTGTGGTCGGCCTGGGGCCTGCGGCGCGTCGATGTCGCGCGGCAGCCGGGCGCTACGATGGGTGCATGAACGCCGCCCTGACGCCCGCCCCGCTGTACCCCCATCTGACGCTGAACGACGAAGCCCAGCTGGCCCCCGACCGCCTGGCGGTGCTGGCCGAGGCCGGTGCGGTGCTGGCCGAACGCCGCCGTGGCGGGCGCCGTGGCCCCTTGCTGCCGGATGCCATGCGCCCACGCACCCATGCCGAAGCGCTGGCCGTGCAGGCGGCGGTGGCGCGGTTGCTGGGCTGGCCGGTGGCCGGCTGGAAGTGCGCCTTGCCCGCGCCGGGCAAGCTGGTGGTGGCGCCCATCTACGCACCCACGGTGTGCCGGGCAGAGGCAGAGGGCCCGCGGTCTGCAGCGCCCGTGGCCACCGCCTGGCCGTGGGTGGGCGATGGCGCCCCGGCCGTGCGGGTCGAGCCCGAACTGGCCTTCGTGCTGGCCACCGACCTTCCCCCCCGCGCGGAGACCTGGTCGCCCGCCGAGGTGGATTCGGCCGTGGAGGCCACGCACCTGGCGCTGGAGCTGATCGATTCGCGCTATGCGGCCGATGCCGCGCCCTCTTTTGAAGACAAGCTGGCCGACGGGCTGGTGAACCAGGGGTTGTTCGTCGGTCCTCGGGTCGATGGTGAGGCGGCCCGCAAAGCCGTGCGCTTCCCCATCACCATTCAGATGCCGGGGCAGCCGGATGCGGTGCGTGACGGCGTGATGCCCGATGGCTTGCCGCGCGGCCCGTTGCACTGGCTGGCCGAGTTTCTGCGACAGCAGGGCACAGGCTTGCGGGCGGGGCAGGTGGTCATCACCGGTTCGTATGCCGGGGCGTTCGACCTGCCGTGCGGTGTGCCGGTTCAGCTGCGCTACGGCACGCTGGGCACCCTGTCCGTGTGCCTGCACGCCCGCACCGGCGGTCTCGATTGACCTGGCAGGCCTGGCCTACCGAGCGGTTTCGTACAGCTCCAGCGGCAGATCGTCGGGGTCGGCGAAGAAGGTGAAGCGTTGCCCGGTGAGCTCGTCCACGCGGATGGGTTCGACCGCGACGCCATGGGCCTGCAAGTGGGCCACCGCAGCATCGAGGTCTTCGACCGAAAAGGCCAGGTGGCGCAGGCCCCGGGCTTCGGGATAAGACGGCCGTGGCGGCCGATCGGGAAACGAGAACAGTTCGAGCTGTCCACCGTCCGGCAGGGCGAGGTCGAGCTTGTGTGACTGGCGTTCGGCCCGCCAGGTTTCGGCCAGCACGCGCAGGCCCAGCACCTCGGTGTAGAAGGCCTTGCTGCGCGGGTAGTCGCCGCAGATGAGGGCGACGTGGTGGATGCGGGTGAGCTGCATGCGCCGATGTTAGCGAGCCTGCGGTGCGGTGATCGCCTGCACCAGCGTGGCGGCGACCAGGGCGCGGAAGGCCTGCAGCAGCGGCGAGTCATCGCCCCGGCGCTGGCTCATCACGACGGGTGAGTCGACGCCCTCCTCGCGCAATGGGCGGTAGGCCACGTCCTGGCGCTGCAGGGCCTGCACGGGGGCGGGCACCAGCGTCACCCCGATGCCGGCGGCCACCAGGCCGATGGCGGTCTGCATCTCGTTGGCCTCCTGCACGATGCGGGGGCGCAGGCCGCGCGCCTCGAAGTGGGCCAGCATCTGGTCGGCATAGCTCGGGCGCGTCTGCGCGGGGTAGAGCAGCAGCGGCTCTTCAGCCAGGCGGGCCAGCGGCAGGCGCTTGGTGGCCAGCAGCCGGTGGCGGGCGGGCAGGGCGGCCACGAGCGCATCGCGCGCCACCACCTCGCTGGCAATGGCCACGTCGGCCAGTTCCAGCCGCCCGAAGCCGACGTCGATGCGGCCGGCCTTCAAGGCCTCGTACTGGCGCACGGTGGTCAGCTCGCTCAGGCCGACCTCGACGCGCGGGTGCGCCTCGCGGAAGCGGCGGATCACTTCGGGCAGGAAACCGTACAGCGTCGAGGGCACGAAGCCGATGCCGAACCAGCCCTGGTGGCCCTCGGCAATGCGTCGCGTGGCGCGGGCGGCCTCCTGGATGCGGTTCAGGCTCTGCACCACCTGGGCATGGAAGTAGCGGCCGGCCGGCGTCAGGGCCAGCGGCCGCGCAGAGCGGTCGAACAACTCGGCCCCGAGTTCGTCTTCCAGCTGACGGATCTGCCGGCTCAGCGGCGGCTGGGCAATGTGCAGCTTCTCCGCGGCGCGGCTGAAGCTCAGCTCGGTGGCCACGGCATCGAAGTAGCGCAGGTGACGCAGTTCCATGTGTATACCTGTGGGGTATGGGATTGGACCCATTCGATATTGGACGGGCCGAGCGTACACGAGGATCATTTCTCCACACCCTCAGCCGAACCCATACCTCCCATGTCTGCTTCTTCTCCTCAAGTCCGTATCGAGGCCATCGAAGCCATCCTCGTCGATCTGCCGACCATCCGCCCGCACAAGCTGGCGATGACGGTGATGCACGGTCAGACCCTCGTGATCGTGCGGCTGCACTGCAGTGACGGCACCATCGGCATCGGCGAGACGACCAGCATCGGTGGCCTCGCCTACGGCGAGCAGTCGCCGGAAAGCGTCAAGCTGGCCATCGACCGCTACATCACGCCGCTGCTGGTTGGCGAAGACGCCTCGGCCGTGCAGGCTGCGATGCAGCGTGTGGGCAAGCAGGTGCAGGGCAACTCGCACGCCAAGTGCGCGGTGGAAACGGCCCTGCTGGACGCGCTGGGCCACCGCCTGGGCCTGCCCGTGCATGCCCTGCTGGGGGGCACCGCCCAGACCAGTCTGCCGGTGCTGTGGACGCTGGCCAGCGGTGACGCTGCGCGCGATGTGGACGAAGGCCTCTCGCTGATCGAGCAGCGTCGCCACAACGTGTTCAAGCTCAAGGTGGGCCGCCGCCCGGTGGCCGAGGACGTGGCCCACGTGGCCGCCATCCGCAAGGGGCTGGGCGATGCCATCCAGCTCACGATCGACGTGAACCAGGCGTGGAACGAGGCCCAGGCCATGGAGGGCATGGCCGCGATGCAGGAGCTCGGCATCATGCTGGTCGAGCAGCCCATCCACGGCCGCAACCGCCGCGCCATGGCCCGCCTGAGTGCCCGCTTCGATGTGCCGCTGATGGCCGACGAGGGCTTCAACGACGCGATGGACGCTTACGAGATCGCCCAACTGGGTGCGGCCGACATCCTCGCGCTCAAGACCGCCAAGGCGGGTGGCCTGGCTGCGGTGCTGAAGGCCGCCACGGTGGGCGAGGCCGCGGGTCTGGGCCTGTACGGCGGCACCATGCTGGAAGGCACGATCGGCTCGATCGCATCGGCCCATGCGTTTGCTGCCGGCCCGGCCATGTACTGGGGCACCGAGCTGTTCGGCCCGCTGCTGCTGAAGGACGACATCGTGCAGCAGCGCCCCGTCTACCGCGACTTCGCGCTGCAGATGCCGGCCGGCCCGGGCCTGGGCCTCGCGCTCGACCTCGACAAGCTGGCGCACTACCGCCGTGACCCGGATCGCGTCCGCCCGGTTGGCGCCGCCGGCCTCTGATCCCCTCTCGCTCATTCCCCAGGAGACCCCGATGCTGTTTCACGTCCAGATGACCGTGCGCCTGCCGCATGACATGCCGGCCGACGTGGCCGACGAACTCAAGGCCCGTGAGAAGGCCATGGCGCAAAGCCTGCAGCGCGATGGCACGTGGCGCCACCTCTGGCGCATCGCCGGCCGCTACGCCAACGTCAGCATCTTCGATGTCGACAGCCCGGCTGCCCTGCACGATGTGCTGTCGCGCCTGCCGCTGTTCCCGTACATGGACATCGAGGTGCAGGCCCTGTGCCGGCATGCCTCGTCCATCCACGATGACGACCGCTGAGTCGCCCTTTTCATCACCCCAAGGAGACAATGTGAGCAAGAACGAAATGAGCAAGCAGGCGCTGCTTGACCGCGTCAACACGGTCCGCATTGCCGACGGCAACGAGCGCGTGCGCGCCCTCACGGCCCGCATCGTGGGCGATCTGTTCAAGACCATCGACGAGATGGACGTGCAGCCCGACGAGTTCTGGGCCGCCACCGACTGGCTGGCCCGCCTGGGCGCCACCGGCCAGATCGGCCTGATCACCGCCGGGCTGGGCTTCGACCGCCTGCTCGACATCCGCATGGACGAGGCCGACGAACGTGCTGGCATCGCCAAGGGCACGCCGCGCGCCATCGAAGGCCCGCTGTATGTGGCCGGTGCTCCGCTGTCGAAGTACGAGACGTGTCTGGACGAAGGCGCCGAGCTCAAGGGCGAGACCTTCGTGATGGAAGGCCGTGTGCTTGACGCCAAGGGCCAGCCGGTGGCCGGCGCCCTCGTCGACGTGTGGCATGCCAACGACCAGGGCCGCTACTCGCACTTCGACCCGGCCCAGCCTGCCTACAACCTGCGTCGCCGCATCGAGACCGACGCTGAAGGCCGCTACCGCTTCCGCAGCAAGCTGCCGCCGGGCTATGCCATCCCGCCGAACAGCCCCACGTCGGAACTGTTCGACGCCCTCGGTCGCCATGGCAACCGGCCGGCCCACGTGCACTTCATGGTTGCGGCCCCGGGCCAGCGCCTGCTGACCACCCAGGTCAACATCTCGGGCGACCCGTACAACGACGACGACTTTGCCTTTGCGACCCGCGACGGCCTGGTGGTCGAGGTGGAGTCCGGCGTGTCGGCTGCAGGGTACGAATCGCTGGGCGTGACGGGCTCGATCGGCCGCGTGCGCTTCGACTTCGTGCTGCAGCCCGCCCGCACCGAGGACGAGTCGGCCCCCAAGTCGCGCATGGCTCGCGCTTTGGGCTGATGCGGCCCGGCAGGCATGGGGCCTTGCGGGGTCCCCGTGGCCTGACCCCGGCGGTATGATTTCCATCGCCCCCATGCCGTCCCGGCATCGGGGGCGATGTGCTTTCTGTCAGCCGAGGTTTTTTGCATGGACCAGCCCGGGAATGTCCCGTCGCCCGCCGATCCCGCCGCCCGTGCCCGCGGGGGCCGTTGGTGGCGCTGGCCGCTGGGCCTTGGCGTGGCGGCTGCAGCCTGGACGGGGCTCGTGGGTGCCTGGCTGCCGGGCTTCATCAAGCCGCGCGTGGAGCAGGCGGCCACCGAGGCCTTGGGGACACCCGTTTCACTCGACGCGGTGGCCCTGCAGCCCTGGACGCTGACGCTCACCGTTGAGGGTGCCCGCGTGGGGCCCGCCCATGCACCGTATCTGCGGGTGCAGCAAGCCCAGGTGCAGATCTCGGCCGAATCGCTGTGGCGCCTGGCACCCGTGGTGCGCCGCGCGACCGTGCGGGGGCCGCAACTCTTCATCGAACGACAGACGCCGGATCGGTTCAACTTCAGCCCGGTGCTCGACCACCTGCGCGCGCAACCGAGTGAGCCCGACACCGGCGAGCCGGCCCGGTTTGCCGTGCACAACATCCGCCTGGAGGGCGGGGCGGTGCGCTATGTCGACCGCGTGCTGAACCAGTCCCACCAGGTCGACCAGATCACCCTCGGCGTGCCCTTTCTCTCCAACCTGCCGAGTTTCGTGACGGTGGATGTGGAGCCGGTGCTGTCGGCCCGGGTCAATGGCAGCCCGCTGCGCATCGAGGGCCGCAGCCAGCCCTTCTCGGCCACCCGCACGTCGACGATGTCGCTGGCCTGGCAGGGCGTGAAGCTGCCGCAATGGCTGGAGGCCGCACGGCCGCTGCTGCCGGCAGGCTGGCAGGTGCAGATGCCATCGGGCGAACTGACCACGGCGTTGACGGTGCGCTTCGAGGCCCGGCCCGCGCCGGCCGTGCCCAGCGTGCTGATCGAAGGCCAGGCCACCGTCCGGGCGCTGTCGGTGCAGGCCACCGGGTTGCCGGGTGTGGGGCCGTTGGAAGCAGGCTGGCGCGAACTGGCCGTGACCGGCGTGGCGGTGCGTCCGCTGGAGCGGCAGGCGCGCGTCGGGCAGATTGCGCTGTCCGGGCTGACGGCGGCGGTGCATCCGCAGGCTGATGCGGCGCCGGTGAAACCCGTGGCGTCGCGTGCGCAGGTGGCCTCGGCCCCGGCCACGCCTGAAGCGGGCTGGCGCTGGCAGGTCGATGCCCTGAAGGTCGAGGCCCCGCAACTGGCCGTGCAGACCCAGGCCGCAGCCGCCTGGCCCACGCTGCAGACCGTGAAGCTCGATGTGCGGGGGCTGAACGCCGCCCCGTCCAGCCCGCCCGCCACCTGGCAGCTGGCACTGAACGACGCGGCGGGCGCGCGCATCCAGGCGCAAGGCGACCTCCATGTGGCCGCGCACCATGCCAGCGCCCGCATCGACGTGGCCGAGCTGTCCTTGCCCCACTGGACCGCCCCGCTGGCCGACGTGCCCGCCTGGCGCGCCCTCCCGCTGCAGCCGCAGAAGGGGGCCGTGTCGCTCAAGACCGCGCTGAAGGCCCGGTGGGATGGCGAGGGTGCGGTGGACGTGCAGGCCGACGCGCTGAGCGTGGCCGACCTCCAGTCCCGGCCTGCGCGCGCAGCCCGCGGTGTCGACGACCGGATCGACTGGCAGAAGCTGGCGCTGGCCGGCGTCGTGGCCCGCGTGGAGGGCGGTGCGGTGCAGACCGTCTCGATCGACAACGTGGCCCTGACCGGGCTGGATGCGCGCGTGCGCCGCGACGGGCAGGGCCGGGTGCTCGGACTGGGCGGCCCGTCCGCCACTTCGAAAGCCCGCACGCCCCCTGCGGCGCCGGCCGCCGCCGCGCCACGCTGGACGGTGGGGCGTGTGCAATGCGAGGGCTGCCAGCTGCGTTTCGTCGACGAGAGGGTCGAGCCCGCCGCGCGGTTCGACACCAGCCGGCTGGCGCTGACCGTGGAGGGGCTCTCGCATGACCTGCGCCGCCCGCTGGCGGTCGACCTCGACACCCGGGCGCAGGGCAAGGGGGAGCTGCGTTTCAAGGGCACGGTGCGGCCCCAGCCCCTGTCGGTGCAGGCCCAGGTGGCCGTGCGCAACCTCGAGGTCGGTGCGGTGCGGCCCTACCTCGATCCGCTGCTCAACGTCAGCCTGGCGCGTGCGCAGGCCCAGGCGGCGGGGCGCCTGCAGCTGCAGGACGACCCCCGCAAGGGCCTGAGCGCCCGCTACCAGGGCCGCGCCGGCATCACAGGGCTGCGCGTGCTCGACCGCCTCAACGAGGCCGACTTCCTTACGTGGCAGACGCTCGCGCTCGACAACCTCGATGTGCGCTGGGCCGCCCACGCGCCGCTGGATGCCGACCTCGGCCGCATCCGCCTGCAGGGCTTTTACGGCCGCGTGATCGTCAACCCCGATGGCCGCCTCAACCTGGCTCACATCGTGCGCCAGCCCGATGAAGAGGCCGCCCGCTCGCTCACCACGCCAGCCGCGTCAGGCGCGGCATCCGCGCCGGTGCCGGCTGCCGCAGCGTCCGCGCCAGCGGCCCCCGCACACCGGCTGCGCTGGCAGCAGATCCAGTTGGCCGACGGTCGCGTCGATTTCACCGACAACTTCATCCAGCCCAACTACTCGGCCCGCCTCACGCAGGTCGAAGGCACGATCTCGGCCGTGTCCTCCGAGCGCACCGAGCCGGCCGAGGTCCGCATTGCGGGCGCGGTCGACGACGCCGCGCCGCTGCGCATCACCGGCAAGCTGCACCCGCTGGGCCCGCGGCTCTACACCGACATCCAGGGCTCGGCCAAGGGGATCGAGCTCACGCGGCTGACGCCTTATGCCGCCCGCTATGCCGGCTACGCCATCGACAAGGGCACCCTCTCGGTGAACGTGCACTACCAGGTGGATGGCGGACAGCTCAAGGCCACGAACCAGGTCTTCCTCGATCAGCTCACCTTCGGCGACAAGGTCGACAGCCCCGATGCCACCAGCCTGCCCGTGCGCCTGGCCGTGTCGCTGCTGAAGAACCGCCAGGGCGAGATCGACATCAACCTGCCGATCTCTGGCTCACTCGATGAGCCAGAGTTCTCGGTGGGCGGCATCATCTGGCGCGTGTTCGTCAACCTGATCACCAAGGCCGTGACGGCGCCGTTTTCGCTGCTGTCCGGCGGCGGCAGCGAAGAGCTGGGCTTCGTGCCGTTCGCACCCGGCAGCACCGAGCTGGACGCCACCGCCCGCCAGCGCCTCACCACGCTGGCTGCAGAGCTGGCCGACCGCCCCGCGCTCAAGCTCGAGGCCACCGGACAGGCCGACCCGGCCGCCGACACCGAAGGCCTGCGCACGGCCCATGTCGAGCGCCTGATGCGCGAGGCCAAGGCCCGTGCCACGCGCCAGCCCCTGGCCGAAGTCACCGTGGCCGAGTCCGAGCGCCTGACCTGGCTGAGCGCTGCCTACAAGGCCGCCGACATCCAGAAGCCGCGCAACCTGGTCGGCCTGGCCAAGGCGTTGCCGGCCGACGAGATGACGGCCCGGCTCCGGGCCAGCGCGCCGGTGGACGCCCGTGCGCTGCGCGAGCTGGCCGACCGCCGGGGCGACGCGGTCAAGGCCTTCCTCGCCACCCAGTTGCCGCCCGAGCGCGTGATGCTGACGGCCTCGCGGGTGGATGGCGAGCTGCCGCGCGGCGAGACGGGGCCCGCCACGCGCGTGCAATTTGCCATCCGATGAAAAGCGGCGGCAAACGGCCGCTTTTCCGGTAATCGGCCACGCCGGGATCCGGCAGGGCCATGGTGTTCGGCGCCGTTCGGCCTCACCATGCCGGACAGGAGGTGAACCACCATGGGTGCTTCGTCCATCGCGCTGAGCGGCGTGCACGCCGCAAGCCTGCGGCTCGACACCGCTGCGCACAACGTCGCCAACATCGAGACCCCCGATTTCCGCCGCCAGCAGACGCTGCAGCGCACACTCGAGCCCGCGGGCGTGGCCACCAGCGTCACGCAGTCCGACACCACGGGCGCGGCGCTCGAGCGCGACCTCATCGACCAGCAGGCCGCGAGCTACGAGTACATGGCGGCCCTCGGCGTGATCCGCACCGAAAACCGCATGATGGGCAGCCTGCTCGACGAGGAGGCCTGATCCCACCCGGCCGAACGGCTACGATCGGGGCGCCCACCGCCCCATGACCCACGCCACGCCCGAGGCGCCAGCCGACATCCCGTCGCCGCGCCGTTTCATCGCCCACCTCGACATGGACGCCTTCTACGCGTCCGTCGAATTGCTGCGCTATCCCGAGCTGCGCGGCCTGCCTGTCGTCATCGGCGGGGGGCGGCGACATCAGCCCGAGCCCCAGCCTGACGGCACCCGTCGCTTTGCCACGCTGCGCGACTACGCCGGCCGCGGCGTCATCACCACCGCCACCTACCCGGCCCGCGCCCTGGGCGTGCATTCCGGCATGGGGCTGATGAAGGCGGCCGCGCTGGCGCCCGAGGCCGTGCTGCTGCCGGTGGATTTCGATCGCTACCGGCACTTCTCGCGGCTGTTCAAACAGGCGGTCGTCGCCATCGCGCCCGTGATGGAAGACCGGGGCATCGACGAGATCTACCTCGACCTCACGGAGGTGCCCGGCGCACAGGACGCGGTGGACGGCGACCCGCTGGGCGGGGTGCGCGCTGTGGGGCAGCGCCTCAAGCAGGCCGTGCACGAGGCCACCGGGCTGACCTGCTCCGTCGGCGTCACGCCCAACAAGCTGCTGTCCAAGATCTGCTCCGACCTCGACAAGCCCGATGGCCTGACCCTGCTGATGCCCGACGACATCCCGGCGCGCATCTGGCCCTTGCCGGCCAGCCGCATCAACGGCATCGGCCCGAAAGCCAGCGAGAAGCTCGCGCGCCTGGGCGTGCGCACCATCGGCGAGCTGGCGGCCGCCGAGCTGGCCTGGCTGGTCGAGCACTTCGGCGCCACCTACGGCGCCTGGCTGCACGCCGCGGCCCACGGTCAGGACGACCGGCCCGTGGTCACCTGGCGCGAGCCGAAATCCCTCAGCCGCGAGACCACGTTCGAGCGCGACCTCGACCCCCGGCAGGACAAGGCCACGCTCACCCTGCTGTTCACCCGCCTGTGTGAGCAGGTGGCCGCCGACCTTGAGCGCAAGGGCTACCGGGGTCGCACCGTCGCGGTCAAGCTCCGCTATGCCGACTTCCACATCGTCACGCGCTCGGTCAGCCTGCCCGAGCCCACGCGCGACGCGCAAGTGATCCGCTTGTGGGCCGGCCGCGCCCTGAAGACGGCACCGCTCGACCAGCGTCTGCGCCTGCTGGGCGTGCGCATCGACCGCCTAGTGACCGAGGCCGACGCCGCCGCAGCCGAGGCCGCCCCCGTGCCGACCTCGCTGCCGCTGTTCCCCGGTGAGCCCTGACATCCCGGCGACAATGGCAGGTTGAATCCACCCAATGATTGCCGTACCGGGAGTGCCATGCTGCGTCGCCTTGCCCTGCTTGCCTTTGTCTGCGCCTGCCTGCCGGGCTGTGCCGTGGTGGCCGTGGCCGATGCGGCGGTGTCTGTGGTGGCCACGACCGTGTCGGTCGGTGCCACGGTGGTCGAGACCGCGGTCGACGTGACGGCCGCCGGGGTGAAGGCCGCGACCGGCAGTGGCGACGCGCCCGCGGTGGACCAGGCCCCCGCGCAACCCTGAGGCCGACCCCGATGTGGCAGGTCCGCATCGAGCCGCTTGGCGCCACCTTCGGGTGCGACGCCACCGAGTCGGTGCTCGAGGCCGCGCAGCGTGCCGGCGTCCACCTGCCGCGCTCGTGCCGCAACGGCAGCTGCCGCACCTGCCTGTGCCATTTGCGGTCGGGCGAACTGGCCTACCGCATCGACTGGCCCAGCCTCAGCCCGGACGACAAGGACGAAGGCGCCATGCTGCCCTGCGTGGCCCTGCCACGCAGCGACCTCATGGTCTGGGCCCCGCAGGCCCGCCCCGTGAACGCGGACGGCGATCAGTCAGCGGCCGGCCCCACGTAGCGGAAACGCGGCACCGTCTGCCCACCCACTTCCACCGTGCCGGTGAACATCGCATAAGGCCGCACCCACAGCGCGCCCTCGCCATACAGCGGCCGGTACACCACCAGGGGCTCCAGCGTCTCGCTGTGGCGGGCGACGCCGATCACCTCGTAGGGCAGGCGCTTGTAATGCTCGTACCGACCGGTCGGCAGCGAGGGCAGGGGCGGAAGGGGTTCACCAGCAGACATGCCCTCATTGTCCCGCAGGCCTTGGGCTGGCGGCATGATGAGGGCCATCGTCCTCGCGACCCCTGTCTCACCTTGCCACCTTCTGCGCCATGATCGACCTTTACTACTGGGCCACGCCCAACGGCCACAAGATCACGCTGTTCCTGGAAGAGGCCGGCCTGCCGTATCGGCTCATCCCGGTCAACATCGGCGCCGGCGACCAGTTCCAGCCCGATTTCCTGAAGATCGCGCCCAACAACCGCATCCCCGCCATCGTCGACACGGCGCCAGCCGATGGCGGCGCGCCGCTGAGCCTGTTCGAATCCGGCGCCATCCTGCTCTACCTGGCCGACAAGACCGGCCGGTTCATCCCGGCCGACCTGCGCGGGCGCAACGAGGCGCTGCAGTGGCTGTTCTGGCAGATGGGCGGCCTCGGCCCCATGGCCGGCCAGAACCACCACTTCGGCACCTACGCGCCGGAAAAGCTGCCCTACGCCATCGAGCGCTATGTGAAGGAAACCGCGCGTCTGTATGCCGTGCTCGACCGCCACCTGGCCGACCGCGACTTCATCGTCGATGGGCAGTACTCGATCGCCGACATGGCCTGCTACCCCTGGATCGTGCCGCACGAACGCCAGCAGCAGCGCCTGGAAGACTTCCCCCACCTGAAGCGCTGGTTCGACGCCATCGCCGCGCGGCCCGCCACGCAGCGGGCCTACGGCCGCGCCGCCGAGGTCAACCCGGCCGGCACGCCCACGGTGAACGAGGCCTCCCGCAAGGTGCTGTTCGGGCAGGACGCCACCACGATCCGCCGCTGACCGGGCGCCCGGCGCCGCAGGCACGGCACAATGTCGGGTTGCCCCCGTCCGCCGGGGCGCCGCCGTGCCCGCCCACCATGCTCTGGACCTCGCTGAACCGCTTTCTCGACACGCTTCGCCCCCGTCGCCAGGCCGTCGTGCTGCTGGCCGACGCCCTGCTGATCGTGCTGGCGTGGCACACCACCTACCTCTTCCGCCTCGGTGTCGAGCGCTGGCTGCACGAGCGCCCCAGTTACGACGGCAGCGTGCTGCTCTGCGTGATCGCGGTCTACAGCGTGGTCTCGTGGGCGCTGGGCGTGCCTCGCGCCAGCTGGCGCTACACGGGCTTCCATGACATCACCCGCCTTGCCTGGGTCTGCCTGGGTGCGGGCCTGGCCAGCGCCGTCGTCGTGCTCATGGCCCAGCTGGTCGAGATCCCGCGGGCCGTGCTGGCCCTGCACCCCGTGTTCACGCTGGTGATGCTGTCGTTGGGCCGCATGACCATCCGCATGCTCAGCGAGCAATCGCGCGCGCGCCGTTTTGGCGGCCAGCCTGGCACCCAGCGTGCGCTCGTGCTGGGCGCCGGGGCAGCGGCCAAGCTGCTCATCGCCGGCATCCAGCACCGCGGCTGGACGGTGGTCGGCCTGCTCGACGACGACGTCAGCAAGCAAGGCAGCCGCATCGCAGGCCTCACCGTGTGGGGCGGGCTCGAGCGCTTGAAGGAGCCCGGCACGCTGGATGACGTCACCCACCTCGTGCTGGCGATGCCGTCGGCGACGCAGGAGCAACGCCAGCGCGCCATCGACCTCGCCACCGACACCGGCCTGCCCGTGGTCACCGTGCCCTCGGCCGATGAGCTGCGCGAAGGCCGCTCGCGCATCGACCGCGTGCGCGACATCGAACCGGAAGACCTGCTGGGCCGCGAGCCCGTCAAACTCGACGAAAGCGCGGTGTCGTCGCTGATCAGCGGCCAGACGGTGCTGGTCACGGGCGCCGGGGGCTCGATCGGCTCCGAGTTGTGCCGCCAGATCGCCCGCTTCGGCCCCAGCCGCCTCGTGCTGTTCGAGCTCAGCGAATTCGCCCTCTATCAGATCGAGCAGGATCTGGGCGAGCACTTCCCGCACCTGCCGCTGGTGCGCCTGGTCGGCGACGTGAAGGACCTGGACGCGTTGCGCCGCGCCATGGCCGCCCACCAGCCCGACCTCGTCTTCCACGCTGCGGCCTACAAGCACGTGCCGCTGATGGAAGACGACAACGCGTGGATCGCGCTGCGCAACAACACGCTGGGCACCTTCCGCGTGGCCCAGGCCGCGGCCGAGCACGGCGTGAAGCGCTTCGTGCTGATCTCGACCGACAAGGCCGTGAACCCGACCAACGTGATGGGCGCCACCAAGCGCGCCGCCGAGATGGTGGTGTCGCACTGGGCCGCCCAGGCGCCCGGCACGCGCTTCATGGCCGTGCGCTTCGGCAACGTGCTGGGCTCCAGCGGCAGCGTCATCCCGAAGTTCAAGGAGCAGATCGCCCGGGGCGGTCCGGTCACCGTCACCCACCCGGAGATCACCCGCTACTTCATGACCATTCCCGAGGCAGCCCAGCTCGTGCTGCAGGCCGCGGCGCTGGCCGAAACCGGGCAGGTCTTCGTGATGGACATGGGCAAGTCGGTGAAGATCGCTGACCTGGCTCGCCAGCTGATCCACCTCAGCGGCCACACCGAGGCCGAGATCCCCATCGTGTTCAGCGGCCTGCGCCCTGGCGAAAAGCTCTATGAAGAGCTGCTGGCCGATGCCGACACCACGCTGCCCACGCCGCACCCGCGGCTGAGGCTGGCGCAGCTGCGTGGCGAGTTGCCGCCCGACTGGATCGGCCGCCTGCTGACGCTGGCCGACGACGAGGCTGCCGCCACCCCGGCCGTGCTGCGCGCCCGCCTGCACGCCCTCGTGCCCGAGTACGCGCCCCGCTGAAACGGCAAGCCCAGGCTCAGGCCGGCGGCAACAGCTCGTCGACCTGCTGCAGCAGCGCCGGCACCTGTACCGGCTTGGTCAGGTAACAACTGGCGCCGGCGGCAAACGCCGCGTCGATCTGCTCGGGCATCGCGTCGGCCGAGATCACGACCACCGGGATGCTGGCCGTGTCCGGGTTCAGGCGCACCTGCTTGAGCATCTCCAGGCCCGACGCGTCGGGCAGGTTGATGTCCAGCAGGATCAACGCTGGCGTGCCCTCGCGCCCTTCATGCAACTGCTGGATCGCGCCCTGCACCGTGGTGGCGGTCTGCAGCTGCACCCACGGCCGGGCGCGCAGGGCCGCACGGATCACCTCGGTGTTGGTGGCGTTGTCTTCCACCAGCAGCACCATGCGGCTCGGCCGGGGGGCAGCGGGGCTGGACGCCGTCGGTGCCGTGGCGGCCGGTGGAGGCGGGGCCTCGGGCGTCAGCACCACCGCCGGCAGGCTCAGCGTGAAGGTCGACCCCTTGCCTTCCTCGCTGCGCGCGCGCAACTCGCCGCCCATCAGCTGCGCCAGGTGACGGCTGATCACCAGGCCGATCCCCGTGCCGTCCGGCACCAGCGACTCGCGCCCCAGACGGTTGAAGGGCTGGAACAGCTGCGCCTGCTGCGCTTCGCTCATGCCCAGGCCGTTGTCGCTCACCGCGATTTCCAGCCGCGACGCGCCCTGCGCCGGTTGCTGCCGCTGCACGGCCACCTTCACCTCGCCGCCCGGCCGGTTGTACTTGATGGCGTTGGTCAGCAGGTTGGTCAGGATCTGGCGCAGTCGCGTCGGGTCGGCCTGCACACCCCAGTGCATGGGCACGCGGTCCGGCCAGACCAGGGTGATGCGGCGCTGCCGAGCCTGCGTCTCCACCAGTCCGGCCACCGCCGTGAGCGCCTCGCGCACCGATTGCGGCCGGGTGTCCAGCCGCACCGTGCCGGCATCCAGCCGCGAGATGTCCAGCACGTCGTCGATCATGTCCAGCAGGTGCCAGCCGGCCTGCTGAATCTGCTGCACGCGCGCCACCTGCGAGGGCGGCAGCGGGTTCGTCTGGTCGATCTCCATGACCTGTGCAAAACCCAGCACCGCGTTCAGCGGCGTGCGCAGTTCATGGCTCATGCGTGACAGGAAGGCACTCTTGGCCTGGCTGGCCGATTCGGCGGCAGCCCGTTGTGCGCGGGCCTCCTCCATCGCGGCCTGCACGCGGCGGGTGTGGCCCGTCATCACCAGCAACAGCGTGCCCAGTGCCGCCGCGAAGGCCACGCCGCCCACCGCAAACAGCCACGCAGACTGGCCCTCGGCCAGCGGCACCGGCTCGTTCGTCCACGTCAGCAGCGCCCACTGTGCCCCCGCAAAATCGATTGGCACCACCTCGCTCAGCAGGACGCCGGCGGGCACCACGCCACCCGGGCACGCAGACGGCCCGCCGAGCACCTGGACCACCGCCGCGGTCCGGTCCACCAGACAGGCCGACAGGTAGCCCGGCCGGTTGCGCAGGATGTTGCCCAGCGCGTCCTCCATCCGCATCGTGATGAACACACCACCCAGCGTCGACTGCACCCGTGCCTGCGGGGTGAAGGGCTGGCCGTCGTAGATGGGAAGGTAGATCACCACCCCCTGCTGCGAGCCTGTCTCCTGCGCCAGGCGGAATCCGCGGGTCGCGATGGGGCGGTCCTCGCGGCGGGCGCGCTCGAAGGCTTCGCGCGTCACCGGGCGCGACAGCACGTTGAAGCCCAGCGCGGCCCGATTGCGCTCCTGCGGCTCGATGAAGCGCAGGAGGACCAGCTCGTCGCCCGAGGGCGGTTCCCGCGCCACGCCGTCGAAGGCCCGGTAGTCCGGGACGCCGTTGGCGCGCATGTGACCTTCGAACACCAGCAGATCACGGGCCCAGACCCGTTCCGCCCAGCCCATACCGTGCACCCCGGTCAACCCCGAAAGCCAGTACCGGGACGCGCGCCTGAACTCGTCGGCCTCCACCAGGTCGGAGGCCGCGTACACACTGCGCAGGGATTCCAACGCATCCAGATAGTCACCCAGTTGCTGACGCAGGGTGTGGACGGTGGCCGTCACGTCGTGCTCGAAAAGATCCCGGTTGCGACGGGCCTCCCAGGTCTGCACCTGGTGGATGCTCAGCGACAGCAGCACGGTGGCCAGCGCCATCGGCAGGCCCACGGTGACGCGCCGCGCGCGCCACAACGCCGTGGGCCGGCCGGTGAAGGTCAGCATGAGCGGCGCGCCCACGAGCACGCCCAGCAGGTCGCCGCCCCACCATTTCAGCCATGCACTGACCGCGCCGTCCAGCGGCAGGAGGCCCAGCGCCAGCAACCCGGCCACGGACACCGTCGCGTTCACCACGCTGGCCACCGGGCCGGCCAGCGCCATGAAGCGGACCACCCGGCGTGGCCGATCGAGCTCCAGTCCCGCGCGCCCGTCCTGGCCCAGAATCAGCTTCGAGCCCACCCAGGCCTGCAGGCCGGCGCCCAGGCCGCTGATCAGGGCCTGCACCCACATGGCCGGCGGCATGGGCCCCGGCCCGCTCAGATGCAGCGAGAGCACGACGGTGACCGCCCCGAGGCCAACGGGCACCGCCATCCAGCGGCCCCACCCCAGAACGGCGCCCAGCCCCAGCCCGGCGGCCAGGTAAAGCGGCGAGGCAAACCCCCCGGGAGGCACCAGCCACAGGGCGGCCAGACCAGCCGTGGTGTAGATCAGCCAGGTGAGCAGACCATGCGGCCAGACTGCAGGCATGGAAGTCAGGAGGCGCATTGCGCAGGAGGTGGAGTGCCAACTCTTGTGATGTTGTAGGCAAACCATAGCACCCGGCGACCCGTTTGTGTCACGGGGGCATTCGTCGTGGCGCCCGTCTGTGGCGCCGTGTCTCTTCTAGACTGTTCGGCATCTCGGTTTTCCAGGAGCCTTCATGTCGATCCGTCTTGCCCGGGGCCTTGCGCCGTTCGTTCTCGGACTGTCCGTGCTGGGTGCCGTGGCCCCCGCCGCCCGGGCCGAAGCCCCCCAGCAGAAGACCCAGGTGCCCGGCTACTACCGGCAGATGGTCGGGACCTTCGAGGTGACCGCGCTGTACGACGGGCAGATCATGCTCGATGCAAAGCTGCTGAAGAATGCCTCCGCCACGGACATCCAGAAGCTGTTGGCACGCCAGTTCCGCACCACGCCCACGCCCACGGCCGTGATTGCCTTCCTGATCAACACCGGCGAGCGTCTGGTGCTGGTGGACGCCGGTGCCGGGCGCTTCTTCGGGCCGGGCCTGGGACAGGTCGTTCCCAGCCTCAAGGCCGCCGGCTACCAGCCCGAGCAGGTCGACGCGGTGCTGCTGACCCACCTGCATGGCGACCACGTCGGCGGGCTGGTGCAGGACGGCCAGGCCGTCTTCCCCAAGGCCACCGTGTACGCCTCGGCGGGCGATGCCGGGCACTGGCTCAGCCCCGATGTGGCGGCCAAGGCCCCGGAAGGCGCCCAGCGTTTCTTCAAGATGGCGCAGGACGGCGTGGCGCCTTACGTCAAGGCGGGTGCGTTCAAGACCTTCAGCGGCGATGCCGAGATCCTGCCGGGTATCGCGCCGGTCAAGTCCCACGGCCACACGCCGGGGCACACCAGCTACCTGCTGCAGTCGCGTGGGCAGCAACTGCTGGTGTGGGGAGACATCGTTCACAACGCGGCGGTGCAGTTCGCGCGGCCCCAGGTCACCATCGAGTTCGATGCCGACAGCAAGCAGGCGCTTGCCACCCGACTGAAGCTCTTCGGCTGGACCGCCAAGGACGCCCTGCTTGTGGCCGGCGCCCACCTGCCGTTCCCCGGCCTGGGCCAGGTGCGCGCCGACGGGCAGGGCCGCTTCAGCTGGGTGCCGGTCGACTACGCGCCGATCGCCCCCTGAACGCAGCGCCCCCGCCCATGCGCCTGGCGTGCCCTCGGTGTGCACCGGATGCCACCGAAATGCACCCGGCGTCCGATTGGCAGGTGGTCATGGCCTTATTCCGCGCCGAGCGCCTGCGCACGACCCTATACTGACCGTTCATTCGTCTGCCCACCGACACGGGCCGCGAAGCTGGCTTCACAAGGCAATGATCGCCATGACCTCCAAATTCAAGATCGCGGGCTGGGTTGCGCTGGGCGCCCTGGCTGGCGGCCTCACCACGCTGCAACTCGGTGCCACGGCGCGCAACACGGTGGCGCCGCTGCCGCTGGAAGAAATGCAGCAACTTGCCGCGGTGTTCGGCATGATCAAGACCGACTACGTGGAGCCGGTCGACGAGAAGAAGCTCATCAGTGACGCCATCGGCGGCATGGTTTCCGGGCTCGACCCGCATTCCGTCTACTTCGACAAGACCAGCTTCAAGGAATTCCGCGAAGGCACCACCGGCCGCTTCGTGGGGGTCGGCATCGAGATCGGCATGGAAGACGGCCTGGTCAAGGTCGTGTCGCCCATCGAGGGCTCGCCCGCGTTCCGCGCCGGCATGAAGAGCGGCGACCTGATCACCAAGATCGACGACACCTTCGTCAAGGGCCTCACCATGGACCAGGCCGTCAAGCGCATGCGCGGCGAGCCCAACACCAAGGTGGTCCTCACCATCTTCCGCAAGACCGAAAACCGCAGCTTCCCCGTCACCATCGTGCGCGAGGAGATCCGCGTGCAGTCGGTGCGCACGAAGATGATCGAACCCGGCTATGGCTGGGTGCGCATCAGCCAGTTCCAGGACCGCACCGTCGACGACTTCGTCACCAAGGTCAACGCGCTCTACAAGGAAGACCCCAAGCTGAAGGGCCTGGTGCTCGACCTGCGCAACGACCCGGGTGGCCTGCTGGAGGGCGCCATCGCGATCTCGGCCGCCTTCCTGCCCAAGGACGTCGTCGTGGTGTCCACCAATGGCCAGCTGCCTGAATCGAAGGCCACCTTCAAGGCCCGCGCCGAAGACTACTCGCGCCGCTTCGGCACCGACCCGCTGGCCAAGCTGCCGGCCGCGCTCAAGACCGTGCCGCTGGTGGTGCTGGTCAACGAAGGCTCGGCTTCGGCCTCCGAGATCGTCTCGGGCGCGCTGCAGGACCACAAGCGCGCCACCGTCATGGGTGGCCAGACCTTCGGCAAGGGCTCGGTGCAGACCGTGCGCCAGCTGACGGCCGACACCGCGCTCAAGATCACCACGGCCCGCTACTACACCCCCAGTGGCCGCTCGATCCAGGCCCGCGGCATCGTGCCGGACGTGATGGTCGACGAAAGCGTCGAAGGCAACCTGTATTCGGCCCTGCGCATGCGCGAAGCCGACCTGGAAAAGCACATCGGCAGCGGCCAGGGCAAGGAAGAGAAGGACGCCGCCCGCGAGAAGGCCCGCGAGGAAGCGATGAAGAAGCTGGAAGAGCTCAACGGCAACGGCAAGAAGAACGAGCCGCCGAAGCCGCTGCCCGAGTTCGGCTCGGCCGAAGACTTCCCGCTGCTGCAGGCCCTCAACCAGCTCAAGGGCAAGCCGGTTGCCGTCTCCAAGACCATGACCGAGCGCAAGCCGGAAGAGAACCAGGCGCAGTGAACGACGACCAGCGGCTGCGCTACAGCCGCCATCTGCTGCTCGACGAGTTCAGCGAGGCCGCGCAAGATCACCTGCTCGCCAGCCGCGCGCTGGTGATCGGGGCAGGGGGGCTGGGTGCGCCCGCCCTGCTGTACCTGGCCTCGGCCGGGGTCGGTGCCATCACGGTGGTCGACCCCGACGAGGTGGACCTCACCAACCTGCAGCGCCAGGTCGTCCACGCCACCGACCGCATCGGCCAGCCCAAGGTGCACTCCGCGCGCACCGCGCTGGCCGCGCTCAACCCCGGCGTGCAGGTCGAGCCCCTCCACCAGCGCGCCGACGAGGCCCTGCTGCGCCGCGAAGTGCCGCGGGCGCAGGTCGTGCTCGACTGCACCGACAACTTCGCCACCCGCCAGCTCGTCAACCGCGTCTGCCATGAAGCGGGTGTGCCGTTGGTGTCGGCTTCGGCGCTGCGCTTCGACGGGCAGATCAGCGTCTTCGACCCGCGTGATGCGGCGAGCCCCTGTTACGCCTGCCTCTTCCCCCCCGACACCCCGCCCGAGGAAGCACGCTGCGCGCTGCTGGGCATCTTCGCGCCCGTGGTGGGCGTGATGGGCGTGATGCAGGCGGGCGAGGCGCTCAAGCTGCTGCTGCAGTCTGGCCCCGATGGGCGCTGGCACGGGCACCAGAGCCTGGCCGGGCGCCTGTTGATGCTGGATGGCCGCAACTGGCGCTGGACCGAGATGCGTGCGCGCCGGCAACCGGACTGTGCCGTCTGTGGCGGCCACGAGCCCCACGCCCCCGGGCACTGACGGGATTTCGCAACTGCCCCCCGGCTTGCGCGCTGTTTCGCGTGTCGGGCCTGTGAGCGCGGCTGCATACTGGGTTCCCGACGTGCTTGCGTCGGCATGTGGGAAACCCCTCTCAGGATCGCCAGCATGAACAACCCGAATGAGCTGCTCGAACGCAACTTCCCGACTGCGGACCAGGATGTCCGCCGGGCCCCGAAACCCTCGCTCTACGGCGGGCCGGACAGCAGTTACGACCTCGCCTTCGCCGACCCCGAGTTCCTGCTGCATCCCGAGCTGCGCCCGGTGCGCATGCAGCTCGAGCTGCTCAAGCCCGAGATGGTGCAGCGCGACGAGCAGATCGAATCCACGATCGTCCTGTTCGGCAGCGCCCGCATCCTGCCCGCCGAGGCGGCCAACGCCCTCCTGCAGGAAGCCATGGACCTGCCGCCCGGACACGAACGCGATTTCGCGGTCCGCCAGGCACAGCGCCACCTCGACATGTCGCGCTACTACGAGGAAGCCCGCGCCTTCGCGGCCCTCGTCACCACCGCGTCGGCCCAGCTCGATGCGCCCATCTACGTCGTGACGGGCGGTGGCCCCGGCGTCATGGAGGCCGGCAACCGCGGTGCCCACGAAGTGGGCGGCAAGAGCATCGGCCTGAACATCGTGTTGCCGCACGAGCAGGAGCCCAACCCTTACATCACGCCGCGGCTGTGCTTTCAGTTCCACTACTTTGCGCTGCGCAAGATGCACTTCCTGATGCGCTCGGTGGCGCTCGTGTGCTTCCCCGGCGGCTTCGGCACACTGGATGAGCTTTTTGAAGTGCTCACGCTGATGCAGACCGGCAAGTGTCGCAAGCGCCCGGTGCTGCTGTTCGGCCGCGAGTTCTGGACCAAGCTCATCAACTTCGATCACCTGATCGAGACCGGCCTGATCAGCCCGCAGGACGTCAACCTGTTCCGCTACGTCGAGACCGCCGACGAGGCCTGGGCCACGCTGCAGCGGGTCTACGGCCTCGGCCAGCCCGAGCAGGACACCGCCTGCGGCTGGTGAGCGGCGGGGCAGGGCACCGTCGCGTGTCCGCCCCCGACTGTGCGGGGCCCCTTCAATCCGAGGCTGACGCAGGCCGATAAACCGCCATGAGCCCCTCCGGAAAGACCGCCCTCATCCTCACGGGCGGTGGCGCGCGCGCCGCCTACCAGGTCGGTGTGCTGCAGGCCCTGCAGCACATCCGGCACGACTGCGCGCAGCCCCGGCGGCGCAATCCCTTCCAGATCATCTGCGGCACCTCGGCCGGGGCCATCAACGGCCTGGCGCTCGCGTGCCGCGCCGACCACTATGACCTCGCCGTGCGCGCCATGGTCGAGGTCTGGCGCGACTTCCGATCCGAACAGGTCTACCGCTCCGACTCCTTCGGCGTCATCCAGACGGGCGCCAAATGGCTGACGCTGTTCTCGCTGGGCTGGGCCCTGGCGCGGTGGCGCCGCGCGCGGCCCCGTTCCCTGCTCGACAACGAGCCGCTGCGCCACTTCCTGCCCACGCTGTTCCGCACCGACCGCCTGCCGCGACTGATGGCCGAAGGCCACCTGGATGCGGTGGCGGTGTCGGCCTCGAGCTACACCACCGGTGAGCACGTCACCTTCTACGACAGTGCACAGCCCGTTGCCCCGTGGACGCGCTCGCAGCGGCTCAGCGTGCAGGCCCCCCTGGCCATCGACCACCTGATGGCCTCCTCGGCCATCCCCTTCGTGTTTCCCGCCGTGCGCCTGGGTGTGGACGGCCGACCGCACTGGCTGGGCGACGGCTCGATGCGCCAGGCTGCGCCCATCTCGCCGGCCATCCACCTGGGGGCCGACCGCGTGTTCGTGATCGGCGCGGGCCGGCTGCACGAGCCGGCCGAACCGCGGCGTGCGTCGTCCGACTACCCGAATCTGGCGACCATCGCCGGCCACGCCATGTCCAGCATCTTCCTGGACGCTCTGGCGGTCGACATCGAGCGCCTCCAGCGCGTCAACAAGACGCTGGCGCTGCTGTCCCCCGAGCAGCGCGCGGCCACCGGCCTGCGTCAGGTCGACGTGCTGGTGATCGCGCCCAGCCAGCGCATCGACGACATCGCGGCCCGCCACCTGTGGGCCCTGCCACCCGCGGTGCGCGCCATGCTGCGCGCAGTGGGCGTGTACGGCAGCGGCAAGGCGGCGCGCGGCACCGCCCTGGCCAGCTACCTGCTGTTCGAATCGTCGTTCACGCGCGAGCTGATCCACCTCGGCTTTGCCGACGCCCTGGCCAAGCGCGCCGAGGTCGAGGCCTTCTTTGGCTGGCAGCGGCGCCCCGTGCAGGGCGACGAGCCGGCCGGTCTGCAGCCCGCTCTGGGGGCGGCCGACATGCCGGACCCGCCCGGCACCCGCGACGTGCCTTTACATCATTGACCGCCTGTGCTAGAGTGGAGAGCTTCGCCCTTTGATGGGTGAAGAAAGTTCTTTTCCCTTCGAAAGGTCTCAACATGTACGCGGTCATAAAAACCGGCGGCAAGCAATACAAGGTTGCTGCTGGCGAAAAAATTAAAGTAGAACAGATTGCTGCGGAAGTTGGCCAAGAGATCGTGATCGACCAGGTTCTGGCAGTCGGCTCCGGCGCTGAACTCAAGGTTGGTTCCCCTCTGGTGGCTGGCGCAACCGTCAAAGCAACCGTGGTGGCCCATGGCCGTCACGACAAGGTCCGCATCTTCAAGATGCGTCGCCGCAAGCACTACCAGAAGCGCCAAGGTCACCGTCAGAACTTCACCGAGCTGCAAATCAGCGCCGTGAACGCCTGATCTCGCGCCTTCATCGTCTAACTTCAGTACCCAAGGAGCAGATCCATGGCACAGAAAAAAGGCGGCGGTTCCACACGGAACGGCCGTGATTCGCAACCCAAGATGCTGGGCGTGAAGGTGTTTGGCGGCCAAGTCGTGCCCGCCGGCTCCATCATCGTCCGTCAACGTGGCACCCGCTTCCATGCTGGCACCAACGTCGGCACCGGCCGCGACCACACGCTGTTCGCCCTGGTGGACGGCACCGTGTCCTTCGCCGTGAAGGGCTCGCAAAACCGCAAGACCGTCGTCGTCACGCCGGTCTGAGGGTCGACATGACCTGGCGGGCCGCTTCGTGTGGCCCGCGTCACGAGCCCCGGTCCGCCGGGGCTTTTGTTTTTTGAAGGCCCCTGCCATCCGCAGCCACGCCTCGACGGCCAGCCGCATCGCGCCGGCCTTCCCTGCGCAACCCCATCCTCCGGGTTGCATCCCCGCGAGATAATGGCGGTTTTCGCGCCCGCATCCCCAGTTCAGGACACCCCATGAAATTCGTCGATGAAGCCACCATTGATGTGGCTGCCGGCAACGGCGGCAGCGGTTGCATCAGCTTCCGTCGCGAGAAGTTCATCCCCTTCGGCGGCCCCAACGGCGGCGATGGCGGGCGGGGCGGGCACGTCTTTGTCGTGGCCGACCGCAACATCAACACCCTGATCGACTACCGCTACGCGCGTCGCCATGAGGCCCGCAACGGCGAGCAGGGGCGGGGCTCCGACCAGTTCGGCGCGGCCGGCGAAGACATCGTGCTGCGCATGCCGGTGGGCACCATCATCCGCAACTTCGAGACCGGCGAGGTGATGCTCGAACTGCTGGAGCACGGCGAGCAGAAGCTGCTGGCCAAGGGCGGCGACGGCGGCTTCGGCAACCTGCACTACAAGACCAGCACCAACCGGGCCCCGCGCAAGAAGACGCCGGGCTGGCCGGGCGAGATGTTCAAGCTCAAGCTCGAACTGCGCGTGCTGGCCGATGTGGGCCTGCTGGGCATGCCCAACGCTGGCAAGTCCACCCTGATTGCCGCGATCTCGAACGCCCGTCCGAAGATCGCCGACTACCCCTTCACGACGCTGCACCCGAACCTGGGTGTCGTGCGCGCCGGCCCCGAAAAGAGTTTCGTGGTCGCCGACATTCCCGGTCTGATCGAAGGCGCCTCCGAAGGCGCCGGCCTGGGCCACTACTTTCTGCGTCACCTGCAGCGCACCCGACTGCTGCTGCATGTGGTCGATCTTGCGCCGTTCGACGATTCCGACCCGGTCCAGCAGGCCCGGGCCATCGTCAACGAGCTCAAGATCTATGACCAGGCGCTTTACGAGAAGCCGCGCTGGCTCGTGCTCAACAAGCTGGACATGATCCAGCCGGAAGAGCGCGTGGCCAAGGTGCTGGAGTTCGTCCGCCGTTATGGGTGGAAGGGCCCGGTGTTCCAGATCTCTGCGCTCACGCGTGCGGGCTGTGAACAGCTGGTCCAGACGATCTACCAGCATGTGGCGAGCATGCAGGAGCACCACCGCGACGCCGACGTGCGTTTCGATGTGGAGGCCAACCTGCCCATGGCGACCGACCTGATGGCCCAGGCCGGTCTACGTTACGACGACGACCTGGAAGCCCTGGTCAAACCGAAGAAAGACAACGTGAAGACTGCTGCCAAGACCCCCGCCAAGACCGCCACGAAAAAGGCTGCCGCGCAGAAGGAGAGCGCGAAGGCCACCGTGAAGAAGGCCACCGTGGCCGCCGACGCGCCCGCCGTGAAGGCCGAAGCCGCCAAGGCACCGGCCCGCAAGGCGGCTGCCAAGCCCGCTGCCGTGAAGAAGGCCGCCCCGGCGAAGAAGGTCAAGGCCGCCGTTGTGCCGAAGGCAGTCAAGGCCGCCAAGCCGGTCAAGGCCGAGGCCAAGCAGCCGGCCAAGCCGGTGACCGCCAAGAAGGCGGCAGCCAAGCCCGCCGCGGTCAAGAAGGCCGCCGCCAAGAAGGCCGTCGCCAAGCCGGTGACCAAGAAGGCAGCGGCCAAGCCCGTGGCAGCCAAGAAGGCGACCGCCAAGAAGGCCGCTGTGACCAAGCCGGTGGCCAAGAAGGCGGCTGCTCCCAAGTCTGCCGTGAAGCCGGCTGCCGTCAAGAAGGTCGCCGCCAAGAAGGCCGTGGGGAAGACCCCGGCCAAGGCACCTGCCAAGGCCCCGGTGAAAGCACCGGCCAAGGCACCGGCCAAGAAGGCCGTCGCTGTGAAGAAGGCCGCCGCCAAGCCGGTGGCCAAGAAGGCCGCTGCCAAGGCGCCTGCCAAGAAGGTGGCGAAGAAAGCCGCCAAGAAGTAAGCCTGTTGACCGTGCGCGGCGGCCCCTTCCGGTTGCCCGCGCGGTCGGCTTGCTTCCGCCCCCGCCTGTCGCGAACCCGTCTCCGCCCCTCTGTCGCCCATGAACGAAGTGTTGAAGAACGCCCGCCGCATTGTCGTGAAGGTGGGCTCCAGCCTGGTCACGAACGAAGGCCGGGGCGTGGACGCCGAGGCCATTGGCACCTGGTGCCGGCAGATGGCCGCACTGGCGGCCGACGGGCGCGAGGTCATCATGGTCTCCAGCGGCGCCATTGCCGAAGGCATGAAGCGCCTGGGCTGGGCGACGCGGCCCAAGGAACTGCACGAACTGCAGGCCGCCGCCGCAGTGGGCCAGATGGGCCTGGCCCAGATGTACGAAACCAAGCTGCGCGAGCACGGCATGGGCAGCGCCCAGGTGCTGCTCACGCATGCCGACCTGGCTGACCGCGAGCGCTACCTGAACGCGCGCTCGACCTTGCTGACGCTGCTGTCGCACAAGGTCGTGCCGGTCATCAACGAGAACGACACGGTCGTCACCGACGAGATCAAGTTCGGTGACAACGACACCCTGGGCGCGCTGGTGGCCAACCTGGTCGAGGCCGACGCCCTGGTCATCCTGACCGACCAGAAAGGCCTGTACAGCGCCGACCCGCGCAAGGACCCGACCGCCCGCTTCATCGACGTCTGCACCGCCGGGGATCCGGCGCTCGAGCAGATGGCGGGTGGCGCCGGCTCGGGTGTGGGCACCGGCGGCATGATCACCAAGGTGATTGCCGCCCGGCGCGCCGCCGGCAGCGGGGCCAGCACCGTGATCGCCTGGGGCCGTGAGCCCGATGTGCTGGTGCGGCTGACCCAGGGTGAGTCGATTGGCTCGCTCTTCATGGCGGCCACGGCCAAGCTCACTGCACGCAAGCAATGGATGGCCGACCACCTGCAGCTGCGGGGCACGGTCGTCATCGACGACGGCGCCGTGGTCAAGCTGCGCGACGAAGGCAAGAGCCTGCTGCCCATCGGCATGGTCGAGGTCATCGGTGATTTCCACCGCGGCGACGTGATCGCAGTGCGCAGTCTCCGGGGCGAGCACGTGGCCCGCGGGCTGGCCAACTACGCCAGCGGCGAGGCCCGCCTGATTGCCCGCAAGCCATCCAGCGAGATCGGCGCGGTGCTCGGCTTCACCAACGAGCCGGAAATGATCCATCGCGACAACCTGGTCCTCGCCTGAGACTGTCGCAAACGGTACAAAGCCAGGCATTGCGCGGCCTGGCACGGCGTTTCACCACACGGGGCCTCCGCCTGTCGTGTCGTGAAATGTGACAACAACTGGATCCATATTCGGGTAGTCCCTGTCGGGGTGGGGTAGCCTGGGCGCGTTACAAAGCTGTCCCAGGTTCTCTTTTTCCCCGGCACGCGGCGCGTGTCCATCCCGGAGGCTCCATGTCCCTATCCCGCACCCCGTTCCGTCCCTCTGCCCCTCGCCTGCTGTCCGCCCTCGTCGTCGCGGGCGCCGTGGCAGCCCCGGCCGCCCAGGCCAAACAGCTGCTGTGCGTGTGGGACGTGGCCGGCAAGACCGGTGACGTCTACGCTGCCGCCACCGACTTCGTGGTGGCCATGCAGAAGGCGGGCGCCGAGATGGAGCTCAAGAGCTACGTCGACGAGCGCGTGGCCGTCGAAGACTATCGCGCTGGTCAGTGTGACGGCGTGATCGCCACGGCCTTCCGCACCCGCCAGTTCAACAGCCTGGCCGGCTCGCTCGACAGCATCGGCTCGACCACCGTCGTCAAGGGCGGCAAGGTCGACATCAACGCGAGCTACGAGGTCGTTCGCAAGGTGGTGCAGGTGTTTGCCTCGCCGCAGGCCAACAAGCTGATGGTGGAGGGCAACCACGAGATCGGTGGCATCTTCCCGCTGGGGGCGGCCTATCCGATCGTGCGCGACCGCACCATCAACACGGTCGAGGAACTGTCGGGCAAGAAGATCGCCGCCTTCGACTACGACAAGGCGCAGAGCGTGATGATCCAGCGCATCGGCGCCCAGCCGGTTTCGGTCGACGTCACCAACATCGGGCCGAAGTTCAACAACGGCTTCGTCGACATGGTGACCCTGCCGGCCGTGGCCTTCAAGCCTTTCGAGCTTTACAAGGGCATCGGCACCAAGGGCGGCATCGGGCGCTTCCCGATCCTGATCCCGACCGTGCAGGTGGTGCTCAACAAGAACAAGTTCCCGGAAGGGTTTGGCGAGAAGTCGCGCCAGTACTGGTTGAGCCAGTTCGATCGGGCGCTCAACATCGTGCAGACAGCCGAGAAGGGCATTCCCGCGGCGATGTGGGACGACATCCCGGCCGAGGCCGTGCCGAAGTACGTGCTGATGTTCCGCGAGTCGCGCATCGAGATTGCCAAGCAGGGCATCTACAACAAGCAGGGCCTGAACATCATCAAGCGCGCCCGCTGCAGCGTGAACCCGTCTGACGCCGAGTGCGCCACCAAGACCGAAATCGACTGAGTGCTGTCCGCCTTCGGGCGGTGAGGGGGGCCGACCGCCGGGCGCCGGCGGTCGGCCTGCTCATTCGCGGTCGGGGGCCAGCAGCCCGGTCGTCGGGGCTGCGCCGCCGTGTGCGGCCGAGCCTTCCTCGGCGTCGTCAGGGCCATCGCCCGCGCGACGGCGCATGTTGCCCCGCAGGAAGCGGTTGGCATGCCCTTGCGGCTTCGGCAGGAAGCGGGCGAGCTCGGACAGCGCCATTTCATAGACGCCGCGCTTGAACTCGATCACGGCCTCCAGCGGCACCCAGTATTCGTGCCAGCGCCAGGCGTCGAACTCGGGGTGGTTGGTGGCGCGCAGGTTCATGTCCGTGTCGCGGCCGGTCAGCTGCAGCAGAAACCAGATCTGTTTCTGGCCCTTGTAGTGCCCGCGCGCGTCCTTGCGGATGAAGTGCTGCGGCACCTCGTAGCGCAACCAGTCGCGCGTGCGCGCAATGATCCGGACGTGGTCAGGCAGCAAGCCCACTTCTTCGTGGAGCTCGCGGAACATCGCCTGCTCGGGCGACTCGCCATGCTTGATGCCGCCTTGGGGGAACTGCCAGGAGTGGGTGCGAATACGCTTGCCCCAGAAAACCTGGTTCCGATGATTGAGCAGGATGATGCCGACGTTGGGCCTGAAGCCCTCCCGGTCGAGCATAATCAACTCCGAATTTTCAACTGGTTTCATTATTGCACCCCCTGACCGCTTCGCCTAGTGCGATCGTCAAGCCCCTGACTGCGGTGCATGTCTCCGCGCCCCTTCTGCCCGCCATGAAAGCCTCCCAGTTCTTCATCTCCACCCTCAAGGAAGCCCCGGCCGACGCCGAGATCGCCAGCCACAAGCTGATGATGCGTGCCGGCCTGATCCGCAAGCTGGGCGCCGGCCTGTACAACTACATGCCGATGGGCCTGCGGGTGATCCGCAAGGTGGAAGCCATCATCCGCGATGAGCTGAACAAGGCGGGATGCGTGGAGCTGGTGATGCCGGTGGTGCAGCCCGCCGAGCTGTGGCAGGAAACCGGTCGCTTCGAGAAGATGGGCGACGAGCTGCTGCGCTTCAAGGACCGTCACGACCGCGACTTCGTGATCCAGCCCACCGCGGAAGAGGTCATCACGGACATCGCGCGCCAGGAGCTGCGCAGCTACCGCGCGCTGCCGAAGAACTTCTATCAGATCCAGACCAAGTTCCGCGACGAGCGCCGCCCGCGCTTCGGCATCATGCGTGGCCGCGAGTTCACGATGAAGGACGCCTACTCCTTCGACCGGGATGTCGAGGCGGCCGGCAAGTCGTACGACGCGATGTACGCCGCCTACACCCGCATCTTCGAGCGCCTGGGCCTGCAGTTCCGCGCGGTGGCGGCCGACACCGGTGCCATCGGCGGTGACCGTTCGCACGAGTTCCAGGTGATCGCCGACACCGGCGAAGACGCCATCGTCTACTGCCCCACCAGCGACTACGCTGCCAACATCGAGCTGGCGGAAGCCGTGTCGCTGCTGGCCGAGCGCGCCGCCGCTGCCGAAGCCTGCGAGAAGGTCGCCACGCCGGGCAAGAGCACCTGCGCCGATGTGGCCGCGCTGCTGGGCCTGCCGCTGTCGCGCACCGTGAAGTCGCTGGTGCTGGCCACCGACGAGACCAACGAAGCCGGCGAGATCGTGAAGTCGACCGTGTGGCTGCTGCTGGTGCGCGGCGACCACGACCTGAACGAAGTGAAGGCCGGCAAGCTCCAGCTGGCCGATGGTTCGGGTCTGAAGGCGGGCTTCCGCTTCGCGACCGAGAAGGAGATCGTCGCGCACTTCGGCTGCAAGCCGGGCTACCTCGGCCCCATCGGCCTGAAGCAGCCTGTCAAAGTCATTGCCGACCGGACCGTGGCCAACATGGCCGACTGGGTGTGCGGCGCCAATGAAGAAGGCTTCCACATCCGTGGCGTGAACTGGGGCCGTGATCTGCCCGAGCCCGATCTGGTGGCCGACATCCGCAACGTCGTCGAAGGCGATCCGTCGCCGGACGGCCAGGGCGTGCTGGCCATCCAGCGCGGCATCGAAGTGGGCCACGTGTTCTACCTGGGCACCAAGTACTCCAAGGCCATGGACGCGACCTTCCTGGACGTGGACGGCAAGCCCAAGCACTTCGAGATGGGTTGCTACGGCATCGGTGTCACGCGGATTCTGGGCGCCGCCATCGAGCAGCGTCACGACGAGCGCGGCATTCTGTGGCCGGACGCCATCGCGCCGTTCACCGTGGTGATCTGCCCGGTGGGCTACGACCGCTCGGACGACGTGAAGCAGGCGGCCGACCGCCTGTACGCCGACCTGGTGGCCGATGGCGTGGACGTCATCCTCGACGACCGCGGTGAGCGCCCGGGGGCGATGTTTGCCGACTGGGAACTCATCGGCGTGCCGCACCGGGTGGTGCTGGGCGACAAGGGCCTCAAGGAAGGGCTGGCCGAGTACCAGGGCCGTGGCGATGCCGCGGCCACCAAGGTGCCGGTGGCCGAGTTGCTCGCCACCCTGCGGGCGCGTCTGGCCCAGGCCTGACGGCCGGTGTGGCCTCGGGGTGGCCGCTGCGGGGATGTATCTCCCCGAAACAGGCGGCCACAGCGGTCAGATGCCGCGATCACCCGAGGCCGGCTTCCAGTACAGTTCGCGCCATGCTGAAGTGGTCCTGCCGTCGTTTCTGTGCTTTCGTGCTGGCGTGCGCCCTGGGCGGCGCTGCCCTGACGGTGCAGGCGGGCGGCCAGGTGGAAGAGCCGCTGGCCGACTCGGTGCGCACCGCGCTGTCGATGGCGGTGGGGCGTGGGGCGGCGCCCCAGCTGGCGTTTGCCGACGCCACGCAGAAGGCGTCCTGCGAGCGGTGGGCCCTGGCGCTGGAAGACAAGCTGCGCAAGCGCAAGCCCGATGAGCTGGTGCGCCGCGAGTTCCTCGTGACCGTGTGCTACGAGGCCAAGCGGGCTGGGCTCGAGCCCACGCTGGTGCTGGGTCTCATTCAGGTGGAAAGCGGCTTCCGCAAGTACGCGATCTCGTCGGTGGGCGCGCGCGGCTACATGCAGGTGATGCCGTTCTGGGCGCGCACCATCGGCAATGGCGACGCCAGCACGCTGTTCCACATGCAGACCAATCTGCGTTTCGGCTGCGTGATCCTGCGGCACTACCTGGACCGCGAGAAGGGCAATCTGTTCCTGGCGCTCGGCCGCTACAACGGCAGCCGGGGCCGGGCCGAATACCCGAACATGGTGACGGCCGCACGCCGGACCTGGCAGGTGCCGGCCGCCGACGCCGCCATCCAGATGGCCGACGCGGGGGCGGCGCACGGCCTCAGCCGCTGAGGGCAGACGGCGGAAGCGCCGGACTCACAGCCCGCGCCACTCCTGCGGCCGCGCCGATGCAATCTGCAGCGTCGCCAGCACGCGCTCCACGGTCTCGTTCACCAGCTCGTCGATGCTCGCCGGGCGGTGGTAGAACGCCGGCAGCGGCGGGAAGACGATGCCGCCCATCTCGGTGACGGCGGTCATGTTGCGCAGGTGGGCCAGGTTGAAGGGCGTTTCACGCACCATCAGCACCAGGCGGCGGCGCTCTTTCAGCGTCACGTCGGCGGCCCGCGTGAGCAGGTTGTCGCCCATCCCGTGGGCCACTGCGGCCAGCGTCTTCATCGAACAGGGCGCGATCACCATGGCGTCGGTGGCGAAGCTGCCGCTGGCGATGCAGGCACCGACGTCGCCAGGCGCATGGGCTTCGGTGGCCAGCGCTTCCAGCTCGGCGCGGCCCAGCCCCATCTCATGGTGCACGTTCAGGATGCCGGCGGGCGTGGCGACCAGATGGGTCTCGACGCCCAGCACGCGAGCGCGTTCCAGCAGGCGCACGCCATAGACCGCGCCACTGGCACCAGTGAGCCCGACGATCAGGCGCGCCGGGCGGGGAAGGGCCGATGGCACGGTCTTACTGCGGGGTCAGAACCTGCTGCAGCTCACCGGCCTGGTACATCTCCATCATGATGTCCGAGCCGCCGACGAATTCGCCGTTGATGTAGAGCTGCGGAATCGTGGGCCAGTTGGCGTATTCCTTGATGCCCTGGCGGATCTCTTCGTCTTCCAGCACGTTGACGGTGGTCAGGTCGGTGACGCCACAGGCCTTGAGGATCTGCACGGCGCGGCCCGAGAAGCCGCATTGCGGGAAGGTCGGGTTGCCCTTCATGAAGAGCACCACGCGGTTGCCCTTCACGAGTTCGTCGATGCGTTGTTGAACGTTGCTCATAACCTGCTCATCCGGAAAAAAGGGTGTGTGACAAGGCCGGTTTATAGCAGGCCTCCACGCCCGAGGACGGCGGGGTGGCGGAAGTGCAGCAGCGTGGAAGGGATAGCGGGGCGGAGCGCGGGCGTGCCGTCAGAACGCGTAGCCGAGCGACACCTTGACGACGTGGCGCAGGCGCTGGGCGCTTTCCGTGTCGGTGGCCCGGGTGAGGACGGTGTCGTGGCCGGTGGCGCGAGGCGTGACGCCGACGTCGGCATTGAGCTGCCAGGCCGTGGGCGAGCCCGGCAGCGTCAGGCGGGCGCTGTAGCCGGCGCCCACATACGGGGCCGTGCGGGGGGTGTTCGGGCTGCCCTCCAGGCCTGCGGCCGGACCTTCGACGCGTTGAAGGCTGAGATTGAGCCCGCCGCCGCGCTCGCCGGCACCCCACCAGGCCTGGGCGGTTTCGCCGGCCACCAGCCCTGCCGTGGCGCGCAGGCCGCCGGCCACGTAGTAATCGGTGAGCAGGTGCAGGCTGCGCAGACGCAGGCCGGGTGCCACCGACAGGCTGGCACCGAGGTGGTCGCGCATGGGGTCGGCCGGGCGGTCGATCAGGGCGCCGACGCGGCCTTCCCATTGGCGCAGCAGGCGTTGGCCGTCGAGGTCCGGGCCATCGGCATCGCGCGCGGTGAGTGTGGCGGGCAGGCCGACGGTCTGCCAGCTGATGCGTGCTTCCGTCAGGTCACCGGTGCGCGATTGGCGGTACGCGTGGCTCGCCTTGGGCACCATCTGGGCATGCGCTGCGGTGCTGGCAAGCAGCAGCGCCAGCGTCCAGGCAGAGCCGGCACGGGCGCGGCCGCGGCTCGACCGATGCGATCGGGGCTTAGCAGGGAAACGGGACAGCGGGCGCATCGGGAACCTCCGGAACACGGTGCCCATGCTAAGGAGACGCTCTGTGTCTGTGGATCAGATTTGTGAGCGTTCGTGACCCCAGTTCCCTGTTTTGACGGGAAACGCCAGGTGGGACGCAGAAATCCGCTCAGTCCGTGAAGGATGCCCGACCGCCTGTGCAGCGCGGTTGCCCGCCCAGATCGATGCGGGTGGCGACCTCGGTGAAGCCGGCTGCATGCAGCAGGGCCGCCACCGCGTCGGCCTGGTCGTAGCCGTGTTCCAGCAGCAGCCAACCGCCGGGCTGCAGGTGTGTGCCCGCTTCGGCCACGATGTGCCGGATGTCGTCCAGCCCATCGGGGCCGGCGGTCAGCGCGGTGAGGGGCTCGTGGGTCAGCGCGGCGAGGTGCGGGTCGCCTTCGGCGATGTAGGGCGGGTTGCTGACGATGAGGTCGAAGCGTTCACCGGTCACGGGGGTCAGCCAGCTGCCATGCAGGCAGCGCAGGGGCAGGCCCAGTGCGCGGGCGTTGGCCGCCGCCACGGCCAGCGCGTCGGCGCTGGCGTCCACGGCGGTCACGGCGGCGTGCGGCCGGCGGTGGGCCAGGGCCAGCGCGATGGCGCCGCTGCCGGTGCCCAGGTCGAGCACGGCGAAGGCAGCGCGGCCGGGGTCGGGCTGCTCGGGAATGTGTTCCAGCGCCCAGTCCACCAGGGTTTCGGTGTCGGGACGGGGGATCAGCGTGGCGGGCGTGACCTGCAGCGTCAGGCCGAAGAATTCCTTGTCGCCCAGCAGGTAGGCGGCCGGCTCGCCTGCGGCCCGGCGCGTGACCAGATCGACAAAGCGGGCCGCTTGCTCGGGCGGCAGCGGGTCGTGGTCATGGGCCAGCAGCCAGGTGCGCGACTGGCCGGTGACGTGGGTCAGCAGCAGCTGGGCGTCCAGGCGCTCGATGCCGCAGGCGCGGGCGTGCTGCAGGGCGTCGGCTGGGGTGCGGGGCAGGGCGGTCATGGTGCGGCTCACACGCCCGTGGCGGCCTCGAGTTCGGCGAGTTGATCGGCGGCCTGCGCGGACAACAGCGCAGCCGTCACGTCGGCCAGATCGCCTTCCATGATGGTCGTCAGCTTGTAGAGCGTCAGGTTGATGCGGTGGTCGGTCAGCCGGCCCTGCGGGAAGTTGTAGGTGCGGATGCGGTCGGAGCGGTCGCCCGTGCCCACCAGGCTCTTGCGGGTGGCGGCCTCTTTTGCCTGGCGCGCAATGCGTTCCTGGTCGCGGATGCGGGCGGCCAGCACGGCCAGCGCCTTGGCCTTGTTGCGGTGCTGGCTGCGGTCGTCCTGGCATTCGGCCACCAGGCCCGTGGGCAGGTGGGTGATGCGCACGGCCGAGTCGGTCTTGTTGATGTGCTGGCCGCCGGCGCCGCTGGCGCGGAAGGTGTCGATGCGCAGGTCGGCGGGGTTGATTTCGACTTCCTCGGCCTCGTCGGGCTCGGGCAGCACGGCCACCGTGCAGGCGCTGGTGTGGATCCGCCCCTGGGTTTCGGTGACGGGCACGCGCTGAACGCGGTGGCCACCCGATTCGAATTTCAGCTGGCCATAGACGCCGTGGCCCTCGACGCGGATCACGACTTCCTTGTAGCCGTTCAGGTCGGACTCGCTGGCCGACAGGATCTCGGTGCGCCAGCCCTGGCGTTCGGCGTGGCGCAGGTACATGCGGGCCAGGTCGGCGGCGAACAGGGTCGATTCGTCGCCGCCGGTGCCCGCGCGGATTTCGACGAAGGCGTTGCGGTGGTCGTCGGGGTCGCGGGGCAGCAGGGCGGTCTGCAGCTCGGTTTCCAGCTGCGCCAGTTCGGCCTCGGCGTCGGCGATTTCCTGCGCGGCCATGGCCCGCATGTCGGCGTCGTCACCCGCGTCATCCAGCAGCTGGCGGGCGGTGTCGCGGTCGAGCTGGCGCTGCGTGTGGCGGCGGGCCAGGTCGCACACACTGCTGACTTCGGCATGCTCGCGCGAGAGCTCGCGGTAGCGCTTGTTGTCGGCGGCGACGGCCGGGTCGGCCAGGGCGGCGTCGAGCTCCTGCAGGCGGTGGCCCAGGCGTTCGAGCGAGGCGGCCAGCGACGGCGCCAGGCCGCCGCTCACGCCTTGTCCTCGTCCGGCTGGTGTCGGTCGTCTGGTTGCACGCCAGCGCGTGGCAGTTCACCGCGCAGGAACAGGCGCGACAGCGTGGCCGCCACCTGCGGGCGGTGGTGCGGGCTGGCGCTGTGCAGCTCGGCCATGGCGCCGTGCAGCATCTTCTGGGTCAGGCCCTTCGACAGGACGTCGAGCACCTGTTCCAGGTCGGCCCCCTTGGCGAGCTGTTTGCGGGCGCGGGCCAGCTCGGCCGTGCGCCAGGCGTCGGCCTGCGCATGCAGCGCCTGGATCAGCGGCACGGTGGTGCGCTGGTCCAGCCAGTGCACGAAGCCCTGCACACCGGTCTCGATGATGGCCTCGGCCTGCGCGACGGCCGCCTGGCGTTTCTCGCCGGCCGTCTGCACCAGGGCCGACAGGTCGTCGACGGTGTAGAGGTAGACGTCGCCCAGTTGACCGACCTCGGATTCGATGTCGCGCGGCACGGCCAGGTCGACCATGAACATGGGGCGGCGCTTGCGGGCCTTGAGTGCGCGTTCGACCGCGCCCAGCCCGATGATGGGCAGCGTGCTGGCCGTGCAGGAGACGACGATGTCGAACTCGTGCAGGCGATCGGGCAGGTCGGCCAGGCGCATGGCCTGCGCGCCCAGGTGGGTGGCGAGCTTTTCGCCGCGCTCGAGCGTGCGGTTGGCCACCGCCATCACGCGCGGCGTGCGGGCGGCGAAGTGGGTGGCCGTCAGCTCGATCATCTCGCCCGCGCCGACGAACAGCACGCGCGTCTTGCGCAGGTCTTCGAACAGCTGGGCAGCCAGGCGCACGGCAGCGGCAGCCATGCTGATGGAGTGCGCGCCGATCTCGGTGGAGGTGCGGACCTCTTTTGCCACCGCAAAGCTGCGCTGGAAGAGCTGGTGCAAGGTGGTGCCCAGCGTACCGGCCGTGTCGGCTTCGCGCACCGCCTGCTTCATCTGCCCCAGGATCTGGGGCTCGCCGAGCACCATTGAGTCCAGCCCGCTGGCCACCCGGAAGGCATGGCGCGCGGCCTGGCCGCCCTCCAGCACATAGGTGTGGCGCATCAGTTCGTCGTGCGAGACGCCGCCAATGCCGGAAAGCCAGTCGACCGCCGCGTGCTGCAGCGCGTGCACGGGCTCGGCCGGGTGGCCGGCGGCGCAGTACAGCTCGGTGCGGTTGCAAGTGGACAGCAGCGCGACTTCAGCCTGCGTGGCGCCGGTCAGCCGCTGGTGCAGGGTCTTGAGCGTGGGCGCGAGCTGGTCCACCGCGAACGCGAACCGGCCGCGCAGATCGACGGCGGCGGTCGTGTGGTTGAGGCCCAGGGTCAAGACAGTCATGAGGCGGCATTATAAAATCCCGGGTTGGCCATGGGTGGGCCTGTTGGCCTGCCCTTTTCTTGATTGCGGCGATAGGGCGTGCCCATTTCGACGTTGTTTGTTGATTCAGGGCAAGTGCCGCCGCACGCGGCGCGGGCCTGATGCCGGAACGCCATGGGACCGCTGGACGCGCTCATTCACCTCGTCAACTTCTTCCTGCCGGCCCTCGGCATGGCGCTGCTGGCGCCCACGCTGGCCCGTCTGGCGTTCTGGAAGACGCTGCGGGGACAGTGGTGGACGCAGGCCCGCGGCGTGGCGCTGGTCGGTGCCGGGGTGCTGCTGGCCGGCCTGCTGCTGACCGGTCGTGACGGGGCCATGGTGACCTATGGTGGGCTGGTGCTGTCCTCGGCGCTGGTGATCTGGTGGACAGGATTGCGTTGAGATGACCTACAGCGTCAAGGAAATTTTCTACACCCTGCAAGGCGAGGGCACGCACGCCGGCCGGCCGGCCGTGTTCTGCCGTTTTGCCGGGTGCAACCTCTGGACGGGCCGCGAGGCCGACCGTGCCGAGGCCGTCTGCCGCTTCTGCGACACCGATTTCGTGGGCACCGACGGGCTGGGTGGTGGCAAGTTCGCCACCCCGGCCGAGCTGGCCGCGCGCATCGCGTCGTTCTGGCCCGACACGCCCGCGGGCTCACAGGGCCAGCGCTTTGTGGTGCTGACCGGTGGCGAGCCGCTGCTGCAGGTCGACGACGCCCTGGTGCTGGCGCTGCATGCGCAGGGCTTCGAGATCGCGGTCGAGACCAACGGCACGGTGGCCGCGCCGGCCGGGCTGGACTGGATCTGCGTGAGCCCGAAAGCGGGCTCGACCCTGGTGCAGACGCGCGGCCATGAACTCAAGGTGGTGGTGCCGCAGGCCGGCTTCACCGAAGACGATCTTCGCGCCTTTGAAAAGCTGGACTTCCAGCAGTTCAGGGTGCAGGCCATGGACAGCGCGCTGCCCGGTGCGCGCGACCAGGCCATGAACTGGGCGGTCCAGTGGTGTCTGGACCACCCGCGCTGGTTGCTCAGCGTGCAGACCCACAAGACACTGGGCATCCGCTGAAGCACACGGAAAGGGCCCGTCAGCCCTTTCGGGAAACATCATGTTCGAACTGAGTCAGACCTTTTCTTTCGACGCTGCACACACGCTGAAGCGCCATGTCTCGCCCGAAGAAGCCGCGGGCAGCCGCCGCATCCACGGCCACACCTACACGGCCGAGGTGACGGTGCGCGGCGAGCGCCAACCTGAATCGGGCATGGTGGTGGACCTGGCCGTGCTGCGCGAGGTGCTGGCCGAGATCCGCAGCCAGCTGGATCACCACTTCCTCGACGAAGTGGCTGGCCTGGGTGCACCCACGCTCGAGAACCTGAGCGTGTTCATCCACGATCACGTGCAGCGCCGCATTCCGCAGGTGTCGAGCGTGGCTGTGTCGCGCGCCGCGGGCGACCGCTGCGTGTACCGCCCGCAGGCCTGATCGCGCCATGAGCGCCCGCAGCCTGGCCGAACGCAGCCGCGAGGCCGTCTGGCACCCGTGCACGCAGATGAAGGTGCACGAGCGGTTTCCGCCGCGCGCCATCGTCGCCGCCGACGGCCCCTGGCTGATCGACGAGCAGGGCCATCGCATCCTCGATGCCGTCAGCTCGTGGTGGGTCAACCTGTTCGGCCACAACTTCGCGCCGATCCGCGAAGCCATCACCGACCAGCTGGGCCGGGTCGATCACATCATGCTGGCCGGGCTCACGCACCCGCCGGTGGTCGAACTCTCCGAGCGGCTGGCTGCGCTGACCGGGCTGGGCCACGCCTTCTATGCCAGCGACGGCGCCAGCGCCACCGAGATCGCGCTGAAGATGAGCGCCCACAGCTGGCGCAACCGCGGCCGGCCCGGCAAGCACCGTTTCATCGGGCTGGAAGGGGGCTATCACGGTGAAACGGCCGGGGCGCTGTCCGTCACCGACATCCCGCTGTTCCGCGAGGCGTATGCGCCGCTGCTGCGGCTGAGTGCCACGCTGCCGTCGCCCGATCCGCGTCGCGCGGCACCGGGTGGGAGCCCCGAGGCCCACCTCGCGCATTGCATCGCGGCGCTCGAGGCCTGGCTGGCCGAGCACCACGAAGAGACGGCCGCGCTGATCCTCGAGCCGCTGGTGCAGGGCGCCACCGGCATGGCGATGTACGACCCGGCCTACCTGGTGGCCGTGCGCGCGCTGTGCGACCGCTACGACGTGCACTGGGTGGCCGATGAGATCGCCGTGGGCTTTGGCCGCACCGGCACGCTGTTCGCGCACCAGCAGGCCATCGGGCCCGATGGCATCGCGGTCAAGCCCGATTTCATCTGCCTGAGCAAGGGCCTGACGGGCGGTGTGCTGCCGCTGTCGGCCGTGCTGACGACCGACGACGTGTACGCCGCGTTCTATGACGACCGCACCGTGCACGGCTTTCTGCATTCACACTCGTACACCGGCAACCCGCTGGCGTGCCGGGCGGCGCTGGCTGTACTCGACACCCTGGCCGCCCGCGATGCCGAGGGCCGCGATGTGCTGGCGCGCAACCGGGAGGCCGCGGCCCGCTTCGACGACCTGACCGCCCCGCTGCGGGCGCATCCGCGGGTGAAGGCGCATCGCCGCATCGGCATGATCTGGGCGTGGGACATCGACGTGGCCGAGCCGACGTTTGCCGCGCGCTACCACCGTGCCGCGATGGACGCGGGACTGCTGCTGCGCCCGATCGGCGCCACGCTGTACGTGATGCCGCCCTATGTGCTGACTGAGGCCGACCAGGCCTTTCTGGCCGAGGGGCTGCTGCGCGTGCTGAATCAGGTGTTGAGCGAGTGCGATGCACTGCCCGAGGCCGGTGTCGCCACCGTGCCGGTGCCCTGAACGGGCCCACTTTCCCTCCGCGAGACACCATGCCCGCCTACTTCATCACCGGCACCGACACCGGCATCGGCAAGACCCGCACCAGCAGTGCCTTGATCCACGCCCTGCGGGCTGCGGGCCATGCCCGCGTGGTGGGCATGAAGCCGGTGGCGGCCGGGTGCGACTGGGTGCCCGGCGTGGACGGGCATCCCGGCCAGTGGCTCAACGAGGACGTGGCCGCCCTGCGTGCGGCGTCGAGCCTCCACGTGCCGAGCAGCTTCGACAACCCCTACGCGCTGCCCGATGCGGTGTCGCCGCACATTGCCGCGCGCAACGCGGGCGAGCGCATCGATCTCTCTCACATCGAGGCGAGCTTCCATGCCTTGAGCCAGCATGCCGATGCGGTGGTCGTGGAGGGCGCGGGCGGTTTCATCGTGCCCCTGCACGAGCCCGCCCTGGCCGACGCCAGCGGGGATCATGGTGAGTGGCTGACGAGCGCCGATCTGGCGCAGCGGCTGGGCCTGCCCGTCATCCTGGTGGTGGGCCTGCGACTCGGCTGTCTGAACCATGCCCTGCTGACGCAGGAGGCCATCGTCTCACGCGGGCTGACGCTGGCCGGCTGGGTGGCCAACGGGGTCGACCCCACCATGCCGGAGCGGGCGGCCAACCTGGTGACGCTGCAGCGTCGCATCCAGGCTCCCATGCTGGCCCACTGGCCGTGGGACCCGGACGCCACGCCCGAGGCACTGGCTCGTTCACTGAGCCTGCCCTGAGCCAGCGCGCCGGGGCCGCCTCAGGGTGACAAGGGAGCCGGCCCGGGATCCGCGGCCAGCCAGTCCGTCACCGAAGCCGGCAGGGCCTGGCCCGTCGCCCGGCTCCGCTCGTCGGGTACCGGGGGCAGCCGGGTGATGGCCAGTGGCAGCACGCCCGCCCAGGCCGGGTGATGGGCGTCGTGCTCCTTGTCGCGCGGGCCCCAGTTGCGCACCTTCGCGCTGGCTTCATCGAGCGGCATGGACAGCACGAGGGTGGCTTTCAGCTCGCTCTCATCCGCCGGACGCGCCTCGTGCTCGCGGCCCGGCAGCAAGCGGGCCATGAAGGCGTCCAGCACCGCCGGCTTGTCCGCATCGGGCACGACGCTGAAGCGGCCGTACGCCACCACCGAGCGGTAGTTCATCGAATGCGAGAAGGCCGAGCGCGCCAGCACCAGGCCGTCCAGGTGGGTGATGGTCACGCACGCCACCGTGCCACTGGCCAGGCGTCGCATCATCGGGCTGCCATTCGAGCCGTGGATGTAGAGCGCGTTGCCGATCCGCCAGCACGCCGTGGGCAGGCACACCGCAAAGGGCTCGGCCTCGTGGGCGGCACCGCGTGTGTCGGTGAAGGCCACATGGCACAGCCAGGCCGCGTCAACGATGGCATGCACCGTGTCGCGGTCGTAATGGCCGCGCTCGCTGGCGCGACGGATGGTGGTGCGGCCTGACGGGGGCGTGCCGACGGGCGATGTGTCGATGGCGTGGGACAAGGTGATTCCTCCTGATCTGAATCGGTGAAACGACCCCGGAAAGATAGGGTGGCCGTGGCACCATGCAAAGAGCCACAAGACGGCTTGATGATGGAGCCACGACATGAGCGACCTGCATTGGCTGAAGAACGACCCGCTGCTGTTGCCCGGCGTCCCCGAGCCGCTGCAGCGGCGGCTCTACCGTGTGCTGCGTGAGGCAGTGGTGGAAGGGCGGCTGCAGGCGGGCGCGGTGCTGCCGTCCACGCGGGCGCTGGCCGGCCAGCTGAAAATCGCGCGCAACACCGTGCTGCATGCCTACGAACAGCTGGCGGCCGAGGGGTATGTGCAGGCAGACCGGCAGGGCACGGTGGTCTGCGCCCTCGAGCGACCCCGGCGCGCCGTGCCGCACAGCGCTGCCATGCCACCCTTGTCCCGCCGGTCGGCCGGTTTCCAGCGGCCGCGCTCGGCCGAAGCGCAACTGCGTCCCTTCGTGCCCGGCAACCCGGCGCTGGATGCCTTTCCATGGCCGGTGTGGCAGCGGGTGTCCGCGCGGGCCACCCGCCAGGCGGCGTGGCGTGAGGCGGGTTACCGCGATGCGGCCGGTGAGCCCGAACTGCGTCAGGCGATTGCGACCTACCTTCGGGCTTCGCGTGGCGTGGTCTGCGGGCCCGAGCAGGTGATCGTCACCGAAGGCACGCAGGAGGGGCTGGCGCTGTGTGCGCAGCTGCTGGCGGATGCGGGCGACACCGCCTGGATCGAGCACCCAGGCTACGGTGGCGCCTTTGCGGGCCTGCGCGCGGCCGGCCTGCACTGTGTGCCGGTGACGGTGGATGCCGAAGGGATGTCGCCCCCGCCCGCACTGTGGCGGCAGGCGCCGCCCCGCCTGATCTACACCACGCCCTCGCACCAGTATCCGCTCGGATCGGTGCTGAGCCTGCCCCGCCGGCTGGCCTTGCTGGCCCAGGCGCGTGCGCAGGGCGCGTGGATCCTCGAGGACGACTACGACAGCGAGTTCCGGCACGCCGGCCCGCCGCTGGCGGCCATGCAGGGCCTGGAGCCCGATGCCCCGGTGGCCTACCTCGGCACGTTCAGCAAGACCCTGTTTCCCGGCCTGCGCCTGGGCTTTGTCGTGCTGCCCGCTGCGGTGGCCGAGCGGGCAACCGGCGTGGCGGGTGCGTTGTGGCCGCGTGGGCGGGCGACCACACAGCGTGCCCTGGCGGCCTTCATCGACGAGGGGCACTTCACGCGGCATCTGCGTCGGATGCGGGTGCTGTATGCCGAGCGGCAGCAGGCCCTGCGCGAGGCGCTGGCCCACCACTGGCGCTGGCCGGGCACAGTGCTGGGCGGCGATTGCGGCATGCACCTGGTTGTCAGCCTGCCTGACGGGCTACCGGACGTGGATCTGGCCCGGGCGACCGCGCAACGGGGGCTGGGGCCGCGTGCGCTCAGCGCCTACGGCACCGGTGGCCCCGCGGGCTTCAATGGCCTGGTGATGGGCTACGCCCACGTGCCAGCCGACCAGGTTGCCGACCACGTTCGGGCGCTGGTCAGCGCCGCGGGCGACATCCCGGCTCCCAAAGGAAAGGCCGCCCGGACCTGAGCGGGCAGGTCGGGCGGCCAGGGCCGTCGTTCGGGGTGACAGGGGGCGGGCAGCGGCGGCCGCAGCACCCGACCCGGGCGGCGTCACTCGTCGTTGCCGCCCAGACCGAACAGCATCAGCAGGCTGCTGAACAGGTTGTAGATCGTCACGTACAGGCCGATGGTGGCGAGGATGTAGTTGGTCTCGCCGCCATGCACGATGCGGCTGGTTTCCATCAGGATCAGGCCGCAGCTCAGCATCACGACCAGGCCGGACACCGCAAGTGCCAGGGCAGGGATCTGGAAGAAGATCGCGCCCAGGCTGAGGGCAAAGGCGACCAGCATGCCGACGAACAGCATCTTGCCCATGGCGCTGAAGTCACGCTTGGTGCTCAGGGCGACCGCCGACAGGCCGATGAAGGCCACCGCGGTGGCGGCCAGCGCGTTGGTGACGACCGCGCTGCCATGCGGCATGGCGAGCACCTTGCCCAGCACCGGGCCCAGGCCGTAGCCCATGAAGCCGGTGAAGGCGAACACGGACAGCAGGCCCCAGCCGCTGTTCGCGGTCTTGTGCACCAGGAACATCAGGCCGAACATGCCGATCAGGCTGAGCAGCAGCCCGGGGTGCGGCAGGTTCAGCGTCATGGCGGTGCCCGCCACGGCGGCGCTGAACAGCAACGTCATGCCCAGCAGCGCGTAGGTGTTGCGCAGCACCTTGCGGGCGCTGGCGCCGATCGCGTTGCCGTCGGCATAGCGGGCGTCTTCCACGCCACGCCAGGCGGCCTGCTGGTTCAGGGGGATGGCTCGGGGGGTACGACGAAGGTCGTCAGACATGAGGGGCTCCTTCAAGATAAACGGGTCGGGTGCGCTCAGGCACCGTCGGGAATGGCGGTCATCGCGCGCGCCAGACGGCGGTTGCGCGGGGCTTCGTGGCGGCTGCGGCTCAGAGACGGCACGCGCTGGGCGCGGTGCTGCATTTCCTTGAGCTGCCGGTTGACGGCATGCACGGCGCGGTGCACGGCCCGGTCCACCAGGGCCCGGACGGCGCCGCCACGGTCGCGCACCACGGTGGTGGTGTCTTCCAGTTCGACCACCAGGTGGCAATCCTTGTCTTCACCGCCGCGCGGGCCGTTCGTGTCGCTCAGGTGCAGGGTGGCCCCCATGGCCTGGCGGCCGAAGCGGGTCAGGGCCTGATGCAGGCGCTGACGGATGTGTTCGCGGTCCTCCCGCGACAGGATCAGGCCATGAGTCTGGATGAAAACGCGCATGTTGAACCTCGCAATGAGAGTGGATGACGGTGTAACTGTACGGGCCTGAAAGCTTCAGGTAAATTCGAATTTATTTCCTCATGAGTTCGGAAAAACCGATATGAACTACAAGCACCTGCTCTACTTCTGGACGGTGGCACGGCTGGGTGGCGTGGCGCAGGCCGGCGAGCATCTGCACGTGACGCCGCAGACCGTGAGCGGTCAGATCCAGCTGCTGGAAGACAGCCTGGGGCAGCCGCTGTTTCGCAAGAAGGGGCGCAAGCTGGCACTGACGGAAGCAGGCGAGCTGGCCTTCAGCTACGCGCAGGACATCTTCAGCCTGGGTGCGCAGCTGGAGCAGGCGCTCAGCCAGCCGGGGGGCACGGCCCGGCCCGTGGAGTTGCGCGTGGGCATTGCCGATGCGGTGCCGAAGCTGGTGGCCGCGCGGCTGCTCGAGCCGGCGTTTCAGGGGGCGCAGCGCTTCAAGGTGGTGTGCCGGGAGTGGAAGCTCGACAGCCTGCTGGCCGAACTGGCGGTGCACCGGCTGGACCTGGTGCTGTCCGACACGCCCCTGCCGCCTTCGCTGAGTGTGAGTGCCTACAACCACCGCCTGGGTGGGGCGCACGTGGGCTTTTATGCCGCCGGCCCGCTGGCGAAGCGGCTGACCGGGCAGCCCTTTCCCCAATGCCTGGATGGCGTGCCACTGCTGGCGCCGGGCACCGAGTCGGCCATGGGGGTGCGGCTGAGCCAGTGGCTGGGACGCCATCGCCTCAAGCCCGTGCTGGCGGGCGAGTTCGATGACAGCGCGATGGTGATGACGCTGGGGCAGCAGGGGCACGGTGTGTTCACGGCGCCGATGGTGCTCGATGAGCAGGTGCGCGGCCAGTTCGGTGCGACGCTGCTGGGCGAGGCCACCGACCTGGTCGAGGCCTTTTACGTGATCACGGTGGACCGGCGGCTCACGCACCCGGGCGTGCTCGCCATCACGGAGGCCGCACGCCAGGGCCTGTTCGCCGCCTGGAGCCGGTGAGCCTCAGCGGCCCGCGCCTTCCTGCGGGAAGGCGACCAGGTGGTCCATCTCCAGCCGGATGCCGATGGGCTCGCCGATCGCGTGGTCGTGGTGCGAGGGCACGAGCGACAGCACCTCGTTGCCGCTGGGCAGGGCCAGGGTGTAGAGGAACTCGGCACCCTTGAAGGCCTTGTGCACGATGCGGGCCTGCAGCGGGCTGGCGTCGTCGTGCACGACGTCGTCGGGGCGCAGCAGCACGTCGACGCGGCTGCCGGGCGTGAAGGGCAGGGCGGTGTCGGCCGTGAAGGTGGTGTCGTCGCGGTGCACCTGGCCGGCGTCGAACGCCAGACTCAGGCGGTGCGCATCCAGCACGGTGGCGGGCACGAAGGCGCCCTGGCCGATGAAGTTGGCCACGCGCCGGTTGGCCGGGCGGTGGTACAGACCGTAGGCCGTGTCCCATTGCTGAAGGCGGCCGTCGGCCAGCACCCCGATCACATCCGCCATGGCGAAGGCTTCATGCTGGTCGTGTGTGACCAGGATGGCGGTGGTCTGGGTGGCCTTCAGGATGTCGCGCACCTCGCCCGCCAGGTGCTCGCGCAGGGCCACGTCGAGGTTGGAGAAGGGCTCGTCGAGCAGCAGGATGCTCGGCTGGGGCGCCAGCGCGCGGGCCAGCGCCACGCGCTGCTGCTGGCCGCCCGAGAGTTCGTGCGGGTAGCGCGCAGCGGCGGCGGCCAGGCCCACGGTGTCGAGCATGGCGGCCACGCGGTCGGTTGCATCGCCTTGCCCGCGCAGGCCGAAGCCGACGTTCTGCGCCACCGTGAGGTGAGGGAACAGCGCGTAGTCCTGGAAGACCATGCCGATGCGGCGCTTCTCGGGCGGGGTCAGGCGGCCTGGCGCGCTCAGCACCTGGCCCGCCAGGCGGATCTGGCCGTCGAACAGTGGCTCGAAGCCGGCGATGGCCCGCAACGCCGACGTCTTGCCGCAGCCGGAAGGGCCGAGCAGGCAGGCCAGCGTGCCGCGGGGCAGGGCGAAGCTGAGGTCGGAGACGACGGTGCGCGTGCCGTAGCGCAGGGCGATGCGGTCCACGACCAGCCAGGCGGCGTCGTGTGTTGCGCTGACATGGACTTGCGCACGTTCCGGCGCGCTCTGAAAAACAGCGGTGGGCATGCGAACGATCATAATTCTCAATTGACATGAGCCTGACCCTGCCTTCCCCCGCCGCCGCCGCGTGGCGACTGTCCCGCTTGCCGGCCCTGTGGTTCAGCGTGGCGACGCTGGTCGTGGGGGCGCTGATGGCCCTGCCCGTGCTGGCGGTCATCAGCCATGTGCTGTCGACCGGCACCGGCGACACCTGGGCCCACCTCTCAGCGACCGTGCTGCCCGATTACATCCGCTCGACGCTGGTGCTGTGTGTTGGGGTGGGTTTCGGCACGGCCTGCATGGGTGTGGGTGCCGCCTGGCTGGTGACGCGCTACGACTTCCCGTTGCGCGGCGCCCTCGAATGGGCGCTGGTGCTGCCATTGGCCGTGCCGGCGTACGTGATGGCCTACACCTACACCGACCTGCTGCAGTTCGTGGGGCCGGTGCAGACGGCGTTGCGCGAGGCTTTCGGCTGGACGCGAGCGGACTACTGGTTCCCGGATGTGCGCTCGCTGGGCGGGGCGGTGGTGCTGTTCTCGCTGGTGCTTTATCCCTATGTCTACATGCTGGCGCGCACGGCTTTTCTCGAGCGGGCGGGCGGCATGCTGGAAGCCGGGCGCTCGCTGGGGCTGGGGCCGTGGGCCAGTTTCTTCCGGGTCTCCCTGCCGCTGGCCCGCCCCGCGATCGCCGCGGGCGTGGCGCTGGCGCTGATGGAGACGCTGGCCGACTTCGGCGCGGTGTCGTACTTCGGCGTGCAGACCTTCACCACCGGCATCTACCGGGCGTGGTTCTCTCTGGGTGATCGCGTGGCCGCAGCCCAACTGGCCACGGCGCTGCTGGGCTTTGTGGTGCTCGTGCTGGCGATGGAGCGCCTGTCACGGGGCCGGGCGCGCTTCCATGACACGACGCTGCGGCGTGCACGCTTTGCCTCGGTGCGGCTGCGCGGCGGCCGGGCGGCGCTGGCGGTGGCGGCCTGCCTGCTGCCCCTGTGCCTCGGCTTTCTGCTGCCGGCCGGCATCCTGCTGGAGATGGCTGTGACCGAAGGCGATGCGCAGTTCGGCACGCGCTTCATTGAGCTGGCCCGCAACAGCGTCACGGTGTCGGCCATGACGGCCTTCATCGCCGTGCTGCTGGCATTGCTGCTGGGCTATGCCGCGCGCCTGCAGGCTTCGTGGCTGGTGCGGGGCGTGCATCGCCTGGCGGGTCTGGGCTATGCCCTGCCGGGCACCGTGATCGCGGTGGGGGTGCTGATCCCGGTCACGCGCATCGACAACTGGCTCACCGACTGGGCCAGTCGCACATGGGGATGGGAGGGGGGCCTGCTGATCACCGGGGGGCTGGCCGGCCTGGTCTATGCCTGCGCCGTGCGCTTTCTGACACCGGCCGTGCAGGCCGTCGACGCGGGGCTGCTGAAGGTCACGCCCAACATGGACAACGCGTCTCGCAGCCTGGGCCTGACGCCCGCGGCCACGCTGCGCCGCGTGCACTTCCCCCTGTTGCGCGGCAGCCTGCTGACGGCCGCGCTGCTGGTGTTCATCGACGTAATGAAGGAGCTGCCCGCCACGCTGGTGATGCGGCCCTTCAACTTCGACACGCTCGCCACGCAGGCCTACACGCTCGCTTCCGACGAGCGACTCACCGAAGCCTCGACCGCCGCGCTGGCGATCGTGGTGGTGGGCCTGCTGCCCCTCATCGTGCTGAGCAGCGAGATCGCGCGGGGCCGACAGGGCGAAGCCGCCCCGCAGTGAGCTTCCCGCGCTGACCTCGACTCAACGCCAGCCGGCGCGGTCGAACACCTTCTGGGCCGTGGCCGCGTTCTTGGCCAGCTCGGCCACCGGCAGGGTGTCGGCCTTGAACGGGCCCATGGCCTTGAGCGCCGGGTTGTCGACCTTCACGCTCGGCACGGCGGGCCATTCGTTGTTGCCGTCGGCGAAGTAGGCCTGGGCCTTGTCGCTGGCGAGGTACTCCATGAACTTGACGGCCGCTGCGCGGTTCGGCGCGGTCTTGATGATGCCGGCGCCCGACACGTTGATGTGTGCGCCCCACGTCTGCTGGTTGGGCCACACGATGCCGATGGCGTTCACGACCTTCTGGTCTTCCGGCTTGGTCGAGCGCATCAGGCGGGCCAGGTAGTAGCTGTTGGAGATGGCCACGCCGCATTCGCCGGCGGCCACGGACTTGATCTGGTCGGTGTCGCCCCCCTTGGGGTTGCGGGCGAAGTTCTGCACCAGGCCACGAGCCCAGGCTTCGGCCTGCTGCTCGCCGTCGTGGGCGATGAAGGCCGCCCCCAGCGACAGGTTGTAGGGGTGCGAGCCGGCGCGCACGCACACCTGGCCCTTCAGGCGCGGGTGGGCCAGGTCACCGTAGGTCTGCACCCACTCGGCCTTCACGTTGGCCTTGTTGTAGACGATGACGCGGGCGCGGGTGGAAAACGCGATCCAGTTCGGCGTGCGCAGGTGGGCTGGAATGCGCTGGGTCAGCACCTTGGACTGGATGGGCTGGAACAGGCCAGCCTGGTCGGCGATCGCCAGACGGGCGGCGTCGACGGTGATCAGGATGTCGGCCGGCGAGTTCGCGCCTTCGTTCTTGATGCGTTCGAGCAGTTCGTCTTCCTTGCCGTCCAGCCGGTTGATCTTGATGCCCGTCTGCTTGGTGAAGTCGGCGTAGAAGGCCTCGTCGGTCTGGTAATGACGAGCCGAATAGATGTTGAGCACCTTGTCGTCGGCGTGGGCCTGGCAGGCCAGGGCGATCACGGTCAGGGTGGCAAGGCGGGGCAGCAGTCGGGCCATGTTGTTGCGATTCCTTTTGCGGGTGGATCGGGAAAGGGTGCGGCGCGGCGTCCGCAATCCCGAAAGATAGCAGGAATGATTCGCATTTGCGCGGACTCGCGCGCCTGTGGCGTGCATGTCGCGGGACTGTCGCCTCTGCTACCCTTGGCCGCATGACTCTCCCGTTTGACGAGGCGCTGAACGGCCTGCGCCAGAACCTGGCCTTGCGCCGGCGCCGCCAGGTGGCCCCTGTGGTGGCCCCGGCCGCCCTGACGCCCCAAGATGAAGCTCTGCGCGGCACCACCTACCTGATCGACGGGCAGCCCCGTCTGTCCTTCGGCAGCAACGATTACCTGGGGCTGTCGCAGCACCCGGCGCTACTGGCGGCGGCCCACGCGGCCATCGACCGCTACGGCGTGGGGGCGACGGCCTCGCCGCTGGTGTGCGGCCACAGCCCCGAGCACGAGCAGCTGGAAGCAGCCCTGGCGGCCCACGTCGGCCTGCCGCGCGCGCTGTACTTCTATGCCGGCTATGCGGCCAACGTGGGCCTGGTGCCGGCGCTGGTGGGGCGGGGCGATGCGGTGTTTTCCGATGCTCTGAACCACGCCTGCCTGATCGATGGCATCCGCCTGTCGCGGGCCGAACTGCACGTGGTGCCCCATGCGGACTTGGCCGCGCTGGACGCCGCCCTGGCTGCGAGCACCGCACGCCGCAAGCTGGTGGTGACGGACGCCGTGTTCAGCATGGACGGCAATGTGGCCGACGTGCCCGCGCTGATGGCCCTGTGCGAGCGCCACGATGCCTGGCTGCTGATCGACGACGCGCACGGCTATGGGGTGCTCGGCCCGCAGGGCGAGGGCACGTTGGCCCACTTCGGCCTGACCGGCGTGGATGGGGTGGCCCCCGCCTGGCAAGGGCGCATGGACCGGCTGATCTACATGGCCACGCTGGGCAAGGCGGCCGGCGTGTCGGGCGCCTTCGTGGCGGGCCACCCCGACATGGTGGAGTGGGTGATGCAGAAGGCGCGCACCTACATGTTTGCCACGGCGGCCCCGGCGGTGATCGCCGCGTCCCTGCGTGCCGCCATCGACGTGATCCGGCAGGAGCCGCAGCGCCGGCGACATCTGCACGCCTTGCGCACGCGGTTGCGCGAGGGGCTCGCTGCGGCGCAGATTCCCTGGCATCTGATGCCATCGGAGACGGCGATCCAGCCGCTGGTGATCGGGTCGAACGCCGAGGCCCTGGCCGTCATGGCCCAGCTCGACGAACAGGGCGTGTGGGTGCCGGCCATCCGTCCACCCACGGTGCCCGAGGGCACGGCCCGGCTGCGGATTTCCCTCTCGGCGGCGCACACGCTGGCGCAGGTGGATGAACTGGTTGCGGCGCTCGCACGGTGTCCGCGCTGAGCATGATGCTCAGTGCAGGGCCGTCGCTTCAGCGGGCAGGGTGATCACGCCGCGTGGCACCGCCGCCACGACCTTGTAGGCCGGCTCGCAGGTGCGGCGGCGCACGGGCTGTGGCAGCGCCACGCCGTCGGCGCCCTGCACGGCGCAGACCTCCGGCAGGTGGGCCAGCTCGCCGCGCCGCAGCACCACCGCCAGCTCGCCGTTGGCGAGCCGCACGCTGGCCCCGGGCGGGAAGAGCCCGACTTCCTTGATCAGGGCACTGGCAAACGGGTTGGCCGCGCCACCCCCGCGGTGGAAAAGCTGGCGCGCGGCCACATCGGGCGCCAGGGCCCCCCGGTAGGCCCGGCTGCTGACCTTGGCCAGGTACAGGTCCACATGGTGCAGCAGGCAGGCCATGTCGCCCGCCATGTGGCGCCACGCCGCCAGCGAACGGCCATCCTCCGGAGGGTGGTGATGCGCCACCGCCTGCAGCCAGTCGCGGTCTTCCACGCCCAGCATCTCCAGCAGCAGCCGGCCCTGTGCGCCGTGCTCGGCCATGTCGGTCCGCTCCGCGGCATCGAGCGGCCGCGCGCGTTCGTGCAGCGCGTTCTGTCGTTGCAGGCTTGCCAGGTTCATCGTCAGGGCGGCGTGCACGGTGGAGCGCACCATGGCGTTGGGCCAGCCGAGCCGGATTGCCACCATGTTGGCGAGGAAGGCCGCCTGGATCACGTGCGAGACGGCCGGCGTGTTGCGGCCCTCACGGTGCAGCAGCTCGAACAGGCTTTCGTCGAGGTGGTGCACCACCGCGAACTCGATGTGCCCGCCGATGACCTTCAGCCCGCGACGAAAGGGCTGGGCCTCACCCGGCTCGAGCAGCAAGGTTTCGGCCCGCGTGCGCACGTCCTGCCAAAGCGTGGCGGCGTGCTCGCGCACCGCATGGAAGTCCTGCGTGTCGGTCGCCTCGCCATGAACCTGGTGGTCGATGTAGGCCCCCCGCAGGATGAGGCCTTCGCGTTGCGCCTCGTCTCGCACGATGTGGCCCTGACGCAGCACGAGCTGGCCCGCGTCGTTGTAGACGTTCCAGGGGAGGGGGCGCCCGACGCCGATCTGGTCGAGGCAAAGTCGCAGTAACTTCATGGTTGCACAGCTTGGTGATCGGTCCCCCAACTGTGCAATGCGTCACAACCCGCGGATCGGCCCAGTACGACCGAAATCCCGGGGTTGTTTCGCGTTTGGACGAATCACGCCAGCAACAGTTCGCCTCGCAGCGAGTGCGGATAGGCCGTCGTGATGGTCACATCGATCAGCTGGCCGACGAGACGGTCGCGCAGGGCCTGGGTGGGGCCGGCCGCGAAGTTGACGATGCGGTTGCACTCGGTGCGACCCATCAGCTCGGCCGGGTCCTTGCGGCTGGGGCCCTCGACCAGAATTTTCTGACGGGTGCCGACCAGCGCCTGGCTGTAGCGCAGCACGTTCGACTCGAGGTAGGCCTGTAGCGTCTGCAGGCGCTTGAGCTTGACCTCGTGCGGCGTGTCGTCGGCCAGCGAGGCGGCCGGCGTGCCGGGGCGCGCGCTGAAGATGAAGCTGAACGAGGCGTCGAACTCGAGGTCGGTGGCCAGCTTCATCAGCTTGTCGAAGTCGTCGTCGGTCTCGCCGGGGAAGCCCACGATGAAGTCGGTCGACAGGCTGATGTTCGGTCGCACCGCACGCAGCTTGCGGATCGTGCTCTTGTACTCGAGCGCCGTGTAGCCGCGCTTCATGGCCATCAGGATGCGGTCGGAGCCGTGCTGGACGGGCAGGTGCACGTGGTTCACCAGCTTGTCGGTCTTGCCATAGACGTCGATCAGACGCTGGCTGAACTCGTTGGGGTGGCTGGTGGTGTAACGGATGCGCTCGATGCCGGGGATCTCGGCCACGTACTCGAGCAGCATGGCGAAGTCGGCGATCTCGGCGGTGTCGCCCATCTTGCCGCGGTAGCCATTGACGTTCTGACCCAGCAGCGTCACTTCCTTGACACCCTGGTCGGCCAGGTCGGCCACCTCGGTCAGCACGTCGTCGAACGGGCGTGACACCTCTTCACCGCGGGTGTAGGGCACCACGCAGTAGCTGCAGTACTTCGAGCAGCCTTCCATGATGGACACGAAGGCCGAGGCGCCTTCCTTGCGCGGCGGCGGCAGGTGGTCGAACTTCTCGATCTCGGGGAAGCTGATGTCGACCTGCGGGCGCTTGGCCTGCTGGCGCTGGGCGAGCATCTGCGGCAGGCGGTGCAGCGTCTGCGGGCCGAAGACCACGTCCACGTACGGTGCACGCTCGATGATGGCGGCGCCTTCCTGGCTGGCCACGCAACCCCCCACGCCGATCATCACGCCCTTTTCCTTCAGGTGCTTGACGCGGCCGAGGTCGGAAAACACCTTCTCCTGCGCCTTCTCGCGGATCGAGCAGGTGTTGAAGAGGATGAGGTCGGCCTCTTCCGGGTTGTCGGTGGGCTCGTAGCCCTGGGCCGCGTTCATGACGTCGGACATCTTGCCCGAGTCGTATTCGTTCATCTGGCAGCCGTAGGTCTTGATGTAGACCTTGCGGGCCGCGGTGTTCGTGGGGGTGTCGCTCATGGTGTCGGTCTTCAGGGCTTGGTCCAGCGCAGGGCGATCGGGTCGTAGGCCCAGCTTGCGGCTTCCAGGGGCGTGGTGGGCCACAGCGCACTGGCTTCGGTGTCCGTCAGCACCCAGATCTCCTTGAGCAGGCCCGTGCCGGTCTCAAGCCGGTAGTTGACCTTGCCGCTGAAGCCGCCGATTTCACCGCTGAGCATCAGCATGTTGTTGCTGCCGCGGATGCGCACGCCGGGGGCAAGGCGGATGGGCTGCTTGTTGAGCGTGGCCTCGGGCGGCACGCCGACCACGAGTGCGCCGCGCAGGGTGTCGGTGGGCAGCACGCGAGCCAGTTGGGTGACTTGGGCCAGCGCCGGGGCGGCCAGACAGGACAGCATCAAGGCGAGCACCGGAGCGGCGCGCCGAGGGGCGTCCGTCAGAGAACAGCGGGGCATGGTGTTGATCCAGGGGCTGTGGACGAAGCCTGCCATTCTACCGGCCAGGACCCTTCGGTGGGTTCAGCAGGCGTTCAGCGCCGCCAGCCGCTCGGGCGTACCCACATCGGTCCAGTCGCCTTCCAGCCAGCGGGCGCTGAGTCGGCCCGCGTCGATCGCGCGCTCCAGGCTGGGCCGTAGGGCCGCCTTGTCGCCCACGCGCACGCCGTCGACGATGGCCGGGCGGTACAGGCCGATGGTCGAGTAGGTGCCGGTGCGGGCGCCAGCGGGGGCCGCGTCCTTGCGCCGCACGCGCTGATCGCCATCGACCGCAAAGTCGCCTTGCGGCACATGGGGCGGGTTGGGCACCAGCCAGATGCGCCCCCAGTCGTCGCCGGCGCGGAAGGCCTCGGCCTCGTCGGCGTCGAAGCGGAAGCCGGGCACGAAGACGTCACCCGCCAGCACCCAGAACGCGTCGCCCAGCAGTGGCAGGGCCTTGGCGATGCCGCCAGCCGTTTCCAGCGCGCCACCGTGGTCGCGCTCTTCGTGGCTGTAGGTGATCCGCAGACCCCAGCGACTGCCATCGCCCAACGCGGGCTCGAACTGGCCTTCCAGGTAGGCGGTGTTGATCACCACGTCACGCACGCCGTCGCGGGCCAGGGCCTGAAGGTGCCAGGCAATCAGCGGCTGGCCGCGCACGGCCAGCAAAGGCTTGGGGGTGGTGTCGGTCAGCGGGCGCATGCGCTCGCCACGGCCAGCGGCCAGGATCAGGGCGGGAAGCTGAGGCATGGCCTCGATTGTCGGGCAAGCCGGGTGACAAGGCCTCTTGCATCCGGGTGGTCAGTGTCCTTTCAGTTTGCTTGCCATTCTGTCAGCCAAGGTGTCGCGTGTTAACCCGGGTCGGCACGCGACCGTCTGTCACGAATGTGACAAAAGACCAGTGCTGACAGGCACTTGGCGCACTCGGCACGGCGTGGCACGGGCGGCGTTCAGGCAGGCACGGGTCTTGAGAACAGACATCCCCGACCGTCTGGAGACGGAGAGGGCCGAGGCCGCGCACCCAGGGGGGTGTGCCGCGCCGATGACACCCCACACAACCGGAGACACCGCGCGATGGAAACGTTCTATGAAGTGATGCGACGCCAGGGCATTTCGCGCCGCAGTTTTCTGAAGTACTGCTCCCTGACCGCGACCTCGCTCGGCCTGGGCCCGGCCTTCGTGCCGCAGATTGCCCACGCCATGGAAACCAAGCCGCGCACGCCCGTGCTGTGGCTGCACGGGCTGGAGTGCACGTGCTGTTCCGAGAGCTTCATCCGCTCGGCCCACCCGCTGGCCAAGGATGTCGTGCTCTCGATGATCTCGCTCGACTACGACGACACGCTGATGGCCGCTGCCGGTCACCAGGCCGAGGCCATCCTCGAAGAGGTCATGACCAAGTACAAGGGCAACTACATCCTGGCCGTGGAAGGCAACCCGCCGCTGAACCAGGATGGCATGAGCTGCATCATCGGCGGCCGGCCCTTCCTGGACCAGCTCAAGCACGTGGCCAAGGACGCCAAGGCCATCATCAGCTGGGGCTCGTGCGCCAGCTGGGGCTGCGTGCAGGCCGCCAAGCCGAACCCGACGCAGGCCGTGCCCGTGCACAAGGTGATCACCGACAAGCCCATCATCAAGGTGCCGGGCTGCCCGCCGATCGCCGAGGTGATGACCGGTGTCATCACCTACATGCTGACCTTCGACCGCATCCCCGAGCTCGACCGCCAGGGCCGCCCGAAGATGTTCTACAGCCAGCGCATTCACGACAAGTGCTACCGCCGTCCGCACTTCGACGCTGGCCAGTTCGTGGAGTCGTTCGACGACGAGTTCGCGCGCCAGGGCTACTGCCTCTACAAGGTCGGCTGCAAGGGCCCGACCACGTACAACGCCTGCTCGACCGTGATGTGGAACGAGGGCACGAGCTTCCCGATCAAGTCGGGCCACGGCTGCATCGGCTGCTCGGAAGACGGCTTCTGGGACAAGGGCTCGTTCTACGACCGCCTGACCACGGTGCATCAGTTCGGCATCGAAGGCACGGCCGACCAGATCGGCGGTGGCGCCGCCGCGGTGGTGGGTGCCGGCGTGGCGGCCCACGCGGCCGTCTCGGCCATCAAGCGCGCGGCCCAGGGCAACGGCGCGAACACCTCGAACAACAGCCATTCCTGATCAGGCGGAGCCTCTCTCATGTCTTACGAAACCCAAGGCTTCAAGCTCGACAACAGCGGCCGCCGCATCGTGGTGGACCCGGTGACCCGCATCGAGGGCCACATGCGTTGCGAGGTCAACGTCGACAGCAACAACGTCATCACCAACGCCGTGTCGACTGGCACGATGTGGCGCGGCCTCGAGGTCATCCTCAAGGGGCGTGACCCGCGTGATGCGTGGGCCTTCGTCGAGCGCATCTGCGGCGTGTGCACCGGCTGCCACGCGCTGACCTCGGTGCGCGCGGTGGAAGATGCCCTCGGCATCCAGATCCCGAAGAACGCGCACCTGATCCGCGAGATCATGGCCAAGACGCTGCAGGTGCACGACCATGCGGTGCACTTCTACCACCTGCACGCGCTCGACTGGGTGGACGTCGTGTCGGCCCTGAATGCCGATCCGAAGAAGACCAGCGAGCTGCAGCAGATGGTGTCGCCGTCGCACCCGCTGTCGTCGGCGGGCTACTTCCGCGACATCCAGAACCGCCTGAAGAAGTTCGTGGAAAGCGGCCAGCTCGGCCCCTTCATGAATGGCTACTGGGGCTCGAAGGCCTATGTGCTGCCGCCCGAAGCCAACCTGATGGCCGTGACCCACTACCTGGAGGCGCTCGACCTGCAGAAGGAATGGGTCAAGATCCACGCCATCCTGGGTGGCAAGAACCCGCACCCGAACTACCTCGTGGGCGGCGTGCCGTGCGCGATCAACATCGATGGTCAGGGCGCCTCTGGCGCGCCGCTGAACATGGAGCGCCTGAACTTCATCGAGGCGCGCATCCACGAGATGATCGAGTTCAACAAGAACGTCTACATCCCGGATGTGCTGGCCATCGGCACCATCTACAAGCAAGCCGGCTGGCTGTACGGCGGTGGCCTGAGCGCCACCAACGTGGCCGACTACGGCACCTACGAGAAGGTGCCCTACGACCACAGCACGCACCAGCTGCCGGGTGGCGTGATCCTCAATGGCAACTGGGACGAGATCCTGCCGATCGATCCGCGCGATCCGGAGCAGGTGCAGGAGTTCGTGGCCCACAGCTGGTACACCTATGCCGACGAGACCAAGGGCCTGCACCCGTGGGACGGCGTGACCGAGCCACACTTCGAACTGGGCAGCAAGACCAAGGGCTCGCGCACCAACATCGAAGAGATCGACGAGAGCGCCAAGTACTCGTGGATCAAGGCCCCGCGCTGGCGTGGTCATGCGCTGGAGGTGGGCCCGCTGTCGCGCTACATCCTGGCCTATGCGCACGCGAACAAGGGCAACAAGTACGCCCAGCGCCCGAAGGAGCAGCTGGAGTACGCCGCCGGCATGATCAACACCCACCTGCCCAAGGCACTGGGCATGCCGGAGACGCAGTACACGCTCAAGCAGCTGCTGCCCACCACGATCGGCCGCACGCTGGCCCGCGCGCTGGAAGGCCAGTACTGCGGCGAGATGATGCTGGACGATTACAAGGAACTGATCGCCAACATCAAGGCCGGCGACACCGCCACGGCCAACGTCGAGAAGTGGGACCCGTCGACCTGGCCGAAGGAGGCCAAGGGCGTGGGCACCGTGGCCGCGCCGCGCGGCATGCTGGGCCACTGGATCAAGATCAAGGACGGCAAGATCGAGAACTACCAGTGCGTGGTGCCGAGCACCTGGAACGGCTCGCCGCGTGACCACAAGGGCCAGATCGGCGCCTTCGAGGCCTCGCTGATCAACACGCCGATGGTCAACCCCGAACAGCCGGTCGAGATTCTGCGCACGCTGCACTCGTTCGACCCCTGCCTGGCCTGCTCGACCCACGTCATGAGCCCGGACGGCGCCGAGCTGTGCAAGGTCAAGGTCCGCTGATCACCGCGCCCACCCAACAGGAACACCCCATGAACGCTTCCTTCTTCCTGCGGGCCCGTCGCGGCCTGATTCCGCTGTCGATGCTGCTGGCCGCCGGTGTGGCCCAGGCCCACCCGGGCCACGGTGCCCATGGCCTGACCGAAGGCCTGGCCCACCCGCTGGGGCTGGATCACCTGCTGGCCATGGTGGCCGTGGGCATGTGGTCGGCCGCCGCGCTCCCGGCACGCCGTGCGCTGATGGGCCCGGCCGTGTTCGTGCTGGCGCTGCTGGCCGGTGCGGCTGCGGGCCTGGCGGGCCTGCGCGTGGCCGGCACCGAGGCCCTGATCGCCACCAGCGTCGTGCTGTTCGGCGTGCTGCTGGCCGGTGTGCGCCAGTGGTCGGCCGTGGCCGGCCTGTCGCTGGTGGCCGCCTCAGCGGTGTTCCACGGCCTGGCCCACGGTGCCGAGCTGCCGGTGGGCGCCAGCGCGCTGGCCTACGTGGGCGGCTTTGTGCTCAGCACGCTGGTGCTGCATGTGGCGGGTCTGGGCGTGGGCACGGCGATGCGTCGCGCGCAGCTGTGGACATGGCGTGCCGCCGGCAGCCTGTTCGGCGCCGCCGGCCTGCTGATGCTCGCCCGGGTCTGATCCCTGGCTCATTGCCTGATCCACCGAAAGACAAAGAGGAGACCCGCATGAACGCCTCATCCACGTCCGCACAGGATCTGGCCCACGCGACCGGCGTTGACGAACGCGAAGTGCGTGCTGGTCAGCACACGACCTCGGTCTACGTGTACGAGGCGCCGGTGCGCCTGTGGCACTGGGTCAATGCAGCCGCCATCTTCGTGCTGGCGGTGACCGGTTACTTCATCGGTGCACCGCTGCCCACCATGCCCGGCGAAGCCAGCAACAGCTACGTGATGGGCTACATCCGTTTTGCCCACTTCGCGTCGGGCTACGTGCTGGCCGTGGGGCTGCTGGGGCGGGCCTACTGGGCCATCGTGGGCAACCACCATGCGCGCGAGCTGTTCACCATCCCGGTATCGAGCTGGGCCTACTGGAAGGAAGTCGTCACCATGCTCAAGTGGTACGCCTTCCTGATCCCCTCGCCGGGACGCTATGTGGGCCACAACCCCATGGCCCGGCTGATGATGTTCCTGCTCTTCCTGCTCAACGCGGTGTTCATGTGTGTGACCGGCTTCGCGCTGTATGGCGAAGGCACGGGAGCCGGCTCGTGGGCCCACGCGGCCTTTGGCTGGGTGATTCCGCTGTTCGGCCAGTCGCAGGACGTGCACACCTGGCACCACTTCGGCATGTGGCTGATGATCATCTTCGTCGTGCTGCACGTGTACGCCGCCGTGCGCGAGGACATCATGGGCCGCCAGAGCATCATCAGCACGATGATCTCGGGCTTCCGCACCTTCAAGGACTGAGCCGCGAAGGACGCCCCGATGCTGCCCACCCTGCACGCCCAGTTGAAGCAACGTCTGCAGACGGCGGCCCAGCCGTGGCGGCAGCCGGTGGGGGTGCCGCATCGTGCACCGGTGCATCCGGGCCGCTTTCTCGAGCGGCAGTTCCTCAAACCACTCGGCCTGACGCAGGGGCAGGCCGCCCGGCTGCTGGGTGTGTCCCGCCGCCGACTCAATGAGATCGTCGTGGGCCGCCGCAGCCTCACGCCGGACACCGCGCTGCGTTGCGCCATGGCCTTCGGGCTCGATGCCGGTTTCTGGATGGCCCTGCAGTCGCGCTGGGACAGCTTCCAGGCCTGGAAGGCCTGGCGCGCGGTGTCGACGGACGGCACGCCCTCCGCGGCAGACCTGACTCGCGCTCTGGCCCGCTCCTCGGCGCACTGAGCGCCCCTTCTTCTCCCCCAATTTTCGACATGACCGACACCGATCCCCGCCCCACCTCGTCCGATCCGGCCTGTCACGCCCCTGGTGGCAAGGACACGGTCATCGTGCTGGGCATCGGCAACCTGCTGTGGGCCGACGAAGGCTTTGGCGTGCGCTGCGTCGAGGCCTTTCAGCAGCGCTTCGAACTGCCGCCCGATGTGGAGCTGGTGGACGGCGGCACGCAGGGGCTGTACCTGATCCAGTATGTGCAGTCCGCCACCCACCTGCTGATCTTCGACGCGGTGGACTACGGCCTGGAGCCCGGCACGCTGAAGATCGTGGACGACGACGAGGTGCCGCGTTTCATGGGTGCCAAGAAGATGAGCCTGCACCAGACCGGCTTTCAGGAGGTGCTGATGCTGGCGCAGCTGACCGAGCGCTTCCCGAAGCATGTGCGCCTGATCGGTTGCCAGCCCGAGCAGATCGAGGACTACGGCGGCAGCCTGACCGACACGGTCAAGGCCGCGATGGAGGACGCGCTGCAGCAAGGCGTGGACACGCTGCGCGGCTGGGGCGTCGCCGTGACGCAGCGCACCCGGCCCCTGGGCGCGCAGGACGCGGTCACGATCGACACGCTGGCGATGGCCGCGTACGAGGCCGGCCGGCCGCCGGCCGATGCCGCCTGTCGCGTGGGTGACGACCGTTTCCTGGTGCCAGGCACCTCGTTGGAGGGCCACTGACATGTGCATCGGTGTGCCCATGCGCGTGTGCGCCATCGAGCCCGGCCACGCCTGGGTGGAGGGGCGCGGCGAGCGCCGTCGCGTCAACACGGCTCTGATCGGTGAGCCGGTGGTCGGCGAGTGGTTGCTGATCTTTCTTGAAGGCGCCCGCGAGCGTTTGGATGACGAGCGTGCGGCCGAGGTCAACGCCGCCCTCGATCTGATCGAAGGGGCGTTGAGCCCTGACGCCGGCATCGATCCCTTCGGTGACCCGGGCTTTGCGCTGCCTTCTGCCATGAGCGCGGCCCAGGTGGCGGCCTTGTCCGGTCAATCCCTTTCCTCCACTGGCTCAGATGGTGAGCCAGCATCCATCCCTCACGGAGCCCACCATGGCTGAGAACACCTCGTCGACCCCGATCTTTGCCGACGCCCCTGCGCAGGCTCACCCGTTGATGCAGCGCCTGGTGCGCGAGCATGGTGCGCACTGGGTCGATCTGGCCACGCTCCCGGCCTGGCTGACCGCGGCGGCAGGCGATGCCGTGATCCTGATTGCTGGCGATGCCGTGCGCTTCCCGGAAGGCCTGGACGTGGCCGTGGTGCTGCCCGAGCTGCGCACCGAATCGTGCCGGCCGTTCCGCATCGGCCTTGCCACGCCGGCAGACGAAGACGCGATCGGCCAGCGTTATGGCGCCCAGCGCCGGCCCTCGCTGGTGTTCGTGCGCGATGGCCGCTATGTCACCACCGTGTCCGGCATGCACGACTGGACCGATTTCCTGGCGCTGGTGCGCAACGCGCTGGCCAGCCCCACCACCCACGCCCCGATCGCCATCCAGGCGGCCGGCGCCGCCTCTTCCTGCCACTGACACGGAGCCCGCATGAAGCCTTTTCCCATTCCCGTCGTGGCCGATCTGCCCATGGGCCCCGGCAGCCAGATCGAAGAAGACACGCTGGACTACATGGTCATGCCCAGCGGCATGTCCACCTACCAGGCGCCGGCCCTGCCCGAACGCGAGGAGATCGCCAGCCTGACGGGAGCCCACGAGGCACTGCGCCTGGCGCTGGCATGCCTGGACCGCGCCCGCCACGGGCTGCCCGCCGACCCGGTCGACCTGATGCACCTGAACGATGCCGAACGCCGCCTGATCAACCAGGTGCTGGGCGAGGGCGAGGTCAGCGTGCGCGTGAGCCTGGCCGACGGCGAGCTGGTGGTGCAGGAGGCGGTGTTCGCCGGCGTGTGGCGCGTGCTGCACCAGGTGACGCAGCGGGGCAGCGAGGCGCGCGTGGTGCGCAGCGACCGCATCGAGGTGGGACGCATTCCCCAAGGCGTACTGGAATCGGCCGCTGCCCGGGTTCAGGCCGGTGGCGCGCGCCGCGTGCGACTGCAACCGGACGACACGTCGGCCTGGCCGGCCGGGGTGATGAATGCACCCGCCATCCTGACCGAACTGGAAGACCACATCCATCTGTGGAAGCCCGGCGTGGCGGCCCATGTGGTCAACCTGACGCTGTTGCCATTGAGCCCGCAGGATGTGGCCGTGATCGACCAGACGCTGGGTCAGGGCCCGATCCAGATCCTGTCGCGCGGCTATGGCAACTGCCGCATCGTGCACACCGAGGTGCCGCTGACCTGGCGCGTGAGCTATTTCAACTCGCAGGACGCGCTGATCCTCGACACGGTCGAGGTGACGGACCTGCCGGAAGTGGCCTGCGCGGCCCGTGAAGACCTGGAAGACTCGCACGAGCGCCTGGCCGACATGCTGGCCTGGGTGGAAGGGGCCTGACATGAGCGACCTGGGTCAGCCGCGTTTCGAAGGCAGCTACCTGGGCGACCGTGCCCGGTTGCCGGACGGTGCCCGCCTGGAATGCAAGATCTGCTGGTGGGTGTACGACCCGGCCGAGGGCGATCCGGTGTGGCAGATCGAGCCCGGTACGCCGTTCACGGCCTTGCCGGCCCACTGGCGCTGCCCGCAGTGCGATGGGGCCGCCGACCAGTTCATGGTCCTGGGCGAGGACGCGGCCTGACCATGCACGCCGCCGTGGCATCGCCCCCGACGCTGTCGCCCGCCCAGGCTGAATGGGTGCGGCAGCTGGAGGCCACCTTCGCGCAGATCGCCCGCACCCGCATGGCGGGTCTGCCGGTGGTGCATCCGCGCCTGTGCGTGCAGGCTGTGGGCTTTCATGCGCGGTCGGTGCGGGTGGGCGGGGCAGCCGACGAGTCCCGAGCCATCGAAGCTGGCGCGTTGGGCGTGCTCGTCACGCCGTGGTTCATGAACCTCGTCTGGCGGGCCGACGCGGCGGAGGCCACACCGCTGCCGGTGGGGCAGACGCGCGTTCGCACGCTGGCTGGCGAGGCCATGCCTTTTCTGGGGGCGTTCGAGCCCGCCATCGGCGCCTTCGAAGCGTGTTCGCTGATTTCGCCGATGTTCCAGTTTGCCGACCATGCCGCTGCCGTGGCCACCGCCACCGCCGTGCTGCAGGCGCTGCGGGAGGTGCCCGACGAAGCCGCTCGCGTGGCGGCGCGACGGGGTTTCCTCTTCGGTCGGTCGGGCCGCAGCAGCCCGCCTTCCACGGAGTCATCGCGATGACGTCGATGACGGCACCCATGATGAGCGAGGTCGATCGGCTGACGGGCCGCGTCGTGCTGCACCTCGACGCGCCTGCACCCCGCCTGAGCAACGAGCGGCCGGAGCTGGTGAACGCGCTCACGCGGGGCAAGCCGGCCTCGGCCTTGCCGACGCTGGTGTCGGCGCTGTTCTCCCTGTGCGGGCATGCGCACCAGATCACCTCGGCCCTGGCCGTGCGTGCGGCCCAGGGCGAGGCCGCGGCCTTGTCGGGCCGGGACGCCGCCGCGCTGCAGCTCGAAACGCTGCGCGAGCACCTGCGCCGCTTGTGGCTGGACTGGCCGCGCGTGCTGCGGGGCGAGGCCTCGATCCCTGTGGACCGCCTGCAGTCGCTGCACAGCTGCCCGGCGCTGCAGGGACCGCTGTCGCGTCTGGCGGCCGAGCCGGAGGCCGTGCTGGCGCCCACGCGGGCCTGGCTCGAAACCCATGTGTTCGGCGAGCCGCTGACAGTGTGGCTGCTGCACTGGCTGCGCGATGGCGAGGCGGCGCTGGCCGACTGGTGCCATCGCACTGACACCTTGCCTGCACGCCTGTTGCGCGACGTGCGTGCCGCGGCCCAGGCCGTGCGCCATCCCCTGCGTGCTCTGGTGGTGACCGAGGGAGAGGCCTTGCGCGGGCTGGTGCAGCGCCTGGCCAGCCAGCCCGGCCACGCCCGCGTGCCGGCGTGGGACGGGGTGCCCGTGGAAACCGGGCCGTGGTGCCGCACGCACGAGACCGATCGCCTGCCCGAGTCGCGCACGCTGTGGTGGCGCATGGGCGCGCGGCTCGCCGACCTGGCGCGCCTGGCCTTGCCCGATGAGCCGGCCCTGCCTGTGTCTCCCGGCCTGTCTGCGTTTGTCGCGGGGCCGGCGGGCCGGCATGTCCTGCAGTCCGGTGCGGTCTCGCTCGGAGATCACGCGGGCGTCGCCTGGGTCGAAATGGCCCGGGGCACGCTGTTGCACTGGGTGGCGCTGGACGGGGAGGGGCCGCGGGCCACCGTGCGCGCCTGCCAGGTGGTGGCCCCCACCGAGTGGAACTTTCACCCGCAGGGACCGGTGGCCAGCCTGCTGCTGCATGACCCGGCCCTGTGTGACCGCACCCGTCTGGCGCTGCTGCCCACGGTGTCGGCCGCGTATGACCCTTGCGTGCCGTTTGCGGTCATGTCACCGGATGGCAGCGTCTGCCCTGCGGCCGACTTCCCCGCGACGGCGCCTTTGGTGCAGACTGTGCAACCCGGTCCGTTACAGGGCCCTGAGGAGTCCCCATGCACGAACTGAGTCTGGCGGGCGGCATCGTCCAGCTCGTGGAAGACGCCGCGGCGCGCGAGCGTTTCCGTCGCGTGCAGGTGCTGCGCCTGGAAGCGGGCGCCTTGTCGGGCGTCGAGGTGCGTGCGTTGCGCTTTGCGCTTGAATCCATCGTGCCTGGCACCTGCCTGGCCGAGGCCCGCATCGAGATCGATGAACCGCCGGCCCAGGCCTGGTGCCTGGGCTGCAACCAGTCCGTGCCCATCCTGAGCCGGCTGGATCCTTGCCCCGAATGTGGCGGCGCGCGCCTGCAGCCCACGGGCGGCACCGAGCTGCGCGTTGTCGACCTGCTGGTGGACGACGAGCCCGCCACCCAACCCTGAATTCGATTGGAGTCCACCATGTGTGTCGTCTGTGGATGTTCTGGCGGCGATGCTGCCAAGCTTGAAGGGGCCCACGCCCACGCGCATGACCACGATCATGGTCATGACCACGTTCATCCTCACACCCACCCGCATCCGCACGAGCACGGCCATGCCCACCACGCCCACGAGGCGGTGGGCACCCCTCAGGTCGATGCGGCCACGGGCGACCTGCACTACGGCGCCGGCGCGGCCCGGGTCAGCGTGCCGGGCATGAGCCAGGCGCGCGCCATCCAGATCGAAACCGATGTGCTCGGTGAGAACCGCCGCGTCGCGCAGCGCAACCGCGCGCATTTCTTCGCGCACGGCGTCACCGCGCTCAACCTCGTGTCCAGCCCGGGTTCGGGCAAGACCACGCTGCTGTGCGCCACCATCGAGGCGCTCAAGCGCAGCCATCCGGGCCTGCCCGTGGCCGTGATCGAAGGCGACCAGCAGACCAGCGTCGATGCCGACCGCATCCGTGCGACCGGCGCGCCGGCCATCCAGGTCAACACCGGCAAGGGCTGCCACCTCGATGCACCCATGGTGGCCGAGGCCTTCGAGCGCCTGCCCTTGCATGGGGCGGTGGCGGCCCACGGGCACGCGCATCACCATGACCATGGAGATCACCACCACCATCACCACCACGCCGAGAAGCTGCTGTTCATCGAGAACGTCGGCAACCTCGTCTGCCCGGCCATGTGGGACCTGGGCGAAGCGGCCAAGGTCGCCATCCTGTCGGTGACGGAAGGCGAGGACAAGCCGCTGAAGTACCCGGACATGTTTGCCGCGGCCCGCCTGATGCTGGTCAACAAGGTCGACCTCTTGCCCTACCTGAGCTTCGACGTGGCCCGCTGCATCGAGAACGCCCGCCGCGTCAACCCGGCCATCGAGGTGATCGAGGTGTCGGCCACCACCGGCGCGGGCATGGACCGCTGGGTCAGCTGGCTGATGCACGTCGAGCCCACGCTGTGAACGCGATGTCGTCTCCTGTTGCCCTGCACACCCAGTCGGTGCCGCAGCCGGCCCCGCGCCGCATCCTCGCGGTGGGCGCGTGGCTCAAGAACACCGCGTGCCGCCTGGAGGGTGACACGGTGCGCTGGTCGCCGCTGCATGGTGACCTGGCGGAGCCGGCCCAGTGCATGGCGCTGGAGGCCTCGATCGAGGCGCTGCTGGCCGAGGGCCCGGTTGACGCGATCGTGCACGATCTGCACCCCGATTTCTTCAGCACACGCCTCGCGCAGCGCTGGGCTCAGCAGCTGGGCGTGCCGGCCATCGGCGTGCAGCACCACCATGCCCACATTGCCGCGCTGCAGGCCGAGCACGGCCTGGGCGAGCCGGTGCTGGGCCTGGCCCTCGATGGCGTGGGCCTGGGCACCGACGGGGTGGCGTGGGGTGGCGAACTGCTGTGGGTGGACGGGGCGCGCTGGTCGCGCCTGGGCCACCTGTCGCCCCTGTGCCTGCCGGGCGGCGATGTGGCCGCGCGCGAGCCTTGGCGCATGGCCGCCGCGACGCTGCACGCGCTGGGCCGCACCGACGAGATCCCCGAGCGCCTGGGCGCCCACCACGGCGAATCGGCCACGCGACTGCTGTCGGCCATGCTGTCGAAGCGGCTCAACAGCCCGCTGACGACGGGGGCAGGGCGCTGGTTCGATGCGGCTGCGGGCGCGCTCGGCCTGGGCGCCCGCCAGGTCTTCGAGGCGCAGGCGGCGATCGCGCTGGAGCAGGCCGCCACCGCCTGGCTGGCCGAGCACCCGATGCAGGCCGAAGCCGACGATGCGCCCGTTCGCGATGACGGCACGCTCGACCTGCTGCCCCTGATGACGCGCCTGTGGGCCCTGACCGACACCGATCCGGCTGACCGGCGTGGCGAGCCGGATGCCGCGCTGCGCGGTGAAGGGGCTGCGCGCTTTCACGTGACCCTGGCCGATGGCCTGGCCCGCTGGGCCGTGCAGGCCGCCCAACGCCATGGCGTGCGCACCGTGGTGCTGGGCGGTGGCTGTTTCTACAACCGCTTGCTGGTGGCCCGCCTGCGTGAAGGCCTGGCGCACCACGCCGAGCAGGCCGGCTTGCCCACGCTGCGCGTGCTGCAGGCCGAGGCCGTGTCCTGCGGCGACGCGGGCCTGGCCATGGGACAGGCCTGGGCGGTGGCTCATCTGTCGAGCCTGTCCGACCTCGCGTCCGGCCAGATCGACCCGCTGCCTGTTCCGTCGCCCGTGGCCGATCCGCGCTGCCCGACCCCACCCGTTCCCGTCCTGTCCCCCGAAGGAGCCCGCTGATGTGCCTAGCCCTGCCTGCCCAAGTCGTCGAGAAACGCGACGGCGACGAGGCGATCGTGAACCTGGGCGGCGTGCGCAAGGCGGTCTCGCTCGCCCTCGTGCCCGAAGCTGAAATCGGTGACTACGTGATCGTGCACGTGGGTCACGCCATCGGCCTGCTGGACCGGGACGAGGCCGAGAAGACGCTCGCGCTGTTTGCCGAGCTCGATGCCGCGCAGGCCGCCGAAGCGGCACTGACCACCGGAGGCGCCGCCACATGAAGTACATCGACGAATTCCGCGACGGGGCCATCGCGCGCCAGCTGGGTGAACGCATCCACGCCGAGGCGCACCCCGACCGCGTCTACCGCTTCATGGAGTTCTGTGGCGGCCACACGCACGCACTGTCCCGCTACGGCGTGACCGAGCTGCTGCCGCCCCAGGTGCAGATGATTCACGGCCCGGGCTGCCCGGTGTGCGTGCTGCCCATCGGCCGCATCGACCTGGCCATCCGCCTGGCGCTCGAGCGCGGCGCCATCGTCTGCACCTACGGTGACACGATGCGGGTGCCGGCGTCTGACGGCCTGTCGCTGATCAAGGCCAAGGCCCGCGGTGGCGACATCCGCATGGTGTATTCCGCGGCCGATGCGCTGAAGACGGCGCAGGCCCATCCTGACCGCGAGGTGGTGTTCTTTGCCATCGGCTTCGAAACCACCACGCCGCCCACCGCGCTGGTGGTGCAACAGGCCGAGCGCCTCGGCGTCAAGAACTTCAGCGTGCTGTGCTGCCACGTGCTGACGCCAGCCGCCGTCACGCACATCCTCGCGGCGCCCGATGCCGAGCAGCATGGCAAGGTCGAGCTCGACGGCTTCATCGGCCCAGCCCACGTCAGCATCGTCATCGGCTCCGATCCGTATGTGCCGTTTGCCGAGGGCTGGCACAAGCCGGTGGTGATTGCCGGCTTCGAGCCGCTCGATGTGATGCAGGCCATCCTGATGCTGGTGCGCCAGGTCAACGAAGGCCGCGCCGAGGTGGAAAACGAGTTCACCCGTGCAGTCACGCCCAAGGGCAATGTGGCGGCGCAGAAGGTGATGGACGAGGTCTTCGAGGTGCGCGACAGCTTTGAGTGGCGCGGCCTGGGTGTGGTGCCGCATAGCGCGTTGAAGCTGCGCGAGCGTTACGCCGCGTTCGACGCCGAGCGTCGCTTCGATCTGCACTACCAACCCGTGCCCGACCACAAGGCCTGCGAGTGCGGCGCCATCCTGCGCGGCGTCAAGCGCCCGACCGACTGCAAGCTGTTCGGCAACGTCTGCACGCCCGACAACCCGGTGGGCTCGTGCATGGTGTCCAGCGAAGGGGCGTGCGCGGCGCACTACAGCTACGGCCGCTTCCGCGACATCCCCATCGTGCCGGCCGCTCCCCAGGCCCGTGCGGCCTGACCCCGCCTCGTTGATTTGCCCCCGCTCACCGATTGATCCCATGCCCGTTCGCCCCGACTACATCCGCCCGCTCGACCTCAAGCACGGCCGCATCGACATGAGCCATGGTGCGGGCGGGCGTGCAGCGGCCCAGCTGATCGACGAGCTCTTTCTCAAGGCCTTCGACAACCCGTGGCTGCGTCAGGGCAACGACCAGGCCGCGTTCGACGCGCCGCCCGAGCTGGCCCAGGGCGGCCGCCTCGTCATGGCCACCGATGGCCATGTGGTGTCCCCGTTGTTCTTTCCCGGTGGAGACCTGGGTTGCCTGTGTGTGCACGGCACCGTCAACGACGTGGCCATGGCCGGCGCCCGTCCGCTGTACCTGGCCGCCAGCTTCATCATCGAAGAGGGCTTTCCGCTGTCCGAGCTGAAGGCGCTGGTCGAGTCCATGGCCGCGGCCAGCCGCGAGGCCGGCGTGCCCATCGTCACCGGCGACACCAAGGTGGTCGAGCAGGGCAAGGGCGATGGCGTCTTCATCACCACCACCGGCGTGGGCGTGGTGCCGGCGGGCGTGCGCATCGATGGCGCGGCCGCGAAGCCGGGCGATGCCATCCTCGTGTCCGGCACGCTGGGTGAGCATGGCGTGGCGGTCCTTTCCAAGCGCGAGTCGCTGACCTTCGAAACCGAGATCGTCTCGGATACGGCCGCGCTGCACACACTGGTGGCCGCGATGCTGCAGGCGGTGCCCCAGGGTCTGCACGTGCTGCGCGACCCCACGCGCGGTGGCCTGGCCACCACGCTCAACGAGATCGCCCGCCAGAGCGGCGTCGGGATGGACCTGGACGAGGCGGCCATCCCCGTCCTGCCGCAGGTCGAGGCCGCGTGTGAGCTGCTCGGCCTGGATCCGCTGTACGTGGCCAACGAAGGCAAGCTCGTCGCCATCTGCGCCCCCGAGCAGGCAGACGCGCTCCTGGCCGCCATGCGCGCCCACCCGCTGGGCGCCGGGGCCGCCCGCATCGGCACGGTCACCGAAGACCCCCACCATTTCGTGCAGATGCGCACGCGCTTCGGCGGCCGTCGCGTGGTGGACTGGCTCACCGGCGAGCAGCTGCCTCGCATTTGTTAAGCTGCCGGCATGAATGCCATCGACCTGCCCACCGTCCTGCTGGTTGACGACGAGGTCCGGTCCCAGGAGGCCATGCGTCGCACGCTGGAAGAGGACTTTCGCATCCTCACCGCGGGCGATGCCGAGCAGGCCCGTGCGCTGCTGGAGCAGTACCCGGTGGCCGTCATCCTGTGCGACCAGCGCATGCCCGGGCAGACGGGCGTCGCCTTCCTGAAAGAGGTGCGCGCGCGCTGGCCGGACACGGTCCGCATCGTCATCTCGGGCTACACCGACAGCGAAGACATCATCACCGGCATCAACGAAGCCGGCATCTACCAGTACATCCTCAAGCCCTGGGTGCCCGATCACCTGCTGGACACGGTGCGCCAGGCCGCGGAAAGCCGCAGCCTGCAAGGCGCGCTGCACCGCATGGAGATCGACCTGCGCGCCGGCACGGGCGTGCTGCGCCAGCGCGCCACCGAGCAACTGGCCCGCGCCAAGGACACCTTCGATTTCGGGCGCATCGAGTGCTCGCCCGGCAGCCCGGTGGAAGAGGTGTGCCGCATGGCCGCCAAGGTGGCCCGCTACGACCTCAGCGTGCTGGTGCACGGCGAGTCGGGCACCGGCAAGGAGTTGCTGGCCCGCGCCATCCACTACGCGAGCGGCCGCGCGGCCGGCCCCTTCGTGGTGGAGAACTGTGCGGCCATCCCCGACACGTTGATCGAATCGGAGCTGTACGGCCACAAGCGTGGCGCCTTCACCGGCGCCTACGACGACCACATCGGCCTGTTCCAGCGCGCCGACAAGGGGACCATCTTCCTCGATGAGATCGGCGAGACCTCGCCCGCGTTTCAGGTCAAGCTGCTGCGTGTGCTGCAGGAAGGCGAGGTGCGGCCGGTGGGCGCGCCCAAGCCGGTGGCGGTGGACGTCCGCGTGATCGCCGCCACGCACCGCGACCTCGAAGCCGATGTGCGCAGTGGCCGCTTCCGTGAAGACCTGTATTACCGCCTAGCCAACGTCACGGTCACCATGCCGCCGCTGCGCGAGCGGGGTGGCGATGTGGCCCTGATCGCGCAGCGCCTGCTCGACGAGGTGGCGCGCAGCCTGGGGCGCGGCGCGCTGCGTTTCACGGCTGATGCGCTGGCGGTGCTGCAGGCCTATCCGTGGCCCGGCAACATCCGCGAGCTGAACAACGAGGTCACGCGCGCCGTGGCCCTGTCCGACCCGCTCGCGGCGCCTGATGGGGCGGGCCTGATCGATGCCCACGCGTTTTCGCGCAAGGTGCTGCAGGGCGCGGGGTCGGAGGTGTCGCAGACCCGGCCAGAAGGCGGGCTGCACCTAGACATCCCCCAAAGCGGCACGCTGCAGGAGCGGCTCGATCGCATCGAGGCGGCCGTGTTGCGCGAGACCATGTTGCGCCTGCGCTGGAACAAGACCCACGCCGCGCGCGAGCTGGGTCTTTCACGTGTCGGCCTGCGCGCCAAGCTGCAACGCTTTGGCCTGGAGCCCAAATGAACGCGCTGCCATCCGGATCGCTGGCTCGCTCGCCCGGTGAGCCCCTGAATGTGCTGTGGCTGCAGTCGGGCGGTTGCGGTGGCTGCAGCATGTCGCTGCTGTGCGCCGACACGCCCGATCTGCCCGGCACCTGGCGCGATGCGGGCATCCGCCTGCTGTGGCACCCGTCGCTCAGCCTGGAGACGGGCGTCGACGTCATCACTCTGATGGAAGACGTGCTGGCCGATCGCCTGCGCCTCGATGTGCTGTGCATCGAGGGGGCCTTGCTGCGCGGCCCGAACGGCACCGGCCGCTTTCACATGCTCGCCGGCACCGGCCTGCCGATGATCGACTGGGTGCAGCGCCTGTCGGCCAAGGCCCACCTCGTTGCGGCCGTGGGCAGCTGCGCAGCCTGGGGCGGCATCACGGCCGGGGGCGACAACCCCACCGAAGCCTGTGGCCTGCAGCACGAAGACGAGCACCCCGGCGGTCTGCTGGGCGAGTCCTTCCGCACCCCGGGCAGACCTGGGACAAGGGCCGAGTGGCCCGTCATCAACATCGCCGGCTGCCCCACCCACCCTGGTTGGGTGCTGGACACCCTGATGGCGCTGGCCGCCGATGCCCTCACCCCGGCCGACCTGGATGCGCTCGGCCGCCCTCGCTTCTATGCCGATCAGCTGGTGCACCACGGTTGCACCCGCAACGAGTATTACGAGTTCAAGGCCAGTGCCGAGCAGCCTTCCGACTTGGGCTGCATGATGGAGCACATGGGCTGCAAGGGCACGCAGGCGCATGCCGACTGCAACACCCGGCTGTGGAACGGCGAGGGCTCGTGCACCCGCGGCGGCTACGCCTGCATCAGCTGCACCGAGCCCGGCTTCCAGGCCCCGGGCCACGCCTTCCACGCCACGCCGAAGATCGCCGGCATCCCCATCGGCCTGCCCACCGACATGCCCAAGGCCTGGTATGTGGCGCTGGCCTCGCTGTCGAAGTCGGCCACGCCCAAGCGCGTCAAGCACAACGCCACGGCCGACCACGTCGTGGTGCCGCCTGCCATCCGGCGCACGCGGTTGAAGTGAGGGCCAGCCCATGAGCACCACCCGCCTGCTGGTCGGCCCTTTCAACCGCGTCGAAGGGGATCTGGAAGTGCGCCTGGATGTGGCCGACGGCCGCGTGCACGCCGCCCACGTGAATGCGACCATGTACCGCGGATTCGAGCAGATGCTGCAGGGCAAGGACCCGCATGACGCTCTGGTCTACGTGCCGCGCATCTGCGGCATCTGCTCGGTGTCGCAGTCGGTGGCTGCGGCCTACGCCCTGCGCGATGCGGCCGGCCTGACGCCCGAGGGCATGCCCGCCAACGGCCGCCACGCGCTCAACCTGATGCTCGCCACCGAGAACCTGGCCGACCACCTCACGCACTTCTACCTGTTCTTCATGCCGGACTTCACCCGTCCGGTGTACGCCGACCGGCCGTGGTTTGCCGAGGCCCATGCGCGCTTTGCGCCGCTGCAGGGCCACCATGCCCGCCAGGCCACGGCGGCGCGCCAGCGCTGGTTCACCATCCTCGGCACACTGGGGGGCAAGTGGCCGCACACGCAGTCGGTGCTGCCCGGGGGCAGCGCAAGGGCCATCGACCTGGCCGAGCGGCTGCGCCTGCTGGGCAAGGTGCGCGAGTTTCGGGCCTTTCTGGAGCAGACGCTGTTCGCCGCGCCGCTGGAGGCCATTGCGTCCCTCGACAGCGAGGCCGCACTCATGGCCTGGTGGCAGCAGGCCGCACCCGATCACGGCGACCTGCGCCTGTTCCTCACCATCGCGTCCGACCTGGCCTTGGGTGATCTGGGCCGGGGTGACGGCCCTTGCCTGTCCTACGGCGCCTATGTGCAGCCCGATGGCCAGCCCGCGATGCGAGGCGGGGTCTGGGATGCGGCTCAGGGCCTGAGCCTGCCCGTGGAATTGGCGCAGATCACCGAAGACGCGACGCACGCCTGGCTGGACGGCGACCGTCCCCTGCACCCGCATGATGGCCAGACCCTGCCCGATGCCGACAAGCCGGCTGCCTACACCTGGAACAAGGCGCCCCGTCTGGCAGGTCGCGTCGCCGAAACCGGCGCGGTGGCCCGGCAGCTCAACGATGGTCACCCGCTGATCCGCGATGCCGTGGCGCGCACCGGCACCAACGTGTTCACGCGGGTACTGGCCCGCCTGCTCGAGCTGGCCCGCGTCGTGCCCCTGATGGAAGACTGGCTGCGTGCCGTGCGGCCCGGCGAGCCGTGGCACCAGCCCACCCCGCTGCCCGACACGGCGCGCGCCACGGGCCTCACCGAAGCGGCGCGTGGCGCGCTGGGCCACTGGCTGCGCATCGAACACGGCCGCATTGCCAACTACCAGATCGTCGCGCCCACCTCGTGGAACTTCTCGCCGCGCGATGCCGACGGCACACCCGGCCCGCTGGAGCAGGCGCTCGTCGGTGTGCCCGTGCAGCCCGGTGAGACCACGCCGGTGGCCGTGCAGCACGTGGTGCGCTCGTTCGACCCGTGCATGGTCTGCACCGTGCATTGAGGAAAGGATCACACCATGAGCCTGTCCTCGACGCCTCCGAACTTGCCGGTGCTGCCTGATCTCACCGTCGCGCCCGATGGCCTGGATGAAACGGCGTGGCTGGACGTCATCCACAAGATGGACGAGGTCTACCAGCAGCTGGTGCGTGACGAGATCGCGCTGGAGGAGAAGAACGCCCAGCTCGAGCAGTCGCAGCAGTTCATCCTGAGTCTGCTCTCGTCCATGAGCGACGTGCTGGTGGCCTGCGACAGCCAGGGGCGCATCGAAGAGACCAACGCCGCGCTGCGCGAGCTGGTCGGCCAGGACGAAGCTGGCCTGCGCGGCCGCAGCGCGCTGGACTTGCTCGCCGATGAGGACAGCGTGCAGCGCCTGCGCGAGGTGCTGGGAACGTGGCGCCCCTCACGCGGGGGGGCAGTGCTCGAGATCCAGTTGCGAGACGCGCAGGGCCAGAGCGTGCCGGTCGACTTGAACTGCACCCCCCGCCGCAACGCCAGCGCGCGCGTGGTGGGCTACGTCTTCGTTGGGCGGCCGATGGGCGAGATCAAGCGCGCCTACCAGGAGCTGCAACGCGCCCACGAGGCCCTCAAGCAGGCCCAGCAGCAGCTGCTGCATTCCGAGAAGATGGCGTCGCTGGGACGCCTGGTGGCCGGTGTGGCGCACGAGCTGAACAACCCGATCAGCTTCGTGCTGGGCAATGTGCACGCGCTCAAGAAGTACACCGACCGCATGGCAACCTACCTGCAGGCCGTGCACGCTGGCGAGCCGCCTGCGCTGCTGGCCGAGCTGCGCCAGCGTCTGCGCATCGACCACGCCCTGGCCGACCTCCCATCGCTGATCGATGGCACCCTCGAAGGCGCGCAGCGCACCACCGACATCGTCAACGGCCTGAAGCGCTTCTCCGTCATGGACCGGGAAGACCGCGAGCCGGTCGACCTCAACGCCGTCATCGAACGGGCCATCCACTGGGTGCGCAAGGGCACGGCACCGGGCTTCACCATCCACTGGGCGCCACAACCCCGTTGCCTGGTGCGTGCCAGTGCCGGCCAACTGCTGCAGGTGCTGATGAACCTGATCCAGAACGCCTATGACGCGGCCTCGGCGCGCAGCGCGCAGCCCGAGCTGTGGATCACGCTGGCGCACAATGAACGCGAGGCCACCATCACCCTGCGCGACAACGGGCCCGGCATCCCGCCCGAGCACATGGGGCGGCTGTTCGATCCCTTCTTCACCACCAAGCCGGTGGGCAAGGGCACAGGCCTCGGGCTGTCGATCAGTTTCGGCACCATCGAGCAGCACGGCGGCCGGCTCACGGCCGCCAACGCGCCCGAGGGCGGGGCGGTCTTCACCGTGACGCTGCCCCTGCTGGGTGCCGAGCCCCCAGCCGCCGCAAGCTGAGCCCTCAGGCCAGCGCGCGGGCCAGCAAGGGCCCGATCAACACCAGCACGATTCCCGAGAAGATCATCGTCAGGCTCGAGACGGCTCCTTGCTCGGGCCCGATCTGCCAGGCCTTGGCCGTGCCGACCCCGTGCGTGGCGGCCCCGAAGGCCGAGCCCACGGCCACCGGGTGGCTCACGTTCAGCCAGGTGAGCCAGCCGTGGCCGACGACCATGCCGAACACGCCGGTGACGAGCACGCACATCACGGCCAGCTCGGGTTGCACCCCGAGCATGATCGCGACCGGCATCGCGAAAGGCGATGACACCGAGCGGGGCAGGATGTTGCGCATCACCTCGTCAGGCAGGCCGAGTGCCCAGGCCAGCACCCACGAGCTGCCCACACCCAGCACCACGCCGGTCAGCACGCCAATGCTGAGCGTGATGGGGTAACGCCGGATCAACCCGCGCTGCTGGTGGATCGGGTAGGCGAAGGCCACCGTGGCCGGCCCCAGCATCCAGGTCAGCCAGCGCGTGTGGGTGTAATACACCTCGTAGGGCGTGCCACTGCCCAGCAGCAGCACCAGCAGCACCAGCGGTGTCACGATGATGGGCGTCAGCCAGATGCGCGGATGGCGCTGGAACAGGCGGCGCGCGGCGTGGTAGATGCCCAGGGTCAGCACCAGGCTGGCGGCGGCGACGGCCGGCGCGCCGAACAGGTCGACGGCGCTCATCGGCTCACCTCCTGATCCACCGCGTGCATGCCCATGCGGTCTTCCATCCGGATCACACGGGCCACCACCAGGCCCACCCCGCCCATCACGAACAGGGTGCCCACCACGATGGCCAGGGCCAGCTTCAGGCCCATGGTGCTCAGCAGTTCAGGGTGACGGATCAGCGCCATCAACGGGGGCACGAAGAACAGCAGCATCTCGCCCAGCAGCCAGCGGGCACCCGCTTCGATGCGGCGCGGCGCGATCACCCCGGTGAGCAACAGCGCCGTCACCACCAGCAGGCCGATGACGCCGCCCGGCAGGGGCCAGCCCAGTGCGTGCACCAGGCGATCGGCCGCCCACCACACGGCCACGAAGAACAGGATTTCGGTCAGCAGACGCAGCAGGCGCCCGGGGAGGGAAGGCGGCGAGGCAGGAGACATGGCGAGAGGCGAGACAGCGCAGCCTGCACTGTAACGGGCTCTGCCCCGGCGCGTGCCATCAGGGCCGTTGTGCCGCCAGCCAGTTCAACAGATCGGGCTCGGTCATCGGCCGTGCAAAAAGCCAGCCTTGCCCCTCCTCGCAGCCCAGTTGCAGCAGCAGTTCGCGCTGTGCAGGCGTCTCGACTCCTTCGGCCACCACCGTCATCGAGAGGCTGTGGCCCAGGTTGACGACCATGCGGGCAATGCGGCTGTCCTGCTCGATCTCGGCCACGAAAGCCCGGTCGATCTTCAACCGGTCTGCGCTCAGGTGGCGCAGCACGCTCAACGAAGAAAAACCGGTGCCGAAGTCGTCGATGGCAGCGGTCAGCCCCAGCGCCCGGATCTCCTCCAGCCGCTGCCGCATCAGGTTCAGGTCGTCGGCCGCCATGGACTCGGTCACCTCGAGCTCGACGCAGGCGGGGGCCACGCGCGTTTCGTTCAGCATGTCGGCCAGCAGGGGGATGAAGTCCGGCTCGCGCAACTGGGCCTGCGACACGTTGATGGCCATGGTCAGATGCGGGTACCCTGCTTCGTGCAGGCGCCGCAACTGCGCGCACGCGGTGTGCAGGACAAAGCTGCCCAGCACCGACATCAGGCCGGCCTGTTCGGCCAGCGGGATGAAGCGATCGGGCGGCACCAGCTCCCCATCGGGCTTGCGCCAGCGCAGCAGGGCCTCCAGCCCGAGCGCGCGGCCCGTCTGCAGGCACACCTTAGGTTGGTAGACCGTGAACAGCTGGCTCGAGCCCGTGGCGGCGCGCAGGCTGTTGAGCAACTGCATCCGCGTGCGTGCGTCCTGCCCCATCTCTGCAGAGAAGTAGCACGCTGTGCCACGCTGCAGGCCCTTGGCACGCTTGAGCGCCAGGTGGGCGTCGTTCAGCAACTCGGCCCCGGCGCCCGCCGGCTGCCCCAGCCGCACCAGCCCCATGGTGGCCGAGAGCCGCACCGTCTGCCCCTGCACCAGGAAGGGCATGGCGAAGTGCCGCTGCAAGGGCTCGGCGTCGACCAGTTCCTTCGGGCCCAGCACGCCAAACACATCGGCGCTCACTCGCGCCACGGTGCATCGCTCACCCAATGAGCTGGTCAGCCGGTTCGACACCGTGCGCAGCAGGGCATCGCCAAAGCCGTGGCCCAGCATGTCGTTGATCGACGCGAAGCTGTCGATGTCGACCACCGCCAGGTTCTGCTTGGCATCGGGCATCGACAGCTCCGACAGGCACTTGAGGAAGTGGTTCAGGTTGGGAATGTGGAGCAGCGGGTCGAGGTAGGCCTGGTCGGCCAGCTGGCCGTACAGCAGCACGTTCTCGAAGCCCGCCGAGATGCTCGAACAGAAGACCTCCAGCAGATGCCGGTCCAGCGGCGGCAGGTCGGCCTGGTGGTCGATGTAGGCCGCCAGCCCCCGGCCTTCCGAGGTGGCGAAGTAGAGCGTCATGCCCTCTTCGAAGTGGCTGCGCCGTTCGTTCAGGCAACGCTCCAGCGCGGCCTGCACCCGTGGCAGGCCCAGCTCGTGCAGGGGGCGCTGGATCAGCTCGCCATACTGGCCGGCCGCAGCGATGACACGGGCGGGGTCGTCCTCGTTCTCCAGCCCGGCCTGCGCACAGATCAGGCCCTCCGGCAGCATGCCGAGCAGTGCGCACAGCTGGTTGACCACCCCGCGCGCAAACAGCTGCATGCCATGCAGCTTGCTCAGCTCGGTGCTGGCGCGCACCACCATCTCCAAACCGCGCCGCGTCTGCTCGTGTGCCCGCATCTGGCGGTATGCGCGCACCGCGGTGGTCAGGCTCGTGAACAGCCGCACCCGTGTCAATTCCGACTTGGTCCGGTAGTCGTTGATGTCGTAGTCGCGGATGGTGACCAGTTCCGGCGCATAACCGGGCTGCCCGGTGCGCAGGATGATGCGCAGCGCTTCGCGTCGCAGGCGCGTGCGAACCTCCCGCACCAGCGTGAGCCCCGCGTCGTCCGACTCCATCACCACGTCGAGCAGCATCACCGCCAGGTCTTCGGTGCGCTCGATCAGGGCCAGCGCCTCGGCGCGCGAGTGGGCGTGCAGCAGGGTCAGCGGTCGCCCCTCGATCAGCAGGCCGCGCAGGGCGATCTCGGTGGCGTGGTGCACGTCCACATCGTCGTCCACCACCAGCACGGACCACGGCGTGCCCGCTTCGGTACTGGCCGGGGCGTCGGTGTCCGGGCCGTCTTCAATCAGCGGCAGCAACTCGTCCGCGTCGGCCGCCTCACCACCGGGCAGCGGGCGTTCGGGGGAAGTGGGGGGCAGGCTCATGATGTGGGCAGTGGCGTGGCGGCAGGGGCCGTGCGGGGCAGGGTCAGGGTCAGGGTGCAGCCATGGCCGGGCGTGCTGTCGAGGTGCACGCGCCCGCCGAGCAGACCCGTCACCAGCGAATACACGATGTGCATGCCCAGACCGGAGCCGCCACGGCCCAGCCGGGTCGTGAAGAAGGGGTCGAACACCCGCTGCTGGTGCTCGGGGGCGATGCCGCAGCCGTTGTCGTGCAGCGTGATCTGGATGTGGGTGTCGGACACTGGCTCGGCGTGCACCGCAATGCGGGGCGAGGCCTGCTGATCGAAGGCGTGCATCACCGCGTTGTTCACGATGTTCATCAGCACCTGGCTCAGCGGGCCGGGGTAGCTGTCCATCTGCAGGCCCGCCGGCACCTGCTCGACCCATTGCACCCCGCGGCGTCGCAAGGTGGGGCTCAGCGCCAGCTGCAGCTCGTGGACCACCTCGCTCAGCTCGAAGGGGCGTCGCTGGTGACTGGACTGGTCCACGGCCACCTGCCTGAATCCGGCGATCAGCTCGGCGGCGCGGCGCAGGTTGCGCTCCATCACGTCCACCGCCTCGGCGACGTCGGCCGTGAAACGGGTCAGTGCAGAGCGGCGCAGGCCTTGGGCCACCTCGCCGTCGAACTGCCTGCGCAGGTCCGACAGCGTGCTGGCCACGATCACCGCATTGCCGATCGGCGTGTTCAGTTCGTGCGCCATGCCGGCCACCAGCGCGCCCAGGCTCGCCAGTTTTTCCCTGCGCACCAGTTCGTCCTGGGTGTGGCGCAGTTCTTCGAAGGCCGCTTGCAGTTCTGCCGTGCGGGCTTGCACGCGGGCTTCCAGGCTGGCGTTCAGGTCTTCCAGTTCCTGCTGCGCCTTGCGCCGGTCGGTGACGTCGTAGAAGCTCGTGAGCATGTGCTCGCCCACCATCGCCCCGCCGACCACCAGATGGTGAGCCCGGCCCGCCTTGTCATGCACGCGCAGTTCCACCGGGTGCAGTTCTCGCCCTTGTTCACGCACGTCCTGGTAGCCCTTCGTCCACAGTGCCTTCACGTGGGCACGGTAGGCCGGGTCGGGGTAGGCGAGCGACCACCACTGGTCGATGTGGTGCAGGTCGGCTGCGGTGTAGCCCAGCAAGCGGGTCCACTGCCGGTTGATGTCGACGAGGCTGCCGTCTGCCGTCGTCAGCGCCAGCGGGATCGGTGCCAGTTCGAACAGCTTGCGAAAGCGCTGCTCGCTCGCCTGGAGCGCCTGCGCGGCGGCCTGCGCAGCCGTCACGTCCCGCAAGACGGCCACCAGTTGAAGGCGGTCCGACGCCGCATCGTGCAGCGCGGCGCTGAGCGTCACCTCGGCCGTGAAGGTCTCGCCGTTCTGCCGCTGGTGCAGCCACAGAAAGCGCTGCGACTCTCCTTCGCGGGCGCGCATGATGTGGTCGCGCACACCAACGGCCGATGCCTGTCCGTCCGGTTGCTGCGCCGGCGACAGTGCCGCCGGGTTCATGCCCACGAGTTCGGCCACCGGGCGGCCGAACAGCCGTTCTGCGGCGGGGTTGCACGCCACGATCTGCTCGCTGTCGAGCAGCAGCATCGCGTCATTGGCATGGGCCACCATCGCACGGTAGGCGCGGAGCTGGCTTTCCGGTTCGATGGCAGTGTGGCTTGGCGGACGTACGTCCATGCGGTGTTCCCTGGCGAATCGCTGCTCGGTTCAGCCACGCCACGCTGCGGCCGTCCTCACATGTCATGACCACTATATCGGGGGATGACCCCACCATTGGAGGGGTAAGGACCCGCGTAAGGCGCATGAAGCGCTGCCAAGTGAGACCTTTTGCGCACCCGGGGAGGGTGCGCAAAGCAAAAAGCCACCGCGAGGGTGGCTTCTGCTTTCAAGAACGTTCACACGCTTGAAGGTATTTGGTGGCGCTTCAGGGATTCGAACCCCGGACCTGCGGATTATGATTCCGTCGCTCTAACCGGCTGAGCTAAAGCGCCATCGAGACCAAGACTATACACTGAAATCTTTGCGTCACGCAAGTGGCGTCGCTTTTTCGTCTCGCCGGCATCCCGGCCGGCTGCACCGGAGGTCTGCTCACCATGTCCCGTCGCATCGAATTCACCGCTCAGGGCGGCCCCGAAGTCCTCTCTCTGGTGTCCCGTCCTGTGCCGGAGCCCGGCGAGGGTGAGGTCCGCGTCCGCAACCACGCCATCGGTCTCAACTTCATCGACACCTACCAGCGCAGCGGGCTCTATCCCGTGGCCAGCCTGCCGTCGGGCCTGGGCTCCGAAGGCGCCGGCGTGGTGGAGGCCGTCGGACCGGGCGTGACCACCTTCCAGCCGGGCGACCGCGTCGCCTACGGCACCGGGCCCCTGGGCGCCTATGCCGAGCACCACGTGCTGCCGGTGGCCCACCTGGTGCGCCTGCCTGACGGCATCGGCTTCGAGCAGGCTGCGGCCATCATGCTGAAGGGCCTCACGGTGCAGTACCTGTTCCGCCAGACCCATGTGCTGCAGGCCGGCGACACGGTGCTCTTTCACGCTGCGGCCGGGGGCGTCGGGCTGCTGGCCTGTCAGTGGGCCAGAGCATTGGGCGTGCGCCTGATCGGCACCGCGGGCGGTCCGGACAAGGTGGCCCGCGCGCTGGCCGCCGGGGCCTGGGCCGGCATCGACTACGACCGCGAAGACGTGGTCGCCCGCGTGCACGCGCTGACCGAAGGTCGCAAGTGCCCCGTGGTCTACGACGGCGTGGGCGCGGCCACCTGGGCCACCTCGCTGGATTGCGTCGCCCCGCGCGGCCTGCTCGTCAGCTTTGGCAACGCATCGGGGCCCGTCACAGGCGTCAACCTCGGCATCCTGGCGCAGAAGGGCTCGCTGTATGTGACCCGACCCACGCTCGGCACCTACGCCAGCACCCCGGAGCGCCTGCAGGCCATGGCCGATGAACTGTTCGGACTCGTGCAGCAAGGCGCCATCACGGTCGAGATCGGGCAGCGCTTTGCCCTGGCCGATGCCGCCGAGGCCCACCGCGCCCTGGCGGGCCGTGGCACCGTCGGGTCCACCGTGTTGCTGCCCTGATCGACCAGGAGCGGCAACGTGCTGGGCGCCTCTTGAAATGGCCGCGGGGCGCCCCATTTAGCTGGCGGTCGGGCTTGCCTTCGTGGGCAGCCCATGTTTCACCCTAGTGATCGAAGCACAAGAACAGCCATGGACAAGACCACCCATTCCTTCCAGGCCGAGGTCAAGCAGCTGCTGCACCTGGTCACCCACTCGCTGTACTCGAACAAGGAGATCTTTCTGCGCGAGCTGATCTCCAACGCATCGGACGCGTGCGACAAGCTGCGCTTCGAGGCCCTGGACAACAGCGCCCTGTACGAAGACGCTCCCAACCTCGAAGTGCGCGTGCTGGTCGACAAGGCCGCCCGCACGCTCACCATCCGTGACAACGGGATCGGCATGAGCGCGCAGGAGGCCATCGACCACCTCGGCACCATCGCCAAGTCGGGCACCAAGGAGTTCATGGGCCGCCTCTCGGGTGACCAGCAGAAGGACGCCCAGCTCATCGGCCAGTTCGGCGTGGGCTTCTACAGTGGCTACATCGTGGCCGACCGCATCACCGTCGAGTCGCGTCGTGCCGGACTGAAGGCCGAAGAGGGCGTGCGCTGGAGCAGCGAAGGCACCGGCGACTTCGAGGTCGAGGCCATCACCAAGCCCACCCGCGGCACCGACATCATCCTGCACCTGCGCGAAGGCGAAGACGAGTTCCTGACCGCATGGAAGCTGCGCGGCATCATCAACAAGTACTCCGACCACATCTCGCTGCCCATCCTCATGCAGAAGGAAGAATGGGATGCCGAGAAGTCCGAGTACGTCACGCAGGACGCGTGGGACACCGTCAACCAGGCCGCCGCCCTGTGGACGCGCTCCAAGAGCGACATCACGGAAGAGCAGTACCACGACTTCTACAAACAGATCAGCCACGACAGCGAGCCGCCGCTGGCCTACACGCACAACCGCGTCGAAGGCCGCAGCGAATACACGCAGCTGCTGTTTGTGCCGAAGAACGCGCCGTATGACCTGTGGAACCGCGACCGCAAGGGCGGCCTGAAGCTCTACGTCAAGCGCGTCTTCATCATGGACGACGCCGAAGCGCTGCTGCCGTCCTACCTGCGCTTCGTGAAGGGCGTGATCGACTCGGCCGACCTGCCGCTCAACGTCAGCCGCGAAATCCTGCAGGAAAGCCGCGACGTCAAGGCCATCCGTGAGGGCTGCACCAAGCGCGTGCTGTCGATGCTGGAGGAGCTGGCGAACAACGAGGACCAGGCCAAGCGCGACCAGTACGCCGCGTTCTGGAAAGAGTTCGGCGCCGTGCTGAAGGAAGGCGTGGGCGAGGATTTCACCAACAAGGAGCGCCTGGCCAAGTTGCTGCGCTTTGCCTCCACGCATGCCGACGAGAACGTGTCGCTGGCCGACTACGTGGGCCGCATGAAGGAAGGCCAGGACGCGATCTACGTGATCACCGCCGACTCGCTGGCCGCTGCCAAGAACAGCCCGCAGCTCGAGCTCTTCAAGAAGAAGGGCATCGAGGTGCTGCTGCTGACCGACCGCGTCGACGAGTGGGTGCTGTCGCACCTCTATGACTTCGACGGCAGGCCGATGCAGAACGTCACCAAGGGCGCCATCGACCTGGGCAAACTGCAGGACGAGGAAGAAAAGAAGAAGGCCGAAGAGGCGGCCGAGAGCCTCAAGCCCCTGCTGGAGCGCCTGAAGACCGCACTCGGTGAGCGCGCCAAGGACGTGCGCGTCACCACCCGCCTGGTCGATTCGCCCGCCTGCCTCGTCACCGAAGAGGGTGACATGAGTGCCCACCTGGCGCGTCTGCTCAAGCAGGCCGGGCAGACCGCGCCGGAAGTGCGCCCCGTGCTCGAGGTCAATCCTGAACACGCGCTGGTCAAGAAGCTCGAAGCCAGCGAGCACTTCGACGACCTGGCCCACATCCTGTTCGATCAGGCCCTGCTGGCCGAAGGCGGGCAGCTGGAAGACCCGGCCGCCTATGTGCGGCGCGTCAACAGCCTGCTGGCCACGTCTGCCGTCTGAGGCAGGCGTGATTCAGCGCCGGGCCTGACCCGGCCTGGGGCGCGCCTCGGTGGCCGAGGGGACTTCGGTCACTTCCGTCAGTGGGGCGGGTGCCGAGTTGGCGGCCGCGTCGAGGCGGCTGTCAAAGGCAAAGAAGGAGTCGGGCGCGAAGCCCGACTCGGCCCAGCGGACGGCGCGCTCGGCGCGACGCTCCTTCAGCCGGCGTGCCAGCTGGTCGCCCGCGTGGGACAGCGCGCCCGGCTCGAGCGGGTCTGTGGCGCGCATCGGCTGGCCCTCGACACCGTGACCGAGCACCCACGCCGCCAGCAACGGCGGCGGAGGCCATTGCCCCGGCTGGCAGCGCAGATGGCGCACCCGGCAGACATCCAGCACGGCCTGCTTGAGCCGCGCGGTACGGGGTGAGGGCATGGCGCCGGGCAGATCCAGGTCGATCGCCGCGATGGCCGTGCCGGTCGGGGTGCACACCAGCATCGACACCGTCAGCGCCTGCAGCCGGTCATACCACTGGCGGGCGGTGCGCGGCTCGGCCGCCTGGCAGAACCGCACGAGACTCACCTTGGCCAGCACCACATGCTGGGGCAGGGCAGCCTTGAGTTCGCGGTACAGCGCACGCTCGTGTGCAGTGAACAGCGGCCGAGGGCGCAAGGGCCAGCTGTCCGGCCAGGTGCGCACATGCTGCCGTTGGCGGCGACCGTGCAGCCACCATCCCAGCAAAATGCCGGGCAGCAGGCCGCATGCCACGGCTGCCGCCACTTGCGCACTGTTCACATCGACCCCCGAAGCCCCCGTTTTGGGTCATGCTAAGGGGGCGGCCGGGTCCAGTTCTACCCCCTGTGGAGGGGGCTTTCAGTGTCAGCCCCCCTCAAGCGGAGGTCATCAGCAGGCGCAGCCAGTCGCTGGCGTGGAGCGCCTGGTACTTGATCCGGTACAGCGCTTCGGCCGCCAGGGACTGCAGCGAACTGTCGATGTGGCTGGCCACCGTGTCCGGCGGCAGCTTCAGCCAGGCCTCGGCCTCCGGGCCATCCCGTTCGACGGCGGCGCCGGCCTTGCTGGCAATGCGCAGCATCGGGGCGTTCTCGCTCAGGGCGTGGATCATCAGGTGGCTGGCGCCGCGGTTGCGGGCGTGCATGATGGCGTGCTGGAACAGCCGCGAGCCCAGGCCCTTGCCGCGGCCCTGGGGCAGCACCGACACGCCGAACTCCATGGCGCGGCCGCGCGACGACTCGGCGCCGTGCGGGCCTTCGCCCGGCATGGCGGCCAGGTGGGCCATTGCCACCAGCTGCAACCGGCTGTTGAAGATGCCGAAGACCTCGTCGCGGCGGAAGTCGATCGAGGCCACATAGCGGGCCACCTGTTCCTTCGAGGCCTGAAAGCCGAAGCGCAGGTAGCGGTCGTGGTCGTCCAACTGCAGCAGGTGATCCAGGATGCGGGCGCGGTGGCGCGCGTGCAGGTCGCGGATCGGCACCCAGCCATCGTGATGGGTTGGGCGGCTGGGCGGGGTGCCCCCGGTCTTGTCCAGACCGAAGCGGTCGAGTGTGTCGGGTGTCTTGGTTGCGGTCATTGGTGACCTCTCGTTGCCCAAGGCTGGAGCGCTCAACATGCTGCGCCCCTCGAATGGTGCATCACCTAGGGTTTTCCCGAAGGGTAAGGGAATTCCCTGTGTCGCGCAACCGCCCTCATGCAGGTGCCCCCGTATCGCGTGATGGCATTCACGACAAACGTGTGCCGTACGGGCTCCGCATCCCGACTCCCGGTGTCGCGCAAAAGAGCTTGGCGCGCCGCGTGATTCCCGGCTAGAATCGCGGGTTCCCGACATGGTTGCCGGGAGGGCCTTTGCTTTTTGCAGGGGCCGGGGCTGGTCGACACCCGGTCGGCCGCGCGATGCAGGTGTTTGCCTGCATGTCTTTCAGCGCGGTTGCCGTCGGACAGCTTCGTTGCCGGAGAGGCCACCACCTTCCAAGAAGTGGTTCCAAAGGCGACTGTCAGCCAGTTTTACCACTTAGGAAATCTCATGAAGACCTTCAGCGCCAAGCCGGCCGAAGTGAAGCACGAGTGGTTTGTGATCGACGCCACCGACAAGGTGCTCGGACGAGTGGCCAGCGAAGTCGCTCTCCGTCTGCGCGGCAAGCACAAGGCCATTTACACGCCTCACGTGGACACCGGCGATTTCATCGTCATCGTCAACGCCGACAAGATCCGCGTCACTGGCACCAAGGCCACCGACAAGGTTTACTACCGTCACTCGGGCTTCCCCGGCGGCATCTACGCCACGAAGTTCAAGGACATGCAAGCCAAGCACCCTGGCCGCGCCATCGAAAAGGCCGTCAAGGGCATGCTGCCCAAGGGTCCCCTGGGCTACGCCATGATCAAGAAGCTGAAGGTCTACGCAGGCAGCGAGCATCCGCACGCAGCCCAGCAGCCCAAGGCCCTGGAAATCTAAGGATCGGCCATGACTATCGGTAACTGGAACTACGGCACCGGCCGTCGCAAGTCCTCCGTGGCCCGCGTCTTCATCAAGAAGGGCACCGGCCAGATCATCGTCAACGGCAAGCCTGTCGAGCAGTATTTCGGCCGCCAGACCTCCATCATGGTGGTCAAGCAGCCGCTGGTGCTGACGAACAACGCCGAAGCGTTCGACATCAAGGTCAACGTGCACGGTGGTGGCGAATCCGGCCAGGCCGGCGCTGTCCGTCACGGTGTCACCCGCGCCCTGATCGACTTCGACGCAACCCTGAAGCCCGAACTGAGCCGCGCTGGTTTCGTGACCCGCGATGCCCGTGAAGTCGAGCGTAAGAAGGTCGGTCTGCACGGCGCCCGTCGCCGCAAGCAGTTCAGCAAGCGCTGATCGATCTCCTGGACCGGTGGCCTCGGCCGCCGGGCTCCAGCACCCGCCCCAGGCCCGTGCCTCGGGCGGGTTTGTTTTTTCTGGCGTCATTGCGTGTCCCTACAATGGCGCCTCAGCTGAAAGGACCCTCACATGATCAAGGTCGGCATCGTCGGCGGCACCGGTTACACCGGGGTGGAACTGTTGCGCCTGCTGTCGCAGCACCCCGAGGTCCGCATCCACGCCATCACCTCGCGCAAGGAAGCCGGCATGCCGGTGTCCGACATGTACCCGAGCCTGCGTGGTCATGTCGATCTGGCCTTCGTGACGCCCGATGACGCCGGGCTGACCGAGTGTGATGTGGTCTTCTTCGCGACGCCGCATGGCGTGGCCATGGCCCAGGCGCGCGAGCTCCTCGCGGCCGGCGTCAAGGTCATCGACCTGGCGGCCGATTTCCGCCTGAAGGACACAGCCGTGTTCGAGCAGTGGTACGGCATGGCACACACCTGCCCCGACCTGCTGGAAGAGGCTGTCTATGGTCTGCCTGAGCTGAACCGCGACGCCATCCGGGGCGCCCGCGTGATCGGTAATCCCGGCTGTTATCCCACGTCGGTGCAGCTGGGCTTTGCGCCGCTGCTGCGCCACAAGCTGATCGACCCCACCCACCTGATCGCCAACTGCGCATCGGGCGTGTCGGGCGCAGGCCGCAAGGCCGAGGTCCACACGCTGATGGCCGAGGCGTCGGACAACTTCAAGGCGTATGGCGTCAAGGGCCATCGCCACGGCCCCGAGATCAACCAGCAGCTGCGCGCCATTGCTGGCGACGACAGCGTCAACTGCCTGTTCGTACCCCACCTGCTGCCGCTGATCCGTGGCATCCACTCGACGCTGTACGCGCGCCTGAATGACGCCGGCCAGGCCGCCGACCTGCAGGCCACCTTCGAGGCCTTCTACCAGGGCGAGCGTTTCGTCGACGTGCTGCCGGCCGGCAGTGCCCCCGAGACGCGCAGCGTCCGTGCCAGCAACACCGTGCGCATCGCCGTGCACCGCCCGCAGCCCGACACCGTGATGGTGCTGGTCGTGGAAGACAACCTGACCAAGGGGGCGTCGGGGCAGGCCGTGCAGTGCATGAACCTGATGTGTGGCCTCGACGAGCACCTGGGCCTGACGGGCGTGCCGGTGCTGCCCTGATGCGCTGGCGGCTCTTGCGCCGGCGGCTGTCGATCAGCGCGCCGCGCATGGCAGTGCGCAGCCACTTGCCCTGGCCGTTGCGGTGGGCCGTGGCGGCGTTGATGCTGGGTTTCTCGGCAGCACTCGCGCTGTGGGCGTTCGAGTTCGGTCGCAACATTGCCGGGCTGAATCAGGGCGCAGATCGGCTGAATGAGGCGTTGACGCACACGCGTGAGCAACTGGCGCAGGTGCGTGAGGAGCGTGACCGCGCGCAGTCGGTGGCCAATTCTGCGGACAGCCTGCTCAAGGCCGAGCGCGTGACGCAGCAGCGGCTGGCCGAGCAGGTCAAGGCGCTCGAGGCCGAGAACCTGGCGCTGAAGGACGACCTCGGTTTCTTCGAGCGCCTGCTGCCTGCCACCGGCGGGGCCGGCGTTTCGGTGCGCGGCCTGCAGGGTGAGCTGACCGGCTCAGGCCAGCTGCGTTACCAGCTGCTGGTGATGCAGCGTGCCGATGGCCGCATCCAGAGTGACTTCCTGGGCCGGTTCGAGCTGTGGCTCTCGGGCACCCGGGATGGCAAGCCCTGGACCGACAGCAGCCCGGTGGTCGCGCGCCCCTTGCAGTTCAAGCAGTACAGCCGCGTGGAAGGCGTGGCGCGCTGCCCAGCGGACGTGCAATTGCGCACGGTGCAGGTTCGTGTGCTGGACAGCACGGGTTCCGTGCGTGCAAGCCAGTCCCTGAAGCTGTGAGGCCGTTGACCTGTGCCTGCAACGGTGTACGCTTGATGTTTCGGCCCTGTCGAGGTTGAGGAAGCACATGCTCGGATGGAAGAAAACCCCGCCCATACGCACGCTGGTTGGCGAGGGCACCGTCGTGACCGGTGAACTGCGGTTCAGCGACGGCCTGCGCATCGATGGCGAAGTGCAGGGCGACGTGGTCGCCTCGGGCGAGGGGCGCACCTTGCTCGTCATCAGCGAAAAAGCCCGTGTCCATGGCAAGGTCAGGGCGGGGCATGTCATCATCAATGGGTCTGTCCATGGCCCGGTGGTGGCCGAAACCCTGCTCGAACTGCAGCCCAAGGCCCGCATCGTGGGTGATGTGAAATACGAAGCCCTTGAAATGCACCAGGGTGCCACCATCCAGGGTGGTCTCCTCCCGCTTCAGGTCGACGACAAGCCGAGCCTCAAGCTCGCTGCGTCCGCCACCGGAGTACCCGACCGCGGCCTGTCGCAGCCTGCCGCCTCGAACCCGCTGCACAAGATTTGAAATCCCCTCCCGGAGTTGATCCCATGACCGCTGTTGCCCAAGAAACCCAGAACGCAGACGCCTTTGCCGCTGAGATGCCCCCCGCCCCCATCGTGTTCACCGACGCCGCCGCCGGCAAGGTGGCCGAGCTGGTCGCCGAAGAAGGCAATCCGGATCTGAAGCTGCGTGTGTTCGTGCAGGGCGGCGGTTGCTCGGGCTTCCAGTACGGGTTCACGTTCGACGAGATCGTCAACGAAGACGACACCAAGATGGAAAAGAACGGCGTGACGCTGCTGATCGATGCGATGAGCCTTCAATACCTCGTGGGCGCCGAGATCGACTACAAGGACGATCTGGAAGGCGCCCAGTTCGTGATCCGCAATCCGAACGCCACGACCACCTGCGGTTGCGGTTCCAGCTTCTCGGTCTGACACCGGGATCGGAATCCACCACGAAGAAGGGCTGCCGGCAGGCAGCCCTTTTTGTTGCGCAATGCCAGACGGCAGTGCTCAGCGCGCCGGATAGAGTGCGCCCAGCACCCGAGGGCCGCGTGCCCCGGTGACCTCGGGCACGTTGCCCGCCAGTCGGGCCACATGCCGCCACGCCAGCCAGGCAAAGGCGGCCGCCTCCACCTGCATCACATCCAGCCCGTGGGTGTCCGAGCGCCCCACACGCACACCGGGCAGTTGTTCACCCAGTCGGCGCATCAGGTCGCCATTGAGGGCGCCACCCCCGCACACCACCACATCGGTGGCATCCGGGGCGTGCTGCTGAATGGCCATCGCGGCACTGCGTGCCGTCAGCTCGCACAGCGTGGCCTGAACGTCCCGTGCCACATCGGCGTCTCCCAGGGGGCCGTCGGTCAGGCCATGCGGGGCGAGCCAGCGCGCCAGCCAGTCGGGGTTGAACAGGTCGCGCCCGGTGCTCTTGGGGGGCGGCAGGCTGAAGAAGGGTTCGGCCAGCGCGTCGGTCAGCCAGTCCTCGCGCACCTCGCCCGCGGCGCCCCATTCGCCGTTGGCGTCGTAGACGTGGCCCGTCTGCGACTCGCACCACAGATCCAGCAGGGCGTTGCCCGGGCCACAGTCGAAGCCCAGTGGGGGCTGGCCCGGTCGCAGGATGCTGACGTTGGCCATGCCGCCGATGTTCAGCACGGCCACGGTCTGGTCGGGGTGGCCGAACAGCGCCTGGTGGAAGGCGGGCACCAGTGGCGCACCCTGCCCACCGGCCGCCATGTCACGGGTGCGAAATTCGGCGACCACATCGATGCCCGTCAGCTCCGCCAGCAGGGCGGGGTGATTCAGCTGCCAGGTGTAGGCCAGATCCGGCCGATGGCGAACCGTCTGCCCGTGTGCGCCGATCGCCTGCACCTCGCTGGGCAGCACATCGGCGGACGTGCACAGGGCGTGCACGATCGTGGCGTACAACACCACCAGGGCCTGTGCCGCCTCGGCACTGCGGTGCAGTTCATCGTGCCCGGGTGTATTGAGGTCCAGCAACGCCTGCCGCAGGGGAGGCGGCAGCGGGCGGTGCGCATGGGCCAGCGTGCGCCACGCGCCGTCCTCCTGGCGCATCAGCACCCCGTCCACACCATCCAGCGAGGTCCCGGACATCAGGCCGATGTACAGATTGGACCGCATCGGACCGGGGTGCCCGGAGGGCTCGAGGTGCAGTGACGGCAAGGCGCGGGCCGGGTCGCCGGGCATGGCTTATTCGAAGCGCGGACCGGACTGGGTGCCGGCGGCCGCCCACTCGCTGGCCATGTCGAGTCGGGCCGCAATGGCGCCGACCTGACTGCGGAAGCTGGCGAGGGCCTGCGGCGACAGCTGCAGCGCCTCGGACGCGCGGGCCACCACCATCGGATCGACCTGCTGTCCCTTGACCTTGAACTCGAAGTGCAGATGCGGGCCCGTGGCCCAGCCGGTCGCGCCCACCGCGCCGATCAGCTGCCCCTGGTCGATGCGCTGCCCCTTGCGCACGTCGATGCGACTCAGGTGGGCATAGACCGTCTGACGGTCACCCGCGTGCTGCACTTGCACCACGTTGCCGTAGCCGTTCTGCACACCTGCAAAGTTCACCACGCCTTCGCCGACGCTGCGCACGGCCGTGCCGGTCGGGGCACCGAAGTCGACGCCCAGGTGGGCGCGCCAGGTCTTGTGGATCGGATGGAAGCGCATTGCGAACCCGGAGGTCACGCGCGAGAAGGCCAGCGGCGAAGCGAGGAATGCGCGGGTCTTGCTGCGGCCGTTCAGGTCGAAGTAGGCCCCCTTGCTGCTGCCGGGTTGCTGGAACCAGACGGCGTCGTGGGTCTCGCCCTTGTTGATGAAACGGGCGGCCAGCACGCGGCCGGTGCCGCTTGTCCAGGTGACGGCCTCGCCATCCGCCAGCAGGGCTTCATACAGCACGCTGAAGGCATCGCCCTTGCGCAGTTCACGGCGGAAGTCGATGTCGCTGCCGAAGATCTCGGCCAGCTGGTTGGTCACCGCATCCGGCACGCGCGCGTCGTCGGCGGCAGCAAACAGCGACGAGCGGATCGTGCCCGATGCCAGTTGCTGCGCGCGGCTCAGCGGCAGCTGTTCGGAGCGCACGTCCCATTGAGTCTGCCCGCCCGGCGCTGCGCGCTGGATGGTCACCCGGGTGAAGTGGGTGTCGGCCTGTTCGGCGTGGGCTGCGGGGCCGCGCACCACGAGTTCGCGCAGGCGGCCGTTGTCGACGATGGCCTTGATCGCCTTGCCGGCCCGGCCCTGCAGCACGCCGGCTGCCACGGCGTCTTCACGCAGCAGGCGCGCCGCGTCGGCGTCGTCCACGCCCAGGCGCCGCAGCAGGCTGTCGGCGGTGTCGCTGCTGCGGGTGACGTCGCTGCGGTACAGCGCCAGCGGCTCGGCATCCAGCCGGCCCAGCTCGGCAGCCAGCGCGGGCGCCTGGACTGCTTCCACGACCTCGACCACGGCGGGCTGACCGGTGTCGGGCAAGGCTGTCAGGGGGGCGACACCGAAGGCGGTCACGGCCGAGCCAGCCAGCAGGGCGAGCACGGCGGCGCTGACACGGCGAGGGTGTCGGTGGGCCGCGGCCTGAAGGGTCTGGGCGCGGTGGAGGAGGGCGGTGAGCGGCGAGGGCGTGGCGGTCTTGATCTGCTTGGAAGAAGTCAAAACGGGAATCCTTCTGGTTCGGGAGAGAGCCTGCGCCCCGCTCCCCTAAAATCAGCCCGCGTCGTACGCAGGCAGCAGCCCGCGCGCGCGCACAATCAGCGGAGTATAGCCCCGGCCCGGGGTGCGTTGATCCGCAGAATTCCACACGATGGCCCGTCATGTTGCACCCTGAAAATCCCGCACCCGTTACGCCCGATCACCCCGTCTCCGACCGTGTCCGTGAGGCGCTTGCCGTGACCCTGCGTGGCGTGGAAGAGCTGCTGCCCGAGGCCGAGTGGGTGAAGAAGCTGGCCCGTTCCGAGGCCACGGGCGTGCCGCTGCGCATCAAGCTGGGCCTGGACCCGACCGCGCCGGACATCCACCTGGGCCACACGGTGGTGCTCAACAAGCTGCGCCAACTCCAGGACCTCGGCCACACCGTCATCTTCCTGATCGGCGATTTCACCTCGCTCATCGGCGATCCTTCCGGCCGCAACGCCACCCGCCCACCGTTGACCGAAGAACAGGTCAAGGCCAACGCCGAAACTTATTACAAGCAGGCCAGCCTGGTGCTCGACCCGGCCCGCACCGAGATCCGCTACAACAGCGAGTGGTGCGACGCGTTGGGCGCGCGCGGCATGATCCAGCTGGCCAGCCGCTACACCGTGGCCCGCATGATGGAGCGCGACGATTTCACCAAGCGCTTCAAGGCCGGCACCCCGATCAGCGTGCACGAGTTCCTGTACCCGCTGATGCAGGGCTATGACTCGGTGGCCCTGAAGGCCGACCTGGAACTGGGCGGCACCGACCAGAAGTTCAACCTGCTGATGGGGCGCCACCTGCAGGCCGAGTATGGCCAGGAGCCGCAGTGCGTCCTGACCATGCCTTTGCTGGAGGGGCTGGATGGCGTCGAGAAGATGTCGAAGTCCAAGAACAACTACATCGGCATCAGCGAGGCGCCCAACACCATGTTCGCCAAGCTGATGAGCGTCAGCGACGACCTGATGTGGAAGTACTTCACGCTGCTCAGCTTCCGCCCGCTGGAGGAAATCGCGCGCCTGAAGGCCGCCTGTGAGGCCGGTGCCAACCCCCGCGATGCCAAGGTGATGCTGGGGCAGGAGATCGTGACCCGTTTCCACAGCGCACAGGCTGCGGAAGAGGCGTTGCAGGATTTCGTCAACCGATCACGCGGGGGGATACCGGACGACATTCCGGAACTCGCGGTCACTTTGCCGGTCGATGGTCTGGGCATTGGCGCGTTGCTGAAGCAGGCCGGCCTGGTGGCCTCGACCAGCGAGGCCCTGCGCCTCATCGAGCAGGGCGGGGTCCGCCTGGATGGTGAGGTGATCCGTGAAAAAAGTCACAGAATGTCGGCTGGTACCCATGTGGTCCAAGTTGGCAAGCGAAAGTTCGCCCGCGTGACGCTTTCAAGCTGATTCGGGGGTAACCCCGACGCATGATCACGGGGGAGGGTCCGGGTCACTGGTGTTTTCCTGAGGGATTTAACACGTGTCTGGAGGGTCCCCCGCGTTGTCTCCACACGGAGTGCGCCGCTATCCTTCAATCGAACAGACGTTTAAAGGTCTGTGCGAGCCGAAGGAAGACGCGGATGCCTCCGGAGCGCAGAAGAATTCAAAGGGCCGCTTTGAAGTGGAGATAGACATGAAATTTGCAATGAAGAGCATCGTCGCCGCGGCTGCCTTCCTGGCTGTGGGTGTTGCCAGCGCTGCGACGCAGACCGTTGCAGTGGGCGGTTCGGTCAACGGCTTCACGCTGGTTGGCGGCACGGGCGCCCTGACGTTCGACCGTTCGCTGGTGACCGCCATCAACACCGGCGCCATCCAACTGTCGGCTGCCACGCCGGCGACCGCGACCCTGGTCAAGACCTCGACCGGCAAGTACAGCAACGTCGAAGGCAGCCGTCCGGTGTTCAACGCACCGATCACCTCGCTGAAGGTGGACACCGCCACCAACCAGGTCACCGACGCCTACACCGCCGGTGGCGCGCTGATGGTGGCTCCGGCCGAGATCGAAGGCGACGCCAACCTGGCCTCGACTGGCGGTTCGCTGTCCGTGACCAACATCCACGTGGACCTGGTCGCCAAGAAAGTGTTCGTGGACATCAACGGTGCCAACGGCGTCGGCACCAAGACGAACTACTACCTGTGGGACGTCACCACGATTTCGGGTGACACCGCCCTGAAGGACGGCACCGCGCTGACCTCGATCACCGGCCTGACCATCGCTGGCGGCACCACGGGCGAAGCGTTCAACACCTTCGCCAAGTCGCTGGGCCTGACCGAGACCGGCATCGTGGCCATGCGTGGCATCACGAACTACGGTTCGATCGCTTCGAGCATCACCGCCAAGGCGGGCGCCGTCACCCCGGCCGTGCCTGAGCCCTCCACCTACGCCCTGATGGGCCTGGGCCTGGTCGGCATCGCGGCTGTGGCCCGTCGCCGCGCCAAGTAATCCAGTTCCTGGATGAAGAAGGGGGGCGCGCGTGATGCCGCCCCCCAGAGCAGCCGCTCCGAGCGGCTGTTTTCTTCTCGACGCCTGAACGCTGTAGATATAACGGAGACCGCATGATCCGCCGTGGACGTTTTGCTCTGAACCTCTTTTCCCTGGCGTTCGCTGCCAGCCTGTCCGGCGGTGTGCAAGCGCAAGCGTCTGACCCCTATATTGCCAAACAGCTTTCGAGCGCGGTTCGCGGCAATTTGTTCATGCGCCTCGGCTACACAAGCATTTCAGTTCAAAACAAGTCCGGCGATGCGCGAGACATTACCGGCCCTGTTGTCACCATGGCGGACCTCGATGCCGCCGCAGCGCTCGGTGACAGCCTTCCCGCATCGGATCCGCTGAGCGCGTGGCAACTCAAGAGCAACATCGATGACGGAGTTACGCCGGGGAATTCTCCAGATGGGCCAGAGGCCATCTATTCCTCCTACATGGACCTGTTCCGGAGCGCGGTGGCTCAGGAGGGCGGAGGCTTGGGCACTCCCAAAGGCATCAAGGCCAAAGTCGGCAATTCGGCAACCGTGACCTTGAGCCTGGGGTACTGGCTGAGCGACGACCACACCTGGGTGGCGGAAGCCTACGTGCTCGCAGCGCCGTTGACGGTCAAGGCCTATGGCGACGGGGTGAATGTCAACGGCAAGCCAAATGGTCTTGCTGGCAAGGAAATAATCGAAACCAAGATGTTGCCTCCGCTGGCCGTCTTCGGTCGGTATTTTGGGAATCGCGAATCGCGCTTCCGCCCCTACCTCGGCGTGGGGGCTACCTATGCCGTGTTCTTCGACACTCGTACGACCAATGCCTACGAATCCTATGTGGGCGGCCGTTCAACTGCCAAGCTCAAGAATGCGTTCGGAGTAGGTCCGTTTGCCGGCTTAAAGTGGCAGATCGATGACGATTGGCATGTGAGCTTGGCGGTTGGTCAAGTAAAGATCAAGACGGAGGCCACGGTGACCAGCTATAACACTCAAATCAGGTCGGGCGATCGAGTTCTGGCTGATTACGTGACGACCGTGGGGGAGGCTATTAAGTTGGCTGAAGGTAGAACCGGCGCGGATCCACAATTCACAACCAAGCTAATGCAGCTGGTTGCTCGCAATCGAGGTGGGGCGGATCAAGGCACCTACGTCCGCAAGCAGGACCAATCGTTGACCAACACCATCTTCAACATCAGCATCGGTCGCAGCTTCTGATCTCAGGCGCTGCCCGAAGCCTGTCTCACGGCGCGCTGGGTGGCGCAGCGAGGTCGACCGTCGCAGCCGGATAACGCGTGGCCAGCCGCTCCAGATCCCGCGCGCTGTCGAGCCGAAGCAGCTCCGAAAACAGTTCACCCGAGACGCCGATCGGCCTGGCACCTGTTGAGCCGGGCGCAGGGTGGACCACCGGGAAGCTGGGCAGGCAGTCGGCCATCGCGTGCAGGCTGACTGCGGGCAGCGGCGCGCCGTTCAGTGGAAGCAGCAGCCAGCCTCCGGCCTGAGGGCTGGCCTCCACGCCGGCGCGAATGGCGCGCCCCAGCCACTGGCCTGGCCCTTCTTCGCCGTCATCCTCGATCGTCAGCACGTGATTGCCCGGCAGGATGGCTTGCGCGTGCGCGGCCATGCCAGGCGGCGTGACCACCAGAGCCGGCAGGCCGGTGGACAGGACGTTGTGCAGCGTCTGAGCCAGGGCCTGCGGGTCTCCGCTGGCTCCCGTGTTGCCGCGCGGGCCGGCTTCCGAAACCGGGCCGGCCAGAACGATGACGGTGGCGGAGGAGGTCATGGTGATTCGCGAGGGGTGGAAGTCCAGTTTGAGCCGGGTTGTTGCAGTGCACCACCGTGGCTTCACTTAGGTGCATACCCGTGCCGGATGGACTTGACGGGCGTCATCGCGCGGGCGCCGCAAAGTGCCCGATACTCGTGCCATGGACAAATCATCTCCTCACGATCTGGCGCAGATGCGCAAGAGCTATGAGCTGGCCGAACTCGATGAGGCGCAGGTTGCGCCCGAGCCCATCGACCAGTTCCATCGCTGGTTCGATGAAGCCGTTCGGGCCAAGGCCCTCGAGCCCAACGCCATGACCGTGGCCACGGTGGGCGCCGACGGTCGACCGTCGACCCGCGTGCTGCTGCTCAAGGGCGCCGACGCGCAGGGCCTCGTCTGGTTCACCAACTACGAAAGCCGCAAGGGCCACGAGCTCGCCGCCAACCCGTTTGCCGCCATGCAGTTCTTCTGGGGCGAGCTCGAGCGTGTCGTCCGCATCGAAGGGCGGGTCGAGCGGGTCAGCGACGAGGAATCCGACGCCTACTATGGCAGCCGGCCGTTGGGCTCGCGCATCGGTGCGTGGGTGTCACCGCAGAGCCGTGTGCTGACCTCGCGCAGCGAGCTCGAAGCAGCCTGGGCCCGGCAGCAAGCCGCCCTCGGCGACGATCCTCCGCGCCCGCCGCATTGGGGTGGCTACCGCCTCGTACCGGACCGCTGGGAGTTCTGGCAGGGGCGCCCGTCCCGTCTGCATGACCGCATCGTCTACCAGCGTCTGGCAGACGGAACGTGGCAGCGGCAGCGGCTGGCCCCCTGACCGGTCGCAAGGCGAACCGCCCCGGGGCGGCCGCCGCACCTCAGCCCTGCCTGAGCAGGTCGGGGAACAGGCGTCGGGACTTGTCCACCTTGGGGGCCACCACGAAGGCGCAGTAGCCCTGATGCGGGTGCTGCTCGAAATAGCGCTGGTGGTAGGCCTCGGCCGGGTGGTAATTGGACAGGGGCGCCACTTCGGTGACGATGGGGCGCTCGTAGATGCTGCTCATGGCCAGCTGCTCGATGAAGTCACGCGCGGTCTGAGCCTGCTGCGCGTCGTGCGTGTAGATCCCTGAGCGGTACTGCGTACCGACGTCGTTGCCTTGCCGGTTCAGCGTGGTCGGGTCGTGCACAGCAAAGAACACTTCCAGGAGCTGGCGGTAGCTGATCTGGGTTGGATCGAAGCGTACTCGCACGACTTCGGCGTGGCCGGTCTCGCCAGCGCAGACGGCCTCATAGGTGGGGGCTGGATCGTGCCCGTTGCTGTAGCCGGACTCGACCGCGACCACGCCGCGCAGGCCGAGAAACACGGCTTCGACACACCAGAAGCAGCCGCCAGCGAAGGTGGCTTCGGACAGCGTGGGGGCGGGCGGCGTCCCCGGTTGATGTGATTCCATGACCGGCTTCTCCTGCTTAGACTGCGGCCATTATCCGGCCCGGGCGTTCCCCTTGTCGCGAGGGTGTGTTCGAACGGTGCGACGCCTCCACGGCGGTATCCACGATGACAGAGCCGGTCGGTGAACCAGGCTCGGGAGGTGTGTTTTCCATGACGGACTGGGCTCTTTACAAACCGGTGCTGGCGGCTCTGGCCTTGCCGCCCGTGCCGTTTCTCTTGCTGGTGCTGGTGGGCGCGCGTTTGATCCTGCCGCGGCGTGGGCTGGGCTGGCTGCTGGTGCTGTTGGGCGTGGCCGGGCTGTGGTTCAGCAGTTGCGAGCAGACGGCGTTGTGGCTGCAGAACGGCGCGATGCGCCCCCCGCCCGCGCTGTTTGGTGCGGAGCAGGCCCGGCTGGCATCGCAAGGGCGCCTGTACGCGTCGCAGGCGCGTCGCGCGCCACGTGCCGCGCCAGTGGCGCCAGTGGCGCCACCGGCGGCCATCATCGTGCTCGGTGGGGGCCTCGAGCGGCTTGCGCCAGAGTACGGGGTGGCGGCCCTGTCGGTGGGCAGCGAGCGACGCCTCCACTATGGCGTCTGGCTGAGTCGACAGACGGGCCTGCCCCTCGGTTTCAGTGGGGGCGTGGGCTGGGCCCAGCAAGGCGGGCAGGTGGGGCCGGGTGAGGCCGAGGTGGCGGCCCGCGTGATCGAGCGCGACCATGGCATGCAACTGGTGTGGCAGGAGTCTGGCTCGTCGGACACGCGTGAGAACGCGGCCAGGACGATCGCCATGCTGGCGCCGCAGGGCGTGCAGGAGATCGTGCTCGTCACCGATGCGGTCCACATGCCCCGCGCTCAGCGCGCCTTCATCGAGGCCGCTCGCCGGGCGCTGGTGCAGAACCCGGGTTGGCCGATCATCCGCGTGACGCCCGCACCGGTCGCGTTCTGGCGCCGCGGCGAGCGCCCGGTGCTCGACTGGCTGCCTTCGCGTGACGGGATGGCGCATGTGCGCGAAGTCTCGCGCGAGTGGCTGGGTTGGCTGGCCGGCGCATGACGGAAATCGGCCGCCCCAAATGAGAAACCCCCGGACTAAGCCGGGGGCTGGAGCGGCGCGCGGGCCGTCCGAGGAAAGCACAGAGCGGATTGTCTGCACTTCCCAGAACGCAGTGACTGCGTTCTTTTGGGTGCCTGCATCAAGCAGGTGAAGTCAGATTACGCCCGGTGCGACAGCCACGCAAGCCCTTGTTACACATTGCAGCGCAGCGCGTGAGCTGGGTCTCGAACAGAGGCCGGTCAAGCCGCTTCAAGCGCGGCGCCCCGAGGCCAACACCGCCTCCACCAGTCCGTCCACGCGGCGTTGTACCGCCTCCGGCATGGTGATCGTGCGGCCCCATTCGCGGTGCGTCTCGCCAGGCCATTTGTTGGTGGCGTCCAGCCCCATCTTGCCGCCAAGACCACTCACCGGTGAGGCAAAGTCCAGGTAGTCGATCGGTGTGTTGTCCACCAGGGTCGTGTCGCGCACGGGGTCCATGCGGGTCGTCACGGCCCAGATCACTTCCTGCCAGTCACGGATGTTCACGTCGTCGTCCACCACGACGATGAACTTCGTGTACATGAACTGCCGCAGGAAGCTCCACAGCCCGAACATCAGGCGCTTGCCGTGCCCCGCATAGGCCTTCTTCATGCTGATGATGGCCATGCGGTAGCTGCAGCCCTCGGGCGGCAGGTAGAAGTCGACGATCTCCGGGAACTGCTTCTGCAGGATGGGCACGAAGACCTCGTTCAGCGCCACGCCCAGCACGGCGGGCTCGTCGGGCGGCTTGCCGGTGTAGGTCGAGTGGTAGACCGGGTTGTCGCGGTGGGTGATGCGGTTCACCTCGAACACGGGGAACCAGTCCTGCTCGTTGTAATACCCCGTGTGGTCGCCGAAGGGCCCCTCCAGAGCGTGCAGGTAGCCGCCCTTCTCCTTGAGGGGCACGCCGTGTTCGCTCACACCTTCGAAGCCGGCAGCAGCAGGGGGGATGTGGCCTTCCAGCACGAACTCGGCGGAGGCCGGCACCTGCAGGCGCGCCTCGCCTTCGCCCACGCCGGTGTCCACCACCTCGGTGCGGCTGCCGCGCAGCAGGCCCGCAAACTGGTATTCGCTCAACGAGTCCGGCACGGGCGTGACGGCACCCAGGATGGTGGCCGGGTCCGCGCCCAGCGCCACGGCGATCGGGAAGGGCTGGCCTGGGTTGGCCAGCGCGAATTCGCGAAAGTCGAGCGCGCCGCCGCGGTGGGTCAGCCAGCGCATGATGAGCTGGCGGCGGCCGATGAGCTGTTGTCGGTAGATGCCCAGGTTCTGCCTGCGACGTGGTTGCGGCACGCCTTGCGGCCCACGGGTCACGACCAGGCCCCAGGTCAGCAGCGGCGCGGCATCGTCGGGCCAGCAGTGCTGGATGGGCAGGGTGGTCAGGTCGACATCACTGCCTTCCAGCACCGCCTCCTGGCATGCCGCTCGCCGTACCGAAGCGGGCTTCATGTCCCACAGCGCTTTGGCCATCTGCAGCAGCTTGCCGGCGTCCTTCAGCCCGCGCGGGGGCTCGGGTTCCTTCAGGCTGGCCAGCACGCGCCCGATGTCGCGCAACTCGCTCACGTCCTGCGCGCCCATGCCCAGGGCCACCCGCCTTGGGGTGCCGAACAGGTTGGCCAGAACAGGAATGCGATAGGCCTGAGCCTGCCCCTGGCCCCCCCCCGGCCGAGTGGGCTGATCGAACCAGAGGGCGGGGCCGCCGGCACGCAGCACCCGGTCGCTCAGCGCCGTCATCTCCAGGTGAACGGAAACGGGGTCATGCACGCGACACAGTTCACCCTGGGCCTCGAGGCCCGCCACAAAGTCACGAAGATCGCGGTATTTCATCAGTCGGTGTTATAAGGATTGAATCCGTTATGCTTGACTGGTTATTACAGCGGTGCCTAGAATCCGCCTCCGTTGAACCCGGTGTCTGAATTCTCCGGGTTTCCCCTTGTGCCCCACTGCGGGGTGCAACGCTGCCAGCCCTGGCACACCCCTGCGGTCCACGTTGTTCGGACCGCCCTTCGTGATGGCGACCGCGCACTGCACAGCGCCGCCATCGTCCAGCCGGGGCCATTATCACTGCCGCTCGGGCGCGGCACGGTCTGGCCTTGAGCCTGACGCCGTCGTGTCCCGGGTGCCGGTGTGGAAAGGAGAAACATGACAGCGTTTGATCGTGCAGCGGATGGGCAGGAGCCCTCCGCATGGGTCGGGCCTCAGTGGTTGAAGTCCGTCCGTGCCGCCTCTGGTGGTGTGTCGGGTGCGTTGCGCCTGTTCTTGTCCGATGTGCTGGGCGGCCTGCGCCTGGTGAGTCACAACGCCCTGGCCATGCTGGGGCTGGCCGCGGTGGCGGTGGCCCTGTTCCTGTTCCATCGTCCCGAAGTGCGCCATGAACTGGAAGGTCGGGCGCTGAGCTGGCTCGTCGAGCGGGCCAATGTGCGCCTGGCGAACGCGACCGAGGGCGAGGCGGATGACGGCGCCGCTCTGGTCGAGCTGGCCGAGCCTGAGGCCATCCAGCGCGCCACGGCGGCCAATCCGGCCGAGCTCAATCGCCAGCAGGCCGCGGTGGCTTACTGGATTGCGCGCCGGTACAACGTGGCCCCCGAGCCCATCAGCCGCCTGGTCCAGGAGGCCTGGTCGGTGGGGCAGCGCATGGGGGTTGAGCCCACGCTGGTCCTGGCCGTGATGGCGGTGGAGTCCGGGTTCAACCCGTTCGCCCAGAGCCACGTCGGCGCCCAGGGGCTGATGCAGGTGATGACCGGCGTGCACCATGACAAGTACGCCATTTTCGGCGGCAAGAATGCGGCGTTCGACCCGGTGACCAACCTGCGGGTGGGCGTGCAAGTCTTGAAGGACTGCATCCGGCGTGCCGGCAGCCTGGAGGGCGGACTGAAGTATTACGTCGGCGCCGCCAACCTGGCCGATGACCGTGGATACGGCGCCAAGGTGCTCGCAGAGCAGACCTACCTGCGTCAGGTGGCCAATGGCCGCTCGGTGCCTGTGATGGCGCCGCTGCCCCAGGCCACGGTGCAGGCCGCCACCCCGGCCGCGTCGCCTGCGGTGACGGTGGTGCCGACGGCCGCCCCGGCCGGGGCCTCGGGCGTGGCGCCGGCCGCCAGCGACACCCCCGCGGTTCCGCATCGCCCAGAGCAGGTGGCCTTGCTGGTGCATTGACCCGACTGGCCGGCCCCCGGCTGGCGGGCTTGGCTGCCCTCCGCTACAATCAAACCCGCTGCGCAACTGGCGATACACGGCGGGTTTTTCGTTTCCAACAACGACCCGCCTGAGGTGGTGAACCACCGGGAAGCGCGGCCGGCTGGCTCGTAAGGGCCACGCCGATGTGCCGTTCGCCTGGGCAGCCCTCACGCCGACCACCAGCCCCGTCCGGGCCGGATCGGGCCGCGGGTCTTCAACTCCATGAAGAGGACTGCCAAGTCATGTTTGACCGCGCCAAGCACACCATCGCCAACGTCGATCCCGAACTGTTCGCCGCCATCCAGGCCGAGAACACCCGTCAGGAAGACCACATCGAGCTGATCGCCTCCGAGAACTACACCTCGCCGGCGGTGATGGAAGCCCAGGGCTCCCAGCTGACCAACAAGTACGCCGAAGGCTATCCCGGCAAGCGCTACTACGGTGGCTGCGAGCACGTCGACGTCGTCGAGCAACTGGCCATCGACCGCCTGAAGCAGCTGTTCGGCGCCGAATTCGCCAACGTCCAGCCGAACTCCGGCTCGCAGGCCAACCAGGCCGTGTTCTTCGGCCTGCTGCAACCCGGCGACACCATCATGGGCCTGAGCCTGGCTGAAGGCGGCCACCTGACCCACGGCATGCCGCTGAACATGTCGGGCAAGTGGTTCAAGGTGGTGTCGTACGGCCTGAACGCCCAGGAAGACATCGACTATGACGCGATGGAAGCCCTGGCCCGTGAGCACAAGCCCAAGCTGATCATTGCCGGTGCCTCGGCCTTCGCCCTGCGCATCGATTTCGAGCGTTTCGCCAAGATCGCCAAGGAAATCGGCGCCTACTTCATGGTGGACATGGCCCACTACGCTGGCCTGATCGCCGCGGGCGTCTACCCGAACCCGGTACCCCACGCCGACGTGGTCACCTCGACCACGCACAAGAGCCTGCGCGGCCCGCGCGGCGGCATCATCCTGATGCGCTCGGAAGAAATCGCCAAGAAGATCAACTCGGCCATCTTCCCCGGCATCCAGGGCGGCCCGCTGATGCACGTCATCGCCGGCAAGGCCGTTGCCTTCAAGGAAGCCATGTCGCCCGAGTTCAAGGCCTACCAGCAGCAGGTGGTGAAGAACGCCGCCGCGCTGGCTGAGACGCTCACGAAGCGCGGTCTGCGCATCGTTTCGGGCCGCACCGAGAGCCATGTGATGCTGGTCGACCTGCGCCCGAAGAACCTGACGGGCAAGGAAGCCGAAGCCATCCTGGGCGCCGCGCACATCACCTGCAACAAGAACGGCATCCCGAACGACCCGCAGAAGCCCATGGTCACCTCGGGCATCCGTCTGGGCTCGCCGGCCATGACCACCCGTGGTTTCAAGGAAGAGCAGGCCGTGGCCGTGGGCAACCTGATCGCCGACGTGCTGGACAACCCGCATGACGAGGCCACCATTGCCCGCGTGCGCGAGCAGGTGTCGGCCCTGACTCGCCAGTTCCCGGTCTACCGTTGAACCGCGCGCGCATGCGTGCCTGAATGAAAGCCCGGCGCGGACCGCGAGTCCCCGCCGGGTTTTTTGCATCCGACTGCCAGAAAGACCCATCCCGATGCGTTGCCCTTTTTGCGGACACCACGACACCCAGGTTGTGGAAACGCGTGACTCGGACGAAGGCGACTCCACCCGCCGGCGCCGCAGATGCCAGTCCTGCGACAAGCGCTTCACCACCTACGAGCGCGCCGAGATCGAGCTGCCGGCCATCGTCAAACGTGACGGTCGCCGTACCGACTTCGACCGTGCCAAGCTGAAGGCCTCGCTGATGCTGGCGCTGCGCAAGCGGCCGGTGGGCGCCGAATCCGTCGAGTCGGCCATCGAGGCCATCGAGGCCCGCTTGCGCCAGTCGGGCGACAAGGAGGTGACGTCGACGCAGCTCGGCGAGTGGGTGATGAAGGAGCTGCGCCGGCTGGACAAGGTGGCCTACGTGCGCTTTGCCTCGGTCTACCGCAGCTTCGACGACGTCAGCGAGTTCGTGGCCGCCATCAAGGAGACCGGGAAGAAACCTACCCCTTGAGTGAAGGGGCGGGGGCCTCATCCCGTCGTCTGCGGGCCCCCTGAGCGACAGACGGCATGCCGCGCCGGACGAGCGGCGTTGTGAACTTTGTCACGCCGGATATATTCGCTTGCATGAAAATGCAAGGGAAGGGGCGTCGCGAAATCGGGGTGACGCTGGTCGAACTGGTCATCACCGTCTCGGTGCTGTCCATCCTCGTGGCGGTGGCCGCGCCGGCTATCGGGCAGTTCGTGGCGCGCAGTGCCATGCAGGGACTGCAGAACGACTTCACCAGCGCGATGAACCGTGCGCGGCTGGATGCCATCAGCCGCAACACCTGCGTTTCCGTGTGCCCGCTGTCGAGCAGCACGGCCAACACCTGCGAGGCCACGGCCGCCAATCAGGGCAACTGGCATCAGGGCTGGATCACCTACGTCAACGCCGCCTGCGGCGCCGTCCCAGCCGGTGGGCCAGCCGCTGCCGACATCATCGCGGTGCGCGAACCGGGCGCTGCGCGCTACACCCTGATCGACCAGGGCGGCAGCCCGCCTGCACAACACACCTTCAGTGCCCGCGGCCTGTTGCGGTGGTCGGGCCGCACGCTGACGCTGGCCGACACCGGCCAGGCCGACAGCCCCCATGCCCGATGCCTGCGCCTGAGCATGCAGGGGCGTCTGATGGCCGAGATGCCTGCAAGCGGAGGAGGCTGCTGATGGCGCGATGGAGCACACCCGGCGGCCGTCGGCGGGCGATGCACGGTGCCACGCTGATCGAGGTGCTGGTGGCCTTGCTGATCGTGGCCCTGGGCATGGTGAGCATGGCGGCGCTGCAGTCTGCCACCCTGAAGTACCAGCGCGGATCCAGCCAGCGCGCGCTGTTGTCGGTGCTGCTGTCGGACTATGCCGAGCGTGTGCGCGCCAACCTCGATCAGGCCCCTGGGGTGGTGGCCGCATCGCCCTACCTGCATGCGGTGAACTGGTCGACCCAGGCGGCATCGGCGGTGAGTGCCGCGGCCCGCGATTGCGCGACGGAGACCTGCGATGCCGCGCAATTGGCGGCCTATGACATGGCGCAGTGGCGCGCCTCGGTGCGCCGCAGCCTGCCGCTGGGCGCGGTGTTCGTGCAGGGCACGGCAGCGCGCGGCCTGACAGTCACTTTCATGTGGGCCGACAAGGAACTGACCGGTGCCGGCGGCACGCTCGGGGCGGCGGCCGCCAGCACCGCCGCGGCCGGCGAAGCCGCGCTCGCGTCGGCCAGCCGCTGCCCGGCCGCTGCAGGGGCCGCAGTCGGCGTGCGCTGCGCCAACTTCACGGTGATGCCATGACGATCACGCTTCAAGGCGGCACGCGCCGCAAGTCCCGGGGCCTGACCCTGGTCGAGCTGATGGTGGCCATGGTCATCGGCCTGGTGGTGGTGCTGGTGGCCGCACGGCTGTTTGTCGGCACGCGCAGCACGCAGAAGGGCACCGATGACGAGGCTGCGCTGTTCGAGACCGGCCAGCTCGTGCTCGAGTTGCTGGGCCGGGAGGTCAGCAACGCCGGCTTCTACCCTGTGGTCAGCGTCGAGCCGACGCCGACGGGCGGCGTGCCGTCCAGCAATGTGCTGGCCACGTACGACACCGCGGTGGCCGGCCTCAACGGGGGCGTGGTGCCGGCCGCCTATCTGCATGGCCTGTACGGCTGTGCCGACGGCAAGCTCAACGCCACCCTCAGCGGCTGTTCGGCCAATGGGGCAGGGGATCCGAGCGGTTCGGACACGCTGGTCGTTTCCTACTTCACCAACGACGCGTTCTCGCTGAACGTCGGGCACCGTGCCGATTGCAGCAACACCAACGTGGGCGACGACCCGCTGTACAACGCTGGCCGTGCGGGCACGGTCACCACGGTCAATGCATCGGGCGTGGCGGTCACGTCGGCTCGTGGCACCACCGGCCTCGCGCCGACGGCGCCCTTGCTGGTGGCCAACCGCTACTTCCTGCAGTCCATGCGCTACGTTGACGAGCGAGGCAGCACGGTGAACACCTTCGTGCTGTCATGTCAGGGCAATGCCGGCGGCGCCGCGGTGCCGCTGGTGCCCGGGGTCTTGCAGTTCACGGCGCGCTACGGGGTGCTGTCGGATGACAGCCTGCGCCCGCAGCAGTACCTGACGGCCACGGGCGTCAACGGGCTCACGGCGCTCACGCTGGCCGACGGGCGCGTGTTCCAGCCGTGGCAGCGCGTGGTGTCGGTGCGGCTGTGCGTGATGGTGCGCTCGACCGCGGCCACCCGCTTCCGCGATGGCGGCACGGGCGCCGCCAGCGTGACCGACTGCAACGGCACCGCAGTCACCCCGCCCACCGGGGTGAGCTACCGGACCTTCACCCAGGTGTTTGGCGTCAAGAACCGCCAGCTCCGCACCGTGGACCTGCCGCTGTGATCATCCGCCATCCTTCCATCCAGCGTTCCCGGGGGCCTTCCCACCTGGCCGTGGTTCGTTACCAGCGCGGCGTGGCGCTCGTCGTGGCGCTCGTGTTCATCGTCGCCCTGGCCGGCATCGCCTTGTTGAGTGCGCGCTCGGCGTTGATGGGCGAGTCGGTGTCGCGCAACCAGCTCGACATCCAGGTGGCCCGCCAGTCTGCCGAGGCCGCCTTGCGGGATGCCGAGAAGGACCTGCTGCTGCCTTCTGGCAGTGCGCCAGCCGGCGCGGTGTGTCCGCGCGGGGATGATCGACCGGTGCTCAACCAGATCGCCCGCTTCAGCACGGCATGCCGGCGCGGGCAGTGCAGCCTGTCGGACAGCGCCCGCCTGGCCGCCGACTTCTCGACCGCCTCGCCCACCTCTGTCGGAGAGGCCTGGTGGCCGGTCGCGCAAGGCGGCCAGTGGAACAACACGGTGGCCACGAAACCATCTCGCGGCAGCGCAGGCACGTGTGCCAACTTCGACGGTGCGGTGCCCCTGGGCACGTTCACGGGCACCGCGGCGATTTCCGGTGTGGCGCGCCAGCCTGAATACCTGATCGAGCCGATCCGCCGCGGCGAGTCCTTCTTCTTTCGCATCACGGCCCGCGGCTTCGGCTACCGGCTCGGCACCGAGGTGGTCCTGCAGAGCTACTTCCTCGTGCCGCCACTGTGAGCCCGACCATGCACCTGTCCTCTTCCCCTGCCATGCTTGCGCACGCTGTTCTTCGTCTGGGTCGCCGCGCGGTGTTCGCGCTGGTTGCGGTGTCTGCCGGTTGCTGGCTGGCCGCCCAGGCACAGACGACGGTGTCGTCGTACTTCGCTTCCACGCCGCTGTCGGCCTATCCACCCAATGTGGGCTACGGGGTGGGCGGGCCCATGATGATGCTGACCGCATCGCGTGACCAGTCGCTGTTCTCGCCGATCTACACCGACTACGAGGACATCGACGGCGACGGGGTCGACGATTACACCTTCAAGCCGACGTTCCGTTACTACGGCTATTTCGATCCGGTGAAGTGCTACAGCTACAACGCGTCGCATGCCGGGGGCGCGCGCTTCGAGCCGGCCATCGCGGTGGCGAGCACCACCACGCACGCGTGCCCGACGACGGGGAGTTACTGGAGCGGCAACTTCCTGAACTGGGCCACGATGACGCGCATCGACGTGGTGCGCAAGATGATGTACGGGGGCTTCCGCCGGGAGGACACGTCGACCGACACCACGCTCGAGATGGCGCAGATGTCGCAGGACGCGCACTCGTTCGTGAAGTACTACGCCGGCTCGGACGTTCGCAACTACACCCCGTTTGCCTTCGACACGGATCTGGCTCGCGCGGGGCTCACCATCTGCAGCCGCAGCACGCAGAACAGCGACCCGACGGCAAGCTCACCCGGTGCGCCTGTCATGCGTGTGGTCAAGGGGAACTACAGCCTGTGGGCGACCATTCCCGGCACTGTGTGCCGATGGAGTTCGGAGTTGAGCGGGTTCAGCTTCGGTGCGAAGGCCACCGCGTTCTACACGAAGTACGGCCCCAACCAGGGCGTGTCGACCACCGATCCGACGGCACACCGCTCGAGCCTGCCGACGCTGTCCACGAATGGCGCCACCTACAGCTCGGGCGGGACGACCGTGGGGCCGGAACTGGCCATCCGCGTCAAGGTGTGCAACGCCAGCCTGCTGGGCAGTGAGCGCTGTCAGGCTTACGGCACGGCGGCCTCGCCGGTGCTCAAGCCAGTGGGCCTGCTGCAGGAGTTCGGCACGACGCGCAGCACCACGCAGGCCCCGCGCGCGGAGTTCGGCCTGATCACCGGCAGCTATGACTCCAACCTGCGCGGCGGGGCGCTGCGCAAGAACATCGGCTCGCTCAACGACGAAATCGACCCGGCCACCGGGCGTTTGTGCCACCGCATGCCCGCCACCGGCCGGCCCAGCACCTGCGGCACGGGCGGCATCCTCGCATCGTTCGATGCGATCCGCCTGTATGACACTGGCAACTACGGCGCCACGAAGCCGTCCGGCTCCGGCGACTGGGTGCACCCCAGCGTGGTGGGCAATGGCAACTTCGCCTCCTGGGGCAACCCGATGTCGGAGATGGTGGTGCAGGCCCTGTCCTACCTGGCCGGGCAGGACGTGGCCAACCCCACCTCGACCACCCGGGACGCGGCCGTCGGGCTGCCGACCGGTGTGACACGCCGCGACCCCTTGAACGACGACCTGACCGACGCCGTTTCGGGCTTGACCCGCAAGGCGCTGTACGGCCGTGGCATCTGCCGCGCCAGCAACCTGCTGGCGATCTCCAGCGGCACGATGAGCTACGACACGGACGAGTCGGGTGGCACCGAAGATGTCTATGAGTTGTTCTCCCGCTTTGGCAGCCTGAACGGCTTGTCGGGCCAGACCTTGGCACGCCTGACCGACCAGATCGGCAGCCACGAGGGCATCAACGGGACATCGCGTTCGGTCGGCTCGAACGCCGGGGCCTATGGCGAAGACTGCACGGCCAAACCCATCGGGGCAGGCAACGTCGTGGGCGGCGCCTACTCCGCAGGCCTGGCCGGTGTGGCCGGGGTCTGCCCCGAAGCGCCCGGCATCAAGGGCAGCTACCTGGGTGCCGGCGCCGCGTTCTACGCCAACACGCGCGCCATCCGTGAAGTGGGTGGGGGCGGTCGCACCACCGAGTTGAACGCCGCCACGGGCGGTACCGTGCTGCAAAGCCGCCTGCCGGCGACGGCCCTGCGCGTCAAGACCTACGCTGCCTCGCTGGCCGGTGGCGTGGCGCGCATCGAGGTGCCCATTCCCGGCACGTCGCGCAAGGTCTACATCACGCCGGAGAGCTCGTGGAACCACGGGGTCGCCGAGGGCCTGATTCCGGGGGCGATGCTGACCTTCCGGTCCATCTACTCGAGCTCGGATTCCGGCGCCTATGTGGTCACCTGGAACGACACCCAGTTCGGTGGCGACTACGACATGGACCTGGTCGGTTTCATCCGCTGGCGGCTCACCCCCGCCGCGGGTGGGGCGTATGACCTTGAAGTCCTGACCGACGTGCTCAACCACAACGCCGGCGCGCAGGGCTCGCATGGCTTCAGTGTGATCGGGGCCGACGCACCGCCCAGCACGAGCTACCGTGGGGACGGCCGTTACCTCACGCATGGTTCGAACGGCTGGCAATCGGCCGGAACGTGTGCGAGTGCAACGCGCGGCACGGCCTTGTTTGCCACCCGCTGTAACTTCGTCGACCAGGGCATGCCCACGACGACGAGCACCAGCAGCCCGACACCGGACGGCTATGCCTGGCCCACCGGTGTGTCGATCGGGGGGGGCGCCAAGCAGACGGTCGGCTTCATCGACGACACCACCGCGCCGCTGACCACCACGGCCCGCACGCTGTTCCGTGTGTCGAGCGGGGTGGACGCCGTGACGCTGCGCGATCCCCTCTGGTACATGGCCAAGTACGGCAGCTTCGACACCGGCGAGACCGCGTTTGCGGCCTCGACATCGACCATGCCGCAGACCCGGACGGGCACCACCGCGGTGAACTGGGACAAGGAAAACAACAATGGCCAGGCTTGTGCGAGCGGCACGGTGTGCTCCGACGGCGAGCCGGACGGCTACTTTCTGGCCCGTCGGCCCGAGCTGCTCGAGGCCCGGCTGCGCGTGCTGCTCGAAAAGATCGTTCAGAACAGCAACGCCTCGCCCGCGGTGTCGTCGGCCCAGCTGGTCAATGGCAGCTACAAGTTCGTTGCCGAGTTCAACGCGAAAACGCTCAATGGCACGGTGAAGGCCTACCAGCTGGTCAATGGCGACTTCGCAACGACCGAAACCTGGGACGCTGGCAAGAAGCTGACGGCGGCCTCGGGGGCCGGGACGCGGCAGGTCATCACCAACCAGGTCAATGCGGCCGGGGTGGCGCAGGGCATGCCCTTCACGGTGACCGCCATCAACGCCTCGCCGGCGGCGAGCCCGGGCGCCACGCCGTTCTACAAGATTGCGCTGGGTGGTGGCGACACCACCGCGCTGCGCACCCGCGCCGACAAGCTCGTGCGCTATGTGCGCGGCGGGCGGAGCGACGAGCGCACCGTGTTCCGCGGCCGCGATGAATCGAATCTGATGGGCGCGGTCGTCAGCTCGTCGCCGTGGCTGCAGGATGCCAAGTCGGCGGCCCGCTTCATGGACACCGATTTCCCGAGCGGCACGCCGTCGTACAGCAGCTTTGCCAATACCAAGGCGTCGCGCAACAGCCTGCTCTGGGTGGGCGCGCAGGATGGCATGCTGCACGGCTTCCGGGCCACCACGGGCGAGCCGGTGCTGTCCTACGTGCCCAGCCCGGTGGTGGCCCAGCTCAGTGCCGCCTTTGACGTGAGCAACACGGGCGCCACGCCCCTGGTCGACGGCAGCCCGTTCACCGGCGATGTGCTGGTCGGCAGCGGCACAGCGGCCACCTGGCGCACCTACCTGTACGGCAGCCTCGGTCGGGGCGGCATGGCCGTGTTTGCGCTGGACGTCACCGACCCGTCGACGCTCAACGAAGCCCAGGCCAGCAACGTGTTCAAGTGGGTGTTTTCCGCGCAGGACGACGCCGACCTGGGGCACGTGCTGATGGAGCCGCAGCGGCACAACGCATCGGGCCAGGCCACACCGCTGGTCCGCCTCAACTCCGGTGGTTTCGGCGTGCTGGTGCCCAACGGCTATCGCTCGGCGAACGGTCGGGCGGCGTTGTTCATCCTCGATGCGGCCGGGCCCGGGTCGACGGGCTGGAAGGACAGCGCCGGCAACCCGCAGGCCTATCGCAAGCTGCTGACGGCGGCCAGCGACACCGACAACGGCCTCATGGGGCTGACCTGGGTGGACCTCGACAACAACACCACGGCCGACATCGTCTACGCGACGGACCTCAAGGGGCAGGTGTGGAAGTTCGACATCCGCTCCAGTGACCGCGCGCAATGGCGCAGTGCGTTCCTGGATGCGAGCAGCGTCGCTGTTCCGTTCTTCCGCGCGGTGGACGCTGCCGGCGCGGCGCTGCCCATCACCACATCGCCGATCGTGAGCTTCCCGAGCTTTGGCGGCACGCTGGTCAGTTTCGGCACCGGGCGGGCGATCGAGTCGAGCGACTTCCCGCGCAGCACCGTCACCCATCGGTTCTTCACCGTGTGGGACAGGGGCCGCTACGAGGGCGACCAGGTCTATCCGCCGGCTGCGGACAGCACGCCCCGCGCGCTGCCGGGTACGGGCACCCGCACGGTGGGCAGCACGGCATTCCTCGAGCGCCTGCTGGTGCGTGACCCCACCACGGGCTCCATCTACCTGGCGCGCCGGGTGGGGGCGAACGTGGTGCCTGTGGGATCGACCGAGGTCGCTTCGGGCTTCGACCCGAGCACCCATGACGGCTGGTTCTTCGACTTCCCCACGGGGGGCGAGGCCGTGATCGCCTCCCCGGTGAACCGGCAGACCTTCATGCTGTTCACCACTGTGCGGCCAGCCGGTGACGAGTCGCAATCGTGCAGCGTGGCCCCGTTGGCCTCGGTGTATGCGCTCAGCCCGGTCTCGGGTTTGCCGGTACCGGGGCTCTTCCGGCAGGTGAACATCACCAACGCCGACGGCACCACGACCACGTCGGTCAACCCCTACGGCGTGGACAGCAACGACCAGCGCGTGATCAACGTGAGCGACGGCTCAGTGCGCAAGGTGTGCACCGACGGCACCTGCGTGACGGATGCCACCTCGGTGTGCCCGCCGGGCAAGATGAAGACGCGCCGGCTGGGCGCCAGCACGGACGCCAACATGTGTGCGCCAGCGAACCAGCTGCGCATCCAGTGGCGTGAAATTCCGGGAATGAGGACCCAGTGATGTTGCCTTGCAGTGAGACTCTTCGGCACCGGCTGCCGCATCGCACGGGCGTTGCGGCCGGCTTCACCCTCATCGAGCTGATGATCACGGTGGCCGTGGTGGCCATCCTGTCTGCGGTGGCTTACCCGGCCTACACCGAGCATGTGGCCAAGGGCCATCGTACCCAGGTGAAAACGCAGATGGTGCTGGCGCAGCAATGGATGGAGCGCTTCTACAGCGACACCTACCGCTACGACCAGAACACGGCGGGCAATGCGGTGGCGGGCCTGTTTGCCGCGCAACCCTTCAGCACCAGCCCGCCAGCAGGCGAGGGCGCCACAGCCTACACCCTTGCCGTGGCCGTCGCGGCCGATGGCCAGTCCTACACCTTGACCGCCACGCGGGCCGCCGGCGGACCGATGTCGGCCGACCCCTGCGGGAACCCGACACTCACGGGCAAGGGCGTCAAGGGTGTGGCGGCGTCCACGTACGGCACGCGGTATGCCGATGCAGCGGCGGCCGTGGCGGCCTGCTGGCGTTGACGGGCAGGCGGTGGCGCTGCCCATGAGCACCGCCGTGGCGTCGATGCGGCCGGTGCACGTGGCGAGCAGGCGCACCTTGGTCGCCATTGTGGTCGGTGTGTGCCTGGCGCATGTCGCCGGGTGGTGGGCCTGGCGCACGGGGCCCACGCAGTTGGCGCACCGCGCGGCACAGGTCGCGCCAGGCTGGCAGGTGCGGATGGTGGCCAGACCAGCCGATCGCGGCGCGGACGACGCCGGGCTGCCCGCTGCGGGGCTGGCCCCGTCTCAGGCGTTGGCGCGGGTGCCTCACCGTGTGCCAGACGCCCTCCCCGAGAAGCCGGCAACGGCCGCGGCATCCGGCATCGTTCCTGCACCCGGCTGGCACCCTACGGCCTTTCGTCCCGCACACGAACTTGATGTGGCGCCCACCCCGGAAACGGACTGGTGGCTTGACGAAGCCTTGCTTCAGCAGCAGGGGCGGGCCCGCCTCACCATCGCGCTGTGGGTGTCCGCCCAGGGGCAGATCGTGCGATGGCGCCTGCTGCACGCTGAACCACCGGGCGAATGGGCGGCCCTGGCCCTGACCCGCCTGCCCCAGACCCCGATGCGCCCCGGGCAGTGGCACGGCCAGCCGCAGGCGGCTCACCTCGTGATAGAAATTGCGTCCGACGACGAGTCCTATCGCTGACACGTCGCCGGCTGTATGGGACGTATCGCGAAAGGCGGGCAGGTGGACGATTTCGAAGGCATGGCGCTGGCGCTGGCTGAAGGGCGCAAGGCGCTGTGGCGCTCGGCGCCCAACCCTCCGGTGGGTTGCGCCCTGGTGCGCGACGGGCAGGTGATCGCCACGGGCCACACGGCCGAAGTGGGCGGGCCGCACGCCGAGGCCACCGCGCTGGCCGACCTCCATGCGCGCGGCGCCCACGCCCGCGGCGCCACGGCGTATGTGACGCTCGAACCCTGTTCTCACCATGGGCGCACGCCGCCGTGCGCCGACGCCCTGGTCCGCGAGGGCGTGGCGCGCGTGGTCGTGGCCCTCGCCGATCCGAACCCGCTGGTGGCCGGCCGCGGTGTCGAACGCCTGCGGGCCGCCGGCATCGACGTGACCCTGCTGCCGCCCGACCACCCGCAGGCCCGGGCTGCCCGCGACACCATGATCGGTTTCCTCTCGCGCATGGTGCGCCAGCGCCCGTGGGTGCGCATGAAGATTGCCGGCTCGCTCGACGGCCGCACGGCCCTCGACAATGGCGAGAGCCAGTGGATCACCGGCCCGGACGCACGCGCCGATGGCCACGCCTGGCGCGCCCGCGCCTCAGCGGTGATGACGGGTGTCGGCACGGTGCTGGACGACGACCCTCGCCTGGATGTGCGCGCCGTGCAGACGCCGCGCCAGCCCTGGCGCGTGGTGCTCGACACCCACTGGCGCACCCCCCCGGGCAGCCGCCTGCTGCAGTCGCCCGGCACGGCGCTGGTGTACGGCGCGACGGCGCAAGGGCCGGAGGCGGCCGCCGCCATGGCGCGCCGGCAGGCCCTGGTCGATGCAGGGGCGACCGCCATCGACGCGCCAACGGGCGCGGACGCCCGGCCCGACCTCGCCTGGGTGCTGGCCGACCTCGCCGCGCGCGGTGTCAACGAACTGCATCTGGAAGCGGGCGCCCGACTCAACGCCAGCGTGATCCAGTCCGGTTGGGTCGACGAGTTTTTGCTGTATCTTGCGCCGAAGCTGATCGGTCCGGGCCGCGCGCTGGCCGACCTGCCCCCGCTGGCCCGACTGGCCGACGCGACCACGCTGCGCTTCGTTGACGTGGCCCTGGTGGGCGACGACCTGCGCGTCGTGGCCCGCCCGCCCGGCCGAGACCTGTTCTGACCGGCCCCATCACCAACCGCACACCGACTTCATCACCATGTTCACCGGCATCATCACTGGCGTGGGCCAGATCGTCGACTCCCAGCCGCTCGGCCACGCGCCCGAGCACGGCCGCCGCCTGACCCTGCAGACCCCCGGCGGCTACCTGGACGGCGTGGGCCTGGGTGACAGCATCGCCATCAACGGTGCCTGCATGACGGTCACCTCGTTCGACGTGGCCGCTGGTCGCTTCACGATCGATGTGTCGGCCGAGAGCCTGGCGCGCACGGCGGGCCTCGACACGCTGGGCCCCGTGAACCTGGAGCAGGCCCTGCGCTCGCACGACCGTCTGGGCGGCCACATCGTCACCGGCCACGTCGATGGCGTGGGCCGCGTGGCCGTGTTCGAGCCGGTGGGGGAGTCATGGCTGCTGCGCATCCACGCGCCGCGCGAACTGGGTCGCTTCCTGGCCTACAAGGGTTCGATCACCGTCAATGGGGTGAGCCTCACGGTCAACCGTGTCGAAGACCTGCCCGACGGCCAGACCGCCTTCGACATCAACCTCATTCCGCACACCATCGCCAACACCGCGCTGGGCGCACTCAAGGCCGGCAGCCCGGTCAACCTCGAGGTCGACCTGATTGCCCGCTACGTCGAGCGCATGCTGTCGTCGGATGGCAAGCTGGCGGGCTGAACGCCATTCAAGTTCGGCGCCTTTGATTTCAGCGGGGAGAACCGGGCGTTTTCCCGGAAACGCCACGGCGCCCCCTCTACAATGTCCAGATGCCGATTTCCCCGATTCCCGAGCTGATTGCCGAACTCGCCGCCGGCCGCATGGTCATCCTCGTTGACGAAGAGGACCGCGAAAACGAAGGCGACCTGGTGCTGGCGTCCGACCACGTCACCCCCGAGGCAATCAACTTCATGGCCAAGTACGGCCGTGGCCTGATCTGCCTGACGCTGACCCGCGAGCGCTGCGAGCGCCTGCAGCTGCCGCCCATGGCCACGCGCAACGGGACCAAGCACGGCACCGCCTTCACCGTGTCGATCGAGGCCACCGAAGGCGTGACCACCGGCATCTCGGCCGCCGACCGTGCCCGCACCGTGCAGGCCGCCGTTGCCCGCGACGCGAAGCCGACCGACCTGGTGCAGCCCGGCCACATCTTCCCGCTGCAGGCCCAGGATGGCGGCGTGCTGATGCGCGCCGGTCACACCGAAGCCGGCTGCGACCTCGCCGGCATGGCCGGCCTCACGCCCTCGTCCGTGATCTGCGAGATCATGAACGACGACGGCACCATGGCCCGCCTGCCGGACCTCGAAGTCTTTGCGCAGCAGCATGGGCTGAAGATCGGCACCATCGCCGACCTGATCCAGTACCGCAGCCGCAACGAATCGCTGATCGAGCGCCTCGGCACCCGCACCCTGGCCACGCCGGAAGGCGAGTTCGAGGCCCAGGTCTTCCGCGACCGCACCGGCGCAACCCACCTGGCGCTGAGCGTCGGCAGCTGGGGCCCGGACGACGAGGTGCTGGTGCGTGCGCACGAGCCCTTCTCGGCACTTGACTTCCTCGACGCCGGCAACTGCGGCCACGCCTGGCCGCTGCCCAAGGCGTTGGGCACCGTGCGCGAAGCCGGCCGCGGTGTCATCGTGCTGCTCAACGCGGGCGATGACAACGAGCGCCTGCTGGGCCGCCTGCTGCCCGACCCGCAGGCCGCCCGTCCCAAGACCCCGGTCGACCTGCGCACCTATGGCGTGGGCGCCCAGATCCTGCGTGCCCTGGGCGTGCAGAAGATGCGCCTGCTGGGCAACCCCCAGCGGCTGCCGAGCATGATGGGCTACAACCTGGAGGTCGTCGGTTTCATGAAGGCCGACGGCAGCCAGCACCCCATGCCCGGACACTGACCTCGCGCGGTATCCCTCGCTCTTTTCACCTTCACTTTTCGCTCTTTACGGAATCCCACCATGCAAGGCGCTGACAAAGGACAAGCCGGCCGGCTCGATGGACACGATCTGCGTGTCGGCATCGTCCAGGCCCGCTTCAATGACGAACTGACCTCCCGGCTGGCCGAGGTCTGCATCGCCGAGCTCGAGAAGCTCGGCGTGGTGCGCAAGCACATCCAGCACGTGACCGTGCCGGGCGCGCTCGAGGTGGCGGTGGCCCTGCAGGCCATGGCCGACAGCGAGCGCTTCGACGCCCTCGTGGCGCTGGGCTGCATCATCCGCGGCGAAACCTACCACTTCGAACTGGTGGCCAACGAGAGTGGCGCCGGCGTGACCCGCGTCAGCCTTGACCATCACGTGCCCATCGCGAACGCCATCCTGACGGTCGAGAACCTCGCCCAGGCCGAAGCCCGCATTGAAGAGAAGGGCCGTGATGCGGCCCGTGTTGCCGTCGAGATGGCCAACTTGCTGGATGACCTGCTGTGAGCGCCCCGTCTGACACCCCCAAGCCGCTGGAAGGCCGTCCTGCCCGCAAGGGCGGCGTGCCTGGCCGTGACCGTGCCAAGTCTTCGCGCCGCCGCGCACGCGAGTTCGCCCTGCAGGGGCTGTACGAGTGGCAGATCAATGCACGCGATCCGGGCGCCATCGACGCCCACGTGCGCGAGCAGGACGACTTCGCCAAGTGCGACCGCGCCCACTACGACGCGCTGCTGCACGGCTGCATCGAGCAGCGCGTGCAACTGGATGCAACGCTGCTCAAGTTTCTGGATCGTCCGGTCGAAGAGTTGTCGCCGGTCGAGCATGCCGTGTTGTGGGTGGGCGCGTACGAGCTGACGCACTGCCTGGAAGTGCCGTACAAGGTCGCCATCAACGAAGCGGTCGAACTGGCCAAGACCTTCGGGGGGACTGACGGCCACAAGTACGTCAACGGCGTGCTGGACCACCTGGCGCCGGATCTCCGTCCGGAGGAAGTCAAGGCCGCGCGCTCCGGTTCCCGCTGAGGGCGCGCACGCAGGAGATCGCCGTTCCGTGTCCACGTCGCCGAGCCGCCCCGCGCTGAACGCGCCACTCGACCTCGACCTGGACGCGCCGGCGGACGACGACCGCGACACGGTGGCCGAGACCCGGCCCCTGCCCGACCCCACGCCCTCGGAGCGGACGCCCGAACGCCCGGACCTGTTGCCCAGCATCGGGCACATCGGCCGATACGCGCTCAAGTACGTGATCGGCGAAGGCGGGCTGGGCACGGTCTACGCGGCCTATGACCCGCTGCTGTCGCGGCTGATTGCCATCAAGACGCTGCACGTCGACCTGCCGCAGGCCGACCGGGCGCAGTTCGATGCGCTCTTTCTGAACGAGGCCAAGGCGGCCGGCAGCCTGAACCACGCCCACATCGTCACCGTGTACGACGCCGGTGCCAGCGAGCGCGGCCCCTACATCGCGATGGAGCTGCTCAAGGGCAAGGACCTGCGGCAGCTGCTGCAGATGGGCTGGCAGCCCTCGCCCATTCAGGCCGCGCTGATCGTGAGGCGGGTGGCCGATGCGCTGAGTTACGCGCACCACAAGGGCGTCATCCACCGCGACATCAAGCCGGCCAACATCTTCATGGTCGGCCGCACCCAGCCACGCGTGCTGGATTTCGGCATCGCCCGCATCCGGCAGGTGGAGTCGCTGGCCCAGCGCGACGATCCGCAGAGCCGCTTCCAGGACATCGCCGGGGGCTCGCCGTACTACATGGCGCCCGAACAGATGCGCCGTCTGCCGGTTGACCGCCGCGTGGATGTCTACGGTCTGGGAGCGGTGCTGTACGAGCTGCTGACGGGCCGGCGGGCCATTGCGGGCGACACGCTGGAGGCCATCACCGATGCGGTGCTGAACGGTCCCCGCGAGCCGGTGCGTGCCGTGAACCCCGCCGTGCCCCAGGCGCTGTCGGGCATCGTCGAGCGCGCGATGGCGCGGGATCCGGATCAACGCACACGGTCGGCCCGGCGGCTGGCTCAAGAGCTGCGTGACTGGCTCGAGATCGCCGAGCGGGCCCAGGAAGGGCTGGCCGGCCATGGTGACGCCGCCTTGCCGAAGATCGGGCGAGACGCCGCCCGGGAAGCCCGTTCCGGCGGCACACGACCGCATCGGCGCCTGCTCGGCGGTGTGGTGGCGGTGGTTGGCGCCGCAGCCGTGGCCGGCTGGTGGATGAGCTCGACCCCGACCGCCCGGCGTGTCGCCGCATCCCAGGTGGCCGCGGTGTCATCGACGCCACCCCCCGCACGGGCGGCTGTCGCTGAATCGCGCTCGCTCCCGCCGCTCGCTGCGCCCCCACCCGCGTCCGCGGCCGTGGCGACCTCCGGTCCGGTGGAGGCGGCGGACACGACCCCGGGCACCGTCCGTCTCGCCATCAGCCCCTGGGGCGAGGTGGCGGTGGACGGCGAGGTCAAGGGCGTCACGCCCCCGCTGAATCAGCTGAAGCTGGCGCCCGGCCGGTACACCGTCACGATCCGCAACGGCGAGGCGCCCGTTTTCCGGCAGACTGTCGAGGTGCAGCCCGGTCGTGAGCTGCGCATCCGCCACAAGTTCTGACCCCACACACCATGAAGTCTGTATCAAGCCGTCGTCCCCAGGGAGGGGCCGTGTCCGCATGGGCGCGCCACGCGCGCTGGCTGACCGTGCCGGCCTTGCTGGCGCTGGTCGCCTGCCAGAGCGGGCCGACCCGTCCGGGCGTGGACCCGGGCGCGCCGCCTGTGTTGACGTCGGCCACCCCGACGGCAGCGGCCGCCCCGGCCTCACCGCCGCCCGCTGCGCCTGTTGCCCTGCCTGCGGCGGAGCAGGCCCTGGCGCAAGGGGTGCGCTCGTACCAGGGCGGCAAGTACGCGATGGCCGAAGTGCAGCTCAAGCTGGCACTGAAAGAAGGCCTGGCCGCGTCGGCAGACCGTGCCAGCGCACACAAGCACCTGGCGTTCATCTACTGCACCAGCCAGCGCGAGAAGCTGTGCCTGGACGCTTTCAAGGCTGCCCGGGCCGCGGACCCGGCCTTCGCGCTGAGCAAGACCGAGTCGGGTCACCCGATGTGGGCGCGCACGTACCAGCGTGCCATGGCAGAGACGCGCCCGCGCGCAGCTCGCAAGACGGCGCGCTGAGCGCCGTCCCGAAGCAGGCTCAGTCCACCAGCGCGATCTCGAACTTGCGGTCGCCCTGACGGGCCCAGCGCAGGGCCTCTTCGTTCAGCAGGTGCAGCGTGCGCGGGTGTTGCTCGGCCCAGCGGCGCGACAGCATCAGGCGCGTGCGCGTACGGCCATGCCGCAGGGCCGCCACTTCTGTCGGCAGGTCGACCCGTGCATGGTGCAGGATCAGCGCCAGCCTGAGGCACAGCACCTGGTTCATCAACGCTGTGTCGTGCAGGAACTCGGCGAGCTTGATCAGTTCGCCGCGCTGACCCAGCACCAGCGTGGCCAGCCGCCGCAGCTGCGATTGCGAGAAGCCCGACGCATCCACATGGCCCAGCAGGTAGGCGCTGTGCCGGTGGTGGTCGTGGTGAGACACCATCATGCCGATCTCGTGCAGGGCGGCGGCCCAGCCCAGTTCGCGCACGTCTTCGCCGTCGCCGGATGTCTGGCCTTCCCGCAGGCTGCCCCACAGTTGCAAGGCGCGCTGGCGCACCCGTTCGGCCTGCAGTGCGTCGACCTGGAAACGTTGCTGCAGCTCGCGCACCGAGCTGTCGCGCGGGTCGGGCAGGCGGTGGTTGCGCGCGGCCTCCACGCGCTCTTCCAGATCGAAGATCACGCCCTGGCGCAGCGCGCCCTTGGCCGGTCGCAGCGCCTCGATGTCGAACTGCATGGCCAGCGTGTAGAGGATGCTCAGGCCGCCACCCAGCACCGCCTTGCGCTCGGGCTTGAGCCCCGGCAGGTTGAGTGCGTCCTGGTGGCCGGCCTCGATGCAGCGCGAGATGCACCAGCGCAGCGCGTCGGCCGTGATCGTGCCGTCGGTGATGCCGTTGGCCGCCAGGATCTGCGAAACCGCACCCACGGTGCCCGATGAGCCGAGCGCCTCCTGCCACTGGTCACGCTGGAACAGCGTCAGCGCCTCTTCCAGTTCCGCCCCGGCGGCAATCTGCGCAGCCCGGAAGGCCTCGGCCGTGTAGCGCCCCTGCGGAAAGTGCTGGAGCGACAGGCTCACGCTGCCCACGCCGAAGGATTCGGTGCGCTGCGGGGTGCGGCCGTGGCCCAGGATCATCTCGGTGGAGCGCCCGCCGATGTCGATCACCAGACGGGGCAGTTCGCTGGCCTGCAGGCGCGCCACGCCCTGGAAGATCAGCCGGGCTTCTTCGCGGCCGGAAATCACCTCGATCGGGTGGCCCAGGACCAGGTTGCCGCGTTGCAGAAAGGCATCACGGTTGCGGGCCTCGCGCAGCGTCTGCGTCGCCACGGCCCGCACCTGCCACGGGGCAAAGCCCTTGAGGCGCTGCGCAAACAGCGCCAGGCAGGCCAGGCCACGCTGCGTCGCTTCTTCGGTCAGCAGGCCACGGGCGTCCAGTCCGGCGCCCAGGCGCACCGTTTCCTTCAGGTAGTCGACCCGCTTGTAGCGTCCCTTGCTCAGCTCGGCAATCTCGAGCCGGAAGCTGTTGGAGCCCATGTCGATGGCGGCCAGCAGATGGGGGAAGCGGCTGGTTTCAAGGGTGCCCTGGCCCTTGGCCGTCTTGGTGCGCAGCAGTGTGTCCATCGGCGTATTGTCCTCCGACTGCATGACAGTCCCGCCGAGGCGGCCGGGGCGGTGTTGACAGGTTTGCTAGGATCACTGGATGACCCTGTTTTACATCGTCGCTGTCACCTTCCTCGGCGGCGTGATCTCTGTCGGCCTGGCCGCGGCCGTGTCGGCGCCCTTGCTGGGCCTCATCGTCCGTCACCTGGTCAGCCTGTCCACAGGGGTTCTGCTCGGCACGGCCCTGCTGCATGTTCTGCCTGAAGCCTTCGAAAGCGACGTGGCACCGCACTCGCTGTTCCTCACGCTGCTGGGCGGGTTGATGTTCTTCTTCCTGCTGGAGAAGGCCGAGCTGTACCGCCACGGTCACCACCACGAGCACGACGACCACGACCATCACCACGGGTTCGATGCCGAGCAGGCCGGGCGCGGTGGCTGGAGCGTGCTCATCGGCGACAGCATCCACAACTTCTGTGATGGCGTGCTGATCGCGGCCGCCTTCCTGGCCGACCCGCACATCGGCGCGGTCACCGCCCTGGCCATCATCGCGCACGAGATCCCGCAGGAAGTGGGCGACTACATCGTGCTGGTCAACGCGGGCTTTTCACGCATGCGGGCGCTGACCTACAACATGATCTCGGGCCTGGCGGCGGTGGTGGGCGGCGTGCTGGGCTACTTCCTGATCGCGCCGTGGCAGGCCTATCTGCCTTACATGATGGTGGTGGCGGCCAGCAGCTTCATCTATGTCGCCGTGGCCGACCTGATCCCGCAGTTGCAGAAGCGTCTGCACTGGCGGGACACCGCCTTGCAGATCGTGTGGCTGGCGGTGGGGCTGGGGATGATCGGCCTGATCGTCAGCGGCCTGCACGAACAGGGCCATGGCACGGGCCACGCGCACACGCCGGACCACGCGCACGAGCCCGCTCCGGCCGAGCAGACCCCGGCGCGCTGAACCCGCCTCAGCGTCGTGCTTTCAGGGGCGCGCTGGCCTGAGTGGCCCCGATGCCGGCCAGCACGATGAGCGCCATGCCGAGCACCGCGATGCCATGCACCGGATCGTCGAACAGCAGCACGCCCAGGACGAAGGCGTGCGCAATGCCGAGGTACTGCAGGCTGGCCATCGCCAGCGCGTTGCCCCGCGCATAGGCCCGCGTCATGCAGACCTGGGCCAGTGTGGCGAACAGGCCGGTGCCCAGCAACCACATCAGCGTGGTGCCGGTGGGCGGTGTCCAGCCGTGCCCCTGGTACAGCAGTTCGACGGCGCTGATGAGCAGGCCCGACACCGCACCGAACACCGAGAAGTAGAAGACGACCCGCACCTCGGGCTCGCCCGCGCGGCCCAGGCTGGCGACTTGGAAATAGGCGGTGGCCGACAGCGTGCCCGAGACCAGCCCGACCAGGCCGGGCAGCCACAGGTCACGCTCGATGGTGGGCCGCAGCACCAGCGTCACCCCAAGGAAGCCGATGGCGACGGCCGCGAGCAGCGGCATCGGCACGGCGGGAGCGGCCTGGCCTCGCCAGCGGCGCCACGCCACCTGCAGCACCAGAAACACCGCCATCCACACCGAGGACATGTAGTTCAGCGTGACCGCGGTGGACAGCGGCAGCGTGCCCAGCGTGTAGAACCACATGGCCAGCGCCGAGACGCCCGAGGCCCCGCGCTGCAGGTGCAGCATCGGAACGGCGGTGCGCAGGTTCAGGCCCGTGCGCCACGCCAGCAGCCCCATCAGCACCGCGCCCACACCCCCACGAAAGAAAACGACCTCCCCGGTGGAGGCCGTCTGGGAGGCCATCTTCACGCAGACGCCCATCAACGCGAACAGCACGGTCGCCGTGACCATGAGCCACGGCGCCGACAGGCGGTTGAAGGCGGCGCGCAAGGGCGAGGATCAGGGACGGTCGTCGGATTCGGCCGGCCAGGCCATGGCACGGCGGTACCACTCGTGGAAGTGCTGCATGCCGTCTTCCATGGGGCTCTGGTAAGGACCGACTTCGTTGTCACCGCGTGCCAGCAGCGCCTTGCGGCCCGCGTCCATGCGCTCGGCGATCTCGTCGTCCTCGATGCAGGTCTCCATGTAGGCGGCCTGCTGGGCCTCGACGAACTCGCGCTCGAAGGCGGCGATCTCTTCGGGGTAGTAGAACTCCACCACGTTGAGCGTCTTCTGCGGGCCCTGCGGGTACATGTTCGACACCACCAGCACATGCGGATACCACTCGACCATCATCGTCGGGTAGTAGGTCAGCCACACGGCGCCCTGCGAAGGCTTCTCGCCGCCGCGGTACTTCATGACCACGTCGTGCCACTTCTTGTAGACGTCGGAGCCCGGGCGGTCGAAGGTGGACGCCACGCCCACTGTCTGCACCGAGTATTCCTTCGCCATGTCCCAGCGCAGGTCGTCGCAGGTCACGAAGTTGCCCAGACCGGGGTGGAAGGGGCCGACGTGGTAGTCCTCCAGATAGACCTCGATGAAGGTCTTCCAGTTGTAGTTGCACTCGTGCAGCTCGACGCGGTCGAGCACGAAGCCCGAGAAGTCCAGGTCGCCGCCCGGCTTGAAGCGCGCGTCGATGCCGGCCAGGTCGGCCGCGATGTCACGGCCGTTGTCCTCGAACAGCAGGCCGTTCCAGTCGCGCACCTTGTAGTTGTTCAGGTTCAGGCACGGGTCGTGGTCGAAGTGCGGCGCGCCGATCAGCTCGCCCTTGTGCGAGTAGGTCCAGCGGTGCAGCGGGCACACGATGTTGTTGCGGCTGTGGCCGCGGCCCTTGAGCATGACGGCCTGGCGATGGCGGCAGACGTTCGAGATCAGCTCGATGCCGTCCTTGGTGCGCACCAGCGCGCGGCCTTCGCTCTCCTGGGGCAGGGCGTAGTAGTCGCCGACCTCGGGCACGCTCAGGGCGTGGCCGAGGTAGCGCGGACCGGACTGAAAGATGCGTTCGAGCTCCTCCTTGTACAGTGATTCGTCGAAGTAGACGGACACGGGCAGCTGCGTGCGGCTGCGGCGAAGGGCGTTGAGCGCAGGACTCAGGTCGGACATGATCCCCAGGATCTCCAAAAACCAATGTCAACCCCCTCTGGCTGCTGGTGGGACGGGGCCCATGCGGCATCCAGAGGTTTGAAAAATCCCTCAGGCCCGCGGTGAGCCGTCTGGACGGCGCCGGGCGCGAGGGGCCACAAAAAACCCGAAATGCCATCGAAGAGGACCATTCCGGGGAACCGTACATTGTACCTGCGGGCTTTCCCCGAGGCAAAGCCGTTGCCTGATCCCGGTCAAGCCGAAGGGGTGGCGCCGGCCCCGTGCGCAAGCGGGCAGCGGCGCGCGACAGTACCGAGGGAACGCACAGGGCCCGGGCGCGTCGAAATAGAATACGCGTTTGCCCGCAAGCCGGGCCTCACCTCAGGCAAGACCATGGCCAAGTCCTCCGCCGGCGGCGCCGGTTCCCTCCCTGCCGAAGTCGCACTGCCCGCGACCTACGAAGCGGCACTGGCCGAGCTCGAGCAGCTCGTGGGCCAGATGGAAAGCGGCGCCTTGCCCCTGGAGCAACTGCTGGGCAGCTACCAGCGGGGCGCGCAGTTGCTGCAGTTCTGCCGCACCCGCCTGGAGGCCGTCGAGGCACAGGTGAAGCTGCTGGAAGACGGCCAGCTCAAGCCCTGGGACGACGCATGACCGGATCTGCCGTGTGGGGCCGCTGGTCGGCCGATGTGCTCGCCCTTGTCGAGGCCGCACTGGACACCTGGGTGCCGGCCCGCGCGCCCGCCCGCCTCGGAGAGGCCATGCGCTACGGCGTGCTGGATGGTGGCAAGCGCCTGCGCGCGCTGCTGGTGCAGGCGGCGGCCGAGGCGGTGGGTGCCTGCGGCACACCCGCTGGGGCCGAGGCCGCGTTGCGTGCAGCCTGCGCGGTCGAGCTGATTCACGCCTATTCCTTGGTGCATGACGACATGCCGTGCATGGACAACGACGTGCTGCGTCGGGGCAAGCCCACGGTGCACGTGGCCTACGGCGAGGCGTGCGCCATGCTGGCCGGCGACGCCATGCAGGCGCTGGCCTTCGAGGTGCTCACGCCCGATGAAGGCGAGGGCGCCGGTGTCGATCCCGCGCTGCAGGCCCGCCTGGTGCGCCTGCTGGCGCGGGCCTCGGGCGAGTCCGGCATGGCCGGCGGCCAGGCCATCGACCTGGCCAGTGTGGGTCAGGCACTCGACGAGGCCACCCTGCGCGACATGCACCAGCGCAAGACCGGCGCCCTGCTGCGTGCCAGTGTGCAGATGGGCGCGGCCTGTGGCGGGGTCGCCCCCGACGCCCCGGCGTGGGCCGCCCTGACCGACTACGGCCATGCCATGGGGCTGGCCTTCCAGATCGTGGACGACGTGCTCGATGCCACCCAGGGATCCGACAAGCTGGGCAAGACCGCGGGCAAGGATGCCGGGGCCAACAAGCCCACCTACGTGAGCCTGCTGGGTCTGGAAGGCGCTCGCGCCGAAGCGGACGCCTTGCTGCAGCAGGCGCTCGATGCGCTGGCCCGCAGCGGGCTGGGTGCCGACGCCACCGCGCCGCTGGCCGCCCTTGCCGAGCGCATCGTGCGCCGTGACCACTGAGTGCCCCTGGCTCGCTCGTACCAAGAACAAGCAATCCCCCCTAGGATGACGACCATGACCTACCCCCTGCTGTCGAAGATCGACCAGCCCGCCGACCTGCGCCACCTGTCGCGGTCCGAGCTGCGGCAGCTGGCCACCGAACTGCGCGAATACCTGCTGCAGAGCGTGTCGCGCACCGGGGGGCATCTGTCGTCCAACCTGGGCACCGTCGAGCTCACCATCGCGCTGCACCATGTCTTCCAGACGCCGCACGACCGGCTGGTGTGGGACGTGGGCCACCAGACCTATCCGCACAAGATCCTGACCGGCCGCCGCGACCGCATGCCGACGCTGCGCCAGTTCGGCGGCATGAGCGGCTTCCCGCGCCGCGATGAGAGCGAGTACGACACCTTTGGCACCGCCCACTCGTCCACGTCGATCTCGGCGGCGCTGGGCATGGCGCTGGGCGCGCAGCTGCGCGGTGAGGCGCGCAAGGCCGTGGCCATCATCGGCGACGGCGCGATGACCGCCGGCATGGCTTTCGAGGCGCTCAACAACGCCGGGGTGCCGCACGCCGGCAAGATGCCCAACCTGCTGGTGGTGCTCAACGACAACGACATGTCGATCTCGCCGCCGGTGGGGGCGTTGAACCGCCACCTGGCGCGCCTGATGTCCGGCCGCTTCTACACCGCCGCCCGCGAGAGCGCCAAGCAGGTGCTGAAGAACGCGCCGCCGCTGTTCGAGCTGGCCAAGCGCCTGGAAGAGCACGCCAAGGGCATGGTCGTGCCCGGCACCATCTTCGAAGAATTCGGCTTCAACTACGTCGGCCCGATCGACGGCCATGACCTCGACAGCCTGATTCCCACGCTGGAAAACCTGCGCGAGCTGGAAGGCCCGCAGTTCCTGCACGTGGTGACGAAGAAGGGCTATGGTTACAAGCTGGCCGAGGCCGACCCGATTGCGTATCACGGCCCGGGCAAGTTCGACCCGGCGGTGGGCCTGGTCAAGCCGGTGCCGGTCGAGCCGCCCAAGCCCACCTTCACGCAGGTCTTTGGCCAGTGGCTGTGCGACATGGCCGCCGCCGACAGCCGCCTGGTCGGCATCACGCCAGCCATGCGCGAAGGCTCCGGCATGGTCGAGTTCCACCAGAAGTACCCGGGCCGCTATTTCGACGTGGGCATTGCCGAGCAGCACGCGGTGACGTTTGCCGGCGGCCTGGCCTGCGAAGGGCTCAAGCCGGTGGTGGCCATCTATTCGACCTTCCTGCAGCGCGCCTACGACCAGCTGATCCACGACGTGGCCTTGCAGAACCTGCCGGTGGTGTTCGCACTCGACCGTGCGGGCATCGTGGGGGCCGACGGCGCCACGCACATGGGCGCGTTCGACATCGCCTTCGTGCGCTGCGTTCCCAACATGAGCATGCTGACCCCGGCCGACGAGGCCGAGTGCCGGCAGGCGCTCAGTGCAGCGTATGCGCAGAACCACCCGGTGGCTGTGCGCTACCCGCGGGGCGCAGGGGCCGGCGTGCCCGTGCCCACCGACCTGACGCCCATGCCGTGGGGCAAGGGAGAGGTGCGCCGCCAGGCGGCGCCGGCGGCCGGCCAGCGCGTCGCCATCCTGGCGTTCGGCACGCTGCTGTATCCGGCTCTCCAGGCCGGCGAGGCACTGGACGCCACCGTGGCCAACATGCGCTTCGTCAAGCCGCTCGATGTCGAGCTGGTGAAGCAGCTGGCCGCCGAGCACGACCTGATCGTGGCGGTGGAAGAAGGTTGCGTGCAGGGCGGTGCAGGCTCGGCGGTGGCCGAGGCGCTGGCGGCGGCCGGCATCGCGAAGCCTGTGTTGATGCTGGGCCTGCCCGACGAGTTCGTCGAGCACGGTGAACCCGCGCGCTTGTTGAGCCTGTGCGGCCTGGATGCCGCCGGCATTGAACAGGCCGTGCGGACCAGGCTGGCGGCGACCGACCGAGCCTGATCCTGCGGGGCCTGCGGCCCGACTTCGGCCGTCTCTCCCTGAGCGTTTGTCTTTGAAGCCGCGCACGTCGAGGTGCGCGAGCTTGTGTCAAGGCAGGTGGGGGCTCAGGCCGCCTGCTGGCTTTCTTCTTCCTTGGCGGCTTCGGCGTCGTTGCTGCCATGGCCACCACAGCTGCCGCCACAACCGGAAATGGCTTGCTCGGGCAAGGCTTCAGGTTGGGCGATCTGGCCCGTGACCGGGTCATAGCCCACGCTCTTCAGATGCAGGGCGAGCCCGGCGTCCATGGTCTGCGCGTGGTGGGGGAACCAGATGGTCAGCTCATGCGCCATCTGGCGAATGGGGGCCAGATTGCCCTGGGCGCCCAGCTCGGCGCCTTCCTTCAGCACCTTCAAGACCACCGCGTGCTGGGTCATGTGGCAGCTGCCGGGGGCGAACCCGGTGGCTTCCATCCAGCGGTCTTCCTGGCCGAAGTGGTCGATCGTGTGGTCGATCAGAGTCTGCCAGCGGGCCAGCAGCGCGGCGTCATCGGCCGCCTGCACTTCGGCAAGCAGGTCGACGAACTCGCGGTGCGTGTCGTCCATGACGGGCATGGCGAGGGACAGGGCATCGGACCAAACAAGGCTGGACATGAGCGGCTTTCTCAGGGGGCGCGAGCAGACAGGCGCCGCGCTGGGAAAGGCAGCTTAACCAGGGGCCTCCTCCGCCGGCTTGCGGCAGCGCAAGGTCCGGCGCTTTGGCGGTCCGGCCACGGACTTGAAACGGCTCGTCACACCTCGGCGCCACTCTGCCCCCTCGGAGTGGGGGGGGCAGGCTCGCGGAGCTTCCCCGTACTTGACGTTTGTGTCTATTCTGACAAGTCTGTGACTTTTACACGATCCAAAGAGGAGGGTTTGTCCATGAAGAACTTGAGCCATGCTGTCACGGCGTTGGCCGTTGCCGCCTCGTTGCTCGCAGCCGGCCATGCCGCGCATGCGGGTGCACTGATCACCTATGGCAATACGACGCTGGGCGTCAATGACACGGGCGAGCTGAATTTCTCCGGCAACGGGCCGGGCGGGTTCGCCACCTATGGTGTCTACCGCGATGGGGTGGGCGATGCCATTTCCCCGGGTTGCTTCTGTGAAGGTTGGGGCGTCTCCGTCGAGACGGCCGGCGGCAACTTCTCGACCTGGGCCAACCAGAGCAGCGGCTCGGGTGGGTTCGGCTCGGGCAACACCTTCGGCGCCACTGGCTCGACAGCCACATCGCAGATCAACATGGCGGGCATCGGGGTCTCCGTGCGCCAGGCCTATGGTCCGTCGCTCGCTGCCGATGTCTTCCAGAACCAGGTGACCATCACCAACAACACCGGCTCCCGGATCGAGAGTCTGGTCTACCGCCGGGTGATGGACTGGGATGTGCCCCCGACACAGTTCTCCGAGTACGTCAGCCACACCGGCGTCACCGCCAACCTGACGACGAACGGTGGCAACGTGCGCTACGCAAGCGACAACGGCTTTGCTTCATCGAATCCATCCTGGGCAGCCGGCTACATCGACGGCACCACGGTGAACACCGATTTCACGCGCTCCGGCCCCGACGACCATGGCTCGGTGTTCGACTTCGCCTTCGGCCCACTCGAAGCCGGTGCCAGCCGGATCTTCAACATCTACTACGGCAGTGCCGCCAATGAGGCTGCTGCGGTCTCCAAGCTCGCAGCGCTGGGGGCCAACCTGTACTCGCTGGGACAGCCCAGCGTGGCGGATCCGGGTGCTGCGGCCACCTTCCTGTTCGGCTTTGGCGGCGTGGGCGGTGTCGAGGTGGGCAGCAGTGAAAGCGTGCCCATCCTGCCGTTCATGCCGGCCGAAGGTCAGTTCGTCTTCGATGCGCCAGTCGCTCAGCGCTGGTACGACCCGCCTGTCGCCGAAGGCTTCGACATTGCCCTCGAAGGCGGCAGCACCTTCATCAGCGTGACGGCACCGAGCAGCTTCTCCGACATGATCATCCTGGCTGAGGATGGCACCGTGCTGGACGCGGACTTCGATGCCGGTGAGACCTTCACCTTCAGCGCGGGCATGCATGCCGCGTTCCGCATCCGTGGGCTGTCGCTGGATGTCGAATCGCCGGGGTTCGGCTCGGCGCTGCCGCTGCTCCTCGACTTCACCCCGGGTGCAACACGCATGACCTGGACGGCTGCACTGGCCACGCCGCCCGTGCCCGAGCCTGAAACCTACGCCCTGGCCCTGGCTGGGCTTCTGGCGGTCGCTGTGGCGCGTCGCCGTCGCGTCCACTGAGCGCGCTCCCCTCGCGCGGCCTCGCCGCGCGAGGGGGTCTGGATTCATCCCAGTCGCGCGCGGTGGCGTGCGACCTGGGCCCGCACCTGTTCCGGTGCGGTGCCGCCCAGGATGTTGCGGGCGTTGAGCGAGCCACGCAGGCTCAGTACCTCGTACACGTCCTGTTCGATCGCCGGGTTGTAGGCCTGGAGCTTGTCCAGCGGCAGTTCCGACAGGTCCACCCCGGCGGCAATCGCCTCCTTCACGGCATGGGCCACGACTTCGTGGGCATCGCGGAAGGGCAGGCCCTTCTTCACCAGGTAGTCGGCCAGGTCGGTGGCGGTGGCGTAGCCTTTTTTCGCGGCGCGCTCCATGGCTTCCGGCTTGACGGTGATGCCAGCGGCCATCTCGGCGAAGATGCGCAGCGTGTCCTTCAAGGTGTCGACCGTGTCGAACAGGGGCTCCTTGTCTTCCTGATTGTCCTTGTTGTAAGCCAGCGGCTGGCCCTTCATCAGGGTGATCAGGCCCATCAGGTGGCCGACCACGCGACCGGTTTTGCCGCGCGCCAGTTCGGGCACGTCGGGGTTCTTCTTCTGCGGCATGATCGACGAGCCGGTGCAGAAGCGGTCAGCCAGGTCGATGAAGCCGAAGGACTGGCTCATCCACAGGATCAGCTCTTCCGACAGGCGCGATACGTGCACCATCAGCAGCGAGGCGGCCGCGGTGAATTCGATCGCGAAGTCCCGGTCGGAGACGCCGTCGAGGCTGTTCTGGCAGACGGCTTCGAAGCCCAGCGTGCGGGCCACGCGTTCGCGGTCGAGCGGGTAGCTGGTGCCGGCCAGGGCGGCCGAGCCCAGCGGCAGGCGGTTGACGCGCTTGCGCAGGTCGACCATGCGCTCGGCGTCGCGGGCGAACATTTCCACATAGGCCAGCAGGTGATGGCCGAAGGCCACGGGCTGGGCCACCTGCAGGTGCGTGAAGCCGGGCAGGATCACGTCGGCGTTCTGCTCGGCCACGTCCACCAGGGCCTTCTGCAATTCGGTGAGCAGCACGCCGATCTCGTCGATTTCGCCGCGCAGCCACAGGCGCACGTCGGTGGCCACCTGGTCATTGCGCGAGCGGCCGGTGTGCAGGCGCTTGCCGGCGTCGCCCACGAGCTGGGTCAGGCGCGCCTCGATGTTCAGGTGCACGTCTTCCAGGTCGAGCTTCCACTCGAAGGCGCCCGACTCGATCTCCTGGGTGATCTGGGCCATGCCCTTCTGGATGGCGGCCAGGTCGTCGGCCGAGATCAGGCCTTGCGCGGCCAGCATGTCCGCGTGGGCCAGCGAGCCCTGGATGTCGGCCGACCACAGGCGCTTGTCGAAAAACACGCTGGCGGTGTAGCGCTTGACCAGCTCGCTCATGGGCTCGGAAAACAGGGCCGACCAGGCCTGGGACTTCTTGTCGAGTTGGTTGGTGCTCATGGGGCGTGATCCGGACGCGCGCTTCGCGCAAAATGTGCAAACCATGGATTCTACGGAGCATGCCGCCCCCGGCGCCAGCGCGGCGGGCGAGCCACCGGCCTGGGCGGTGTCCACGCAGTTCGCGCTGACGCAGTTCGGGTCGACCGAGACGGCCCCGCGGCCGCAACCCCCGTCGCCCTTCGACGTCTGTCACGTCGGGGTGGTGCTGCGCGTGGTGCTGGGCGTGCAGCTGGTGGTGGCGCTGGGCACATCCTTCGGTTCCACCAGCCTGCCGGACGCGCTCAATCGCTGGATGCAGGGGTCGGTGGTGGCGCTGCCGGGCAGCCTGCTGTGGCTGGTGGTGGCCTGTGCGAGTCGGCGCTGGCTGGACCAGCGCAGCGAACCGGTGCAGTGGCTGGTGGCCGGGTCATTGGGGGCCGTCAGCGGGCTGGTGGGGGCCGCGCAAGGGCTTTGGCTGGACTGGTTGCTGGGTGTGCCCCGAACGCTGGTGTGGTCTCTGCTGCCTGCCATGGGTACAGGGGCGGCGCTGGCCTGTGCGGGGCTGGCGTGGTTGCGGCACCGCAGCCGCAGCGAGTTGCCCGCGCATGCGGCAGCCCGCCTGGCGGAGTTGCAGGCGCGCATCCGGCCGCATTTCCTGTTCAACACGCTCAACACGGCGATCGCGCTGGTACAGATCGACCCTCAGCGGGCCGAGTCGGTGCTGGAAGACCTGGCCGAGCTGTTTCGCCAGGCACTCGTGTCGCCCACGATGCGTTCGACGCTGCGGGACGAGGTGGATCTCGCCCGCCGCTACCTGAGCATCGAGCAGTTGCGGTTCGGCGACCGCATGACGGTGCGCTGGGAGCTGGACGAGGCCGCAGCCGAGGCCGAATTGCCGGCGCTCATCCTGCAACCGCTGGTGGAGAACGCCGTGCGCCATGGCGTCGAGCCGGCGCCTGAGCCCGGCTGGATCGTGGTGCGCAGCCAGGTGCAGGCGGGCCGCGTGGTGCTCACCGTGCGCAACTCCGTGCCCGCTGCGCTGACCGTGCCCGGGGTGGCACGGCCGGGGCACGGCATGGCCTTGCGCAACGTGCGGCAGCGCCTCAAGCTGATGCACGATGTCGAAGCCGAGTTCGAGGCCGGCCTGCAGCGCGGTGATGGCGACCGCCAACCCGGTGTCTATGTGGTTCGCCTCAGCGTGCCGCTTCGGCGCACGCGCCCGTGATCCGGTCAGATTCCCTTGTCACCATGAGTCAGGACACCTTTCCCTTGCGCATCGCCCTGGTCGACGACGAGCCGCTGGCGCGCATGCGCATTCGCGCGTTGGTCGGGCAGAGTGGCCAGGCGGCCGAGGTGGCTGCCGAGTTCGGCGAGCCCGTCACGGCCCTGATGTGGCTGCAGGAGCAGGACGATCAGGGCACGCCGGTCGACCTGGTGCTGCTCGACATCCAGATGCCCGGGCTGGACGGCATGACGCTGGCGGCGCGGCTGCGGCATCTGCGGCAGCCGCCGGCGGTGGTGTTCGTGACGGCCCACGCCGAGCACGCGCTGCGGGCGTTCGACCTGGCGGCGGTGGACTACCTCACCAAGCCCGTGCGTCTGGATCGTCTCACCGCGTCGCTGCAGCGGGTGCGCGCACTGCGACCGCCCACGCCGCCGCGCGAGGCCGGGGCGATGGAGGATGGCGAGGTGTTCGTCGTGCAGGATCGCGGGCGCGTGGTGCGCATTCCGCTCGCCGACATCCTGTACTTCAAGGCCGAGCAGAAGCTCGTGGTGTTGCGCACCTTGCATGACAGCCACACGCTGGCCGAGTCGCTGACCGAACTGGAGGCCCAGGTGGGTGAGCGGTTCATCCGCGTCCACCGCAATGCACTGGTGGCGCGCCAGGCGATGCGCGCGCTGGAGCGTCGCCCTGACGAGGAAGAGGGCGGTGAAGGCTGGGCCGTGCAGGTGCGCCCGACGATGGAGTGGCTGGCGGTGTCGCGGCGGCAGGTGAGTGCCGTGCGGGATGCGATGGCGATGCAGACTTGAGCAAGCCCTGAAAAGCAGAAGGCCACCCGAAGGTGGCCTTGTCGCATGGCGCCGGGGTTCGGGGTCAGAAGCCCAGGCTGGCCAGCAGGTCGTCGACCTCGCTCTGGTTGGCGACCACGTCGGTGCGGCCTTCGGGGTTGACCACGGGGCCTTCGAGCTTGGGCTCCAGATGCGCCGTCAGGGCCGCTTCGACCTTGTGGGCCTGCTCGGGGGGCGCAGCCTGCACCAGCAGCTTGACCAGTTGGGCCTCGAGGTCGGAGGCGAGGCGCACCACCTTGGCCACGACCTGACCCGTCAGGTCATGGAAGTCCTGCGCCATCATGATGTCGGTCAGGTGGCCGTCGACCCGGTGCGTCACCTTCTCGACGTCCTGCACGAAGTTGAACACCGCGCCGCTCGCCACGGCCTTGACCGGGTCGGCTGTGATCAGCGAGGCCAGCTTGCGCGTCTCGTTGGCGATGTGCTCCTGGTCCGCCTTGGCGGTGTCGACCAGGTTGAGCACCTTCTCGGCGGCCTCGGCCGTCTTGTTGGCGATGTAGTTCAGCCGGCTGCGGGCGTCGGGCAGATCGTCGACGTTGTTCTTCAGCCCCGGCAGGACCCCCAGCATGTTCATCGTGTCGTGCAACTGGCGGGTCAGCGTGCCCAGTTGCTGGAAGATCTCCGGCGAGGCCGCCGGCATCTGCATGTTGTCTGGCAGGTCCACTTTCATCGTCGGCTCCCTTGTTGCTCAGGCCGTGGTGGCGAGCTTTTGCATGATCTTTTGTACTTTTTCTTCCAGCGTCGCCTTGGTGAAGGGCTTGACGATGTAACCCGCAGCACCCGATTGGGCCGCCAGCACGATGTCTTCCTTCTTCGCTTCGGCGGTCACCATCAGCACGGGCAGGTGCTTGAGGCCGTCGTCGGCCTTGATCGCCTTGAGCAACTCGAAGCCGTTCATGTTCGGCATGTTGATGTCGCTGACGACAAAGTCGAAGCGACCGTTCTTCAGCATGTTGAGTGCGACCGCACCGTCCTCGGCTTCTTCGGCGTTGATGTAGCCGATCTCCTTGAGGAGGCCTCGCACGATCCGTCGCATCGTGGAGAAGTCGTCCACGATCAGGAATTTCATGTCAGCGGGTTGGCTCATGGGGTCGTCCTTGGGTCTGGTGCCGGCGTGGCCGCCGGGCTCATTGCAGGCTTATCGGCCTGTGAGGTCGGGTCTTGAGGGGCGGATGTCCGACTCGGGCGGGGCGGGGGGCGCCTCATCGTCCTCGGCCGTGACCGATTCGGCACGTGCGGCGCCAAAGAACCGGTCTTCGGCTTCGCGGTTCATCACGATGATGCTGATGCGGCGGTTCAGCGGGCTCTCCGGGCTGTCCTTTTCGTACAGCATGCTGGCGGCCAGACCCTGCACGCGCAGCACCTTGGTGCCGCTCAGGCCGCCCACGATCAGCTCGCGCCGCGAGGCGTTGGCCCGGTCGGCCGACAGCTCCCAGTTGCTGTAGCCGCGCTCGCCGCCGCTGAAGGGTTTGGCGTCGGTGTGGCCCTCGATGGTCAGCCGGTTGGGCACCTCGTCCAGCACCCCGCCGATGGCGCGCAGGATGTCGCGCATATACCCCTGCACGTCGCTGGAGCCGCTGTCGAACATCGCGCGGTTCTGGTCGTCCACGATCTGGATGCGCAGGCCCTCGGCCGTCAGGTCCAGCCGGATCTGGCTCTGGTACTTGGCCAGGCGGTCGTCGTTGGCAATCACCTCCTCGACCTTCTGCTTGAGCACGCGCAGGCGCTCGGTCTCGGCACGCGCCTGCTCGGCGCGGATGGCGCGGCGGCGGCGCTTTTCCTCGGCCGCGTCCGAGCTGCCCTTCTTGACCTGGCCCACGGTTTCGCTGAGGTTGTTGCCGCCACCCTTGACGATCGACGTGGCATCGCCCGCACCGCTGCCGCCGAAGAAGGCCACCTTCAACGGGCTGTTGAAGTAGTCCGCAATGCCCTTCTTGTCACCCTCGGTGGTCGAGCCCAGCAGCCACATCAGCAGGAAGAAGGCCATCATGGCGGTCACGAAGTCGGCATAGGCGATCTTCCAGGCGCCACCATGGGCGGCATGGCCGCCCTTCTTGATGCGCTTGATGATGATCGGCTGGACCTTCTTGGAATCACCGGCCATGGTGTGCTTTCAGCGTGTGCGGGGCAGGCAGCGTGATCGGGATCACTTCTTCTTCACGTGTGTTTCGAGTTCGACGAAGGTGGGGCGCTCGGTCGAGTACAGCACCTTGCGGCCGAACTCGATGGCCACCTGGGGCGCGTAGCCCTGCATCGAGGCCAGCAGCACGGTCTTGACCACCTGGAATTCCTTGGTGCCTTCGTCGAGCTTCTGCTCCATCAGACCGCCCAGGGGCTCCACCACGCCGTAGGCCAGCAGAATCCCCAGGAAGGTGCCGACCAGCGCGGATCCGATCATGCCGCCCAGCACGGCCGGCGGCTGGCCCACCGAGCCCATGGTGTTCACCACCCCCAGCACGGCGGCCACGATGCCGAAGGCCGGCAGCGCACCGGCCAGACGCGCCACCGCCGCGCAGGCCGCGTGGCCCTCGTGGTGGTGGGTGTCGATCTCGTTGTCCATCAGGGTCTCGATCTCGTGGGCGTTCAGGTTGCCCGAGACCATCATGCGCAGGTAGTCGGTCACGAACTCGATCACGTGGTGGTCGTGGCCCACGGTGGGGTACTTGCCGAACAGCGCGGAGTTGTGCGGGTCCTCGACGTCCTTTTCAATGGACATCAGGCCTTCCTTGCGGATCTTCTGGAGGACCTCATAGAGCATCGCCATGAGCTCCATGTAGCGGTCCTTGGTGTACTTCGAGCCCTTGAACAGCGGGCCGAACTGCCCGAGCACGGCTTTCACGGTCTTGGGCTGGTTGTTCACCAGGAACGCGCCCAGAGCGCCCCCGGCGATGGCCATCATTTCGGTGGGCAGGGCGTGAATGATCACACTCATGTTCCCGCCGTGAATGATGTAGGCGCCGAAGATGCAGCCCAGGCAGACGATGTATCCGATCGCGACGAACATGGTGGTGGGTCAGGTACTGATCATGTCGGCATCTTCAGTCAGCAGGGTGGCGGCCGATGCCGGGAACAGCGCCGCACTCCCGCTGCTTATCCCGCTCAGGTTTCACCTGGTGGCAAGCGCACCGCGTTTGCACCAAGCAAAAAGGCGGGCCCGAAGCGGGCCCGCCAAGAGCACGTCCGTCCTCGGTCGTGCCCAGAGGAGACAAGCAAAGCGCGATTCGCTGTCGAACCGCCTGGGTGGTTATCGGCGCGTGGACGGCAGACTTGAGGCCTGGCCGCCCCGGGCAGGTCAGTGCAACTGGATGCCGCCCACGGCCTTGCCCTTGCCGGCGCGCGCCGGCGGGTTGCACAGGCCGCACACGAAGTGGCGGGCCATCTCGTGGGGATGCGTGACAAAGTGCCCACCGCATTGGGTGCAACGCGTCAGGCTCAGCATGCCGGTGTCGATGAATTTGACCAGGCGCCATGCGCGGGTCACCGACAGCAGCGGCTCCAGGCCCTGCACCTCGGTCTGCTCCAGGTAGAGCTGGTAGGCCTTGATGATGGCGTCGATGTCATCGATCTCGGCGGCCTTGTTCAGGTATTCGTGGATGTTCAGGAACAGGCTGGCGTGGATGTTGGGCTGCCAGGTCATGAACCAGTCGGTCGAGAAGGGCAGTTGCCCCTTCGAGGGGGACTTGCCCGCCACTTCCTTGTACAGCCGCAACAGGCGCTCGTACGACATGTCGGTTTCCGATTCCAGCACCTGCAGGCGGGCACCCAGTTTGATGAGGGTGACGGCCCGTTCGATCTGCTTGGCTTCGGTCAGCAGGCTCTTGTTGCGCATGGCGGTTCCTTGCAGGCGGTGGGCGGGTGACGATGGGGGCCGAATCTCAGGCGGCTTCCTGGTGGCGGCCGGCCATCAGGATCGAAGCATGCAGACGGCTGACGGCATCGTTGGCCGTGCCCTTGCCATGGTTGGTCAGCAGGGCCCACACCAGGTCATCGTCGACACGCATGCGGCAGATCAGCGTGTTGCTCGACGCGATCTTGAGCACCTGGGCCGGGGTCAGCAGGTTCAGCAGCGACGCGGTCTCGTCCGAGATGCCCAGGCGGAACAGCGCCTGCTCGCGGTCTGCGCGGATGAGGCTCTGTGCCAGCATCAGGTACTGCAGGTTGGCTTCGCGGATCTCCATCAGGACTTGATCGTTGGTCATCTTGAACTCCTAAAGGTTCTGGAAGGCGGGCTTGTCGGTCTTGTTTCGCCGATGGGTGTCGGCATGGGATGGATTCTGGTGACCGGGGCCGGATTTCTGAATAGGAGCGGCGCTGTAAGCCGCGTCGGCTGAGGACTGCATGCCGTGTCAGAAAAAACCTGACAAAAGCGATTTGAAGGGGGGTGATGCAGGGCCATTTCCCGTCGGTGCGGGCCCGAAAGGCGAAAAGGCGGGCCAATGGCCACGCCTTTTCCTGCTTGCATCGGGCGCGCGGTACCGGGCGCCCGGGCGGGGTGAACTACTCCGCTGCGATTGGTTTGAGGGCGATGTGCACAGCCCGTTGCGGCCCGCCCGGCAGGCTGTAACGGGCGATGCGCTTGAGCACCGTCCACAACTGCCGCGCGAAGCTGCCGGTGTGGTACGGCACGCCGTAGCGGGCACACACGGCCTGCACGCGCGGGGCGATCTCGGCGTAACGGTTGGCGGGGATGTCGGGGAACAGGTGGTGTTCCACCTGGTGCGACAGGTTGCCGCTCATCAGGTGCAGCAGGGGGCTGCCGCTGATGTTGCTGGACCCGAGGATCTGACGCAGGTACCACTGCCCGCGGCTTTCGCCCTCCACCGATTCACGGGTGAAGGTGTAGATCTCTTCCGTGAAGTGCCCGCAGAAGATGATGGCCCACGCCCACAGATTGCGGATCAGGTTGGCGCCCGCATTGCCGGCCATGACGGCCAGCCCGAAACCGAGCGCGTCGCCCGTCGTGACGGCACCAATGGCCGCGCCCACCAGTGGCCACACCACGTAGTCCCGCTTGACGATGCGCCACATCTTGGCCCGCACCAGCAGCCACTGTGGCCGACATTCCGACCACTTCTTGCGCCCGATGACGACCTTGTCCATCTGCAGATCATGAATGGCCACGAACCACTGGAAGAAGGCCGCCAGCAGCAGGGTCAGCAGCAGCTGGAAGGGGTGGAGCCAGCTCCAGCGCAGGTCGCTCGACAGGCGCAGCAGCCCGTAGCCGAAGTCACGGTCCTTGCCGATCACGTTGGTCCACGTGTGGTGGGTGTAGTTGTGCGAGTGGCGCCACTCCTCCTTCGGGCAGGTGTTGTCCCAGTCGAAGGTGTCGCCCTGGAAGCGCGGGTCGTTCATGAAGTTGAACTGGCCGTGCATCACGTTGTGGCCCAGCTCCATGTTGTCGATGACCTTGCTGATGCCCAGCAGGGCGGTGCCGAGCAGCCAGGTGGGCGGGAAGGGGCCGAACGCCAGCAGCGCGCGGCCCAGCAGTTCCGTGACGCGCACCAGCGTCAGGATGCCGCGGATGTAGCGCGCATCGCGCTCACCCAGCGTGCGCCGGGTGTCGTCGCCGATCGCGTCCAGGTCACGCTGGAAGGCGGCCATTTCGGCCGGGGTCCGCGGGCCGATCTGCACGGTGGAGGAAGGAGAGTAGGTCATGGTGTGGGGTCGGGTCTCTCAACCCAGCGATTCAAGCTGGAGGTCGGTGAGGGCGCTGCTGACGCACAGCCGGATCGCCTGGCCTTCGCCGTCGATCCGGGCTCCGCTGTGCAGGTCGCGCACGGCGCCGCTGTGCAGGCGGCATGTGCATTCGTGGCACAGCCCCTGCCGGCAGCCGTGCTTGAGCCGCAGGCCGGCCTGCTCGCTGGCTTCCAGCAGCGTGGTGTGGCCGGGGGCCTCGAACCGATGGGTGTGTGGCGCACGCCGGATGTGCACGGCGTGGCGCGTGGTCGCGTCGCCCTCGGCACGGACGGGCCCGAAAGCCTCGAGATGCAGCTGCCCGGCTTGCCCCGCCTGCTGCCACAGCGTGCGGGCCGCCGCCATCAGCGGGGCAGGGCCACAACACCAGGTGGGGGTGCGGGCCCAGTCTGGCGCCACGCGCGACAACAGGGCTTCGTCCAGCAGGGCCGGTGCGGGCTCGCCCGCACCGGCTGCGGTGTGCGCGGTGGAGTCCACGGGCACATAGCGGAAGGCGGGCCATTGCCGGGTCAGCTCGTCGAGCGCCTCGGCAAAGATGCGCTCCGCTCGGCTGCGCGCAAAGTAAACCAGCGTCACACGGGTGGCCGGCGCTTCACGGTGCAGGTGCTGCAGCATCGCCATCAGCGGCGTGATGCCGCTGCCGCCACCCAACAGCAAGAGTCGCGGCGGCGTGGCCGCGGGCAGCGTGAATGCGCCGTCCGGCGGGCTGATGGTCACGTGGTGCCCCACCTGAACGCGGTCATGCAGGTGGTTGGACACCAGGCCGCCGGCCTGCCGCTGCACGGTGATGGCGAAACGCTGAGGGTGTCCCGGCACCGCGCGCGGCGAGTAGGCCCTCCGGTGCAGTGCGCCTGCGATCTCGACGCCCACCATCACATGGTGCCCCGCCCTGAGGCCGTGAAAGCCGGGTCCGGCCTGCAACTCGAAGGTCGTGGCGGTGGCCGTTTCGGCCCGGCGGTGCACCACGCGGGCATGCAGCCGGTGCACGGTCCACAGTGGGTTGAGCCACCCCAGCGTGTCGTCGAATGCGGCGGGGCTGACCCCGAGGTGCCCCAGCCAGGATGACAGGTGTGTGGCGGCCACCACGCTCAAGGGGGGCGAAGACAAGGTGGCCATGCGGGCAGAACTCCGATTGATCAAAAAGCCGTTTGGACGCGGGCTGTGCAACGCCCGACGTGGCGAAGGGTAGAGAGCCTGACCAAGGCTGCACAGGCGGGGAAGTCCTCAAACGGCCGTATGAGCCCCGTGAATGGGGGCCCTGTGCATGGAAGACGTCACCATTGATAATGGGGACAGATCCACTTCCGAAAGCGTTCTCATGGCCCGATTGCCTCGGCTCGGCGTGCCCGGCTGGCCCCACCTCGTGGTGCAACGCGTGCACGAGGGCCAGTTGCTGGCCCGGGACGACACCGACCGTGCTGCGCTGCTCGGCGCGCTGCGCGAGGCCGCGCGCCTCCACGGGCTGGCCGTGCATGCGTACGCGCTGTGCCCCGACCACCTGCATCTGCTGGCCACCCCGGCGCAGGAGGACAGTCTGAGCCTGACGATGCAGGCGCTGGGGCGCCGGTATGTCGCGGGCTACAACCGGCGTCACGGGCGCCATGGCGGTCTGTGGTCAGGGCGCTTCCGGGCTGCGGTGTTGGATCCGGTGCAGTTCTTGCTGCCCGCGATGGTCTTTGTCGAGCAGCACGGTGTGCGCGCCGGGCTGGTGCACCGCGAGGAGGACGAGCGGTGGTCGAGCGCCCGTCATCATCTGGGCCTCATGACGGACCCGCTGATTGCCGACCACGCCCTGTTCTGGGCGCTGGGCAACACGCCTTTCGAGCGCGAGGCGGCTTGGCGGCGGCGCCTTGAAGAAGGGCTCTCGGAGGCGGAGCGTCAGCGCCTCGCCGATGCCATGCACAAGGGATGGGCGCTGGTGGACGACGCAAAGCAGGCCGCACTGCAGCAGCTTGCCGGGCGGCCGGTGCGGCCGCGTCCACGGGGGCGGCCGAAAAAGACGGTGTCGTCCGCCGTTTCGATCGATCAATGATCTGTCCCCAATTTTGGCCAGCCAAGTCGATGCGCGCTTTTTAATTAGCATCTGACCCTATTTATTACTGCTTGTGACCAGGGGCGCTTCGGGTTATCCTCCACATTCCCCGTGTTGTTTTGTCACACTCACTCTGGAGCGCCCCCATGTCTCAGGCGACTTCGGGAACGATGTTCCCCACTGACGCTGCCGTGAACCTCACGGCCACCGCCGAAGAAATCCAGGCAGCCGCCGAGCATGGCATGTATGCCAATGCCGAGCACGACGCATGTGGCGTCGGCTTTGTGGCGCACATCAAGGGCCTGAAGGCGCACAGCATCGTGCAGCAAGGTCTGCAGATCCTGGAAAACATCGACCACCGTGGTGCCGTGGGTGCCGACCCGCTGATGGGCGACGGTGCCGGTCTGCTGATCCAGATCCCCGACGAGTTCTACCGTGCCGAGATGGCCAAGCAGGGCGTCGAGCTGCCCCCGCCGGGCGAGTACGGCGTCGGCATGATCTTCCTGCCCAAGGAAAGCGCCTCGCGCCAGGCCTGTGAGCAGGAGCTCGAGCGTGCCATCAAGGCCGAAGGCCAGGTGCTGCTGGGCTGGCGTGACGTGCCGGTCGACCGCGACATGCCCATGTCGCCCACCGTGCGCGAAAAAGAGCCGGTCATCCGCCAGGTCTTCATCGGCCGCGGCCCGGACATCCTGGTGCCCGACGCGCTCGAGCGCAAGCTGTACGTCATCCGCAAGACGGCGTCGGCCAAGATCCAGAGCCTGAACCTGACGCACGGCAGCGAGTACTACGTGCCCAGCATGTCGTGCCGCACCATCATCTACAAGGGCCTGCTGCTGGCCGACCAGGTCGGCAAGTACTACATCGACCTGCGCGACGAGCGCGTGGTGTCGGCCCTGGCTCTGGTGCACCAGCGCTTCTCCACCAACACCTTCCCCGAGTGGCCGCTGGCTCACCCGTACCGCATGGTCGCCCACAACGGTGAAATCAACACCGTCAAGGGCAACTTCAACTGGATGCGCGCCCGCGAAGGCGTGATGAAGTCGCCCGTGCTGGGCGACGACCTGAAGAAGTTGTACCCGATCAGCCTCGACGGCCAGTCCGACACCGCCACGTTCGACAACGCGCTCGAACTGCTGGTGATGGCCGGCTACCCGCTGGCCCAGGCCGCGATGATGATGATCCCGGAAGCCTGGGAACAGCACGCGACCATGGACGAGCGCCGCCGCGCCTTCTATGAATACCACGCCGCCATGATGGAGCCGTGGGACGGTCCCGCCGCCATGGTGTTCACCGACGGCCGCCAGATCGGCGCCACGCTGGACCGCAACGGCCTGCGCCCGGCCCGCTACCTGATCACCGACGACGACCTCGTCGTGCTGGCCTCGGAATCGGGCGTGCTGCCCATTCCCGAGAACAAGATCGTCAAGAAGTGGCGCCTGCAGCCGGGCAAGATGTTCCTGATCGACTTCGAACAGGGCCGCATCATCGAGGACGAAGAGCTCAAGGCCCAGTACGCCTCGGCCAAGCCCTATCGCCAGTGGATCGAGAACGTCCGCATCAAGCTCGACACCATCGATGCCGAGGGCGCCGCCGGTGAATTTGGTGAGTCGCTGCTCGACCGCCAGCAAGCCTTCGGCTTCACGCAGGAAGACGTCAAGTTCCTGATGGCCCCGATGGCCACCAACGGCGAGGAAGCCACCGGCTCCATGGGCAACGACTCGCCCCTGGCCGTGCTGTCGGACAAGAACAAGCCGCTGTACAACTACTTCAAGCAGCTGTTCGCCCAGGTCACGAACCCCCCGATCGACCCGATCCGCGAAGCGGTGGTGATGTCGCTCGTGTCGTTCATCGGCCCGAAGCCCAACCTGCTCGACATCAACGCGGTGAACCCGCCGATGCGCCTCGAAGTCTCCCAGCCCGTGCTGGACTTCGACGACATGGCCCGCCTGCGCAACATCGAGAAGCACACCGGCGGCAAGTTCAAGCCGTACGAAGTCGACATCACCTACCCGGCCGCCTGGGGCCATGAAGGTGTCGAAGCCCGTCTGGCCTCGCTGTGCGCCGAAGCCGTGGAAGCCATCCAGAGCGGCCACAACATCCTGATCATCACCGATCGCAAGATGGACCGCGCCAACATCGCCATCCCGGCGCTGCTGGCCCTGTCGGCCATCCACCACCACCTCGTCCGCAAGGGCCTGCGCACCTCGACCGGTCTGGTCGTGGAAACCGGCACCGCCCGCGAAGTGCACCACTTTGCCGTGCTGGCTGGCTACGGCGCCGAAGCCGTCCACCCCTACCTGGCGATGGAAACCCTGGCCAACATGGCCAAGGACCTGCCGGGCGAGCTGTCGGCCGACAAGGCCATCTACAACTACATCAAGGCCATCGGCAAGGGTCTCTCGAAGATCATGTCGAAGATGGGCATCAGCACGTACATGTCGTACTGCGGCGCCCAGATCTTCGAAGCCATCGGCCTGAACAAGGAACTGGTCGACAAGTACTTCCGTGGCACCCCCACGCAGGTCGGCGGCATCGGCGTGTTCGAAGTGGCCGAAGAAGCCATCCGCAACCACAAGGCGGCCTTCGGCACCGACCCCGTGCTGGCCAGCATGCTGGAAACCGGTGGTGAGTACGCCTGGCGTGCCCGTGGTGAAGAGCACATGTGGACGCCGGATGCGATTGCCAAGCTGCAGCACTCCACGCGCTCGGGCAAGTTCGACACCTACAAGGAATACGCCCAGATCATCAACGACCAGAGCAAGCGCCACCTGACCCTGCGTGGCCTGTTCGAGTTCAAGATCGATCCGGCCAAGGCCATTCCCGTCGAGGAAGTCGAACCTGCGTCCGAGATCGTCAAGCGCTTCGCCACCGGCGCCATGTCGCTGGGCTCGATCTCCACCGAAGCCCACTCGACCCTGGCGCTGGCCATGAACCGCATCGGCGGCAAGTCGAACACCGGTGAAGGCGGCGAAGACGAGAACCGTTATCGCAACGAGCTCAAGGGCATCAAGATCGTCAAGGGCACCAAGGTGTCCGACGTGGTCGGCGCCTCGCGCATCGAAGCCGACTACGAGATGCAGGATGGCGACAGCCTGCGCTCGAAGATCAAGCAGGTGGCCTCGGGCCGTTTCGGCGTGACCACCGAGTACCTCGTGTCGGCCGACCAGATCCAGATCAAGATGGCGCAGGGCGCCAAGCCCGGTGAAGGCGGCCAGCTGCCAGGCGGCAAGGTCTCCGACTACATCGGCAAGCTGCGTCACTCGGTGCCGGGTGTGGGCCTGATCTCGCCCCCGCCGCACCACGACATCTACTCCATCGAAGACCTGGCCCAGCTCATCCACGACCTGAAGAACGTCAACCCGAAGGCCGACATCTCGGTCAAGCTGGTGTCGGAAGTGGGCGTGGGCACGGTGGCCACCGGTGTGGCCAAGGCCAAGGCCGACCACATCGTGATCGCCGGTCACGACGGCGGCACGGGCGCCTCGCCCTGGTCGTCGATCAAGCACTGCGGCACGCCGTGGGAACTGGGTCTGGCTGAAACGCAGCAGACCCTGGTGCTGAACCGCCTGCGTGGCCGTGTGCGCGTGCAGACCGACGGTCAGATCAAGACCGGCCGTGACGTCGTGATCGGCGGCCTGCTGGGCGCGGATGAATTCGGCTTCGCGACCGCCCCGCTGGTGGTCGAGGGCTGCATCATGATGCGCAAGTGCCACCTGAACACCTGCCCGGTGGGTGTGGCCACGCAGGATCCGGTGCTGCGCCAGAAGTTCTCCGGCAAGCCCGAGCATGTCGTGAACTACTTCTTCTTCGTGGCCGAAGAAGCACGTCAGATCATGGCCCAGCTGGGCATCCGCAAGTTCGACGAGCTGATCGGCCGTGCCGACCTGCTCGACACCCGCAAGGGCATCGAGCACTGGAAGGCCCAGGGTCTGGACTTCAGCCGCGTCTTCGCACTGCCCCCGGTGCCGGCCGATGTGCCGCGCCTGCATGTGTCGACTCAGGACCACGGCCTCGACAAGGCCCTGGACGTGCGCCTCATCGAGAAGGCCAAGCCGGCCATCGAGCGCGGCGAGAAGGTCCAGTTCATGGAGCAGGCCCGCAACGTCAACCGCACCGTCGGCGCCATGCTGTCGGGCGAGCTGATCAAGCACCATCCGGACGGCCTGCCCGACCAGACCGTGTTCATCCAGATGGAAGGCACGGGCGGCCAGTCCTTCGGCGCCTTCCTGGCCAAGGGCATCACGCTGTACCTGATCGGTGAAGCCAACGACTACACCGGCAAGGGCCTGAGCGGCGGCCGCGTGGTCGTGCGTCCGAGCATCGAGTTCCGCGGCAACGCCAACGACAACATCATCGTCGGCAACACCGTGCTGTACGGCGCCACCGAAGGCGAAGCCTTCTTCCGTGGCGTGGGCGGCGAGCGCTTCGGCGTGCGCCTGTCGGGTGCCACCGCGGTGGTCGAAGGCACGGGTGACCACGGTTGCGAGTACATGACCGGCGGCACCGTCGTCGTGCTGGGTCGCACCGGCCGCAACTTCGCCGCCGGCATGTCGGGTGGCGTGGCCTACGTCTACGACGAGGACGGCCAGTTCGCCAAGCGCGTCAACACCGCCCAGGTGTCGCTCGAGAAGGTGCTGCCGGCCGCCGAGCAGGCCGACGCCGGCATCCCGCTGCACAAGGGCCAGGCCGACGAAGCGCTGCTCAAGAAGCTGGTGGAAGACCACCACCGCTGGACCGGTTCGCTGCGTGCCCGCGAGATCCTCGACAACTGGTCTGCCTCCATGGCCAAGTTCGTCAAGGTGTTCCCGCACGAGTACCGCCGCGCGCTGACCGAAATGGGCGCCAAGCAAGAAGCAACGGCCACGATCACGAAGGCCAAGACCGCCAAGGCCAAGGCCTGATCGGGACGTTAGGAGTTTGAAATGGGAAAAGTCACTGGCTTTCTGGAATTCGAGCGTCTGGAAGAGGGCTATGAGCCCGTCGAGAAGCGCGTCAAGAACTACAAGGAGTTCGTCATTGGCCTGACCAACGAGCAGGCCAAGATCCAGGGCGCGCGATGCATGGACTGCGGCACCCCGTTCTGCAACAACGGCTGCCCGGTCAACAACATCATCCCGGACTTCAATGACCTGGTCTATCACCAGGACTGGAAGAACGCGATCGAGGTTCTGCACTCGACCAACAACTTCCCCGACTTCACCGGTCGCGTGTGCCCGGCGCCTTGCGAGGCCGCCTGCGTGCTCAACATCAACAACGATCCCGTCGGGATCAAGTCGATCGAGCACGCCATCATCGACCGCGCCTGGCAGGAGGGCTGGGTCAAGCCCCAGCCGGCCAAGGTCAAGACCGGCAAGAAGGTCGCCATCGTGGGCTCCGGCCCCGCCGGCATGGCCGCGGCCCAGCAGCTGGCCCGCGTCGGCCACGACGTGACGGTGTTCGAGAAGAACGACACCATCGGCGGCCTGCTGCGTTTCGGCATCCCTGACTTCAAGTTCGACAAGTCGCACATCGACCGTCGCGTGAAGCAGATGGAAGCCGAAGGCGTGGTCTTCAAGACCAACACCATCGTCGGCGAACTGCCCAAGGGTTCCAAGGTCACGAACTGGGCCAAGGAAACCGTCAGCCCCGAGCAGCTGAAGCAGGACTTCGACGCCGTGCTGCTGGCCGGTGGTTCCGAGCAGTCGCGTGACCTGCCGGTGCCGGGCCGTGACCTGGCCGGCATCCACTTCGCGATGGAGTTCCTGCCCCAGCAGAACCGCGTGAACGCTGGCGGCAAGGTCAAGGACCAGATCATGGCCACGGGCAAGAACGTGATCGTGATCGGCGGCGGCGACACCGGCTCCGACTGCGTGGGCACGTCGAACCGCCATGGCGCCAAGAGCGTGATCCAGTTCGAGCTGATGCCCCAGCCTCCCGAGCAGGAGAACAAGGAACTGACCTGGCCGTACTGGCCGATCAAGCTGCGCACCTCGTCGAGCCACGAAGAGGGCTGCGAGCGCGAGTTCGCCATCGCCACGAAGGAATTCATCGGCGAGAACGGCAAGGTCACGGGCGTCAAGACCGTGCGCGTCGAGTTGAAGGACGGCAAGTTCGTCGAGGTGGCCGGCTCCGAGCAGACGCTCAAGGCCGACCTGGTGCTGCTGGCCATGGGCTTCGTGAACCCGGTCAACACGATGCTGGAAGGCTTCGGTGTCGAGAAGGACGCACGCGGCAACGCCAAGGCCTCGACCGACGTCGGCGGCTACAAGACCAACGTGTCGGGCGTGTTCGCGGCCGGCGACGTGCGCCGTGGCCAGTCCCTGGTGGTGTGGGCGATCCGTGAGGGCCGTCAGGCCGCCCGCGAGGTCGACGCCTTCCTGATGGGCTCGACCACGCTGCCGCGCTGAGCGACACGGCGCTGGCCCCCGCAGGGGCCGGCTGCAAGAAGGCCGCCTTCCCGGGCGGCCTTTGTGTTTCGTGACGCCCCGTGCATCTGCTCTGAAGGGGCTTGCTGCTTCTTTACCTGCAAGCCTCGCTTGGGGATTCGGCCGTGCCCGGCGGGCACCAAGACCATGCCCTATGATCGGGGATTGGTGTTCATTGCACCGGCAACCATTTTCATGTCAACGCCAGTTACCCCCAACCCAGCCTCTGAAAGCGCCGCCTCCGTGCCGGATGCCCTGGTCGAACTCCGGGGCGTGACGTGCGGCTATGGCGACCGCATCATCCTCGAGAACATCGACCTGGTGGTGCCGCGCGGCAAGCTCGTGGCCCTGATGGGCACCTCGGGCGGCGGCAAGACGACCGTGCTGCGCCTGATCGGGCGGCAGATCGGGGTGATGGCGGGGCAGGTGCTGGTCGACGGTCAGGACATGGCCACGCTGGATGCCGCCGGGCTGATGGCCGCGCGCCGCCGCATGGGCATGCTGTTCCAGTTCGGTGCGCTGTTCACCGACCTGAGCGTGTTCGAGAACGTGGCCTTCCCGCTGCGTGAGCACACGCGCCTGCCCGAGTCCATCATCCGCGATCTGGTGCTGATGAAGCTGAATGCGGTGGGCCTGCGCGGCGCGCGTGACCTGATGCCCAGCGAGATCTCGGGTGGCATGGCACGACGGGTGGCCCTGGCACGCGCCATGGCGCTCGACCCGGCGCTGATGCTGTACGACGAGCCGTTCGCGGGCCTGGATCCCATTTCGATGGGCGTCGCCGCCCGGCTGATCCGCGAGCTGAACGACACCATGGGGCTGACCAGTATCCTGGTGTCGCACGACGTGGAGGAAACATTCCTGATCGCCGACCACGTGGTGCTGCTGGCCAATGGCCGCATCGTCGCCCAGGGCTCGCCGGCTGAGATGCGCGCCAGCGAAGACCCGCTGGTCCGGCAGTTCGTGCACGCGGCGCCGGATGGGCCGGTGCGCTTCCACTATCCCGCCCAGGATGCGGGCCATGATTTCGGGGTGCGCGGATGATCCGTTGGTTGCAACCCAGCGTGGTGGGCCAGGCGGTGCGCCTGAAGGTCACCGACATCGGCTACGCCACGCGACTGTTCTTCAAGCTGCTCGGCACGCTGGCCGCCACGTTCCGGCGTCCGCGCCTGCTGTCCGAGCAGATCTTCTTCCTCGGCAACTACTCGCTGGCCATCATTCTGGTCTCGGGGCTGTTCGTGGGCTTCGTGCTGGGCCTGCAGGGCTACTACATCCTGCAGCGCTACGGCTCCAGCGAGGCGCTCGGCCTGATGGTGGCGCTGTCGCTGGCGCGTGAACTGGGCCCGGTGGTGGCGGCGTTGCTGTTTGCCGGACGCGCCGGCACGGCGCTCACCGCCGGCATCGGCCTGATGAAGGCGGGCGAACAGCTTGCCGCCATGGAAATGATGGCGGTCGACCCCATCCAGCGCGTGCTGGCACCGCGATTCTGGGGGGGCGTGATTGCCATGCCGCTGCTGGCTGCCGTATTTTCGGCGGTCGGCATCCTGGGCGGCTGGCTGGTGGGCGTGGTGATGATCGGGGTCGACCCCGGCGCTTTCTGGTCTCAGATGCAGAGCGGCGTCGACGTCTTCCAGGACGTGGGCAACGGCCTGATCAAGAGCGTGGTGTTCGGCTTCACTGTGACCTTCATCGCCTTGCTGCAAGGCCACGAGTGCAAGCCCACCGCCGAAGGGGTGTCGCTTGCGACGACCCGCACCGTCGTCATGGCCTCGCTGGCCGTGCTCGGACTCGACTTTGTGTTGACAGCCATGATGTTCTCGATCTGACGAGACGCAGGCTGGAAGGACGACAAGATGCAGAAATCAAAACATGATGTGTGGGTGGGTCTGTTCGTGCTGATCGGCGCGGCGGCCATCCTGTTTCTGGCGCTGAAGGCAGGCAACCTGCTGACGCTCAACTTCGACGCGGGCTACACCGTGACGGCCCGCTTCGACAACATCGGCGGGCTCAAGCCCCAGGCGGCAGTCAAGAGCGCTGGCGTGGTGGTGGGCCGCGTCAAGTCGATCTCGTTCGACAGCGAGAACTTCCAGGCCCGGGTCGACATCGCACTCGACAAGGGCGTGACCTTTCCGAAGGACAGCTCGGCCAAGATCCTGACCGCCGGCCTGTTGGGCGAGCAGTACATCGGCCTGGAGCCGGGCTACGGCGAAACCAACCTGGCCCAGGGCGACACGATCAAGAGCACGCAGTCGGCCATCGTGCTGGAGAACCTCATCAGCCAGTTCCTCTACAGCAAGGCGGCCGAGGGCGACAGCAAGGGAGGCGCCAAGTGATGCGCGTCGTGTCGATGCCCGATTGGCGGCGGATGTCGGGCGCACTGGCGCTGGGCGGGGCGGCGTTGCTCCAGGGCTGTGCCACGGGCCCGCTCGAGCGGGATCCGATGGAGCCCTGGAACCGGCAGGTCTTCTCCTTCAACGAAGCCGTGGACCGCACGGTGCTGCAGCCGGTGGCCCGCGGGTACAACGCCGTGGTGCCGAGCCCGGTGCGTACCGGCGTGCGCAACTTCATGGGCAACATCGGCGATGCCTGGTCGACGGTCAACCTGTTCCTGCAGGGCCGCTTCGCCGATGGCACGCTCGGCGTGATCCGCGTGTCGGTGAACACGACCTTCGGCCTGCTGGGCGTGCTGGACGTGGCCACGCCGATGCAGCTCGAACGTCAGAACGAGGACCTGGGGCAGACCTTCGGCGTGTGGGGCATGGGCCCCGGACCGTATGTCGTCTGGCCCTTCCTCGGTTCGTCGACGGCGCGCGATTCGGTGGCGCTGCCGGGTGACCTGTACGCGTCGCCGTCCTCGCTGGGTGAGACGGCCGCGCAGGGGCTGGCGATCACCGGACTGCGTCTGGTGAGCGTGCGCGCCAACATTCTGGAGGCCACGAACCTGCTCGATGACGTGGCGCTGGACAAGTACAGTTTCGTTCGCGACGCCTACCTGCAGCGGCGCCAGAACCTGATCTACGAAGGCAACCCGCCGGAAAGCAACCTGGATGACGAGGAGGGCGACGAGGATGACGACGTGCTGTATGCGCCGTCCGAGCCGGAGGCCCCGGCATCCGAGCCCGCGCCTCAGGCACCTGCCGCCGCCTCTGCGCCGGCTTCCGGTGCGTCGGGCGCAAGCCGTTGAGCAGGCACGGGCGCTGCTGCGCTTGTCGTCCCGGCAGGCCGCCCGTGCGTTGAATGGCCAGATGGCCCCCATAGGACATTGACATCATGCTGAAGCAACCCTCATCCCTCCGTACGCTGGCCGCCTCGCTGCTGGCCCTGTCGCTGGCCACCCCGGCGCTGGCCCAGGTCGCCAAGGACGCCGTGGCGCCCAACCCGGCCGTGGCCGCCGCTGCGGCGCAGGCGCCCGATGCGTTCGTCAAGGCCATCACCGCCGACGTGTTCGCCACCGTCAAGGGCGACAAGGCCATCCAGTCGGGCGATGTGCGCAAGCTGATCGCCGTGGTCGACACCAAGATCCTGCCGCACGTGAACTTCCATCGCATGACGGCATCGGCCGTGGGCCGCGCGTGGCGCCAGGCCACGCCCGATCAGCAGAAGCGCCTGCAGGAGGAGTTCAAGACGCTGCTGGTCTACACCTACGCTGGCGCCGTGGCCCAGATCAAGGACCAGACGGTGGAGTTCCGCCCGATGCGCAGCCGCCCGGAAGACACCGAGGTGGTGGTGCGCACCGTGGTCAAGGGCCAGGGCGAGCCGATCCAGATCGACTACCGCCTGGAGAAGGCTGCCAGCGGCTGGAAGATCTACGACGTCAACGTGCTGGGCGCGTGGCTGGTGCAGACCTACCAGAGCAGCTTTGCGCAGGAGGTCAACGCCTCCGGCATCGACGGCCTGATCGCCAAGCTGGTCGAGCGCAACAAGCAGCTGGCCAACAAGAAGACGACCGGCTGATGAGCGCGATGTTGCTGTTGCCCGCCGTCATCACGCACGCGGAAGTACCGCATGTGCTGAGCCTGTTCAAGCAGACGCTGGAGCAGGCAGCGGCCGGCAAGCCGGGCGAGGTCGTCATGCTGACGGTGGACGGCTCGGCGCTGCAGCAGTTCGACTCCAGCGCGCTGGCCGTGCTGCTGGAATGCCAGCGCATGGCGCGTGCACGCGGGCGTGCGTTCTCGGTGCAGTCGCTGCCCACCAAGCTCACCGAGCTGGCGGGGCTGTACGGGGTCGACGGGCTGCTGCAGTCGGGCTGAGGCCCGACCCCCGCATTTCAGGCCTCTTCCGGCCAGGTGAAGCCGTCACGGGCCACCAGGGCGCTGGCGGCCGGCGGGCCCCAGGTGCCCGCGGTATAGGTCCGCACGCCGTGCGGGTCCTGCTGCCACGCTTCCAGAATTGGCTCCACCCATCGCCAGGCCTGTTCCTGCTCGTCCGAGCGCACGAACAGGTTCAGTCGGCCGGCCAGCGCATCCAGCAGCATGCGCTCGTAGGCGCCCACCCGGTCGGTCGGGAAGGCCTTGTCGAAGTCCAGGTCGAGTGACACGGGCGACAGCTTTTCGGCGCCGCTCGCATCCGTCGAGCCCACCGAGCCCTTGGCCGCCAGCAGGTGCAACTCCAGCCCGTCTTCCGGCTGCAGCTTGATCACCAGCTTGTTGGGACGCGCGGCACCGGGAAAGATCGAGTGCGGCGTCGGGCGGAAGTTGACAACGATCTCGGCATGGCGGCTGGCCAGGCGCTTGCCGGTGCGCAGGTAGAAAGGCACGCCGGCCCAGCGCCAGTTCTGCACCTCGCAGCGCAAAGCCACGAACGTTTCGGTGGCACTGCCGGCCGGCACCTTGTCCTCTTCCAGATAGCCCTTGACCGGCTGGCCCTCGACGGTGCCGGCGCGGTACTGGCCGCGCACCACGTCGCGCGCCACCGAAACCGCATCGAAGGGCTTGAGCGAGCGCAGCACCTTGAGCTTCTCGTCGCGGATGGCGTCGGCATCGGCGCTGGACGGCGGCTCCATCGCCACCATGGTCAGCAGCTGCAGCGCATGGTTCTGGATCATGTCGCGCAGCGCGCCGGTGCGGTCGTAGAAGTCGCCGCGGGTGCCGACGCCCAGGCTCTCGGCCAGCGTGATCTGGATGTTGGCGATGCTTTCGCGGCGCCACAGCGGCTCGAACAGCACGTTGCCGAAGCGCAGCGCCATGAGGTTCTGCACCGAGGGCTTGCCCAGGTAGTGGTCGATGCGGAAGGCCTGGCGCTCGCTGAACACCGAGCGCACCACGCGGTTGATTTCCTGGGCGCTGGCCAGATCGTGGCCCAGCGGCTTTTCCAGCACCACGCGCACGCGGTCGTGGTTGAGGCCGGCGGCGCCCAGCTGGGTGCAGATCACCGGGAACAGGTGCGGGCTGGTGGCCAGGTAGATGACGGCCGTGTCGGCGTTGCGCTCGTCCAGCCAGCGCTTGAGCCGCTGGTAGTCGTCCGGCTTGGACAGGTCCATGGGCCGGTAGTGCACCAGCTGCGAGAACTGCTCGAACTCCTCGTCGGTGGGGCGCTTGGCGGTGTCGGCGGCCTGCAGGCGGTCCTTCAGCCAGTCACGGTAGCTGGCGTCGTCACGCTGGTCGCGCGCCACGGCGAGGATGCGCCCCCCGGCCGGCAGCTTGCCGTGCCGCCACGCCTGGAAGAGGGCGGGCATCAGCTTGCGCCACGTGAGGTCACCGGTGCCACCGAAGAAAACGAGGTCAAAGGACATGGCTGCAGCCTGTGCGATAGTGGTGGAGGGTTTACACCGGGGGTGTCGTCCTCGCGGTGTTAATCTAACGATAATACTTCTGACGGGAGCCCGCTGTGCAATCTGCGTGGTGGCCTGTCAGTCTGCAGCCACTGTACGCACATGCCCAGCCAACTCGACCAGCTCAAGCAATTCACCACCGTGGTCGCCGACACCGGCGACTTCAAGCAGCTTGCCCAGTTCACGCCCCAGGATGCCACGACCAACCCGTCGCTGATCTTGAAGGCCGTGCAGAAGCCCGACTATGCCCCGCTGCTGGCGGACACGGTGAAAGCCCACAAGGGTGAGGCGCTCGACGTGATCGTCGACAACGTGCTGGTGCGCTTCGGGCTGGAGATCCTGAAGGTGGTGCCGGGCCGTGTGTCGACCGAGGTGGACGCACGCCTGAGCTTCGACACCGAGGCCACCGTGGCGCGTGCGCGCCGCATCATGGGCCTGTACGAGGCGGCCGGCATCCCGCGCAGCCGCGTGCTGATCAAGATCGCCTCCACCTGGGAGGGCATCCAGGCTGCCCGCGTGCTGGAGCAGGAAGGCATCCGCTGCAACCTGACGCTGCTGTTCGCCTTCTGCCAGGCGCAGGCCTGCGGCGATGCCAAGGTGCAGCTGATCAGCCCCTTCGTCGGCCGCATCTACGACTGGTACAAGAAACAGGCCGGCGCTGCCTGGGACGAGGCCGCGAACGCCGGCGACAACGATCCAGGTGTGAAGTCGGTGGCGCGCATCTACGCCTACTACAAGGACCATGGCATTGCGACCGAGGTCATGGGGGCCAGCTTCCGCAACGTGGGCCAGATCATTGCCCTGGCCGGCTGTGATCTGCTGACCATCAGCCCGGACCTGCTGGCCCAGCTGCAGGCCAGCGAGGCTCCGGTCGAGCGCCAGCTGACGCCGCCTGCCCAGGCCGGCGAACCGGAAGCCCCGCTGACGGAAGCCGCCTTCCGTTACGCCCTCAACGAAGACGCCATGGCCACGGAAAAACTCGCTGAAGGCATCCGCGCGTTCGCGGTCGATGCCGGCAAGCTGGACGCCATGATCCAGGCTCTGAAGGCCTGAACCCGTCGCCCCCTCTTCAGGAGCCCTCTTCGATGTCCCATCCACGCTGTGACCAGACCGTGGCGTGGCAGGCGCTGGCCGGCCACCACCAGGCGCACGGGCGCGAGATCGACCTGCGTGCGCTGTTTGCAGACGACCCCGACCGCGTGCGCCGCCTGACGATGCCGGCCCCCGGGCTGGTGGCCGACCTGTCGCGCTGCCACTGGGACGTGGCCACCCGCGAGCACCTGATGGGTCTCGCGCGCGAATGTGGCATCGAGGCCCGCCGGGATGCGATGCTGGCGGGTGACCCGATCAACGCCACGGAAGGTCGCGCCGTGCTGCACACGGCCTTGCGCGCACCGAAGGGGCAGGGCCCGCACAGTGAATTGGTGCACGGGGTACTCGACTGCATGCTGGCCTATGTGGACGCCGTGCGGACCGAGGGCCGTTTCACCGACATCGTCAACATCGGCATCGGCGGCTCGGACCTGGGGCCGCAGATGGTCGTGCCGGCGCTCGAGGCTTTTGTCGACGCGCGCGTGCGCTTCCATTTCGTCAGCAACGTCGACGGCCAGGACCTGGCATCGGTGCTGTCGCAGGTGAAGCCGGCCACGACGCTGTTCATCATCGCCTCCAAGACCTTCACCACGCAGGAAACCATGGCCAACGCCCAGGCAGCGCGGCAATGGTTCGTGGATGCGGGCGGCACGGACATCGCCACGCACTTCGTGGCCACGACGACCCATGTCGAGGCTGCGGCGCAGTTCGGCGTGACGACCACCTTCGGGTTCTGGGACTGGGTGGGCGGGCGTTATTCGCTGTGGTCGGCCATCGGCCTGCCCATCGCCCTGGCGCTCGGCAGCGAACACTTCCGCGCGCTGCTGGCCGGCGCGCACGCCATGGACCAGCACTTCGCGACCGCGCGGCTGGCGGCCAACGTGCCGATCCAGCTGGGCCTGCTCGACGTCTGGTACCGCAACTTCATGGGCTACACCAGCCGGTGCATCTCGCCGTACCACAACGGGCTGCGCCGCCTGCCGGCCTACCTGCAGCAGCTGGTGATGGAAAGCAACGGCAAGTGTGTGGACGCCGACGGGCAGCCACTGCCGTACGCCACCAGCGAGGTGGTGTGGGGTGAGCCCGGCACCAACGGACAGCACGCGTTCTACCAGATGCTGCACCAGGGCACCGACGTGATCCCGGTGGAGTTCATCCTGGTCAAGCGCCCCAGCTTCCGCCACCCCGAGGCGATGTCGCCCGCATTGCGCGCGTTGTTCGACGATCAGCATCGCATGCTGCTGGCCAATGGCCTGGCGCAGGCGCAGGCGCTGATGTGGGGCAAGACCACGGCCGAGGCCGCGGGTGAACAGGCGCCCACGGCATCGAAGGATCTGGCGCCCGAGGTGATCGCCCGCCATCGCACCTTCCCGGGCAACCGACCGAGCCTGACGCTGTTGCTCGATGAGGTGACCCCGTCCACGCTGGGCGCGCTGGTCGCGCTGCACGAGCACCGCACCTTCGTGAGCGGCGCGCTGTGGGGCATCAACTCGTTCGACCAGTGGGGCGTCGAGCTGGGCAAGGCCCTGTGCAAGGAACTGCTGCCCCGCCTGAGCAGTGGCGACGTCAGTGGTCTGGACGCCGCGACGGCCTCGCTGATCCAGCAACTGCGCGCCTGAGATCGACGATCGATGACTTTGATGCAAGCCGGCGCTGCGGTGCCCCTGCCGCCGCCTGAGGCGGTGGTGTTCGATTTTGGAGGGGTGCTGTTCAACTGGCAGCCCGTGGTGCTGCTGCAGCAGGTGATGCCCGACCGCGCCCGCAATGCCGAAGAGGCGCTGGCCCTGGCGCACACCGTGTTCCAGTCCTTCATGCCCGACGGGGACTGGGCCGCCTTTGACCGGGGCACGGCGGAGTGGGGCGAGGTACGGGGGCGGATCGCCCGGCGCACCGGCCTGCCCGAGGTTGACCTGGACCGGCTGATGCACGCCATCCCGCCCCACCTGGCGCCGCTGGCCGACACGGTGGCGTGGCTCGAGCGCCTGGCGGCGGCCGGCACGCGGCTGCACTTCCTGTCGAACATGCCGGCGCCGTATGCGGCCTTTCTGCAGCGCGAGCATGCCTTTCTGAAGCACTTCCAGTCCGGCGTGTTCTCGTGTGACGTCAAGCAGATCAAGCCCAACGCCGACATCTTTCACACGGCCATCGAGACGTTCGGCATCGAACCGAGTCGCACCGTTTTCATTGACGACAACGTGCACAACATCCGCATGGCCCTCGAACTGGGCTGGCGCGCGGTGCGTTTCGAGCAGGCGGCACAGGCCGAGGCCGATCTGAAGGCGCGCGGCTGGCTCTGAAGCGGCTCGTACGGCGGCGGGTGAAACAGAAAACGGCGCCCAGGTTGCCCTGAGGCGCCGTTTGCGCGTCAGTGGCGGCTCTGTTTCAGGCCTCGACGACCTCGGCCAGGGCCTTGCGCATCTTCTTCATGGCGGCCACCTCGATCTGGCGGATGCGCTCGGCGCTGACACCGTAGTCGGCCGCCAGTTCGTGCAGCGTCATGCCGCCCGAGCCATCGTCGTTGACCTTCAGCCAGCGCTCTTCGACGATGCGGCGGCTGCGGTCATCGAGCGTGCCGAGGGCGTGGGTGATGCCATCGGAGGCCAGCCAGTCGCGGCGGGCGGCTTCGATCACGCGGGTCGGCTCGTGCACCTCGTCGGCCAGGTAGGCCATCGGGGCCATGGGGGCATCGCCGTCGTCGTTGGTGGGCGATTCGAGCGCCACGTCGCCGCCGGCCATGCGGGTCTCCATCTCGATCACGTCTTCCGGACGCACATCGAGCTCGGCGGCCACCCGGTGGATGTCGGCTTCGGACAGGGCCGCGCGACCCACGTGGGCGTCGTCGGCTTCGCCCTTGAACTGGTGCTTGAGCGAGCGCAGGTTGAAGAACAGCTTGCGCTGGGCCTTGGTGGTGGCCACCTTGACCAGACGCCAGTTCTTCAGGATGTATTCATGGATCTCGGCCTTGATCCAGTGCATGGCGTAGCTGACCAGGCGCACGCCCTGATCCGGGTCGAAGCGCTTGACGGCCTTCATCAGGCCGACGTTGCCTTCCTGGATGAGGTCACCCTGGGGCAGGCCGTAGCCCAGATACTGACGCGAGATGGAGACCACCAGACGCAGGTGCGAGAGCACCAGGCGCGAGGCGGCCTGCAGGTCTTGCTGATCCCGCAGGCGTCGGGCCAACGCCTGCTCCTCCTCGGCCTCCAGCATGGGGATGCTCTGGACCGAGCGGATGTACGCGTCCAGATTGCCCAGCGAGGGCACCACACTCCAGGGGTCACGGGGGGCAAGGGCGGTGGTCATGGTCATCGATGGTTCCTTTCGGCTCCTTCTCGGATCGATATTAGCACTCCCGGTGAGAGAGTGCTAAGCGTGGAAAGTTCCCCTTCGGTTGGCGGTTTTTTTCTCTGCACGCCAGCAAGCCGCACGCCCGGCGGGGGGCTCAATCCAACCCGAGAAATCGCTGCACGCGCTGGGCCATCAGGCTGATCTGCTCGGCTGTCATCGGCGCCCATTCGTGGTCGGTGTCCACCGACTCGATGACGATGGCGGGCGACAGTGGATAGCGTGTGGCATCGGTGGCGTTGCCATAGTCATCCCGCTCGCCCTGCAGGATCAGGCAGGGCTTGGTGAGCGAGGCGAGGTGCGCCGTGCGGTGGGGCTCCTCCGGCATCTCGGGGTGCTTGAATGGGTAGCCGAGGCACACCAGCCCCTGCACGGCAGGCCCGGCCTGCGCCAGTGTGGCGACGCGCCCGCCGGCGGAGTGCCCGAGCAGGAACACGCGGCGCGCAGGCAGGTGGCGCACGAAGTTGGCCAGTTCGGCGGGCGTGGGCAGGGTGTCGAGCGCATGGCGCCGGAACACCCAGCCGTGGCGCTTGGGGTAGCGCAGCTTGAGCGCGAGGCGCAGGGCCTTGCGAGCCACCCAGCCGGCCAGGGGCTGGCGCGCGGTCAGGTCGTCGAGCCAGGCGCGTTCGGCGACGGTCAGGGCCTGATCACGCAGGCGGGCGTGCAGGATGCCGGGGCGCTCGTACCAGCACACGGTCAGGTCCGGGCCGTGCAGCCGCGCGGCGATCAGGTCGATGGGCTCCGAGCGGCGCAGCTGGTTCTGGCGGCCCACCACCACGAGTACCGCTCGGCCGTCGAGCGGGCCGAGGTGCTGGACATGAACGTCCCGCAGGCGGGTGAGCTGCATCGCCGCGAGTGCGGGCATGCCGCAGGCTCAGAGCAGACGCTGCCAGTGCCCGATGTCGAGCCAGCGATCGAACTTGCGGCCCACTTCGCGCAGGTGCCCGACTTTCACGAAGCCGAGCGATTCGTGCAGGGCCACGCTGGCCTCGTTGGGCAGCGAGATCACCGCCAGCAAGGCATGGCAGCCGCTGGCCCGGAGCTGGTCGATCAACGGTGCGTAGAGCAGCCGGCCGATGCCCCGCCGCCCGTGTCCCTGCCGGATGTAGACGGACACTTCCACGGTGTGCCGGTAGGCCGCGCGCTCGTGGTAAGGCCGGGCGTAGCTGTAGCCCACGATCAGGCCATCGTCCTCGCACACCAGCCAGGGGTGGAGCGCCCGGTAGTGGTCGATGCGCTCGCGCATGCCTGGGGGTTGCAGCGGCACCTCTTCGAAGGTCGCGGTGCTGCCGGTGATGTAGGGGTTGTAGATGTCGCAAATGGCGACTTCGTCACCGGGGCGAAAGGGGCGAACGTTCAAGATCCGGCCCTCCCGTCCTGGCTGCTTTCCGAAGCAGGGCCCGTGGCCATGAAGGCCGGGTGAAAGCTGACGGTGCCGCACGGCATGCGCCCATCGAAAGACAACGCGAAGAAGACGTCCGGCGGCACCCCGTCGAGCGACAGGTCTGGCGTGTTTTCGAAACCGAATCGCCGGTAATAGGCGGGGTGGCCGACCAGGCAGCAGCCACGCGCGTGCAGCGCCTTCAGTCGCGCGAGCCCTTCGTGAATCAAGGCCTTGCCGATGCCCTGACGCTGATGCGCTGGCAGCACGGACACGGGCCCCAGGCCGTACCAGTCGGGCGTGCCGTCCGACAGCGTGACAGGCGAGAACGCGATGTGCCCGACCGGCTGGCCGTCGACCTCGGCCACCAGCGAGACGGTGAGGGCGTGGGCGGCGCGCAGCGCCTGCACCACGAACTGCTCGGTGTGGCCGCTGAGCTCCAGCGGCGCAAAGGCGGCCACCGTGATGTCGTGGATGGCGCCGACGTCGGCCGGCGTTTCATCGCGCAGGGTGATGGGGTTCATGGTGATGAAGGTAGGGCGGTGAGCACCGCAAGAGGCAGTCATCAATATAGGGCAGCCAAGGGGCGGTGGCGCACGCCGATGAGCCCCCTCGGCCATCTGCAGGTATCGTGCTTGCCCGCGTCTGACATCGATCAACCGTTTACCCATGCGCTTTCCTTCCTTCCTCCCGGTTCGCCGGCTCACCCTGCTGGTTGGCGCCTTGCTGGCGCTGGTGGGCTGTGCCTCGCGTGCACCCATCCCTCCGGCGACGCCGGATCCGGCGCCTGTGCCGGCCGTGGCCGTACCGAACGCCACGCAGCCCGTCATGCCGCCATCGACCGAGCAGCGCTTTGCCGAGTGGGTGGCCCGCTTTCGTGAATCGGCCCGCGCCGCTGGCATCGACGAGGCCACGCTGAGTGCCGCGTTCGACACCGTGCGTCTGCGGCCGCGTGCGGTCGAGGCCGACCGCAGCCAGCCCGAGTTCACGCGCACGCTATGGGACTACCTGGATGCGGCCGTGTCGCCCCAGCGCGTGGCCACCGGGCAGCAGAAGTTGGCCGAGCTGCGCACCGAGGCCGAGGCGGCGGCCACTCGCCATGGCGTGCCTGCGCCGGTGCTGACCGCGGTGTGGGGCATCGAGAGCAACTATGGCCGGAACTACGGCGATGTGCCGGTGGTGGACGCGCTGGCCACCTTGGGCTTCGAGGGGCGGCGTGAGGCATGGGCCCGCGCCGAACTGATGGCGGCCTTGAAGATCCTGCAGAACCGCGACATCGACCGCGCTCACATGGTGGGCTCGTGGGCGGGCGCCATGGGGCAGACGCAGTTCATGCCGTCTTCGTTCCTGGCCTTTGCCGTCGACGCGGATGGCGATGGCCGGCGCGACATCTGGGGCAGCATGCCGGATGTGCTGGCCTCGACCGCGAACTTCCTGGCGCGTGCGGGCTGGCGCGCCGACGAGCCGTGGGGGGCCGAGGTGCGGCTGCCCGAGGGCTTCGATCCGGCCCGTGCCGACATGGCCGTGCGCCAGGGCGCCGCGCAATGGGCTGCCGAGGGCGTGCAGGGGGTGAATGGCGCGCCGCTGCCCGACATGGCCGATGCCGCCATCCTGCTGCCGGCCGGGGCGCAGGGGCCGGCGTTTCTGGTGGGGCGCAACTACCGCGCCCTGCTGCGCTACAACAATGCCACCAGCTATGCGCTGGCCGTGGCCCTGCTGTCGCAGCGCATTGCCGGCGGGCCGGGCGTGCAGGCGGCCTGGCCGCGCGCGCAGCGCGCGCTCACGCGCACCGAGATCCTGGCCCTGCAGACGGCGCTGAACCGGCTGGGCCACGACAGCGGCACGCCCGACGGGCAGTTCGGCCCGGCCACGCGGGCCGCGCTGCGGGCGTTTCAGCGCCGGCAGGGCTTGCCGGCCGATGGCCATCCGACGCCCGATGTACTGCAACGTGTTCAGCAGACGCCGTGATCGTCAACTTCCCGTCGTTTTGGCGCGCGGCGACTGTGTAGGCTTGCGGGTTGCGCTTTGAACGCCCACGCTGATGTCTTCTGCACCGATCACCCTGTCCGACCTGGCTCACGTTCACACGCTGGCCGACCTGCTTGCCTGGCGCGCCGCCGTCACCCCCGATGCCGAGGCCTACCGGCAGCATGATGCCCAGGCGGGTGGCTGGATGAGCTGGAGCTGGGGCGAAACCCGCCGGCAGGTGAGCCGCTGGCGTGCGGCGCTGGCCGCGAGCGGCCTGTCGGCCGGGGCCCGCGTCGGCATCCTCGTGCCCAATGGCCTGGACCACGTCTGCATGGATCTGGCTGCGCTGTCGCTCGGCATGGTGCCCGTGCCCATGCACGCGGTGGACAACCCGCAGAGCGTGGCCTACATCCTGAGCGACAGCGATGCCGAACTGCTGTTGGTGGACACGACGTCGCGCTGGCAGTCGATTGCCGGTGCGGGACTGCACCTGGGGGCGCTGAAGCAAGTGGTGGTGCAGCAGGCCGATGCCCCCGCCGAAGCCACGGCCGCACAGCAACCCGCTGCGGTGGTGCCCCGCGAGACCTGGCTGACCGCGGGTGCAGGTGCCGCTCAGGCCGATGCGCCCGCCCCGACGGCCGACACGCTGGCAGCCATCGTCTACACCTCGGGCACCACCGGCAAGCCCAAGGGCGTGATGCTCACGCATGGCAATGTGGTGGCCAACATCAAGGCCGTGCTGCAGCGCTTTGTCGTCACGAGCCAGGATGTGCTGCTGTCCTTCCTGCCCCTTTCGCACACCTTCGAGCGCACGGTGGGCTACTACCTGCCCATCGCGGCCGGGGCCACGGTGGTGTACGCGCGTTCGGTTGCGTTGCTGCAGGAAGACCTGTTGCAGGTGCGGCCCACGGTGCTGGTGTCGGTGCCGCGCATCTACGAGCGCATCCACACGAAAGTGCAGGAGACGATGCACCAGCAGCCGGGCTGGAAGCAGGGCCTGATGAAGGCCGCCGAGCGTGTCGGCTGGCGGCGTTTCCTGGCATCGCAGGGCCGCGGCCAGGCCCGCCTGCTGGACGGGCTGGCGTGGCAGGTGCTGCAGCCGCTGGTGGCGCAGAAGGTGCTGGGCGCCTTTGGTGGGCGGCTGCGCATGGCCATCGCCGGGGGCGCGCCGCTGGGGGATTCGGTGGCGCGTTTCTACCTCGGCCTGGGGATGACGCTGCTGCAGGGTTACGGCATGACCGAAACCTCGCCGGTGGTGAGCTGCAACACGCCCGATGACAACGACCCGGCCTCGGTGGGGCGCCCGCTGCCAGGCGTGCAGGTGCGCATCGGCGAGAACAATGAGCTGCTGGTGGCCGGCCCCACCGTGATGCAGGGCTACTGGAAGCGCCCGGAAGACACGCAGCGCGTGCTGGAGGCCGATGGCTGGCTGCACACGGGTGACCAGGCGCGCCTCACCGATGGCCGGCTCTACATCGTGGGCCGTATCAAGGACATCATCGTCACCTCGACCGGCGAGAAGATCGCCCCGTCGGACCTGGAGCTGGCCATCCAGGGGGATCCGCTGTTCGCGCAGGTGCTGGTGATCGGCGAGCAGCGGCCCTTCCTGGGCGTGCTGGCCGTGGTCGAGCCGACGGTGTGGCAGCAGGCCGCCCGCGCCGCCGGCATCCCGCCCGATGCGCTGGATTCGGATGCCGCACGCCAGCTGGCGTTGCGCCGCATCGTGAGGCAGGTGAGCAGCTTCCCGTCGTACGCCGTGCCCAAGCAGGTGCGGCTCTTCATCGACCCATGGACGATCGACGCGGGCCTGATGACGCCCACGCTCAAGCTCAAGCGCCCGGCGCTGATGCGGCACCACCAGGCCGACGTCGACAGCATCTACGCGCGCCGCTGAGTGGCGCAAGCCCGCAGGCGTTCAGCTCTCGGGCTGGGCCTCGCTGAGGTAGGCGCGCTTGCGGGCCAGGTCGGCATCCGAGTCGGCGTAGGTCAGCGCGATCGTGTGGATGGTGTCCTCGATGTCGAGGAAGGCCTGCACCACGTCGGGATCGAAGTGGCGCCCGGCGGACATGCGCAGGATCTCGAGCGCCTGTTCGTGCGGCATCGCTTCCTTGTAGACGCGGCGGCTGATCAGCGCGTCGTACACATCGGCCACGGCCATGAGCCGCGCGGGCAAGGGGATGGCGTCGCCGCGCAGACCCTGCGGATAGCCGCTGCCGTCCCATTTTTCATGGTGCGCGTGGGCGATCTGCTGTGCCACTTCCAGAAAGGGGGCGTCGCTGCCGAGCAGGCTGGCCGCCTGGGCAATGGCATCGCGGCCGAGCACGGCGTGGCGTTTCATGATCTCGAACTCGTCGGGCTCGAGCTTGCCGCGTTTGAGCAGAATGCGGTCGGGGATGGCAACCTTGCCGATGTCGTGCAGCGGGGCGGCCTTGAAGATCAGCTCGACGCGGGCCGAGCCGAGTTCGGCCGCAAACCGTGGGTGCGACGACAGCTTGCGGGCCAGCGCGCGCACGTAGTTCTGGGTGCGACGGATGTGGTTGCCGGTGTCGGCATCGCGGGTCTCGGCCAGTGAGGTCAGCGACATGATCGCGACGTCCTGGGCGAGTGACAGCGAGCGGGTTCGGCGGGCCACCTCCTGTTCCAGGTAGGCCTCGCGGTCTCGCAGGAAGGTGGCGGCGGCGTGCAGCGCCAGGTGGGTGCGCACGCGGGCCAGCAGGGTGGGCGGATTCAGCGGCTTGGCAAGATGGTCTGCCGCGCCCTGTTCCAGCCCGACGCCTTCGTCTTCCGCTGTGCTGCCGGTGGACAGCAGGATCACCGGCACGTCCCGTGTGCGCGCGTCGGTCTTCAGGCGCCGGCACACGGCATGGCCGTCCAGCCCGGGCATCAGGATGTCGAGCAGGATCAGATCGGGTGGCGGCGCCGTGGTGGCGAGCGCCAGGCCACGTTCACCGGTGTCTGCGCAGACGACATCGTGGTGGGGCCTCAGCGCCGCCTGGATCAGCGCGCGGTCCTCCGGGCTGTCGTCAATCACGAGAATGGCATGCCGCTGGGTCATCGGAGAGGCGCGTGCCTCGGCAGGCCGGGGCGGGTTGGATCACGGTAGGTGGGTGATCCTGCAAGGATAGGCCTGTCGCGCCAGCCCTGTCCGCGGAGAAGTGCACGTTTTCCTCACCTGATCCGGCGCCGGTGGCTTGCCGGCGGGCGCCCGCCGTGTCAGGGCGGGGCGGAGCCGGACTCAGCGATTGTCCGCGCCGGTGGCCACCGTGGGCACGGCCGAGCCGTGGGTGCGTTCATGGCGCTCCTGGCAGGGAATGCAGCGGGCCGCCCAGGGCTGGGCGTCCAGCCGTGCCCGCCCGATCGCCTCGCCGCAATCCACGCAGTCACCAAAGCGTCCATCGGCCAGGCGCTGTCGGGCCTGCGCAATTTCGACCAACTCGAGCTCGTCACGCTCACGCTCGGCATGCCGCATGTCTTCGCCCCGGCGGTGCTCGGCCAGGTCCACCATGTCGGGCGGAATGCCGGCAAAGCCGTCCCGGTCTGCCTCGTTGGCCTCCTGAACCGTGCGCACCTCGTCGTGCAGCGCGGTCTGGCGGTCGTCCAGTTTCACCTCGAAGGCCTGCAGCTCGGCCGCCGTCAGGGGGGTGTCATCCAGTGGGGTCATGCGTGGGGCTCCGCGTTGTGTCGGGGGGCGTTGGCCTCGATCCAGGCCTCGAACCGGTCCAGAAAGCGCTGCAACAGGGTGCGGGTGTCGTCGTTGTTCAAGGCGCCTGCCTCGTCGAACAGGCGGTGTACGCCGCCGATGTACAGCTCGGGGTGAGCCAGGGTGGGCATGTCGAGCGCCGTGAGCACCTGCCGCAGGTGATGGTGAGCGCCGAAGCCGCCGACGGCCCCGGGTGAGGCGCTGATGACCGCGGCCGGCCGATGGGCCCAGACGCTGTGGCCATAAGGGCGCGAGCCCACGTCCAGGGCGTTCTTCAGCACCGCGGGCACCGAGCGGTTGTATTCCGGGGTGACGAAGAGCACCGCCTGGCTGGCGCGCACCTGCTCGCGAAAGCGCACCCATTCGGGCGGCGGCTTGGCTTCGCTGTCTTCGTTGTAGAAGGCCAGCTGCCCGATGTCGAGTTCGTCGAACTGAAGGGAGGGTGGGGCGAGGGCGGCAATGGCATGGGACACCCGCCGGCTCCAGGAAGCCTGACGGAGGCTGCCGATCAGCACGGCGATCTTGCAGGGCGTCGTCATGGCGGACCTCACGGTGTGGCGGGGGCTTCGGGGCCCCCCAGGTTGCTGGCATCGCCATCCTGGAGCAGCAGCGTCACCAGCACGGCACTGCGGCTGCGGGCGCGCAGGCCATGCGCCTGCCCGGCCGGCAGCACCACCAGCTGGCCCGCAGTGAGTGCGCGCACGCCGCCGGGGTAGACAAGTTCCACGTGACCCTCAAGGCAGTGCACGATGCTCTCGTCGGCCACGTGGTGCGTCGGCTGATCCTGCCGCTCGTCGAACACGAGGTGCAGCAGTTGCACGCGCGAGGTCTTGATCAGGCTGGTGCTGCGCGCCTCGGCGAGCTGGTCACCCAGGGGCGAGACGTCGACGGTGTCGAGCAGTTGGGCGTGGGGCAAGGCCATGTGGAACAAACCGGTCTGGGTGGAGTTCCGGTGGGCCGGCAAAGGCTGTGCCCGGCGCAGCGGGCGGCACACTTCTCTGCAGGTGGGCAGCTTTTTGCCGGCCGTGTAAACCTTGCTGCCTGCCTTCAACCCGCCGCCCGGGCAGCGTCCGTCAAGCGCGGCAGGGTGATGGTGAAGGTGCTGCCCTGATCGGGCCCTGCGCTCTCGGCCCGAAGGCAGCCACCGTGGAGCGTCACCAGTCGCCGTGCCAGCGACAGCCCGATGCCCAGCCCGCCCTGAGCCCGCTGCGCGTGGTGCCCGACCTGCGTGAAGAGGTCGAACACGTGGGGCAGCATGCCGGGCGGGATGCCCACGCCGTTGTCGGCGATGCGCACGCGGACCTCGTCGCCTTGCGCATCGGCCGAAAGGTGGATCTGCCCGCCATCCGGTGTGTACTTCGCGGCGTTGTTCAGCAGGTTGGACAGCACCTGCGCCAGGCGGGTGGGATCGGCATCGACCACGAGCGGCTCGTCCGGCAGGCTGACGGTCAGGCGGTGCTGTGCCCCGTCCATCAAGGGCTGGCTGGCCTCGAGCGCGGCGTCGATCACCTCGCGCACCGGCACCGGCCGGCGTTGCAGGCTCAGCTTGCCCTGCCGAATGCGCGACACGTCGAGCAGGTCGTCGATCAGCCGCACCATGTGCGTGATCTGGCGGCCCATCATGTCGCGCGTGCGGGCGGCGATCGGGCTGTCACCCGGCACGCGCTGAAGGATCTCGAGGCCATTGCGCATCGGCGCCAGCGGGTTGCGTAGCTCGTGCGCCAGCATGGCCAGGAACTCGTCCTTGCGGCGATCGGCTTCGCGCAGGGCGACTTCGGTGTTGGCCTGGTCGGTGATCTCCTGACACACCACGTTGACGCCGACGACCTCACCCGCGGTGTCCCGCAGTGGGGTGAAATGTTCCACCCACTGCCGGGCGCGTCCCGGGCCGGCCGGGGTTTCGCCCTGGATCGGCACGTTCTGCATGGGCTCGCCGGTCTCGATGACGCGACGCAGGATCTTCTCGGCCTGGTCGGCCACGGAGGGCAGCAGTTCGCGCACGCTCCGGCCGATGTGCACCTCGGCGGGCAGGCCATTGATGTCGGCCAGATGGCGGTTGATGCGCCGCCAGCGCAGCTCGCGGTCGAGCACGCACAGGCCGACGGGGGCGGTGCTGTAGATCACCTCCAGCTCGGCGCGCTCGTCCTGCGCACGGCGCTCGAGTTCGGCAAGGCGGCGAGCGGATTCGGCATCGCCTTCCCGACGTGCGGCCTGTTCGGCTTCCAGCTGCCGATGCACCGTGCGCAGCGCATGCCGGGCTTCGTGGGCGCTGGCCAGCAGGCGCCACACCACCAGGGCCACCAGCAGGTGCGCCAGTCCCAACAGCGGGCCAAAGTAGCCGGTGCGGGCGTCGCTGTGCAACCAGTACGCGGCTGCGCCGGCCAGCACGGCGGACCCGAGCGCGAAGCTGCCCGCCGCGACGTGGCGTGTCAGCCGCCGTGGCTCGGCGTGACCGTGCGGGTCGGGGCGACGCAGCAGCGTCACCGGTGCGGCCAAGCACACCAGCGCCACGACGAGGGCCGGTGCCACCACGGTCCAGGGACTGCTGGTCAGGGGCATGAGGGGGCAGCATCCTGACGACGGCGTGCCGCGTGGTGCTGAGAGTGAACGAGAACCCAGTATAGGGAGCCTCACCCCGGCTGGAATGGCCCAGCACGCTGCAAACATGGCGTGGACAGAGACCGTTGCGTATGCTACTTGCGGACACACGTTGCGCGTGCCGCGGCCAGAGAATCAGCCGGCAATCGCCGTGCCCGAATGACCGAATTTCCATGCCCTCATGGAGTGGCTCAATTCATGAGCCTCAGCGAAGCAGTCCGCGATGACCCTGCTGTTCAAAGGCAGCGGTACGCCGGCTATCCTCAGGCTGCGCACTTGCCGGTGACGCCGGGCGACGCCGCACATGGCGTGCGAACCCGACCACAACAAGAGGATGCCGACCGTGAGGATCGTGTTCGACACCGCCAGCGTGCCGCCGGAAAGCCGCCCTGCGTTCTGGGCAGACGTGCTGTGCTCGCTGTACGCCCAATGCCGCATCAGCCCGGAAGACCCGGAGACCTATCGGGGCACGGTGCGACACTGCGTCGTGCCCGGGCTGGAGGCGTCGGTGATTCGCAGCGCGCCCATGCAGGCCAGCAGTGTGGAGGGGCACACAGCCCACGACGAACAGGTGGCGTATTACGTGGCCATGCAGCTCGAGGGCGTCACCACGATCCGCCAGCTGGACCGCGAACTGGCGCTGCACCCCGGCGATGTGACGGTCTGGACCAACGCGCGGTCGTTCGCGTTTCACAGCGACGGGCCCTTCTGCTCTGCCCAGTTCAAGTTGCCGGGACACCGCACACGCCGCGTCATGCCGGACATCGACCGGCTGCTGTGCCGGCCGCTGGGCGAGCCGCTGGCCTGGATGCGGCGTTGTCTGCTGCCCCTGGTCGACGAGGTGTGCGGCGTGCACGGCGACCTCGACAAGTCGGCCGAAGAAGCGCTGATGCACACGGCCTTCGACCTGATCGTGGAGGGGCTGGGCGTGTGCATGGCGAGCGCCGCACCGGCCCGCAGACCGCTGGCCGTCTATCACCTGCATCGCATCAAGCACGCCATCGACCAAAGGCTTCACGACCCCGCGCTGAACGTGGGCATCCTGGCGCGCGATCTCGGCATTTCGGCCACCCACCTGCACAGGGTGTTCAAGGCCGAGGCCACCACGGCGGCGCGCTACATCCTCGAGCGACGCCTGCAGGCCTGTGCATCCGACCTGAGCGCGCAACAGCATCGCCTGCGCACCATCACCGAGATCGCGGTGCGACACGGCTTCGGCAGTTCCTCGCACTTCAGCCGTGCTTTCCGCGCGCGTTTCGGCATGACGCCCCAGCAATGGCGGCGGGCCGGCCTGGCACTCGACGACACCGCCCCGGCAGACTGAACGGTTCGACAACGTTTTGACACGTTGCGCGCAGGCAAAGGCCGTGGGCCCGCCGGACAAGTGCCTGCAAGTTCACATGCCGAAAACAGCTCAGCCCCGTACTGGATGCGCGGCGATCACACCTCAAGTTGGAAGGAGCGCCCGTGGGCCTGTTCTCGAATTCCCGTCTCGGCACCCGGCTGATCGCCGGTTTTCTGACGGTGGTGCTGCTGGGGGCCATCGGGTCCGCGGTGGGCATCCACGCACTGGGTCGCCTCAATGAGCACAGTCATCGCCTGTATGACAAGGAGTTGCTCGGCATCTCGTATGTCAAGGAAGCCAACATCAACCTGATTTACGTGGGCCGCGCGCGGGCACGGCTCGCGCTGGCGAGCAACGAGGCCGAACGCGCCGCAGCGCGGGCCACGATCGACAAGGCCACGGCCGACCTGATGCAGTGGCTGGGTCAGGCCAGGCCCAAGTTCTATACCCTCGAGGGGCAGGCCATGTTGCGCCAGCTTGATGGCCTCGTCTCGACCTGGCAGACGGCCACCCAGGCCTATCTGGTGGCGGCCACGCCCGAGCGTCTGGCACAGCGTGACGCCGAACTGATCCGGTTGGACGGCGAGGTGCAGGCGGCCAACCGTCAGCTCGACGATCGGCTGACGGAGCTGACGCGGGTGAAGGAAAAGCAAGGGCAGGAAGCGGCCGAAGAGGGCAATGCGGTGTACCGCTCGGTCATGTGGACGATGCTGTTGCTCACGGGCGCCTCCGCCGTGATCGGCGTGGGCATTGGTGTGCTGATGACGCGCGGCCTGACGCGCCAGCTCGGCGGCGAGCCGGGCGACGTGGCGGCCCTGGCGGGGGCAATTGCGGCGGGCGACCTGAGCACCCGGATCGACACCCGGCGCGCCCAGCCGGGCAGCGTGGTGGCGGGCATGGCCGAGATGCAGCAGTCGCTGCGGCGCCTGGTGGGCCAGGTGCGCACCAGCAGCGACAGCATTGCGACCGCCTCCGGCCAGATCGCCACGGGCAACCTGGATCTGAGCCAACGCACCGAAGAGCAGGCCAGCAATCTGCAGCAGACCGCGGCCTCGATGGAGCAGCTGACCGGCACGGTGGCCACCAATGCGGAAACCGCCCGTCAGGCCTCGGCCCTGGCCACGGCGGCCAGCGGGGTGGCGGCCGAAGGCGGCGAGGCCGTGCAGCGTGTGGTGAGCACCATGGCGGACATCACGGCCTCAAGCCGACAGATCGCCGAGATCATCGGCGTGATCGATGGCATCGCCTTCCAGACCAATATTCTTGCGCTGAACGCGGCGGTGGAAGCCGCGCGGGCCGGCGAGCAGGGCCGAGGTTTTGCGGTGGTGGCCGGCGAGGTGCGCAGCCTGGCACAGCGCAGCGCCCAGGCCGCCCGCGAGATCCGCACGCTGATCCACTCGAGCGTGGAGAAGGTCGAGTCGGGCAGTGGCCTGGTGGAAGCGGCTGGCCGCACCATGGCCGAGGTCATGGCCCAGGTTCGCCAGGTGAGTGACCTGATTGGTGAGATCAGCTCGGCCACGCAGGAGCAGAACACCGGCATCGGCCAGGTGGGGCAGGCCATGAGCCAGCTCGATCAGGTCACGCAGCAGAACGCGGCCCTGGTGGAGGAAAGCGCCGCGGCGGCCGAGAGCCTCAGCCAGCAGGCCTCGCAGCTGGTGGCCGCGGTCAGCGTCTTCCGCGTGGCCGACTGACGCCTCAGCGCAGCGTGGCGACGAAGCGCGCCAGCCGCTGCACGCCTTCTTCCAGATCGGCGCGCGAGGCCGCATACGACAGGCGCACGTGCGAGGCGGCGCTGCAGTGGCCGAAGTCGTGTCCCGGCGTCAGCGCCACATGGGCCTCGTGCAGGGCGCGTTCGCAGAACTGCATGGCGTCCAGACCGGTCTCGCTGACGTCGATGTAGACGTAGAAGGCGCCGTCCGGCTGCACGGGCACGCGCAGGCCCGCGGTGGCGAGGCCTTCGAGCACCAGCGTGCGACGCGCAGCGAACTCGGCACGGCGCGCTTCGCACACCGCCAACGATTCCGGCGTGAAGCAGGCCAGCGCGGCCAGTTGCGCCGGGGTCGAGGCGCAGATGTAGTAGTTCTGCGCCAGGCGCTCCATCACCGGAACCAGCTCGGTGGGCACGACGGCCCAGCCCAGGCGCCAGCCCGTCATGCCGAAGTACTTCGAGAAGCTGTTGATGACGATGGCATCGGGGTCGGCGGCCAGCACGGTCTGCGCCGGGCGGCCTTCGGCATCGGCGTCGCTGAGGTTCAGGTAGATCTCGTCGACCAGGCGCCAGGCGCCGTGCTGACGCGCCCACTGGCACATCGCGGCCAGTTCGGCAGGCGGCACCGAGGTGCCCGTGGGGTTCGACGGCGTTGCCACCATCAGGCCGCGGGTGCGGGCGCTCCAGTGGCGCTGCACCGCCGCCAGATCCAGCTGGAAGCGCGTGCTGGCGTCCGTGGGCACCAGCCGCACATCGGCCCCGAAACCGCTGAGGAACTGGCGGTTGCACGGGTAGGACGGATCCCCCACCAGCACCTCGTCGCCCGGGTCGACCAGCGCGGCGGTGGCCAGCAGCAGTGCCGCCGAGGCGCCAGCTGTGACCACGATGCGTTCGGGCGCCACGGTCACGCCGTGGGCGGTCTGGTAGAAACCGGCAATGGCCTCACGCAGGGCGGGCAGACCCAGGGCGCCGGTGTAGGGCAGCGGGGTGCCGTCGGCCACGTTGCGCAGCGCAGCCAGCACGGCCGGCGGGGCGCCGAAATCGGGCTCGCCCAGATTGAGCTTGATCACGCGGTGGCCGGCCGCCTCGAGTGCGGCGGCGTGCTTGCCGAACTCCATGGCAAGAAAGGGCTGGATGGACTGGGCGCGACGGGAAACGTGCATGGCAGAAGGGGGAGAGCAGGGAGGCAGACCGCCATTTTCCGCCCTGGCCGGCCGGTGTGGGGTCACGCGGTATAACGGGCGTGGCGTTGCCACATCTCGGCGCAAAGAAGAAAAGGGAGTGACCATGGCACAGCGTGTCTTCGTCTGGGCGGCCCATCCACGGGCGGGCTCGTTGTCGGAAGGGTTGGCTGAAGCCTATGCGGGCGGTGCGCAGGAAGCGGGCGCCGAGGTGCGCGTGCTCAAACTGTCCGAGATGGCGTTCGACAAGGGCGGCTTCGCCGGCTACGGGCATGCCAACGCCCCCCTCGAGCCCGACCTGCAGCGCTGGCAAGAGGCCATGACCTGGTGTGACCACATGCTGTGGGTTCATCCCTACTGGTGGGGCGCCATGCCGGCTCAGGCCAAGGCCGTGCTGGACCGGGCGCTCACGCCGGGCTTCGGTTTCAAGTACCGCGCGCAGGGCCTCATGTGGGACAAGCTGCTGAGCGGCCGCACGGCCGACGTCATCATCACGTCCGACACGCCGCCGCTGTGGGACAGGCTGGTGTTCGGCCTGCCCGGGCGCCGCGTGCTGAAGAACCAGGTGCTGGGCTTTTGTGGCATCCGCTGCCGCAGCGTGGTGCAGTGGGGGCCGGTCAAGACGGCTTCGCCGCAGAAGGTGGCCGGCTGGCTGGACCAGGCGCGCGCGATGGGGGTTGCAGCGGCCAGGCGCTCGGCGTGAGGGCCGTGCGTGCGGGGGGTCAGTGCTGGGGGTCAGGCCAGCGCAAGCGACCGTGCCCGGCCTCGTTCAGGCGGGCCTGCAGGGCCGCTGCGGCTTCTTCGGTCACGCTGAACTGGAAGACGACCGCCTCGCCGTGGGCCACGTCGTGCAGCTGCGCGCCGGCTGCGTCCAGCTCGCGGCGCACCAGGCCTTCCAGCGCATACGGCGCCTCGCAGCACAGCGCAGTGAGCCGGCGGATCGGCACCTTCTCGGCCTGCAGCAGCGCCTGGGCCACGCTGTCGGTGTAGGCGCGCACCAGGCCGCCCGCGCCCAGCTGGATGCCGCCGTAGTAGCGCACCACCGTGGCCAGCACGCCTTCGAGGTCCTGGCGGCGCAGCACCTCCAGCATGGGGCGCCCTGCCGTGCCACTGGGTTCACCGTCGTCCACCGCGGCCGACTGGCCACCGGCCAGCAGCGCCCAGCACACATGGGTGGCGGTGGGGTGCTCGGCCCACAGGGCGGCCACGATGGCCTGCGCCGCGGCGCGGTCGGGCACCGCCTGCACGCAGCCGATGAAGCGGCTCTTCTTGATCAGCAGTTCGCTGTGGACGGGGGCGGCAAGGGTCAGGGGCATGGCAACGGGGCGGGCTGGGCCGCAAGCATAGCCGCCCCCGGGTGTGCCGCGCCGCGGCCCTTACTGGTTGCTCGGGAAGGTGAAGACGGCCTTCTCGCGCACGCCCGACGAGGGCCAACGCTGCGTGATGGTCTTGCGGCGGGTGTAGAAGCGCACGCCATCGGGGCCGTAGGCACTCAGGTCGCCGAAGAGCGAGCGCTTCCAGCCGCCGAAGCTGTGGAAGGACACGGGCACCGGCAGCGGCACGTTCACGCCCACCATGCCGACCTTGATGCGGTCGGTGAAGTAGCGGGCGGCCTCGCCGTCGCGCGTGAACAGGCAGGTGCCGTTGCCGTATTCGTGGGCGTCGATCAGGGCCATGGCCTCGTCCAGCGAGCCCACGCGCACGATGCTCAGCACCGGGCCGAAGATCTCGTCGCGGTAGATCGTCATGCCGGGCTTGACGTGGTCGAACAGGCAGCCGCCCAGGAAGAAGCCTTCCGGTGCGCTGGCGATGCGGGTCTGGCGGCCGTCGACCACCAGCGTGGCGCCTTCGGCCACGCCCGCGTCGACGTAGCCCTTGACCTTCTCGAAGTGGGCCGGCGTGACGAGCGGGCCCATGTCGTTGCCCGGCTCGGTGCCGGGGCCGACCTTCATCTGCTTCAGGGCCGCGGCCAGGCGCTCGGCCAGCGCGTCGCCCACGGCATCGCCCACGGCCACCACCACCGGGATGGCCATGCATCGCTCACCACATGAGCCATAGGCCGCACCCATCAGCGCCGACACGGCGTTGTCCAGGTCGGCATCGGGCATGACCACGGCGTGGTTCTTGGCGCCGCCCAGGGCCTGCACGCGCTTGCCGGTGGCGCAGCCGCGGGTGTAGATCGATTCGGCGATCGGCGTGGAGCCCACGAAGCTGATGGCCTGCACCACGGGGCTGTCGATCAGGGCATCGACTGCTTCCTTGTCGCCGTTCACGATGTTCAGCACGCCGTCCGGCAGGCCGGCTTCCTTGGCCAGCTCGACCAGGAACAGCGTGGACGAGGGGGTCTTCTCGGACGGCTTCAGCACGAAGGTGTTGCCGCACACGACGGCCAGCGGCCACATCCACAGCGGCACCATGGCGGGGAAGTTGAACGGCGTGATGCCGGCCACCACGCCCAGCGGCTGGAACTCGCTCCACGAGTCGATGGCCGGGCCGACGTTCTTGCTGTGCTCGCCCTTGAGCAGCTCGGGCGCATAACAGGCGAACTCGACGTTCTCGATGCCGCGCTGCAGCTCACCCAGCGCGTCGCTCAGCACCTTGCCGTGTTCGGCGGTGATCAGCGCGCACAGCTGCTCGGCGCGCTCTTCCAGCAGTTGCTTGAAGCGGAACATGATGCGCGCGCGCTTGGACGGCGGCGTTTCGCGCCAGGCCGGGAAGGCGGCTTCGGCGGCAGCGATGGCCGATTGCACGGTGGCCGTGGAGGCCAGCGCCACCTGCCGCGTGGCCACGCCCAGGGCCGGATCGAAGACCGGCTGGGTGCGGGCGTTGGGGTCGTTGACGTGCTGGCCGTTGATGAAGTGTCCGACGGTGTGCATGGTGGGGTTCGGTCCTGAGGGCAAGGTGGAAGGCAGGCGGGTCAGGCGGTGGCGGCCAGGGCATCGCCCAGGGCGTTCACCAGGTCGTCGATCTGGGCCGGCGTGCTCACGAACGGCGGGGCCAGCTGGATTGTGTCGCCACCGAAGCGCACATAAAAGCCCTGGCGCCAGCAGTGCATGGCGATCTCGTACGGGCGGCGCGTCGGGTCGCCGTCGCGCGGGGCGATGGTGAAGCCGGCAGCCAGGCCGATGTTGCGGATGTCGGTCACGTGCGGGCTGCCCCTCAGGCTGTGCACGGTCTGCTCGAAGTGCGGGGCCAGGGCGCGCACGCGGCCGGGGCCGTCTTCCTGCTCCAGCAGGTCGAGCGTGGCCAGCGCGGCTGCGCACGCCACCGGGTGGGCAGAGTAGGTGTAGCCGTGTGGGAACTCGATGGCGTGGGATGCTCCGCCCGCGGCCATGAAGGTGTCGTGCACCTCGCTGCGCACGGCCACGCCGCCCATCGGCACCACGCCGTTGGTGACCTGTTTGGCGAAGTTCAGGATGTCGGGCGTGACGCCGAAGGCCTCGGCGCCCGTCCAGGCGCCCGTGCGCCCGAAGCCCGTGATGACCTCGTCGAAGATCAGCAGGATGTTGTGCTGCGTGCAGAGCTCGCGCAGGCGCTGCAGGTAGCCCTTGGGCGGCACGATGACGCCGGCCGAACCCGAGAACGGCTCGACGATGACGGCCGCGATGTTGGACGCATCGTGCAGCGCGATCAGGTTCAGCAGCTCGTCGGCCAGGTGGGCGCCGTCGTCCGGCATGCCGCGGGTGAAGGCGTTGCGGGGCAGCTGGGTGTGGGGAAGGTGGTCGCAGTGCAGGGCCTCGCCATACAGCTTGCGGTTGCCGCCGATGCCGCCCACGCTGATGCCACCGAAGTTGACGCCGTGGTAGCCCTTGAGCCGGCCGATGAAGCGCGTCTTGCCGGGCTGGCCCTTGAGGCGCCAGTAGGCCCGCGCCATCTTCAGCGAGGTGTCGGCGGCCTCCGAGCCCGAACCGACAAAGAAGACGTGGTTCAGGCCCTCGGGCATCCGGCCCACGATGCGCTCGGCCAGCTGGAAGGACAGCGGGTGGCCGAACTGGAAGGCCGGCGCGTAGTCGAGCGTGGCCAGTTGACGCGTCACCGCATCCGCGATCTCGCGGCGGCCGTGGCCGAGGCCGCAGGTCCACAGGCCCGACAGGCCGTCGAACACCGCGCGGCCGGTGGCGTCGGTGTAGTGGCAGCCCTGGGCGGCGACCAGCAGCCGCGGGTCTTCGCGGAACTGGCGGTTGGCGGTGTAGGGCATCCAGTGCGCGCGAAGCTGGGCCTCGGTGGGCAGCGCGGTGGCGGAGGAGGGCAGGTCGCTGAGGTCCATGGCGGCAGGTCCGGAAGGGGATGGTCTGCCGCTGATTCTGAAGAGATCGCCAGTTCCAATAAACTGCCATGTGTCGATGTTCGCGTGCAGAGGATTGAAACTTTCATGGTGAAGAAGGCCTTGCTGGGTCAGGTGGGGGACACCGAACTGCGTCTGCTGCGCATCTTCCGCTCGGTGGTCGAGTGCGGCGGGCTGGCTGCGGCCGAGCTCGAGCTCAACATCGGGCGCTCGACGATCAGCCGGCATCTGAAGGACCTGGAGGCGCGGCTCGACTTGGTGCTGTGCCGTCGGGGGCGGGCCGGTTTTGCGCTCACGGCCGATGGCCAGCGCGTCTACGATGGGGCGTTGCGCCTGCTGGGCGCGCTGGACGCGTTTCGCGAAGACGTGCGCGACATGCACGCCGAGCTGGTCGGCGAGCTGCACGTGGGCCTGTTCGACAAGACCGTGACCAACCCGCAGGCGCGCATCGGCCAGGCCATCCGCGCCTTCCGGCGACGAGCGCCGGCGGTGTCGCTCGCGCTGACGGTGTCGACGCTCAGCGAGATCGAAGCCGCCGTGATGGACGGCCGCCTGCAGGTGGGCGTGGTGCCCGATCACCGGCGATCGGACAGCCTGCGCTACGAGCGCCTGTTCGGCGAGCACATGTACCTCTACTGCGGCCGGCAGCACCCGTTGTTCGGCGTCGACCATGCGACCCTGGACTGGCGCGAGCTGCAGGACTACGACTACGCCGGCCTGACCTTCCACTCGCCCAACATGGACGCCACCCACCGTTTCCAGTTGCGGCGGCGTGCGGTGGCGAGCGACCAGGAGGCGATTGCCACGCTGATCCTGTCAGGCTGCTACCTGGGCTTTCTGCCCGACCACTACGCGGCCACGTTCGAGCAGCACGGCCTGATCCAGCGCATTGCCCACCCGGAATGCAGGTACGAGGTCCACTTTGTGGCCATCCGGCGGCGTGCGGCCCAACCTTCGCGCGTGGCCGAGGCGTTCATGGCCGAGCTGTGCGCAGCCCACGAGCCGACCGGTTGAGAGCGCCCGCACCGCGGCGCCCGCTCAGCGCCACCAGGCCGCGTAGGCGTTGCCCCAGCTGGGGTGCGGGCCGAAGCGCTGTGCGTCGAGCTGGTGTTCGAAGGTTTCCTTCAACTCGGCCACCAGAGCGGCGTGTTCGGCTTCGTCCACCGGACGGCCCAGTGGCGCGCCCAGCGGCTGCTCTTCCACCTGGTGGCTCCAGTCAGGCAGGGTGACCACCAGAATGGGCACCGACGCCTCGCGCCCGAACTTCCAGCCCCGGATGCGCCCCCGGAATCGCTCGGTGCCCCCGGCCACCGCCACCCCGACAAACGCGTTGAAGCGGGGCACGATGGACAGGACGGCCTGAACTTCGGTGGTCGTCAGTTCCTGGGTGAGGAAATCGTTGGCGTAGAAGGGCGCGTTCTCGTCGACATGTTCGCCAAAGCCAAAGCGGACGAACTGCTGTGCGACCTGAATGCGCCGTGCGGCGGTGACCGGCATGGCTGATGAAAGTGCTGCAATGCAGCATTGATAGCACAGGTCGACGCCGTTTGCGCGCACCCGGGGCGGATGAACGCGGAATCTGTACGGATTCGTACCGCGTTCATCCTCCCTGCTGTGTGCCGGCCATCCCGCCGGTCAGGTGGTCCTTGATGCGGTCGACGCGGGGGCCTACGGCCTTCACGGCACTTTCCAGCGCTTCGGTGGTAAGGCCGAGCGCCTCGGCCCAGTGGGCGATCGAGGCCGCATCGTGGGTGTCGACGATGGCACGCGAGTTCGGGTCGTCGGCGGCTTGTTCTGCGGGATCGGGCATGGCGGCTCCTTGAAGAGGTGGCAACACCCATGGGCGGCAAGCGCAATGCCTGAAAGCCGCGGGGCCGCTCCATGGCATGTGAAGCTGTGTGAAAGATTGGGCCCGTTCGCAACAGGGTGTGGCCCTCGGCGCTATGCTGTTTTTCCGCTGCCCTTTGCCGCCCGTCCACCCGCTGCCATGTCATTGCTGACCCGCTATCTGCCTTCTCCCGAGGCCCTGCAAGGCCACCGCTGGTTGCGGTGGCTCGGGCCCACGCTGCAGCATCCCCGGCTGTGGCACATGAGCCGCCGTGGGCTGGCCATGGGGATGGCGGTCGGCATGTTCTTCGGGCTGCTGATTCCGGTGGCCCAGATTCCGGCCAGCGCAGCCGCGGCCGTGGTGCTGCGCGCGAACCTGCCGGCGGCCGTGGGCAGCACGCTGGTCTCGAACCCGGTGACGTTCGGACCGCTGTATTACGGGGCCTGGCACCTGGGCAAGACGATGCTGGGTGAAGAGGTCGCCTCCGGCGAGGCGCCTCCCGCCGTGGCCGCGGCCCGGGATGGCGAGCCCGCCGCCGAGCCGTCCGCCAGCTGGTGGGAGCGCACCCGGGTTCAACTCGCGGGGGTCGGCAAGCCGCTGCTGCTGGGCCTGCTCGTCATGGCGTGCGGCCTGGGGTTGCTGACCTACTTCCTCGTGTCGTGGGGGTGGTGGCTGCGCACGCGGCTGCGTCGGCACCGTCGCGTGAAGGCCAGTCTGCGCGCCGCGCGCACGCCCGATCGCGTCAGAACAGATTGAGCGTGGCCCAGGCCGACACCGCACCGATGAGCGCGCCGATCAGCACATCGCTGGGGTAGTGCAGCCCGAGCACCACGCGCGAGAGCGCCACCAGCGCGGCAAACACACCCAGTGGCCACGCGAGCACCGGGTAGTAGGTCGACAGGATCACACCGAAGGCCACGGCATGCAGCGTGTGCCCGCTGGGAAAGCTGTATTCGTCGAGTGGCCGCGCGCACACGCGGATGCCCGGGCAGGTCTTGAACGGGCGAGGGCGGCCCGTGCCCTGCTTCAGTGCCTTGTAGATCAGCAGGTTCACGCCGCTCATGCCGGCGAGCCGCAGGGCGCAGTGCAGGCCGGAGGGCCCGCCCCACAACAGCAACGCGGGAAAGGCGAGATACCACACCAGCCCGTCTGACAGGCCGCTGACGGCCCGCATGGCGATCAGCACCGAGGGCCACACCGTGGCCCGATGCAGCCAGCGCGCGCAGGTCCGTTCCCATTCCAGACAGGTGAGGCTGCCACGGCACAGCCAGGGCCACACCGTGCGGGCGGCGGCCCAGAGTGTCAGTTCAGGCGGCGCGGGCTTGTCTTGTTCCGGGGGCGTGGCTGCCATGGGCGACCTCCAGGAGGCTGTGTTCGAACTGGCTCAGCACGTGATCCCAGCGGGCCTTCAAGGCCACGGACCGTGCGCGCTGGCGCTGGGCGGCGGCATGGCGGTGCTGCCAGGCCAGCGCACACGCTGCCGTGATGAACTGTTCGGGGTGCCCCACGGGAATGACCCGGCCGGCCCCACTGCCCTGGACGAGTTCGGCTGCTGCACCGAGGTCGAAGGCGATCACGGGCAGGCTGCTGGCCAGCGCCTCGAGCACGACGTTGCCGAAGGTGTCGCTCAGCGACGGGAAGAGGAACAGGTCGGCGGTGGCATAGAACCGCGACAGCGCCATGCCCGACTGCATGCCGACGAAGTGCGCAGCGGGGTAGCGGGCCTGCAGCGTGCGCCGCGCGGGGCCGTCACCCACGACCACCATGCTGGCGCGCGGCATGCCGGCGCGCACCACCTCGAAGGCCTGCAACGCGAGGTCGACGTTCTTCTCGGCGGCCAGCCGTCCCACATACAGCAGCAGCGGCGCATCGGGCGGTGCAAACTGGGCCCGCAGGGATTCGCAGTGGTGGCGCGGATGAAACCGCTCCGTGTCGACGCCCCGTCCGATCACCTCCAGCTGGCCAAAGCCGGCGCGCGCCAGTTCACGTCGGGCCAGCTCGGTGGGCACGTGGTTGCGCTGTGCGCCATCGTGAAAGGCGCGCAGGCCGCGCAGCACCACCGGCGATAGCCACGACAGCCCGTAGTGCGCGCTGTAGAGGTGGAAGTTGGTGCGGAAGTCCGTGGTCACCGGGATGTCGAGTTGCCGCGCGGCGCGCATCGCGGCCCACGCAAGCGGGCCGGGCGTTGCCAGGTGCACCAGGGCTGGCCGCAGCTGCTGCAGGCGGGCACGCACGGCGGCAGGCCAGGCCAGGCCGAAGCGCAGATCGGGGTACATGGGAATGGGCAGGCCGGCCGTGCGCCACTCGTCGCGGGAGTCCTGTGGGGCTTCGTCCCGCTGACGAGGTCGGAACAGGCTCACCTGGTGACCCTGTCGCCGCAGGAACGCGACAGTGCGCTCCACGGTGAGCGACACGCCGTTGATCTCGGGCGGATACGTTTCGGTGAGGTAGACGAGGCGCACGGTCGGTCCTTGGGGTCTCCGGCGAGGGGCCCGTCACGGGCAAGTGCTGTTCCCGCTGCCGCAGCGCGACGTGCGCTCGTCCCGGGCATGCCACTTGCCGAAGCCGGCCACCCCGAAGCCACCTTCTGCCCGAGCTCGCCATGTCCACCTCCAGTGCCCGCAAGATGCCCGCCCGGCGCGTGGCGATGATCGACATCCCCGACCCTTTACCGGGCGGCCGGGTGCCCCCGGAGCCGGGTGGACATGAGGCGGTGCTGCCCCTGGCCATCGCGATGGCGCGACAAGGGCATGCCGTCGACATCTACCGCTGCCGTCACGATGCCGCTGAACCGGCTTGTGAAGACGTGCAGACCGGCGTGCGGATCTACCGCGTGGGCCTGAGCACCGCCTGGCCGCTGGACGATCAGGGAAGCCTGAGCCGAACGGTGATGGCCTTTGCCGACGCGGTGAAACGCACGGCACTCGGGGTGTGGCCTTGTGACGTGGTGCACGCCTGGGGGGCCCTGGCGGGTCTGGCCGGGCTGCGGCTGACCGCGGGCCGGGTGCTGCCGCTGGTGTGGTCGCCGGATTCGGTCAGCCTGCAGGGCGACCCCACCCAGTGCAGTGACGCGGTCCTGGCCATCGAGCGCCTGCTGGCCCGCCGTGCGGACGCGGTGCTGTGCCGCAGCGAGCACCATCGGGAGACCGTCATCGAGCGTTTCAGTGCGCTGCGTGGTCGCGTGCGCGCCGTGCCCCACGGGGTGGACACGGGCCTGTTTCGCCCGCGGGCGCGCGGGCCGTTGCGGCGCGCCATGGGCTTGCCGGAAGACGGCCTGCTGGTGCTGTGGGGCCAGCCAGGGGGGGCGGGGAGTGCCAGCCGGCGCGCTTACGCGCCCTTTTTGCGGGCCCTGCAGAAATTGCCGGCGCATGCATTGAGCCTGTTGCCGCTGGGCATGGCGCCCTTGAGGATGCCGGACGAGCCCTTGCACTGGCTGGGTGCGCAGCACGCCGGCCTGCAGGGGGCGGCCTTGCGCAGTGCGGCCTGTGCGGCGGCCGATGTGACGGTGCTGCCGGCGGCCGACTGGGATCCGGCCCATGTGTGCCCGCGGGAGTCGATGGCCTGCGGCACCCCGGTGCTGGTGCTGCCCTCGCGCGAGGACGAGGAGTTGCGCACTCTGGTGGCCGATGGCGCAGCCGGCCGCGTGCTGCACCGCGCCCACCCCGATGCATTGCGTGACGAGCTCGCGGATTGGCCCGAGCACCCGCGTGCGGCCGCCACCATGGACATGGGCTGCCTGCTGCGCGCCCGCACCTTCTTCACGTGGGCACGAGCCGCCGAGCAGACGCTCGCAGCGTACGAGGCGGCGCGTCGTCCGGCCGCCACCCGCGATGAATGCCGGCCGCTGACCCTGGTGCGCTGCCTGCCCCGCCTGGCCGTGCCGGCGGGAGCCGACGCATGAGCCCCGCGCCGGTGCCCTCGGCCTGGCGGCACGTGCTGGTCGTGCGGCTGGACAACATGGGCGATGTGCTGATGTGCACGCCGGCCATGCGCGCGTTGAAGCAGGCGGCGCCCCAGGCAAAGCTGACCCTGCTGACCTCTCCCTCCGGGGCCCGCCTGGCCCCTCATCTCGACATGGTCGATGGCGTGACGGTGTTTCGGGCATCGTGGGTCAAGCCCGGGCACACCGGGGTGGTCGACGACGAGGCCGACCTGGTGAACTGGCTGCGCAGCGAGCGTGTGGATGTGGCCGTGGTCATGACGTCGGCGACGCAAAGCCCCTTGCCCATGGCCATGCTGTGCCGCATGGCCGGCATCCCGGTGCGCGTCGCCCACGCGCGCGAGAACCCCTACGCGCTGCTGTCGCACTGGCGCCGGGACGTCGACAAGCTCGGGCCCGGCATGCGGCATGAGGTCGAGCGACAACTGGACCTGGTCGGCACGCTGGGCGTGCCGCGGCCCGACTCGCTGCGGCTGGGCCTCACCGTCCGGGATGCGGATCGGCTGGCCGCGCGCAACGCGCTGCTGGCGGCCGGCGTGATGCCCGGCGGGCCCTACATCGTCGTCCACCCGGGCGCCACCGCGCCTTCGCGCCGCTACCCCGCTGCCATGATGGGCGAGGCTGTGCGCGGCCTGGTGGCCGAGGGCTGGACCTGCGTGTTCTGCGGCAGCGAGGACGAGCGGGAAGCGGTCCGCACCGCGCGCGAGGCGATCGCCGGCCCCACCGCCGACCTTTGCGCGCAGCTGACCCTGGGTGAGCTGGCTGCGCTGATCGAAGGTGCCTCGCTGCTCATCGGCAACAACAGCGGGCCGGCCCACATGGCGGCCGCGCTGGGCACGCCCGTGGTGTGCCTGTATGCGCTGACCAACCCGCAGCACACCCCCTGGCAGGTGCCGGCTCGTGTGATGAGCCACGACGTGCCCTGCCGGGATTGTCTGCAGAGCGTGTGCCCCCAGCCCGGGCATCCCTGCCTGCGCAACGTGGCGCCACACGACGTGGCCATCGCAGCCAGGACCTTGCTGGCGCAGCCGCTGGCCCCCGTGGAGCCTGTGCATGCACGCGCCACCTGCTGAACCCGGTTCCGACCCGGGCCTTGGCCCGGTGCGCCGCATTGCGGTGCTGCGTGCGCTGGTGCTGGGCGACATGTTGTGCGCGGTCCCGGCGCTGCAGGCCTTGCGACGGCGCTTCCCGGACGCACACATCGCGCTGGTGGGCCTGCCCTGGGCCCGCGAGTGGGTCGGCCGCCTGGCCTGCATCGACGAGTTCATCGAGTTTCCGGGCCACCCGGGCTTGCCCGAACGGGTGCCCGATGAGACGGCCTGGCCTGCTTTTGTGGCCGACATGCAGGCGCGCCGGCTTGATCTGGCGGTGCAGTTGCATGGCAGCGGGCGGCTCACCAACAGCCTGGTGGCGGCGTGGAGCGCGCGCCATGTGGCGGCCTTCCACGAGCCCGATCGCGCGGCGCCCGAGCCGGGGTTGTCGGTGCCCTGGCCCGAGGCGGGCAGCGAGGCCCAGCGGCTCATGCGCCTGATCGCCGTGCTGGGCGGGCCGGCCTTGCACGAGGGCCCGGCTCGCCCGGCCGATGCGTTTCCCGTGCGGGATGCCGACCGCGAGGCCGCGCGCGGCCTGCTGCGCGCCCGGGGTGCACCGCCGGGACGGCCCTGGGTGTGCCTGCATGCCGGCGCGCAGTGGCCCTCTCGGCGCTGGCCGCCTGCCCGGTTTGCCCAGGTGGGCCGGGCGCTGGCCACGGCCCACGACCTCACGCTGGTGCTGACCGGTGTGGCCTCCGAAGGGCCGGTGGTGGCCGCGCTGGAAGCCGCGCTGCAGGGGCTGGCGCCCGGGCGATGCGTCAACCTCGTGGGCCTGACTCCGCTCTGGACGGTCGGGGCCCTGATCGAAGGCGCGCGCCTGCTGGTCAGCAACGACACCGGGGTGTCGCACGTGGCAGCGGCGGTGGGCACACCCAGCGTGGTCATCAGTTGTGGTGCCGAAGTGGCGCGCTGGGCGCCGGGCAGGCCCGAACTGCACCGCGTGCTGTGGGCCGAAGTGCCCTGCCGGCCCTGCACCCACGCGCGTTGCCCCACCGGCCACGAGTGCGCCATGGCGGTCGGCCCTTGTGATGTGGTGGATCACGCTCTGAGCCTGTTGCGTCGGACGGAGAAGGCCGACGCAAGCCCCACACCCAGCCCTGAACGAAGTTTCTACCCAGCGACCGTCGATTCGGAGACCCCATGGACACTGCTGTGACCCGATCCATTCTCGTGACCGGCGGTGCCGGCTTTCTGGGGGCGGCGCTGTGCGAGCGCCTGCTCGAGCAGGGCCACGATGTGCTGTGCGTGGACAACTTCTTCACGGGGCGGCGCGGCCAGGTGGCACACCTGCTGGACCACCCGCGCTTCGAGCTGATGCGCCACGACGTGACCTTTCCGCTGTACGTCGAGGTCGATGAAATCTACAACCTCGCCTGCCCGGCTTCACCGGTGCATTACCAGCATGACCCGGTGAGCACCACCAAGACCAGCGTGCATGGCGCCATCAACATGCTGGGCCTGGCCAAGCGGGTGCGGGCGCGCATCTTCCAGGCGTCGACCAGCGAGGTGTACGGCGACCCCACCGTGCACCCGCAGCCTGAGGATTACCGTGGCCACGTCAACACCACGGGCCCACGCGCCTGCTACGACGAAGGCAAGCGCTGCGCCGAAACGCTCTTCTTCGATTACCACCGTCAGCATGGCGTGAAGATCAAGGTGGCCCGCATCTTCAACACGTATGGGCCCGGCATGCACCCGAATGACGGGCGGGTGGTGTCCAACTTCATCGTCCAGGCGCTGCAGGGCCGTCCCATCACCGTGCATGGGGACGGCAACCAGACCCGTTCCTTCTGCTACCGCGACGACCTGATCGAGGCCTGCATCGGCCTGATGGCCACACCGGACGACGTGACCGGGCCGATGAACCTGGGCAACCCGCGGGAGTCGACCATCGGTGAACTCGCCGAGCTGGTGGTGCGCCTGACGGGGTCGTCGTCGCCGATCGTCGTGCGACCCCTGCCGGTGGACGACCCCATGCAGCGCTGCCCCGACATCACGCTGGCGCGCGACACCCTGGGCTGGGCGCCGCGCGTGGGCCTGGAGGAAGGGCTGCGGCGGACGATTGCCTATTTCGATGCGCTGCTGTCGGCGGGACCGGACACCCGCACGGGCGCGGGCTCGGGCACTGCAGCACAGGGGCTCACCCCCGGGGGCGCTCGAAGTGTGCCGGGCAATCCAGCCATTGCAGGGCAAACCAGCGTTGCGGGTCCAGCCACACCGGGCCCGGTTGCAAGCCGACCGATTCAGCCAGCGCGCGAAAGCCGGTCAGCGTGAACTTGTGGGCGCACTCGGTGTGCAGCGATTCGCCCTCGAGGAAGTCGTAGGTCTCGCCGTCGAGGTGCACCGTCTGCCGGGTCTTGCTCACCAGGTGCATCTCGATGCGCTGGTGTGCCGGGTGATAGCAGGCGTGGTGGTGGAACTGGTCGGGCAGGAAGTCCGTCTGCAGCTCGCGGTTGGCGCGCGCCAGCAGGTTGCGGTTGAAGGCCGCGGTGATGCCGGCCGCATCGTTGTAGGCAGCGTGCAGCACCGCCGGGTCCTTCACGAGGTCGATCCCGATCAGCAGACCGCCTCCCGCCAGCGCATGGCCTGCCATTGTGAGGAAGGCCTGCGCCTGGTCCATGTCGAAGTTGCCGAATGACGAGCCGAGGTACAGGCCCACACGGCGCGCCGCGGGCGGGGCCAGCGGCGGCAGCCGGAACGGCCGCATGAAGTCGGCCACCACCGGGCTGACCTCGAGCAGCGGATGGTCCAGCCGCAGGGCGAGCGCCTCGCGCTGAAGGTGGGCGCCGGACACGTCGATGGGGACGTAGCGGCGCGGCGCCTGCAGCGCTTCGAGCAGCAGGCGGAACTTGCGGCTGGAGCCGGCCCCGAACTCCACGATGTCGGCATTCGGTCCGATGCGAGCGGCGATCGCCTCGGCGTGCGCCATCAGGATGCCCATCTCGACGCGTGTCACGTAGTACTCGGGCTGGCGACAGATGGCCTCGAACAGGGCCGAGCCCGCCTCATCGTAGAAGTGCACGGGCGCGATGCGGCGGGGGCGATGTGCCAGGGCACGGCGCAGGGCGGGGCCGAATTCGTCGCCTTCTGCCGGAGACGGGTGGTACAGGGCGGCGGGCGGCGTGCGAGCGGCCTGCCCGGAGGGCCAGGGAAAGGTCTGCATGAGAAGGCGGCCTTCGGGCCGGGTCAGAGGTCACGGGCCAGACGCACGCCGGTGAACTGCCAGCGCGCGTGCGGGGGGAAGAAGTTGCGGTAGCTGGGGCGGGTCTCCCAGGCGGGCGTGGCCACGCTGGCGCCGCGCAGCACCTGCTGACCCACCATGAACTTGCCGTTGTATTCCGCCAGGCTGCCTGGCCAGGGCCGATATCGGGGATAAGGCTCATACGATGAGCGAGTCCACTCCCACACCTGGCCGAGGCCATGTGGCAATGGCCGGGCCGACCAGTCGAGTGGGCCGAGATGACGGGCCCAGGTCTCCCACTCGCCTTCGGTGGGCAGCCGGGCGCCGGCCCAGGCTGCCACGGCCAGTGCCTCGTGGAAACTCAGATGGCACACCGGTGCGTCGGGGTCGAGCGGCACGCGGCCGTGCAGCCCGAACACGGTCCACTGCCCGGCGTGCTCGGCCCATGACAGCGGAGCCTGCCAGCCTTCGGACTGCACCAGCGCCCAGCCGTCGGACGACCACCATTGGGGGTCCTGGTAGCCGCCTTCGGCCACGAAGCTCAGCATGTCGCGCCCGTTCACCGGTCGGTCGGCCATCGCGAAGTTGCCCACCAACTGCGCATGGGGCGGGCCTTCGTTGTCGAAGGCCGGCGCGTCGGTCTGATGCCCGATGCAGTAGGTGCCCGCGGCGATCGTGTGCCACGCCAGGGGAGCGGCTGCGCCCGATGCCTCATGCAGCGGGCGGGACACGCGCAGCGCCGGCTCATCGGGGTGACGCCTGAACAGCGCCAGGGCGTCGGTCAGGATCAGTTCCTGATGCTGTGCTTCGTGCGCCAGGCCGATCTGCACGAGTTGCTGCAAACGGGGCCATTCGGCATCCGAGGCGGCGTCGATCAGCTGCATCAGCGCGCGGTCGACCTCCTGCCGCCAGACGAGCACCTCGGCCAGCGAGGGCCGTGTCAGCAGGCCACGCTCGGGCCGCGGGTGGCGCGGGCCGAGTGCCTCATAGTACGAGTTGAACAGGCGATGCCATCCCGGCCGCAGTGGCGGCACGCCGCCCACCGGCTCCAGCACCACCACTTCGAAGAACCACGTGGTGTGCGCCAGGTGCCACTTGGTGGGGCTGGCGTCGGGCATGGCTTGCGCGCCCTGGTCCTCCACCGTGAGGCCCTCGGTGCGGGCGGTGGTTTCGCGGCGCACGGTCTCGTAATGCCGGCGCAAGGCGGCGCGCTGCGCGACGCCGTCTGTCAAGCGCGAAGGCGTCTGACCGGCGAAAGCCGCAGCCACGTCAGAAAGCGGGGCACCGGTGACAGCAGACATGGCGGGAGAGGCAGGAAGACATGGCCGTTGTCGGCAAGCCGTGTGCCCGGGGCTTCGGTTGCCGCGGGCGCGTGGTACCCGGCAGGATCACCGCTTGCTGCGGCGGTGCAGGCGCCGACTGGTTGGCGACCCCCCTCAACCCAGAAGGAGATTCCATGTTTGCCCACAACAAGCGCTTGCAGTACACCGTACGCGTTCAGGAAACCAATCCCGCCTTGGCCCAGCTGCTGCTGGAACAGTTCGGTGGCCCACAAGGCGAGCTGGCCGCGGCCTGTCGCTACTTCACGCAGGCCCTGGGCGAGGAAGACGCTGGCCGCAAGGACATGCTGATGGACATCGCCACCGAGGAGCTGAGTCACCTTGAAGTGATCGGCACGCTCGTGGCCATGCTGAACCGCGGCGCCAAGGGGCGCATGGCCGAAGGCGTGGACGAAGAGGCGGATCTGTTCCGCGCCATCAACGGCCCGGGCAACGACTCCCACGTCACCCAGGTTCTGTATGGCGGCGGCACGCCGCTGGTCAACTCGGGCGCCGTGCCATGGACGGCCGCCTACATCGACACCATCGGCGACCCCACCGCGGACCTGCGCTCGAACATTGCAGCCGAGGCGCGCGCGAAAATCATCTACGAGCGCCTGATCAACGCGACGGACGATCCGGGTGTGAAGGAGGCGCTCGGCTTTCTGATGACGCGTGAGATCGCGCACCAGCAGTCGTTCGAGAAGGCGCTGTACGCGATCCAGCCCAACTTCCCGCCCGGCAAGCTGCCCGGTGACCCGCGCTTTGCCCGCGCCTACTTCAACACCTCGCAAGGTGCCGGCGATTGCCGCGGCCCGTGGAACAGCGACGAGAACTTCGAGTACATCCACAGCCGTGACGAGCACCTGGCGGTGGACGGTGGAACCGGGCTGGCTGAAGTGGGCATGACGTCCGAGGAGCTGGACCTGGTGGACCGACTCGCCGTGCGCACCAGCTCCGACCGCGCGGCCAATCCGACCACCGGCGCCGAGCTGGGCGCGGGCGCCGATGGCAGCCTGAACGGCGGCACGCCGGGCAGCACGGCGCCGATCTGAGCCATGAACGGGCCGCGCCGATCCATCCTGACGGCCGGGGGGGCACTGCACGTGCGCACCGCCGCGCCATGGCGCGTGGCACTGGGCGTGCTCATCGTCGCGGGCGGTCTGCTGACGCTGGGCGTGGACCTCTGGGCGATGCTCGGGCAGCGGGCGCCGCTCGCCCAGCAGGCGGCGCTGGCCGGGCTGATTGCTGCGGGCGCCACGGCGCTTGGGACCTTGCCCGTGTGGCTATCGCAGACCACATCGGAACGCACGCGTGACGCCATGATGGGCTTCGGGGCCGGCGTGATGCTGGCCGCCAGTGCCTTTTCGCTGGTGGTGCCCGCGCTGGCGGCCGCCGGGCAGCAGGGCCTCGGCCCCTGGCCGGCCGGGTTGCTGGTGGGCAGCGCCATCCTCGTGGGGGCGCTGTGCCTGGTCCTGCTGGATCGCTGGCTGCCGCACGAGCACTTCATCAAGGGACCTGAAGGGACGCAGGGGGCGCTGTCACAGCGGCTCAAGCGCGTGTGGCTGTTCGTGTTTGCGGTGGCTCTGCACAACATGCCCGAGGGGCTGGCCATCGGGGTGGCGTGGGGCGGGGGCGATGCCGCGGCCGCGTCGGCCTTGGGCACGGGCATCGCCATTCAGGACGTGCCGGAAGGGCTGGTCATCGCTGTGGCCCTGCGGGGCGCCGGCTATGGGCGCGTGATGTCGGCCGGCATTGGCGCGCTGTCAGGCTTGGTCGAGCCGGTCGCGGCGGTGGCGGCTGCGCTGGTGGTGGGCTGGTCGCTCATCCTGCTGCCCTGGGGGCTGGCGTTTGCGGCCGGTGCCATGCTGTACGTCATCAGCCACGAGGTGATACCCGAGTCCCACCGCCAGGGTCACGAGCGGCTGGCCACGGCCGGTCTGATGGTGGGCTTCGTGGTCATGATGCTGCTCGATACGGCTTTGGCTGCGTGACGGCCTTGGGGGCGTACACGTCTGCTCGCGTCAGGGGCAGGGGCGACACACCCTGTACCCGACGCGAGGCCAGCACCTGGTAGACGCTCACGTCGCCTTGCTCGAACTGCAGTGCGCTGGCGGCCATGTAGAGGCGCCACACCCGGTAGGCCATCTCGCTCACATGGTGAACGGCCTCGTCGTGCCGCGCTTCGAGCCGGCGCACCCAGTGCCGCAGCGTCATCGCATAGTGCGGCCGCAGGCCTTCCACATCCCACACCTCGAAACCCTGGGCCTCCATGTGCCCCATCACGCGGTTCAGGCGGTCCAGCTGTCCGTCAGGAAACACGTAGCGGTTGATGAAGCTGGTGGAGAGCGTGCCATTCCACACGTCCTCTTCCTGGGTGATGCCGTGGTTCAGCATCAGCCCCCCGGGCACCAGCAACCGTTGTGCGATCGTGAAATAGCGCGGCAGGTTGCGCAGGCCGACGTGCTCGAACATGCCGACGCTGGCGATCTTGTCCCAGCAGGCCTCGCCCGGCAGATCGCGGTAGTCCATGCGCTCGACCGTCACGCGGCCCTGCAGGCCGGCTTCGGCAATCCGCTGCCGGGCCAGCTCCAGCTGGCGGTGGCTCAGCGTGATGCCATGCGCCCGCACGCCGTATTCGCGCGCCGCATGGATGAGGAGGGCGCCCCATCCGCAACCGATGTCGAGAAAGCGGTCGCCGGGCTGCAGGCGCAACTTGCGGCAAATGTGTTCGAGTTTGGCCGTTTGCGCCTGATCGAGGTTGTCATCGGGGCTCTGGAAATAGGCACACGAGTACACCATCTGGCGGTCCAGCCACAGGCGGTAGAACGCATTGGACACGTCGTAGTGGAACGCGATGGTGCGGTCCTTCACCAGGCCTGCAGACCCTTTCGTGCCGCGGTCGGTCGGCGTGCCACGCAGTCGCAGCATCAGGGCTTTGGCCATCACGCCCGCGCGTTGCAGCGGGGTCGTGCCGCTGCCCAGGTGGTCCTTCAGGCTCAGCGCAGCGTACAGGTCGCCCAGGATGTCGATCTCGCCGCGGAAGTAGGCATCGGCCAGGCGCAGCGCGCCGCCCCCCAACGCGGCCTCGCACAGCGGGGCGGGGTGGTGCACGACCAGCCCGAAGCGCGGCGTGCCCCGGCCGAACCGCAGCACCTCTCCGTTCCACAGCTGCACCGTCATCGGATGGGGGGGGACGCCCACCAGGGCGCTCAGGATCTCACGGGCCAGGCGGACGTCGCGTTCGCCAACGGCCGACCACAATGACTCATCGGGCTGCATGGAAAGAGGACCTTCGACTCGGGTGCGCCACGCGGCGCTCACGCGAGACGGGCAAACAGCGTGCCGGGCGCCGGCTCACCCCGCCACCTGCCTGAGCACATCCTGCCAGTCCGCCACGAAGCGGTCGATGTGGAAGCGATCGTGGGCAGCCTGTCGGGCGCGTTCGCCCATGCGCCGGGCCTCCTTCGGGTCGCGGATCAGTTGCTGCATGCCCTCGATCAGGCGCTCGGGCCGGGTGTCGATGAACCCATGGTGTCCGTCGCGGATCACGGTCACCAGTTCGGTGGTGGCCAGCCCGACGATGGGCATGCCGACCATCATGGCCTCGATCACCGCCAGACCGAGGCTGGTGTAGCGGATGGGGTTGAAGAAGAAGCGGTGGGCCGCCATGACCTCGGGCAACTGCTGGTGCGTCACCTCGCCCGCGCCCCCGAGGCGGTCGGCGCCCATGCCGACGAGCGTCAGGGGCAGGCGCGTGCTCGCCTGGCGGTAGATGTCCGAGCCGAGCCGCCGCCCACGTCGATCGAGGTTGTTGACGACGACGAGGCCGGCTGCCATCTCGCCGTGATGGACGGCGTGGGCCAGCAGCTTCACACCGTGCTCCACCACCCGTACGGGTTGGTCGCCGTTGTCCCACATCAGCGCGTTGAAGGGCGTGCAGTGCACCAGCAGCGTCTCGCCATCCTGCACCCAGTGGCGCGTGTTGGTGGGGTGCTGCTGGGGCGGGTCGTGCTCGAGATAGATGCGCGGCAGGCGCCGCTGCGCCTCGCTCAGCAGCGTGTGCTGCTCCTGCTCGTAGGCCTCGCGCGACTGGAAGAGCACGATGTCGAACGCCATGTCGCGCAACCGGTCGACGGGCGCGTCGTGCACGTTGTCGCCCCAGGGCAGCGTGCCGCTGCGGCCGCTGTGGTGGGTCGAACGCTCGGCATCGGCCACCAGGTAGAACTGATGAGGCACCTGACTGAGGTAGTACATGTAGTTGCCATGCACGTGCCAGGTCAGGATGCGCAAGGGGCGGTTCATCGGTGTGACTCAGAAGAACAGCACGCGGAAGTGCAACGCCCCGCGCACCCGCCAGTACAGTGACAGAAACGGGATGACCAGCGAGGTCACCAGCATCTCGGCCACATGCGACGGCGCCAGCGAGGCGCCTTTCAATCGCAGCGCGATGAAGCGCAGCAGGGCAGCCAGCGCCACCGCGCCCGACACCGCGGCCACGGTAGGCAGATCCTGCCACAGCGCCACCAGCGCGATCAGCGTGCCGAACACGATGAGGTGGTAGTGCCACGGCGGTGTCGGCCGGATCTTGAGTCGGTAGAGGTGCGGGTGCTTCTTGAAGAGCAGTGCGTCGAAGAACACGTTGGCCTGCTGCCGCAGCGACACGCCCCAGCGCTCCGGCCGCACCGGGTGTACCACCATGGCCTTCGGCGCCCACCCGACGTGGCCGAGTTGCAGGAGCGAGAAATGCAGGTCCGAGTCTTCTCGCCAGGCGCGCTTGAAGCGCTCGTCGAAGCCCCCGACGGCGACCAGGGCGTGCCGCCAGACAAAGGCGTTGGCGGTGGCGAATTCCGCCTGCTCCAGTCCCTGCGTCATGCGCTCGTGGTCGGTGGGGCGGGCCTGGGTCGGCACCACCACCCGGCCGCCCACGGCCACCCCGCCACGGGTCATGGCCTTGCAGCCTTCCAGCAGCCAGTCGCGGTCGGGCTCGGTGTCGTCGTCGGTGAAGGCGATGAGCGGCGCAGAGCTGGCCCGCCAGCCGCGGTTGCGTGCGGCCGCAGGCCCCCGTGTGCCGCGCGGTTGCAGGTAGTGAAACGTGGGCGTGCCCTGGCAACGGCGGTTGAAGTCCTCCACCACCTGCCGTGTGGCCTCGGTGCACCCGTCGTCGACCACGATGACCTCGAAAGCGTGGCTCGGCAGGGACTGCTTCGTCAGGGCGTCCAGGCAGCGTGCCAGCAGCTGCGGGCGCCGATAGGTCGGGATCACCACCGCCATGGACAGGATCATGCCGTGAGCCTCCGCTTGTCGATCAGCCACGAGCCGATGACCAGCGCGTCCAGCGGCGTGCTGAAGAAGGCGTCCAGCGCGTCCTTGGGCGTGCAGACGACAGGCTCGCCGCGCACGTTGAACGAGGTGTTGATCAGCACCGGCACCCCGGTGCGCTCCCCGAAGGCCGTCAGCAGGCGATGAAAGCGCGGCTGGCGCTGCGCGTCGACCGTCTGCACGCGGGCGGTGCGGTCGGCGTGGCAGGCTGCGGGAATGCGGTCGGCCTGTTCCGGAGGCACGTCGTAGATGAAGAGCATGAAGGGCGACTCCCCCCGATTGGCCTCTGCCGGGGTGAACCACTCGGCCAGCTTCTCCCTGGGCACCACGGGGGCGACCGGGCGGAAGTCCTCGCGGTCTTTCAGCTCATTGAGGCGCGCCTGCATGGCCGGGTCGATGGGTGAGGCGAGGATGGAGCGGGCCCCCAGTGCGCGCGGGCCGAATTCCATGCGCCCCTGGAACCAACCGATGACGCAGCCTTCGGCCAGCAGGCGAGCGGTTTCGCCTTCCACGTCATCCAGCCGACGGGCAGGCAACTTGGCCCAGGTCAGCAGGGCGCCGATGGCGTCGTCGTCGAAGTCCGGGCCGAGCAGGGCGTCTTCCATCCGCCATGCGCGGGGCGCAAGCCGGGTCGGCGCAGCGCGGTCCTTGGGAGCGGGTTGAGCATCGCGCTCGCGGGCGTCGATCCACAGCGCGGCACCGAGGGCCGTACCGGCATCGCCGGCTGCGGGCTGCACCCACACCTCGTCGAACAGCCCGCTGTCGCGCAGACGCGCGTTCATCACGCAGTTGAGCGCCACCCCGCCGGCCATGGCCAGCTGGCGTTCGCCCGTGCGCTGCTGCAGCCAGCCCGCCAGCGAGCGCACGGTGTCTTCCAGCACGCTCTGCAGCGAGGCGGCGAGGTCGAAGTGGCGTGCCTCCAGGGGGGCGCCCTTCTCGCGCGGGGCGCCGCACAGCGTCACCAGGTCCAGCGGCTCGATGGTGTACTGGCCTTCGTCGCCCACATGCACGCAGGCCTGCAGCGCATCCGCAAAGCGTGGCTGGCCGAGTGCCGCCAGCGCCATCACCTTGTATTCGTCGGACGAGTGCAGAAAGCCCAGATGGCTGGTCACGCGCTCGTACAGCATGCCCAGCGAGTGCGGCATGCACACTGCGCCCAGCGGCGTGTAGGTGTCGTCGCGGTAGACGCCGTAGGTGGTGGTGGCGTCCTCGCCGCGGCCATCCAGGGTCAGCACGGCGCACCGCGAGAACGGCGAGGCCAGAAAGGCGCTGGCCTGGTGGCTCAGGTGATGAGACACGAAGTGGAAGCGGTAGGGACCATCATGCCGCACACCGCGGAAGCGCGCCTTCAGGTGGTGCGGCGCGCCGCTGGCCAATTGCCGGGGCGCATTGACGATGTAGGACGCGAACAGCGGGTCCCACACGTTTTCCCAGCCGCCGGCGGGATGGGCCGAGGGCGACAGCGGCAGGGTGATCTCGTCGCCGATGTGTCGCTCCTTGAGGAAGCGGCTGGGGTCGTAGCTGTAGGCCACGTGGTCGACCTCGGCCAGCGTGATGCCGGCGCGGGCCAGGCAGAAGTCGATTGCGTGGAAGGGCAACTCCCAGGCGGTGAAGGGCAGTGGCCGTTTCGCGTGCTTGATGCGCGTGAAGCGCTCCTCCTCAGCAGCCGCGATCACGCGGCCATCGATCACCAGTGCGGCGGCCGAATCATGGAAGGCGGCGTTGATGCCCAGGGTGATCATGGGTTCTCCGTGTGCGAAGGGGCAGAAGGGGCGGGCTCGGTGTCCAGTGCCAGGATGGCCTGCGCGGCCTCGAACAGGTTGGGCGCACGCAGGTCGGGTCGGCGGATCGGCGTCAGCCGCCATTCGGTCTCGTTGCCTACATCCATCAACACGCTGCGACAGCCGGCGCGGTGGCCGGCCTCCACGTCGTTGAGGATGTCGCCCACCATCCACGAACGCCGCAGGTCGATCTGGTGCACCGCGGCCGCCTGCAACAGCAGGCCCGGCGACGGCTTGCGGCAAAGGCAGCCGGGGGCCAGAGCCGCAGCCGGCGCGTGCGGGCAGACAAACACGTCAAGGATGTGGACGCCCGCGGCCGACAGCATGCCGCGGAGTGCGGCCAGGGCCTGGTTCAGCTGAAGGCGATCGAACAGCCGGCGCGCCAGGCCGGACTGGTTGGTCACGATCACGAGCACGAAGCCGCGGGCCTGAAGCAGCCGCAGGCCCTCGATGGCCGAGGGTGTGAGCTTGATCAGGGCCGGATCGACGTTGTAGGGCACGTCCTCGATGAGCGTGCCGTCCTTGTCCAGGAACACCGCGCGCTTGCGCGGTACCGGCCGGGCTGGGGCAGGCTCCGGCTCGCTGGGCCGGGCCGTGGTGCGCATCAGGGCCATGAGGTCTCGTCGGGCGGCACGATGGTCAGTTCGGCCACGATGGCGTCGCGCGGCATGTCGAGCATGAAGCACACGGCCTCGGCCACCCGGGCCGGGTCCTGCAGCTTCTGCGGGTCGAGCTCGGGGAAGCGGTCGAGCAGGAAGGGCGTGCGCATGCCGCCTGTCACCAGCGCGCTCACGCGCACGCCGCTGCTGCGCAGCTCGGCATGCAGGGCGCGCGACAGCCCCAGCAGCCCCCACTTGCTGGCGTGGTAGGCGCTGGCGTTGGGCCAGGCGCGCACGGCGGCCGTCGAGGTGATGTTCACCACCTGGCCGCCCTGGCCGCCGTCGCTGTCCTTCAGGGCGGGCAGGGCCAGCTTGGTGAGCAGGAAGGGCCCCAGCAGGTTGGTGTTCAGCACGCGCGTCCACGCTTCGACACCCACCTCTTCCAGTGAGGCCGTGACGTCGGTGCCCGCGTTGTTGATGAGGATGTCGAGCGCGCCGAAACGCTGCAGGCACAGGCCCACCGCATGGCTCACCCCCTGCTCGCTGGACACGTCCAGACGGATGGGCAGGGTGCGTTCGCCTTCCGGATCGAGGCTGTCGGCCAGCATCTTCGCCTTGTCGCCGGCCAGATCGGCCAGCACCACGCGGGCCCCGCGCTCGATCAGGCGTCGGCTGATGGCCGCACCGAGGCCGCTGGCGGCCCCGGTCACGAAGGCGACCTTGTCTTTCAGGTCGACGGTCTCAGGCATAAGGGTCCTCCCTTTCTTTGTAATAAGGCTGAATTCGGTTCAATTCACCGCGCTGAAGTCCTTCAGCGTCGGACGGTCGTGCAGGTCGATGTGATGCGCCAGTTCCGCCCTGCGACCGGTGTCCAGGACCTCGCCATACACGTCGAGCAGCATCTGGCTGACGCGCTCCCACGTGAACAGCGAGCGCACCCGGCGCATGCCGGCGCGGCCCATGGCGAGTGCGAGGCGCGGGTTGGCATGCAGGTGGCTCAGGCACTGAGCCACCGCCTCGGGGTCTTTCGGAGGCACCAGGTGTCCCGTCACCCCGTCGGTCACGGTGTACTGCAGGCCGCCCACGGCACTGGCAATCACGGGGGTGCCACAGGCCATGGCCTCCAGCGGCGTGATGCCGAAGGGCTCGTACCATGGCGTGGTCACGAACACGTTGGCGGCCGCATAGTGGCGCCGCAGCGCCTCGCGCGGGCGTTGCCCGATGAAGTGCACGCGGTCTTCGACGCCCACTTCCTGGGCCACGGCCCGCAGCCGGCCGATCTCGGGTGTGCGCTGTGCGTCGGGTATGGGGCCGTCGCCACCGACAATCAGCAGCCGCGCGGGGATGGACCTCGGAAGATGCGCCAGCGAGCGGATGACGTTGTCGACGCCCTTGCGGGGCACCAGCCGACCCAGCTGCAGGATGACGAAGTCATCGGGGGCGAGGTCCAGCCCCAGCTCGGCGCGGGCGCGCAGGCGGTGCTGCGGTCCGAATTCGCCTGCGTCGAAGCCGCACGGCACCATGCGGATGCGCGCCGGGTCGGCGTTGTAGAGCCGAACGAGGTCGTGCTCGTCCTGAGGGCACTCGGCAATCAGGGCGTCGGCGTCGTCCACCAGTTTGCGCTCGATGTCGATCCGCATCCCCGGGAAGCCGTCGGCGGCACCCTGATGTTCGCGCCGCACCAGGCCCAGGGCATGGAAGGTCACGACATAGGGGATGCCCAGCGAGGCCTTGAGCTGCTGGGCCACCAGGCCCGACATGAAGAAGTTCGCGTGGACGAGGTCGCACCGCGGGCCATGGCGCAGCAGCTGCTCGGCCGCGCGCGTGAAGGCTGGCATCACCGGCAGCAGGCGCTCTTTCGGGATGAAGCAGGCCGGGCCGGCGGGGATGTGGAACACCCGCACACCGGGGCGCATCACGGTCATGGCCGGCTGATCGGGGTGGTCCCGGCGGGTCAGCACATCAACCTGATGGCCAGCCTGGGCCAGGCAGCGCGCCACCTGCGCGACGTACACGTTCTGGCCGCCCGCGTCCACGCCACCGGCGCCAGACAGGGGCGAGGCATGTTCGCTGATCAACGCAATGCGCAGAGGCTTGGTCATAAGGCTCCTGTGGTGCTGCGCCCAGAGGGCAATCGCCATGCCCGATGGGTGGCGCCGATGCCTGTACGGCAAGCGGCGTACCCAGGCCGTTCAGCGCACGCCGTCGTGGTCTTCGGCAAGACCCGCGTCGAGCAGCGGCCCCGTGGGGTTGTTGGGGTCCGGGTCGTTCACGGGCGGCTCGGGGGCGTCTTCGGGCAGGTCCATGGGCGGTGGATCCGGAAAGAGCTTCTGCGGGCCGTCCGGGTCGGGCACTGGCGGTGGCATCCCGCTCTGTTCGACGGGCTGGTCCGGGACGCGGTCGTCGGGCGGCGTGAGACCGCGCACGTCGCTGGGGCCGTCGCTGGTGCCGCTCGGGCCGAAGGTGTCCTGATCGTCGTCGAGCGGCGGGGTGGGTTCGGCGGGGCGTGCGGGGGTGGGCATGGCGGTCTCCGGTGATGTGAGCCGGGCTGGCTCCATCCGCATCACGGCAAGCCGCGGGCCGACCGGGGGCCTCAGGCGGGACGCACGTAGCGGGGCAGAAAGCTGCGGTCCGGACCGTTGGGAAAGCCGACCGTGATGCCGATGTCGTCGATGGCCAGGACGCGGCCTCGGCCGTATCGGGGCACCCGCACCGCATCCCCCACCTGAATGCGGGGACGGTCGTCGGCGGGTTGCGGTGCTTCGAGGGATGAATCGGCGGCCTGCTGGTCGGCCTGCTGCTGGGCCGCGGCCAGACGCTCGCAGTTGTCGCAGTGGCCGCAAGGCGAGAACGGCTCGTCCGGGTCGAAATGTTGCAGCAACATTTGCCAGCGACAACGTCCGGACTGACAGTACGCAACCAGGTTCTCCAGCATGGCCAAGTCGTGCTGCTTGCGTTGCGCGTGTTCTTCCAGCAATGGCGCCAGCGCCTCGTCGGCCAGCGTGTCGCCACGCCGGCGCAGCACGCCGGTGCGGTCGCGTGCAATGAGGCCGTGGCGCCGCATCAACCACACCGCCAGTTGCACCTTCTGGCGCGGCCGCGCCAGCGCCGCTTCCAGCTCGGGCAGGCGCCAGCCCGGGGCGTCGGGGGCGGCCTCCCCCAGCTGGTCGTGCACGGCTCTCAGGTCGGCCACGCTGGGCAGGCGGCCGATGAGGAAGAACTGCTGAATGCGGCGATCCTGCGCCAGATAGAGCAGCGTGCAGCGAGCGGGCAGCCCGTCGCGCCCCGCGCGGCCCGAGGCCTGGTAGTAGCTGGCCAGGCTGGCGGGCAGCTGGTGGTGGATCACGAAACGCGTGTCGGCCTTGTCGATGCCCATGCCGAAGGCGGGCGTGGCGACCATCACGCGGGCCTCGCCCGCCATGAAGGCGTCCTGGGCCGCATGGCGTCGACCACGGGGCAGGTGGCCGTGGTACAGCGCCACCGATTCGCCGCTCGATTGCAGTTCGGCATGCACGGCTTCGGCCGCCTTGACGGTGCTGGTGTAGACAATGCCCTGCCCCGGGGTGCCATGGACCAGCGTGAGCAGGCGGGCACGCTGGGCCACTTCAGACTCGACATGGTCGACCGCATAGTGCAGATTGCCCCGGTACAGGCCCGTGTGCACGACCTGCATGTCGGCCAGGTCGAGTTGCCGCATGACATCGGCGACATCCTCGGGCGTGGCGGTGGCCGTGAGCGCCAGCACCACCGGCCGGCCGAGCTTGCGCAGCGCGGCCCCGATTTCCAGAAACGCGGGCCGGAAGTCATGGCCCCATTCGGCGATGCAGTGTGCTTCGTCGATCACCAGCAGGCTCACCGGATGAGCGCCGAGCTCATGTGCAAACCCCGGTGAGGCGAGTCGCTCCGGTGTGGCGAAGACGATGCGGGCACTGCCGTCGGCCATCGCCTGGGCAGCCTTCTCGTTCTCGGCTGCCAGCTGTCCACTGTGGCGCAAGACGACCGGAATGCCGAGCGCGCGCAGATGGTCGTACTGGTCCTTCATCAGCGCGATCAGCGGCGAGATGACCACCGTGCGGCCCGGGAGCAGCAGTGCCGGCACCTGATAGCACAGTGATTTGCCTGCGCCGGTGGCCATCAGCGCGAGGGTGTCTTCCCCGGCCAGCACGTGGCGGATGACGTCTTCCTGCCCGGGCCGCAGCTGGCGAAGGCCGAAGCGGCGCTGCAGCAGGGCCTGCACCTTGGCGCGCCAGTTGGGCGGCGGCGAAGCCGCGCGGGCGTGCACCACGTGCGTCGTTCAGGGGGCCGGGGCACCACCGCGCGGCGCACGCGGGTCGGGCTGCGGTGCTGAGCGGTTCGCCATCATCCGCAAGGCCACCGGCCACAGCAGCGGCAGCACGGCGGCCATCCAGCCGCCCCCCGAGCCCGTGTCCTGCGCGCCGCGCACAGCGCGCCGCGGCAGCGGCAGCAGGCCGCCCACAATGGGCAGGCGGCGCAACAGAAAGACCAGATTCGGGTGACGCCCCAGCCGGCGCCAGGCCCGAGCCACCCCCGCACGCCGGCGGTACAGCACGACGCCGGAGACGGCGGCCACGGCGGCGGCGATGGTCAGGGTCCGCTTGCCGGGCACCAGGCGCTCGCGCACGGTGCGGCGCGCCTCGCGGCGCCAGACCAGCAGGCGCGCGTCACTGGCGGCGATGGCTGCCTCGGTCGCATGGATCTGCTCACTCAGGGACATGGGGATGGCTCGCAGTGCGCTCAGGCGGGCGGTGAGGCCCGCGGCGCGGTGGGGTTGACCGGGTAGGGCGTGGGCGGCGTCACGCCAGGGCGTTCGGCCGCGGCCTCGGGGCCGGGATGGCTGTGCCCGATGTGCGTCAGCATCCTCAATGTGGCGGGGAATCCCAGCTGGCTGTTGAGCCGGTAGGCGACACGGACCGCTGCGGCTGCCGCCGCCACATTGACGAACAGCACGATGAGCAGCGCCACCGGCCACGAGACGCCATGCGTCGTGCAGGCCATGTAGATCGCCACCAGCACGGTGGCCCAGGCGCTGCAGGCCATCAATGCGGCCAGCACGGCGAGCAGAATCATCTGCGTGGCGCGCAGGCCCACCTGCCGGGCCTCCAGCACGATCAGGTGCAGGCGTTCCTGCAGACCGTGGGACACCTCCTGCGCCAGTGCGTTCAGCAGGGCGCCGATCGGAAGGGTCGCTGGTGGCTCATCGGATGAGCCAGGAAGCGCGCCCGAGCCCGGGGGATGCCCAGGCGGCGGCACACCGGCCGCCGCACTGTCGGGCGATGTGCCGGTTGTGCTCATGCCCGGTCGCTGCCCATCCGGCTGATCAGCACGCCGACGGCCACCGCCACCAGCACCGAGGCCAGCGGGTGCTGGCGCACGCAGCTGCGTGCCGATTCGACCCAGGCTTCTTCCATCTCGCCGAGGGCGGCGGCCTTGTCACGCAGGGCCTGCGCCGCGCCGCTGGCGGCCGACTGCAGTTGCTCGATCGCCGGAGCCGCCTTGGCTGCCATGCGGTCGATCGTGTCATGCGCAGTCTGCGTGGCTCGGTCGACGCCTTCCCGCACGCGGGTGGCATCACCGGTTGTCGTGGTGGTGTCGGTGACCATGGTTCTCTCCTGTTGGTTGATGAATGAACGGCGTGTGCCTGGTGGGGGAAGGGCAAGCAACGTGCCGTGTCGCGATCGGCGCAAAACGGGCGCCTTCCGGGACCTTGCTGCCCGTCAAAGTGACCGGCGTCGGTCAGAACGACATCAGCCGTTGACGACCTCGCCGCCGTTCGGGTGCAGCACCTGTCCACTCATGTAGCTGGCGTCCTGGCTGGCCAGGAACACGTAGCAGGGCGCGATCTCGTCCGGCTGGCCCGGACGCTTCATGGGCACCTTGCTGCCGAAGTGCGAGACCTCTTCGGCGGTGAAGGTCGACGGGATCAGGGGCGTCCACACCGGACCGGGTGCCACCGCGTTCACGCGGATGCCCTTGTCGGCCAGCTGCAGCGCCAGCGAGCGCGTGAAGCCCACGATGGCGCCCTTGGTGGACGCGTAGTCCACGAGGCCCGGGCTGCCGCGGTAGGCCGTGACCGAGGTGGTGTTGATGATGCAGCTGCCCTCCTTCATGTGGGGCAGGACCGTGCGGGTCAGCTCGAACATCGCGAACACGTTGGTGCGGAAGGTGCGCTCCACCTGCGACAGCGGCAGTTCGGTGAAGTCCTTGACCGGGTGCTGTTCGGCGGCGTTGTTGACCAGGATGTCGATGCTGCCGAATCGCTGCAGCACGGCCTCCACGGCTCCGGCCACGACGGCGGGGTCACCCAGGTCGCCCGCAAACGTCAGGCACTGCACGCCGGCCTCTTCGACCAGCGCACGGGTTGCTTCGGCGTCTTCGTCTTCTTCAAGGTAGAGCACCGCCACGTGGGCGCCTTCCTTGGCGAAGCAGGCCGCCACGGCGCGGCCGATGCCGCTGTCCCCACCGGTGACGATCGCGACCTTGCCGGCCAGCCGGGCATTGCCTCGGTAGCGTTCGGCTTCGGCCTCGGGGGGCGGTTGCATGTCGCCCTGCCGGCCAGGCTGGGTGTCCTGGTGTTGCGGGGGCAGGGTGTTCGACGGGTCATCTGCGGGACACATGGGCGCTTCCTTTCGTGAGCCGGTTCATGAGCCGGCTGCACGGCAAGCGCCATGCCCCTGAAGCTCGCCCCGGCCCTTGCCGCCGGAGCGAAGGGGCAGGGGCGTCAGCTGTTGCGACGACGGCGGGCGACCAGACCGGCTGCCATCAGGCCGCTCAGGGCCAGCGACCAGGTGCGGGGCTCGGGCACCGGCAGCGTGGTCGAGCTCAGCGAGTAGAAACCACCCGACGAACCCGTGGCCGTCCCGGTCACCTGGTAGTAGTAGTCGCCTGCCAGGGTCGGTGCAAAGCTCAGCGAAGAGCTGCCCGTCGTGCCGTCAAAGCCGAAGCTGCCGATCAGGGTGTCGGGGCCCGGCTTGTCGAAGTACAGGCTCAGCGTGCCGTCGGCGATGCCGAGCACGGACAGCAGGTTGTTGGACACCGCCGTGGCTGCCAGCCCGGTGTCCTTGGGCAGGGTGAAGAAGATGGTGTCGGAGAAGGCTCCGGGATCGACGGTCTGGGCCACGAGTTCGAGCGTCCCGTGGGCGCCCCAGTCGATGTCCGCCGCAACAGCTGCGTGGGCGGCCAGTGCGGTGCCCAGAATGACGGCAAGGTGCTTGATCTGCATGGTGACTCCTGAAGGGTTGGAAAAAAGAGAACCCGGTCTGGGCTCGGGACCGAAACGGCAACGTTTGTGCCCCGCAGCAATTTGTTGCGTGCATGAAAGCGGCGTCCGGCGTTGCTTTCGTGACGGGTCGGGCATGCGATATGCCGTCATTTCCCTTCGTGCCTTCGGGAGATGCACCCCGTTTGATGCGATCAGGTGCCCTGCGGGTCCTGCATTTGCCGCACTTCTTCCGCAATGCGCGATCTGTCCGGATTAACCCGACGATGGCGCCCCCGAATGTGTAAAAAGGCGAAACCAAACGCTTCCGGCGGTGCGTGTCCGGATTCACCATGCGGGTAGGTTGTCGACCCTGAATTCCCCCGAAACCAGGGGGGTCAGAACCGGTGTCGGGCGGCCCCTGTGGGTAAATTTTGCCGGTTGCACCGGCCTCCCACGGCGGTTTTGACCGGCGAACAAGGGCGCAGCGCGGGCGCGGGCCTGCCCAACAACCCTTTCTGCTTCAGGGCTGCCGGCGCTTCCTGCCGGTCCAACTGTAAGCATGACAAAAGTGCGCATTGGCCGCTGCCGATGCGGCACCGCACAATGCCTTTCCAAACACACAAGGAGCGCGACCCATGCCCCATGCACTCGTGGTGGACGACGAGGCTGACGCCGCCGAAATGATGGCGGCCATGATCGCCACAGAAGGCTTCACCGTGGCCACAGCGGGCTCGTTGCGAGACGCACGTCGGCAGCTGGCCCTGCAGGAGCCGGACATCGTCCTGCTCGACCTGATGCTTCCCGACGGCAGCGGCATGCAGTTGTTCGAAGACGCCAAGGCCCTCGCCAACACCGAGGTGGTGCTGATCACCGGCCATGCCAGTCTCGACACGTCGATCCAGGCGCTGCGCATGGGCGCGGCCGACTACCTGGTCAAGCCGGTGAACATGAAGCAGCTCACGGGCATCCTGTCGCGGCTCATCAAGCCCGCCACGCTGCAGGCCGAGGCCTCGACGCTGCTGGATGGGCTCGAGCGGGAAGGCCACTTCGGCCAGCTGTGGGGGCGCTCGCCGCCCATGCGCAAGATCTACGAGCAGATCCTGCGGGTGTCCGGCACGGCGGTCACGGTGTTCATCACGGGCGAGAGCGGCTGTGGCAAGGAGGTGGTGGCCAGCACGGTGCACGACCTGAGCCGCCGTCGCAACCGGCCCTTCCTGGCGGTGAACTGCGGGGCGATCTCGCCGCACCTCATCGAAAGCGAGATCTTCGGCCACGAGAAGGGCAGCTTCACGGGCGCGGACCGGCAGCATCAGGGCTTCTTCGAGCGGGCGAGTGGCGGCACGCTGTTCCTCGACGAAATCACGGAGATGCCGCTGGATCTGCAGGTGAAGCTGCTGCGCGTGCTGGAGACCGGCACATTCATGCGCGTGGGCTCGACCCAGTCGATCGACACCGATGTGCGCATCATTGCGGCCACCAACCGGTCGCCGGACCAGGCCGTGCGCAGCGGCAAGCTGCGCGAAGACCTGTTGTATCGCCTGAACGTGTTCCCGATTCACCTGCCGCCGCTGCGCGACCGTGCCGAGGATGTGCCGCTGATTGCCGAGCACTTCCTGGAAGAGATCTCGCGGCGCGAAGGGCAGCCCAAGCGCTGGTCACCCCAGGCGCTGGCTCGGATGCAGGGCTACCGCTGGCCCGGCAACGTGCGCGAGCTGCGCAACATCGTGCAGCGCGCCTATGTGATGGCGCCGGAGTCGGTCATTGTGGATGACTGTCTGCCCACGGCCGAGGCGCCGCTGCCGGTGATGTCGGGCGCGCCCGTGCTGCAGATCCGCGTGGGCACGCCGCTGGCAGAGGTGGAGCGGCAGGTGACGCTCAGCACGCTGGAATACCTCGGCCGGCACAAGGAGCGCACCGCGGCCACGCTCGGCGTGAGCCTGAAGACGCTCTACAACCGCCTGAAAGAGTACGCGACCGTGCCCCTGAAGGACAGCGAGACGGACGACCAGGACCACTCGGCCACCACGTCGCCCTGAGGGCGTCCACGCGCAGCGGCCGGGTCAGCCGCTGCGTTTGCGCACCTGCACGTCGACCGTCATGCCGAGGTAGTCGGCAGGGGCCCCGGTCCAGGTGCCGCTCAGCGGCGAGGCGAGGCTGGCATGGCGTGCCACCCCGACCCGGATGAGTTCGTGTCCGCCGATGAGGTCGTTGGTGGGGTCGAACGGAATCCAGCCTGCGCCCGGCAGGTAGACCTGGAGCCACGCGTGGGTGGCGCCTGCCGAATCGGCCTGCTCGAGTTCGGCGCCATACACATAGCCGCTCACGAACCGGGCGGCATAGCCCAGGGCGCGCGCGGCCTCGATCATCAGCGTCGCGAAGTCCCGGCACGTGCCGCTGCCCTTGTCCAGCGTCTCGCCCGGGCTCTGCACGCCCTCCTCATGCCGCACCTGGTAGCTCATGTTTTCGCGGATGGCCTTGTTCATCCGCACGAGCACCTCGCGGCTGTCGGTCTGGCCGCCCCCTTCGTCCAGAAAGCCCTGGGCCCAGGTCTTCAGGCGCGCCTGTTCAGCGGGGTAGAAGGCGGGCAGATAGGGCGCCAGCGCGATCTGGTCTTCTCCGCTGTAAGTGAACGGATAGAGGCGCGCGTGCGGGTCGACCGGCAGATCGAGCGCGCGTGAGCCCGTGTGCTCGACCGTGAAGGTGCACACGAAGCGCAGCTCCTGCGCCTCGTCGGCCGGCTTCACGATGGCCACCGAGTTCGAATAGACATCCATGATCATGCGGATGTCCTGGGCCGGCGGGCTCACCTCCAGGTCGGTGGCCAGCACCCGCAGATCGTGGCTGTCACGTGGCCGGAACATCACGCGGTGCTCACCGAGCTTCACCGGCCTGGCATAGCGGTACGTGGTGGTGTGCGTGATGTCGAAGACGATGCTCACCATGGTGATGGCCCGGCTGGCAGGGTCATGCTGCCATGGCGGCGGGCTGACGGGTCTGGCTCAACGCATGACGGGTGTAGAGCTGGTCCAGCCGGGCCAGCACGCCCCGGATGTCGAGCGGCTTGGACCACGTGTCGGCGAAGGTCGACGCGCTGAGGTCGGGGTCATCTTCGGCCGTCACCGCAATGGCCGGCACGGCTGCCAGCGAGGGATGCGTCCGCAGGCGGGCCAGCAGATCGGTGCCGTGGCAGTCGGGCAGGCGCAGGTCGAGCAGCAGCAGGTCGGGGGGCGTCCGCAAGGCGGCGCGCAGACCCGAACTGCCATCGACGGCAACGTCCAGGGTCAACTGCGGCCTCAGGGCAAACAGGGCGCGCATCACTTCGACATTGACCGGGTGGTCTTCCACATACAGAACCCGCATGACGTCCTCGCTGCATGGCATGTTGAAAAGGCCCGCGCGCAGGCGGGATGCCCTGTTCTTGGCAAACCATGTGCCCGAGGGGCGGTCTTCTGCCACGCGAAATCGATGCGGCGAGACGGGCATCGGGATTGCCGCGATCAGGACATCGCTGGCCGCACGGGGTGGCCGGTCTTCACGAAAAGGAGTCAAAGATGAATCCCGCGATGACATCCGGTGCCCAGGCTGTTTCGAACGGCAGCCCCATGACATCCAACCCCAGCGGACCAGGGCCGCGGCTGATGACCGCCAGCACGCTCGAGGGCGATCCGGTCATCAACCTCGCCGGCGACACGCTCGGCAAGATCGACGAGATCATGCTGGATGTACCGACCGGACGCGTCGCTTACGCGGTCATGTCGAGCGGCGGCTTCCTGGGGATGGGCGACAAGCTGTTTGCCCTTCCGTGGCGGGCGCTGACGCTGGACCCGGTGCGCAAGTGCTTCGTGCTCGATGCAGACAAGCAGCGCTTCGAGCAGGCCCCGGGGTTCGACAAGGACCATTGGCCCAGCCTGTCCGAGGTGGACGGCATGGGGCTGGAGGTGGCGTCCTATTGGGGCACTGCCGTTTACTGGGAATGACCCAAGGAGGACACGATGAGAACCCGTACGTTGTTCATGATGTCGGCGCTGGCCGTCAGCCAATACGCGCTGCTCACCAAGTGGGCGTCGCCGCGTCGGCGCAGCCTGCGACTGGCCGCGGCGGCCCAACCGCAGCCCGAAGCCGTCCAGACCTGGGAAGACGAGGGGGGCGGGTTGCCGCTGACCGGCGCCCAGCTTTCGCCGGACATTCCGGTGCGGCCGCAGAGCACGCTGGGCCAGGACGGCTGACCCCCTTGCGTGAAAGGGCCACCGGGCAGGCGTCCGGTGGCCCTTTGTGCGTCAGCGGTTCGGGTTGGCGAAGCGGCCGTCTTCCTGCGAGAAGACGAGCTCGACGCGGCGGTTCTGCTGGCGACCCGCGGGCGTCTTGTTGTTGGCCACCGGGCGGGCTTCACCGAAGCCCTTGGTCTCGATGCGCTCCGCGGGGATGCCCATGCCGACCAGGGCCTGCTTGACCGAGTCGGCGCGGCGCTCGGAAAGCGACTGGTTGCTGGCGTCGCTGCCGGTGCTGTCGGTGTAGCCTTCTACAATGATCTTGCGCTCGGGAAACTGGCTCATGACTTGAGCCAGTTTTTCCAGGCGGGCCTTGCCGCCTTCGCGCAGCTCGGCGCGACCGACGTCGAACAGCACATCCTGCAGCACCATCACCATGCCGCGGTCGGTGGGCTTGGCGGCCATCTCGCGCAGAGCCTGCTCCAGCAGGCGGGCCCGCTCGGAGGCCGATTGGGCGGAGGCGCCGGCCGAGCGTGCCTGCGCTTCAGCCTGACGGGCACGTTGAGCCTGCGCTTCGGCTTCTGCCTGGGCGCGTGCGGTGCCCCCCCCGGCTACCACGCGGTCGGCGGCGTACTGCGCGCCCACGTTGAGCGCGACCTGGGCCTGCTGGGCAGCCAGGTAGGCCAGGTGGCGGGTCTCACGTTCGTCGCGTTCGTCGGCCCAGTTCTTTTCGGCGGTCTGCAGTCGGCGACGTGCGCGCTCGAGCTCGAGCGGCGCGCCTGCCGCCACGTCCGGGCTGGTGCTCGCTGTCTGGACGAGTTGACGGGCCTGCTCCAGCTCGGCGTTGCGCGGCGGCGTCGTCTGGCAGGCGGCCAGGGTCAGGGTGGCCACGCCGGCCAGCACGGCCCAGAGACGTTGCGGACGGTAGGGGGGGAGAGAGGAAGGCAGTCGGGTGCTCATGGGATGTCCTTGCAAGTCGACCTCTGCGGGTCGGGATGTCACGGCGGTGGGCATGCGCCCCGCGGCGCCGCGCTGTCGGAAGGAAAAGCGAGGAACTGCGCTCAGGGGCGGGGCATGCCACCGGGGCTGGTGCCCGCGCCGCCTGCGCCTGCACCGGCGCCGCCCGGTGCGTTGCTGTTGATCTGCTGCTGCAGCGTGCGCACGCCAGCGCGCACTTCGTCTGCGGCCCGGCGTGAGCGCTCGGCCTGCGCCTTGGTGCGGGCCACCTGGGCGTCGACATCGGCCTCGTCGGCCAGCTTGCGTGCTGCCGCGAACTCGCGCTCCTTGGCCGCGGCCACGGCCATGGCGTATTTCTCTCGGGCTCGCTGCAACTCGACAGGGGCCAGTTCGCCCGCCCCGGCCGTTTGCGCGGCCTGGATGGACGCCTGTCCCACGGCCAGTTGCTCCCTCGGCACGGGGGCCGAACCGCATCCGGCCAGGATGGCCGCGGCGGCACAGACTCCGGCCGTCAGCGGCCAGGGTGATCGCTTTTCTGCGTGCATTGTTCACCTCTTCATCGGGTTGTTCCAGGTGTCACCAAGGGGCACGTGGCGTGCCCGGGGAAAAACCGCGATCCCGGCCCTGTCAACGGCAATTTATGCCGGGCGGCGTTCCAGCTTGCCGGTGGAATCGGCCAGGGGTTGGAGGATCTCGAGCAACTGGTTCACGTCCACGGGCTTGGCCAGGTGGTGCGTGATGCCAGAGGCCCGGCTGCGATCCCGGTCGCTGTCCTGGTTCCAGCCCGTGATGGCGACCAACAGGGTATCGCGGGTCTGCGGGTGCTGGCGCAGTTCATGAGCCACCTCGTGGCCATTCAGGCCCGGCATGCCGATGTCGAGGATGACGACGTCCGGCGCCTGCGCCAGCGCGATGCCCAGCGCCTGCTCCCCATTGTGGACGACCGTGGTCTGGTGGCCCAGGCCTTCGAGGATCTGCGCGAGGCTGGTCGCGAAGTCCACGTTGTCATCCGCCACCAGCACGTGCAGCCGGCCGGCACCTTCTGGCATGGGGGCCTCGGTGGGGGGGCGCGCTGGGGTGTCGGGCGCCATGCGCTGAGGGTCGGGGCAGCGCGGCAGCGTCACCGAGAACGCCGATCCCTGCTGCGGCCCGGCGCTGTGCACCGCGATGCGCCCGCCATGCAGCGCGGTGAGCTGCCGCGCAAGCGTGAGGCCCACACCCAGACCGGCGCGGCCGTGCTCGATGGGCGGCCCGCCCTGCACGAACATGTCGAACACGGCGCGCTGCATGTCGGCCGGGATGCCGATGCCGTTGTCCTCGACGGTCACGGTCACCTCTTCCGCATCCATGTCGAGGGCCAGCCGGATCTGGCCGCCATCCGGCGTGTACTTCGCGGCATTGTTGAGCAGGTTGGCGAACACCTGTGCCAGGCGGGTCGCGTCGGCCTCGATGTAGATGGGGCCGGGCGGCAGCGCCTGCTCGAAGGCATGTCGCCGGGTCTCCAGCATGGGCTGCGCAATCTCGACGGCGTCGTTCAGCACCCTGAGCAGGTCGACCCGCTCGCGGTGCAGCAGCAACTTGCCCGTGGTGATGCGGGAGACATCCAGCAGGTCGTCGATGAGGCGCACCATCTGCCGCAGCTGCCGGCCCATGATGTCCAGCGCGCGCTGACGCAAGGCGGCATCCTGGTCGCCCGTGCGACGCAGGATCTCCGCGGCGTTGCTGATGGGGGCCAGCGGGTTGCGCAGCTCGTGGGCCAGCGTGGCGAGGAATTCGTCCTTCTTGCGCGCTGCGGTGCGCAGTGCTTCTTCGGCCTTGCGTCGCTCGGCCATTTCCACCGAAAGGTGATGGTTGCTCTGCTCGAGCGCCTGGGTGCGTGCGGCCACTTCGGCCAGCATGTCGTTGAAGGCATCGACCAGTTGCCCCACTTCATCCGACGAGGTGCGGGGCGCGCGCAGCGAGAAGTCGCGCTGGACCATGACGTCGCGCGCCACCTGGGCCACCCGCAGGATGGGCTCGGTCACGGCGCGCTGCAGTCGCGTGGTGAGCAGGGCCGCCGCGGCGGTGCTCGCGGCCATCACGCCCAGCAGGATGATGACGTAGTCACCCAGGCGCCCGGCCAGGTCATTGTCGGTGCGCAGGTAGAGCCAGCCCAGCAGTTCGTCGTTCTGCCGGATGGGGTGAAAGAGTTCGAGCCGGTCGCCACGCACCGCGAAGCCGGGATCGCCGGTGGTGAGCGGGATGTCGGTGGCCTGCTGGGGCGGGCGCAGGTAGGTCGCAAACAGTTCGCCCTTGCTGAGGTAGACGGCGGCCGTCGTGATCTGCGGACGCAGTCGCAGCATGTGCAGGTTCTCGGCCGCGGCGCGCGTGTCCTTGAACGAGAGGGCGGCAGCCATGGCCTGGCCCACGATGTCGGCCTGCGTCTGCAGGTCGGCCTCGCGCGAGTGCCGGTAGGCGCGCTGCTCGTAGAACAGCAGTGCCGCTGCGCTGAGCAGCAGGGCCAGGCCGGTGGTGGACAGCACGACGAGCATGACCTTGCCACGCAGCGTCGGTCCGGTGAAGTCGTCTGTGGCGGTCGCGCGTTGCTGGCCGTTGGCCAGGCGGTCGAGCACGGTGATCCACCAGCGGGCCAGCCGCCGGCACGCCGGTGTGAAGGGCAGTCGGGCACCCATGGTGTCAACGTCCTCCGAGAACACGGTCGGCCAGGGCCAGCAGCCGTGAACTGACGGTGACGCCGGCCCGATCGGCGGCGATCAGCGAGGCCTCGAAGCGCAACTGCTCCTGCACGGTGATGAAGTTGAACAGGGCTCCGGCAGCCAGACCATCGGGGTGCTCCGTCACCAGGAGCAGGGGCGCGGCCCGCGCCGCCCGCATGAGAGGGCTCTGCTGCAGGTCGACGCGACGGCCGATGTAGAGCAGGTGCACACCGAGAAGCGGGTCGCCTTCGTTGATCTGGCGGCGTACGACCGGCCGCTGGTGGCTCACGCGTTGCGCCACCAGGGGGCCCAGCGCCTGGTACACCTCGTCGGCGCCGGCCACGGCCACCACCAGGGGCTGGCCCGGAGGCGGCAGCGTGGTGCCCGGGAACACCACATAGCCCAGAAAGCGCAGCAGGTGATCCGCGCGGGCTGCGTCGAGCGAGGCGAGCACCGGCTCGATGGTGGCAACGGCGGTCGCGGGCTCGCTGGCCCCACCGGCCAGCGCGACGGTGTGGCAGAGCATCAGCGCCGTCAGGGCCCAGCAGGACAACGGGCCACGCCAGCCGCGGGCGGCCGCGGCCTTCACGCGGCGATCCCGGATGACGCCGGGCAAGCAGGCCCGACGGCGACACAGGCGGGTGTCGGGAGAGGGCCGGGGCGGGTCTCTGGGCGCATCGTCTCGTGGTGAATGTGACAAGGTGCCACGGACGTAGCATGGAGCGTACCGGCTCGGGACATCCCTGACGCCACCAGGGGAAAACGTCGAGGAGTGCGGCTTTGGCGTCTTTCGCCCGAAGAAATTACCGGGGTTCGCGGTAAGGCTTACCGCGGCATGCGGCTTGCCCTGGTGGCCTGTCGCCCCCGGCCTGTTCAACGTTGAGCCTCCATCGGATGACTCCCGACACCCCCCCCCTTGCTGCTGCCGTTCCACCGTCATCCCCCCGCGAGCGCCGGTTGCGGCGGTGGCGAGGGTGGCACGTGGTGGCGGGGGTGTTGCTGTTGCTGGTGGCGGCGGTGGGCGCTCTGGAGTGGCTGGGCTGGCCGATGGCCCGTGCGCCGCTCGCGAAAGCCTTGAGCACGCAGCTGGGCCGGCCCGTGACGCTGGATGCCCCATTCGCACTGCGGCTCATCGGCCGGATCCGGCTGGAGGTCGGGCATGTGGTCGTGCCCCAGCCAGCGTGGTTCAAGCCACCCTCGGGGCAGACGGGCAAGCCGATGCTCGATGCACGCGACCTGGTGTTGTCGGTGCCGTATTCGACCGTGTGGGCCGCCTGGCGTGGGCACCCGATGCCGCAATGGCGCGTGAGCGAACTGAGCGCATCACGGCTGGAGGCCGTGCTGATGCGCGATGGCGAGGGGCGTGCCAACTGGCGGATGAGCGCCGACGGGCGGGCCCCGCAGCAGACGACGGCGCAGTCGGAGGGCGTGCCCCGGGTCGACCGCCTGGTGGTGCGCGAGGGCCAGTTGCAACTCGACGATGCCGTGCTCGATCTGAACCTGAAAGTGAATGCCACCACACAGGAAGGCGGGCGTGCAGGCGCCGGCGCGGCCGGCCTGGCGGTGGACGGGCAGGGGCGCTACCGCAAGCAGCCCTTCGAGATCAGCCTGCAAGCCAGTGGCGTGCTGCCGCTGCTGTCCGAGGGGCGCGCCAGCGTGGCGGTGCCCGTGCGCATCCGGGCCGACACGGGCGGGGCCGCCCTGGCGTTCGAGGGCGTGAGCCACGATGTGCTGAGCCTGCGTCAGCTGGACGGGCGCCTGACGCTGAAAGGCCGGTCGCTCGCGGCCGTGGGCGATGCCGTCGGCGTGACGCTGCCCACCACGGCGCGCTTCAACCTCGATGGGCAGCTGCGCAAGGACGGCGAGCTGTGGGCGCTTGATGTGAAACGGCTGAGCGTCGGGCGCAGCGAACTGGCCGGGCGGTTCCAGTTCGACCGCCGGCGTGCGGTGCCGCTGCTGGAGGGCGAGTTGGGTGGTCGCCTGCTGGCCCTGGCCGACCTGGCACCGGCCATCGGTGCACCGACCGAGCCGGCACAGCGTCGTCGCGCACCGGGCGAGCCGGTGCTGCCGCAGCGCGAGTTCGACGTCCCCTCGTTGCGGGCGATGGACGCGAAAGTGCGCATCGACGTGCGCGAGGTGCAACTGGGGGCGCTGTTTGCCGAGCCGCTCTCGCCGCTCAAGGGCGTGCTCACCCTGCAGGGCGGGGTGCTGCGCATCGATGACCTGCTCGCGCAGGCCGCAGGTGGCAGGGTCAGCGGCGATGTGCGACTCGACGGCCGGCAGAGCACGTTGCGGTGGCACGCCGATCTCGACTGGTCGGGCATCGACCTGGCGCGCTGGCTCAACCAGCCCGAGCCGCCGTCCCCCGTGGCACGCAAGGGCGATGGCAAGGCGCCTGTGCGCAAGGCGTCGGCCAACCAGGGCGAGGGGTTGCTGGCCGCGCCGGCCTTGCGTGGCCGCCTGGGGGGCCGGGCGACGGTGGACGGGACGGGGCGCTCCACGGCCGCGCTGCTGGGGTCGCTGCAGGGTCAGGGTGCCATGTGGATCAGCGAGGGGCGCATCTCGCGGTTGCTGGTCGAGGCCATGAGCCTGCACGTGGCCGAGGCGCTGGGCCTGGTGGTGCGCGGTGACGAGGTCCTGCCCATGCATTGCGCGGCCATGCAGTTCAAGGCGCGCGAAGGCATCGTGCGCCCCGATGTCGCCGTCGTCGACACGCCTGCCGCGACCATCCTCGCCAGTGGGGCGGTGTCGCTGGCGACGGAACGGCTGGCGCTGCGCATCGACAGCCGTCCGCGGCAGATGAGCCTGCTGTCGCTGCGCACGCCGGTGGACATCGGGGGCACCTTTGCCGATCCGGATGTGGGTTTGCACCCCGACCCGTTGGGCTGGAAGGTGCTGGCCGCCGCGGCGCTCAGCGCGGTGGCGCCGTTGGCCGCATTGATTCCTCTGGTGGACCCGGCCCAGCCCACCGACGGCGGTTGCCGTGAGGCACTGCAGCACCTGGGTGTGCGGGCACCGAAGCGGTGACGCACGGGAACAGGGCTTGCCGAACTTCGTTTGCCGTGTCGTGACAGGACCCGGCCTCGGACACAGCAACCATCGCATCGAAAGGACGCATGATGAACCAGCGCCAGAACACCCCCGGCCAGGGGCAATACCAGGGTCCGGAACACCAGCAGACGCAGCAAGGGCAATACGGACAGGGGCAATACGGCCAAGGACAGAGCCCGTACGGACAAGGGCAGTTTGGACAAGGACAGTTCGGGCAGCAGAACCCTGCATCGGGCTTTGGCGGCGGCCAGCACAGCGCCCGCGACACGCACATGGGGCAGCAGGGCGGTGCCTATGGCGGCGGCCAGATGGGCGGCCAAATGGGCGGTCAGATGGGCAGTCAGGGCGGGGACTATGGTGGCAGCACGGGCTGGCAGTCCGGTGGCCACGGGGCCTCGCATGACAGTGGCAGCAACTACGGCTTCCCGGGGCCCTCGCAGGCGGGGCAGGGCAGCGGCATGGGCTTCCACAGCGCCGGTGGCAGCAGTGGCCTCGGGGGCAGCAGCGGCATTGGCGGCGGCAGTGAGCACGTCTACCAGGGCATCGGTCAGGAGCACAGCAACTACAGCCAGGGACAGTCGCGCTTTGGCGGCCAGGGCAGCCAGAGTCCGTATGGCGGGCCGACGGTGCAGCATCAGGGCAATTCGCCGTTTGGCGGCAGTCCGCAAGGGTCGTATCAGGGCGGCCAGGGCCATCCAGGTTGGCAGGGCGGGGGCCAGGGCGCCAACTGGCACGGCCAGGGGATGGGCCAGCAGGGGGCCGGTCTGGGTGGCATCAGCCACACCATGGGCAGCAGCCACGTTGGGCAGGGCCAGAGCAGCAACTGGGGCCAGGGCCAGTCGGGCCAGGGCAGTTGGGGGCAGGGCCACCGGGGCAGCCACGACGACGAGCAGTTCGACCCGGACTACCACCAGTGGCGATCCGAGCAGCTCCGCACTTTCGACGACGATTACCGGCAATGGCGCCAGGACCGCTTCCGTCGTTTCTCCGACGAGTTCAGCCAGTGGCGTCAGGGCCGTCAGTCGGGCAACCCGGGGACGGGCGGCATGCTGGGTGAGGAAACGGGTGCTCGCAGCGCCGGTGCACTCGGCGGCCAGCAGCAGGGCACGGCCTCGACGGCCACCGGTGGCAGCACCACGCAGGGTCTGCTGGGTGCGACCGGTGCGGGCGCTTCGGCCTCCACCACCGGCGGTGGCTCTGGCAAGACCGGCGCGTCGGGGCAGTCGGGCAGCGCCATCGACCAGGAGTCGGGCAGCGGCACCACCGGCAGCGCCTCGGGCAGCAGCAAGTCGAAGTGATCCGGCTGCAGGGGCCGCACGGGCGGCCCCCGCGCCCGGTCGCTGCGGATCAGGTGTGGCGGCGGCGCTGTTCCACTGCCGGCAGCTTCAGCAACTGCCGGTACTTGGTGACGGTGCGCCGCGCCACCGTGAGACCTTGCCGGGCCAGCTGCCGCGCGATCTCGGCGTCGGACAGTGGATGGGCGCCGTCCTCGGCCTCGATCATGTCCTTGATCAAGCCCCGGATGGCGGTGGCCGAACAGGTGCCGCCGCTCTGGGTCGGCATGGAGCGCGAGAAAAAGTACTTGAGCTCGAACACGCCCGCGGGGGTCGCCATGTACTTGTTGTTCGTCACGCGCGACACGGTCGATTCGTGCAGACCGACCTCTTCGGCGATCTCGCGCAGGCCCAACGGCTTCATGGCCATCGGGCCGTATTCGAGGAAGTGATGCTGGCGCTCGAGAATGGCCTCGGCCACCGACAGGATGGTGGCGAAGCGCTGTTCCACGTTGCGCACCGTCCAGCGGGCTTCCTGCAGGTGGGCGGCCAGTTCCGAGTGCTGTCCGTCGCGGTGCCGGCGGAACAGGTCGGCATAGACCTGGTTGAGCCGCACCCGTGGCACCACGGCGGGGTTCAGCACGGCCGTCCACCGGCCCTTGATCTTGCGGGCGATCACATCGGGCGTGACGTACTGGATGTCGGCCGAACCATGGCGCCAGCCGGGCCGCGGATCCATGTGCCGGATGCGGTTGCAGGCGGCTTCGACCTCGTGCACGGGGCGGTCCATCACGCGTGCCAGGTTCATGCTGTCGCGGTGAGCCAGGCGCTCCAGGTGGTGCTCGATGATGTCAGCGGCCACCTCGCGGGTGGTCGGGCATTCGATGAGGTGCAGTTGCAGTCGCAGGCACTCGGCCACGTTGCGCGCGCCCACGCCGGCCGGATCGAGTCGTTGCACGAAGGCCAGGGCCTCGTCGAGCTCGGCCTGGGTGACCTCCGGTTCCAGTTCGGCCAGGCAGGGCACGTCGCACAGCGCCGAGCGGAGGTAGCCGTCGTCGTCCAGTGATTCGATCACGCAGTTGACCAGCATCCGCTCGCGGGGCGAGAGGTGGCGCAGCCCGGTCTGGGCGTGCAGGTGCTGACGCAGGCCGACGTCGGCCGGCACCATGTCCATCACGCTCGTTTCGCCGTCGCCGCTGCCACTGCGGGGGCTGGTGCTCTGCTGCCAGCTGTCACGCTCCCATTCGACGTCGGGCTCGGCTTCACTCGTGGTAGGCGCGCTGTCGATCACGGGTTCGTTGGCCGCCGTGGTGACTGCGGTCGGGACATCGCTGCTCCCTGACGTGCTGTTTTCTTCCGCGCCGGGCTCCGCGTCCTCCGTTTCGAGGAACGGGTTCTTGCCCATCGCATCGCGTATTTCCTGGGCAAAGTCCAGCGACGACAGTTGGAGCAGGCGCACAGCCTGCTGCAGGCGGGGCGTCAGCGTCTGGTGCTGGCGGTGCTCCACGCGCATCATGGGTGTGTTCATGGGTCCTCTTCTCGTCAAGTCGGTTGAGACCCCGCTGTTTTCGCAACATCCATGCCTCTGTGCGGCAGGGACGGAGCGGGGAAGGCGTCAACTTGACAGGGCCCGCGTGTCAGATCTGCCAAAGGGCCGGATCCGATCCGCACGCTCCCTTCGAGGCCCCGGCGGCGCGCGCCATTCGGAACCGGTCAGAAGCACTTTGTAAGCGCTTGTAGGTGGAACCGGACACCCCGGCGCGCCGTTTGCCGGCAAGGTGGGACGACCCCAGGGAACGGCCTCGTTCCGGTCCGATTTACACATCGCGGCCCGTCCTTGCCGTAAAGCCTGCTTGCGGCTTCTCAGGACCGTGGCGTACCACGCGACTGCTCGGTGGACGCATGCCGGGCGTCCCGCTCGGACGGGGCGGTGGCATCGTCCTGGCCCCGTCCCTCCTGACCGTCCGGGCCGCGAAACCGGCGCTGGTAGAGCGCATCCATCGGTGGCCCGAGGCTGCTGTCCTGAATGCCAGCTTCGATGTCCCGTGCGGCCTGTTCGATCACATCGCGTGATTCGCCCAGTTCCTGGCTCGAGCTCGATTCGTCGCGCTCGTGCGGCAGGCGGGGCGCGCGTTCGCCGCCCTGGACCGGGACGGTCTCGCCGGGCGGCATGCCGCGGGAGCCGCCCGGTTCCGGCGTGGGTTGAATGCGGGGGGTGGTGTCTGCGCTCATGAGGTCCTCCATGCAACGGAGGGGCAAGCGCCGTACCCCCCATTGGCGGGGGAGGTATGTGGTTTGCTCCAGCGGTGCGACCGAGCGGCACACCGCTGCCGGCGTGCCAAAGCCAGGAGCCACCATGACCGCCCATGCGACCTTGCCCGCCACCCGCACACGCAGTGCCAGCCGCACCGGCACGCAGGCGCGGCACGAAGTGCTCGACATGCTCAAGGAAGACCACCGCCTGGCGCAGACGGCTTTTCGCGAGTTCGAGAAGCGCTGGGCGGCCGAGGACGTTGAATATTGCGCGCGCATCGTGGCGCAGACCTGCGTGCAGCTGGAGTTGCACGCCCGGCTCGAGGAAGAAGTGTTCTACCCGGCGGTGCGCGAGGTGCTGCCGGCCACGGAGCTGGTGGACGAAGCCGAGGTGGAGCACGACAGCACGCGGGTCCTCATCCGGCAACTGCAGCGCATGCAGCCGGGCGATGACAAGTACGCCGCCACCTTTCATGTGCTGGCCGAGTATGTGCGCCATCACGTCAAGGAAGAGGAAAGCCGGCTGTTCCGCAAGCTGACCCGCTCGACCATGGACTGGCCGCAGCTGCTGGAAGACATGCTGGTGCGGCGCGAACAGCTGATGGATGAGCTGGGTCCGGGGGGCGAGGCGCTGAACGATGTCCGTGTGCCGCGCGCCCACCTCGCGAACGGCACGCGTCAGTAAGATCGGCGGGGTCGCGCGTGACGGCGATACTGCCTGGCTCACCTTCTGAGCGTGTGACGCCGGACCGGATGGCGACCGGCCTGCCGGCTCCGTGGCCCGAGGCGCCCACGGACATGCCCCCGCTGAACAGTTTCTGGATGGGCGGCATCGAGGGAGCGGACCACCTCAACAGCCAGGGTGTGCCGCTGGACATGACGCGGTCCTGCGGGCACCGTGCACATCTCGACGAAGATTTCCGGCATCTGGCGCACTGGGGCTTGCGCACCGTGCGTGAAAGCGTGGGCTGGCGGCTGTGCGAGCGCGACGGGCAGGTGGACCTGAGGCCCGCGCTGCAGATCGCCGAGGCCGCACAGCGCCACGGCGTGCAGGTGCTGTGGACCCTGATGCATTACGGCACCCCGCCCGACATCAGCCTGCTGGACGACCGGTTCCCCGAGCGATTTGCACGGTTTGCCGGCCAGGCGGCCGCGGCGCTGGCTCCGTTCAGCGACACGCCCCCGGTCTACACCCCGATCAACGAAATCAGCTTTCTGTCGTGGGCGCTGGCCGAGACCCGGATGCTGCACCCGTACGGACCTCCTGCGGCGACCGGGGACAGTCTGGCCGGCAGCACGCTGGCGGATGGCTTCAGCATCAAGCGCCGCCTTGTGAAGGCCGTGCTGCTGGCGATCGACGCCATCCGGGAGGCCGACCCGCGTGCCCGCTTCCTGCACGTCGAGCCCGTGGTGCATGTGGTGCCACCGGCCGACCAGCCCGAACTGCAGCCGCTGGCCGACCAGGTGGCGAGCTACCAGTGGCAGGCCTGGGACATGATCGCCGGCCGGCTGGCGCCCGAGCTGGGCGGGAGCCCGGCTGCGCTCGACCTCATCGGCGTCAACCACTATCACAACGGCCAGTGGGAGGTCGTCACCGAGCGGCGCCTGCACTGGCATCTGCGTGACCCGCGACGGCGCCCGCTGTCGCGCCTGCTGTATGGCGTATGGCGTCGCTACCGGCGGCCGATCCTGATCTCGGAAACCAGCCACATCGGGGTGGGGCGCGCCGAGTGGCTCGATGAAGTGGCCACCGAAGTGCAGCTGGCGCTCGCCGAGGGCGTTCCGGTGCACGGACTGTGTCTCTACCCGATCTTCGACCGGCCCGACTGGGAACGTGAGGACCACTGGCACCACAGCGGCCTGTGGGACCACTGCGTCACTGGCTCAGGAAGTGAGCCCTGGCCGCGTCGGCTCGATCTGGCCTATGCCAGCGCGCTGGCCCGCTGGCAGGTTCGCCTGCGCGGGCCCCATTGAACACGACACAAGGACAAACTCATGGACACGCTCATCGTCTTCTCGCACTTGCGCTGGCACTTCGTGTACCAGCGGCCGCAACACCTGTTGACGCGGCTGGCGCGCACGCGGCGTGTCATCTACGTGGAGGAACCGATGCGCGCCGAGGGCCCTGCGCGCCTGGAGAAGACATCGGTGGGCGAGCACATCGAGGTGTGGCGGCCGCACACGCCCGTGGAGGCCCCGGGCTTCCACGATGACCAGCTGCCGGTGCTGCGTCGCCTGCTGGAGGCCGAGTTGCGTGCCGCCGGTGGAGAGGCGCCCACGCTGTGGTTCTACACCCCCATGGCCCTGCCGCTGGCCAGTGGCTTGCGACCCCGTGCCATCGTGTACGACTGCATGGACGAGCTCTCGGCCTTTCTGGGGGCGCCGCGTCAGATGCAGCAGCGCGAGGCGGCCTTGCTCAAGTGCGCCGACCTGGTTCTGGCCGGCGGGCCCAGCCTGTACGAGGCGCGGCGTGGCCTTCATCCGAATGTGCAGTGCCTGCCCAGTGCGGTGGATGCCCGGCATTACGCGCCGGCGTTTGCCCTGTCACATGCCGATCGGGTGGCCGAGGCCGATGCGCTGCAGCAGCACATTCCCCGGCCGCGCCTGGGCTTTGTCGGTGTGATCGACGAACGGCTGCACACGGCCCTGTTGCGCAGCCTGGCCGAGTCGCGCCCGGACTGGCAGGTGGTGATGGTCGGCCCGGTGGTGAAGATCGACCCTGCGAGCCTGCCGCAGGCGCCCAACATCCACTGGCTGGGGCCCCAGCCGTACGGCCTGCTTCCGCAGATCATGGCGGGCTGGGATGTCTGCCTGCTGCCGTTCGCACTCAACGAAGCGACCCGCTTCATCAGCCCGACCAAGACGCTGGAGTACCTCGCCGCCGACAAGCCGGTGGTCAGCACGCCGGTGGCCGACGTGGTCTCGATGTATGGCGACGTGGTGGAGGTGGCGGCCGATGCGGCGGGTTTCATCGATGCCTGCGAGCGCCTGCTGAACGAGGACGAGGACCGGCGCACGCGTCGCCATGCCGACCGGCTGGCCACGGTGTCGCGCTTCTCGTGGGATCAGGCTGCGGAGACGGTGGAGCAGGCCCTCGCGGCCCTGCCGGGTCGACGCGCCGACCAGCTCGGGCTGTTCCCGGATGACAGGCCGGCCGGCATGACGGCGGCCACCGCGTCGACGGGCACGGCGCCGCTGCAGGTCCGCCACATCGTGGTCGGGGCGGGCCCCACCGGGCTGTCGGCCGCCTACCACCTGGGGCTCGATGCGCGGGGTGGCGACACGCTGTTGATCGAGCGCGAGGCCACGGTAGGAGGCTGGTGCCGCTCCATCCAGGATGCGGGGTTCACCTTCGATTACGCCGGCCACATCATGTTCTCCAACGAGCCCGAGGTGCTGGCGCTGTACGACAAGCTGCTGGGCGACAACCTGCACTGGCAGCAGCGCGAGGCGTGGATCTACAGCAAGAACGTGTACACACGCTACCCCTTTCAGGGTTCGCTCTATGGACTGCCGCCGGCCGTGCTCAAGGAGTGCCTGATCGGCGCCATCGAGGCGCGCTTCGGCCCGTTGTCCGGGGAGGGGGCGCCCGCGGCGTCCCAGCCGCCGGCCAACTTCAAGGAGTTCATCCACCGCGTGTGGGGCGAGGGGATTGCACGGCACTTCGCCACGCCGTACAACGAGAAGCTCTGGGCCGTGCCGCTCGAAGAGATGGAGACCTCGTGGCTGGGTGGCCGCGTGCCGCTGCCCGATCTGGCGCAGATGATCGAAGGCGCGCTCGAACCCACGCCTGCCCCGATGGGGCCCAACGCACGCTTCGGCTATCCCTTGCGCGGGGGCTTCCAGGCCCTGATGGATGGCTTCCTGCCACACCTGCAGGGCACCGAGATCGCGCTGCGAACCAGCGTCGTTCACGTGTCGCCGCGCGACCGCACGGTGCGCCTGGACGACGGCCGCACGGTCCGCTTCGAGACCCTGATCAGCACCATGCCGCTGCCGCAGCTGGTGGCCGCGTGTGGCGAAGAAGCCCCGCAGGCCGTGCGGGAGGCCGCCCAGGCGCTGCGCCATGTGTCGGTGCGGTGCGTCAACCTCGGCGTGGCGCGCGAGGCGCTGACCGACAAGCACTGGATCTACTACCCCGAAGACACCGTCTTCCACCGCATCTTCGTGCAGGGCAACGCCAGCCCGCACTGCAATCCACCGGGCGGTTTCGGCCTGACGTGCGAGATCACCTACGCGCCGGGCAAGCCCTTGCCCTGTGATGGCCAGGCTCTGATCGACCGCGTGGTGGACGATTGCCGACGCGTCGGCATGCTGCGCGACGACGACACGTTGATCACCGCCAACCAGGTCGACATGCCGTGTGCCTATGTCGTGTACGACCACGCCCGCGCGGCCAATGTGCAGTGCATCCGTGACTGGCTGGCCAGTGCCGGCATCGTGCTGACCGGGCGCTACAGCGAGTGGGCGTACTACAACTCGGACCACGCTTTCGTCGCCGGCCGTCGCGCGGCCGATCAGGCACTGGCCGCCTTGCCGCCCATGCTGGCGCGGGCGGTGTGACGGGCACCCGATGCGGATCGACGCCCACATCCACTGTACCGGCGACGAAACGGCCGATGGCGTGGTGCGGGCGCTGGATGCGGCCGACATCGACGTCGGCGTGCTGCTGGCGCCCTTTCTGAGCCCGGGCTACAGCCTGGACGATGCGGCCTCCTTGCGCCGCGCCAATGCCCACCTCGGCCGCCTGGTGCAGGCGCACCCTGACCGCCTGGTGGGTTTGGCCGTGGTCGACCCACGGGATGTCGATGCGGCGAGCGACCTGCGGCGCGCGCGCGAAGACCATGGCCTGGCGGGCGTGAAGTTGGTGCCCACCGGCTGGTACCCCTACGACGAGGTGGTTCAACCCGTTTTTGCGGAGGCCTGCCGGCTCGACATGCCGGTGCTGTGTCACAGCGGCATCTTCATCGACGGTCGATCGGGACGCTTCTGCCGGCCAACGTTCTTCGAAGCACTGCGGGCCCACCCGGGCCTGCGGGTGACGCTGGCACACCTCAGCTGGCCCTGGACGGACGAGGCCATCGCCGTGGGCGTCATCGACCTCATCAATGGCGTGCCGCCCGACCGGGTGGCCTTCCGCTTCGACATCTCGTTCGGGCCGCCTCCGCCTTATCGGCTGGAAGTGCTGCGCCGGGCGCTCGATGTGCTGGGGCCCGAGTTGCTGCAATTCGGCAGCGACTGCTTCCTGCCTTGTCCGGCCGCCGAGCTGATCGAGCGCCGCCGGTGGGTGGAGGCGCTGATGGACCAGCTGGCGCTGGAGCCGGCCGCGCGCGAGCGCATCTGGTGGGGCACCGCCGCCGCCTGGCTGGGGCCTCATCTGCCCAAGCCTACCGCCCGCCCGCCCGCCCCCTCGCACACCGCCTGGCCCGCCCGCCTGCCCGCGGCCCCCTCTGACGATGACCCGGATTCGTCGCTCTTCGACCGGCCCCTGCGCTTGATGCCTCGGTGCTGCTGACTCAACCCACCTCTGCCTCATCATGCCCAGCGTGCCCAATGCATCTCAGCGCGTCCAGGTCCTTCAGGTCCTGGGCAACGCCATCGTCGGTGGCATGGAAACCTATGTCTCACGGTTGATCGAGCGGCTGCCAGCGGACCAGTTCGGCATCACGGTCCTGCTTCCCTGGGAGAGTGAGCTCTCGGACCACCTGCGCTCGCTGGGCGCCGAGGTGTACGTGACGCCGATGCCGGACAACCCGCCCTGGAGCGCCATTCAGACCGTGAGCGCCCTGGTGAAGGCCCATGCCATTGATGTGCTGCACGCGCATCTGCCCAACGCGCACCTGCTGTCGGCGCTGGTCGGTCGCTTGTGCAGCAAGCCGGTGATCACCACCATCCATGGCCGCCAGCTCAGCACGCTCGACCTCGAAGTCCACCGCACGGCGTCCACGCACCTCAGTGTGGTGTGCCGACAGACTTACTTCCATGCGCTCGGGCTGGGTGTCAGCCCATCCCAGCTCCACCTCATTCCGAACGGGGCCGACACGACGCTGTTCGTGCCGCGTCGCGTGCGCAACGGCCCGCTGCGCCAGGCCCTGGGTGTGCCGCCCGAAGCGCCGCTGGTGGGCCAGGTCGGGCGCCTGTCGGCCGAGAAGGGTCCCGATGTCTTCGTTCGCGCGGCCCTGGCCGCGCACGCGGTCATGCCGGATGTGCACTTCGCGCTGATCGGTGAGGGGCCCCTGCGCACCGAGCTCGAGCAGACGGTGGCCCGCCTGGGCCTGACGGATCGCCTGCACTTTGCCGGTCTGCAGTCTGACATGGCGAACATCTACGCCGAACTCGACGTGGTGGTGTCGGCGTCGCGCTCCGAAGCCATGCCGCTGGCGGTCCTGGAGGCCATGTCCAGCGGTGTGCCCGTGATCGTCACGCGCGTGGGGGGGGTGCCGGATCTGGTTCAGCACGGCCTGAGCGGCTGGCTGGTGGGCGATGGCGATTACGACGCGATGGCAGCTCAGTTGGTGAGCCTGTTGCGCGAGCCCGAGCGCGCCGCCGCCATGGGGCAGCGGGCGCGCGCGCGCGTGGTCCATCAGTTCTCGCTGGACCACAGTGTGGCTGGCACGGCGCAGCTGTTGCGCAAGCTGGCCCAGCGTGGCGGCGATGCGCGGCGCGTGAGCGCGGTGATGTCTGGCGAGGGCGGCAAGGCTGTGGTGGGATGACCCCACGTTCAAGGGGGATGGGCACCCTGCTTGCCTTCTCCTGTGGGCCGGCCCCATCGGGCCGCCTTTTTCATCAACAAGGAGCTCACCATGAAAACATTCATCGCCGCCACCACCGTTGCACTCGCTTCCGTCTTCTCTCTGGGTGCCTGCGCCGTCACCAGCGGCCAGAGCACGGTGGGACAGTACGTGGACGATGCCACGATCACGGCGCGTGTGAAGGCCAAGTTTGCGGAGGACAAGCAGGTCAGCGCCATGCGCATCAACGTCGAGACGCTGAAGGGTGAAGTGCAGCTGTCGGGCTTCGCTTCGAACCAGGACGAAAAGGCCCGTGCGGGTCAGATCGCGCTCAACGTGCCGGACGTCAAGAACGTGCGCAACAACATCGTGGTGCGCGCCGCGACGAACTGATCCTCACGGCAAGCCGCCCCTGGTACGTGGGGCGGTTCCCGTGAGCAATCAGGCCGACGGGGAGGGGGCGCTGGCCCCCCGTGCCTCGCTGGCATCGGCGGTGATCGCGGCGCCGAACAGCAGGATCTGGCCGGTGTAGTACACCCACAGCATCACCACGACGAACGACCCAGCTGCCCCGTAGCTCGAGGCCACGCTGGCGCGCGACAGGTAGAGCCCGATCAGGAACTTGCCCAGGTTGAACATCACGGCACACGTCAGGGCCCCCGCAAACACGGCGCCGGAACGGGGTGCGCGGTCAGGTACCCAGCGCAGCAGCGCGCCGAAGGCCAGGCCCAACACGGCCGTGGACACGGCAAATTCGAGCAGCGTCAGCACCGTGCCCAGCACCACCGCGCCCGGCATGAGCGCGCTGAAGGCCTGCAAGGCTGCACTGAGCAGCAGCGAGACAATGGCCAGAAAGCCGAAGCCCATCACCAGAGCCAGTCCGGTCAGCCGCGCCTTCACGAGCGCCCCGAGCGCCGAGGTGTCGGGCTCGACATGCATGATGCGGTTCAGCGCGCGGCGCAGTTCGGTGAAGACCCCGGTGGCGCCGAGCAGCAACGTGAGCCCGCCGATCAGCGCCGCCTGCAGCCCGTCCGGGTGGCGCCAGGCCGACTCCACCATGGCTTCGATGCTCTTGGCCGCCTCCTTGCCGACCACGCCCTGGATCTCGTGCACGATCTGGCCGCGCGCGGCTTCCACACCGAAGACGGCGCCCGCCACCGAGATGGCGATCAACAGCAGCGGTGCCATCGCGAACATCGTGTAGAAGGCCAGCGCCGCGCCGAGTTGCGGCGCCCCTTCGTCCATCCAGCGCATGCCCGCACGCATCAACAGCGTCAGCGGTGGATGCAGGGGGGCGGGCAGATGGCGCAGGGCGCGCAGCACAGCGGGAGGCAGAACGGGCGGAGAGGCCATGGCGCGGTTCCTGAGACGGTGTGACGGCAGTGCGCCACCACAGCAAGGCGCGCGCCCATGGCAGGCATGTCACTTGCCCCTGCGGGCCATGGAACAGCCTGCACGTCCCCGCCTGCCCGAGCCTTCGCCACCGCGCTCCGCGCCGGTGGTGGCCTTCACCCGGGCCGAGCGCGAGGTCGCGCCGTTTCACATCCCGCCTGGCGTGGTGCGTCTGCTGGGTGCGCTGCTGGGGCTCGTGCTGCTGCGGGAGGCTGCTCCCATCCTCATTCCCATTGCGGTGGCCGTGGCCCTGATGTTCGTGCTCAGCGGGCCGGTGGAGCGCCTGCACCGCCTGGGCGTGCCGCCGCACTGGGGGGCCGGGGTGGTCGTCACCATCATGCTGACGGGCGTCATCGGGCTCGGCAGCGTGCTGGCCCGACCGGCAGCGCAGTGGGCCGAGCGTGCCCCCACCACCGTGCAACAGGTGGTGGACACCATCGAGCGCATGCGCGTGGCCATGTTGCCCCCGAGTCGCCGGGCCGCGCAACCGCTTCCCACCGTGCACGGTGGCGACTCCATCCAGGACAAGCTGGCCACAGAGGGGCTGCTGCTCACCCGGGTGGTCTTCGGTCAGGCCATGCACTTTGCCCTGCAGGCGTCGGCCACGGTCATCCTGCTGTACTTTCTGCTGGCCTCGCAATCGTGGTTGCTGACCCGCACGGTGGAGGGGGTGAGACGGCCTCGCGCACGGGCGCTGCTGCTGTCCGGCATCCGGCAGGCGCGGCGCGAGATCGGGCTGTTTCTTGGCACCATGGGCCTCATCAACATCGGCCTTGGCGTGGTGACCGGCATCGCGCTGGCCTTCATCGGCCTGCCGGATCCGGTGCTGTGGGGCGCCGTGGTGGCCGTGCTGAATTTCATCCCCTACCTGGGCCCCGCGCTGGTGACCGTGCTGTTGCTGCTCGCGGGCAGCATGAGTTTCGGTGCGACGTGGACCATGCTGCTGCCCGCGTCGATCTTTCTGGCAGGCCATGCCGTCGAGGCCAACCTCGTGTCGCCGTGGGTGATGGGGCGGCGCCTGCGGCTCAGCCCGCTGTCGGTGTTCCTGTCCGTGATGCTGTGGGGCTGGGTATGGGGCTTTGCCGGCACGCTGGTGGCGGTGCCGCTCCTGCTTGGCTTTCGTTGCCTGTGCCAGCGGCGGCGTGGCTTGCGGCACATCTGCCATTACCTGGAAGGCGGGCGCAGCGACGCGCCCAGCCTGACGATGCTGCTGAGGGCGCGTGAGCGCCGGATGACCCGGCACACGGTACGCCCCTCGCGGCGCGCTTGATCGGCATCCGACGCGGGCACGCAGCCTGCCTGAAGGTGCACAAAGCCGCGCCATGTCGGGTGCGGACGATTCAGCATGAACGAGGTGTCAATCATGATCACGAAGGCAGCGTTGATGCGCAGCGCCTGGCCGGCCGCGCTGGTGGCGTTGGGGGGACTGACAGCCTGCGAACGGCAGCAGAGCCCACCCCGGCCCGTGTCGGGTGTCGTGGGCGCGGAAGCCAACTCTCCACCCCGATCGGATCCGGTCGTGTCGACCGTGCCCTCGACGGTGCAGCCCGCCCCGGCCTACGGTGCTGCTGCGCCCGTGGCGGCGGGCACGGACATGGGGCGGCCGCTGCTGGGCAATGTCGATCCCCCGCCCGCTGCGACGACCTCGCCTGAAACCACCCTGGCCAATGCGCCTCCTGCGGCCGGGATTCCGGTTCCACCCCCTGCCAGCACGGCGCCGGCGTTGACCGCCACCGAGCTGGCCTTTGTGACGCAGGCGATCGAGGCGGGGCTTTTCGATCTGCGGGTCGGGCAGCTGGGTGTGGAGCGTGCGGGGCACACCGCCGTGCGCTCGTATGCGGCCCTGCTCGTGAACGACCAGACGGCGATGAACCGGAGCCTGCAGCAGCTGGCGCGCCGGCTGGGTGTGCCCGTGCCCACCAGCCTGTCGGAGCCAAGGCAGCGCATCCTGGATGACCTGGCCCGGGCCAGCGATGCCGAGTTTGATCGGCAGTTTGTGCATGTGGCCGGTGCACGGGCGCAGCAAGACACGGTGGCCCTGTTCGAGCGCACCGGGCGCGACACGCGCGACCAGCAGGTGCGCAGCTTCGTGCTGCTCGCCTTGCCCACCCTGCGGGCGCATCTCAGTGCCGCCGAGCGACTCCCCGTGCGAGGCTGAGCCACCGCGCACGGCCGCCGAGGCCCGTGAGGTCGCCGAGGCCGCCGACCTCGTCTACGTGGACGACCGGGACGAGGGCATCCGGCGCGTGCGTCGCGGTGGCGGCTTCGCTTACCGCGCACCGGACGGGCACTGGCTCACGGAACGAGCCAGCGCCGACCGGGCGACCCTGGCGCGCATTCGGTCGCTGGCCATCCCGCCCGCCTATGAAGACGTGTGGATCTGCCCTCTGGCCGATGGCCACCTGCAGGCCACCGGCCGCGATGCACGGGGCCGGAAACAGTACCGCTACCACGCCCGCTGGCGCCAGGTGCGTGACAGCGACAAGTTCGGCCGGATGGCGGCGTTCGGCGAGGCGCTGCCCGGCTTGCGCGCGCGGGTGGACGAAGACCTCGCACCGGGCGGCGGTGGTGCGCCCGGGCGCACCGCCGTGCTCGCCGCGCTGGTGCGGCTGCTGGATCGCACGCGCCTGCGAGTGGGCAACGATGCCTATGCGCGCGACAACCGCTCGTATGGCCTCAGCACCCTGCGGCAGCGCCACGTCGAGGTGGAAGGCCACCGCGTGCGGCTGCACTTCCGCGGCAAGTCGGGCGTCTGGCACGACGTGGCCTTGCAGGATCGCCGGGTGGCCCGCGTGCTTCGCCGGTGCCAGTCGCTGCCCGGCCAGACCCTGTTTCAGTACACCGATGCCGGCGGCGCACGGCATGCAATCGGTTCGGCCGAGGTCAATGCCTACATCCGGGCGGTGTCGGGCGGCGACTTCACGGCCAAGGACTTCCGCACCTGGCACGGCAGCGTGCTGGCGTGGTCGCTGCTGGTACCGCGCTCGCCCGAGGCGCCAGACGCGCCGCTGGTGCCGGCGCTGCGCGAGGTGGCGAAGGCACTGGGCAACACCGTGGCCGTGTGCCGCAAGGCCTATGTTCACCCGGACGTGCTGCGCTGCGCCGAGTGCCGCCAGTGGCCCGCATCGGCCGCATGGGCGCCGGTTCAGGGACTCAGCGAAGACGAGCAGGGCCTGCTGGCCTTCCTGCGTGCGCAGGTGGCCACGCCTGCCTGATCCCCGGCGCGGAACACCGATTGCTGCGACGGGAGATCTCCCCAACGGAAGAATCCTCACCATGCTCGCACCCACCGACTTGTCCCGAGAACACACCGTTCGCCCGCTCGCTTCCAACCAATGGCTCTGGAGTGGGGCCCTTGCCAGCCTGTTGTCGAGCCTGGCGCTGGCCTGGCACGGCCGCCAGCGTCACGGCAGCAGTGTGGCCTTGCTGAACTCCCCCAGTCACTGGCTGTATGGCGACCGGGCCCTGCGCGCCAACATGCCGAGCTGGCGCTTCACGTTCTGGGGGATGCTGATCCACCATCTGAGCTCGCTGTGGTGGGCTGCGCTGTACGAGCTGCTGGGGCGGTGGCTCGACAACCGATCCTCTGCTTCGCGCACCGAGCACGGGTCGGCGCCGGAGACGGCTTCCGCCGGGCACGACCTGGCGAAGCCCGTGGCCCTGGCCGCTGCAGTCACCACCCTGGCGTGGCTGGTGGACACCCGCGGCGTGCCGCCCAGACTGCGCCCGGGGTTCGAGCGGCGCGCCTCGCGCCAGGGCATGGCCCTGGTCTACGGGGCCTTCGGTGCGGGCCTGTTGATCGCCAGCCTGGCGCGGCGTCATCGGCAAATTCCAGCGGCCACCGGCAAAACGTGCCGCGCCCCGCACGCCTCGGTCTGACATCGGGGGCGGGCGGTCCACAGGCCGCTTCCCCAAGCCGGCATGAGGCTTGCCCTCCAGGGGTGGGCGACCTCGTTGCCCTGCAGTCAAGACGAGGTCATGTGTCCAGTGTTTCTCAACAGAAAGGAACGTGTCATGGTCAGTTTGATTGTGTGGTTGGTGGTGGGAGGCATCGTCGGTTGGCTGGCGAGCCTGATCATGAAGACCGACGCCCAGCAGGGCGTTCTGCTCAACGTCGTGGTGGGCCTCGTGGGCGCCGCGCTGGCAGGTTGGCTCATCTCACCCCTCGTGGGCGTGCCGAGCATCAACGACAACGTCTTCAGCATCGGCTCCGTGCTGGTGTCACTGGTCGGTGCAGTGATCCTGCTGGGCATCGTGGGGCTGATCCGCGGCCGGCCGCGTGCGTGACGCCATGGCCAGCAGGCGCTCGATGCGTGCGGCCGTGACGGGCTTGACCAGATGCCGGTCGAACCCGGCCGCACGTGAGCGGGCCAGGTCGTCGGCCCGGCCATAGCCGGACACCGCGACCAGCCAGCCGCCATAGCCTTGCGCCCGCAGGGTGGCGGCCACCTCAAGGCCCCCCAGGCCAGGCAGCCCGATGTCGACCAGTGCGACATCGGGCTGTGTTTCGTGGATCAGGGCAATGCCTTCAGCGCCGCTGGTGGCCAGCCGCACTTCGTGGCGATCCAGAGCCAGCATCGAGCGCAAGGCCTCGCCCGCATCGTCGTTGTCTTCGACGACCACCACACGCCGCGGTGTGATGGGTCCCTCGATGGCAGCCCGCTCTTCCGCTGCGGGGGCCTTGCACGCGGGCAGGCGGGCGGTGAAGGTGGCGCCGTGTCCGGGGCCGTCGCTCTGCACGGACACCGTGCCGCCGTGGTGCTCCACCAGGCGCTTGACCAGCGTCAGGCCGATGCCGAGCCCGCCCTGCTGGCGGTCAAGCGTGCGCTCGCCTTGCACGAACAGGTCGAAGACCTTGCTCTGCAGCTCGGGCGTGAGTCCGGCGCCGGTGTCCTGCACGGTGATGACCGCCTCCTCGCCCACCGGCTCCACCGTCAGGCTCACCCGGCCGCCGGCCGGCGTGTACTTCAGGGCATTGACCAGCAGGTTGGTGAGCACCTGTTCCATGCGGCTGGCGTCGGCCTGCACCCACACGGGCTCCAGCCGGGCTTCGAACGCGTGCTGCGCCAGCTGGCCGGCCAGCTCCAGGGTGTGGCGCACCCGGTGAGCCAGCAGATCAAGTCGGATGGCGCCGGTCTGCTGCTCGTGCCGGCCGGCCAGCACGCTGGCCACATCCAGCAGGTCGTCCATGAGACGCCCGAGGTGGGCCGCCTGGCGCGCGATGATCTGGCGTGCACGCCGGGCCAGATCCTCCTGTGTGCCGGCGCGGTTCAGCACCTCGCATCCGGCCGAGATCGCGCCCAGCGGGTTGCGCAACTCGTGCCCCAGCATGGCCAGGAACTCGTCCTTGTTGCGGTTGGCTTCCTCGGCTTCGCGACGGGCCGCCGTCTCGCGCTCCACCAGTGCCATGCGGGCCGACTCCATGGCCTTCATGGTGGTGATGTCGACGATCACGCCGCTGACCTGCTCGGGGCGGCCTTGCTCGTCCCAGGTGAAACGCAGGCGGGCGCCCAGCCACCGCGTCTCGTGCTCGGGCGTGTCGTGGCGGAACTCCAGCATGTGTGCGTTGGTGCGGCCGGCGGCCGCGGCCCGCAAGGCGTGCACCACACGCCGCCGGTCTTCGGGATGGACGCAGCGCAGGCAGCGGCGCGCGGGCCCACGCAGTTCGGACAGCGGCAGATCCAGCAGCCGCGAAAAGCCGGTGCTCCAATGCACCACCCGGGCACGCCGGCTGTGCTGGAAGAAGCCGACGTGGCCGGCCGCCTGGGCCAGCTCCACCAGCTGCTGGTTGGCGCGCAGCCCGCGCTCGGCCGCCGCCAGGGAGGCTTCGGCCTGCTGACGGTCGGTGATGTCGGTGAAGCTCGCGATGGCGCCGCGCGGCAGTCCCCGGCCGTCGAACAGCGGCACCGCATGGGCCACGATGTCCCGCACGGCACCATGAGGAGGGCGCAATTGCAGCTCGACGTCCTTCTGTGTCCAGCCGGTGCGGGCGGCCTTCTGGAGCGGCAGGGCGTCGGCGGCCACGGCCTCGCCGTGCGCGGTGATCGGGCAGTCGGGCCAGCCGCTGCGGTCGGCCGCACGCTCGTCGGTCGCAGGGGGCGTGGGCTCGCCCAGCATGCGAGCCAGCGCCGGGTTGCGCAGCACGTGGCCACAGTGACGCTCCTGCGTCATGGCCAGGCCGATCGGGCTGCTGCGAAACAGCGTCTCGAACTCGGCGGCCTGACGCTGCAGTCGGTCGTGCGCGATGTCGCGTTGTGCCTCTTCACGCTGCAGCGCCTGCTCCAGCAGGATCAGTTCGCGCACGGTGCTCGGCTCGCCCCGGCGCTGCGGCCCGTGCAGGGCGAGTGCCCGCAGCGGGCCCGTGACCCGGCTGGCCACGCCCATGGCGAGCAGCAGCCCGGCAGCCAGCGACCCGAGCCCGAGCAGCAGCGCCATGCCGACCGAACGCCAGTGGGCGCGGTCGATGGGATCGGCCGGCTCGCCGATCACCACGCCCCAGTTCGACGGCTCGATGCGGTACCAGGCGCCGTAGGCTTCGCCGCCCTCCAGCAGCCCGATGCGGCCCGTGCCGATCGGGCCCGCCTGCACATGGGCCTGGGTCAGCGCCGGCAGGGGGCGGGCCACCACGTCGGGGCCGCCGAGGTTGCGGGCCACCAGCTTGAGCTCCCGATCGAAGATGGACAGGAACGCGTTCTGAGGCAGCGTGGAGGTCGTGATGAGGCGCTGCCAGCTCGAGGACGGAATCCAGGCGCCGAGTGCAAACGCGAGACGGCCGTGAACATGCACGGGCACCAGCACGCCGGTGGTGGCGGTGCCATCGGGGCCGGTCGTGAGGTTGGTGACCACGGGTTCGCCGGTCTGGCGCAGGCGGGTGAGGGCGGCGAGGTCACTGAGCCGGCCCAATGGCCGTCCGGCCGGCTGGTGGGTGTTGAAAACGACCTGGCCATCGAGCTCGGCCAGAAACACGCTGCTCCAGCTCTGCCGCGGCGTGCGCAAGGCCGTCATCGACGAGAAGACGCCCGCGAGGTCGCCCTCCTGCAGCAGCTCGGACAGCGCCAGAACCTGCAGGGCCTCTGCCGAGGAGGCCAGCTCGCGGTCGACCGTGAGCGCGAAAGCCCGCGCGGCGCGCGCGAGGTCGGCCTTCATCTGTGCCTGACCTTCCAGCGCTTGCTGCGATACCAGCCACGTTGCCAGCATCGTCATGGGCACTGTGGCAAGCAGCGTCACCGCCAGAACATGCGCCCGAAGCGAGGCCGTCGACCAGCGCAGGCGCGACCACGCATCGCCTTTTTCCAACACGCTCTACCTCGTTACCGCGAGCTCTACGCAAAGACCTGAGAGCGTACCGCGGTGGGCCGTCCCGTCAAGACCCCCATGCAGGCGGGCGTGGCCCGCGGCATTCAGGTCTGCTTCAGCTTGCGCGCCAGATCCTGTGCCATCGACAGGTGATGGCGCAAGGTCGGCAAGGTGGTCTGTACGTACTCCTTCATGGCCGAATCGCTGAGCTGACCATCGGCCTTCTGGAAGAGGTCGATGTCGAGCTGATGGTCCTTGATACCGACCTGGTCGATGAACTGCCGGTCGAACGCCAGCCCCTTGGCCTTGTTCAACTGGTCGATCACCTTGCGCTTGGACGAGGGGATGTCCTTCGGCAACGTCATGCGGGTGCTCACCACCTGAGCCAGACGGTTGTTGGCCGCGCCATGGTCGTCCACCAGCGTGGCTGCCATCGCCTTCACGTCGGGGTGCTCTGCCTTCTCGACGGCGAGCTGGGCCACCGCAACTTCATACAGACCGGCCTCCGTGGCCGCACGGGCAAACGCCTGATCCTGGGCATTCAACGGGGCCTGGCTGCTGGCGCCGGGCGTCACCGTGCTGGCACCGGGTGCGGCACCCGGTGTCGTCGTGCCGGTGCCGCCATCCACGCCCGTGCCTGTGCCAGTACCCGTGCCAGTCTGCGGCACACCGTCACTGCCGGATCCCGGGGTGCCGGTCGTGCTGTTCGAGCCGGGGGTGGTGCCCAGTCCGCCGTCGGTGCCCGTCGTGCCCGGGGTGGTGCCCATGGTGCCGGCCGTGCCGTCGGGCGCGCTGGCAGGGCTCATGTCGCCGGAAGTCTGGCCGTCGCGTCGGTTGCACGCGCCGAGCAGGGCGGACGCCGTCAGCAGGCAGGCGATCAGGCTGGTGAAGCGAAAGGTCCTGTTCATGGTGGGCTCCTTGTGATGGATGGGTCGGGTGATCCGGACTGCCGGCATGCAGGCTCTGCATGGGCGCCCCTTCGGGTGGGCAATCGCCGTACCGAGTCCGTTATGCGGATGACGGAGCGGATGCCGAGCCAGAAACAGGCAACCCTGGCAAGCCTTGCCGGCCGCGGTAAGGCTTACGACACGGTCCTCACACCATCCGGTCGGCACGCACCCAGTGGTCGAACAAGGCCATGTCGACGCCGTGGGCCTGCGCAGCTTCGCGCAGGGTGATGTCCTGCGCGTGGGCGTCCAGCGCAATGGCTGCCGCGCGGTCGTAGCCGATGTGCGGGGTGAGGGCCGTGACCAGCATCAGCGTGCGATCGCGCAGGGCGGCAATGCGGGGCTCGTCGGCCGTCATGCCACGCAGGCAGTGGGCTTCGAAGCGGGCGCAGCCATCGGCCAGCAGCCGCAGGCTCTGCAGCACGTTGTGCGCCATGACCGGCTTGAATGTGTTGAGCTCGAAGTTGCCACTGGCCCCGGCAAAGCCGACCACCGTGTCGTTGCCCAGCACCTGCACACACAGCATCAGCATGGCTTCGCACTGGCTGGGGTTGACCTTGCCCGGCATGATGGAGCTACCCGGTTCATTGGCGGGCAGACGCAGTTCACCCAGGCCGCATCGGGGGCCGGAGGCCAGCCACCGCAGGTCGTTGGCGAGTTTCATCAAGGCCACCGCCAGCACCTTGAGGCTGCCATGCAGGGCCACGATGGCATCGTGCGCGGCGATCACGGCGAAGCGATTGGGGGCGGTGGTGAAAGGCAGGCTCAATGAATGAGCCAGATCGCGCGCAACCCCCTCTCCGAAGCCGGTTGGGGCATTCAAACCCGTGCCGACGGCCGTTCCGCCAATGGCCAGCGCGCACACCGCAGACAAGGCGTGCACGATCCCCGCTTCGGCCTGGGCAAGCTGCGCCTCGTAACCCGACAGCTCCTGACCCAGCGTCAGCGGCACCGCGTCCTGCAGGTGCGTGCGACCGATCTTGACCAGCCCGCCGTACGCCGCCGCCTTGGCGTGCAGCGTGCCCCGCAGCGCGCCCAGCGCAGGCAGCAGGTGATGTTGCACACCCAGGGCACACGCCACGTGCAAGGCCGTCGGGAACACATCGTTCGACGACTGGCTGCGGTTCACATGGTCGTTGGGGTGCACCTCGGCGTCTGTGTTGCCCTGGCTGCGCAGCAGGGCGGTGGCGCGGTGCGCGAGCACCTCGTTCATGTTCATGTTGGTCTGTGTGCCCGATCCGGATTGCCAGACCCGCAGCGGGAATTGCGCGTCGTGGGCACCTGCCAGCACCTCGTGCGTGGCGGCCTCGATGGCTTGGGCAACGGGCGTGGGCAATTCACCGAGGGCGGCGTTCGTCCGGGCGCAAGCCTGCTTGACGAAAGCCAGCGCCCGGATGAGCTCGGGCGGCAAGGTTTCGGTCGAGATGGCGAAATGGTGCAGCGCGCGCTGGGTCTGGGCCCCCCACAGCACGTCGGTGGAGACCTCGACGGCGCCGAGGGCGTCGTGCTCGGTGCGGGTGGGCGTGGTGCTCATGGCCGGGCTCCCCATGCGGGCTCGTTGCGACCGTGCTGCCTCAGCGTTGCCACTGCCGCGTGGACGGTGCGGGCCTCACGCTCGGCGAGCAGCGCGCGCAGGCGGCCGCTCCAGCACTGACGGATCAGACGGTGGTCTGCATCGTGCGGGTGCAGCTCGAAGCGCACCAGGGGCTGCGCATGCCAGCGCGCGGCCACCCAGGCATTGCGCGGCAGCGACACGGCCCGGCGCCAGGCGGTGCGCGTGCTGAAGGCCAGGCAGGCGCTCGTGATGCGCTGTGCCTGCGGCAGGCTGTAGACCGCGCGCAGGGTGGCCGTGTAGCTCAGGGGCAGTTGATCGAGCGCCTGCCAGGTGCCACGGCTCATCAGCCACGCGGGGGCGACAAAGCCGTGCAGCGGCCAGCCTCGGCGGGCAAACCAACGGGCGCCGGCATGCAGGCGTCGCAGGGCCTCGTCTTGCGACAGCGCCGAGAACTCGCCTTCGCCGGCCGTGTACCAGCGGCGCCGCACGTGGTCGACCCAGTTGGCCGGCTCGCCGTCGTCCAGGTGGCTGTAGCCGTGCAGGGCCAGTTCGTGCCCCTGCGCCTGCAGCGCTTCGAGCCGCTGTTCGAAGGCGTGGTTCGACGGCCGCAGGTGATAGCGCGGAACCACCAGCAGCGTCATGGGTACGTCGGCCACCGCACGCACCGCGTCCATCACCCGCTCGCACGCGGGCCAGGTGGAGGGCGCCACATCGTGGATGGTGACGCTGAGCATCGGTCTTCCGGGAGCGGGCGGGTGAAGCAGGTTCATGGTGTGCACATCAGGCGGAGGTAATGACCCATCAGGCCGCGCATGGCATCCGACCAGTCGTGCCGCAAGGCCTGCTGGCGGGCCGCCAGCCCTTGTTTCTCGCGGTCGTGGCGCAGGGCGGCGGCAATCGCCTCGGCAAAATCGGCATGCCGACCCCGGGCAACGCGCACACCGGCTTCGTCGCTCACCAACTCGGCCAGGCCGGCCCGGTCCCGCACGACCACCGGGCAGCCGCACGCCATGGCTTCGAGTGCCGCCAGCCCGAACGTTTCCTGGTCGCCTGCGTGCACGAAGAGATCGGCGCTCGCCAGTGCGCGGGCCAATGCCTGTTGCGAGGGCTCGAACGGCAGCACCCGGACCTGGTCACCGCGGGGAGGGCAGGGCCCGGCTCCGATGGCGACCAGCACGTGCGATGGCCCCAGCAGGCGGACCGCATCGGCCAGCACCGACAGGTTCTTCTCCGGTGCAAAGCGGCCTGCATACAGCAGCACGCGGACGTCGTCGGCCAGCCCGAGCTCTTGGCGCCAGGCCGGATCGCGTCTTGCCGGATGGAACAGGCCGGTGTCCACCCCCAGGCCCTGCTGCACCACGTTCTGCAGGCCGGCGTCCCGCAGGTGGGCATACACCGTGGCGCTGGGGGCGAAGACCAGGTCGAACTGCCGGTAGAGGTGACGCAGGTACAGCCGCCCGGCGGCCGCGCCGCCACGTCCGGTCCAGCGCCGCAGGAGCTCGGGCAGGTCGCTGTGGCAGAAGCCGACGACCGGAATGCCGAGGGCCTGTCCGGCATCCAGGGCGGACCAGGCCAGGCGGTACGGGTCGCCCGATTCGATGAGGTCGGGTCGGCGGTCAACCAGGGCACGCGCCGCGGCGCGCCGGTTCAGTGGCGCCCGGTAGCCGCCGCTGCCCGGCAGAGGCACGCCGGGCAGGGCCACGGCATCGCGCCCGTCGGCCCCGGGCGCTGCCACGCTGTGCTGCCACGCCGTGTGCGCCTGAAGCCAGGCCCGTTTGGCGTGGATGTAGCGGCGCACGCCCCCACCGGTGGCGCTCCAGAACATGGTGACGTCGATCAGGTGGGGCATGACGGGCGAGCTGGAAGGGCGATGGCAAGCCCTGGCAAACAGCGTGCCTGGGACCCGGGCATGCTGCCTGCCACCTGTTCCGTGCGGGGCTCGCGTGGCGGGCCCTTCCATTGAACCCAACAGGAGCGAACCATGGAACGCGACGACATCATCGATGTGCTCAACGACCTGATCGAGAACAGCCGTGACGGCCAGTACGGCTTCAACACCTGCGCAGAACACGTGAAGTCCCCCGAACTGCGCGACATCTTTCTGGCACGGGCGACCGCCTGCCAGACCGCGGTCTCGGAGCTGCAGGTGCTGGTGAGCGAATGTGGCGGCACGCCCGACGACGGCGGCACGATCAGCGGCGCCATGCACCGGGGCTGGGTGGCCGTGCGCGGGACGCTGAGCGGCTACACCGACGTCGGCATGCTGGAAGAGTGCGAGCGGGGCGAGGATGTGGCCAAGGCCCGCTACGAGAAGGCGCTGTCCCGCCCGCTGCCCGAGCCGATCCGGGCCGTCATCGAGCGCCAGTACCAGGGCGTGTTGCGCAACCACGAGCAGGTCAAACTCCTGCGTGAGCGCTATCGCACTGCGGTCTGACGGACCACAGGGCATTTTTGCCGGAAAGCTTGCCGGCAACCGAGAGGAGCGATGTGATGCAGAGAATTGCCGATGTGATGACGCGCGGTGTGGAGGTGATCGCGCCGGATGCGACCCTGCAGATGGCGGCCAAGATGATGGACGACCTGAACGTGGGCGCCTTGCCGGTGTGTGACAACCGGCGGCTGGTGGGCATGATCACCGACCGCGACATCACTGTGCGGGCCACAGCCAGCGACCTCCGGCCCAGCGAGGTGCGCGTCAGCGACATCATGACCGAACATCCGAGGTGGTGTCTGGAGTCGCAGACGCTGGAGGAGGTGGCTCAGCAGATGAGCGATGTCCAGGTCCGCCGGATTCCGGTGCTCGACAAGGACAACGCCTTGATCGGCATCGTGTCGCTGGGCGACATCGCTGTCCGGGAGCCCGAGGCCGTGCAGGACGTGCTGCGGGAGATCTCCACCCCCTCGGAACCGGACAGGCCCGCCGCATCGACCTGACCGGCGTGGCGGAGAACAGGCCGGCGGCCGCCCAGGGCGACGCCGGCCTGTCTGCGTCAGCGACGCTCGCTGGTGCCGCTGCCACCTTCGAAGAAGCGGCGGTTGGTGTTGCTCCAACCTTCCTCCACCACGTTGGGCCACTTGTCCGGTTCGAAGCTCGGCGCGCGCTTCAGGCGCTCCTTGTCGATGTCGAGCAGGCGATGGTCACGGCCCGGAACGGAACGCAGCGCGCTCCACGGCACGGCATGCAGGCGATCACCCAGACCCAGGAAGCCGCCGGTGGACACGATGGCGTAAGACACCGCACCCTGTCGGTCGAGCACAATGTCCTTGATGTCCCCGACCTTCTCGCCCTGCAGGTTGCGCACGTCCGACCCGATGATCTTGCTGACGCGGTAGATGCGCTGCCAGTCCTCGCTGCTCTGGCGCGCCGTGGTCGATGTGCCGGTGCCCGCGGCGCCGGTCCCCGTGGTGGTGCCTTGTGCGTGGGCCGATGACAGTGCGATGGCCAGACCCATGCCGGCCGCGATCCGGATGACTTGCTTCATGATTTACTCCTTGTAATGAGAAAGAAGAGGGAGACAACACGGTGAAGGCGGCAAACTGCATGCCCATAGGGCATCGAGCGCCCCTCGGGTGCACCGTGTTCCGTTCTCCTCCATGCCCATGAAACCGCTGCCCCTTCAGGGACTGAATCGGCCTCGCGGCCTGCGCCTGCGGTGGCCGGTTGCGTCGCTGCGCACCTACCTGCTCGCCGTGATCGTGGTGGCCACTGTGCCGCTGGCTGCGCTCACGTCCTGGCTGATGGCGCAGGAAATCATGGCGGTACGCCATCAGATGACGCTGGGTTTGACCCAGACGGCCGGGTCACTGGCGCTGATGGTGGAACGCGAGCAGGTGTCGTCGATCGATGCGCTGACCATCCTGTCGCATGCCACGACCTTGCGCGAGGGCGATCTGGCCAGCTTCCACATGCGGCTGGCCCGCAAGCCGCTGGTGCGCCCGACGTGGCGTCGCGTGGTGCTCACAAGCCCCGAAGGCGTGGTGCTGTTGCGCAGCGACGAGGCCTATGCGCCGGCCATGGCACAGGCCCACGGCGAGCCGCAGCCGCTGCCCGATGGGGTGCTCCCGCCTCCGCGCATCAGCGGACTCAAGGGCGTGGCCGGCGCCGACCTGTTCTCGCGCATTGCCGTGCCGGTCGAAGTGCATGGTCAACTGGCCTACTGGCTGGCGGCCGACATCCATGCGTCTGCCTGGCAGAGCCTGATCGGCCATGTGCAGGCGCCTCAGGGCGGCTTCGTGACGGTGTTTGACGAAGGCTATCGCATCGTGGCGCGCTCGCTGCATCCCGAGCGCTTTCTCGGCCAGGTGCTGCCCGAAGACGGCCGGCGACACATGGGCGTTCGGTCGGCGGGCTTCCAGAAAAGCAGCCTGCTCGAGGGCGGGGACACCTACGTGGCGTGGCAACGCATCCCGATGTCGCAATGGGGCATCGGCGTGGGGGTGGCCGCTGCGCCGCTGGACCGCAGCAACATCATGGCGATCTCGATGGCCCTGCTGGCCGGCGCCCTCTCCCTGATGGCCGGCATCGGCCTGTCGCTGTTCGTGGTCCGCCGGGTGAACCAGCCTCTGCATGCACTGGCCACGGGCGGCGCTTCTGCGGTGCCGGGTGACATCGCGGTGCGGGAGATCGGCCTGCTGCGCGATGCGATGAAGGCCGCCGAGGCCCAGCGCGAGCAGGCCCGCGAGCGGCTGGAGGCCAAGGCGGCCGAGTTCGAGACCCTCTTCAACACCAGCCCCATCGGCCTGTCGATCACGCAGGACCCGGAATGCCGGATGGTGCTGCGCAACCCGGCCAAGGTCGCGATGTTCGGCATCCGTGATGGCGAACCCGCCCGCTACGAGATGCTGCAGGACGGCGAGGTGCTGCCCACGGCACGGCACCCACTGCAGCGTGCGGCACGTGGCGAGACGGTCTGGAACCAGGAAGTGGAAGTGCGCCACCCGGATGGCCGTGTGCTGCGCCTGCTGGCCTTTGCCGTGCCGCTGCTGGATGGCCATGGCCATGCGCGCGGTGCCATTGCCACGTATGTCGACATCACCGAGCGCATGCTGGCGCAGGAACGCCTGATGCGCGCGCGCACGCGGCTGCAGGACAGCCAGCACCTGGTGGAGCTGGCGCAGGAGGCAGGCGATGTGGGCTTCTTCGACCACGTGGTGGCCGCCGACACGGTGACCATGACGTCGGGCCTGGCCCGCCTTTTCGGGCTGGAGCGGCGCGCGATCGAGACCCACTGGGCGGGCTGGCTGCGCCATGTGCATCCGGACGACGCGCGCGCACTCGAGGCGTTGCTGCAGCAGGCCTGGCGCGACCAGCTCGAGCAGGTCACCTTCAAGTTCCGCACCGCCGGGCAGCTCGACATCGAACGCTGGCTGTCGAGCCGCATGGTCATCCTCTATACGCCCGAAGGCGTGCCCACCCGGATGATCGGTGTGATGGTCGATGTGACGGTGCAGCAGCAGATCGAGCAAGAGCGTGCCCGGCTCATCGCGCAGGAGCACCAGGCGCGGCTGGAGGCGGAGCGCGCCAACCGCGCCAAGGACGAGTTCCTCGCCATGCTGGGCCACGAGTTGCGCAATCCGCTGAGCGCCATCTCGGCGGCGATCGAGGTGCTCAACCGCATCAGCTCGCAGGACGAGCAGGCGGTGCGTGTGCGCACCATCATCACGCGCCAGACCCGGCACCTCGCTCGGCTCATGGACGACCTCATGGACGTGGCGCGCGTGATTGCCGGCAAGATTCACCTGTCGCGTCAGCCCGTCAACCTCGGCTCGATGGTGCACCGCCTGGTCAGCACCATGCAGATGGCCGGGCTGTTGCAGGATCATCCGGTGAGCCTGGAGGTCGAGGAGGTGTGGGTCGACGGCGATGCCATGCGCCTCGAGCAGATCGTCAACAACCTCGTCACGAATGCCGTCAAGTACAGCGCGTCGGACAAGCCCATCCATGTGCGGGTGGTGCGGGCCGACGGGCGTGCCAGGCTGGAAGTGATCGACCAGGGGCCGGGCATCCCCGAGGCCCTGCTGCCCCACATTTTCGACCTCTTCGTGCAGGGCGAGCGGACGCTGGACCGCCGCCAGGGCGGGCTCGGGATCGGCCTCACCCTGGTGCGGCGGCTGGCAGAGCTGCATGACGGTGAGGTCGGCGTGCAGAGCGGCCCCGGCGGCAGCGTGTTCGCCGTGATGCTGCCGGCCATCGCCCCGGTTCAGCCCGACCGGGTCGAGCGCACCGGAGAGGTGCCTGCGCCGCGCACCGTGGTGCTGGTGGAAGACAACCCGGATGCGCGCGAGGCCCTCACCACGATGCTGACCCTGCAGGGTCATGAGGTGCATGGCGAGGACAACGGCAAGGATGGCCTTGAGCGCCTGCTGGCGCAGCGGCCTCATCTGGCGCTGGTGGACATCGGTCTGCCGGGGCTGACGGGCTACGAGGTGGCCCGGCAGGCGCGCGAACGGGGGCACACGGGCTGGATGATCGCGGTATCGGGGTATGGGCAGCCTCACGACGTGCAGCAGGCGCTGGAGGCGGGGTTCGATGCCCACATGGTCAAGCCCATTGACAGCGATGCCCTGACCGACTGGCTGGCGCGCCCGCCCCGGGATGCAGGCATGTGACTTGCCCTCCTGGTGCAGCGCCCTTTGCGGGGCACCAGAACAGGAGGTTTTCGGATGTGGTCACATGACCTGCACGAACAGTACCGTCGGCTGCGTGCCGACCTGGAAGCGGCTTACCGGGCCCCCGTGTGGGACAGCCGGTTGATCGACCGGCTGGCCGACGCACTGGCCCGGCTCGAACGCCGCGCCATGCCGCCCCTGGCCGGGCTGGCAGCCCCGTTCAGCTCGTGGCCGAAGGCGGCTCCGGAGGGTTCGACGGGGCGCACGGGGCACGCCACTCCTCAAGCAGCGTCGCGGTGAGCGTGTCGCCGCGGGTCCGGGCCATCTCGATGAGGGCCTTCACATTGCCCTCGTCCACCCACTCGTGTCCGGTGCCACGCTGCAGTCGTCGGTAGATTTCGGCGATGTCGGGCGGGGTTTGCGCTTGCGGCGTGCTCATGGTCGCTCCTTTCGTGATGCGGTGCACCGGTCCGGCAAGCGCCATGCCGTCACGGGGCCCCGCATGCCGTGAGGGGCTCGCGCGGGCATGGTGCTTGCCCCCTTCGGGCATCTTCTTCAACCCGAAAGGCAGAGACCCCTCATGGCCCAATCGACCTTGCGCGTGCTGCTGGTGGGTGACGTGATGCTGGACCAGTACTGGGACGGCACCGCCTGCCGGATTTCGCCGGAGGCCCCCGTGCCCGTGCTCAGTGTGAAGGGGCAGCGGGCCCGGCCGGGGGGCGCCGCCAACGTCGCGGTGAACCTGGCTGCCCTCGGTTCGCCGGTGACGCTGCTGACGCCACTCGGGGACGACGAGGCCGCCGACGAATTGGTCGACCTGGTGGTGGAGCAGGGGGTGACCCTCGAAGCGGTTCGACAGGCGGGCTATGCGACCACCCGCAAGATCCGTTGTGTGTGCCGCGGCCAGCAGCTGCTGCGGGCCGACTTCGAGGTGCCTGTGCCCCAGTCTGCGGTGAACCGGCTGGGCCAGCGCTTTGCGAGGCTGCTGCCCGAGCACGACATCGTGGTGCTCTCGGACTATGCGAAGGGTGCGCTCACGGAGTGCGCCGATTTCATCCGCGTGGCGCGCGAGGCCGGCAAACCGGTGCTGGTCGACCCGAAGGGACGCCACATGGCCCGTTATGCGGGGGCGACGCTGCTCAAGCCCAATCTGGCCGAGTTCACGGGCTGGGTGGGCGAGCCCGACGACGAAGCCCATTTCTGCCGACTGGCTCACGCCTTGCGCCAGCGGCTGAGGCTGGAGAACCTGCTCGTCACGCGCGGTGAGGCGGGCATGAGCCTGTTCACGGCCCGCGGCGTGTTTCACCAGCCGGCCCAGGTGCGCGAGGTCTACGACGTGTGCGGGGCGGGTGACACCGTGCTGGCCGCGCTGACCCACCTCATCGCGCTGGGGGAGGCCGTGCCGGAGGCCATGCGCTGGGCGAACGCCGCGGCCGGCATCGTGGTGGGCCGATCCGGCACCGCGCAGGTCACGTACGAGGAAGTGGCTGCCAGCCTGCACGTCACCCGATCGAGCAGCCCGACCTGGTTGTCGGCCGCATCCTGATCGGCGCCGCCGCGCGGCGTCAGTCGGGTGGGGGCACGGTGCCCAGACGTCGAAGGATGCCCGTGCTGCTGTGGCCGGCCACGAACGGCACGGCCAGCGCGCGGCCGCCCCACTGCGCCACGAGCGCGGCCTCGGGCAGACGGGCCACGTCATAGTCGCCACCTTTGACATAGAACTCGGGGCGCAGACGCGCCAGCACCGCCAGGGGCGTGGGTTCTTCGAACACGGTGACGGCAGATACCGCTTCGAGTGCCGCCAGCACCCACACGCGGTCCACGGCAGTGTGCACGGGGCGGCCGGGCCCTTTGCCCAGCCCCCGCGCAGACGCATCGCTGTTGAGCCCCACGATCAACGCGCCACCCAGTGCGCGGGCGGCCTGCAGGCCCTGAACGTGACCGCGGTGCAGCAGGTCGAAGACCCCGTTGGTGAAGACCCACGGGCGAGGCAGGCCGGCCAGGGCCTCAGGCAGGCTGTCGACCGAGTGGTATTTGGCCGGCCAATCCCGGCCGGCCGGCCCCGTCGACGTCACCCAGGGTGTGCCGGCGGGGCAGGGTGCCGTCATCTCAGAAGCGGTACTTGAAGCCCACCGTGGCCACGTCGACGTTCTTCTTGTCGTCGCCGGGGAACTTCATGTGGTGGCGGTCCCAGTCGAGGGTGACGCTCCAGTTGCGGTTGAAGTCCCAGGCCAGCCCGGCGCCGTACGAGGCACCGAAACCGGTCTCGTCGCCGCGGGCGGCCACAATGCCGGGGCCTGCAGAGACGTCCGTCCAGCCGTAGGTGCCACCCACACGGCCCACCAGGTTCAGCGTGCTGGTCAGCGGCGCGATGCCGGTGACGACCAGGTTCACGCCGCTGATCTTGGTCTTGCCGCCGTTGCGCTCGGCGTCGTTGAGCCGGAAGTAACCCAGCTGCAGGCCGAAGTTGGGGTTGAACAGACCGCCGGTGTAGACGTGGATGGCGCCATCCGGGTCTTCGCAGTCCTGACCGGGTAGGCACTCGTCGTCGACATCACCGGCGCCGACCGACAGACCCACATAGCCCGAGGTGGTGTAGGGCAGCCAGGAGTAGCCGCTGCCGGCATAGCCAGCGCCGGGGCCGGCGGCCGTTGGCTCGCTGGGCAGCGTCGACAGTTCGGTGCTGTAGCGGCCACCGGCGGTGTCGCTCGCGCCCATGCTGCCCGGCTGAGAGCCCATGCCCTGGTCGGCCTGGTTGGTGCTCACGCCATCGGCGGCAGTGCCGCTGTTGGCGCCGGTGGTGCCCTGCTGTGCATCCATCGAACCGGTTCCGCCGGTGGCGGGCGTGGCATTCGGGTAGGTGCTGGTACCCGGGCTCTGCATGCCGCCCGCGCCTGAGTTGTCAGTCGGGGTGGCGCCCACTTGCGCCTGTGCATGCGCAGCGGCCAGGGCGAGCACGGCCGCGGCGATGACGCGGGGTGAATGGCGGTGGATGACGTTCATTCTTGGCTCCTTGTGTATCGATGAGGATGGGCCCGCGAGGCGCGGGCAAGCGAAAGGGAACGGACCCCATGCGGCAAGCAGCGTGCCTTGTCGACCGTTTCACCCATGTCCCAGCTGGATTTCGATGAGCCCGCACAGCGCGTGCACGATGAAACCGTGGGCTTCCTGGATCCGGGCGGTCGCGGTGTGCGGCACCGCGATGACGTGGTCGCACGCCTCGGCGAGGAGGTTGCCTTCACGCTGGCCGGTCAGCCCGATCGTGGTCAGGCCGCGTGTGCGGCCCTCCCGCATGGCCGCCAGCACATTGGGTGAGCGACCGGACGTGGACAGGCCCACCAGGCAGTCACCCGGCACGCCGAGTGCGGCCACCTGGCGCGCAAAGACGTGCTCGAAGCCGTAGTCGTTACCGATGCAGCTCAGCAGGGCGCCACTGCCGCTCAATGCGACCGCCGCCAGGGCAGGGCGGTCGTGCAGGAAGCGGCCGGCCAGTTCGGCAGCAAAGTGCTCCGCGTCGGCAGCGGATCCGCCGTTGCCACACAGCAGGAGCTTGTTGCCACGGCGCAGGGCGTCCGCGATTCGCTCGGCGGTCTGCTCGATCGCACCGCCCAGCCCGTGAAGCTGGGCAAACAGCTGCTGGTGCTCCTGCAGGGCGCGCTGCAGGTAGCTGGCGAGATCCGGCCGTCTTTCCGCTGCCAAGGGAGAGGGGATGGTCACAAGCTCATCCAATGAGCTCGACAGGGCGTGTGGGCGTGGTGTGTTCGTGGCCACGGGTCGGCACCTCGATCACGCCGTCCTGAAGCCAGCCCGCGTGGCGGTCCTTGCAGGCCGCCCGGATCTGCGCGGCAATGGCCAGACCGAACGCTTCGTCGAACCAGGGCTGCGCGCCGCTGACCCCGACCACGATGCCGTCGAGGCAGATCCCGCCGGTCAGCAGGGTGTCGCCGGGCTGCAGCAGGTGCGGATGGTGGGTCTGCACTTCGGTGCCATCCAGGCCCGTTTCCCAACTCAGGCGGGCTTTGCCGCGTGCAAAGGCGGTGTAGTCGGCGTCGCGCGCCGCCACATCCCCGAGGGCGTGTTCAAGCAGGATGGCTTCTTCGAAGGCGACATCACCGGGCCGCTTGCCCGGGTGCATCACCACCACGTGCATGAAGCCGGCGCCACACACGGCGTGGTCACGCAGGCCGGCTTCGAGCATGGGCAGCGTGCGCTGCAAGGCCTGACGGGCGAGTTCGTGGTCGATCATGGTTTGCAGGGTGGGTTGGCCCCGGGCTGGAGCGTCCAGTCCTTGGGGTTTTCGGTGGATTGCAGCAGCGCATGCGTGTGCATGGCCGCGCTGGGAGAGATGGGGTCGCTGGCCGGGAAGGTCTGGTCGAGCGCGTCGTCCAGCAGTTCCTGGTAGGTGGGGACGCGGTCCTGCTTGCGCGTGCAGCAGCCGTCCAGGCGGCGCGCTTCGCGTTGTTCCGCGGTCTCGGCGGGCAGCGTGGGCATGTCGGGCTCCTCAGCTCAGTGCAGCACGCCGTGCGGCAAGTGGCATGCCTGTCAGAGGCTCCGGATCACGAGGGCATGCCGCTTGCCGAACTTCTGACCGGCCGCCGAAGGCCGTATCGAGCCCTGCCACTGGAGACCGTTCATGTTCGCCTTGCCTTCCGCTTCCCGCCAAGCCTTGCCCCACGCACCCATCTTTCCGCCCCTGCCGCTGGATGAGACCCCCGGGGTGCCGACGTCGGGGCCCGCCCCGCTGTACTGTCCGCACCGCGTGCCGCGCACCGCCTGGCGAACGGCCGACGGCCTGTGGATGGCAGGCGGACAGAGCATCGGCCACGGCCCGGGTGCCGGCGGCAACGAGGGCACGGCCGAAGACCGCGGCACGGGCGCCAAGGGGTCCAACCTCACGCGCAGTGATGGCGGGCCGTCGGGCGACGACATCAAGGGCCCGGGCAACAGCGGTCCGGACGGTGGCCCCATCCGCAACGACAAGGACGACCCGCTTCTGGGGGGCACCCAGGGGGGGCCCGCGCAACCCCGTCGCCCCAGCTGACCGCTTGCAAGACTTACGACCTGTGGTCGTTGTTGCCGGTAACTGACCCGTCGCCGTTCTGCGGGGGAATCGCCGGCCCGCCGGCGGTCAGGCGGGCGAGGGTGTCGATCAACTCGCCGGGCTGAGCCGGCTTCACGAGGTGCGCCTGGAAGCCGCTCATCAGGGAGCGCATGCGGTCGGCCGGCTCGGACAGCCCGCTCAACGCGATGGCCGGCACCCGTTCGTGCAGCGGCACCTCGCGTTCGTCTTCGATCTGGCGGATGCGGCGGATCACCTGGTGGCCGTCTTCGGTGCCCAGGTCGATGTCACACAGCACCGCCCTTGGCCAGCCCGAGGCCGGCGTCTCTGTCAGCCAGGCGAGCGCGCCACTGCCGGTGTCGAACGGCGCCACGCGCGCGCCCTCTGCCGACAGCAGCATCACCAGCGATTCGAGCGCGTCGGGCAGGTCGTCGATGGCAAGAATGTCCAGCCCCTCCAGCGCGCCCCGCCCCGGGGCGGCCAGGGCGGCGCGTGTCTCGCCGGGCAACGGAGCGGGCTGGGGCATGGTGGCCTCCAGAGGCCGTGCGGACAGGGCCAGCAGGGGCAATTCGATCACATGGCGCGGCCCGTGCATGGAACTGGGAGGATCAGACTGGAAGCGCCCCCCCTGGCGCTCGATCACCGCCCGCAGCGCGACCGGGTCGAGCGTCACGGGGGGCATGGGCAGCGCGCCGGCAGGCAGGGGCGCCCGGTCGTCACTGACGGCGGGCAGCAGGCCTTCGGTGATGGCGAGGCGGGCGTGCGCCTGGCTGCGCTCCAGCCGCAGAGCCAGCCGGCCACCCGGCGGCACCGTCAGGATGGCGCGCATGCACAGCTGACCGATGGCCTGGGCCAGCGAGCTGGGGTCACCGACCACGCGGGCGTCCTCGAACGCGATGTCGGCATAGAGCTTGATGTGACGGGACTCGATGGCGTCGCGCAGGCCGTCGAGTACGCCCATCAGCAGCACCGCCAGATGGATGGGCTGGCGCGCCAGCTCGTGCTCCAGCCGTTCGACCTGCTGCTGCTGGCGTTGCAGGCGCCACAGTTGCGCATACAGCCCGTCATGGGCCAGCAACTCGTCATGGCGGCCCCGCTCGACGATGCGGCCCTTGTCCATCACGATGATGAGGTCGGCATCGACGATGGTCGACAGGCGGTGGGCGATCACGAGCGTCGTGCGGCCGTGCGCGATGCGGTCCAACTCGGCCTGGATGGCGCGTTCCGAGCGTGCGTCGAGCGCCGAAGTGGCCTCGTCCAGCACGATGATGGGCGGGTTTTTCAGAAAGGCGCGTGCGATGGCGATGCGCTGGCGTTCACCCCCCGAGAGGGTCAGGCCCCGTTCGCCCACCGAGGTCTCGTACTGCTGGGGCAGCGACTCGATCAGCTCGTGCACCTGCGCGGCCTTGGCCGCTTCGATCACGTCCGCCAGACTCGCACCCAGGCGGCCGTAGCCGATGTTGTGCGCGACGGTGTCGTTGAACAGCGTGGTGTCCTGGGGCACGACGCCAATGGCCCGGCGCAGCGTCGCCATGCGCACGCTGCGGATGTCCTGGCCGTCGATGGTGATGCGACCTTTGCCCACATCGTGCAGACGCAGCAGCAGGCGGGCGAGCGTCGACTTGCCCGAGCCGCTGCCGCCGACCACGGCCACCGTCTGGCCCGCGCCGATGTGAAAGCTCACGTCCTGCAGGATGGGGCGACCGGGCTCGTAGGCAAAATCGACGTGTTCGAAATGGATGCTGCCGCCTTCGATGGTGAGGTCCTTGCTCTCGGGCGCATCCTCGATGTCGGGCCGCTGGGCCAGCAGGTCCAGCAGCTTCTCCGTGTTCACCAGCGCATCGCGCGCCTCGCGGAACACGAAGCCCAGTGCATTGAGGGGCAGACAGATCTGAAGGATGTAGGCGTTGACGAGCACCAGGTCGCCCACCGTCAGGGTGCCTTGCACGGTCTGCTCGCCCGCCAGCAGCATCACCAGCGCCACCCCGATCGCGATGATCACGCCCTGGCCGATGTGCAGCGTCGACAGGGCCTTTTGATTGGCGACGCCCTGTTCCACCCACTGGCTCAGCACGCCGGCGTAACGTTGCCGCTCGTGGCCTTCGCGGGCGTGCAGCTTGATGGCCTCGTAGTTCAGCAGGCCGTCCACCATGCGGCCATGCGCGGCCGAGTCGACCTCGTTGACGCGGCGCTGGCGCACCTCGCGGCGCTGCGTCATCAGGGTGGTGTACGTGCCGTAGGCGACGAAGGTGGCCATGATCACGACGGTGAACCAGACGCTGTAGCCGACGGACATGACCACCAGCACCGCGCCGAATTCCACCAACGTGGGCACCACCGTGAACAGCCCGGCGCCCAACAGAAAGCCGATGCCGCCGGTGCCCCGCTCCAGGTCGCGGATCAGGGCGCCGGTCTGCCGCTGCGCATGAAAGCGGGGGGTGAGGTCCAGCAGGTGGGCAAACGCCCGCTCGGCGTAGGACGTCACCACCCCCAGCGTGACCCGCGAGAAGACCAGGTCGCGCAACTCGGTGAACAGGGTGCCGGCAAAGCGCAGTGCGGCATAACCCAGCAGCATGAAGACCGGCAGGACAAGCACGGCATGCGGCGCCTGCAGCGCGTCGCCGGCCTGGGCCGAACCCGCCGCTGCCAGGTTCTCGGGCCGGCTGAAGCGGTCGACGATGGCCTTGAGCAGCAGGGGCACGAGCACGGCCGTCACCTTGGCGGCCACCAGCAGGAAGATGGCCGCGGCGGTTCGACGCCAGCGGGGCTTGACGGCGTTCCACAGGATGGGGAGGACAGCCCGGAGGCCGCCACTGCTGTTCATGCGCAAGAAGTCCTTTCTTCCGGGCAGAGCCCCGAGCTGCAATGGGTGGGTGGCGTGCTGCGGGAGCACCTGGCGTGCCCGCCTGTGACCGGGAACGCCGCTTGCCACCCGGATGCATCACGTCACCTCCGAGTCGTTTCGTTGCAGCCCCCGCCATGGTCATCCTCTCTCCCCACCCCGACGACGCCGTCTTCTCGTGCGGGCACCTGCTTGCCAACCGCCCCGACAGCACGGTCGTCACCGTGTTTGCCGGGCTGCCCGAGGAGGACAGCCCCCTGACGGATTGGGACGAGCGTTGCGGCTTCATCAGCGGCCGCGTCGCCATGCAGACCCGCCGCGACGAAGACGCCCAGGCGCTCGGGCTGCTCGGCGTGACCCCGATGTGGCTGGACTTTCTCGACGCGCAGTACGGCAGCAGCCCTTCGCCCCATGAACTCGGTGAGGCCCTGCTGGACACCCTGCGCACGCTGGATGACCCGCCGGTGGTGCTCCCGATGGGCCTGTTTCACTCCGACCACCTTCTGGTGCACGAAGCCGCGTTGTGGGCCTTGCGGCGCAGCGTGACGAACTGGACCGTGCACCTGTACGAAGACATCCCCTATCGCCGCCTGCCCGGCCTGCTTCAGCAGCGCTTGCAGACGCTGGCCACACTGGGCCTGGAGGCCACCCCCTCGACCATGGTGGTCAGCCCCGTCGAGCGCCTGAAGGCCCGAGCGGTGTCGAGTTACGTCAGCCAGCTGCGGGCGCTGGGCGCTGAGGGGCTGTCGGACCTGACACGGCCCGAACGGCTGTGGGACCTGCAGGGTGCGTGTGGAGGCGTCGATGGCAGCTGAGGCGCTGGTGACCGTGGTGGTGCTGACACATCAGCGTTCGGCGGAATTGCGGCGCACCCTGGCGCATCTGCGCCGTCTGCCGGAGCGCCCGGCCATCGTCGTGGTCGACAGCGGCTCGTGCACGCGCGATGCCCGGGCGAACCGGGAGGCTGCCGCCGAGGTCGGGGCCCTGCTGGTGCGCGTGACGCGCCACCTCGGGGCCGCGGCCCGCAACGCCGGGGTGGCGCAGGTCCGCACGCCCTATGTGGCCTTCTGCGACGACGACACGTGGTGGGCCCCCGGTGCCCTGCAGCGGGCCGTGGAGGTCATGGCCTCGTGTCCGTCGGTGGGGCTCATCAACGGCCAGGTGCGCGTCGGACCCGAGCAGCGGCCCGACCCCCGGTGCACACGCATGGCGCAGAGCCCGCTCGATCGCATCGGGCTGCCTGGCCCGGCCATCCTGTCCTTCGTGGCCGGGGCCGTGGTGATGCGCACGCAGGCCTTCAAGGAGGCCGGCGGCTATGAGCCCCGCCTCTTTCACGGAGCCGAAGAGCGGTTGATGGGCCTGGACCTTGCCACGCTGGGTTGGGACATGGTCTACGTCCCGGATGCGGTGGTGCACCACCATCCCGCGCCACCCCGGCAGTCTGGGGAGCGTCGCCTTCTCGCGGTTCGTAACCGCCTGTGGATTGCCGCCATGCGTCTGCCGTGGCCGGATGCATTTCGCGAAGTGCGGCACATCTTGCGGCAAGCCAGCGCGCAAGGTGTGGGGGCGTCGGTGCTGTGGCGCGCGGTCACCGGCCTGCCTTGGGCTTTGTGGCATCGACAGCGTGTTCCCGCCGACGTGGTGCGCATGCACCGCCTTCTTCGTGGCGACGCCGACCCCAGGCACGCCGTTTGCCCGAAAGGCATGCCGCGTGTGGGGTGAAACCACCGCGCTCGACCCTGAAACCTGACCTTGCCGGAGCTGCATGTGACCGTGACCTCGTCCTGGCGGACCCGACTCTCCGCCGTCCAGCGAATGCTGCGCCTCAGCCTGGCTTTCATCGTCCCGCTGGTGGTGGTGCTGGGCGTGCTGGGTGTGCTGTCGATGCAGGTCAGCGGCCCGTTGCTGCAGGGCTGGACCCAGCGCGAGCTCGACGAGCGTGCCGGCCTGGTCAGCAAGGCGTTGCACGGCGCGATCATGCTCTCGCTCGAAGAGGGCAACCAGTCCGAGCTCAGCCAGCAGATCGAAAGCCTGACGGAAGACGAGCGGCTGTACGCGATTGCCGTGTGCACTTCGCCGAATGCCGTGCTGGCGGCCAGCCGCAATTACCCGGCCGAGCTGGCCTGCGCCGAAGGGCGCGACGCCACCACCCGCGTCGGCCCCGCCATGGCCCGTTGGCTGTCGCAGATGCATGTGCGGCGCATCGATCTGCCGGTCGCGCCGGCCGCAGGGGGCGGACTGGTGTCGGATGCTGCCCCGGACGGTGGCCACGTGACGCTGGTGGTGATGCAGAACCCGGCGGAGGCGGGCCGCCGCGACCAGCAGGCCCGCAACTACCTCACCATGCTGTTCGTCGGCCTGGGTGTGGTGCTGGCGCTGCTCTTCATCACCGTCGCCAACTGGGGCTGGCGGCACTGGATCAACGGCGTGCGCCGCGTGCTGAGCGATGGTGGCCAGGCGGCCGCGCTGGGGCGGGCCTCACCCGAGATCCAGCCGCTGCTGCCCGACCTGCGCCGCCTGCTGCGCAGCGTGCACGAAGACCGCCGCATCCTCAAGGACACCACCATCGAATGGCGTCCCGAAACCCTCAAGCTGCTGTTGCGCGAGCACCTGTCGGGCGATGAGGTGATCGTGGTCTCGAACCGCGAGCCCTACATCCACCAGCGCAATGAAGACGGCACCATCCGCGTGCAACGTCCGGCCAGCGGCCTGGTGACGGCGGTGGAGCCGGTGATGCGGGCCTGCTCGGGGACCTGGGTGGCCCATGGCAGTGGCAGCGCCGACGCCGATGTGGTCGATGCGCGCTCACGGGTGCGGGTGCCGCCCATTCCCGAAGGCGGCGAGCCGCTGCACGATGCCTACACCCTGCGTCGTGTCTGGCTGTCGGCCGAAGAAGAGCGCGGCTACTACTATGGCTTTGCCAACGAGGGCCTGTGGCCGCTGTGTCACATCGCCCACGTGCGGCCGGTGTTCCGCGAGGAAGACTGGCAGCAGTACCGTGCCGTCAACGCCCGATTTGCCGATGCCGTGGCCGACGAAGCCCGCACGGACAACCCCGTCGTGCTGGTACAGGACTATCACTTTGCCCTGCTGCCGCGCATGCTGCGCGCCCGTCTGCCACGCGCCACGATCATCACCTTCTGGCACATCCCATGGCCCAACCCCGAGTCGTTCGGCATCTGCCCTTGGGCGCGCGAGATCCTCGAAGGCATGCTGGGCAGCACCATCCTCGGTTTCCACACGCCCTACCACTGCCAGAACTTCATGGCCACGGTCGATCGCTTCCTGGAGGCCCGCATCACGCAGGAGGATCAGTCGGTGAGCTTCATGGGTCAGCGCACGCAGGTGCGCGACTATCCGATCTCGATCCCGTGGCACCCGCCTGCCGACGACGCGCTCTCCCGGGCACAAGCCGACCAGAGCGCGCTGCGCGAGGCCATGGGCCTGTCGCCTGAACACCGTCTGGCCATCGGGGTGGACCGACTCGACTACACCAAGGGCATCGTCGAACGCATGCTGGCTGTCGAGCGCCTGCTGGATCGCCATCCCATGTGGCTGGGGCGCTTTTCGCTCGTGCAGATTGCGGCACCGACGCGATCGAGCCTGGAGGCCTACAGTGCGCTCGATCACCGGGTGCGCGAAGAGGCCCGGCGCATCAACGCCTGGGCCGCCGAGCGGGCACCGGGCACGCCGCCACCCATCATCCTGCTCATCGAGCAGCACGACAGCGAATCGGTGCGCCGCCATTACCGTGCATGCGAGATCGCGATGGTCACCAGCCTGCATGACGGCATGAACCTGGTGGCCAAGGAGTACGTGGCGGCCCGCGAGACCGGCGACGGCGTGCTCATCCTCAGTCGCTTTGCCGGCGCGGCCAGCGAGCTGCACGAGGCCCTGGTCGTGAACCCCTATCACATCGAGGAAACCGCCGATGCGCTGGCCAAGGCGCTGACCATGCACCCCGCCGAGCAGCGCGAGCGCATGCGGGCCATGCGCACCCGCCTGGCCGACTTCAACATCTACCGCTGGGCGGGCCGCATGCTGCTGGATGCGGCGGACGAGCGGCAACGAGCCCGCGTGCAGGACCGCATCGTGCAGGTATCCGGCGTCGTGGCACCCGAAGGCCTGTTCCGTGCGCCCTGGCGTGCGCGGCAGGCGGCCAACGGAGGGTCGCCGGCGGCGGCCGAGCGAGGCAAGCGTGCGCACAAGGTCTGACACCATGGCTCCCTGGCTGCTCGATCCTCGACACCGCGCGATGCTGGACGACTGGCTGGGCCCCAGCACGCTGTTCGCGTTCGACTTCGATGGCACGCTGGCCCCCATCGTGGACGACCCTGCCGAGGCAAGGATGTCGCCCGCCACGTGGACGCAGCTGGACCGCCTCGCGCGGCTGGCCCCGGTGGCCGTCGTGTCCGGTCGCGCCCGCGAGGACCTGACCGCCCGGGTGCCGCCCGCCGTGGGCTACCTGATCGGCAACCATGGCAACGAAGGGCTGCCGGGTGGCGACGCGGACACGCGCGAGCGACGTCACATCTGCGCCTTCTGGGAAAGCCGTCTGCGCGAAGACGCCTCGTTGTGGCGTGCGGCTCAGGGCGCGCAGATCGAGAACAAGGGCCTGACGCTGTCCCTGCACTATCGGCACTGCGAGAACCCCGCATGGGGCCGCTCGCTGCTGCTGGCGCGGGCCACGCGGCTTGTGCCCGTGCCGCGCATCATCCGCGGGCATGCCGTGTTCAACCTGCTGCCGCCGGGTACCGTCACCAAGCGGGAGGCACTCGAGGCCCTGATGCGGCACACGCGCTGCGAGCGCCTGGTCGTGTTTGGCGACGACGTCACCGACGAGCTGGCCTTCCGTGACGCGCCCGACAACTGGCTGACGGTGCGCGTGGGCGCCAGCATGGACACGGCCGCGCGCTACCACCTGGAAAGCGTCGAGGAAATGGGCTGGCTGGTCGGGCATGCCGTGGGGTGCTGCCACCACGCGGCGCAGGACGAGCCCGAACCGCAGCAAGGCCAGCAGCAGCGCCGCTGAGGCGGGGCCTCTCTCGCCGCGGGCCTCCGTGCTCAGGCGGTGGGGGCCACCTCTCGGCGCAAGGCGGCCGGTGGGGCAGGGCCTTCCTCCCCGGCGCCGCCGTCCCGCAATTCGGCCCGCACGCGAGGCAGGCACTCGGGCCAACGATCCTGCACCAGCTGGATGAGGCTTTCACGCACCAGGCAGCGCAGATCCCAGTTGCGGCTCGAGTCCGGCGAGCTCACCAGACAGCGGATCTGCATGGCCCGATCGCTGACGTCCACCACCTGCAGCACGCAGGCCTGGCCATCCCACAGATCGCTGCCTTCGCACAACCGGCGCAGCTCGGCGCGAAGCGGCTCCAGCGGCGTGCGGAAATCCAGCCACAGCAGCACCTGACCCGTGATGGCGGCGCTGCTGCGCGTCCAGTTCTGGAAGGGGTTCTGCGTCCACCATTCCAGTGGCACGATCAGGCGGCGCTGGTCCCAGATCTTGACGACCACATAGGTGCCCGTGATCTCTTCGATGCGGCCCCACTCGCCTTCCACCACCACGACGTCGTCCAGCCGGATGGGCTGGGTGAGGCCGATCTGCAGCCCCGCGATGAGGTTGCCCAACACCGGCCGCGCGGCCAGGCCGGCCACGATGCCGGCCAGCCCGGCCGAAGCCAGCAGACTGGTGCCGATGTGGCGCACGCTCGGAAAAGTCATCAGCGCAATCGCCACGCCGACCACGGTGATGAGGGTGACCAGCGTGCGCGTGAGGGCGGTGGTCTGCGTGCGCAGCCGGCGTGCGGACAGGTTGTCGGCATGGTCGACAGGCTGGAGCAGCGTCACGGACTGGCCCGCTGCCCGCACCGCCTGAATGACCAGCCAGGTGAGTGTGGCGATGACGGCCACGGTGAGGAACTGCCGCACGGCGCCGATGCCGACGAGCTGGTCGGGCGCGCTCGAGAGCACGACATTGAAGGCGATCAGCGGCACCAGCACGCGCATGGGGCGCCGTGTGCCCTGCTGCATCGCCTGCAGGGCCAGGGAGTGCCGGGTGGCCCGCGAGAACACGGCTTCGGCCACACGCAGGAGGACGGAAGCAATCAGGGCGGAAGCCAGCGCACTGCCAAGCTGGACCAGCCAGCGGGCTTCGTCGCTTTGCCAGGAGGAGGGGAGCAACATGGCGATCGATCAGGAAGGTGAGGGATGAACGAACGTCCGCTTCGGCAAGGGCCATGCCCGTGCAGGCCGCATGTCAGCCAGAGCCCGCAGATCGGGGGGCGCGGTGCCGATGTTGCGGCAAGGCTTGCCTGGCTTCTGGGTCACGCCGCAGGCCGGCCTTTGACCCGCGGGCCTGGGCACAACGCTTGCCGTTCAAGGGCAGGCGGCACAGCAGTGTCCTGCCGGAAACCATGTGAGAAGGACGATCAACATGACCAGACAATCAACGCTGAGCAAGACTTTGGTGGCCCTCGCCGTGGCGGTGGCTTCGGGCGCCGTGATGGCGCAATCGGCCGGGCAGTCCGGCGGAAGCACCAGCCCGTCGTCGCGCGGCACGGGCGCGGGCACCATGGACGACACCCGTGGCACGGGCGCTGGCACCGGTGCGACCGGCACGGGAACAGGCACGGGCATGGGGACCGGCACGGGCAGTGGCGGCACGACCGGCTCGGGCTCCACCTCCGGCAGCCGTGGCGGCACGCTGGATGACATGCCGGCCACAGGCGCCGGGCAGGACACGGGCAACACCGGCAGCAAGGCCACGGGTGACAGCCAGCGCAAGCAGCCGAAGCGCTCGACCAACCAGAAGCGCCGCGGCGACACGGATCCGAAGGATCCGCATCAGGTCAACGGGCCGAGCGGCACCGGGACGGGCGGCTCGACGGGGACCGGCACGGGGACTGGCACAGGCACCGGCACCGGCGGTGGCTCGGGCACGGGCTCCGGCAGCAGCCGCTGAGCAACCACATCCTCCGGCCGCATCGCGCCGTAAAGGCACCCGCTCATGTCATGAGCGGGTCATCCCATGATCCAGTGGAAAGGACAGGCATCGCATGACGGACACCACACGCCGCGCGCAGCTCTGGGAGCTGATCAAGGACATCCATTTCGGCATGTTCACGACCCGGCACGCCAACGGGCACCTGCACAGCCGGCCCATGACGACCCAGAACCGCGCCATCGACGAAGACGACAGCCTCTGGTTCTTCATGTCCGCCGGCAGCGAGACCGTGGCCGACCTGCTGCGCGACAACCAGGTCAACGTGGCCTACGCAGACCCTGCCGATCAAGCCTATGTGTCGGTTGCCGGCCAGGCCGAGATCGTGGAGGACGACGCGCGCAAGCAGGCGCTGTGGACGCGTGCAAACGAGGCCTGGTTCAAGGGCGGTCCGACCGACCCCGACCTGACCCTGGTGCGGGTGCGCATCGCCCATGCGGATTATTGGGACGCACCCGACAACCGTCTGGTGCACCTCTATGACAAGGCGGTCTCTGCCCTCACGGGCGAGCCGCCGAAGGACAAGGGCGAGCGCGGTCGCGTCGACATGCGCTGAGCCCTTGCCTGGCGGGGCTTACAGCACCCGCACGTTCACCAGCGTCTGGTTGACCAGCTGGTAGGCGATCTCGCCGAAGGTGGCGGGGCCCTGCACGCCACCGATGGCCTTGCCTTCCAGCTCGCCGAACACGAAGTTCAGGATGCAGTTGCACGACACCACGGTGCCACTCGTGTCCTGATCGGCGAGCCGGCTGCGGAAGGCCGCTGCGTAGTCGCTGACCGGGCTGGCAAAGTGGTAGTCCACACCCGGGAAGACCGGGGCGTACAGGTCCACGTGGTCGGCGTGCACCTTCTGCAGCGAGACGTTGACGTGCGCACCCGCAAAGTCGCCCACCAGCGGCAGCTGGCCATGGGCCAGACCGCGGCGGTTCACGTACTCGGCAAAGTTCACCTTCTCGCCGTTGACCTCGCACTCGCGCACGTTGAACGACGTGTCGTGGAAGCGCAGCGTGTCCTGACCATCGGGCTCGAACAGGTTGACGATGTCGACCTGCACCAGCTTGTCCTCGGGCAGCGCCACATAGGCCACCACGGCGCGGTCGGTGTGCTTGGTGGCCGTGCGGCCGTCATAGACCTTGGGGCTGGCCTTGCCCAGATCATTCAGGTGCACGCCGGCGATCCAGCCCACGGTGGGCTTCAGGAAGGCGTCCTTGTAGCTGGCGGCCTCGGCCGAGAAGCGCCGATGGGTCTCGCTGGCGGCGGGGATGATGGTCAGGGCAAAGCCGTTGTCCGGCGCATGGCCGGCAATGCCTTCCAGCTCCGACGCGCCATAGCAGGCAAGCGTCACGTTGCCCACGTCCGACAGGTCGGTCGCAAACACGCGGTCGTCCTGCACCACGGTGCCGCCTTCGGCCACCATGAAGTAGGGAATGGTGCCGGCGATCCAGTTGCCGGCCGGCAGCTTGTCGAGCGTGGCCTCGGTGCCCGCCAGGCTCAGCGCCTTGCCTTGCTGGATGAGGTCGATGGCGGCTTGAAGGGAAATCAGTTGGTTCATGGACATCCTCACAGACTGGTCAGCTGGGCAACTTCGGCAGGCAGAACCTTCTCCCATTTGGTGAAGAAGGCCTGGATCTCGGCTGCCTTGACGGGCAGCGGATCGGCGCTGCGCTCGATGCGCTTGGTCAGCAGCTGGGTGCCCAGGTGCTGGGTCTTCAGCTTGGACAGGCCTCCACTGGCCAGACGTTGCCAGCAAGGGTGGTTCGGGGCGGGAACGGCCATACACGGTCTCCTCAGGTCCACAGGGGGCGGCGATGGGTTCGCCGCTCGGTTTCAGTCCAGCTTATCGGTCATGACAAGCGGCGTTAAACCCGGAATCCCCTGATCCCGGTCTGGACCATCCGTTACCGTGACGGATCTGACGGAATGGCTGTCGGTGCGTGAGGCTAGCGGGGGGTGGCCACCGGTGCGCCCGGGAAAGCCGCCTCGGCTGGCGCCGGGCCGCCATACGTGATCACCACCTTGCGGTACACCTGCCGCGTGGCCGGGTCCAGCAGGTTCGAGACCCCGGTGTAGCGGAGCAGGCGGGTACCGCGCGCGTCATACACCAGCTCGATCGGGTCGACCAGCATGCGCAACACCGAGTCGGGTTCCACCTTCACGCGCACGGCGGCTTCGCCGTTCACGGTCTCTTCGCCCACCTTGCGGGCCCGGAAGCGGAAGCTGTCGGTGCGACCGGCCACGACCAGCGTGAAGCGCACCGTCTCGCCGGCCTGGATGCCCTTGAACTGGGCCAGCATCAGGTTGTTGAAGCCGGCATCGGCGGCGATCAGTTCGCCTTCGGGCGACAGCGCCTTGCGCTCCGTGCGGCCCTGGTCGGACTTGAACAGCGCCAGTTGCGGTGTCACGGCCGAAATGCCCTCGCTGTAGCCCTGGGCCGGCACGTCGAGCCGATAGACCGGCACCGTCCGGTTGCCCCGGAAGTCGAGGCTGCGGCGGGCCACCTCGCGGCCCTGCGCGTCGTAGTACAGCGTCTGGCCCTGCAGCAGGGCGCCGTCGGCGGTGGTCTGGTGGTCATGCACCTCGGTGTAGAGGTAGCGCTGGGTGGCCGCATCGCGTGCAAAGCCGAGCAGGCGGGCGGCCGCAGCGCCGCCATGGGCGCACAGCAGGGCCGAAACAAGCATCAAGGTCAGGGCGGGGCGAGCGGTCATGGCGGGCGTTGAAAGAGCCGGAGCGAACGGATTCTAGGAGCCCACCCGCACCGTGCACCTGGCGGCACCCGGAAAGGCCCCGCGCCGGGCCAGGGGCTTGTGCCCCGTTCAGCGAACCCGTGTCGACAGCCAGGCGCCCAGCGACACGAGCGTCAGGCCGGTCACCAGGGAGGCGGTGAGCGGCTCGCCCAGCAGCGGCACCGCGCCCAGCCCGGCCATCACCGGCACCAGGGCGACCAGCGCGCCGGTCCGCTCGGCGCCCAGCGTCTTGACCGCGTGCAGAAACAGCACCATGGCCAGGATGGCCGGGCCGAGGCCCTGGTACAGCCCCTGCAACAGCAGCATCGAAGTGGGCACGGTGTGCAGGCCCTTGGGCAGGGCCAGCGCATACACAGGCAGGAACAGCAGCGCCGAGGCGATGGTCACGAAGCGCGTGAGCAGCCAGGCGTCGTACACCCATTTGCGCACCAGCACGCTGTAGGTGGCCCAGCACAGCGAGCCGCTGAGCAGCAGCAGGTCGCCCCCGAGTGTCGAGGGCCCCTGGCCCAGCCCGGCCACCACCGGCACAGCCATGCAGGTCACGCCCAGGGCGATGGGCACCAGCGCCCACAGCCGTTGTCGTGACGGGCGCGCGCCCAGCAGGACCCACGCAATCGCCGTGACCAGAAAGGGCTGCATGCCGGGGATGAGGATGCCCCCGTGCGCGGCCGGCGCGTGCTTGAAGCCCAGGTAGACGAAGATCAGAAAGCCCAGACAGCCGATCACGGCCAGCACCCACAGCTTCGGATCCCGCCAGGTGCCTGCCGGCAGGCGCAGCGACAGCGGCAACATCACCAGCGACGCCACCCCCAGCCGCAGCGCCACGATGTCCCAGCCCGTCAGGCCGGTCTTGCCGCCGAGGCGCGACACGAGGATGAAGCCCGCCCAGATCACGACGGTGGCCAGGGCGGCGGCATAGCCGTGCCACAGGCGTGGCGCGGCGGAGGAGGGCGGGACGACGGTGCTCATGGTTGGCCGCGAGTCTGCCACGCGGCCAGCCCGCTCACTTGGTGGCGTGGGCCACGGCCACAGCCGTCATGTTGACAATGCGGCGCACCGTGGCAGACGGGTTGAGGATGTGCACGGGGGCGGCGGCGCCCAGCAGGATCGGGCCCACCGTCACGCCATTGCCACCGGTCATCTTCAGCACGTTGAACAGAATGTTGGCCGCATCCAGGTTCGGGCAGATCAGGATGTTGGCCGTGCCGTCCAGCGTCGTCTCCGGCAGCAGCTTGGTGCGCAGCGATTCGCTGAGTGCGGCGTCGCCCTGCATTTCGCCGTCGGCGGGGATGTGGGGCATGCGGGCCACGAAGATGTCGCGCGCCTGACGCATCTTCTGCGCCGACGGGCGACGGCTCGAGCCGAACATCGAGTGCGACAGGAAGGCCACGCGCGGCGGCAGGCCGAAGCGCTGCACCTCTTCCACCGCCAGCATGGCGATGTCGGCCAGCTGTTCGGCCGTGGGGTCTTCGTTGACGAAGGTGTCGGCGATGAACAGGTTGTGCTGGTCCAGGATCAGCGCGTTCAGCGCGGCCAGGCCGTGGGCGCCCGGCTTCACGCCGATCACTTCCCGCACATGGTCGAGGTGGTAGTCGTAGCGACCGATGACGCCGCAGATCATGCCGTCGGCGTCGCCCATCTTCACCAGCATGGTGGCGATCAGCGAGTTGGATCGACGCACCGCCACCTTGGCCAGCTCGGGCGTGAAGCCGTCGCGCGAACGCAGGCGGCGGTAGGCCTCGACATACTGCTTGAAGCGGTCGTCCTTGGCCGGGTTCACGATCTCGCAGTTCTCGCCCGGCTGCAGGCGCAGGCCGGCGCGCTCGATGCGGCTGGTGATGATGTCCGGACGGCCCACCAGCACCGGGAAGGCCAGGCCCTCGTCTACTGCGATCTGGGCGGCGCGCAGCACGCGGTCGTCCTCGCCCTCGGCGTAGGCGATGCGCTTGCGCGCGGCCGCCGCCTTGGCGCCCAGGAACAGCGGGCGCATGAACAGGCCCGTGTTGGTGACGAACTGCGACAGCGAATCGCGGTAGGCCTTCAGGTCGGCGATGGGGCGCGTGGCCACCCCCGAGGCGGCGGCGGCTTCGGCCACGGCCGGCGCGATGCGCAGGATCAGGCGCGAGTCGAACGGCGTCGGGATCAGGTAGTCGGGGCCGAAGCGCAGTTCGCGGCCCGGGTAGGCGGCGGCCACTTCGTCCGAGATCTCGGCCTTGGCCAGGTCGGCGATCTGGCGCACGCACGCCAGCTTCATGGCTTCGGTGATCTTCGTGGCGCCGCAATCGAGCGCGCCGCGAAAGATGTAGGGGAAGCACAGGACGTTGTTGACCTGGTTCGGGTAATCGGAGCGGCCGGTGGCGATGATGCAGTCCGGGCGCGCGGCCTTGGCCAGCTCGGGGCGGATCTCGGGCTCGGGGTTGGCCAGCGCCAGGATGATGGGCTTGTCGGCCATGGTCTTGACCATGTCGCCCGTCAGCACGCCCGGTGCCGAGCAACCCAGGAACACGTCGGCACCATCCACCACGTCTGCCAGCGTGCGGGCGGGGGTGGTCTGGCAGTAGCGGCGCTTCGATTCATCCAGCTTGGCCGCATCGGCGCGGTCGCTCTGGATCACGCCCTTGGAGTCGCACACGAAGATGTGTTCGCGCTTCACACCCAGGCCCACCATCACGTCGAGGCAGGCAATGGCCGCCGCACCGGCGCCTGACACCGCCACCTTGACCGCGCCGATGTCCTTGCCGACCAGCTCCAGGCCGTTCAGCAACGCGGCGCTCGAGATGATGGCCGTGCCATGTTGATCGTCATGGAACACGGGGATGTTCATGCGGGCCGACAACTGCTTCTCGATGTAGAAGCACTCGGGCGCCTTGATGTCTTCCAGGTTGATGCCGCCGAGCGTGGGCTCCAGCGCGGCAATGATCTCGACCAGCTTGTCCGGATCGCGCTCGGCCAGTTCGATGTCGAACACGTCGATGCCGGCGAACTTCTTGAACAGACAGCCCTTGCCTTCCATCACCGGCTTCGATGCCAGCGGGCCGATGTCGCCCAGGCCCAGCACGGCCGTGCCGTTGGTCACCACCGCAACCAGGTTGCCGCGTGACGTGAAATCGGCCGCCAGGGTCGGATCCTGTTCGATGGCCAGACAGGGGTAGGCCACGCCCGGCGAATACGCCAGAGACAGGTCGCGCTGGTTGGACAGCGGCTTGGTCGGCGTGACGGCAATCTTGCCGCGCGAAGGCAGGCGGTGGTATTCCAGCGCCGCGTCGCGCAGCGCCTGTTCGGCATCAGACAGGTTCTTGGAAGTCATGGATGAGGTCCATTCCAGGGGAAGGGCTGGGATGGTACGCCAATCCGTCACCCATTCAGGTGTCGGGTTTCACCTTGAAAGCCCCGTGTTCGCGGGCGCCTCCGCGGTTTGCCCCTAGGTCGGCACGACACATTTGACGTCATCATCCTGTGCATGGCAGAGCAGTACGAACCCACCCCGCATGGTTTGAGCCGGTTCAGGCGATCCTTGAAAGCCTGGCTCGACGAGGTGCGCCCCAGCGTCGACCTCGACGGGCCGCACGCAGCGCACTTCCGGGCGCGCCAGATCCAGGCCCTGATGGCCTTGCTGCCCTTGAGCGTCATCGGCAACGCGGTTAACACCGTCACGTTGGCGTGGGTCTTCTGGGATCGCATGGGCGAGCCGCTCTGGCTGGCCGCGTGGTGCCTGGCGGTGGTGCTGTCGCTCGGGGTGATCGGATTGCTGTGGCGCCACCGCCTGGTCAGCGATGGCCGCAAACGCGTGGCCAGCCCGCGCGCCATCCGGGTGGTGGTGGCCCACATGGGCCTGTTTGCGGCGCTGTGGGCGACGCTGCCTGTGGTGCTGTTCCCTGATGCGGACGAAATCGGCTCGCTCCTGCTGTCGACGGTCAGCGTGGGCATGATCTGCGGCGGGGCCTTCATGCTGAGCCCGCTGGCGCCGGCCGCGCTGGCCTATGTGGGTGTGCTGTTCTGCGGGTGTCTGCTGGCGTTGATGCGCTCGCCCTATGCCGACAACGGTGCCCTGATGGTGATGCTGTCCGTGTACGCGGTGGTGATGGTGGGCATCATCTTCACCAACGGCCGCATGTTCATCAGCCGCCTGCGCGCCCAGGCGGAAACCGAGCGGCAGAAGCAGCTGATCGACCTGTTGCTGCGCGACTTCGAGGAGCACGCCTCCGACTGGCTGTGGGAGATCAACGCCGAGGGCCGCCTGCGTCATGTGTCGACCCGGCTGGCCCAGTCGTTTGCCCTGCCCGTGCGCCAGTTGCTCGACCGCAGCCTGACCGGGTTGCTGGCCGAGATGCTGCCGCCCGACGAGCCGGAGGGCGCGCACAGCCTGCGCCACCTCACCAGCTGCCTGCGCCTGGGCCAGCCCTTCCGCGACATCGAGCTGCCGGTGGAGGTGGGGCACGCGGTGCGCTGGTGGTCACTGACGGCCAAGCCCCTGTTCGATGAGCGCGGCCGTGCGGCGGGCTGGCGTGGCGTCGGCTCCGACATCACGCAGACACGCCAGGCCCGCGATGAACTGGCTCGCCTCGCCAACTACGATGCGCTGACCGGGCTGGCCAACCGCCACCGTTTCAGCACCGAGCTCGACCGGCTCAGCCGCTCGCCCGAGGAGGCCGCCCGGCCCTGTTCGCTGCTCTTCATCGACCTCGACAACTTCAAGCAGATCAACGACACGCTGGGCCACACCGTGGGCGACCAGCTGCTGCGGCGCCTGGGTGCGCGGCTGCGCACGTGCGTGACCGATGGCGACCTGCTGGCCCGGCTGGGGGGCGACGAGTTCGCGTTGCTGACCTGGGCCCACGCCGATGCGGTGGCGGCCGATGCGCTGGCGGCCCGGATGCTGGCGCTGATCCGCGAGCCGCTGCAGCTCGAAGACGCCCAGGTGGTGGTGCACGCCAGCATCGGCATCGCCGAGGCGCCCCGTGATGGCAGCGACCCCCGCGCGCTGCTGCAGTGCGCTGACCTGGCGCTGTATGCGGCCAAGGCGGCCGGCCGGGCCACGTGGCGCCACTTCGCGCCCGAGATGGCCGCCCAGGCCCTGGCCCGCGCGCGCCTGCAGCACGAGCTGGGACAGGCCTTGCAGGCCGAGCAGTTCACGCTGCATTTCCAGCCGCAGATGCGCCTGCACGACGGCGAGGTGCTGGGCTTCGAGGCGCTGGTGCGCTGGCAGCATTCCGAGCGCGGCCTGGTGGGCCCGGGCGAGTTCATCCCGGTGGCCGAGGAGACCGGCCAGATCGTGCCGCTGGGTACCTGGGTGCTGCGCGAGGCCTGCCGCCAGGCCGCCCGCTGGCCGGCGCACCTGCGCGTGGCCGTGAACCTGTCGGCGGTGCAGTTCCGCAGCCTGTCTGTCATCGACCTGGTGGACCAGGCGCTGGCCGAGAGCGGGCTGGCCCCGGAAAGGCTGGAGCTCGAGATCACCGAATCGGCGCTGATCGACGACCACGAAGGCGCGCACGACACGCTGAGTGCACTGCGAACCCGCGGCGTGCGCATCGCGATGGACGACTTCGGCACGGGCTACTCGTCGCTGGCCTATTTGCGGCGGCTGCCGATCGACAAGCTCAAGATCGACGGCCTGTTCGTGCGGGCGCTGGGCAGCGACCCCGACGCGCAGGCGGTGGTCACCGCCATCATCAGCCTCGCGCGGGCCCTGCGGCTGGAAACCACGGCCGAGGGCATCGAATCGGTGGAGCAGCTGGCCATGCTGAAGGCGCTCGGCTGCGACGACGTGCAGGGCTTTCTGGTGGCCCGGCCCATGGCCTCCGAGGACGTGTCGCCTTACCTGCAGCGTACTTGTGCGCTGGTGGCGGCCTGAACACCCCCTCGGTTCGGGGGCCTGTGCTCACCCGCGCACGCGGGGGCCAGGGGAACCACCCACCCCGCACCGAGTCCATCATGCTGACGTTGTATCGTTGCCGGAAGGTGGTCGCCACCGACCGGTGTACATTGCCTGCGACCCGCCCCTGCCGGGGTGTTGAAACATCAATAGAGGACAGATCGTATGAAGTGGATGCGTGAGATTGCGCGCTGGCTGGTGGCGGCCACGCTGCTGGGCAGCGGCCTGGCAGCCCAGGCGGCCCCCCAGGCCGACTATGTGCTGGGTGTGGGCGACCTGGTCCGGGTGACGGTGTACCAGAACCCCGACCTGACCCTCGAAACCCGCATCAACGAAGGCGGCACCATCTCGTACCCGCTGCTGGGCTCTGTCAAGGTGGGCGGCCTGTCGGTCGTCGCTGCCGAGAAGAAGATTGCCGACGGCCTGCGCGAGGGCAACTACCTCAAGCAGCCGCAGGTCACCATCCTGCTGATGGCCGTGAAGGCCAACCAGGTGTCGGTGCTCGGTCTGGTGAACAAGCCGGGCCGCTATCCGCTGGAAGCCGGTACCTCCAAGCTCAGCGAAGTGCTGGCGGCGGCCGGTGGCACGGTGGCGGGCTCGGCGTCCGAGATCGTCGTGATCTCCGGCCTGCGCAATGGCAAGCCCTTCCGGAAGGAGATCGACTTCCCCAAGGTGTTCGCCTCGATGGGCACCGTGGATGACATTCCCCTCGAAAACGGCGACGCCATCTGGGTCGATCGTGCTCCGCAGATCTACATCTACGGCGAAGTGCAGCGCCCCGGCGTGCAGATCCTGCTGCGTGACACCACGCTGCTGCAGGCGCTGGCCTCGGCCGGTGGCCTGAACATGCGCGGCACCGAGCGCGGCATCCGCGTGCACCGCCGCGACGAGTCGGGCGAGGTCAAGATCGTGCAGCCCGGCATGAACGACCGGCTGCAGCCGGGCGACGTCGTCTACGTGCGCGAAAGCCTGTTCTGATGCCCTGATCACCGCCGCGTGAAAAGAAAAGGCCCGGTCGACCCGGGCCTTTTTCGTGGGGCACCGACCCCCGCTGGGGTCAGGCCTTCTTTTCCCAGGCCGCGGCGTAGAAGCCGTCGGTGGCATGCACGTGTGGCCACAGGCGCAGGTGGCCTGCCGGGGTCACCAGGGTGCTGGCGTCGGGCACGCCCGCCTGTTCCAGCTTTTCCTTGGCATCCAGGGGAATGAAGTCGGGATGGGCCGCGGTGAAGGCGTCGGCGATCACCTCGTTTTCGGCCGGGATGAGGCTGCAGGTGGCATAGACCAGGCGGCCGCCCGGTTTCAGCAGGCGCGCGGCGCTGGCCAGGATGGCCGTCTGCTTGGCCTGCAGTTCCTCGATGGCCTTGGGGCTCTGGCGCCATTTCAGATCGGGGTTGCGGCGCAGTGTGCCCAGGCCCGAACATGGCGCGTCGACCAGCACGCGGTCGATCTTGCCGCGCAGGCGCTTGATGCGGTCGTCGTTCTCGTGCGCGATCTGCGCCGAGTACACGTTCGACAGCCCGCTGCGCGCCAGGCGCGGCTTGAGGTTCTCCAGCCGGTGGCCCGACACGTCGAAGGCGTAGAGCCGGCCCGTGTTGCGCATCATGCCACCCAGGGCCAGGGTCTTGCCGCCGGCGCCGGCGCAGAAGTCCACCACCATCTCGCCCCGCTTGGCACCCGTCAGCAGGGCCAGCAGCTGGCTGCCCTCGTCCTGCACCTCGACATGGCCCTCGGTGTAGAGCGGCAGCTTCTGCAGGTTGGGCTTGCCGTCGATGCGGATGCCCATGGGCGAATACGGTGTGGGCAGGGCCTCGATGCCGGCCTCGGCCAGCAGGGCGAGCACGTCCTCGCGCTTGGCCTTGATGGCGTTGACACGCAGGTCCAGCGGGGCGCCGCCAGACAGGCGCTCGACCAGCGCCCAGAAGCTGGCGTCGTCCAGCTGTTCGCGCAGCTTGTTCGACAGCCAGTCGGGCATGTTGTGGCGCAGCTTGTCGGGCAGCGTGCTGCGGTCGATGGTGGCGGTGCGGGCCAGCCAGGCCTGTTCGTCGGCCGTGGCGCCGTTCTTGATGATGTAGGACTGACCCTGCCAGGCCAGCAGCACCAGGCGGCGCTCCATCGGGCCGTGGCCGGACTGGGCCAGGTGGGCCCACAGCAGACGCTGGCGCAGCACGGCGTAGGCGGTCTCGGCCAGGGCGTGTCGTTCACGGGCGCCCAGCGCCTTGTGCTTGCGGAAAAAGTAGGAAACGATGCTGTCGGCCGGGGCGTCGAGCTTGAGCACCTCACGGACGAGTTGCGTCGTGAGGTCAATGAGGGCGTTCGGGTGCATGGGGGCGATTATCCCAGCTTGGCTGCGGTCGCTCCCACTCCGGTGGGGCCCACAGGTGCTTGAGGCGCCACGCCAGCGGCCCCGGGCGCAGCATGTCACGGCCCATGGCCACCCATTCGTGCACGGTCAGCCACACCGGGTTGTGGCTGTGAACGGGGCGCACCAGGCCGTAATCGGGCGATTCCGTTTCCTCCACGAAGGTGCCGAACAGGCGGTCGAACACGATGAGCGTGCCGCCGTAGTTGCGGTCGATGTAGCGCGGGTTGCGACCGTGGTGGGCGCGGTGGTGCGAGGGCGTGTTGAAGAGGAACTCGACGAGCGGATGCAGCTTGCCCACCCACTGGGTGTGGACGAAGAACTGGTAGGCCAGGTTGCACGACAGCGCGAACAGCACCCAGCGGGGCTCGAAGCCGATCCACACCATCGGCAGGTAGAACAGCCAGTTGCCGGCCACCGGGTAGAGCCAGCTCTGCCGCATGGCGGTGGTGAAGTTCATGTGCTCCGAGCCGTGGTGCACCACGTGGGCACACCAGAACCAGCGGATACGGTGGCTGGCACGGTGGAACCAGTAATAGCAGAACTCGACGCCCAGGTAGAGGGCCACGAAGCTGAGCGGCGTGATCGCGATGTGGGTGAGCTGGCGGGCCGCGACCCATTCCATGGCGGGCAGCACGAAGGCGATCACCAGCACGACGTCGACCAGGGTGTAGACGCCACCCAGGTTCAGGCTGTCGAAGCTGTCGCGCCAGTCGTAGCGGCCCTTACCACGCCAGCGCCAGGCTTCGAGTGCCACGATCGCGAGGAACACGGGCGAGAGCGCCACGAGCAGCCAGTCACTCGCTTCGGTGCGGGCCAGTCCGTCGCGCAGGAAGGCAATCACGTCGTTCATGGGGGGGGAGGGCAGGGCGGGTGAGGGCCTCCATGTTGGCGATCTGGCGCTCCGCCTGCTTGACGAAGCGGGTCAATTTCTTGACGCTTCACGCCAATGTGCGGCGCCACCGGCTGTGTGAAATCCGCATGGGCAGGCGGGCGGGTCACGGGCAAGATCGTCGGATTGTTGTGGTGCAGGCTGTCATGACGGAAAACCGGGTCGCTTCCAGCTACGTGCGGCTGTTGTATGAATATGTGGAGCGGCAGGGGATGGACCCTGTCGCGGTGCTCGGCGAGCCGTTGGACGACGCCGCGCATTTCGTGCCGATGGGGCGCTGGCAGGCCATGCTGGCGCGCGTCGACGACGTCGAGCGTCGGCCGGCGCTGGCATTGCGCATCGCGGAAGGCATCGGGGCACGGCATTTCGGCGTGGTGGGCTACGCGGCGCTGGCGTGCGGCAGCCTGGCCGAAGCGCTGCAGCGGCTGGAGCGTTTCCACGCGTCGGTGTACGACGCGAACCCCGCGCGGGTGACGGTTCAGCCCGATGGGGTGTGCATCGAATGGGGCGTGGCCCGGGGGCGCCCCGGCGCGCTGGTCGACGAGACGGCGATTGCCTCGCTGGTGCAGCTGGCGCGGGACCTGACCGGGCGTTACTGGCCGGTGCGTCAGGTCGGCTTCGTGAACCCGGCACCGATGTGGGTGCAGCCGTATGAGGATTTCTTTGGCGGGCAGGTGGGCTTTGACGAGCCCGTCACGCGGCTGGTGTTCGATCCGGAAGTGCTGGCGCTGCCCTTGCGCAAGTCGGATCCGGCCCTGCTGACCCTGCTCGATCACCAGGCCGAGCAGCTGCTGGCCGAAGTGGCCACGGTGCCCGCGGTGGTCGATGCCTGGCGGCGCACGCTGGTGCCGCTGATTCGCGAGGGACAGACCTCGCTGGCCGCCCTGGCCGAAGCCCATCACATGAGCGCGCGCACGCTGCAGCGCCGGCTGGCCGAACAGGGCACGAGCTTCCAGGGCCTGCTGGATCAGACCCGGCGCCATCTGGCCGAGCGTCACCTCCGCGATGCCCAGCTGGATCTGGCCGAGATCGCGCTGCTGCTGGGTTACTCCGAGCAGAGCGCCTTCACGCGGGCCTTCCGGGCGTGGACAGGGCTGGCGCCCGCACAGTGGCGCCGCCGGAACGCCGCGACCCTGGCGCGCTGATCCGTGCAGAAGTCACAGCCCCAAGACGATCGCATTTAACGCGAGCCGATTTCCTCAAGTCACGTCCACCCTTGCCGAAAAACCGGGACGAACAAGGGTGCGCGGATGCAGCGCACCGACCTGAGGAGACCGCATGCCTTTCCTTCCCGAGTCCATCAAGGCCAAGCTCATCATGGCCTTTGGCGGCGTCGCCGGCATCGTCGTGGTGCTGGGCGGCATCGCGCTGTATTCGCTGACCACGGCCACCGACCGCTTCACGACCTTTGTGCACGGGATCAATGCCCGGGCGATGCTGGCGGCTCAGGTTCAGACCTCGGTGGAGCGCCGCGCCATCGGTGCGCGCAACCTGGTGCTGACCGCGAACCCCGACGAACGCACGCGAGAGAAGGCCGTCATCACCGCCGCGCATGCCGATGTGCAGCGACAGCTCAAGCAGTTGGCCGACATGATGGCCGTGGCGACGGACGCCTCTGATGAAGCGCGGGCACTCGTCAACCGCATGCAGGAAGTCGAGCGCGCCTATGGTCCGGTGGCCTTGGCCATCGTGGACCTGGCCATGGCAGGTCAGGACGAGGAGGCGCGGCAGAAGCTGCATGCGGAATGTGCGCCCTTGCTGGCCCGCCTGCGTGGGGTGATGACGGAGTACGGACACCTCGTGGAGCGCCGTGCGGCCGGGCTGGCGAGCAGCGCGGAAGAAGAAATGGCCGCGCGCCGCGCGATGCTGCTGGTGGCCGTGGTGGCCGCCGTGCTGCTGAGCGTCGGGGGCGGCGTGCTGATCTCGCATGCGCTGATGGGGGACCTGGGCGCCGAGCCCTCGGACCTGAATCGGATTGCGCGCCAGGTGGCCGAGGGCGATCTCAGCCCGGTCCCCGGCCTCGACAAGGCAGCATCGCGCAGCGTGCTGGCCTCGCTGGGCGCCATGCAGAAGAGCCTGGCGGCCATCGTGAACCAGGTGCGGGAGTCGTCGGACACGATCGTGACGAGTTCCACTCAGATTGCCCAGGGCAACAACGACCTCAGCCAGCGCACCGAAGAGCAGGTGAACGCGCTGCAGCAGACGGCTGCGACCATGGACGTGCTCGGCTCGATGGTCAGCAGCAATGCCGACAGCGCCCGTCAGGCCAGTGAACTGGCCGCTGGGGCCAGCGCGGTGGCAGGCAAGGGCGGTGAGGTGGTCAGCCAGGTGGTGGACACCATGCGCGGCATCAACGACAGCTCCAAGAAGATCTCGGACATCATCGGCGTGATCGATGGCATCGCCTTCCAGACCAACATCCTGGCGCTGAACGCGGCGGTCGAGGCGGCCCGCGCGGGCGAGCAGGGGCGCGGTTTCTCGGTGGTGGCCTCGGAGGTGCGCAGCCTGGCCCAGCGCAGCGCCACCTCGGCGCGCGAGATCAAGACCCTGATCACCGACAGCGTGGAGCAGGTGGGACGTGGCACGGCTCTGGTGGACCAGGCGGGCGACACGATGTCCGACATCGTGCGGGCGATCCAGCGCGTGACCGACATCGTCACGGAGATCAGCCAGTCGAGCAGCGAGCAGAGCCTGGGCGTGACCCAGATCGGCAACACCATCAACCAGATCGACGACACCACGCAACGCAATGCGGCGCTGGTGGAAGAAAGTGCGGCGGCGGCCGAAAGCCTGAAGGTGCAGGCCGACCGCCTGGCGCAGGTGGTTTCCAGCTTCCGGATCAACGGTCGCAGCCTCATGTGACGCGGCTGTAAGACCCGCAACAGACGGGGCGGGGCGCAGGCTTCCTACAATGGGCCTGCGCCCCGCCCTTTTTTCAACCTGGAATCTGTTGCCCCATGCCGATCTGGTCCGTGCTCGTGCCCCTTGTCTCCGCCTTGCTGCTGGGTCTGTCGCAGAGCCTGGGCACCTCGGTCGGCGTGCTGACGGTGTTCGGTGTGGCGTTGATGCTGTCGGTGCTGGCTGCCGTGCACCACGCCGAGGTGGTGGCGCACAAGGTGGGTGAGCCGCTGGGCACGCTGGTGCTGGCGCTGGCCGTCACGGTGATCGAGGTGGCGCTGATCGTCTCCATCATGCTGGCGGGGGGCGCCAAGGCGGCGGCCGTGCCGCGCGACACGGTGTATGCGGCCATCATGATCATCTGCACCGGGGTGCTGGGGCTGTGTGTGCTGATCGGCGCGGCACGCCATCGCGTGCAGACCTTCCGGGTGGCCGGAGCCAATGCCGGGCTCAGTGCCTTGATGGCGCTCGCCACGCTGTCGCTGGTGCTGCCCACCTTCACCACCACCACGGGCGAAGGCACCTACAGCAACGCCCAGCTCGTGTTTGCCGGCGTGGCATCGCTCATCCTGTGGCTGGTGTTCATCTTCGTGCAGACGGTGCGCCACCGCGACTACTTCCTGCCCGAGGCCGATGCCAACAACGAGCATGTGCACGCGGAGCCGCCCCGCACCTGGCACGCGTGGGCCAGCGTGGGCCTGCTGCTGGTGGCGCTGGTGGCCGTGGTGGGTCTGGCCAAGCTGCTGTCGCCCAGCATCGAGCGCGCAGTCAGCGATGCCGGGCTGCCCAAGGCGGTGATCGGGGTGGTGATCGCGCTGCTGGTGCTGATGCCGGAGACCGTGGCCGCGGTGCGCGCCGCCCATGCCAACCGCCTGCAGACCAGCATGAACCTGGCCATCGGCTCGGCGCTGGCCAGCATCGGGCTCACGATCCCGGCGGTGGCCGTGGTGTCCGTCTGGCTGGGCCTGCCGCTGCAGTTGGGCATCGTCGGCAAGGACCTGATCCTGCTGCTGCTGACCTTCGGCACCGCCATCCTGACCCTGGCGCAGGGACGCACCACCGTCATGCAGGGCGCCGTGCACCTGGTGATCTTCGGGGCCTTTCTGTTCCTGACCCTGGTGCCCTGACGACGAAGCGATCAGGCCTGGTCGGTGGCGCGGGCGTGGGCATTCCAGCCCGCCCGGTAGATGGCACGCACCATGTCGTAGAACGAGCCGGGCGAGCGACGCAACTCGTCGCATTCGGCATCCGTGAGGCTGGGGCAGGTGAGGATGGCCGGGGCACTCAGGTCGTCCGGTGGCGTGAAGCCCCGCTTGAGCAGTTCATGCCGACGGCTCTCTTCCTGGTAGATGCGCTCGTGTCCGAGTTGACGCAGCTCGTTCTGCACGAAGAGCAGGGTGCTGGTCGACTTCGACAGCACCAGGGTGGGCGGGTTGCTTCGCAGGGTCTCGAAAGCCGAGCGGGCCATGCCGCGGAGCTCCTCCACGTCGGGCATGTCCGACACGTTCACTGAATCTTTCATGGCGCAGGCCGGGTCCTCGGTTGACTTCGGAGGCCGGGCCACGGCACACCCGTGACGACCTCAGTCGCGATTGTTCGCGAGGGGCGCGCGCTTGTGGGGGCTTTGTCCGCTTTCATCGCGTGAAAGAACGGCTTCCTGCCAAATCCTGCGCGCCGCCCGCAGGGCCCCGGTTAGCATGGGGCCATGTCGCGCTCCATCCTGTTCCTGTCTGGCTCGGCCGTGCTCGTGGCCTTGCTGATGCTGTCCGGCGTGTATGCCTTCGACCGGCCCACCTGGGCGCTCGAGGTGGCGCCCGTGTTCATCGCGCTGCCACTGCTGTGGGCCACGGGCCGGCGCGCGCCGCTCACGACGCTGCTGTACGTGGCGATCTTCGTGCACGCGCTGGTGCTCATCCTGGGCGGGACCTACACCTATGCGCGTGTGCCGCTGGGCTTCTGGATGGCCGAGTGGTTCGACCTGCAGCGCAACCCGTACGACAAGATCGGCCACTTCTTCCAGGGCTTCGTGCCGGCGCTCGTGGCCCGCGAGATCCTGCTGCGTGGCCGCCATGCGCAAGGCCCGCGCATGCTGGCCTTTCTCGTGGTGTGCGTGGTGCTGGCCATCAGCGCCACGTACGAGCTGATCGAATGGGGCGTGGCGGTGGCCATTGGCCAGGACGCGGACGCGTTTCTGGGCACGCAGGGTGATCCCTGGGACACGCAGTCGGACATGGGCATGGCGCTGATCGGCTCGCTGGTGGCCCTCACAGGTTTTGCGCGCTGGCAGGACCGGCAGATCGCGGCCCGGCCCTGGCCGCGCGGGCACTGAGCAGGCGCGGCCATGACGAAGGCGCAGCGGCTCACCCGCATGAAGGCCCTGGCGACCGGGCTGCTGGTGGTGGCCGCGGCCCTGTACGGGCTGGCCATGGTGATGCAGCAGCGCGCGCCCGCCTGGGCCGGGGTGTGGGCTGCGGTGGCGGCCTTTGCCGAGGCGGCCATGATCGGCGCCATGGCCGACTGGTTCGCGGTGGTGGCCCTGTTCCGCCATCCGCTGGGCCTGCCCATTCCGCACACGGCCATCGTGCCGCGCAACCAGGCGCGCATCGGCGAGAACCTGGCTGCCTTCATCTGTGATCACTTCCTGGGCACGGCCCAGGTCGTCGAGCGGCTGCGGGCGTTCGATCCGGCCCGGCGCCTGGCGCAGTGGATGGCCGACCCGGCCCATGCCCGCCAGGCATCCGAGCTGGTGACGGGCGCGGGCCGGCACGTGCTGACCGCGCTGGAAGACCCGCGGGTGGCGGCCTTCGTGCGCGAGGCGGTGTTGCGCCGCATGGCCGGCATCGACATCGCCACGTGGGCCGGCCGCCTGTTGGCCGTGCTGACGGAAGGGCGCCGGCACCAGGCGCTGCTCGACGAGGTGCTGCAGCGCGTGGCCGCGCGGCTGGAGGACGAGGCGCTGCAGGCCGAGATCGCCGAGCGCATTGCGGCCGAGGTGCAGGTGTTGCGCATGGTGGGTCTGGACCTGGTGGCCGGGCGCATGGGCACGCGCAAGCTGGTGGCCGGCCTGGGGCGGCTGATTGCCGAGATGGGCGAAGACCCCGCCCACCCCTTGCGCGCGCGCTTTGACGGCTTTGTGGCGCGGCTGGTGGACGACCTGCAACACGACCCCGCAATGCGGCTGAAGGCCGAGACCCTGCGCGCCGACGTGCTGGCCCACCCCGCGCTGGCCGATTACGTGCAGCAGCTGTGGCAGCAGGCGGTGGAGGCCTTGCGGCGCGACCTGCATGCCGACGACGGCGTGATCCGCACGAAGCTTGCCGATGCCGTACAGGCGCTGGGTGAACGGCTGGCGGCCGACTCCGCCATGCAGGACTGGCTCAATGGCCAATGGCTGCAGGCCGCGCCCGGGCTGGTGGCGCGGTGGCGGGAAGACATCCGCCGCCACATCACCGAGCGGGTGGCGCGCTGGCCGGCCGACGAACTCTCGCGTGAGCTCGAGCTGCACATCGGGCCGGACCTGCAGTACGTGCGGCTCAATGGCACCCTGGTGGGCGGGCTCATCGGCCTGCTCATCCACGCCGTGACCCACGCGCTCATGTCCTGAGCCTTTCAGTGGCTGATCATCCACGGCCGCTTGGTGGGGAACATCTTGCTGCCGTTGGGAGCGGTCACGGTCGAGGTCTTGCGCGTGCCCGGCGAGCAGCAGCCGCAGCCGGCCGGGTGCCTGAGCCGCCCGTAGGCGCCTTCGGCATAGCCCTTGGAGCTCATGGGCGCGTGGCGGGCGTGTTCGTTGCGGTCCAGCGCGGCGCGGGTGTCGCCGCTGAGGCAGGCCAGTCGCGGGGCGCTGGCGAACACGCGGGGTGAGAGCGTGCCGCAGTCGGGGCACGCGGCCGGTTCGTTGCGTTGAGACAGGCTGCGGAATGCATCGAAGCCCCCGCAGTCCGGGCAGGCGTAGTCGTAGGTGGGCATGCAGGGGCTCCTGGCGGGTCGGCAGGCGGGCTTACTTCGGGTCGTACGAAATCGGCATGTCGATGCTGCCGTCCAGCATCTTCACCGGCCCGGCCGCGGTCGGGTTGATGTCGAACTCGAAGATCTCGGTGGGCAGCCACAGCGTGGCGCACGCGTTGGGGATGTCGACCACGCCGCTGATGTGGCCCTGCACCGGTGCCGTGCCCAGAATGGAGTAGGCCTGCGCCCCGGTGTAGCCGAACTTCTTCAGGTACTCGATGGCGTTCAGGCACGCCTGGCGGTAGGCCACATGCACGTCCAGATAGTGCTGCTTGCCCTGCTCGTCGACCGAGATGCCTTCGAAGATCAGGTAGTCCTTGTAGTTGGGCGTGATGGGGCTGGGCTTGAAGATGGGGTTCTTGATGCCGTACTTGGCCATGCCGCCCTTGATGAGCTGCACGCGCATGTGCACCCAGCCGGCCATCTCGATGGCGCCGCAGAAGGTGATCTCGCCATCGCCCTGGCTGAAATGCAGGTCGCCCACGGAGAGGCCCGCGCCTTCCACGTACACGGGGAAGAAGATCTTGGAGCCGCGCGACAGGTCCTTGATGTCACAGTTGCCGCCGTGTTCGCGCGGAGGCACGGTGCGCGCGCCTTCGGCGGCAATCTTGTCCTTGACCTCGCCGGTGGCCTTGCCCGAATGGGCCGTCTTCGCAAAGGGCGGGTTGGCCAGCGGCGGCACGCGATCGGGCTGCGTGGCGATGAAGTCGACCTCGCGCTCGTTCCACATGTCGAGCATCTTCTGATCCGGCAGGCAGCCGATCAGGCCGGGGTGGATGAGGCCGGCGAACTCGACGCCGGGGATGTGGCGACTCTTGGTGAACATGCCGTTGAAGTCCCAGATCGACTTCTGGGCGTGCGGGAAGTGCTCGGTCAGGAAGCCGCCGCCGTTGTTCTTGCTGAAGAAGCCGTTGAAGCCCCACAGGCTATCGGCCTTGGCGCCGATGTCGAGCAGGTCCACCACCAGCAGGTCACCGGGCTCGGCGCCCTTGACGCCCACCGGGCCCGACAGGAAGTGCACCGTGGTCAGGTCGACGTCGCGCACATCGTCGGCGCTGTCGTTGTTCTGGATGTAGCCGCCCGTCCAGTCGTAGGTCTCGAGCACGAAGTCGTCGCCGGGGTTGACCCAGCAGGCCATCGGGATGTCCGGGTGCCAGCGGTTGTGCACCAGGGGGTTGTTGTACGGGGAGTCTTTCAGGTCGACCTTGATCAGGGTTTCAGGCATGGCACACCTCGTTGTGTGAAGGGAAGGAGAAGGGCGGGTCAGACGGACAGGTAGGCCTTGATGCGCTCGGCATCGGTGTCCGCGCGGGTCGTCTCGTGCACCAGGCGGCCGCCTTCGATGACGAAGAGGCGGTCGGCCACGTCCATCGCAAAGCTCAGCACCTGCTCACTCACGACGATGGTGATCTCGCGCAGCTTGCGGATCTCGTTGAGGGCCTTGGCGATGTCCTTGATGATCGAAGGCTGGATGCCTTCGGTGGGCTCATCGAGCAGCAGCACCTTGGGGTTGGTGACCAGCGCGCGTGCAATGGCGAGTTGCTGCTGCTGGCCTCCCGAGAGGTTGCCGCCCTTGCGGTGCTTCATGTCGAACAGCACCGGGAACAGCGCGTAGATGTCGTCGGGGATGCGCTTGCTCTTGCTGTTCTCCAGCCCGGTCTGGATGTTCTCCTCCACCGTCAGCGTCGGGAAGATCATGCGGCCCTGCGGCACGTAGGCAATGCCTTTCCTCACGCGCTGGAAGCTCTCGTCCTTCACCACGCTCTGGCCTGCCACGTTGATCTCGCCGGCCCGGGTGGGCAGCACGCCCATCAGGCTCTTGAACAGCGTGGTCTTGCCCATGCCGTTGCGGCCCATGATGGCCACGGTCTCGTTCTGGTTCGCTTCGAACGAGATGCCGTGCAGCGCCTCGCTCTGACCATAGCTCACGAACAGGTCCTTCACTTGCAGCATCGCTGTACTCCTTCAATGGCCGAGATAGACGTCGATGACCTTGGGGTCGCTCTGAACCTGATCCATCGTCCCTTCGGCGAGGATCTTTCCCTGGTGCATCACGGTCACCTTCGAGGCAATCTGCTTGACGAAGTCCATGTCGTGCTCGATCACGATCATCGAGCGTCCCTTGCAGATGCGCTTGAGCAGTTCGGCAGTGAGTTCGCGCTCCCTGGCGCTCATGCCGGCAATCGGCTCATCGAGCATCAGCAGCTCGGGCTCCTGCATCAGCAACATGCCGATCTCCAGCCACTGCTTCTGGCCGTGGCTCAGCAGGCCGGCTTCCATCTCCAGCTTGTCCGCCAGGCCGATCTCCTCGGCCACCACCTGCACCTTGGCCTTGACCTCGTCGGTGCACTTGAAGCCCAGCGCGCCGAACACCGAGCGGCCCTCGGGGTAGGAGACCTCCAGGTTCTGGAAGACGCTCAGGTTCTCGTAGATGGACGGTGTCTGGAACTTGCGGCCCACGCCTGAGCGCACGATGGCGTGCTCGGACTTCTTCGTGAGCTCGGTGTCCATGAACTTGATGCTGCCGTGGCTGGCCTTGGTCTTGCCACAGATCAGGTCGAGCAGCGTCGTCTTGCCCGCGCCGTTCGGTCCGATGATCACGCGCAGCTCGTCCTTGTCGACATAGAGGTTGAGGCTGTCGATGGCCTTGAATCCATCGAAGGAGACCGTGAGGTCTTCGATGTACAGCACGAATTCCTTGGCAGGCATGGGGGACTCCAGTGAGGTGGGGGGGAGGCGGTCAGGCTTGCTGGCTGCTCATGCCGTGAGGCAGGCTGGCCCCCGGTTGACTCGGTGGCAGGACCTCGGGGTAAGCGGCCTGGGCGGCCTTGATGCGCTCGGCCTGCAGCTTGCGATCGGCCTGACGGCGGGCCCACCAGGGCTTGATCTTCTGTTCCCACAGGCCGGCCAGCCCATCGGGAAAGGCCATGGTCACGCCAATGAACAGGGCGGCCATCAGGAAGAGCCACAGATCGGGCGCACTCTCTGAAAAGTAGGTCTTGCCGAAGTTGACGATGAGCGCGCCGTAGATGGCGCCCACCAGGCTCATGCGCCCGCCCACCGCCGCAAAGATCACCATCTCGATCGACGGCACGATGCCGACGAAGGACGGCGACATGAAGCCCACCTGCAGCGTGAACAGCGCGCCGCCGATGGCCGAGATGCCGGCGGCCAGGCAGAAGGCAAACACCTTGAACATGGCCACGTCGTAGCCCGAGAAGCGCACGCGGTCTTCCTTGTCGCGCATGGCCAGCAGCAGCGTGCCCAGCTTGCTCGACTGGATCCAGCGGCACAGCAGCACACAGCCGATCAGCAGCGTGGCGCTCACGTAGTACAGGATCAGCCTGGCGCCATCCGTGCGGATGTCCCACCCGAGCAGCGTCTTCAGGTCGGTGATGCCATTGACGCCGCCGGTGTAGCCCTGCTGCCCGATGATGAGCACGGTGAGCACCAGCGCCACGGCCTGCGTGATGATGGCAAAGTACACGCCGCCCACGCGCCGCTTGAACATCGCGAAGCTGATGAGGAAGGCCAGCAGCATGGGCACGATGACCACGGCCGCGAGCGCGAAGGGCAGGCTCTTGAAAGGCGTCCACCACCAGGGCAGGGCGGTGATCTGGTTCCAGTCCATGAAGTCGGGGATGCCCGGCGTGGACTGGATCTTCGTGCTGATCGGGTCGGAAGCCTCGAGCTTCAGGAACATGGCCATCATGTAGCCGCCCAACCCGAAGAAGACGCCCTGGCCGAGGCTGAGGACGCCGGCATGCCCCCACAGCATCACCAGGCCGATGGCCACGAAGGCATAGGTGATGTACTTGCCCACCAGGTTGAGACGGAAGGTGTCCAGCCCGAGTGGGAAGACGACGAACAGGACCAGGGCCAGCAGCACGAGGCTGCCCAGCTGACGGCGTTGAAACCAGGCGATGAGGGTGTTCATGGTGTGCTCCGTGTTTGGCTCAACGACGGACCTTTGATGCGAACAGGCCTTGCGGGCGGATCATGAGGATGCCGATCACCAGCATCAGCGTGAGCACCTTGGCGTTCGAGCCCGTCATGAAGAACTCCGAGATCGACTGCGTCTGAGCGATGCCGAAGGCCGAGGCCACGGTGCCCAGCAGGCTGCCGGCGCCCCCGAAGGTCACGACCAGGAAGCTGTCGACGATGTAGAGCGAGCCGCTGGTCGGGCCGGTGGAGCCGATGGTGGTGAACGCCGCACCGGCCACGCCCGCGATGCCGCAGCCGATGGCGAACGTCAGGCGGTCCGTCTTCTTCGTGTTGATGCCGATGGCGTTGGCCATCACGCGGTTGCTGACCGTGGCGCGCACGCGCAGACCCCAGCGGGCCTTGTACAGCGCGATCAGCAGCAGGCCGGTGACCACGGCCGTCAGGCCCATCACGAACAGGCCGTTGATCGGGATGTCCAGGCCTTCGGAAGGCGCCCACGAGCCCATCAGCCAGTCGGGCAGGGTGGGACTCACTTCCTTGGGGCCGAAGGTGGACCGGAACACCTGCTGCAGCCCGAGGCTCAGGCCCCAGGTGGCCAGCAGCGTGTCCAGCGGGCGTTTGTAGAGGTGGCGGATCAAGGCCCACTCGGTGAGCCACCCGGCTGCGAACGCGATCAGAAAGGCGGCCACGATGGCCACGGGGAAGTACATCTGCATCAGGCCGGGCGCGAACTTCTCGGTCAGCGTCGAGCCCAGGTAGATGGTGTACGCGCCGATGGTCATGAACTCGCCATGCGCCATGTTGATGACGCCCATCTGGCCGAAGATCACGGCCAGGCCCAGGCCCATGAGCAGCAGCACGGAAAACAGGCTCAGGCCGGCAAAGCCCTGCATGAGCCCGATGTTCATCATCTCGGAGAAGGTCATCGCGTCACCTTTGTCATCTGTCCAGGCGGCATCCAAAAAAACCGCGCGGCTCTGACCGCCATCGCGATCAGGCCTGCGCAGGGAGCAGGCGGCAGCCACCACCCGCGCGCTCACACGGTGAACCCGCACCCACGCCATCCAGCTGCACACCATGGATCCGGCTTCGCCGGTCTATCGGTGTGCGCCCCCTCGAGGGGGCCGCCGAAGGCGGTAGGGGGTGGTTCACTGATATCCCTTGGGGAAGGGGTTCGGCTCGATCAGGTCCTTGGACTCGGCGACGAGCTTGAACGTGCCGTCCGGCTGGCCCTGCGCGATGCGGGCCTTGCTCCACAGGTGGTGGTTGGCGTGCACCTTCACATACCCCTCGGGGGCAGTCTTCAGCTCGATGCCCGGCGAGGCGGCCACCACCTTGTCCACGTCGAAGCTGCCGGCCTTCTCGACCGCCGCCTTCCACAGCCAGGGCCCCAGGTAGCCGGCCTGCGTCACGTCGCCGATCACCGACTTCGGGCCGTACTTGGCCTTGAAGGCCGCGACGAACTTCTTGTTGTTCTCGTTGTCCAGCGACTGGAAGTACTTCATCGAGCTGTAGAAGCCGGCGAAGTTCTCGCCACCCACGCCCAGCATTTCGTCTTCCGTGACCGACAGCGTCAGCAGGAACTGCTTGGCACCGGTGATGCCGGCGGCCTTGAGCTGCTTGTAGAACGCCACGTTCGAGCCACCCACCACGGCCGCGAAGATGCAGTCGGGCTTGGCCACCTTGATCTTGTTGATCAGCGAGTTGAAGTTGGTGTTGCCCAGCGGGTAGTACTCTTCACCCACCACCGAGCCCAGCTTGCCGACGCTCTCGATGTGCTTGCGCGCGATCTTCATCGAGGTGCGCGGCCAGATGTAGTCGGAGCCGACGAGGAAGTAGGTCTTGGCCTTCTTCTCCTTCGAGGCCCAGTCCAGGCCCCAGATGATCTGCTGCGTGGCCTCCTGGCCTGTGTAGATCACGTTCTTCGACTGCTCCAGGCCTTCATAGAAGGTCGGGTAGTACAGCAGGCCGTTTTCCTTTTCGAACACCGGCAGCACGGCCTTGCGCGAGGCCGATGTCCAGCAGCCAAACACGGCGGCCACGCGGTCGTTGACCAGCAGCTTCTTCGACTTCTCGGCGAACGTGGGCCAGTCGGAGGCGCCGTCCTCCTTGATGACCTTGATCTTGCGGCCCAGCACGCCCCCCATGGCGTTGATCTGGTCGATGGCCAGTTGCTCGGCCTGGATCGAGCCCGTCTCGGAGATGGCCATCGTGCCGGTGGCCGAGTGCAACTGTCCCACGGTGACTTCGGTGTCGGTGACGGCCAGCTTGGAGGTGTTCACGGCCGAGGTGGCCGGCGCGGCGCCATGGCTCAAGCCCGTGAGGCCCATGAGCGGCACGGCGCCCAGGCCTTGCAGCACCCGGCGGCGGTTGAGGGAGAGGTCGTCATCGTGTTGGGACATGAAAAGGCTCCTTGCACAGAAAAGGGAGGCGGGACGGTGCGGTTCGCCGTGGCGCAACCTTGGGTGCAACAGTAAGGAGCTGAGGGTTTTTGCTGAATACGTCAATTAACGTAGGCCCGCGCACGCAAGCGGTGCGGCGAGGGCGTGGACTGCTTCTTGCATCCGGCAGCCGGCGTTGTTCAGCGGAGACCGCATGTGACCGTCGCCCGGCAGAAGATCTTCCGCATCCGTCGGGAGTACAACTCGTGGGTTGCCAACGAGACCCTCGAGGACTACGCGCTGCGCTACACGCCGCGCACCTTTCGCAAGTGGAGCGAGATGCGCGTGGCCAACACGGCCTTCGGGGCCGTGTCCTTTCTCGCGCTCGAAGCGATCGGCGGCGCCATCGCGCTCAACCATGGCTTCACCAACGCGCTGTGGGCCATCCTGCTGGTCGGCCTGGTCACCTTCCTCACCGGCTTGCCCATCAGCTATTACGCCGCGCGCTACGGCGTCGACATGGATCTGCTCACGCGTGGTGCCGGCTTCGGCTACCTGGGTTCGACGCTGACTTCGCTGATCTACGCGAGCTTCACCTTCATCTTCTTCGCGCTCGAGGCGGCCATCATGGCGCTGGCGTTGCAGATGCTGTTCGACTGGCCGCTGGCCCTGTGCTACGTGGTGGCCTCGCTCGCCATCATCCCGCTGGTCACGCACGGCATCACGCTGATCTCGCGCCTGCAGACGTGGACGCAGCCGCTGTGGGCGGCGCTGTGGCTGTGTCCCTTTGTCGTGGTGGCCGCGCGGCACCCCGAGGCCTACCGCGCTTTCACCAGCCTCACGGGCCGTGTCACCGGCGACAGCGGTTTCGATTGGCTGGCCTGCGGCACGGCGGCCACGGTCGCATGCTCACTGGTGGTGCAGGTGGGCGAGCAGGTCGACTTCCTGCGCTTCCTGCCCGAGAAGACGCGCCAGAACCGCGTGCGCTGGTGGACGGCCGTGCTGGTGGCGGGGCCGGGTTGGATCGTGCCCGGCATGTTGAAGATGCTGGCCGGCGCCTTCCTGGCCTTTCTGGCGTTGCAGCACGAGGTGCCGGTCGACAAGGCGCTGGAGCCCACGCAGATGTACCTGGCTGGCTTCAGCGAGGTCTTCAGTTCGCCCGCGTGGGCGCTGGGGGCCACGGTGCTGTTCGTCATCGTCTCGCAGGTCAAGATCAACGTGACCAATGCCTATGCGGGCTCGCTGGCGTGGTCGAACTTCTTTGCGCGGCTCACGCACAGCCACCCGGGGCGCGTGGTGTGGCTGGTGTTCAACGTGCTGATTGCGGTGCTGCTCATGACCCTGGGCGTGTTCAGCGCGCTCGAGCATGTGCTGGGCCTCTACAGCAATGTGGCCATCGCGTGGGTGGGCGCGCTGGTGGCCGACCTGGGCATCAACAAGCCGCTGGGCTGGTCACCGCGCGGCATCGAGTTCAAGCGGGCCTACCTGCCGGATCTGAACCCGGTTGGTCTGGGGGCGACCCTACTCGCCACGGTGGTGGCCCTGGTCGCGCACGCCGGCGTCATGGGCGACATGCTGGCGGCCTGGTCCCCGTTCGTCGCCCTGGCGGTGGCCATGGTCGTGGCGCCGCTGCTGGCCTGGGCCACACGGGGGCGCTTCTACCTGGCTCGGCAGCCCGTGTCGCCGTGGCAGCCAGGCGAGATGGTCCGTTGCTCCGTCTGCGAGAACCTGTTCGAGTCCGAGGACATGGCGACCTGCCCCGCCTACGACGCCCCGATCTGCTCGCTGTGCTGCACGCTCGAGAGCCGCTGCCACGACCGGTGCAAGAGCCGGTCGCGCGCGGCCGAGCAGGTGTCCGATGGCCTGGTGGCGGTGCTGCCACCGGCGTGGTCACGCCGCATCAATTTCCGCGTGGGGCACTACCTGGTGGTCTTCCTGTCGCTGACAGCGCTGCTGGCCTTCGTGCTGGGCGTCGTCTACTACCAGGAAGGGGTGCTGTCAGTCGGCCTGCATGCCGCAACCAGCGGGCCACCCCTGCCTGCGGGGGCACTCGACGGGCCCTTCATCAAGGTGTTTGCCTTGTTGCTGCTGGCCGCCGCGGTGTGTGCGTGGTGGGTGGTGCTGGCCTCGGAAAGCCGGCGCATGGCGCAGGACGACTCCAACCGCCAGACGCAGCTGCTGCAGGTCGAGATCGACGCCCACCGGCGCACCGACGCGGCGCTGCAGTAGGCGAAGGAGCTGGCCGAGGCGGCCAACCAGGCCAAGACGCGCTACGTGGCCGGCATCACGCATGAGTTGCGCACGCCGCTCAACAGCATCCTGGGCTATGCGCAGATCCTGCTGAAGGACGAGCCCGAGCAAGGTGGCAAACGCGGCCCGCTGACCACCATCCAGCGCAGTGGCGAACACCTGATGGGCCTGATCGACGGGCTGCTGGATCTGGCCCGCATCGAAGCCGGGCGGCTGAGGCTGGACCCGGCGCCCCTGCCGCTGCACGTCTTCCTCGATGACGTGGTGCGCATGGTGCAGCCGCAGGCCGTGGCCAAGGGGCTGGCGTTCGAACTCCGGACGCTGGGGCGCGTGCCGGGCTGGGTGCAGGCCGATGCCCATCGCCTGCGACAGATCCTGCTCAACCTGCTGGGCAACGCTGTGCGCTTCACCGACCACGGTCGCATCACATTGCAGCTCGATGCGCGCCGTGAGGTGCTGCGCTTCGAGGTGATCGACACCGGCATCGGCATCGCGCCTCAGGATCTCGAACGCATCTTCCTGCCCTTCGAGCGGGGCAGTGGCGGGCGCCGACGTGGTGACCCGGGCACCGGCCTGGGCCTGACCATCACCCATCTGCTGACCGAGCTGATGGGCGGCGAACTCAGCGTGCGCAGCACCCTGGGGCAGGGCAGCACCTTCAGTGTCCGCCTGTACCTGCGCGAGATCAGCGAACCCCCGCCGCAGCCCGAAATCGGGGCCACCCTGGGCTGGAGCCCGAGCCTGCGACTGCGCCCCGCGACGGGTTACACGGGCCCGCGCCGCACGCTGCTGGTGGTGGACGACCAGCCCACGCAGCGCCAGATGCTGGCGGGCATGCTGCTGCCCCTCGGCCTTGCCGTGCGCGAGGCGGCCAGCGGCAGCGAGGCGCTCGACAGCGTGCGCGAGCAGGTGCCCGATGCCGTGCTGCTCGACATCACCATGGATGACATGGACGGTTGGTGCACGGCCCGTGCGATCCGGCACGCCGGCTTCACTGAAGTGCCCATCGTGATGGTGTCGGCCAACGTCTTCGAGAACCGGCCCGAGAACCTCGCTGCAGCGCAGTGCCAGGCCTTCGTGGCCAAGCCGGTGAGGGAGTCGGAGCTGCTGACCACGCTGGGCGCGCTGTGGCAGCTCGAGTGGCTCACCGACGGGCCCGGGCCGATGCTGGAGAACACCGTGTCGGCGCAGCCCGCACAGCGCGCCATGCCCTGGCCCCTGCCGCCCGATGCCGCATGGGAGTTGCACCGCCTGGCGCGCAAGGGCCATGTGCAGGGGCTGCGGGCCGCGCTGGAGGCATGGCAGCGCGCCGAGCCCGCGCACGCGGCGCAATGGCAGGCACTGATGGCGCTGGTGGAGCGCTTCGACCTGGACGCGGTGGCCGAGTGCCTGCGTCCCGAATTGCAGGAGGACATGCAAGATGAGGCCTGAGGCCCCCGCGCACCAGGGCACCGTTCTGGTGGTGGACGACGCACCCGACACCCTGCGCATGCTGTGCGATGCGCTGGCCGCCGAGGGTTACACCGTGCTGGTCGCGCTCGACGGGCCGCAGGCGCTCGCGCGGCTCGACGTGGTCACCCCGGATGCCATCCTGATGGACGCCATGATGCCCGGGTGGACGGGCTTCGAAACCTGTCAGCGCATCAAGGCCCATCCGCAAGGCAGTGCGATTCCGGTGATCTTCATGACCGGGCTGTCCGACACGCCCGACGTCGTGGCCGGTTTCAAGTCAGGTGGGGTCGACTACGTTGTCAAACCCGTGCGCATCGAGGAAGTCCTGGCCCGGCTGGATACCCATGTGCGCAACGCACGGACTGCGCGCGAGGCCTTGCGGCAGGTTCAGGCGCAGGCGGCCGAATCCCCCGCCGAGTCTGGCCATGCGCGCGTGCTGGATGCCGCGCTCACCCCCCGCGAGATGGAGGTGCTGACCTGGGTGGCGCGCGGCAAGACCAACCGCGACATCGCCGACATCCTGGGCATGAGCCACCGCACCGTCAACAAGCACCTCGAGCACATCTTCGAGAAGCTGGGCGTCGAGACCCGCGCGGCCGCTGCAGCCCTTGCCAGCCCGGTGCTGGCCCACCGCGCGCCATCGCCCTGAGGGTTCAGCGGCGGAAGTGGCCTTCTCGGTCGACGATGGCAATGTCCACGAAGCGCAGGCCGGAGTGGTCCTGCGGGCCGTAGCTCAGCGTCAGGCCGCCGAGGTCGAAGTGGTTCAGGCCTTCCAGGGCATCGCGCAGGCCTTCCCGCGTCGGGTTGCGCCCGGCACGCTGCAACCCTTCCACCAGCACTTTGGCTGCGGCCACGCCTTCCAGCATGGCCTGGGTCAGCGTGACGCCCGATTGTTTGGCGATCAGTGCCTGCGCATCGCGGATGAAGGCGGTGCGGTGACTGCGCTCCCACGGGAAGACCTGGCTGACCACGACGCCGCGCGCATGCGGGCCCAGGGCCTTGATGAAGCCCGCCGAGGCATTGTTCGACAACGTGATGGCCTGGGCGCTGTGTTCGGCCTGGCGCAACTGCGTGATGGCTTCGGCAATTGGGGCCGATGAGCCGATGAACAGCACCGCTTGCGGGTCGGCCTTCACGATGAGGGGCACGAGCGCGCTGAAGTCCGGCTTGTCGCGGTTGTACGTTTCATGGAGCACCGGCGCCTTGCCGATGCGCTGGAGCGCTGCGAGCGCGCCTTGCACGGCGTCGCGACCGAAGCTGTCGTCCACCTGCACGATCGCCAGCCGCTCGAGGCCCATCAGGCGGATGTGTTCGACCACGCGCGTTGTTTCCGCCTGGTAGCTGCTGCGGACGTTGAACACGAAGCGGTTGACCGGCTGGTGCAGTTGCGACGCCCCGGTGGACGGGCCGACCAGCGGCACCTTGGCCGCTTTCAGCAGCGGCAGCACGGCTTCGGTGTTCGGGGTGCCGCGCGTCATGAACAGGGCCAGCGCCCCTTCATCGATCAGCTGCCGAGCCAGTTCGGCCGTCTTTTCGGGCTTGAAGCCGTCGTCCAGCGTGCGCAGCACGATGCGCTGGCCGTGCACGCCGCCCTGGGCGTTGACAGCATCGAACACCGCCCGGGCGCCGATCAGGTTTTCCTGAACGCCCGCTGCCACCGCGCCGGTGACGCCGGCCGGGTGGCCGATCAGGATGTCGGCCGAGGCCACAGCAGGAAAGGTCAGCGACACACAGGTCGCGAGCGCCACACGGCGCAGGAAGCGGGAAGGAGAAAACAGCATGCTCACACCACAACATCGCGCCCACGGGGTGTGTAACGCGACACACCGCAGGGCAGAACGGGCGATGTTAGGCGCGCGCTCCGTGTGGACATCAAGGGTTAACCCTTAATCCTGCGGGGTGGGCCGGCACAAATCCCGGCCGAGCTCACTTCCCGAAGCGAACCTGGGCTTCGCCCTCGGTGTGGGTCACGCGGCCGTCGGCCACCTTCAGCGCACCTTCCACCATCCACCGCACGGCTTGCGGGTACATCTGGTGTTCCTGTGCCAGCACGCGGGCGGCCAGGGCCTCGGGCGTGTCGTCTGGTCGCACCGGCACTGCCGCCTGGGCCACGATGGGGCCATGGTCGAGTTCGGCCGTCACGAAGTGCACCGTGGCGCCCGCCAGCTTGCAGCCCGCCTCGATGGCACGGGCATGCGTGTGCAGCCCGGGGAAGGAGGGCAGCAGCGAGGGGTGGACGTTGAGCATCCGACCTTCGAAGCGCCGCACGAAATCCGGGGTCAGGATGCGCATGAAGCCGGCCAGCACCACCACGTCCGGTGCAAAGCCATCGATCACGCGGGCGAGTTCGGCATCAAAGGCCTCGCGGCTGTCGAAAGCCTTGTGGTCGACCACGGCGGTGGCAATGCCATGGGCCGCGGCAAACGCCAGGCCGCCCGCCTCGGGCTTGTTGCTGATCACCGCCGCCACCCGGGCGGGCCACTGCTCGGCCGAGCAGGCGTTGACGATGGCTTCCATGTTGGAGCCGCGACCGGAGATCAGGATGACGATGTTCTTCATGCGGCCTAGAGTGTAGTGGCGCCCGCGGGCACCGGCTTTGACCCGGGTTGCCGCCCGGCGGGGAACCTACAATGGTCCTTCCCTCCAACGTTTCCGCTTCCTGCTGCCGCGGCCTCCGTGGCCGGCTCTGCCATGACCCAACGCGTTCTCACCGGCATCACGACCACCGGCACCCCCCACCTGGGCAACTACGTCGGCGCCATCCGCCCCGCCATTGCGGCCAGCCGCGAGCCCGGTGTCGAGAGCTTCTTCTTCCTGGCCGACTACCACGCGCTCATCAAGTGCGACGACCCGGCCCGCATCGCCCGTTCTCGCCTCGAGATCGCCGCCACCTGGCTGGCCGCCGGCCTGGACACCGACCGCGTCACCTTCTACGCCCAGAGCGACATCCCTGAAATCACCGAGCTGAACTGGCTGCTGACCTGCGTGACGGCCAAGGGGCAGATGAACCGCGCGCACGCCTACAAGGCCTCGGTGGACGCCAACACCGCCAAGGGCGAGGACCCCGACGCGGGCGTCACCATGGGGCTGTACTGCTACCCCGTGCTGATGGCGGCCGACATCCTGATGTTCAACGCGCACCGCGTGCCCGTGGGGCGCGACCAGGTGCAGCACATCGAGATGGCGCGTGACGTGGCCCTGCGCTTCAACCACCTCTATGGTGGCGGCAAGGAACTGTTCGTGCTGCCCGAGGCCGAGATCGAAGAGTCCGTGGCGACGCTGCCCGGTCTGGACGGCCGCAAGATGAGCAAGAGCTACGACAACACCGTGCCCTTGTTCGAGGGCGGCCCCAAGGCCCTGAAGGATGCGATCGCCCGCATCGTGACCGATTCGAAGCTGCCCGGCGAACCGAAGGACCCGGAAGGCGCCCATCTGGTCACGATCTACGACGCGTTTGCGACGGCCGAACAGCGCGCCGCCTTCCGCGCCGACCTGCGTGGCGGCCTGGCCTGGGGCGAAGCCAAGCAGCGCCTGGTGGACCTGATCGAAGCCCACGTGGGCCCGATGCGCGCCCGCTATGCCGACCTGGTGGCCCACCCCGACCAGATCGAAGCCGTGCTGCAGGCGGGCGCCGACAAGGCCCGCGCCCGTGCCACGCCCTTCCTGAGGGAATTGCGCCACGCCGTGGGCCTGCGCCGCATGGTCGCCTCGGCCGCCGTGCAGGCCGAGGCATCTGCCGCCGCCAGGCCCGCCGTGCCGGTGTTCAAGCAATACCGCGAGGCCGACGGCCAGTTCTACTTCAAGCTCACCACCGCCAGCGGCCACCTGCTGCTGCAGAGCGCCGCGTTCGCCGAGGGCCGCGAGGCCGGCAACTGGGTCAAGCGCTTCAAGGCCGAAGGGGCCGCCGTGCTGGCCGAGGCGCCTGTTTCGGTCGCCGAGGGCGTGCAGCGTGCCGAGGTCGAGGCGGCCCTGACTGCGCTGGTCGCTTCGCTGCAGGACGCCTGAGCGGGGCGCTGGCCATGAGCCTCATCGACGACCAGCCCGTCGCCGGCATCCACATCACCGACATCGAGGCGGCCATCAACTGGTGGCGCGGCCGTCAGCCCTCGAGCGAAGACGGCCTGGGCCTGTGCCCCGAGTTGCGCGCGCTGGCCGAGGTGTATGCGCTGATGGTCTACCACCACGAGTCGCAGTGCGACGAGGCGACCATGCCGCGTGCGGCCTACCAGGCGTGGCTGGCCTGGTACGAGACCACGCCCGACACGCCATGCATCGCCATCTGCTCGACCAGCCAGGGCGATGATCTGTGCAAGGGGTGCGGCCGCACCTTCGACGAAGTGCAGCTGTGGCCCGAGATGAGCCCGGGCGAGAAGCGCGCCACCTGGCGCCGCATCACGCTCGACGGCAGCGCCTGGCGCTTCAACCGCTACGCCGAGCGGGCCCGTGAAGGCCGTCAGTCCTCTTCGGGCTCGTAAGGCGGCAGCGGTTTGTGGCCGCGCGGATAATGCTCGCGCTCGGGCGGGCCGTCCAGCGGTGGCATGCTGATCGCCTCTTCCGGCACGTGCTGATCGGGCAACTGGTCGAGCAGGTGCCGGATCAGCGTGAGCCGACCGCGCCGCTGGTCATTGAAATCGACCAGGGTCCACGGCGCGTGTTCCGTGTGGGTGGCCTTCAGCATGGCGTTGCGCGCCTCGCCGTAAGCCGCGTACTGCGTGCGGGCCACCACGTCCACCGGCGACAGCTTCCAGCGTTTCAGCGGGTCGTCCAGGCGCTCGGCAAAGCGGGCCTCCTGCTCGGCCTGGTCCACGCACAGCCAGTACTTGAACAGCAGGATGCCGTCGTCGACCAGCATGCGCTCGAACTGCGGCGCCTCGCGCAGAAAGCGGGTGTACTCCGCGTCGGTGCAGAAGCCCATGACCTTTTCGACACCGGCTCGGTTGTACCAGCTCCGGTCGAGCAGCGTGACGTGGCCGGCGGCGGGCAGGTGGGGCACATAGCGTTGGAAGTACCACTGGCTGCGCTCCAGATCGGAGGGCTTGCCCAGCGCGACCACCTCGCAACGCCGCGGGTCGAGCACGTCCGCGATGGCACGGATCACGCCGCTCTTGCCGGCCGTGTCGCGCCCCTCGAACACCACGAGCAGCCGCTTCTGGTGGTGCGCCAGCCAGCGCGACATCTGCACCAGTTCCAGCTGCATCGGCTCCAGGGCGGCCTCGTAGGTCTTCTTGCTCAGTCGTTCGGGGTTCTTCGCCATGCTCCATCCTCCTGACGTGGTGTCGGCGATCACCATACCGCAGCGGCAACGTGGCCGGTGCACACGCGCCGCCTCGATAGAATCGGGGCATGACCGACGCCACCGTATCCGGCACCCCCGCCGCCGATTCCCCTCACAAGCCCACGAACTTCCTGCGCGGCATCATCGACCGCGATCTGGAGCAGGGTACCTACGCCAGCCGCCGCTGGGCCGGCACGCCCGGCGATGCCGCCCACCACGCTGCCGGCGAGCCGGATCCGGCGAAGATCCGCACGCGCTTTCCGCCCGAGCCCAACGGCTACCTGCACGTTGGCCACGCCAAGAGCATCTGCCTGAACTTCGGCCTGGCGCGGGATTACGGCGGCGTCTGCCACATGCGCTTCGACGACACCAATCCCGAGAAGGAAGAGCAGGAGTACGTCGACGCCATTCTGGACGCGGTGAAGTGGCTCGGCTTCGGCTGGGACTCGTCCTTCAACGGCCAGGCGCAGAGCCACCTGTACTACGCCAGCAACTACTTCGACTTCATGTACCGCGCGGCCGAGGCGCTGATCACCGCGGGCCTGGCCTACGTGGACGAGCAGACGCCGGAAGAGATGCGCGCCAACCGCGGCGACTTCACCACGCCCGGCACCGACAGCCCCTTCCGCAGCCGCAGCCGGGAAGAGAACCTGGCGCGCTTCCGCGAGATGCGCGATGGCAAGCTGGCCGACGGCGCAGCCGTGCTGCGCGCGAAGATCGACATGGCCAGCCCCAACATCAACCTGCGGGACCCGGCCATCTACCGCATCCGCCGCGCCACGCACCACAACACGGGCGACACCTGGTGCATCTATCCGATGTACACCTTCGCGCACCCCATCGAGGACGCGCTCGAGCAGATCACCCACTCGATCTGCACACTGGAATTCGAAGACCAGCGCCCGTTCTACGACTGGCTGCTCGACAAGCTCGCCACGCTGGGCCTGATCCAGCAGCCGGTGCCGCGCCAGTACGAGTTCGCGCGCCTGAACCTCACCTACGTCATCACCTCCAAGCGCAAGCTCAAGGCGTTGGTGGACGACGGCGTGGTCAGCGGCTGGGATGACCCCCGCATGCCGACCATCGTGGGCCTGCGCCGCCGCGGCTACACCCCCGAGGCCATCCAGCTGTTCTGCGAGCGCATTGGCGTGAGCAAGTCCGACAGCTGGATCGACTACAGCACGCTCGACATCGCCCTGCGTGACGACCTGGAAAGCAAGGCCCACCGCGGCATGGCCGTGCTCGACCCGCTCAAGCTGGTGCTGACCAACTGGGACGAAGTGATGGGCGCGGGCCACCTGGAGGCCTGCTCGCTGCCGGCCCTGCCGCATCCGCCGGAAGGCACCGAAGCGCCGGTGCGCCACCTGAAGCTCGGCCGCGAGGTGTGGATCGAGCGCGAGGACTTCGAAGAGGTGCCGCCCAAGGGCTACAAGCGCCTGTTCCCGGGCAACAAGGTCCGCCTGAAGGGCGGCTACGTCATCGAGTGCACCGGCTGCACCAAGGACGCAGAAGGCCAGGTCACCGAGGTGCTGGCCACCGTGGTGCCCGACACCAAGAGCGGCACGCCGGGCGCCGACAGCGTCAAGGTCAAGGCGGCCATCACCTGGGTGGGCGCGGCCGATGGCGTGGAGGCCGAGGTGCGTCTGTACGATCGCCTGTTCACCGATCCGCATCCGGATGCGGGTGGCAAGGACTTCAAGGCCAGTCTGAATCCCGACAGTTTCAAGGTGGTGAAGGGCTATGTCGAGCCCTCGCTGGCCCAGGCCCAGCCGGATCAGAAGTTCCAGTTCGAGCGTTTCGGCTACTTCGTGGCCGACCGTGTGGACCACGCCGCCGGCAAACCGGTGTTCAACAAGATCACCGGGCTGAAGGACGGCAACTGGAAGTGAGGCCAGCCCACGCGGGCTGATCAGAGCGATCTACAAAGGGGCTGAGCAGGCCCCTTTTTCACACATGAACAAGACAGGCAAGGTGGTGCGCTGGGAGGCGGACCGGGGCTTCGGCTTCATCTCGGGTGAGGGCGGAAGCCAGGACGTGTTCTTTCACGTTCGAGACTACCGTGGCGCGGGTGCCCCGACGGTGGGGCAAGGGGTGTCGTACGAGGTCATCCATGTCGGCGGCAAGGGGCCGCGTGCGATGGCGGTGGTTCCGCTGGGGCAGGGCGCCGTCGTACGTCGGCCGACCGATGGTGCCGTCAGGCGTCCTGCCGCCCACACCGAGGCGGCATCCCGAGGTGTCTCTCGGCGATCAGGCCCCTCCCGGGCTCGACGCGATCCATGGCTGATGCCGGTTCTGGTGGCGGCGGCGGTCTGGGCGGTGGCGCTGTTCTGGGCCGGCTCGTCTGGACGTCTGCCATTCTGGGTGCTTCCGGCCTGGGGGGCGCTCAACCTGTGGACCTTTGCTGTGTACTGGCGCGACAAGGCCGCTGCGCAGAAAGGGCTGTGGCGGGTTCCGGAAGACACGCTGCACCTGTGGAGCCTGCTGGGCGGCTGGCCCATGGCGCGCGTGGCCCAGCAGGTGCTGCGGCACAAGTCCGCCAAGGTGAGCTTTCAGCGCATGTACTGGTTGACGGTCGTGATGCATGTGGGCGGCGTGATCTCGATGGCGGTGATCGCGGCGCGCAGGGCGGCCTGAACGGCGTCGTGTACGAGGCGCCCCCCCGTAAAGCAGGGGGTGGTGTCCGTTTCTCGGTGTGCATAGCATGAAGACCTTCCAGCAGAGGGGGAATTCGATGAAGCACATGGTTTGCGGCGCGGCTCTGGGGGCCTTGTCAGTGGTGGCCCACGCGGGCACCGTGTTCTCGACGGATTTCGAAGGGCCGCTGCCCTCCGCCATCTCTCCCGGGGTGGCCACGGTCACCGGCGTGGACGGCTTTGCCGGTCTGGGGCCCACGGGTTACCAGTTCGGTGGCCGCTTTCTGCGCAGCCCGACGGGCAATGTGGTGACGCTCACACTGGACAATCTACCCGATCACCAGGCCATCAGCCTGGGCTTCCTCCTCGCCGCCATCGACTCGCTCGACGGCACAGGGACCTTTCCGCAGGGCGACTTCCTGACCATCACCCTCGACGGCGTCCAGGTGTTCCGGGAGTCCTTTGCCAACGCGCTGTCCAGCCAGATCCAGAGCTACGTGCCGTCGGCGGGGGGAGAGCTGGCTCGCCATGTCGATCTGGGGTTCAGCGGCCCCGGCAGCTACTACACCGACAGCGCCTACAACTTCGCCATCGAACCCCGCCTGCAGAACCTCGCTCACACGGGGTCCTCGGCCGTGTTCACGTTCCAGATGGAAGGCCCCGGCATCCAGCCGCTGGACGACGAGTCCTGGGCCATGGACGGGTTGACTGTGTCCGTCAGCGCGGTCCCCGAGCCCGCAACTGGCACGCTGGCTTTGCTCGGCCTCGCCGGGCTGGGGGTGTGGGTGGCGCGAGGACAACGCCGCCGCTGACCGCCGCCTCGGCCCGTATCGTGGGGGCGCCAGGGTGGTTTCCGTGACGCGCTGCATGGCCTTCGCCCCGGCTTGGTAGACTGGTCCCATGCCTGTCTACCGTGCCCTCCGTTTCGTGCTGATGTCGAGCCTGCTGATGGCTGCAGCGGGGCGAGCCGTCGCCACGCCCGATGCGTTGCAGACCATACCGGCGCTGGACGTGCCCCGCTACCTCGGCACGTGGTACGAGATCGCGCGTTATCCCAACCGTTTCCAGAAGCAGTGCGTGGCCGACGTGCAGGCCCAGTACAGCGCGCTGCCCGAGGGGCGCATTGAAGTCCGCAACCGCTGCCGCAAGGCCGACGGCGAGATGGATGAAGCCGTGGCCGTCGCCAGGCAGGTGGGCGATGCCCGATCGCCGAAGCTGAAGGTGCGCTTTGCCCCCGCGTGGCTGTCCTTCATCCCGGCGGTCTGGGGGGATTACTGGGTCGTGGACCTCGACGAGGGCTACCAGCTGGTGGCCGTCAGTGAGCCGGAGCGCGAATACCTGTGGATTCTCTCTCGCACACCGCAGGTGGAGGCACAGGCCTACCATGCGCTGCTGCACCGCCTGACCCGGCAGGGTCTGGACATCAAACGGCTGGTGCCCACCAGCCAGACCGCACCCCGGAGGTGACCGCGATGGCGATGCCCTGGCTGACCCTGCTGAAGGCCGTGCCCTGGACCGAGGTGATGGCCCGTGCGCCGGACATCGCCGATGGGGCCAAGCGCTTGTGGCAACGGGCGGCCGGCAGCAAAGGGGGCGCCGCCGGCGCCGAGGCGGCATCACCCCCGGCCGAACCCGTGCCGCCCACCGCAGACGAAGCCACGCGCCTGCGTTCGGAGCTGGATCAACTGCGCCGCCAGACCGGGGAGCTGCAGGCCGAGATGCGCGCCTCCAGCGAACTCATCCAGGCGCTGGCCGACCAGCAGGCCCGGCTCATCGCGCAGGTGGAATCGCACCGTGCGCATGTGGGGCGGCTTACGTGGGCCGTGGCGGCTCTGGCCGTGCTCGCTGCCGTCGGTTGGGCCCGCCTCCTGGCCTGAGCCCATCTCTCCTTTGACGCGCTGTGCAACGCGTCACGCGCGGGGCAAGCGGCGTGCCTGGGCGGCCTACCCCAGCTTCTGAAGAGGCGCCGGACCGACGCGTTCATTGGCCCGCCGGGGCGGTGGCATCTGCGGTTTCATCAAGGACTTTTCCTGGTGGTGCCCGACGATGACGCCCTTTGCTTCCTGGCCGCGCTGGCTGCAGACCCTCACCCTGGCCCTGGTCCTGGCCTTCACCTACCTGGCCCTGCTGCTCGGGCAGGGGTGGGGCGCGCCGGACGTCGCGGCCGCCCGTTCACCGCTGGCTGCGCGCTTTGAATCGGGTCCCGAAGCCTGGTTGAAACGGCCCCTGGAGCTGTCGGTGTTCGAGGCCGATCTGGCCGCTCGCCGCGTGCGCGAAGTGGGTGTGGACGGCACCCGGGTGCTCGTGACCCGTGCCGATGGCGACCGCTACAGCACCACGCTGCTGACGGCGCCCGGCGAAGGCGGCGCGGCTGCGCGTCTGGGCGCCCTGAGCCGCGAACAGGGCTTTGCGTTGACGGCCATCACGGTCGACGGCCGCGGCGCGGTGTCGCGCTGGGGCAGCCGCGCGGGTGTGGCGCTGGAGCGTCTGTTGTTGCTCGCGCTGGTGGTGGGCGGCGCGGCGCTGGTGCTGCACCGCGTGCGCACGGGCGCGGCCTCATCCGGGCGCGCCGGCCTGGCGACCCGGCCCGACACCACGTTCGACGACGTCGTGGGCGCTTCGGAGGCCAAGGCTGCCCTGCAGCAGGTGGCGACGTTTCTGCGCTCGCCCGATCGCTACCGTGCGCTGGGCGCGCGTGCGCCGCGTGGGGTGTTGCTGGAAGGCCCGCCGGGCACCGGCAAGACCCTGCTGGCGCGCGCGCTGGCGGGTGAGTGCGGCGCGAGCTTCATCGCCGTCGACGGGTCCTACTTCTCCAGCATGTTCTACGGAGCCGGCATCGCCAAGGTGCGCGAGCTGTTCGCCACCGCGCGCCGCCATGCCCCCTGCATCGTCTTCATCGACGAGTTCGATGGCATCGGTCGGCGCACCAGCGGCGCCAGCCCCACGCACGGCGGCAGCTCGGAAGAGAACCGCATCATCAACAAGCTGCTGGTCGAGCTCGACGGCTTCGACGCGATGGATCACGTCGTGGTGATCGGCGCGACCAACCATGTCGAGCACATCGACGACGCGCTCAAGCGCCCGGGTCGCTTCGACCTGGTCGCCCGCGTGACGTTGCCCACGCTGCCCGACCGGCAGGCGCTGCTGCGCCGCTGCACGGGTCGCATCCTGGCCGCGCCCGATCTCGATCTGGACGTGCTGGCGCGGGCGACGGCCGGGCTGTCTCACGCCGACATCGAAGGCATCGTCAACCGGGCCACCGTGACGGCCGCCGAACGCGAGGCCCCGGCCGTGACGCAGGAACATTTGCTGCGTGCGCTGGAGCGCCACCAGCTGGGTGGTGAGGTGTCGGGCATGAAGGCCCTGATGACGCCGGCCGACCGCCATCGCATCGCGGTGCACGAAGCCGGCCATGCGCTGGTGGCCCACGCGCTGCAGGCGGGCATCGTCGAGCGCGTGACCATCGAGCCCCGTGGCCAGGCGCTGGGCGTGACCTTCATGACGCGCGGGCACGAACTGCCGCTCTATGGCGAGCGCGAACTGAAGGCCCGCCTGGGGATGATGCTGGCCGGGCGCGAGGCCGAGCTGCTGGCCTTCGGTCACACCACCACGGGCGCCGCCGATGACCTCAAGCGCGCGTCGTCGCTGGCGATCCAGATGGTCGGGCAGATGGGCTTCAGTCAGGCCTTCGGGCTGCTGAGCGTGGACGGTGTGCCTTCCGGGCTGATGGGCCCGCACCTGCAGGAACGGTTGCTGGCCGAGGCCCGCACGGTGCTGGACGAGGCGCAGGCCGCCTGCCGTGCGGTGCTGACGGGGCGCCGCGCCACGCTGGATGCGCTCACGGATGCCTTGTTGGCTTGCGAGACGGTGTCCGGTGAGCCGCTGCAGACCCTGCTGGACTTGCAGGCGGTGGCCGACCCTGTGCCGCTTCCTGCGCCCTGAGGTCGGCCAGGCGGGCGAGGTCGCTGTCGGTGGCGCCGGGGCCGGCGACCACCGCCACATCGCGCGGGCGCAGTGGCCGGTCTGTCTTGGCAGAGCGCGCCGCCATGGGCGCAATCGGCACACCGGTGTCACGCTCCACCAGCTGGATCGGCGGGCCGTCGGGGGCAGCGGCGTGGCGGTCGCCCCACTGGGCCAGCGCCACGATCACGGGGTGCAGATCGCGCCCTTTGTCGGTCAGCCGGTAGGCCAGGGCCTTGCCGCTCTGGCTGGTGGCCGCCACCTGCAGCACGCCGCCCTCGACGAGCCGGTTCAGCCGCTGGCTCAGCACGTTCGGCGCAATGCCGAGGCGCGATTCGAATTCACCGAAACGCTGACAACCGAGGAAGGCCTCGCGCACGATCAGCAGCGTCCACCACTCCCCGATCAGGTCCAGGGCGCGGGCAATCGAGCAACGCTCGTCGGCAAAGGAGGTGCGACGCATCGATGCAGTTTACTTGCTTCATGCAAGTCCGGGTGATACGCTCAATCTACTTTCTTCAAGCAAGTAGATGAGGTTTCGATGTCCGAGGTCGCGCTGTTCATCCATTCCACTGCCACCGGGCCCTTCATGTGGCGTCCATATCTGGACACGGCGCCCGAGGGCGTGACGCGGCTGACGCCGGCCAACCGTGGTTATGCGCCCGATGACCTCCTGCCACGTGGCAGTCGGTTCTCGGTGCACGATGACGTGGCCCATCTCAAGGCCCATGTGCCTGAAGGCACGACCGGCGTGCACCTGGTGGCCCATTCCTATGGCGGGTTCGCCGCGCTGACGCTGGCCCGACAGGCCGGCCTGCCGGTGCGCTCGCTGTGGGTGTACGAGCCGGTGCTGTTCGGCGCGCTGCGTGCCGAAGCCGATCGCTTGCCTCCCGACACGCTGGCCGATGTGGAGGCCCTTTACGGCGCCGAGCACAGCATGCTGGACGAGACCCGGGGCGGCGAGGAGGCCTGGGTGGAGCGCTTCATCGACTACTGGAATCAGCCCGGCGTGTGGCAGGCCATGCCCGAGAAGGTCAAGGCCATGACCCGTGCCGTGAGCTGGAAGATGTTCCGCGAGGTCTGCAGCGTCTCGCAGGAGCCACTGCCGTTCGAGCAGTACGCGCTCGACATCCCCCTGACCCTGGTGCGCGGCGCCACCACGCGGCCGCCCACGCGCGACATGATCCAGCGCCTGGCCGAAGTGAATCCCCATGCCGAGGTGGAGACGCTGGACGGCCTGGGCCACATGGGGCTGATGTCGTCGCCCGAGCCCGTGGCCGCATCCCTGCGGCGCCATTGGGCCCGCGTGCGGGCCTGAGCGACCCTGAACAAACCCGGTTCAGGCGGCTGCCCTTTGCGCCGGGGCGCGGTGACAGACATGGTTTGCGGTTACCGTGGCGGGTTGTGGCGTGAACCACGCTGCCAGACCGAAGACGACCGATGAACCTCGCAACCCTGCTTCAGGCCCGCTATGACAGGCAGGCCCCTGACTCCGCCGTCGACCCGGCCCGCTGGACGGGCGTGATCGACCAGATGCTCGCGCACCGCAGCGTGCGCCGCCACAAGCCGGATCCCGTCACCGACGCGCAGCTGTCAGCCCTGGTGGCCGCGGCCCAGTCTGCCGCCACCTCGTCCAACCTGCAGGTGTGGAGCGTGGTGGCCGTGCGCGATGCGGACACCAAGGCCCGGCTGGCCGAGTGCGCGGGGGGGCAGGGCCATGTGGCCGCGGCACCCGTGGTGCTGATGTGGCTGGTGGACCTGGCGCGGCTGGAAGCGGTGGCTCAGAGCCTGAGCCTGCCGCACGCGGCGCTCGACTCGCTGGAGATGTTCCTGGTGGGCGCGATCGATGCGGCCCTGGCCGCGCAGAACGCCATGCTAGCTGCGGAATCGATGGGCCTGGCCGGCTGCTACATCGGCGGCATGCGCAACCAGCCCGAGCAGGTGGCCGAGCTGCTCGGGCTGCCGCCCAAGGTGTTCGCGCTGTTCGGCATGACGCTGGGCGTGGAGGAGCCCGAGCCCGCGCCCGCGGCCATCAAGCCACGCCTGCCGCAGTCGGTGGTGCTGCACAGTGAGCGGTATCGTCCGGTGGCCGAACAGATGGACGGCGTGGGCGCCTACAACGAGGCCATGGCCGCGTTTTACGCCAGCCAGGGTATGAATGTGCGCGGCACCTGGGCCGTGCATTCCTCGCGCCGCGTGGCCGATGACGCCGCGCTGACCGGTCGTGACCGGTTGAGCGAGGCCTTGCGGGGCATGGGTTTTCCGCTGAAGTGATGTCCATGAATGCCATCGAGACTCAAGCCCGCCGCGTGGCCGTGGTGGGGGCCGGCCTTTCCGGTCTGGCCTGTGCGGAAGCGGTTCAGGCCAGTGGTGCCGCCGTCGTCGTGTTCGACAAGAGCCGGGGGCCCTCGGGCCGCATGAGCACGCGCCGGGGCGACACCTGGCAGTGTGACCATGGTGCGCAGTACTTCACCGCGCGCGATCCTGCCTTCCGCGCCGAGGTGAACCGCTGGGTTGAGGCCGGCGTGGCCGCGCTGTGGCAGCCCAGGTTGTCGGTGTTCGGCGCCCGCCCCGCTGCCGAAGCGGGCGAGCCGACCGAGCGTTTTGTCGGCACACCGCGCATGACGTCGCCTGCCGGATTCATCGCGCAGGGCCTGGATGTGCAGCTGCAGACGACCGTGACGGCACTGGTGCGCCAGCCCGCAGGCTGGCAGCTGCTGACGGCCGAGCACGGCATGCTGGACACGGTGTTCGATGCCGTGCTGCTGGCCGTGCCGTCACCCCAGGCCGTGCCGCTCCTGCAGGGGCCGGCGCCCGACTTGGCCGCCCTGGCCGCAGGCGCCCGCATGCGCGGCAGCTGGGCGCTGATGCTGCGCTACGACGCCCCGCTGAGCTTGCCGTTCGATGCGGCCTTCGTCAACGAAGGGCCGTTGCGCTGGGTGGCGCGCGACAGCAGCAAGCCGGGCCGGCCTGCCGGGCCGGGCGAGACCTGGCTGCTGCACGCCGAAGCCGAGTGGAGCGAGGCCCACATCGAGGCCACGCCCGAGCAGGCTGCCGAGGCCATGCTGACGGCGTTCGAGGCCCTCGGTGCACCGCGGCCGGCCACCTGGGCGGCGCACCGCTGGCGCTATGCCGACACCGCCCCGCCGCTGGGCGAGGAGGCTGTCTGGCAGCCCGCGCTCGGTCTGGGCGTGTGCGGCGACTGGCTGGGCTCTGGCAAGGTGGAAGGCGCCTGGCGCAGTGGCCGGGCGCTGGCGGCCCTGGTCAGCGGCGCGGTCCGTCCAGACTGAGACTGGCCACGATCCCGGCCAGCCGCGCCGACTGCTCGCGCAGCGATTCGGCGGCGGCCGAACCCTCTTCCACCAGTGTCGGCCAGCCGCTCCATCGACGGCAGGTCAGCTGGCGTCGTCTGGTGCGCCGCCTGGCGAGGTCTTCCTCGCCGCCTGCTTGCGTGCGGCCGGCCGACGCGCGCGCTTGGCGGCCGGTGGGGGGGCGGCGGCCTCCGGTTGGGCCGGGGCGACATCGGGCGTCGGCGTCGATTCGGCGGCGCTCGGCGCGGCGGGCTTGGCCTTGCGGGATGCGCTTTCGCTGCGGGGCTTGGTGCTGCGGCTCTTGCGGGCAGCCGGTGCGGGGGCTGCCTCGCTGGCGGCCGGCTCGGGCTGCACGACCGGGGCAGCGGGGGGCATGACGATGGGGGCGTCGGTCATCTCCGGACGCTCGGCCACAGGGGCATCGGCGCGGGCCTCGCGCGGGGCCCGCTGGCGGTCGTCACGTTCGGCACGGCCGCCATTGCGGTTGCCACGGCCTCGGCCACCCCGGCTGCGACGGCGTTCCTCGTTGCGCGATTCGCCGGCACCGTTCTGTTCGGCGTCGCCCTCCGGCACGGCCGGCGCCGCCGAGGCGCCTTCGTGTGCGGGCTCCAGGTCGCCGCGGTCTTCATCGGCCGCGAAGCTGCGCTCGGCCTGCGAAGCCGCGATGGTGTCGCCCTGCGGCGCCCGCATCTCGCTGGCCAGGCTGCCATTGCCGGCACTGCGGAACACATAAGCGCTCGACTTCTCGTCGCGCCCGAACTCCAGCAGCCCGCGCGACTTCGCTTCTTCCAGCAGGTTGCCGAAGGTGCGGAAGCCATAGTAGTTCTCGTTGAAGCCGGGGTTGCGGCGCTTGATGGCCTCTTTCAGCACCGACGCCCAGATCTTGCCGCCCTCGTCGCGGTCGGTCACCAGCGCGTCGAAGGTCTCGACGGCCATCTCGACCGCCTTGGTGCGGCGCGCGTCCAGCTCGGCCTTGCGGCGGGCTTCCTCTTCCGGCGAGCGGCGGGGCTGCGGCTGGTCGCGGTTGTCCTTGCGCTGGCGCTGTGCGTCGCGCACCAGGTCGTCGTAGAAGATGAATTCGTCGCAGTTCGCGATCAGCAGGTCCGAGGTCGACTGCTTCACCCCCACGCCGATCACGTACTTGGCGTTCTCGCGCAGCTTGGAGACCAGCGGCGAGAAGTCCGAATCGCCCGAGATGATGACGAAGGTGTTGACGTGGCTCTTGGTGTAGCAGAGGTCGAGCGCATCCACCACCAGGCGGATGTCGGCCGAGTTCTTGCCGGACTGGCGCACGTGCGGGATCTCGATCAGCTCGAAGTTGGCTTCGTGCATGGCGGCCTTGAAGCCCTTGTAGCGTTCCCAGTCGCAATAGGCCTTCTTGACGACGATGCTGCCCTTGAGCAGCAGGCGCTCGAGCACCTTCTTGATGTCGAACTTCTCGTAATTGGCGTCGCGCACGCCGAGGGCAACGTTCTCGAAGTCGCAGAACAACGCCATGCTGATGTGGTCGGGGGAGGAAGCCATGTGGTCGCTTCTTTCTCTTTGATGTGGTGTGGCGCGTGGCCCGCTTCAGAGCAGGCCCGCGTCCTGGAGGTAGGCGCTCGGTCGTGTGCGGTCGCACAGGATGGTCAGGCGCCGTCGGGCGCGCGTCATCGCGACGTAGAGCAGGTTGCGGTTGTCGGTGGTGTCGCCGCCGAGGGCGAACTCTCCCTTGTTGAGGCCGGGCAGGATGACGTGTTCGAACTCCAGACCTTTGGCGGCCTCGATGCTCGACAGCAGGATGCAGTGCTGTGGCTTCATGGCCTGCTGGCGGCGTTCGCGCTCGATCATCGCGCGGAAGAAGGCGGTGAGGTGGTCGAAGGTGGCAACCGACTGGATCAGGCCTTCGATGTTGGCCGCCACCTGGGCAATGTCCTGACGGCGCACCATCACGCGCGCGGCCAGGGCCGCGGGTTGCAGCACCCGCACGAAGCGGCGCAGCAGCACCTCGGTGTCCTCATTGTGCAGCACGTCGAGCGCATCTTCCAGTCGCTGTCGCACGGCGGGTGCGGCGTTGCGCAACACCTGGTTCTCGAGGAAGGCGCCGGCCAGCGTCGGTTGCTGGCACACCTGCTTGAGTGCCTGGGCCGTCAGGCGCGCCCGCTCGGCCTCTTCGGGCGGCTCGCCGGCCTGCGCCTCGCCGGTGTCGACGTGCGAGCCGGCGAAGCGCAGCAGCGCCTGCAGCACGGCCAGTCGGGTCTCGGTGCGTTCGATGTCGCCGAAGTGCCCGCGCGAGCACGCGAACAGACCGCGCACGAAGAGCACTTCGGGCCGCATCAGGTAGGTGTCGAACCCCGTGGTGCGGTAGTCGATGCCGCGGTCGAGCAGGTGGTTCTCCAGCTCGACGGACTGATGTGGCTGGCGCAGCAGGATGGCGATGGCCGATGCAGGGGTACCCGGATCGAGGCCCACGCGCTCGTTGACGAGGCGGGTGAGGTGCCAGTTGCGGTCGGCCGGACCCACGGTGGCAATCACCTCCACCTCGGTGTCGCGCACGGTCTGCGCGGCATAGGGCTTGTGGCGTGCCAACCCGCTCACGGCCTGAGCCAGTGTCGACCCGAAGCGCCAGGTGGTGCTGAGCGGATAGCGTGTGGCCTCTGCCACCTCGCGGTCGAACAGGTCGCCCATGAAGCGGGCATCGGCCCCGGCCACGGCGTGGATCACCTGATCGCGGTCGCCCACCCCCACGAAGGCCGCCCGGTTGCGCGCCATCAGTTTGCGCAACACGGTGAACATGGCGCGGTTGGTGTCGTGCATCTCGTCGACCAGCACGAGGTGCAGGCCGAGGTCGAGCGGGTGCGGGTCGCCCAGCCAGGCGTCTTCGTCGAGCAGCAGACGCGCCAGGTCGTAGGTGGCGTCGTGCTCACTGCGGAAGGCGTGGTGATCGGGGTGGCCGCCGCGGCGGATGTGCTCGTAGGCCTGGAAGATCTTGAGCGTGGCGTAGTCGTGCCCGATCTCGGCGGCCAGCGTGGGCGTGAGCGAGCGGTCGGCGGCCTCGACCATCAGCTGCATCGTGCCCTTCAGGTGCAGGAAGGCGGCCAGCAGGCCTTCCACGCTGGCAGCGCCATCGCCCTGGATGGCGAACTCGTCGGGGTAACGCTCGTCGACGTTGCGCAGCACGCGGTCGATGGCACGCAGCACGGGCGCGCGCAGCGCCTCCGGCTCGGCGTGAAAAGGCACCGTGCAGCCCTCGATCGCCTGCATGCGCTCGGTGCAGAAGGCATCGAAGGTCATCACGCGCAGGCGGCGGCGTGTGTCGGCGGGCAGGCCGATGCGGGCCAGCGCGTCGCGCAGGGCCTGTACCGCGGTGTCGGTGTAGGTGAGGGCGAGCACGCGGTCCGGATCCGCCCCGCGCAGCAGGGCCTGGGCCAGGCGCAGGGCCAGCGTCGTGGTCTTGGCCGCGCCGGCGTTGGCTTCGATGATCAGGTGTCGTTTGCGCGCCAGCTGGATGGCGTGCTGCTCGTCCGTGGGCACCAGGCCCCGCGGCGCAAAGATCGGCTCGTTCGGTGTCTCGCTCATGGCGTGCGCGTGGGCCTCAGACGCCGCGCGGGTCCTGGCGCGGGGTGTGGCGGCCGGCCTTCTTCATCGCCTGCTTCTGACGCAGGCGCTCGGCCTCGGCCGCCTTCGCATCGGCCAGCCACTGCGTGAAGGCCTCCGGGGTTTCCAGTGTGATGCGGCCGATGGCGCCACTGCGGAAGTCGTTCAGCACGATTTCCGCCGCCTTCTGCAGGTTGACCTTGCCGCCCGACATCACCGCACCCCGCTTGCGCGCCACCTCGGTCAGCAGCACGTCATCATGCTGCGTGGGGATGGCGGCCACGTCGTCGAGCTTGTAGCGTTCGGCCAGCAGCGCGGCATAGGGCGCTTTCAGGCTGCTGATCAGCTCGAGTGCGGTCTCCACCTCGTCGTAGGCGTTGCGGCCCACGGCACCGCTGGCGGCCAGGTGATAGCCGCTCTTTTCGACCAGGATCTTGGGCCACAGCATGCCGGGCGTGTCGAACAGGTAGAAGTCGCTGGCGAGGTTAATGCGTTGCTCCATGCGCGTCACGCCGGCTTCGTCACCCGTCTTGGCGGCCTTGCGTCCCACCAGGGTGTTCATCAGCGTCGACTTCCCCACGTTGGGCACGCCGCAGATCAGCACGCGCACGGGCTTGGCCATGCCGCCGCGCTGGGGCACGAGTTCGCGGCAGGCCTTGATCAGGCGCTGTGCGGGCGCGGTGTCCGAGGCATCGAGGCCGATGGCGCCGGTGTCCGTCTGGGCGCGGTACCACGCCAGCCAGGCTTCGGTGCGCGCCGCATCGGCCAGGTCCTGCTTGTTGAGGACCTTGAGCTTGGGGCGCTGTCCGGTGAGGGCTTCCAGCATCGGGTTGGCGCTGGAGCCCGGCAGGCGGGCGTCCAGCAGCTCGATGACGACATCGATGTCCTTGATGCGTTCGGCGATGGCTTTCTTGGTCACGTTCATGTGACCGGGGAACCATTGGATGGCCATCTTGTCTGGTCTTTCCGGTCGGTCGGCGCCGACCCTGTCTGCGTGGGATCAAAGACCCGCATTGTCCGATGCGCGGCGCCCTGCACGATCGGGCCGGGTGCGATTTAATGCAGTCCTCTACCTGAACGGACCCTCGACCCCATCATGAGCCTGAGCATGTACACCGCCCTCGTCCCGCCGGTCACCCGCACCCTGGAGGCGCTGTCCGCCATTCTGGGCAAGGCCGCCCAGCACTGTGAAGACCGCGGCATCGACCCGCAGGCCTTTCTGCAGTCGCGCCTCTTCCCGGACATGTTCCCGCTGACCAAGCAGGTGCAGATCGCCACCGACATGGTCAAGGGCGCCGCAGCCCGCCTGTCGGGTCAGCACATCCCCGTCTACCCCGATGCCGAGACGACCTTTGCCGAGCTGCAGGACCGCGTGCGCCGCACCATCGACTACCTCAACACCTTCGAGCCGGAACAGATCGACGGCACCGAAGAGCGCGAAATCGTGATCCCCTTGCGCGACCGCGAGGTGCGCTTCGACGGTCAGACCTACCTGACCAGCTGGGTGCTGCCCAACTTCCACTTCCACGTGGTGACCACCTACAACCTGCTGCGCCACGGTGGCGTGGCGCTGGGCAAGCGCGATTTCCTGGGCGGTTGAGCTTCAGGCCGCGCGCCGCAGGGGCGGGCCGTCGGGCGCCACCGGCAGGCCCAGCAGCCGCGCCACCTCGCGTGAATCTGCGATGGCCCGCACGCGCTGGTAGGCCTCTTCGGCTTCCGGGTGCGTGCGGCGCAGGTAGTTGAGCCATTGCTTGAGCCGCCCGGCCCGGGCGCGGGGCTCGATGTGGGCCACGATCAGACCCCAGAACACCGTGAGCAGATCGTGCAGCGTGGCCCAGGGCAGTTGCCCCTCCTCGTCACCCAGGATGGCGAGCGCCAGACCGGGGTTGGCCACGATGCCACGGCCCAGCATGAGCGCATGGCCGCCCGACTCCGCGCGGCAGCGTCGGGCGTCGGCCACGCGCCAGATCTCACCGTTGGCCACCACGGGGATGGACACGGCGGCCCGCACATCGGCCACGCGGTGCCAGTAGGCCGGCGGGCGGTAGCCGTCGGCGCGCGTGCGGGCGTGGACCACCAGCTCGCTGGCACCGGCCGCGGCCAGCGCGCGCGCGCAGTCTTCCGCCTGCGCGTCGTCGTCAAAACCCAGGCGCATCTTGGCCGACACGGGCACCTCGGCCGGCACCGCCCGGCGCACGGCCGCCACGATCGCGTGCAGCAACTCGGGTTCCTTCAGCAGGGCCGCCCCTCCGCCATGGCGGTTCACCACCCGCGCCGGGCAGCCGAAGTTCAGGTCGATGCCTTCGGCGCCCATGGCAGCCAGCCGCGCCGCGTTCTCGGCCAGGCAGGCCGCGTCCGAGCCCATCAGCTGCGGGCGCACCGGCACGCCCGACGGCGTGCGACAGCCGTGATCCAGTTCGGGCACCACGCGCCGGAAGGCCCGCTCGGGCAGCAGCGTGCCCGTCACGCGGATGAACTCCGACACGCAGCGGTCGATGCCGCCCGCGCGGGTCAGCACATCTCGCAAGGCGAAATCCAGCAGGCCTTCCATCGGGGCAAGCAGGAGAGTCATGGTGCGCTATCTCGGTCAGGGCGGCATGTCAACGGTCGCGTAGTGTACGCACCCGACATCGGCCATCCGGCCGCCTCAAGTCTCAGGTCGGCGGGCCGATAAACCGTCATCCGCCTAAACCTTGACCGCCCCATGCGTGCTGCCGTCCTGCCTGACACCGCCGACCCCGTTCTTGCCGAGATTGACGCAGCCCGACGCAGTGGTCCCCTGCAGCAGATCGTCATTCCGCCGTGCCCGGAGTTGCTGACGCGCCTGCAGCAGGCCATGCTGCAGGCCGAGCCCGATCTCAATGAAGTGGCCCGCATTGCAGCCAGCGATGTCGCGATGTCGGCCACGCTGATCCGCAGCGCCAACAGCCCGCTGTATGCCGCCGGCCAGCCCGCGCAGACCATCGGGCAGGCGATGAACCGTCTGGGCCTCGAGCACACGGCCCGCGTGATGACGGGCTTTCTGATGCAGGGCGCCATCAAGGTGCCCAACAGCCCGCATCTGCAGCGCTTCTGGGAACGTGCCACCAAGCGGGCCACGGCCATGTCCTTCATGGCGGGCCATCTGCCCGGCATGTCGGCCGACGTGGCCTACACCTACGGCCTGTTCTGCCACGTGGGCATGGTGGTGATGGCGCAGAGCGTGCGCGGCTACCTGAGCACCATGGTGGAGGCGCGCGCGCGCATCGACCGCTCCTATGTGGCCACCGAGAACGCAAACCATCGCACCGACCATGCTGTCGTGGGCGCCTTGACGGCGCGCGTGTGGCGCCTGTCGCCCGCGGTGGTGGCCGCCATCCGCCTGCACCATGACCTCGACACGCTGGCCGAGCGCTCGGCCCAGTCCGAAGTCAGCACGCTGATCGCACTGGGCCTGGTGGCGGAGTACCTGATGCGCCGTCACGAAGGGCTGGATCCGGATGTCGACTGGCACCAGCACGGCGCCACCGCCCTGGCCTGGCTGCAGCTGGGGGCGGACGACGTCCTGGCCTGGGAAGAAGACCTGCGCGTGCAACTCGACGGGCTCTGACGCCCCGCAGCGCCCGCTAAGATCCTCCGATCTGGCGTCACCCGACGCCGCACAAGGGAGGAACACACCATGGCGGGATCCAGCCTGCTGCTTCTGATCGACGACATCGCCGCGCTGCTGGACGATGTCGCCCTCATGACGAAGGTCGCCACCAAGAAGACAGCCGGCGTGCTGGGCGATGACCTGGCCCTCAATGCCCAGCAGGTGGCCGGCATCCGGGCAGAACGCGAACTGCCGGTGGTCTGGGCGGTGGCCGTCGGATCCGCCCGCAACAAGGTCATCCTGGTGCCGGCCGCGCTGGCCATCAGCGCGTTCGCGCCGCAGGCCATTGCGCCCTTGCTCATGGTGGGCGGGGCGTTCCTGTGCTTCGAAGGCTTCGAGAAGATCGCCCATGCGTGGCTGCACGACAAGGACGATCTGGCCTCCGAACACGAGGCTCGCGTGCGGGCCGTGGGCGACGAGCACGTCGACCTGGTGGCCTTCGAGCGCGACAAGATCAAGGGGGCGGTCCGCACCGACTTCATCCTGTCGGCCGAGATCGTGGCCATTGCGCTGGGCACCGTGGCTGCGGCCCCCTTCAGCCAGCAGGTCGCCGTGCTGGTGGGCGTGTCCGTCGTGGTGACCGTCGGCGTCTACGGGCTGGTGGCGGCCATCGTGAAGATGGACGACGTGGGGCAGTGGCTGGCTGCCGCAACCCCCTCCGGTGCGGTGCGTTCGCCGTGGCGCCGTGCACTGGGCGGCACGCTGCTGGCCGCCGCGCCCAAGCTCATGCGGCTGCTGTCGGTGGCCGGCACGGCCGCCATGTTCACGGTGGGGGGCGGCATCCTGCTGCACGGCCTGCCGGGTGGGCACGATGTGCTGCACGCGGTGGCGCACGCCGCCGCCGGCCTGCCCGGTGCGCTGGCGGCCGTCGCCGGTGCGGTCGGCCCGCTGCTGACCGAGGCGCTGGCCGGGGTGGTGGCGGGCGCGCTGACCGTGGCCGGCTACACGCTGGTGCGCCGCCTGCTGGGCCGCTGAGGCGTCAGGCCTGCGCCATCGAGCCGGCTGACAGCCAGCGCGAGAGCGCCAGGGCCAGCGTGTGCCGATCGAAGGGCTTGGTGAGGTAGTCGTCCATCCCGCGGGACAGGCACACCTCGCGGTCACCGCTGAGCGCGTGCGCCGTCAGGGCCACGATGGGCGTGCGGGGGCGGGCGGTGTCGTCGGCCTCCAGGGCCCGCATCTGGCGGGCGGCCTCGTAGCCGTCCATCACCGGCATCTCGCAGTCCATCAGCACCACGTCGAAGGCCTCCTCACGGAACAGTGCCACGGCCACTTCGCCGTTGCGGGCCTGGCGGCAGGTCACACCCAGGCTCTCGAGCGTCATGCTGGCGATGAAGGCGTTCACCTCGTTGTCCTCGACCAGCAGCACATGCCCCTGAAGGCGCAGGTCTTCCGGGGCCGGCATGGCCTCGGCTGGCTGCGGGCCGGGTGAGCGGGCGGGGCTCGCCGTGGGCAGGGGCTCGCTGCTGTAGGGCAGGTCGATGCGGATCTCGAAGGTGGTGCCCACGCCCTGTACGCTGCGCACCGAGATCGAGCCGCCCATCTCCTCGACGATCTGCTTGCAGATGGCCAGGCCCAGCCCCGTGCCGCCATGGCTGCGGTTGCTGCCCGACTCCACCTGGAAGAAGGGCTGGCACAGCTGGTCGATGGCGTTTTCCGGGATGCCCACGCCGGTGTCCGACACGTCGATGACCAGCGTCGCCGTGTGGGCGTCTTCCGGCTTCACGGCCAGGCTCACCACCACTTCGCCATGCTGCGTGAACTTCACGGCATTGCTCACCAGATTGAGCAGCACCTGGCGGAGCTTGCCTTCGTCGGCCGTCAGTTGACAGACCTCGGCTGGCACGCCGCTGGCGTCGCCGCGCAGCGCAATGCCCTTCTGCTCGGCGGTGGCCCGGAAGGCTTCGCAGGCCGCCACGACGGTATCCCGCGGGTCGAAGGGCAACGGCGACAGCCTGACCTTCTGCGCGTTGAGCTTGGCGAAGTCGAGGATCTCATCGAGCAGGTGCAGCAGGTGGCGCGCCGAGTCGCGGGCGGACTTGACGAACAGCCGGTCGCGCTCGGGCAGGTTCTGCTCGTTGAGCATGCTGAGCGCGCCGATCACCCCGTTCATGGGCGTGCGGATCTCGTGGCTCATGTTGGCCAGAAAGGCGGTCTTGGCGCGACTGGCCGCCTCGGCCTGCTCCTTCATGCGCCGCAACTCGGCCATGTGGTTCTTGCGCCGCGACTGCAGGAACAGCTTGCGCTCGCGGCCCAGCGAGAAGCGGTACAGGCACAAGCCCAGCGCATTGGCCGCCAGAATGTGCGTGCACATGCGGTGCAGCGCCCGCAGGTCATCCGGGCCATGCACCGCCGCCGAGTACAGCGAGGTCCAGCCCATGAACAGGCCCAGCGCCAGGGTGTTCAAGAGACCCAGGCGCGCGAACCCGTACAGCATCAGCGTGCCCAGCACCGCCGTGGTGGTGAGCGCCCAGTACAGCGTGATCGGCTCGGCGCTCGTGTGCCCCTGGAGGTTCACCTGCGCGCCCATCAGCGTGCCCGCCACGATCAGCGCGGAACAGGCCGGGGCGTAATGGCGACGCAAGGCCTCCTTGAAGCGCAGCGTGGCCAGTGCGACGAGTGTCATCAGCGTGATCTGGGTCACGCGGGCGAGCTGCACCGGGCTGGTCCAGCTGCGCTGTGCGACCACCGCGTCGAAAACCAGAAACCCCACGTAGCAGAGCGCGGTCAGCGAGGTCGACAGAAAGAGAAAGCGGACCCCGTACGAGCGGTAAGTGGCCTGGAACTCGTTTTCCAGACTTCGACTGGCAAAGCCGCGGTTGCCCAACAACCGCGTCAGCCTGTTCACGACTGCAACAACACCCATGGGACGCTTACCCGCCAAGCGAAGAATGATTCACGAAAACACCAGGTCGTCATTCTGCCAAGCGCAGTGTGTCACGCCGCGTTAAATTGCGGTGCACGCGCCGCTTCCGCCACAACGCCGGGTGCCGGCCGGTATGCGCGGCGCCCGGGATGCTGAAAGCGCTGGTCCACCAGGTGATAGTCGATCTCGATATCCGGGTGCAAGGTCAGCGCCATGAAGGAATACATCGGGCACTGGCTTTCCCGCCACCGGGCGTCTGCCTCCTGAATCGGCATGAGATACACCCCATGCGGAAGATGACCGACAGGCGGAAAGGGTTTCTTATTCCCGTGAAGCAGGTCGTCGAAACGCATCGCGAGGTAAACCCGGTCCATCGGGGTGCGTGCCGTGATCACGGCATCGTCGACATGGCTGTGGGCGCATATCTCATACATCGCCTTGACCAGGGCCAGCGCGGCCATTCTCGATTCAGGACGACCCACCACGGTGAGCCGCCCGGCTTCCGCCACAAATCGGCGCTGAAACCGGGTGCCGAGGTCGAAATCCTGTTCGATTTTCAGCGGCTGGAACCCGTTGTGGATCATGCGGGCGGCACCGAGCAATTCGCCGCTGGCCCGGGATTCCGCCATCAGCAGCAGCGTGTCCGGGCGGCGATCCTCGGGCTCAGGGGCCGAGATGGCCGGCACCATGCTCGGCACGTGCTTGCCATAGGTGGCCGCCCGCAGCGCCGCAATGCGGGCCAGGTCGCCCTCTTCGCGCGCCAGTCGCACCCGGAACGGCAGGCGCTCGGTGCATTGCGGCGGCACGCTGTACGGGCGGTCGTGCGGGGGTGCAAGGGGCGAAGATGCTGCCATGGTGAAGCCTTGAACTGCAGACTCGAGCCGTCACGAAGGGACGGGCCAGGATCAGCGCGTTCACCGGGGCACGACCGTGGCCCCTGCGAGACGCTGTTTTCGCATTGTGCAATCTCGGTACCTCACAAAGCATGATGGAAATCACGCTTTGGCGCTACCCCCCGGATGTGAATTTGCGAAACTCGTTGGTCACATACCAACAAAGGGGTGGTGCACCCCTTGTTTATGCGGACAGGCTGTCGTGCAAGGCCTGCAATTCCTGGGTCAATTTGTGCCGCGCGTCCAGGTGGATCATGGGTCGGGCCTGCTGGTGGGATTCCTTGACCTTCACCGAGGCGCTCAGGTAGGGCCGCAACACCGGCAGGCCCTCGTCAATCAGTTCCTGCACCAGTTTCTGCGGCAGGGTGGCCCGGGGTTGAAACTGATTGACCACGATGCCGCTGACTTTCAGGTCGGCGTTGTGGTCGGCCTGGATTTCCTGCACGTTGTCCAGCAGGTTGTAGAGCGCGCGCCGTGAGAAATCGTCGCAGTCGAAGGGAATCAGGCAGCCTTGGGCCGCAATCAGGGCCGAGCGCGTGTAGAAATTGAGCGCAGGCGGGGTGTCGATGTAGATGCGATCGTAGGTGTCGGCCAGGTCGGCCAGGGCCTCGCGCAATTTGTAGATCTTGTAGCGCGATTCGAGCTTGGTGTGCAACTCGTCCAGTTGAGGATGCGAGGGCATCAGGCGCAGCCCGTCCCAGGGTGTGTCGACCGCGAATTCATCGGCGGTTTTCGGGCGGGTGGTGAACCGCAGCGTCTGGTCGAAAAAACCCGCAGCGCTGCGCTCGGCGTCATCATGGACGTCGCCCAGCAGGTAATGGGTCGAATTGCCCTGAGGGTCGAGGTCGACCACCAGGGTCCGCAGACCCTGGGCGGCGCTGATGGCCGCCAGGTTGCAGGTGATCGTCGACTTGCCGACGCCACCTTTCTGGTTGAAGACAACGAAGCGCATGATCGGGGCACCCTTGCTGTGTGATGCACTATTGTGCACTGCACAAGCGCCCCGACCGGCGCGATTCCGTGTCAGCTGCGGGCTTCGGGCAGCTCGATCTTGACCTCGAGCACTTCCAGGTCGCCCTGGCGCTCCATGGCCACCTTGATGTCGTCCGGGTTGATGGCCACGTACTTCGAGATCACGGCCACCAGTTCCTTCTGCAGATCAGGCAGGTAGCTCGGGCTGTGGCTGCGGCCGTTGCGCTCGTGCGCCAGGATCAGTTGCAGGCGCTCCTTGGCAACGGTGGCCGTCTGCTTCTTTTCCCCGAGGAAGAAGGAGAGGAATCCCATGGCTTACTTTCCTCCGAAAAGGCGTTTGAAGAAGCCCGGCTTCTCGGCCTCGATGAAGCGCATCGGCTTGTCTTCGCCCAGGAAGCGGGCGATCACGTCCTTGTAAGCCTCGGACACATCGGTGCCCTGCAGGTGGATGGCCGGGATGCCCTGGTTCGAGGCGTTCAGCACGGCGTCCGACTCCGGGATCACGCCGATCAGCTTGACGCGCAGGATCTCGTGCACGTCGTCGAGCGACAGCATCTGGCCGCCTTCGACGCGGTTGGGGTTGTAGCGGGTGATCAGCAGGTGTTCCTTGATGGGCTCGCCGCCCTCGATCGCACGCTTGGTCTTGCTGTTGAGCATGCCCAGGATGCGGTCCGAGTCACGCACCGACGACACCTCGGGGTTGGTCACCACCAGCGCCTCGTCGGCAAAGTGCATGGCAAGCAGCGCGCCCGTCTCGATGCCGGCGGGCGAATCGCACACGACGTACTCGAAGCCCATTTCGCCGAGTTCCTTGAGCACGCGCTCGACGCCGTCCTGCGTGAGGGCGTCCTTGTCGCGTGTCTGCGAGGCGGCCAGCACGTAGAGGTTCTCGCACTGCTTGTCCTTGATCAGCGCCTGCGTGAGGTTGGCCTCGCCGTGGATCACGTTGATCAGGTCATACACCACGCGGCGTTCGCAGCCCATGATGAGGTCGAGGTTGCGCAGGCCGACGTCGAAGTCGATGACGGCGGTCTTGTGGCCGCGCAGGGCCAGCCCGGAAGCAAAGCTGGCGCTGGTCGTCGTCTTGCCCACGCCCCCTTTGCCGGAGGTCACCACGATGATCTTGGCCATGGAAGGCGGTCCTTTCGAGAATGTCGAGTCTGTTCAGATGGAAATCGGTTCGAACACCAGCCGCTCGCCGTCCAGGCGCACCTGGGCAGGCTTGCCCCGCACGTTGTCGGGCAGCGGGTTTTCGGTGGTGCGGTAGGTGCCGGCGATCGAGATCAGTTCCGGCTCCAGGCTGGTGCAGAAGATGCGCGCCTGGGTGTTGCCCTTGGCGCCGGCAATGGCCTTGCCGCGCAGGGGGGCGTAGATGTGGATGGAGCCGTCGGCAATGACCTCGGCACCGTTGTTGACGGCCGCCATGACCACCAGATCGCCGCCCTTGGCGTAGACCTGCTGGCCGGAGCGCAGCGGCTTGTCGATGATGAGGGTGTTGCCGGCCACGGGCACCTCGACGGGCACCTGCACCTCACGGATCACTTCCTTGACCACTTCCTTGACGATGGTCTCGGCGCGGGTCGGGTGCGGGCTGTCAGGGGCTTCGGCCAGGCCGGCTTCGCGGGCGGAGGCGGTCTGGGCCACGGTGCCGCCACGCACCGCCACGGGCTTGAGTCTGAAGCGCTGCAGCAGCGCGATCAGCGCCGGGAAGTCGATGGCGACATCCAGGCTGGCCAGGTGGGTCAGGTCGATGACGACCGGCTCACCGTTGAACAGATCCGGCGTCGGGCCGAAACGCGCGTCGAGGGCCTGCTCGAGGGCCTGCAGATTGCCTGTGCGGAGCAGGAAGGCCTCCAGCGACAGGGCGGCGCTCTTGAAATCGAACAGGACGGGGGCGGTTCCGGGAGGGGCGGCGGACATGGAAGGCGGTCGCTCTGAAAGCAAGGAGTTTAAGGCAGCGCAGCCCAAGCGCCGGGCACGCGCGATGCTGTGCGGCGATACTGGATCTTTTCTGATCTGAACGGGATTCGGGAGGGCCATGGACAGCCGGGCTTGGTTGACGGACAGCGAGACGGGATTGCTGGTGGCGCTCGGCGTCGGGCTGCTGGTGGGCGTGGAGCGCGAGCGGCGCAAGGGCGATGGCCCGGGACGCAGCGCGGCCGGGTTGCGCACGTTCACGGTGGTGGCGCTGGTGGGGGCCGTGGCGCAGATGGTGTCGCCCTTGCTGGCCGCGGTGGCGCTGGCGGGCGTGGTGGGGCTGGCGGGGCTGTCCTATGCGCGTGGGCCAGTCGAAGACCCGGGGCTCACGACCGAGCTGGCGCTGGTCGCCACGGCGCTGATCGGCATGCTGGCCCTGACGCATCCGGCGTTGGCGGCGGCGTGCGGCGTCATCCTGGCGGGGCTGCTGGCAGCGCGTCAGTGGCTGCACCGGTTCGCCACGCAGTGGCTCAGCGAGTCGGAGCTGCACGATGGGCTGCTGCTGTCAGGGCTGGCGCTCGTGCTGGTGCCGCTGCTGCCCACCGAGCCGCTGCCGTGGCTGGGCCAGATGTCGCCGCAGCGCGTGCTGCTGCTGGTCGTGGTCATTCTCTTGATGCAGGCGGGCGGACACCTGGCGCAGCGGTTGCTGGGCGCGCGGGCGGGGCTGCCCTTGTCCGGCCTGCTGGGCGGCTTTGTGTCGAGCACCGCGACGGTGTCGGCCATGGGGGCGCTGGCGCGCAGCGACCGGGCGCCCCTGCGGCTGGCCTGGAGCGCGGCGATTCTGTCGACGGCGGCCACCTGGCTGCAGTTGCTGGTGCTGGCCTCGGTCGTGTCGCCGCAGCTGGTGTCGACGGTGGGGGCGCTGGTGGCCGTGGGCGCCGCCAGCCCGCTCGTGTTTGGCGCGGTGGCCTGGCAGCGAGACCGGGCGGGTTCGGGGGCCACGGCGCGGGCCGAGCAGGTGGCGGCCCGCGACGTGCTGCGCCTGCGTGAAGCCCTGATCGTGGCGGCCTTGCTCGTGGGCGCGGCCGTGCTGGTGACGCTGGCGAGAGACCACGGCGCCACCGGGCTGATGCTGGTGACGGCGATCGCCGCCATGGCGGATGCGCATGCGCCCATTGCCAGTCTGATGGCCGTGGCGGGCTCGGGAGGATTGCCCGACAGCCTGCTGCTGATGGGCGTGCTCGTGGCGATCAGCGTGAACTCGGTGACGCGCACCATCGTGGCCGTGGTGTCCGGTGGCATGCGCTTCGGCGTGGGCGTGGGGGCCGCGCTGGCCCTGAACCTGGTCATCGCCTGGGGCTGGTGGTGGCTCACCGCGCGCGGAGGCGGCTGACGCCACCGGCCCGAGGTTGCGCCGGTGCCGCTGCCCCGGTCAGCGTCCCGGTTTGCCGCCGCGGCCCGGCTTGCTGAACGGCTTGCCAGCGCCGCCGGTGCGGGCGCCGCTGCGCGTCGGCGTGATGCCCCGCGGATCGCGTTCCGTCTGCTGGGGGGCGCTGCGCGGGCCCGTGCCCGCCCGCGGCGGCAGCCCGGTGTGCTGTGTCAGCACCTGGCCCTTGCGCGGCCTGCCGGGCTGGCCCTCGCTGCCATCGCGCGCCACGCGGCCCACGGTCACCACCGAGGTCTTGGTGCCGGCCTTGGTCGAGTTCTTGCGGCGCGCGCTTTCGTAGCCGCCGTCGGTGCTGGGCTGGTAGGTCGGGATCAGGTGGTGCTGCCCGTTGCCGATCAGGTCGGCGCGGCCCATGGCCTTGAGCGCCTCGCGCAGCAGCGGCCAGTTGTTCGGGTCGTGGTAGCGCAGGAAGGCCTTGTGCAGGCGGCGGCGCTTCTCGCCCTTGACGATGTCGACGCGCTCGCCCTTGCGCGGGTCGCGGCTGATGCCCTTGAGCGTGTTCAGGCCCGAGTGGTACATGGCCGTGGCCGTCGCCATGGGGCTGGGGTAGAAGGTCTGTACCTGGTCGGCCTTGAAGCCGTTGCGCTTGAGCCAGATCGCCAGGTTCATCATGTCTTCATCGGTGGTGCCCGGGTGGGCGGCGATGAAGTAGGGGATGAGGAACTGCTTCTTCCCCGCCTCGGCGCTGTACTGCTCGAACAGCTGCTTGAAGCGGTCGTAGGCGCCCATGCCGGGCTTCATCATCTTGCTGAGCGGGCCCTGCTCGGTGTGCTCCGGCGCGATCTTCAGGTAGCCGCCCACGTGGTGGGTCACCAGCTCCTTGATGTACTCGGGCGAGCGCACGGCCAGGTCGTAGCGCAGCCCCGAGCCGATCAGGATCTTCTTGATGCCGGGCAGCGCGCGGGCGCGCCGGTACATCCGGATCAGCAGGCTGTGGTCGGTGTTGAGGTTGGGGCAGATGTCCGGGTAGACGCACGAGGGCTTGCGGCAGGCCGCCTCGATCACCCTGGACTTGCAGCCGATGCGGTACATGTTGGCCGTGGGGCCGCCCAGGTCGCTGATGACGCCGGTGAAGCCCTTGACCTTGTCGCGGATGAGCTCGATCTCGCGGATAACCGAGTCTTCCGAGCGGCTCTGGATGATGCGGCCTTCGTGCTCGGTGATGGAGCAGAAGGTGCAGCCGCCAAAGCACCCGCGCATGATGTTCACGCTGAAGCGGATCATGTCCCACGCGGGGATGACGGCGTCGCCGTACTTCGGGTGCGGCGCGCGGGCGTAGGGCAGGTCGAAGACCAGGTCCATTTCGGGCGTGGTCAGCGGGATCGGGGGCGGGGTGATCCACACGTCCTGCGCGCCCGGGCCTTCGCCGTGGCGCTGCACCAGCGCACGGGCGTTGCCGGGGTTGGTCTCGAGGTGCAGCACGCGGTTGGCGTGGGCGTACAGCACCGGGTCGTCCTTGAGCTGCTCGTACGACGGCAGGCGGATCACGGTGCGGTCGCGCGGCGGCATCACGATCTTGCCGGAGCGTGCGGGTGCGGGTGCCGTGTCGGCGTCGCGGCGGGCCAGCGCCGGGTTGGGCACGAGCTTGATCGGCTTGGCGCCGCCCGCCAGGTCGGCCTGCGCAGGCGAGGCCGAGCCCTTGACCGGGTCGAAGGCGCCGGCGTCTTCCAGCGCGCAGGTCTGGCCCTGTTCGGCCGCCTGCTGGGCCATGCCCATGTAGGGGTTGATGTGCTGGTCGATGCGGCCGGGGCGATCGACCTCGGTGCTGTCGAGCTCGAACCAGCCCTCGATGGTCGGGTCGTTGCGGCGGCGCAGGAAGGCGGTGCCGCGCACGTCGGTGATCTGCTCGATGGGCTCGCGCGCGGCCAGGCGGTGCGCGATCTCGACGATGGCGCGCTCGGCGTTGCCGTACAGCAGCAGGTCGGCCTTGGCGTCCATCAGGATGGAGCGGCGTACCTTGTCCTGCCAGTAGTCGTAGTGCGCGATGCGGCGCAGCGAGGCCTCGATGCCGCCCATGATGATGGGCACGTCCTTGAAGGCTTCGCGGCAGCGCTGGGCGTACACGGCCGAGCAGCGGTCGGGCCGCGCGCCACCCACGCCGCCGGGGGTGTAGGCGTCGTCGCTGCGGATCTTCCGGTCGGCGGTGTACCGGTTGATCATGGAATCCATGTTGCCCGCCGTCACGCCCCAGAACAGGTTGGGCTTGCCGAGCGCCTTGAACGGGTCTGCACTGTGCCAGTCGGGCTGGGCGATGATGCCCACGCGGAAGCCCTGGTTCTCGAGCATGCGGCCGATCACGGCCATGCCGAAGCTCGGGTGGTCCACATAGGCGTCGCCGGTGACAATGATGATGTCGCAGCTGTCCCAGCCGAGCGCGTCCATCTCGGCGCGGCTCATCGGCAGGAAAGGCGCCGTGCCGAAGCGCTTCGCCCAGAAGGGCTTGTAGCTCGACAGTGGCTTGGCAACGGGCAGCGCCGGCGGCACGAAGTCCTTCGTGGCGGGCGCGACCAGTTCGTCGCTGTCGTGGTCGGTGTGGGCGGCAGGGGGCAGGGCAGACATGGGCGGACGCCGGGGGCGGGCATCGAAGGCAACCCGGGATTGTCGCCGGTCCGGGGGTTTCGTGCCAGCGGAGAGGACGGCATCCCCTCCTGAAGCGAGGGCCGGCAGGGTGTCATCGGGCGGCGGATCGACCCTCGCCCTGCCCGAAAATGCAAAGCCGTGTAAAGCCCTGTGTCGGCAGCCTCACACGGGCTGGCCCTGCCGTCATCATGGCGGCCGATCTGGAGACAATCACGAGGTCGGCCTGCCCCTGCGCGGCCGGGACGTTGTAACGAATGAGGAGCACAACATGAGCTGGACGAAAACCTTGCGCCAGGGCCTGACCGCCGCCCTGGTCGCCGTGGCCGGCATCGGCATGGTGGGCATGCCGATGGACGCCGATGCCAAACGCCTGGGCGGCGGGCGCCCCGCGGGCATGCAGCGCCAGATGCCGGCCAAGCAGCCGACGGCCACGCCCGATCAGGCCGGCAAGCCCGCGCAGCAGCAGAACGCCGTGGCACCCCAGCCGGGTGCGGCCCAGCAGGCAGCCGGTCAGGCTGGACGCCGCTCGTGGATGGGCCCGATCGCCGGTCTGGCCGCGGGTCTGGGCCTGGCTGCGCTCGCCAGCCATCTCGGCTTCGGTGAAGAGCTGGCCAACTTCATGATGATGGCGCTGCTGGCTGTCGTGGCCATGGTGGTCATTGGCTGGCTGATGCGCCGTTTCAGCGCCAACAAGGCGGGTGCGGCCCGCGGTGCACAGCTGGCAGGTGCCGGCGCGCCGTACCGTGACGCCCCGGGCAGTGCCCGCGCTGCCGAGACCGGTGCCACCACGCAGCCGCTGTTCCGTCAGGCCGAGGCACCGCTGCCGGGCAGCTTTGGTGCAACGGGTGGTGCGGCGGCGGCACCGGCCGCTTCCGCCGCTTCGCTGTCGGCCCTGCCGGCCGGCTTCGACGTCGACGGGTTCGAGCGTGTCGCCAAGATGATCTTCATCCGCATGCAGGCCGCCAACGATGCCGGCAATGTCGAAGACCTGCGCAAGTTCACGACGCCCGAGCTGTTTGCCTCCCTGCGTCTGGATCTGCAGGAACGCGGCCAGACCCCGCAGCAGACCGACGTCATGCAGCTGAACGCCGAGGTGGTGGACACCGCCCGCGACGACGGGCAGCTGGTGGTCAGCGTCCGCTTCCACGGCCTGGTTCGTGAGGAGGTGCAGTCGGGTGCCGAGCCGTTCGACGAGCTGTGGCACCTCGTCCGTCCGCTGGACGAGAGCCGCGACTGGGCGATTGCGGGCATCACGCCGCTGACCGCCGCTGCCTGAGCGCATCCGCTGATGTGAGCCGGCTTTGAGAACCGGCAACGAATGCGCACATTCCCCCAACCGGGGAACTGTCGCTTCAGTTACAGTCAGCGACAAAACAACTCTCCGCCCTGCGCTTGCCCTCCGGCGCAGGGCGTCCTTTCGTGACCCGTTCGGCTGTTGGCACCGCCGCGGCGAACGTGAACGAGGCGGGCAGCAGCCAGCCACGTGAACGCTCGCACGCGCTTCCGTATCACCTGCTCATTGCGCTGGTCAGCATCCTGCTGATCGTGTGGCTCTGGCCGATCGGCGTCATGCTGCATCACCGGGACACGCTGTTCCCGGTCTCGCTTCACACGCTGACCGAGTTCGGCGCCATCGCCGTGGCGCTGCTGGTGTTCGCGGTGGCGTGGTTTGCGCAAAGCCCGGGCCAGCCGGGCAACGTCGTGCTCATCGGCTGCGGTTTCCTGGCCGTGGGCCTGATCGACCTGGGGCACACGATGTCCTACAAGGGCATGCCGGTGTTCGTCACCCCGGCCGATCCGGAGAAGGCCATCCACTTCTGGCTGGTGGCGCGCTACGTAGCGGCGTTCACCCTGCTGGCTGCGGCGCTGCGCGAGCGTCCACCGATCACCTCGGCCTGGCGGCGAAGGGCGATGCTGCTGGCCGCGTTCGGCGGCAGCGCGCTGGTGTACTGGGTCAACCTCGACCGCGCGCACTGGTGGCCACGCACGTTCATCGACGGACAGGGGCTGACGCCGTTCAAGGTGGTCGCCGAATACGGGCTCATCGTGGTGTCCGGCATCGCGGCCTGGGGCTTCTACCGGCATGGCGGCGCCCGCGGCGGCTCGTACAGCAACGCAGACCTGTGCACGGCGTGCCTCATCACCATCCTGTCCGAACTCTGCTTCACGCTGTACGCCAACGTGAACAGCGTCTTCAGTCTGCTGGGGCATCTGTACAAGATCGGGGCGTACGCCTACATCTTCCGCGCGATCTTCGTCACCTCGGTGCGTGATCCCTATCAGCGCCTGAGCGTTGAGGTGCAGGAGCGCCGGGAGGCCGAGCGGCGTGTCGAGTTCCTGGCCTACCACGATGTGCTCACGCAGCTGCCTAACCGCGCGCTGGCCCGTGACCGGCTGGTCCAGGCGATTGCCGATGCGCGCCGCCATCACACCGTCGTGGCGCTGGTCTTCCTCGACCTCGACAACTTCAAGACGATCAACGATTCGCTCGGCCACGCCCGCGGTGACGCGCTGCTGCAGGCTGTGGCCCGCTCGCTGGTCGAGAACGTCCGGGAGTCGGACACCGTCTGCCGTCAGGGGGGGGACGAGTTCCTGCTGATTCTCAAGGGGCTGCCCGATGTCGAGGCCGTGGGCCCCATCGTGAGCAAGCTGCTGGAGGCCTTGAGCGCCCCGATCGATCTGGACGGTGTGTCGCTGACCACTTCGGCGTCGGCAGGGGTGGCCGTCTGGCCCAGCGACGGGCAGGACTTCGATGCGCTGCTGCAATGCGCCGACACCGCCATGTACCGCGCCAAGGAAGAAGGCCGCAACGGACATCGCTTCTTCGACGAGAACATGAACCGCGAGTCGCTTGAACGGCTCACCATCCGGCAGGGGCTGCGCAAGGCGCTCGACGCTGGCGAGTTCCTCCTGCACTACCAGCCCCAGGTCGATCTGGCGTCTGGCGAGGTGGTGGGCTTCGAGGCCCTGCTGCGCTGGATGCACCCGCAGTGGGGGCTGGTGTCGCCCGCGCGCTTTGTGCCCGTGGCCGAGGAAAGCGGCCTGATCGTGCCCATCGGCAGCTGGGTGATCCACGAGGCGTGCCGCCAGGCAGCGGCCTGGGAGCGCATGGGGCTGCCGCCCGTGGTGATGGCCGTGAACCTGTCGGCGGTGCAGTTCAAGCGCGGCGACCTGGAAGCGGTGCTGGGCGCGGCGCTCACAGAGGCCGGCCTGCCCGCCGAGCGCCTGGAGCTGGAGCTGACCGAGTCCCTGCTGGTGGACGACCCGCAGCTGGTGCGCACGCGCCTGCTGTCGCTGCATGCCATGGGGGTCAAACTGGCGATCGACGACTTCGGCACCGGCTATTCCAGCCTGTCCTACCTGAAACGCTTCCCGGTGGACCGCCTGAAGATCGACCGCAGCTTCGTCAGCGATGTGGTGAGCGACCCGGATGACGACGCCATCGTGCGCGCCATCATCCAGCTGGCGGCGAGCCTGGGCCTGCGGACCACGGCCGAAGGGGTCGAAACCGAGGCCACGCGGGAGCACCTGCAGCGCCTGGGTTGCGACGAACTGCAGGGCTATCTGGTGGCCCGACCCATGCCGGCCGAAGACGTGCCGGACTGGCTGCAGCGCCACGTGGCGCGGCGCGCCTGAGCCCGCAACGACGAGGGCCGTGCCCCCGTTGCAGAAGACACGGCCCCGTGTGCAAACCGCGTCGGGCTGGCAGGCCCGCGCGGTGTTCTGACCGTCAGGCCTTCTTCACGTAGCCCGAGCACCATCCCTTGCCGTTGACCTGCTTGCCAGCCAGCAGCGGGCAGCCCGCCCAGGCGTCGGACGGCTTGCCCTGGTAGAACTGGCAGTTGCCGCACACGGCACCGGCCTTGTAGTTCGCGTACTTCTTGGCGTCGACCTTGGTGGCGTCGTGCTTGTAGCCGAGGCCCACGGCGGCGGGGTCTTTTTCGTCGACGCGGTCGGCGGCGCGGACGGCGGTGCTGACGGCCGACAAGGCGGCGACGGCGGGCACGACGGTGAACATGAATTGACGACGGCTGGTCATGGATGTGACTCCGGTGTGGGGGTTTGGAATGGGTGTGACCTCGTTTTGCATCGGTCTTGTGGCCACATGAACAAGCTTATGCCGCTTCTTGAGTGGTTCAAAGCCGGTCCATGTTGTCAAAATGAGGTCATCTGAAGCGCACCAAAGGACATCTCCATGAACGAAGACCTCCATTGGCAGGACGATGCCGCCGTGCCCCGCTACCGCAGCAGTGCCGCCGCCCGGATGGTCAACATCCCGGTGGCGACCCTGCGCGTGTGGGAGCGCAGATACCGCGTCGTGGGCCCGAGCCAGGCACCTTCCGGCCATCGACTGTATTCAAGCCAGGACGTGCGCCGTTTGGTGTTGATCAAGCAACTGGTGGATCAGGGCAACGGCATCGGCATGCTGGCCCGCCTGGACACCGCCCGGCTGCAGGCCATGGTCGATGAAGTGGCGGGTGTGGCGGCCACGCTCTCGGCGCCGCCCTCTGCGCCGGACAGCCGGCCGGACGCCATGCGGGTGCTGCTGCTGGGCAGCGGCTTCACGCCGCGGCACGTGCACGCCCTGCAGGGCGTGGCCGGCGCCCACATCGTGGCGCACCTGGGCGATGGCGCCGACACCGAACTGACCGCGCGCGGCGTGCAGGCCGATGCGGTGCTGGTGGAGGTCGGTGCGCTGCACATGGACACGGCCCAGCGGCTGTGGCGACTGGCGCGGGTGGTGGGGGCCCGGCACCAGATCGTGGTGTACGGCTTTGCCTCCACGCAGGTGCTGGAATCGCTGCGGGTGCGCTCCGCCGTGCTGCGGCGCGCGCCCTTGACGCCGGATGAGTGGGCCTCCCTGCTGCATGACGAGTTGCGCAGCTGGCAGAGCCTGGCCGACGCCACCCCGACGCTGGCGCAACTCGCACCGCCGCCCCGCTTCGATGCCGATGCCCTGTACACACTGACCCAGGCCATGCCCCGTGTGGCATGTGAATGCCCGCAGCACCTGGCCCAGCTCATCACGCTGCTGGGACAGTTCGAAACCTACAGCGCCGATTGCGAGAGCCGCCAGCCGGCCGACGTGACGCTGCACGCCTATCTGTTCCGGGTGGCGGGCCAGGCGCGGGCGCTGATGGAGGACGCGCTGGCCACCGTCGCGCGCGCCGAAGGGGTGCCGCTGCCTGCGCCGGCCCGGGCCGCTGCGCGGGGTGAGGCCGCCTCGTGAGCACGCTGTCCTGGGGTGAGGGGCTCGCCGTGGTCGTCGGGGCCACCGGTGGCATCGGCGCGGCCTTGCTCGATCGCCTGAACGCCGAGTGGGGCGAGGCGGCCGTCATCGGCCTGAGCCGCCGGGGCGAGCCCGCGCTCGACCTGCTGGACGAGGCCCGCATTGCTGCGACGGCGGCCCACGTGCAGGCCGCGTCCGTGGCGCGCGGGCGTCCGCTGCGGCTGGTGGTGGATGCGACCGGTTTTCTGCATGGCGAGGGCATGCAGCCCGAGAAATCGTGGCGGCAGCTGGACGCGCGCCACATGGCGCATGCCTTTGCCATCAACGCCATCGGCCCGGCACTGCTGATGAAGCACTTCCTGCCGCTGCTGCCGCGCGAGGGCGGCAGTGTGTTCGCCACCCTGTCGGCCAAGGTCGGCAGCATCGGGGGCAACCGGCTGGGTGGGTGGTACAGCTACCGCGCATCGAAAGCGGCGTTGAACCAGCTGGTGCGCACGGCTTCGGTCGAACTGGCGCGCGGCCGGCCGCAGGCGGTGTGCGTGGCGCTTCACCCGGGCACGGTGGACACCGGTCTGTCGGCCTCGTTTGCGAAGACGGGGCTGACCGTGCACACCCCCGAACAGGCCGCGCAGAACCTGTGTGCGGTTCTGCGCGGGCTGACGCCGGCCGACAACGGCGGCTTTCTGGACTGGCAGGGGCAGCCCTTGCCCTGGTGAGCGTCGTCGCCGGGGCGGCGCTCAGGTTCCGGTGGCCGGTTCGGTCTGGCTGTCGCCGTCCTCGATGTCTTCGCCGAGGAAGCCGCCGCTCTGATGCGCCCACAGCCGCGCATACAGCCCCCCCTGGGCCAGCAGCGTCGCGTGGTCGCCTTCCTCGACGATGCGGCCCTGGTCGAGCACGATGAGGCGATCCATGGCCGCGATCGTCGACAGCCGGTGGGCGATGGCCACCACCGTCTTGCCTTCCATCAAGCGGTACAGGCTGGCCTGGATGGCAGCCTCGACCTCGGAATCGAGCGCGCTGGTCGCTTCATCGAGCAGCAGGATGGGCGCGTCCTTCAGCATCACGCGGGCGATGGCGATGCGCTGGCGCTGCCCGCCCGAGAGCTTCACGCCACGTTCGCCCACGTGGGCGTCGTAGCCCGTGCGGCCGGCCGGGTCACTCAGCGTGGCGATGAAGTCGTGCGCCTCGGCCTTGTGCGCGGCCCGCACCATGTCGTCGTCGGTGGCGTCCGGGCGGCCATAGAGGATGTTCTCGCGCACCGAGCGGTGCAGCAGCGAGGTGTCCTGCGTGACCATGCCGATGTGCTCACGCAGGCTGTCCTGGGTCACGTGGGCGATGTCCTGGCCATCGATCAGGATGCGGCCATGCTCGACGTCGTAGAAGCGCAGCAGCAGGTTGACGATGGTGGACTTGCCCGCGCCCGAGCGGCCGACCAGACCGATCTTCTCGCCGGGGCGTATGTGCAGGTTCAGATGGTCGATCACCTTGCGGTCGCCGCCGTAGTGGAAGCCGACCTGCTCGAAGCGGATGTCGCCAGCGGGCACGGTCAGCGGCCGGGCGTCCGGTGCGTCGACCACGGTGGGCGCACGCGCGAGCGTGTTGATGCCGTCCTGGATGGTGCCGATGTGCTCGAACAGGCTGGCCATCTCCCACATCATCCAGTGCGAGATGCCGTTGAGCCGCAGCGCCATGGCCGTGGCGGCTGCCACCGCGCCGATGCCGACCTCGCCCTGCGTCCACAGCCACAGCGCGATGCCGGAGGTGGACAGGATGAGCAGCATGCTCAGCGCGTGGTTGACGACCTCGAAGCCGCTGACCAGGCGCATCTGGCCGTGCACGGTCTTCATGAACTCCTGCATGGCGGAGCGGGCGTACGAGGCCTCACGCTGCCCGTGCGAGAACAGCTTGACGGTGGCGATGTTGGTGTACGCGTCGGTGATGCGGCCGGTCATCAGCGAACGGGCATCGGCCTGGGCACGCGCCACGCGGCTCAGGCGCGGCACGAAGTACCACACGGCCAGGCCATAGAGCGTGAACCAGCCAAGGAAGGGCAACAGCAGCCAGGCGTCGAAGCCGCCGACCACCGCCGTCATGGTCAGGAAGTAGACCATCGTGAAGACGAGGATGTCGCCGACGACGAAGCAGCAGTCGCGCACGGCCAGCGCGGTCTGCATCACCTTGGTGGCCACGCGACCGGCGAACTCGTCCTGGTAGAACGACATGCTCTGGCCGAGCATGTGGCGGTGGAACTGCCAGCGCAGCTTCATCGGGAAGTTGCCGGCCAGCGTCTGGTGCTTGAGCAGCGTCTGCACCCACACGGCCAGTGGGCTGGCAATCAGGATGGCGGCCAGCAGCAGCAACTTGCCGCGCGACGCCGACCACAGCTCGGCCGGCGGCGTGGTGCTCAGCCAGTCGACGATGCTGCCGAGCATGTTGAACAGCATCGCTTCGAAGGCCGCGATGGCCGCCGTCAGCAGCGTCATACCCAGCAGCCAGGGGCGCATGCCGGCCGTGGCCGCCCACACAAAGGCAAGAAAGCCCCGTGGCGGGGCTTTGGGAGGGGCGTCGGGGTAGGGGTGGACGAGGTTCTCGAACCAGCTCAGCACAGAAAGACTCCGCGTCAGCGTCAAACCCGAGAGCCTACCGCGTCTCGCCCGCCGACGTGATGTTGGGGGCATGCGTCCCCCGTCGGTCACGTCGTTCGGGTGTCAGTAGATTTCGGGCACGTACAGGCTGGCAGGCACCGGCTGGCGCGCGTAGTCTTCGTGGCGCATGCGGGGTGGCAACTGCACCGGCTTGTGCGGCACCTCGACATAGTCGAAATGGTCCAGCAGGTGGTGGATCACGTTGAGGCGGGCACGCTTCTTGTCCACGGCCTGCACCACCCACCACGGTGCCTCGGGGATGTGGGTGCGCTCCAGCATGATCTCTTTGGCGCGCGTGTAGGCCTCCCAGCGGCGACGGCTCTCCAGGTCCATCGGGCTGAGCTTCCACTGTTTGAGCGGGTCGTGGATGCGGGCCAGAAAGCGTGCGTTCTGCTCCTCGTCCGAGATCGAGAACCAGTATTTGATGACGCGGATGCCGCTGCGCACCAGCATCTTCTCGAACTCGGGCACCGAGCGGAAGAACTCTTCCAGCTCGTCGTCGCTGCAGAAGCCCATCACGCGCTCGACGCCAGCGCGGTTGTACCAGCTGCGGTCGAACAGCACGATCTCGCCGGCGGCTGGCAGATGCGCCACGTAGCGCTGGAAGTACCACTGCGTTTTTTCGCGGTCGTTCGGGGCGGGCAGGGCGGCCACGCGGCACACGCGCGGGTTCAGGCGCTGCGTGATGCGCTTGATGGCCCCCCCCTTGCCCGCGGCATCCCGCCCTTCGAACAGGACGACCACGCGCTGCCCGGTGTGCACCACCCAGTCCTGCAGCTTGACGAGTTCGCCCTGCAGGCGGAACAGCTCGCGGAAATAGCGGCGGCGGTCCTCTCGGGCCTCGGCGGTCTGGTCGCCCGGGCCGTCGAGGATGCGGTCGTCGACCTCCATCTCCAGCTCTTCGTCGTAGCTGTCGATGACGTCTTCCTGCAGGCGGCGCAGCAGGTCGGGATCAAGGGGAGCAGGCGACATGGGCGGACACGAAATGACGGAATCATGTCACTTTGCGCCTGTTTCATGACGGCGCGGTGAATGCCCCGGTGAACGCGTGGGTCAGCGCAGGGCCAGCAGCGTGGTGGGGGCAAAGGTGTCGGCCCCGGCGCGGTCGGCCGCGGCTCCGAGCACGCGGTGCGGGCCCTGCCGTGCCGTGCCCGAGCGCAGTGGCATGGGCAATGGGCAGGCCAGCGCATCGGTCACCACGGCCACCTGGGGTGCGCCGGCATCGGCCGTGCGGCACAGCACCACGGCCCGCTCGCCGCTGGCGAGGTCCACCAGGCTGCCCGGCGGGTACAGCCCCAGTTCGCGGATGATGGTGGCACCGAAGTAGCCGGCGCTGCGCTGGCGGAAGATCTCTGCGGCGGCCTGCGGCGCGGGCAGGCGCCCCCGGCTGGCTCGCGGACTGAGCTTGGCGCTGAACACGTCGCAGGTATGGATGGCATCGGCCAGCGGATGGACCTTGACCAGGCCATGCGGATAGCCTCGGCCATCGGGCTGCTCGTGATGCTGGGCCACGGCGTCCAGCCAGTCGGGCTCGTTGACGCCCAGCTCCGCCAGCAACTGGCAGGTCGCCTCGGGGTGTGCCTGGATTTCGGCGCGTTGCTCGGGCGTCAGCGGCATCACCTGTCGGGCCAGGGCGTCCTGCAGCGCCATGATCGACAGGTTCATGGTGAGCGCGGCTTTCACGCCCAGGGCCGTGCGGCCATCGCCCCAATCCTTGCGGCGGCCAATCAGCGCCATCAGCATCGCGGTGTGCACGGCATGGCGCGCGCTGTAGCGCACCAGAACGTCCTCGCTGCCGTGCACCATGTGGAAGATGGCCACGTCGGGATCTTCCCGCGTCAGGGCGACCAGTTCGGCAGCCAGGGGGTGCAGGGCGCCGGCGAAGTCGCTGGCCTGGCGCGGTTGCATCAGCAGGGGCGTGAGCTGCGCGCACAGGGCTTCCCACGCGTGCCACTGCTGGACAGGGAGGTTGGCTGGTGGCGGGCTGCCATCGGCGTGATGGAGCCAGGAAACCAGCGAGAAGGGCGACGATGCGGGCATGGCCTGCACCTTATGCGAGCCGGCCCGCCTTGCCCAGGGCCCCGGCGCCACGTTCCGGCCAGGCGCGTGACGAACGGCACGCGCGACGTGTGGACGGCAGTGATGCGGCTTGATGCACATCTGTGCACATAATCGCGGGCTTTCCCAACGAGACCGATTCATGTCCCTTCTTGCTCCGATCAAGGCCACCTTTGCCGGGGTGGTGCTGGCCGTCAACACCCTTGTCGGCTTTTCGCTGATGATGCCGCTGGCCCTGCTCAAGCTGGTGCTCCCACTGCGGGCCGTGCGCAGCGTGGCCGATGTGCTGCTCAACGGCATCGCAGAAAACTGGATCAGCATCAACAACGGCTGGATCGAGCTGGTCGGCCAGCGTGGGTGGGAAATCCGCGGGGCCGAGGGATTCAAGCGCCAGGGCTGGTACCTGGTCAGCAGCAACCACCAGAGCTGGGTCGACATCCTTGTGCTGCAGAAGGTGTTCAACCGCCGCATCCCGCTGCTGAAGTTCTTCATCAAGCACGAACTGATCTTCGTGCCGGTGATCGGCCTGGCATGGTGGGCGCTCGACTTCCCCTTCATGCGCCGCAAGGGCGGGGCCTCGGCCCGTCAGGACCTCGAGGCCGCCCGCAAGGCGTGCGAGAAGTTCCGCGTGGTGCCGACTTCGGTGATCAGCTTCCTGGAAGGCACGCGCTTCACGCCGGGCAAGCAGGCGCAGCAGAAGTCGCCCTACCAGCACCTGCTCAAGCCCAAGACCGGCGGCATCGCCATGGCGCTGGAAACGCTGGGTGACAAGCTCGAGACCCTGGTCGACGTGACCATCGTCTATCCCGATGGCGTGCCGACCTTCACCGACCTGCTGTGCGGCCGTGTGCGCAATGTCATCGTGACGGTGCGTCAGGTGCACATCCCCGAAAACCTGCACGTGGCCGAAGACGGCACCGATCCCCAATACCGCCAGCGTCTGCAGAGCTGGATCAACGGACTGTGGGATGCCAAGGACGCCGAACTGTCGGCGCTGCGCAAAGGCCGTTGAGCCGCTTGCGGGTTCCGGTCGGTGCTCAGCGCGCGGCCGGGGCGCGCGATGCGCCAGAGGCAGCCGATGCTGCCAGGGCCGCCTTCAGGGGGCCGCGCAGGCGCGCATCGAACTCGGCGGGCGCCACATACTGCAGCAGTTCCTTGCCTTCGGTGTCGAGCACCAGATCGAGCCCGTGCACCGGGTAGAGGTGGTGCACCATGTGCGCGTTGCGCCGTACCTGCTCGGTGGCCGGGCCGAAGCGCTGCTGTACCGCGACCTCATCCAGGTTGGCCGAGGGAATGAAGCCCAGTGCGGCCATGGGGGCCGCCAGCGCCTGTGCCATGTCGGCGGGCGCCAGCTGGTATTTGCGCGTGGTGCTCTCCATGAACTCCGCCTTCAGCGCCCGCTCGCGCAGGCCGCGGATGGCCTCGGGCGCCATGCGGGCCGTGATCACCAGCTTGCCGTTGATGAAGCCGGCCGGCGCCGGGTCGACATAGGCCTCCAGCGTGCCGTCCTCGCCCGGTGCGGCGATCACGGCGATCTGCATGGTGTCGCCCCAACGCTGGCGTGCGTCGCCCAAGGTGCTCCCACCCGGCTGGCCGGCGGGCATCAGCGTCAGGCCGAACACGCGGCTGCCGCCACCGGGCAACACGTCGATCTGCCAGGGCAGGCCGGTGGTCTCCGTCTGCGGGGAAGTGGCCTCGCCACGCTGGCCCAGGTAGACGATCAGGGCACTGAGGCCCAGCGCGGCGGCCACCATGGCCAGCACGATCTTGAACTGCTTCATGTCTTGTAAGAGGGGTCGATGCGGTCGAGCTTGCGAATGAGGGCCGGCCACGCGAACGCGCCACCCAGTCCGCCAGTCTGCACCTTCATCGCGTGCGAAACGCCTTCCACGATCTGCGGATTGACTTGCGTCAGGGCCGAGCCACCGCTTTGCGCAGCAATCTGGATCTGGCAGGTGCTCTCAAACACGTACATGTTGAGGAAGGCGTCGGCCATGGTGCGGCCCACGGTCAGCAAGCCGTGGTTGCGCAGCATCAGAAAGCGGCGGTCGCCGAGGTCAGCCTGCAGGCGCGGCTTCTCGTCTTCGCGGAAGGCCACGCCCTCGTAGTCGTGGTAGGCCAGCGAGGCGAGCACGAAGGTGCTTTGCTGCGAGATCGGCAGCACGCCATCGCGCTGGGCTGACACAGCCACGCCGGCGCGGGTGTGGGTGTGCAGCACGCAGCCCGCGTCTTCGCGCACCGCATGCACCGCGCTGTGGATGGTGAAGCCGGCCGGGTTGACCGGGAAGGGCGAGTCGTCGAGCTTGTTGCAGGCCTGGTCGACCTTCACCAGGCTCGAGGCGGTGATTTCGTCGAACATCAGCCCGTAGGGGTTGATCAGGAAGTGGTGCTCGGGCCCGGGAATGCGCGCCGAAATGTGCGTGAAGACGAGGTCGCTCCAGCCGTAGAGCGCCACCAGCCGGTACGCGGCGGCCAGGTCGACGCGCAGCTGCCACTCGTCGGCGCTGACGCGGTCCTTCAGCGAGGGGATGTCGAGCGGGGTGCTGGCGGTGTCGGTCATGGCGGTCTCCGGTTGAGGGTGATCAGGGCGTCCGCGTCACGAGGCGGTGAACACCCCGTCGTGGGCCTGACGCAGCAGGTTCTTCTGCACCTTGCCCATGGCGTTGCGCGGCAGTTCGTCGACCACGATCACGCGCTTGGGCACCTTGAAGTTGGCGATGCTGGCCTTCAGCGCGGTGATCACGGTGGCTTCGTCCGGGGTGCTGCCGGTTTCGGCCACGATCACGGCCACGACGCCCTCGCCGAAGTCAGGGTGAGGCAGGCCGATCACCGCCGATTCGACCACGCCGGGCAGCCGGTCGATGTGGCTTTCCACTTCGGCCGGATAGACATTGAAGCCCCCGGAGATGATGAGGTCCTTGGCGCGCCCGACGAGGTGCACGCGGCCCTGTTCGTCGATGCGGCCCACGTCGCCGGTGCGGAACCAGCCGTCGGCGGTGAAGGCTTCGGCGGTCTTGTCGGGCATGCCGAGGTAGCCGATGAACACGTTGGGGCCGCGCACCTCCACGTGACCCGGCTCACCGGTGCCCAGAGGCTGGCCCGCGTCGTCCACGATGCGCACGCCCACGCCCGGCAGCGGCCGGCCCACCGTGCCCGCGATGCGCTCGCCTTCGCGGGCGCGACATGGGTTGGAGCACAGCATGCCGGTCTCGCTCATGCCGTAGCGCTCCAGAATGGTGTGGCCGGTGCGCGCAGCAAAGGCGCTGAAGGCCGCGGGCAGCAAGGGGGCCGAGCCGCTGACGAACAGCCGCATGCCGGCAGTGGCTTCGGCATTCAGCCCGTCGTGCGCCAGCAGGCGCCCGTACATCGTCGGCACGCCCATGAACACGGTGGCCTGCGGCGCGGCCGTGTCGGTGAGCTGGGCCAGCACCGCCGCGGGCGAGAAGGCATTCAGCCAGCGCATCGGTGTGCCCGACAGCAGCGCACAGTGCGAGGCCACGAAGAGCCCGTGGATGTGGAAGATGGGCAGTGCATGCACCAGGCAGTCGTCGTGGCGCCAGTCCCAGTGGCGCAGCAGCGTGCGGGCGTTGCTCAGCAGGTTGCCGTGCGTCAGCATTGCGCCCTTGCTGCGCCCCGTGGTGCCCGAGGTGTAGAGAATGGCCGCGAGGTCATCGGCGCGGCGGGCCACCGGTTCCTGCTCGTCGCCATACAGGCTGGCGTGGCTCAGCAGGCTGCCGCAGCGGTCCGTACCCAGCGTGAACAGGTGCTCCACCTGTCCGTGGCCCGCCAGCGGGATCACCCATTCCTGGTCGTCCGGGCGGCACACCAGCACGGCCGGCTGTGCGTCCTGAACGAAGTACTCGAGCTCGGCCGCGCGGTAGGCCGGGTTGAGCGGCAGGTAGACACAGCCTGCACGCAGCGTGGCCAGGTACAACAGCAGCGACTCGACCGACTTGTCGACGTGGGCGGCCACCACCGGCGGTCGTCCGTCCACGCCTTGGAGATGCAGGCTCTGCAGCAGATTGGCCAGCATGGCGCTGCCCCGGTCCAGGTCGGACCAGGTGTAGCGGCCCGCTTCGGTGAGGATGGCCGCGTCGTCCAGGGTGGCCGGCCAGGCGGCGCGCAAGGCAGTGAACAGGTTCATGCCGTAAAGGTAACGCATCGCGCGCACCGCGCCGTGCGGTCAGGCTACAGTCTGGGCGCTCCTGCCTCCATGGTTTCCCGCATGCCGCTGTTGCAGCCTTTGTTCTCCTCGCGTTGTCGTCGCCGCCTCATCGGGGCGGCGCTGGTGCTGAGCGCGCTCGCGCACCCGATGCCCGTGCGCGCGGGCCTGCTCGATGACGTGCCCGTGGGCATCGGCTTTGCGGCCTGGGACCTCTGCACCCGGGTGCTGGCCACCGGGGATGACGAAGCCCGAGTGCGCACGCGCTACACCGGGCCCAAGGTGAGCCCGCTGCCGTGGATCTGGCGGGTGCGGCAGGGCGCCGACGAGGTCGAGGTCAAGACCTGGCTGCCGGTGCCCGGATGGCGACGTGTGGCGGTGCATCGGCCGGGGCTGGGCTGCACGCTCCTTCCCCCAGGAATGGACCGCGCCACCTGGCTGCGCACCAGCCCGGCCCTGAAGCCGCCCGGCCGGCCCCCAGCGCTGACACCGGCACAGGCCGGCCGACCCTGGCCCGAGGGCGAAGGCCCGGCCCAGGCGCCGCCCGCGCACACCGCGTTGCCCGTGGCCCTCGAGCGCGCCGCTGCTTCGCTGTTTGCTGAAGCGACGGACGACCGGCGGGCGCGCCAGAACACGCATGCGGTGCTGGTGCTGCACCAGGGACGGCTGGTGTACGAGCGTTACGCACCGGGCTATGGCCCGGACAGCCTGCTGCCCGGCTGGTCGATGACGAAGTCGCTGACCGCGCTGTGGGCCGGCGCCCTGCTCGGGCGGGGTGTGCTGGCGCTCGACCAGCCCCTGGGCCTGCCCGTGTGGGCCGGCACGGAAAAAGCGGGGATCACGTGGCGGCACGCGTTGAACCTCGCGCCCGGCCTGGCGTGGGACGAAGGCCACTCGGGTTTCAGTTCTGTCTCGGACATGCTGTTCTTGCACGGCGACCACGCGGCCTATGCCGCGGCCATGCCGCTGGAGGCCGCGCCCGGCACCCGCTTCAACTACTCCACCGGCACCAGCGCCCTGCTGGGGGCTGCCATCCGTCACCGGCTGGGCGGCGACGCCCAACGCACCCTCGACAGCCTTTGGCAAGACCTGCTGGCGCCGCTGGGCGTGCGCGTGGGCTTTGTGGAGCCCGATGCGACCGGCACGCCGGCCGCCGGCGCGCGCGGGGTGCTGCGCCCGCGTGACTGGCTCCGTCTGGGTGAACTCGTGCGGCTGGATGGGCAGTGGCAGGGCCGCACGGTGGTGCCGCCCGGGTTTGTCGCCTTCATGCGGGCGCCATCGCCGGCCAACGCGGGATACGGCGCGGGCCTGCGCCGGTACGACCCTGCGCTGATGCCCGTCACCGTGCCGCGGGACGTCGCCTATTTCACCGGCCTGATGGGCCAGTTCATGGTCATCCTGCCGAGCCAGCAACTCGTGCTGCTGCGCATGGGTGTGTCGCTCGACAAGGAGGAAACGCGTCGCCGCGTGTTCGATGCGGCGCAGGCCCTGGCGCGCGCCAGCCAGGAGCCGCGTGAGCCCGTGCTCGCCCAGGCGGCCGGGCGTTGACACACCCGGCCGACACCCACCTCAGACGTTGATCGCGGCCACCGAGCCGGCGACCTTGCGCAGCTCGAACTTCTGGATCTTGCCGGTCGAGGTCTTGGGCAGTTCGCCGAACACCACGGCGCGTGGTGCCTTGAAGTGCGCGAGGTGCGCGCGGCAGTGCTGGATGATCTCCTCGGCCGTCACCTGGGCGCCCGGCTTGAGTTCGATGAAGGCGCACGGCGTCTCACCCCACTTCTCGTCGGGCTTGGCCACCACGGCGGCGGCCATCACGGCGGGGTGGCGGTACAGCACGTCTTCCACCTCGATGGACGAGATGTTCTCGCCGCCCGAGATGATGATGTCCTTGCTCCGGTCCTTGATCTTCACGTAGCCGTCGGGGTACATCACGGCGAGATCACCCGTGTGGAACCACCCGCCAGCAAAGGCCTCCTGCGTGGCCTTCGGGTTCTTCAGGTAGCCCTTCATCGTGATGTTGCCGCGGAACATGATCTCGCCCATGGTCTCGCCATCGGCCGGCACGGGTTGCATGGTCAGCGGGTCCATCACGCTGATGCCGCGTTGCAGGTGGTAGGCCACGCCCTGGCGGGCGTTCAGGCGGGCGCGCTCGCCCACAGGCAGCTCGTTCCACGACTCGTGCTTCACGCACACCGACGCCGGGCCGTAGATCTCGGTCAGGCCGTAGACATGGGTCAGGTCGATGCCGAGCTGCTCCATGCCCTCGATCATGGCAGCGGGCGGCGCGGCGCCGGCCACCATGGCCTTCACACCCTGACCCTGGCGCAGGTTCAGGCCTTCCTTCAGCTCGGCCGGCGCATTCACCAGCGCGGCATGCACGATGGGGGCGCTGCAGTAGTGCGTGACGCCATGCTGACGGAATGCCTCGAAGATGGACTTCGGGTCGACGCGGCGCAGGCACACGTTCACGCCAGCGCGCGCGGCCACCGTCCACGGGAAGCACCAGCCATTGCAGTGGAACATCGGCAGCGTCCACAGGTAGACCGGGTGCTTGGGCATGTCCCACTCGAGGATGTTGGACACCGCGTTCGTGGCCGCCCCGCGGTGGTGGTAGACCACGCCCTTGGGGTTGCCTGTCGTGCCCGACGTGTAGTTCAACGCGATCGCATCCCACTCGTCCGACGGCATTTCCCATGCGTAGTCGGGCTGCCCCTGGGCCACCAGCTGTTCATACGTCAGGGTGCCGATGCGTTCCGTCTTGCCGGTGTACAGCACATCCTCCACGTCGACCACCAGGATCGGCTCGGCGCGCGTGCGCAGCGCCAGGGCCTGGGCCATCACGCCGCTGAACTCCGGGTCCACGATGACGGCCTTGGCCTCGCCATGGTCGAGCATGAAGGCCAGGGCCTCGGCGTCCAGCCGGGTGTTCAGTGCGTTCAGCACCGCGCCGGCCATGGGGATGCCGAAGTGCGCTTCCACCATGGGTGGCGTGTTGGGCAGCATCACGGCCACCGTGTCGCCCACACCAATGCCCTGTTGTCGCAGCGCGCTGGCCAGTCGGCGGCAGCGCGTGTAGGTCTGGCCCCAGCTCTGCCGCAGGGCACCATGCACGATGGCCAGTCGGTCGGGGTAGACGAGGGCGGTGCGCTCGATGAAGGACAGCGGCGACATCGGCACATGGTTGGCCGGGTTGCGGGGCAGGTCCTGTTCGTAGATGTTCGGCATGGCGGGGTTCTCCTGACGGGTTTGCGTCCATCCTGCCCCAGTGGTTTCTATCGCGCCGCGGGATTCCCCCTGTGTCAGCTTGGTACAGGTGCGCGCAGGGCGCTGTCCTGAAGCGACACGGACGGGTCAGGCAGCTGGCGTGTCAGCCTGATCCTCGGGGATAACCCGAACCCGCGCACCTTGCACGCTCACCACTTGCCCCGCTCGGATCTTGGCGGTCTTGCGCAGCTCATCCTGGCCGTCGACCTGAACCAGGCCTTCCGCCACCATGGTCTTGGCGCGCCCGCCGCTTTCGGCCAGTCCGCAGGCCTTGAGCAGGCTGTCGAGCGTGATGAAGTCGCCGCGCAGCGGAAAGGTGATCTGTTGCAGTGGGGGCATGGTGAGCAGGGAAGATACGGAGTCGGGGTGTCGCGCAGAAACCCCACGGGCGGCCGGCATCAGGGCACAATGGCGTCTGATTGTGAGTTCGCGTGTTTTCACATTGGTCGAGACCGGTGTCACGCGGTGCCCATTGTCGCGCGGTGAGTTCCCCTGCAGTACAGTCCGCCCATGAAAAAGACCGACCTTGAAAAGAACAAGGGCCTGAAGATCATGGGTCAGATGCGCCAGGCGGGCTCCCCGAGCCGCTTTGGTGTCGCTGCCCAGGCCGTGCCCGACCGCCGTGAACAACGCAAGCTCGACCAGGCTGCAGGCCTGGTGCCGTTCGCGGTGAAACTGCCTCAGGACCTGATCACGCGCCTGCGTGAACGGGCCGAAGCGGAACACCGTCCCCTTCATGAGCTGACCGCGGCCCTCCTTGACGCGGCGCTCGCTGCCCCACCGGCCGACTGACCTGACGGAGACCCCCGATGAGCCGCCCTGCGATGCACCTTGTTGATCCTGCAACCGGTGAATCCGATCCGGAGCAGATTCGTCGGGTCTTTGAGTCCCAGCAGGCCACGGCCCTGGCCTGGCGGCAGTCGACGATTGCCGAGCGCATCGCCCGCCTCAAGCGCCTGCGCGAGGCCATGCTGGCCCGTCGCGACGATTTCTACGCGGCCTTCGCCAAGGACTACCGCAAGCCGGTGGTCGAGGTCGAGGGCACCGAACTCATGCCGGTGCTCGACGAGATCCGGCACACCATCGGCAACCTGAAGAAGTGGGCGCAACCACGCCGCGTGTGGCCCACGATGACCACCGCCTTCACCAGCGCCTGGATCGAGTACCAGCCGCGTGGCCGCTGCCTCATCATCGCGCCCTGGAACTTCCCGCTGAACCTGTGCTTCGGGCCGCTGGTCTCGGCGCTGGCCGCAGGCAACACCGTCATCCTCAAGCCTTCAGAGATGACGCCGGCCGTCAGCGCCGTCATGGCCGAGGTGATCGCCTCCATCTTCCAGCCGCATGAGGTGGCGCTGTTCGAAGGCAGCCTGCCGACCTCGCAGGCGCTGCTGGCGCTGCCGTTCGATCACATCTTCTTCACCGGCTCGCCGGCTGTTGGCAAGGTCGTGATGACGGCCGCGGCCCGGCACCTGACCAGCGTCACGCTCGAGCTGGGTGGCAAGTCGCCTGTCATCGTCGACGAAACCGCCGACATCCAGGCTTCGGCCGAGACCCTGCTGTGGGGCAAGTTCACCAACTGCGGTCAGATCTGCGTGGCGCCCGACCACGTGTTCGTGCACGCCTCCGTCAAGGACGACTTCGTCGAGGCCTGCCGCCGCGTGGTGGCGCAACGCTTCGGCCGCACGCCCGACGCCGTGCGCCAGAGCCCCGATCTGACCCGCGTCATCAACCAGCGTCACACGCAGCGCATTGCCGGCCTGCTGACCGACGCGAAGGACAAGGGCGCCCGCGTGCTCGTGGGCGGCGAGGTCGACGTCAGCACCTGCTACATCGCCCCCACGCTGATCGACCAGGTGCCCGAGTCGGCCGAGATCATGCAGGAAGAGATCTTCGGCCCGGTGCTGCCGGTCGTGACCTACACCGACCTGAACGAGGTGGTGAACACCATCAACGCCCAGCCCAAGCCGCTGGCGCTGTACATCTTCAGCCGCGACAAGCGCCGCACGCGTGACCTGATCGAGCGCACCAGCTCGGGCGGCGTGGCGATCAACCACTGCGTGCTGCACTATGCGCACGGCAACCTGCCGTTCGGCGGCGTCAACAACTCCGGCATCGGCAGCGCGCACGGCGAGTTCGGCTTCAAGGCCTTCTCGCACGAGCGGGCGGTGCTGAAGTCCGGGCCCATCATGATGGCCCGGATGTTCTTCCCGCCCTATACCGGCCTCAAGCAGAAGCTCGTGCGCTGGACGGTGGACAGCCTGCGTCTGCCTTCGTTGTTCTGATCGGCCCCCGGCCGCCAGTACAGTTGCCCCGTCTTTACGGGTTCATCTGTACGGTTGTCCGGATCCTCGGGCCCGTGGCTATCCGATAATCCGGATCGCCGAGCCCCTTTTGCCCTCGGCCCGCCTTCGTGACACACGCTGGCGGGCTTTTTGCTATTGCTCACACCGTGGACATCTTCATTCAACAACTGATCAACGGTCTGGTCCTGGGCAGCATGTATGCGCTCGTGGCACTGGGCTACACGATGGTGTACGGCATCATCAACCTCATCAACTTCGCCCACGGCGAGGTGCTCATGGTGGGGGCGCTGGTGAGCTGGACGGTGGTGACATCGCTGGAGGGCAGCGGCATACCCGGCTGGGCGCTCTTGTCCCTGTCGCTCGTGATCGCCATGGCGGTGTGCATGCTGCTGAACATGGCGATCGAGAAGCTCGCCTACCGGCCGCTGCGCAACGCGCCGCGTCTGGCACCGCTGATCACGGCCATGGGCATGTCGCTGCTGCTGCAGACCCTGGCGATGATCCTCTGGAAGCCGGACTACAAGCCGTACCCGATCCTGCTGAACGACGAACCCTATGAATTCATGGGGGCGACGATCAACCTTGTGCAGATCCTGATCCTGGTCGTCACGGCGCTGACGCTGGCCGGCCTGATGGCGCTGATCCACGGCACCAAGCTCGGCCGCGCAATGCGCGCCACAGCCGAGAACCCGCGCGTGGCGCAGTTGATGGGCGTGCGCCCGGACCGCGTCATCAGCGCCACGTTCGCCATCGGCGCCGCGCTGGCCGCGCTGGCCGGTGTGATGTGGGCCGCCAACTATGGCTCGGTGCAGCACACCATGGGCTTCCTGCCCGGGCTGAAGGCCTTCACGGCGGCCGTGTTCGGCGGCATCGGCAACCTGGGGGGCGCCATGGTGGGCGGGGTGCTGCTGGGCGTCATCGAATCCATGGGCGCGGGCTACATCGGCGATTTCACCGGGGGCGTGCTGGGCAGCAACTACCAGGACATCTTTGCCTTCACCGTGCTGATCCTCGTGCTCACCTTGCGCCCCCAGGGCCTGCTGGGTGAACGCGTTGCCGACCGCCCCTGAGGACCCCGCCATGAACAAGAACCGACTGCTGCCCTTCCTGGGCGCCGCCGTGGCCCTGGCCGTCCTGCCCCTGCTGCTGCAGGGCGTGGGCGAGGCCTGGGTCCGCATCCTCGACACCGCGCTGCTCTACATCCTGCTGGCGCTGGGCCTCAACATCGTGGTGGGCTTTGCCGGCCTGCTCGATCTGGGCTACATCGCCTTTGCGGCGGTGGGCGCCTACCTGTTCGCGCTGCTGGCCTCGCCGCACCTGGCCGAGAACCTGCCCGCCGTGGCCGCGCTGTTCCCCGATGGCCTGCACACGCCGATCTGGCTGGCGTTGCCGCTGGGGGCCGGGCTGGCCGCACTGGCCGGCGTGATGCTGGGCGCGCCCACGCTGAAGTTGCGAGGCGACTACCTGGCCATCGTCACGCTGGGTTTTGGCGAGATCATCCGCGTGTTCATGAACAACCTGGACGCACCGGTCAACATCACCAACGGGCCCAAGGGCATCAACGCGATCGAGCCCTTCCGTGTCGGCCCCATCAACCTGGGTGAGCCCTGGCACATCGGCAGCTTCACGCTGCCGCCCGTCACGCTGCACTACTACCTGTTCCTGGGCATCGTGATCCTGGCCGTCATCGTCTGCATGCGGCTGCATGATTCCCGCCTGGGCCGCGCCTGGATGGCGATCCGCGAAGACGAAGTCGCCGCCAAGGCCATGGGCCTGAACACGCGCAACCTCAAGCTGCTGGCCTTCGGCCTCGGCGCGACCTTCGGTGGCGTGTCGGGGGTGCTGTTCGCCAGCTTCCAGGGCTTTGTGTCGCCCGAGTCGTTCAGCCTGCAGGAGTCCATCCTGGTGGTGGCCATGGTGGTGCTGGGCGGTCTGGGGCACATCCCCGGCGTCATCCTGGGCGCCTTCCTGCTGGCCGCGCTGCCCGAGGTGCTGCGCCACGTGGCCGGCCCGTTGCAGGCCATGACCGACGGTCGTCTGGACGCCGCCATCCTGCGGCAGTTGCTGGTCGCTGTCGCGATGATCGGCATCATGCTGGCTCGCCCGCGTGGCCTGTGGCCCGCGCCGGCGCACGAGGACCGCCTGATCCCCGATGAGGCTGCACTGAAGGAGGGCCAGGCATGAGCCGCTTGCTGCTGAATGTGGAGGGCGTGGCCAAGCGCTTCGGGGGCGTGCAGGCGCTCAAGGGCGTCGGCCTGAGCATCCCCGAAGGCCAGGTGCACGGTCTGATCGGCCCGAACGGCGCCGGCAAGACCACCTTCTTCAACATGATCACCGGCCTGATCCCGTCAGACCAGGGCCGTTTCGAGCTGGACGGCAAGCCCTACAAGCCGACCGCGGTGCACGAGGTGGCGCGCGCCGGCATTGCCCGGACCTTCCAGAACATCCGGCTGTTTGCCGACATGTCCGCGCTCGACAACGTGCGCGTGGGGCGCCATGTGCGCACCAAGGTCAGCTGGTGGCACGCCGTGCTGCGCTCCAAGTCCTTCCGCGACGAGGAAGCCGCCATCACCCGCGATGCGATGGCGCTGCTGGCCTTCGTGGGCCTGGACAACAAGGCGCACCAGACCGCTCGCACGCTGAGCTACGGCGACCAGCGACGCCTGGAGATCGCCCGTGCGCTGGCGACCGAGCCCAAGCTGCTGGCGCTGGATGAGCCCGCGGCCGGCATGAACGCCACCGAGAAAGTGCAACTGCGCGAGCTGATCGAGAAGATCCGCGCGCAGGGCCGCGCCGTGCTGCTGATCGAACACGACGTGAAGCTGGTGATGGGCCTGTGCGACCACGTGACCGTGCTCGATCAGGGCAAGCTCATTGCCTCCGGCTCGCCGGCCGATGTGCAGCGTGATCCCGCGGTGATTGCCGCCTACCTGGGCGAGTCCCACCTGCCTGCGTGAGGCCGCGATGTCGACTGTTGTGTCCGTGACCACTTCCGTGAGCGTCTCGATGACGACCACCGCCCAGCCCCTGCTGGCCGTGCGCGATCTGCACGTGGCCTATGGGGGCATTCAGGCCGTCAAAGGCCTGAACCTCGATCTGTACGAAGGCGAACTGGTGAGCCTGATCGGTGCCAACGGCGCCGGCAAGACCACGACGCTCAAGGCCATCTGCGGCCTGCTGCACCCCAGCTCGGGCGACATCCTGTACCAGGGGCGCAGCCTGAAGGGGCAGGGCGCCTGGGACTTGCCCGCCCAGGGTCTGGTGATGGTGCCCGAAGGCCGCGGCATCTTCACCCGCATGACGATCGACGAGAACCTGCGCATGGGCACCTACCTGCGCGCGGACGCCGACATCGAGTCCGACATCGAGCGTGTGTACGCCCGCTTCCCGCGCCTGAAGGAGCGGATGAAGCAGCTGGCCGGCACGCTGTCGGGCGGTGAGCAGCAGATGCTGGCCATGGGCCGTGCCCTGCTGGCGCGCCCCAAGCTGCTGCTGCTCGACGAGCCGTCCATGGGCCTGTCGCCCATCATGGTCGACCTGATCTTCGAGGTCGTGCGCGAGGTGTCGCAGCAGGGCGTGACCGTGTTGCTGGTGGAGCAGAACGCCCACCGTGCCCTCGAGATGGCGGACCGCGCCTACGTGCTCGAATCGGGCGAGATGACGCTCAGCGGCCCGGCTGCCCAGCTGCTGGGCGACCCGCAGGTGCAGGCCGCCTACCTGGGCGCCTGACCTTCAGCCGACGCGGCGCTGCTCGCGTCAGGCCAGGGCGGCGCGGATGCGCTCGCCCAGCGCCTGGATCTGTGCCATGTCGCCGGCCACCGTGGCATGCGGGCGGCGCAGGTCGGCAATCGAGCCGGGAATGACGTGCACGTGGAAGTGCGGCACGCTCTGGCCGGCCGCGGCGCCGTTGAGCTGCATCAGCACGATGCCTTCGGCGCCCAGCGCCTGCTTCTGCGCGTTGCCGATGCGGCGCACCGTGCGCATCACAGCCTGAGCCGCCTCATCCGACAGTTCGAACAACGTGGTGGCGGCCTCCTTCGGAATCACCAGCGCGTGGCCTTCGGCCTGCGGCATGATGTCCATGAACGCCAGGGTGTGCTCGTCCTCGTAGAGCTTGAAGCACGGGATCTCGCCGCGCAGCATCTTCGCGAAAACGTTGTTCGTGTCGTAGGCCATCTGGTCTCCTCGTGTGAAGCGGTTCGGGTGGCTCAGGTGCCGAGCTTGTCAGCGGCACTCGTGAAAGCGTCGGCGTAGAAGTGCTCGGCGGGCAGGCCGGCGCGCGCGGTGAAGTCGCGCTGGGCAGCCTGCACCATGACTGGCGCGCCACAGGCATACACCTCGTGGGCCGACAGGTCGGGCAGGTCGGCCAGCACGGCCTCGTGCACGAAGCCCGTGCGGCCTGTCCAGGCGTCTTCAGGGCGGGCGTCCGACAGCACGGGCACGTAGCGCAGCCAGTCGCTGCATTCGGCAGCCTGTTGCTCGGCCCAGTCGTGCAGGTAGAGGTCGGCACGGGCGCGGGCGCCCCAGTACAGCACGGTCGGGCGGCGGATGCCCTTGAAGCGCATGTGCTCGACGATGGCCTTGATGGGCGCAAAGCCCGTGCCCGAGGCGAGCAGCACGATGGGGCGGTCGGACTCCTCGCGCAGGAAGAAGGTGCCGAACGGGCCTTCCACGCGCAGGATGTCTTTCTCCTTCATGGCGCCGAAGACGTGGTCGGTGAACACGCCGCCGGGCATGTGGCGGATATGCAGCTCCATACCGTTGACGCCGGCGTCCTGCACCATGTGGGGCGCATTGGCCATCGAATAGCTGCGGCGCTGGCCATCCTTCAGGATGAACTCGATGTACTGGCCGGCGCGGAAGCCGAAGCTGTTGTTGGCTGGCAGCTGCAGGCGCAGCACCATCACATCGGGCGCGAGCCGGGTCAGGCTGGTGACGCGCGTGGGCATCTTCACCACCGGATGGTCACCCAGGCCCACGACCTGACGCGCCTCGATCACCAGATCGGTCTGCGGCGTGGCGCAGCAGGTGAGGATCCAGCCCTGGGCTTCTTCTTCCGGCGTGAGGGCCTTGGTCTGGTGGGCGCCGTGGATCACACGCCCTTCCAGCACGCGGCATTTGCAGGACCCGCAGGCGCCGTCCTTGCAACCGTAGGGCAGGCCGATGCCGGCGTGGATGGCGCCGCTCAGCACGGTTTCGTCACGCTGGACGTCGAACTGGCGGCCGCTGGGCTGGATGGAAACGGTCAGGCTCATGATGGCGATGGTGACGCAAACAGCAAGCCCGGGTGGAGCCGGGCAGAATCGCGAAACCTCGATTCTCGCCCAGACTGCCATGCGTGCTCCTTCTCCTGCCCGTCCTGCCGTGTTCCGGCGCACCCGTGTGCTGGTGGTGGGCTTTGGCGATGTGGGGCAGCGGGCGGCCGCGGTGCTGCCGGCCGGCCTGCGCGTGGTGGCACTCACCTCGCAGTCGACCCGCGTGCCGGAGTTGCGGGCAGCCGGCGTACGGCCGCTGCACGTGAATCTGGACGACCCGCAGGCCGTGCGCCGCCTGGCCGGGCTGGCGCAGCGCGTGCTGCACCTGGCGCCCCCGCCGGGGCAGGGCCCCTGCGACCCCCGCACGACACGCCTGCTCCAGGCCCTGTCGCGCGGGGGGGCGCCGCGCACGCTGGTGTACGGCAGCACCACCGGGGTGTATGGCGATGCGGGCGGCGCCGAGTTCGACGAGACGCGCGCTGTGGCCCCCACCACCGACCGCGCCCGCCGCCGTGTGCACGCCGAGGCCGCGGTGCGGGCCTTCGGACGCCGCCACGCCGCGGCTGGCACGCGCGCCTGCATCCTGCGCATCCCCGGCATCTACGCCCTCGACCGTGCGGGGGGCGATCCCCGCGAGCGCGTGCGCCGTGGCAGCCCGGTGTTGCGCCCCGAAGACGATGTGTGGACCAACCACATCCATGCCGACGACCTGGCCCGTGCCTGTGTGGCGGCCTTGTGGCGTGCGCGGCCCGGGCGGGTGGTGCACGTGTCCGACGACACCCGCCTGCGCATGGGCGACTACTTCGATTTCGTGGCCGACCGGTTTGGCCTGCCGCCCCCGCCCCGTCTGAGCCGTGCCGAGGCGGCTGCCGTGCTGAGCCCCATGCAGCTGTCCTTCATGGGCGAATCGCGCCAGTTGCGCAACGCCCGTTTGAAGACCGAACTGAGGGTGACGCTGCGCTACCCGGACGTGATGGCCGGCTTGCCCGCGCCGGGGTGAGGCGCACCGCTCGGTCAGGTGGGTGCGGGTCGATGCGGACGCCCGGGCCGAACGTTGGCTGATAAGGTGTGTGGTTTGTCACGGTTCAGAAAATCGGAGGAGCGCCCATGACAACCGTCCTTTTCACCTTGTCGCGTGTCTGCGCGACCGTGGCCCTGGCCGCGGCCGCCGTGTTCGCCGCCGCACCGGCCCAGGCCTACAGCGAACTCGTCGTGTTCGGCGACAGCCTGTCCGACAACGGCAATGCCCAGAAGGCCCTGGTGGCCCGTGGCTTCCCGCTGCCCCTGCCGATGACGCCCTATGTGGGCGGGCGCTTCACCAACGGCCCCACGGCCGCCGAAGTGCTGGCCACGACGCTGGGCGTGGCGCTGAACGACCGCGCTTATGGCGGCGCCTATTCGGGCACAGGCAGCAAGTTCAAGGACATCACCTCGGTGCTCAACGACACGGGCATGGCCGACCAGGTGAGCAGCTACATCAAGACAGCCGGCGGCCCGTTGAAGGCCGATTCGCTCTACATGGTCTGGGGCGGCGGCAACGATTTCCTCGACGTGCTCGTGGCGGGCGTGAGCAGCGAGACCCTGCAGGCCGTGGGCGCTCAGGCGATCCGGAACATCGCGGGCCACATCGGCACGCTGTATGCGGCCGGTGCCCGTGACTTCTTCGTGCCCGACCTGGCCGATTTCTCCTTCACCTACGCCGCACAGCAGCAGTCCACCGACAGTCAGGCGGCACTCAGCGGCATGACGGCCAAGTTCAACCTCGGCATGGACATGGCGCTCGACAAGCTGGAGAGCAGCCTCAGCGGGATCACCATCCACCGCTTCGACACCAACCGCACGCTGAACGCCTACCGCGCCGACCTCGTGGCCGACGGCGGCACGCTGACCGCGCGCTGCTGGGGCGGCAGTTATGCCGGGGTGCTGGCGTCGCCCGGCATGACCGCCTGCAGCAACCCGGACAGCTACTTCCTGTTCGATGCCGTGCATCCGACGTCGGGGGTGCACCAGGCGCTGGGCACGGCCTTCGCCGCTGCAGTGCCGGAACCGTCCGCTTCCGGCCTCGCGCTGGTCGGCCTGCTGGGGGTGGCGGTGCTTGCCTCCCGCCGCCGCGCGGGCGCTGCCATTCACGCCGGCCAGGGCGCCTGAGCCGGCCCGCTGCCGGCGCGGCGGTCTTACTGACCGCTCGCTGGCGACGGTGTCTTGGGCTTGTGGTGGCACCACGTGGCCACACTGCATTCCCAGCAGCGCGGCTTGCGGGCCTGGCACACATAGCGCCCGTGCAGGATCAGCCAGTGGTGCGCGTGCACCATGAACTCGGCCGGCACACGCTTGAGCAGCTTGAGTTCGACTTCCAGCGGCGTCTTGCCGATGGCCAGCCCCGTGCGGTTGCCCACGCGGAAGATGTGGGTGTCGACCGCCATGGTCGGTTCGCCGAAAGCCACGTTCAGCACCACATTGGCTGTCTTGCGACCGACACCGGGCAGCGCCTCCAGCGCCTCGCGGCTGCGGGGGACCTCGCCGCCGTGCTGTTCGATCAGCATGCGGCAGGTCTCCAGCAGGTGCTTCGCCTTGCTCTTGTACAGGCCGATCGTGCGGATGTACTCACACAGCCCGTCCAGACCCAGATCGAGGATGGCCTTCGGCGTGTTGGCCACCGGGAAGAGCCGGGCCGTGGCCTTGTTGACGCCCACGTCCGTGGCCTGCGCCGACAGCAGCACCGCGGTGAGCAATTCGAACGGCGTGCTGTAGACCAGCTCGGTCTCGGGGTGCGGGTTGGCGGCCTGCAGGGTCGCGAAAAACGGCTGGATCTCGGCCAGCTTCATGGGCGTGGTCATCGGGGATGGCGGCGGGGCAGACGGGACAGATCGGAGGCGGGTCGGATTGTGCCTGCTGCGCCGCGCACATCACAGGATGACGACGGCATCCGGCAGTTCGTTGTCGTCGGCGTCGCCCTCGATGCGCGGGTAGTGGGTTCGCAGCAGGGCACCCACGGTGTTCACCGCCTGCAGCAGGCCGGCTTCCCACTGCCCGCCGTGCAGGGCCTCGCCGAGGCTGTCGGCCAGGGTGCGCCAGGTCTCGGGCGGCACCTTGTCGGCCAGGCCGCGGTCGGCCAGCACTTCGATGCGGTGCTCGGCCAGCAGCAGGTAGATCAGCACGCCGTTGTTCTGCGCGGTGTCCCACACACGCAGCAGGCTGAACAGCTCGATGGCCCGCGCGCGGGGGGACACCGCACGGCCGGGGCGCTGGAGCCCCAGCCCGCCTTCGATGCACAGGCGCAGTTCACCGCGGTGGCGGCTTTCGCTCTCGCGCACCGCGGCTTCGAGTCGCTGCACGGCGGCGGGCGGCAGGCGGCGTTTCACGCTGCGGGCGTCCAGCCAGGCGTGGCCCCACCAGCGGGCCAGGGGCGAGGGCAGCAGGGCGGGTTGTGAGGAATGCGTCATGGCAGAAGGGCTGGAAGGGTTTGCAAGGTGTCGGCGCACAGGGCTTACCAGCGGCCCGAGGCGCCGCCGCCGCCAAAGCTGCCGCCGCCGCCGGAGGACCAGCCGCCTCCTCCGCCACCGCCGCCCGACCAGCCGCCGCCGAAGCCGCCAGGCCAGCCGCCGCGCGTTCCGCGACCACTGGAGAAGGCGACGCCCAGCATCATGGCGAGCACCACCCCCACCAGGCCCAGCAGCAGGCTGCCGGTCACGAGCCACACCAGGACGCCGCCGACGCCGCCGGTGGCCAGCGTGCCGAGGGTCTTGCCCAGCAGGGCGCGCAGCACGCCGCTCACGAAAGGAACGATGAACAGGCCGAACACCACCAGCATGTTGGGGTCGACCTGTTGGCCCCGCTGTGACGCGCCGGCTTCAGGCAGGGGCAGGTTCTCGCCGCGCACCCGGGCCTGCAGATGGTCCACGGCCTGGGTCAGCCCGCCGGCAAAGTTGCCCGCGCGGAAGGCCGGCACGATCACCCCATCGATGATGCGATAGGCGGCCAGATCGGGCACCGCGCCCTCAAGGGCGCGCGCCACCTCGATGCGCACGGTGCGGTCGTTCTTGGCCACCACGAGGAGCAGGCCGTCGCCCACTTCGCGCCGCCCGATCTTCCATTGGTCGGCCACACGATGCGCGTACGCGGCGATGTCTTCCGGGTGGGTGGTGGCCACGACGAGCACCGCCATCTGCGTGCCCCGCTCGCGCTCGAAGCGCAGCAGCTTGTCGGTCAGCCCGGCCAGCTCGGCGGCGCTCAGCGTGCCGGTCTGGTCGATCACGGGCGCCGTCAGCGCGGGCACGGTCTGCAGGCCATCCTTCCCGACCGTTGCGGGCTTGGCTGCGGGCGGCAGGTCGGCGCCATGCACCGTGACCTCGGGCAGGGCACTCGCCGGGGCGGCGGCAGGCGCTGCCTGCACGGCACCGGTCAGCAGGCCGAGCACGAGGGTGGCGGTGGTCAGCCCGGTCCGTACGAGGGCTTGCATGGCACCGCTCACTTGGTGCCGAAGTCGACCTTGGGCGGCGTGGTGATCTGGGCCTCGTTCGGCACCGGCATCGGCGGCTTGGCCTCGTAGCCGAAGACCTTGGCCGTCAGGTTGGTGGGAAAGCTGCGCGCCAGCACGTTGTACTCCTGCACCGTCTGGATGTAGCGGTTACGGGCCACGGTGATGCGGTTCTCGGTGCCTTCAAGCTGCACGCGCAGATCCTGAAAGCCCTGGTTGGCTTTCAGATTGGGGTAGTTCTCGGTGACGACCAGCAGGCGCGACAGCGCGCCGGACAGCTCGCCCTGGGCCTGCTGGAACTTGCTGAAGGCCTCGGGGTTGTTGATGAGCTCGGGGGTGGCCTGGATGCTGGTGGCCTTGGCACGGGCCTCGACCACTTTGGTCAGCGTTTCCTGCTCGAAGTTGGCCTCGCCCTTGACGGTGGCCACCACGTTGGGAATGAGGTCGGAGCGGCGCTGGTACTGGTTGAGCACTTCGGACCAGGCGGCCTTGCTCTGTTCGTCCAGGCGCTGAAAGTCGTTGTAGCCGCAGCCGCTGAGCTGCAGTGCCAGCGCCCCTGCGGCGAGGGCGAATGCCGGGCGGCGCCAGCGGGTGAACACGGAAGCGGAATCGAGTGAGGTGTGCACGGACAAGGTTCCTTCCTGGCGGGCCCCCTGGCCCGCAACCTGAACACCATGATGCACCGGATGGACGCCCCGCAGGGCGAACCCGGTCAAACTGGCGGCAGGTTTTGCCAGCCGGGCCCGCTTCAGTAGGCGGCCATGGCCAGCGGCCCGCAGGAGAGCACCTGGTGGCTGCGCGAGCGGGGGTAGCGATCCCGCACGATCTGGATGGCGCCCATGGGCGTGTCCGCCATCACCTTCAGCACGCGTTTCACGGCCTGGTGAGAGGGGTTGATGACCACAAGGGTCGACACCTCGAAGAGGCGCAGGGCAGGTTCAATCGCAAGGTTCATCAAGGCGCGCATGGGTTCACTCCACTTCGTGCGGGCGACGGCGCAGAGGCCGCCCACCCCGATAGCATGCATATTGCGGGCCAGCAATGACAGCGGAATGACCCCCGATCCCGGGTAAACCTGCGTAAACCCGGGTGCCTTTCGGCTTATTGGCCGTCTTGACGGCGCCGACGGGCGCACGCCACCACGCCCAGGCCGGCCAGCAGCAGGGCGACACTTTCCGGCTCGGGCACCGCCGGTGTGAGCGCCAGGTTCTGCACGGCCAGCACGCTGGTGCCGTCGAAGCTGTTGAGGTCGGTGAGGACCACGCCGATGCGCACGGCGCCCGTCTGGGTGAAGGTGTGGCTGACGTGTTGCAGGCCGAAATCCAGCCAACCGCCTTGCAGCGTGCCGGTGCCCGAGGTGTCGCCCAGACGGACGATGTCGTGGCCGATCACCAGCCAGGCGGCGTCGAACGTGGGCAGCGGGCCCGTGGCCAGTTGGCCGAACAGGCGCCAGTCGAAGTGCAGCGTGTCGCCCGCGCGGACGTCGACGGTGGCGAGGGCGGCTGCGCCTTCGTAGGCGTATGCCGCCTTGTCCATGTCGTCGAACGCATCGCCGGGCAGGCCCATGCCGTGCGTCAGGGTGGCCACGTCGGCGGCGGCCGTGCCGCTCAGGTTCAGGGCGCCAGCGGTCAACGGGGCGTCGTCTTCATACAGCGTGCTGGCCGTGCCGAGCAGCAGGGCGGGGCTGCCGAGGTCGATGGCGCCCAGGGCCGGGGCCTGGGCCACGTCGCCGAGGGTCAGCACGCCGCTGACGGGGGCGGCCATGGCCGGGGTGACCAGGGCGATGGCCGCGGTGGCCACGAGGGCGCGGAGGAAGGGGATGGTGTACATGGTGTGGGTGCCTGGGGCAGGTCGGGTCGTTCAGGAAGAGGGCTCACTGGATCAGGTCACGCGCGGGCACGATCTGGCCGGCCGTCACGCCGCGCAGCATGACCAGGGGCCGCGCGGCGGCCGGGCCGGCCGGGCCGTCGGTGTCGATGCGGATCTGGGCGCCCGAGGCGGTGTCGACGATCTGTACGCGGCCGCTGGCTACGGCATCCGTGCCCGTGGCGCCGACGGTGGCGAGCAGGGCACTCAGGTCGATGCGGTCGGTACCCGGGGCAAAGTCGGTGATGGTGTCGAGGGCGTCGCGCAGGCTGGCGTAGGCGAACACGTCGCGGCCAGCACCACCGGTCAGCATGTCGGCGCCTTCGCCGCCGGTCAGTCGGTCGTCGCCAGCCGTGCCCACCAGCGTGTCACCACGGGTGCTGCCGTTGATGGCCTTGACCAGGTTCAGGCCGATGAGCACCGGGTCGTGGTCGGACGAGCGGTAGGGCGTGGCGCTGTAGAGGTCGACGCTGCAGCTGGTTTCGGTGCTGACGTAGCAGCCGGCCGTGGCGCTCGGGCGCTTGAAGTTGCGCTCGTAGTCGATGATGCTGGGCTCGTCGGCGTTGATGTGCCAGTGGGCCACACCGGTGACGAGGTGGGTGGCGTTCGACAGGGCGTGGTCGAGCGAGCCGGCTTCGCCGTCGAACACGTACGAATAGTGCTGGCTGCCCTCGAAGGCCTCGCTGAGGTTGACCAGACCGGCGGCGGTCAGCACCTCCACCGGGTCTTCCTTGCCGTAGGCATTCAGGTCGCCGATCACGACCACATCGGTGTCACCGGCCGTGGCGGTCACGGTCTGCATGAAGGCGAGCAGGCGGCTGGCCTGTTCCACGCGCTTGCCGTTCCAGCAACCCTGGCCGTCGCCGGCATCGGCGTTGTCGGCATCACTGGAAGACGGGCAGCTGCCCTTGGACTTGAAGTGGTTGACCAGCACGCTGAACTTCTCGCCATTGGGGGCGGCGAAGGTCTGGGCCAGCGTGGGGCGGCTGTTGACTTCGTGCGTGTCGCTCAGCGGGGCGCCGGCGGGCGTCACGGCGGCGGGCTTGTAGATCATGGCCAGGCGGATGGCGTCCGTGCCCGTGCCTGCGGCGGGCAGGGCAATGCTGGCGTAGGCGTTGGCGCCCACCTCGGCATTCAGCGCATCGACCAGGTTCTGCACGGCGGTGTTGCCGTTGTTCTGGATCTCCATCAGGCCGACGACGTCGGCGTTCAGCGCGGCCAGGGCCTTCACGATCTTGGTGCGCTGGCGCAGGAACTCGTCGAGGTTGTCTGCACCACGGCAGTTGCTGGCCGACACCGTGCCGCCCAGCGTGCAGCCCTGGCCGGTCTGGCCGGATGCCGTCTGGCCATTGGTGAAGGTGGTGAAGTAGTTCAGCACGTTGAAGCTGGCCACCTTGACGTTGCCTCCGACGGCGGCCGGTGCGGTCGTGCGCACGTTGGCGCGGGTGAAGTTCACCGGCTGCGTCGGGTGGATCTTGTAGCTGGCCAGACCGGTGTTGCTGCTGGTGCTCAGGCCGAAGTCGATGACGCCGGTCAGGCTGTCCACCGTGTCGCCGGCGCGCAGCGTGTTGTCGGCGCCGATGTAGGGCGTCTTCGCGGGGTTCTGCGCGCTGGTGCCGTCGTCCAGCAGGATCTGGCGTTGCGCGTTGCTCGCGGCCATGGCCAGGGCATCCGCCGAGCCCGGGCGGTGCACGTTCGTGGGCTTGATCAGCCGGCCCTGGGCCGACAGCGTGACCTGGCCGAAGCGGCCCTGGAAGTAGTTCTGCGAGGCCGTGAGCTGCGTGTCGATCGTGACCAGCATGCCCTCGTGGGCCTCGAGTTGGGCGCTGGTGGCCGGCAGGGTCAGCACGGTGGGGATGACCTGCTGGTTCTCGCCGACCACGGTGATGGCCGAGGGGCTCGTGAGCTGCGTGACCGTGCGGGTGGCCGTGGCCGGGTTGCCGGCCGCGCCGGTGTTGAACTCGGCCACGGTGCCGCTCAGCGTGATGGCGTGGCCGACGCTGACAGTGGGCGCCGAGCTGGTGAACACGAAGATGCCGTCCGAGGTGTCGGGCTGGCCGTCACCCGTGGGGTCCTGCAGGTAGAAGCCGTTGTTCAGCAGCTTGGTGACCACGCCGCGCGTGCTGACCTTCTTGCCGACCAGCGGGCTGGTGGCGCCGTTGCCCTGGATCTGCGGGATCGTGACCGACTGGGCATCGGTGCCCGTGCCACCACCCGTGCCGCCGCCCGTGCCGCCCCCGGTGCTGCCACCGCTGCAGGTCTTCAGCGCGGTGCCGCTGTGGCGGGGCAGCGGTGTGCCAGTCGCGAAGTCGCTGGCGTTGACGTTGGTGTCGGTGCAGCCGTCGGTGGCGCGCAGCAGGGCCAGCGTGGTGCTGGCCGTCGGGGCGGCTGCACTGCCTTCGTAGAAGTTCGCCGCGCCATAGCCCACCAGATCCATGATCAGGCCCAGCTGCGCGGTGCTGCACGCGGCGCTGCCGCCGTTGCAGGCCAGGCCGCTGGGGCTGTTGACCAGGGCCACCTTGCCGCCCGAGGCGCTGAGGTTCGGCCCGCTGGTGGGCGAGAAGTCGGCTGCCACGGGCAGTGCGGCGCCGAGCGTGCTGGTGGTGGGCAGGCTGACCAGGTAGTACTGGCCGGGTTGCACCGACACGCCAGGCAGGGCCAGCACGCTGTTGGAGGCGAAGGTGCCCGTGCCGGTGGCCGAGGCGTACTGCAGCGACAGGCCGGCGAGGCTGACGGGCGCGGTGCCGGCGTTGAACAGCTCGACGTAGTCGTTGCGGAAGGTGGGGGCGCCGCTGGTGGCCGCACCACCGCCATACACTTGGCTGATGACCAGGCCGCTGGACGAGGCGTGGGCCAGGCCGGCCAGGCCCAGCAGGATCGCGGCGCTCAAGGGCCGCAGGGTTGAGCAGGGCAGGGAGGGAATACGGAACATCTTGTACCTCAGCACGGAAAGTGGCTGAAGTCTGGCGGGGCACTGTGGCACCGCCATGGGGTGGTGTGGCCCTCGATGTGATCCGTTCGGCTCATGGTGCATGACGGCGGGCACCGCACGCACCGGAATCCGGACGCTGGGTGCGCCCCGCCCTGCAAGCCGGGGGGTCAGCTGCCCTGTCTGCGGGCCCGGGCGCGGGCCAGGGCCGCTTCGATGGCAGCCCGTTTGCTGTCGAGCACCACCGGGTCGGTCAGGCGCGACTCTTCGGCCAGATGGGCCAGCTTGTGCTCGGCCTTGGCGAGCATCCGCGCGTCGTGCTCGACCTTCTCACGCTGCAGGCGCACGGTGCGGCGCTCGTACCGGGTGCGCGCGGCGTCGGCCTGCTGCGGTGTCCAGGCAGCCCAGCCGGTCGGTTCGGGGGCGGGGTGTGCGGGCTCCAGGCTGATGCAGTCAACCGGGCACACGGGAATGCACAGCTCACAGCCGGTGCAGTCGGCTTCGATCACGGTGTGCAGGTGCTTGTTCGTGCCGATGACGGCATCAACCGGGCAGGCCTTGATGCACAGCGTGCAGCCGATGCACCAGGCCTCATCGATGACGGCCAGCCGCAGCGGGCCTTCCTCACCGTGCACGGGGTTCAGCGGCTTGACCGGCAATCCGGTGGCCGCGGCCAGTCGGGCCACGCCTTCGGCGCCGCCGGGCGGGCACTGGTTGATGTCGGCCTCGCCCGCGGCAATCGCGCGGGCGTAGCTGGCACAGTCGGGGTAGCCGCAGCGCGTGCATTGCGTCTGCGGCAACAGGGCGTTGATCCGGTCGGCATCCATGGTGGCGCCGCAGTCTACAGCCCCTGGGCACCGCCGCGCGCTGGCGGCGGCGTCCGGCCTCACTTGTTGTGGGCGAGGATGAAGCTGCGGATCTCCGGATAGGCCATCTCGCGCCAGCGGCGGCCCGAGAAGATGCCGTAGTGGCCGGCCCCAATGACGTCGTAGTGCTTCTGGTTGCTGGACGGGATGCCGGTGCACAGCTCGTGCGCGGCGCGGGTCTGGCCGGCGCCCGAGATGTCGTCCAGCTCGCCTTCCACCGTCAGGAGCGCCGTGGTCTTGATGTCGGCCGGCTTGACCAGTTCGGGCTCGCCCTGGGGGTTGCGCACCATCCACGTGCCATTGACCAGCGCAAAGTCCTGGAACACCGTCTTGATGGTGTCGAGGTAGTACTCGGCCGGCATGTCGAGCACGGCGTTGTACTCGTCGTAGAAGACGCGGTGGGCGTCGGCGCTTTCCTCGTCACCGCGCACCAGGTCCAGGAAATAATCGTAGTGCGAGTTGGCGTGGCGGTCGGGGTTCATGGCCACGAAGCCCGTGTGCTGCATGAAGCCCGGGTACACGCGGCGGCCGGCGCCCGGGTAGTTCTGAGGCACCCGGTAGATCACGTTGTTCTCGAACCATTCGAACGACTTGTTCATCGCCAGGTTGTTCACCGCGGTCGGCGACTTGCGTGCGTCGATCGGGCCGCCCATCATCGTCATGGTGCGCGGGGTGGTCTCACCGCGGCTGGCCATCAGCGAGATCGCAGCCAGCACGGGCACCGTAGGCTGGCACACCGAGATCACGTGCACGTCCGGCCCGATCTTGCGGATGAACTCCTGCACGTAGTTGATGTAGTCATCGAGGTGGAACTCGCCGCTCTCCAGCGGCACCATGCGGGCGTCCACCCAGTCGGTGATGTAGACCTTGTGGTCCTGCAGCAGCGTGCGCACGGTGTCGCGCAGCAGCGTGCTGTGGTGGCCCGACAGCGGCGCGACCACCAGCACCGAAGGCTGAGCGCGCAGTTTTTCCAGCAGCGCGCCGTTGTCGGTGAAACGCTTGAAGCGCAGCAGGCGGCAGAAGGGCTTGGCCTCGACCACCTGCTCCTGGATCACGACGTCCGTGCCGTGCACGTTCACCTTGTTGATGTTGAACTCGGGCTTCTCGTATTCCTTGGTGAGGCGGTGCACCAGATCGAAGCCGGCCGCCACGCGCTGGGCGACGGGCAAGTGGGCCATCAGCGACAGCGGGTGGCTGTACAGCTTGGACGCCGCGCTCGCAAATTCGGAGAAGGGGCTGATCCAGGCGCGCTGGGTTTCGTAGATCTGATAGAGCATGGTCTTACCTCTGGTCGATGGCGGCGCATCTTTGTGAGACGCATCAGGCACCGGACGATTCAATTGGTGCACTGCAGCATAGCGTACTTCTCCCCATCGTGACACGGGTGCAATTCCCTTGAGACCGTCAGGAAGACCGCGCTCACCGTGCATTTTTCAGTTTGCTGCGGGTTTAACGCGGGATCGAGTGGTCGCGTTTCCTTCCCCTGGGTGAGGGGAATGCCCCCCACAGACGGGCAGTGCAACAGCGCGTGACGGTGGTGAGGACACGTTCGCCTCCCTACCATGGGTTGCAAATGGGCAAACCAAGGGAGAAATCACGTCATGCCTGCAGCCTCAGCCGTCTTTCGTCGCACTCCGCGCCCCGCGCACCGTCTGCTGGCCGTGGCGCTGGCGGCGGCGAGCGTGGCCGGGGTCGCCCGCGCCGACGACGCCTACCTCAAAGGCCGCTTCGACCCGGTCGTGAACTGGCCGCTCATTCCGATCCACGTGGTGCTGATGCCCGATGGCCGGGTGCTGAGCTACGGCACCGACGGCAAGGGCAACCAGACCGGCCAGTTCATCTACGATGTCTGGGACCCTGCCAAGGGCGCGGACGCGGCCTCGCACCTCACGCTGCCCAACACCACCGGCACGGACACCTTCTGCAGCGGCCAGTCGGTGCTGCCGTACAGCGGCGCGGTGCTGCTGACCGGGGGCGACAAGACCGTCAACGGTGTGCGCAACTACTCGGTCAACGACGTCAACCTGTTCGACCCGGCCCGCACGACCCTGTACTCGGCCAACCAGCCCATGGCCTTTCTGCGCTGGTATCCCACGGTGCTGACCACCGCACAGGGTGAGGTGCTGGTGCTCGGTGGCCGGGCCGACCCGAACACCCCCGTGCCCACGCCCGAGGTCTATACCGAGGGCCGCGGCTGGCGCACCCTGAGCACTGCCGTCAGCGATGATGCCTACGGGGCCCGCAACTGGAGCTACCCGCGCGCCTGGCAGGCGCCCAACGGCAAGGTCTTCGTCGACACCATCTGGGGTGGCACGTTCTTCCTCAGCGCGGCGGGCACCGGTTCGGTGGCCCGCACGCCGCTCACGCTGTCGGCCACCGATTACTACCTGCCTGCGGTGATGTACCGGCCGGGGCGCATCCTGTCGCTGCGCACGCTCAACAAGGCCGTGGACATCGACCTCACGGCGGCCACGCCCAAGGCCACCACCGTGCGGGGCGTGGGCCAGGACCGTTTCCATGGCTCGGCCACGGTGATGGCCGACGGCAAGGTGTTCGTCAGCGGCGGCTCGTTCGTGACCAACGTGGCCTGGGGCGTGGCCTACGCCGCCAAGATCTGGAACCCGGACACCCGTGCGTGGGCCACGGCTGCCACGGCCAAGCGCATGCGGCTGTATCACTCGGTGTCGATGCTGCTGCCCGACGGGCGCGTGCTCACGGGAGGCGGCGGTGCACCCGGCCCGCAGACCAACCTCAATGCCGAAATCTACAGCCCGCCCTACCTGTTCGAGCGCAACATCAGCGGCCGGCTGGCCGTGCGCCCCGTCATCACCGCCATGCCGGCCACCGCGGCCTTCGGCAGCACGCTGACCGTCGGCACCAACGTCACGGGCGTCAGCAAGGTCACGCTCGTGCGCACCGGCTCGGCCACCCACACGGTGGATTTCGATCAGCGCCTCGTGCCGGTTTCGCACACCACCAGCGGCACGACGGTCAACGTGACGATGCCGTCCGACCCGAACCTGGCGCCACCGGGGTACTACATGCTGTTTGTGTTCAACAGCGCGGGTGTACCGTCTGTGGCCAAGGTGCTGCGTCTGGGCTGACGTTGCCCTGACGCGCAAAAGGAAAGGGGCCTGCAAGCGGGCCCCTTGTCACGTCACGGCAGGCTCAGAGAATGAGCCTGCTGGCCGTTCAAGCCGTGCGGCGACGGCGCGCCACCAGACCGGCCACGCCCAGGCCAGCCAGGGCCAGCGCGGTGGTGGTGGGCTCGGGCACGGCGGCGATGGTCAGGTTGTCGACCACGAAGCTGCCGTTGACCAGGCCAAAGCCGTAGATGTCGGCCTGGGCGCGGTGGAAGCCCACGAACACGCCTTCGTCGTAGCCATCGGCCGCGGTGTTGGGCGAGACGCTGAAGCTCTCGATGGTGTTGCCGTCCATGTCATAGGCCACCACCAGCATGCTGTTGTTGGTCTTGCCATAGCCCTGGAACTGGTTCACAAAGGCACCCACCGACGACACGGGGGCGGCGAAGCTGAAGCCCACTTCGCCACGCGGGGTGGTGAAAGCGGTCGACACGAAGTGACCGTCGTGGTCGGGGGTGCTGGCAAAGCCCGTCCACAGGCCGTTGTCGCCCAGGTCGAAGGCGTTCTGGCCGACCACCACGTTCGGCGTGGCCGTCAGCGTCACGCCGTGGCCCAGGTCCAGCGCGCCGGCGGTCACCAGGCCGTCGAACTCGTTGAACGTGATCACGGTGCCGGCGAACGTGGCGGTGGGGGCGACGATGGACGCAGCGTGCGTCGACAGGGAGGCGGCCAGCAGGGCGGCCGCAGCCAACAGTTTGGAAGTCATGTGCAAACTCCGGTTGATGTGCAAGGGAGGGATCACGAGCCGATCACGCCGCCGTCGTCCTTGGTGATGACCACCACGGACGAACGCGGGCGGCCAGCGGGCAGCGGGGTCACGCCATCGGCCTCGACCGTCCACTGGTTCTGCGGCCAGTTCGAGAACTGCGTCGGGTTGGCTGCGGTGCTGTCTTCGCCCGGGTGCTGAACGCCCACGAACATGGTCTTGCCGTCCGGGGTCATGGTCACGCCGGTCACTTCGCACTTGTTCGGGCCCGTCAGGAAGCGGCGGGTCTCGCCAGTGTTCGGGTCACAGCACACCATCATGTTGCCGCCGATGTGGGCGAAGTCGCCCGAGCCATCGCCGATCTGGTCGGTCTGCACCCACAGGCGGCCGAACGGGTCGAACCACAGGCCGTCCGGTGCACCGTAGTCGGCGCTGCCGTTGGGGGTGTCGACGATGTTGCCGACGTAGTTGGCGGCATTCGACTTGGTGGTCTGCGTGTCGCCGGCCTGGGCAAACAGGTCCCAGTTGAAGCGGGTGGCGCGCACGGTGCGGCCGGCTTCGCGCCAGCGGATGATGTGGCCGTAGACGTTGTCGGCGCGCGGGTTGGCGGCGTCCACCGGCGGGCGGGCCGAGGCGGCGGCCGTCGAGCCATCGGCGGCGTTGGCCGAGGCGGTGTTGGTGCCGCGACGGTTGTTGTTCGTCAGCGTGCAGTACACCTCGACTTCCTGGAAGCCGTTGATGCGCGGACGGGCGCCCGTCCACTCGGGGCGGTCCATCATCGTGGCGCCCACGGCGTCGGCGGCCATGCGGGTCTTGATCAGGATCTTGGCCTGCACTTCGGCGTCGCTGGCGCCCGCGAAGTTCGGGTTGTCGCGCAAGGCCTTGCCGTCCACGCCCAGGGTGTCGGGCGTCAGGGCCAGCCACTGGCCGTTCAGGTCGCTGTCGAAGCGCGCCACGTACAGCGTGCCGCTGTCCAGCAGGTCGCGGTTGGCGGCCTTGTTCGTCGGGTTGAACTTGCCCGCGCACACGAACTTGTAGATGTACTCGTTGCGCTCGTCGTCACCCATGTAGAAGGCAACGTTGTTGTCGGCGTCCACCACGTACTGGGCGCTCTCGTGCTTGAAGCGGCCCAGGCCGGTGCGCTTCACTGGCGCGGCGGTCGGGTTGAACGGATCGATCTCGACCACCCAGCCGAACAGGTGCGGCTCGTTCGGGTTGGTGTTGACGTCGAAGCGCGGGTCGGTCTCGTGCCAGCGGTAGCCGAAGCCGGCGGCGCTCACGCCATAGCGGCGGTTCAGCTTGCCGATCTCGGTGGTGGCGCTGGTGTCCACGGCCGTGGTGCTGCCGAAGTTGCCGTTCCAGTTCTCTTCACACGTCAGATAGGTGCCCCACGGGGTGATGCCGTGGGCGCAGTTGTTGATCGTGCCGTAGGCCGTGAAGCCGTCCAGCATGCGGCCGGTGGGCACCGAGGCGCCATCGGTGATCGTGAACTCCTTGCTGCGCATCAGCGGGTGGCCGGCGGCCGGGCCCGAAACGCGGGCCTTGGTGTTGGCGGTGATGCGACGGCCGTAGGGCGAGTTCTTCACCACGCTCCACTTGCCGTTCACGCGGCGGGCTTCCAGCACCGACACGCCGTGTGCGGCCTGCGATTTGCGGGTCTTGGCGATGCTGTAGCCGGTGCCGACCTGGCCGTCGGGGAACAGCACTTCTTCGTGCGTGTACTCGTTGTTCACGCACAGCACGCCGCGATCGCTCGAAGGCAGGCCGTTGGCGCCGGTGAACGGGAAGAAGTGCATGCCGTCGTTGTGCATGCCGAACTGCTTGAGCTGCTGGGCGGCGGTTTCGCGGGCGTCACCGGCGAAGGCGGTGCCGCCGGGCATGATCGGGTCGCCCCAGGCCACGAACACCTGGGCGCTGTAGCCCGCCGGCACGGTGATGCGGTCGATCACCGAGGTGGCCACGCCGCCCTGGGCCACGTTGGCCGCGCGGGTGTTGGCCGGCACCGATTCAAAGCCGATGCCCGGGAAGCCGACGCTGGCCGGCACCGGGGCTGCCTGTACCGACGACACCAGGCCGCCCAGGGTCAGGCCGCCGGCCGAAGCCAGCGCGGTGGCGCCCATGCCGCTCTTGACGATGAACTGGCGGCGGCTGGTGTCAACGTGGGCGATGACGTCAAGAATCGACGGCGAGGCCGACTCGGCCAGCGTCACGTCGTTCGTCGGATGGGAAGCACCCTTCATGTGGATCTCCGGTGGGGGTTGAGCAGAAGCAGCTCACTATCCCCAGCGGCCGTGACACGGTCGCTTACACCTTACGGCCGCCTGTGATCCGAACGGGCCATTCGGGCTGCCATGCGGAATGCGACCCCTCGATCCCGGGGGCACCCCGCCGCTAACATCGCCTGCATGAGCCCGAACCGCACCCTGCCTGTCGCGCTGGCCGCCTGCCTGGCCACCACCCTCGCCGCATCCTCGATGGCCGCGCCCCCGGTCGTCCAGGGCCCTGAATCCGTGGCCGACTGGCATGCCGCCGGCGCCCGCTTCATCCAGCAAGGCCACCGGCTGAAGCCCATCACCGGCCGCGCCCGCAACGTCATCCTGTTCGTGGGCGATGGCATGGGCATCTCGACCCAGACCGCCGCGCGCATCCTGGAAGGCCAGCAACGCGGCCAGCCCGGCGAAGAAAACCGCCTGGCCTTCGAGACCTTCCCGTACTCGGCCCTGTCGAAGACCTATGCGTGGGACCAGCAGACGCCCGATTCGGCCCCGACCATGACGGCGCTGATCACGGGCTACAAGACGCGCGAAGGCATGCTGTCCGTCAACCACCTGACGCCGCGCAACGCCTGCGACGCCAGCGTGGTGGCGGCCCACGCTGTGCCGAGCCTGCTTGAAATGGCGGCCGCGCGCGGCAAGGCCACCGGCATTGTCTCGACCGCGCGCCTGACGCACGCCACGCCGGGCGCCACCTATGCCCACACCGCCGCGCGCGACTGGGAATCCGATGCCGAAGTGGCGGCCGCCTGCCCAGGCCACGCCACCCCGGTGAAGGACATTGCCCGCCAGCTGATCGAAGCGCCGCCCGCCGTGCGCCAGAACCTGAAAGTGGCCCTGGGCGGCGGCCGCAGCATGTTCATGCCCCGCGGCGTGGCCGACCCCGAATACGCTGCGCGCACCGGCCGCCGCCTGGACGGCCGCGACCTGACCGCCGAATGGGTGCAGACCCGCGGCCCCGGCGCCCGCTACATCTGGAACCGCGCCGGCTTCGACGCGCTGGACGTGCGGCACACCGGCCCCGTGCTGGGCCTGTTCGAGCCCTCGCACATGCAGTACGAGGCCGACCGCCCCACCGACCCGGCCGGCGAGCCCTCGCTGGCCGAGATGACCGAGAAGGCCATCCGCCTGCTGCAGCGTGAACGCCGTGGCTACTTCCTGATGGTGGAAGCCGGCCGCATCGACCACGCCCACCACGCCGGCAACGCCCGCCGCGCGCTGCAGGACACCATTGCCCTGTCAGACGCCGTGCGCCGCGCGATGGCGCTCACGCGCGAGGCCGACACCCTCATCGTCGTCACGGCCGACCACAGCCACACCTTCACGATGGCCGGCTACCCGCACCGCGGCAACGACATCCTGGGCCTGGTCAAAGGCGTGCCCGACGAAGACGGCCAGCCCCCCACCGTGACCCTGGCCGACGACGGCAAGCCCTACACCACGCTGGGCTACCAGAACGGCCCCGGTGTGACCCCGGCCACGCTGGCCGCCGGCGCCCGGCCCGACCTGAGCCGGGTGGACACCACCGCGCTGCACTTTTTGCAGCAGGCTGCCGTGCCGCTGCAATCGGAAACCCATGGCGGCGAAGACGTGGCCATCTGGGCGCGCGGACCGCGGGCCCACCTGGTGCGCGGCAGCATGGAGCAGAACTGGGTTTTTCACGTGATGCGCGATGCGTTCGGGTTCTGACGCCGTGCGCCGGCTGGCCCGGGCGCTGTGCATGGCGTGGGCGCTGGGCGCGCCCGCCGCGTGGGCCGATGACACCGTGGTGCTGAGCCGCGGCGACACCGCCGAAGTGTGGCGGCGGGATGCGCGCGGCGAGGTCACGCTGGAGCGCGTGTTCCATGCCGACCGGGCGGTGGTGCATTACTCCGCCGGGGAATTGCGTGCCCTGGGTGTGCAGGTGGATTGGGTGCGCCTGCAGGCGGTGGGCAAGCAGGGGGCACCGGTGAATATGCAGGGGCCGCCGTGGCGGGATGTGGCCGTGTACCGGCAATTGGATGCCGCCGATTTTGGCGACATGCTGAAAGACCCGGTGGTGCGCAAAGCCAGCCGGCTGGATGTGGGGGCAGGGTGGCGGGTGGAACACGGGCACGAACACGCGGGGCCCGGGGAGTGAGGGTGGCTGTTTGGGTGATGGACAGGTGGGGTGGCGGTTTTTAGGATGGGGAGTTGGGGTGTGGGTTAGGTGGGCTAAGAGAGGGAGGGAAGGGGGATGAGGGCGGCCAAGTTGTTGTGTTTGAGGCGTTTGGCGCGTTGGGCGAGTTCTGCGCTTTTGGCTTTGGCCAACGCGGGTGTGGGCGCTAGGTTGCCTAATTCGCAGTTAGCCATTTCTCAAACAGGAGCGTCAATGAAGAAGATCGGCCCCACTGAGATCATGTCATTAGTCAAGCAAATTCAAGCGAATAGGGATGTACTATTTGATGAAAAATTAAAACTTGGCAATGGAGTCTATGCAGCACAAGATTTCGAGCGGGACGCAAGACTCACAGTCTATTCAAAGCTCATAAATTCCTGCAACAGCCTTCAGCTTGCGCTCACTCTCATGTCTTCCAATCTAATGAATCTAGACTGGTGGAAGGCAATTGCAAGAAGCCCCATCCCCGAACCGGATGTGGCGATTTATGTAAAAGAATTCGATTCCTTTTCAAAAATCGGCTTCGTCCAATCCATTTTCTCGGCCATTGAGAGTTCATTGCGAATTTATCTTCGCGCGCTCGCACCTTCAGCGTGCTCAAATGGAACATCGGAATTCAAGTCCATATATGAATGCTTATTCAAAACCCAACTTAGCGCCGAGCCAGCGGATGGAGTTGTATTGCTTGACTTGCTGAGAAATGTGCGCAACACTATTCATAACAATGGTGTATTTTTCAACAAGGCCGCCACCAATCAATCCATTTCATGGAAGGGCAAGCAGTTTTTATTTGAATACAGCAAGCCCGTAGACTTCGTAACTTGGGATTTTTTACTTGAAGTCGTAACTGCCCTTGAGAAAATGATTGGCGAAATTGTAAATGACAGCAAACTAACCAGCATTACAACAGGCATTATTGACCCGTACGCACCATAGTATGCCCCGCAAAATGGCTAACTGGGCGTTCAACGCGGACGCCAACATGGGCCATCGCTTCGCGATTTTGATGGCCCATTTTGGTGCCCTACGCACTACGGGCTCCGGCGCCGGTTAACTTGTAGTTAGGCAAAGCCCCCCCCCCCCCCCCCCCCTGAACCGCCCCGGCTTTGAAGGAGGCTCCCTCGTTTGAGATGATGGAGCCAAGATGAGAAGTTCGAAGTATTCCCCCGAGGTTCGCGAGCGCGCGGTGCGCATGGTGCTGGAGCACCGAGATGAGCACCCGTCACAGTGGGCGGCCATCGAGTCCATCGCCGGCAAGATCGGTTGCACGGCGCAGACGCTGGACAATTGGATCAAGCAGCACGAGCGCGACCACGGCCTGCGCGGTGGGCCGACGACGGCGGAAGCGCAGCGCATCAAAGATCTCGAGCGCGAGGTGCGCGAACTGCGCAAGGCCAACGAGATTCTGAAGCTGGCCAGCGCGTTTTTCGCCCAGGCGGAGCTCGACCGCCGCATCAAGTCCTGAAGGCGTTCGTCGACCGGCATCGCCAAGAATTCGGGGTCGAGTCGATCTGCCGCGTGCTGCAGATCGCCCCGTCGGCGTACTGGCGGCACGCGGCCTGTCAACGCGACCCGGCGCTGCTGTGCCGACGCAGCTTGCGCGACGCTGAACTGGCGCCGCAGATTCGTCGCGTGTGGCAGGCGAACTTCGGGGTCTACGGTGCCGACAAGGTCTGGCACCAACTGCGTCGAGAAGGCATCGACATCGCGCGCTGCACCGTGGAGCGCTTGATGCGCCAGCACGGCCTGCAGGGAGTTCGCCGAGGCAAGCGACAGCGCACGACGGTGCCTGACCCGAAGGCGCCATGCCCGTTGGATCGTGTGAATCGGCAGTTCAAGGCCGACCATCCGAACCAGCTGTGGGTCACCGACTTCACCTACGTCTCGACGTGGCAAGGCTGGGTCTACGTGGCCTTCGTGATCGACGTGTTCAGCCGTCGGATCGTCGGTTGGCGCCAGAGCAGCTCGATGCACACGGAGTTCGTCCTCGACGCTCTGGAACAAGCGTTGTACGCCCGGCGGCCGACCGAGAAGGACGGGCTCATCTGTCATTCCGACAGGGGGTCGCAATACCTGTCGATTCGCTACAGCGAGCGCTTGGCCGAGGCTGGCATCGAACCCTCCGTCGGCAGCCGCGGTGACAGTTACGACAACGCGCTGGCCGAGACGATCAACGGGCTCTACAAGGCCGAGGTGATTCACCGCCGCGGGCCGTGGAAGACGAAGCAGGCGGTCGAGCTGGCGACGCTGGAATGGGTCGCCTGGTTCAACCACCATCGGCTGATGGCACCCCTGGGCTACAGGCCACCTGCCGAGTTCGAAGACCGATACCATTCCCAACGCGCTAGTCAGGCCGCGATCAACGTCTGACTCAAAGCAACTGGCCTCCGCAGAAGCCGGGGCGGTTCACCGTGCCAATGCGCCGGCGCGTGACCCGGTACCAGATTCCATCAGGGATGACCAACCATGACCATGGCAGCCAACATCGTGACGGCGCTTGTGGCGCTGCTCCATTTCTACTTTCTCGTGCTGGAAATGTTCTTGTGGACAAAACCGGCGGGCCGCAAGGCTTTCAGGCTCAGTGCGGAGCAAGCGGAGGCCACCAAGGTGCTTGCTGCCAACCAGGGGCTGTACAACGGGTTTCTGGCCGCTGGGCTGGTCTGGGGCATTGCGCTGGGCAGCGCAGGCACGTCGGTGAAGCTGTTCTTCCTGGGCTGCGTTCTGATTGCAGGCCTCTACGGCGCCCTGACGGCCAGTCGCAAGATTCTCTTCATTCAGGGCATGCCTGCTGCTGTGGGCATCGCGCTGGTCGTGCTCAGTTGAAGCCGTCCGTTCAGTGCCCGTTTCAATCGTGCGGCAAAGGCAGTGAATGGATGGTGAAACGCTTCTTCGTGTTGGCGCGCTCTGCGTCTTGCTGGCGTCGGCCGAGACCTTGCATGGCATCGTCAGAACCGTGTGGATCACACCCCGCATCGGCAAGGAACGGGCCCTCAAGCTCAGCGCCGTCACCGGGACGATGCTGGCCTTTGCCTTGTGTCTGTGGCAGGTTCCCGGGATTGGCCTTCGCTCGCCCGTGGCGCACCTGGCGTTGGGCCTGGGGTTGTCGCTCTTCATGGCAGCGTTCGATGTGGGCGTGGGCCGCTTGCTGATGCGCAAGCCATGGCGGAAGATCTGGCTGGACTTCGACCCCCGTTCAGGCAACCATCTGCTTTATGGCCTGGTCTGCCTCGGCTTCATTCCGCTGACGATTTCGCTACTGCAATCACGCGTACCACCATGAAACTCTTCATCGATTCGAACCACCTGTCTCCCTACGCCATGTCGGCGTTCGTCGCCCTCCGCGAAAAGGCCATCCCGTTCGAATCGGCGCTGGTCGATCTGCAGCGCGGCGAGCATCTGGCTGCGGGCTATGCCGGCGTCTCCAGCACGCTGCGCGTGCCCACGCTCAGCCACGATGGCTTCAACCTGTCCGAGTCGTCGGCCATCTGCGAGTACCTGGAAGAGGCGTTTCCGGCCACGCCCATCTACCCGGCCAACGTTCAGGATCGGGCCCGGGCGCGCGAGATCCAGGCCTGGCTGCGCAGCGACCTGATGCCCATCCGCTCCGAGCGCACCACCGAGGTGGTGTTTCTGCGCACGCCGGTGCCGCCGCTGTCTGATGAGGCGCGGGCGGCGGCCGAGCGGCTGTTCAAGGCAGCCGATGGCTGGCTGCGCCAGCACGGCAGCACGCTGTTCGGCACATGGTGCATTGCCGACACCGACCTCGCGCTGATGCTGAACCGCCTGGTGCTGGCCGGCGACCCGGTGCCCGAGCACCTGGCCCGTTACGCCACCGAGCAGTGGCAGCGCGCCAGCGTGCAGGAATGGGTCAACACGACCCGCCCTGCCGCGCGCACAACGGGCTGATCGCCACACCCCACTGCCGATCTGCGCCGGGGCTGGGAACGCAGGGCAAGCGCCGTTCCGATGTGCGCCCCTACGGCTAGGGATATCGCCCGCCCGTCCGCTTCCTAAACTCGGTCGGCAGCGGCCGCCATCCCGGCGGCCGAGGGGCACGCGATGACACGAGCATCCTCCAGCGCCTGGCTTCTGCCGGGCCTCATCGCGGGGGGCGCATTGGTGCTCGCCTCCGGCGCGGCCTCCGCCCAGGCGCTGCAAGCCTACGCCGGGGCCGTGGCCGGCGTGGCGCAGGGCACTGGCGCCTTTGCCTGCGCCACCAGCGGCCCCACCATCGGCGACGGCTGGTTTGCCGGCCTCACGATGCCGACGGAGGGCTTTGCGGGCTGCAACCTTCAAGGGGGCATCCAGAACCAGACGGGCACGACGGGCACGCTCACCGCCAGGCAGACTGCGGTGGGGTCGGTCAGCGGGGGCAGCTACACCGGCAGCGCCATGGCCAGGGTGGGGTACTGGAACCTCGGCGCAGCGGCCGAGGGCACCATGACGGGCAGCACATCGGCCTTCACCTACCACCAGTCATCTGCCTTTGCCCGCTTCAGCGTGCCCGTGACGTTGACGAGCAGTGGCATTGCAACCGGCTCGCCCGGGCAGGTCAACTTCCGCTTTCTGGTTGAAGGCCTGATGAGCAGCCTGTCGAACGCGCCTTATACGCAGCAGGGCGATGTGCGCCTTGGCATCCGGGTCAATGGCTCGCCGGCCGGCATCTGGAATGCCTTCATGGGCACGGTGGTGAACGACGGCGAGCCTTACCGGCGCGGCGGTAGCACCGGCCTGCCTGGCGGTTTCGTGACCGCACCGGGCGCGTTCTCTGGCTCGGCAGAGGTCACCAGCACCGCCAATTTCTCGATGCAGTGGGGCGTGCCGTTCGAGGTGGAGGTGGCGCTGCTCACCGATGTGTATCCCTGCTGCCTGGGGGCATCGATCACGTCCGATTTCAGCCAGACGGCGGTGCTGACCGGCATCGAGGCCTACTGGCAGGGCGGCCGGGTGGCGGACTTCACCGGCGCCGACGCGGCGGGCAACGTGCTGGGGCCCAATGGCCTGGCGCCGGTGCCTGAACCGGCCAGCACGGCCCTCGTGGTCAGCGGGCTGGCGTGCGTGGCGGCCATGGTGCGCAGGCAGCGCGGTCGCCGTCCTGCGCTTGGGTGGCGGTGATCCGGCTATGCTTGGGCCGGGTTGTCCCACCAAGCCATGTTTCAACTCCGTACCCGCCGCGATCTGGTCTTGTTCCTCGTCATCTGCACGCTCATCTTCGGCATGGGCTTGCTCTTTCTGGCGCGGCCGCCCCAGCCTCTGCCAGACGACGCCACGGCCTATCGCGCGGTGGGCGGCACCTTGCATGAGGTCACTGTCACCAGCGCAGGCCGGCGCGGCGACTGGGTTCAGTTCCGTGTCGCGAACGACGCGCGCACCTTCGAGCTGAACCACCTGGGTGCCACCGAGCAGGCCGCTTCCTGGCGGCCCGGGCAGACGGCGCTGTCCTTCTACGTGCTGCAACCCGAGGGCGAGCCTGGCGCCGAGCTGCCGGTGCGGGCCTATGGCATGGTGGTGGACGGGCATGCCGGCCGCGCGCTGGCCACCGACATCGCCTCGGCCAACGCCGCCGTCTACCCGTGGGTGGGGTTGTTTCCCCTGGGGCTGGGCTTGCTGGGGTACATCGTGGCTTTCTTTCGCTGGCGGAGCCTGCCTGCCGCCTGAGCCCCATGCGCGTGCTTGCCTACCTCTGGGCGCTGCCCACCACGCTGGTGGGCGCCGTGCTGGCGCTGGTGTGCGTGGCGTTCGGTGCCCGGGCGCGATGGGTGCAGGGCGCGTGCGAGGTCCATGGCGGAGGGATCGGGCGTCTCGTGGCCCGCGCACCGGCGCCGTTCGGCTTCAGCGCGATCACGCTGGGCCACGTTATCCTGGGCGTCAGTGCCGCCGAACTGCGCCGTGTGCGCCGCCATGAGCATGTTCACGTGCGCCAGGCCGAGGTGTGGGGGCCGTTCTTCCTGCCTGCCTATGTGCTGGCCAGCCTGTGGCAGGGGCTGCGTGGCCGGCGCATGTACCTCGACAACCCCTTCGAGCGGCAGGCCTATCGCGCAGAAAGCCGGCCAGACAGGAAGAGCGCACCACCGTAGAATGGGCCGATCGCAGTTCCTCATCGCCCCTTTTTATGAAGCACGCCAGCATCGTTTTCGCCCTGTGCACCGCCGTGGTCGCCCTCAATGGCTGCGCCGTCTACACGCCCAATGCCGCGGTCGTGGTCGACCCGCGTGGCGTGGTGGTGCCGGCAGGGCAGGGGCACCACTGCCCCCCGGGCCAGGCCAAGAAGGGCAACTGCTGAGCAGGCGCTCGGCAAGCCAACAAAAAGGGCTCCCGCGGGAGCCCTTTGTCTTGCTGTGAAGGCGGCCTCGTCAGGCCGCCCACGCAGCCGATTTACATCACGGCCTTGATGGCAGCGGCCACAGCCTTGAGGTTACCGGTGTTCAGCGCGGCCACGCAGATGCGGCCCGAGTCGACACCGTAGATGCCGAATTCGGAGCGCAGACGCTGCATCTGGGCGGCGTTCAGGCCGGAGTAGCTGAACATGCCCTTCTGGCGGGTGATGTAGCTCAGGTCGCCCTGCACGCCGGCGGCGGTCAGTTCGTTGACCAGGGCCGTGCGCATCAGCTTGATGCGGTCGCGCATGCCGGCCAGCTCGTCTTCCCACATGGCGCGCAGCTCGGGCGTGCTCAGCACGGTGGCCACCACCTGGGCGCCGTGCGTCGGCGGGTTGGAGTAGTTGGTGCGGATCACGCGCTTGAGCTGGCTCAGCACGCGGGCGCACTCTTCGGCGGTTTCGCTCACGATGCTCAGGGCGCCGACGCGCTCGCCGTACAGCGAGAAGCTCTTCGAGAACGAGGTGGACACGAAGAAGCTCAGGCCGGCTTCCAGGAACTTCAGCACCACGGCGCCGTCTTCGGCGATGCCATTGCCGAAGCCCTGGTAGGCCATGTCGAGGAAGGCGACCAGGCCCTGGGCCTTGACCACGTTGATGACTTCATCCCACTGGGCGTCGGTCAGGTCGTAGCCGGTCGGGTTGTGGCAGCAGGCGTGCAGCACGACGATGGTGCCGGCGGGCGAAGCCTTCAGCTTGGCCAGCATGCCGTCGAAGTTGATGCCGCGGTTGGCCGCGTCGTAGTACGGGTAGGTATCGACCGGGAAGCCGGCCGATTCGAACAGGGCGCGGTGGTTTTCCCAGCTCGGGTCCGAGATCAGGACGGTGGCATTGGGTTGCAGGCGCTTGAGGAAGTCGGCGCCCAGCTTCAGGCCGCCTGTGCCGCCAATGGCCTGGGCCGTGGCGATGCGGCCGCCCTTGACGGCGGGGTGCTCGGCACCGAACACCAGGCCTTGCACGGCCTTGTCATACGCAGCAATGCCGTCGATGGGCAGGTAGCCGCGGGGCTTCAGGGTCTCGGACATCTGCTTCTCAGCAGCGGCCACGCACTTCAGCAGGGGCAGCTTGCCCTGATCGTCCGTGTAAACGCCCACACCCAGGTTCACCTTGTTGGGGTTGGTGTCGGCATTGAATTGTTCGTTGAGGCCCAGGATGGGGTCACGGGGAGCCATTTCAACGGAAGCGAACAACGAGGCCATGCAAGCAGTCTCCGGTCGGTTGCGGTAATCTGAAGGGTCTTGTCCCGAGGCTTGTGGCCACCTCTGTAACGAAAGAGGAATCGGGCAAACCCTTTATTTTATTCCCACTGTGGCCCTCATGTCAGAACCAAGTCAACGCGAAGCCCGCACACAGGGTGCGGAATCCACGGCGCAGGGGGATGAGACGGGGGCACCGGCCGGGCAGTTCGTGTCCTACCCCGATTCGCCCTTCGAGCTGTTCCAGCCCTATCCGCCGGCGGGCGACCAGCCCACAGCCATCGCGCAATTGGTGGAAGGCGTGGAAGACGGCCTGAGCTACCAGACGCTGCTGGGCGTGACGGGCTCGGGCAAGACCTTCACCATGGCCAACGTGATCGCCCGCGTGGGCCGGCCGGCCATCGTGTTTGCGCCCAACAAGACGCTGGCCGCGCAGCTGTATGCCGAGTTCCGCGAGTTCTTTCCCAAGAACGCCGTCGAGTACTTCGTCAGCTACTACGACTACTACCAGCCCGAAGCCTACGTGCCGCAGCGCGACCTCTTCATCGAGAAGGACAGCGCCATCAACGAGGCCATCGAGCAGATGCGGCTGAGCGCCACCAAGAGCCTGCTGGAGCGGCGGGATGTGGTGATCGTGGCCACCGTGTCGGCCATCTATGGCATCGGCAAGCCGGAGGACTACACGCAGATGCGGTTCATCGTGCGGGTGGGCGACAAGATGGACCAGCGGGATGTGATCGCCCAGCTGATCCGCATGCAGTACAAGCGCAATGACATGGACTTCACACGCGGCACCTTCCGCGTGCGGGGTGACACGATCGACATCTTCCCGGCCGAACACAGCGAGCTGGCGCTGCGCGTAGAGCTGTTCGATGACGAGGTGGATGCGCTGTCGCTGCTCGACCCGCTGACGGGCAAGATCCGCCAGAAGATTCCGCGCTTCGTGGTCTACCCCTCCAGCCATTACGTGACGCCGCGCGAGCAGGTGCTCAACGCCATCGAAGGCATCAAGCACGAACTGAACACCCGCGTGAAGGAGTTCGTGGCCGCCGGCAAGCTGGTGGAGGCGCAACGGATCGAGCAGCGCACGCGTTTTGACCTCGAAATGTTGCAGGAGGTGGGCCACTGCAAGGGCATCGAGAACTACACGCGCCATCTGTCGGGTGCCAAGCCGGGTGATCCGCCGCCCACGCTGGTCGACTACATGCCCAGCGATTCGCTGATGTTCCTCGACGAGAGCCACGTGATGATCGGCCAGCTGGGCGGCATGTACAACGGCGACCGCGCGCGCAAGACCACGCTGGTGGAGTTCGGGTTCCGCCTGCCTTCGGCGCTCGACAACCGCCCGCTGAAGTTCGAGGAGTTCGAGCGCAAGATGCGGCAGGTGGTGTTCGTGTCGGCCACGCCGGGCGATTGGGAGAAGGCGCACACCGGCAACGTGGTCGAGCAGGTGGTGCGCCCCACGGGCCTGCTGGATCCGGTCGTGGAAGTGCGCCCGGCCACGCACCAGGTGGACGACGTGCTGCAGGAGATCCGCATCCGCGTCGAGAAGAACGAGCGCGTGCTGATCACCACGCTGACCAAGCGCATGGCCGAGCAGCTGACCGACTACCTGACCGAGAACGGCGTGAAGGTGCGTTACCTGCACTCCGACATCGACACGGTCGAGCGCGTCGAGATCCTGCGCGACCTGCGTCTGGGCACCTTCGATGTGCTGGTGGGCATCAACCTGCTGCGTGAGGGGCTGGACATCCCCGAGGTGTCGCTGGTGGCCATTCTGGATGCCGACAAGGAAGGCTTCCTGCGGGCCGAGCGCAGCCTGATCCAGACCATTGGCCGTGCGGCGCGCAACCAGAACGGACGGGCGATCCTGTACGCCGACAAGATCACCGAGTCGATGCGCAAGGCCATCGGTGAGACCGAGCGGCGCCGTGCCAAGCAGATCACGCACAACGAAGCGCTGGGCATCACGCCGCGCACGGTGAACAAGAAGGTCAAGGAACTGATCGACGGCGTGATGTCGAACGCTGCCAAGGACGACCTGCGCGCGGCCGAGGCGCTGGCCAAGTCGATGGTGGGCGCGGAGGCGCTGTCGGAGAAGGACCTGGGCAGGCGCATCAAGCAGCTCGAGAAGGACATGCTCGAAGCGGCCCGTAACCTCGAGTTCGAGAAGGCGGCGCGCCTGCGCGACCAGCTGGCCTTGCTCAAGGAGCAGGCCTTCGGTGCGCCGGGCGGTGACCACATCGTGCCGATCCAGGCGGCCAGACGGGCGTGATCTGTCCGGAAGACAGGGCTGTCTCGGCGCTGTCATGAAACCATCACCGGGGTGTCACCCAGCGTTCATGTGGGCTCACTAATCTGCGGACTCCTCATCGTAGTAACCCGCAGTCATGAACAAGCGAACCGACCTGTCCGTCCCCGATTTCGACAACGAAGACTCCAACACCTCGAACAACCCGACGTTCGATGCCGTGCTTCAGGCGCGCCTGAGCCGCCGCAGCATCCTGCGTGGCAGCCTCGGCACGGCGATGACGGCGGCCTTCGGTGGCCTGTCGCTCACCGCGTGCGGTGGCGGCGGTGACGACACCCCGGCGGCGACCACGCCGGCCGGTTCCACGGAGCGCCTGCTCGCGTTCGGCGCCGTGGCCAAGACCCTGGCCGACACCGTGACCGTGCCGGCCGGCTACACCGCCACCGTGGTGCTGGCCACGGGCGACCGCCTGTTCTCGGATGTGTCCGCCTACACCGACGATGGCCTGAACACCCGCTACGACCGCCGCAGCGGCGACTGCCACGACGGCATGGAGTACTTCGGCCTGTCGGCCGCCGGTGCGCCGGATGCCAACAGCAGCGACCGTTGTCTGCTGGGGATGAACCACGAGTACATCACCCCGCTGTTCCTGCACGCCAATGGCCCGACCGCCGGCGCCAACCGCGTGGCCTCCGAAGTGGACATCGAAGTCGATGCCCATGGCGTGGCCATCACCGAGTTCAAGAAGACCAATGGCAAGTTCGCCCTGGTGCTGGATTCGGCTTTCAACCGCCGCATCACCGGCCTGACCGAGATCGAGATCGCCGGGCCGGCCCGTGGCAATGCCAAGCTGGTGACGAAGTTCTCGGCCGATGGCACCAAGACCCGCGGCACGCTGAACAACTGTGGCACCGGCAAGACCCCGTGGGGCACGCTGCTGACCGGTGAAGAAAACTGGTCGGGCTACTTCAAGCGCACCGCGGGCGACGCCGCCAACCGCGCCACGGTGCTGGGCGCAGACGCCAACGTGGCACTCAACCGCTATGGCCGTGGCGAAGGTGCCAGCCGCTACAACTGGGAAACCGCCGGCGCGGATGACAAGTACGCCCGCTGGGACATGACGCTGAACACGGCCGTGGCCGCGGACGGCAGCCAAGACTACCGCTTCGAGATCAATGGTCAGGGCTACATGACCGAGATCGATCCGTACAGCGCCACCTCGGTGATCAAGAAACGCACCGCGCTGGGCCGCTTCGCCCACGAAAGCGCGGCCTTCTCGAACCCCGTGGTGGGCAAGCCGCTGGCCGTCTACATGGGCGACGATTCGCGTGGCGAGTATGTCTACAAGTTCGTGAGCACGGCCACCTGGTCTGCTGCCGATGCCAACCCCGCCAACCGCGTGGCCACCGGCGACAAGTACCTAGACAGCGGCAAGCTGTACGTGGCCAAGTTCAACAGTGATGGTTCGGGCGACTGGGTCGAGCTGAGCCTGAACAACCCGACGGTGGCCGGCTACACCACCTACGTCTTCGATGACGAGGGCGATGTCGCCATCCACAGCCGCCTGGCGGCCGACGCCGTGGGCGCAACCAAGATGGACCGCCCCGAATGGTGTGGCACCCACCCGACCACGGGCGAGGTGTACTTCACCATGACCAACAACAGCAACCGCCGTGTCAGCCCCACCGGCAGCCAGATTGGCGTGGACGCCGCCAACCCGCGCGGTTATACCGACATCAAGGGCGTCAGCACCACCCAGTCGGGCAACGTCAACGGCCACATCGTGCGCATCAAAGAGACCGGCGGCGAGCCGGGCGCGCTCACCTTCACGTGGGACGTCTACCTGTTCGGCGCCGAATCGGCCGCCTCGCCCACGCTGATCAACCTGTCGAGCCTGACCGACGACCAGGACTTCTCCAGCCCGGACGGCCTGGTGTTCAGCAAGGCCACCGGCATCTGCTGGATCCAGACCGACGACGGCGCCTACACCGACGTCACGAACTGCATGATGCTGGCCGGCGTGCCGGGCACGGTGGGCGACGGCAGCAATGTGACGTTGAACTACGGCGCAACCTCGGTCACCACCAAGGTGGGCAAGAAGCCGACCGAGTCGACGCTGAAGCGCTTCCTGGTGGGGCCGTCGCAGTGCGAGATCACCGGCCTGGCTGAAACGCCGGATGGCAAGGTGATGTTCATCAACGTGCAGCACCCGGGTGAGGACACCAGCGACGTGACCAACCGCGCCGGCTACACCAGCCACTGGCCGGGCAACGCCGGGTACGGTGCCGGTGGCAACGTGGCCCGTCCGCGTTCGGCCACGGTGATGATCACCAAGGACGACGGCGGCCGCATCGGCAGCTGAGCCACGCGGCTGGCGCATTGAGTGAAGAGGGCAGTGGGTGGGCGAGAGCCCGCTACACTGCCCTCATGCGTTTGGCCCCCCCTTTGTCACTGCTGCGTCGCGCCCGCTGGCTGGCCCCGCTGGTGCTGGCGTGGGTGTGCGTGGCCGTGCTGGCGCCCACGCTGACGCGTCTGTTGCAGTCGGCGGCCGGTGTGCCCGTGTGGCAGGTGGTGTGTGGCAGCAGCGAAACTCACCAGTCGGTGCGCCTGATGCGGGTCGATGGAGGCGGCGACGAATCCCGTGCGGCCCTCTATGCGGCCCAGGACGATTGTCCGCTGTGCGGGCTCCAGCACGCGGGGTGGGCACCACCGCCCGCCGTGCTCCGTGTTCCGGTTTTGCTCGCTTCGGGCGGGCACCTGCCCGCCTTGTTCCTGCAGGCCCCGCGGCCGCTGTTCGCGTGGGCCGCGCCCTGGTCGACGGGCCCTCCCTTGCAAGCCTGATGTGCGCCGCCCCGGGCGCAGATGCCCGGGCGTCTGGCGTCTGCACGCCGTCACGCCGGCTTTTGCCGTCTGCATGACCGCGCTCGACGTGACCGCCGGCCCACGAGGGCCGTCCCGGTCCGTGGCCATCCAGCTTGCTACCACCATGTCCATTGCCTCTTGCCGCATCCACGCGGCCGCTGGCAGCATCACGGCCATCTGTGCCGCCGCGCTGCTCTCCATCCAGCCCATTCGGGCGTCTGCTGCCGACCCGGCAACGCCTTCCTCGCCTTCTGCGGACCTGGCCCCGGGTGACGCCGGCTCGCTCACCCTGGGCCAGGTCGGCGTCACGGCCAGCCGACCCAGCCTGCTGTCCAGCCGGCGCCTGGCCGCGTCGGTCGACCTGGTCAACGCCGACGTGGTTCAGTCGCGCAGCGTCGACCAGTCATGGGAGTTGTTCAGCGCCGTGCCGGGCGTCATGCTCACCGAGTTCCGGCAGGGCACCACGTCCGGCAAGCCCTCCTTCCGCGGCTTCAATGGCGAAGGCAACATCAACGCCGTCAAGCTGCTGATCGATGGCATCCCGTCGAACAGCAACGACGGCAACATGCCCTACCTCGACATGGTGTCGCCGCTGGAAATCGAGCGCATCGAGGTGGTGCGGGGCACCAACGACCCCCGCTGGGGGCTCCACGCCATTGCCGGCCACGCGCAGGTCATCACGCGTCAGGGCGGCAACGAGGGGGCTGCGCGTGTCAGCGTCGGGCAGTTTGGTGCCGGCGAGTTGCAGGTGGCCAAGGCCCTGCAGAGCGACACCGGCTGGCAGCAGAACTACTTTCTGGGCGTGCGCCGCGGCGCCGGCTACCGCGACCATGCCGAGAGCGACAAGCGCAGCTTCACGGGCAAGTGGTTCTACGAGCCCCAAGGCCTGGGCTGGCGCGCCGGGCTGGTGGCGCGAAGCCATGAAGCCCATGCCGACGAGCCCGGATACCTGACGCGGGCGCAGCGCCTTGCGGACCGCCGGCAATCGGCTGCATGGAACGCCACCGACGACGACCTTCGACGCATGAACCAACTGAGCCTGCACGCAGAAGGCGAGGGCACCCGAGGTGTGACGTGGTCGGCACGCGCCTGGCGCAACGAACTCGACGATCGCCGCTACGTGACCTTCTCCGGCAACGTGAGCCAGCAGGAGCGGTTGGTGCAGGAAACCCACCGCGGCATGCTGGGCAGCGTCACATGGCGCGTGCACCCCCTGCTGCAGCTGGAGGCGGGGGCGCAGCGTGAATGGCAGGACAACGCCAGCCTGCGCTTTCTCACGACGAGCCAGCAGCGCCAGAGCCAGACACGCAATCAGGCCTTCGCGCTCGACAACACCGGTGCCTACGTCCAGGCGGTGATCAAGCCCCATCCAGCGTGGACGGTGTTGCCCGCCTGGCGAGTCGATCGCTTCTCCGGCAGCCTGCGCGATGGCCTGAACGGCCGCACGCTGGGCATCAACGACTACGGCAACATCCGGCAACCCAAACTGAGCGTGGTCTATGCGCCCGTGAAGGCGCACAGCGTGTATGCCAACTGGGGACGCACCTTCCAGATCGGCGTGGGCGCTGCCAGCTACCTCGTGCCCCCGCGCACGACGGACCTCACGCCCTCGATCAATGAAGGCTGGGAGCTGGGCTGGAAGTTTCGCGTGGCCGACTGGCTGGAGGGACGCCTGGCAAGCTGGACGCAGATCGCCTCGGACGAGGTCTATCGCCGCTTGAACGACCCGTCCAACGACTCTGCCAACCTGGGCCGCACGCGGCGCGACGGGCAGGACCTGCAACTCAACGCCCGTGTCCAGGATCGCCTCAGTGCCTGGGCCAGCCTGACGCTGCAGCGCGCCCGCATCGTCGACCCGGACCCCTCCGCGCCCCTGACCCGTGGCAAGGAGGTGGACCACGTGCCCCACGTGCTGGCCGCGCTGGGCGTGCGCTGGCAGCCGCGCGATGACTGGGAAGGCACCCTGGCCGCCCGGGCGCAAAGCAGCTACCACCTGGAGCAGACCAACACCCACGGCCGATACGGCCAGTTCGTGGTGGCCGACCTCCAGGTGCGCCATCGCTGGTCGCCGACGCTCACGCTGGATCTCCAGGTGAAGAACCTGTTCGATCGCCGGCACGAATACGTGTGGTGGGATGGCAGCCAGAGCCTGCACGCGCCGGCCGATGGCCGCGCCGTGACGCTGGCCGCGCAACTGGGCTTCTGACCATGTACGGGATGCGCAAAGGTGCGCCTGGCAATCGGGCGCGGGGGCGGTGGATGCAGATCCATCGCTGGCTGGGGCTGGCCTTGCTGGTGTTCTGGGTGCTGATCGGCTTGAGCGGCAGCGTGCTCGTGGTGTACCGCGAGCTGCTCAACGCAGGTCGACCGGTGCCGGCAGCGCACGCGCAGCCCGCACCGGTCGATCTCGACGCCGTGCTGACGACGCTGCACGCCAGCGAGCCCACGCGCGATGGCCCCTGGCGCATCGAGTTGCCGCTGAATGCGGGCGACCCCGTGGTGGCCCGCTACCTGCAGCCCGCTGAAACCCGCGGCCAGAGCTTCGCGCCGCGCATGGTTTGGCTGGACACCGCCGGGCAGCGCGTGCACCACACCGCCTTCTGGGGCCAGGAGCCGTGGACCTGGCTCTACGACCTGCACTACAGCCTGCTGCTCGACACGCCGGGGCGGCATGCCGTCGGTGTGCTCGGCGTGCTCATGACGGTGTCGCTGGTGAGCGGGCTGGTGCTGTGGTGGCCCCGCTCGGGGCGATGGGCCCAGGCGTGGTCGTTCAAGCGCGATGCCGCTCCGGAGCGCCGCGTGTACGACCTGCACAAGCTGGCGGGGGCCGGCGGGGCCGTGCTGTTGCTGATGCTGTGCCTGACCGGGGTGCTGTTGACCTGGCAGCGTCAGATCACGCCCTGGCTGAACCACGTGTCGCCGGTGTTCCAGCCGCCGCCGGTGCAGGTCAGCGGGCCGCCGGTGATGGCGCTGGCGCAGGCGGTGAGCGTGGCGCAGGGCGTCTTTCCCGGCGCGCAGCCTCGCTGGGTCGAGTCGGCGCCGCGTGTGGGCGGCCTGTTGCGGGTGCAGCTGTGGCAAGCCGGCGAGCCCAGCCGGCGCTTTCCGCGCACCCAGGTGTGGCTGGATGCGGCCACTGGCGAGGTCGTCGGTGTGCGAGACGGCTTGAGCGCCGGTGCCGCCGACACGCTGTTCGCCTGGCTGCACCCCCTGCACAACGGCGAAGTGGCCGGCTGGCCGGGGCGCATCCTCATCCTGCTCAGCGGGGTGCTGCCGCTGGTGCTCGGCGTGACGGGATGCTGGCGCTGGCAGCACAAACGCCGCGCCGCTGCCGTGCAGGCAGCGCGGCGCGTGCATGGCCGCACAGCGCACACAGGCTGAGATTGTGCGAGGTGAAGCGCGGGCGTACAGTCGTCCTCCGGTCGTGGCCCGTCGCGGTGACGGGCCAGCCGTTCAGGCAGGAGTTCCATCATGGACAAGCAACTGCATCGCCTGGACACCCTGTGTGCCCGCGACCCGCAAGGACGTCTGCACACGGTGCATGCCTTTGAACACCTCGTCAGGCTGCCGGTCGGCTCGGACCCGTTCGGGCAATGGGAGCCGACCGGGCTGGTCGAGTTCCGGCTCGCCAACGGGGAGCGGCTCGACATGCCCGAGGAGGGTGTGTTCGTGGCACCTGGCCGTGACCTGCGTCTGACGCGCGTCGAGCGCGCACAGCAGGCGGCCTGACCTCGGCTTGCCGCGCTTTGCGCGGCCGGTGGCCATGCGGGCCGCCAACCCGTGGTCACAATGGGTCACGTGAACCGACCCACGACCGCTTGCTGTTTTCGCGGGATCGTCATTTGCTGGCGCTCAGGGGGTACCTGACCCGTACGACCCTCATTGACCAAGACTATCAGGGCGATTGAGGCCATTGCTGGGGTAACCCCGGACGTGTAGTTGACCAAAACAGTGGGGATCTCTATAATCGAGCTAATCACTCGGGAATAGGGTTATCCGGAACTGGCAGTGATCCTGCTGGGTCGCACGACGGTCACCTGGGCGTCTCCCGCGCCTTCCCGAGTTCCTGACCAAGGAGTTAGCCATGCGTTTGACGACCAAAGGCCGTTTTGCGGTCACCGCGATGATCGACCTCGCCCTGCGCGAGCACACCGGCCCGGTGGCCCTGGCGGCCATCAGCCAGCGTCAGCAGATCTCGTTGTCCTACCTCGAGCAACTGTTCGGCAAGCTGCGCCGCCACGAGCTGGTGGAAAGCACGCGCGGCCCCGGCGGCGGCTATTCGCTGGGCCGCAAGGCCGAAGACATCACTGTTGCTGACATCATCGTCGCCGTCGACGAGCCCATCGACGCCACCGGCTGCGGCGGCAAGGAAAATTGCATGGGCGACGACGGCGGCCGCTGCATGACGCACGACCTCTGGACGGCGCTCAACAACAAGATGATCGAATACCTCGACTCGATCAGCCTGAAGAAGCTGGTGGAAGACCAGATTGCCAAGGGCGTCTCGGTCGAAGCCCAGCCCATCAAGCGCGCGATTTCCACGCAGCCGGTGGTCAAACCGATCAAGGTCACCGCCCCGAATTCCGTTTTTGCGCTCGGAGCGGCCCTCACAAAATGAGGGCCTTGGCCGCCGCCGGTGCCTGCCGGCGGACGCCAGACGCGATAATCGAACGTTTTACGCTGCCCCACAGCCCACAAGAAGAACCAGCGACGTGTGCACCGTCGGCCGATGGCCGCAGGTGCCCTGGCGCCAGCCTGTTTGAGTCCCCATCATGGACATGACCCCGCACTTCCCGATCTACATGGACTACGGCGCGACGACCCCGGTCGACCCGCGCGTCGTGGACGCCATGATCCCCTGGCTGCGTGAGCACTTCGGCAATCCGGCGTCCCGCACCCACGCCTACGGCTGGGAAGCGGAAGAGGCCGTCGAGAAGGCCCGCACCCAAGTGGCCGACCTGATTGGCGCCGACCCCCGCGAGATTGTCTGGACTTCGGGTGCCACCGAGTCGAACAACCTGGCCATCAAGGGCGCCGCGCACTTCTACAAGACCCGCGGCAAGCACATCATCACGGTCAAGACCGAGCACAAGGCCGTGCTCGACACCGTGCGTGAACTCGAGCGCCAGGGGTTCGAAGCCACCTACCTCGATGTCAAGGACGACGGCCTGCTGGACTTCGACGTGCTGAAGGCCGCCATCCGCCCCGACACCATCCTCATCTCGGTGATGATGGTCAACAACGAGATCGGCGTCATTCAGGACATCCCGGCCATCGGCGCGCTGTGCCGTGAGAAGGGCATCGTCTTCCACGTGGACGCCGCCCAGGCCACCGGCAAGGTCGAGATCGACCTCAAAACCCTGCCCGTCGACCTGATGAGCCTGGCCTCGCACAAGACTTACGGCCCCAAGGGCATCGGCGCGCTGTATGTGCGCCGCAAGCCGCGCATCCGCATCGAAGCGCAGATGCACGGCGGCGGCCACGAGCGTGGCATGCGCTCGGGCACCCTGCCCACGCACCAGATCGTCGGCATGGGCGAAGCCTTCCGCATCGCAAAGGAAGAAATGCAGGCCGAGAACGCCCGCGTGCTGGCCCTGCGCCAGCGCCTGTGGAATGGCCTGCAGGAAATCGAGCAGATCTTCCTGAATGGCGACCTCGAGCGCCGTGTGCCCCACAACCTCAATGTCTCGTTCAACTTCGTGGAAGGCGAGTCGCTGATCATGGGCATCAAGGGTATCGCCGTGTCGTCGGGCTCGGCCTGTACCTCGGCCAGCCTCGAGCCCAGCTATGTGCTGCGCGCCCTGGGCCGCAGCGACGAGCTGGCCCACAGTTCCCTGCGCATGACCATCGGCCGCTTCACCACCGAAGAAGAAATCGACTTCGTGGTGACGACCCTGAAGGAGCGCGTCGCCAAGCTGCGCGAGCTCTCGCCCCTGTGGGACATGTACAAGGATGGCATCGACCTGAACACCATTCAGTGGTCGGCGCACTGATCGAACCGGAGTATCACCATGGCATACAGCGACAAGGTCATTGACCACTACGAAAACCCCCGCAACGTGGGCTCGTTCGACAAGGGCGACGAATCGGTCGGCACCGGCATGGTCGGCGCCCCGGCCTGCGGCGACGTGATGAAGCTGCAGATCAAGGTCAACCCGTCCACCGGCGTGATCGAAGACGCCCGTTTCAAGACCTACGGCTGCGGTTCGGCCATCGCGTCGAGCTCGCTGGTCACCGAATGGGTGCGCGGCAAGACGCTGGACGAGGCGCTCGAGATCAAGAACACCGCCATCGCGGAAGAGCTGGCCTTGCCTCCGGTCAAGATCCACTGCTCCATCCTGGCGGAAGATGCGATCAAAGCCGCCGTCAACGACTACAAGGCCAAGAATGCAGGCTGACACTGCCACCGCTGCTTCGTGCACCAGTGGCCCGGGCAACGGGCCGCTCGCCGAGATCGCCCCCGTCTCCGAGACCATGTCCGTCGGCCTGACCGAGGCGGCGGCACGCCACATCACCCGCTACATTGCCCGCCGCGGCAAGGGCGTGGGCGTGCGCCTGGGCGTCAAGACCACCGGCTGCTCGGGTCTGGCCTACAAGATCGAGTTCGCCGACGAGGTGAACCCGGAAGACATGGTCTTCGAGCAACTGGGCGTCAAGATCATCGTCGACCCCAAGAGCCTGCCCTACATCGACGGCACGCAGCTCGACTTCGTGCGCGAGGGCCTGAACGAAGGCTTCAAGTTCAACAACCCCAACGAGCGCGATCGTTGCGGCTGCGGGGAGTCCTTCCGCATCTGAGGTGAGGGCAACCGGGCTCCCCGTGCGCGCGGCGCCGGGCTGGCCCGCCCGCACCGGCAAGGCATTGCCTTGCGTCGGATGAAGCCCCACCCCGTGGTGGGGTTTCGCTTTTTCGACCGGACAGGTTTGTGGCCATGAACATCGACGCCGACGACTTCACCCTCCTGGGCCTGCACAAGGCCTTTCAGCTCGACCGGGCTCAGCTCGATGCCGCCTGGAAAACCCTGCAGGCGCAGGTGCACCCCGACCGCTTTGCGGCCGACGGCGCCGCGTCGCAGCGCATCGCCATGCAATGGGCCGTGCGCGTCAACGAGGCGCACCAGCGCCTGAAGGACCCGCTCAAGCGCGCAGCCTACCTCTGCGAGCTGGCCGGCGTGCCGGTGCAGTCCGAGAGCAACACGGCCATGCCGGGCGACTTCCTCATGCAGCAGATGCAGTGGCGTGAAGCGCTGGAAGAGGCCGACAACGTCGACGCCGTGCAGACGCTGGCCGACGAGGTGTCGGCCCAGCGCAAGGCGCGTCTGGCCCGCGTCACCCAGCTGCTCGATGTCGACGGCAACCCCGCCCAGGCGGCACAGGAAGTGCGCGCCCTCATGTTCATCGACCGTCTGACCGACGAGATCGACGCCCGCCTCGAACGTTACGAAGACGGTGCGTGAGCACCGCAACAGCCTCATCCCCATGGCCCTGCTGCAAATCTCCGAACCCGGACAATCGCCCGACCCCCACCAGCGCCGCATCGCGGTGGGCATCGACCTGGGCACCACCCACTCGCTCGTGGCCGCCGTGCGCCACGGCTCGGCCGAGTGCCTGCCCGATGAACAGGGACGCGTGATCCTGCCCTCGGCGGTGCGTTACTTCACCGACCCGGCCAACGGCCAGGTGCGCCGCCAGATCGGCTTCGACGCGCTGCACGCGCAAGCCGAAGACCCGGTCAACACGGTGGTGTCGGTCAAGCGCTTCATGGGCCGCAAGCTGGCCGACCTGGGTGACACCAGCCGCCTGCCGTACCAGCTGGAAGACGCGCCCGGCATGGTGCACGTGAACACCGTGGCCGGCAGCAAGAGCCCGGTCGAGGTCTCCGCCGAAATCCTGGCCAGCCTGCGCCAGCGTGCCGAAGACACCTTCAACGACGACCTGTTCGGCGCGGTCATCACCGTGCCCGCGTACTTCGACGACGCCCAGCGCCAGGCCACCAAGGACGCCGCGCAGATGGCCGGCATCAACGTGCTGCGCCTGCTCAACGAGCCCACGGCCGCCGCCATCGCCTATGGCCTGGACAACAGCGCCGAAGGGCTCTACGCGATCTACGACCTGGGCGGCGGCACCTTCGACATCTCGCTGCTGCAACTCAGCCGCGGCGTGTTCGAGGTGGTGGCCACCGGCGGCGATTCGGCCCTGGGCGGTGACGACATCGACCATGTGCTGGCCGACCATGCGCTGGCCCAGGCGCAGATGCAGGCGGTGACGCCACAGGACAAGCGCGCCGTGCTGGTGGCTGCACGCCGCGCCAAGGAAAAGCTCTCGACGGATGGCAGCACCCACCTGGCGTGCGCGCTGTCCGGTGGCATGCTGTCCGCCAGCATCACCCGCGAAGAGCTGGCCCAGCTGGCCCGCCCGCTGATCGACAAGACACTGACGGCGGTCAAGCGCGTGCTGCGCGATGCCAAGGTCAAGCCCGACGAGGTCAAGGGCGTGGTCATGGTGGGCGGCTCGACCCGCATGCCGGCCGTGCGCAATGCCGTCGGCACCTTCTTCGGCCAGACGCCGCTGACCGACCTGAACCCCGACGAGGTGGTGGCGCTCGGCGCGGCCATCCAGGCCAACCAGCTGGCCGGTAACAACGACAAGGGTGAACTGCTGCTGCTCGACGTGCTGCCGCTGTCGCTCGGTCTGGAGACCATGGGCGGGCTGGTTGAGCGCATCATCCCGCGCAACACCCCCATCCCGTGCGCCCGCGCGCAGGACTTCACCACCTTCAAGGACGGCCAGACCGCGCTGGCGGTGCACGTGGTGCAGGGCGAGCGCGAGCAGGTCGAGCATTGCCGCTCGCTGGCCCGCTTCGAGCTGCGCGGCATCCCGCCGATGGCCGCCGGTGCCGCCCGCATCCGCGTGAGCTTCCAGGTCGATGCCGACGGGCTGCTGAGCGTGTCGGCGCGCGAGCAGCTGTCGGGCGTCGAGGCGTCTGTCGTGGTCAAGCCCAGCTACGGTCTGAGCGACGAACAGGTGGCCCACATGCTGCGAGAGGGCTTCACCACCGCGGCGTCAGACATGAAGGACCGCGCGCTGCGTGAAGCCCGTGTGGAAGCCGAGCGCATGCTGGAGGCGACCCGCACCGCGCTGGCCGCCGATGGCGACCTGCTGACGCCCGAGCAGCGGGCCCAGATCGACACGCTGATGGCGCAGATCGGCGCCCGCTGCGACCGCGGTGACCTCGAAGCGCTGGAGGCCGCCACCAAGGCCCTGGCCCAGGGCACCGAGGCCTTTGCCGCAGAGCGCATGAACCGCAGCATTCGCCAGGCCCTGGCCGGACGCCAGCTCGACCAGCTCTGAACCCGCGCGCGAGCCTGCCCCAGAATACGCTCACCGACCGAGCCCCCGATCATGCCCATCATCAAGATCCTGCCCCACGCCACGCTGTGCCCGCAGGGCGCCCAGATCACGGCCAAGCCCGGCACCAGCATCTGCGAAGCCCTGCTGGAGAACCACATCGAAATCGAGCACGCCTGCGACATGAGCGCGGCGTGCACCACCTGCCACGTCATCGTGCGCGAGGGCTTCAACAGCCTCAACGAGATCGAGGACACCGAAGAGGACCTGCTGGACCGCGCGTGGGGCCTGGAGCCCGATTCGCGTCTGAGCTGCCAGGCCATCGTGGCCGGTCAAGATCTGACGGTCGAGATCCCGAAGTACACGATCAACCACGCGCGCGAGAACCACTGACGCCGCGCCATGGCCCGCCACGCAACGCCCACCTGGCCCAGCCTGCCGCAGTGGCGGCGTCGTTGGTTGCTGGGGGCGTTGCTGACTGGTGGTCTGCTGGGCTGGCTGGCACGGGCAGATGCGGCCGCGTCGGTCCGCCGCGCCCCGCGTGCACGGGCGACGCCTGCACCGCCCGCGGCCCTCATTGCCTTGCTCGATCACCTCATTCCGGCAGATGAGCTCACCCCTGCGGCCTCGGCCTTGCGGGTGCCGCAGCAGATGTGGGCCGAGGCCCAGACGCAGCCCGAGCTTCTGCGGCTGGCGGAAGTGGGCTGCGCCTGGTTGGACCGCTATGGCGACGGCTTTGCTTCGCTGCAGTTCGAAGAGCGTGAGGCGCTGGTGGCCTGGATGGCGCGGGCGCCATGGGAATCCCCGCAGCGCCGGCTGTTCTACTGGGCCCGCGAGCGGGGGATGACGCTGTACTACGCGCAGCCGGCATCCTGGCGGGGCCTGCCGATCACCCGCCCGCCGCAGCCGCTGGGCTACGAAATGGGCTGAGCCGTGCGAGGCGCTTTCGATGCCATCGTGATCGGTGCGGGCGCCGGCGGCGCTGCGGCGGCCTGGCGCCTCACGCAGCGTGGCGCGCGCGTGCTGGTGCTGGAGGCTGGCCCCTGGTTCGATCCGGACCGCGATTACGCGCTGCACCGGCCGGATTGGGAAACGCACGCCTTTCCCAGGAAGCCGGGCAGCCAGGGGCACCACCGCTACGGCGAGATGCAGGCCCTCGACCCTGCCTGGGATGATTTGCGCAGCTGGCATCACGACACGGGCCCGCTGGTGCAGACCGGCCAACGGGCTGTGCGCACCGGCTACAGCCACGTGCGTGGCGTGGGCGGTAGCACCCTGCACTATGTGGGCGAGGCCCACCGGCTGCACCCCGCCGCCATGGCCCTGAAAAGCCAGCACGGCGTCGGCGCGGACTGGCCTTTCGGTTATGCCGAGCTCGAGCCGTTCTACGTCGACGCCGAACGCCTGGTGGGGGTGGCCGGTCCGCAGGCAACGGGTGCCCGCTGGCGCAGCGCCCCGTATCCGCTGCCAGCGCATCCCCTGTCGCGTGGCTCGCACACCCTGGTGGAAGCCGGGCGCCAGCTGGGCCAGCAGTGGCATGTCAACCCCCGCGCCACGCTGTCGCAGCCCTACGATGGCCGCCCGCCCTGCAACCACTGTGGCGGTTGCACGCGGGGCTGCCCGCGGCGCGACAAGGGTTCGGTCGACCAGACGTTCATCCGGCACGCGCTGGCGTCCGGCCGATGCGAGGTGCGCGCCCGTGCCACCGCCCTGACTTTGCTGCACGGCGCACGCCGCGTCGTCGAAGGCGTGCGCTACATCGACGAGCGCGGTCGTGAGCGCACCGAGCGCGCGGGCCTGGTCGTGCTGGCTGCGGGCGCCATCGAAACGCCCCGTCTGCTGCTCACCAACCGTTCAGCCACGGCTCCCGAGGGCATCGGCAATGCACACGGCCAGGTCGGGCGCCACTTCCTCGAAACCCTTCACTGGACGTCCATCGCGCTGCACCCCGAGCCCCAGGCCAGCCATGCGGGCCTGCCTGCCGACGCGATCTGCTGGGACTTCAACGCGCCCGACGCCATCCCGGGCGTGATTGGCGGCGCGCGCTTCCACGCCGCCACGCTCGATGCCGAGCTGGCCGGGCCCATCAAGTACGCCACGTTGCTGGTTGACGGCTGGGGCGCCGCCCACAAGCAGCGCTTGCGCCGCACCGTGGGCCATGCCCTGGCGGTCGGGGCGATCGGCGAGAGCCTGCCGCACCCGAAGTCCTATGTCGACCTCGACCCACAGGCGCGTGACGAGCAGGGCCGGCCGCTCGCCCGCATCCACAGCTTTGTGGACGAGATGGCCTGTCGGCGCCTGCGCTTCATGGCGCAGACCTGCCGCGAGGTGCTGAAGCAGTCCGGATGCGGGCCGCTGCGCATGGAGTACGGCAGTTACGACGATTTCGCCTCCACGCACGTCTTCGGCACTTGCCGCATGGGACAGATGGCGTCAGACAGCGTGACAAATGACCGTGGTCAAGTTCACGAGTGGGGCAACTTGCTAATTTGTGATGGCAGTGTGTTCCCGAGCTCCGGTGGAGGAGAGTCGCCGTCACTGACCATCCAGGCGCTGGCCTTGAGATCGGTCGACCGCTTTCTTCAGCATGAGCGCACGGAGGCCACGCGGGACGCGGCGCCCCCAGTGTCGCGGCCCTGACGACATCAGAATCAAGGCAAGGCGGCTGGGGTGCCCTGCATCAGGAGGTTCCTCATGACGTCTCGTTCTCCTCTTCTGTCCATCCTGGCCGTCGCTGCGGCGGCTTTCGGGCTTGCTGCTGCACCCGCCCGTGCTGGAGAGGGTTCGCTGTGTGGCCCCGGCGTGTACTGCTTTGTGCCCACTGTCACGGGCACCACCACGACCGGTTCCCGTGACCGCGACACCACCCAGGCGTTCGCCGGCATCAACTGGGCGTTTGGCGGCGGTCCGGAGCTTGTGGTCGGAGTCCGCGCGCTGCGCACCAACGCCAGCCACAAGGTGGCCGGAGCGCGCCTGGAAGCCACCTTCCCGTTCAGCAGCAGCAAGATTGCGTTCGACAAGCTGCGCTTGCGCCTGGTGGGTGGGCACCGCAGCGGCATGTACGAACTGGGCGGCGGCTACACCTTTGACAGCAAGGGGTTTGTGCTGTCCAGCGCATTGCAGGCCGACCACATCCACGTCGGCACGGACCTCACGCTCAGCGGCTACCAGTGGCAACCCTTTGTCGGCGTGAACTCGCTCGGCAGAGCGAAGGCGCCGAAGCAGCGACGGGACGGCACGCTGTCGTGCGGTGATGAGCAAGGCAGTCTGACGGCGGTGGCCGACGTCACCTCCGACGTGTCGGTGCAGGCCCATCAGCAGTTCAACGGCTATACCTGCCTGCTCGGAACCTGAGTCGACGAAGGGGTCCCGTCCACGGGTTCAGTCGTCGCTCTAGGGGGCGTGACCCTGCGACGAGGTCAGAGCGGCTGCTACATTTGGCAGCCGCCTTTTTCATTGCTGCCGTATCCATGTCCCGCCAGATCTTTCTCGACACTGAAACCACGGGCCTGAGCCCGGACACGGGCGACCGCATCGTTGAAATCGGCTGCGTGGAGATGGTCAACCGGCGCCTCACCGGCCGACACCTGCACTTCTACATCAACCCCGAGCGCCCCAACAGCGAAGACGCGGTGCGGGTTCACGGCCTGACGGACGAGTTCCTCTCTGACAAGCCGACCTTCGCCGCGCTGGTCGAAGAGATCCTCGACTACTGCCGCGGGGCCGAGGTCATCATCCACAACGCGGCGTTCGACGTCGGCTTCCTGGATGCCGAGCTGTCGCGCTGCGGCAAGGGCAAGTTCCGCGAGCACATCTCGGGCGTGATCGACACGCTGCTGATGGCCCGCGAGATGTTCCCGGGCAAGTCCAACAACCTGGACGCACTGTGCCGCCGCCTGGAGGTGGACAACTCGCACCGCACGCTGCACGGCGCATTGATGGACGCCGAGCTGCTGGCCGAGGTCTACATCAACATGACCCGCGGGCAGGATGCCTTGCTGATCGACAGCGATGGCGCCGATGGCGGGGAGGGCGGTGTGTCGGACGTCGCGGCAGTCGACTTCAGTGCCTTCACGCTGCCGGTGGTCGGCCCGAGCGACGAAGAAGCCGCGGCCTTCGAGAAAGCGTTGCAAGATATCGACAAAGCGAGTGGCGGCAAAACGATATGGAAATCTTTGGAAGCTGTGCTATAGTCTAGGTCTTCGCTGATCGCTGCAGCAAACAACGCAAAGCAGTCAGCAAGGTGGACCACAGTCCCGAACCAGTTTCGGGCGGTTAGCTCAGCGGTAGAGCACTGCCTTCACACGGCAGGGGTCGCAGGTTCGAACCCTGCACCGCCCACCAGATCAAAGCCTCGCACGTCAATGACTGCGGGGCTTTTTTCTTTCCGGCACGCGAACCGGCTCGTGACCAAATCGGCGGTTGCGTGTCTCGCCTGTAAGAAGCCGCTCGCTTCGCGACACCTGGCCATGCAGGCGCTGCCTGCGCCAGACGCGCGCTCTACGATGCGCCGCATGCTCGCCGCCCCGCTCCCGACTTCCGCGACTCACCATGTCGGCGCCCTCGACGGGCTGCGCGGCCTGGCTGCCTTCTGGGTCTTCCTCTCGCATGTGCAGATCCTCTGCGGCATGCGGGCCGTGCCGGTGCTCGCCTGGGGGGATCTGGCCGTCGATCTCTTCATGATGATCTCGGGCTTCCTGATGGCCCACAACGCCCTGACCCGCCAGGGGCGTGAACCGTGGGAAAACGCGGCGACCTGGCGCACGTTCTGGGGGCGCCGCTTTTTCCGCATCGCACCGGCCTATTACCTGTTGCTGGCGGTCGCCCTGGCATGTGGCCCGTTGCTGGGGCACTACCGCGAGGCGATTGCAGGCCCGTTCCCGGACACCATGACGTCCAGAGACCGCTACGGTGACGCGTCGCTCGCCAACGTGCTCCACCACGTCACCTTTGTGTTCGGGCTGCGGCCCGACTATGCCTTCCGCACGCCCCTGCCGGACTGGTCGATCGGGTTGGAGATGCAGTTCTATGCGGTCTTCCCCGTCCTGATGCTGGCACTGGGGCGGACCTTCAGCTTACGTCGCCATCTGCTGGTGCTGGGTGCGGGGCTGGGTGTGTGGGGGCTGCTGTGGGGCTATGCGTCGCGCTTTCCCATGCCCGCCTTCCTGCCCATGAAGCTGCATGTGTTCCTGCTCGGTATGGCACTGGCCCGGGCTCGGCTGCCTGGCAGCGGTCTTGGCCCCTGGTGGATGGTGGCGGTGGTGTGTGGCGTCGAAATGGCGCGGCATCCCGACGTACACGGGCTGGCGTTTGCGCTCGTGGCCGGCGGTTTTGGCGTGCTGGTGGCGGGATCAGACCGATGGCCGCTGCTGACACCGATCCGTCGGTGGCTGTCTTCCGCGCCGGGCCGGCGTGCTGGCGACTATGCCTACAGCTTCTACCTGGTGCACCTGCTGGTGCTGCTGCCGGTCGCAGGCACCCTGGTGTCGATCGCTGGTTACCTGACCTTGCCAGCGTGGAGCCGCTTTGCGATCTGTGCGGTGCTGGCGGGGGGTGTCTCGCTGGGGCTGTGCATGCTGCTGCACCGGTACGTCGAGCAGCCCGGCATTGCGTGGGGCAAGCGTTGGCTGGGCCGTCGAGCCCGGGTGCTTCCGGCGGCCTCGGGTTGAGCCTTCAACCGAACGCGGCCGGCTCGGCCGTGGGGGCCGGCAGCAGCTCCCGCACGAGCGCCGCGAACCGGGCTGCACGGGCGTCGCCGGCAAAGGCGGCCACTTCCTGTTCGCACGCGGCCAGCCATGCCATCAGACTGGGATGGTCGACCACCTCACGTGCCGCGTGCCGCAGCATCGCGTCACCGTGCCCGAGGATGAGCGTCAACTGGCCCAGCGCATAGAACTTCGCGGCGGCCAGGCTGCGCGCGGGCGAGGCGGACGCCTCTGGCTCAGGGCGCACAGCCCGAGGCGGCGGGCAGGGCTCGATCAGCCCGCGTGACAGCAGGCCGTGCACGTCCTCGGCCTTCAGCGACAGGGCCTTGATGGCGGGCAGCAAGTCCGTCACCGGCTTCTTGCCATCGATCATGATGAGCAGGGCCCGCAAGGGCGGCGTCAGCGTCGCGTCGCGAGCGCGAAGGAGGGCCCGCGCGGCTTCCGTCTTGGCGTAGGGAATGCCGAGTTCCAAGTGTTGCCTCCTGACAGACTTCGTCAGAGCGGCTCATTTTGCGAAGCGTCTGTGACAGTTTGACGAGGGGCGCCAGTGTGAGCCTTGCATCGGTCCTACCATGTGCCGTCTGCCACACTGCGGCCTTGCCGGCACCCATGCCCATGCACTTTGCTGACTACGCCCGATACGATGCCCTGGGTCTGGCCGACCTGGTCCGCCGCGGCGAGGTTCACCCGTCCGAACTGCTCGATGCGGCGTTGGCGCGGGCCGAGGCCACGAACGGAACGCTCAATGCCATCGTGCGGCGCTTCGACGACCGGGCGCGGGTGCGCCTGCAGCAGCCTTTCGATCCGGCCCGGCCCTTTGCCGGTGTCCCGTTTCTCATCAAGGACCTGTTTCAGGAATGGGCTGGCGCGCCTGCGGGGTGGGGCAGCAGCCGGCATCACCACCATCCGGCGACCGAAACGAGCGACGTTGTGCGCCGTTGGCTGGATGCGGGCCTGGTGATCTTCGGGGCCACCAACGTGCCCGAATTCGGCGCGCGCAACGTGACCGAGCCGCTGGCCTACGGCCCCGCACGCAACCCCTGGAACCCGGACCATACCCCCGGTGGCTCGTCGGGTGGCTCCGCAGCGGCGGTGGCGGCCGGCATCGTGCCGGTGGCGGGCGCCAACGACGGCGGGGGCTCCATCCGCATCCCCGCAGCCTGTACGGGTCTGTTCGGCTTGAAGGCCGGGCGGGGGAGGATCTCGATGGGGCCGATGGCCAGCGAGGGGCTGTTCGGTGCCGCGGTTCAGGGCGTGGTCTCCCGTTCGGTGCGCGACACGGCCGCCATGCTCGATGTCCTGCAGGGGCCCGAGCCCCACGCACCGTACTGGATGCCACCGCCGGACGCGTCTTATCTGGCCCAACTGTCGCGGCCGCCCGGGCCGCTGCGCATCGGCTTCACGACCGACACCCCCACCGGCACGCCGGTCGACCCTCAGGCTGTGGCCGCGGTCGAAGATGCTGCCCGCCTGTTGGCCGACCTGGGGCACCACGTCGAGGCCGTGCCCCTGCCGTTCGACGGCCCCGCGCTGATGGCCGACTTCATGCAGGGCTGGTTCTGCGTGCAGGCCATGCTGCTGGAGGAACTGGGCCGTGTCGAAGGCCTGCGCGACCGGGATGTGGAGCCCGACAGCCGCGTGATGGCCGACGTGGGCCGCACCATTTCGGCATCCGAATTCCTCGCATGCATGGGCCGTTGGCACGAGCATACCCGGGCCCTGACGGCGTTCTACGCGCGGTTCGACCTGTGGCTGTCGCCCACGCTCAATGGACCGCCGGTCCCGATCGGGGCCATGTCCACGCCGCCTGCCCTGCATCTGGTGAACCGGCTGCTTTCGGCGCTGGGTCTGTTCGGGCTGATCCGCCGCACACGCTTCTTCAATGACACCGTATTGAAGAACCTGGCGTGGACGCCCTACACGCAGCTGGCCAATGTGACGGGGCGCCCGGCGATGTCGGTGCCCCTGTACTGGACGCCCGAGGGGTTGCCGCTGGGCGTCCAGTTCACCGGGCCGCTCGATGCGGAAGGGCTGTTGTTGCGGCTGGCCGCCCAACTGGAGCAGGCGCGGCCCTGGGCTGAGCGACGCCCGAGGCTCTGAGCCGCATGGCATGATTGTCGTTTTCTTGCCAAGGCGCTGTGGCGGGCTCATGCCCTGAGCCTGGCGCTTGGCAGACTCGGCCCATGCCCATCTTTCTGCACACGGCCGACTGGCAGATCGGCCGCCAGTACCCCGCCTTCGAACCCGACAATGCCGTGCCCATGGCTGCGGCACGCCTGGAGGCCGTCCACCGCCTGGCGCAGTTGGCCGCCACCGAGGGCGCGCAGGCCGTGCTGGTGGCCGGTGATGTGTTCGACGCACAGACGGTGTCCGACAAGACCGTGCGCCAGCTGTTTCAGGCCATGGCGGGCTGGGCGGGCCCCTGGGTGCTGCTGCCCGGCAACCACGACGCCGCCCTCGCTGAAAGTGTGTGGTCGCGCGCACAGCGCCTGGGCGTCGTGCCACCGAATGTGCACCTGGCGCTCAAGCCCGAGGTGCTGCTCCTGCCCGAAGCCGGGCTGGCGTTGCTCCCCGCGCCGCTCACGCAGCGCCACACGCACAACGACCTGACCACCTGGTTCGACACCGTCGACACGCCGCCCGGCCTGCTGCGTGTGGGCCTGGCTCACGGCAGCATCACGGGCATCCTGGCCGAAGACATCGACTCGGCCAACCCGATCGCACCAGACCGGGCCACCCGCGCCCGGCTCGATTACCTGGCGCTGGGAGACTGGCATGGCGCCCGCCAGATCGACGCCCGCACCTGGTACAGCGGGACCCCCGAGCCCGATCGCTTCCGCAACAACGAGGCCGGTCTGGCCCTGCGCGTGCAGATCGATGGTCCGGGTGAGCGCCCCGTTGTGACGCCGCTCTCGGTGGGGCAGCTGCGCTGGCAGCAGTGGGAGGCCGGCTTGCACCAGGCGGGCGATGTGGCGCTGCTCGTCGAGCGCCTGCAGGCCATGAGCCCGGCCGATGTGCTGGACATCACCCTGCAAGGCGAACTGGATCTGGCGGCGCACCAACGGCTCGATGCCGCGCTGGCGGAAGCCGAAGCGCGCCTGCGCAGCCTGCGCGTCGATCGCCACGGCCTTCGTTTGCGCCCCACTGACGCTGACCTGGCCGCGCTGCATGCCGATGGCTATGTGGGCGAGGTGGTGGCCGAGCTGCGCGATGACGCCGAGGCGGGCAGTGACGTCGCCCGTGAGGCCCTGGTGCAGCTGACTGCGCTGCTGGCCGAGCTGGCCCCCGAAACCCCGGCAGGAGGCTCCCATGCTGCTGCGTGAACTCCGGGTCGAACAGCTGCGCCAGTTCCGCGAGCCTTATGTGCTGGGCGCGTTGTCGCCCGGCTTGAACCTGCTGACCGGCCCGAACGAGGCCGGCAAGAGCACACTGGTGCGCGCGATTCGCGCCGCCTTTTTTGAACGCCATCGCTCCACCACCATGCAGGACCTGCAGCCGTGGGGCGACAGCGGTGCCGCGCCGGCCATCGACCTGCGCTTCGAGCATGCCGGCGTGCCGTACGTGCTCAGCAAGCGCTTCGTGCATCGCAAGCGTTGTGACCTGTCCGTGGGGGCGCAGAAGCTCGATGGCACCGACGCCGAAGACCATCTGGCGCGCCTGCTGGGTTTCGATTTCGCCCTGAAGGGCGCGAGCAAGCCCGATCACTGGGGTATTCCGGGTTTGCTGTGGATCGAGCAGGGGTGTGCGCAGGAGCTTCACGCTTCCGTGGCCCACGCGGCGGATCACCTTCGGGGCGCCCTTGGCGGGCAGACCGACGAACTGGCTTCCAGCCTGGGTGATGCCGTGCTGGAACGCGTGGCGGCCCGCCGCGCCGAGCTGCTGACACCGGGCACGGGCAAGCCAGCGGGCGCCTATCGCCAGGCACAGGCTGACGAGGCCGAGTGGCGCGCGGCCCTCGCCGAGATCGACGGCCGGCTGACGACCTACCAGGCGCAGGTCGATGAACTGGCTGCGCTGCGTGCCGAGCACCAGCGCGACGAGAGAGAACAACCCTGGCTGGCGCTGCGGCGCCGTCAGGAAGTGGCGGAAACCGCGCTGAAGGACGTGGCCAGCTGGCAGGCCGAGCTTATGCGGGTCGAAGCACAGGCTCAGGAACTGAGCCAGCGCAGGACGCTGTTGCAGGATCAGCTGGAGGCCAACCGTCGCACCGAGGAAGCCCAGGAGCGGCGTGTGGCCCAGCTGGTGACGCGCCGCGCGCGCGTGTCCGAAGTCCGTGAGCAGGTCGAGGCGGCCCGCCTGCGGGCGCAGCAGGCCGACGTGGCGCTTGGCGCCGCCCGTGCGGCACACCAGGCGGCGCAGCGGGCCGCCCGTCGGCACGAGTTGCATCAGCAGCACACCGAGGCGCTGCGGCAGTCTGCTGAACAGCAAGCGCTGCTTGACCAGGCGCGGGACCACGCGGCGCGACTGCAGGCCTTGCGTGCGCAGACCGTGCCTGTGGTCATCCCGCCCGCCGATGTCAAGGCCTTGAGCGCTGCGCTCGACGGCCTCCGCGATCTGGCTGTGCAGGAAAGCGTCCTGGCCACGCGCATGGAGGTGCGATTGCAGCCGGGCCAGCGTGTGTACCTCAATGGCGAAGCCCTGGAAGGCGAAGCCGTGCGGTCGCTGTTGGACGACACCGAGATCGACGTGCCGGGGGTGGGCACGCTGCGGCTGCGGCCCGGCGGCCGCGACCTCGCCTCGCTGGCCGCAACACGGCGTGAGCATGAGACCCGGCTTACCGACCTGTGCGAGCGGTGGCAACTGCAGCAGCGCAGCCCGGGTTTGCTCGATGAGGCACAGGCGCGCAACCAAGCTGCGGTGGCTCACGCCGCCGAGCTGGCTCAAGCCGAACAGACCCTGCGCCTGCTGGCGCCGCAAGGTGTCGAGGCGCTGGAGGGGCGCCTGGCTGCAGGCCGTCTTCGCGCCCAGGCCCTGGCCACCGAACTGTCCGTTCTGAGCCCCGCGGCACAGATCGAGCAGGCCGGTCATGCTGATGAGCCGCAGGCCGATGCCGTGGTGCTGGCCGAGCAACGCCGGCAGGCGGAGGCGGCCGAGATGCAGGCCTTGCGCGAGCAACAGGAGACCCAGCTGGCCCTGCAGACGGCGCGAGAAGCCCTGGCCACCGCCGAGGCGGCCTTGCACCACGACGAGGCCGAATGCCAGCGCCTGGCGGCCGAACTGGCCGACCCGCAGCGCCAGGCCGCGCGGGAACAGGCCCGACGCCAACTGGCCGAGGTGGTGGCCCAGGTTGACGACCTGGCCCGCCGCGTGGCGTCGCAACGCGAGCGCATCGATGCGGCCCAGCCCGAGGCCCTGCAACGCGACGTGACCCGTTTCCGGCAGTCGGCGGATCTGGCCCTGGCGCGCCACCGCGAGCGCCACGAGCAGCTGATCCGCCTGGAAAGCACCTTGCAGGCGGAAGGCACCCAGGGCCTCGCCGAACACCGCGCCGACCTGCAGGCTCGGCTGACGCAGGTGCAACGCCGCCTCGCCGAGTACCAGCTGCGCGCCGAGGCCCTGACCCTGTTGCAGCAGCGGCTGCAGGTGCACCGGCAGGCCCTCACCGCCCGGCTGCAGGCCCCGTTGCAGGCGCACCTGCAGCGCTACCTGCGGCTGCTCTTCCCGCAGGCCCGGATCGAGCTCGACGAACATCTGCACCCACGCCTGCTGGCGCGCGGCCAGCCGGGTGCCGAAGAACACGCCGATGTGCACGCGCTGAGTTTCGGCGCACGCGAGCAGCTGGGCATCATCAGCCGGCTGGCCTATGCCGACCTGCTGCGAGAGGCCGGCCGCCCCACGCTCATCATCCTCGACGATGCCCTCGTGCACACCGACCCAGCCCGGCTGGATGCCATGAAGCGGGTGTTGCTGGACGCGGCCGAGCGCCATCAGATCCTGCTGTTCTCGTGCCATCCTGAGCTCTGGCAGGACCTCGGTGTGCCGGAGCGCCGCATTGACCGGGCTCGCCTCTCTGCAGGCGCCTGCTGACGGATTCATCCTGTTGCTGTCACACCGAACTCTGTCCATGACGACCCTGATCCAGCCCGGCCTGTTGACCCTGCACAGCCACCGTGCCGAGCGGTTGGCCGACACCGTGCTGGCCTGGCTGGCGGGCAACCCGCTGGCGCCGCTCGAGGAAGAGGTCATCCTGGTGCAGAGCAACGGCATGGCCGAGTGGCTCAAGATGACACTGGCGCAGCGGGCCGGGGTGTGCGCCGCCACGCGGGTCGAACTGCCAGGCCGCTTCATGTGGCGCACTTACCGGCAGGTGCTGGGTACCGACGCGGTCTCCGCCCACATCCCGCTGGACAAGACGGGCCTGACATGGCGGCTGATGCGCTTGCTGCCCATGCTGCTGGGTGAGCCAGGCTTCGAGCCGATTGCCGGCTTCCTGCGCCCCAACGAGCCTGACCGGCTTTATCAGCTGGCCGCCCGCCTGGCCGACCTGTTCGACCAGTACCAGGTCTACCGCGCCGACTGGCTCGACGACTGGGAGCAGGGGCGTGACCACCTGCGCGTGCCCGGTCGACCCGATCTCGCCTTGCCGGCCGACCAGCGCTGGCAGCCCGCGCTGTGGCGCACGCTGACCCAAGAGCTGGACGAGCACGAGCGCGCGTGCATCCGCCCGCGACTCCATGGCCGCGTCGTGGCCGCGCTGGAACAGGGCCAGCCGCTGAGCCGGCCGGTGGCGCGCCGGGTGGTGCTGTTCGGCATGACCCACGTGCCGCTGGCCACCATGGAGCTCCTGGCCGCCCTGTCTGGCCACAGTCAGGTCATGCTGGCGGTGCCCAACCCCTGTCGTTACCACTGGGCCGACATCATGGACGGCCGGGAGCTGTTGCGCAGCGCATGGCGGCGTCTGCCCCTGCGCGGCGAAGTGGACCTGTCCGCCGTGCCGCTCGAATCCATGCATGCCCATGCCCACCCGCTGCTCGCAGCGTGGGGGCGTCAGGGGCGCGACTTCGTTCGCCAGCTGGATGCGTTCGAAGAAGAACGGCAGGCTCGCCAGATGAGCCTGCCGCGCATCGACCTGTTCGATGAAGAGGACGCCGACCAGCCGACGCTGCTCGAGCAGGTTCAGCAGCGTGTGCGCGACCTGGTGCCGCTGGCCGAACATCCCGATGTGCGCGTTCCTGCTGGCGATCGCTCCATCGTCTTCCACGTGGCACACAGTGCCCAACGCGAAGTCGAGGTCCTGCATGACCAGCTGCTGCAGCTGTTTGCGGACAGCGCCGCCGAAGGGCGGCCGGTGCAGCCACGCGATGTGGTGGTGATGGTGCCCGATGTCGAGGTCACGGCCCCGGCGATTCGCGCGGTGTTCGGTCAGCACAGCCGGCACGATCCGCGCTACATCCCGTTCGACATCGCCGACCTCAGCACGCGCGCCAGCTCCCCGCTGGTGGCCGCGCTGGAGTGGCTGCTGCGCCTGCCTCAGCAGCGCAGCCGGCTCTCCGAGCTGCGTGACCTGATCGACGTGCCAGCCGTGGCCCGGCGTTTCGGCATCGACCCCGAAGCGCATCCGCGGCTGGCTCAGTGGATGAGCGGGTCCGGCATCCGATGGGGGCTGCATGCGGGTCAGCGTGAAGCGCTGGACCTCGCCGCTTGTGGTGAGCAGAACACGGCCTGGTTCGGCCTGCGGCGCATGCTGCTGGGTTACGCGAGCGGGGCAGGGCGGTTGGCCGGTTCGGTCGGCCAGGACGATGCAGCGGTGTTTGCCGGCATCGAACCCTATGACGAAGTGGGCGGGCTTGAAGCCGAGCTGGCCGGCGCGCTCGCCGCGCTGCTGGATGCCCTGCTGGCCTGGTGGGCCGAGGCCCGTCAGGATGCGTCACCTGCGGTGTGGGCCGATCGCGCCCGGGCTCTTCTTGCCGCGGTGTTTGCCGCCGCCGACGAAGCCGATCGCCACACGCTCACCGCGCTGGAGGAGGCGCTCTCCACCTGGCAGACAGCGTGCGACGAGGCCGGCTTTGCCGACGCGGTTTCGCTCGACGTGATGCGCGAAGCCTGGCTGGCCGCGCTCGATGCCCCCGCGTTGAACAAGCGCTTCCGGGCTGGCGGCGTCACCTTCTGCACGCTGATGCCCATGCGGGCCATCCCCTTCAAGGTGGTGTGCCTGCTGGGCATGAACGATGGCGACTACCCCCGCCGCGCACCGCGCAGCGACTTTGACCTGATGGGCCTGCCGGGGCAGGTGCGGCCGGGTGACCGCTCCCGCCGCGATGACGACCGCCAGCTGATGCTCGAGGCCGTGCTGTCGGCGCGGCGCATGCTCTATGTCAGCTGGACCGGTCGCAGCGTGCGCGACAACACCGAGCAGCCGCCCTCCGTGCTGGTGTCGCAGCTGCGCGATTACCTCACCGCCGGCTGGCTGGCCGAGGACGAAGCCGACCCCGTGACCCGCCGCGCGCTGCTGCGCGACCGCACGACCGAGCACCCTCTGCAGCCTTTCAGCCGCCGGTACTTCGAAGCCGATTCGCTGCTGTTCACCCACGCGCGCGAGTGGCGTGCCGCGCACGATGCGCCGCTGGCGATGGACGAGGTGCCCGGCACCGACGGGCCAGGCGACGCCCCTCTTTCAGATGAGGCCGAAGCGACATCGCCCATCCCGTCAATGGCGACCGCGATCCCGCCGCTGCCTCCGTTCGAGCCCGATCCCCATGTACCGTTGACACTCGCTCAGCTCACGAGCTTCGTCCGCCGGCCTGTGGGTACCTTCTTCCGTCAGCGCCTCAACGTGGTGTTCGACGAGCTGGCCGACCTGGGTGAAGACGAAGAGACCTTTGCACTCGATGGCCTGGAGAACCACCAGCTGGCCGATGCGCTGCTGAAGGATGTGGTGGTGGAAGTGGGCGCAGGCCGGGGCGAAGCCGGTGCCACCTTGCTGGCTGCCCGCGTCGACGCACAGATTGCGCGCATCCAGCGCGCGGGCAGGCTGCCCATGGGCGGCCTGGGCGAACGTCAGGCCTCGGCCCTGCGCGATCAGGTGCTGCCCGCGCTGACCGCCTGGTACACGCTGCGCAAGGCGTGGGCCCAACCGGCGCCGCGGCAACGGGTGCAAATCGAGCACCGCGGCATGCTGTTCGCCGACTGGCTGGACCAGCTTCACCACCTGGGTGACGAGCCCGAGGCCGGGGCCGACCTGGGCGCACTGCCGCCGCAAGAGCCCGTCGAGCGCGCCTGGCTGGCCCTCGACCCGGGCCGATTGATGGAGGACCTGGACGAAGGCCCGCCGCGCATCAAGAAGCTGTTGGGCGCGTGGGTGCGCAGCCTGGCCGCCGCCGCCTGCGGTTTGCGGGTGGGCGGTCGCATCGTGGGCAGCGACGCCACGCTGCACATCCACCCCATGCAGCCCGAGCAGGCCGATGCCGACCTCGCGGCCCTCATCGATCTGTGGCGCGATGGCCTGAGCGCACCCCTGCCCGCCGCCCTGGAAACCGGGCTGGCCCAGGTCAGCGACAACGGCAAGCCCCAGGAAGCGTACGAAGGCGCGAAGTTCCGGCGCGGCGAGGTCGAGCAGGACCCCTGTCTGGCGCGCCTGTTCCCCGACTACGACACCCTGTGCGGCCACCCGCGTTACGACGAGGTGTGCGAGACCCTGTACCGTCGCCTGGCCGACTGGGCCAGCGACCACGTTGCGTGGCGCGCCCATCCCGAGCCGATCGGCCACACGCCCGCCGCGCATCCGCATTCCGAGGACGCTTCCGCATGAGCACCAGCCAGACCCTGGACGCGCTGCGTTTCCCGCTGTGGGGCAGCCGCCTCATCGAAGCCAGCGCCGGCACCGGCAAGACCTGGACGATTGCCGCGCTCTACCTGCGCCTGGTGCTCGGCCACGGCGGCCCGGATGCCCATCCGCGTCCGGTTCGTCCCGGCGAGATCCTCGTGATGACCTTCACGCGGGCGGCCACCCGCGAGCTGTCCGACCGCATCCGCGCGCGCCTGATCGAGGCTGCCCGCTGCTTCCGGGGCGAACTGCAGCCGGCCCCGCACGACGCGCTGCTGCGCGAGCTGATGGCCAGCTACCCCGAGGGCGCGAGCCGTCAGGCCGCTGCATGGCGGCTGGCCATGGCCGCCGAAGGCATGGACGAAGCGGCGGTGCACACCATCGACGCCTGGTGCCAGCGCATGCTGCGCGAGCACGCCTTCGACAGCGGCAATTTGTTCGACGAGACCCTGGTGGCCGACGAGGCCCGTCTGCTGACCGAAGCGGTGCAGGACTACTGGCGCCAGCAGGTCTACCCCCTGCGCGGCGAGTGGCTGGATCGGGTGCTGAGCATCTGGCCCGGTGTTGAAGATCTCGCGCAGGACATGAAGGCGCTGCTTGCCGATCCACCCGAGGCGCACCGTGTCGCAGGCACGCTGCAGCATGTGATCGCCACCGAGCACCAGCAGTGGGCTGATGCGGTGAACCGCCTGCGCGCAGGCTGGTCCGAGCGCATCACGTGGCTGCGCGGGTGGTTCGCCACCCAGTTGAACGACCACCGGAAGGACTGGAACGGCAACAAGCTGCGCGCCGATTCGATCGACAAGTGGATGGCCTTGCTGCAGGACTGGGCCGACGCGCCGGAGCCCTTCGAGCTGAACTTCAAGGAACTGGGAACGGGCGCGCGACGTCTGACACCCGAAGGGCTGCTCGACGCGCGTGGCAGCAAGGCCGGGCCCATTGAGGTGCCGCCCGTGTTTGTCGATGCAGAGCAGATGCTCGCCGATCTGCAGGGCCTGCCCGTCCCGGGCGGTGCCGCGCGCCTCCACGCCGCAGCCACCGTGCACGCCCGCCTGAAGCGCCTGAAGCGCCAGACCGCGCAGTTCGGGTTTGCCGACATGGTCGAGCGCCTGGATCAGGCTCTGACTGGCTCACATGGTGAGCGACTTCGGCAGCGCATCCTCACGCAGTATCCGGTCGCCCTGATCGATGAGTTCCAGGACACGTCGCCGCGCCAGTTCCGCCTGTTCGATCAGCTCTACCGCACCGCCGACAACGACCCGCAGACCGCGCTGCTGCTCATTGGCGACCCCAAACAGTCCATCTACGGATTCCGGGGGGCCGACATCCACGCCTACCTGCAGGCGAGGCGCGCCACCGAAGGCCGGCATTACATGCTCGGCACCAACCACCGCTCCACCGCCGAGTTGGTGGGCGCCGTCAACCACTGGTTCGCACGGGCGGAAGACCGCCCCGGCCCCGGCGCCTTCCTGTTCCGCGAAGACGACGACAACCCCGTGCCCTTCGTGCCTGTGGCCGCCCGTGGCCGGGCTGAACGGTTCGTCAGTGCCGAAGGGCCCGTGCCCGCGCTGCAGATCGTGCATGCCACCGAGTCGGCCCACATCGCGCGCTCGGTGATGAAGGGCTTTGCCGCCCGCTGTGCCGAGCAGATCGTGCACTGGCTCAACGACCCGCAAGCGGGTTTCGAGCAGGCGGGTGAGCGGTTCGAGCGCCTGCGTCCGGCCGACATCGCCGTGCTGGTGCGCACGGGGCGCGAGGCCGCCGCAGTGCGGCGCGAGCTGCGCTTGCGCAATGTGGCTTCGGTCTACCTCTCCGAGAAGGACTCGGTCTTCCGCAGCCAGGAGGCCCGCGACCTGCTGTTCTGGCTGCGGGCGGTGGCCCAGCCGCTCGATGCCCGTCTGGTGCGTGCGGCCCTGGCCACGCGCACCGTGGGGCTGAGCCTGGATGAACTGGGCTGGCTGGCAGCGAGCGACGAGGCCTTCGACGCACGCAGCGAGCAGCTGCGTCGCCTGCAGACCGTGTGGCAGACCCAGGGCGTGCTCACCATGCTGCGCCAGAGCCTGCACGTGCTCGATCTGCCTGCGCGCAGCCTCGCTGAAGTCGATGGCGAGCGCCGGCTCACCAACGTGCTGCATCTGGCCGAACTGCTGCAGCAGGCCAGCACCCGGCTGGAGGGCGAGCAGGCCCTCATCCACTGGCTGGCCGAGCAGATCGACGAAGATGGCAGCACCAGCGAGGAGCAGGTCGTTCGCCTCGAAAGCGACGCCGACCTCGTCAAGATCGTCACCATGCACAAGAGCAAGGGCCTCGAGTATCCGGTCGTGTGCGTGCCCTTTGGCTGTGCCCACCGCGCGGTCGAGAAGGCCCGCAAGGGTGTGGTGCGCCTGCCCGGTGCCGATGGCCAGCGCACGCTGCACCTTGAAGTGGATGACACCGTGCAGCAACTGGCCGACCGCGAGCGGCTGCGAGAAGACCTGCGCCTGCTCTATGTGGCGCTGACCCGTCCGCGCCATGCGCTGTGGTTCGGCTTTGCCGCGCTCAAGGCCAAGGGCAAGAGCGCGAAATGCGTCACCCACCTGAGCGCCACAGGTTATCTCCTCGGCGGGCAGGAGGCGATCGAGCCCGCAGGATGGCAGACGTTGCTGGAACAGCTGGCCCAGGGACAGCCCGACATCGCGCTGCAGCCGGCTGCATTGGATGAAGCCCGCCCGCTCACGGCGCTGCAGGCGCGTGAAGTCCCGCCGCCACTGGCCGAACGCGTCCCCTACGCCGCATGGTTCGACCGGCGCTGGAGCGTGGGCAGCTTCTCGGCGCTGGTGCGGGCGCTGGCGAGCCCGACAGCCCCGTCCCCGGGCGATCGCCTGCCCCGCCCGGCCGACGACGAAGCCGCCGCCGAGGCGCCCTCCGATGAGGCGCCGGGCGCAACACCGCCTGCCATCGCCCCGACGAGCGAGCGCCCCATTCGCCATCGCTTCACCAAGGGCGCGCTGGCAGGCAACTTTCTGCACGATCAGCTCGAATGGCTGGCCACCGAAGACTTCGCGCTGGCCACCCGGCCGCAGCTGACCGAACGCCTGCGCCAGCGCTGCGCCCGCGCCGGCCATGGCGAGCACGCCGAGGCGCTGGTGGCGTGGCTGCAGGCCGTGCTGCTCACGCCGCTTCCCGGGCCCGAGGCGGCGCTGGCCGAGCTGCAGCACCTGCTGCCCGAAATGGAGTTCTGGCTGCCGGCGCAACGGCTGCCTGCCGCGTCGCTGGATGCCGTGTGCCGCGCGCACATCCTGCCCGGCCTGACCCGCCCCGAACTGCCCGAACGCGAGTTGCACGGCATGCTGATGGGCTTCGCCGACCTGGTGTTCGAGCACGAAGGGCGCTACTGGGTGCTCGACTACAAGTCCAACCACCTGGGCGACGCGGATGCCGCCTACCACCGCGAGGCCCTGGCTGGCGCCATGCTCGCGCACCGCTATGACGTGCAGGCTGCCATCTATCTGCTGGCCCTGCATCGCCTGCTGCGCGAGCGCCTGGGTGAGGCCTACGACCCGGCGCAGCACCTTGGCGGTGCGGTCTACCTTTTCCTGCGGGGCACCGAAGGGCCCGAGCGCGGCGTGTGCCGGGTGCCCGCCACGCCGGCGCTGATGACCGCCCTCGATCACCTGCTCGACACCGAAGCCCCTCACAGCGAGGTCCGTGCCCCATGAGCCCGCCCCGTTCCCGCTCCAACGACGATGCGGCCCAGTTCGGGCTGGACTTCGACGCCGCACCCGCACCCGCGCTGGCCGGCCCGCCGATGGCTGCGCCCGACCTGCTCGCCACGCTGCGCGCCTGGAGCGAGTCAGGCTGGCTGCGCCGCCTCGACAGCGCCCTGGCGGCCTTCGTGCTCGACACCGATCCCGCTGCGTCGCCCGTGCTGCTGTTTGCCGTGGCCGTGCTGGCCCAGATGGAAGGCCGTGGCCACACCTGCCTGCCGTTGCAACCGCTGGTGGAAGACGCCACCGCCGTGCTCGGCTGGGCCTCTCCGGCACGCGAGGCCTGCCAGGCCGTGCGCGACACGCTGCCCGCGACGGTGGCGGAATGGACCGAAGCCCTGTCGGCCAGCCTGGCCGTGCGCGTGGCCCACGCAGCGGCCGACCAGGGGCAGCCCTTCGTGCTGGCGGGCCCGGCGCACGCGCCACGACTCTATCTGCGCCGCTACTGGGATCACGAACGCGAGGTGGCGCGGCAACTGCGCGAGCGCGCCAGTCGAACCTGGCCCGTGGAAGCGCCGGCCGTCCAGCGCTGGCTTGACCGTCTGTTCGGCCCTCCCGCCGCACCGGCCGCAGGCTCATCCGATGAGCCGGACTGGCAACGGCTCGCTTGTGCCGTGGCCGTGCGCGCGGGCCTCGCCGTCATCACCGGCGGGCCCGGGACGGGCAAGACCTACACGGCCGCCCGCCTGCTCGCCCTGCTGTTCGCGCTCGACCCCGAACCCGACCGCTTGCGCGTGGCCCTGGCCGCCCCTACTGGCAAGGCCGCAGCGCGGCTCAAGCAGTCCATCGACACCTCGCTGCAGGGCCTGGCCGAAGCGCTCGACGGCCACCTCGATCTGACTGCCCTCACACAGCGCATCGGCGCCGCCCGCACCCTGCACGCGTTGTTGGGTGCCCGGCCCGACACGCGCCGCATGCAACACGACGCGACCCGCCCGCTCGACGTGGACGTGCTGATCGTCGACGAGGCCTCGATGATCCACCTGGAGATGATGTCGGCCTTGCTGCAAGCCTTGCCGCCTACCGCCCGCCTGGTGTTGCTGGGCGACAAGGACCAGCTCGCATCGGTCGAAGCCGGTGCCGTGCTCGGCGACCTCTGCCGCGATGCGGAGGCCGGGGCCTACAGCCCGGACACCGTCCGTTACGCAGCCGAGGCCACGGGCCTGATGCTGCCGGTGCGCTACCACACCACCGCGGGCCGCCGGCCGCCGCTGCTGGCCCAGCAGACGGTGATGCTGCGTCAGAGCCGGCGTTTCAGCGGCCCGATCGGGCAACTGGCGTTGGCGGTGAACGCGGGCAAGGCGGTCGATGTGCGCGCCGTGCTGCAGTCGGCCGGGGGCGGGGCGGTGCACGCCAACGAGCACGCCACCACGCCGGAGGTGCTCGCTCTGGCGGTGCACGGCCGCCCAGGGGCCGTGGCCAGCTACCGAGATTACCTGACGGTGGTGGCCGCGCGGCCGCAGCCCGGCGCCGAAGCCCATGCAGCCTGGGTGGCGTCGGCCCTGCGCGCTTTTGAACGCTTTCGCCTGCTGTGCGCCGTGCGCGAGGGCGACTGGGGTGCCATCGGCCTCAACCGCCTCGTGGAGCGGGCGCTGGCGCAGGCCGGCCTGCTGACACCGCGTGGCGAGTGGTACGTCGGGCGACCCGTCATGGTGACCCGCAACGATCCGTCATTGGGCGTCTTCAACGGCGACATCGGGCTCACCCTGCCGCCGGCCACGCCGGGCGGGGCGCTGCGGGTCTGGTTTCTGGATGGCGAGCAGTTGCGATCGGTGGGCGTCAGCCGCCTGGCCCACGTCGAAACGGCCTTTGCCATGACGGTGCACAAGAGCCAGGGTTCCGAGTTCGAGCACACGGTGCTGGTGCTGCCGCCGCACGGGGGGGTGCTGCTCAACCGCGAGCTGGTCTACACCGGTATCACCCGCGCCCGCGAGGCCTTCACGCTGATGGCGCCGCAGCCCGGGCTGCTGGCGGCCGCCACGCAGCGCCCCACGCGCCGTGCCAGCGGCCTGATCGACCTGCTGGCCCCGACGGCGGATCACCCCAACGCCTGACGCGCGTTCAGGCAGGTCAGCGCGTGCGCTCCGGGGCGCGGTCGGGTGCCGGCGTGCGCGCCAGCACCCAGGCCGACACGCTGCGCACCCCGGCGGCCTCCAGCGTGCGGGTGAGCTCGTCCAGCGTGGCGCCGGTGGTCATCACATCGTCAACCAGCGCCACATGGCGGCCTTCCAGCTTCGGCGCCAGATCGGCCCGCACGGCGTAGGCGCCCCGGATCGCCGCACGCCGCTCGTCGGCCGACAGGCCCATCAGCCGGTCGGTGTGTCGCGTCTTCTGCAGGGCGTGCGGCACGCAGCTCAGTCGCAGGGCCCGCGCCACATGCTGCGCCAGCAGAGCCGCCTGGTTGTAGCCGCGCTCGCACAGCCGTGAGGTCGACAGCGGCGCGGCCACCACCAGCGGCCGTTCAGTCGGTCGCAGGCGGCGCACCGTGGGTGCCACGCGCTCGGCCAGCAAACTGCCCAGCGCGGCGGCCAGGGCCGCTTCCTCATGAAACTTGAGCCGACCAATCAGACCGTTCCATGGGGCGACGTAGTCCACAGCGGCCACCGCACGGTCGAATGCAGGCGGGTAGTCTTCGCACAGCAGGCAAGGCTCGCCCGCCGGGTGAGCGGCGGGCAGCGTGATGGCGCAACGGGAGCAACGCGGCCGATGGGGCGCCAGCAAGGGCAGGCAGTCCTGGCAGATCACCTGACCTTGCCACCGCCCGCAGGTGCGACAGGGGGCGCCGGGCAGACCGGTCAGCCAGGACCAGAAGCCACCCGTTGCGGGCGGTTGATGCCGAGGGCGGGGCAGGGCAGGCATCCGATCAATATACTGAGCGCGCTCCCGCCGGCCCATCGCCCCGAGGCGGGAGCCCGACGCTGTTTTGCCCCCATGACCGACGCCCCTCTGCCGCCCGTTTCTCCCCAGCCCGCCGCCCTGGCGCGCCAGCTCCGCCGCCTCGCGACCCTGCCGTCGCCGCCGTGGCTGCATGGCGAGGTGGCGCGGCGCCTGGCCGACAAGCTCGGCCCCATCCGCATCGAGCCCGCCCACTGGGTGGACTGGTCGGCCTGGCTGGGGGAGGGGGTGTCGCCCGTGGCCGCCCGCTATCCCGATGCCCGGCGCTGGGTGATCGAGCCCACACCGGCGCTCACCACCCGCAGCACGGAGGCCTGGCAGGCATCTCACGCCTCGCCCTGGTGGGCACGCTGGCGGCGCACCACCCCGCCCGTGGCCACGATGGGCGACCCGCACCCGGAAGGCTGGCCCGCCGATGGGGTGCAGATGGTCTGGGCCAACATGACGCTGCATGCCGCCGCCGACCTGCCCGGCCTGCTGGCGCACTGGCACGGCCTGCTCGACACGAATGGCTTCCTGATGTGCAGCGGGCTGGGGCCCGACACCGCGCGCGAACTGCGTGATCTGTACCGCGCGCTGGGCTGGCCCTTGCCCACGGTCGATTTCATCGACATGCACGACCTGGGCGATGAACTTGTCAAGGCCGGCTTTCAGGACCCGGTGATGGACATGGAGCGCCTGACCCTGACCTGGCCGGATGCCGAGGCCATGCTGGCCGAACTGCGCACCTGGGGCGGCAACGTGGCGGTGGGCCGCCATGCCGGCTTGCGCACACCACGCTGGCGTGCCCGCTTGCTCGAGGCCCTGCACACCCATTGCCGCCGCCCGGATGGCCGCCTGGGTCTGACGCTGGAGCTGGTCTATGGCCATGCGCTCAAGCCACTGCCCCGGCCCCGCCTGGCCGCCGAGACCCGCGTGTCGCTCGACGACATGAAGCGCATGGTGCGCCACGTTGGTGACAAGGGGTGAACCCCTGCGGTGCGATTGCAACGCCGACAGCGGGTTATCCATAGCCAGATGGCCCCGATTCCGTATTGAGATGGCGCAAGTGCCTGCATAGAATGGGTCACACGACCGAGGGGTTCACAGGCCCTGACGTCACCCGATCCACCCGCCGGAATCGGCCCCCGAGCCGCCGACAGCAGAGGAGTTGTGGGGCATGACAGCCACCTTGTCGTCTGTTCGCATGAATGCCCCCGCGCTCTGGCAGTTCGGCATCTGGCGTCCTGACGCACTCCTTCGGCATTCCGGCAAGGCCCGCGTGCGCCTCACTGACCAGGCCGCTGGCTGGCTTGCCGAATGGCACCTCGCCCGCGAACGCCTGCTTACACCCTGGCAGGCGGGCCGGGCACTGTTTCTGCTGGCAACCCTGGCGTTGCTGCTCAGTGCGGGGTTCTGGCTGATGGGCGTGGCCGTGGCGCCGCTTGCCTGTCTGCAGTTGGCCGGCATCGGCATGGTCCTCACGATGTGGGTCCGGCACGCAGACGATCGCGACGTGATTGCCTTGCGTCCCGGTCTGCTGCGGGTTGAACGGCACCGTGCAGGGCGGGTCGACACCGTCGAATTCAACCCCCGCTGGGTGCGGGTCGAGCCCGACCAGCACGATGAATCTCTGGTGCGCCTCTCGGGCCACGGGCTCAGCGTGGTGGTGGGCGATTTCGTGCAGCGACAACACCGGCGTCAGCTGGCGGACGAGTTCCGCTGGGCGCTTCGTCACCTCGACGGCCGGTAAGCGGGCGAGGGCGTGCCAGGTCAGGCGCGCCGTCACGGAGCCCCTTCATGACCAACGACAACCCATGGCGAGCGAGAACATGATCCTGGATCCTGGTCAGCGAGTGAGTGAGGTGGTACCGAAGGCAGGCCTGGCCCGTGCGCAGGCCGCGCTGTCCGGATGTCGTGCGGCGATGTCGGCTGCATTGCTGCTGGGTTTCGGGGTGGCTCATGCCGTGAGCGACCTGCCGGGCGGACCGGCCGTGCGCCAGTACGATCTGCCCCCCCCCGTGACGCGCATCGCCGTCGAGCAGCAATGGCTGCACAACATGATGCTCTACATCTGCGGCGCCATCTTCGTCGCGGTGTTCGGCGTGATGTTCTATTCGATCTGGAAGCACCGCAAATCCAAGGGCGTCAAGCCGGCCGATTTCCATGAGTCCACCACGGTCGAGATCGTCTGGACCGTCATCCCCTTCCTCATCGTGATCGGCATGGCGCTGCCCGCCACCAAGGTGGTGGTCGCGCAGAAGGACACCACCAACGCCGACCTCACCATCAAGGCCACCGGCTACCAATGGAAGTGGGGCTATGACTACCTGAAGGGCGAGGGCGAGGGCATCGCATTCGTTTCCACGCTCGATGCCACACACCGCGCGCTGTCGGATGCCGGCACGCCGCAAGGCAATGACTACCTGCTCAAGGTCGATCAGCCGCTGGTGGTGCCGGTCGACAAGAAGGTCCGCATCATCACCACGGCCAACGATGTCATCCACTCCTTCATGGTGCCGGCCTTCGGCATCAAGCAGGATGCCATTCCCGGCTTCGTGCGCGACACCTGGTTCCGCGCCGAGAAGGTGGGCGACTACTACGGGCAGTGCGCAGAGCTGTGCGGCAAGGAGCACGCCTACATGCCGATCCACGTGAAGGTGCTGTCTGCCGAGGATTACGCTGCATGGGTGACGGCCAAGCAGAAGGAACTGCAGGCCCAGGCCGATGACCCGAGCAAGGTGTGGGCGTTGCCCGATCTCGTGGCCCGTGGCGAGAAGGTCTACAACGCCAACTGCGCTGCCTGCCACATGGCCAATGGCAAGGGCAGCGGTGCGATCAAGGCACTGGATGGTTCGCCCGTGGTGCTCAGCGACGACAAGGGCAAGCAGATCCACGTGCTGCTCAATGGTCAGAACAACATCATGCCGGCCTGGCGTCAGCTGTCCGACACCGAGATCGCGGCGGTGATCACCTACACGAAGAACCAGTGGTCGAACAAGACCGGACAGCTTGTGCAACCAGCCGAAGTGCTGGCCATGCGCAAGTGAAGCCCTGACAACGCGTCGTTGACGAAAGGACGTTCCAATGAGTGCAGTGCTCGGTCAAGGCGGCCACGGCCACGTTCACGGCCATGATGACCACGCCCACGACCATCCGCACGGGTGGCGTCGGTGGGTCTATGCCACCAACCACAAGGACATCGGCACGCTTTACATGCTGTTCGCGCTGACGATGCTGATGATCGGCGGCGTGCTGGCTCTGGGTATCCGTGCCGAGCTTTTCCAGCCCGGGCTGCAACTGGTCAACCCCGAGCTGTTCAACCAGCTCACCACCATGCACGGCATCATCATGGTGTTCGGCGCGATCATGCCGGCCTTCGTGGGCTTCGCGAACTGGATGTTGCCGCTGCAGATCGGCGCCTCCGACATGGCCTTCGCGCGCATGAACAACTTCAGCTTCTGGCTGATGATTCCCGCGGCGCTGCTGCTGGTCGGCTCGTTCTTCATGCCGGGCGGCGCACCTGCGGCGGGCTGGACCCTGTACGCACCGCTCACGCTGCAGATGGGCCCCTCGATGGATGCGGGCATCTTTGCCATGCACCTTCTGGGTGCCTCGTCCATCATGGGCTCGATCAACATCATCGTCACCATCCTCAACATGCGCGCGCCCGGCATGACGCTGATGAAGATGCCGATGTTCGCGTGGACCTGGCTGATCACCGCCTACCTGCTGATTGCCGTGATGCCCGTGCTGGCCGGCGCCATCACCATGACGCTGACCGACCGCCACTTCGGCACCAGCTTCTTCAACCCTGCGGGCGGCGGCGACCCGGTGATGTACCAGCACATCTTCTGGTTCTTCGGCCACCCCGAGGTCTACATCATGATCCTGCCGGCCTTCGGCATCATCAGCCAGATCGTGCCGGCCTTTGCCCGCAAGAAGCTGTTCGGCTACACCTCGATGGTCTATGCCACGGCCTCCATTGCCATCCTGAGCTTCATCGTCTGGGCCCACCACATGTTCGCCACCGGCATGCCGGTCACGGGCCAGCTCTTCTTCATGTACGCCACGATGCTGATCTCGGTGCCCACGGGCGTGAAGGTCTTCAACTGGATCGCCACGATGTGGAGGGGCTCGATGACCTTCGAGGGCCCGATGCTCTGGGCCGTCGGCTTCATCTTCGTGTTCACCATGGGCGGCTTCACGGGCCTGATCCTGTCGGTGGCGCCCATCGACATCCAGCTGCAGGACACGTACTACGTGGTCGCGCACTTCCACTACGTGCTGGTGGCGGGTTCGCTGTTTGCGCTGTTTGCCGGGTTCTACTACTGGGGGCCGAAGTGGACGGGCGTCATGGTGCCGGACTGGAAGGGCAAGCTGCACTTCTGGTGGTCGCTGATCGCGTTCAATGTCACCTTCTTCCCGATGCACTTCCTGGGCCTGGCCGGCATGCCGCGCCGCTATGCCGACTACGCGATGCAGTTTGCCGACTTCAACGCGCTGGCCTCGGTGGGCGCGTTTGCCTTCGGTTTCGCCCAGGTGTACTTCATCTTCGGTGTGCTGATCCCGGCCATGCGCGGCAAGGGCGAGCCGGCCCCAGCCAAGCCCTGGGAGGGTGCTGAAGGCCTGGAATGGGAAGTGCCTTCGCCCGCGCCGTTCCACACCTTCGAGACCCCGCCCAAGCTGGATGCCACGGCCACCCGCGTGGTGGGCTGACGGCCGGAGCCCTGACAGGACACACCGCCATGAACGCCCCTTCCGATTCTCGTGCCAACCGCCGCCTGGGCCTCATCCTGGCTTCGGTGGCGGTGGCGTTCTTCGTCGGGTTCATCGTCAAGATCGTGCTGCTGACGCCCCAATGAGTGTGTCGACACCGCCCCATGATGCTGCCTGGCGCCGCGCGCTGCGTCTGCACCGGGCCAACCGCGACACCGTGTTCAAGCTGGTCGTCGTGGCGGGGCTGATGTTCGGCTTCGGGTACGCCATGGTGCCGATGTACCGCCACATCTGTGCGGCCCTCGGCATCAACGTGCTCACGCTGGGTGAGCAGAAGGTGCCGGGTGCCGTGGGCGAGCGCCGCAACACCCAGGTCGACCTCAGTCGCACCATCACCATCGAGTTCGACGCCAATGCCCGCGGCCCGTGGGATTTCAAGCCCGAAGTGCGCTCGGTGCGCGTGCATCCGGGCGAACTCACCACGGTGGTCTACGAATTCCGCAACCGCCAGGACCGGACCATGGCGGCCCAGGCCATCCCCAGCTACGCACCCAAGCAGGCCACCTCGCACTTCACCAAGCTCGAGTGCTTCTGCTTTGCAGAACACAAGCTCCAGCCGGGCGAGTCGAAGCGCTGGCCGGTCACCTTCATCATCGACCCGCGCCTGCCCAAGGACGTTCGCACCATCACGCTGTCCTACACCTTCTTCGAGGTAGGCGGGCGTGTGCCTGCGGTGCCAGGAGGATCGGTGTGAGCGAGCTCGAGCCCGGATCGTCGGATGGCCTGCGCGAAGCGGCGCGGCGGCGTGGGTCGTTCCTGCAGACCGTCAAGGCGGTGGCGTGGTCCTTCTTCGGCGTGCGCAAGTCGACCGACTATGCGCAGGATGTGGCGCACATCAACCCCATCCACGTGATCGTGGCAGGTGTGCTGGCCGGCATCGCCTTCGTGGTCGGTCTCGTGTTGCTTGTGCGCTGGATCGTCGGCAGTGGGGTGGCGCAGTGAGCAGCGTGTCGGTTTTGTCGTCGTCGTGAACCAGCGTGGCCCCGTGCGGGCCTGAGGAGTCAGACATGTCGGTCGCAGTACCCAGAGGGCAGGCCCCTTACTACTTCGTGCCGGGGCCATCCCGCCATCCGATGATGGCGGCTGCCGGCCTTTTCTTCGTGATCCTCGGCGCCGGCCAGTGGGTCAACGGGGCAGCCTGGGGGCCGTACTCGGTGGCTTTCGGGCTGGTGTGGTGGGCCGTCGTGCTCACGCAGTGGTTCTCGGATGCCATACGCGAAAGCGAAGCCGGCCTGTACAGCGACCGCATCGATGTCTCCTACCGGTGGAGCATGGCGTGGTTCATCTTCTCGGAGGTGATGTTCTTCGCCTCCTTCTTCGGTGCGTTGTTCTGGGCGCGTCTGTACGTGCTGCCGGCGCTGGGCAACATCGAGAACGCGCTGCTGTGGCCCGATTTCAAGGCCGTGTGGCCGTCCGAGATGGCGGGGGCGACGGCCTCGCCAGCAGGCACGGTCGAACCCTTCCGCACCATGGGGCCGTGGCCGATCCCCACCATCAACACCGCCTTGCTGCTGACTTCCGGCATCACGCTGACGATCGCCCACCACGCGCTGCGTGAAGACATGCGCAAGCGGTGCCTCACCTTCATGTGGCTGACGGTGCTGCTGGGCGTGCTCTTCGTGATGCTTCAGGGCTACGAGTATTACGAGGCCTACACCCACCTGAACCTGAAGCTCTCGTCGGGCATCTACGGGTCCACCTTCTTCATGCTGACCGGCTTCCACGGCCTGCACGTGTTCGTCGGCATGCTGATGCTGCTGTTCATCACGCTGCGACTGCAGAAGGGGCACTTCACGGCACAGCGGCACTTCGGGTTCGAAGGCGCGGCCTGGTACTGGCACTTCGTGGACGTCGTCTGGCTGGGCCTGTACGTGATCGTCTACTGGACCTGACGCCCCCGGGCCGGACTCACTGGCCCATCGGGATGCCGGTGGGCTGGATCCAGCCCATCTTGTAGCTCACCAGGATGAACACGAACAAGGCAATCGACAGCCCCACCCGCAAGGCCAGGGCGCGCACCATGCGGTTGCTCTTGGGCTCGCCGTCCCGTCCGTCGCGCAGCATGGCGCGACCGGCGGCAAACAGCGCCACGATGATGGCGACCAGGGCGATGACGAAGACGATCTTCATCGGCCCAGTGTATGCCGGGCGCCCGGCCCCGCGGGAGTCGCGATGACCCTGCCCCCGAAGCCGCAAGGGACAGGGCGCCGCGTGGTGGTGGCCCTGGCCGCGCTGGCTGCCACCGGGCTGACGGTCTGGCTGGGGTGCTGGCAGTTGGGGCGCGCCGAGACCAAGGCGGCGCTGGCGAACCAGGTGGCGCATCAGGCGAGCCTGCCGACCTGGACCGCCGCCGATTGGCCCTGCGATGCGCAAGCGACAAGCACCTTGCCTCTGCAGCGGCCGGTGCGATTGCGCGGGCAATGGCTGCACGAGCGCACCGTGTTGCTGGACAACCGCAGCATGGACGGACGCAGTGGCCTCATCGTCGTGACACCGCTGCGGCTCGATGAGCGCGCGGCCTGCCCTGGCGCCATCGTGCTCGTGCAACGTGGCTGGTTGCCCCGCGATCCGGCCGCCCCGCGCGACGCCGCCTACTTGCCTGCGGTGCCACGCCCGCCCGGCCTCGTCGAGGTGCAAGGGCGTCTGGTGGCCGAACCGAGCCGGGTCTATTCGATTGCGCAGGAGCCCCAGCCGAAAGGCGCCGCACCCGTGCTGCGCCAGAACGTCGACCCCGCCTTCTGGGCCGCGTGGTTGGGGCAATCCCCGCTGGCGGGCACCGTCCTTCAGTTGCAAGCTGGAGCCGAACTGGCCCGCGCCGACGCGACCGCCCCTGAAGCCCCGGCTGGCGATGGGTTGTGGCGTCGGTGGCCCGCGGTGGACCACGGGCAGGGCAAGCATCTGGGTTATGCCGTTCAGTGGTTTGCGCTGGCGGCCCTCATCACGGGACTCTATGTCTGGCACCAACTCATCCGCCCCCGTCGGGCTGCCGACCGGACGCTTGCCCATGTCGACCCATGACCGCTCGGCGCCCGACAGCGCGCTGCAGTTCAGCGTGCACGGCCTGGCCCAGCAGGATCTGGCTCAGGCCCAGCGCACGCGCAGCGGCCGCCTCAAGATGCTGCTGGTGTGGCTGGTGTGTGCGGCACCCGTCATCGCGTCCTACTTCACGTACTACGTGCTGCGACCGCAGGGCCGCGTCAACCACGGCGATCTCATCACCCCTTCGCGCCCCATGCCGGCTGATGGCCGGCTGGCCCTCCACGATGTGCAAGGGCGCGCCGTGTCGGTGGCCGCGCTCAAGGGCCAGTGGTTGCTGGTGAGCGTGGCCGGTGGCGCGTGCGCGGCCGAGTGCGAGCGCCACCTCTACTGGCAGCGCCAGTTGCGCGAGGTGCTGGGCAAGGACAAGGACAGACTCGATCGGGTCTGGCTGGTCAATGATGGCGAGCCCCCCCGGCCCGCGGTGCTGCCCGGCCTGTCTGCGCCCGGGTCCTGGGTGCTGCAGGCGGATCGCGAGGCACTGTCTGGCTGGTTGGTGCCGGCCGCCGGGCAAGCCCTGTCAGCGCACCTCTATCTGGTCGACCCGCGAGGCGATTGGATGATGCGCTGGCCAGCCGACGCCGATCCCGCCGACATCAAGAAGGACCTTCTTCGCCTGATGAAGGCCAACAACAGTTGGGACGAGGCCGGCCGCTGAGCCGGGATGGAGCGCACGGTGGGCATGGCTGCGTTGATCGACCTGAATCCTGTGCTGGAGATGCTGGTGCTGGGCGCTGCCCTGGCGCTGGTCCCGACGGCGCTGGTGGCGTGGCGCGCTCGCCGCCAGGGCGTGCGCGGCTGGGCTGCCTGGCAGCGGGTGCTCACGGTCGCCACCCTGTTTCTGACACTCGACCTCGTCGTCTTCGGTGCCTTCACCCGCCTGACCGACTCGGGGCTGGGCTGCCCGGACTGGCCCGGCTGCTATGGCGAGACCAGTCCCTGGGGAGCGAAGACCGCCATCGCGGCCGAGCAGGCCGTGCGTCCGCATGGCCCCGTCACCCACCACAAGGCCTGGATCGAGATGCTGCACCGCTACCTGGCCACAGCCGTCGGGGCGCTGATCACCGGGCTCATGGTGGCGGCATGGCGGCGGCGGCATGCACCCGGTGCGCTCTCGCCATGGTGGCCCACGCTGACCTTCGTGTGGGTGTGCGTGCAGGGGGCTTTCGGGGCCCTCACGGTCACGTCGAAGCTGCAGCCCCTCATCGTCACGCTGCACCTGCTGGGGGCGCTGCTGGGCGTGGGGCTGCTGACCGCACAGGTGCGGGCCCTGCACCCGGCAGGCTCACGCTATGAGCGCGAGACCACCAAGGTCTGGGCCTCGTCGCCCTGGCGCCGTGCGGGCATGCTGGTGCTGGCTTTGCTGGCCGTGCAGATCGCGCTGGGCGCCTGGGTCAGCAGCAACTATGCCGTGCTGGCCTGCGCCGACTTCCCGACCTGTCAGGGTCGGTGGTGGCCCGAGATGGACGCCGCGACCGGCTTCACGCTGTGGCGCCCGTTGGGCGAGAACGGACAGGGGGGCTGGATTGCCCTCCCGGCGCTCACGGCCATCCACATGGCCCATCGCCTCATGGCTGTGGTCGTGCTGCTGGCCCTGCTGGTCTATGGCTGGGGTCTGCGGCGTCATACCGTCTGGCGCCGCGAGGGCCGCGTCCTGCTTGGGCTGGGGGCATGGCAATTGCTCACCGGGCTCAGCAATGTGGTGCTGAACTGGCCGCTGGTGGCCGCGCTGGCCCACACATTGGGTGCGGCGTTGCTGGTGTGGTGGCTGGTGCGCCTGCTGGTGTTGCCCGGCTGGGCGCGGCCCGCGGGTGCCATGGTGAGGGCATCCAAGGGTCTTCACGCTACAAACCGGCTGCAACGCGCGCCATAGTCGATTCCACCCCTCTCGTGCTGTCGGCCCTTTGCCGGTCCCCATCCTTCGGAGACGACCATGCCTGACACGATCGCCTCGCCCCAGGTCGCCGCCGCGCCGGCCCTGCTGTCCAGTTGGCGCCAGTACTACGTCCTCACGAAGCCGCGCGTGGTGCAGCTCATCGTGTTCTGTGCGGTCATCGGCATGCTGCTCGCCGTGCCCGGTGTGCCGACGGCCGCCGAGGCCCTGACGGCGGTGGCCGCCTGTGCCGGCATCTGGCTGGTGGCCGGGGCGGCAGCCGCCTTCAACTGCCTGGTCGAGCAAGGCATCGACGCGCGCATGAAGCGCACCGCCTGGCGCCCCACGGCCCGCGGCGAGCTGTCGCGCACCCAGACGCTGTTGTTCAGCTCCGTGCTGTGTGGACTCGGCATGGTGGTACTGGCCGTGTGGGTCAACCTGCTCACCATGTGGCTCACGCTGGCCACCTTCGTGGGCTACGCCATCGTCTACACGGTGCTGCTCAAGCCCATGACGCCGCAGAACATCGTCATAGGCGGCGCGTCGGGCGCGATGCCGCCCGTGCTCGGCTGGGCCGCCATGCGCGGTTCCGTCGACCCGGAGGCGCTGATGCTGTGCCTCATCATCTTCCTGTGGACGCCGCCGCATTTCTGGTCACTGGCGCTGTACCGCGTCGAGGACTACGCTCGTGCCGGGCTGCCGATGCTGCCTGTCACGCACGGCAACGCCTTCACGCGGCTACACATCCTGCTGTACACCGTGGTGCTGCTGGCTGGCAGCCTGCTGCCCTTCATTTACGGCATGAGCGGCTGGTTTTACCTGGCCAGCGCGTTGGTGCTGGGCGGCTTGTTCGTGGCGTATGCGTGGCGGCTGTGGCGGCGTTACAGTGACGAACTGGCCCGCAAGACCTTCCGCTTCTCCATCATCCACCTGATGCTGATGTTTGCTGCCTTGCTGGTCGACCACTACTGGATCCTATAGACCACCATGCGCATGCGTTTTTCTCCCGGCCGCCGTCGGCTGGGCCTGGCGGCGGTGTCCGCCCTGTTGCTGGCTGCCTGCGACAAGCCCTCGTCCACCCCGCCTCAACCCAAGGCGGCCTTCAACGGCGTCGACATCACCGGGGCCAACTACGCCCGCACGCTGAAGCTGAAGGACTTCGACGGTCACCCCCGGTCGCTCGACGAGTTCAAGGGCAAGGTCGTCTTCGTGTTCTTCGGCTTCACGCAGTGCCCCGACGTGTGCCCCACGACCATGGCCGAGCTGGCCGAGGTGCGTCGGCGCCTGGGCCCCGATGGCAACAAGGTGCAAGGCGTGTTCGTCACCGTCGACCCCGACCGCGACACGCCCGAGGTGCTGAAGGCCTACCTCGGCAACCTCGACAAGGACTTCATCGGCCTGCGTGGCACCAAGGAAGAGACCGACGCGGCCAGCCGCGAGTTCAAGGTCTTCTACCAGAAGGTGCCCACCCAGGGCGACCAGTACACCATCGACCACACCGCGGGCGGCTACCTGTTCGACCCGGCCGGCCGCGTGCGGCTGTTCGTGCGCTACGGCATGGGCGCGGACAAGCTCACGGCCGACGTGACGCAACTTCTGGCCACGAGTTGAAACGCATTGTGTCGACCGGCTTGCTCGTGAGGATTTGACACGTCTTCATCCGCGTTCTGACGAATACTCCGTCCAATTCATGGCGGTCCGGATGGTCCGGGTGTCATGTCAGGGGTTTAATGGGGTGAGGACGGGCCGGCTGCCATTGCGCAGGTCAGAAGCCCGGCCGCCTGGCCGATCAGGCAGCAAGTAAGGCAATCCGGGATGTTCAAGCGTGTGGTTCTGGCGGTCGGCCTGTTGGCGGGCGCGCTGGCAGGATGCGGTGGTGGTGGTGGCGCAGCCACACCGGGCTCGGTGGCCTTGGCGCCCACAGCCGGTGCGGACGAAACGGCTCAGGCGTCCGGCCTCGTGCTGGCGGTGACGCCCTTGGGCGCCTCCTCCACCGCGCGCGTCGCATGTGCCGAGACGCAAGCCGTGTCGGTCGACACGCTGGGCGCCCGGCCTGATGACGGCGTGGACGACACCGCCGCGCTGCAGCAGGCCATCAACACGGCCCCGGCCGGGACCACGTTCGTGTTCCCTGCGGGCGTGTATCAGATCTCCGCAATGCTGTTGCCCCGGTCCGATCTGACCCTGTGCGCCAGCACCACCGCCACCCTGCGCTGGACGGGGGCCTCCGGTCACCTGATCGATGCGGCCTACCGCGGGCGCGCCGACCGCTTCAACCTCTACAACCTCGTGTTCGACGGGGCCTCGGTCATCCTGGCCGGCTCGGGCAACCGCGTGGTGAACAACACCTTCCGCAACGTCAACCGCCCGACCGCGGCGCCCGAGTCCGACCACACGCGCATGCATGCGCTGCACATCGTCGGCTTCGAGGACGGCGTGATCGAGCACAACGTGTTCGACAACATCGACACCAACACCGCGCTGATCGGCCACGGTGTCTCGGGCAGCGTCATCCGCAACAACAGCATGGGCCGGGTCTACCAGGCCATGCACTTCTTCGAGATCACCGGCACGGAGGTCGCGCAGAACCGCCTGTCGGGCATGCGACGCATGGGGATCGAGGTGCAGGGCAGCAACCTGCGCGGCCTCGTCATCCGCGACAACGTGCTGTCCGACTGGCGTTTCGAGGCCGACCAGCGCGAACTGATCGGCATGTCGGTGGTGTCGGGCGACAGCGTGGTGATTCAGGGCAACGTGCTGCGATGCGGTGCGGGTTGCGACAACAGCGAGCGCGGCTGGGGCATGGAACTCGGCGGTGCGGGCACCCTGGCGGTGCAGCGCAACGTGGTGCAGGGCTTTGCCATCGGCCTCGGTGTGGCCATCCTCGACAGCGTCACGCTGGACGGCAACGCGGTCTACGACAGCCACTCGGGCATCTACAAGTTCAACAACGGGCCCGTGTCCGGCAGCATGCGGGTGACAGGCAACCACATCGAGAACGCGCGCGATTGCGGCATCTGCGGCGAGTGGTCCCTCACCCGGGCGCCCGTGCTCAGCGGCAACACCATCGCACGTGAAGCCGGCCGGTGGGCGGGGGATGCCGGGCGTCGCTACGTCGGCATCATCGCCAGCCCGGTCACCAGCGGTGCGTCGGCCATGCAGATCCAGGGCAATCGCCTGCTGCTGGAGGGCAGCGCTGCGGCGGGCCTGCACGGCTGGGGCGTGTGCCTGTGCGGTGTCAACGCCAACCTGTCGGGCCTCACGCTGTCGGGCAACTGGTTCGGCGGCAGTGGCGGAGACTGGGGCGGTGGCGTCCTGATCAACGCCGAGCGCGCCGCCGGCGGTGTGCGCTTTGCCAGCAACCAGTTCCAGAACATGGCCATGGCTGTCGCCGGGGTACACACCTGGCTGGCGGGCGGCTTCACTGCGTCGGGCAACACTGCATTCAACGTGCCGACGGCCGGCCTGTGGCCCGGCGTGGTCGATGCCTCGGCCCGCGTCGATCTGCCCCGCCTCGGTCTGACGGCCAGCGCGTCAGGCAGCCAGCGCACGCTGCAACTCTCCGGCCTGGCGGGCGGCAGCAACGCCACCTGGCTGTTCGGCGACGGGCTGTCCGCCACGTCGACGGCGAGCAGCATCCGCCACCTGTACGTACTCAATGGCGGGCAGACGATGCGTGCCCGTGCCTGGGTCGGCCACCCATCCGGCGCATGGCTCACGGCCAGCGCGGCCTTGCCCTTCGCGGTGCCCGCGCCCTGAACGCCCGGCTTCAGGCGCTCAGCAGCGTGAAGCTCTGGCGGCCTGTCCAGTTTTCCTGCGGCCCGAGCGTGACCGGCTGAAAGACCCGGGCCCCTTCGACGCACAGCATGTGCTGCCAGCCGTCGGGGGGCATGTCCTTCAGCGCCGCGCACTTCTCGGGGCCCGGGTTCCAGATCACCGCATCCGGCAGGCCCTCGGTCTCGATCGCCAGGCGACGCGGGCCATCCCGCAGCAGCAGGCCAGCCGGCACCTTCTCGTAGATCCGGTCGATCTCGCCGTGGAAGCGCTTTTCCGGGTGGTCCTCGATGGTCTCGGTGCGCAGCAGGCTGTCGACATAGCGGCAGCCTTCCAGACCCTGCAGACGCACTTGCTGCAGGTCGGACACGGCCAGGTAGGTGTGCAGGGCTGCGGCAAACGGCCAGGTGGTCGTGCCCGTGTTCTCGGCAAACAACTCCAGATCCAGGCGCCCGCCGCTGACGGACACCGTCAACTCCAGCGTGAAGCCATGCGGCCAGATGGCCCGCGTGGCCTCATCGTCCTGCAGCACGAACGTGGCCTGCGCGTGGTCGCGTCCGGCGTGGCCGCCTTCGAGGCGCCAGGCGCGGTTGCGCGCCAGACCATGCCGCGGCAGGCTCACGTCCGGGCCGCGTTGCTCGAACTGCGGGAAGATCACCGGCACGCCACCCCGCACCGCCTGGCCTTCGCCGGCCACCGCGCGCGGCGACAGGTACAGCTGTTCCTGGCCACCGGCCGGAATCCACGAGACCACGTGCCCCCCGTGCAGCAGCACGGTCGCCCGGGCCCCGTCGGGGGATTGGATCTGCACGGCGGGTTGACCCAGTACCTGGGTCATCGGAAAGGTCGGTTCACTCATCCCGTGAGTATCCATCCTTCGACCGGGTCGATGCCGGCCGGGATGCCATACCGGGCGTCGCCCGCTTCCGCGCGCTGCTGCCCCCAGGCGGCCTGGATCAGGCACAGCACGGCGTCCAGTCGGTCGCCTTTCGGGTCGGCCACCAGGGCATCGTGCTGGGCCGCCGACAACTTGAGCCGCAGGCCCAGGCGCGTGCGGCCCTGCTCGAGTGCCGCGACGAGGTCCTTGCGGGCAATCAGGCGGTCGTCGGTGGCGACGGTGTCGCTCTTGTAGCTGCGCCGGCCCAGCACCTCGCGCGCCAGCCAGCCGGGGTAGGCCTCCAGCGCCACGGCGTACGGGCGGCCTTCCCGCTGGCCGGGCAGAGCGAGGTTGGCCGCCACCAGGCGCATCAGGCCCTCGAAGTACATCTTGCCCACTGGCACATAGCGGGTCTGCAGCGGGCTGGTGCTGACCATGTCGGGGATGGCGAGGTCGGCCGTGCGGTGTGCCAGCCTGGGCCCCGGGGGGCGGTCGGCATGCCAGGTGTCGCCCCAGCCATCCACGAGGCGCTGAAAACCGGCCCGGTCCTCGCAGTGCGCGTGCAGGGCCCGGATGAGGCGTTCGGTCTCACTCAGTGCATGAGCCAGCTCGGGCGCCACGCCCGGCACGGGATCATGCCCTCCGAGCCAGCGTGGCAGCAGGCCGGGCCCCCGCGTGGCGAGCGCCTCCACGAACACACGTGGCAATCCGAAAGGAAAGTCGCAGCCCATCACGAACCCGCTGGCCAGTGGGCCCGGCGCCGCGGGGTCGAGAAGGGCGCTCAGCGCTGCATGCGTGGGGAGTTCATCCACCCGCTCCAGTCGCACCACGCTGCCGGCGCGGCGGCCCCAGGCCAGGGTCAGCGGCTTGCGAGCGCTGGGCGCGCTGCTGAAATCCAGGCCGAGCAGCCAGGTCGGGGCGGCTGCAGACATGTCACCCGCGGGAGGTCAGCTCTGGCGGCTGACGATGCAGGCCGTGGCGATCAGCTCTTCCAGCAAGGCCATGGACACCTCGCCGGACACCGCATACGGATCCAGCACCGGCCGTTCGGAGTACTTCAGCAGCGTCGACGGGTTGACGCGCGCCAGGTTCACCTGCCCCATGGTCCAGCCGGCAAAGCGCCGCTCGGTGATCTCTTCGTAGCGCAGCAGCACCACATCGTGGTGGCGGGTGTCCTGACAGATGCGGGTGTACAGCTGGTTGACCTGCTCCCGGCCGCCTTCCAGCACCTGCATGAAGATGTCGCCGCTGTGGCACAGCAGGCCCGTGATGCCCTGCTGCGGGTTGTCCTTGCGCGAGGCGGCCAGGATCGCGTCGATGGTTTCGGGGGTCAGCGGCACCTTGGCGCGGCTCGCATACAGCAGTCGAACCAGCATGGCTCAGCCTTTCTTGTGGTTGACCAGAGAGAGGAATTCGCGACGCAGGTTCGGGTCCTTCAGGAAGGAGCCGCGCATCACGCTGTTGATCATCTTCGAGTCCATGTCCTTGACGCCGCGCCAGTGCATGCAGAAGTGGTCGGCTTCCATCACCACGGCCAGGCCGTCGGGGCTCATGCGCGACTGCAGCAGGTCGGCCACCTGGGTCACGGCCTCTTCCTGGATCTGCGGGCGGCTCATCACCCAGTCGATCAGACGCGCGTACTTCGACAGCCCGATCAGGTTCGAGTGCTCGTTGGGCATGATGCCGATCCACACCCGGCCGATGATCGGGCACAGGTGATGCGAGCACGCGCTGCGCACGGTGATCGGGCCAACGATCATCAGCTCGTTCAGCCGTTCGGCGTTCGGAAACTCGGTGACCGGCGGCGCAGCGTGGTATCGCCCCTTGAAGATCTCGTTGAGGTACATCTTCGCGACACGCCGCGCGGTGTCCTGCGTGTTGTGGTCGCTCTCGGTGTCGATCACCAGGCTGGACAGCACGGCGCTCATCTTGCCCTGCACCTCATCGAGCAGCTTTTCCAGCTCGCCCGGCTCGATGAACTCGGCAATGTTGTCATTCGCGTGAAAGCGCCGCTGCGCCGCCTTCAGGCGCTCGCGGATCTTCACGGACACAGGCACGCCTTGATCGTCGTCGGCCTCGGTGGCGTGGGGGTCGATGGCGCGCAGGGAAGGGCTGTTCATGTCGGTTCCTGTCGGAAGAGGGGCACTCTAATTGTTGCCGGCACTGTAGCCGGTCAGACATCGCCTCAGGGATTCGAGGGTATCCGCTTCGCGCAGCGGTTTGTCGGTCCGCCAGCGCAGGATCCGGGGAAAGCGCACGGCCAGACCGCTCTTGTGGCGCGGGCTGGGTGCGATCCCCTCGAAGCCCAGCTCGAACACCAGCGAGGGCCGCACCGCCCGCACCGGCCCGAACTTCTGCAGCGTCGTCTGGCGGATCACCTTGTCGACCTGCGTGATCTCGGCATCCGTCAGCCCGGAGTAGGCCTTGGCAAAGGTCACCAGCTGCAGCCCTTCGGGATCCGGGGGCTGCCCGGCCGAGATGGCATCGAGCACGGCCAGGACTTCGGCGTCGTCGCGCGGGGGGCGGTTCCACACGGCAAACGTGTAGTCGGTGTACAGGCTGGCCCGGCGACCGTGGCCGGCCTGCGCATAGATCAGCACGGCATCGACCGTCATCGGCTCGGTCTTCCACTTCCACCAGATGCCCTCGCTGCGCGTGCGGCCCACGCCATAGCAGGCGGCGTGGTGCTTGAGCATGAAGCCCTCGACACCGAGTTCGCGTGCCTGCTGGCGCAGGGTGGCCAGCTCGGCCCACGGCAGCGGCTTTTCCGGCCGGCTCGGCAGTGGCGACAAAACGAGGTCGCGCAGCGCCGTGCGGTGCGCTTCCAACAGCTGGCGTCGCAGCCGTTGCGGTTGACGCCGCAGATCCTGATGCGCCCAAGCCAGCAGGTCGTAGGCGATGAACGCGCACGGCACCTTCTGCAGCCAGGCAGCCGTCAGCTTCTGACGCGTGATGCGCTGCTGCAGTTGGGCAAACGGGGCCGGTGAAAAGGGCAGATCCAGCCCGGGTGAAGGCTCGTCACGGATGGCGAGAATCTCGCCATCGAGCACCGTGCCATCCGGCCAGTGCTGCGCGAGCGCCACCAGATCGGGAAAGCGCTCGGTGATCAGCTCCTCGCCTCGTGACCAGATGCCGACCTGGCCATCGCGGCGCACGATCTGCGCGCGGATGCCATCGAACTTCCATTCGACGAGCCAGTCGGCTGGTGGGCCCAGCACGGTCTCGTGCGCGCCACCCGGCGCATCGGCCTCTTCCAGTGGGTGGGCCAGAAAGAAGGGATAGGGCTGGGTACCCTGGGGTTCATCGGCATCCCCGTCCAGGGGCGCGATGAGCCGCGCATACGCGTCGGCATCGGGGGCATGGCGGGCATCGGTGTAGCCCATCAGGCGCTGGGCCACCACCGTGGTGGGCAGTCCGGCGTGCTCGGCCAGCGATCGGATCACCAGCTGCTTGCTCACGCCCACGCGCCAGCCCCCACCAATCAGCTTGACCAGCACGAAGCGCTGCGCCCAGTCGAGCGGGGCCATCCACGCGCGCAAGGCCACGTGTTGCGCCTCGATCGGCTGGCCGCGCAATGGCAGCAGCCGTTCCTGAAGCCAACGGTGCAAGGGCAGGGCGGTGGCCTCCCGCGTCTCGAGGGTCTCGGCCTGCGTGTGCGGCAGCAGATGGGCAATGGTCTCCGCGAGATCGCCCACCGCCTGGTACGAGACCTCGAACAGCCACTCGTCGATGCCAGCTGCCTCAGCGGCCCACCGGCGCAGCTCGGTGGTGTTGATGGCCCGCCGGGGCCGGCCGCCCGACAGAAAGTACACCGCCCATGCGGCGTCCTGCGGCCCGGCATCCCGCCAGTAGCGCAGCAACGACGCCACCTTGTCGCGGGTGGCGGTGCTGGCGTCCAGTTCGGTGTAGAGCTGCGCGAATCGCTGCATAGCAGCAGCCTAGCATCGCGCAGCGCCGGGGCCGCTCAGTCTGCGTGGCAGACCGGGTCTCGCGGGTGCTGCACGCAGTAGCGCGCGCGGCAGGTGGCACCCTGGGCGCCGGTCAGCGCCTTGCACGTTGCCCAGTCTGCTGCGGCCACCGTCGTGCCCGCACCCGGGGCGGCCTGGCGGGGGCGGGTGTGCGTCATCAGGGCCTGTACCAGCGCGACGTCGTCGGCACCCGGTCGGTTGGCGCGGGGGGCCGAAGCCGTGCGCTCTGCATGCCGCCCGCGCTCGGAGCGTTCCGCCCGCGCGATGTCCGTCCGGGGGGGCTTGCCCGGCTGGTGGGCCTTCGTGGCCTGAGCATCTGCCGGGGCGTCGGTCGATGCCACGAGCGGGGCGGGCGACGGCTGGCCTCGGGTTTGCTCGCTTCCCGAGGTCGACGCGTTGCTCGGTGCCGCCGCCACGGCACTCGCGGCTGCGGCCGTCTGGGGCGAGCCCGCAGTCGGATCGGGAGCGACGTTCTCGATGCGTGCAGCCGGGGCCGGGGCGGTCAGGGCAGCCAGCGGCCCGCCCGATCCCGGTGCCTTGGGCGTCGCACTGTGCGCCGCGGAGGCCACAGCTGCGGGCGCCGACGCCACGTTGGTGTGGGGGGCCGCCGCCCACCGCGAAGCCTCGGGATTGCCTTCCTGGACCACCATCGAGAACGTGGCCAGCAAGGCCAGCGCGCCACCCGCCATCAGCACGACGGCGGCTCGCTTCTGCCACCGGGCACGGTGTTGCGGTTGCCGGCGTCGCGTGGAGGGGGCCCCCCGTGCGGGCTGGCGCGCCGACTCCAGCGTGGACAGCAGCCCCACGGGTGGCTGTCCGCCTGCAGTGTGTTCAGGGTGGTCGGGGTCCATCCCGGCAAAGAGGCTCGGACGGTCCAGCGATGGACGCGCCGAGGCGCCTGTTTCATGGCTCACGCCAGTCTCCCTGATGACTTGTTTATGGTTGAATCGCGAGATTCTACGAATCACATTCCCAGGGACCTGCACCCCCGTTGTGGGGTTGCAAGCAATGGTTACAGAACGATGCAGACAGGGTGGCTGTGGGCCGGCTTTGCGCTCGGGTGCGCGGTGCTGGCCGGCGTGGTGTTTCCCGGCTGGTGGTCCGGCCCCTGGCAGCGGCTCGCGCTGACGTGGCGACGCCGTCACGCGGTGCAGTGGTCCTGGCCGCGCCAGGCCGCCCGGGCGCCGCGCCCCCGCTTGCCCGTCATGGGCGCCGCGGTACGCCCCTGGTGGCGGCCCGCCTCGTGGCGGACGCCGGCCGCCGTGGTCCTGCTGGTCGCCATGCCAGCCCTGGCCGTGCTCGGCTGGGGCCTGCGCGGCCCCAGGGTGCTTGACGGCTTCGACGACCGCGCCAGCGTGGCCGATGAACGCATCACGCAGTTGCTGGCAGGCGAACACCTCGTGCCTCCGCCCCCCTTGCCACCCGAGGTCTTCGCCACCGCCGAAGTCGAAATCGAGCGCCCCATGCTGGCGCTGGCCGACCGCCGTTGGGAGCAGATGGACCAGGACTTCGTGCAGCGGCTGCTGTGGGTGTTCCGGATCATGAAGGAAGAGCATGGCTACGAGATGGCCTTGCTCGAAGGGTGGCGCAGCCCCGAGCGCCAGAACCAGCTGGCCGCCAAGGGCGCGCACGTCACGCAGGCCACCGCGGGCCAGAGCTACCACCAGTGGGGCTTGGCCGCCGACTGTGCCTTCCTGCGCAACGGGCGCCTGGTCATCTCCGAACGCGACCCCTGGGCCATGGAAGGCTATCGCCGATATGGTGAGGTGGCCGAACGGGTCGGCCTCACCTGGGGCGGCCGCTGGCAGATGCTCGACCTGGGCCACGTGGAGTGGCGCAAGCCCGGCATCCGCGAAGCCATGCGCGCCGCCCGCGGCCGCTGAAACCCGCTCACACTCGACACAAGCCGTAACAGGTGACCTGCTTTGGAGGGGGGTGAGTCGCTTCGCTGCGCCCTTAGACTCGCCCCGCGCGGCCCAGGCTGCGCCCATAAAACACAAGCAAGCAGGGAGCGCGAGGCCATGGGCCGTCCATTCATCGTCCTCGGTGATGTCACCGACCACGGGGGCACCGTGGTGCAGGCGTCGGCCATGACCGACACCCATGGCCGCGGCATCGCGCGGGTTGGCGACAAGGTCACCTGCCCGCGCAAGGGGCATGGCGGCACGACCGTCATCGTCACAGGCGATCCCACCATGCTGATCGACGGCATGCCGGCAGCCCGTCATGGCGACAAGTGCGCCTGTGGCGCCACCCTCATCGCGACACAGGCCGTCTCCACCGACATCTGAGACGCAGCGCGACCGTGGCTGCACGCTCCGGTTGCCCGGTCATCTATCAGGCAGTTCAGGCATGACCCAGGTTTGGAAAGTGGCGGGGATGTGGCTGGTGATCGCAGCGGTCATCTGGCTCTTCTCGATCTGGCAGTGGCAGACCACGGATGCCACCGTGGCCGATCGCGACATCGTGATGCAGTTGCTGGTCCTGCCTGTCATGCTCACAGTCGCGCTGTGGCTCACCTTGCGGGGCGTTCAGCGCCTGCGGAAAAGTCCGGCCCCGGCGGCGGACCGGGCCGCACCGACGGTGTCCCTGGACGAGCAGCCTGGCTCGGAAGCCGCTTTGCGGGCCGCCACCACCTGGCTGCTCGCCTCTGCGGTGTCCCTGCGCGCGGGCAGCGATGCCGATGCCGCCTGGGCCACCTTGCAATCGAATCCCCCTCGTCCGGGCCCGGACGCCACCCTCTTCGACCTGGATGGCATGCCGGTCTTCGCCGCCCGCGTCGAGCAGGTCGATGAACTCCTGGCCTCCGAGCCCGATGCCGTGCTCAGCCACCCTGACGGGCGCGCTGCGTCGGTCGCCGTGCAGCGCGCCTGGGTGCTGATGCAGTCGGTGCTCCCGCCCCTGCTCGATGCCGTCAGCCGCCTAATCCCTGATGAAACCCATGGTGGCTCATCCCGTGAGCCTGAAGACGATGCGGCCGCGCCCTCGATGCGCGCGCATCTGTCCGGCGTGGCCGCGCCGGTGTCGGCGCAGCATCTGGCAATCCAGGAGGCCCGCCGGCCGACGCTCACCGTGCGCCTGGCGCTGCCGGCCCGCTGGTCGGTCGAAGACCAGGCGCTGTTTGTCCAGGCCCTGCGTGGGCAGTGTGGCGTGCTGCTCGATTGGGCCGAGGCCACCCATGCGCGGGCCCTGCGCTGGCAGACCACGCCGCCGGAGTCCGTGGATGCCGTGTGGCACGAGGTCGACCAGACCCTTGCCCGGTGGCACCGCGATCCGGCGCCCGAGTTGCTGCTCATGCTCGCCGTCGACAGCGCCATCGACGCCGACGAAATCGACGGCCTTCAGGCCCGTGGCGAACTGTTCACTGCCCACCATCAGCAGGGCCGCATTCCGGGTGAGGGGGCCGCAGGCCTGCTGCTGGCGAGCCCCATGTGGCCTCAGCCAGGCGCGCTCGATGTGCCTGCCATACTGCTGGGGCGCCCCCTGCTTGCCCGCCGTGACAAGTCGGCCGATGCCGTGGGCCGGGCGAGCACCGCCACGCTGCAAGCCTTGCTGGAGGCCGCCGCCACCCGCAGTCCGGCCCCAGCCGACGCGCCGCCCGTCGTGGTGGCCGACGCCGATCACCGCGGCAGCCGTGCCGCCGAGCTCTTCGAGTCCGTTCAGGATGCGCTGCCCGCGGTGGATGCTGCCACCGGCGTGGTGCGCCTGGGCGAGGTGTGTGGCGATCTGGGCGCCGCACGTGGGGTGGCCACCATCGCGCTGGCCCACGCTGCGCTGCGCCAGCAGGCCTCCCCTGATGCAACGACCTACGCCGTGCTGATGCAGGACAGCCATGAACGGGTCGTCGTGCCGCTGCGTCACGCACCGCCCCCCGTGACGTCCGACGCCAACGCCGACGCCCCGCCCCTATCCGCGCCCGCCACAGCCTGAGACGGACCCCCGCATGCAACGAATCTGGACTTTCCTTCTGAACCCCCGCGTCCTCAGTGCGATCGGCGTGGCGGCCCTGGTTGGCTTACTCCTGCTCGGCGCCGACGCCATGCGCGTGGGCCTGGTGTGGAGTGCGGTGGTGCTCGGCCTGCTGGCTCTGGCGTGGCTGACCGTATGGGGTGTGCGCCGCTGGCGGGCGCGGCAGGCCGCCCAGGCCCTGGAGCAGGCCATGGGCGCCGAGGCGGACCAGGCCGTGCGCCAGGCGCGACCGGACCAGCAGGACGAGGTGGCCGCGGTGCGCGAGCGCATGGCCGAGGCCGTGCGCCTCATCAAGTCGTCCAGGCTGGGCGAGACGTCCGGCTCGGCCGCGCTGTACGAGCTGCCCTGGTACGCCGTGATTGGCAACCCGGCCGCGGGCAAGAGTTCGGCCGTGGTCAAGTCGGGTCTCAAGTTCCCGTTTGCCGACAACACCGAGCAGGTGATCCAGGGCATCGGCGGCACACGCCATTGCGACTGGTACTTCACCACCGAAGGCATCCTGCTCGACACGGCCGGCCGCTATTCGGTGCACGAGGAGGACCGCAGCGAGTGGCTGGGGTTTCTGTCGCTGCTCAAGAAGCACAGGCCCATGGCGCCGCTCAATGGCGTCATCATCGCGGTCAGCGTGGCCGAACTGGCCGGCCAGAAGCCCGAGTTCGCCATCGACCTGGCCATCAAGCTTCGTCAGCGCGTGCAGGAGCTCACCGAGCGGCTCGAGGTCTTTGCACCGGTGTATGTGGTGTTCACCAAGGCCGACCTGATCGCCGGCTTCGTCGAGTTCTTCGAAGACCGCGACCGTGCCGAGCGCGACAAGGTGTGGGGCGCGACGCTGGCATACGACACCGGCACGCGGGGCGATGCCGTGGCCCTGTTCGATCGGCATTTCGACGAGCTGTATGAAGGGTTGAAGGCGGCCTCGGTGGCCCGCATGTCGCTGCACCGTGGCGAGCAGTTGCCACCGGGCGTGCTGACCTTCCCGCTGGAGTTTGCCGCGCTGAAGCCGGCCCTGCGCACCTTCATCAACACGCTGTTCGAAGAAAACCCCTACCAATTCCGCCCGATCTTCCGCGGCTTCTACTTCACCAGCGCGGTACAGGAAGGACAGTCCACCAGCCGCGCCAGCGAACGTGTGGCGGCCCAGTTCGGACTGCAGTTGCAACCGGGCACGTCCGCGGCCGTCTACTCGCAGAGCGGCTTCTTCCTGAAGGAACTCTTCTCGCGCGTGATCTTTGCCGACCGGCAACTGGTTCAGCAGTACACCAGCCGGCGCAAGCTGCGTCTGCGTTACGCCACCTTCTTCGGCGGCGTGGCGCTGCTCGGCGTGCTGCTGGGTGGCTGGACCTGGTCCTGGATGGGCAACCGGCAGCTCGTGGCCCATGTGCAGGCCGACATGGCCAAGGCGCAGCGTGTCCAGGAGCGCCGCACCGACCTCGCTTCCCGGCTCGAAGCGCTCGAGATCCTGCAGGACCGCCTCGAGCAGATGCAGCGCTACCGCGGTACCCGTCCCTGGTCCATCGGATTGGGGCTCTACCAGGGGGATGCCATCGAGCGGCGCCTGAAGGAAGAGTATTTCTCGGGCCTGCAGGCGGTCATGCTCAAGCCTTCGGCCGATGCGATGGCCGCCTACCTCAGCGAGGTCAACGCGAACGCCGCGTCGCTCAAGCCGCTGCAGCGTGTGAACGAGCCCGGCGTCATCCCGGTGGCGGCCACGCCGGCTGCGCCCGATGCGGCCTCACCGTATGCCCGCGCTTCCAGCACGGACGTGTCCGAGGCCTACAACGCGCTGAAGGCCTACCTGATGCTGGGCGACCGCAGCCGCCTGGAGCCGGGTCACATGAGCGACCAGCTCACCCGCTTCTGGCGAGGCTGGCTGGACGCCAACCGCGGGGCCATGCCGCGTGAACAGCTGGTGGCCCGTGCCGAGCGCCTGATGTCCTTTGCCATCGTGCAGATGGCCGACCCGGCCTTCCCGCAGCAGGAACTCAACCTCACGCTGCTGGACCAGACGCGCGACAACCTGCGGCGCGTCATCAAGGGCATGCCTGCCCGCGAGCGCGTGTACGCGGAGATCAAGGCCCGTGCCGCGATCCGGTATGCCCCGGTCACGGTCGCCCGCTTCGTGGGTGAGGGCGACCGTGCGATCGTGGCCGGCAGTCACGCGGTCTCGGGGGCCTTCACCCGCGAGGCGTGGGAAGGCCTGGTGCGCGACGCGATCAAGGACGCCGCTCATGGCGAACTGCAGTCCACCGACTGGGTGCTCAAGACGGCGGCCTCCGACGACCTCACCCTGGAAGGCAGCCCCGAGCAGGTGCAGAAGGCGCTCACCCAGCTCTACAAGACCGAGTACGTGCGTGAGTGGCAGAAGTTCATGCAGGGCATCAACGTTCAGGACTTCGGCGGATTCGAGCAGGCCGTCCTGCACATGAACCGTCTGGGCGACCCCACCAATTCCCCGGTCGGCACGCTGTTTCGCACGCTGCACGAGCAGACCGCGTGGGACAACCCCACGGTGGCCAACGAGCAGCTGGCCAAGGCCCGTGCCGGCTTCATCGACTGGTTCAAGCAGACGGTGCTGGGCATGTCGCGCACACCGGTGCAGGTCAATGTCAACGTGCAGGCCGGTCAGGCCGGTGAGATCCCGATGGGGCCGGTGGGCCGCGAGTTCGGTGCCGTGGCCCGCATCATGATGGCGCGCGATGGCGGCACGCCGATGATGCAGCAGTACCTGGCATCGCTGTCCAAGCTGCGCTCGCGCTTCAACCAGATGAAGACCCAGGGGGATCCAGGTCCACTGGCGCGCCAGCTGATGCAGCAGACGCTGGACGGGCAGGGCGAACTGGCCGAGGCGCTCAAGCTGGTGGACGAGCAGATGCTGACCGGCATGGCCGACTCGCAGCGTGCAGCGTTGCGGCCGTTGCTGGTGCGTCCGCTGATGCAGGCGTTCGCAGTGCTGGTCCGTCCGGCCGAGGCCGAACTGAACCGCGTGTGGATGGCCCAGGTGTACGAGCCTTACCAGCGCACGCTCGCCAGCAAATATCCCTTCGATCGCTCGGCCCAGATGGAGGCCAGCCCGGCCGAGGTGGCCAAGGTGTTCGGTGCCGAGGGCGCGGTGGCGAAGTTCGTCGAGCAATCTCTGGGCACGCTGGTGCACAAGCGGGGCGATCAGCTGACGCCGCGGACCTGGGCAGAGCTGGGCGTGCGCCTGCGCCCCGAGTTCACCGCCGGGCTGGCCGGCTGGGTCGCGCCGCTCTCGGGCCAGACGGCCGGCGGCGGTGCCGCACCGGGTGGCGCCGCAGCGGGCGCCGCGGCCGAGGCCCAGACCGTCTTCCAGATGTTGCCGCAGGCCGTGCCCGGGCTGACCGAGTACACCGTCGAGGTCGACGGTCAGGTCATGCGCTACCGCAACGGCACGGCGAGCTGGGCCCACTTCGTGTGGCCAGGGCCCGGCACGCCGGGGGTGCGCGTGCAGGGGGTCGATTACAGCGGCCGCACGGTGGTGTTCTTCAGCGAAGCCGGCCGCTACGGGCTGGAAAAGATGATCAACGCCGCCACCCGCCGCAAGGTGGAGGGCAACGTGTTCGAACTGCGCTGGACGCAGGGTACGGCGTCGGTGGCGGTGCACCTGCGCATCGTGTCGAACGCGGCCCCTGCAGAACCGGCGGCGCCGACCACGCCGGCCGGTCAGGGTGGGGCGCCGGCCGCCCGTCCGGGCGCGCTGCCGGCCCTGGTGGCTGGCGCTGCCGAGGACGCCGCCCCGGTCACGTCTGGTGCCCCGGGCGCGCCGACACCGCCGCCCAGCCCGAAGCCCGGGCCGCAGGCCGCGCTGCTGCCCGCCATTCCCCGTTCGCCGGAGACCGTGTCGTGAGCGCCCATCCCAGTCTGCACGCCACCGGCCACCTGCTTTACTTCGGCAAGGTCCCTTGCCGCGGGGATTTCGTACGCAGCGCCCAGCACGGCGCACTCATCGAGCGACTGGACGCCTGGCAGAGCCAGACGATGGAACGGCTGTCGGCCGACCCACGCTGGAAGCTGCTGTACGACGGTGCGTCTCCGCTCACCTTTGCCGTGCTCGGCACGGGCAGCCGCGTCGGCCTGGCCGGGCACTGGATGGCCAGCCAGGACGCCTCCGGACGGCGTTTCCCCTTCCTCACGGCCTGTGCCCTGACGGTAGAGACACCCCGGTTGACGGTGCCCCTGGCGCCGCTGGCGCTCTCGCGGCTCTGGAGCCGACTCGAGCAGGTGGCCCGCGTGGCCCACGCGGCGACCGACCTCGCGCACGCGCAGGCCAGCCTGGACGCGGTGATCGATGCCGACCTCCATGCGGACGAGGCGCAGGCGGTGCTCGCGGACTTCCTGGCCTCGCGCACGGTGGCGTCGATGGAGCAGATGCTGTCCGCGGCGGGGCACCGTCTGTCCGTCCGGCAGGCCACACTGGCGCTCGGCATGCTGTTGCAACCGGCCATGGCGCAGGGCGCAGCCCGTCTCAACAAGGTGCTGTGCCTGCCCCTGCCACAGGACCCCACGGCCCGGGGCGCGGTGGCCTGCTGGTGGCTCGCGATGGTGCTGGGCTTCTTCGCGCGCCACGAGGTCGAGCTCGGACTGTTTGCCGCGACGGTCGATGACCTGCCTTACCTGGTGGTGGGCTTCCATGGCGCATCGCCGGCCGCGCTGCATGGCCTCATCGATCCGCCCCGCCTGACGGAGCAGGGCGTGTTCCTGCGCGATCTCGACTGGGTCGAAGAGGAGGTCGCCGGCGACTACGGGCTGCGCAAGCTGTCGAACTACCTGCGCGACCCCGGGCTGTCGCTGGCGCAGGCGCTCGATGTCTACAACGAAGTGTTTCTGGGAGCGTGAAGATGGCAAGCATCCAGCACCGCAATACGACCATGTTGCGGGCCGGCATGGCGCTGGTTCTCGGGCTGGTCTGCGGATCGGTCGCGCTGGCACAGGTGGCATCGGCCAGTTCCCCCGCCCCGCCTTCGTCGTCCAGCCCGGCGGCGGCCTTGCCGTCGGGTGGCACCGGGCGTTCCGGCCCGGTCGTGGCGTCGGGCACCGTGCCGGACGAAGCGACCCGGGCGGCCGTCATCGGGCGCTTGCGCGAGCTCTACGGGGCCGATCGGGTGGTCGACCAGCTCAGCCTGGGTTCGGTGGTCGCCCCGCCTCAATGGCGCGACCACGTGAGCAAGCTCCTCTCGCCCGCGCTGAAGCAGGTTTCACACGGGCAGTTGGCCATTCAGGGCCAGACGGTCGAGATTCGGGGCGAAGTGCCGAACGAAGCGCTGCGCCAGCAACTGGCCAGTGACATGGCGCAGTCGTTGAATCCGACCTACACGGTGCGCAACGGGCTGCGGGTGGCCGTGCAGGACCAGACGGTGGTGGACCAGGCATTGGCCAACCGCATCGTCGAGTTCGAGCCCGGCAGTGCCGTGCTGCGCCCGGCCAGCCTGCCGCTCCTCGACGAGATGGCCGCGGTGATGGCGCGCCTGAAGGACCGCCGCTTCGAGGTGATCGGACACACCGACGCCGATGGTGCCCGTCCTGCCAACGTCAGCTTGTCGCTGGCGCGGGCGCAGGCCGTGAAGACCTATCTGACGGGCAAGGGCCTGCCCGCCGACCGCATTGCCATCTCCGGCATGGGCCCCGACCAACCCGTGGCCAGCAATGCGACCGAGGCGGGCCGCGCCCGCAATCGGCGCATCGAGTTTCGGGTGGGATCCTGAACGGGCTCGTCCGCTCGCTCGAGCGGACGGATCGCAGGCGTCAATGGCCCTGTGGGTGCTCGGGGTCGGGGTGGAGGCCCAGCAGTTCCTCCAGGTGGCTCATGGCGCCCTGGTCCTTGACGACGTGGCGCAGCCATTCGTGCAGGGGCATTTCGGCCCATTTCACCGCTTTGTCAGCGAGGTAGGCCACCGGGCTGTGGGGCTCGGTGCGGCGGAAGAAGCTCGCCACCTCGCGCAGCTGTTGCAGCGCCTGCGCACGGTTGGCCACCGGGCCCCGGGCGACGGCCGAGGCCGGGGCCTCGGTGGAGGGCTCTCCGGCGGGGCTGTCCTGCAGGTGGTCTGCCTCGGCGTGGCCGTCCAGTGCGCCCACCTCGCGCGCCAGGCGCTCCAGATCATGCAGCGCATTGCTCAGCGCTTCCCGGGCCGTGACAAAGCTCGGACCGTCCTGGCCGAGTTGGCTGTCGATCACGTCCTGGAGGACGCGCAGGGCAGCCTGGCTGTCTCGCAGGGCCTCGACCTGGGCGCGCAGGTGGTCGCGGGGGGTGTCGCGCAAGGCGCGCATGAACCCATCGACCGTGATTCGGTCTGCCGCGTTTTCAGGCTCGCTGGGTGCGTTGTTGCTCTGGCGGGCTGCCGCCAGGTCACGCAGGCTGTGCGGTGCGCCATGCCGTGGGCGGGTCACGGGCCGGCTGTCGGCAAAGGACTGCACCTTCTGAAGCAGCCAGCCGAGGTTGCCGATGCGCTCCTCCATGTCGCCCTGGTCGGGCAGGGGGTGCAGCGCATCCCACTGATCACGGCACAGGGCGGCACACAGCGTCAGGCCATCGCGCAGGCCCGCGTAGCCGCGCAACATCGCCTCGGCCTCGGTCAGCCACATCACCAGGCGCAGATCCTTGCTGCGCTCGGCCAGTAGTGCCTGACAGAGTCGGCTGACGCCAGGCCAGTCGGCCACCTTCAGCGAGGTCACCCATTCACCCTGGTCCAGGGTCGGGTCGTCTTCGCGCCGCATCTCGGCGATCTGGTCGAATTCGGGGGAGAACGACAAGTCCTCGCCACACGCCGAAGGGCCCTCTAGCGGGGCCGTCAAGACGTCAAAATGCATGGTGTCCCTGTTTGAATGCGCGTGAAAGCCGCCCGGGTGCCCCTGGCTGCGTTCCAATCGGATCATCCCACGACGGCGCCGGCCGTCAGGGCCCTCTGACGAGGGGCAGGTGTATCGACATGTGGCGAAACGGGCGCAAATCAAATGAGATTGATTCGCAATTGCATCAGGCGTGCTACGATGACGCCATGAATTCGATCGCCGTACCCTCGTGGGGCGTCCTGTCCAGCGCACCCAGTGAGCTCAGCCCGCTGCAACGGCACGCGCTGACGGTCGGCGTGGTCCTGACCCACGCGGCACTGGCCGCTCTGATCGTCGCGTTTTCGCGCGACGTGCCGTCCGAGCCGGAGCCGCAGCCCATCACGGTTTCGCTGGTGAGCGAGGCGCCCGATACCGTGGTGACGCCCCCGGCGCCAGCCAAGGTGGAGGCGCCAACGCCGCCGCAACCGCGGCCGCCGACACCGGTGGCACGGCCGATGCAGCCCACGCCCACCCCCACCCCGCCGCTGCTGACCAGCCGGCAGCCCGCCGTGCCCAACGACATGGTGGCGCCGCCCGTGACCGAGGTGAAGCCGCAGCCCGCCCCGGTGGCCGCGGCCGCCGCACCGGCACCTGCCCCGGTGGCCGCGCCACACGCTCCCGCCGCCGAGCCACCCCGTGCACCGGCCGCACCGAAGGTACTGCCTTCGTCGGCCGTGCGCTATCTGGTGGAGCCGCCGCTGGCCTACCCGCGTGCCTCGCGCGAGTTGGGAGAGCAAGGCGTTGTGCGCTTGAAGGTGCTGGTCGACGAGACCGGTCGCCCGCGCGACATCGAGATCGCCAAATCATCGGGGTACCCGCGCCTGGACCAGGCTGCGGTGAGCGCGATGCGCGCCGCCCGTTTTCAGCCGCACCTCGAGGAGGGCGTGGCCCGTACCGTGTGGGTGCTGGCGCCCCTGACGTTCAATCTGGAAGACTGACATGACCGACACCACCGTTGCAGCGACTGCCGCTGCGTCTGCCGCCCCGGCCGCCACCACGGCGGTCACCACCGCACCGGCCGCCGGGCCGGTGAACATGGGGTTCAGCCACTTCATCGCCCAGACGGACGTGGTGGGGCAGGGCCTGTTCGTCATCCTGGTGCTGATGTCGCTGGCCTCCTGGGCCCTGATCGTCACCAAGGGCGTGGGCCTGTACCTGCGACAGAAGCGCAGCCAGGCCTTCCTGACCTTCTTCTGGAACGCGACTTCGCTGGAAGCCGTGCAGCACGAAATCAGCACCCACGGCGTGAGCGAGCCGTTCTCGCACCTGACCTCGCACGCCATGCATGCGCAGGCCCACCACGCTCGGTACGGCGCCGCCAAGCTGGAAGAAGCCGGCTCGGCCCAGGAGTTCCTGACCCGCACCATCAAGAAGGTGCTGGACGAGGAAACCATGCGCATGGAAAGCGGGCTCACGGTGCTGGCCACCATTGGTGCCACCGCGCCGTTCGTGGGTCTGTTCGGCACCGTCTGGGGTGTGTACCACGCGCTGCTGGCCATCGGCCAGACCGGGGCCGGCACGCTGGACAAGGTCGCCGGCCCGGTGGGCGAGGCGCTGATCATGACCGGCGTGGGCCTGGCGGTCGCCATCCCCGCTGTGATGGCCTACAACTGGCTGACGCGCAGCAACCGCGTGTGGGGTGCCCGCCTGGACGCCTTTGCCTTCGAGCTGTTCGCCTTCCTGTCGACCGGCCAGACGCTGAAGAACTCGACCGACGCCGAGCCGGGCCGTGCGCCCGCCGCTGTGGTGCCGATGAAGTCGCAAGCCTGAAGGGACTGAACCATGGCTTTCGCCAGTTTTGACGGCAAGAAGGGCAGTGCGCCGCTGGCCGAGATCAACATGGTGCCGCTGATCGATGTGATGCTGGTGCTGCTGGTGATCTTCATCGTGACGGCCCCGCTGCTGAGCCACTCGGTCAAGCTGGAGCTGCCCAAGGCCAGTGCCACGGTGATGTCGGCCAAGGCCGAGAAGATCGACCTGTCGATCGATGCCGATGGCGTGCGCTACTGGAATGGCGCTGCGCTGAGCCGCGAAGAGGCCGCCGCGCGCTTCACGGTCGAGGCGGAGAAGCAACCGCAGCCTGAGATCCATTTGCGGGCCGACCAGGCGGTGCCTTATCGTGCGGTGGCCGAGACACTGGCCGATGCGTCGCGCGCCGGTCTGAGCAAGATCGGCTTCGTGACCGATCCGGCACCGGGTGCGGCCCCGACACCGGCCGCCCCCCCGGCCAAGCCCTGAGGGCAGTGCGGCCGATCTGACCGAGAATGCGGGCTCATATGAGCCCGCTTCCTTTTTCTGCCCCGCCCTCGCCGCAGGCCTTGGGCGGCCTGCGCGTCATCGAACTCGGACAGCTGATCGCCGGCCCCTTTGCTGGCAAGACGCTGGCGGATTTCGGCGCCGAGGTGATCAAGATCGAGCCCCCGCCCGCCGAGGGCAGTGCGGGTGGCGATCCGCTGCGCCAGTGGCGCATGCTGCACAACGGCACCAGCGTGTGGTGGCAGGTGCAGAGCCGCAACAAGCACAGTGTGGTGCTGGACCTGCGCACGCCCGAGGGCCGTGAGACGGCGGCGCGGCTGATCGACGAGGCCGACGTGGTCATCGAAAACTTCAAGCCCGGCACGATGGAGAAGTGGGGCCTGGGTTACGACGCGCTGAGCGCGCGCAACCCGGGGCTCATCATGCTGCGCATCAGCGGTTACGGACAGACCGGGCCTTACAAGGACCGCCCCGGTTTTGCCGTCGTGGGCGAGGCCATGGGGGGCATGCGCTACCTGAACGCCGAACCCGGTCGCATCCCCGTGCGCGCGGGTGTGAGCCTGGGCGACACGCTGGCGGCGCTGCACGGGGTCATCGGCATCCTGCTGGCGCTGCAGGCCCGGCACGCCACCGTGACCTCCGAGGTGCCCAAGGGCCGCGGGCAGGTGATCGATGTGGCGCTGTACGAAGCGGTGTTCAACTGCATGGAAAGCCTGTTGCCCGAGTACAGCGCGTTCGGCGCGGTGCGGCAGCCGGCAGGCTCGGCCCTGCCAGGGATTGCGCCCAGCAACGCCTACCCCTGTGCCGACGGCATGGTGGTGATCGGCGGCAACGGCGACTCGATCTTCAAGCGGCTCATGATCGCCATCGGCCGCGATGACCTGGCCACCGACCCGGAGCTGGCCAGCAACCCGGGGCGCGTGAAGCGCGTGGCCGAGATTGACGCGACCATCGGCGCGTGGACCGGCGCGCGGGCCGTGTCCCAGGTGCTCGACGTGCTGAACGCGGCCAGCGTGCCCGTGGGGCGCATCTACACCGCACAGGACATCGCCGAAGACCCGCACTACCGGGCGCGCGAGATGATCGTGCCCGTGACGACGCACGACGGTCTGACGGTGGAGGTGCCCGGCATCGTGCCCAAGCTGTCGGGGACACCGGGCGCCATCCAGCGGCGTGGCCCGCTGCTGGGCGAGGACACCGAGGCGGTGCTGTCCCGGCTCAAGAAGTGAGCCTCGGCGGCTGCGCGCCTTTTTGATGTCCAATCGGCGCAGTACCGGGCTCACGACGAGGCCCGGACCAAGGAGGTTTTCCCTGTGAGTGACCCGTCTTCCCGCGGCGGCCAGTTCAGTCTGCTGGGCCAGCGCCGATTTGCCCCGTTCTTCTTCACGCAGTTCCTCGGGGCGGCCAACGACAACCTGTTCAAGTTCGCCTTCACCGTGCTGGTGACCTACCAGCTGCAGGTCAGCTGGCTGGACGCGAAGATGGCCGGCCTGGTCATCGGGGCGCTGTTCATCCTGCCCTTCGTGCTGCTGTCTGCCACCGCCGGGCAGTGGGCCGACAAGCACGACAAGGCCTTCATCATGCGCAGCGTCAAGCTCATGGAGGTCGGCATCATGGTGCTGGCCGGCCTGGGCTTCTGGTTCACCTGGGTGCCGCTTTTGTTGGGGTGCGTGTTCCTGATGGGGCTGCACTCGACCCTGTTCGGGCCGGTGAAGTACGCCTACCTGCCCCAGCACCTCCGGGAGCACGAGCTCACCGGGGGCAATGGTCTGGTCGAGATGGGCACCTTCGTCGCCATTCTGCTGGGCAACGTGGGTGGGGGGCTGCTCATGGGCATCAACGAAACCGGACGGCACTGGGTGGCGGCCGCGTGCTTTGCCGTGGCTTTGCTGGGCTGGCTGACGGCCCGCGGCATTCCGGCCTCGCCCTCGTCCGATCCGGGGCTGAAGATCAACTGGAACCCGGTGTCCGAAACGTGGCGCAACCTCAAGCTGGCCGCGACCTACCCCAGCGTGTTCCGTTCGCTGCTGGGCATTTCGTGGATGTGGTTCTTCGGGGCGGTGTTCCTGGCGCAGTTTCCGTCGTTCGCGCGCGATGTGTTGCATGGGGATGAGCAGGTGGCCTCGCTGCTGCTGGTGGTGTTCTCGGTGGGCATCGCGGTCGGCTCGCTGCTGTGCGAGCGGTTCTCGCACCGGCACGTCGAGATCGGCCTGGTGCCCATGGGTGCCGTCGGCATGACCGTGTTCGCATTCGATCTGTACCTGGCCGCCAGCGGGCTGTCGTACCCGGCCGATGCACCCCTGTTCGATGCGGCGGCCTTCGTAGCCCAGCCCGGGCATGGGCGTGTGATGGTCGATCTGGCCCTGCTGGCCTTCAGCGCCGGCCTCTACAGCGTGCCGATGTACGCGCTGATCCAGCTGCGGTCACAGCCCAGTCACCGTGCGCGCATCATTGCCGCCAACAACATCCTCAATGCGCTGTTCATGATCGTCAGCAGCCTGGCCGCCGGCGCCATGCTGTCTTCTGGCTTCACCATTCCCGAAGTGTTCGGTGCCACCGCCGTGCTGAACGTGCTGGTGGTGGGTTATGTGTTCTGGCTGATGCCCGAGTACATCGTGCGCCTGGTGATGCTGTTCGTGGCCCGCATCGTGTACCGCTTGCGGGTCCGGGGTGACCATCACCTGCCGACCGATGGCGCGGCCATTCTGGTGTGCAACCACGTGAGCTTTGTCGACGCGGTGATCCTTGGTGTGCTGAGCCCGCGGCCCATGGTGTTCATCATGGACCACCGCATCTTCCGCACGCCCGGCATCGGCTGGTTCTTCCGCCTGGTCAAGGCCATTCCGATCGCGCCTCAGAAGGAAGATCCGGCTGCGTACGAGGCGGCCTTCGAGCGCGCCCGGGCCGTGCTGAACGAAGGCGAGCTGCTGTGCCTTTTCCCGGAGGGCGCCATCACGCGCGACGGCAAGCTGCAGCCTTTCAAGGCCGGCATCATGAAGATCCTCGAGACGAACCCGGTGCCCGTGATTCCCGCCGCGCTGCACAACCTGTGGGGTTCGAGTTTTTCGCGCATCGACGGGGTGGCCCTGGCCCGCCCCCTGCGTCGGGGGGTGTTCAACCCCGTGGGGCTGGTCGTCGGGGAACCGATCCCGCCCGAGCAGGTCACACCGGCGGCCTTGCAGCAGCGCGTTCAGGCGTTGCTCGACGAGCCCACCCCCTGACCTCACCTCCATCACTGACCCATGGGCAATCTGCTGACCCCTGCGGCCTGGCCCCGCATCGTTCCTTTCATCGTCTTCATGGCGCTGCTGGCGCTGCGCGGGGCTGTGCCGACCGAGGATGGCGGCTGGCTGGATGCCCGGTGGATCTATCCGCTGTGTGTCGTGGTGGTCGGCGGCCTGCTGGTCTATTACTGGAGACGCTACAGCGAACTCCAGCGCCCCTACGGCGAAACCGTCCGACTGGGCTGGAAGGCCGCGCTCGTGTCGGTCGTGGTCGGGTTGGTGGTGTTCAAGCTCTGGGTGGTGCTGACCGAGCCCTGGATGATGCTGGGCGAACCCACAGCCAACTTCGTGCCGGTCGATGAAGAGGGCCGCCTGATGTGGGGGCTGATCGCCTTTCGCTGGGTGGGTGCGGCCCTGATGGTGCCGGTGATGGAAGAGCTGTTCTGGCGCTCGTTCCTGATGCGCTGGGTCGACCGACCGGACTTCGAGACGGTCGATCCCGCCCGGGTGTCGGTCAAGGCCATTGCGCTGTCCACGCTGGTGTTCATGCTGGCCCACACGCACTGGCTGGGCGCCATCGTGGCGGGGCTGGCCTATGCCTTGCTGTATCGTTACACCCGCTCCTTGTGGGCGCCGATCCTGGCCCACGCCGTCACCAACGGTGTGCTGGGCGTGTGGGTGGTGCTGAACGGGAACTGGCAGTTCTGGTGAGCCTGCGCCTGCGGCGGGTGTGACGATGAGGGTGAACGGTTGAGTGTGTCGACAAGGCCGGTACGGCGCAGTGTCCTGACCTGGGTTTCGCCGTTTGTGCGGCTTGGCGTGGCAGGGGTGTTCTTCGTGTCTGTGGTGGCAGCGTGGCTGCTGCATGCGGGCCATTCGGCACATCCGCTGCTGGCGCTGGCACCCTATCTGCCGTGGCCGTGGATGCTGGTGCCCGCGGTGCTCGCGCTGTGGGCTTCGATGTGGTTGCGCCCCGTCTGGCGGCTGATGAGCCTGGCGTCGGTGCTGCTGGTCAGCGGGGTCGTCATGGACCTGGCGCTGGGCCTGGCCGACGAAGGCGACAAGCCCCTGCGCCTGATGACGTACAACGCCAAGGTGATGCTGGCGTCACAGCGACCGGGTGGCATGGAAGGGTTGGCCGCCGAGATTGCCGCCCACGACCCGGATGTGCTGGTGATGCAGGATGCGGGCGAGTTGCGCCACATCGAGCGGTCGATGCCCGGTCTGCAGGCGAGCCTGTTCGGTGACCGCAACGTGTACCTGCACGGGCAGTATGTGGTCGCCAGCCGCTTGCCGCTGCACGGCTGCCATGCCGAGCGCCTGCCCTTTCCGCCCGAGCAGCGCGAGGCCCATGACTTCGTGCGCTGTGAGGTCGACGGACCCCACGGCCGTTTCACGCTGGTCAATGTGCACTTCGTGACCCCGCGGCAGGGCCTGCTGGCCGTGCGCCGTGGCGGGCTCGATGGGCTCGAGGTGTGGGAGGGCAACGCCACGGTCCGCGTGGAGCAGGCCCATGCGCTGGCCGAGGCCCTGCGGGGCATCCAGGGGCCGGTGGTGGTGGCGGGTGACCTCAATGCGCCCGAGCGCACCGACGTCGTGCGAAGCCTGTTGGCCACCGGCCTGCGTGATGTGTGGTCGTCTGCCGGCTTCGGCTATGGCTACACGCACGGCCATTCGCTGCGCATCGGTCTGTTCCAGTCCTTCCTGCGCATCGACCACATCCTGGTCAGCGAGGACATCGGCGTGCGCGCCGTCAAGGTGGGTGGTGCGATTGCCTCGGAACACCGCGCCGTGATCGCCGACCTGCTGATGCAGCGTCGGCGCTGAGCGCCCCTGCCGATCAGACCCCGCGGGCGCGGTCGGCGGCAAACTGCTGCTGGAACGCAGCGAAGCGGCCTTCATCCAGCGCCTGCCGCACTTCCTTCATCAGGTTGAGGTAGTAGTGCAGGTTGTGGATGGTGGTGAGCATCGGGCCGAGCATCTCGCCGCAACGGTCAAGGTGGTGCAGGTAGGCGCGGCTGAAGTTGGCGCAGGTGTAGCAGGTGCAGGTTTCGTCGATCGGGCGCTCGTCGGACTTGTTGCGGGCGTTGCGCAGGCGCAGATCGCCAAAGCGCGTGAACAGATGGCCGTTGCGCGCATTGCGGGTGGGCATCACGCAGTCGAACATGTCGACGCCGGTCGCGACGCCCGCCACCAGATCTTCCGGTGTGCCCACGCCCATCAGGTAGCGTGGCTTGTGGGCCGGCAGCTTGGGTGAGATGTGGTTCATCACGCGCATCATCTCGTCCTTGGGTTCGCCCACGCTCACGCCACCGATGGCATAGCCTGGCAGATCCAGGTCGACCAGGCCGGCGAGCGATTCCTCGCGCAGGTGTTCGAACATGCCGCCCTGCACGATGCCGAACAGCGCGTTCGGGTTCTGCAGGCGCTGGAATTCGGTGATGCAGCGCCTGGCCCAGCGCAGGCTGAGCTCCATGGAGGCACGCGCTTCCTTCTCGGTGGTGATGTGACCGAGTGACTTGTCGCCCTTCCAGTAGGGCGTGCACTCGTCGAACTGCATGACGATGTCCGAGTTCAGGATGGTCTGGATCTGCATGCTGATCTCGGGCGTGAGGAACAGCTTGTCGCCATTGACCGGCGAGGCAAAGCGCACGCCTTCTTCGCTGATCTTGCGCATGTCACCCAGCGACCAGACCTGGAAGCCGCCCGAGTCGGTCAGGATGGGCTTGTGCCAGTTCTCGAACTTATGCAGGCCCCCGAACTGCTGCATGATGTCCAGCCCGGGGCGCATCCACAGGTGGAAGGTGTTGCCCAGGATGATCTGTGCGCCCATTTCCTCCAGCGAGCGCGGCATCACCCCCTTGACGGTGCCATAGGTGCCCACGGGCATGAAGATGGGCGTTTCGACCACGCCGTGGTTGAGGGTCAGGCGGCCGCGGCGGGCGTGGCCCTCTGTTTTCAGCAGTTCAAAGTTCAGCATGGTCTCGTTCGGTGTCAGGCTGCGGCGGCGGTGCCCTGCAGATTGTGCAGGCGCTCCAGCAGGCGCTCGCTGCGGAAGGGTTTGGCGAGCACGTCCTGTCCGGACGCGCTCAGGCGGGCAATCTCGGTGGGGTCGGTGTCGCCGCTGATGATGAGGGTCTTGAGCGAGCGGCCCTGGGCCTGCAGCTGGGCGCTCAGTCTTTGAGCCAGCTGCAGCCCGCTGAGACCCGGCAGGCGGTAATCGGTGATCAGGGTGTCAGGCCAGGCTGCAGGGCCGGCGGCCAGGAGATCGGGCAGGGCGTCGAGCAGCGCTTCACTGTGCGGCCAGCTCTGCGGGTGCGCCCCCCAGCTCGCGAGCATCTCGCCCAATGCGCCGCGCAGCAGCACGTCGTCTTCCACCACCCACACGATCTGGCCCGACAGCGGGCGTTCGAGCACGGGCTGTGGCGCCTGGGCCTGGCGCGGCGCCAGGTTCAGCGGCAACTCGATGGCGAAGCACGAGCCCCGACCGGGCCGCGACTTGAGCGTGATGGCCTCGCCCAGCACCGACGCCGTGCGGCGCACGATGGCCAGGCCCAGGCCGATGCCTCGGCTGCGGTCGCGCGCCGAGTTGCCGACCTGGTAGAACTCTTCGAAGATGCGTTCCTGCTGGTCAGGGGCCACGCCGATGCCGGTGTCCCAGACCTCGATGCGCAGGCGATGTCGACCCCGGCGGCGCGCAGCCACCAGCACCCCGCCTCGCTCGGTGTAGCGGATGGCGTTGGCCACGAGGTTGCGCAGCACGCTGTGCAGCAGCATGGGGTCGGTCAGCACGGTCAGGTGGTCGCGGCCCGCGTGGCGCGGCAGGCGGAAGCGCAGATGCAGGCCCTTGGCATCGGCGGCGCTTTGCTCGTGCACTTTCACCGCCTGGAAGACGTCGTGCAGGCTGACCGCCTGGAAGGCCGGCTTCACCGCGCCGGCGTCCAGCCGCGAGATGTCGAGCAGGCCGACCAGCAGCGATTCCATCGAGCTGACGGCCTCATCGAGCATGTGCGTGAGCTTGCGGGTTTCGGGTGTGGTGGCCTGCTGGCGCAGCAGGCTGGTGAGCAGGCCGATGGCGGCGGTGGGCTGGCGCAGGTCGTGGCTGGCGGCAGCCAGGAACCGGGTCTTGGACTGGTTGGCGGCCTCGAGGGCGCGGGTGCGCTCGGCCACGCGTTCTTCCAGCGTCACGTTCAGGCGCTCGGCCAGCGTCATGGCCTCGACGAACTTGCGCATCAGGGTCAGCGCGAAGCCGAGGAAGATGATGGGCGAGAAGTAGGGCGTCCAGTACAGGTCAGTCACGGCCAGCAGCGGCGTGAGGAACAGGTAGTCATGCCCCATGCTGACCAGCGTGCCCACCGGGCCCAGCGTCATGGCGACCGCCTCAAGCCAGTGTCGCGTCCAGGCGTGTTGAACGATCTTCACCACGATCAGCACGCCGCCCAGCATCATGACGGGGTAGGTGACCATGCGCAGCACGTCGAGGTAGGGCGTGCCCATGGCCATGAGGCCGAGCACCGGCACGCCGAATCCGATGGCCCGCAGGGGCCAGATCAGGCGCTGATAGGGCACGTTGGCATAACACAGGCCGAACATCACGTGGTAGTACGTGGTGATGGCGTGGGTGGCGAAGAACAGCCAGTCGACAAAGGGCGCGGGCCAGCTGACCGTTTCGACCAGGTAGAGCGCGTTGCGGCCGCACATGATGAGCATGAGCCAGCCGAAGTAGCCGAAGATGGCCTCCTTGGGACGGGCGCGCCAGGCCAGCAGGATGAAGAGCGCCATGCCGACCACGCTCATGTTGGCGGTCTGCGGCAACTCGACCGTCAGCATGGCCCAGCGGTCGAACTCATCGCGCATGTTGTCGAGCGGCCCCGCCACGATCGGCGACACGCCCGGCTTGCGGAAGTTGTTCATCCGCACGTCGATCTGGATGTCGTTGTCGCCCCGCAGCAGCACGTTGGCGGGCACTTCGATCAGGTAGGGCAGGGTGCCCATGCTGGTGATCTGCTCGCCCTCCATGTGACGGGTGCCCAGGGGCACGCCGTTGACCGTGACCCGGTGGTTGCCTGGCAGGCGGTCGATGCGCAAGGCCCAGGGCTCTTTCGGGGTGTGGTCGAGCAGCAGCTTGGCCCGGTAACAGGCCACGGCCGGCGGCGTGATCTTCAGTTGTCGCCAGTCATCGGGGAGCGTCACCGGGCGACCTTCGCGGCCTTCCGTGCAGGCGCCGGGTGCCAGGGTTGCGCGGTCGATGGTCTGGGTGCCGGCTGCCGCGGCCTCGGCTGCGCCAGCCATCCTCGGAGCGAGGACCGACAGCAGGGTCAACCACAACAGCAGACGAAGCCAGCGCAGGGCCATGGGTCACCTCTGGATCAGCATGGCGTCGCCATAGCTGAAGAAACGGTAGCGCTGCGCAATGGCATGGGCGTAAAGCGCGCGGATGTGATCGTAGCCGGCCAGCGCGCTCACCAGCATCATCAGCGTGCTTTTGGGCAGGTGGAAATTGGTGATCAGCACGTCCACCACACGGAAGTCGAATCCCGGGGTGATGAAGATGTCGGTGTCGCGCTGGCCGGCCTCGAGGATGTCCTCGGGTGGGGCGCCGCGGGCGGCCGACTCGAGCGCGCGCAGCGTGGTCGTGCCGACTGCCACGATCCGGCCGCCGGCCGCGCGGGTGGCCCGGATGGCTTCGGCCGTGGCCTGCGGCACATCGAACCACTCGCTGTGCATCTTGTGCTCGGCCAGGTTGTCGGTGCGCACCGGCTGGAAGGTGCCGGCGCCGACATGCAACGTCACTTCGGCCGTGCGGATGCCGCGGGCAGCCAGACCGGCGAGCACGCCCTCGTCGAAGTGCAGGGCCGCCGTCGGGGCCGCCACGGCGCCGGGTTCCTTGGCGAACACCGTCTGGTAGCGGCGCACGTCGTCTTCTTCGTCGGCGTGGGTGATGTAGGGCGGCAGCGGCACGTGGCCGTGCTGCTCGAGCAGCGCGAACGGGTCGCCCTCGAAGCGCAGGTGGAACAGGCCGTTGTCCGGGCCACAGCGGCCCAGCACGTCGGCGTCGAAGGCGTCGGCAAAGCGCACGCGGGCGCCCGGCTTGGGCGACTTGCTGGCGCGCATGTGGGCCCAGACCTCGTGGGTGCCGGGCAGCACGCGCTCGATGAGGGCCTCGACGGCTCCCCCGGTGGCCTTGGCGCCGAACAGGCGGGCCTTGATGACGCGGGTGTTGTTGAAGACCAGCAGGTCGCCGGTCTGCAGCAGGTCGGGCAGTTCGCGGAAGACGCGGTCGACCGGTTGGGTGCCGCGGCCATCCAGCAGGCGCGACGCGCTGCGTTCAGGGGCCGGGTGCTGGGCGATCAGGGACTCGGGGAGATCGAAATCGAAATCGGCGAGGGTGTAGGCGCGGTCAGCGGAGGGAGCGAGGGAGGCCATGCTGTTTTGAGGGGCGGACGAGCCCCGTGCCAAAAGGCGTGATTGTCGCTCAAGCGCCCACCCCGGCGTGCGCCGCGTGGCCGACAATCGCCCTCTCCGATTCCCCTGCACACCCGTCATGAAGACCCACGACATCGAACTGCAACGCATCAAGGCCATCCGTCACGACAAGGGACTGATCGAACTGAGCGTGGACGCGCTGGTGCAGCCGCGCCCGGCGAAGGACGAGCGCATCACGAGCACCGTGTCCCTGGCGGTGGACGACGCGCGCACGCTGATCATGCTGCTCAAGCAGCAGGTGGCCGAGCTCGACAAGCTCAATCCGCGCAGCCGTCGGTCCGGGCGCTGTTGATCGGGCACGGCTGCGCGCCCCACAGGCACAATCCGTCTTCCCAGCCTACTCTGCGACCTCACCGTGCCCCGCCAGGCCGCTTCATCCCGCACATCGAACGGCGCCGCGCCCGCGGCCCCTGCCGCAGCCCGCTCTGCGCCGCAGAAGGCGATGGACAAGCTCGGCCTGGTGCGCGACATCGACCTCGCGCTGCACCTGCCGCTGCGCTATGAGGATGAAACGCGGCTGACCCGGCTGTGCGATGCCCGTGATGGCGAGACCGTGCAGGTGGAGGGCACCGTGCGCGAAAGCCGCATCGAGGCCCGCGGGCGGCGTCAGCTCCTCATCCGTCTGGGTGACGGCAGCGGCGAGGTGCTGCTGCGCTTCCTGAACTTCTATGGCTCGCAGCAGAAGAGCTGGGGGCCCGGCGTGCGCCTGCGCGTGCGCGGCGAGCTGCGCCACGGCTTCTTCGGGCGCGAGATGGTGCACCCCACGGTGCGCATCGTGCAGGACGACACCCCGCTGGCCGCCGCGCTCACGCCGGTCTACCCCACGGCCGCCGGCTTGCCTCAGACCTATCTGCGCAAGGCCGTGGCAGCCGGCCTGGCCCGCGCCCCGCTGGACGAGGTGATTCCGGCCGCGCTGCTGCCCCGTACGTGGCCGAGCCTGCGCGAGGCGCTCGACTTCCTGCATCACCCCAGCCCCGAGGTGTCGCTGGCGGCGCTGGAAGACCACAGCCACCCGGCCTGGCAGCGCCTGAAGTTCGAGGAGCTGCTGGCTCAGCAGGTGTCGCAGCTGCGCGCGCGGGCCGAACGCGCCCATCTGCGCGCCCCGTCGTTGCGGGCCAGGCCGCAAGGCCTGCTCGATCGCCTGATGGCGGTGCTGCCTTTTCAGCTCACGGGCGCCCAGCAGCGGGTGGTGGCCGAGATTGCCACCGACCTGTCGCTGGCCCGGCCCATGCACCGGCTGTTGCAGGGCGATGTGGGCTCGGGCAAGACCGTGGTGGCCGCACTGGCCGCCGCCGTGGCGATGGACGCGGGCTGGCAGTGCGCCTTGATGGCGCCCACCGAGATCCTGGCCGAGCAGCACTTCCGCAAGCTGGTGGGCTGGCTGGAGCCGCTGGGCGTGAAGGTGGCCTGGCTGACCGGCAGCCTCAAGCCCAAAATGAAGCGCGAGCAGATGGCCGCCGTGGCATCGGGTGAGGCGCAGTTGGTGGTCGGCACGCATGCGGTCATTCAGGACCAGGTCGAGTTCGCGAAGCTCGGGCTGGCGCTGATCGACGAGCAGCACCGCTTTGGCGTCGCGCAGCGGCTGCAGCTGCGCCGCAAGCTGGAAAGCGCCGAACTCGAGCCGCACCTGCTGATGATGAGCGCCACGCCCATCCCGCGCACACTGGCCATGACCTACCTGGCCGACCTCGAGGTCAGCACCATCGACGAGCTGCCCCCGGGCCGCACGCCCATCGTCACCAAGGTGTTTGCAGACAGCCGCCGCGACGAGGTGATCGAGCGCATCCGTGACGAGGTGGCGCGCGGTCGTCAGGTGTACTGGGTGTGCCCGCTGATCGACGAAACCGAGGCCAGCGACCAGGCCGCCGACGAAGCCGCCGGCCGTGCGTCCGATCGCCGCCCGCCGCTGGATCTGAGCAACGTCACCCAGACCCACCAGGAGCTGGGCGAGACCCTGCAGGGCTTCGGGGTGGGCCTGCTGCACGGCCGCCTGCCGGCCGCCGAGAAGGCGGAGGTCATGGCGCAGTTCGCCGCCAACACGCTGTCCGTGCTGGTGGCCACCACCGTGATCGAAGTGGGCGTGGACGTGCCCAACGCCAGCCTGATGGTGATTGAGCACGCCGAGCGATTCGGGCTGAGCCAGCTGCACCAGCTGCGCGGCCGGGTGGGCCGAGGCGCCGTGGCCAGCGTGTGCGTGCTGCTGTATGGCTCCCCGCTGTCGGATTCGGGCAAGCAGCGCTTGAAGGCCATGGTCGAGACCACCGACGGTTTCGAGATTGCCCGGCGTGACCTGGAAATCCGCGGCCCCGGCGAGTTCATGGGTGCCCGCCAGTCGGGGGCCGCACTGCTGCGCTTTGCCGACCTGCAGGAAGACCAGGCCTTGATTGCCCGGGCGCGCCAGGTGGCCGAAGTGATGCTGCGCGAGCATCCGCAGGCCGCACAGCGCCATGCCGCGCGCTGGCTGGGTGCCAAGTCGGAGTACCTGAAGGCGTGACCCGGACGCCGCATCGCGCCGGGCGGCTTGCCGCACAATCCCGGTCATGACGCTGACTGAACTTCGCTACATTGTTGCCGTGGCGCGCGAACGGCACTTCGGCCGGGCCGCCGAGGCGTGCTTCGTGTCGCAACCGACCCTCTCCGTGGCCGTGAAGAAGCTCGAAGACGAGCTGGACGTGAAGCTGTTCGAACGCGGCAGCGCCGAGATCAGCGTCACGCCACTGGGCGAAGAGATCGTGCGCCAGGCGCAGGCCGTGCTGGAGCAGGCGCAGTCGATCAAGGAAATTGCCAAGCGCGGCAAGGACCCGCTGGCCGGGCCGCTGCGCCTCGGTGTCATCTACACCATCGGCCCCTACCTGCTGCCGGATCTGGTGCGCCAGGCCATTGCCCGCGTGCCCCAGATGCCGCTGATGCTGCAGGAAAACTTCACCGTCAAGCTGCTCGAGATGCTGCGCGCCGGTGAGCTGGATTGCGCCATCCTGGCCGAGCCCTTCCCGGACACCAACCTGGCCACGGCGCCGCTGTACGAAGAGCCTTTCATGGTGGCGGTGCCCCGCAACCACCCGCTGGCCACCCGCGAGCGCATCGACGCCGAGGAACTCAAGCGCGAGACCATGCTGCTGCTGGGCGCCGGGCACTGCTTCCGCGACCACGTGCTCGAGGTCTGCCCCGAGTTCGCCCGGTTTTCCAGCGACGCCGAAGGCATCCGCCGCAGCTTCGAAGGCTCGTCGCTCGAGACCATCAAGCACATGGTGGCCGCCGGCATGGGCGTCACGGTCGTGCCGAGGCTGTCAGTGCCGGTCGAGCCGCATCCACACCTCGTCTACATCCCGTTCGAAGAGCCGGCGCCCACGCGCAGGGTGGTGCTGGTGTGGCGCCGCAGCTTCACGCGCTACGAGGCCATTGCGGCCCTGCGCAACGCGATTTACGCCTGCCCGCTCGACGGCGTGTCGCGGCTCACATCCTGACCGGGCAATGACCCATCGGGCGGGGTGCCCGGTGCGTCAAAGCAGTCGACCACCGTGAAGTACAGCGAGGCGTAGAACGCCGCCGCCACCCACAGGCCGGTGGCCACGGCCAGCACGTTGACGACGGCAGGCACGGGCACCACCATCGCAATCACGCTGTCGATCAGCCCCACGAGAACGATCAGCACGGCCCACGCCGCCCCGTACACGACAAAGGCGCCGAGGTTGCGCCAGCAGGCGATCCAGCTGAAGAACAGCGCCTTGGCCAGCGGCTGCCTGGCCCACAGGATGAGAGCCGGTGTGTGCCAGAACAGCAGCGACACCGGCAATGTGAGCGCCATGCGCCACAGCAGGTCCTGCTGGACCAGCGGATTTGCCAGGATCTCGCCGGCATCCTGCGCGGTTTCAAAGGCCTCGGCCAGCACGTCGGCGCCCGGGCCGAACACATGGGCCAGCTGCATCACCACCAGCGTGGCCGCGACGTAGGCACCCCCCAGGCGCGCAAAGGCCTTGCGCATCTCCGGCTGCGTGCGCACCGCCTCGATCAGCACGGAGGGCGGGATCTTCTCGCTGGCCAGTGCGTGGCGCGAGGCCAGCATGAAGCCCATCCACACCATCGGCATGGCCGCCAGCAGCAGCAGCGGGCCGATCACGGGCAGGCTCATCAGCAGCAGTGCCACGCTGGCCACCAGGCCCAGCAGGCCCACGAAGTTCAGCGGCTGCCGCTTGCCGAGCAGCAGGCCCTGTCGGACCCACACCAGGCCCTGTGCCGGTTTGACGAGGCGCAGCTTCATGCCTGGGGTACTCCATCAGGGCGCTGCCATGCCCAGGGCTGGTTGCGGCGCAGGGTCAGCACGCGCTCGAAATGGGAGGGGTCATGCGGCTGCAGCATCGCCGCATCGCGGGGCAGGTGGAAATCCCACAGACGCGAGGTCCAGAAGCGCAGCGCGGCGCCGCGCAGCAGCGCCGGCAACAGGGCCTGCTCCTCGTGAGTCAGCGGGCGCACGGCGTCGTAGGCGGCGACGAACGCGGCAGCGCGGGCTTCGTCCAGCGCCCCCGTGGCCAGGTCGATGCACCAGTCATTCAGGCACACCGCGATGTCGAAGCCGAAGGTGTCGACACCGGCAAAGTAGAAGTCGAAGAAGCCCGACAGGGTGGGGCCGTCGAACATCACGTTGTCGCGGAACAGGTCGGCGTGCACGGGGCCACGGGGCAGGCCGGCGTAGGCGGGGGTGGCCGCCAGCGCCTGCTGGAAGGCCAGTTCGTCGATGATCATCGCGGCCTGCTCGGCCGACAGGAAGGGCAACACGACGGGCACGGTCTCTGTCCACCACGGCAGGCCGCGGAGGTTGGGCTGCTGCAGCGGGTAGTCGGCCCCGGCCAGGTGCATGCGGGCCAGCATGGCGCCCACCTGTGCGCAGTCCGCCACTTGAGGGCTGAGCTGGTTGCGCCCCTTCAGGCGCGTCACCACTGCGGCTGGCTTGCCCTTGAGCGTGTGCAGGATCTCGCCCTGCGCATCGGCCTGCGGGGCCGGCACCGGGATGCCGCGGGCCGCCAGGTGGTGCATCAGCTTCAGGTAGAACGGCAGCTGCGCGAAGCTGAGGCGCTCGAACAGGGTCAGCACATAGTCACCGCGGTCGGTGCTGACGAAGTAGTTGGTGTTCTCGATGCCCGATGCGCAACCCTGCATGGATTGCAGCGTGCCCAGATTCAGGGTGGAGAGCAGGTCCGCCGCTTCCTGCGGGGACACTTCGGTGAAGACGGCCATGAGACGAGTCGGACAGCGGTGAAAAAGGGGGCCTCGCCCACGCGCGTGACACCCGGGGAACACTTCCCGACCAAATCGGCTGGAAGCCCCGAAAGTTTGCGCGTTTACCCGGGGGGTGACGGGGAAGTCGAGCACGGGATTGTAGGAGGCCCTATGGCAGACTCGTTCTCACTGTGTTGATGCCCGTGTCGGTCGCGTGCGTCATTCGACCCTCTCACCTCTTGCAACCCGTCCAAACCATGCGTCATCCTGCCGTTGCACGTCTGCTGTCCAAGAACCTTGTGTTGCCCGTGGCCCTGTCGTTGCTGGGCCTGTCGGCCACGGCACAGACCATGGCGCCGGCCTCGTCGCCCATGGGCATCTATGGCGGTGGCGCCTTCGGCATCGGCGCCCATCAGTGGGACTGCGGCTCCGAGTGCAACCGCGCGGCCTTCAGCGGCAAGGTTTTCGGTGGCAAGCGCCTGACGCCGGGCCTGGCGGCCGAGATCAATTACTTCGTGTTCGGCACGGTCGACAGCGACAACGACCCGGCCCGCACCGCCGCCACCGGGGTGGCCACCGAGCGACGCGACGTGCGCGCCGTGACCTTCGGCGTCAACTGGGAGGTCGAGCTGCTGCACGGCATCACCAACCACCTGCGTGTGGGTGTGGCGCGCAAGCGCACCGACCGTGAGGTCACGCTGGCCAGCGGGGCCCGCGCCGACGAGCGCGGCTACGGCACGGCGCCGTATGTGGGCGCGGCCCTGTCCTACCAGCCGGTGCGCGACGTGCGCCTGATCGCCGGCTTCGACTACATCATCGACGGCCGCGGCAGCAACTATCTGTTCTCGGTCGGCGCTTCGGGCGAGTTCTGACGCCAGGCGGCACAATTCGGGGATGAACGCACCGACGGTCTCTCCTGACGCCCCCCAGCCTCCCGCGCAGTCCACGCAGCCCACGATGCTGCTGGTCGACGGCTCCAGCTACCTCTACCGCGCCTTCCATGCCATGCCCGACCTGCGCGGGCCGGACAATGTGCCCACCGGGGCCATCCACGGCATGGTCAACATGCTGCGCTGGTTGCGCGATCACATCCCGGCCGAGCACGCCGTGTGTGTGTTCGACGCCAAGGGCCCGACCTTCCGCGACGCGTGGTACCCCGAGTACAAGGCCCACCGGCCCTCGATGCCGGACGATCTGCGTGCCCAGGTCGAACCGATTCATGAGGTCGTGAAGCTGCTGGGCTGGCCCGTGCTCGAGGTGCCCGGCATCGAGGCCGACGACGCCATCGGCACCCTGGCCCGCGTGGCGGTGGAGTCGGGCCACAAGGTCGTCGTCTCCACCGGCGACAAGGACCTGGCCCAGCTCGTGAACCCCTGCGTCTCGCTCATCAACACCATGGCCAAGCCGCCCGAGGTGCTCGATGAGCCCGGTGTGCTGGCCAAGTTCGGTGTGCCGCCCGACCGCATCATCGACTACCTCACCCTGATCGGCGACGCGGTGGACAACGTGCCGGGCGTCGAGAAGGTCGGCCCCAAGACGGCGGTGAAGTGGCTGGCCGAGCATGGCACGCTGGAGGCCATCATGGCGGCCGCCGACAGCATCAAGGGCGTGGCCGGCGAGAACCTGCGCAAGGCGCTCGACTGGCTGCCCCAGGGGCGCCGGCTGATCACCGTCAAGCTCGATTGCGACCTGACCGGCCACGTGCCAGAGTGGCCCGGCCTGGACGCTCTGGCTTTCCGGAACCCGGACCTGCATGGTCTGCTGGACTTCTACGGGCGTTTCGGTTTCCGAACGGCCAAGGCCGAGTTGGAGCGCCAACTGCGCAGCGGGGCGGGCGCCAGCGCACCCGCTGCATCCCGCGCGCCGTCGGCCACGGGCGACCTGTTCGGTGACGCGACCGTGGCAGAGGCCAGCGAGGCGCCCGCCGCGCCGCCATCCGCGCTGGAGACCCGGTACGACACCGTGCTGGATTGGCCCGCCTTCGACGCCTGGCTGGCGCGCCTGAATGCCGCCGAACTGGTGGCCTTCGACACCGAGACCGACTCGCTCGACCCGATGCAGGCTCGCATCGTGGGCCTGTCGTTCAGCGACAAGGTGGGCGAGGCCTGCTACATCCCGCTGCGCCATGAGGGCCCGGATGCCCCGGTGCAGTTGCCCTTGGACGAAGTGCTGGCCCGCTTGCGCCCGTGGCTCGAAGATCCCAACCGGCCCAAGGTCGGCCAGAACATCAAGTACGACACCCACGTGCTGGCCAACCATGGCATTGCCGTGCAGGGCTATGCGCACGACACCATGCTGGAGAGCTATGTGCTCCAGGCGCACCGCAAGCACAACCTGGGCGAGCTGGCCCAGCGGTATGTGCAACGCAGCGGCCTCAGCTACGAAGACGTGGCCGGCAAGGGCGCCCAGCAGATCCCGTTTGCGCAGGTGGCCGTCGAGCGGGCCGCGCAGTATTCGTGCGAAGACAGCGACCTGACGCTGCACGTGCACCAGGCCATGTGGCCCAGCCTGCAGGCGGAACCCGGGCTGCTGGACATCTATCAGCGCTTCGAGCTGCCGGCCTCACGCGTGCTGCAGCGCATCGAGCGCAATGGGGTTCTGATCGACACGGCCTTGCTGAACAAGCAGAGCCATGAACTGGCCCAGCGCATCGTGGCACTGGAACAGGCCGCTTACGAGCTGGCAGGGCAGCCCTTCAATCTGGGCTCACCCAAGCAACTCGGCGAGATCCTCTTCGTGAAGCAGGGCCTGCCCGTGGTCAAGAAGACCGCCACGGGGGCGCCGTCCACCAACGAGGAAGTGCTCGAGAAGCTGGCCGAGGACTACCCGCTGCCCGCGCGCATCCTCGAATACCGCGGCCTGGCCAAGCTCAAGTCGACCTACACCGACAAGCTGCCGCAGATGGTGAACCCGCAGACCGGGCGCGTGCACACCAACTACGCACAGGCCGTGGCGGTCACGGGGCGGCTGTCGAGCAACGAGCCGAACCTGCAGAACATCCCTGTGCGGACGGCCGAGGGGCGTCGCATCCGCGAGGCCTTCATCGCGCCGCCGGGGCATGTCATCGTCAGCGCCGACTACTCGCAGATCGAGTTGCGCATCATGGCCCACATCTCGCAGGACGAGAACCTGCTGAAGGCCTTTGCCGAGGGCATGGATGTGCACCGGGCGACGGCGGCCGAGATCTTCGGCGTGGCGCCGGACGCGGTCAGCAGCGAGCAGCGCCGCTATGCCAAGGTGATCAACTTCGGCCTGATCTACGGCATGAGCGCCTTTGGTCTGGCGTCCAACCTCGGCATCGAGCGCAGCGCGGCCACCGCCTACATCGAGCGCTACTTCCTGCGCTATCCGGGCGTCAAACGTTACATGGACGACACGCGCCTGCAAGCCAAGGACAAGGGTTATGTGGAGACCGTGTTCGGCCGCCGCCTGTGGTTGCCCGAAATCCACAGCGGCAACGGCCCGCTGCGTGCGGCGGCCGAGCGCGCGGCCATCAACGCGCCGATGCAGGGCACGGCGGCCGACCTGATCAAGCTCGCCATGGTGGCCGTGCAGGACCGGCTCGACGCCGAGGGCAAGGGCACGCTGATGATCATGCAGGTGCACGACGAACTGGTCTTCCAGGTGCCCGAAGCCGAACTCGATTGGGTGCGACGCGAGGTGCCCGCGATGATGGCCGGTGTGGGGGCCTTGCGGGTGCCGCTGCTGGCCGAGGTGGGGGCTGGCCCCAACTGGGAAGCCGCTCACTGACAGGCGCGCCGGCCGGCATGGCTCAAAGCCTGAGCCAGTCGGCCGCTCACCCCCACTGGGGTGATCCGGTCGATTTGCCTGCACGTGTCACGGAACTGTCATCATCCTGTCGGGATCTCGGTTCTAAGATGGAGCGGCCGCGTTTTTGACGCGGAAAGTCATCTCAGAAAAACAGAAGGTCTTCACAGGTGTCAGGTAGCCCGCGTTTGAAGTTGTTGAGCCGCGAACAGGCGATTCTGGAGTTCAACCGTCGTGTGCTGGCGCAAGCCGAGCGCGACGACGTGCCGCTGCTGGAGCGCCTGCGCTACGTCTGCATTGTCTCGGCCAACCTCGACGAGTTCTTCGAGGTGCGCTATGCGGACGTGCTGGAGGCCTCGCGTACGCCGGGCACCGGCATCGACCGCGAGTACCTGCACGACCTGGCCAAGGCGTCGCACGAACTGGTGGAAGACCAGTACCACCTGTTCAACCACGTGCTCGGCCCGCTGCTGCGGCAGGCCGACGTCTACATACTGAACCACGCTGACCGCAATGCGCCCCAGCGCGAGTGGGTGGCCGAATTCTTCCGGCGCCAGGTGCGGCCGCTGCTGGTGCCCATCGGGCTGGATCCGGCGCATCCGTTTCCGCAGGTCGCCAACAAGTCGCTGAACTTCATCGTGCGCCTCGGCGGGCGTGACGTGTTCGGCCGCGACAACGACATTGCCATCGTGCGCATCCCGCGGGTGCTGCCGCGCGTGATCCGCCTGCCCGATGCGGTCTCCGACGGCAAGCAGTGTTTCGTGCTGCTGTCCAGCGTGATCCGCGCGCACCTGGAGGAGCTGTTCCCGGGGCGCGAGATCGAGGCCTTCTCTCAGTTCCGCGTGACCCGGGATTCGGACATCGACGTCGACGAAGACGACATGACGGACCTGCGCCAGGCGTTGCGCTCGAAGATGAGCACCCGCCAGTTCGGACAGGCGATCCGCCTGGAGGTGGTGCGCAGCTGTCCGCGCGACCTGTCCGATTTCCTGCTCGAGCAGTTCGGCCTGACCGAACAGGCGCTGTTCCAGGTCAATGGCCCGGTCAACCTCGTGCGCCTCACGCAGCTGATCGACCAGGTCGATGGCGATGCCCTGCGCTTCTTCCCGCACGAAGCGGGCTGGCCCGAAGGGCTGCCCCGCGAGGAGGGCATGTTCGACCACCTGCGCCACCATGACGTGATGCTGCATCACCCCTTCGAGTCCTTCGATGCGGTGGTCGAGTTCCTGCGCCAGGCGGTGCACGACCCGGACGTGCTGGCGATCAAGCAGACCATCTACCGCACCGGCAGTGAGTCGGTGTTGATGGAGTTGCTGCTTGAGGCGCTGCGCCGCGGCAAGGAAGTGCTGGCCGTGGTGGAACTGAAGGCCCGATTCGACGAGGAAGCCAACATCAACTGGGCCGAACGGCTGGAAGCGCTGGGCGCGCAGGTGGTGTACGGCATCGTGGGCCTCAAGACCCACGGCAAGATGATGCTCGTGACGCGGCGCGAAGGGGCACGGCTGCGACGCTATGCGCACCTGTCCACGGGCAACTACAACCCGAAGACAGCCAAGCTCTACACCGACGTCGGCTACCTCACCAGCAATGTGGAGCTCACGGCCGATGTGGACATGGTATTCCAGCAACTGGCCAGCCTGACCCAGCTCAAGCCTCCACGCCATCTGCTGCTCGCGCCGTTTGCGATGCAGACCCAGTTCCTGCGCCTGATCGAGCGGGTGACGGAGGCGGCCCGTGCCGGCCGGCCGGCGCGCATCGTCGTCAAGGCCAATTCGTTGACGGACGAACCCCTGGTGTATGCGCTGGTGGCCGCCGCACAGGCCGGTGCCGAGATCGATCTCATCGTGCGCGGGGCCTGCATCCTGCCGCCCGGCGTGCCCGGCTTCACCGAACGCATTCGTGTGCGCTCGGTGGTGGGACGCTTGCTGGAGCACACGCGCGTCATGTACTTCCGCTGGGGCCAATCGGAGTTCGACGAGGCGGTCTACCTGTCGAGTGCCGACTGGATGAACCGCAACATGACCCGACGGATCGAGGTGGCCTGGCCTGTGCGCGACACGGCCTTGCGCCAGCGCGTGATCGACGAATGCCTGGTGCCGTATCTGCACGATGCCCGCGATGCATGGGTGCAGAGCAGCGATGGCCGCTACACCCGGGCCGGAACGAAAGGCCACAGCGCGCAGCGGGCGCTGATGGACCGCTACCGTGACCGGGCCCTCACCTGAAGGAGCCCATCCCATGGACCTCATCCTCTGGCGCCATGCCCAGGCCATCACCTTGCCGACGGCGGAAGAGGGCGGGGCACAGCACGATCTGGCAGCCGACCTGGCCCGGCCGCTGACGCCCAAGGGGGAGCGCCAGGCCGAGCGCATGGCCGCCTGGCTGAACCAGCGGCTGAGTGCCGGTGCACGGGTGTTGGTGAGCCCGGCCGTGCGCACCCAGCAGACGGCCCGTGCGCTGGGGCGCGACTTTCGCACCGTGCCGTCACTCGACCCCCGAGCGACCGTCGATGACCTTCTGGCGGCCGCGCGATGGCCCCAGTCGCGCGACCCGGTGCTGATCGTGGGCCACCAGCCGGTGCTGGGCTTGCTGGCGGCGCGCCTGTTGGCTGGGCAGGACCAACCCTGGTCGTTGCGCAAGGGCGCCGTGTGGTGGCTGCGCGGGCGCGAGCGCGACGGCACGCTTCAGGTCACCCTGCTGGCCGTGGAGTCTCCTTAGAAGCCCCATTCCCGGATGAGGACAGACAGCGCCTGGCGCACATAGCGCCCCAGGGGCGCTTCCCAGCTGCCGTGGATGGTGAGCTCGCCACGCCATGCGTGCTGGGCCAGCTCGCTGGCCTGCATGTCCTGCGCAGACACGCTGAGGACGACGCGGTAGACCGCGCGCTCCGGGATGAAGCGGCCTTCTTTTTCGCGGGTCAGCAGGTGGCCGCCGAGGGGCGCGACCAGTTCCGGGCGGGGCAGGACACGGGTGGCATCGGCTTCGACCTGGGTGACCCGTGCGGAAACGGCGGACAGGGGCGCATGGGGCAGCAGGAACCGGGCGGTGTCGCCTACCTGCACGCGTTGCACGGCTTCTTCGTCCAGCCAGGTTTCCACCAGCCAGGCACTGCCCTGACGCACCAGCAGCCCGATCTTGTCCTTGCGGGTGACCCACTGGCCGGTGTGCAGGTCGGGGTCCAGGCGGTAGAAGGTGCCGGCGTAGGGTGCGCGGGGGGCGAGTTGCGCGGCTTCGGTGTCGAGCGCCACCAGCTCGGCCTGGGCGCCGGCCAGCCGTTCTTCGTTCACCAGCCACTGGCGACGCGTGTCGGCGTCGAAGGCCGAGGCCGAGGCTTGCCAGCGCCATCCTTCCAGCCGGGCCAGTGCAGCTTGCCGGCGCATGGCCAGGTCGGGCACTTGCAGGCGCAGCAGGGGCTGCTGGGCTGCCACGCGGGCGCCGTCCGCCACGGGCATGGCTTCGATGCGGGCGCCCGCCGGGGCGAAGACCGGCCAGCTGTCCACCGGGCGCAGCACCGCACTGGCGCCGATCAGGCCCGGCCACGGCAGCAGGCCGAGCGCGATCACGCCACCGACGATGCCCAGGGTGAACCTGCTACGGCGACGCTGGCGGATGAGCGGCCAGCGCTGTTGCCAGGCTTGCACTTCGCGGTAGAGCGGCAGCAGGACGAACCAGAGGATTTCGACGGCAAACAGCAGGATGCCGAGCAGCTTGATGGCGACGTGGTACACCAGCACGGCGATGCCGAGGAAGAGCACCAGGCGGTAGACCCATGTGAGCCAGGCGAAGGCGATGAGGGCGCGCTCGCGGACCGGGGCAAAGTGCTCCGGCGGGTCTTCTTGCAAGTCAAAGAGCCATTCGCGCAGGCGCCAGCGGGCCAGCGCAAAGCTGCGCTCGTGCAGGTTGGGCAGGTCGAGCGCGTCGGACAGGATGAAGTAGCCGTCAAAGCGCATGAAGGGGCTGGCGTTGATGGCCACGGTGGCCACCCACGAGGTGGTGGCCAGCACGAAGGCCGCAGAGCGCAGGCTGCCATCGGGCAGCAGCGCCCAGGCGAGGGTGGCCCAGACGGCGATCATCAGTTCGGTGGCAATGCCGGCCGCGGCCACCCGGAGGCGAGCCAGACGGTCGGTGAGGCGCCACGTCTCGTTGGTGTCGGTGTACGCCACGGGCCACATCACCAGAAACGCCACGCCCATGGTGGGCACGCGGCAACCCAGGCGCTTGGCGGTGAAGGCGTGCCCCAGTTCGTGCAGAAACTTCACACCGATCAGCGCCACACCGTAGGCAGCCAGGCCGGACCAGTTGAATGTGTCGACCAGGGAAGCGCTGAAGATGTCCCACTGGCGCACCACCTGATACAGACCGAGAGCGCCTGCGGCGGCGCTGAGGCCGAGGAAGGTGCGCGAGGTGAACCAGGCCGCCACGCCTTGCCAGCGCCCGAGCCACGCATCGGGGTGCCACAGGGGGACGCGGAAGAACAGGTAGTGGTGCAGCAGCCAGTTCCACCAGGTGCCTTGGCGGGCCTGCCAGAGCTGGGCCATCTGACGTGCCTGGTCGGCCGAGACACGGCGGGTGAGCTGGTTCTGCGAGATGAACTGGATGACGGCGGTGACATCGTCGGCGTGCATCGGCAGCGTGGTGCGGGCGCTGATGTCGGCCGCGACCGCGCCGGCGTCGCCCTGACCCCAGCGTTGCAGCACCTCGAAGGTGGGCCAGTCGATGCGGAAGAACTGGTTGCGCACCGGGTCGTGCAGGGTCCAGCTCGGTTGGCCGTCCGGCAGGGTCGGGCCTGGCAGCAGGTCCAGCTCTTCGCGCAGTTCAGGCCAGGACATGGCTCAGATCCCGAACGTGGTGCGCAGGGCGGCCAGGGGGCGACGCAGCACCCAGTAGCCCAGCGGTGTCCAGCCAGCACTGAGCTTGGCCGAGCCTTTGAGGCCCACGCGGTGGTCGGTGGGGGCGCTCAGGGTGGCGCGCACGCGGTAGGCGTACTGGCCGTCGGGGCGGGCGACGGCGTCGTGGGCCATGTAGCGCACGGTGGCCTGGACGGGTGACAGCGGGCTGGCATGAAGGTAGAGCTTGACACGGGTGCCTGCAGGCAAGGGCACGGCGTCGGCCAGGGGCACCCAGGCTTCGACCTCGGCGTCGCGCGGGGCGGCGATCCGCAGGATGCGCTCGCCCACGCTGACCGGGCGGCCGATCCACTCCGACGGGTCGTCCATGAGCACGACGCCCTCGCGCGGCGCCAGCACGCGGGCGCGGGTGAGCTGTTCCGCGAGGTACTCGACTTCGGCGCGCTTTTCCTCGATCTTGCCGGTCAGCAAGGCCAGTTGGGTCTTGGAGCGGGCGTCGATGAGGGCTTGCTGCGAGGTCTGGCGGTATTCGGTCTCGGCGGTGCTGAGGGCCTGGGTGGCCACGTCAAGGCGGCTGCGGATCAGGGCTTCGTCAAAGCCGAACAGCGGTGTGCCTGTGGTGACGCGCTGGTTGGGCTGGACGTGGAAGGTGTCGATGACGCCTTCCAGCGGGGCGCGGATCACGACCGGTTGCGACGGGACCAGTTCGCCTGGGGCCAGCACGGAGAGTTGCACAGGGCAGAGCAACACGGCGATGAGGCCAGCGAGTACGCGCACGCGGGTTTGCTGCCACCAGCGGCGACCGGGCTGTGTCTGCCAGAGTTGGCGCATCCGCTGCCCGGTGCGACGCCAGCCGGTGGCACGCGGGTGCACGAGGGCGTGCCAGGCGTGGGCCCAGGTGGCAGCCCAGTCCTGCCAGAGCCATTGTTCGTGGACGGTCCATGGGTCGTCACGCAGCAGCACGACGGCGCCCTGCGGCAGGCGCACCCACAGGGCATAGGGGGGCCACCATTCGCGCCAGGCGGCGGCGAGGGCGTCGGGCAGGTCTGCCGCGCGCACGACCTGAAGCGGGATGCCGTCAGGCTGCTGGCTGAGGTGCTGGCAGACCTGGTTCACCCATTGCACATAGGGGGCGTTGGCCTCAATCTGGACCACGCCCGAAAGCGTGTGCACGCCGTGGTCATCCAGCCAGAGCACCGCCTGCCGGTAAGGGGTCAGCATGTGGCTGACGTTGACCAGCAGGAAGGCCAGCTCTTGCGCGGTGGTGGCGGCCCGCGCCTGCTGACCCAGGGCCAGCAAGGCGTTCACGTCATCCGGGGTGGCGGTGTCTTTCAGGGCGTTTCTCCGTCGTCAGGCACCGGGACGGATCAGGCGCGCCGAGGCCACGCCCTGGGCCAGTCGGCTGGGCGTGGCCTGCCCGCGCTCGACTCCGCCGGGCGAACGCTGGGCGGCGAGCCGGAGTTGCTCGCTGAGTCCATTGCGGCTCTGTGGTTTGACGTCGCGCTCTTCTCCCACGTGCATGCGGAACATCGTGCTGACTTCACGGCCCTCGGTGTCGCGGGCGATCACCTTGATCTGCAAGACGCCCTTGAAGCCGGCCGGGGCGCTGACCACGAAGGTGCCGGTGCGTGCGTCGAACTGCACCCAGTCGGGCAGTTTGCGTCCATCGGCTTGCTGCGCGGCAAGCTGGATGGATACGTCCGGCTTGCTGTGCGCGAACGCGTCGTACGGCATCGAAATGCGCGTGGGCGCGTTGTTTTCGACGAACTGATCCGTGACGCCTCGGAAGACCACGAGGTTGTCTGTCGGGGCCGGGGTGACGGCCACGCGGAAGCCGGATGGGCTGGTCAGTCGGTCGGCAATGGGCGCGGACGCAGGTCGCTCCAGGACCAGGGGGTCGGCAGACAAAGGCGTGGGCGCGGGTGCCAGGCGAACCGGCTCCGCGGGCGGCGCATCGACCCGCAGCGGCGGTTGCACGGTGGGCGCTGCCGGGGGCGTGGGCGCGACGATCGGGGGCTGGGGGCGATCGTCGTCGGCCGGGCCCATGCTGGGGATGCCGGTGATGCTGTCTTCGAAGCGGGTGCCATTGGAGCCATCGTCGGTGATGGTGGTCTGGCCGTCGTATGGCGTGCCGCTTTCGTTCGACGCCACGAGGCGCAGGGTTTCAGCCCCTTCGAAGAGGGTGTCGTTGACCAGGGCGATGCGAACCAGCAGCGGGCTGCCATCCGTGGGCAGCGGGATGGGCGTGCCAGGGGTATAGGCCTTCCACTCGTTGCCGTCGAAATATTGCAGCGGGCCGCTGGTGTCCACACCGGTTGTGCCAGACCCGGATTGCAGGTCGAGCGTGACCCGCTGGCCCGGCGCACCATTGACGGTGAACACCACGTAAGGCGAGCTCTCGCTGACGGTGGGAGACGAGACGGCCAAGGGGCGGTCGTCCGTGATCGACAGGTCGATCGCGTTGTCCGTGTCGGAACCGTCCTGGTTCGCATTGCCCGCGGGGTCTGTGAACCGGTTACTGGCGACGTGGATGCGGGCCGCGCCGGTCGGGGCGGGCGTGAAGGTGGCGGTGTAGCTGTACGTGCCGTTGCTGTTGGCGACCTTGGCGCTCAGGGCGCCCAGCGTGCCGCCGGTGACGTCGATGTCACCGAGGACGAAGCTGGTGCCCGGATCTTCGCTGAACGTGAAGGTGACGGTGGCCGTCTCACCGGCCTTGAGCGCAGTCTTGTCGGACGTGACCACCACGGTGGGCCGCACCGTGTCGACGCTCATCGACGCGGTGTTGTTGGTGTCCGAGCCGTCGTTGTTGGCGTTGCCGGCGGCATCGGTGAACTTGGCGTTGTCGACGTGGATGGCGGCCGCTGTGGTGCTGCCGACCGCGGGCGTGAACGTGGCGGTGTAGCTGTAGGTGCCGTTGCTGTTGGCGACCTTGGTGCTCAAGGTGCCCAGCGTGCCGCCGGTGACGTCAATGTCACCGAGGACAAAGCTCGACCCCGGATCTTCGCTGAAGGTGAAGGTGACGGTGGCGGCCTCGCCCGCCTTGAGCGCAGTCTTGTCGGAGGTGACCACCACGGTGGGCCACACCGTGTCGACGCTCATCGACGCCGTGTTGTTGGTGTCCGAGCCGTCGTTGTTGGCGTTGCCTGCCGCGTCGGTGAATTTGGCGCTGTCGACGTGGATGGACGCGGCGATCGTGCTGTTTGCGTCCGGCGTGAAGGTGGCGGTGTAGGTGGTGCCGCTGCCGCTGAAGTTGCTCAGGGTTCCACCAGTGACGGCGATGTCAGCCGAGGTGAAGCTCGAACCCGGATCCTCACTGAACGTGAAAGTGACGGTGGCGGTCTCGCCAGCCTTCAGCGTGGTCTGGTCGGAAGACACGACGATGGTGGGGCGCACCGTGTCGACGGTCATCGACGCGGTGTTGTTGGCATCCGAGCCGTCGTCGTTGGCGTTGCCCGCCGCATCGGTGAACTTTGCGCTGTCGACGTGGATCGATGCGGCGGTGGTGCTGTTTGCGTCCGGCGTGAAGGTCGCGGTGTAGGAGGTGCCGCTGCCGCTGAAGTTGCTCAGGGTTCCACCAGTGACGGCGATGTCAGCCGAGGTGAAGCTCGAACCCGGATCCTCACTGAACGTGAAAGTGACGGTGGCGGTCTCGCCAGCCTTCAGCGTGGTCTGGTCGGAAGACACGACGATGGTGGGGCGCACCGTGTCGACGGTCATCGACGCGGTGTTGTTGGCATCCGAGCCGTCGTCGTTGGCGTTGCCCGCCGCATCGGTGAACTTTGCGCTGTCGACGTGGATCGATGCGGCGGTGGTGCTGTTTGCGTCCGGCGTGAAGGTCGCGGTGTAGGAGGTGCCGCTGCCGCTGAAGTTGCTCAGGGTTCCACCAGTGACGGCGATGTCAGCCGAGGTGAAGCTCGAACCCGGATCCTCACTGAACGTGAAAGTGACGGTGGCGGTCTCGCCAGCCTTCAGCGTGGTCTGGTCGGAAGACACGACGATGGTGGGGCGCACCGTGTCGACGGTCATCGACGCGGTGTTGTTGGCATCCGAGCCGTCGTCGTTGGCGTTGCCCGCCGCATCGGTGAACTTCGCGCTGTCGACGTGGATGGCGGCCGCTGTGGTGCTGCCGACCGCGGGCGTGAACGTGGCGGTGTAGCTGTAGGTGCCGTTGCTGTTGGCGACCTTGGTGCTCAAGGTGCCCAGCGTGCCGCCGGTGACGTCAATGTCACCGAGGACAAAGCTCGACCCCGGATCTTCGCTGAAGGTGAAGGTGACGGTGGCGGCCTCGCCCGCCTTGAGCGCAGTCTTGTCGGAGGTGACCACCACGGTGGGCCACACCGTGTCGACGCTCATCGACGCCGTGTTGTTGGTGTCCGAGCCGTCGTTGTTGGCGTTGCCTGCCGCGTCGGTGAATTTGGCGCTGTCGACGTGGATGGACGCGGCGATCGTGCTGTTTGCGTCCGGCGTGAAGGTGGCGGTGTAGGTGGTGCCGCTGCCGCTGAAGTTGCTCAGGGTTCCACCAGTGACGGCGATGTCAGCCGAGGTGAAGCTCGAACCCGGATCCTCACTGAACGTGAAAGTGACGGTGGCGGTCTCGCCAGCCTTCAGCGTGGCCTTGTCGGAGGTCACGACGACGGTGGGCCGCACCGTGTCGACGGTCATCGACGCGGTGTTGTTGCTATCCGAGCCGTCGTCGTTGGCATTGCCTACCGCGTCGGTGAACTTCGTGCTGTCGACGTGGATGGAGGCAGCAGTGGTGCTGCCGACCGCGGGCGTGAACGTGGCGGTGTAGCGGTAGGTGCCGTTGCTGTTGGCGACCTTGGTGCTCAGGGCGCCCAGCGTGCCGCCGGTGACGTCGATGTCACCGAGGACGAAGCTGGTGCCCGGATCTTCGCTGAACGTGAAGGTGACGGTGGCGGTCTCGCCCGCCTTCAGCGCAGTCTGGTCGGAAGACACGACGATGGTGGGCCGCACCGTGTCGACGCTCATCGACGCGGTGTTGTTGGCATCCGAGCCGTCGTTGTTGGCATTGCCCGCCGCATCGGTGAACTTCGCGCTGTCGACGTGGATGGACGCGGCGATCGTGCTGTTTGCGTCCGGCGTGAAGGTCGCGGTGTAGGAGGTGCCGCTGCCGCTGAAGTTGCTCAGGGTTCCACCAGTGACGTCGATGTCAGCCGAGGTGAAGCTCGAACCCGGATCCTCACTGAACGTGAAAGTGACGGTGGCGGTCTCGCCAGCCTTCAGCGCGGTCTGGTCGGAGGTCACGACGACGGTGGGCCGCACCGTGTCGACGGTCATCGACGCGGTGTTGTTGCTATCCGAGCCGTCGTCGTTGGCGTTGCCTGCCGCATCGGTGAATTTGGCGCTGTCGACGTGGATGGAGGCGGCGATCGTGCTGTTTGCGCCCGGCGTGAAGGTCGCGGTGTAGGAGGTGCCGCTGCCGTTGAAGTCGCTCAGGGTTCCACCGGTGACGATGAGATCATCGACGTTGAAATCGGTGGCGGCTTCGCTCAGGGTGAAAGTAACGGTGGCCGTCTCGCCCGCCTTCAGCGCGGTCTTATCGGACGACACCGCGATGGTGGGGGGCAGATCTGCCGTCGTGATGGTGATGGCCAGTGTCGCGGTGGCGCGGCTGCCATCGGCATCTTCGATGGTGTAGACAAAGGTGTCCGTCGACAGCCCGCTGACGGAGCCAGACGTGTACGTGTAGGTGCCATCCGCCTTGAGCGTCAGCTTCCCATGGAGACCCTGGATCTGGCTACCTACTCCCGTGATCACTTCCGATGTCGTGTCGGCGCCAGCAGCGCGAACGCCCACCACACCGCCTGCGGGTGACGTGGCCTTGGCGCCATCGGCACCCCACACATCGTCGCTTCCATCCAGCAGCACATTGCCCGCAACGCTGCTTGACTGGCCAACCTCGGCGGTGTTCGCGTAAGCCGTGGGCGCGTCGTCGGCGATGTTCACCGTCACGGTGTTGGTGACCGCATTGCCATAGGTGTCGTGGGCCACGTAGGCAACCTGATCGCTGGCCGCGCCGAGCACGTGTTGGGCCGAGCGGGTCAAGGTGTAGGTGAACGCGCCGTCGGCATCGATGGACCATGCACCCAGGCTGGTGGTGCCTGTTTGCGCTTTGACCGTCTGATTCAAGCCGAGCGTCAAGGTCCCGTTGTACACCTCGCTGTCAGCGCTGGCGTTGCTGCCCCCACTGAGGCCGGCTTCCGAGACCGACGCGATGGTGTTCGTCGGCACGTTGATGGCGAAACCATCGCTGTCGTAGGCTGACTGGCTGTCCTTGCTGAAGATGGTCAGGTAGTCCGTGCCGCTGAAGCCGGTGGTGGCGGTGTAGCGCAGTCCTGCCAGCAAGGCATTGATCTCACCCTGCGTGCCCGTGAGGGTGGCGTTGCCCGTGCTGCCGTCGAACACGAAGCTGCCGCCTGATGCCGTTGTCGACAGGGTGCCGTGGTCCACGTGCAGAACCACCTTGCTCAGATTCCCATCGGGATCGGCCACTGAAATCGCGTTGGCCCCGGTAAAGACAAAGGGCGTGCCTGCCGTGGCAGTGACCGCCGTGGGCGTGGTGTTTTCCGGTGCGTCGTTGCGGCCGGTGACCGTGACCGTCAAGGTCGCCGTCGAGAAGGCACCCCAGGTGTCCTTCATCTGATAGGTGAAGACATCGTCTCGGGTCTCGCCTGAGGCGAGGGCCTTCACGCTGTTCAGGCCGGTGTCGACGGCATAGCTGTAGGAGCCGTCCGCATTCAGAGTCAGGTTGCCGTAGGTGCCCGCCACCACACCTGTGGCGGTGATCGTCGTGTTGCTTGTACCTGCGTTCAAGGCACTGCCCGCGGTGGCCGAGATCACGGTCTTGCCGTCGTTCGCATCCACATCGGTGTCATTGGCCAGCACGTTGCCCGTGGCGGGCGACTGACCGGTCATGGCGGTGGCCACATCGGCCACGGCGATCGGTGCGTCGTTCGTGCCATTGACGGTGATCACCAATCTGGCCCACCCGCTGCCCGCGGGGCTCAGCGTGTTCTTGACCTGGTAGTTGAAGGTCTCCGTCAGTGTCTCTCCGGGCAGCAGCGCCTGCACATTGGTCTGCCCCTGCCGGATGGTGTAGGTGTACGCGCCCGTGTCACTGATCTGCAGGTCGCCATACAAGCCGTTGACCGTGACGGTCTGGCTCGTGGTCCGGCCGTTGCTGGCGGTGTCCACCAGGGTGGCCGGATCGCTGGAGCCCGGCAAGGACACGTAGGCCACGTAACCGGAGCCGATCAGCGTGTTGGCAGACGACTCCTTGTCGTTGCTCAGCACATTGCCTGTGGCAGTTCCGCCGGGCTGCGACGTGTTGGTGTAGCCCGGCACGTAGGGGCTGTTGCTGACCACACCCGATTCGGTGGCCGTGTTGCTCTCATTGGTCAGCACCGGATCAGTGGAGCCGCTGCCATACACGGTGATGTAGAGCTTGGCGCTGCTGGTCAGACCGCCCGCATCCTGCATGGTGTAGTTGAAGACCTCGACGGCAGACTGGCCCCCCGCCAGGTAGGCGTTGTCGGTGGTGGCGGTGTAGGTGTAGCTGCCGTCGCCATTGAGCAGCAGGCTGCCGTGGGCGCCTTGAATCGTCTGGCTCACGGTGCCGGTGGTGGCGAAGGTGAATGCGCCGCCGGTGGTGCTGGTCAGCTCACGATCCAGCTTGATGCCGGTCAGCACGCCGCTCGTGTAGGTGAGGGCGCTGACCTTGGTGACGCCGTCGGTCGGAACGCCTGGGCCGCTGACAATCATCCCCACCGCGATGCTGCCGGACAGGCTGCTCAGATTGCCGATGCTGGTGTAGCCAGTGGTCTGCGCGATGGCCACCGAGGCCGTCTTCATGCCGCTCGTGTTCTCGCTCGCCGCGGTCGAGTTCTCGAAACCGACCGTCTTGTTGTCTGTGAAGAACGTCGAGAGCTGGGTGATCGTCTTCAGCCCGGTGGCGTCGTAGTACTTTGCCGGTGTGGCGTTGAGGGTGATGACCCAGTTGTTGGAGTTCGCCGGGCTTTCGACCTTCTGCGTGACATAGATCTGCGTGGTGCCGTCGGCGGCGTACACCGCCCGGTAGTTGCTGCCCGCCGCGTCGGTGGCCAGGCGCACATAGAGTTTGGCCGTGCCTTTGTCGCTCACTGACGTGAAGCCCGAGTCGCCGGTGAAGGAGAGGGACCCTGTGCCCGTCACGACGCTGACCGTGCCCCCCGTTGCCCCGCCGTTGACGGAGAGGCCGACGATGCTCTTGCTGTCACCGGTGTCCACGTCCGTGTCGTTGGCCAGCACGCCGGTCTTGCCCAGCACCGTGCCGCTTGCCGTGTAGCCGGTCGATGTGAACCCGCTGACCGCGGAGGTGGTGCTTTCCTTCGCCGAGTTGTAGTCGTTCACGGCCACGGGCGCATCGTTGCTGCCGTTGATCTGCACGCTCAGCGTGGCGGTGTCGGTGCCGCCCAGGCCGTTGCTGACGGTGTAGCTGAACACGTCCGTCAGCTTGCCGCCCGGCAACAAGGCGTTGACCGTGGGGTTGGCATCATCCGCGGCATAACTGTAGGTGCCATTCGCGCCGAGCGTCAGCGTGCCGTAGCGCCCCACCACACTCACTGTGCCGGTGGACGGCACCGATCCTGCCAGGCCGGTGGCGTTGCTGGCCACACGCGTGACCGTCAGGTCCGTGGCAGGGCTGTCGTTGCTCAGCACATTGCCCGTGGCCGAAATGCCCGGGGTGACCACGGTATCCGGATCCGGATTGGTGTTCAGGCCCTGCTCGAGCGCAGCACCGCCCCCGTTGGTGGTGCTCGGGGTGCCGGTGGCCACATCGTCGACCGCGTCCGTGGGAGGCGGCGCAGCCACCTTGAGCACTTCGGCATTCAAGGCGGCGTCGACCCGGTCGGACGACGAGCCCAGTCCCTTGATGTAGGTATGAATCGGGCTGGCAGGGTAGGTGTAGCCGTAGGCGGCGTACAGGGCCTGGTCCACATTGGCGGCGGTGGTGACCCGGTTGCTGGCGGTGTTGATGAAGCCGTTGAACCACGCCTGATCGACCACCAGCAGGAAGCCCCGGTTGTCCTTGGCATCGCTGTCGCCATCCTGGTTGCCATCGGCCTGTGCCGTGGCCAGGTCCACGAAGTCCTTGTCTGTCCAGAAGTAGAAGCCGCGCACCACGCCCTGATCCTTGATCGGGCGGCTGATCCAGCCGTAGTACTTGCTGCCACCGATGTTGAGGCCGATCGCGGCGACGTCGTTGCCACTGAACAGGTTGCTGTTGGTGTCGTCGCTGACCGTCACCTGCCCCAGTGAATCGGGGTTGAAGTTGTGGCTGTTCTGTTCCTTCTCGGCGACGGTTTCGCCTGCGTTGCTTTCGATGATGCCGTTGCTGCCGAAGTCATTGTCGACGTCGTACACCATCTGATAGGCATTGACGAAGGTGAACTGGGCGAACTCGACGTTCACGTGCTCGCCCATCACTTCGATGGTGCCGCCGTCTTCCAGGGATGGCACCGGTTGAAGGCTCAGTGAGCCATTCGCCAGCATCACCGCGAAGGCCTCGCCCTCATCGCCGGCGGTGTCCTGCGCGCCGTTGAGGTAGGCGTCCACGGCGTGGCCGAACTCTTCCGTCAGCACCCGCGTGATGGCGGCCTCGTCCGCACCCGCCTGGACCCAGTCCTGGTTCAGGTAGATCACCGCCTCGCCTTGCGGGCCATCTGCCGCGAAGGCCCCCTTCGCGCCTTTCAGGGTCGCGTTGCTCAGGAACTCGACATGCAGGCTGAATTCCCCGCTCCGAACGTCTTGCAGCAGGGTGCTGGCGCGAGCCTGCCAGTCCGCACTCGCCTCGGACTGTCCACCGTGAAAGAGCGCAAACAACGTGTCCTGGGCCTGATCCTGCTGCAGGAAGTGGCTCAGCAGCTGCTCCGCTGCAAGCTCGGCTGAGCGCACGGAGGGGGTGGCCGGCGCGTCGACCACATGCAGGACGTCGTGCGTGACCCTGGCTTCCGGCATGGGGGCCGACAGCGTGTCGACCGCCTCGCCCACCGCGGCCCCATCGAACATGAATCGCTGCTCCAGCACCAGTGGCTGGGGGGCTCGACGCACCAGCCTGCTGGTAGGGGCGGAGGTGGCGGTGCTCAGCGAGGCGTGAGGCACATTCTTGGGGACGTGGCGCTGGGTCATGGGGCACTCCGGCACCCGCCGACATCAGGCGAGTGCCATGGACATCATCGGGATTCGGGCGGCGTGATCTGGACGCGACCACTCATCCCGGCAATCAGTTCTTTGAATTGGCCATCAATGGCGGCGGCGACCTTGACGGACTGGCTCACGGGGTCGACGCGGGCGCCGATGCGAATGAACTTGGCCGGGTAGGTCTTGCGGGTCTCGTCGATCTGGACCTGGAAGGTGCCACCCACACGCAACCAGCTCAGCCAGCGCGAGGGCACCAGAAACTCCAGCTCCAGCACGCTGTCGTCCAGGATGTCGAGCAGGGCCTGGCCGGGCTGCACATACTGCTGCTCGCGCACCTTCTGCTCGGCGACCCGGCCGGAAAACGGGGCGGCGATGGCGCACTTGCCCAGCACCGCCTGGTGGGCGACCACCTCGGCCCGGGCCTTTTGTGCGGCGGCCTGGGCCATGTCCAGATCCAGCTTGCCCACCGAGTTCAGTTCAGCCAGACGCTGGTTGGTCTTCAGCGTCTGCTCGGCCCCTTGCAGCTCGGCGCGGGCCTTCTGCATTTGCGCCTGTTGCAGCGAACAATCGAAGCTCACCAGCAACTGGCCCGCGCGGAAAGTGCCGCCTTCCGGCATGGGCAGGCGGTTCACCTTGGCGCCGATCTCGGCGGCCACCGTGGTGTACCGGCGAGGCATCAACTGCGCACGGATCTCCTGGCGTTCGATGGCCGTGCGTGCCGCGGGTGTCAGTGCAGCCGAGGGCGCGGCCAGCGCCTGGGTTGCCGACCCGAGCCCGATCAGGCCCCACAGCAAGACCGGTCTCATGAGCCCACCTTTACGGTCTGGGCCGGCTGCGAGCGCAGAGACATGTCGGTGCCGCGCCTGATCTGCTGGACCAGCTCCGGCAGGGACACGTCGTCCGTGCTGCCAATCGCCGGTTCGGCGCCGATGCTGGCCAGCAGGCGGCTTTCGGCGGCCTGCACCTGAGCGAGAGCCTGGTAACGGCGCAGGAGGCTCAGGATGGTGGACACCTCATTGCTCACGCGGTCCAGCTTGCTCTGGGCCAGCGCTTGCTCGCGGTTGCGGGTGTGCTCGGTGATCTTCTGGTCGGTCAGGTAGATGGCGTCGGCGCGCACGAACTGCTTGTGGGCGTTCACCAGCTGCAGGCGCGCCAGGTGCACCTGCGTGACCACGGCCATCTGGGTGGCCACACGCCGCTGCTCGGCCAGAGCGACCCCCGCCCGCGCCAGCTTCATCTGCGTATCTGCAGTGAGCAGGTTGAACAGGTTGAAGGACATCTGCACGCCGGCTTCCTGCCAGTCGTTGTGGACGAGGTAGCGGTCCGAGTCGTACTTGTAGCCGTAGTTCAGGCTGATGTTGGGAAACAGGCGCACCAGGGTGCGACGCACTTCCTCCCGGGCGACGCGGCCGTTGTAATGCTGCTCGCGCAGGTCGGCGTTCTGCTGCAGAGCCAGCTCTTCCATCGTGCCGATGTCCAGCTCCAGCGTACGAGGCGTGGTCGTCGCCTGGTCCACATCGGCAATCCGGATCGTGCCGCCGATGGGGGCGTTGATCAGTGTGCCGAGCTCGATGTTGGCCGAGGCCAGTTCCTGGTTGATGGCTTCCAGCAGGCGCAGGTTCTCCAGCACCTGACGCTGGTAGCGCAGCGCGTCGATGGGGTTGCGCAGCCGTTCCGACTCGGCCTTGCGGGAATCGTCCAGGGCCTCCTCGGCCATCGTGATGGTGCGGGCCACGTCATCGCGCAGCTTCTGGGCGCTGGCGGCGCGCCAGTAGGCGGTGCGCACGTCCTGCATCAGCACATGCATGGCCTTGCGGCGTCGCTCACCCGCAATCAGCACCCGGTCTGCTTGCTGGTGGGCTGCCACGCGGCCCAGGCCATAGTCGAGCAGACTCCAGCTCACCGTCAGGTCGCTCAGGGCATGGGTGCGCTCCTGAGAGATGAAGCGTGACGGGGACAGGTCGCCGTTTTCCGCGTTGCGGCTCTGGCTGATGCGGTCGTTGTTGCGCCAGCCATAGCCGGCTTGCGCCACCAGCTTGGGCAACATGTCCAGCTGGGTGACGTCCAGTTGACGCAGGGCCAGGGCCTCCTCCATCAGCTTGGCGCGCCGCTCCAGGTTGTACTTGAGTGCACGGGCCTGGGCTTCCTCGAGGGTCAAGGGGCCGCTGAGCGGCTCCACGTCCTGCACCATGGCACTGCGGTCGCTGACGTTGACCGGCTGCAGGTCCTGCGCATTCAGCGGCACCGGCCGGATGTTGGCGCACGCGGTCAACATCACCGCGGTGGCGGCAGCGATCAGGGTGCGCAGGGGCGCGCGGCGAGGCGAGGCGGAATGGGGGGCGTTTGGCATGATCGATGGCGTGGCAATCGGGGAGCGATAGACGTTCCACTGAGTTCGCTTGCACAGTAACCACCGTCAGCAACTTGTGGCTGAGCAAACCTGAGCGCAGATGGGGTACTGCGCCCGGAGTGTGCGTTTTCACCGATTGCGCGCGTGCCGTGCGCACTCAAGGGCGGATGTCGATGTCGTCGTGAAAGCGGTAGCCCGTGCCGCGCAGGGTGCTCACGGGCAGGGCCAGGCCGCAGGTTTCCTCGACCTTGCGGCGCAGGCGGCGCATCTGGGTGTCCAGGCGGCGCTGGTCATAGTCCAGGTAGTTGCCACCGAGGGCCACCACGATGGCCTCCCGCGTGACGTAGCCCGGGCTGCTCGCCAGGGCATGCAGCACCGTGTGGTCCTGACCCGACAGTGGGAGGACGGCGCCGCCGGGAGAAATGAGCTGACGCGGTGAGTCGGTCAACACCCAGCGCGGCTTGGCATCGACGCCCAGTCTTCGCGACAAGGCGGCCACGGTGGCGGCAATCTCCTGCAGATCGGCGGTTTTTGGCAGGTAATGGTCGGCGCCGCCGGTCAGGCCGTCCACCTTGTCCTGCATGGCCGATCGGGCGGTCAGCACGATGATGCCCAGGCGATGGCCTTCGGCGCGCAGCGACTGGATGAGGTCCAGGCCATGGCCATCGGGCAGGCCGAGGTCGATGATGGCGATGCTGTGAGTCTGCGGCGAGTAGGTTCGTCGAAAGGCCGCCAGAGACGCGACGGCCGTCACCTCATGGCCGACCGAAACGAGGAACTCCGTGAGTTCTTCGCTGAGTACAGGTTCGTCTTCCAGCAAGATGAGGTGTGCCACGCCGGAAAGTCTAGGGCAGCGCACGCGCACGTGGCCGAGCAAATCTGAGCACGGGCGCGCGGCCACCGCCCGCGGCACCAGGCACGTGCTAAGGTTCACGCGCCATGCTGCGCGGCCTGTGTCGTTTCTTGCTCATCTTGCTGGTTGGTGCATGGTTGCCGGCCGGCGCTGCCGTGCCTCTCTCTCCCGCGCTGGCGCGCGTGGACTTGCGGGGGCAGCTGGAATGGTTGCAGGACGACGCCGGCCGCTGGCGCCCGGACGAAGTGGCTGCGCGGACAGATTGGCGCGCCTTGCCGGGTGAGCCCAGCTTTGGCTTCACCCGTGCGGCAATCTGGCTGAAGGTGACCTTGCACCAGCCCGTCGGAGCCGATCCGGATTGGCGCCTGGTGTTCAACAACGCCTTGCTGGAAGACGTGCGGCTCTACGAGCGCCAGGCTTCGGGGCATTGGCGGGAAACGCGTGCCGGTCAGGCGGTGCCCCGGGCGTTGTGGCCGATGCAGACCCGCAGCCCGACCTTCCGCCTGAGCCTGCCTCCCGGGCAGCACACCCTGATGGTGCGCCTGACCACACGGCCATCCTTGAGCACCACGGTGTCGCTGTGGCGCCCGGAGGCCTACCGTCTGGAGGTTGCGCAGGAGGCACTCGGCACAGGCGCCCTGATGGGCGTGTACACGCTGGTGATCCTGTTTCAGTTCGCGTTCTGGCTCATCAGCCGGGAAAGCGTGGGCTTCTGGTGTGCGCTGTATGCCTTGTGCTCGATGGTGGCGGTGTTGGTGTCGGCGGGACATCCCCAGGCGGCGTTTGGCTGGTCGGCCTCGCTCAGCCTGGTCGTTCTCGGGCTGTCCCTGGGCTTCTCCCTGGTGGCCGTGGCCCGGTTTGCCGCATCGTTGCTGGAATTGCCGCGTCACGCGCCCCGGTGGGCTGCGTGGCATCTGCGCGTGACCACGGCCATCGGCGCGTCGGCGGCGATCCTGGCCGCCTGGGTGGACTATCGCCTGGTCATGCCCGTGCTGCAGGCCTCCACCCTGTTGTGGCTGCTCACCATCAACGGCGTCGCCATCTGGCTGGCCTTCCGGCGCTTCCGCCCGGCCTACCTGTTTCTGCTGACACTGGGGGTCTACGGCGTCGGGGTGCTGGTTCGTTTCCTGCGCAACCTGGGCGTCATGGACCCGGGCTGGCTCACCGACAACATCTACCAGCTCACCTCTGTCTTCCATCTCCTCGTGCTGAGCTCGTTCGTGGCGCTGCGCTACGGCACCCTGAAGCGAGAGCTGGCGGTGGCTCAGGCGGCGCATCAGGAGCAGAGAGACTTCATGGCCCTGGTGTCGCACGAGTTCCGGACACCCCTGGCCATCATCAACACGAGCGCGCAGCAGCTCGCGCGCAACCTGCAGGCCCCGGTGGAGCGGACCTTGACCCGCTGCGCCAACATCCAGCAGGCGGCCCGGCGCATGAGCAATCTGATGGACGACTACCTGTCGCTGGATCGGCTGGAGGGGGCCGAGCGCGCCTTGCAAGTCCAGTCGTTCGACTTGCTGGAGTGGTTCGAAGATGCCGCGGCCGACTGGTCGCCCGAGCGCGTGGCGCTGGAGATCGACGAGGTGCCCGAGCGCTGGACGGGGGACCCGAAGCTGCTGCACATCGTCGTGCGCAACCTGCTGACCAACGCGGATCGGCACAGCCCGCCCGAGCAGGAGATCACCCTGCAGGCCGATGTGCGGGACAACGGGGACCTGCGCGTGCGCGTCATCGACCATGGCGAGGGCATTGCGGACGACGAGCTGCCGCAGGTGTTCAAGAAGTACTTCCGTGGACGCTCGGCCCAGGGCAAACCGGGTGCAGGTCTGGGCCTTTACATGGTGGAGCGCATCGTGCGGCTGCACGGGGGGCGCATACGCGCGCTGCCCACGCCGGGCGGTGGGGCCACGTTCGAATTCCGCCTGCCGCCCCACCCGGGCGGGGACGAGGTGTCGCGCGTTGCTGGCTGAAGCGCGGAACGGCGCCGGGCTGGCAGGTCCGCTTCACCGGACTTTGCGCGCATCGGCCGGAGCACAGCCCGCCTGCGGGGATAATCACGGCATGAGCACGACGACCGACCCTGTGCCGCCGAGCGTTCCTGCTGCCGAACCGCCCTGTCATCATCAGCTGGGCATCCGCGTCTACTGGGAAGACACCGACGCGGGCGGCATCGTCTTCTACGGCAATTACCTGAAGTTCATGGAGCGCGCGCGCACCGAGTGGCTGCGCACGCTGGGCTTCAGTCAGGAAGGCATGCGCCGCGCGGGCGAGGGCATGTTCGTCGTCAGCGAGACCCAGCTGCGCTACCTTCGGCCCGCCCGGCTCGACGACCTGCTCACGGTCACCGTCACGGTGGCCGAAGTGGGGCGCGCGTCGGTGGTGTTCCAGCAGGACATCCTGCGCGACGGCGTGCCGCTGTGCCAGGGTCGCATCCGCATCGGGTGGGTCCAGCCGGTGGCCGGTGCGCCGGCCGGCGATGACCGCTTCCGCCCTGGCCGCATTCCCGCCCGCATTCTGGCCGTGCTGCCCGCAGCCCGGCCGGTCCCTCTCTGACCGCGACGTCTTTCCGAGAAAGTCCACGAGCCCATGAACCAAGACCTGTCCATCATCACCCTGATCCTGCACGCGAGCATCGTGGTGCAGATCGTGATGGCCATCCTGCTGGCGGTGTCGCTGACCAGCTGGAGCATCATCTTCGGCAAGCTGATCGGCCTCAAGCGCATCCGGCAGGACAACGAGAGCTTCGACCGCGAGTTCTGGGCCGGCCGCACGCTGCAGGAGCTGTATCAGGACGCCTCGCGGGGCGAGGGCCCGCCTTCGCCGCAAGAGCGCATCTTTGCCTCCGGCATGCGCGAGTTCATGAAGCTGCGCGAGCGCCGCGTGGCCGACGTGCCCACGCTGCTCGACGGCGCCCGCCGCGCCATGCGCGCCAGCTTCCAGCGCGAGATGGACCTGATCGAGTCGCGGCTCGACTTCCTGGGCTCGGTCGGCTCGGTGTCGCCCTACATCGGCCTGTTCGGCACCGTCTGGGGGATCATGCACGCCTTCACCGGCCTGTCCAACCTGCAGCAGGTGACGCTGGCCACCGTGGCCCCCGGCATTGCCGAGGCGCTGGTGGCCACCGCCATCGGCCTGTTCGCCGCCATCCCGGCCGTGCTGGCCTACAACCGGTTTGCCCGCGACATCGACCGCATCGCGACCCAGATGGAGTCCTTCATTGAAGAGTTCTCCAATATCCTGGCGCGCAACGCCGCCCCGCTGGCGGCGGAGTCGGCCCGCGTGCCGGCGCAGGGGCGCTGAACCGTGGCCGAGCTCAACGCCCGAGGCGGCCGACGCCGCCGCACCCGCAACGAGATGAACATGGTGCCGTTCATCGACGTGATGCTGGTGCTGCTCATCATCTTCATGGTCAGCGCGCCCCTGATGCCGACCGGTGTGGTCGACCTGCCCAGCGTCGGCAGCGCCAAGCAGGCGCCCGACCGCGTGGTCGAGGTGGTGCTGGAAGAGGAAGACCGCGTCAAACTGCGGGTCGACAACAAGGACCTGGACACGATGCCGGTCAGCGAGCTGTCCGAGCGCGTCAAGGCCCTGCAGGCGGACAACGCCAACGGCCCGGATGGGGTGCCCGTCATCATCAGCGCCCGCAAGGACGTGCGCTACGAGGCGGTCATAAAGGTGATGGACCGCCTCAAGAAGGCCGGCGTGGCCCGCGTGGGCCTGTCCGTGCGTACCACCGGAGGCTGAACGCGTGGGACCGGTCCTGTCACCCGGCGTGACGTCGATACCTGAAGGCGGCCTGACCCGCTTCGAGCCCCGTGCGGCCGACAGCTGGGGGCCGGGCGCGATGCTGGCCGTGGGTGTGCACCTGATGCTGGTGGCCGCGCTGGCGCTGAGCGTGAGCTGGAAGATCGAGACGCCGGACGTGGTCGAGGCCGAAGTGTGGGACCGCGTGCCCCAGGTGGCCGCTCCGGCGCCACCGCCCGCCCCGGAGCCCGAGCCCGTGCGCCCGGTGCCACCGCCGCCCACGCCGCGCGTCGTCCCGCCCGAACCCGAGCCGGTGCCCGAGAAGCCCCCCGAGATCGTCACGAAGCAGAAGAAGGAGCCCCCGCCCAAGGAGCGCAAGCGCCCCGAACCCAAGGAGGTGTTCGAGGACGTGACGCCGCCGAAGGTGAAGAAGCCCGAACCGAAGCCTGAACCCAAGCCGGAGCCGAAACCCGAGCCCAAGGTGGACCCGAAGGCCGAGGCGCGGGCCAAGGCCGCAGCGGCAGCCGAAGCCAAGGCCCGTGCCGACGCCCAGGCGAAGGCCGACGCGAAGGCCGCCGCCGACCGCGAAGCCCAGCGCAAGGCCAACCTCGCCCGCATGATGGGCGAGCTGGGCGGCAGCTCTCTGGGCACGTCGGCGCGCAGCGCGGGGCCCAGCGCCTCTTACGCCGGGCGCATCAAGGCCCGCATCAAGCCGAACATCGTCTTCACCGAGAACGTGTCGGGCAACCCCAGCGCGCTGGTGGAAGTCCGCTGCGCGGCCGACGGGCGCATCATCTCGCGCAAGCTCATCGAATCGTCCGGTGTGCCAGCCTGGGACGATGCGGTGCTGCGCGCCGTGGACCGCACCGAAGTGCTGCCGCTGGACGAGAACGGCCGCGTCCCTTCGCCGATGCAGATCGAGTTCCGGCCCAAGGACTTCTGACCGCGCCTGACCGGGCAGGCTGCTTGCTGGCAGTCGGGGGCGCGGTGCGCTGCGCGTCCATGCCAGCGGCAAAAGCCGTGCAATATCACCTTTATTGCCGGTTTTGTACCGCGCAACGTTTCATAGCATGGCAATCATCCGGCGGTGGCCGTTCCTGAGCCCCGGAGACGAGGAGAAGCATGTCCGAGAAGCCCCTGCCCCCCCTGAACTGGCCTGCTGATGCCGGGGCGGAGCCTGGGCCCGTGCTGCGTCTGGTGGACGACGCCGAAGAGCCGGCGCCGTTCTCGCCGGAAGAAGACGTGCATGCCTTCCGCTGGCCGACCCCCCCGTTTGCCAGCTACCCCAGGGCCCGGACACAGCTCAACCACGAGCCATGCGAGATCATCGGCCTCAATGGCCGCGTGATGCAGGGCCGGCTGATCTTTTTCGTGCCGGAAGAGCAGGTCGCCCATGTGCAGGTGCCGCCCTCGCGCACCACGATGACGCTGCGGTTCAACCAGTTTCGGGCCCTGCAGCTGACCCGGCCGCTGGCACCGGATTCGGAGCTGTCCCTCCATCCCTCGCACGCCGAGGTGCTGGACGTGCGGCCCAGCATCGAATACCGCCTGCACTGGCGCAACGGGGATGTGACCGAGGGCCGCACCATCGGGCACGCCGAGACCGAGTTCGGGGTCTTCCTGTTTCCGCCCCAGGACGAGCACGGCGTCGTGTCGCGGCTGTTCGTGCCGCTCGATGCCCTGGCCCGGGTGGAGTTCGGCGCGCGCATCGGCGAGACGCTGGTGGAAAGCCAGACGCTGACGCCCGAGCAGGTGTCGCAGGCTGTCGAGGTGCAGGCCAGCATGCGCAACCAGAAGCTGGGTGACATTCTGCTCACGCAGCAGGTGGTCACGCCCGCGCAGCTCCTGGAGGCCATCGACCGCCAGAGCCGCATGCCCATGGTGCGGATCGGCGAGGCCTTGATGGCCATGAACCTGATCACCGAGGCGCAGCTCAACGAGGCGCTCGAGCAGCAGAAGCGGGATCGCTCCGTGCCCTTGGGCGAGTTGCTCGTGCGACTGAAGATGGTGTCGCGCCAGGATCTGGTGGCGGCGCTGGCCCGCAAGATGGGCTACCCGCTGGTGGACCTGGACAAGTTCCCGGCCGAGATCGAGGCCATCAACAAGGTGCCCTTCAACGTGGCGTCGCGCCTGCTGGTGGCGCCGCTGTTGCTGCGGGACGGCACGCTCATCGTCGCGCTGGAAGACCCCAGCAAGCGCCTGACGCTGTCCGAGCTCGAGTTCATCACCCAGTGCAAGATCGTGCCGGTGCTGGCCCACGCCAGTCAGCTCGAATGGGCGATCAAGGACTCGTACGCCCGGTTGGGTGCCGACGTGTCGTCGATGGCCGTCGGCCGCCTGAACACCGAGCCGGCGCCGCTCGACATGGCCGAGCTGGACTCCGGCAAGCTGGTCGAGAACCTGGAACGCGAGGACCTGGAGCGATTCAGCTTCGAGGACGACAAGCCCATCGAGCAGAGCGACAACTCGCTCGTGCGCCTGATCAACACCATGATCATCGAGGCGTGCAACCAGGGCGTCTCCGACATCCACATCGAGAGCTACCCCGGCCGCGAGAAGATCAAGATCCGCTTCCGCCGCGACGGCGTGCTGGTGCCCTATCTGGAGCTGCCCCACACCTACCGCAATGCCATCGTGGCGCGCATCAAGATCATGTGCGACCTCGACATCTCCGAGAAGCGCAAGCCGCAGGACGGCAAGATCAATTTCCAGAAGTTCGTTCCGCAGTACCGGATCGAGCTGCGCGTGGCTTCCATCCCCACCAACAACGGGCTGGAAGACATCGTGATGCGGATCCTGTCGTCGGCCAAGCCGCTGCCGCTCGAGAAGATCGGGCTCAGTCCCTGGAACCTCGAGAAGATCAAGGAGGCCATGGAGCGCCCGTACGGGATGATTCTGTGCGTGGGCCCGACCGGTTCCGGCAAGACGACGACGCTGCACTCGGCGTTGAGTTTCATCAACGTGCCCGAGCGCAAGATCTGGACGGCTGAAGACCCGGTGGAAATCACCCAGCCCGGCCTGAGACAAGTGCAGGTCAACCCCAAGATCGACTGGACGTTTGCCAAGGCGCTGCGGGCCTTTCTGCGGGCTGACCCTGACGTGATCATGGTGGGGGAAATGCGGGACACCGAGACCGCGTCCATGGGCATCGAAGCGTCGCTGACCGGCCACCTGGTGCTGTCGACCCTGCACACGAACAGCGCCCCGGAAACCGTGACGCGCCTGCTCGACATGGGCATGGACCCCTTCAACTTTGCCGACTCGCTGCTGTGCGTGGTGGCCCAGCGCCTGGTGCGTCGGCTGTGCAACGATTGCAAGGTGGCCGAGCCGGCACCGGAAGACTGGATCGAGGAGCTGCTGGCCGACTACCTGCATGTGGCGCCCGACAATCTGCCTGCGCTGACCCATGAACGGGTCGTGCTCGACTGGCGCACCCGGTTTGGCCGGGATGGCACGCTGATGCGTTATACCTGCAAGGGCTGCCCGACGTGCAACAACACGGGCTACAAGGGGCGCGCGGGGGTGCACGAGCTGATGGTGGTGACGCGCGAGCTGCGCCGGATGATCCAGACCGGGGCCCGGGCCGAAGAATTGCAACAGCAGGCCATGCGCGATGGCATGCGCATCCTGCGTCAGGACGGCATCGACAAGGTGATGGCCGGGATCACGAGCATGGAAGAGGTGCGTGCGACCAGCAACACCTGATCTGCGCGCATGACACCCGAAAGCAGGCTTGTTGCGGACGGGCTGCACGCAGGTTCTGAAAAAGGTGCAAGATAGGCATCAACGAAGTCGTCAGGCTGTGGGCTGAAACCCCGCTTATTCAGGGGCTCAGGCTCGGCGATTTCCTCGATCTTTGGTGTGAAGGCGATGCTTGTGTGGTCGCGCCAGGTTCACCAGACGGGTATACCGGCAGATCACGAAGCATCGATGGCGTCAGTCGATGATTCGGAGGTCTGTATGGACGTGATCAGCAACTTCGCCGCGCGATACGAGCGCACCCGCGAAGAGGAATTCACCCTCGAGGAATACCTCGAGATCTGCAAGCGCGACAAATCGGCCTACGCCACCGCTGCCGAGCGCATGCTCCAGGCCATTGGCGAGCCGCAGATGATCGACACGCGCAATGACCCGCGTCTGTCGCGGATCTTCACGAACAAGGTCATCAAGATCTATCCGGCCTTCGAGGAGTTCTACGGCATGGAGGATGCGATCGAGCAGGTCGTCTCCTACTTCCGTCACGCGGCCCAGGGGCTCGAAGAAAAGAAGCAGATCCTGTATCTGCTGGGCCCGGTGGGCGGCGGCAAGTCGTCGATTGCCGAGCGTCTGAAGCTGCTGGCCGAGAAGGTGCCGTTCTATGCGATCAAGGGGTCGCCGGTGAACGAGTCGCCGCTGGGCCTGTTCGACGCGGCCGAAGACGGCCCCATCCTCGAAAAGGAATACGGCATCCCGCGCCGTTACCTCCAGCGCATCCTGAGCCCGTGGGCGGTCAAACGCCTGGAAGAGTTCGGCGGCGACATCCGCAAGTTCAAGGTCGTCAAGCGCTACCCCAGCATCCTCAAGCAGGTGGGCATTGCCAAGACCGAGCCGGGCGACGAGAACAACCAGGACATCAGCTCGCTGGTGGGCAAGGTCGACATCCGCAAGCTGGAAACCTATGCGCAGGACGACCCGGACGCCTACAGCTACTCCGGTGGGCTGTGCCTGGCCAACCAGGGCCTGCTCGAGTTCGTGGAAATGTTCAAGGCGCCCATCAAGGTGCTGCACCCCCTGCTGACCGCCACCCAGGAAGGCAACTTCAAGGGCACGGAAGGCTTCGGCGCCATCCCGTTCGACGGCGTCGTGCTGGCGCACTCGAACGAGAGCGAATGGAAGGCCTTCCGCAACAACAAGAACAACGAGGCCTTCCTCGACCGGATCTACATCGTCAAGGTGCCGTATTGCCTGCGCGTGAGCGAGGAAATCAAGATCTACGAGAAGCTGGTGCGCGGTTCGTCGCTGGCGGCGGCGCCCTGCGCCCCGGGCACGCTGAAGATGATGTCGCAGTTCGCGATCCTCACGCGGCTGAAGGAGCCCGAGAACTCCAGCATCTTCAGCAAGATGCAGGTGTACGACGGCGAGAGCCTGAAGGACACGGACCCGAAGGCCAAGTCCATCCAGGAGTACCGTGACTACGCCGGCGTGGACGAGGGCATGAGCGGCATCTCGACCCGTTTCGCGTTCAAGATCATCTCAAAGGTGTTCAACTTCGACCCGGCCGAGGTGGCGGCCAACCCGGTGCACCTGATGTACGTGCTGGAACAGCAGATCGAGCGCGAGCAGTTCCCGGCCGAGCTGGAGCAGAAGTACATCGCCTACATCAAGGAGATGCTGGCGCCTCGCTATGCCGAGTTCATCGGCAAGGAGATCCAGACGGCCTATCTGGAGAGCTACAGCGAGTACGGCCAGAACATCTTCGACCGGTATGTGACCTACGCCGACTACTGGATCCAGGACCAGGAGTACCGCGACACCGACACGGGTGAGATCTTCGACCGCTCGTCGCTGAACGCCGAGCTGGAGAAGATCGAGAAGCCGGCCGGCATTGCCAACCCGAAGGACTTCCGCAACGAGATCGTGAACTTCGTGCTGCGCGCGCGCGCCAACAACGGCGGCAAGAACCCGGTGTGGACGAGCTACGAGAAGCTGCGCACCGTGATCGAGAAGAAGATGTTCAGCAACACGGAAGAGCTGTTGCCGGTCATCAGCTTCAACGCCAAGGCCAGCGCCGACGAGGTCAAGAAGCACGAGGACTTCGTCAACCGCATGGTGCAGAAGGGCTACACGGCCAAGCAGGTGCGCCTGCTGTGCGAGTGGTACCTGCGCGTTCGCAAGTCCTCCTGATCGGAGCAGAGCATGTTGTTCACCGCACAGGTGTCAGCGAGTCGGGTGCCGGGGCCCACATGGCCCTGGGCCCCTGACGAGATCCCGGATGGGGGTCGGCAGCAGAGCGCCTAAGGCGAAGGGTCTTCATGACACGGCAACACATCATCGACAGGCGGCTGGCGGGCAAGAACAAGTCCATCGGCAACCGCGAGCGCTTCCTGCGACGGTACAAGACGCAGGTGCGCGAAGCCGTGCAGCGTGCCATCAACGGCCGCAGCATCCGCGACATCGAGAAGGGCGAGGACATCGCCATCCCGAAGCGTGACCTGTCCGAGCCGGTTTTCCGGCATGGCGACGGGGGCACGCGCGACGTCGTGCATCCAGGCAACCGCGAGTACATCAAGGGTGACCGCATCGAGAAGCCGCAGGGTGGCGGCGGGCAGGGCGGCGGTGGCGGTGAGGCGAGCGACCAGGGAGAGGGCGAGGACGACTTCGTCTTCTCCCTGAGCAAGGAAGAGTTCATGCAGGTCTTCTTCGAAGACCTCGCACTGCCCAACCTGGTGCGCACGGCCCTGGCCGAGGTGCCCGAGTGGAAGAGCCACCGCGCCGGCTTCAGCAGCGACGGCACGCCCAACAACCTGCATGTGGTCCGCTCGATGCGGGGCGCGCTGGGCCGGCGCATTGCGCTGGGTGCCAGCAGCCGGCGTGAGATCAAGGAACTGGAAGCGCGGCTGGACGTGCTGCGCACCCTGCCCGACACCGACGACGCGGCGCTGGCCCGCGACCGCGCGGCCGAGATCGAGGCCATCGAAGCGCAACTGCAGCAACTGTACGGGCGCATGAAGGGCATTCCCTTCCTCGACCCGATCGACCTGCGCTTCCGCAGCCGCGTCAAGGTGCCGGTGCCCACCACCAAGGCGGTGATGTTCTGCGTGATGGACGTCTCGGGCTCGATGGACGAGCAGCGCAAGGAACTGTCCAAGCGTTTCTTCATCCTGCTGTACCTGTTCCTGACGCGGCACTACGACAAGATCGAGCTTGTCTTCATCCGCCACCACACGCAGGCTCAGGAGGTGACCGAGGACGAATTCTTCCATGCGACGGAGACCGGGGGCACGGTGGTGTCGAGCGCGCTGGTGCTGCTGGACGAGGTGATCCGCGCCCGCTACCCCACCAGCGAATGGAACCTGTACGTGGCCCAGGCCAGCGACGGCGACAACTGGCATCACGATTCAAGCCGCTGCCGGGAAATCCTGGAAGACAAGATCCTGCCGCTGGTGCGTTATTTCGCCTACGTGCAGGTGGCACAGACCGAGCAGAACCTGTGGGATGAATACCTCGGTCTGGCCGAACGGCACAAGCACTTTGCCATGCGCAAGGTGCTGGAGCCTTCGCAGATCTATCCGGTGTTCAGGGAGCTGTTCAAGAAGGAAGGGGTCGACGCATGACCATGACCTTGCAACACGACAGCACGCTCACCAAGCCTTTGCCGGGCTCGTCGGACTGGTCGTTCGAGCTCATCGAGGGCTACCACGACGTCATTCGCCAGACGGCCGAGCGGTTCAAACTGGACACCTACCCCAACCAGCTGGAGATCATCACCGCCGAGCAGATGATGGACGCCTACGCCAGTGTCGGCATGCCGGTGAACTATCGGCACTGGTCGTACGGCAAGGAGTTCATCTCGACCGAGAAGAACTACCGCCGCGGCCACATGGGCCTGGCCTACGAGATCGTCATCAACTCCAACCCCTGCATCAGCTACCTGATGGAGGAGAACACCATGGCCATGCAGGCCCTGGTGATCGCGCACGCGGCCTACGGGCACAACAGCTTTTTCAAGGGCAACTATCTGTTCCGGATGTGGACCGACGCCGGCTCCATCATCGATTACCTCGTCTATGCCAAGCAGTACGTGGCGCGCTGCGAGGAGCGTTACGGGGTGGACACCGTCGAGGAGTTTCTCGATTCCTGCCATGCGCTGCAGAGCCACGGGGTGGACCGCTACCGTCGCCCTGGCAAGCTCTCGCTCGACAAGGAACTGGCGCGACGGGAGGAACGCGAGGCCTACCTGCAGCAGCAGGTGAACGACCTGTGGCGCACGCTGCCGCGCCGGGCCGACCGGCCGGAAGAGGAGGTGATCAAGCGCTTCCCGTCCGAGCCGCAGGAAAACCTGCTGTACTTCATCGAGAAGAATGCGCCGCTGCTCGAACCCTGGCAGCGGGAGATCGTGCGCATCGTGCGCAAGGTGGCGCAGTACTTCTACCCGCAGCGCCAGACCCAGGTGATGAACGAGGGCTGGGCCACGTTCTGGCACTACACGCTGCTCAACACCATGTACGACGATGGCTGGCTGACCGATGGCGTGATGCTGGAGTGGCTGAAGTCGCACACCAACGTGGTGTACCAGCCGCCGGTGGGGCACCGCGCCTACAGCGGGCTGAATCCGTATGCGCTCGGTTTTGCGATGTACAGCGATCTCAAGCGCATCTGCACCCACCCCACCGACGAAGACCGACACTGGTTCCCCGACTTCGCGGGCTCGGCTCAGGGCACCGACCCGAACGAGCACGCCTGGCTCAAGACCCTGGATTACGCAATGCGCAATTTCAAGGACGAGAGTTTCATCGGGCAGTTCCTGTCGCCCAAGGTGATGCGTGACTTCCGCCTGTTTGCCATCCGCGACGATGAGCACGACAGTGAGTACGAGGTCAGCGCCATCCACGACGAGTCGGGCTACCGCGCCTTGCGCGAGACCCTGTCACGCCAGTACGACCTGGGGGCACGCGAGCCGAACATCCAGGTGTGGAGCGTGAACCTGCGTGGCGACCGGTCGCTGACGCTGCGGCACACGCAGCACAACGACCGTCCGCTGGGCGACGGCACGCGCGAGGTGCTCAAGCACGTCGCGCGGCTGTGGGGCTTCCCGGTTCACCTCGAGAGCGTGAACCAGGGCGGTGACGTGCGCCAGCAGTGGACGGTGGTGCCGTCCACGATGGACTGAGCGGGCCGACGCGGCTTGCGCGTCAGCTGCGCTGCGCACGCAGATCGGACAGCCACATGCCCTTGCTGCGTGCGTCGGCTTCGTGGGCCTCGTGCCGCCAGGTTTCGGCCAGCGCAGCGCCGTACCACTGTTGCATGCCGGGCAGGGCCAGCAGGCGCTCGACATAGGCCTGCGCGGTGGGCCCGAGTTCCGGGCTGTAGGTCTGGGCGCGGAAGGCCAGCGGCGCGAAGAACGCATCGACCGCGGTGAACGCCTGGCCCGCCAGCCAGGGGCCACCGAAGCGCGCCAGGCCTTCGGTCCACAGGCTTTCCGCGCGCTGCCAGTCAGCGCGCACGGCGGCGGGCCACTCCGGCAGGCGGATGCGCAGGCCGCAGTTCATGGTGCAGGTGTCGCGCAGGGCAAAAAACCCCGCATGCATCTCCGCGCAGGCGCTGCGGGCCCAGGCCCGGGCGGCGGCATCGGCGGGCCAGACCGCGGGATGGCGCTCGGCCAGGTACTCGGTGATGGCCAGGGATTCCCAGACCACGGTGTCGCCGTCGTGCAGGCATGGCACCTTCCCGGTGGGTGAAAAATCGGTGAAGGGGACGCTGTCGGTCGCGTCGTCGAAGGGCACCAGCCGTTCTTCGAAGGGGATGCCGAGTTCGGTCATCAGCAGCCAGGGGCGCAGGGACCACGAGGAATAGTTGCGGTTGGCGATGTAGAGGGTCAGGGCCATGGGCGTGCGCTCCACCGGGGGCAGGTCTCGAGACGCCCAGCTTAACAAGGCCGGCGGGTTTTCCCGTAATGTGCAAGGCCGGAGCAGGGGTGTGGGGTGGGTGCGGCCGAACCACGGCTTGAGGCGCGGATCAGCCGGGTTCCAGGGGCCTTTATCCGGCTAAAGATTGGGCGGCGCTGGCCAAGAATCGGCTTCATCCCGCCGTACCACGTCCATCCATGTCCGACAGCGCACAAGACAAGCAGTTACCCGCCTCGGAGCGGAAGCTGCGCGAGGCCCGCAAAGAGGGTCAGGTCGTCCGCTCCAAGGACCTGGGCCACTTTCTGGTCCTGCTCGCTGCCACCGGGGCGCTGGTTGCCCTCACGCCGATCTGGATGGCGCGCATCGAGCGCATCCTGACCGCCGGCCTGCGCTTCGATGCGCGCACGGTGGCCAACCCCGCGATGATGGGTGAACGCCTGGTGGAGTGGAGCGTCGAGGCGCTGCTCATCGTCGTGCCCTTTGCGCTGGGCGTGGTGCTGGCTTCGGTGGCCGCCAGCGTGCTGGCCGGTGGCTGGGTGATGTCCTTCCAGGTGCTGAGCCCCAAGTTCAGCAAGCTCAATCCCATCAGCGGCATCGCCAACCTGTTTTCCAAGCAGCACCTGATCGACGCGCTCAAGGCCTCGGCCATGGGCCTGATTCTGGGCGGCACCGGCCTGATGTTTCTCAGCAAGGTCTGGCCGTCGATGGTCAACCTGCTGGCCCAGCCGCTGCCCGCCGCCATGGCCACACTGGGCGACACGCTGGCCAGCGTGCTGCTGTCGATGCTGCTGGTGATCGCCCTGTTTGCGCTGATCGACTGGCCCCTGCAGAAGTTCCTCTTCGCCGAGCGGATGAAGATGAGCCACCAGGACATGAAGGACGAGTTCAAGCAGCAGGAAGGCAACATGGAGGTCAAGGGCCGCATCAAGCAAAAGATGCGCGAGATGGCCCGCCGTCGGATGCTGGCTGCCGTGCCGGAAGCGAACCTGGTCGTGATGAACCCGACCCACTACGCCGTGGCACTGAAATACGACGAGAACGCGATGGGCGCCCCCCGTGTGGTGGCCAAGGGCGTGGACCTGCTGGCGCTGAAGATCCGCGACGTGGCGGTGGAGCACAAAGTGCCCGTGCTGGAGGCGCCGCCGCTGGCGCGCGCCCTGTACGCCACCACCGAGCTCGACCACGAGGTGCCGGTGGGCCTGTACACCGCGGTGGCCCAGGTGATGGCCTACGTGTTCCGCCTGAAGGCCGCGCTCAGCGGCGAGGCGCCGATGCCGGGCAACCTGCCCGACCTTGATGTGCCGCCCGAACTCGATCCCCATGATCCAAGAGCCACCGTGAAGAAGATGGCTGAAAGCGAAGGTGACGCATGAACCCCGCGCTGATGAGGTTGCAGGCCCTGCTGGGCAATGGCAAGCAGTTCCAGGCCATGGCCGCCCCGGTGGTGGTCGTGCTGGTGCTGGCGCTGATGGTCCTGCCGCTGCCGCCCTTCCTGCTCGACCTGTTCTTCACCTTCAACATCGCCACCGCGCTGATGGTCATGATGGTGGCGTCAACCATGCTGCGTCCGCTGGACTTCGCGGCCTTCCCGTCGGTGCTGCTGCTGACCACGCTGCTGCGCCTGTCGCTGAACGTCGCCTCGACCCGCATCGTGCTGATGGACGGCCACAACGGCGCGGGCGCGGCCGGCAAGGTGATCGAGGCCTTCGGTCACTTCCTGATCGGCGGCAACTTCGCCGTGGGCCTGATCGTGTTCGCGGTGCTGGTGGTGATCAACTTCGTGGTGATCACCAAGGGCGCCGAGCGGATCGCCGAGGTGAGTGCCCGCTTCACGCTGGACGCCATGCCCGGCAAGCAGATGGCCATCGACGCCGACCTGAGCGCCGGCCTGATCGACGAGAAGGAAGCCCGTCGTCGCCGCACCGAGGTGGGTGAAGAGGCCGAATTCCACGGCTCCATGGACGGTGCCTCGAAGTTCGTGCGCGGCGACGCGATCGCCGGCATCCTGATCCTGTTCATCAACATCATCGGCGGCTTCGTCATCGGTGTGGCCCAGCACGGCCTGTCGCCGGGCCAGGCGGCCGAAAGTTATGTGCTGCTGGCCGTCGGTGACGCGCTGGTCGCGCAGATCCCCGGTCTGCTGATCTCGGTCGCGTCGGCCATGGTGGTCTCGCGCGTGGGCAAGGAGCAGGACGTCGGCACGCAGATCAGCAGCCAGATGTTCGCCAACCCCAAGGTCATCGGCGTGGCCGGGGGCGTGATCGGCCTGCTGGGCGTCATCCCGGGCATGCCGGCCCTGGTCTTCCTGCCGGTGGCCACCGGCATGGGCTACGCGGCCTGGAAGCTGCACAAGAAGCAGGAGGAGGCCCGTCTGGCGCCGCCCGCACCGGAAAAGCCCGCCAACGCCCCCGCCGCCAACGGCGAGGCCTCCTGGGAAGACCTGCAGCCGGTCGACACCCTGGGCCTCGAGGTGGGCTACCGCCTGATCCAGCTGGTCGACAAGGAGCGCGGCGGCGACCTGCTGACCCGCATCAAGGGCGTGCGTCGCAAGTTCGCGCAGGAAGTGGGCTTCCTGCCGCCCTCGGTGCACATCAAGGACAACCTCGAGCTCAAGCCCAGCTTCTACCGGATCACGCTGCGCGGTGCCGTGGTGGGCGAAGGCGAGGTTTTCCCCAACATGCTGATGGCGATCAACCCCGGCCACGTCGTCAATCCGATTGCCGGCACGGCCGCGGTCGACCCGGCCTTCGGCCTGCCGGCGGTGTGGATCGAAGAACGGCAACGGGATGCCGCGCAAATGGCGGGGTACACCGTCGTTGATCCGTCGACCGTGGTGGCCACCCATCTTTCACACTTGATGCAACTCCATGCAGCCAAGTTGCTGGGCCGGGTCGAGACCCAGCAGCTGGTGGAACATGTGACGAAGCTGGCTCCCAAACTGATGGAAGACGTGGTCCCCAAGATGATCGGCATCGCAACCCTGCAAAAAATCCTCCAGCTGCTGCTGGAAGAGGGCGTGCACATCCGCGACATGCGCTCCATCATCGAGACCCTGGCCGAGCACGCTTCGGGCAATCCTGCCATCGTCAACGACCCGGGCGAACTCGCCCGCCGTATCCGCATCGGGCTGGCTCCGGCCATCGTGCAGCAGATCTACGGCCCCGTGAAGGAACTGGATGTGATCGCCATCGAACCGGATCTGGAGCGCCTGCTGACCCAGGCCCTGACCTCGCCCAACGGCCCCATGCTGGACCCGGGCGTGGCCGACCACCTGACCCGCCAGGCCGCCGAGGCCACCCAACGCCAGGAAAACATGGGCCAGCCGGCCTGCCTGCTGGTGCCCGACGCCATCCGCCCGACGGTGGCCCGCCTGCTCAAACGTGCTGCGCCCCGCCTGAAGGTGCTGGGCCACAGCGAGATTCCTGAGACCCACTCCATCCGCATTGGTACCCTGATTGGAGGCCACGCATGAACGTCAAACGCTTTACTGGACGGAACAGCCGAGAGGCCATGCAAAAGGTCAAGGCTGCTTTCGGTGACGAAGCCGTCGTCCTGTCGACCAAACCGGCTGCCGAAGGCGGCATCGAGATCCTGGCCATGGCCGCCGACAGCGTGCCCTCGGTGGAGTCCTACCCCGTCGAGCCGGAAGTGCCGGCTGCGCCCGCGCCCCGGAAGGCGCCTGCGACCCAGCAGGCCCGCCAGGCTGTGGCCAACCTGGCTTCGACCGTGCAGGATGACGTCAAGCAGCTGGCCATGAGCACGCTGTCCTTCCAGGACTATGTGCGTGAGCGCATGCTCAAGCGCCGCCAGGCCGCCATGCAGCGCACCGAGCCGGAAATGGCCGCGACGCCCGAAGAGCACCTGACGCGCCGCTTTGCCGAGCCCAAGCCCGCCCCGGCCGCCGCACCGGCGCCCACGGCCGTGGACCTGGGTGCCGACACCCGCGAACTGGCCGCGGCCTTTGCCCGCCGCCTGGAAGCCGAAGCCGAGTTGAACGACTGGCAGCGCCCCGAGCCGGCGCCGGCCCCCCGCCAGGCCGCCCCGCGCCCCGAGCCGGTGGCCCCCGCCCGTCAGAGCCGCCCGGCCCAGGTCGTGCCGCTGCGCAGCGATGCCGCCGAGCTGACCATGGACGCCGTGACCGCCAAGCGCCCGGCTGCTCGCCCGGTGCCCGTGCAGACCGGCCCGGACGAAGCCACGATGAAGGCCCTGAAGGCCGCCCACGAAGCCAACGCCTCGATGCTGGGCGAGCTGCGTGCCATGCGCGCCATGATGCAGGAGCGCTTCGAGACCATCGCCTTCATCGAGAAGCTGGGCCGCACCCCGGCCCAGGCCCAACTGGCGCAGAAGCTGCTGGACGGCGGTTTCTCGACCGTGCTGATCCGCAAGATGCTGGACGCCATGCCCGCCGAAGTGGCCAGCGGCCAGGCCGATGAACTGAGCTGGGCCACCCAGGTGCTGCAGCGCAACCTGCACACCGCCGACGCCGAGCCGGCCATCGAAGACCGCGGCGGCGTGTTTGCCCTCGTCGGCGCCACCGGCGTCGGCAAGACCACCTCCACCGCCAAGCTGGCCGCCATGTTCGCCGCCAAGCACGGCGCCTCCAACCTGGGCCTCATCACGCTGGACGCCTACCGGGTCGGTGCCCACGAGCAGCTGCGCGCCTATGGCCGCATCCTGGGCGTGCCCGTGCACATGGCCCACGATCGCGCGGCGCTCGAAGACCTGCTCGACCTGCTGTCCAGCAAGAAGCTGATCCTGATCGACACCGCCGGCATGGCCCAGCGCGACAGCCGCGCCAAGGAACTGCTCGACATGCTGTCGCACCCCAGCATCAAGAAGCTGCTGGTGATCAACGCCGCCACGCAGGGCGACGCCATCGAGGACACGCTGGTGGCCTACCAGGCCTCGGCCTGTGCCGGCATCGTGCTGTCGAAGCTGGATGAGGCCGTGAAGCTCGGTCCGGCCCTGGATGCGTTAATCCGTCACAAACTGCGGGTGCTGGGCGTGGCCAACGGCCAGCGCGTGCCTGAAGATTGGCATCGTCTGTCGTCGCAGGCGCTGGTGCACCGGGCACTGCGCGCAAGCCTGAACCCGGCCTACCGCCTGGATCCGGCCGAAGTGAGCCTGGTGTTCTCGACCTCGCCGGCAGCCGAGCCCGTGGCCACCCAGCGTTCCGTTTGATTCCCTGTTCCCCCGATTCTGCGACCCCCCATGATGCGCAACGCACGCCAACCGGAACGCAAGCCTGACCAGGGGCGACTGCATCACGTCGACCAGGCCCAGGGCCTGCGCCGGATGTTTGCATCGCGCGTGGTGCGCCTCGTGCCGGTGGTGGCCAACCCCACCGCGGGCTGCGGTGGCAAGGTGCTGGAGCGGCTGTGCAGCGCCTACACCGGCTTCGGTCTGCACACGCTGGTGGTCGATGCCAGCCCGCAGGCCCGAGAGCCCGGCGAACTGGTGGCCTTCGACCTGGCCGAGGGCATCGAGCGCCTGTCTGATCTCGTGAGCTACATGCCCGCACGCGGCCTGCCGCTGCGCCATGTCGATGCCAAGGGCTCATGCGCCACCCTGCTCGACGCCCTGGCGGAAGCCGCGCCGCAGGCCGACGTCATCCTTGTGCACGCCACGGCCAGCGAAACCGTGCGCCTGTTTGCCGAGCGGGCCCGCGGCCAGCACGTCGTGCCCCTCGTCTACAGCCGTGATCGGGCCGAGAGCCTGCGCGATGCCTACGCCGCCGTGAAGCTGCTGGGGCAGCGCGGCGGGTGGCCCACCTACGATCTGCTGGTGTGCGCCCCCGAGTCATCGCCGCTGGCCGACGAGATCGCGCACCGCCTGTCGCAGTGCGCCGATGCCTTCCTCGGCATGGCGCAGCGCAGCACGGTGCGCCTGGATGCCAATGAACCGGCCGAAGTCGAGCCCACCGGCCGTCTTCAGGAACTGGCGGCCACCCTGCTGCGCGGTGCCCTTCAGCACGCGCTCAGCGACGCCGCATTCGACCACCTGATGTCCCCCGGGGCTGCGCTGCCAACGTGCGCCACCCCCGCGATCAACTGAAAACACGGAGCCCGCATGTACACCGCCAAAGGACGACTCGACCTCGACTCGATGCTCCGTCAGTACAGCCCGCTCGTGCGTCGTCTGGCGCATCAGATGATTGCCAAGCTGCCCGCCAACGTCGAGATCGACGACCTGATCCAGGTGGGCATGATCGGCCTGACCGATGCCCTCAACCGCTTCGATGCCGGGCAGGGCGTGCAGTTCGAGACCTTTGCCACCCAGCGTATCCGCGGTGCCATGCTCGACGAGTTGCGCGGCGCCGACTGGCTCAGCCGAGGCACCCGCAAGCAGCAACGCGACATCGAGTCCGCCGTCCACCGGCTGGAGCAGCGCCTGGGCCGCGCGCCGCAGGAAAGCGAGATCGCCAAGGAAATGGGCATGGACCTGGGCGACTACCAGGAGATGCTCGGCAAGGTCCGCGGCACGCAGCTCATCTACCTCGAGGACATGAGCGGCGAGGACGGCGACAACGACTACCTGGACCGCCACGTGGCCGACGAGGGCAATGACCCGCTGAGTCTGCTGCAGGATCACCGGATGCGCCACGCCCTGGTCGAGGCCATCAAGCTCCTGCCCGAGCGCGAGCAGTACGTCATGAGCATGTACTACGAGCAGGACATGAACCTGAAGGAAATCGCCGCGGTGCTGGGCGTGACCGAATCACGGGTTTGCCAACTGCACAGTCAGTCGATCGCGCGGTTGAGGGTCAAATTGCGCGAGTGGTAAGGCGTCTTTTATCCCCTCCCGCCTGCCCTCTTTCCAAGGTGCCCCATGCTGATGTCCTTCCGTCGCAAGCCCGTTGCCTCCGTCGAGCCTGCGTCTGTCGAGCCGACTCAAGGGCCTGGCAGTGAGGTTCATGCTCTTGCCCAGACGCTGCAGCAAGACACCAGCGGCCTCGGTCGCGAAGCCGCCGAGTTGCGCGGCACACTCGAAGACACGGCCGCTGTTGCGCGCCGTCAGTCCGAAACCCTGACACACCTGCTGCGGCAGTTGCAGGACATCGTCCGCTCGCAGGACCAGATCAGCGTCGAGACGCACGGCAGCCAGGGCGCGATGCAGCAGGCACGCGAGAGCGTGGCCCACGTCGGTCGCGAGGTGGCCGGTGTGGTCGACACCCTGCATCAGGTTTCCGATGCGGCCCGGCAGATCACCCAGGTGGCCCTGCAGACCCGACTGGTGGCCTTCAATGCCTCCGTCGAGGCCAAGCGCGCGGGCGAGGCCGGGGCCGGCTTCTCGGTCGTGGCCGATGCCGTCAAGGACCTCTCCACGCAGGTCGAATCCATCTCGAAGGCCATCATGAGCACGGTGTCGCAACTGGATCAGCGCATCCAGTCGCTGGCCAGCGACCTGAGTGACTCGGCCGCAGCCGATGCCCGCACCAGCGATGGCCGCGTGCGCTTCCACCACGCGCTGCAGGCCGTGGAGCAGGGCGTGCAACGCATCAACGGTGCGGCTGACGCCAGCCGCAGCCTCTCGAGCGGCATCACCGAGCAGGTGGGCGTGATGGAAGGCGAGGTCCGCCAGACGCGCGACGTGCTCGACGTGGCCGTGCGCCGCAGCGAGAGCGTGCTCGGCGTGTCCGAGCGGCTGATGGACCACCTTGCCTCGTGCGGCGTGCGCACGGCCGACTCCCCCTACATCGACCTGGCCCAGCAGACCGCCGCCCGCATCAGCCAGGCGCTCGAAGCGGCCGTGGCCGCCGGGCGGGTGACCCTGGCCGACCTGTTCGACGAGGCTTACAAGCCGGTCGCCGGCAGCGCCCCGGCTCAGCACCTCACGCGCTTCAACCGCCTGACCGACGAGCTCTTCCCCGAGGTGCAGGAGCCCGTGCTGAACACGCTGCCCGGCGTGGTGTTCTGCATTGCGGCCGACCGCAACGGCTACATCTCGACCCACAACCGCGCCTACTGCCATCCGCAGCGCCCCGGGGATGTCGCCTGGAACACCGCGCACAGCCGGTGGCGTCGCGTCTTCAACGACCGCACCGGTCTGGCTTCGGCGCGCAACCAGCGCCCCTTCCTGCTGCAGACCTACCGCCGGGACATGGGCGGTGGTCAGTTCGTGCTGCTGAAAGAGGCGGCCGCACCCATCGTGGTGCAAGGGCGACACTGGGGTGGCCTGCGCCTCGCCTACCGGTTCTGATCACTGCTCCGGACTGGAGCGTGACACGTCGGATGAGCTTGGGCAACGTCTCAAAATGTTGCATATTCACTCAAGTTGGTGCGGGTTTGTCCGAAATACATGAGGCCGTCGTCCCTTTCGGAAGAGGGCCTCATCATGTCTACACGCTTGCCCGCTTCTGTCTCCTCGTTGCCTGCATCCCCTTGGTATCGCGGCTCTGACGCCGTCGTGCTGGTAGCCATCGGCGTCACCTGGCTCGGGGCGCTCGCCTACACCGTGTCCTACGGGGGGCTGGCGCTGACCTTCACGGTCGGCCTGCTCATCCTGCTTGCCGGCCTGGGGGTGTCCCGCGCCTCCAATGGCCAGGCGCTCAGCCAGTGCGTGCTGCCGGTGCTCGGCATGGCCATGGTGGCGCTGCTCATCCACACATCCCGGGGCCACAACGAGGCCCACTTCGCCGTGTTCGCGTTCATGGCCGTGCTGGTGGTGTACCGGCGGTCGATGCCCGTGGTCCTCGGGGCCGGTGCCATCGCCGTCCATCACCTGAGCTTCAACCAGTTCCAGGCCTGGGGCTGGGGGCCGATCTGCTTCACCGAGCCCAGCTTCATGCGCGTGGTCGAGCACGCGCTGTACGTGGTGGCCGAATCGGCCATCCTGCTGTTCCTGGCTGCGCGGGCGCGGGCCGATTTCCGCGTGGCCGAGCAGCTGATGAACGTGGCCGAGCGCATCCAGGGTGAAGATGGAACCGTCGACCTCTCGGTGGCCCACGAAACACCCGCCAGCCCGGTCACGGCCAAGATGTTCGCCGCATTGCGTCACATCGAAGACGCCGTGAGCGAGGTGCGTGTCGCGGCCCAGGCCATTCAGCAGGCCACGGGCGAGATCGCGGCCGGCAACCAGGCCCTGAGCGCACGCACCGAACAGGCCGCGGCCAGCATCGCCGAGACGGCCTCCTCCGTCGAGCAGATTGCGGCCACCATCAAGCAGACCACCGACCATGCCCACGAGGCCAATACCCTGGCCGGCAGCGCCTCGCGCGTGGCGGGGCAGGGCGGCGATGCGGTGCACCAGGTGGTCGACACCATGACCGGCATCCAGCAGGCGAGCCGCAAGATCACCGACATCATCGGCGTCATCGATGGCATCGCCTTTCAGACCAACATCCTCGCGCTGAACGCGGCGGTGGAGGCCGCCCGCGCGGGTGAGCAGGGGCGCGGCTTTGCGGTCGTGGCCGGTGAGGTGCGCACCCTGGCGCAGCGCAGCGCCGAGGCCGCCCGCGAGATCAAGCAGCTCATCACCAGCAGCGTCGAACAGGTGGACACGGGCACGGCCCTGGTCGGCAACACCGGCACCATCATCGGTGACGTGGTCGAGCAGGTGCGCCGCGTGACCGTGCTGGTCGGCGAGATCACGGCATCCAGCTCCGAGCAGAACAGCGGCATCGGTCTGCTCAACAGCTCCATCAACCGGCTCGATGAGGCCACGCAGCACAACGCCGCGCTGGTGGAGGAAACGGCCGCCGCCGCAGCCAGCCTGCGTCAACAGGCCGATGCCCTGGTGGCCTCGGTCTCCGTGTTCCGCACCGTGCGTTGAGTTTCAGCGCCGCATGTGAAAAGGCCAGCATCAAGCGGGCCTTCTACATGGTGCAGCGCGGTCAGGCGCTCAGCCGATGCGCCCCAGCAGCAGGTACTCCATCAGCGCCTTCTGCACGTGCATGCGGTTTTCGGCCTCGTCCCACACGACCGACTGCGGGCCGTCGATCACGTCGGCCTCGACCTCTTCGCCGCGGTGGGCCGGCAGGCAGTGCATGAACAGCGCGTCGGGCTTGGCCACGGCCATCATCTCGGCATCGACACACCAGTCGGCAAACGCCTTCTTGCGCGCCTCGTTCTCGGCCTCGTAGCCCATCGAGGTCCACACGTCGGTGGTCACCAGGTCGGCGCCACGGCAGGCGTCCATCGGGTCCTTGAAGACCTTGTAGCAGTCCGGATTCGAGACACCCGCCACGGCCGGATCCACCTCGTAGCCATTGGGTGTGCTCACGTGCACCGTGAAGCCCAGCAGCTCGGCTGCCTGCAGCCAGGTGTTGGCCATGTTGTTGCCGTCGCCCACCCAGGCCACCACCTTGCCCTGGATCGAGCCGCGGTGCTCGATGTAGGTGAAGATGTCGGCCAGAATCTGGCAGGGGTGGTATTCGTTGGTCAGCCCGTTGATGACCGGCACGCGCGAGTTGGCCGCGAACTTCGTCAGCTTGGCCTGCTCGTAGGTGCGGATCATCACCAGGTCGACCATGCGCGAGATCACCTTGGCGCTGTCCTCAATGGGCTCGCTGCGGCCCAGCTGGCTGTCGCCCGTGGTCAGGTGCACCACCGAGCCACCCATCTGGTACATGCCGGCCTCGAAGCTCACGCGCGTGCGCGTGCTGGCCTTCTCGAAGATCATCGCCAGCGTGCGGTCGGCCAGCGGCTGGTACTTCTCGTAGTTCTTGAAGCGCTTCTTGATGATGGCAGCGCGCTCGAACAGGTAGGCGTACTCGGGGGCCCGCAGATCCTTGAACTGCAGGTAATGCTTGATGAGGCTGTGTCCAGGCTTCATGGTGGGGACGCGGGGCGTGTTCACGCTTGGGTTTCCGACAGGAAGGTGCGGACGATGGGGGCCAGGATGGCCACGCACTCGTCGGCCTCGGCGGTGGTGAAGATCAGCGGCGGCAGCAGGCGCACCACGGTGTCGGCCGTCACGCTCAGCAGCAGGCCGGCTTCCAGCGCGCGGCTCAGGATGACGCCGCAGGGGCGGTCCAGTTCGATCCCGATCATCAGGCCCTGGCCACGAATGTCCTTCACACCGGGCAGGTCGCCCAGCTCGCGCTTCAGGGCGGTCATCAGGTGGGCACCGACGGCGGCAGCGTTGGCCATCAGGCCGTCGGCTTCCATCGTCTTGAGCGTTTCGACCCCGGCGCGCATGGCCAGCGGATTGCCGCCGAAGGTGGTGCCATGGTTGCCCGGCTTGAGCACGTTGGCCGCCTTCGGGCCGCACACCACCGCGCCGATCGGCACACCCGAGCCCAGGCCCTTGGCCAGCGGCATCACGTCAGGCTGGATGCCGGACCACTGATGCGCAAACCACTTGCCGGTGCGACCGATGCCGCACTGCACTTCGTCCAGCATCAGCAGCCAGCCCTGCTTGTCGCACAGGGCGCGCACGGCCTGCAGGTATTCGGCACGCGCGGGGTTGATGCCGCCTTCGCCCTGGATCACCTCCAGGAACACCGCCGTCACGTTCGGGCGCGTGCGGGCCACTTCTTCCAGCGCGGCGATGTCATTGAGCGGCACGCGCACAAAACCTTCGACCAGCGGCTCGAAGCCGGCGTGCACCTTGGGGTTGCCCGTGGCCGACAGCGTGGCGATCGAGCGGCCGTGGAAGGCCTTCTCGTACACCACCACCTCGGCGCGGTCGATGCCCTTGTCGTGGCCGTACTTGCGCGCGATCTTCAGGGCGGCCTCGTTGGCCTCCAGGCCCGAATTGCAGAAGAACACGTTGGTCAGGCCCGAGCGCTCGACCAGCATGCTGGCCAGCTCTTCCTGCAGCGGCACCTGGTAGTAGTTGCAGCAGTGGATCATCTTCTCGACCTGATCCTGCAACGCGGCCACCAGGCGCGGATGCTTGTGGCCCAGCGTGTTCACGGCGATGCCCGAGAGCGCGTCCAGATAGCGTCGGCCCTCGGTGTCCCAGACGCGGGCGCCTTCGCCGTGCGACAGGGCAACCGGCAGCCGGCCATAGGTGGGCATCACGTGGGGCATCGACACAGGGGCGTTCATGGATGGGTCTCGGAGCGGGGTCAAAAGAAAAATGGCGCAGCAGGCACTGCGCCATCGCACCATTCTAAGGAAAAGCCCGCGGTCACCCAAGCTGGTTGCGCAGTGATCCTGTCAGCAGCCTGTCACGGCCCGGCATGCTGTGCAGCTTCTGGTTTACCGGGTTGCGCCAAAGGGGCAGGTGGGCGACAATGTCGCTTGTTGAGTCTTATACAAGACTTGATTCAGCCGGGGCCGGAGGGTGATCCTTCCAGCGTCCGGTCAAGGCTACGCCAAGGGACACCTTCCGAGTCGGGCCTTGTTTCCTGTGGAGGCCAGACACGATCTGCCGCCACGCCTGTCAATCTACCCATTGCACAGCCCTCGGAAGCGCCACCGTGTCGTCGCCCTCGAAGCCCACAGCCACCCAGAAACCGCGTGAAATCTTCATTCAGGGCGTGACCAGCGACGGGCGGACCTTCCGGCCAAGCGACTGGGCCGAGCGACTGGCCGGTGCCATGTCATGCTTCCGGCCCGGCGCGCGCAACATGGGCCCCGGTGCCCACATCGGCTACTCCCCCTACTGCGTGCCCACCTCGATGGGCAAGGTCAAGTGCGTCGTCGTCAACGAGGCCTTGCGCGAGCTGGAGCCCATGGCCTGGGACTTCGTCATGAACTTCGCCCGCGACAACGACCTGCAGGTGGTCGAGGCCTGTCTGCTGCCTGATGCACCGCGCGCCTGAGGTGCGGTCACCGGAGAGGGCGAAGCGCGCTCATCCTCGCCTCACACACGGACGCAAAAAAGCCCGCACGCAGCGGGCTTTTTCGTCGGGTCGGTGAGACTCAGGCAGCCAGGGCCTTGATCTTGGCCGACAGGCGGCTCTTGTGGCGAGCGGCCTTGTTCTTGTGGAAGATGCCCTTGTCGGCGATCGAGTCGATCACGCTCTGAGCGATCTTGAAGGCGTCGGAGGCCTTGGCCTTGTCGCCGGCCTGAACGGCCTTCAGCACGCCCTTGATGGCGGTGCGGAACTTCGAACGCAGGGCCGAGTTGGCGGCGTTCAGCTTGACGTCCTGACGGACGCGCTTGCGGCCCGAGGCGATGCGGACGGTCTTCTTGGCTTTGGATGCAGATGCCATGATCTTGTGGCCCTGTAGATGCTCGGATCAACAGGCACAGCCTGCACCGATTCGCACCCCACGAAGGCGAGTTGGTTGGAAAGCCGACGAGTATAACGCGAGCTGACACCCTCGGACAAGGGGGCGAGGCCGGGCGGGGGAGGGCGCTTCCTATAATCGGTCGATGAGCCTGCTGAAGTCCGCCTCCATTGTCTCGGTGATGACGCTCGCGTCGCGCATCACCGGCCTGATCCGCGAACTGCTGATCGCCGCGGCCTTCGGGGCCAGCGCCACCACCGACGCCTTCAACGTCGCCTTCCGCATTCCCAACCTGCTGCGTCGGCTGTTTGCCGAAGGGGCGTTCTCGCAGGCCTTCGTGCCCATCCTGGCCGAGAGCCGCACGCGCCAGGGCGACGACGCCACCCGCGACCTCGTCAACGCGGTCGGCACGGTGCTGTTCGGCGCGTTGCTGGTGGTCTGCGTGGTGGGCTCGGTGGGCGCGCCGGTGCTGGTGTGGCTGATGGCCTCTGGTCTGAAGGACAGCGGCGGCTTCGACCAGGCGGTGGTGATGACGCGCTGGATGTTTCCCTACATCGGCTTCATGTCGCTGGTGGCCCTGAGCGCTGGCATCCTCAACACCTGGAGCCGCTTCGCCGTGCCGGCCGTCACGCCGGTGTTGCTCAACCTGAGCATGATCGGCGCAGCGGCCCTGCTGGCGCCGTTCTTTCGCACCCGGGGCATCGAGCCCGTGTACGCGCTGGCGGTGGGCGTGATGGTGGGCGGCCTGTTGCAGCTGGGCGTGCAGGTGCCCGCGCTGATGAAGATCGGCATGGCGCCCCGCATCGGCCTGACCTGGTCGCGCTTCAAGGCGGCCTGGCATCACCCCGGCGTGGGCCGCATCCTGCGGCAGATGGCGCCGGCCGTGCTGGGTGTCTCGGTGGCGCAGGTGTCGCTGCTGGTGAACACGCAGATCGCCTCGCACCTGGGCGCCGGGGCCGTGTCCTGGCTGACCTACGCCGACCGCCTGATGGAGTTTCCCACCGCCATGCTGGGCGTGGCGCTCGGCGTGGTGCTGCTGCCGCAACTGTCGCGCGCCCAGGCGAGCGGCGACACCGACAAGTTCTCGGGCCTGCTCGACTGGGGGCTGCGCCTCGTGATGCTGCTGGCGCTGCCCAGTGCGGTGGCGCTGCTGGTGTTCTCCAAGCCGTTGGTGGCCGTGCTGTACCACTATGGCCGCTTCAGCCCGACCGACGTCCAGCAGACCGTGCTGGCGCTGTCGTGCTACGGCGTCGGGCTGATGGGCCTGATCGGCGTGAAGGTGCTGGCGCCGGGCTTCTACGCCACGCAGGACATCCGCACGCCGGTGCGCATCGGCATCACGGTGCTGGTGATCACGCAGGGCTTCAACGCGGTGTTCGTGCCCTGGCTGGGCCATGCGGGCCTGGCGCTGTCCATCGGGCTGGGATCGTTGGTCAATGCAGGCTGGCTGCTGATCGGCCTGCGCAAGGCCGGGCGCTACCAGCCGGCGCCGGGCTGGGCGCTGTTCGCGGTGCGTGTCGCGGTGGCGACGGCCTTGCTGGGGGGCGGGCTGTGGCTGGCGTCCACCCATCTGGACTGGGTGGCGCTGCGCAGCCAGCCGCTGGTGCGCATCGGCGCGATGGCCGGCTGCCTGGTGGCCGCTGCCGTGGTCTATTTCGGGGCGCTGGCGGCATCGGGCCTGAACCTGCGGCAGGCCATCCGGCGCTGAGCCTTTCCGACCGCGCCGTCGGGGATCACATCAGCGAACGCACCAGCTCCATCGCCTCTTCCACGCGTTCCACCGCGTGGATGGTCAGCCCCTCGATGGGTTTCTTGGGCGCGTTGGCCTTGGGCACCACCGCGATCGAGAAGCCCAGCTTGGCGGCTTCCTTCAGCCGGTCCTGCCCGCGCGGGGCGGGGCGCACTTCGCCGGCCAGGCCCACTTCGCCAAAGGCGATGAAGCCTTTGGGCAGCGCCCGGGCGCGCAGGCTGCTCTGGATGGCCAGCAGCACGGCCAGGTCGGCCGCCGGCTCGCTGATGCGCACGCCGCCCACCGCGTTCACGAACACGTCCTGATCGAAGCAGGCCATGCCCGCGTGGCGGTGCAGCACCGCCAGCAGCATGGCCAGGCGGTCGCGCTCCAGGCCCACGCTCAGGCGGCGCGGGCTGGGGCCGCCGCTGTCGACCAGGGCCTGGATCTCGACCAGCATGGGCCGCGTGCCTTCCAGCGTCACCAGCACGCACGAGCCGGGCACCGGCTCGCTGTGGGTCGACAGGAAGATGGCGCTCGGGTTGGTCACCCCCTTCAGGCCCTTGTCCGTCATGGCGAACACGCCGATCTCGTTGACGGCACCGAAGCGGTTCTTGATCGCGCGGATCAGGCGGAAGCTGCTGTGCGTGTCGCCCTCGAAGTACAGCACCGTGTCGACGATGTGTTCGAGCACCCGCGGGCCGGCCAGCGCGCCTTCCTTGGTGACGTGGCCCACCAGCACCACGGTGCAGCCGCTGCCCTTGGCCACGCGCGTGAGGTGGGCAGCACATTCGCGCACCTGCGCCACCGAGCCCGGGGCGGAGGTCAGCTGGTCAGAAAACAGCGTCTGGATCGAGTCGATGACGCAGAAGGCGGGCTTTTCAGCCTCCAGCGTGGCGACGATGTTCTCCAGCTGGATCTCGGCCTGCACGCGCACTTTTGAGCCATCCAGGCCGAGGCGGCGGGCGCGCAGAGCCACCTGGGCGCCGCTTTCCTCGCCGGTCACATACAGCACCGGCATCTGGCGCGACAGGGCATCCAGCGCCTGCAGCAGCAAGGTCGATTTCCCGATGCCCGGGTCCCCGCCGATCAGCACCACGCCGCCGGCCACGATCCCACCGCCCAGCACCCGGTCCAGCTCTTCCAGCCCGGTGGGCGTGCGGGCCACGTCGGCGGCTTCGATGTCGGACAGCGTCGTCACGGGCTGGGCGGCATTGAGCCCGCGGGCCAGCGCCTGCATGCGGTTCTTGCCCGCCGCTGGCTCGGCGCGCGTCTCTTCCAGCGTGTTCCAGGCGCCGCAGTGCGGGCATTTGCCCAGCCACTTCGGGCTCGTGCCGCCGCATTCGGAGCAGGTGTAGATCGTCTTGTCTTTGGCCATGCCCCGGATTGTCGGCGATGGGCGCCTTGCGCTGGCCCGGCGTCAGTCGTGTGCGGGCGGGGCGTCGGGTGCCGGGGCGTCTGCGCCCCCCTTCTGGATGGCCTTGAAGCGGCGCTCCAGCTCCTGGCGCAACTGGCGGCGCAGCTTGGCGGCCTCGTAGCGGCGGCGTTCGTCGGCTGTGGTCGGTGTCAGCGGGGGCACGGCGGTCGGGCGGGCCTGGTCGTCCACGGCCACCATCGTGAAGAAGCAGCTGTTGGCGTGGCGCACGACCTGGGTGCGGATGTTCTCGGCGATCACCTTGACGCCGATCTCCATTGACGACGTGCCCGTGAAGTTGACCGAGGCCAGGAAGGTGACCAGCTCGCCCACATGGATCGGTTGCCGGAAGGTGACCTGGTCCACCGACAGCGTGACGACATAGCAGCCGGCATAGCGGCTCGCGCAGGCATAGGCCACCTGATCGAGCAGCTTGAGGATGGCGCCGCCGTGGACATTGCCGGAGAAGTTGGCCATGTCCGGCGTCATCAGCACGGTCATGCGGAGCTGGTGTTTCTGGTCGTCTGTCTGCATGGTGGGGAGGGGAGGGGTGGGGCGCCGTGCCCCGGAGGGCGTCGGCTGAGGAGGTCAGGGCTGATGCGGCTCGATCACGTTCACGGGAACGCGGGCTGCCAGCGCGCACATCAGTTCATACGAGATCGTGCCGCAGGCATGGGCCACTTCGTCGATGTCCAGCCGCGTGGCGTGCCCCTCGCAGTGCGGGCCCTGGCCCCACAGCGTCACCTCGCTGCCGATCTGCGCCTCGGGCACGGGGCCCAGGTCCACGATCAGCATGTCCATCGACACGCGCCCGACCAGGCGGGTGCGGCGCCCGCCGACGAGCACCGGCGTGCCATCGGGGGCGTGGCGCGGGTAGCCATCGGCGTAGCCGCAGGCCACCACGCCGATGCGCATGGCCTCGTTGGCGGTGAAGCGGCTGCCGTAGCCCACGGTTTCGCCCGCCTCCAGATGCTGTACGCCGATCAGCTGCGAGCGCAGCGTCATCGCGGGGCGCAGATCCCAGTGGGCCGCATCGTGTTCGGGGTAGTCGGGCACGCCGCCGTACAGCATCACGCCAGGGCGCACCCAGTCACCACGCACCGTGGGTTCGGTGGCATGGCGCAGCACCGCGGCGCTGTTGCACAGGCTGCGCTCGCCACTGAGGTCGGCGGTGTGCGCCTGAAAGACCTCGAGCTGGTGCGCAATGCCCCGCGGCGCATCCGCGTCGGAAAAGTGCGTGATCAGCGACACCTCGTCGACCTGCGGCAGCGCGCTGAGCCGGGCCCAGGCGTTGCGGAACGCGTGCGGCCGAAAGCCAAGCCGGTTCATGCCCGTGTTCATCTTGAGGAAAACGCGGTGCGGCCACTCCGTCTTGTGCTGCGCCAGCCAGTCGATCTGTTGCTCGCAGTGCACCACGTGCCACAGGCCCAGCCGGGAGCACATCTCCAGATCGCGGGCCTCGAACACGCCTTCCAGCAGCAGGATGGGGCCCCGCCAGTCCAGGTCGCGCAGGCGCCGCGCTTCGTCGATGTCCAGCAGGGCGAAGCCGTCGGTGGCGCGGAGGCCTTCGAAGACGCGCGTCAGGCCGTGGCCGTATCCGTTGGCCTTGACCACCGACCACACCTGCGCGTCGGGGGCACACGCTCGGGCGCGGCCAAGGTTGTGCTGCAGGGCGTCAAGATGGATCAGGGCTTCAATCGGGCGCGGCATGGGGCCATTCTGCCAGTGCCCGGCGGCAACCTCGGGTCAACCCGCATGGGTAGGCGGTTCAACCGCACACCACCGTCATCCCGGGCCCGGTGGTCGCATGCTATAACCGGCGGTTTGCTGGCAGTGCCGCCCGAGGGGCGGACTCGCGTGGCTGAATTCCCGTCTGACCTGAACCGTTGCACCTGACGCTCGCGCATGAAAAAAGGCTTTTTCACGATCATGGCGGCGCAGTTTTTCAGCTCGCTGGCCGACAACGCACTGTTCGTGGCCGCGGTCGAGCTGCTGAAGTCCGGTGGGGCGCCCGAATGGCAGCGTGCCGCCCTGGTGCCCATGTTCGCGCTGTTCTACGTCGTGCTCGCGCCGTTCGTGGGTGCGTTTGCCGACGCCTGGCCCAAGGGCAAGGTCATGTTCCTCTCCAACAGCATCAAGGTGGTCGGCTGCCTGATGATGCTGTTCGGCAGTCACCCGCTGATCGCCTATGCCGTCGTCGGCCTGGGTGCGGCCGCCTACTCGCCGGCCAAGTACGGCATCCTGACCGAGTTGCTGCCGCCGTCGCAGCTGGTGAAGGCCAACGGCTGGATCGAAGGCCTGACGATTGCCTCCATCATTCTGGGCGTCGTGCTGGGCGGGCAGCTGATGGGGCCGCTGATCGCGCCGCACCTGCTGGGGCTGGATTTCCCGATGCTCGACACCGGCGTCGGCACGCCGCCCGAGGCAGCCATCGCCACCCTGGTGCTGCTGTACGTGGTGGCCGCCGGGTTCAACCTCCGGATCCCGCGCACCAGCACGGCGCTGCAGCCCTTCGAGGGCAACCCGATCGAGCTGGTGCGTGATTTTGCCGACTGCAATCGCCGGCTGTGGCGCGACAAGCTGGGGCAGATTTCGCTGGCCACCACCACGTTGTTCTGGGGCGTGTCGGGCAACCTGCGCTATATCGTGCTGGCCTGGGCGGCTGTCGCGCTGGGCTACGACACCACCAAGGCCTCCTCACTGGTTGGTGTGGTGGCCATCGGCACGGCGGTGGGGGCCGTTGTCGCTTCCGTGAAGATGAAGCTCGACCGCGCCACGGCCGTCATCCCGCTGGGGGTGGCCATGGGCGTGCTCGTGCTCGGCATGAACTTCCTGCGCGACGTCGGCATCGCCGTCCCCTTCCTGATCATCCTGGGTGGCCTGGGTGGCTTCCTGGTGGTGCCGATGAACGCGCTGCTTCAACACCGTGGTCACAACCTGATGGGGGCAGGGCGCTCGATTGCCGTGCAGAACTTCAACGAGCAGGCTTGCATTCTGCTGCTGGGCCTGGGCTACAGCGCCCTGACCAACTCCGGGCTGTCGGCCTACGGTGCCATCACCGCCTTCGGGCTGGTGGTGGCCAGCGCCATGTTCCTGATCGGCCGCTGGCACCGGCGCAACACGGTGCACCACCGGGCCGAGGTCGACCACCTGCTCGCCATCGCGCGCAGCGACGCTCACCATCACTGAAGCGGCGTGGCCGCGCGCCACAAGTCTTTACATCTCCCTGTCATCCCGCGGCGGCTGCGTGTCGTTGTAGACACATGCGCCTGCAGCGGCCACCCGATCTTCGGGCGGCTGGCGGACGCCGAGGAGATGAACATGCTGAACACTCGCCCCTTTGCCCATCTGGCCCGCGCCCTGGGTGCCGCCGTGCTCGCGCTCGGTGCCGCGACCGCCGCCCATGCGGGAGGTGGCGTCTACTGGTCGGTCAATGTGGACACGCCGATGCACGGCGCCGGCCGGGTCGGCACCACGTTCTCGAACAGCCCATACGGGGTGGTGGGCGGCATGCCGCACGTCGTCATGCCGGCGCCGGTCGTCGTGCACCAGCCGCGTGTGGTGTACGCGCCGCCGCCGGCCGTGGTGTACGCCCCGCCCGCGTACTACGGGCATCCCGGTCACGGTCATGGCGCCCGCTGGTGGGGCCATCACCACCGCCACCACAACCATCACCACCATGGTGGCCACGGGGGCTGGCGGGGGCATGATGAGCGCCGCGGCCACCACGGGCACTGAGTTGCCGGGCCCGCGCCGCGCCCCGGGCTGACGGGCTCAGCGGCGTCGGCTGCCGCCGCCGAGCAGCGACCCCAGCACGCCGCGGATGATCTCGCGGCCCACGGTCGATCCAATGGTGCGCGCCGCGGACTTGGCCACCGTTTCGAGGATCGAATCCTTGCGCCCACTGCCCTTCAGCAGGCCGCCAGCCACGTCGCCCAGCCAGCCGCCGGCACTGCCTGCCGCGTCCGTCGCTGCGCCCCGTGCCGCGTCGCCTGCCCCGCCACGCAGGGCCTCGGCGGCTTCCTCCTGCATCGAGCGAGGGGCGCCCCGTGCGGAGGCTGAATCGGGTGCCTGCGCCGCACGGCCCTTGAGCTTCTCGTAAGCCGATTCCCGGTCCACGGTCTTCTCGTACACGCCCGCCACCAGCGAGCCCGCGAGCAGCGCCTGGCGTTGCGCGGCCGTGATCGGCCCGATCTGGCTGCCCGGCGGCTGCACGAACACGCGCTGCGTCACGCTGGGGCGGCCTTTCTCGTCCAGCAGGCTGATCAGTGCCTCGCCCACCGCCAGTTCGGTGATGGCCGTGGCGATGTCCAGCCCCGGATTGGCGCGCATGGTCTCCGCGGCCGACTTCACGGCTTTCTGATCGCGCGGGGTGAAGGCGCGCAGCGCGTGCTGCACCCGGTTGCCCAGCTGGCCCAGCACCGTGTCGGGCACATCCAGCGGGTTCTGCGTCACGAAGTACACGCCGACGCCTTTCGAGCGCACCAGGCGCACCACCAGTTCGATGCGCTCGATCAGCGCGCTGGGGGCGTCCTTGAACAGCAGGTGCGCCTCGTCGAAGAAGAACACCAGCTTGGGCTTGTCCAGATCGCCCACCTCGGGCAACGTCTCGAACAGCTCGGACAGCATCCACAGCAGGAAGGTGGCGTACAGCCGCGGGGCGTTCATCAGCTTGTCGGCGGCCAGGATGTTGACCACGCCCCGGCCATCCACCGTCTGCATGAAGTCGCGGATGTCGAGCATGGGCTCGCCGAAGAACTGGTCGCCACCTTGCTGCTCGATCTGCAGCAGGCCGCGCTGGATGGCGCCCACGCTGGCGGCGCTGATGTTGCCGTACTCGGTGGTGAACTGGCTCGCGTTGTCGCCCACGTGCTGCAGCATGGCGCGCAGGTCCTTCAGGTCGAGCAGCAGCAGGCCGTTGTCGTCGGCGATCTTGAAGACCAGTTGCAGCACCCCTTCCTGTGTGTCGTTCAGGTTCAGCATGCGGCCCAGCAGCAGCGGCCCCATGTCCGACACCGTGGCGCGCACGGGGTGGCCCTGCTCGCCGAACACGTCCCACAGCGTCGTGGGGCAGGCCTGCGATTCGGGGGTGTCCAGTCCCCGCTCGGCGAGGATGGCGGCCAGTTTGGGGCTCACGGTGCCGGCCTGCGAGATGCCGGTCAGGTCGCCCTTGATGTCGGCGAGGAACACCGGCACGCCGATGGCCGAGAAGCGCTCGGCCAGCGCCTGCAGCGTGATCGTCTTGCCGGTGCCGGTCGCGCCGGTCACGAGGCCGTGGCGGTTGGCCAGGGCGGGCAGCAGGTGGCAGGCGGTGTCGCCGTGGCGGGCGAGCAGGATCGGATCGGCCATGACGGAAGGCTCCCGGGAAACTGAAAAAAACGGACCGGCAAGGCCGGGCCCGGCGGGAGCGGGCCGGCCAAACGGTAAAATCACAGTATCACTCAGCTCTGAATCAGAGCCACACCCGTGCGCGCGCTGTCGGCAGGCAGGGCGCGCGCTGTCGTTCTCAGCACACAAAACACCCGGAGCACAACGCCATGGCCGGTCATTCCAAGTGGGCCAACATCCAACACCGCAAGGGCCGTCAGGACGAAAAGCGCGGCAAGGTCTGGACCCGCATCACCCGTGAAATCATCGTGGCCGCGCGTCAGGGTGGGGGCGACCTCGCCATGAACCCGCGTCTGCGGCTGGCCATCGACAAGGCGAAGGCGGCCAACATGCCGGCCGACAACATCAAGCGCAACGTCGACAAGGCCACGGGCAACCTCGACGGGGTCACGTACGAAGAAATCCGCTACGAGGGCTACGGCATCGGCGGGGTCGCCGTGATCGTCGACTGCATGACCGACAACCGCGTGCGCACGGTGGCCGATGTGCGCCACGCCTTCAGCAAGCACGGCGGCAACCTCGGCACCGAAGGCTCGGTGGCCTTCCAGTTCAAGCACGTCGGGCAGTTCCTGTTTGCGCCGGGCGCCAGCGAGGACAAGATCATGGAAGTGGCCCTGGAAGCCGGCGCAGAGGACGTGCTCACCCATGAAGACGGCTCGATCGAGGTGCTCAGCGCCCCGGCCGATTTCGAGACCGTGAAGAACGCTCTGGAAGGCGCGGGTCTGAAGGCCGAGATGGCGGAAGTCACGATGCGCGCCGAGAACAACATCGAGCTGACGGGCGACGATGCCGCCCGCATGCAGAAGCTGCTGGATGTGCTGGAAGACCTGGACGACGTTCAGGATGTGTTCCACAACGCCGAACTGAACTGAGATCCTTTCTATGAACATCCTTGTCATCGGTTCGGGCGGCCGCGAGCACGCCCTGGCCTGGAAACTCGCCCAGTCGCCCAAGGCCCAGAAGGTCTATGTGGCACCGGGCAACGGTGGCACGGCGCGCGACCCGCGTCTGGTGAACGTGCCCATCACCGACGTCAAGGCGCTGGCCGATTTCGCGCAGACCAACAAGATCGCCGTGACGGTGGTCGGCCCCGAGGCGCCGCTGGCTGCCGGTGTGGTCGACGAATTCCGTGCGCGCGGCCTGCGCATCTTCGGCCCCACGCAGAAGGCGGCGCAGCTGGAAAGCTCCAAGGCCTTCGCCAAGGACTTCATGAAGCGCCATGGCATTCCCACGGCCTTCTACGAGACCTTCACCGACGCCGCCGCGGCCCATGCCTACGTCGACGCCAAGGGCGCCCCCATCGTCATCAAGGCCGACGGCCTGGCGGCAGGCAAGGGTGTGGTCGTGGCCACGACGCTGCAGGAAGCGCACGAAGCCATCGACTTCATGCTGCTGGACAACAAGCTCGGCGTGCAGCACAACGCCGGTGGCGCCCGTGTGGTGATCGAAGAATTCCTGGCCGGTGAAGAAGCCAGCTTCATCATCATGGCGGACGGCAAGAACGTGGCCGTGATGGCCACCAGCCAGGACCACAAGCGTTTGCTGGACGGCGACGCCGGCCCCAACACCGGTGGCATGGGCGCCTACTCGCCCGCGCCGGTGGTCACGCCCAACGTGTATGCCAAGGCCATGCAGGAGATCATCAACCCGACCCTGGCCGGCATGGCCAAGGACGGCATTCCCTTCACGGGCTTCCTGTACGCCGGCCTGATGATCGACGCGCAGGGCAACCCCAAGACGCTCGAGTTCAACTGCCGCATGGGCGACCCGGAAACCCAGCCCATCATGATGCGGCTGAAGAGTGATCTGGTCGACGTCATGCTGCACGCGACCGACGGCACGCTCGACCAGGTCGAACTGCAGTGGGACCGCCGCTTTGCACTGGGCGTGGTCGTGGCCGCAGGCGGCTACCCGCTCGACCCGAAGAAGGGCGACGTGATCACCGGGCTGCCGGCCGATGCCGACGACGCGATGGTCTTCCATGCTGGCACCACCATGGGCGAAGACGGTCAGGTTCGCACCAGTGGCGGCCGTGTGCTGTGCGTGACGGCGCTGGGCGACTCGGCCAAGCTGGCCCAGCAGCGTGCCTACGACTACATGCGCGGGCTGGCCTTCGACGGCATGCAGTTCCGCTCCGACATCGGCTGGCGCGCCATCAAGGCCCGCTGAGTTCCCACGCACCGAGCCCGCACCATGAGCGACTTCGACACCGCCGCCGTCCGCCAGTACCTGCTGGACCTGCAGGACCGCATTATTTCGGCCTTCGAGGCCGAAGACGGCAAACCCTTCGTGCGCGACGCGTGGGTGCGCGGCCCGGAAGAGCGCCTGCAGGGCGATGGCTGCTCGCGCCTGGTGGAAGAGGGCAACGTGCTGGAGCGCGGGGGCTGCAACTTCTCGCACGTCAAGGGCCCGAGCCTGCCGCCGTCGGCCACGCAGCACCGGCCCGAACTGGCCGGCTGCCCGTTCGAGGCCATGGGCGTGTCGCTGGTCTTTCACCCGCGCAACCCCTACGCCCCCACGGTGCACATGAACGTGCGCATGCTGGCTGCCCACAAGGCCGATGGCAGCACCGTGGCCTGGTTCGGCGGCGGCATGGACCTGACGCCCTACTACGGCCAGGAAGAGGACGCCCGCCACTTCCACCAGGTGTGCAAGGACGCGCTGGCGCCTTTCGGCGATGACAAGTACCCCCGCTTCAAGACCTGGTGCGACGAGTACTTCTTCCTGAAGCACCGCAACGAGGCCCGGGGCGTCGGCGGCATCTTCTTCGACGACTTCTCCGAGCTCGGCATGGACGGCGGCTTCGCCATGATCCGCTCGGTGGGCGATGCCTTCACGGCCGCCTATCTGCCCATTCTGCAGCGTCGCCGCGAGCAGCCTTACGGCGAGCGCGAGCGCGACTTCCAGGCCTACCGCCGCGGCCGCTATGTCGAGTTCAACCTCGTGTGGGATCGGGGCACGCTGTTCGGGCTGCAGTCCGGCGGCCGCACGGAAAGCATCCTGATGTCGATGCCGCCCGTGGTGAAGTGGCGCTACGACTGGCACCCTGAACCCGGCTCGGCCGAGGCGCGCCTGTACACCGACTTCCTGCCCGCGCGCGACTGGGTCTGATCGCTTGAAACCTGCTGTCCATCCGCCTCGCCGCATCGGTCTGATGGGCGGCAGTTTCGACCCGGTCCACGCGGCGCACGTGGCGCTGGCCGAACTGGCGCTGGTGCATCTGTCGCTCGACGAGGTCCGCTGGATCCCGGTGGGCCAGGCGTGGCAGAAGGCCCGTCAGCTGGCGCCGGCCGAAGACCGGCTCGCCATGGTGGCCGCCGCCACGGCGCACGAGCCGCGCTTTGTCGTCGACCGCATCGAGGTCGACCGCGCCGGCCCTTCGTACACGCTCGACACCGTGCGGGCGCTGCAGGCCCGGGCCGATGCGTCCGGGCAGCCGGTCGAATGGGTGCTGCTGATCGGACAGGACCAGTACACCAACTTGCCGACGTGGCAGGGCTGGGCCGAGCTGATCGAGCGCGTGACCCTGGCGGTGGCCTGCCGCGGCAGCGAGGCGCTCGTCACGCCCGAGGCCCTGGCGCATCATGCGCATCGCGTGGTGAGGCTGCCGCTGCAGCCCATGCCGGTGTCGTCCACCGACATTCGCGCCCGTCTGGCCGACGGCGCGCCCCCCGATTCCCTGGTGCCTACCCTGCTGCCAAGCGGTGTGGCACGCTATATTGCAGATCATCAACTTTACGCCCCTGGCACCCCCCGCTGAATGGACATCCGCAAACTGCAACGCGCCATCGTCGATGGCCTCGAAGACGTCAAGGCTCAGGACATCGTCGTGTTCAACACCGAACACCTCTCGCCGCTGTTCGAGCGCGTCGTCATCGCCACCGGTTCGTCCAACCGCCAGACCAAGGCGCTGGCATCCAGCGTGCGCGAGGCCGTGAAAGCCGCAGGCTTCCAGGTCATGCGCACCGAGGGCGAGGACAACAGCGAATGGATCATCGTGGACTGCGGCGCGGCCGTCGTCCATGTGATGCAACCCGCCATCCGCCAGTACTACCAGCTGGAAGAGATCTGGGGCGAGAAGCCTGTGGCGATCAAGCTCAAGACGGCCAAGGCCGGCCTGGCCAAGGCCTCCGAGCCGATGGACCTCGACGAGGATGCCCCACCGGTGAAGGCCCGCAAGGTGTCCGGCAAGACCACGGCGGCCCAGAAGGCGGCCACCAGCCCGGCCCGCAAGGCCGCCGCTGGCAAGACCGTGAAGAAGGCCGAGCCCGAAGCGGAGAAGCCGGCCGCCCGCAAGACCGTGAAGGCCGTGGCCGAGGCGGCACCGAAGGCCCCGGCGCGCAAGGCGGCTGGCAAGGTGGCGGCGAAGAAGGCACCGACCCGAACGGCCACGAAGCCGGTCACCAAGACGGCGGCGAAGAAGGCCCCTGCCAAGAAGGCTGCCGTGCAGAAGGTCGTGGTGAACGCCCCGGCCCGCAAGCCGGCCGCCAAGAAGGTGGCCGCCAAGAAGGCGCCTGCGCGCAAGACCGTGGCCGTGAAGAAGGTTGCGGCCAAGAAGGTGGCGGCCAAGAAGGCCCCCGCCCGCAAGACGGCCCGCTGAACGCGGGTGGCTGCTGACCGGTAAGACGCTGTCATGAAGTTCACGGTGGTGACCATCGGGCACCGCCTGCCGGACTGGGCGAACGAGGCGTGCGAGGACTACCTCAAGCGTTTCCCGTCCGACTGGAAGGTGGAAGTCCGCGCGCTGAAGGCCGAACCCCGTGAGGGGCGGCCGGTCGCCGCCATCATGCAGGCCGAGGCGGCCCGCATGGAGGCGGTGCTCGAGCGGGGTGTGCGCCGCGTCATCCTCGATGAACGGGGCAGCCGTCTGACCAGCGTGCAGTTGGCCGAGCGCACCGAGGCCTGGCTGCACGACGGTCGCGACGTGGCCCTCATCATCGGCGGCGCAGACGGCATCGATCCGTCGCTCAAGCAGTCGGCCGACGAGGCCATCCGCCTGTCGGACATGACCTTGCCCCATGCGCTCGCGCGCGTGCTGTTGCTCGAACAGCTCTATCGGGCCTGGTCCCTGAGAAACAACCATCCCTACCACCGTGCTTGAGTTCGTCCGGCGGCGGCCGCTGTGGGCCGCGTGGCTGACCGTGCTGGTCTGGCTGCTGAGCTATGTTGCGGTCAAGCTGGGCAGTGTGGCAGGGCTCGACATCGACGGAGCCGAGCAGGTCTATTTTGCCCAGTCTTGGCAACTGGGCTATGGCACGCGCCAGCCCCCGCTCTACACCTGGATGCTGCTGGCACTGCGGCCCGATGGAGGCAGCTGGCCGGTGGCGCTCGAGGTGGCCCGGTATGCCGTGCTGCTGGCGTGGCTGGGCGGCACCCAGGCCCTGGCTCGTGCATGCGGGGCGTCGCCGGGACGCCAGGCGCTGGTGGTGGTGGCCCATCTGGGCTTTCTGCTGGCCATGTGGCGCGTGCATGACAGCCTCACGCACACCGTGCTGGCCGCCGCGCTGACCACCTGGGGCTCGGCGGCCGCCATCAAGGCGCTTCGGCGTCCGGCCTGGTGGCCCGTGGTCGGGCTGCTTGCGGCACTGGCGTGCCTGGCCAAACTGAACGCCGCGCTGTGGTGCGCCTCGGCGGTGCTGGCCTGGGCCTGGCTGCAGTGGCGCACGCGGGACGAAGCGCCGGCCGCATCGCTCGTGCAGACGGGGCTGAAAGCGCCCCGGCCCGGATGGCTCGCCCATCTCGCCTGGCTGGGCCTGGCCTTGCTGCTGTTTGCGGCCTTGCTCGGTCCCTATGCGCAATGGTGGTGGGTGCAACGCGAGGTGAGCGACTTGCCGCGGCGCGTGCTGCTGCCCAGCGATGCGGTGCCGCCCTGGCAGCCACCGCTGCAACTCGCCCTGGGCACGCTGGAATACCTGATGCTGACGCCGGCCTTGCTGGCGGGGGTGGCCTGGTGCTTGCGCTGGCGCCACCGCTTGCCACGCCAGGTGCTGCCCGGCGGTCTGCGATGGCTGGCCGCGCAGACGCTGGTCGGCCTGCTGGTACTGGCGGGTGTGGTCACCGCCCTGAAGGGGGCGCATTTCACGCCCCGCTGGCTGTGGCCCGTGCTGCCCGGCGCCACGGTGTGGCTGGTGTTGTGGGCTTGCGAGGTGGCCGAACAGCACGCCCGCCAGACCACCGATCGCCGCTGGCCGCGCCGGCTGGTGGGCGTGGCGGTCGGGGTGGCGCTGTTGTCGATCGCGGTGTCTGCGCTGCGCTGGTGGGAGCCCGAGCGCACCGCACAGCGCTGCCGCAACTGCTGGACCGATCGTCCGGCCGTCGCCTTCTCGCATGCCTTGCACCAGTGGCATGGCGAGCCGCTGCGCGTCATCACGGGCGATGACCACCTAGCCGGCATCCTGTCTGCTGCCGATGGTCGGGATCTCACCTGGACCGCCGTGTCGCCCGACCTGCCTCCGCCTCAGGGCTTTGCCACCACCCCCTGGACGTGCGTGGCCGCGTGGGTGGACATGGACGCACCGCAGGATCCGCCGGCGGAGCTGATGGCGCGCACGCGGGGCGCATGGCTCGGCCCGGTTCAGCATCAGACCTGGCCCTTGCGCCTCGCGCCCCAGCGTCGGCTCTGGCTGCAGTCCGTCATCCTCGACCCCGCCGTCTGCGACCGCGCCCACCCCTGACAGGCCCGCCGTGCACCGCGGCGCGCCCGCGGTTAGCATCGCGCCATGTCTGACGCACTCTCGCACAGCGCTCCGGCGCATCCCTGGCTCTATCTGGCCTCGCAAAGCCCCCGTCGCCGGCAACTGCTGGACCAGCTGGGCGTGCGCCACGTGCTGCTGTTGCCGGATGCCGATGAAGACGCCGAAGCGCTCGAGCACGAGCGTGAGGACGAGTCGCCCGAGGATTACGTGCAGCGCGTGACCCACGCCAAATGGCAGGCCGCACTCGACCGACTGGCGCGTCGACAGGCGCAGGACCCCGCAGCGTGGCCCGCGGCGCCGATCCTGTGCGCCGACACCACGGTGGCCCTGGGCCCAGCCATCCTCGGCAAGCCCGTCGATGGCGCCGATGCCGCCCGCATGTTGCGCCGGCTGTCCGGCCAGTCACACCGCGTGCTGACCGCCGTGGTGGTGGAAGGGGCGCTGCGCCTGTCGACCTCACACGTGCGCTGGCGCGCCCTCGACGATGCCGAAGTCGAGCGGTACGTGGCCAGCGGTGAACCGATGGGCAAGGCGGGCGCCTATGCCATTCAGGGCCGTTCGGGCGCGTGGACGGAACACATCGACGGCAGCTACAGCGGCATCATGGGGCTGCCGTTGTACGAGACCGCCGAGCTGCTCAAGCCGCTCGGCTGGTCGTTCTGATCGCGTTCGTCACCAGAGCCTGCCATGCCCGCTTCCCACCCGGACCCGCTGGATCGCACCGAGGCCCGGCGTCCCACCGTGCTGCTGGTCGGTGGCACCGGGCTGGTCGGCCATGAATTGCTCTGCCGCCTGCTGGCCGACCCCGACATCGGCGAGGTGAGGGCGCTGGTGCGCCGACCTGTGTCGGCCGAAGCCTTGCTGAGGATCGCGCCGCAGGCCATGCCGGGCGTGGGCAAGCTGCGCATCGGGGTGATCGACTTCGAGCGGCTTGCGCAGCACACCGAGTGGTTCGATGCAGACTGGGTGGCCAGCACACTGGGCACCACGATCGCGCAGGCGGGCTCCCGGCCGGCCTTTCGTCGCGTCGACCTTGATTACCCGCTGGAGGTGATGCAGCTGGCCCGCGCGCAGGGGGCACAGCGCGCGCTGCTGGTGAGCGCCGTGGGCGCACGGGCCACGTCCCGGGTCTTCTACAACCGCGTCAAGGGTGAACTGGAGGAAGCGGTGCGTGAACTCGGGTTCGAACACGTGTCGGTGGCCCAGCCCTCGCTGCTGGCGGGCGCGCGGCCCACGTTCCGTCTTGGTGAGCGGGTGGGGCTGGCGCTGGGCTGGCTGATGCCTGCCCCGTACAAACCCGTGGCCGCCAGCCAGGTGGCGGCGGGCCTCCTGGCCTCGGCCAAGGCCGGTGAGCCGGGGTGGCATGTGCTCACAAACACGGCCCTGCGCGGCATGGGGTAAATTGCCCCCATGCCTGCATCCCAAGACATTCTCATCAACTGGACTCCCCAGGAAACCCGTGTGGCCCTCATCGAAAGCGGGGCCGTGCAGGAACTGCACGTCGAGCGCACGCTGGAGCGCGGGCTGGTTGGCAACATCTACGCAGGCAAGGTCGTGCGGGTGTTGCCCGGCATGCAGTCGGCCTTCATCGACATCGGCCTGGAGCGCGCGGCGTTTCTGCACGTGGCCGATCTGCATCGCGAAGACCCGTCGGTGCGGCCTGCTTCGCGTTCGGCCGACGTGCAGACGCCGATCGAAAAGCGCGTGCACGAGGGGCAGACCCTGATGGTGCAGGTCATCAAGGACCCGATCGGCACCAAGGGCGCGCGGCTGTCGACGCAGATCAGCGTGGCCGGTCGCCTGCTCGTCTTCCTGCCCCAGGACGACCACCTCGGCATCTCGCAGAAGATCGGCTCGCCGGAACTGCGCGAACAGTTGCGCGAACGGATGACGCAGCTGATCGGCGCGGCCGATGCCAAGGACGGGCGCAATCGCCCGGGCGGCTTCATCCTGCGCACCAACGCCGAAGATGCCACCGACGACGAGCTGGCGATGGACATCGCCTACCTGCGCAAGACCTGGGCCACCATCCGCGAACACGGCTTGAAGGCGCCACCCGGCACGCTGCTCTACCAGGAGCTGAACCTGGCCCAGCGCGTGCTGCGTGACCTGGTGACGGAGCAGGTCCAGACCATCCGCATCGACTCGCTGATCCAGCACGAAGCGCTGGTGGCCTTCGGCCAGGAGTTCACGCCCAGCGCGGTGGGCAAGCTCGCGCACTACAAGGGCGAGCGGCCCATCTTCGACCTCTACAACATCGACACCGAGATCGAGCGCGCACTGGCCCGCCGGGTCGACCTGAAGTCGGGTGGCTACCTCATCATCGACCAGACCGAGGCGCTCACCACCATCGACGTCAACACCGGGGGCTATGTCGGCGCCCGCAATTTCGACGACACGATCTTCAAGACCAACCTCGAGGCGGCCCAGGCCATTGCCCGCCAGCTGCGCCTGCGCAACCTCGGCGGCATCATCATCATCGACTTCATCGACATGCTGCGCGAGGACCACCGCGACGCCGTGCTGGCCGAACTTCGCAAGCAGATGGCGCGCGACCGGACCAAGAGCACAGTCAGCGGCTTCTCGCCGCTGGGCCTGGTCGAGATGACCCGCAAGCGCACCCGCGAGTCGCTGGCCCACCTGCTGTGCGTGCCGTGCCCGACCTGCGAGGGGCGCGGTCAGGTCAAGACCCCGCGCACCGTCTGCTACAACATCCTGCGCGAGATCCTGCGCGAGGCGCGCCAGTTCAATCCGCGCGAGTTCCGCGTGGTGGCCAGTGCTGCGGTCGTCGAGATGTTCCTGGACGAGGAAAGTGCCCACCTGGCCGGCCTGAGCGATTTCATCGGCAAGCCGGTGTCACTGCAGACCGAACCGTCGATGTCGCCCGAGCAGTACGACATCGTGCTGCTGTGACACAGCGGGCGTGAACGGGTGAGGGCGCCCGGCGCTTCACACAGCTTCACGCGGTTCGCCCAGGGTCCGGGCAGGGACGCAGGGAACTTCGCACGGTGCGTGCGGCACAATCCAGGGTTCTCACCATTCCCAAAGTCCGACCCATGCATGCATCCCTTCCGCGCCGAGCAGCCCTTGGTCGGCTGCTCGGTTCGACGGCCCTGCTCGGCGGCGCCTCGCTCGGGCTGACCGGGCCGGCCCTGGCCCAGTTCCGCGTCGAGATCGCGGGCGTCGGCGCCACCCAGATTCCCATCGCCATCGGGCGCTTCCGTGACGAGGCCCGCTCACCCCAGCCGCTGTCGGCCATCATCAAGGCCGACCTCGAGCGCAGCGGGCTGTTCCGCTCCATCGACGCCACGGCCAGCGCGCTGGACGACACCAGCCGGCCCGCGATGGGCGAGTGGCGAAGCAAGGGGGCCGATGCCCTGGTGGCCGGCTCCGTCACCGTGCTGGCCGACGGTCGCCACGATGTGCGCTATCACCTGTGGGACGTGGTCAAGGGACAGGACCTGGGCGGCTTGAGCCTGGTCGTGCCCGCGGCCGACCTGCGCCAGGCCGCGCACCGCATCGCCGACGACATCTACGAAAAGCTGACCGGCGACAAGGGCGTGTTCTCGACCCGCATCGCCTACGTCAGCAAGGTGGGTTCGCGTCACACCCTGGTCGTGGCCGATGCCGACGGCGAGGGCACGCAAGCCCCGCTGACCAGCGTGCAGCCCATCATCTCGCCGGCGTGGTCGCCTGATGGCCGTCAGCTGGCGTATGTGTCGTTCGAGGGCGGCAAGGCCGTCGTCGTCACGCAGGACGTGATGAGCGGCCGTCGCCGCGTGGTGGCAAGCTACAAGGGCACGAACAGCGCGCCGGCCTGGTCGCCCGACGGCCGCCAGCTGGCCGTGACGCTCAGCCGCGATGGTGGCTCCCAGCTGTACGTGGTCGGAGCCGACGGTGAAGGCCTGCGCCGCCTGACGCAGAGCGGGGCCATCGACACCGAGGCCTGCTGGACGCCCGACGGCAGCCAGCTCTATTTCGTCAGCGACCGTGGCGGCAGCCCCCAGATCTACCGCATGCCGGCGGGTGGCGGCAATGCCCAGCGCGTGACGTTCTCGGGCAGCTACAACATCAGCCCGGCACTCAGCCCGGATGGACGCTGGATGACCTACATCGGCCAGACCGATGGCGGCGCCTTCCGCGTGCACCTGATGGAGCTGGCCTCCGGCACGGTGAAGGCCCTGACCGACACCCGCGACGACGAAAGCCCGAGCTTTGCACCCAACAGCAAGATGATCATCTATGCGACCCGCTCCGGCGGCCGCGACGTGCTGATGACCACGACGCTGGACGGTCGCATCAAGGCCCGCCTGACCACCCCGCAAGCCGACGTGCGCGAGCCCGTGTGGGGCCCTGCCGCCCCCCCGCTCAAGCGCTGAGCCTGCGCCCCCCCTCTGACCCTGTCCCATTCCAACTGTTTGCTGAAGGAGTACCACCCATGATCACCCCCCGTTTTGCGCTGCGCACCCTGAGCCTGGCCCTGCTGAGCAGCAGTGCCCTGTGGCTGGCCGGCTGCGGCTCGTCCGTGAAGCTGGACGACCAGGCCGGCAAGGGCCCCGCCCCGATCACCACGGCCAATGGCGCCGGCTCGGCCAATGACAGTGCCGTGCCCTCGAACGCCGTCGCCCCCGTGGTGGTGCCGCCGTCGGACAACAGCGCCAACGCCGGCGGTCTGCCCCGCGTCGTTTACTTCGACTTCGACAGCTTCGTGGTGAAGGACGAGTTCCGCGGCGCCATCGACGGCCACGCCAAGCGCCTGAACGCCGTCAAGACCCGCAAGGTCGTCATCGAAGGCCACACCGACGAGCGCGGCGGCCGTGAGTACAACCTGGCGCTGGGCCAGAAGCGTGCCGAAGCCGTGCAGAAGTCGCTGACGCTGCTGGGCGTCTCGGCCGATCAGGTCGAGTCGGTCAGCTTCGGCAAGGAGCGTCCGGCCGCCCAGGGCAGCAACGAGGAAGCGTGGGCGCAGAACCGCCGCGCCGAGATCAAGGACCGCTGAGCCGCGGCTTGATGCACCTGCCTGCCCGTTCACCGCTCGCCTGACCGCACCATGACCCTGCTTCCGCCCTTTGCCCTCCGGCTTCGTACGCTGGCGTTGGCGATCACCGCCGCGCTGATCGGCTCGGCTGCCCAGGCCGCCCTGTTCGAAGACACGGACGCGCGCCGTGCCATCCTCGACATCCGCCAGCAGCGTACGCAGGATGCCGATGCGATGGCCGGCAAGCTGGGTGCGCTCAACGCACAGATCGAGCAGCTGCGCCGCAGCCTGCTCGAGATGAATGCCCAGGTCGAGCAGCTGCGTGCAGACCTGGCGCGACAGCGCGGGCAGGATGAAGTGCTGGCGCGCGACCTCGCCGAGGTCCAGCGCAAACTCAAGGACACGCAGGCCTCGGTGGATGAGCGGGTACGCAAGCTGGAGCCGCAGACGCTGACGGTGGACGGCAAGACCTTCAAGGTCGACCCGGACGAAAAGCGGCTTTTCGATGAGGCCCTGGCCCGTCTGCGGGCGGCCGATTTTGCCGCCGGCATCTCGGGCCTGAATGGCTTGCTTCAGCGCTATCCGTCGACCGGCTACCGTGAGTCGGCGTGGTACTGGCTCGGCAACGCCCACTATGGCCAGCGGCAGTACAAGGAGGCGATTGCCTCCTTCCGGCAGTTGCTGGACAAGAGCCCGGATCACGCCCGTGCCCCGGAGTCGCTGTTGTCCATCGCCAACTGCCATGGCGAGCTCAAGGACAACGAGGCTGCGCGGCGGACGCTGGAGGAACTGGTCAAGCAGTACCCGAGTACCGAGGCGGCCCAGGCTGCCCGTGATCGCCTGCTGACCATGCCGGCTGCCAAGCCGGCGCCGAAGAAGGCCCGCGGCTGACATGGCCGATGAGCAGGAAGGCGCGCCCGGATTGCAGACCGCGGTGCTGGACGCCCCGCTGACGTCTGCCGAGCGGCTGGCTGCGGCGAGTCGGCCGGATCCCGAGCGGCGCTTCGGCGGTCTGCGTCGCCTGCACGGGGTGACGGGCTACGAGCGGCTGCGCGCGGCCCGCATCGCGGTCATCGGCGTGGGCGGGGTGGGTTCGTGGACGGCCGAGGCGCTGGCGCGCAGCGGGGTCGCGGGCCTGGTGCTCGTCGACCTGGATCACATTGCCGAATCCAACGTGAACCGCCAGGTTCATGCGCTGGAGACGACGCTGGGCCAGGCCAAGGTGCATGCCCTGCAGGAGCGGTTTGGGCTTATCCATCCTGATTGCGCCGTGACGGCCATCGAAGAGTTCGTGGACGAGGCCAATGTCGGTGAGTTGCTGGACCCGACGCAGGTGGATGGCGTGATCGACTGCTGTGACCAGGTGCGCGCCAAGGCGGCACTGGCTGCCTGGGCCACTGCGCATGGCAAGCCGGTGGTGTGCGTGGGGGCGGCCGGTGGCAAGACGCAGCCGCACCGTGTGGAGGTGGCCGATCTGGCCGACGTGACCCACGACCCCTTGCTGTCGAGCTTGCGCCAGCGGTTGCGCCAACGCCACAGTGCGGTGCGCAAGGGGCGCCTGGGCGTGACCTGCGTGTTTTCGCGCGAGCCGGTGTTGCCTCCGCAGGACAGTTGTGAGGTCTCTCCTGGGGGAGATGGCTCGCTGAACTGCCATGGCTACGGCTCGAGCGTGACCGTGACCGCCACTTTTGGCATGGTGGCCGCAGCAGAAATGCTGAACCGCTTGATCGCACGCTGAAAAGCGTATTAGAATCTAAGGCTTCGCAGGGCGGGTCGTTAGCTCAGTCGGTAGAGCAGCGGACTTTTAATCCGTTGGTCGCAGGTTCGAATCCTGCACGACCCACCACCCTCTGAAGCGTGATGAAAAATCACAACAGACAGTGAACGAAGCGAAAAACACGCTACAATCTAAGTCTTCGCTAACAACACAGTTGTTGGCAACGAATGCAAGGCGCAAGCCGACGCAATCGGGCTCTTAGCTCAGTTGGTAGAGCAGCGGACTCTTAATCCGTTGGTCGTAGGTTCGAATCCTACAGGGCCCACCAAATTTTTCACTGTGTTGCACAGCTTGCTGCAACACAGGCGCGAAAGCAGCAAAAGCCACCCATCGGGTGGCTTTTTTCTTTGGTGCGCTGCCTGCGGCGGCGTGATCCTGTAGAAACTCGAGCGTGTCTGAACAGACGGGCAAGCGAGGTCGTCATGCTGGGCGGGTGGTGGAAGGTCGCGGCGCTGTGGAGCTTGGGTGCGATGCTGCAGCCCGTCGGTGCCGAGTCGCTGCGGTGCACCGGCGGCAGCGTGACCGAAGGCGATCTGCGCATCACGCTGATGGACCGGTGTGGCGCGCCCCGGCTGAGCGATGCCTACTGCGCCCCTGTCGCAGGACCGGGGTTTCAGCCCGTTCCTCCCTGGCTCGGGTCCTTCGTGGCGCCCTGCGTGGTGACGGAAGAGTGGCTTTACGACCGCGGACCCGGTAATCTGCCTGTGACGGTGCGTTTGCGCGCGGGGCAGGTGCAGTCCATCCACTACGGGCAAGCCTCACGCTGACCTCGGCACGTCCGAGGGCATGAGCCCGTCTGGCTGCGCAAGGCTGCACACTGGCGCGAACCCGGGGCTTCGGCCTCGTCACGACACCAAGGAGGCAGACCATGGGAGGCTCATCCCGGCAGGGCATGACGCCTGCGCAGCAGGAGGACCGGCCAAAGCCGCATCCGGGCCCGGCGCCCGGCTATGTGCCGGGTGAGTCGGCTGCCGGTGAGGAAGACCCGGGCGCTTCGCTCGACACCCCGCCCGACGAGCCGGAATCGGTTGCGCCGGTGCCCGATGCGGATGCATCCACAGGCCATGGGGCAGGGGCCAGGCGACGCTGATGGAACGAGCATGACGCGGCGGTGCCTGTGGCTGATGCTGCTGTGCTGGGCAGGGGGCGTCATGCCCGCCTGGTCGGCCGGGATGGTCTTCGGCCTGGCCGGCAAGCGGGTGGACGATCCGAACTTTCAGGCGGCGTGGCGCGGATGTGAAGCGGAAGCGCGTCGCCAGGGCGACCGGTGCCTGCATCTGGGTGAACCGGGTCCGGCCAATGTGCGCGCGCAGGATGCGGCCATTCAGCGGGCCCTGGAAGAGGGCCTTCACGGGCTGGCGGTGTCCGTCACGCACGCGGCCTACCTGGCAGAGCACGGGCTCGCCCGTGCTCGCGCGGATGGCGTGCCGGTGGTCACTTTCGACTCCGATCTGGATGCGGCGCACCATGCGCTGCGCCGCAGTTACATCGGGCCGGACAACGAGGCCTTCGGCCGCACGCTGGGAGAGCTGGTGCGTCAGCGGCTGCCGCGCGGCGGCAGGGTGTGCCTCATGAGTGCCGATCCGCATGATCCCAACCTCGACCTGCGCCTCAAGGGCGTGCGTCGCGCGCTCGGGCAGGTCGACACTGCCGGTGCGGCGCGGCTGCAGGGGCAGGGCGGCTGGACTGAGCTGGCGCGCTGCCCCTGGTTCAACGGCGATCAGCCCGAGCGGGCACGCCGCCAGATGGTGCTTTCGCTCGACGCGTTGAAGGTGGATGCGCTGATTTCGGTCGGGCACTGGCCGGTGGCCGATGTGGCCGTCTACGAGGCGGCCGTACAGGGCCTTGCACCCCGGAGAGAGAACGCCGGCGAGGCGGTGTTCGTCGGCATCGGCACGATGACGGCCGGGCAGGTTCTGCTGCTGCGGCGAGGGCTTCTGGGCGGGGCGGTCGAGCTGGATTTCGACGCGATGGGTCGCGCAGCCTACCTCGCCATGAAGCGCCTGGCCGGCGGCGGGCGGGTGGACGCGTTCGTTCGCACCCCGTTCAAGGTTCACGTGGGTGCGGCGGGGGGCTCGCCATGAGCGCGATCCGACCGGAGCCGGGCCCGGACCGCATCACGCCGCTCTCGAGGGTGCTGTTGTGGCGGGTGATCGGCTTCAGCCTGCTGTTGTCCATCGGGGCGGCGTTGCTGGTGGCCCATGTGCAGAAGAACCACGAGGCGGAGCAGCAGCGCGCCCTGCTGGACGCCGTGGTGTCCGTGCACCGGGTGGCGCTGTCCCGGGCCTTGTGGGAGCTGGACGACCAGGCGGTGGCCGCGCAACTGGCGGCGCTGCACCGTTTCCCGGTGGTGCTGTCGGCCGAGGTTCAGGGAGGCGGCCTGAGCCAGCGCTATGCCCGCGAGGGGGTGGCCGCGCGGGGCAGCGTGCAGACGGTGCGGGAGCCGCTGCACGCCCCGGGCGGCGACGAGGTCATCGGCATCTGGCATCTGACACTCGATGAGGCCGCGTTGCAGGCCGAGGTGTGGACCCAGACCCGACGCTTTCTGATGCTGGTCGTGCCCTTGTTGCTGCTGATGGGCGGGCTGGTGTTCTGGCTGGTGCGCAGGCGGGTCGGGCATCCGGTGTCGGCGTTGTCGCACCACCTGGGAACGCTGCTGTCCGGCAACCTGGCGACGCCGGCGCCCGAGCCACGGCATCGCCCGGCCACGGAGTTGCACCGACTGGCCAGGGGCATCACGGGGCTTCAGCAGGCACTGGCCCAGGAGTTGGCCCACCGGGACGCGGTGGCGCACGAACTGGCCACCCAGCGTGACCAGCTCAACACGGTGCTGGCGCGCCAGACTCAGCACCTCGACGGCGTGCTGAGCCACATGGCCGATGGCGCCGGCCTGCTGGACGAGTCGGGCAGCATCGTGCTGATGAACCCGGCGTGGGCCCAGATGCTGGGTTGCGGCAAGCCCCAGGACGCCACGCCTTTGCCCGTGGCGAGCTGGCTGCGGTCTCCATCGTGGCCCGAGGTGTGCCAGATGCTGCGCGAGCAGGACCGGGTGGTGGGCTGCGAACTGACGATGTCCCAACAGGACGGCGTGTTGCCCGTGGAGGCCAGCCTGTCGGTGATCGAGCGAGGGCACGCGGGGGCGGTGGTGCGGGTGCAGATCGTGCTTCGCGACCTGAGCCAGCGCCGTCAGACCGAGCAGGCCTTGATCGACGCGCGGGAGGAAGCCATGGCCATGGCGCGGGCCAGGAGCGCCTTCCTGACGAACATGAGTCACGAGATCCGCACCCCGATGAACGCGGTGCTGGGCATGACGGAGCTGGCCTTGCGGACCAGCCTGTCGCCCCAGCAGCGGGACTACCTGCAGAAGTCGCGGCAGGCGGCCACCTCGCTGCTGGCCATGCTGGATGACATCCTGGATCTCTCCGGCATCGAGAGCGGGCGTCTGACGCTGCAGCATAAGGCCTTCTTGCTGGACGACGTGTTGGACCAGGTGATGGGTGCCGTGGCCCTGCCAGCCCAGCAGAAGGGGCTGGCCCTGGTGCTGGATGCGGTGTTCGACCGGCCGCAGCGGCCGGTGGGCGATGGGCCCCGGTTGGTCCAAGTGCTCACCAAGCTGTGCCACAACGCCGTGAAGTTCACCGATGCGGGCGAGGTGAGCCTGACGGTGCGCATGACCGCGCGGCCGGGCGCGGAGACGAGCTGGCTGGTGGCCGATGTGCGGGACACGGGGGCGGGGATCCCGCCGGAAGACCAGGTGCGCGTGTTCCAGCCGTTCCAGCAGGGCGACGGCTCGGCCACGCGGCGGCATGGTGGCGGGGGGCTCGGGCTGGCCATCAGCCGGCATGTGGTCGAGCGCATGGGCGGCACGCTGACCTTGCGCAGCGACGTCGACACCGGGTGCCATGTCACGGTGCGGCTGCCGCTGAGCCTGGATTCTGTGGACACTGCGGAGGCGAGCCCCGCTGCCTGGCCGGACGGGCCGTGGCGAAGCTGGCGCGTGCTGGTGGTGCATGCCCACCCCGAAGCGGCCCGCGTGCTGCAGAGGCAACTGGACGTCCTCGGGTTGACGGCGTCGGTGGCGAGCGGGCGAGAGGCCGCGTTGCGCGCGCTGTCCGAGGCCGACGCTGCGGACGCGCCCTGGGATGTCGTCGTCTTGAACTGGTTGATGCCCGATACCGACGTGGTCGCCCTGGCCCGTGACGTGGTGCAACTCGGACTGGCGCAGGTGCCGTGGCGGCTGCTGGCCTGTGCGCCGGGCAGCGAGGCGCCGCTGCTGGCGGCCGGTGGCAATCTGTTCGATGCGGCGCTGCCCCAGCCAGCCTCGACCACCGCGCTGGCGCACGAGCTGGCCCGTCTGGCCGAGCGGGCGAGAGCGGCCTCGGTCCGTGCGCCCGGCGAGGCCGCGGCGCGGACACCGTCGGCGCCGCCCGCGAGTTCTTCGGGCGTGAAGGCGGCGGCGCTGTCCGGCATGCGCGTGTTGCTGGTCGAAGACAACCCCTTCAATCAACAGGTGGCGGCCGAGTTGCTGATGGATGCCGGTGCCAGGGTGACGGTGGCCGAACAGGGCCAGGCGGCGCTCGATCACCTGGCGCACGAACCGGTCGACGTCGTGCTGATGGACATCCAGATGCCAGTGATGGACGGCCTGGAGGCCACCCGCCGCATTCGCGACAACCCGGTGTGGGTCGATCTGCCCGTGCTGGCGGTCACCGCCCACACCCAGGCCAGCGACCGCGAGGCCGCCCTGGCGGCCGGCATGGACGAAGTTCTGACCAAGCCGCTTGGCGTGGCGATGCTGATCGACGCGCTGCGCCGCTGGCGGCACGGACGTCGCCAGGCGGCCCTGGTTCAACAGGCTGCGCCCTCGCCAGTGCCAGCGCCCGCTGCGGCGCCCGCGGCGGCTGCCGCCTTGCCGGGCATCGACCGCGCGTTGGGCGAATTGCACTGCGGTGGCCGCCCTGCGCTGCACCAGCAGCTGCTGGACATCTTCTTCAAGGCCCACCGGGACGTGGCCCGGCGGCTGGCCGATCAGATCACGGCACCGGACTGGCCCGCAGCCGCGCGCGTGCTGCATGTGCTGAAGGCCGATGCGGCCACGGTGGGGGCCACGCGACTGGCTGACGTGGCCCGGTCACTGGAAACGGCCTTGCTGGCCGAAGACCAGGCGGCCGTTCAGCTGCACAAGGCCGAACTGGACCAGGCGCTGGATGAGGTGCTGGACGGGCTGGCGCGTCGGCCGGCTTCCGGTGCCCCGAGCCCCGCACCGGCCTGAAAGCCGTTCGCCGATGCTCAGCGGGCGTCCGGGCAGCGGTAGACCTGAGCCGATAGCGTGGTGCGGCGGTCGCCCACCACGGGCTTGTCCCACACGACATGGGTGCCACCCAGCCGGTCTGCCTGCCACAGCAGGGTCTGGCGGGCGTTCTCGGCGCCTTGAGGCCCCAGCAGGCCCACCAGCCCGGAACTTGTTTCGATGCGCTCCAGGAACGTGCAGCCCTGGGGGGCATCGCCGGCGATCACGCGCACGGGGCCGCTGTAGCGGTCGGGCGTCATCGGGTTGCTGGCACAGCCGGCGAGGGCGACGAGGATGGCGCCGGCGGTCAGCGCGCGCGTCAGGGTGGTGCAGGTCGTCATGGTTCTTGTCCTTCTGCTCACCATTGAGCCACCTGCACACTCTATTACCACCAGGGCGCGAGCGGGGGCTTGCAGTCCTGATGCGGATCAGGTCGAGTGCGCTCGGCGTGGTGCCGGCGCCTCACTGCGCTGCAAGCGGCGCCAGCGCGGGAAAGGCGCGATGCAGCCCCGAGATCAGCATCTCGACGGCCATGGCCGACAGCAGCAGCCCCATGAAGCGTTCCAGCGCCACGAGGCCGGATGGTCCGAGTCGCCGCGACAGGCGGTCGGCCGAAGCCAGCACCACCCAGCCCACCGCCATGGCCAGCACGATGGCGGCCGTCCACGACCAGGCGCGGTCCGGCTGGCGCGACGCCAGCAGCACCACCGTGGCCAGCGCAGACGGCCCGGCGATCAGCGGAATGGCCAGCGGCACCAGCATGGGCTCGCCCTCGGTGGTCTGCGACGCGAAGCTCACGCCCATGCTGGGAAAGGCCATGCCCAGGGCGATCAGAAAGAGGATGACGCCGCCCGCAATCTCGAGCGAGACGTTGGTGAGGTGCATGGCCTGCAGCAGGCGCTCGCCCACCAGCATGAACAGCAGCAGCATCACCGTGGCGATGAGGCATTCCCGCGTGATGACGAGCAGGCGTCGCTCGCGCGGCACATTGCGCAGCAGGCTGATGACGACGGGCACGTTGCCCAACGGGTCGGTCACGATCAGCAGCACGATGAAGGCAGAGAGGAAATCGTGTTCCATGGTGTGCGCGGCAAGAAAGGGGGTCAGACGCGGGCGGCTTCGGTGTCCGGCGCCCGGGCCGGCCACTGCGACAGCATCACGCCGAGCACGATGAGCGCGGCGCCGATCAGCGCGCGCCCGGCCAACACCTCGTTGATGTACCAGATGGCCGTGAGCGAGGCGAAGACCGGCTCGAGCCCGTAGATCAGGGCCGCCTCGACGGCCCGCACCCGTGCCTGGCCCCAGGCCTGCAGCCAGACGATGCCGGCGCTGGCGAGCAGCCCGAGGTAGATCAGCGGCAGGAGGTGGTCTTCGGCGCGCGCCAGCACCTCGGCCGGCACGCCGCCTTGCCAGGCGACGCCCACGCCACCGAGCCCGAGCATGACGACCGCCTGGACGGCGGCCAGCCGCTCGGGCCGGCAGCGCACGGGCGCGCGCGCGCAGTATTCGAACAGCAGCACGTACACCGCGTAGACAAAGGCACTGGCCAGCGTGAGCGTGTCACCGAAGCTCCAGGGCGAGGCCTCGTAGAAAAGGCCGTACATGCCCACCACGCTGAGGGCCGCCCCAGCCAGCACGGGCCAGCCCAACCGCTGCCCCAGGCCGGCAGCCAGCAGGGGCACGATGACGACGTTCAGCCCGGTGATGAAGGCGTTGCGGTTGCTGCTGGTGAGCCCCAGACCGCTGACCTGCAGGGCCGTGGCCCCGAACATCACGGCGCCCATGAGCAAGCCCCAACGCAGCTCATGCGCCTGCACGCCCCTCAGGAAGGGCCACAGCACGGCGCACGCCACCGCAAAGCGCAGCGAGATGATCTCGAGCGCCTGCAGGTCGCCGCTCATGGCCTTCATGGCCGGGAAGGTGGTGCCCCACACGACGGTGACGCACACCAGCGCCGCGATGCCGACGCGGTGGCGAGAGCCCGCGCGCACGGGCGATGCTGGCTGCAGGGAAGACGGTTCACTCATGCGCGCGATGGGGCGGATTGGCAGATCAGTTGAAGGTGTAGCGCGCCATCAGGTTGAAGCGCGACAGCGAGCCCTTCTCGCCGGCCAGCGTCTCGCGCTCGCCCCAGATGTACTCGGCGCCCAGGTCCACGTTCTTCACCGGGTTGTAGATCAGGCCGGCGTGCAGCTGGTACATCCGCTTGTTCACGCCATACTGGCCCGCGCCGAAGCCGTTGGTCAGCGCGTAGTCGGTGTAGGCGTTGTGGAAATTTTTCTGCCAGCCGCCCACGAAGTTGGCGCGCAGCGTGTCGCTGGCCTTGTACTGATAGCCGATCACGGTGCCCAGTGCGCGCTCCATCAGGATGCGGTTGGCGTTCGCGTCCACGATCGCGCCTTCCAGGTAGTTGAAGTAGCGGCCCACGCCGTCGCCATAGGTCAGGCCCAGGCTCAGGGTGTCCTGGCCGCCGCGCAGCTTGATCAGGCCGGTGCCGGCGATGCCGTAGCCGCGCTTGTCGGCGTTCGTGCCGGCGTCGTCATCGACCACCTTCACTTGCTGTGTCACGCCACGCAGGCTGGCGGCGCCCCAGTCAAAGCCCTTGTCCCAGCGCAGGACCAGATCGGGGGTCTTCGAGAAGCCGGACTTGGTGGCCGCGCCCGTTGAGTCGAGCGCATAGCTCACCGGGTTCTCCACGGCCACCGTGAAGCCACCCAGGTCCGGCGTGGCGTAGGTGTAGCGCACCACCGGCTGACGGATGAAGGTCGAACCGATGGGGCCGTTGAAGTCGACCGTTTCGGGCGCGTTGTCCACGTCCATGAAGGTCGACCAGGTCTGGCCCACCGTGAAGCCGGCGAACGTGGCCACCGCCTGACGCAGGCGGAAGTTGTACGAGTTCGTGGCCTGCTGCGTGTAGATGGCCTTCACGTCGCCGCTGACGGCCGAGCCGCCCAGACGCGGGTCGTTGTTGAAGTCGCCTTCCAGCTTGATGCCCAGCGGGCCGTACGCCGTCGGGGTCGAGGTCTCGATGCCGAGGCGCGAGGTACGTGCGTGCAGGTACGTTTCGCCCTTGCGCGCGGTGCTGCCGTTCAGCGGGGCGTAGGGCAGGAAGGTCGAGTAGTCGTTGCCGCCATTCGCCCCCTTGAATTCGCGCACGGCGTTCACTTCCACATAGCCGTACAGCTTGATGGACGTGTCCGAGCCCGGCAGGCGGAAGCTGCCCGGAATGTCGCCCGCCACCACGGCGTCCTTCTGCTTCAGCTCGACCTGCTCGATGCGCTCGGTCAATGCGGCGGTGTCGGCGGCGGGCTGGGGCGCTGCGACCACGGCGGACGCGGGCGCCGGCCTGGCGGCCTGCTGGCCCTTGAGCTCGTCCAGTTCCTTGCGCAGGCGCAGCACCTCGTTGCGCAGCAACTCGAAATCCTTGGCCGACTGGGCCAGGGCGGGCAGGGACGTGACGGAGGCGGCCAGCAGGGCCAGGCTCAGGGCGCTACGTTTCATCATGGTGTGCCTTTGCATGGGGAAAATGGGGAGGGAAGCTCAGTGCGCGATCTGGCCGAGGAAGGCTCGGATGCGTGGGTTGTCCTGTTGGTCGAAGAAGGCCTCGGGCGGTCGGTCCTGCAGGATCTCGCCCTGGTTCAGAAACAGAACCCGGTCGGCCACCTCGCGGGCAAAGCCCATTTCGTGGGTGACGATGATCATCGTCATGCCGCTGCGCGCGAGCTGCTTCATCACGTCCAGCACTTCCTTGACCATTTCCGGGTCGAGGGCCGATGTGGGCTCGTCGAACAGCATGACCTTGGGCTCCATGGCCAGCGCGCGGGCAATGGCCACGCGCTGCTGCTGCCCGCCCGAAAGTGCAAACGGGTGCTTGTGCGCATGGGCTTCCATGCCGACCTTGCGCAGCAGCTCCATGGCCTTGGCTTCGGCTTCGGCCTTGGGCGTGCCACGCACACGGCGGGGCGCGCGCGTCACGTTGTCGAGCACGGTCAGGTGGGGGAACAGATTGAACTGCTGGAACACCATGCCGACCTCACGGCGCAGGGCATTCAAAGCCTTGGCGTCGTCGCTCACCTCGATGCCATCGACGGTGATGGTGCCGCTGTCGTGCTTCTCCAGGCGGTTCAGCATGCGCAGCAGCGTGCTCTTGCCCGAGCCCGATGAGCCCAGGATGACCGTGACCTTGCCCGCGTCGAAATGCGTGCTGACGTTGCGCAGCACCTGATGCGCCCCGAAGGCCTTCTGCACCTGCTGCACGGTGATGAACGGTTGCGGGGTGCTCATGGCCGGCGGCCCTCCACGTCGTAGCGGTGCTCGATGGCGTCCGAGATCTGCGTGAGCATGGTCGTCAGCACGAGGTAGATGCAGGCCGTGGTCACCAGCGTCGACATTGGCTGGAAGGTGGCAGCCTGGATGCGGTTGCCGACGTTGGTCAGCTCGACCACGCCGATGGTGTAGGCCAGCGACGAGTCCTTCAGCAGCGACACGATGTTGTTCACCAGCGAAGGCAGCGAGATCTTCATCGCCTGCGGGAAGACGATGTCGAGAAAGGTGTGCCAGGCCGACATGCCCAGCGAGCGGGCGGCTTCCGTCTGCCCCTTGGGCACGGCCTGCATGCCCGAGCGGATGGCCTCGGCGTTGTAGGCGCCGATGTTGAGCGCCAGTGCAATGCAGGCCGAGGTGAAGTCGCTCAGCCGCAGCGAGGGGATCAGCGCGGGCAGCGCGAAGTACACGAACAGCACCTGCACCAGCAGCGGCGTGCCCCGCACGACCCAGATGTAGAACGAGGCCAGCCAGCGCACCGGCGCCACGCGCGAGAGCTTGCCCATCGCGGCCACGAGGCCGATGGCGATGCCCGCCAGGCCGGAGACGATCGTGAGCTCGACGGTGATCAGCGTGCCGTCGGCGAAATCGCGCGCGGCCGGGCCGATGGGCTCGGGCGCCCACGACAGGGGAATGGCCATCAGCCAGAGGAACAGGACGAGCGCAGCACTCGCCACCACCATGGTGGCGTTGCTGCGGGTCGACCTGCTCCAGCCGGCGGGCCAGCCAGGCAGGGTCAGCATGGTGTCAGGCCCTCGGGCTTACTTGCAACGAACGTCTTCGTTGAAGTACTTCTTCGAGAGCGCGGCATAGCTGCCGTCGGCCATCACCTCGGCCAGGGCCTTGTTGTAGCCCGCGGCCACGCTCTGGTTGCCCTTGGCCACGGCAGCGGCAATGCGCTCGATGAAGACCATCTCACCCGCCTTCATGCCGGCGTTCGGGGCGGCGGCCAGAGCCTGCTTGGCCACAAAGCGGTCGCTCACCCAGGCGTCGACCCGCTGGCTCAGCAGGGCAGTGCGTGCGTCGGTGTCCTTCGGGAAGTTCTTCACTTCCTTGATGCCGGGCAGCTTCTTGACGCTCTCGAGGTAGGTGGTGCCCGTCTGCACGGCCACGACCTTGCCGGCGAGGTCGGCACCGGTGCGGATGGCGGGATCGAGCGCGATCACCTGACCGCCCGAGCAGTAGTGCGGATTCGCGAACGTGACGGCCTTGGCGCGCTCATCGGTGACGCCGTGCGAGGCGATCACCAGGTCCCAGCGGTCCTGACGCAGGCCGGCCAGCAGCGCGTCAAAGCCCAGCGCCTTCCACTCGATGGTGACGCCCATCTTGTGCGCCACCAGTTCGGCCAGCTCGACCTCGAAGCCGGTGAGCTTGGTGCCCTGGAAGTAGTTGAACGGGGGAAACTGACCCTCTGTGGCGACGAGGATCTTGCCGTCCTTCTTGATGTCATCGAAGCTGCGGGCCTGTGCGCCCAGAGCAGCCATCAGGCTGACGGCGATCAGCGCGCCGCGTCGAATCCACTTGCCGGGTTGCGTCATTGTCGGGTCCTTGGGGGAAAGGTAGTCGGTCAGGCAGGGGGCGGTAATAGCATGAACCGTGCCTGGCTTCGTCGGACACTTCAGCGGGGATGGGCGGACGGGATGGGACCTTGTCGTGATGTGGAAGCGGCGTCAGCGGCGCATCAGCGTGCTCTTGCCGAACAGGCTCTCGATCAGGTCGACGGCGAGCTGGGCAGTCTGGTTGCGCACGTCCAGCGCCGGGTTGAGTTCGACCACGTCCAGCGACGCCAGCCGGCCCGTGTCGGCAATCATCTCCATGCACAGTTGCGCTTCGCGGTAGTTGGGGCCGCCGCGCACCGTGGTGCCCACGCCGGGGGCGATGTCGGGGTCGAGAAAGTCGACATCCAGACTCACGTGCAGATGGGTGTGTTCATCCAGATCAAGCAGCGCCTGTTCCATCGTGTGGCGCATGCCCATCTCGTCGATGTAGCGCATGTCGAACACCTCGATGCCCGCCTCGTGCACGAAGCGCTTTTCGCCTTCATCGACGCTGCGGATGCCGATCTGGCGGATGTCGGCGGGCGACAGGGCCGGCACATGGCCACCGATGTGGGTCAGTGCTTCCGGGCCATGGCCGCACAGGCACGCCACCGGCATGCCGTGGACGTTGCCGGTGGGGGTGAGGGCCGCCGTGTTGAAGTCGGCATGCGCGTCCAGCCACAGCACGCGCAGCTTGCGGCCGGCGGCGCGGCAGTGGCGGGCCACGGCGCTGATCGAGCCGATGCCGAGGCAATGGTCGCCGCCCAGCACGATGGGCAGGCGGCCGCTGTCCAACTCGGCAAACACCGCATCGTGCAAGAGCTCGTTCCAGCGCACCACCTCCGGCAGGTGCCGGAAGCCGTCCACGGCGGGCTCCCACGGGTTGTCGGGGCCGTGCAGATCTCCGGAATCCCGTACATCGAGTCCGAAATTTCGGATGGCCTGGGCGATGCCGGCCACGCGCAGGGCACTGGGGCCCATGCGGGCGCCGATGCTGCCGGCCCCCACGTCGGTGGGCACGCCGATCAGGGTGACGCCCTGGATGTCGGGATGGATCATGCTGCGTGTTGCGTCTCGGGTTGAGGGGCCACGGTCACGCAGCAAGCGCCGGGCCCGTCTGCAGCCAGCGTCCCGAAGAGGTTCTTCGGATCTTTCGGCGTGGGGATCAGGTCCAGCGGCTGTCCGAGGCCGTGGCGCTGTGCGGCCTCCTGAAGATGGCGCAGCGCCGAGAAATCTTCCAGCGCAAAGCCCACCGAGTCAAACACCGTGATCTCATCGGGGTGCTGGCGGCCGGCCGCCTCGCCGGTGAGCACCTGCCACAACTCGGTCACCGCGAAGTCCGGCGGCATCTGCTGCAGGTCGCCCTCGATGCGCGTCTGCGGCTCGTATTCCACGAACACGCGCCCGGCCCGCAACACGCTGGCCGCCAGCTCCGTCTTGCCAGGGCAGTCGCCGCCCACCGCATTGATGTGCTGGCCCGGTGCCAGCATGTCGGCATGCAGGATGGTGGCGTTCGTCTTGTCCGCCGTCAGCGTGGTCACGATGTCGGCGCCGCGCACCGCGTCGGCCGTGTTCTGACACACCACCACCCGAAGCGCCGTGCCGGCCAGATTGCGCACCAGCTTGGCGGTGGCCTGCGGGTCCACGTCGTACAGGCGCAGCGTGTCGATGCCCAGCAGGTGGTGGAAGGCCAGGGCCTGGAACTCGCTTTGCGCGCCATTGCCGATGAGGGCCATCACGCGGCTGTCGGGCCGGACCAGCCGCCGGGCCGCCACCACGGATGTGGCGGCCGTGCGCAGGGCAGTGGTCAGCGTCAGCTCACTGACCAGGGTCGGGGCCCCGGTGGCCACATCGGCCAGCACGCCGAACGCCATCACCGTGGGCAAGCCCAGGCGGGTGTTGCGCGGGTGGCCGTTGACGTACTTGAAGCTGTAGCGCTGCCCGTCGGCAATGGGCATCAGCTCGATCACGCCGTCGCGCGAATGGCTGGCCACGCGGGCCGCCTTGTCGAAGGCCGGCCAGCGGCGGAAGTCGTCTTCGATGCAGCGGGCGATGCCCGAGAGGGTCGGGGCCAGGCCGTCGCGGCGCACCAGCTCGACGGCGTCGCGTGCGCTCAAAAAGCGGGTTGCAAGAAGGGTGGGGTGGCTCATGGTCGCGGTGCTTCGGGGGGATGAGCACAGTGTGACCAAAGGCCGTGGCAATGAAAATCGTCAACTCTGCGCAAGAACGCGAAGACAATTGCCAGATCGTTAGATCAGATTGGCGTTTTGCACATGGACACCCTCGACCAGCAGATCCTCTCCCTGCTCCGGCAGGACGCCCGCATGAATGTGGCCACGGTGGCCAGCAAGCTCGGCGTCTCGCGCGGCACCGTCACCAACCGCATCCGCAAGCTCGAGGACAGCGGCGTGATCGTGGGCTACACCGTGCGGCTGCGCCCCGACACCGAACCGAACGAAATCCGCGCGTGGATGAGCATTGCCGTGGAGGGCAACGACGTGCGCTCGGTGATCGGCAAGCTGCTGGGGGAGCCCGGTGTGGCGTCGTTGCACGACACCAATGGCCGCTGGGACCTGCTGGCCGAACTGCGGGCCGAGAATCTGGCCGGGCTGTCGAAGGTGCTGGAGCGCATTCGCCTGATCCGCGGCATCAGCAGCACCGAAACCAGCATCCACCTCGAAACCTACCGCCTCGGCTGAAAGCACAACGGCCGGCACCCGGTGCACTCGCAGCGGGGTCCGGCCGTGGGGCGGCTGCGCAGGACGGGGTCAGATCCTGGCGCGGCGGCGCTGGGCCATTTCGCGGCCCATGCCATTGAGGTCCCACTCGGCAATGCGGCTTCTGGCTTCCGGGTAGATCAGCGACTCTTCCAGCGCCAGGTGGTCCTGGTAGAGCTGCACGAACACGGGCACGGCCAGGCTCAGTTGCTCGAGGTTGTACCAGTTGTAGCCGGCTGCGATCGATTCGATCTGCGGGGCCAGCTCCAGCCAGTCCTCTTCGATCCAGCCGTGGTCCTGCTGCAGGCGCAGCGTGTGGCGGATCAGGTCATCGTCACCGCTGCGCAGCATCGCGGGAAAGATGTGTTTTTCCTCGTCGATGTGGTGCTGGCGCGCCGTGTCCATGAAGAAGTGGAAGATGGCACGCGCCATCTCCTGCGCCTTGCCGTCCACCCCCTTGGTCTCTTCGAGGTGGGCCACCAGGTCCTGCAGACGCTGCAGGGCCGTGACCATCTGCTGGTGACAGGCGTCGAGCACGTCGAACGGCTGAACAGGACGGCCTCTGGGTGTGGTGCTTTGTTCCGGGGCGACGACGGTGGCGGGCATGGGGCCTCCAGCAAGGGTGGGTTAGGACACGCGAATCTGATTCGATTCTGCGGATCACCCCGGGACGAGCCTTGCGCCACGTCAAGGCAAGCGGGGGGTCACTCGTCCTCGGCACCGCTGGCGTACCAGCGCTGCGCGTCGTCCATGCCCTTGTCCAGCTTGTCCTGCGAGCGCTCGCCGGCCGGCAGCGCCTGCCATTCGAGGAAGGCCACCGCCCGCTTGCGCATGTAGGCGGTGTTGCGGTCCTTGTCAGCCAGTTGCCGTTCGTCGGTCGGCTGCGGCGCCGCGGTGGCGAGCTTCTGCGTCCATTCGTCGATGCGCTGCTGGCGGCGCGCTTCGTCCGGCTCCAGATCGCCCAGCAGCACGGTGCCCATCAGCACGGCCTCCATGCCGGTGAACTCGCCCTTGGCCACGCGCTCGGGCAACTGGGCCATGAGCTGCTCTGCCAGCTGGTGCCGCGCGCGCACGTTCTTCGAGTCGATGGTCGATTGCCAGAACTCGAAGTCATGCTGGTAGCGCAAGTAGCTGGCAATCCGCTGGGCTTCTGCCTGCGGGTCGGGCTGGCGGCGAAGCGACGCGTTCAGCGCCTTCCAGTCGTCGGGTTGCACGTGCACGGGCCGGCCGTCCACCGCCACGGTGTCCGCAGCGGTGCCGAACGGGGCGGCCGTGCCCGATGGGCCGGCCTCGGCGCTCGGGCTGGCGTCGGCGGCGCGGCCGGAAGGGGGCGCATCCGGCTTCATCAGCATCCACACGCCACCGGCCACGATGGCCCCGGTCACGACGGTCAGCAGCAGACGCTGCGCGGGCTTGGCTTGCTTGTAGATGATCATGGCGGTCGTCAATGAAAATGATCCGGTCGCCCTGGAGGCGTCCCCAGGATGAGCCGGATCACATTGTGTGCTGTCCCGTTGCGGTCAGCCGCAACGGTGTGACGTCAGCGTCGTGCCGCTCAGGGGGCCGGAACGTAGGGCTTGGTCGAAATCGGGGTCGAGCGCAACTTGGTCGAGATGTCCTGCGTCAGGGTGCCGAAGCGCAGGGTGTCCAGCAGCGGCCACACGAAGGTAGGCAGCTTCAGGGTTACCTTGTACAGATTCTTGGCTTCCGGGGTCAGGGCCAGATCACCCAGCACTTCGTGGCCGGTGATGTTCAGCGGAAACTTGTACTTCAGGCCCAGCGGCGTCAGCGTCTGGAAGTTGAAGATGGGAACCTGCTTGGTGGTGGTGCCGCCCATCGGCGTGGCGTCGGCCAGCACCTGCTTGGTGGTGTAGTTGATGGTGAAGTTGGCCAGCGTCAGGCGGGTCGGGACTTCCTCGCCGGTTTCTTCGTCTTCAGCGATGCGGTCGAACTGCAGCGCCGAGCCCACGGCCGTGCCCGAGAGGATCTTCAGCAGCGGGCTGATGGAGATGCTGGTAACCGGCAGGGTGAAGGAGTTCGTCTTGTCGGCGTTGGCGTAGGCCGTGCCCTTGCCCGACACCTGGATGCCGACCTGGCGGAAGTTGGCGTTGGCTTCGATCGAGAAGTCCTGGACCGAGTTCGCCACAAAGGCGTTCACGGGGATGGCGATGCCAGCGGCGGATGCCGAAACAGCGGTGCCGGCCAGAACGGCGGAAACAGCGACAGTACGGAAAGACAGAGACAAGCTCATGGTGCGCTCCTTTTGTATGCCGAGCCTGACAAACCGGCTCGTTCCATGGGCTCTATCTTCACCGGCGTGGATGGGACGCCCGCCCCCCTCGACTCGATGGCCTGACCGTGCAGATGGCACATTTGCTGCCATTCCGAGGGAAAGCCGCTAGCTTCTCCAAAGGGCGGTTTTAAGGGTTAACCGCATCCTTCGGGTTAACCGGGGTACGTTGCGGAACCCCCTTTTTCGGGTTAGTTCGGCTCGCTGACGGAAGGGGTCGTCGCCCCGTCCGTCAGCGCGACCGTATGCCGCTTGCAGGCTCACTGCACCACGTACGGTGCAGTCGGGACAGCCGGGGTGCGCGCCTTGGTGCTGATGTCGTTGACGATGGTGCCGAAGTCCGTCGTGTCCAGCAGAGGGATCACGAACGTCGGCAGCTTCAGCGCGCTGATGAACAGGCTCTTGGCTTCGGGGGTCAGGAAGAGCTTGTCGAGCACTTCATGGCCGGTGATGGTCAACGGGAACACGTACTTCAGCTTCAGCGCCTCGCTGACGTTGAACTTGTAAAGCGGCATTTGCGGGATCGTGGCGCCGCCCTTGGGCGTGGCGTCGGCCAGCACGACGTTCTGCGTGTAATCGATCTTGAAGTTGGCGAGGACCAGGCTCACGGCCACTTCCTCGCCCGTCTCCTCGTCTTCACCGACGCGGTCCAGCTTGAGCGCCGAGCCCACCGCCGCGCCGGATGCGACCTTCAGGTTGGAGCCAATGCTGATGGTGGTGATGGGCAGGTTGTAGGCGCCCGCCACACCGGTGACCGCCGTGGCATTGCCCAGCGCCGTGAAGGTGATGCCCACCTGGCGGAATTGCCCCTGGGCGAACGTCGAGAAGGTCTGGACAGAGTTTGCCTGCTTGTTGGCGACGTTGAGTGTCAGCCCGGCCGCAGAGGCAGCGCCAGCGCCGAAGACCAGGGCAGCCGAAATGGCCGCGTGGCGGAAGTGCAGAGACGAGATCATGCGGGACTCCTTTTGCGTTACCTGCCCTACGGCAAGCGTTGTTGGTGTGGTGTTAATCGTGCACCGACTCGCAAAAGGCGTGTCCCCGCAAATCCGGGTATGTCGCGCGCTGCTCGCGCCAATTCACGTCATCTCGCGGGAAAACGCGTGGGACGCATTCCCGCCACGGCCACGGGCTTGCCCTAGGCCCCGCTTCGAATCAGAGGAAGCGCTCCAGCAGCCTGCGAGAAGCCCTGTCCAGCGCCGCCATGTCAGGGATGGCGAGGTTCAGGCCGTGGCTGGTGCCGATCAGCAGCCGGCCATTGCCCAGGCGGCGGATGTCGTCCTCGCTCTTGAGCACGACGTCCGTGGGCCCCCGGTCGGTGTCGACAGACCAGGTGCTGGGCACCGAGAAGGTCGAGACCGCTCGGAGGCGGGTGATGGTGGGAGTGAACTCGCGCACCGCCAGTTCCGTTTCCAGCAGGGCGCGTCCGGGGGCGGGCAGGGCGCTCAGGCGCGGGATCCAGGCCAGTTCGTGGCCGTCCGGGCCGACGATGGAAAGGCCCTCGTCGGGTGCTGCGATCGGAAAGGCGCGCACGGGTACCACGCCCACGTGGGCCACGCCGTCGGCACCGGTGTAGACGAGCTTGCCGAAAGGGTCGCGGGTGATCTGAAAGTCGCTCATGTCGGGGTCGTGCAAGGTTCAGGCCGCGGTGTCGGCGTTGGGTGAGGGCGGCTCGGCATCCAGCAGGGCGTCCTGCTCGGCCTTGCGTGCCTGCGCCTCGTACAGGCGCCAGTAGGCCCCCTGGCGGGCCATCAGCTCGTCGTGCGGGCCGACTTCCACCACCTGGCCGCGGTCCATCACCACCAGGCGATCGGCCTTGCGAAGCGTCGACAGGCGGTGCGCAATCGCAATCGTCGTGCGACCCTTGACCAGGTTGTCCAGCGCGCGCTGGATTTCCTTCTCGGTCTCGGTGTCCACGGCCGACGTGGCCTCATCGAGGATCAGGATCTTCGGGTCGATCAGCAGCGCGCGTGCGATGCTGATGCGCTGTCGCTCGCCGCCCGACAGGCCCTGGCCGCGTTCGCCCACCAGCGAGTCGTAGCCCTGCGGCAGGCGCAGGATGAACTCGTGCGCGTGCGCTGCACGGGCCGCGGCAATGATCTCGTCGCGCGTGGCGTCGGGTTTGCCGTAGGCGATGTTCTCGGCGATGGTGCCGAAGAACAGGAAGGGCTCCTGCAGCACCAGGCCGATGTGGCGCCGGTAGTCGGCCACCGCTATGCGGCGGATGTCGACGCCATCGACCTTGATCGCGCCATCGCTGATGTCATAGAAGCGGCAGATCAGGTTGACCAGCGTGCTCTTGCCCGAGCCGGAATGGCCGACCAGGCCGATCATCTCGCCGGGCTGGATGTCGAGGCTGAGGTTGCGGATCACCGAGCGGCTGCCGTAGCGGAAGGCGATGTCCTCCATGGTGATGCGGCCCTGCAGCGCAGGCAGCTTCACCGGGTTGGCCGGTTCAGGCACATTCGAGACGTGGTCGAGGATGTCGAAGATGCGCTTGGCGCCGGCGGCGGCCTTCTGCGTGACGGACACGATGCGGCTCATGGAATCGAGCCGGCCGTAGAAGCGGCCGATGTAGGCGATGAAGGCGGTCAGCACACCGACCGTGATGTCGCTTTCCGACACCAGCCAGATGCCGAAGGCCCACACCACCAGCAGGCCGATTTCGGTCAGCAGCGACACCGTGGGCGAGAACAGCGACCAGGTCTTGTTGAGCTTGTCGTTGACCTGCAGGTTGTACTGGTTGGCCGCGCGGAAGCGGTTGGCCTCGCGCTGCTCCTGCGCAAACGCCTTCACCACGCGGATGCCCGGGATGGTGTCGGCCAGCACGTTGGTGACCTCGCCCCACACGCGGTCGATCTTCTCGAAGCCCGTGCGCAGGCGATCGCGCACCAGGTGAATCAGCCACGCGATGAAGGGCAGCGGCACCAGCGTGACCAGGGCGAGCCACGGATTGATGGACACCAGGATGGCGGCCGTCATCGCGATCATCAGCACGTCGGTGGCGAAATCGAGCGCGTGCAGCGACAGGAAGACGTTGATGCGGTCGGTTTCCGAGCCCACGCGGGTCATGAGGTCGCCGGTGCGCTTGCTGCCGAAGTAGTCGAGCGACAGGCGCAGCAGGTGTTCGTAGGTGGTGGTGCGCAGGTCGGCACCAATGCGCTCGGACACCAGTGCGAGCAGGTAGGTGCGGGCCCAGCCCAGCGCCCAGGCCACCAGTGCCGAAGCCAGCAGCCCGCTCAGCAGCAGCGTCACCAGGTCGCGGTCGATGGCCTGGCCGTTCTGGAAGGGGATGAGCACCTCGTCCATCAGCGGCATGGTCAGATAAGGCGGCACCAGCGTGGCGGCGGTGGAGGCCAGCGTCAGCAGAAAGCCGGCCAGCAGCTTGCCCTGATAGGGCCGCGCGAAGCGCCACAGGCGCAGCAGCACCCACGTCGAGGGCGGCGTTTGCAGTTCGCGGTGACACACCGGGCACTCGTCGCTGTCCGGGGGCAGCGGGGCCTTGCAGCTCGGGCACTGGGCCTTGTCCTCGTCCGACGCCAGTTCGCCGGTGTGCAGGGCGGCCTGGCGCCGTTCGAACTGTTCGATCAGCCGGACAACCTGAACCTGGTGCTCCAGCGTGAAGTGCCACAGGGCCAGTCGCCCCTGGGCGTTGATCAACTCGAGGGTGCCGACGCCCGCGTGATCGTGGTGCTGAAGCGCCAGATCCGGGGTCAGAGGCCACATTTCCCAGGTTGCCGAGGCCCCCTCGCGCGTGCCGAGACGCTGGTCAGTCAGGATAATGGGCGACGTCTGGAAACGGAGTTGCGCGTTCAGGTCAACCTCAAGGCGACATAAAACGTTTTCTCCGGGAGCCAGCGGCCAGTCCGTGCTGGCAAGATCTGTAACAGCCTGACGCCCCTGGGCGTCGTCAGCAGGATGGTGATGGTGCATGTTGATCTGTGGGCCCGACGCGGGGGCCAGGCTTCGGCCCCTTGTGCGAGGTGTCGCATTTTGACCGAAGCAGCCCGCGCCATGTCGATCCGCCCGTCTTTCTGCCCGTCAACGCCCCGCCTGTGACCCTCGTCGCCCCATGACCAAGAAGAACGACATCAAGCTCCTGCGCATCAATTACCTGCGCGGCCCCAACATCTGGACGTACCGCTCGGTGCTCGAGGTCTGGCTGGATCTGGGCGAACTGGAAGATTTCCCCTCGAACAAGCTGCCCGGCTTCAACGAACGTCTGACGGCCTGGCTGCCGGCGCTGATCGAGCACCACTGCGGGGTGGGCGAGCGCGGCGGCTTCCTGCAGCGGCTGCAGGAGGGCACCTGGTGTGGTCATGTGCTCGAGCACATCGTCATCGAGCTGCTGAACCTGGCCGGCATGGCCACGGGCTTCGGTCAGACACGTTCGACCAGCCAGCGCGGTGTCTACCGCATGGTGTTCCGCGCCCGTGACGAGCAGGTGGCCCGGGTGGCCCTGCAGCAGGGCCATGCGCTGATCATGGCGGCCATCCACGACGAGCCCTTCGATGTGAAGGCCGCCGTCGAGCTGGTGCGCGAGCAGATCGACGATTGCTACCTCGGCCCGTCGACCGCGGCCATCGTGAACGCGGCCACCGACCGCGGCATCCCGCACATCCGGCTCAACGAGGGCAACCTGGTGCAACTGGGCTACGGTGCGGCACAGCGCCGCATCTGGACGGCCGAGACCGACAAGACCAGCGCGATCGCCGAAGGCATCGCCGGCAACAAGGATCTGACCAAGACCCTGCTGAAGGCCTGCGGCGTGCCCGTGCCGGAAGGCGAGGTGGTCGACAGCCCCGAGGCGGCCTGGGACGCCGCGGAAGACATCGGCGTGCCGGTGGTGGTCAAGCCGCTGGACGGCAACCATGGCCGGGGCGTGTCGCTGGAGTTGACCGAGCGCGCCGACATCGAGGCCGCCTACAAGGTGGCCGAGGCCGAGGGCAGCGACGTGATCGTCGAGCGTTTCATTCCCGGGGACGAGCACCGTGTGCTGGTCGTGGGAGGCAAGCTGGTGGCCGCAGCCCGGGGGGAGAGCCTCTGGATCGTCGGCAACGGCCGCGACAAGGTCACCAAGCTGATCGACGACCAGCTCAACAGCGACCCGCGCCGCGGCGAGGCCGAGGAGTTCCCGCTCGAGACCATCGTGCTGGAGCGCGAACCCACCATGCGTCTTCTGCTGGAGCGTCAGGGGCTGAACGGTGAATCGGTGCCCGCAGAAGGGCACCGCGTGCTGGTGCAGCGCAACGGCAACGTGGCCATCGACTGCACCGACGACGTGCACCCCGATGTGGCCTACCAGTGCGGCCTGGCCGCGCGCGCCGTGGGCCTGGACATTGCCGGCATCGACCTGGTGGTGCAGGACATCTCGAAGCCGCTGGCGCCGCAGCGTGGCGCCATCGTGGAGGTGAACGCCGGCCCCGGCCTGCTGATGCACCTCAAGCCGGCCGAAGGCCTGCCGCGCCCGGTGGGCAAGGCGATTGCCGACCACCTGTTCGACGAGACGGAAACCGGCCGCGTGCCCATCGTCGGCGTGGCCGGCTCGGTGGGCACCAGCCACATTGCTCGCCTGATCGCGTGGCTGCTGCACCTGGGTGGGCGCCATGTGGGTCTGGCGTGTCGCGACGGCCTCTTTCTGGGTACCCGCCGCGTGGAGGGCAAGGACCGCGCTAACTTTGCAGCCGGTCAACGCCTGCTGATGAACCGCGAAGTCAACGCCGTGGTGCTGGAAAACGGCGCCGCCAGCATCCTGAACGACGGCCTGGCCTACGACCGCTGCACGGTGGGCGTGGTGACAGACCTGTTGGGTGCCGAGCCGCCCGTGGCACCGGCCCTGGCGGAGCACGACATCCGCGAGCCCGAACAGATGTTCAAGGTGCTGCGCACGCAGATCGACGTGGTGCTGTCCGAGGGCGTCGGCGTGTTGAACGCGGCCCACCCGCAGCTGGTCGAGATGGCCGAGTTGTGCGATGGCGAAGTCATCCTCTACGACGTGGACCATGCCAGCCCGGTGCTGGCCGCGCACCGCGCCAAGGGGGGCCGCACGGTGGCCGTCGAGGGCCACCATCTGGTGCTCGCTCACAATGGCCAGATGGCCGTGCGTTGTGCCGACCTGGACAGCGCAGCGGCCCGCCGCTTGGTGGCCGCGGGTGAGTCGGGTGTCGGCGTGAGCTGGCTGCTGGCTGCCGTGTCGGCCGCCTGGGCTCTGGGTATTTCGCCCGAACTGATCAGCGCCGGGATCGAGACCTTCGACCCGACCCCCAAACAATAAAAAAACGCAGGCCTTCGCGCTAACGAGAGACCCCTCATGGACGTGTCCCGCATCCGGGCCCTGCGTGGCCCCAACCTCTGGAGTCGTCATACCGCCATCGAGGCGGTGGTGGCGTGTGAACCCGCAGAGCGCAACATCGATCAACTCCAGGGCTTTGAAGCCCGGCTGCGCAAGCGCTTCCCGAGCATGGGTCCGCTGCGTCCGGACGGCCGTCCTGGCCACATCGGCCTGGCTCATGTGCTCGAGACCGTGGCCCTGGCCCTTCAGGCCCAGGCCGGCTGTCCCGTCACCTTCAGCCGCACGGCCGAGACGGTGGAAGAAGGCATCTACCAGGTGATCGTCGAGTACAGCGAAGAGGTCGTGGGCAAGAAGGCCTTCGACCATGCGATCGGGCTGGTCGATGCGGCGCTGAAGGACGGCACGTTCGACGTGGACGCGGCGCTCGCCGAACTGCGCGAGCTGGATGAAGACGTGCGCCTCGGCCCCAGCACCGGCTCCATCGTCGATGCGGCCGTGGCCCGTGGCATCCCCTATCGCCGCCTGACCCAGGGCAGTCTGGTGCAGTTCGGCTGGGGCAGCAAGCAACGCCGCATCTGGGCGGCCGAGGTCGACAACACGAGCGCCGTCTCCGAGTCGATTGCGCAGGACAAGGACCTGACCAAGCGCCTGCTGGCCGCGGCCGGTGTGCCGGTGCCCACGGGGCGTCCGGTGGTCGACTTTGAAGATGCGTGCAAGGTGGCCGAAGAGATCGGCTGGCCGGTGGTGGTCAAGCCGCGCGACGGCAACCAGGGCAAGGGCGTGACGGTCAACATCGTCAGCACCGCGCACCTGGAGATCGCGTACAAGGTGGCCGCCGAATACGGCGAGGTCATGGTCGAGAGCTACCTGCCGGGCAACGACTTCCGCCTGCTGGTGGTGGGCGATCGCCTGGTGGCTGCGGCCCGCCGTGATCCGCCCCATGTGATTGGCGACGGCGTGCACACCGTGCGCGAGCTGGTGGCCAAGGTCAACGAAGACCCGCGCCGGGGTGATGGCCATGCCACCTCGCTGACCAAGATCCGCATCGACGAGATCGCCATTGCCCGCCTGCAGGTGCAGGGGCTGAGCCCCGACGATGTGCCGGAGCAGGGCCGTCGCGTCATCATGCGCAACAACGCCAACCTGTCGACCGGTGGCACCGCCACCGACGTGACGGACGACGTGCACCCCGAAGTGGCCGCCCGCGCCATTGCAGCGGCGCAGTGCATCGGGCTGGAGATCTGCGGCGTGGACGTGCTGGCCGAGAGCGTGCACCGGCCGCTGGAAGCCCAGAACGGCGGCATCGTGGAAGTGAACGCCGCACCGGGCCTGCGCATGCACCTGTCGCCGTCGTACGGCAAGGGCCGCAACGTGGGCGAGGCCGTGGTGGCCAACCTCTACAAGTCGGGTGACGATGGCCGCATTCCCATCGTGGCCGTGACGGGCACCAACGGCAAGACCACGACGGCACGCCTGACCGCTCACCTGCTGGCCACCAGCGGGCTGCGCGTGGGCATGACGAACACCGACGGTGTGTACGTGAATGGCCGTCAGATCGACAGCGGCGACTGCTCGGGCCCCAAGAGCGCGCGCAACGTGCTGATGCACCCTGACGTGGACGCGGCGGTGTTCGAGACGGCGCGTGGCGGCATCCTGCGCGAGGGCCTGGGCTTCGACCGCTGCGGCACGGCCGTGGTCACCAACATCGGTGCGGGCGACCACCTGGGCCTGAACTACATCACCACGGTGGAAGACCTGGCGGTGCTCAAGCGCGTCATCGTGATGAACGTGGCGCCCGAGGGTTATGCGGTCCTCAATGCCGCCGACCCCATCGTGGTGGCCATGGCGCCCAAGTGCCCGGGCGGCATCATCTATTTCGCGCTCGACCCGCACAATCCCGTTCTGGCTGCGCACCGCGCGCAGGGCAAGCGCACAGTGTTCGTCGACGGGGGGGCGCTGGTGGCCTCGGAAGGCAGCTGGCGCGAGACCCTGCCGCTGCGCGACATCCCGCTGACCCGCAACGGCACCATCGGCTTCCAGATCGAGAACGTGATGGCCTCGGTGGGCGCGGCCTGGAGCGCTGGCCTGGACTGGGAAGTGATCCGTGCCGGTCTGGCCAGCTTCGTGAACGACTCGGACAACGCGCCGGGCCGCTTCAATGTGATGGACTACCGTGGCGCCACCGTGATCGCCGACTACGGCCACAACCCGGACGCCATGAAGGCGCTGGTGGACGCCGTCAATGCGATGCCGGCCAAGCGGCGCTCGGTCGTCATCAGTGGCGCGGGTGACCGCCGTGACGAGGACATTCGGGATCAGACGGCCATCCTGGGCGGGGCCTTCGATGACTTCATCCTGTTCCAGGATGCCTGCCAGCGCGGCCGTGAAGACGGCGAGGTGCTGGCGCTCTTGCGTGCCGGCCTGAGCCAGGCGGCGCGGGCACAACACGTCGAAGAGATCCGGGGTGAGTTCCTGGCCATCGACACGGCGCTGGCCCGCCTGCAACCGGGCGACCTGTGCCTGGTGCTGGTCGACCAGGTGGAAGAAGCCCTGGCGCACCTGGCGAAGCGCTGCGCCGAGTCGCCCGCCGGGTGATGGCCACGCCCGCGTCGGCATGAGCGTGCTGTCGCACGACGACGTTCAGGCGCTGGTGCTGACGGCCGAGCTGGCCGGCCTCACCACGCTGGTGCTGCTCGTCATCGGCACGCCGATCGCCTGGTGGCTGGCGCACACGCGTTCGCTGCTCAAGGGGCCCGTGGCTGCGGTGGTGGCGCTGCCGCTGGTGCTGCCACCCACGGTGCTCGGCTTCTACCTGCTGTTGCTGCTGGGCCCCAATGGCCCGGTGGGGCAGGCGATGCAGGCCATGGGCTGGGCGCTACTGCCCTTCACCTTCCCGGGGCTGGTGGTGGCCTCGGTGCTGCACTCGCTGCCCTTCGTGGTGCAGCCCCTGCATCAGGCGTTCGAGGCCATGGGCCGGCGCCCGCTGGAAGTGGCCGCCACGCTGCGCGCCGGGCCGTGGGATCGCTTCCTGAGCGTGGCGTTGCCGCTGGCGCGCCCCGGCTTCCTCACGGCCGCGGTGCTGGGCTTTGCGCACACGGTGGGCGAGTTCGGCGTTGTGCTGATGATCGGCGGCAACATTCCCGGCGCCACGCGCGTGCTGTCGATCGCGCTGTACGGCCATGTCGAAGCCAACGCGTTGCAGCAGGCCCATGTGCTGGCAGGCGGCATGGTGCTGTTCGGCTTTGCCGTGATGTGGCTGCTTTACCTGGTGTCCGGGCGCAGCCTGCTGGGCGGAGGGGCTCGCCGTGCGTGACGATGGGCCGGATGCCGACCGCACGCTGCAGGCGGATCTGCGTGTGGCCTTTCCCGGGTTCGACCTCGACGTGCGTCTGCGCCTGCCGGCGCAGGGCGTGAGCGTGCTGTTCGGCCCCTCGGGCTGCGGCAAGACGACGGTGTTGCGCGCCCTGGCCGGCCTGGAGCGGGCCGAGGGCCGCGTGGTGTTCGCAGGGGAGGTCTGGCAGGATGGTCGCACCGTGGTGCCCACGCACCGGCGGGCCATCGGCTACGTCTTCCAGGAGGCGAGCCTGTTCCCGCATCTCAGCGTGCAGGGCAACCTCGACTACGGCCGCAAGCGTGTGCCGGCCGCCCTGCAGCGCATCACGCTGGATGAGGCCGTGGCGCTGCTCGGCATCGGTCACCTGATGGCGCGCCGGCCGGCGGCGCTGTCGGGCGGCGAGCGCCAGCGTGTGGCCATTGCGCGGGCCCTGCTGACCAGCCCCCGCCTGCTGCTGATGGACGAGCCGCTGTCGGCGCTGGACGCCCCGCGCAAGTCCGAGATCCTCCCTTACCTTGAACGCCTCAACCGCGAGGCCCGCATCCCCATGGTCTACGTGACCCATGCCCTGGACGAGGCGGCCCGGCTGGCCGATCACCTGGTGCTGATGCAGGCCGGCCGCGTGGTCGCCGAAGGCCCGGCCATCGACACCCTGTCGCGGCTGGATCTGTCGGTGAGCCAGTTGGACGAGGCGGCGGCGGTGCTGGAAGCCAAAGTGGTGGCGCATGCGCCCGATTTTGGGCAGAGCCAGCTTCGGGTGGGCGGACATCCCTTGTGGGTAGGCCTGTGCGTGCAGGCCCCGGGCGAGCGGGTGCGCGTGCGGGTGCTGGCGCGGGATGTGAGCGTGGCGCTCAGCCGTGCGCCCGACAGCAGCATTGTCAACATCCTGCCGGCGCGCATCGTGTCGCTGCGGGAGGGCGGGCCGGACACCGTCACGCTGCGCCTGGCGCTTGAAGGCGGCACGGCCCATCTGCTGGCGCGGATCACGCGGCGTTCCTGCGTGCACCTGGGCTTGCAGGAGGGCACACCCGTGTTTGCGCAGGTCAAGGGCGCGGCGTTGATGGCGTAGCCCGCGTCATGGCGTCCACGATGAGGTCGAGGCTTCGTCGCAGCACCGCAGCCTGATCGGAGGACGCCACGTTCCATTGCGGTAACTGCCCGTCCACCGCCATGCGGGCCAGGCCATAGGCGCTGCCGCGCAAGGCCAGCGCCAGTTCGGCGGCCTGCTGCGAGGCCGGCAGGGCGCCTTCCCGCTGTGCCTGTTCGACCAACTGCACCGTGAGTTCACGCACCACGGCGAAGTGCCCGGCCAGGCTGGGCGAGGCTGCGAAATCGAACAGGGCGCGGTTGGACACCAGGCGGAATTGCGTGGGGTGCCCGGTGGCCCAGGCCAGGAAGCTGTGACCCAGGGCTTTCAGCCGGTCGGCGGCCGTGCCGCTGCAGGCGTGCTGGTCACGCTCCACCATCAGGCGCAACTGGCGGGTGGCCTCCTCGGCGATGGCCGTCATCAGCGCGCGCTTGTCCGCAAAGTGCCGGAAAGGCGCGCCCGAGGACACGCCCACCCGTTTGGCCACCTCGCGCAGGCTGACCTGCTCGATGCCGGTTTCCTCTGCCAGTGCGAGCGTCGCTTCGATCAGCGCCTGGCGCAGGTTGCCGTGGTGATACGGACGCGGCGGGACGGTGTGAGCGCGAGGCATGGTGGGGCAAAGGCAATGTAAGCACTGCGCATTTTGGCTGGCCTGCATGAAGACGTCTGCCTAGCATCGCCCCTCATGTCCGGTTGACGGATCTCGTGTCCACCCAGGAGCCCTGCCATGTCCCCTTCTGCCTTGCCCGCCGTACCCCTTGCCCGCTTCGGTCCCTGGTGGCCCGGCGTTGCGGTTCTGGTCCTGATGTGCATGGTGCTGCTGGGCAGCGGGATCACCGTCGACAACGTCCGTTCGGCCATCCGTGCCACCGCGCGCCTGTCGCTGGTGTGCTTCTGTCTGGCGTATGGGGCCAGTGCGCTCTGGCAAGTCCGACCGACGCGGCTCTCGGCCTGGATTCGACGGCATCGTCGTCAATGGGGGTTGCTGTTCGTGGCCTCGCACACGGTGCACCTCGTGTTCATCGGGATGCTGCGCCTGCTGGATCCAGCCCTGTTTGCCAGCCTGGTTCCGGCCGCCACCCTGGTCACCGGCACGTTGGCTTATGCCGTGCTGTGGGCGATGGGCCTGACCTCCAGCGATCGGGTGGCCGCACGCATGGGGGCCCCCGCGTGGCGACGTCTGCACACCTGGGGCGGCCACTACCTGTGGCTCAGCTTTGCCGTGGCTTATGGCAAACGGGTGCCGCTCGATGCGGTCTATGCCCTGCCGTTCGCGCTCTTGCTGGTGGTGCTGGGCTTGCGCCTGGGGTGTGCGCTCAGGCGCCCTTCGTCATCAGTTCCTTCACGGCCTTGATGATGGCGCCACCGATCTGCTGCACTTCGATCGGATCGGCCGGCTTCATGTCCTTCAGGTCGCTCTCGATCTCCTCCCGCTTGCTGCGCGACAGCGAGGCGACGATCTTCTGCTTGACCGCTTCTTCGCTGATCGATGAGAGCAGCTTGGCCAGCTGGAAGGTGTCGACCTTCGACACCACGGCAAAGACGGTCTTCTGATCGGCGAACTCGATGTCGAGGATGTCGGTGAACTCGTCCGGCGTCTTGATCTTGCGCTCGGCAAAGAAGCGGCGGCCCTTCTCGTCGAGCAGCCGCATGATCTCGGTCTTGCGGAAGGTAAAGACATCGTCGGAGAAGTCGCCGCCCGCGAGCTTGCGCAGCAGCACCGGGCGTTCCACATCGACCATCGCGGCAAACTCGTCCACGCTGATGTACTCGTAGCTCAGCTTGTCGGCGTCGTTCGCGGTGCTGTCCGTCACCTTGCGCGCCTGGCTGACGATGTCACGCGGGGAGAACAGCACCCGCTTGCCCGTGCCCTTTTCGTCTTCGATGCGGATGAGGTGGAGGTTCAGCAGCTTGGCCAGGCAGGTGCGGATGTGCTTGTCCGAGTGGGCAAACATGATGCGCGCATTCATCACGACGTCCTGCAGCAACGGGCTGGCGAGCGCCTGCTTGCCGGCGGCCTCTGCCTTCACGACCGCCTGCTTGCCGACGTCTGCGATGCCCAGCAGGTAGAGCAGTTGCGCATAGATCAGGATGTCGGGCTGGTAGTTGACGCGTGTGGCGATCAGCTCGTGCGCGGCCGAGAGGCGGTCGGACAGGGTGTGCAGCACGCTGCGGGCCAGCTCGGGGGTGGCCTGCACATGGGGCTCGACCGACTGGTTGTCGACCAGATAAAGCTCGCAGTAGGTGCGTGCGGCGGCGTTGTTGATGCGCCGCCCCTTGGGAAGGTGCGGTGTCAGGCCGAAGCACTGACCCCGGCTCAGCGTCTCGACGACCACGCGCTTTTCCTCGCGCACCATGTAGATGTCGACCTCGCCCTCCTTGATCACGTACATGTGCGTGCCGGGCATGCCCTCGGTGTAGAGCACGTCGCCGGCAAAGGCGCGCATCTGGGAGAAGTTGCCTTTCTCGGCAAACCGGAGGAGGGAGCTGGTGTGCATGGAGCGTGCCTGGCGCGGTCCGGGAGGGCCGTCCGGCGGAAGGGAGCCTGGAGAGATGGCCATAGCCTAAGGTAACAATCAGTAACATCACGTTGGCATGCCGGTCGTTCCGTGCAGATTTCTCGCGGACGCGGCCCGATGGGCACGGCGGGCATCCAGGACGCGGATTGGCCCAGCGCAAGAAAGGGTGTCTGCCTCGGTGCGACCATGCAGGCGACGCTTCGCCATCAGGAGGGACCATGCCCGCCGTGCTCCACGACGCTGCGCTGCAGGCGCTGCTGCTTGAAGACGCCCCCTATGGGGACCTCACCACCGACAGCCTTGGTCTGCAGGGGCTGACGGGCCGGGTGGTGTTCGCGGCGCGCCAGCCGATGACGGTGTGTGGCAGCGAGGAGGCCGTCCGGCTGTTCCAGTTGTGCGGGGCCGAAGCGCATGTGCTGACCCCGACGGGGCGCCACGTCTTGGCGGGCACCGAGTTGCTCGCGGCCCACGGGCCGGCGCCCGCCGTGCTGCTCGCGTGGAAGGTGGCGCAGGCACTGGTGGCCTGCAGCAGCGGTGTGGCCAGTGAAGTGGGCCGCATCGTGACCGTGTTGCGGGCGGCGGGTTGCGGTCAGGCGCTGGCCTGCGCGGGCCCCGCCTTTCCGGGGACACGGGCGTGGATGGCCAAGGCGGTGCAGGCCGGCGGCGGCATCATGCACCGGCTGGGGCTGTCGGAGTCGCTGTTGCTGTGTCCCGAGCACCGGCTGTTCACCGACGAGCACAGCCTGGACGACACCGTGGGCCGCCTGCGCAAGCTGCAGCCGCAAAAGCGGCTCGTGGCCGAGTGCGGTGCGATGGAGGAGGCGCTGGCGCTGGCCGCCTCGGGCGCCGATGTGTTGCAGCTCGAGCGCTTCACCCCCGAGGCCGTGCGCGCCTGCAGGCTCGCCTTGCACACCAGCCGCCTGCACCCCATGCTGGTCGTGTCCGGGGGCGTGGACGGCGACAGCGCCGTGGCCTATGCGGAGGCCGGCGCCGATGTGCTGGTGTCATCGGCGCCATGCCACGCACCTCCTTGTGATGTGGAAGTGCGCTTCTCGCGTGACGTGTGAGTCCGGTGCAGTGTGCGCCGGCCTGCTGAGGTCAGGCGGCCTGACGACGCGCGCGGCGCATCACGCTGGCCACACCCATCACGCCCAGCCCGGCGAGGGCCAGCAGGTGTTCCGACGGCTCGGGCACCGGGGCGGCCTGCAGCACGAAGGACAGGTTGTCGGCATAGCCGTCGTTGTCGCCGCCGGACAGGCGTTCCATCGACAGCGAGAACATCACCGACATCGTGCCGACGGGCAGCAGCCCATTGTCTTCGCGGTAGAACAGGCCCGATTGGTTGTTCCGGTCGGCCGGCATCATGGGGCCGAGTGCGGCGTGGCCGATCTCGGTCGAGGTGCTGTCCAGGAAGGAGACGTACAGCAGCGCGTTGTCGTTCTGCGCCAGCCAGCCGCCCAGCCAGCCGCTCAGCGAGTAGTGCAGGGGCTGGCCCGACAGCGAGCCCAGTTCGACCAGCTGATAGCCCGCGCTCTGTGCGCCGACGCCGGCGAACATCCTGCTGCCGCGGTCTGCGGGCCCCGGCTGCGTCGGCAGGACCCAGTTGCTGCCATAGGACACCGACTGGAACAGGTCGTGGCCGTCGAACAGCTCCCAGCCGGCCGTACCGGACTCGGCATCGCCGTTGACGATGAGGTTGCTGCCCAGCGTGGCCGCGGCCTGTGCGCTGAAGGTGGTGGCCAACAGGCTGGCCAGGAAGAGGTGCTTGAAGTGCTTCATGGTGGTTCGTGATGGGGTGAACGTCAGACCGTGTACTGATCGAGGATGGCGATGCCGCCCATGGCCGGGTCGCTGATCGAGGGTGCGCCCGTTTCCAGGTGGCCGGCAAAGCGGCGGCTCCAGCCCGCCAGCTGCGGCACGCGCACGCTGAGGTCGTACCAGCAGTGGTCGGGCAGCGGGCGGCGCAGGGTGTGGGTGCCACGTGCGGGCACGGTCAGCTCCTGGGCGGGACCGTCTTCGTAGCGCAGCGTGCGCAGGCTGAACGTGGCCGGCACCGTGCCGTCGTTGCGCAGGGTCACGACCAGTTCGGCGTTGGTGCGGTCGCTGGACACCGTCACCGAAGGCACCGGCACGGCCGCGCTGGTGCCCGGCACCACACCGGTGACGTGGCGGTGCCAGCCGTTCGGACCGAGGATCCACAGGTCGTACGGGTTGCCCGGGGTCACCACCCAACGGTCTTCCAGATGACGGCCCGGCTCGACCGTGTAGCGGCGGGGCACTTCGGTCAGCGCGCGGCGGTTGTAGACGTGGAAGACGGCACCGGCTTCGCCATGGTTCTCGAAGCGCAGCGTCACCCCCTGGTTGTTGACCGTGGCATGGGCCTGCAGGTCGTAGGGCAGCGCGCGGGCCGGGCGCACGCCGCGGTCCTGCTCGGGCGCGATCAGCGTGGTCGGCGTGGCCGGTGTCTTGGTGCTCGGCAGGGCAAGGGCGCGCAGTCGGCGGGCCTCGGTGGCAGGCAGGGCTTCGATGAAGGCGCTGTCTTCCGGGTTGGCGAAGTCAAAGCAGCTGGTCAGATCGCCGCTCACCGTGCGTCGCCATGCCGAGATCATCGGCTCGGCCACGCCGAACCGGGCTTCGATGAAGCGGATCACCGAGCTGTGATCGGCCACCTGCGAGTTCACCCAGCCGCCCTTGCTCCACGGTGAGACGACGTACATCGGCACGCGCGGGCCGAAGCCGTAAGGCCGATGGTGGTATTGCGGATCGGAGCCGTTGAGGTGATGGTGGTACTCGCCGGTGGTGTCCACGGTGGATGCGCCCGCCAGGCGCGCCTGGGCCGGCTCGGGGTGGTAGCTGAGGAAAGAAGGCGGTGCCGGCGGCGGCATGTGATCGAAGAAGCCGTCGTTCTCGTCGAAGTTGACGATCAGCACTGTCTTGCTCCAGACCTCCGGATTGGCCGTCAGGGCGTCCAGCACCCGCGCGGTGTAGTCTGCGCCCTGTGCCGGGCTGGAGGGGCCCGGGTGCTCCGAGCCTTCGGCGGTGGCCACGATCCAGCTCACCTGCGGCAGGCGATTGGCCAGCACGTCGGCCTTCAGCATGTCGAGGTCACGCGTGCTGACACCGCGCTCACGCAGGGCCTGTGAGTAACCGGGCCGCATGTACCAGGCGTCGCGGAAGGCGCGGAAGCCCGCCAGCGAGTTGTCGGTGAAGTTGTCCGCCATGTTCTGGTAGACCTGCCAGCTCACCCCAGCGTCCTGAAGACGCTCGACATAGGTCATCCAGGTGTAATCGGTCGAGCGGTCAGGGTTGAACCAGTCGTGGCTGTTGTCGGTCGACGGGCCGCCATCGCGGGCCAGCGGGTCGTTGTGCGCGGTCCAGAGGAAGAGGCGGTTGGTGTTGGTGCCGGTCTGCGTCGCGCAGTGATAGTGGTCGCACAGCGTGAAGGCGCGCGCCAGGGCGAACTGGAAGGGCAGGTCGCTTTCCTTGAAGTAGCCCAGCGAGTGGTTCTGCTTGGCCTTGGGCCAGTTGTTCATGCGGCCGTGGTCCCAGGCGGCCTGCGCGTCCGTCCACGAGTGCGGCGTGCCGGACACGCGCATCACCGAGAAGTCCTGCTCGGTGTTGAGGTGGAAGGGGGCGATCGCGGCGCGGTTGCTGCCCCAGTTCGGGCGGCCGGGCACGGGGGCGCCGCCGCCAATGGGTTGCACGAAGACCGATTTGCGCGCAAAGGTGCCCACGCGGTCGACGACCGGCACCGGGAACGGGTCACCGAAGCCGCGCACGCCGGCCAGTGTGCCGAAGTAGTGGTCGAACGAGCGGTTTTCCTGCGTGAGGATCACGATGTGCTCGACATCGTGGATCGTGCCCGTGCGCTGGTTGGCCGGGATGGCCAGGGCGCGCTGGATGGCAGGCGGAAAGCTGGCAAGGGCGGCACTGGCGCCGACGGCCGAGCCAATGTTGCGCAGAAAACTGCGGCGGTCTTGCTGATTCATGAAAGTCGGTCCCTGGAGGGGCTGGAGGAAGGGAACCCGCCTTCGAGGCGGGGCTTCCTGCCACTCTAGAAACCGACCTTGAAACGCCGATGGATGGCGTCTGGGCCGATCGACCTGGGGGAAGATCGGTCAGTGAGGCACGTCAGGCAGCGGCCGCCAGACGACGGCGCTGGCGCCAGCACACCGCGCCCAGGCCCGCGACGGCGAGGGCGACGCTGCCCGGCTCCGGCACCGGGGTGGTCAACGTGATGTTGCCCGCCCAGTGAACGTAGTTCTCGACCGGGATGTTCAGTTCCTCATACAGGCCCGTGAGCGTCAGACCCGTGAGGGTGCCGGTCAACCGGGCGGCCGTCCCATCGAACAGCGCAGGGTAGGCGATGTCGATCTGAACGGCGCTCCCCGGGGCGTCCGGCCCGATCGCCGTGATGACGCCCGTGTAATCCTCGCCGATGGCGTCCGGCACATCCACGTTCACCGTGCCGTAGGCACCCCCGACCAGTCCGGTCACCACCAGGGTGACGGCCGCACTGAACGGATCACCTTCCACCTTGGTCTCACCGTCGTACCAGTCGGTGATGTTCCAGGTTCCGGTCCAGGTGCCTTGAAGGTCGGCGGCCGTGACGGCATGGGCGTTGAAAGCGGCGGCCACGCCCAGCGCGGCTAGGCTGGTGCGAGCCAGCTTGGAGACAAGCGTCATGTGAATCCCCTGTGATGTTGATGCGCCCCCCGAATCAGGGGCGACTTCACCGTATCAGGGTGAGGTGAGCTTGCCAACCCCCAGATTGAGCCAGCGACGGGCCAGCGCCACCCAGAACGTCGCGCCCACCGGGATCAGGGCGTCGTTGAAGTCGTAGCTCGGGTTGTGCAGCATGCAGGGCCCCAGCCCGTGCCCGCCTTCGCGGTGTGCCCCGTCGCCATTGCCGATGACGAAGTACGCCCCGGGCTTGTGCTGCAGGAAGAAGCTGAAGTCCTCGGCACCCATCGTCGGCTCGAAGGCCTGCACGCGTTCCGGCCCGACCACCTCGGTCATCACCTGCCGCGCAAATGCGGTCTCATGGGGATGGTTGATGGTGGGCGGGTAGTTGCGGTGGAAGTCAAAGTCCGCCTGGGTGCCGAAGGCAGCGCACAGCTGCGTCGTGATCTCGCGCATGCGCTGCTCGATCAGATCGAGTGCCTCGTGCGTGAAGGTGCGCACCGTGCCCCGCATCGTCACCGCCTCGGGGATCACGTTGGTCGCCTCGCCCGCTTCGATCATCGTCACCGAGATCACGCCCGTCTCCACGGGCTTCAGGTTGCGCGTGAGGATGGTCTGGAAGGCCTGCACCAGCTGGCACGCCACCGGTACCGGGTCGATTCCCAGGTGCGGCATGGCGCCATGGCAGCCCTTGCCCTCGATGCGGATCGTGAAGTCGTTGCTCGAGGCGAAGCAGGGCCCGTCCTTGATGGCGAAGGTGCCAGCCGGCAGACCCGGCCAGTTGTGCATGCCGAAGATGGCGTCCATCGGGAAGCGCTCGAACAGCCCATCGCGGATCATCTCGCGCGCGCCACCGCCGCCTTCTTCGGCCGGCTGGAACACCAGGTACACCGTGCCATCGAAGTCGCGGTTCGACGCCAGATGGCGGGCGGCCGCCAGCAGCATGGCCGTGTGCCCGTCGTGGCCGCAGGCGTGCATGCGGCCCGGGTGGCGGCTCGCGTGCGCAAAGGTGTTGTGCTCCGTCATGGGCAGCGCGTCCATGTCGGCGCGCAGGCCGATCGCACGCGGGCCGGGCCGGCCCTGAATCACACCCACCACACCAGTCTTGCCCAGGCCGCGGTGCACCTCGACACCCCAGCCCGTCAGCGTGTCGGCCACCAGGTCGCTGGTCCGCACTTCTTCAAAGCACAGTTCCGGGTGCGCGTGCAGATCCCGGCGCAAGGCCTGGATGTCGGCCGTGTGGCGGGCCACATCGGGCAGCAGTCGGTCGGCAAGGTCGGGCAGGGTGGTGGACATGGTCTGGACGGCAGGCGACGCGATGCGGGAATCTTACCTGCCGGGCCCGCGCTGCTGCGCTCACCTCGTCGGCAGGAGGGCCCGTGGCGGGTCCGGATCTCCGTATAGTGTGTCCGCCGGGGCGATGTCTGCCCCGGTCATCCCACCGAAGGAGACCCTCACGATGAGCGAAGTGCGTTACGAACGCGACCACACCCTGGGCCTGGAAAAGGCGCGCGAACTGGCCAAGGAATGGGCCAACGGTGCGGCACGGCAGATGGGGCTGGAGTGCCAGCACGCCGAAGGCGCCGAGCAGGACGTGCTGACTTTTGAGCGCATGGGGGTGACGGGCACGATGACCGTCACCGGCACGCGTTTCGAGCTCGTGGTGAAGCTCGGCCTGATGATGGCGGCCTTCAAGCCCATGATCGAGGCCGAGGTCGCGAAGAACCTCGGCCGCATCATCGACAAGGCGTCGGGCGCCCAGGCCTGACGATCAGCCCTGGCGGGCCTTGAGCGAGGCGATCAGGTCGATGTAGGCCTGCTGCGCCTCGGCCTGGCCCTTGCCCTTCAGGGCCGCCCATGCGTCGTACTTGGCGCGACCCACGAAGTCCATCATGCCGGGGCGGTCGCCCTGCACATCGCCCGTGCTGCCCTGCTTGAACAGCGAGTAGATCTGCAGCAGGGTGTTGTTGTCGGGCTTGCTGGTCAGTTGCTTGGATTCGACGACGGCCTGTTCGAAACGGGCTTGCAGGTCAGACATGGCGGGACTCCTCAGGTCAGCGTGAAATGGAAACCGCGCGATGTTAAAGCGCTGTACCCGCAAGTACCACCGGTTTGTCCCGCGCAGCCGGCTTGCTCCCCTCAAAACAGTGGTCCAGCGCAGGACAAGGGGCAGCGCCTAGAATCGGCCCCCTCATGAGCGCCGTTTCCTTTCAGCACATCAGCAAGTCCTTCGTGTCGGCCGGTCGCACCGTCCACGCGCTGCAGGACGTCAGCTTCGACATCGGCGAAGGCGAGTTCTTCGGCCTGCTCGGCCCCAACGGCGCCGGCAAGACGACGCTGATCAGCATCCTGGCCGGGCTGGCCCGTGCCAGCAAGGGCACCGTGCGGGTGCAGGGCCACGATGTCGTGAGCGACTACGCCGCCGCCCGCCGTGTCCTGGGTGTCGTGCCGCAGGAGCTGGTCTTCGACCCCTTTTTCTCCGTGCGCGAGACGCTGCGCCTGCAAAGCGCCTACTTCGGCCTGCGCCGCAACGACGACTGGATCGACGAACTGCTCGCCCACCTGGGCCTGAGCGACAAGGCCGATGCCAACATGCGCCAGCTGTCGGGGGGCATGAAGCGCCGGGTGCTGGTGGCGCAGGCGCTGGTGCACCGCCCGCCGGTCATCGTGCTCGACGAGCCCACGGCCGGTGTCGACGTCGAACTGCGCCAGACGCTGTGGCAGTTCATCGCCCGCCTCAACAAGCAGGGGCACGCCGTGCTGCTCACCACCCACTATCTGGAAGAAGCCGAGGCCCTGTGCCAGCGCATCGGCATGCTCAAGCAGGGCCAGCTGGTGGCACTTGACCGCACCTCGGCCCTGCTGGCCCGCACTGCCTCCACCATGTTGCGCTTCAAGACCGACGGCGCCTTGCCTCCGGCCCTGGCCGACCGCGCCCGCATCACGGGCCGCATCGTGCAGATCCCGGCGCGTGACGCTGCCGAGGTGGAGTCCGTGCTGGCCACGCTGCGTCAGGCCGGCTGCCCGGTCGAAGACCTCGAAATGGGCCGCGCCGACCTGGAGGACGTGTTCCTCGCCATCATGCACGGCCGCGGTGCCGAGGCCTCGCAGGAGGTGCACGCATGAGCTGGCTCGACTCCATCCAGGGCGCGCGCCCGCTTTTCATCAAGGAAGTGATGCGCTTCTGGAAGGTGAGCTTCCAGACCGTGGGCGCACCGGTCCTCACGGCCGTGCTTTACCTGCTCATCTTCGGCCACGTGCTGGAGGACCACGTCGAGGTGTTCGAGGGCGTGAGCTACACCCGCTTCCTCGTCCCCGGGCTGGTGATGATGAGCGTGCTGCAGAACGCGTTCGCCAACAGCTCGTCCTCGCTCATTCAGAGCAAGATCACCGGCAACCTGGTGTTCGTGCTGCTCACGCCGCTGTCGCACCGGGCGTGGTTCGTGGCCTACGTGGGTGCTTCGCTGGTGCGCGGGCTGGCCGTCGGCGCCGGCGTGTTTCTGGCCACGGTGTGGTTTGCGCCGCCCGGGCTGGCCGAGCCGGTGTGGACCCTGGTGTTCGCCGTTCTGGGCGGCACGCTGCTGGGCGCTCTGGGCCTGATCGCTGGTCTCTGGGCCGACAAGTTCGACCAGATGGCCGCCTTCCAGAACTTCATCATCATGCCGATGACCTTCCTGTCCGGCGTGTTCTATTCGGTGCACTCGCTGCCGCCGTTCTGGCAGGGCATTTCGCACCTCAACCCCTTCTTCTACCTGATCGACGGCTTCCGCCGCGGCTTTTTCGGCGTCAGCGACGTCAGCCCCTGGCTCAGTCTGGCGGTGGTCGGCAGTGCCGCATGTGGCGTCTCCCTCGTGGCGCTGCGCCTGCTGCGCACCGGCTACAAGATCCGCAGCTGAGCCATTTCTTCATCCCAGATTCTGAAAGCGTCCGACATGGCCAATCCCACGCCCACCGAAGTCCGTGACTACATTGCCCAGGGCCTGCCCTGCGAACACCTTGAGGTGGACGGCGACGGACAGCACTTTTTCGCGACCATCGTCTCGGCCGAGTTCGAAGGCAAGTCCCGCATCGCACGCCACCAGCGGGTCTACCAGGCCCTGGGCGATAGAATGCGGGCTCAGATTCACGCGCTGTCGATGAAGACGCTGACCCCGGCCGAGTGGGCAACCCCGGCCAAGTGAGCCGCCTTGTGCGGCCCCGGGCAGCGGGCTGACCCCGACGGACGCGGATCCGACCACCGGCCTCGGCCCTTCATCGACCTCCTTTCTGCAAGGCGCGACCTCCGCACGGGCGGCGGCTTCGCGCCCTTTGTGTTTTCATGGACAAACTCCTGATCCGCGGCGGCCGCCGCCTGCAAGGCGACGTCATCATCTCCGGGGCCAAGAACGCCGCCCTGCCGGACCTGTGCGCCGTGCTGCTCAGCGCCGAGCCCGTGACGCTCGCCAACGTGCCGCAGCTGCAGGACGTCAACACCACGCTCAAGCTGCTGGCCAACATGGGCGTCACGGCCGAGCGCCAGCCCGACGACGCCAGCGTCATCACGCTGGACGCGGGCCAGGCCGACAACCCCGAGGCGCCGTACGAGCTGGTCAAGACCATGCGTGCCTCCATCCTGGTACTGGGCCCGCTGCTGGCCCGCTTTGGCCGCGCCCGCGTGTCGCTGCCGGGTGGCTGCGCCATCGGCTCGCGCCCGGTCGACCAGCACATCAAGGGTCTGCAGGCCATGGGCGCGCAGATCACGGTCGAGCACGGCTACATCGAGGCGCGTACGCCGGCCGGCGCAGACGGCCAGCCCGGTCGCCTCAAGGGCGCGCGCATCACCACCGACATGGTCACCGTCACGGGCACCGAAAACCTGATGATGGCCGCGACGCTGGCCGAGGGCGAAACCGTCCTCGAGAACGCCGCGCTGGAGCCCGAGATCGTCGACCTGGCCAGCCTGCTGATCGCCATGGGCGCCAAGATCGAAGGGCAGGGCACGCACCGCATCCGCATCCAGGGCGTCGAGCGGCTGCACGGGCTGCCGCTGGCGCAGGCCCACCAGATCATCCCCGACCGCATTGAAACGGGCACCTTCCTGTGCGCCGTGGGCGCGGCCGGCGGCGACGTGACCCTGCGTCGCACCAACGGCGATCTGCTCGAGACCGTGATCGACAAGCTGCGCGAAGCCGGCGTCACCATCGAGGTGGGGGCCGACTTCATCCGCGTGCAGGGCACCGGCCGCCCGAAAGCCGTGGGCTTCCGCACCAAGGAGCACCCTGGCTTCCCGACCGACATGCAGGCGCAGTTCATGGCGCTCAACTGCGTCGCCGACGGCACGGCCGCCATCCACGAAACCATCTTCGAAAACCGCTTCATGCACGTCAACGAGCTGATCCGCCTGGGCGCGAAGATCGAGGTCGACGGGCACAGCGCGGTCGTCACCGGCGTGCCCAAGCTGTCGGGTGCCACCGTGATGGCCACCGACCTGCGCGCCTCGGCCAGCCTCGTGATCGCCGGTCTGGTGGCCGAGGGCGAGACCCTGGTCGACCGCATCTACCACCTCGACCGGGGCTATGACCGCATGGAAGCCAAACTGCGCGCCATCGGTGCCGACATCGAACGCGTGAAGGGCTGAAACACATGATCACCCTCGCATTGTCCAAGGGCCGCATCTTCGAAGAGACCCTGCCGCTGCTGGCCGCCGCCGGCATCCAGGTGACCGAAGACCCGGAAAAGTCCCGCAAGCTCATCCTGCCCACCACCCGTGACGACGTGCGCGTGGTGCTGGTGCGTGCCACCGACGTGCCCACCTACGTGGCCCACGGCGGCGCCGACCTGGGCGTGGCCGGCAAGGACGTGCTGATCGAGCACGCCGCCGGCGAAGCCGACACCGGCCTGTACCAGCCGCTGGACCTGAACATCGCCAAGTGCCGCATGAGCGTGGCCGTGCGCGCCGACTTCGACTACGAAGCCGCCGTGCGCCAGGGCTCGCGCATCCGCGTCGCCACCAAGTACACGACCATCGCGCGCGAGCACTTTGCCAACAAGGGCGTGCACGTCGACCTCATCAAGCTGTACGGCTCGATGGAGCTGGCGCCGCTGACCGGGCTGGCCGACGCCATCGTCGACCTGGTCTCCACCGGCAGCACGCTCAAGGCCAACAAGCTGGTCGAGGTCGAGCAGATCATGAACATCAGCTCGCGGCTGGTGGTCAACCAGGCCTCGCTCAAGCTCAAGCGCGAGCCGCTGCGCGCCATGATCCAGGCCTTCGAATCGGCCATTCCGCGCTGATGTGGGGCAGGGGCATTCGGTTCCCGCTAACGCGTTGATCGAGACAAGCCATCGCCAGCCCCAACCCCAGCCGGTTGTTTTCTGAGATCCTCGAGACCATGACAGTCCAGATCCGCCACCTCGCCACCACCCAGTCCGACTTTGAAGCCACCTTCAAGCAGGTGCTGCACTGGTCGGCCGAGACCGACACGGCCATCGAAGATCGCGTGGCCGCCATCCTGGCCGACGTGCGCCTGCGCGGCGACGAGGCGGTGCTCGAGTACACCGCCCGCTTCGACGGGCTGAGCGTGCCCGGCATGGCGGCGCTCGAACTGGGCCAGTCCGAACTGAAAGCCGCCTTCGACAGCCTGCCCGCCGAGCAGCGCACCGCGCTCGAATCGGCCGCGCGGCGCGTGCGCAGCTACCACGAGCGCCAGAAGCAGGCCTGCGGCCTGAGCTGGGCCTACCGCGACGAAGACGGCACGCTGCTGGGCCAGAAGGTCACGCCGCTGGACCGCGTCGGCATCTACGTGCCCGGCGGCAAGGCCGCCTACCCGTCGTCCGTGCTGATGAATGCGATCCCGGCCCACGTGGCGGGCGTCGAAGAGATCATCATGGTCGTGCCCACGCCGCGCGGCGAGAAGAACCCGCTGGTGCTGGCCGCCGCCTACGTGGCGGGTGTCAGCCGTGCCTTCACCATCGGGGGCGCCCAGGCCGTGGCCGCGCTGGCCTACGGCACGCGCACCGTGCCCAAGGTCGACAAGATCACCGGCCCGGGCAACGCCTACGTGGCCAGTGCCAAGCGCCGCGTGTTCGGCGAGGTCGGCATCGACATGATTGCCGGCCCCAGCGAGATCCTCGTGCTGGCCGACGGCACCACGCCGCCCGACTGGGTGGCCATGGACCTGTTCAGCCAGGCCGAGCACGACGAGCTGGCGCAAAGCATCCTGCTGTGCCCCGATGCGGCCTACATCACCCGGGTGCAGGAGGCCATCGACCGCCTGCTGCCCACCATGCCGCGCGCCGAGATCATCCGCGCCTCGCTGGAAGGGCGTGGCGCGCTGATCCACACCCGCAGCATGGACGAGGCCTGCGCCATCAGCAACCGCATTGCGCCCGAGCACCTGGAAGTGAGCAGCAGCGAGCCCAACAAATGGGAGCCGCTGCTCAAGCATGCCGGCGCCATCTTCCTGGGCGCCTACACCAGCGAATCGCTGGGCGACTACTGTGCCGGCCCCAACCACGTGCTGCCCACCTCGGGCACGGCCCGCTTCTCCTCGCCGCTGGGTGTCTACGACTTCCAGAAGCGCTCCAGCCTGATCGAGGTGAGCGAAGCCGGCGCCCAGGCCCTGGGCAAGACGGCGGCGGTGCTGGCGTATGGCGAAGGCCTGCAGGCCCACGCCCGCGCCGCCGAACTGCGCCTGAAGGACGGCGGTCAGTGATGGCCCTCGCTTCGCAGACTCCGGTGCAGGCCGACGCCCTCCAGGCCGTTTTTCGCGACGACGTGCGCGCCATGCACGCCTACCACGTGCAGGATGCGGCCGGCTACATCAAGCTCGACGCGATGGAAAACCCGTTCGCCCTGCCGCCCGCGCTGCAGGACGAGTTGGGCCGTCGCCTGAGCCCGCTGGCCCTGAACCGCTACCCCGGCCCGCGCATCAACGACCTGCATGCCGCGCTGCGCGCCCACGCCGGCATCCCGGCCGACATGGGGCTGGTGCTGGGCAATGGCTCGGATGAACTGATCAGCCTGCTGTGCACCGCCTGTGCCCGCCCCGGCGCCACGGTGCTGGCGCCCGTGCCCGGCTTCGTGATGTATGCCGTGTCGGCCCAGATTGCGGGCATGCAGTTCGTGGGCGTGCCGCTCACCGCCGAGTTCGAGCTCGATGCCGACGCCATGGTGGCGGCCATTGCACAGCACCGCCCGGCGCTGACCTTCATCGCCTACCCCAACAACCCCACGGCCAACCTGTGGGACGATGCTGCGATCGACCGCGTGGTGCAGGCCGTGGCCGACAACGCCGCCGCGGGCCACCCGGGCCTGGTCATCATCGACGAGGCCTACCAGCCCTTTGCCTGCCGCAGCTGGCTGCCCCGCGTCGCGGCGCACCCGCATGTGCTGCTGATGCGCACACTCAGCAAGTTCGGCCTGGCCGGCATCCGCCTGGGCTACATGACGGGCCGCGCCGACCTGATCGAGCAGGTCGACAAGGTGCGCCCGCCGTACAACATCAGCGTGCTCAACACCGAGGCCGCCTTGTTCGCGCTCGAGCACGCCGACGAGTTCGCGCGCCAGGCCGAGGTCATCAAGGCCGAGCGCCAGCGCCTCATGGCCGCGCTGGCCACGATGCCGGCTGCCCGCGCCTTCCCGAGCGAGGCCAACATGATCCTGGTGCGCGTCCCTGACGCGGCCGCGGTCTTTCAGGCCCTCAAAGCGCGTGGCATCCTGATCAAGAATGTCGCAGGCCCGCATGGATTGCTGGCAAACTGTGTCCGGTTGACCGTGGGCCTGCCCGCGGAAAACGACGCGCTCATTGCCGCCCTGCGCGCGGTGCTGAGCGAACCCCTGAACGCCCCTCAAGCATGAACGCTCCCGACCAGGTGCCTGCCTGCACCGACCGCGTGGCCGAAGTCACCCGGAACACCGCTGAAACCCAGATCACCGTGCGCGTCAACCTCGACGGCACGGGGGCGGCCAAGCTGCACACCGGCATCGGCTTCTTCGACCACATGCTCGACCAGATCGCCCGCCACGGCCTGGTCGACCTCGACATCCATGCGGTGGGCGACCTGCACATCGACGGCCACCACACCGTCGAGGACGTCGGCATCACGCTGGGTCAGGCGTTCGCGAAGGCCGTGGGCGACAAGAAGGGCATCCGCCGCTACGGCCACGCCTACGTGCCGCTCGACGAAGCCCTGTCGCGCGTGGTCATCGACTTCTCGGGCCGTCCGGGTCTGCACATGCACATCCCGTTCACCGCGGGCAGCATCGGCGGCTTCGACACCCAGCTCACGTTCGAGTTCTTCCAGGGCTTCGTGAACCACGCCGGCGTCACCCTGCACATCGACAACCTCAAGGGCACGAACGCGCACCACCAGTGCGAGACCGTGTTCAAGGCTTTTGCCCGGGCCCTGCGCGGCGCGCTCGAGCGCGACCCCCGCATGGCGGGCATCATTCCCTCCACCAAGGGCTCGCTCTGAGCCTCGCTGCCCCGATCGCCCTCTGACGCCATGAGCCAGACCCCGACCGTTGCCGTCATCGATTACGGCATGGGCAACCTCCGTTCCGTATCCCAGGCCGTCGAGCACGCGGCCAAGGACCTGGACCTGAACGTCGTCGTCACCAACGATCCGGCTGTCGTGAAAGCGGCCCAGCGCGTGGTGCTGCCCGGGCAGGGGGCCATGCGCGACTGCATGCGCGAACTGCGCGAAGCCCATGGCGGCGACCTGTTCGGCGCCGTGCTGGATGCCGCGGCCACCAAGCCGCTGATGGGCGTGTGCGTCGGCATGCAGATGCTGCTCGACCACTCGGAAGAGCAGGACACCCCCGGCCTGGGTCTCATCCCGGGCAAGGTGATCCGCTTCCGCCTGGAAGGGCAGACCCAGCCCGATGGCAGCCGCTACAAGGTGCCCCAGATGGGCTGGAACCGCGTCTACCAGTCGCGTCACGCGGGCGTCTGGGGCGGCGAGCCGCATCCCGTGTGGGCCGGTGTGCCCGACGGCAGCTATTTCTATTTCGTCCACAGCTACCATGCGGTTGTCGACAATCCCCAACACAGCGCCGGTGAAACCGACTACGGTGTGCGCTTTACCTGCGCGGTGGCCCGGGATAACATTTTTGCCACGCAGTTCCACCCGGAAAAGAGCGCCGAACACGGCCTGGCCCTGTACCGCAATTTCCTTCTCTGGAAGCCGTGACGTCGCTCCCTGCCGAGTGGCAGGGATCTTCGGCCACAATGTGCTCCGTTTTCTTCCCTCCACTCTGGCACGACTGCCATGCTGCTGATCCCTGCGATTGACCTCAAAGACGGCAAGTGTGTTCGCCTCAAGCAAGGCGACATGAACGACTCCACCACCTTCGGGGAGGACCCGGCCGCCATGGCCCGGCGCTGGCTTGATGCCGGCGCGCGTCGTCTGCACCTGGTGGACCTGAACGGGGCGTTCGCCGGCAAGCCGGTGAACGAGGCCGCGATCAAGGCCATCATCAAGGAGGTCGGTGACGAGATCCCCGTGCAACTGGGCGGCGGCATCCGTGACCTCGACACCATCGAGCGCTACCTGGATGACGGTCTGAGCTACGTCATCATCGGCACCGCGGCCGTCAAGAACCCCGGCTTCCTGAAGGACGCCTGCTCGGCGTTCGGCGGGCACATCATCGTCGGTCTGGACGCCAAGGACGGCAAGGTCGCGACCGATGGCTGGAGCAAGCTCTCCGGCCACGAGGTGGTGGACCTGGCCAAGAAGTTCGAGGATTACGGCGTCGAAGGCGTGATCTACACCGACATCGGCCGTGACGGCATGCTCTCCGGCATCAACATCGAAGCCACCGTCAAGCTGGCCCAGGCGCTTACCGTGCCCGTGATTGCGTCGGGCGGCCTGTCCAACCTGGCTGACATCGAACAGCTCTGCGCCGTCGAAGGCGAGGGCGTCGAAGGTGTGATCTGCGGCCGTGCCATCTACAGCGGTGACCTCGATTTCGCCGTGGCCCAGAAGCGCGCCGACGACCTCAACGGCGGCCTCTGATGCTGGCCAAGCGGATCATTCCCTGCCTGGATGTCACGGGCGGGCGCGTCGTCAAGGGCGTCAACTTCGTCGAACTGCGTGACGCGGGCGATCCGGTCGAGATCGCGGCGCGCTACAACGAGCAGGGCGCCGACGAACTGACCTTCCTCGACATCACCGCCACCAGCGATGGTCGCGACCTGATCCTGCACATCATCGAGGCCGTCGCCTCGCAGGTCTTCATCCCGCTGACAGTGGGCGGCGGCGTGCGCACGGTCGAAGACGTGCGGCGCCTGCTGAACGCCGGCGCGGACAAGGTCAGCTTCAACTCGGCGGCGATTGCCAACCCGCAGGTCATCCGCGATGCGTCCGACAAGTACGGCTCGCAGTGCATCGTGGTGGCCATCGACGCCAAGAAGCGCCAGGGTGACGACCTGGCCGCGCGCGGCGAAGGCTGGGACGTCTACAGCCACGGTGGGCGCAAGAACGTCGGGCTCGATGCCGTGGCCTGGGCGAAGCAGATGGCCGAGCACGGCGCCGGCGAGATCCTGCTGACCAGCATGGACCGCGATGGCACCAAGTCCGGCTTCGACCTGGCCCTGACCCGCGCCGTCAGCGACGCCGTGGGCGTGCCGGTGATCGCATCGGGCGGCGTGGGCAACCTCGACCACCTGGCCGACGGTGTGCAGCAGGGCGGCGCCGATGCGGTGCTGGCCGCCAGCATCTTCCACTACGGCGAGTACACCGTCGGTGAAGCCAAGGCCGTGATGGCCCGACGCGGCATCCCCGTGCGACTCTGATGGCCCACAGGCCTCGCCGCTCTGGTGAGGCCTGATGCTCAGCAGGCGTGCAGTCCGTCACGCTGTCCGTTTCTCTCATGGTTTGCCTGATGGCGGCGCGCGCACGGTGGGCGTACGGTCGACTCAGGCATCACCGGTGTGCTGTGCCACAGGCCCTGTCAGGCTGGCAGGTCAGGCCGCCAGAACACCGGACCAGCGTGGAAGGAGCGTGACATGCCAGCTCGTCATGGTTTCAAGCCGCTTGAGCTCTCGGGCCTTTCCCAGGCCCCGACCCTGCCGCGTGTCGTGCGCGCGGCGCGCCCGGAAGACCCGGCGCTCAGCCTGATCACCGACCTGCACCACGGCCCCTGTGTGGTCGCCAGCCACCTCGACGGTCTTCCGCAGACCCTGCATCTGATGATGCGCGCGGGGGTGCGGATGGTGTTCGTGTCCGGCGCCGACGGCAAGCTGGTGGGCATGGCCACAGCCGAGGACATCCAGGGTGAGCGTCCCGTGCTGAGGGCGTCCAGCCACCACGTGCCACACCGTGAACTGACCCTGGCCGACGTCATGACGCCGGTGCACCTCTGGGAAACGGTGGACCTGCACCGCGTGCGTCATGCCAGCCTGGGCGACGTGGCCGCCACCCTGCAGGAGCATGGTCTGCGCTACCTGATCGTCACGCAGCGCAAGGGCACCGAGGTGACCTTGCGGGGCCTGTTCTCGGCAAGCCGGCTGGAGATGGCCATGCGCACCGCCATCGAACCGGATCGGCACTCACGCAGCTTTGCCGAACTGGAGCAGGCCTTGGCGCACTGAGGCGGCCAGACGCTGCCTCGCCGCGGCTCAGCCCGCGGTGTGGGGCGCGGCCGAAGCGACAGGCAGCCACAGCGCGAAGCGCGCGCCCGAGCCCGGCTGGTTGTCGACCACCACGCGTCCGCCATGGCGGCGGGCCACCGTGTCGATGAACACGAGGCCCAGCCCGATCCCGGGTGGCAGGCGCGACGGGCGCCCTTGTTCGACCCGTTCATAGCGACGGAACAGGCGGCCCAGTTCGGAGGTGGGGATGCCGGGGCCCTGGTCCTGGACGGCAATCACATGGTGGCCTTCCTGGGTGGCGATGCTCACCGTGACGGTGCTGTGCGCCGGGCTGAACTTGACGGCATTGCCCAGCAGGTTCACCAGGGCGCGGTGCACCAGGTAGCCGTCCACCACCGCCGGCTGGCGGCGTTCTCCGTCCCAGGTGCGCTGCAGCGTGACGTCCTTCAGTTGCGCGCGCAGACTCACCTCGTCGATGCACTCGTCGGCCAGCGAGTGCAGGTCGGTGCGCTGCAGGGTGACGGGGCGGTTCTCGGCACGCATCACCTGCAGCAGTTCCTCGCACAGGTCCAGCGTGCCGCGTGCCAGGCTTTCGATGTGCTGCAGCGCCTCATCGGGGCTCGGCCCATGGCCCATCTGCTGGAGCTCGACCAGGGCCAGCAGCGAGGCCTGAGGGGAGCGGATGTCGTGCGCGATGAAGCCCATCAGCTCCTGGCGTTGCATCTCGGCGTGGCGCAACTCGGTCACATCGGTGGCGCACACGATCACCCCGCCAGGGCGTCTGGTTTCGTCCGGCCAGACGTCCTCGTCGTCTGATCCTGCAGGGGGGCGCATCGGCACGAGGTGGACCAGGTACTGGCGACCCTGAAGGTCACTGGCCTCGGTGGTCACGGAAGCAAGCTGGGCCCGCTCGTCGTCTGCGATGCCGCCGCCCGGCTGGGACGCCACGCGCTGGAACAGGAGGTCCCATGAGGGGGCTTCGACCGGCGTCAGCTCGGCCAGCACCGCCGTCAGCGGTCGACCGAGGATCGCGGTCGATTCATCGTGCCCTCCCATCACCGCGGCCTGGCGGTTGGCCTGCGTGACGCGTCCGTCGGCGTCGGCCACCAGCACGGCATCGGGCAAGGCTGTCAACGTGTCGGCCAGCAGTTGCCGCGCTTCACGCAGCTGGGCGCCGGCATGGCGCAGTGCTGCGGTGCGCTGGTCCAGCAGATCACCCGCCCTCGGTGCGGGTTGCTGTCCCTTTGCCGCCAGCGGGTCCTGCGCAATGAGGTCCAGCTCGTCCTGCAGGGCGTGCGCCGTGGCCTCCAGACGCCGCCAGCTCCAGACGGGGTACGCCAGCATGGCCACGAGCACGGTGCTGAAGGGCGCCCACCAGATGTCGAAGGCCATGAGCAGCCACGACCCCGTCAGCGCGCCGGCCGACAGCGCAACGGCGTGGGCCAGCGCCTTGCGAGGGGTGACGGTCTGAAATGACCAGCCAAGCAGCAGCACCAGCGTGGCGGCGATCGCGGCCTGAACGGGGCGGGGGACGGTGAACAGGGCGCCCCCGTGGCGCAGGTTGGCCAGCAGTTGGCCTGTCACCTCGACGCCGGGCATGCCCGTGCTCTGGCTGGTCACGGGGGTCAGAAAGGTGTCGGCCAGGCCGCGTGCGGTGACGCCGATCAGCACATCTCGCCCGGTGAAGGTGCGGGCAGGCACCTCGCCGCGCAGCAGTGCCGCCATGGACACGTGCCGGATCCGACCCGGCGGGCCGAGAAAGCGGATGGCCATGCGGTCCGTGTGCAGCCACGCCGCCTCGGGCGCAGAAGCCGTCGGCGCGGGGAGCAGGGTCTGCGGCATGCCGGTGCGCTGAAGGCGGGAGGCGCCCTGATCGCCAGCGCTGCCCACCTGCATCAGCGCCAGGGCAGGGTGCAGGTAGCTGACGCGGCGGGTGCCGGCATGCAGCCACGCGTGTCGCAGCACGCCGTCGACATCCAGCGTGACGTCGGCGTGCGCCAGCAGCGCATGGGCCCGGAAGGCGGGCAGGGGGAGCAGTTCGTGCCCCTGGCCCAGGCTGTTCACGGCATGGCCGACAGGCAGGACCACCCGGGCACTGCGGGCCAGGGCCTCGCTCATCAACTGGTCCTGCGCGGGGTCGCTGTCAGGCTCGGTCATCAGCAGGTTGTAGAGCACCGACCGCGGGCGGGCCTCGGTGATCAGGGTCAGCGCCTGCGCATGGATGGCCCGGCGCCACGGCCAGCGGCCGATTGCTTCGAGGCTGGCGTCGTCGATGGCGACGATGACGATGTCGTCCGGCGCGCCGCGCGTCCAGGTGAGCTGTGCGGCGTCGTGCACCGTCTGGTCCAGTCGCCAGGTCCAGTGACCCCAACTGGCCCAGCCTGCGAGGACGGCCAGCACCACGCTGAGCCAACGCCATTCACGCTGCCACGTGGGGTCGGCGGTTCGTGCTGCCCGATCGATGGCGGGCGTCATGCTGGGCGGCAAGGCAGTTCAGGCCGGTCAGGGCGGCGACACGGCGAAACGACCGCTGGCGCCAAGGCACTCGCCCGTTCCGCTGCGCACACAGGCGGGCAGGACCAGCTGCTGGGGGGCCGTCCACGGTCCGATGAAGCCGTCCGGGTCGATGGCGCGATAGCGCACGTGAAGCAGCCCACCTTCCTGGGGTTTGGGCAGCACGATGCGGGCATCGCCACTGCGCTGCGTGGCTGCCAGCGACTGGAAGTCCGTGTCGCGCCCGAGTTGCAACTCGAACACCTGTCCCGGTTCGCCCTGCATTTGAAAGGCCAGGGTGTCGTCGGTGACCTGGGGGGGCGGCAAGGCGGCGGGCTGGGGCCGCACCGAGAACCGTTGCGGATCACTCCAGGGCCCGCGATCGGAGCCCGCCGCCGTGGTCGCGACGCGCCAGTGATAGTCACCCGGCGGCAGGGGCACATCCAGCGAGGTCTCGGTCAGGTCATCGCGGTCGAGCAGCGGCGACTGGAAGTCGGCTGCGTTGGCCACCTGCACGCGATAGCGCCAGGCTTTCGGGTGGGCGGCCCATGCCAGCGGCACCGAGGCCGTCCGCCACTTCGAACCAGGCGCCGGCGTGGCCGCGATCGGCGCCTCGGGGCGAGCCTTCAACCTGAAGCGATGGATGGCGTCAGGGCTTTCCAGGCCTTGCGCGTCGATGGCGCGCGCGCGCAGCACGTAGTCGCCGTCAGGCAGATCGGCGAAACGCAGTTGAGGGGTGCTGCTCGTCACCTCGCCCCGGACGATCTGGAACTGCTCGTCTTCGGCCACCTGCCCCCGGTAGGCCACCGCCTGGGGCACCGAGGGCAACTGGAAGCGCACAAGGATGCGTTCCTGAAGCGCGGGCAGGCCTGCCATGTCCGGCGCCAGCGGCAGAGGGCGCGCTGCGGCCGGCGCCATGCCCGCCTGCGTCACGGTGCCGAACCCGGCGCGCACCAGGGTTTCGCCCCGACCACCCTGTACGGCAACGGCCCCGGTGAGGGTCTCGCCACGTGTCTGGCCGCGGGTCGCATCGGCGTCCACGCGGAACTCCGTGCCGCGCACGCCCAGCACGGCCTGCGGTGTCCTGACCTGGAAGCGCGGTTCGCCCCCTGTCATGTGGGTCACCAGCGCCTCGACACGGCCGCGAACGACCTCCCACACCGAGGCGAAGAAACCAGCCTGCTGGTACTGACGCGAGGTGTCGAGCCGCGCCTCGGTGTCGGCCTGGATGCGCAACACCGAGCCGTCGGCCAGCTTCACCGTGACATAACCATTGCTCGCTGTGCGCACCACGCTGCCCGGTGGCAAGGCATCGCCCGGGCGGATGCTGCGCGGTGCGCCGTCCGGAGCCTGCAGGCTCGCGTCGCCCACAGCCGCCAGGACGGTGCCGTCGCGCGGCACGTGCTTCAGCAAGCTGACGGGGAAACGCAGGCGTGTGCCGACCGGAATGCGGCGCGGGGCCTCGATCCGGTTGAGCTCGGCCACCCGGCGCCAATCCTGCGGTCTGGCCAGCAGGCGCTCGCCGAGCGCGATGAGCGTGTCGCCTTCGCGCGTCTCATAGATCAGCGTGTCGGCAGTCGGGGCGGGTGAAGCGGCGTGGCCGCACGGGGCCAGCGCCAGAAGCATCGCCGCCAGCGTCAGGACCCGGCCGGGGAGGGGGTGGAAATACGCCATCTGGCGAGCTTAGCCGATGCCCGAAGGCGCTCAGGCCGGATTGGGCACGTCGATGAACACATGGGTGAGGTCGAAACGTTCACTCAGGTGGGTGCCGAGCGCCTGCACGCCGTATCGCTCGCTGGCGTGGTGGCCGCACGAGAGAAAGGCCACCCCGGTCTCTCGCGCGTAGTGCGCCTGCGGCTCAGACACCTCGCCCGTCAGGAACACATCGGCGCCGGCGCCAATGGCATGCTCGAAGTAACCTTGCGCGCCCCCGCTGCACCATGCCACCCGGCGCAGCGGGCGCCCGTCGCCAGGCAGCACGACCGGCTCCCGGTCCAGCGCAGTCCTGACCCGGTTGGCCAGTCCGTCCAGCGTCAGACCTTCGGGCGCCGCGCCCAGGAAGCCCAGATCCTGATCGCCGAACCGGGCGTCGGACGCCAGGCCCAGCTTTTGCCCCCACTGGGCGTTGTTGCCCAGCTCGGGGTGGGCGTCCAGCGGCAGGTGGTAGGCGATGAGGTTGATGTCGTGCGCGAGCAGCTGGCCCAGGCGCTGCCGCATCCAGCCTGTCACGCGGCCGTCCTGGCCCCGCCAGAACAGCCCGTGGTGCACGAGGAGGGCGTCGGCACCTTCTGCAACGGCCGCTTCGATCAGCGCGAGGCTGGCCGTCACACCAGTGACCAGTTTGCGGATGGACGATCGCCCCTCGACTTGCAGCCCGTTCGGCCCATAATCCTTGAAACGGCCTGCGTCCAGCAGCATCTGGGTGTAGCTGACCATCGAGTCTCTGTCGATCACGGCAGTCCCTTTCTGGACGGTGATGTTGAATGCGTAGAACCTGGCTGATTTTCTCCCAGACCGTGACGGTCGCCGTGGCAGTGCTGTTCGTGCTGTCCACGTTCAAGCCCCAGTGGATCCAGTCTCTGACCTGGCGCCAGGGCCTGCCTTCGCCCACGGTGCTGTCGGCACCCACGGCCCGGTCGACCGGTAAGGCACCGCCGGGTGGCTTTGCCGATGCGGCACGTCGCGCGGCGCCCACCGTGGTGAGCGTCATCACCAGCAACTCGGGCGCGCGCCACCCGCACAGCCGGGATCCGTGGTTCCGTTACTTCTTCGGCGATCAGGAAAGCCAGCCGCAGTCGGGCGTGGGCTCGGGCGTCATCGTGTCGCCGGAAGGCTACGTGCTCACGAACAACCACGTGATCGACCGCATGGAAGACATCGAGGTCATGCTGGTCGATGGGCGCAAGGCCCGCGCCAAGGTCATCGGTACCGATCCGGATACCGACCTGGCCGTGCTCAAGGTCAATCTCGACCGACTGCCGTTCATCGCCTTCGGCAACTCGGATGAGCTGCAGGTGGGCGATGCGGTGTTGGCCATCGGCAACCCCTTTGGCGTCGGGCAGACCGTCACCTCGGGCATCGTCAGTGCACTCGGCCGCAACCAGCTGGGCATCAACACCTTCGAGAACTTCATCCAGACGGATGCTGCCATCAACCCGGGTAACTCGGGCGGAGCGCTGGTCGACGGGGGGGGCAACCTGATCGGCATCAACACCGCCATCTACTCGCGCTCGGGAGGCAATATGGGCATCGGGTTCGCGATCCCGGTCTCCACGGCCCGCCAGGTGCTCGACAGCCTGATTCAGGAAGGTCAGGTCACACGTGGCTGGATCGGCGTCGAACCGCGCGACCTGACGCCCGAGATCGCCGAGACCTTCAACCTGCCGGTGCGTGACGGTGTGCTGATCACCGGGGTGCTGCAGAACGGCCCCGCCGCGCAGGGCGGCCTGCGTCCCGGCGACGTCGTGCTGAAGGTGGGCAAGACCGGAGTGGCCAACACCGCCCAGCTGCTCAATGCCGTGGCGGCGCTCAAGCCGGGTCAGGCCGCACCGGTGGAGGTGTTGCGTGAAGGGCAGGTGGCCAAGCTCACCGTGGTGCCCGCGCGCAGACCGAAGCAGCCGCTGCGCCCGCAGGAAGACGACGAAGATTGAACAAAGGGCCCCTCGGGGCCCTTTTTCATCACCACGCCGAAAGGGGCGTCACGCGGAAGGGGGTTCTGACGAAGAGGCGCCGGCGGCGTCGGCGTCGGGTGCCTGCGTGTGCTTGACGAACAGGATCGCGCCCCAGATGCCGAGTTCATACAGCAGGCACATCGGGATGGCGAGCGCCAGCTGCGACACCACATCGGGCGGCGTCACCACCGCGGCAATCACGAAGGCGATGACGATGAAGTAGCTGCGGAAAGCGCGCAGCTTCTCGATCGTGACCATGCCCATGCGGGCGAGGATGATCAGCACCACCGGCACCTCGAACGCTGCGCCGAATGCCAGGAACATGTTGAGCACGAAGCTCAGGTAGGCCTCGATGTCCGGCGCCGCGGTGATGCTCTTGGGGGCAAAACTCTGGATGAACTTGAAGACCTGCCCGAACACGAAGAAGTAGCAGAACGCCACGCCGATGAAGAACAGCACCGTGCTGGTGATGATCAACGGGTACACCAGGCGCTTCTCGTGTGTGTAGAGACCGGGCGCCACAAAAGCCCAGATCTGGAACAGCACGACCGGCAGGGCCAGCATCAGGGCTGCCAGCATCGTCACCTTGATCGGCACCATGAAGGGCGAGATCGGGTTGGTGGCGATCAGCGTGGCGCCCTTGGGCAGGTGCGACACGAGCGGCGCCGCCAGCAGATCGTACAGACCCGAGGGCGAGGGGTAGATGGCCAGCACGGCAAAGGCAATGCCCACCGCGATCACGCACCGGATGAGCCGGTCGCGCAGTTCGATCAGGTGGGAGACAAACGGCTGCTCGGCGCCCGTGGGCTCTTCCGGGCGTTGGGAGGGGTCACTCACGGTGAATCACGGATGGCGAGAGGCGCCCGAAGCGGGACGGAAGCGCGCCACGCGGGCCGCGCCAGACTGCACGTGACGGCGGACGCCGTGACGCTGCTTGTACCAGAGGGGCGTGGCGCCGCGCTTGAGGCGCCAGTTCTTGCGCACGGGCACCGGGTTGCCGTAGTAGGGCGTGTGCGTCAGGTCGTTGTAGAAGCTGCCACCTGCTGACGATGCTTCGTTGACGTCCTGCCCCGACAGGGCCTGGGTGGCCTCGTTGAGACCTTGCTGAACCTGGCTGCCCAGATCGCGCGCCGCGTCGCTGATGTCGGTCTGCATCTTGCGCAGTTCCTCGACCTCGATGGAGCGGTTGACTTCGCTCTGGACCTGCTGGACGTAGCGCTGCGCCTTGCCGAGCAGCACGCCGACCGTGCGTGCGACACGGGGCAGACGCTCCGGGCCGAGCACGATCAGCGCCACAGCCCCGATCAACGCGATCTTGTCGATGCCGAAATCAATCATGGCGCGGAACCCCGGCCGCCTTCAGCAGGCGGCCACCGCGGGGTGTGAAGATCACGACTTGGTCTTGGCGTCAACGTCGACCGTGTTGGCGTCGGTGCGGTGGGCGCCGGTCACCTGCTGCGGAGGCTGCTCGGGGCTGCCGCCGTCCTTCATGCCGTCCTTGAAGCCCTTCACGGCGGAGCCGAGGTCGCTGCCGACATTCTTGAGTTTCTTGGTGCCAAACACCATCACCACGATCACCAGCACGATCAACCAGTGCCAGATGCTGAATGAACCCATGTTCTCTCTCCAAAGCGGCGTCAGGCCGCAACGACTACAGGAAAAATGACGCTCCGCGGCTGAACCGGGGCACCGTACATGCGCGAATGGTAGACCTGCAGGCTGTCAACTGTATGACGACAGCACCTCAGCATCACTCACACCACAGGTTTGTTGGCGGGAGCCGACCGCCGCGCGAACTCTTCCAGGCCGGAAAGCCCTTCGCGCCGCGCCAGCTCGGCCACCACATCCTGCGGGCCGAGTCCGAGGTGGGCCATCGCCACCATCGAGTGAAACCACAGGTCGGCCAGCTCACCCACCAACGCCTGGCGTGCCGCGGCCGATTCCGGTGCGGCGGCCAGATCCTTCGCGGCCAGGACGGTTTCGGTGGCTTCCTCACCCACCTTCTTCAAAATGGTGTCGGTGCCCTTGTGAAACAAGCGGGCCACATAACTTTTTTCCGGGTCACCCCCCTTTCGGGAGGCGATCACGTCGGCCACGCGGGCCAGTACGTCGAGGTGGTCGGGGGTGTCGCTCATGGTGGCGCTCACTTGTAAATCTGGCCCGGGTCTTTCAGCACCGGTTCGGTGCTCACCCACTGGCCGTTCTCGTACTTCTGGAAAAAGCAGCTGTGCCGGCCGGTATGGCAGGCGATGCCGGGCTCGTGTCCCAGCTGCGTCACCTGCAGCAGCACCACATCGTTGTCGCAGTCGAGGCGGATCGCGTGCACCTTCTGGATGTGCCCCGATTCCTCGCCCTTGTGCCAGAGCTTGCTTCGTGAGCGGCTGAAATACACCGCTTCACCGAGTTCGGCTGTCTTGGCAAGTGCGTCCCGGTTCATCCAGGCAAACATCAGCACGTCGCCGGTCTGAGCTTCCTGCGCAATCACGGGCACCAGGCCCTTGTCATCCCAACGGATGTCGTCCAACCAATTCATAGGCTGGCAGTGTAGCAATCGCAGGGCCAGCCCTGGGGTTTCCCCGCTGACAATATCGTGTGTCATCCACCTTTGCTCAAACTGCGCCATGACCACCTCCCCGCACTCCGCTTCTCCCGACGCCGGGACACCCGTGCATCTGGCCATCACGATGGGGGACGCCTGTGGGATCGGACCGGAGATCATCGCGCGCTGGTGGGTCGACCAGGTTCGGCCCTCGGCGGTCGTGATCGGGGATCCGGCCGTGATGACGCGGGCGATCGGCTGGGTGGCGCCGGGCCGCGTGGCGGTACAGGCCTTGTCCTCGCCGCACGAGGCGTGGGCCTTGCCGGCCGGCACGATGGGCGTCTGGGCGCCGCCCGGCATGCCGGCCGACCTGGTGGCTGCGCCCGTCGGGCAGGTTGACGAGCGGGCAGGGCGGGCGGCGGCCGCGTGCATCCGTGAGGCCGTTCGCCTGGCGCGAAGCGGGGAAGTCGACGCGATCGTGACCGCGCCGCTGCACAAGGAAGCGCTCGCGTTGGCCGGCGAGCCTTACCCGGGCCACACCGAGCTTCTGCAGGCGGAGGGTGCGGCGCCGGGAGAGCCGCCGGCGCCCGTCCGCATGATGCTGGCCAATGACCAGCTCAAGACCGTGCTGGTCACCATTCATGTGGCCCTGCGCCGCGCCATCGAACAGGTGACGCTGCCTGCGGTGCTCGAGACCCTGCGCATCACCCACCGGGCCGCGGCCACCTGGGGTGTGGCGTCGCCCCGCATCGCTGTGGCCGGGTTGAACCCGCACGCGGGCGAGGGCGGCCTGTTCGGCGACGAAGAACTCACCATCATCGGTCCGGCCATCGAGGCAGCCCGGGCCGAGGGCATCGACGCGCATGGGCCGGTCGCACCCGACACCGTCTTCATGCGTGCCCGCCACGATCCCCCGGCCCATCCGGGTGAGTTCGACGTGGTGGTCGCGATGTACCACGACCAGGGCCTGATTCCGGTCAAGTACATGGGGCTCGATCAGGGCGTGAACGTGACACTGGGGCTGCCTTTCGTGCGGACCAGCCCGGACCATGGCACCGCCTTCGACATTGCCGGAACGGGGCAGGCCGATGCCAGCAGTTTTGCTCAGGCCGCCGCCATGGCGCGCCGCATGGTGGCCGGCCGAAGGGCCGCGCGCTGAGCCCTCAGGCTGCCGAGCGTCCGCCGGTGCCGAGCGCCGCCAGCTGACGGCGGGCCCGCATCGTGGCGCGTTCGAGCAATTCTGACTGCTCGAAGGCCTTGAAGCGGCCGGTGTCGCACATCTTGGCCAGTGTGCGCGCCGTCAGCGAAATGGTCTTCTTGTGCAGATGCCCCTGCGTGAAGATGAAGAACGTGCGGCCGTCGCTCACCCAGGTCAGGCGCACCTTCTTCCACTCGCCCTGCATCAGCATCTGGTAGGCAGTCCCCTTCTGCACATGGTGCACCAGCTGCAGGCCGGCCACCGGCGGCGGCGGGGCGTCGAGGTTGATGTCCACCTCCATCAGCGAAGGGTCCACCTCGCCGGCGGGCTCGTCCAGGTCGATGTCGAGCGGCTCCATCGACACCGACGTCTCCGGCACGAAGCCCGCTTCCTGCACCTCCTCCGGCGTCAGCGCGGAGACCACCGTCAGCACGGGTGGCGACTGCAGGTCTTCGATGGCGGCGGGCAGCGGGTCGTTTGCCGCGTCTTCCCGGCTGGGGATGTCGATGCGCTCGACCTTGTTGAGTTGCTGCTCCAGCAGGCGTTGCGTCAGATCGTGGTGCGGCGCCTGCTTCAGGCATTCCGCGTGCGCCGGCAGCAGTTGCGAGAAAAATGCCTGCTTCGCTTCCTCCGGCCACTGGATCAGCGCCAGGCCCTCGTTGAGGTCCTTCATCAGCTGGGGCAGCGTCATCAGGAAGGCCTTGCGCAGGGCAGGTGAGCCCTTGGGCTGCACACTCAGCGCCAGGTCGTGGCCCGCCTTGCGCATCCGGGCGGCAAATGCCGACTGCGTGCCGTCGCGGGCCGAAGCCATCACCTGCACCTGGCTCCAGATCTGCGTCAGGAAGTCGCGCACGAAGTCCGGCATCGACACGTCGGCCAGTTCCCGCCGCAGCAAGTGCATGTAGCGTTGCTGCACGCGCAGGTCGGCCTCCTTGCCGCTCAGCAGCGCCTGAACAGCCGCATTCTCGGCAGATTCGCGGGCGTTGCTCGACTCGATGTGCCGCTCCAGCTCCGACAGCTTCGCTTCGTAAAGCGCCATGTTGTCGAAGTCGCCGTCCACGATGTCGTTGACCAGCGCCGTGACCTGCTCCAGACAGGATTTGCCGGGGCCGGCCTCCAGCGTGTCATAGGCGACCGACAGCGTGGCAATGCGGTTCACGAAGCGCCGCACCGGGTGCTTGCGCGAATGGAAGAAGCCCATGTCGGCCAGCGCGACGCGAAGCACGGGCATTTGCAGCCGGGCAATCTGGCGCGCCATTTCGGGCGCCACCTTCGGGTCGGACAGCACCTGATCGAACAGCGCGGCCACGATGTCGATGACCATCTGGTCCAGCGCGGCCCCGCCGCTGGTGCGGATCAGTTCATCGCGGTGGGCGCGGATGAGGTTGGCGGCCATGAGCCGGCCGGCAAAGCCGGGCGCGGTACCGGCGTCGCCGCCATCCGGCTCGTGCGGTGCCAGGGCATCGGACCACGACGGCCCCGCCGCCTGACGGTTGATGCGTTGCAACAACGCCTGAAAGTCGGAAGAGGCCGGTGCCAGCTGGCCGGGATGAGCGCCCCCGCCCGCGGCCTGGGCGCGCAGGCGCATCGGCGGCAGCGATTCCTCGGCCGGGGCCGGCATCGTGACGCCGAACATGTGGCTCAGTGCATGGGCTGCCCGCAGGTGCGCCTCGGAGGGCAGGCTGGCCGCACCGCGCCAGGCCGGGCTTTCGTCATGGCGCCCGCCCTCGTCGGTCAGAGGGCCGCCGAGACTGGACGGGCGGGTGCTCAGAGGCGTCTGCCCGCTGGCCAGCCCCCCGCCACTCAGCGAGCCGGGCCCCGTGCTGGCACGGCTGCGTTGCACCGTCATCGCCTGCGGGCGGATGCCATGTGACCGCAGGTGCGCAATGATCTGCTGATAACAGGGGCCGAGCAGGGGCCCCAGAACCCGGCCCAGGTGGAGGCCCAGCAACTGCGCCACCTCGGCATCGCCCTCGACTTCTGCGACGGCCTCCAGCAGGGCGTCTGCCAGCCGCGCGGGGCGCAGCGCATGCCGCTCCAACTGGTTGGCCGCCAGCAGCGTCGCAAGGTGGTTATCAAGTTCCGCCAGCACCTCCTGGCACTCGCTGGCGAGCGACTGACCCAGCCGCTCCGCGTGAACGCCGCGCTCCACCTCGGCGTTGTCAACGAGGGTCAGAGCAGTCCAGTCCGCGTCGCGTGTCAGGCGGATCGGGGCGCCATGGCCATCATCGCGACCGCCAAACGTCTTCTGAAGGCGGGCAATCAGGGCCCGGGTAAACGCCTGGTTGAGTCGAGGTGTCTGGCGCCGCAGCACGCCGTCGACGTTCATCAGCAACTGGCGCTGCAGGTTGCTGGTGGCGGCCATCGCCAACGGGCCGGTCTGCAGCGCCAGGCGATCGAGCGCGTCCGACACCGCCGCCTGCACTCGGCTGGCGGCGGCCTGGACGATCGCGTCGTTTCGCGGGTCGGTCACGGGGGCGCTTCCTCTTACATGGGCTGACCAGCCAGGGATGCCGGTGGCATCGACGGCACTCGGTACGAGCTTATCGGCCGCGATGCCGCAGCCTTGTGTCTATTTTGCAAATTGTCACCAGTCTCACGGCGGCATACAGTCGTCCAAACGGCTCTTTCCGGATCGCGGACGCGGCGCCGCGGGCGGCCCTGTGGTGCAAATGACGCACATTGATCCAGACCAGAGTCTCAGCACGGCGGGCAGCGATGCGCCAGGAAGGCAGTGCGCGTCCGTTAGAATGCGCGGTTGACCCCATTCAATGTCATCGTCCTCAAGGAAAACCATGAGCAATCAGCCAGTGGACCAAAGCCGTCGGACCTGGGTGACCATGGCCTGCGCCGCCGGTGGCGTGGGCGGCGTGGCCACAGCCATCCCCTTCGTTTCGACCTTCCAACCTTCCGAACGTGCGCGTGCTGCCGGCGCGGCCGTCGAGGCTGATATCAGCGCCCTCAAGCCGGGTGAGATGATGACGGTCGAGTGGCGCGGCAAGCCCGTGTGGATCATGAAGCGCACGCCCGAGCAGCTTGCCGCACTCAAGAAGATCGATCCGCAGCTGGCTGATCCGAATTCCGAACGCAAGCCGGCCGAACTCACCCCCGAGTACTGCCGCAACACCCATCGCTCGATCAAGCCCGAACTGCTGGTGGCGGTCGGCATCTGCACCCACCTCGGGTGCTCGCCCTCCACCAAGTTCCAGTCCGGTCCGCAGGCGTCGCTGCCGGACGACTGGCCGGGTGGCTTCCTGTGCCCCTGCCACGGCTCGACTTTCGACCTGGCCGGCCGCGTCTTCAAGAACAAGCCCGCTCCGGACAACCTGGAGATCCCGCCCCACATGTACCTGTCCGACAGCAAGCTGCTGATCGGTGAAGACAAGAAGGCCTGATCGGAGACCCCACGATGGCTGAAATGAAACAAGCCCCCGCCGGCGCTGGCGCCGGTGAAAAGCTCCTCACCTGGGTGGACAACCGGTTCCCGGCCACCAAGCTCTGGAACGAGCACGTCGGCGAGTACTACGCGCCGAAGAACTTCAACTTCTGGTATTTCTTCGGCTCGCTGGCGCTGCTGGTGCTGGTGATCCAGATCGTGACCGGCATCTTCCTGGTCATGAACTACAAGCCGGATGCCGAACTGGCCTTCGCCTCGGTCGAGTACATCATGCGCGATGTGCCCTGGGGCTGGCTGATCCGCTACATGCACTCGACCGGCGCCTCGGCGTTCTTCGTGGTGGTGTACCTGCACATGTACCGTGGCCTGATCTACGGTTCGTACCGCACCCCGCGTGAACTGGTCTGGATCTTCGGCTGCCTGATCTTCCTGGCGCTGATGGCCGAAGCCTTCATGGGCTACCTGCTGCCCTGGGGCCAGATGTCGTACTGGGGCGCCCAGGTGATCATCAACCTGTTTGCCGCCATCCCGTTCGTCGGTCCTGACCTGGCCATCCTGATCCGCGGCGACTACGTCGTGGGCGATGCCACGCTGAACCGCTTCTTCTCGCTGCACGTGATCGCTGTGCCGCTGGTCCTGCTGGGCCTGGTGGTCGCGCACATCATCGCGCTGCACGAAGTGGGCTCGAACAACCCGGACGGCGTCGAGATCAAGGCCAAGAAGGACGCCAACGGCAAGCCGCTGGATGGCATTCCCTTCCACCCGTACTACTCGGTGCACGACCTGCTGGGCGTGGGCGGTTTCCTCATCGTGTTCACGGCCGTGATCTTCTTCATGCCGGAGTTCGGTGGTTACTTCCTCGAGTACAACAACTTCATCCCGGCCGACCCGTTCAAGACCCCGCCGCACATTGCGCCGGTCTGGTACTTCACGCCGTTCTACTCGATGCTGCGTGCCACGACTGACCTGATGGTCAACGTGCTGGCCATCATCATCGCGCTGGGCGCCGTGCTGAACCTGGTCAAGGGCAAGGGCGACGGCAAGGCCAAGGTCGCCGGTCTGGTGATCGCAGCCGTGGTGATCGGTCTGCTCAAGACCTTCGAAGCCAAGTTCTGGGGCGTGGCCGTGATGGGCGGCGCCGTGGTGATCCTGGCCGGTCTGCCCTGGTTCGACAAGAGCCCGGTGAAGTCCATCCGCTACCGTCCGGGCTGGCACAAGATCGTCTACGCGGTCTTCGTCGTCAACTTCGTGATCCTGGGCTACCTGGGCGTGCAGCCGCCGTCGCCCACGGGTGAACTGGTGTCGCAGGTCGGCACGCTGCTCTACTTCGGTTTCTTCGTGCTGATGCCGTGGTGGAGCCAGCTGGGTACCTTCAAGACGGTGCCCGAGCGCGTCACCTTCACGCCCCACTGACCGACGCAGGAAAGAACAACCATGAAAAAACTGCTTGCCTCTTTGCTGGCCGCCTTCGCCCTGGTGACGGGTGCGCAGGCCTCGGGCGGTGACCTGGTCCTCGACAAGTTCCCCAAGGAGCGCGTGACCGACCTGGCCGCCCTGCAGAACGGCGCCAAGATCTTCGTCAACTACTGCCTGAACTGTCACGCAGCGGCCTTCATGCGCTTCAACCGCCTGAAGGACATCGGCCTGACCGAACAGCAGATCAAGGACAACCTTCTGTTCCCGACCGACAAGGTGGGTGACGTGATGAAGGTGTCCCTGAACCCGCGCGATGCCAAGGAATGGTTCGGCGCCGTGCCGCCGGACCTGACCCTGGTGGCCCGTTCGCGTGCCAGCCATTCCGGCACCGGTGCAGACTACCTGTACACCTACCTGCGCACTTTCTACCGCGACGACACCCGTCCGACCGGCTGGAACAACCTGACCTTCCCGAACGTCGGCATGCCGCACGTGCTGTGGGAACTGCAGGGCGTGCGTGAAGCCAAGTTCGTGACCGAGCCGGATCCGCATGCTGCGGGCAAGACCGTGCACCGTTTCGACGGCTTCGAGCAGGTCACGCAGGGCAAGCTGTCGCCGCAGGAGTTCGACAGCGCCATGGCCGACCTGGTGGCCTACCTGCAGTGGATGGCCGAACCCATGCAGACTCAGCGCACCCGCATCGGCGTGGGCGTGCTGATCTTCCTGGCGATCTTCACCTTCATTGCCTGGCGCCTGAATGCCGCGTACTGGAAAGACGTGAAGTAAACGCGCGACGCGGTCTCGCCCCTGGGTGAGCCCGTCACCGGCGCAGTGGCCTTGAAAAGGGTCACTGCGCTTCGTTGTTTTGTGGCGCAACGCGCCACCTGCCTCTTTTGACCTTAGGAGCCGCCGCCATGATGGTGCTGTATTCCGGAACGACCTGCCCCTACTCGCACCGTTGCCGTTTCGTCCTGTTTGAAAAAGGCATGGATTTCGAGATCCGTGACGTCGACATCTTCGCCAAGCCCGAAGACATCGCCCTGATGAACCCGTACAACGAGGTGCCCATCCTGGTGGAGCGCGACCTCATCCTGTACGAGTCGCACATCATCAACGAGTACATCGACGAGCGCTTCCCGCACCCGCAGCTGATGCCCGGTGACCCGGTGGCCCGTGCCCGCGTGCGTCTGTTCCTGCTGAATTTCGAGAAGGAGCTGTTCGCTCACGTCAACCTGCTCGAAGGCCGTGGTGGCGTCAAGGCCAATGACAAGCAGCTCGAGAAGGCCCGCTCGCAGATCCGCGATCGCCTGACCCAGCTCGCTCCCATCTTCCTGAAGAACAAGTACATGCTGGGCGACGACTTTTCGATGCTCGACGTGGCCATCGCCCCGCTGCTGTGGCGCCTTGACTATTACGGGATCGAGCTGTCGAAGAACGCGCTGCCGCTGTTGAAGTATGCTGAGCGCATCTTCTCGCGCCCGGCCTACATCGAGGCGCTGACGCCTTCCGAAAAGGTCATGCGCAAGTGATCACCCCGTGACCGCCCAGGATCAGAACGAGCATGTCCACTGAACAAGAAGCACAGGGTTCGTCCACGCGGCCCTATCTGATCCGTGCGTTGCACGACTGGTGCACCGACAACGGGTTCACGCCCTATCTCGCGGTGTACGTGGACCGGTCCGTTCAGGTCCCGCAGGAGTACGTCAAGAACAACGAGATCGTGCTGAACGTCAGCTTCGAGGCCACCAGCCAGCTGCAGTTGGGCAACGAGTTCATCGAGTTCAAGGCGCGCTTCGGCGGCGTGGCACGCGACATCGCCGTGCCAGTGGACCACGTGATTGCCATCTACGCCCGCGAGAACGGGCAGGGCATGGCGTTTCCGGTGCCGACGTCGCTGGGTGGTGAAGGGCAAGACGCCCCGCCCTCGACCGGGACGGTGGTGGATGGCGTGCACGAGGGGGTGGATCGCGCCCCGGCCACCAAGGAAGAGGCCACGGAGCGGCCGCCCGCCTTGCGCCTGGCCCGGACTCCGAAGCCGGCCAAGAGTCGACCGGTCGAGCCTGTGGCCGTGGTCGACAAGGGCAGCGAGGACCCGCCACCCGAGCCCCCGGGTGGTGGTGCCCGACCCACACTGCGTCGGGTGAAGTGATCCGCTGTGTAGAATAAAGATGTCGCCGGCTTAGCTCAGTTGGTAGAGCAACCGCCTTGTAAGCGGTAGGTCGTCAGTTCGAATCCGACAGCCGGCACCAGACAAAAAAGAGGCCCCTTGCGGGGCCTCTTTTGTTTTGGCCTGATTGCAGCGCGAGATGCACTGCAACCCGGTCAAGCTCAGGCGGCCTTGCGGCGGCGAGCCATGAAGCCAGCCACGCCCAGACCGGTCAGCATCAGGGCGACCGACGAAGGTTCCGGCACGGCCGTCACTTCGATGGTCGACACGATCGAACCGTAGTTGGTGATGCCTTCCAGTGCGCTGATGCCGGGAGCCAGCAGGCCCAGCGACTGAGCGAACGTGTTGAAGGCCGTGCCGCCGATGCCGCCGGCGATGGTCAGGCCGCTCAGCGTGTTCGTCAGGGTGCCAGCACGCACCGTGGTGTCGCCGGTGATGGTGGCGAAGTCCCACAGGTAGAAGTTGGTCAGCGAGCCGACGCCGTTGCCACCCACGATGTCCACGTAGACGCGCTTGGTCGCCAGGTCAGCGTGGATGTTGGTCACCGACAGCGAGCCGCCGCTGGAAGCCAGGTTGTCCTCGCCGTCGATCACGCCTTCCACGGTCATGTTGGCGCCGCCAGCGGTGTAGGCGTCCGTCACGTTGCCGCCGCTCACGGCCAGACCGGTGATCGGGGCGGTGAAGGTCGGGCGGTTGCCTTCGGTGTTCTGATAGCGGCCGGTGGCGGTCGTCTTCAGCACGGCGGTGGCAGGAGCGGCCTCAGACAGCTTGATCTGGCCGGTGTTGATGGCCGTGACCAGCGAGCGGTCGAACGTCAGCGTGCCAGTGCCGCCAACCAGGGTGAAGCCATCGATGCTCCCACCGACGCTGACGTTGGCCGGCGCTGCCGAAGCCACGCCCATGGCGATGAAGGAGGCGGTGGCAATGATGCTCTTCAATGCGAGTTTCATGAGTATCCCCATTTGTGTTGCGGCACTTGCGGGTTCAAAGCAACGTCAGGCGGCCGCTTGGGCCTCACGCCGGCCCCTGCAAACTGCAGAGGCGAACGTAGGGTAATGGCCGTTACCGAGGCGCGCCGTGAGTTTTTGTGTGCGGTCCGTCACGACCTCACTCGGTGTGGGTGGGGACAAAGGGCGACAGACACGAGGGAAGTGAGTCGACCCGCTGCGTGGCACGTCAGGGCAAACCCGAGAGGTGTTTCTGACACGCAGGTTGCATGTGGTTACGGGAACCCCCTTGATCAGGTGGGATCGTCAGAGCGCTCCAGAAAAAGAAAAGGGCCCTGGCGGGCCCTTCGTTTCTTGCATTCGGTTCAGCAGGTGCCTGGAGCGCTCACCGCGACGCGGGTGCGGCGGTCAGCAGCCGCTCGAGTTGCGCCACATCCTCGGCGCTCAGCGTGCCGGCAGCCTGACGCAGGCGGATGCTGCCAACAATGACGTCATAGCGTGCCTTATAGAGGTCCTTCTGGGTACTTGCCAGGGCGGTCTGGGCATCCAGCACATCCTTGTTGATGCGCACGCCGACGCGGTAGCCCAGTTGCGTGGCCTCCAGGGCGAGCTTGGCCGAGGCCTCGGCGGCCTCGTAGGCCTTCACCTGAGCCAGGCCGGACATCACGCCGGTGAAGGCCTGACGGGTGGAGAGCGCCACACTCCGGCGAGCGTTGTCGACGTCCCGCTCAGACTTCTCCTGCAGCGACAGGGCCTCCTTCACACGGTTCTCGACGGCAAAGCCGGCAAACAGGGGCATGTTCACTTCGAGGCCCACCGTGGCCGCGGTCCCTGCGCCCTGGTTGGTCCGGACGAACGCCGAGCTGGCGTCCACCTCGGTCTGCGCGACGGAGGCCGTTGCGGCCACCGTGGGCAGGTGACCGGCCCGTGCGCGGTCGATCTCCAGCCGGGCCACATCCAGCCCCAGTTCCGCCTTGCGCACCAGCGGCGCGCCGCGGCTCTTGTCCACCCACTCGTCGACGTCGCCGGGATGGAGTCGGTCGAGGTTGCCCGGGGCACCCAGGGGATCCGGCTGCACCTGGTTGCGGCCCACGAGCTGGTCCAGTGCGATGCGCTTGACCTGCAGGTCGTTGGTGGCCGCGATTTCCTGGGCCGTCGCCAGGTCGTAGCGGGCCTGTGCCTCGCGTGTGTCGGTGATGGTGGCGTTGCCCACCTCGAAGCTGCGCTTCGCAGCCGCGAGTTGCTCGGCCAGCGCCTTCTTGTTGGCCTGTGTGGTGGTCAGCACGTCCTGGGCGGCCAGCACGTCGAAATAACCCTGCGTGAGCCGCGCGATCAGGTCGTTCTCTGCAGTCTGGAGGTCCGCCATGGCGACCTCCAGCGAGCGTTCTGCCTGCCCGATCTGGGCGTTGTCCTGGGCGTTGTAGAGCGGCTGGCGCGCCTGCAAGCCCACGCGGCGGCTGGTGTAGTTCGCATTGTTGCTGCGCTGACCGAGCGCCGCCGTGAGCTGGTTCGGCGGCACCGAGGAATCGAGGTGCGACCGCGTGAGCGCGGCCTGCACACCCACGGTCGGACGCCGCAGCGCGTAGGCCTGCTCGACACGGAACTGCACCGAGTCGGCTTGGGCCTTGGCCGCCAGATAGGCCGCGTCATAACCCCGCGCCGACTGCAGCAGGTCGACCAGATTGTCCGCCTGCGCCCCGGCTGAAACCGCCAGTCCGATCAGGGCGGCCGACACCGTGCGCCGCAGGCCTGGCCTGGAGGCAGGCGCGATCCGACGCGCACGGTGCAGGAAGCGGGCGTGGTGGTACATCTCGGGTGTTCCTCGGCTGGACGCGGCGGTCCGTTGGGTGTCAGAAGTGGAAGCGGCTCGGCTCGGTGAAGCCGGGCAGACGCTGAACGACGGTGTCGAACAGCGCCTGGCGGCTGAACTGGTTGCCTTCGCCGCGAGTGAACAGCGTGGCCTGCATGACCGGCTCGTTGCCGACCACAGCCAGCAGTCGGCCGCCGACCTTCAACTGGTCCAGCAGGCCCTGCGGCACTTCGGGCACCGAGCCGCACAGCAAGATGGCGTCGAAGGGCGCCTGGGCTGCGAGGCCCTGGGTGCCGTCACCCTGCACGACTTCGGCGTTGCTCACGCCAGCCTGGCGCAGGTTGGCGCGTGCGGCCGACACCAGGGCGGCTTCGGCTTCGAGCGCGATGACGCGCTGCGACTTGTGGGCGAGCAGGGCGGTGATGTAGCCGGTGGCCGCGCCGATCTGCAGCACGGTGTCGCGCTTGCTCAGGTTCAGATCCTGAACAAGGCGGGCTTCGACACGGGGCGCCAGCAGGTTGCGACCCTGGCCCAGCGGCAGCTCGACGTCCATGAACGCCTGGCTGCGGTGGGCGGCCGGTACAAAGTCTTCACGGCGAACCATCGACAACAGGCCCAGCACCGACGTGTCCAGGACGTCCCACGGGCGGATCTGTTGCTCGATCATGTTGAAGCGGGCTTGTTCGACGTTCATGCTGGGCATCCTACGAGAGACGGTATGGAAATGAATGGGGGCAAAACCGTGATTCTAAGAAGAGCCGCTGATTCAGGGGGGCGGGGGCGGTGGGACGTGCGTGTCCCGGTTCGATGCAGGTCAGGGCAGAGGGGCCCGGTGGTGTCTCGTCGATGCCACGCCAGCGGGGGGCGGGCTCATGGCCGAGGCGGTGCCGTCAGGCCGTTGAGCAGCAGATCGAGCTGCATGTCGAGGTAGGTCTCGGGCGCCATGTCGGTGAGGCTGCCGGCGCACGGCGCCAAGCTGTGCTGGTGCATGACGAGGAAGTGAACGGGCGCGATCAGGGCCAGCACCGCCATGCGGGTGTCCACCGGGCGGAACTCGCCGCGGTCGATGCCGCGCTGCACGGCGCGACCCAGCAAGCGGTGTGTGGGCTCGATCACGTGGTCGACATAGAACTGGGCGAGTTCAGGGAAGTGCGCCGACTCGGCCATGATGATGGGCACGAGGCCGGAGGCCTTGGCCGATCCGACACGGGCCCACCAGGTGTGAACCAGCAGTCTCAGCAGCGCGGCGGAGTTGCCGTCGAACTGCTCCGTCAGGTCGGTGCCCTCGGCAATCACCTGGACCAGATAGGTGTGGACGACCGCCTTGAAGAGCTCGTCCTTGCTGGCGTAGTACAGGTAGAGCGTGCCCTTGGAGACCCCGGCCAGCCGTGCGACGTCGTCGGTGCGGGTGGCCGCGAGCCCCTTGTCGACGAAGAGCGTGAGGGCGGCTTCCAGCAACTCCTGCGGTCGAGCGGCCTTGCGGCGCTGCCTCAGACGCGGCGCGAGGCTGGCCACTGCTGCCTGGAGCGGGCAGCAGGACTCGGACAGTGAGGTGGCAGCGCGAGGGCGGGAGGATTTGGGCGAAGACACGTCGTTGTGCAACTGACTCGTCGGTCAGTAATGTAGCCCCCGCTGTGTGTCGTGGTCAATCACGGGTCGGGCCCGCAGGTGGCGCCGCACCGGGGCGCCAGCCGCTAAGCTGACGGCATGCTGGCCTTCCACAGTGACCGTTTCGAGCCCGATCTGCCTGTCGGGCACCGCTTTCCGATGCAGAAGTATGGGCTGTTGCGCGAGGCCGTGGCCGACACGCTGCCCGGTGTGCGCCTGCGTGAGGCGGATGCCGCAGGGGATGCGGTGCTCACCCTGGCGCATGACCCGGCTTACGTGCAGGCCGTGGCGACGGGCACGCTGGCACCTGCGGCCATGCGCGAAATCGGCTTTCCCTGGTCGCCGGCGTTGGTGGAGCGTTCGCGTCGGTCGGTGGGGGCCACGTTGGCTGCCGCCGATGCCGCCTGGGCGGAAGGCGTGGGCGTCAACCTGGCCGGGGGCACCCACCACGCCAGCGCGGCCCAGGGCAGCGGCTTCTGCGTGTTCAACGATGTGGCCGTGGCCATCCGGCGGGAGCAGCAACGCCGGCCCGGCGTGCGTTGTGCGGTGATCGACCTGGATGTGCACCAGGGCAATGGCACGGCGGCCATCTTTGCCGACGACCCCGCCGTGTTCACGCTCTCGCTGCACGGTGACCGCAACTTTCCGTTCCGCAAGGTGTCGGGCAGCCTCGACGTGCCGTTGCCGGACGGGTGCGATGACGCCCTGTACGGCAGCGCATTGGACGCGGCGCTGGCCCGGCTGGGCGAGGCGCACCATGCCGCGCCTTTCGACCTGCTGTTCTACCTGGCGGGCGCCGACCCGCACGAGGGCGATCGCCTGGGGCGACTCAAGCTCACGGCGGCTGGCCTGCAGTCGCGGGATCGCACCGTGTTCGACTGGGCTGCGGCCCGCGCGCTGCCCGTGGTCATGTGCATGGCCGGCGGCTATGGCCATGACCTGGCGGCCATGGTGGCCGTTCAACGCTGCAGCGTGGCCGAGGCGTTTCACGCATGGCAGGCGCGTGTCCGGGTGTGAATAATGGCCGCATGGAACGACCGCAAGCCCAGCCGCGCAGTGCGTATGCACACTTCCAGGCCATCACCACCCGCTGGATGGACAACGACGTGTACGGCCACGTCAACAACGTCACCTACTACAGCTACTTCGACACGGCGGTGAACCGCTACCTGATCGAGGCGGGCGTCCTCGACATTCACGCGGGCGAGGTGATCGGGCTCGTCATTGAAACCCACTGCAATTACTTTGCGCCGCTCGCGTTTCCGAAGAACGTGGAGGCGGGCATCCGCGTCGCGCACATCGGCAAGAGCAGCGTGCGCTATGAAATCGGCCTGTTCGAAGAAGGGCAGTCGGGCGCCGCGGCGTGTGGCCATTTCGTGCACGTGTATGTGGACCGGGTCACCCGCCGTCCCGTGCCTTTGCCGGAAGCGTTCGTGGTCGCGCTGCGCGCGCTGCAGGTGCCGGCCTGAGTCGAAGCGTGATGCCGCGCCCGCGCCACGTCCGCGGGTACTCCCTGAGGCTCGCGGACGACACTCCCGGTACAAACTTTCCTATGATTGCCCAAATCTGAGGGCAACCGTTTTCAGATCAAAAACCGCACCGCGCTCCGAATCCCGGGGCGCGTTTTCTGTACTGCCGGAGGTCAATTCCATGAGCCTGATGGGCCAAATGATGCACATGCCCCTGATGATCTCGTCGCTGCTCGCGCATGCGGCGAAGCACAACGGGGACATCGAGATCGTCTCCAAGCGCGTCGAGGGCGACATCCATCGCACGACGTGGGCCGAGGTCGACCTGCGCTCGCGCAAGCTGGCCCAGGCGCTGGACCGTCTCGGCGTCGAGCCGGGTGACCGCGTCGGCACCCTGGCCTGGAACGGCTACCGGCATCTCGAGATCTATTACGGCGTCTCGGGCTCGCAGCGTGTGTGCCACACGATCAACCCGCGGCTGTTCCCGCAGCAGGTCGCGTGGATCGCCAACGACGCGCAGGACAAGGTCATCTTCGTCGACCTGAACATCTTCCCGCTGGTCGAGAAGCTCGCGCCGTCGCTGCCTTCGTTGAAGCACGTCGTGCTGATGTGCGACCGCAGCAACATGCCGCGCGAGTCGGCACTGCCCAGCCTGCTGTGCTACGAGGACCTGCTGGCCGCCGAGGACGGCCGCTACACGTGGCCGACGTTCGATGAGAACACCGCGGCCAGCATCTGCTACACCTCGGGCACCACGGGCAACCCGAAGGGCGCGGTCTATTCGCACCGCTCCACCGTGCTGCATGCCTACGCGGCCGCACTGCCCGATGCCATGGGTGTCTCGAGCGCCGACACGGTGCTGCCGGTGGTGCCGATGTTCCACGTCAACGCGTGGGGTCTGCCGTACTCGGCCGCGCTGATTGGCTGTCGCCTCGTCTTCCCTGGGCACCACCTGGATGGCGGCTCGCTGTACGACCTGTTCGAGAAGGAGCGCGTGACCTTCTCGGCCGGTGTGCCGACGATCTGGCTGGGCCTGATCAACCATGTCAAGCAGCACAACCTGACGTTCAGCACCTTCAAGCGCACGGTGATCGGTGGCTCGGCCTGCCCGCCCGCCATGATCAAGACGCTGCAGGACGACTTTGGCGTCGAGGTGATCCATGCCTGGGGCATGACCGAGCTGTCGCCGCTGGGCACGCTCAGCCGGCTCAAGGCCAAGCACGCCGACCTGCCCAAGGAGGACAAGGAAAAGATCCTCGCCAAGCAGGGCAAGGGCATCTACGGCATCGACATGCGGATCGTGGACGCCGAAGGCAAGGAACTGCCCTGGGACGGCAAGGCGGCCGGCGACCTGGAGGTGCGCGGCCACTGGGTGGTGAGCGGCTATTTCAACATCGACAAGTCGCCGCTGCATGAGGGCTGGTTCCCCACCGGCGACGTGGCCACCATCGACCCGGACGGCTACATGCAGATCACCGACCGCTCGAAGGACGTGATCAAGTCCGGCGGCGAGTGGATCAGCTCCATCGACCTGGAGAACGTGCTGATGGCCCACCCGGCCGTGCACGAGGCCGCGGCCATTGCCTGCGCGCACCCCAAGTGGGACGAGCGCCCGCTGATGGTGGTGGTGAAGAAGCCGGGCGCCGAAGTGGCCAAGGAGGAGCTCATCGCCTTCTTCAAGGGCAAGATTCCAAACTGGCAGACGCCCGATGACATCGTGTTCGTCGAGGAGATTCCGCACACCGCCACGGGCAAGATCTCGAAGCTGCAGCTGCGCGACCGCTTCAAGGAGCACAAGCTTCCGACCGCATGAACAGGTCGATGACCGGCTCGTGACACAAGGCGCCATTTGGCGCCTTTTTTCATTTGTACGGGTATGTCCCCGATGTCCCGTGGGTGGCGCGAGACACCCGGTGGCATCGGACATCAGGCAAAACGCTGAGCTTGCGGGACTTCCCTGAGGCACCCCGTAAATGAGGGACTTAAATTGTGACGGAAGCCCAATCCATCACGCTTGAAGAGGAGCCTGCAATGACGTTCAAAGTTCGTGCCCTGACCGTGCTCGTGACCGCATCCCTGGCTGCGGGTGCCGCGCTGGCCCAGAAGGGAGAGACGGTCAAGGTTGCCTGGATCGACCCGCTCTCCGGCCTGATGGCCAGCGTGGGCCAGAACCAGCTCAAGAGCTTTCAGTTCGTGGCAGAAAAGATCAGCGCCAGCAACCCCGCCGGCGTGAAGTTCGAGATCATCAGCATCGACAACAAGCTGAGCCCTGCTGAAACGCTCAACGCCCTGAAGTCGGCGGCCGACCAGGGTGTGCGCTACGTGGTTCAAGGCCTGGGCTCGGGCGCTGCCACGGCCCTGGTCGATGGCATCAACAAGCACAACGAACGCAATCCCGGCAAGGAGATCGTGTTCCTGAACTACGCGGCGGTCGACCCCGACCTGACCAACAGCAAGTGCAGCTTCTGGCACTTCCGTCTGGACGCCGACACCTCGATGAAGATGGAGGCCATGACCACCTTCATCAAGGAGCAGGCCGATGTCAAGAAGGTCTACCTGATCAACCAGAACTACGCGCACGGGCAGCAGGTGTCGAAGTTCGCCAAGGCCACGCTGCAGCGTAAGCGCCCTGACATCCAGATCGTGGGCGACGACATGCACCCGCTGGCCCAGGTGCGCGACTTCACGCCGTATGTCGCCAAGATCAAGGCGTCGGGTGCCGACACCGTGATCACCGGCAACTGGGGCTCCGACCTGGCCCTGCTGGTGAAGGCAGCCAACGATGCCGGCCTGACCGCCAAGTTCTACACCTACTACGCCAACTTCGGCGGCACACCGACCGCGCTGGGTACGGCCGCCGATGGCCGCGTCTACCAGGTGGGCTACGGTCACTACAACATGGGCGGCCTCTACGGCAACCTGATCGCGGACTTCAAGAAGCGCTTCAACGACGATTACTACTCGGGCGCCACGTACCACGCGCTGCACCTGCTGTCGCTCGGCATGGCGCAGGCCAAGTCCACTGACCCGGTGAAGGTGGCGGCCGCGATGGAGGGCATGAAGTTCAAGAGCTTCAACGGCGATGTCGAGATGCGCAAGTCCGACCACCAGCTGCAGCAGCCGCTGTACATCGCCCGCTGGCAGAAGCTCGATGCGAAGAACACCTACAACGTCGAGAGCACCGGCATGACCTTCTCGCCCGTGAAGTCGTTCGACGCGTTCGTGTCCAGCACACCGACGTCGTGCCAGATGAAGCGCCCCTGATGCGCTGAGGCTCGCCCGGCCGGGTCGGCCGGCGTGAGCCACCCAAAGGCCGTCGCCCCCGGCGGCCTGCTTTCCCGATGTGCCAGTGCGGTCCGCCACAAGCGGGCCGCTCAGGCCGGTTGCGCCACGCCGTACCGGCCCGGGTCTTTCAACGCGCACGCGCCACCATGGAAACCTTCTTCGTCTTCTTCCTGAACGGCATCAGCTACGGGCTGCTGCTGTTCATGCTCAGCTCCGGGCTGACGCTGATCTTCAGCATGATGGGTGTGCTCAATTTCGCGCACGCCAGCTTTTACATGATCGGGGCCTACCTGGCCTACACGCTCACCGGACTGGTGGGCTTCTTTCCGGCCTTGATCCTGGCGCCCCTTCTGGTAGGCGCCATGGGTGCGTTCTTCGAACGCTTCAGCCTGCGCAAGGTGCACCAGTACGGCCACGTGCCCGAGCTGCTCATCACCTTCGGGCTGTCGTATGTGGTGCTCGAGGTGGTCCGCCTGATCTGGGGGCCGGCCAACGTCGACTACCGCGTGCCTGAATCACTCAGCGGGCCACTGTTCACGCTGGCCAATGTGCAGGGTGAGGGGCTGCGCTGGCTGGCCGGCGCGGGCGACCCGTCGGTGTGCGGCCCGGCCACGGGCAACAGCTGCACGCAGTTCCCGCTGTACCGGGGCTTCATGGCCCTCGTGGCGCTGTTCATGCTCGGCTCGCTGTGGTTGCTGCTGACGCGCACGCGGGTCGGTCTCATCATCCAGGCCGCGCTGACTCACCCGGACATGGCCCAGGCCCTGGGCCACAACGTGCCCCGCGTGATGATGGGTGTGTTCGGTGGCGGCTGTGCACTGGCCGGTCTGGCGGGCGTGATCGGCGGCAACGCCTTCGTGACCGAGCCCAACATGGCCGCATCCGTGGGCGCCATCATCTTCGTGGTGGTGGTGGTCGGCGGCATGGGCTCGCTGGCCGGCGCTTTCCTGGCCTCGCTGCTGATCGGCCTGATCCAGACCTTTGCTGTCGTCATCGACGTGTCGGTGGCGTCGGTGATGCAGAACATGGGCAACCCGGTCGACTTCGAGCACTGGGCCTATCCGCTGTTGAAGATCACGGTGGCGCAGATGGCGCCGATCCTCCCTTATCTGCTCCTGGTGTTGATGCTGATCCTGCGGCCGAAGGGCCTGCTGGGCACCCGCGAGGAGTGACGCCATGACGACCAAGACAACCTACGATTTCAAACCGGTCAACCTGGGCCGCTGGGTGGTGTGGACGCTGTTTGCGCTCGTCCTTCTGGTGGCGCCCAAGGTGTTCACCAGCAGCCTGTCGATGACCATGCTCACGCAAATGGGCACCGCCATCATCATCTGCCTGTCCTACAACATGCTGCTGGGGCAGGGCGGGATGCTGAGCTTCGGCCATGCGGTCTACAGCGGGCTGGGGGCGTTCGCGTCCATCCACGTGCTCAACAAGGTGGCCGCAGGTTCCTGGGACGTGCCCGTGAGCCTGATCCCGCTGGTCGGTGGTGCGACGGGCCTGCTGATCGCCGCGGTGCTGGGCGCCGTGACGACGAAGAAGTCCGGCACCATCTTCGCCATGATCACGCTGGGCGTGGGCGAACTGGTGTGGTCGATGTCGCTGATGCTGCCGGAGTTCTTCGGTGGTGAGGGCGGCGTGTCGGCCAACCGTGTGGTGGGCGAGCCGGTCATGGGCATCACCTTCGGCCCGCAGATTCAGGTGTACTACCTGATTGCCGTGTACTGCTTCATCTGCACGGCCCTGATGTTTGCCTTCACGCAGACGCCGCTGGGCCGCATGCTGAACGCGGTGCGCGACAACCCGGAGCGCGTGCAGTTCATCGGGTATGACACGCAGCGCGTGCGCTACTTCGCCTTCATGATCGCGGGCTTCTTCGCCGGCATCGGCGGTGGGCTGTATGCGATCAACTTCGAGATCGTGACGGCCGAGGTGGTCGGGGCACATGCATCCGGCGCCTACCTGCTGTTCACTTTCCTGGGTGGGGCGCTGTTCTTCTTCGGCCCGATCATCGGTGGTGTGTTGATGGTGCTGGCGTCGGTGCTGATGTCGGAGCTGACCAAGGCCTGGCTGCTGTACCTCGGACTGATCTTCCTGTTCATGGTGATGTATGCGCCCGGCGGCATCGCGAGCCTGATCCTGATGAACGTGCGGGTGGCGGCCCATGGCCTGCTTCGCAAGCTGTGGACCTCGTACCTGGCGCTGGCCGGTACCGCGCTGGTCGCGATGACGGGCGTTGCGGTGATGGTCGAGATGATCTACCACCTGAAGCTCAATGAGGCCCTCGGCCCCGTGATGCGCTTTGCCGGTGCCGACATCGACACGCACGGCACGGATGCCTGGGTGGGCGCGGCGATGCTGGTGATCACCGGAGCCGGCCTCTTCGAGTTGACCCGGCGGCAGTTTGCGCGGCAGTGGGGACAGATTCAGGAAGAAATCGAACTGGCGCAGCGACGCGCAGAGGGCCACTGAGGATCACACGATGAGCCAAGTCTCCACATCGACGGCGCCGCTGGCGCTGGAACTGCGCGACGTCCGCAAGTCGTTCGGCAAGACCGAGATCATCCGGGGCGCCAACCTGGCCGTGGCGGCCGGGGAACGCGTGGCCCTGATCGGGCCGAACGGCGCGGGCAAGTCGACGCTGTTCAACCTGATCAGCGGCCGCATGGCCCCCACCAGTGGCGAGATCCTGCTCAATGGCCAGGCCATTCAGGGCCACGCGCCGTACGAGATCAACCGCCGCGGGCTCGCTCGCAGCTTCCAGGTTTCCAACCTCTTTCCGCGCCTGAGCGTGTTCGAGAACATCCGCTGTGCGGTGCTCTGGTCCATGGGCGAGCGTTATGCCTTCTGGCGCTTTCTGTCCAACCTCGCCGAGGTGAACCGCCGGGCCGAAGAGGTGCTCGACATGATCCGCCTGCGCCGCAAGCGTGACACCAGCGTGTCGTCGCTGACCTATGCGGAACAGCGTGCGCTCGAGGTCGGCGTGACGATTGCCGGTGGCGGGAACGTCATCCTGCTGGACGAGCCGACCGCTGGCATGAGCAAGTCGGAAACGGCGAACTTCGTGCGCATGATCCGCGAGGTGACGGAGGGCAAGACCTTGCTGACCGTGGAGCACGACATGGGCGTGGTGTTCGGTCTGGCCGACCGGATTGCCGTGCTGGTGTACGGCGAGGTGATTGCCTGCGACACGCCCGAGAAGGTGCGCGCCAACGAGCGCGTGAAGGAAGCCTACCTCGGCTCGGTGCTGGCCGAGAGCCAGGCCGCCGAAGCCCAAACCAGCGGAGCCTGACGCATGTTGCGCATCGAGAACCTGCATGCCTTCTACGGCAAGAGCCACATCCTGCACGGCGTGAACCTGGAGGTGCAACCCGGCGAAATCGTGAGCCTGCTGGGCCGCAACGGCTCCGGGCGGTCGACCACGATCAAGACCATCATGGGCCTGGTGGACGGCCATGGCAAGGTGGAGTGGAACGGAGAGAACCTGCTGGGCCACAAGACTTATGACATTGCCCGGCACGGCCTGGGCTACGTGCCCGAGAGCCGCGATGTGTTCCCCAAGCTGACGGTCGAGCAGAACCTGCTGCTGGGCCAGCAGTCGGGCCGCAAGAAGAGCCGCTGGAGCCTGGACGACATGTACCAGATGTTCCCGCGCCTGAAGGAGCGCCAGCACACCGAGGCCGGCGTGATGTCGGGCGGCGAGCAGCAGATGCTGACCCTGTGCCGCACGCTGATGGGCGACCCCGACCTGATCATGATCGACGAGCCGACCGAAGGGCTGGCGCCGAAGATCGTGGAACTGGTGGGCGAGTACCTCAAGGAGTTGCAGAAGCGCGGCCTGGCCGTGCTGCTGGTGGAGCAGAAGCTCACCATCGCGCTCGACATCTCGCAGCGCTGCTACGTGATGGGGCACGGCGAGGTCGTCTTCCATGGCACGCCCGATGAGCTGCGTGCCGACCAGTACGTGCGCAAGGAGTGGCTGGAGGTCTGAGACCCGCCCCCGCTTCTTCGTCCTGAAGCCCGATCCAGATCAAGCTCCGAAGCGCCGGAGCGGATCTGGATTTTTTTCTTGAACTGCTTCAAGGACGCTCGTTCTCTCCAGTCCGAACATGGCCTCGCTTGTAAGAGCGGACGCCGTGGATCCGGTCTCGCGCCGGTCCAGGGCAGCCATGTCGTGGGTCGCCCGAGGGTGGCCGTCAATACTGGAGAAAGCAACATGAGAATGCCTCAGTGGGCCGCCCTGGCTGCTGCCGCAGCTGTGCTGGCGATGACATCGGGCGCACAGGCCGAGGACGGCAAGGGGATCACCCAGCCGGAACTGAATTACCAGGCAGGTACGTCGCCGTTGGCCAACGAGCCGATGTACCAGAGCACCAACCCCAAAGCGCCGAAGATGACGCAGGCCGAGTTCGAGAAGGCCCGCAAGATCTACTTCGAGCGCTGCGCGGGCTGCCACGGCGTGCTGCGCAAGGGGGCCACGGGCAAGGCGCTGACGCCCGATGTGACGCTGCCCAAGGGCACGGACTACCTCAAGGTCTTCATTGCCTATGGCTCGCCGGCCGGCATGCCGAACTGGATGACTTCGGGCGAGATGAGCGAGGCCGACGTCGACCTGATGGCCCGCTACATCCAGCAGGACCCGCCCTTGCCGCCCGAGTACGGCATGGCCGAGATGAAGAAGACCTGGAAGGTCCTCGTCCCGCCGGAGAAGCGGCCGACGAAGAAGATGAACAATTTCAACATTGCCAACATCTTCTCGACCACACTGCGCGACACGGGTGAGGTGGCGCTGATCGACGGCGACACCAAGCAGATCATCAACATCGTCAAGACCGGCTACGCGGTGCACATCTCTCGCACTTCGGCCTCCGGTCGCTACCTGTTCGTGATCGGGCGTGATGCCAAGATCAACATGATCGACCTGTGGATGGAGAAGCCCGACAACGTGGCCGAAATCCGCGTGGGCCTCGAAGCCCGTTCGGTCGAAACGTCGAAGTACAAGGGCTACGAAGACAAGCTCGCCATCGCAGGCAGCTACTGGCCGCCCCAGTACACGATCATGAAGGGCGACACGCTGGAGCCGCTGCAGGTGGTGGGCACCCGCGGCATGACGGTCGACACGCAGGAATACCACCCGGAGCCGCGCGTGGCGTCCATCGTGGGCTCGCACTTCAAGCCGGAGTTCGTGGTCAACGTGAAGGAGACCGGCAAGACCTTGCTGGTGGACTACTCGGATGTGAAGGCGCTGAAGACCACCGAGATCGGCACTGCCCGCTTCCTGCACGACGGCGGTCTGGATTCGTCCAAGCGCTACTTCATGGTGGCGGCCAACCAGTCGAACAAGATTGCGGCCGTGGACCTCAAGGACGGCAAGCTCGCAGCCTTGATCGATGTCGGCAAGATCCCACACCCGGGGCGTGGCGCGAACTTCGTGCACCCGAAGTACGGCCCGGTTTGGTCGACCGGTCACCTGGGTGACGAGAGCATCGCGCTGATCGGCACCGACCCGAAGGGCCACAAGCAGTACGCGTGGAAGGTGGTCGACAACCTCAAGAGTCAGGGCGGCGGCTCGCTCTTCATCAAGAGCCACCCGAAGTCGCAGCATCTGTATGTCGACAACCCGCTGAACCCCGACCCCAACGTGTCGCAGTCGGTGGCCGTGTACGACATCAAGAACCTGGCCAAGGGCTACACCGTGCTGCCGATCGCCAAGTGGGCCGGCCTGAACGATGGCGGTGCTATGCGTGTGGTTCAGCCTGAATACAACAAGGCCGGTGACGAGGTCTGGTTCGCGGTCTGGTCGGCCAAGGACAAGCAGTCTGCCCTGGTGGTGGTGGACGACAAGACGCTGAAGCTCAAGACGGTGATCAAGGACCCGCGCCTGATCACGCCGACGGGGCACTTCAACGTGCACAACACGCAGCACGACGTGTACTGACCTCCACACCGAAAGGACCTCATCATGAAGAAGATGATCTGCATGCTGGCCGCATTCATGCTGGCTGGCGGGGCGGCCCACGCGGGCGCCGATGACACCTTGAACAAGACCGGCTGCATGGCCTGCCATGCGAAAGACAAGAAGCTGGTCGGGCCGTCGTTCAAGGACATTGCGGCCAAGTACAAGGGCGACAAGCAGGCCCCGGCCCGCCTTGCCGAGAAGGTGCGCAAGGGTGGGGCCGGGGCGTGGGGCCCGGTTCCCATGCCACCGCACGCGCCGGAGCGCCTCAACGACGCCGACCTCAAGGAAGTGGTCGCGTCAATCCTGGCGCAGTGAGCTTCACTGGCTCAGGAGGTGATCCATGTGGACAACCTTGATCCTGAGGGTGGCGCTGGCCGGGCTGGCGTCGCTGGTCGGGGGCGCGAGTCTGGCATCGGAGGGTGAGCCCGTGCTCACCCCCGATCGTCAGGCGAGGTTGGTCCGCATGGTTCGGCAGGACTGCGGGTCCTGTCATGGCATGCGGCTGACGGGCGGGCTGGGGACGGCCCTGACGCCCGTTCAGCTGCGTGACTGGCCCGTGTCGTCGCTGGTGGCGGTGATCCTGCACGGTCGCCCCGGCACGCCGATGCCGGGCTGGAAGGCGATGTTGTCGGAAGCCGATGCGCGCTGGATCGCGATGCAGCTGCAGGCGGGCTTCCCCGAGGAGGCGAATCCATGAAGCAGTGGATCAGATGGGGGCTGGTGCTGTGGCTGCCGCTGTGGCTCATGGCTTGCGCCAGTGATGCACCGCCGTTGCGGGGCACGGGCGATCTGGGAGTGGTGATCGAGCGGGCCAGTGGCTCGGTGTCCGTGGTGGACACGACGCGGCACAGCGTGCTGGGCTCCGTGCCAGGGCTGGGCGATCTGTCGCATGCCTCGGTGGTGTTTTCTCGCGATGGTGCGGTGGCCTTCGTGTTCGGGCGTGACGGCGCGCTGACGCGGGTGAACCTGTTGACGCGCCGCATCGAGGGCCGCGTCATGCAGGCCGGCAACAGCATCGGTGGCGCCGTGTCGCAGGACGGCCGGTGGGTGGCCGCGCAGAACTACCAGCCCGGCGGCATCAAGGTGTTCCGTGCCGACACGCTGGCGCTGGTCGCCGATGTGCCGGCCGAGTACGCGCCCGGCCGGTTCTCTCGCGTGGTGGGCCTGGCCGATCTGCCGGGCCAGCGCTTCATTTTTTCGCTCTTCGATGCCGATGAGATCTGGATTGCCGATCTGTCGCGCGACGCCGCGCACCCGGCGATCCAGCGTTTCCGTGATGTCGGGCGCCAGCCTTACGACGCACTGGTGACGCCGGACGGTCGCCACTACATCGCCGGCCTGTTCGGCGAAGACGGGCTGGCGCTGATCGACTTGTGGCAGACGGCGCCGCGTGTGCGGCGCATTCTGCAGGGCTATGGGCGGGGCGAGCAGCCCTTGCCCGTCTACAAGATGCCGCACCTGCGTGGCTGGGCCGTGGCAGGGCGCCAGGTGTGGCTGCCCGCCATCGGCCGGCACGAGGTGCTGGTGGTGGACATGGACACGTGGCTGGAAGTCGGCCGCGTGCCGGTGGCCGGCCAGCCCGTGTTCGTGATGGCCCGGCCGGATGGTCGACAGGTGTGGGTCAACTTTGCCGTGCCCGACTACGACCGCGTGCAGGTGATCGACACCCCGTCGCGCCAGGTGGTGCAGACCTTGAGCCCCGGCGCAGCGGTGCTGCACATGGAGTTCACCCCGCGTGGCGAATCGGTCTGGATCTCGTCACGCGATGCCAACCGGGTGTCGGTGATCGACACGCAATCCTTCTCGACTCGGTCGGTGCTCGATGTGCCGGCGCCCAGCGGCATCTTCTTCACGAGCCGCGCCCATCGCATGGGGATGTGACATGAACCTGAACGAGTTTCCGCTGCTCGAGCAGACCTTGCTCAACGACTGGCAGCGCGGCTTTCCGCTGTGCGAGCAGCCCTTCGCCGAGATGGCTCGGATGGCCGGCGTGTCGGAAGCCGTCGTGCTCGAGACGCTGACGCGGCTGCAGGCCACCGGTGCCATCGGCCGCCTTGGCGGTGTCTGGGGCAACGGGGCAGGGGGCGCGGCCATGCTGTGCGCGATGGCGGTGCCTCCTGACGATGTGGAGCGCGTGGCCCGCGTGATCAACGAGGTGCCCGGGGTGAACCACAACTACGAGCGGGAGCACGCCTTCAACCTGTGGTTCGTGATCACGGGAGGCGGGCGCGATGCGATTCACCTGGAGGTCGATGCCATCGAGCGGCGAGCGGGCTACCCGGCCTTGCGCCTGCCCATGGTGCGCTCGTACGCCATCGACCTGGGGTTCGACATGCGCGGACCAGCCGCTGCCCGAACGGGGGACAGACCGGGCAGCAGCCGGGCAGCGCGCCGTGTGTCGACCGAGGACAGGCCGCTGGCGGCCTTGCTGGAGGCCGGTATTCCGCTGGTGAGTCGCCCCTTCGATGCCTGGGCGTCCGAACTGGATCAGCCGGTGAGCCAGGTGCTGGCCATGCTGGGCCAGTGGCTGGAGCGGGGCACGCTGCGTCGCCTGGGGGTGATCGTGCGGCACCACGACGTGGGCATTGCGGCCAATGCCATGACGGTGCTCGATGTGCCGGAGGATGCCGTCGATGCGACGGGCGCGCGGCTGGCCCGCGAGCCGGGCGTCACCCTGTGCTACCAGCGACAGCGTGCCGAGGGCTGGCCCTACAACCTGTATGTGATGGTGCATGGTGCGCACCGACGCGATGTGCAGCAGCGCATCGATGAAGCGCTGGCGGCGGCGGGGGCCGATGCCTGGCCCCGTGAGACGCTGTTCAGTGGTCGCCGCTTCAAGCAGACCGGGGGGCGCTACTTCAGCGCGCCGGCACAGGCCCAGTGCAGCGAGGAGGCCGCCCATGCATGCGCGCTCTGACGTGGTGTCGGCCGCCAAAGCGGTGCGACAGGGGCTGCTGGATCAGGTCGATGCCCAACTGATGGACCGGCTGCATGGCGGCTTTCCGTTGTCCGAACGACCGTACGCCGACGTGGCCGCCGACCTCGGCTTGTCGGAGGAGGACGTGCTGACCCGGCTGCAGCGCCTGCTGGATTCGCGGATGCTGACGCGCTTCGGTCCGCTCTTCCAGATCGAGCGCGCGGGCGGGCAGTTCCTGTTGGCGGCCATGGCCGTGCCCGAGGCCGATTTCGAGCGCGTGACCGAGGTCGTGAATGCCCAGCGTGAGGTGGCACACAACTACCGGCGCACGCACCGGCTCAACATGTGGTTCGTGGTTGCGGCCGGCTCTCCCGACGAGGTCGAGGCGACCTGCGCACGGATCGAGTCGACCACCGGTCTGCACGTGCACCGCTTTCCGAAGGAGCGCGAGTACTTCATCGAGTTGCGGCTCAGCGCGCTGGCAGCGTGGGCCCGGCAGCACGCCTCGGCCCACCAGGGGGATCACCATGCTGGATGAACTGGACCGCCGCCTCATCGCCGCCACGCAGGGCGGTCTGCCGCTGGTTCCGCGTCCTTACGAGGCGGTGGCGGCCGAGCTGGGCGTCAGCGCCGATTGGGTGACCACGCGGCTGAGGGCCATGCTGGATCAGGGGCTGATCCGCCGCATCGGGGCGGTGCCGGACCACATGCGCCTGGGCTACACCGCCAATGGCATGACGGTGTGGAACGTGGCCGACGACAAGGTGGATGAACTGGGCGCCAAGGTGGGTGCGCTGCCTTCGGTGTCGCATTGCTATCGCCGCCCGCGTGCCTTGCCAGATTGGCCCTACAACCTGTTTGCGATGGTGCACGGGCAGGCCCGCGAGGAAGTGGAGCGCGAGGCGGCCCGCATCCGCGCTCTGCTGGGCGAGGCCTGCTGCGGTGCCGACATCCTCTACAGCACCGCCATTCTCAAGAAAACCGGATTGCGCCTGGCGCGCCCATGATCAGGAGCTGAGCCATGTTCCGCATATCCCAGTATCTCCGTGAGGTCCACGAGGCCGAGCGCGTGGGTCGCTACCCGACACCCGCACGACGTGGGTCGGGCACGCCACCGGGCCCGGTGGTGATCTGGAACCTGACCCGGCGGTGCAACCTGACGTGTCGCCACTGTTACGCGCTGTCGGCCGACCACGCCTATCCCGGTGAACTGAGCACCGACGAGATCGCGACGGTGATGGACGACCTGCGCACCTTCCGCGTGCCCTTTCTCATCCTCTCGGGCGGTGAGCCACTGCTGCGACCGGATCTGTTCGAGATCGCGGCGCACGCGCGCGCACGGGGCCTGCGCATGGGCCTGTCGACCAATGGCACGCGCATCGATGAGGCCGTGGCCGATCGCATCGCGCAGGCCGGGTTCGACTATGTGGGCATCAGCCTCGACGGCCTGGCCGCCACGCACGACCGATTCCGCCGACAGGAGGGGGCCTTTGCAGCCTCACTGCAGGCGCTGCGGTGGCTGCGTGATCGCGACGTGAAGCTGGGCCTGCGCTACACGATGACGGCGCAGAACGCGCACGACTTTCCGGCCCTGCTTGCGCTGATGCGGGACGAGGGCATCGAGAAGTTCTACTTCTCGCACCTGAACTACGCCGGGCGCGGCAACATCCACCGGGGTGACGACGCGCACTTCTCGGCCACACGCGAGGCCGTGACGCGGCTGTTCGAGGCGGCCTGGTCGGCCGTCGAGGCCGGGCGGGACGAGGAGTACGTGACGGGCAACAACGATGCCGACGGGCCCTTTCTGCTGGACTGGGTGGCGGCCCGATGGCCCCAATGGGCGGCGCCGCTGCGCGAGCGCCTGGTGGCCTGGGGCGGCAATGCCTCGGGCCTGCACGTGGCCAACATCGACAACCTGGGCCAGGTTCACCCAGACACCATGTGGTGGCATCACGATCTGGGCGATGTGCGCAAGCGGCCGTTTTCGTCCATCTGGACGGATGTGAGCGACCCGCTGATGGCCGGGCTCAAGCAGCAGCCGCGCCCTGTGCAAGGCCGTTGTGGCGCCTGCCGTCACCTGGACATCTGTGGTGGCAACACCCGCGTGCGCGCGCACCAGCTCACCGGCGACTGGTGGGCCGAAGACCCCGGTTGCCATCTGCTCGATGAAGAAGTGGGCTGGCAGACGGAGCGCGTGCCGCTTCGGCCGTTCACCTCGGCGAAGCGTGTGCCCGTCATGATGGAGTCCAAGTCGTGCGAAGCGAATTGATGGCACGCGCCGTACTGGCGGCATGCCTGGCTGGCGGGGCCTGTGTGGCGCACGCCGCCGATGTGGCCGCTCAACAGACCCCCGGCCCCGGGGCGCTCTACCAACAGCATTGCGCCAGCTGCCACGGCGAGGCCCGCACCGGGGGCATGGGCCCGGCGCTGCTGCCCGCCAGCCTGGATCGCCTCAAGCAGGCCGAGGCCACGCGGGTGGTCACCCACGGCCGTGTCGCCACGCAGATGCCGGCGTTTGCCAGTGTGCTGAGCGAGGCCGAGATCCGTGGCGTGACGCAGTGGCTGTACACCGCGCCGGATGTCATGCCCGCGTGGGGCGAGGCCGACATCCGCGCCTCGCGCGTGGTGTCGAAGACCGAGCGACCGGACCAGCTCACACCGCGCTGGCCGGGCGACCCGCTCAACCTGTTCGTCGTGGTGGAGGGCGGAGACCACCATGTCTCGCTCGTCGATGGCGATCGGCTGGAGGTCATTCACCGCTTCGCATCGCGGTATGCGCTGCATGGCGGCCCCAAGTTCTCGCCCGACGGACGCTTCGTGTACTTCGGGTCACGCGACGGCTGGGTCACGAAGTACGACCTCTACAACCTGCGTGTGGTGGCCGAGGTGCGGGCCGGGCTCAACATGCGGAACGTGGCGGTCTCGGGTGACGGCCGCTGGGTGATGGCGGGCAACCACCTGCCGCGGACGGTGGTGCTGTTCGATGCCGACCTCAACCTGGTCAAGACACTGCCGGCTGCCTCGCTCGATGGGCGCGTGACTTCACGGGTGTCGGCGGTGTACGACGCCGCGCCTCGCCGCAGCTTCATCGTGGCGATGAAAGACCTGCCCGAGCTGTGGGAGGTGTCGTATGACGCGAAGGCCGAGCCGGTGCACGACGGTCTGGTGCACGACTACCGCATGGGGGAGGCCATCGCCAAGCCGGGTTTCCTGACGCCCCGGCGCACGCCGCTGAGCCAGCCGCTGGACGACTTCTTCTTCGACCCCGGCTATCGCCATGTGCTCGGCACGGGCCGCGCGGTGGGCGGCGAGGCCAGCGTGGCGGCGGCCGCCCAGGTCATCAACCTCGATGCCCGTTCGCGGGTGGCCACCTTGCCACTGGGCGGCATGCCGCATCTTGGGTCGGGCATCGCGCTACAGCATCAGGGGCGCGCCGTGCTCGCCACGCCCAGCCTTGACCAGCCCGTCATCAGCGTCATCGACATGAAGGCCTGGACGGTGATGCGGCAGATTCCGCTTCCTGGGCCGGGCTTCTTCCTGCGCAGCCATCCGCAGTCGCCCTATATGTGGGCCGACTCGATGTTGTCTCCGGCATCGCGACACATCCTGACGGTGATCGACAAGCAGACGCTGGAGCCCAAGGCGCAGATTCAGGTGCCGCCCGGTCGCACGCTGGCCCATGTGGAGTTCACGCGCGATGGCAGCAAGGTGCTCGCAAGCCTGTGGGAGCAGGACGGTGCACTGATCGTGTACGACGCGGTGACCTTGAAGGAGCTCAAGCGCCTGCCCATGAGCAAGCCGGTGGGCAAGTACAACGTGTTCAACAAGACCACGCGCAACGAAGGCACGTCGCACTGACGCTGGCGTGTACCGGCCCCTCGCGGGTGGCCGGGTACGTCACTGCATCTGGTACGCAGCGAGGGCTTGCGGGTCGAGGATGCGGATGTCGCGCCGGTCCATGGCGATGTAGCCGCGCTCTTCGAGCTCGCGCAGCACGCGCGAGAAGTACTCCGGCGTGAGCGACAGCAAGGAGGCGATGGTGGCCTTGCTCACGGGCAGCGACACGCGGGGGGCGCGCCCGGTGGGCTGGCCGTGCTCGGCCTGCTCGCGCAACAGGTAGCTCACCACACGCTGGATGCCCGAGTGCAGGGCCGAGGCCTCGACATCCTGAACAAGTCCGTCCATGCGGCGCGCGATGCCGGCCAGCATGCGCAGCGCAAAGCGACCATCGTGGGCAATCTCATCGAGCACCGCCTGCTTGCGGATGGTGAGGATGGCCCCGTCACACAGCGCCTGAGCATGCACCATGTAGGGGTTGCCGGTGAACATCAGCGATTCGGCAAAGGTCTGGCCAGGCCGCACAAGCTCGATCACCTTCTCCTGTCCGGCGTGCGACAGCGCGAACAGCTTGACCTGTCCGTCGAGCACGACGTGAAAGCCTTCGCACGGGTCCCCCACACGGAAGATCACGTCGCCGCGGTCGATGGGACGGATCAGTGAGGACGCGGCGAGCCGGCGCAGCTCGGCGGTGTGCATCTCGTGAAAGAGCGGGAGGGCAGCCAGGCAATCCGCAATGTCGGGTGTGGGGGCTCGCATGGGCGGCAGCGTTCGTTGTGTGGTTTGCCGCGGATTCTTGTGACCCTTGCACGACGTGGTTTTGCGCTGCCACAAATGCACACCTTCGAACGATGGCGAGGGGCCGAGCCCTCTGCCGAAAGGTGTAGTTCGATCGGAGTAGGCGCGCCTGATTCAGGCCGTGCGGGCCATCAGCTGGCCCACCAGCTGTGTCAACCGTGTCACCAGCTCGGTCGGTTGGTGGATCACTGCATGACCCTGTGCCCCGAACAAGTGAGGCAGATAGGCGGGCGCCTGTCGATCGATCGTGATGCAGAAGGGCAGCAGCCCCTGCGCGCGGGCTTCACGCACGGCTTGCCGTGTGTCCTCCAGCCCGAAGCGGCCCTCGTAGTGATCGAGGTCGTTGGGCTTGCCGTCGGTGAGCAGCAGCAGGAGGCGATGGGTTTCGCCGCGTGCAGCCAGCTGGCGCGTCGCATGGCGAATGGCGGCGCCCATGCGGGTGTAGTAGCCGGGGCGGATGGCACCGATGCGGTTCTGCACGGCGGGGCTCCATGTCTCGCCAAAGGCCTTCAGTTGATGGATGCGCACATGGTGGCGCTTGACCGAACTGAAGCCCAGCACCTCGAACGGGTCGCCCAGGCGGTGCATGGCCTGCCCGAACACGTACAACGCGTCGCGGGTCACGTCGATCACGCGGGCGTCGTTGCCCACCCATGCGTCCGTCGATTGCGACAGATCGGCCATCAGCAAGACCGACAGGCTCCGATCGCGGCGATGGCGGCGCAGGTGGATGCGTGGCTCGTCGCCAGGGGCATCGGTGCGCCAGCGCACCCAGGCATCCAGATCGAGGTGCTCGCCGCTTTCATGGCCACCCTGCCATGCCGGTCGTGCGGTGAGCGTCTCGAGTCGGCGCCCCATGCGTGAGGCGAGCGCCTTCAGCGGGGCAGGGGGCAACCAGGTCTCGGCATGGCGGGGCTGCAGCAACTGCACGGCACAGCGGTCTGCCTCCAGCACGCCGCGGCGGTAGTCCCATTCGGGCAGGCGCAGGTCGGCGGCCAGCACGATGTCGTCCGAGGCGGCGCTGGGCAGGTCGAGGTCGAACCGCACACGCGAGGCCAGCGTGCTGCCGCCGCTGTCCACCGTCAGGGATTCCATGTCATTGGCCACCTGTGCGGCGTCCGGCGTGGGCTCGTCTTCCGTCTGCCTGCTTACACGCACGAACTCCGACCACGACAGCAGCGACTCCGTGCGGAAGAACATCATCAGGCCGTGCCGGTCGGGCTGAACGGCCATCTGGCGGGCTCGGCGCCGTGTGTCGTCGCGGTCCTCGCCATCGGGCGCGAGCGGTCGGTCCGACGGGGTGCGCGCTTCCCGTGCCGTGACCGGTGTGGCCGCTGCGGCCGCCTGCAGGCAGGCGGCATCGATCCAGATCGGCACGGGCAGCACCTCGTTGGCCTGTACGGGCTGGCAGGACGGGGCGAGGCTGGCCGGCCAGTCGGGGGAGCCGAGCGCGCGCTGCACCAGGCGTTCCGCTTCGGCCGCGCGGCCACGCAAGCTGAACGGGTCAGGTCGTTGCGCGAGGATGGCGGTGAGCAGGCGCTGGTGGCGGTCACGCCAGCCGGGCAGGGCGGCCAGCACGCGCGCGGTGGCCGTGCGGTTCAGACCGATCCAGTCTTGTGCCAACGAGGGCTCATGGCGGCACAGGGACAGGCACTCCGCGGCCTGTGCGGCCAGCCACAGATAGAGTGCGCGGTTCAAGGCCGTGTCCGCGAACACCGCCACTTCCGATGGCAGCGCCAGGGTCTCGGCATCCAGTGTGGGCAGCGCGGCGCGGTCGCCACTGCCGGCCAGGCGTTGCAGCCAGCCGCGCGGTCCACCGTGGCGGCGCGGGGCCGCGGTGGCGAGCCGCCAGGCCGGCGGCTCGCCCAGTGCACGGAACACCACGCCCAGCTGCGCCCGCACCTCATCCAGCTGCACCGCCGCCTGCGGATGCCGACGATCGGCCAGCTGCACGACCGCCCGATGCCACCATTGACCTACCCATTCTTCCATCAGTCCTCCCGGGTGGCCGGTGGGCCGTCCTGCCTGCGCGCACGCAGCGTTTCGCGCAGCGCGGCTTCATCCACTGTCCACGTCAGCAGCGGGCTGCGTTGCTGCGCGCCTTGCGATCGGTCGCACGCGCTCAGGCACTGCCCGCACTGCACGCACGAGAACATGCGGCGCTTGATGTCTCGGGGGTGCAGGCGCATCGGGCAATGGCGATCGCAGGCTGATCCGATCGGCACGTCGCAGGTGCGGCACTCGCGCGCACGCTCGCGCATGAAGCCGACCACCATGCCTTTCGGGTTGGCCATCCAGACGAGGCTCTGGAACAGACCCACGGCGCAGCCGAACCGACAGAACAGATGGCGTGCCAGCACGAACTCCAGCGTGAAGACCAGCGTGCCGACTGCCAGAAAGCGCGCTTCACCCGGGGTGAGCTGGCCGCTCAACAGATGCGACCAGACTCGTTGGGGGGGCAGCAGGTAGCTCAGCAGCGTGATGGCCCAGACAAAGCCCAGCAGCAGGCTGAGCCCGAAGAACACGGGCCACCAGCGACGATCAGGGGCCAGTACGCGGCCGCTTGCATCCAGCCGCGGGGTGGTGTGCCGGTCCCACAGGCTGAACTTGCCGATGGCGCGGTGCATGACCGCGTTGAGCCCCTCGACGATCGAGAAGTGGGGGCACAGCCAGCCGCAGTACAGCCGGCCATAACGGCGCGCCACCAGCAGAAAGCCCACCACGAGCACCAGCACTGGCAGCAGGCCCTTGAGCACCAGGCTCAGGGCCGCTTCCGTGGGGGTGAGCCGGCCCTGCATCAGGGCCTCGATGCCGAGTGACCACGGCCGGCCCAGCACCCACAACTGCGCCTGCGTCACGTCGAAGCGCAGCAGGTCCAGCACCGGCGCCAGCACGAAGAGGGCAAAGAAGCCCGCCTGCCAGCGACGCCGCCGCGGCTGCAGCTCAGCGCCTGTCGAACACCCCATGGACGATCTCCATCAGCGCCGAGACGATGTCGGGGTCGTCGGTCATGGCTTCGACGATGGCGGCGCGACAGGCCGCCTCCTCGCCCATGCCGGACGCCATCAAGCGGCCGGCCATGACCAGCAGGCGTGTGCTGGCCTTTTCTTCCAGATCGTGCTCCGTCAGGCGACGCAGGGCCGCGCCGAGCGAAACGAGGGCTTCGGCCCGGGCGGTGCCCACGCCGGCCTCGGACGCCACGATGGCCTGCTCCACCGGCGCCGCCGGATAGTCGAAGCCGATCGCGACGAAGCGCTGTCGCGTGCTGGGCTTGAGCGCCTTCAGCAGGTTCTGATAGCCTGGGTTGTAGGACACCACCAGCATGAACTCGGGTGGGGCCACCAGTTGCTCGCCCGTGCGTTCGATCGGCAGGATGCGCCGGTCGTCGGTGAGCGGGTGGATCACCACCGTGGTGTCCTTGCGCGCCTCCACCACCTCGTCGAGGTAGCAGATGGCGCCCGTGCGCACGGCGCGGGCCAGGGGCCCGTCCTGCCAGACGGCATCGCCGCCTGCAATCAGGTGGCGGCCCACCAGATCGGCGGCGGCCAGGTCATCGTGGCACGACACCGTGATGAGCGGCCGGCCCAGCCGTGCCGCCATGTGCTCGACGAACCGCGTCTTGCCGCAGCCCGTCGGGCCCTTGATCAGCAGCGGCAGGCTGGCCCGCCAGGCGTGCTCGAACAGCGCGCATTCCTCGCCCTGCGGCACATAGGCCGGCATGGCGCCCTGCGGGTTGACCAACGCCTGGGGATCGAGCCTGTCCATGATCTGCCCCCTTCTCAGGCACGTCGGGCCGGCACGGCGCGGGCGTTGCCGCCTGCACCGGCGGTCGCTTCCTGCTCCACCGTGCCGCCGATGAAGAAGCTGCACAGGTAGGTCACCAGACCGGCCAGGAAGCCCACACCGCCCCACAGCCGGATCCAGTAGAACAGGTTCAACTGGGTCTGGGTGGCCATGAACGGGGTCGGGTTGTCCGCCACACGCTGCAGCCACACCTGCAGGATGCCGGCGCCGGTCAGGGCCAGCACCATCACGCCCATGCTGATCGTCATCAGCCAGAACGACCACATCTCGACGCTCTGCGCCTTGCGGCTGTTGGCAATGCGACCGCGCAAGATGGGCATGGCGTAGCTGATCATCGCGATCACCACCAGCACATAGGCACCGTAGAAGGCCAGGTGGCCGTGGGCCGCCGTGATCTGCGTGCCGTGGGTGTAGTAGTTCACCGAAGACAGCGTGTGGATGAAGCCCCAGAGACCGGCGCCCAGGAAGCCCATCACCGAGGTGCCCACCGCCCACAGCACCGCGGCCTGGTTCGGGTGGTCACGACGCCGACGCTGCACCATGTTGAAGGCGAACACCGTCATCATGAAGAACGGGATGGGTTCCAGCGCGCTGAACACGCTGCCGATCCAGTGCCAGTAGCCAGGCAGGCCGATGAAGTAGAAGTGGTGGCCCGTACCCAGGATGCCGGTCATCAGCGCGAAGGCGATGATCACGTACAGCCACTTGTCGATCACCTCGCGGTCGACGCCGGTGGTCTTGATGAGCACGAAGGCCAGCAGCGCGCCCAGGATCAGCTCCCACACGCCTTCCACCCACAGGTGCACCACGAACCACCAGTACATCTTGTCGCGCACCAGGTTGTGCGGGTTGACGAAGGCGAACAGGAACAGCAGGGCGAGGCCCCACAGGCCCAGATGCAGCACCAGCGAGATGCTGGTCTTGCGGCCCTTGAGCAACGTCATCGTGATGTTGAACAGAAAGCCCAGCGCCACGGCCACGATGCCCAGCTTGGTCGGCAGCGGCTGCTCCAGGAACTCGCGCCCCATGGTCTGCAGCAGTTCGTTGCCCGTCAGTTCGGCCAGCTTGGCGTAGGGCACCGTGAGGTAGCCGACAACGGTCAGCGCACCTGCCACCAGGAAGACCCAGAACAGCACAAGGGCCAGCTTGGGGCTGTACAGCTCGGTTTCGGCTTCCTCGGGCACGAGGTAGTAGGCCGACCCCATGAAGCCGAAGAGCAGCCACACGATCAGCAGGTTGGTGTGCACCATCCGCGCGACGTTGAACGGGATGGCCGGGAACAGGAAATCGCCGACGATGTACTGCAACCCCATCACCAGACCAAAGAGGATCTGGCCGACGAAGAGCAGCAGGGCTGCGATGAAGTACGGCTTGGCAACCGCCTGAGAACGGTAGGGTAGTTTTGCAGTCATGGTGTGCTCCGCCGCGTCAGCCTTCGATGTTGGGAGGCCATTGCTCGGTGTTGATCTCGCCGGTCCATTTCAGGAACTCGACCAGATCGTTGAGCTGACCGTCGTTGAGGTGGAACTGCGGCATCTGCCGACGCCCCGGTGCCCCGGTGGGCTGGATCTGCATCCAGGTCTTGATGAAGTCCGGTCCGCGGCGCTTGTAGACGTTGCCCAGTTCGGGCGCGAAGTAGGCGCCTTCGCCCAGCAGGGTGTGGCAGCCGATGCAGTTGCGCGTTTCCCAGATCTGCTTGCCGCGCACGACGGCAGGCGTGATGTTCTGGTCGTTCGAGCGTTTCGGAATGTGCTGCTCGGTGTCGAACACGAGCGTGGCGAACAGCAGCGCGAAGAACGCGGCGCCGCCGTAAAAGATGTTGCGGGCGGCCTGCTTCGTGAAGCCCCCCCGTTGTCCCTGGCTCATGCCGATCTCCTTCCTCTGTCAAGCGATGTCGAGCAGACTAGGGACACGGCGCGCGCATTTCCTTGAAGCGGTTCAAGAAAACGGAGATGGTTGACAGCGCTATGCTTTGCAGGGCCCGCTAGGTGTTTTCACCAACACGTTGCGGGCAAGGGATGCAGGCCCGCAAGGCCTGTGTCAGAATCTTCCTCAATTCGTACAAGACTTCTTGTCAGAATTGATTTCAGCTGAGCGGGCGCCGCCGGCCATCCCTGTGCGCAGGGTGACTGTCGGGGTCCGTGTGTCTTCATTGAACGCCCCGACACCGACATGAGCGCTTCCTACCAAGTCACCGACGGCGTGGCCGTCATCACGCTGACCAACCCCCCCGTCAACGGCCTCGGCCACAGCACCCGTGCCGGCATTGTGGACGGCGTGAACCTGGCCAATGCCGATGCGTCGGTCAAGGCCATCGTCATCACTGGTGGGGGCAAGGTGTTCTGCGGTGGTGCAGACATCCGCGAGTTCAACACCCCGGCCGCCTTTGCCGCGCCCGGCCTGCACCTCACCATCGAGACCATCGAGAAGAGCAGCAAGCCCGTCGTCGCTGCCATCCACGGTGTCGTCATGGGCGGTGGGCTGGAGCTGGCCCTGGGCTGCCACTACCGCGTGATGGCGCCTGGCGTGCAGGTGGCCCTGCCGGAGGTGAACATCGGCCTGATTCCTGGCGGTGGCGGCACCCAGCGCCTGCCGCGCGTGCTGCCCGTCGAGCAGACGCTGCAGATGGTCACCACCGGCGCCTCGGTGACCAGCGACAAGCTCGCCAAGGTGCCTGGCCAGCAACTGATTGCCAAGCTGATCGAGGGCGACCTCGTGGCCGGCGCCGTGGCCTTTGCCAAGGAAGTGGCCGACGTGCGCCCGATGCCGCTGGTGCGCCATCTGCCCGTGTCGCCCGTCAGCGATCCCGAACTGTTCAACAAGGCCCGCGCCGACATGGCCAAGGCCCGCCGTGGCCTGATCTCGCCGCAGCGCTGCGTCGACGCGATCGAGATCGCCGCGAACACGCCGGACATCGACGTCGGCATCCAGAAGGAACTGGACATCTTCAAGGAGATCATGGTCGGCCCGCAGGCCAAGGCCATGCAGCACGCGTTCTTCGGTGAGCGCGCCGCCAGCAAGATCCCCGATGTGCCGGAGAGCACGCCCGCCCGCAAGATCGAGAAGGTGGCCGTGATCGGCGCTGGCACGATGGGTGGCGGCATCACCATGTGCTTCCTGAACGCTGGCATCCCGGTGACCCTGCTGGAGATGAAGCAGGAGGCCATCGACCGCGGCGTGGGCACCATCCGCAAGAACTACGAAGCCCAGGTGGCCAAGGGCAAGCTCGCTCAGGACAAGTACGAGCAGCGCATGAGCCTGCTGACCACCACGTTGAGCTACGACGACATTGCCCAGGCCGACATGGTGATCGAAGCCGTGTTCGAAGACTTCGGCGTGAAGTCGCAGGTGTTCACCAAGCTGGATGCCGTGATGAAGCCCGGCGCCATCCTGGCCTCGAACACCTCGACGCTGGACGTGGACAAGATCGCCGAGGTGACGAAGCGCCCGGCCGACGTCGTGGGCCTGCACTTCTTCAGCCCCGCCAACGTGATGCGCCTGCTGGAAGTGGTGCGCAGCAAGCACACCGCCAAGGACGTGATGGCCACGGTGATGCAGGTGGCCAAGAAGATCAAGAAGGTCGCCGTGGTGTCGGGTGTGTGTGATGGCTTCATCGGCAACCGCATGTTCGAGCAGTACGTGCGCCAGAGCTTCTTCCTGGTGGAAGAGGGCGCCACCGTCCAGCAGGTGGACAAGGCCGCCGAAGCCTTCGGCTTTGCCATGGGCCCGTTCCGCGTGGGCGACCTGGCTGGCAACGACATCGGCTTCGCCATCCGCAAGCGCCGCAAGATCGAGCAGCCCGACGTGATCTACAGCCCGGTGGGCGACGCCGTGTGCGAGCTCGGCCGCTTCGGCCAGAAGGTCGGCAAGGGCTGGTACGACTACGAAGCCGGCAAGCGCGAACCCGTGCCTTCGGCCGAAGTGCAGGCCTGCGTCGACAAGGTGCGTGCCGACAAGGGCCTGACGCCGCGCGCCATCAGCGACGACGAGATCGTGCAGCGCCTGGTGCTGGCCCTGGTCAACGAGGGGGCCGCCATCCTGGAAGAAGGCATCGCTTCGAAGGCTTCGGACATCGACATGGTCTACCTGACCGGTTACGGCTTCCCGCTGACCTGGGGCGGCCCGATGCTGTACGCCGACCTGCTGGGCCTGCCCAAGGTGGTCGAGCTGATGAAGGGCTTTGCCGGCAACCCGCACGGCGACCCGGCTTTCTGGACGCCGGCGCCGCTGCTGGCGAAACTGGCCGCCGAAGGCAAGACCTTCAACTGATCGTTCCGTGATCCACGGGGCGCCGGAAGGTGCCCCGGCCTGATCCGCTGCTTGAAGGCAGCGGACGGGCTGAGCTCATCCTGGAGAAAGCATGACCCACCGCGCCACCGTCGACTTCCTGCTGTATGACTGGCTCAAGGCCGATGGCCTGTGCGCCCGCGAACGCCACGCCGAGCACAACCGCGAGACCTTCACGGCCGTGCTGGACCTGAGCGAGCAGATCGCCACCGAGCAGTTCGCGCCGATCAACCGCCTGATCGACGTGCACGAGCCCGAGTTCGACGGCACCACGGTGACCCTGCCCAAGGAAACGCCGGTGGCGCTGCAGGCCTTTGCCGATGCGGGTCTGATGGCCGCCAGCAAGGACGCCGAGGTGGGCGGCATGCAACTGCCCACGGTGGTCGAAATCGCATCGATGAGCTTCTTCTACAAGAGCAGCGTGGGCCTGGCGGCCTACCCGATGCTCACGCGCGGCAACGCCAACACCATCCTGGCGCACGGCACGCCCAAGCAGATCGAGGTGTTCGCCAAAGGCGGTCTGGAAGGCCGCACCTTCGGCACCATGTGCCTGAGCGAGCCGCAGGCCGGCTCCAGCCTGTCCGACATCGTCACGCGGGCCGTGCCCGATGTGCACGGCGATGGCAGCGGCGTGGCATGGCAGCAGGATGAGCTGGGCCCGCGCTACCGCCTGACGGGCAACAAGATGTGGATCTCGGGCGGCGAGCACGAGATGGGCGAGAACATCGTTCACCTGGTGCTGGCCAAGATCCCGGGCCCCGATGGCAAGCTGATTCCGGGCGTGAAGGGCATTTCGCTGTTCATTGTGCCTCGCAAGCTGGTCAAGGCCGACGGCACGATCACGGGTCAGCGCAACGACGTGGCGCTGGCCGGCCTCAACCACAAGTGCGGCTACCGCGGCACGGTGAACACGCTGCTGAACTTCGGTGAAGGCAAGTTCTCGGTCAACGGGCAGGCCGGGGCCGTGGGCTACCTGATCGGCAAGGAAGGCGAGGGCCTGAAGTGCATGTTCACGCTGATGAACGAGGCCCGCATCAGCGTGGGCCTGGGCGCCACCATGCTGGGCTATGCCGGCTACGAGGCCTCGCTGGAGTACGCCAAGCAACGCCCGCAGGGCCGTGCCATGGGCGCCGGTGGCAAGGACCACAGCGCCCCGCAGATCCCCATCATCGAGCACACCGACGTCAAGCGCATGCTGATGATGCAGAAGGCCGTGGCCGAAGGTGGCCTGGCGCTGGGCCTGCTGTGCGCGCAGCTGGTGGACGACGAGTACACCGGCTCACTCGATGAGCGAGACAACGCCCGCCTGCTGCTCGAGCTGCTGACGCCGATAGCCAAGAGCTGGCCGAGCGAGTGGGCCCAGGAGGCCAACAGCCAGGCCATCCAGATCCTGGGCGGCTACGGCTACACGCGCGACTTCCCGGTCGAGCAGTACTGGCGCGACAACCGCCTGAACATGATCCACGAAGGCACGCACGGCATCCAGGGGCTGGACCTGCTGGGCCGCAAGGTGGTGATGAACGGCGGCAAGGCGCTGGCTGTGCTGGCCGCGCGCATCAGCGACACGGTGACCCGCGCCGGTCAGGTCGATGGGCTGGCCGAGCACGCGAATGCGCTGGCCGGCGCGCTGCAGAAGGTGGGCGCGGCCACGAAGGCGGCCTGGGCCACCGGCGTGCCGGAAGAGGCCCTGGCCAACGCCACGCCCTACCTGCAGGCGTTCGGCCACACCGTGATGGCGTGGATCTGGCTGGAGCTGGCGCTGGCCGCCAAGACGGCGCAGGCCGCAGGGGAATGGGACAAGGGCCCGCTCGGTACCGGCTTCCTCAAGGGTAAGCTCGCCACCGCCGACTACTTCTACGCCTACGAGTTGCCCAAGATCGACGCGTGGCTGGGGGTGGTGGCACGCCGTGACCTGACCTGCGCCCGCGCCGAGGCCGACTGGTTCTGATGCCCGGGGCAGGGGGCGGCGTTTCACCGATTGTTTCCCTGTTCCAGAAAGACAGACCATGCTTCGCCACATCGTGATGTTCACCCTCAAGAACCCGGCCGACGCGCCCAAGGTCAAGGCCCTGCTCGACAGCTGCAAGGACCTGGTGCCCGGCATGCACGAGTTCGATGTTGGCATCCGTACCGAAGGCCTGGAAGCCAACGCCGACGTGGTGCTGGTGTCCACCTTCACCGACCAGGCGGCCCTGGCCGCCTACCAGCCGCACCCGCATCACCAGGGCGTCGTCGCGCAGATCCGCGAGATGGCCTCTGGCCGGCAGGTGATCGATTACTTCGTCTGACCCCTCACACACCCATGAGCCACACGCCCCGCACCGTTCAGCAACTGTTTGACCTTCGCGGGCGAACCGCCCTGATCACCGGCGGCTCGCGTGGGCTGGGCCTGCAGATGGCGTTTGCGCTGGGCGAGGCCGGCGCCCGCGTGCTGGTCAGCTCGCGCAAGGCGGCCGACCTGGAAGAGGCGGTGGCCGCGCTCCAGCAGGCGGGCATCGATGCGCAGTGGGTGGCGGCCGATGCCGGTCAGCCCGAGGACATCGCCCGGCTGGCCGACGAGGCCATGGCCCGCCTGGGCCAGATCGACATCCTCGTGAACAACGCCGGTGCCACCTGGGGCGCGCCCGCCGAAAGCCACCCGCTCGAGGCCTGGGACAAGGTGATGAACCTCAATGTGCGCGGCTACTTCCTGCTGTCGCAGGCGGTGGCCCAGCGCAGCATGATCCCGCGCCAGCAGGGGCGCATCATCAACGTGGCGTCCATCGCCGGGCTGGGGGGCAACCCCGCCTTCATGCAGACCATTGCCTACAACAGCAGCAAGGGCGCGGTGGTGAACTTCACGCGCGCGCTGGCGGGCGAGTGGGGCCGGCACGGCATCCGCGTCAACGCGGTGGCGCCGGGCTTCTTCCCGAGCAAGATGACCGCCGGCTTCCTGGGGGCGGTGGGTGAAGACAAGATCGCCGAAGGCGCGCCGCTGCGCCGTGTCGGCGACGACGAAGACCTCAAGGGCGCCACCGTGCTGCTGGCCTCGGATGCCGGCAAGCACATCACCGGCCAGATCCTCGCGGTCGACGGCGGGGTGAGCGCCATCATCGGTGCCTGATCCATGTCCATTCCCTTTCCCGTTCACATCCCGCTGGTCGAGCACCTGGGACTGCGCCTGGAGCGCTTTGCCGATGGCGAGGCCGAGTTGAGCTTGACGCTCGACGCGGACGTGCATACCAACTCCTTCAAGGTGGCCCACGGCGGGCTGTTGATGATGATGCTCGACGTGGCCATGGCGCATGCTGCGCGCAGCCGCAACAAGGACGCACCCGATGGCGGCCCCGGCATCGTCACCATCGAGATGAAGACCAGCTTCATGCGACCCGGCCAGGGCACGCTGCGTGCCGTGGGCACGGTGATGCATGCCACGGCCAAGATGGCCTTTTGCGAAGGCCGTGTGCTCGACGAGGCGGGGCAGATCTGTGCCCATGCCACGGGCACTTTCAAGTTCCTGCGCGCGCTGCCGGTGTCTGGCCGTGCCACGCAGGCCCTGTCGCGCGTTCCCCTGCAAGGGGACGGGTCCGACTGAACCCCGCTGTGCCAACCCACCCAAGGAGCATCCCATGAGCCAGGCCGTCAACCACCAGCTGCTGCTGGCCTCTCGCCCGCAAGGCGAGGTCACGCCCGACAACTTCCGCATGGTCGAAGCCCCCGTGCCCTCGGCCGACGATCTGGCCGACGGCCAGGTGCTGGTGCGCCACCATTACCTGTCGCTCGACCCGTACATGCGCGGCCGCATGAACGACAGCAAGAGCTACGCAGAACCGCAACCGCTGGACACCGTGATGATCGGCGGCACGGTGGGTGAGGTGGTGGCCAGCAAGCACCCCAAGTTTGCCGTGGGCGACAAGGTGGTCGGCATGGGCGGCTGGCAGGAGTACAGCGTGGTCGACGCCACGGAGCGCGGCCTGCTCAACAAGGTCGACACCACCCACATTCCGCTGTCGGCTTATCTGGGCTCGGTCGGCATGCCGGGCGTCACGGCCTGGTACGGCCTCATCAAGATCATCCAGCCCAAGGCCGGCGAGACCGTGGTGGTGAGTGCCGCCAGCGGGGCCGTGGGCAGCGTGGTGGGGCAATTGGCCAAGGCGCGCGGTTGCCGTGTGGTGGGCGTGGCGGGCGGCGCCGAGAAGTGCCGCTATGTGGTCGACGAGCTGGGCTTCGACGCCTGCGTGGACTACAAGGCTAACCCCGATCCGAAGTCGTTCTACAAGGCGCTGAAGGAAGCGACGCCGAACGGCATCGACGGCTACTTCGAGAACGTGGGCGGCATGGTGCTGGACGCCGTGCTGGCGCGGATGAACGCGTTCGGCCGCATCGCGGTGTGCGGCATGATCGCCGGCTACAACGGCGAGCCCACGCCCATGCAGAACCCGGCGCTGATTCTGGTCAACCGGCTGAAGGTGGAAGGTTTCATCGTCAGCGAGCACCCCGAGGTGTGGCCCGAGGCCATGACCGAGCTGGGTGGCATGGTGGCCACCGGCAAGATGAAGTTCCGCGAATCGGTGGCTCAGGGGCTGAGCGCCGCGCCCGAAGCCTTCATGGGCCTGCTCAAGGGCCGCAATTTCGGCAAGCAGCTGGTGAAGCTGATCTGAGCCTGACTTTCATTGAACAACGCATCCGCAGGAGACCTACATGAGTGCATTGACCCTTCGCCCCGGCATGACGGCCGTGATCACGGGCGCCGGCAGCGGCTTCGGGCTGGAACTGGCGCGCCTGGGCGCGGAAAAGGGCCTGAACCTGGTCCTGACCGATGTGCAGCAGGACGTGCTGGACGCGGCGGTGGCCGAGCTGCGCGCCAAGGGCGTGAAGGTGGCCGCCCTGCGCGGGGACGTGTCGCGGGCCGAGGACGTGCAGGCCCTGGCCGACCTGTGCACGGAGCGTTTCGGCGCGCCGCACATCGTCATCAACAACGCTGGCGTGGCCCATGGCGGCCTGATCTGGGAGCACACCCAGCGTGACTGGGAATGGGTGCTGGGCGTCAACCTGTTCGGCGTGGTGCACGGCGTGCGCATCTTCACGCCGCTGATGCTGGAGGCGGCGCGCAAGGACCCGAGCTGGCAGGGCCACATCGTCAACGTGGCCTCGATGGCTGGCCTGCTGAACTCGCCCAACATGGGCGCGTACAACGTCAGCAAGCATGCAGTGGTCAGCCTCTCCGAGACGCTGTACCAGGATCTGGCGCTGGTCAGCGAGCAGGTGCATGCCTCGGTGCTGTGCCCTTATTTCGTGCCCACCGGCATCCACCTGTCGCACCGCAACCGCCCGGCGGAGCTGCGCAGCGAAGGCAAACCCACGCCCAGCCAGATGATTGCGCAGGCCATGAGCACCAAGGCCGTCACGTCGGGCAAGGTGACGGCGACCGACACGGCGAAACTGGTGTTCGACGCCATCGAAGCCGGGCAGTTCTACATCTACACGCACCCGCAGGCGCTGGCCATGGTGCAGACCCGTCTGGAAGATGTGATGCAGGCTCGCAACCCGACCGACCCGTTTGCCGGCCGCCCCGAGATCGGCGCGCAGCTCAAGACGGCGCTGCGCGAGGCGATGGACAAGCAGGGCTGAGCCCGGCGACCCCGAGGGCCGGCCCGGGAGGGCCTGGCCCATGTCACGCGGGCAGATGTATCAGCGGGCGTCCTGCTCGCGGTGCCGCGCCAGCACCACGCCGCGCGAGGCAAAGCGGCGCACCAGCTGCTCGACGCAGTACACCGAGCGGTGCTGCCCGCCCGTGCAGCCAATGGCCACGGTGACGTAGCTGCGCTGGTCGCCTTCCAGCGCCGGCAGCCAGCGCAGCAGGAAGGACTCGATCTGCGCAATCAGCTCGGCCGATTCGGGCTGGGCGGCCAGGTAGTCGATCACCGGCTGGTCGCGGCCCGTCAGCGGCTTGAGCTCCTTCAGATAGAAGGGGTTGGGCAGCATGCGCACGTCGAAGACGAAGTCGGCGTCCACCGGCACACCGTGCTTGAAGGCGAACGATTCGAACACCAGCGTGAGCCGGGCCGGCGCCGCCTGCACGATGTTGCGGATCCAGGTGCGCAACTGGGCCGGGCGCAGCAATGTCGTGTCGATCACGGTCGACACATCGCGCAGCGGGCTCAGCAACTCGCGCTCCAGGTTGATCGTGTCGATCAGGGCCTGGTCTTTCTGCGGCAGGGCGACATCGGCCTGCTCGCCTTGCGTGGCCACATGGCCGGTGGCCTGCAAAAGGGGATGCGGCCTCCGCGTTTCCGAGAAGCGCCGCACCAGCACCTCGGTGCTGGCATCCAGGAACACCGAGCGCACGGTGTGGCCTTCGGTGCGCAACTCGCCCAGCACAGGCAGCAGCTGCGGCAGCGAGCCCGCACTGCGCACGTCCACCGACACCGCAAGCCGTCGCTGCTGTTCGGGCAGGCGTTGCTGCTCCAGGCCGACCAGGCCGCGCAGCAGTTCCGGGGGCAGGTTGTCGACGCAGAAGTAGCCTGCATCCTCGAGCGCATTGAGCGCCACGGATTTGCCCGAGCCCGAAATGCCCGTCAGCAGGACGATGTCGAGCGGTCTCATGCGGCTTCCTTGCGGCGGCGGGGGCTGGATGAGGCCGACGCAGGTGCTTCGCGGTCCTGCGTGTCCTGCTGGTGGGCGGCGTCGAGCATGGCGCGGGCATGCGCCAGACTGGTGTCGCTGACGGCCCCGCCCAGCATGCGTGCCACTTCGGCCACGCGCGGCTCGGCGCTCACCGGGCGGATGTCGCTGGTGGTCTGGCCACCCTGCAGCGACTTGGCCACCAGCAGGTGCTGGTGAGCACACGCGGCCACCTGCGCCAGGTGCGTGACGGCCAGCACCTGACGGCCGTGGCCCAGGCGTTGCATCAGCCGGCCCACGGTGTCGGCGACGGCGCCGCCCACGCCCGAGTCGATCTCGTCGAAGATCAGCGTGCCGACCTGGTCGGCATCGGCCGTGCGCTGTGTGGTGGTCACGGCAATGGCGAGAGCCAGGCGCGACAGCTCACCACCCGAGGCCACCTTGCCCAGCGGGCGCGGGGTGCTGCCGGCGTGCCCGGCCACCAGAAACTCCACCGATTCCAGGCCGAAGGCCTGCGGCTCGGCTTGCGCGGTCAGGGCCACCTCGAAGCGGCCACCGGTCATGCCCAACTCCTGCATGGCCGCCGTGACGGCGTCGGCGAGGGCGGGTGCGGCCTGAGCGCGTTGCTTCGATACGGTGCGCGCGATCGTCAGCCACGACTGGTGAGCGCGTGCGGCGTCGCGCTCCAGCGCGTCGAGGTCGGCGGCGGCGTCCAGCTCGGCCAGCTCGGCCTTCCAGCCTTGCAACAGTTCCGGCAGCTCGGCGGGCTGGCGGCGGTAGCGGCGCGACAGGCTCATCCAGGCCGACATGCGGCCGTCGAGTTCGGCCAGGCGATCGGGGTCGAGTTCGGTGTGGTGCAGCGCGCTGTTGAGGCTGTGGGCGGCGTCCTGCAGCTGCGCCTGGGCATCGCGCAGCACCTCCAGGGCGTTGGCCAGATGGGGCTCCACGCCGGCCACGTCTTCCAGCGCATCGATGGCGCGGCTGGTGAGCGACTCGGCGCTGTCGTCGGCCTCCGAGACGGCGTCGAGCGCCAGCCGGGCGGCATCCAGAATCGCCTGGCCGTGGCTCAGGCGCTGGTGTTCCGCGTTCAGCGTGTCCCACTCGTCGGGCTGGGGCGACAGCTTGTCGAGCTCGCCGATCTGCCATTGCAGGCGCTCGCGCTCGCGTTCCAGATCGGCCTGGCGGCTGCGGGCGTCGTCCAGGCGGCGCTGGGCGTCGCGTCGCGCGGCCCACGCCTGCTGCAGCGCGGCGGTATCGACGCCCGCCTGCGTGTCCACCAGCGCGCGCACGGCGTCGGCGCGGGTGAGGCTCTGCCAGGCGTGCTGGCCGTGGATGTCGACGAGGTGCTCGCCCAGTTCTCGCAACTGCGACACGGTGGCCGGCGCGCCGTTGATCCACGCGCGACTCTTGCCCTGCGCATCGACCACCCGCCGCAGCATCATCGGGGCACCGGGCTCGACCTCGAATCCGGCCTCTTCCAGCCAGGGGGCCAGGCGGGCGGCCAGCGCCTGGGGCAGGTCGAACTCGGCGGTGATGTCGGCCTTGGCTGCGCCTTCGCGCACCACGCCCGCATCACCGCGGCTGCCCAGCGCCAGTTGCAGCGCGTCGATCAGGATGGACTTGCCGGCACCCGTCTCGCCCGTGAGGGCCGTGAAACCGGCGCCCAGGTCGACTTCCAGTTGGGTGACGATGACGAAATCGCGCAGGCTCAGGCGGCGCAGCATCTCAACTCACTCCTTCATTCCAGCGCAGCTTGCGGCGCAGCGTGGCGTAGTAATTCCAGCCTTCCGGATGCAGGAAGCGCACCCGGTGGGGCGAGCGGCGCACCGTCACGCGGTCACCGGGCAGCAGGCTGGCCAGGCTCTGCATGTCGAAATTCATGCTCGCATCGCGCGCGGCCACGATCTCGATCGTGACGGTGCCGGTGTCGGGCAGCACGATGGGCCGGTTCGACAGGGTGTGCGAGGCGATGGGGACGATGGTCCAGCCGCCGAGATCCGGGTGCAGGATGGGGCCGCCCGCCGACATGGCGTAGGCCGTGGACCCGGTGGGGGTCGACACGATCAAGCCGTCGGCGCGGTAGTTGGCCACGAACAGGCCGTCGACCTCGGCGCGCACCTCGACCATCGAGGCCACCGCGCCGCGGCTCACGACGATCTCGTTGATCGCGAAGCCCTCGTAGATGGTGTCGAACTCGCCCTCGCGGGTGGGGCGCAGCACGGCGCCGGCCAGCAGCACGCGCTTTTCTTCCGCGTACTGGCCGCCCAGGATCAGGGGCAGGGCGGTGGCCATGTCCTTGAGTTGGATGTCGGTGATGAAACCCAGGCGGCCCTGGTTGATGCCGATGAGCGGCACGTCGAAAGGGGCCAGTTCGCGGGCGGTGGCCAGCATGGTGCCGTCGCCACCGACCACGACGACGACGTCGCATTGGCGGCCGATCTCGCGCATGGCCAGCGACGGGTAGTCGGCCATGCCGGTGCTTTGCGCCGTTTCCTGCTCGATCGAGACATCGAGCCCGGCGCGCACCAGGATCTGCGCGACGTCTTCGAGCACGGGCTTGATGCCGCGCGCGTGGTACTTGCCCACCAGGGCGGCGTGGTTGAAGCGGCAGGCGGGCAGGCTCGGCATGCGGGGAATTACACCACACGGACCATGACAAACCTGTGCTTTTCCCCAGGGCGAGGGGACCCAGCGGCGCCACCTGCGCCTAGAATGAGGCAGCCATGCTGGACGACCGTGCCAAGATTCTCCTGAAAGCGCTGGTCGAGCGCTACATCGCCGACGGGCAACCTGTGGGCTCGCGCACCCTGTCGCGCGCTTCGGGCCTCGACCTGTCTGCGGCCACCATCCGCAACGTGATGGCCGACCTGGAAGAGCTGGGCCTCATCGTCAGCCCGCACACCTCGGCCGGGCGGGTGCCCACGCCCCGGGGCTATCGCCTGTTCGTCGACACCATGTTGACGGCCCGTCCGCTGACGCTGGATGCGCTGTCGGCCGAAGCGGGGGAGCAGGCGCCGCACCTGCAGCCCGACCAGCCCCAGCGGGTCATTGCCAACGCGGCGCACATGCTGTCCAACCTGTCGCAGTTCGTCGGGGTGGTGACCGCGCCGCGCAAGGCCTCGGTGTTCCGGCACATCGAATTCGTGCGCCTGGGCGACAAACGCGTGCTGGTGATCCTGGTGGCCCCGGATGGCGACGTACAGAACCGCGTGATCTTCACGGTTCAGGATTACACGCAGTCGCAGCTCGTCGAGGCCAGCAACATCCTGAACGCGCACTATTCGGGGCTCACCATCGAAGAGATGCGCAACCGGCTCAAGACCGAGGTCGACGAGCTGCGCTCGGACATCGCCACCTTGATGAGCCAGGCCGTGCAGGCCGGTGGCGAGGCGATGGCCGAGAGCACCGACCAGCTCGTCGTGTCGGGTGAGCGCAACCTGCTGACCGTGCAGGACTTCTCCAACGACCTCGGGTCGCTGCGCCGGCTGTTCGACCTGTTCGAGCAGAAGACCCAGCTGATGCGCCTGCTGGACGGCTCCAGCCGCGCCGAGGGGGTGCACATCTACATCGGTGGCGAAAGCCAGGTGGTGCCGTTTGAAGAGCTGTCGGTCGTGTCAGCGCCATACGAGATCAACGGGCAGGTGGTGGGCACGCTCGGCGTGATCGGGCCGACGCGCATGGCCTACGACCGCATGATCGAGATCGTCGACATCACCTCACGTCTGGTCAGCAACGCCTTGAGCGTCAAGTAATTCGGCGCCAGCGGCCGGGGTTGCTCCCGCGCGGGTGGTGTCGTGCCTGGCATGGGGCGCAGGGGCCGTGTGGCCACCCGGGCCGGCGTGCCATTCGGCCATGGCCGCCACCTGCACCTCATCGACGCCCACGTCGTCCACAAAGGACACCTGATGCGGACAGCGCTGGCGCACGTTTTCCACGCCACACACCGGGCACATCAGTCTCATCGACAGGATGGCCCGTTGTCGCCCCTGCACCAGCGGCGCGGCGGTGATGATGTTCATGGCCCAGTAGATGCCGACACTGGGGCAGCCCAGGGCCGAGGCCAGGTGCAAGGGGCCGGTGTCGTTGGACACCAGCAGGCGAGCCCGCTGCAACAGCGCGAGCAGCCCGGCCAGTGGCAGGCGGCCCGCCAGGTCCACATGGGGCACGGCCAGCATGCTGGCCAGCTGCGCGGTCAACGGGCGTTCGGCCTCGCTGCCATTGATGACGAGGAAGGCGCCCGCTTCGGCCAGCGCCCGGCCGACGGCCGCAAAACGCTCGACGGGCCAGCGTCGCCGCTCGTCGGTGGCGCCCGGCTGCAGCACGACGATGGGCTGGTGCGGCAGCGCTGTGGCGTCGTTCAGCACGGCGTGGTCTTGCGCGGTGACAGCCAGCCGCGGGTTGAGTTCGCGGGGCGTGGCGCCGGCCAGGCCGACCACCTCCAGCAGGCGCAAGCGCTCGTTGCGCCAACGCTCGTAGGGCAGATTGCGGTCGAGTGGCGGCGCGTCGTCGGCCTGCATGCCGACCGTCAGGGCCGCACCCAGGCTGGCGACGAACGGGTTCGTGTAGCGGCCCCCGCCATACAGCTGGATCGCGAGGTCAAAGCGCGCCTGACGCACCGCGCGGAGGAAGTCGTCGGTGCGAGGCGTATCGGGTGGAGTGTCTTCGGGTGCGCCAATCCCGGGCATCGCCGGCACGACCACAACCTCGTCGACCGGGCCCGGTCGACCGGTAAGCAGTTCACGGTGCCATTCACGCCCCAACAGCGTGATGCGGGCCTGAGGCCAGCTGGCACGCAAGGCGTGCAAGGCGGGCAGCGCGAACACGAAATCGCCAATGGCATTGGGGCGCAACACGGCGATGCGGCGCACGGTGGGCAGGGCGGCAAGGGCGCCCGCAGAGAGTCGACTTGGCGTGGATGGGGGCGGCATGACGGGTGCAGGCATGGGGCAGTGCACCGGGCAGGGCAAGTGGCGTGCGCGCTGGTGGGCTTTGCGCGGAGCGGGGCGACGGCAGCGCTGGCAGGGCGTGCTCTGCTAGGATAGCGGGCTGCCTGTTGAGCAGGCCCGGGAGGGCGCTCGGCAGCGCAGTGCGTTCAGGGGGCCGTTAGCTCAGTTGGTTAGAGCAGAGGACTCATAATCCTTTGGTCGTTGGTTCAAGTCCAACACGGCCTACCAGTGAATCAACAATTCAGCCTCACTCCTCGAGTGAGGCTTTCTTGTTTTTTGAGACAGCATGTAGCCGTCATGCGCCGCTCGACATGTGTGGGGCAAACGCTGTCTAAAGGTGAGGCTGTGCCTGGGCAGGAGGGCCGGGATCTTTGCTGCTTGGCCGCAAGGTCTGGGCACCTCTCGAAATGAGCCGCAGCGCTTGGCGCCTCATTAACTGAACAGGCAAACGCGGTTTGGGCCGCCCCCCGCACAACATCAGGCTGCGAGCCTGAACGTGTTCACCGCCTTGACCAGTTCGGCCGCCTGGCTGTGCAGGCTTTCGGCCGCCGCGGCACTTTGCTCCACCAGCGCGGCGTTCTGCTGCGTGGTGGCATCCATCTGGTGCACGGCCAGGCCCACTTGCGAGACGCCGGCGCGCTGCTCTTCGCTGGCCGATCGGATCTCCGACATGATGTGGGCCACGCGTTCGACGGCGCCGACGATGGTCTTCATCGCTTCGCCGGCTTCCTCGGCATGGTCGCGTCCTTCCTGAACGCGCTCGACGCTGGCGGCGATCAACTGCTTGATCTCCCGGGCCGCCTCCGCACTGCGCGAAGCCAGCAGACGCACCTCGCTCGCCACGACGGCAAAGCCCCGGCCGTGATCGCCCGCGCGGGCGGCCTCCACAGCCGCGTTGAGCGCCAGGATGTTGGTCTGAAAGGCAATGCCGTCGATCACACCGACGATGTCGGTGACGCGCTGCGAGTGCTCGTCGATGCTGCGCATGCTGGTGACGACGCCCTGCACGATCTCGCCCCCGCGCATGGCGGACTCGGTGGCGGCCTGGGTGAGGGCATCGGCCTGGCCGGCGCTGTCGGCGTTCTGACGCACGGTGGCGCCCAGCTGTTCCATGGAAGAGGCAGTCTGAGCAAGCGCACTGGCCTGCTCTTCCGTGCGCTGTGACAGATCGCTGTTGCCATGGGCGATCTGCTGGCTGGCGCTGGCCACGCACTCCGCATTGGCACGCACGGCGCCCACGGTGGCCGACAGGCTGTCGGTCATGCGGTCCAGTGCACGGATGAGGTCGCCCACTTCGTCACGGTCTGTGGACGCCACGCGCTGCGTCAGGTCGCCGTCGGCAACGGCCTTGGCGAGGTCGACCGCGCGGGAGATCGACCGCACGGTGGAGCGCGTGATCGACAGAATGAGGGCGGCGCCCAGTACACCGAGCAAGGCCAGGACAGCGAGCACCATCAGGACGCGTTGCTGGGTGCGGGCGGCGTTCTGGTCGAGGTTGGCCTTCAGCGCCGCGAAGGCCGCATCCACCAGCTTGAACTGCGTGTCGATGACCTGGGTGGTCTCGGCGAAGTACTGCGCGGGCGGGTGGGTCAGCGATTCAGCGCGGATCAGCGCACTGTCGATCAGCGAGAGCCCACGCTCGCCGGCCTGAACTGCCTCGCCGATCGGGCCATTCAGTGTCCGGCCGAGTTGTGCGTCCTCGGCCACCGCCTGCGCCAGGGCGCGCTTGGCGTGGTCCAGGCTGTCTTTCATCGCACCAGCCAGCGAGGCAATGGCCGCACGTTCATCGGGCGTGCCCTGACCGTTGGTCAGCAGCAGCGTGCCGCGTGCGCGCATCTGTCCCAGGCTTTCTGCCAGGGCAGGCAGATGCTCCAGCACCGCAAGCTGCAGGTAGTAGCCCGCCGGCTGCTGGTGGGTGGCGATGCCCGTGGCCCGGGCGATGTCGAGCACCAGGTTGCGCTGGGCCGTCACCAGGGCCGTGTGGCGCGCGAAGCTCTCGGGGCCTGCCACGCCGCGCGCATCCACGGCCGATGCCACGGCGCGCCAGTCTCGCGCGATGCCCTGTGCGGCGTCCGACAGCGCGTTGCGGTTCAGTGCCTTGACTTCGGCCAGTGCGGTCTCGATGGCCGCATTGATCTCACGTTGCTTGGCCTGCCGCGGCGCCGGGCTCTTCTCCTTGCCGCCAAGGTACAGGGCCGAGAGCCCCCGGTGCTGCTGGGTGAGTTGCACCAGCTTGAGCAACGAGCCGGATGGCGCAAGCCCCTGCACTTCTTCCTGTGCCTGGTGGATGGACTGGAGGTCTCCCCGCATGAGGAGGGCCGAGGGCACCACCATCATGGCCGCAGCCAGAACGCCGAGAATGAGGAACTTGTGCGCAAACCGCAGGTCGTTGATCGAACGCATGAGTGGGAATGACCGCTGCCGATGAATGCCCTGCAATGTAGGGAGCAGCGCCACTTTGCGCTGTCAGGAGATCTCGACAGTTTCGATGGCCTGCGCGGAAAGCCGCACGCCAACGGCTTGCGCGTGAAGCCGTTCACACCTCAGTGCGTGACCGCATCGCCGCTCAAGCGGAACACCGCCACCGAAGCGGCAACATCGTCGGCCTGCCGCGTGACATCGACCGCGGCATGGGCGATGCGTTCGACCAGCGCGGCGTTCTGCTGCGTGATGTGGTCGAGCTCGCTGATCGCCCCGTTGACTTGCTGGATCCCGAGCTTCTGTTGCTGCATGCCGCGTGTGATGTCGGCGATGAACGCGTGCACGGCGTGGATGGCCTGCTGCACATCGCTCATGCCCTGCTGCACCACCAGGGTCTGCGCGTCGCCGGCTTCCACCTGCTGTACGGTGTCCTTGATGAGGGTGCGCACTTCCTGCGCCGCCACCGCGCTGCGTTGCGCCAGCGTGCGCACCTCGCCGGCCACCACGGCAAAGCCCCGGCCGTGCTCGCCGGCACGGGCCGATTCCACCGCAGCGTTCAGGGCGAGCAGGTTGGTCTGGAACGCGATCTCGTCGACCACCTGGATGATGTCCATCACGCGCCCCGATGCAGTGTGGATGCGCTGCATGCTGGTCGACATCTGCGCCACCGAGGCGGCACTGGCCTCGGCAGCCCGCTTGGCCGCGTTGGCCATGCCGGTGGCTTCTTCGGCCTTGTGCGTGCTGTGCGAGACGCTGGTCGTGATCTGCTCGACCGAGGCTGCCGTCTGCTGCAGTTGCCCGGCGGACACGATGGTGCGCTGGTTCAGGTCGCCATTGCCATGGGCGATGTCCGCGGTGTCGCTGCGCAGGTGCGAGACACCCCGACGCGCGTCGCGCACGATGGCAGTGAAGTTGGCGTTCACCTGCGTGAGGGCCTCCGACAGTCGGCCGATCTCGTCATGGTGTGCCGAGGCCACCTCGGCGGTCAGGTTGCCGCCCGCCATCTGATGCGCTGATCGGGTGAGCGAGGCGATGGGGCGGAGCACCTGGCGTGTCAGGTAGAGGCCACCGAGCAGTGCGCAGCCTCCAGCGGCCGTCAGACCCAGTGTCAGCGCGCCCACCGACGGGGATGCGGGCCCACCGGCCTGGTACGAGCCCAGGAGAAAACCCAGCAAGCCCAGGCCACCGGACAACAACGCCATCCTGCCCTTCAACCCCGGCTGCAGACGATCCAGCGCGCGAGCCAGCGGATGCGTGGGCAACAGGTGACCCCGGTCGAGCTTCAGCGGGCCGCTCATGTCGCCACCAGCCTTCATGCGCTGGTACAGCGCTTCGGCCTCTGCCACGGCGGCACGGTCCGGCCGGTTTCGCACCGACATGTAGCCGGTGAGCTCGCCGCGTGCGTCCAGCAGCGGGGTCACGTTGGCTTTCACCCAGTAGAAGTCACCGTTCTTGCGCCGGTTCTTCACCATGCCGGACCACGGCAGGCCTTGCGAGATCGTGGCCCACATGTCCCGGAAGGCCTCTTCCGGCATGTCGGGGTGACGGATCACGTTGTGCGGTTGCCCGAGCAACTCGTCCTTGGTGAAGCCGCTGACTTCGATGAAGCTGGGATTGCAGTAGCAGATGCGGCCCTTGAGGTCCGTCGTGGTGACGAGAGAGTCGCCCTCGGCAAACAGGACCTCGTTTTGAGTGACGGGTAAATTCGACCGCATTTGTGACGCCGTGTAACAAACAGGCAACTGATTATCTGCACGGAGGCAGGGATGTCTAGGGTTTGCCCGAGTGGTGACTGGTAACGCTCGGTTTCTGTCAGCGCTGCGTCATGCTCGTGCGCAGATCGCGCAGGCGATGGGGGCAGTGGCCCGGTGCGGCGCGTACATAATCGGCGGCTTCAACAAGTCGGGTCTCCAGGCTGTACTTTCATGTGGCGTGTTCGAGCGGTTGTCAGGTGTTTGGGGATGTGCTTTGCCGTGGCCGGTACCGCCGCTGCACGTGCCGATGTGCGCACGCCCTCCGAAGACGACTACTACGCCAACATCCCGGTGGTCTTGACAGCCAGCCGGCTCGAGCAGCCGCTCAATGAAGCGCCGGGTGCAATCACGGTGGTCGATCGCAAGACCATCCGCCAGTCGGGCGCGCGCACGGTGGCCGAGGTGCTGCGGCTGGTGCCGGGCTATGTTTCCAGCGGTTGGAACGGTGCCAACCCGCTGGCGGCCTACCACGTGCCGCTGGATGACTTCGGCACGCGCAACCTGGTGCTGATCGACGGCCGCTCCGTCTATTCCTCGGCCTATCTGGGCGACACGCACCGCGGCATGATGGGCGTGATGCTCGAGGACATCGAGCGCATCGAGGTGCTGCGGGGGGCCAACTCGGCCGCCTATGGAGCCAACGCGATGTTCGGCGTCATCAACATCATCACGCGGCACAGCGCCGATACGGTGGGTGGCGAACTGGGGGTGACCCTCGGCAACGACGGCATCTTCGACAAGCGGGCGCGTGTGGGGGCAGGCAACGAAGTCGCCAGCTTCCGGTTGTCGGCCGGCGAGCAGCGCGACACCGGTTATCAGAACGCCTACGACAACAAACGCCTCAGCCAGCTCAATGGCCGGGTCGATCTGCGGCCTTCGCCCGTCGACGAGGTGATGCTGTCCAGCGGGGTGTCGTACCTGGCCGCCGGTGAAGGGTACAGCGCCACCGACGTGGGCAACCCGCATCACACCATTTACAGCCGGGACGTTCATCTGCTGGCTGACTGGCGTCGCCAGCTGGCCGATGCCGACGAGTTGAAGGTGCTGGTCAGCTACATGGAAGACCACAAGGACGACCAGGCGGTCTCGCCGAACGACAAGGCCACGCGGGCAAGCAACCCCATTCCCGGCGCCACGGTCTTCTGGGATTACAGCGCGGTCGGGCGGCGGACCAACGCCGAGGTCCAGCGGCGCATCGGGCTGGGCAGCACCGTGCGCGCACTGGTCGGCGTGGGATACAAGGACGAGCGGGCCCGCTCCCAGCCGTTGTACAACACGACGGCGTGGCGGTCCTTCCAGGAGACCCGGGGCTTCGGCACGGTGGAGTGGCGCGTGGCCCCCCAGTGGCTGTTGAACGGGGGGCTCTTCGTGGGCAACCACAGCCGGGCGGGTACCTATGCCACGCCGCGTCTGATGGCGAACTGGTTTCCGTCGGCGGGGCACACGCTCCGTATCGGTGTGACCGACTCGGTGCGGGCGCCCAACCTGTCTGAGTACGCGGCCGATACGCGCCAGTACACCTCGGCCGGTGCGGTCTATGACCACGAGTACGCTGCCACGGGCCGGGTGCAGCCCGAAAAGCTCCGCAGCTTCGAGCTGGGCTACGTCGGGCGGTGGCCCGAACAGCGGCTCACGCTGGATGCACGCCTGTTCCGCGAGCGTGCCCAGGACTTGATCGCACCTCAATTGTCTCCCCGTGGGGTGGTTCATCCACAGACGTTACGCAGAACGCGTGATTACGTGAACTTCTCCGACCTGCTGGTGACCGGGCTGGAATACCAGATGCGCTGGAAGCCGCTGGGCAACACCGAGCTGTGGCTGAACCAGACTTTCACCGAGACCGAGTGGTCGAACGCGCGGTACGAGACCGAGAACAAGGCCCAGCCGCCGCGTCACCACACAACGCTGGCCCTGTTCCAGCGGCTCGGGACCGATGTGGAACTGAGCGTCATTCACGAACGTCTGGGGCGCATGACCTGGCGGGATGGCCGCGACTGGCTTCCGGTCTCCAACCGCACCGACGTGCGCCTGGCGCGGACGTTCCGCCTGGCTAACAGCAAAGCCGAGGCGGCGCTCACCGTGCAGTCTCTGGAGGGCAGCCAGGACGCCTTTCTGGTCAGCCGCGGGTTCGAGTTGTCCCGGCGGGTGTTCGTCACGCTGAAGCTGGAGATCTGATCTGATCAACCGGCGCCAGTCACTGCTGCTTGCCGCGGGCGCCGCGTTGGCCGGAGCGACCCTGCCCCTGCGCGCGGCGGGCGATTCGGTGTGGGTGCTGCCCTCGGACGCAGGTGGGGCGCACGCCGAAGCGCTGTCTGCGTTGCAGGTGGCCTGGCGCCAGTCGGGCCGGCGCGGTGATCTCATCGTTCTGGAATCGGGGCAACTGCCTGCAGAGGGGCATCCCGGCGCTGTGGTCACCCTGGGCAGCAGCGCCTTGCGGCAGGTGCACAGCCGCGCCGAGGCGCAGGCCGACTGGGCCCGCGTGCCGGTGCTGGCGGCGCTGATCCCGCGTGAGGCCTTCACGGCCATCTGGCGGCGCCCGCCGGCCTGGGTGTCGGCGGTCTATCTGGATCAGCCGCCCGAGCGCTACATGGAACTCATCCGCAGGGTGTTTCCGAAGTCCACGCGTGTGGGCGTGTTGCTGGGGCCCGATGGCCAGGCCATGCGCCAGGTGCTGGCGGAAGAGGCCAGTGAGCGCGGTTTGCAGCTGACCCCGGTGACCGTCGGCCATCCCGACATGCTCTACGCCGCGCTGCGCACGGCCCTGGCGGACAGCGACGTGCTGCTCGTGCTGCCGGACAGCACCGTGGCCGATGCCGGTGCGCTTCAGCGCGTGTTGATCGCGGCGTACCGGCAGCGCATCCCGGTGATCGCCTATTCACCTGCCCTGGTTCGGTCCGGGGCAGCCCTTGGTTTGTATGCGAGCCCGGCCCAGGTGGGGCGGCAGGTGGCATCCATGTTGAAGCACGCTCCACAGGCCGCCAACTGGCCTGCGTCCCGCCTGGCGGATGGTTTCATGATTGCGGCCAACGAACAGGTGTGCCGATCCTTGGGGCTCGATGTGCCGGAGCCCGTTGCACTGGCCGAACTGATTCGGCGACAGGAGGGTGGGCGGTGAGCTTGAGCCTGGGCGGAATGCGCGCACGTCTGTGGATTGCCACGGCGCTGCCGGCGCTGCTGGTGATCGTGATGCTGGTGATCGGTTTTGCGTACCGGTATGGTGACCGCATGGCCGATGCCCTGACGGACCGGGGCGTGGCCTCGGCGCGTCAGCTCGGCAGTGCCGCGGAGTTCATGGTGTTCGCCGGCGACCGCGAAGGGCTGGGCCGGCTCGCCGAGGCGGCCATTCGCAACGACGCGCAACTGCACGCAGTGGCCGTGTACGACGCCCATGGCCAGCTTCTGGCCTCGGCCGGCAAGCTGGAAGAGGGGCAGCCTTCACTGGGTTCGGCGCTGGACGTGCAACTGGGTGAACGCCTGCGCGTGGAGTTGCCGATCTACCCCACCATCGCGCCCACCGATGACCTCTACACCCCGACGCCGTCGGCCGGCATTGCCTATGGGCAGGGGGCCCGGCTGGTGGGCCATGCCGTGCTCGAGGTGTCGCTCGACAGGCTGGCGCAGCAGCAGCGCGAGTTGTTGCTCTGGTCACTCGTCACCGCGGCGGGCGGGCTGGTGCTGGCCGGTGGGCTGGCGACCCTGCTGGCATCGCGGGTGACGGCGCAGATCACCGCCATCAACGACGTGGTGACCCGGGTCGGTCAAGGCGCGCTGGATGAACGCATCGACGGGGTGCGCAGCGGCGTGCTGGCCTCGCTGGCAGAAGGCATCAACGCGATGATCGGGCGCATTGCGACCACGCAGGAAGAGCTGCAGTTCCGCGTCGAGCAGGCGACCCGGGAACTGCGCCATCAGAAGGAGGCCGCAGAGCAAGCGGCCCGAACCGACACGCTGACAGGCACCGCAACACGACTGGCCTTCACCGAGGTGGCCGAAGTCGAGATGCAGCGCGCGCTGCGCTACCGCAATGACCTGTCCTTGCTGATGCTCGACCTGGACCACTTCAAGGGCATCAACGACGAGCACGGCCATGTCACTGGCGATGCGGTGCTCGTGCACTTTGCGCAGACGGTGCAGCAGCAGATCCGCAACATGGACCTGCTGGCGCGGCTGGGCGGCGAAGAGTTCGTGGTGCTGCTGCCCAACGTCAATGCCGAGCAGGCGGCCGTGCTGGCCGAGCGCATCCGCGGTGCGGTGAGTGAAAGCCGTCTGATGGCCAACGGCCGGCCGCTGCGCTTCAGCGTCAGCATCGGCGTGGCCCAGTTCGACTGGCGTGAGCTGAGCCTGACGCGCTGGATGTCGCGCGCCGATGCCGCGCTGTACCGGGCCAAGGCACAGGGGCGCAATTGCGTGGTGCAGGACAACGGCGGCTGCACACCGGCGGCAGGCGACTGAACGCTGTCTCTGATGCAGCCGACTGGGGCCCGGCGTTCAGTTCAGCGCTGCACCATCTTCTGCGCCTGCGCGATGAAGGCCGCCGATCCCTTGTCGTCTTCGACCAGGCTCTGCACCTTCACGGGCACGGCCACGCCGCGCTGGCAGGCAGGCCGGGCCTTCATGGCATCCAGCCAGCGCTGCAGGTGCGTCAGCCCGTCGACCGATACTCCGGACCAGCGGTGCGTGCGCACCCAGCACCAGTTGGCGATGTCGGCCACCGACAGGGCATCGCCGGCCAGCCACTCCGTCTGCGCCAGTTGCGCATCGAGCACCTCGAAGAGCCGGCGCGACTCGTTCTGATACCGGTCGATGGCGGGCTGGATTTTTTCAGGGAAGTAGCGGAAAAACACGTTCGCCTGGCCCATCATCGGCCCGACGCCCCCCATCTGGAACATCAGCCACTGCATGACGCGCGAGCGGCCCTTGACGTCGCTCGGCATCAGCACGCCGGTCTTTTCCGCCAGGTAGACCAGGATGGCACCCGATTCGAACACCGCGAAGTCGTCGGCTTCCCGGTCGACGATGACCGGGATCCGTCCGTTGGGGTTGAGCTTCAGGAACCACGGCTGCTTCTGTTCGCCCGAGGCGAGGTCGATGGGGTGCACCGTGTAAGGCAGGCCCATCTCTTCGAGTGCCACGGAAACCTTGTGCCCATTGGGCGTGGCGGCGGTGTACAGATCGATCATGGTCAGGCTTTCAGGCTGGGCCGCTCGGCCAGCGCCGCGCGCCAGCGTGCGAGGTGGGGATGGGCCTCACCCGGCTTGAAGCGGATGATGCGTGCAAAGTCGACCAGCACCACGGCGGTGATGTCGGCCAGCGTGAAATGGTCGGTCGCGATGAAGTTGCGGTCGGCCAGATGCGTGTTCAGCGTGTCGAAGAAGCGCAGCGCGCGGGCCAGGCCGCGGGCTCCCAGCTCCGGGATCTGTGGCACCGCGGCCTCGCCGGTCAGGGCCCGGTCCTTCATCGCGGGGCTCGTGTTGCGGAAGGCTTCGGCCACGGCAAGCATCCCTTCGAATTCCAGCCGCGCGTTCCAGCTGGCCACCTGCGCCTTCTCGATGGGCGTGCGACCCAGCATCGGCGGCGCCGGGTAGGCCGCTTCGGCCCAGGCCCAGATGGCGGCGTTGTCGGGCAGCACGGTGCCGTCGTCCAGCTTCAGGGCGGGCACGGTGCACTGCGGGTTGAGTGTCCGGAAGGCCTCGCCCAGTTGCTCACCTCGCACCAGGTCGATCTGCACCGTGTGATGCGGAATGCCTTTTTCAGCCAGCAGGATGCGGGCGCGGCGGGGGCTGGGCGCCGTGGCGCAGTCGTAGAGCGTGATCATGCGAAGCATCGTGCCGGATGCCGCGCACCCGGCCCATGCGGGATACACCCCATGGCTCACCCGTAGGTGATGCCGCTCGTCTTGCCGCCGAACACGCGATAGACGAACACCGTGTAGCCCGCGATCGCCGGCAGGCTGATGGCGGTGCCCACGAGGATGATCTTGAGCGACGACGGTGCGCTTGCGACCTCCCACACCGTGAGCCGGTCGAGCAGCACATAGGGGTACAGGCTGTAGGCCAGCCCGAAGGCCCCGAGCACCAGCACACTGACGGCCAGCACGAGCGGCAGCCACGCGAGCCGGGCCTGCGGCCCACGGATGCGATGCGAGTTCAGCAGCCCGCGCAGCGCCACTAGGGCCATGCCCGCCATCAGGGGCACGGGCAGCAGGGCCAGCAGGTTGGGCAAGGTGAACCAGCGCCCGGCCACCGTGGGACTGACCAGCGGCGTGGCGATCGACACGAGCGCGAGGGCCAGCACCAGGCCCGGCCAGGCGATCTTGGCCCAGCGCACCGCGCGCTCCTGCAAGGCTCCGTCCGTCTTGAGGATGAGCCAGCAGGCGCCCAGCAGCACATAGGCCGCCGGCACCGCGATCGCCACCCCGGCGGCGAACGCCAGCGCCATCGGCCCTTCGGCCAGCCCTGTGACGTAGCGGCCCAGCATCCAGCCCTGCGCCAGCGACGCCAGCAGCGAGCCCGCAAAGAAGGCGGCGTTCCAGAGTGGCTTCTGCTGGGCGCGGGCCTTGACCCGGAAGTCGAAGGCCACGCCGCGCAGGATCAGACCCAGCAGCATCAACGCCACCGGGATGTACAGCGCCTGCAGGATCACCCCGTGCGCCTTCGGGAAGGCGATGAGCAGCAGGCCGACGCCGAGCACCAGCCAGGTCTCGTTGGCGTCCCAGAACGGGCCGATGGAGGAGACCATCTGGTCGCGCTCGGCGTCGTCGTGCGCACGCGGCAGCAGCATCCCGACGCCGAGGTCATAGCCATCGAGCGCCACGTAGGCCAGCATGGACACGCCCATCAGCAGCCAGAACAGCACGGGCAGAAAGGTATCGAAGTCCATGTCAGGCTCCTTGCTGGACCAGGCCCTGCTCGGGCGTCATGCCGGGCACGATGGGGTCGGGGCCCGCGGCATCCAGCGGCTTGCTGGCCAGATAGCGCAACACCGCGATGTAGGCCAGCAGCAGCCCGACATAGAGCACGAGGTAGCCCCCCAGACTGCAGGCGACGGTGGCGGCGGGCGTGGTGGTCACCAGGTCGGCGGTGTGCAGCACGCCGTACACCAGATAGGGCTGGCGGCCCACCTCGGTGACATACCAGCCGGCCACGGTGGCCACCCAGCCCGAGAAGGTCATCAGCGCCAGGGCCCGCCACAGCCACCGGGGCCCGGTGGCCTCGGTGCGCCACCCGGTGCGGCGCAGGCGCCACCAGGCCAGCCAGCTGACGGCCAGCATCAGCATGCCGGTGGCGACCATGATGCGGAAGGCAAAGAACACGGGCTTGACCGGCGGGTGGGCGCCTTCAAACGCCGAGAGGCCCTGGATCTCGCCATCCAGTTCGTGCGTGAGGATGAGCGAGCCCAGCCGCGGGATGCCGATGGCCCAGTCATGACGCTGCTCGGCCTCGTTGGGCCAGGCCATGAGCAGCAGCGGGGCGCCGCGCTCGGTATGCCAGATGCCTTCCATCGCAGCGATCTTGGCCGGCTGGTGCTTCAGGGTGTTCAGGCCGTGCAGGTCACCGGCCAGGATCTGGATCGGAATCAGCACCGCAGCCAGCGTCACGCCCAGGCGCAGCACCTTGGGCGTGGCGGCGTTGGCCCGGCCGCGCAACACCTGGCTGGCTGCCAGACCGGCCAGCAGAAAGGCCACCGTCAGGCCCGACGCCAGCAGCATGTGTGTCAGCCGGTACGGAAAACTGGGGTTGAAGACCACCGCCAGCCAGTCGACCGCGTGCACCTCACCGTTGATCAGCGTGTGCCCCTGCGGCGTCTGCATCCACGAGTTCAGGCTGAGGATCCAGAACGCGCTCATCGTGGTGCCGAAGGCCACCAGGAAGTTGGCCACCAGATGCATGCGCTCACTGACCCGGCCATGGCCGAACAGCATCACGCCGAGGAAGGTGGCTTCCAGGAAGAAGGCGGTCAGCACCTCGTAGCCCAGCAAGGGCCCGGCAATGTTGCCGGCGCGAGCCATGAAGCCCGGCCAGTTGGTGCCGAACTGGAAGCTCATGGTCACGCCACTGACCACGCCCAGCGCGAAGGTGAGAGCGAACACCTTGGTCCACAGCCGCCAGGCACCCAGCCAGGCCGTGTGGCCGGTACGCAGCCAGCGCCATCGCATGAACAGCAGCACCCAGCCCAGGGCGATGCTGATGGTGGGAAACAGGATGTGGAAGGTGATGTTGGCCGCGAATTGCAGCCGCGAGAGCAGCAGGGTGTCGAGGGCGTCCATGGTGTCACTCCGGGTCGCGTTGTCCGGCTACCTTGAGATGGCCGGTGAACTCCAGCAAACGGCCGACCTTCGCGCCCAGTTTCATGAGCTGCGCCAGGGTGCGCGCGTCCATGCGCTGCACGTCGTCGAACCAGGTCATCATCAGCTCGATCAGGTCGTGCATGCCCTGCATGCGCTCCTGGGCGACGCGGTCGTCGTCCGTGGTGGGGGCGGCCATCAGCGCACCGCGCAGCATGGTGAGGGTGGGCTCCACCTCGCGTCGGCGCCGTTCCTCGGCCAGCGTACGGAAGATCTCCCACGCGTCGGACGGGGCCTCGAAGTATTCGCGCCGGTCGCCCGGCAGGTGCTTGAGCCGCACCAGGCGCCACGATTGAAGCTCCTTGAGCCCCATGCTGACGTTGGAGCGACTGAAGGCGAGGGCTTCGGTCAGGTCATCGGCGTTCAACGGCCGGGGCGACAGGTAGATCAGCGCGTAGATCTGACCGACGGTGCGGTTGATGCCCCAGCGGCTGCCCATCTCTCCGAAGTGGGCGACAAAGCTGGCGACGAGGGGCGACATGGTGCTCATGAGGGGAAGAGGGAAGCGAGGGGTGAGGGCATTCTGTTTCGTGATTTTCAGAAAATCCTGAAAACACAAAATTGACCGCGCGAAATGGAGGGGTTAAACGGCAAGCGGTGGGGGCCCTGCGCGCCCGGTGTTTTTTTGTGAACGACCTGTCATCCGGCTGCCGGGGTGCCACGTTGTAGAGACACCGTAGCAAGTGGAAGCCCTCGTTCCATGAACCGTCACACCGAGCAACAGCTGCTGAATTTCTGCGCCGCCCAGCATGGCCGCTTCAATGCCCAGGCCTGGGACACGCTGGAAGGCGTCTCGCCCGAACAGAAGGCTTGTGCCATGCTGCTTCTGGCCCACGCCCGCTGGTATGGCCGTCAGCAGGAGATGCAGTCCCTCGTGGGCGAGCCAAGCCGGCCCCAGGCCGCCGGTCGCCTGAGCGAGCTGGCCAGCCGCGCTGGCTTCAATTGCGGGCGTTTCGCCCAGCGTCTTCAGGCCCGTCTCTGGTCCAGCACCGAACCGAAGCGCTGAGGCGCGACGGACTTATCCCCGCTTCCTGTGGATAAGTCTGTTGGGAAGCCTTGAGCAAACGTCCCCCACCCTGGGAAGCCCGTTGGTCTGCCTCTAAATGTGGCAGTTCCGTGAAGCCGGCGTCAACGATCGGCCGGGGTCGCAGCGGGGAGCCCACCTGCGGTGGCACACCGTTGGCAGATGCAGGCCAGGCCGCGTTTGTCGCGCGGCACGCGGGCCAGCAGTGCCGGGCTGAAAGCCACCGATTTGCACCAGCAGGGGGCGTCCAGCGACCGGGCGCCGGACAAGGCGCAGCCGTTGGGCCCGCCGCACAGGGGGCACACGGCGTCGTTCATGGCGTCAGCGGTCGGCGGCTTCATCGCAGGCTGTCGGGTGTCAGGGGCTGAGAGCACGCAGTGTCCGCGCCGGTTCTCGGTGCGTCCACCCGCGAAAACACCTGCCTCACCCCATCATGCTGTCGACTTCGGCGTCCAGGTCGGCGGCGTGCAGCGCCCGTTCCGCCAGCCAGTCCAGGTTGATGCGGAAGTGGCCCCGAGGTACAGGACACCGCCCAGGGGCTGGAAGGGGCGGGCCTCCCCAGGCCGGCTGGCGGCGGCAAAGCCCTGCAGCAGCGCATCCGGAAACTTCCAGCGTCGGGCCAGCTCGGCCGTCACGTCGGCGTGGGTGCATTGCCAGCGCGCCTGCTCGAGCACGAAACGGTCGCCCGGGCGCGCGACGCTGGCCTCGATCACCGCCACCCCTTCGCGCTCCACCTGCATCATCAGCAGTTGCCCCGTCTGCAGCATCAGGCCGCCGAGGTAGGCCACTTCACCGTCGACCATGGCCGGACGGGCCAGCAGGGCCGCGTAGTGCGCGCAGGCCAGCCCCCGCCGCCAGAAGCGGCGCCGGTCGAGCCCGGGCACCGCCGGGAAGCTGCGTGCCATGCAGCTGGCCATGGCGAGGTTGCGCAGCGTCACCATGCCGAGCGTCGCCGTGGCCTCGCGCAGGCTGCTGATGCTGCGCAACGGGCTGTAGCGTGCCGTGTTGGCCACGCGCAGCACCGAGGCGCTCAAGGCGGGGTCTTTCCCGATCACCAGGGCCAGGTCGTTGAGCGACAGGTTGTCGTCATCAAGGCTGCGCATCAGCTCCATGGCGACCCCGGGCATGTTGGGCAGAACGAGCGAGAACGGGAAGAAGGTGCTGACGGCGCTCATGACGTTAGGCGGGAGCAGGTGCGCCACTCTAGGCGGGCGTCGGCGTGTGCGCCCGTGCAGAAAGCACGTTTCACCGAGGATGTCTGGGCTTTGCAACATCGCCGGGGCCGGGGCTCCTCGGCACGGCGGGGGCCTGCCTTTGCTGCACACTGCGCGCCATGCAGCACAGCGAGATGGTGACCGTGGGATTGCACTGGGGCACGGGCCTGGGTGCGGCCGCCATCTGGGTGGACGGGCGGCTGGCTTTTGCCGCGGCCGAAGAGCGGCTGACGCGGCGCAAGGGCAGCCGCGCCTGTCCGGTGCACGCGCTGGCGGCGGGGCTGCAGATGCTGGGCCTGACCGCCGCGGACGTGCGTCGCTTCGTCGTGGCCGGGGCGTCGACGCTGCAGCAGGATCCGGACTGGCAACACTGGGCGGCCACCCACAAGGTGGCGGCCCCGCGCGTTTTGAGCGTGCCCTTGATGGCGGCGCAGTGGGCGCAGGCCGTCGGGCTGTCACCGTTCGATGAGGCGGCCGTGTGGTGCAGCGAGGCCCATGCCGTCGCTGGCGGCGGTGAGCTGGGGCGCCGCGGTGTGCAGAGCCGGGATGGCGTGCGGGCGGTGAGGGCGGAGCCCGGGCCCCACGGCATGGGCGCGGTGTATGGTGCGGTGACACGCTGGCTCGGCCTTCGCCCCGATGGCGACGAGTGGCGCGTGATGGGCGCAGCCGCATGGGGCGATCCGGGGCGGTATGCGCAGGCCTGGTCTGTGGCCCTGGCGGACGACCCGGAACGCGGCTTGCGGTTCGCCCCTGGCCTGTGGGAGACGACGCCTGACGGTGGCCTGCAGTGGGCACCCGAGCCGGCCGAGACGCTGTTCGGCCCACCCCGTCACCCTGAAGCGCCTTGGGAGGCCGCCAATTTCGATCTGGCGGCGTCCGTTCAGGCCCTGGCTGAAGGCCATGTGCTGGCCCGGCTGCACGCCCTGCATGAGCAGACCGGCCTGCGCCGGGTGTGCCTGGGCGGCAGCGTGATGTTGAACTCGCTGGCGAATGGGCGGGCCGCCCTGGAAGGGCCTTTCGATGCCGTCTACGTGCCGTTCGCCCCGGATGCCAGTGGCTGCGCCATCGGCGCCGCCTTGCTGGGGGCGCAGCAGCTGGGCTGGACCGCGCCGCTGGTCGAGCGGGGCGAGGCCGGCGTGAGTTCCTGCCTGGGGCGCGCGTTTGCCGAGGCCGAGGTGATGGCAGCGCTCGACGGGGCGGGCCTCTCCTGGCGCCGCCTGCAGGACGGCGAGCGGGAGGCCGAGGCCGTGGCCCGTCTGCAGCAGGGGCAGGTGCTCGGCTGGTTTCAGGACCGGGCCGAGTTCGGCCCTCGGGCGCTGGGGGCCCGCTCCATCGTGGCCGACCCGCGCCAGCCCGGCATGCAGGACCGCATCAACCGGGCCGTGAAGTTCCGCGAGGCGTTCCGACCGTTCGCCCCCGCGGTGCTGGCCTCGGCCCAGCCGGACTGGTTCGAGGGCACGCGGCAGCCCGCCTCGCCCTACATGGACAAGGTGCTGCCGTTCAGGGCTCACCGCCGGGCCGAGGTGCCGGCCGTGGTGCACCGCGACGGCACCGGGCGCCTGCAGACGGTGGATGCGCACGCGCCAGCCCGGTGGCGGGGGCTGATCGAGGCCTTTGCCCGGGCCACCGGCGTGCCGATGTTGCTCGACACCTCCTTCAATGTCGATGGCGAGCCGGTGGTGGACAGTCCGCAGGACGCCGTGCGGACCTTCCAGGCCGCCGGGCTGGATGCGTTGTTCATCGGCGACCTGGTGGCGGCCCGCCCGCCGTGCGCTTGATCGGCGGCAAATGCGGGTCATACGTGACATTCGTTGCATCGCCGGGGCGTGGACGTGTCGCGGTTGACATGCGCGTTTCGCGCGGTGCGACTACCATCTGTCCGCAATCCGTGAACCAGGCTGCTCCCTCCATGCCCCTCCTTCCTGTCTCGCCGTGGCGGCGACTCGGCGCGCTGGCGCTTTCTACCTTGTTGGCGACACCGCTTGTGTCGCAGGGGGCGCTGGCCGCGTCTGACCTGCCCGGCACCGCCCGCGTCATCGTCAAGCTGCGTGCCGACAGCGACCTCGCCACCGTCAGCCAGCGGCAGGCCGCACAGGGGCTGGCCGCCGACGAACCGAGGCCGATGCGTCGACTGGGGCAGCGCGCCGGACTGGCCCTGACCGACGGGCGGCAGGTGGCGCCCCGCATGCACGTGGCCATGGCCAACGGGATGACCGCCCGTGATCTGGCCGCCCGCCTGGCAGCTCGCAGCGACGTGGAGTACGCCGTCGTGGACGGCTGGCGCCGGCCCGGTAGCGTGGCGGAGCCGACCGACCCGATGTTTGCCGCGAGCGCGACCGCTGCGCTGCCTGCCGGGCAGTGGTATTTGCGAGCGCCCACCCCCACCCTCAAGGCCGCGATCAACGCGCAGGCAGCCTGGTCGACGCTGGGGACCCGCGCTGGCCTGAATGCGGTCGGCAGCAATTCGGTGGTCGTGGCGGTGCTGGACACCGGCGTGCGCTTCGATCACCCGGATCTGAGCAGCAAGCTGATTTCACCGGGCTACAGCATGGTGGCCGAGGGCACGCGGGCCGGCTATCCCGGTGGCGGGCGTGTGGCCGATGCGTCCGACCTGGGCGACTGGCTGACGCAAGCCGAGATCACTGCCAACCCTTCGCTGTATGACGATTGCGAGGTGCGGCCCAGCAGTTCGTGGCACGGCACGCAGGTCAGTGGTGTGCTGGGCGCCAGCAGCGACAACGGCGTCGGCATGGCGTCGGTGGCGTGGGAGCCCCGCCTGCTGCCGGTGCGCGTGCTGGCGAAGTGCGGGGGGTACGACTCGGACATCATTGCCGGCATGCGCTGGGCTGCTGGGCTGTCGGTCAACGGCGTGAGCGTCCTGAGCAGCACCTCGACTGCCCGGGTGATCAACCTGAGCCTGGGTGGCACGGGCACGTGTTCGGCGGCCTACCGCGACGTGGTGGCCGAGCTGACCGCGCGAAACGTGGTGGTGGTGGCCTCGGCCGGCAACTCGGACGGCGAGGCCGTGACGGTGCCCGCCAACTGCCCCGGGGTGATTGCCGTGGGCGGCCTGCGGCACGTGGGCACCAAGGTCGGGTATTCGGCGCTGGGCCCGGAGGTGACGCTGAGCGCACCCAGCGGCAACTGCGTGAACTCGGCGTCCGACTCGAACTGCGAATACCCGATCCTCACCACGTTGAACAGCGGTACCACCACGCCGGTGACCGGCAGCGGTGGCGCGATCTACAGCAGCAGCACCAGGCCCACCTACGGCACCAGCTTCGCGGCCCCTCAGGTGAGCGGCGCCGTGGCACTGCTGCTCAGCGCGCGGCCCGAGCTGACGCCGGCTGCGGTCGCGCAGATCCTGCGCAACACCGCCCGGGCGTTTCCGAGCGCCGGGGGCAGTTCGGGCACCCCACGGTGCACGGCACCGGTGGCGGGCTCGAAGCAGCTCGAGTGCCATTGCACGGAAACCACGTGCGGCGCCGGCATGCTGGACGTGGGCCAGGCCGTGGCTGCGGTCGACCAGCCGGTCGCCGTGGTGTCCACCGGTGGCGCCACGCTGTACCCAGGGCGCGCCATCACACTCAGCGGTGTCGGCTCGATGGGCAGCACCGCCACGGCCCAGATCACGAGCCACAGCTGGAGCCTGCGGGACGGGGGCGGGATCGTCACCGCGTTGTCGGGTGACACCAGCACCGCTTCCGTGACGGCCACCCCCTCGGCGGCGGGCAGTTTCAAGGTGCGCTTGACTGTGACCGATGACCAGGGGCGCACCGGCACCTCGGACCACCTCGTGCACGTGGCGAGCGCCGTCGTGGCACCCAGCAGCAGCAACGGGGGCGGCAGCTCGGGCGGTGGAGGCGGCGGCCGCATCGACGTGGCGGCCCTGCTGGCCCTGGTGCTGGTGTGCGCAGTGGCCGCCAGCCGGCGCCCCGCGCGGGTGTTCAGGGCACCAGCACGTAGTCGCTGAAGGCCACGCGCTGCACGCGCGCGTTGATGTGCTGGCGTGCGAGGTGGTCGTTCACGCTGCGGCGGATCTCGCGTGACATCTCGCGCATGCCGTCCGGCCCGACCACGTCTTCGGCGCTCAGTTCGGCGCCCAACTGGGTCACCATGGACTTGAAGGCGGGCGTCAGCGGGGCCAGCACCGCCTGGGCGTCCTTGTCGCTGACCTGCAGGCTCACCTCGACGCGCACGAAGCTGCCATCGGCCAGTTGGGGTGTCATGCGCCCCAGGTCGACCCAGGCCGGGCGCGGGCGTGCCGGGTCTTCGGCGGGCTTCTGGGTGTAGAACCAGACGCCCAATCCGAGCCCCAGCGTGGCCAGCCCGATGCCAAGGCCCACGAGCCAGTCCTGGCGGTCGCGGCGGGGCGGGGTGGTGGCAGGGCGGTCGGTCGGCATGCGTCAGGTCCTCTGGGCCAAGTGGTCGAAAACGCAAAGCTTAGGGCGCCGGCCGCCGATTGTGGGCGGCACACCGCGCCCGCGTGCGACATCTGCACGCTCGTGTGCGGCGGCGTGGCATTCACGAAACTTTTCTGTGTGAGGCACGGCCGGGTCATGTGGCGGTGCGACCATGCACGCTTTGACACAATGCGGGCGCAGCCCGGCCCCTTGCCGGGCACCGGATCACAGACTACGCAATGACAGCGACGACGGCGAGCGGGCAGCAGGCCCGGATGGACCGAGGTGGACAGCAGGGGCGCATGCGCTGGGTGGGCCTGCTGGCGCTGGCTGCCCTGTTGGCGGCCCTGGGTTGGTGGTGGGCGCAGCGGGGGGCAGACCCGAAGGCTGACACCGCTGCCGTTGCGCGCGGGCCCGCGGGCAAGACCCCGCCCGGAGAGCGCCGACGCGGGGGCCGGGGTGGCAATGACAAGCCCGTGCCTGTACGAACCGGCGAGGTCGTGCGCCAGGACATGGATGTGGTGCTCGATGCGCTGGGCACCGTGACGTCCACCGCGACGGCGACCGTGCGGGTGCGGGTGGACGGGCTGCTGCAGTCGGTTCACTTCACAGAAGGCCAGCAGGTGAAGGCGGGCGATGTGCTGGCCCGCATCGACCCCGCCCCGTTCGAGGTGGCGCTGGCCCAGGCACAAGGCCAGCTCCAGCGTGACCGGGCCCTGCTGGACAACGCCCGTCTGGCCGCGCGCCGCCTGGCCGAGCTGGTGCGGCAGGACGCCGCTTCGCAACAGGAGCTGGAGGCGCAACAGGCGCAGGTCGCGCAGTTCGAGGGCACGATCAAGATCGACCAGGCTGCGGTGGACGATGCCCGGCTGAAGCTGGGCTACACCCGCGTCACGGCGCCGGTCTCGGGCCGCATCGGCCTGCGTCAGGTCGACCCGGGCAACATGGTGCGCAGCACCGACACCAGTGGCCTGGCGGTGATCAACCAGGTGCAGCCGATCAGCGTGGTGTTTGCGCTGCCGCAGGACCAGATCGGGGCGCTGAATGGCCGCCCGGATGGCCTGGAAGTGCAGGCGTTCGACCGTTCGGGCGGCCGCCGGCTGGCGGTGGGGCGGCTGATCGCGGTGGACAACCAGATCGACGCGACCACGGGCACGGTCAAGCTCAAGGCGCGGTTTGCCAATGCGGACGGGGTGCTGTTTCCCAACCAGTTCGTCAACACGCGGCTGCGCGTGAACCGTCTGACCGGTGTGCCGAGCATTCCCGAGGCGGCCTTGTTGCGAGGGGCCAAGGGCACGCACGTGTATGTGGTGGAGGGCGGCAAGGCCCGCATGCAACTGGTGCAGATCGGCCCGCGTGACCGGGGACGTGTGGCGGTGACCGAAGGCCTGAGCGGCGGCGAGCAGGTGGTGGTGGACGGCAGTGAGCGGCTGGAAGACGGCAGCGCGGTGGACGTGGTCCCAGCCGGGGCCGCCGCGGCCTCTGCGGCGTCGACCGCCTCCGCGCCCGGCGCCGCGCGCCGCGGTCGGCCCGCGCACTGACACGTTCACGCTGACCGGATGCCCGCATGAACCCGTCGCGCCTTTTCATCGAGCGGCCGGTGGCCACCACGCTGCTGATGCTGGCCCTGCTGCTGGTGGGCCTGCTGGGCTGGCGGCAGCTGCCCGTGGCCGCGCTCCCGCAGGTGGATTACCCCACCATCCAGGTCGTGACGCTGTACCCCGGTGCGAGTCCGGACGTGATGGCGTCGGCCGTGACCGCGCCTCTGGAGCGCCAGCTGGGGCAGATGCCCGGCCTGGCGCGCATGGCGAGCACGAGTTCGGGTGGCGCTTCGGTGATCACGCTGCGCTTCAACCTGGGCTTGCCGCTTGACGTGGCCGAGCAGGCCGTGCAGGCGGCACTCAACGGGGCCGCGACCCTGCTGCCGACCGACCTGCCGATGCCGCCCATCTACAACAAGGTCAACCCGGCCGATGCGCCGGTGATGACCCTGGGCGTGACCTCCAGCAGCCTGCCCCTCACCCGGGTGCAGGACCTGGTCGACACGCGGGTGGCTCAGAAGATCTCGCAATTGCCGGGCGTGGGGCTGGTGGCACTCTCGGGCGGGCAGCGACCGGCCGTGCGCATCCAGGCCAACCCGGCGGCGCTCGCTGCGCTCGGCCTGACTCTGGATGACGTGCGCACCGCCATCGGCAACGCCAACGTCAACCAGGCCAAGGGCAGCTTCGACGGCCCGTCTCAGGCGGCCACGATCGACGCCAACGACCAGTTGCGCTCGGCCGCCGAATACCGCGACCTCGTCATCGCCTGGAAGAACGGCGGACCCATCCGCCTGCGTGATGTGGCCCAGACCGTGGACGCCGCCGAGAACACGCGCCTGGCGGCCTGGGCCAACGATCGGGCCGCGGTGGTGCTCAGCATCCAGCGGCAACCGGGTGCCAACGTGATCGAGACGGTCGACCGCATCCACGCGCTGCTGCCCGAGTTGCGCGCGGCGCTGCCGTCCACGGTGCAGCTCACCGAGCTGAGCGACCGCACCACCACCATCCGCGCCTCGGTGTCGGCCACGCAGTTCGAGCTGGCGGTGGCGGTGGGGCTGGTGGTGCTGGTCATCCTGCTGTTTTTGCGCAATGGCCGCGCCACGCTGATTCCGGCCGTGACGGTGCCGCTCTCGCTGGTGGGCACGCTGGCCGTGATGGCCTTGCTGGGCTTCTCGATCAACAACCTGACGCTGATGGCGCTGACGGTGGCGGCCGGCTTCGTGGTCGACGACGCCATCGTGGTGGTCGAGAACATCGCGCGCTATGTGGAGGAGGGCGAATCGCTGATGCAGGCGGCGCTCAAGGGCAGCGAGCAGATTGCGTTCACCATCATCTCGCTGACCCTGTCGTTGATTGCCGTGCTGATCCCGTTGCTGTTCATGGGCGATGTGGTCGGGCGGCTGTTCCGCGAGTTCGCCGTCACGCTGGCGGTGGCCATCCTCATCTCGGGTGGGGTGTCGCTGACGCTGACGCCGATGATGAGCGCCCGGCTGCTGCAGCCTCACCGCGCACAGCGCGAGAACGCCTTTTTCCGGTTCTGCGGTCGCGTGCTCGATCGGCTGGTGGCGCAGTACGACGCGGCGCTGAAGGTGGTGCTGGCGCATCAGGGCACGACCCTGCTGGTGGCGCTGGGCACCGTTGCCGTTACCGCGGTGCTGTACCTGTGGGTGCCCAAGGGCTTCTTTCCGGCGCAGGACACCGGGGCGCTTCAAGGCATCACGCTGGCCGGCCAGTCCACCTCGTTTGCGGCGATGGCCGACCGGCAGCAGGCCCTGGCCCGGGCGCTGCTGGCCGATCCAACCGTGCACGGTCTCAGCTCGCACATCGGTGTCGATGGTCAGAACCCCACGCTCAACAGCGGTCGGCTGCACATCACGCTGGCGCCGCATGCCGAGCGCAGCGAGCCGGCCGAGGTGGTGATGCAGCGGCTGGCCGAGCGCGCGCGCGCCGTGCCGGGCATCGACCTGTTCCTGCAACCGGTGCAGGAGCTGGGCATCGAAGACACGCTGAGCCGGGGGCAGTTCCGGCTGGTGGTGCAGAGCGCGCGGCCGGAAGAACTCTCGCGCTGGGTGCCGACGCTGGTCGAACGGCTGCGGACCCTGCCCGAAGTGCAGGACGTGAGCAGCGACCTTCAGGAGGAGGGGCTGCAGGCGTTTGTGGAGATCGATCGCGAGGCCGCCGGCCGCCTGGGCGTGACCGTGGCCGCCATCGACAACGTGCTCTACAGCGCCTTCGGGCAGCGGATGATCTCCACCATCTTCACGCAGGCCGCGCAGTACCGCGTGATCCTTGAGGCGGCGCCGTCCTTCCAGGTCGGGCCGCAGGCGTTGGATGACCTGTATGTGCCGGCCAGCGCACAGGGTGGGGCGCCGGTGCGGCTGTCCAGCGTGGCGCGGGTGGTGGAACGGCCGGCCACGCTGGCCATTCACCACGTGGGGCCGTTCCCCGCCGCCACGTTGTCCTTCAACCTTTCACCGGGTGTGGCGCTCGGCGAGGCGGTGGCGGCGGTCGAGGCAGCCCAGGCCGAACTGGGCCTGCCGGCGTCGGTGCAGACGCGCTTCGACGGCGCGGCACTCGCGTTCCGCGACTCGTTGTCCAGCACGCTGTGGCTGGTGCTGGCGGCCATCGTCACGATGTACATCGTGCTCGGCGTGCTGTACGAGAGCTTCATCCACCCGGTCACCATCCTGTCCACGCTGCCATCCGCGGCCGTGGGCGCGCTGCTGGCGCTGCTGCTCAGCGGGCGGGACTTGAGTCTGATCGCCGTCATCGGCATCGTGCTGCTGATCGGCATCGTCAAGAAGAACGCGATCATGATGATCGACTTCGCGCTGGATGCCGAACGCACGCGCGGCCTCGCGCCCCGTGACGCGATCTACGAGGCCTGCCTGCTGCGCTTCCGGCCCATCCTGATGACGACGATGGCGGCCCTGCTGGGCGCCTTGCCGATGATGCTGGGCACCGGCGTCGGCGCCGAGTTGCGCCAGCCGCTGGGCATCACGCTGGTTGGCGGGTTGATCGTCAGCCAGGTGTTGACGCTGTTCACCACGCCGGTGATCTACCTCGGCTTCGTGCGCGTGCAGGGCGCCTGGCAACGTCGGCGGAGGGCCTCGGCATGAAGGCCCTGCCGTCGGCCTCGATGGCGTCGCTGTCGGCGCTGTTCATCGGCCGGCCCGTGGCCACCGTGCTGCTGACGCTCGCCATCGCGCTGGCCGGGCTGCTGGGCTGGCGTCTGCTGCCCGTGGCCGCCATGCCGCAGGTCGATTCGCCCACCATCGTCGTGTCGGCCAGCCTGCCGGGCGCCAACCCCGAGACCATGGCCAGCAGCGTGGCGACGCCGCTGGAGCGCAGCCTGGGCCGCATCGCCGGTCTGACCGAGATGACCTCGACGTCGAACACCGGCAGCACGCGCATCACGCTGCAGTTCGACCTGGACCGCGACATCGACAGCGCCGCCCGCGAGGTGCAGGCGGCCATCAATGCGGCCCGAAGCCTGCTCCCCACCGGCCTGCCGGGCAACCCGACCTACCGCAAGGTGAACCCCGGTGACGCGCCCATCATGATCGTGGCCATGACCTCGCCGCGACACAGCCGCGCGCAGATGTTCGATGCGGCCTCCACCATCCTCGCGCAGCGCCTGTCGCAGGTGAAAGGCGTGGGGCAGGTGGACGTGGGCGGCGCTTCGCTGCCCGCCGTGCGCGTGACGGTGAACCCGCAGGCGCTGGCCGCCATGGGCCTGGGCGTCGAGGAGGTGCGAACGGCGCTGACGGCGGCCAACGCGCGCCGCCCGCAGGGCATGGTCGAGGACGGCCCGCGCAGCTGGCAGCTGGGTGCATCGGATCAGGCGCCGGATGCGGCCACGCTGGCTCCCACCGTGGTGCGATGGCGCGGCGGATCGGCCGTCCGCCTGAGCGATGTCGCCGAGGTGCGTGACAGCGTGCAGGACGTGCGCAGCGCCGGTTACGCCAACGGCGAGCCGGCCGTGGTCCTCACCATCCGCCGGCAGCCGGGCGCCAACGTGATCGAGACGGTCGACGAGATCCGCCGCCTGCTGCCCATGATGGAGGCCTCGGTGCCCGCCGACATGCAACTGCAGGTGGTGATGGACGCCACACGTTCCATCCGCGCGAGCCTGGAGGAGGTGCAGCGCGCACTGGCCATCTCGGTGGCGCTGGTCATCATGGTCGTGCTGCTGTTCCTGCGCCATCGGGCGGCCACACTGGTGCCGGCGGTGGCGGTGCCGGTGTCGCTGCTGGGTGCGCTGGCCGTCATGGCGCTGGCCGGGCTCAGCCTCAACAACCTGTCGCTGATGGCGCTGACGGTCGCCACCGGCTTCGTGGTCGACGATGCCGTGGTGGTGCTGGAGAACATCGCGCGTCATGTCGAGCGCGGGCTGCAGCCCATGGCCGCCGCCCTGCTCGGTGCGCGCGAGGTGGGCTTCACGGTGGTGTCCATGAGCCTGTCGCTGCTGGCCGTCTTCATCCCCATCCTGTTCATGGGCGGCCTGGTGGGGCGCCTGTTCCAGGAGTTTGCGATGACGCTGGGCGTGGCGGTGGCCGTGTCGCTGGTGGTGTCGCTGACGACCACGCCGATGATGGCCGCGCGCCTGCTCAAGGCGCGACCCGCCGCGCAACCCACGGCGCCCGAGCCGGGTTCCGCCCAGGATGGCCTGGGGCGTCGTGCCTACGCCCGATCGTTGGGCTGGGTGCTGCGCCACCCGGCGCTGGTGGGCGTGGCGCTGGCCGGCACGGTCGGGCTCACGGTGTGGCTCTACCTCACCATCCCGAAGGGCTTTCTGCCTCGGCAGGACAACGGTCGCCTGATGGGCGGGCTGGTGGCCGACCAGACCGTCTCCTTCGAGGCACTGCAGGCCAAGCTTCAGCAGGCCATGCGCATCGTGCAGGCCGACCCGGCGGTGGCGCACGTGGTGGGCTTCACCAGCAGCGGCCAGCGCAACAGTGCCAACGTGTTCATCGACCTGTTGCCGCTGCGGGAACGCGATGCCGACGCCGAGGCCCTCATCACCCGCCTGCGCGCCGAACTGGCCCGGGTGCCGGGCGCGCGGCTGTATCTCTGGGCTCCGCAGGACGTGCGTGTGGGGGGCCGCAGTGCCAACGCGTCGTACCAGTACACCCTGCAGTCGACCGATCTGGCGCTGCTGCGGCAGTGGGAGCCGGTGGTGCGCAAGACGCTGGCGTCGGTGCCCGAACTGATCGACGTGAACACCGACGTGGCCGATGGCAGCCCGCAGGTGTCGCTGGTGGTCGATCGTGAGGCGGCGGCCCGACTGGGCGTGAACTTCCGGCACCTCGACAACACGCTCTACAGCCTGTTCGGCCAGCGCCAGGTGGCCACCATCTATCAGCCGCTCAACCAGTACAAGGTGGTGCTGGAGGCGCAGCCTTCGTTCACCAGCGGGCCGGCGTCGCTGTCGCAGGTCTACCTGTCATCGGCCAGCGGGGTGCAGGTGCCGCTGTCGGCCCTGGCACGCTGGGTGCCCACCACCGCCGCCATGTCGGTCAACCGGCAGGGCAGTTTTGCGGCCAGCACGGTGGCCTTCAACCTGCCCGAAGGCGTGGCACTGTCCACCGCGCAGCAGGCGGCCGAAGCGGCGCTGGCGAAGCTCAACCTGCCGGCCGAGCTGCATGGCGGCTTCCAGGGCACCGCACGCGCGCAGCAGGCCGCCACCGACAGCCAGCCGCTGCTGATCCTGGCGGCCATCATCGCGATCTACATCGTGCTGGGCGTGCTGTATGAAAGCCTGCTGCACCCGCTGACCATCCTGTCGACGCTGCCGTCGGCCAGCGTGGGCGCCTTGCTGGCGCTGATGGCCACGAAGACGGAGTTCAGTCTGGTGGCCTTCATCGGCGTGGTCCTGCTGGTGGGCATCGTGATGAAGAACGCGATCATGATGATCGACGTGGCCCTGGCCGTGCAGCGCCATGAGGCCCTGGACGCCCGCGCCGCCATCCACAAGGCGGCCGTGCAGCGCCTGCGGCCCATTCTGATGACGAGTGCCGCCGCCATGCTCGGGGCCCTGCCACTGGTGCTGGGTGGGGGCGAGGGCGCCGAGTTGCGCCGCCCGCTCGGCATCGCCATCGTGGGCGGGCTGCTGCTGAGTCAGCTGCTGACGCTCTACACGACGCCGGTGGTGTTCCTCGGCCTGGAGCGGCTGAAAGCCAGGCTCAGTCGATGAGCCAGCTGGGCGTGTCGTCCACGCGGGACATCAGGTCGATCTGCTGACGCAGGGCGTCCGCCTGCTGTTGCCAGTACACGCCGGAATCGAACCAGGGGAAGGCGGCGGGAAAGGCCGGGTCGTGCCACCGGCGCGCAATCCACGCGCTGTGGTGAATCAGACGCAGCGTGCGCAGGGGCTCGATGAGCTTGAGTTCGCGCCAATCGAACTCGCACACGCTTTCGTAGCCATCGAGCAGGGCATCGAGTTGCCGGGTGCGCTCGCTGGCCTCGCCACTGAGGAGCATCCAGAAGTCCTGAACGGCCGGGCCCATGCAGGCATCGTCCAGGTCGACGAAGTGGGGGCCTTCCGGCGTCCAGAGGATGTTGCCAGGGTGACAGTCGCCATGCAGGCGGCGCAGGCGCAGGCCGTCCACGCGGGCAAAGGCCTCGTCGGCCAGGTCCAGCGCCTGGTCGGCCACGGCCAGCCATTGCGGGCGTTGATCGGGCGGCAGCAGCGGGCAGTCGGCTAGGCTGTCGCGTGCGGCCCGGCCGGTCTCGGCCACGCCCATGGTCAGGCGGTGCGCAAAGGGGCGGCGGGCGCCCACGGTGTGCATGCGGGCGAGAAAACGGCCCAGCCAGCGCAGCACATCCGGGTCTTCCAGTTCGGGGGACCGGCCGCCCCGGCGGGGTGAGAGCGCCAGCCTGTGCGCACCCAGTACCCCCAGCGTGGGCGGCGTCCCCATCAGGCGCACCGTGCCGGGTGGCCCGCCAGCGGCTTCGGCGGGCACGCGCTCGGGCACCAGGGCCAGCGGCAGCGGGGGCACGGCCGGCACCTCGGCGTCGAGCAACTCCTGGGCGAAGGCGTGCTCTTCGAGGATCTGTTCGTCCGTCCAGCGGCCGGCGCGGTAGAACTTGGCCACGGCCATGCCGCCGTCTTCCAGTCCGATCTGGAAGACGCGGTTTTCGTAGGAGTTCAGCTGCAGCAGCCGCCCGTCGACGCGGTGCCCGAAGGCCTCGATCGCGTCGAGGACGAGATCGGGCGTGAGGTCGGCGTAGGGCGTGTCGCCGGTGGCGGGCGGGGCATCGTGGTCGGGCATGGACCGATTAGGCCACACCCGGCGTGAACGCTTTCGGGCTCAGTCCAGCTCGGACGCGACCGACAGGGCCTTGAGCACGGCGGTGTTGATGTCGCCTGCGCCCATCAGCATGTTGTCGGCCGCCTCGCGGATGTCGAACAGCGTGCTGCCTTCCAGTGCGCGCACGAGCTTGAAGTAGGGCTCGTAGGGGCCCGTGCCTTCGGCCAGCGCCTGGTAGACGCGCTCGGGCACCGGGATGGTCTTGAGCAACTGCGGGAAGGGCTGCATGAACATGCGGTCGAGCAGCGAGAACACGCCGCAGATGAACAGCTCGCTGCGTGTCTCGTCGTCGGCGTGGGCGGACCGGGCCAGCTCCTCCATGAGCAGGCCGCGGCGCACGGCGGCAAACATCACCGGGCGCATGTTCGGATCCTTGCTGGCGGTGGCCAGCAGCAGGGCCAGCCAGCGCTTGAGGCGCTGGTAGCCCAGAATCATGATCGCGTGGCGGAACGACCCGATCTCGACCGACAGGCCGAAGGCCGGCGAGTTGATGTAGCGCATCAGCTTGTAGGCCAGGGGCGGATCGCGCTTGATCGTGTTCTCGAGGTCTTCGATGTCGGCCTGGCGTTGCACCTGGTCGATCAGCTGCACGATGACCTGCAGCGCCGGCTGGTCGGCAGGCTTGCCGCTGTCCTGGATGGCGTCATCAATGGGCCAGCCGAGCACGGCCACGGCGCCGCGACGGAAGCTGACTTCCATGTCGCCCACCGTCTCGACGCCCGACTGCACGTGGGTGATGTGGCGCACCAGCCCTTCCGGGTTGAAACCCACGCCGCCAGTGGCCTGGTCGACCCGACGGTCTTCGTGAAAGTCGATGATGGCGTGCTTGAAGCAGGGCAGCACGTCCCGGGGCAATTCCTGCAGCGGGCGGCCCTTGAGCAGCAAGGTGCTGCCGTGCGCGTGCAGCGTGCAGATCGCGTCGACGTTGGCCGGATCGGCGGCCATGAAGGCCGGGATTTCGATCAGCATCTGCTTGCCGGGGCGGGTCTGCATCAGGTCGTGCAGCAGCGTTTCGCTCACGACGTTGAGCCAGACGGCCGGACCGTCGGCGGGCCAGACCGTGGCCAGGGCATCCATCAGGGCCGACGGGTCGAGGCGCTGGCCAGGTGTCAGCGGAAAAACGGACAGCCGCGTGGCGATCACGTTGCGCTGTCGGTCGATGACCGGGCTGTAGGCCAGCGCGGTCTGCGAGAGGATGGGGTGGTCCATGGATCGAAGGTGAAGACGACGGGTCAGCCGATGTATTGGAACAGCGAGAGCTTCTGCACTGCGGCGTAGGTCTGCAGGGCGGCTCCGTAGCCCGTCTGCTGCTCCTGGAAACGGGATATTGCTTCTACCATGTCCAGGTCTTCGGCATTCGATTTTTCTGACTGGGCGGCGAGTTTCAGGGCGCCGATGCGACTTTCGATGCCATCCATCCGGTTCAGCGCCTCGCCCACTTCGGCGCGGGCCGACTGCATGTTGCCCAGCACCTTGTCGAGGTCCTTGAGCCCGTTATTCACGGTGGCCCGGAGGTCGGTGGCAGAGGGGTTGCTCTGGCGCAGGCCGTCGATCGCGTCGGTCAGGGCGTCGAACACGTTCACGTCGACCAGGGCACCCGTTTCGTCGCGGCCCTGCATCCAGGTGCGCTGGCCGTCGATGGTGAGGCTCACCTGCTCGCTGGAACTGGCCTGGATGCTGCCACGCTGGCCGTTGAACTGCACGGTGTTGGGTGTGGTGTTGGACACCTCGGTGAACGGCGTGGTCGACAGGCCCTGGCCCCCGAACACATAGCCGCCACTGCCGTCCGGCCGGTTGGCGATGGACAGCATCTGCTTGCGGATCTCGACCAGCTTCTTGGCCAGCGCCTCGCGCTCACCATCGGAGTAAGAGCCGTTGCCGGCCGCGACCATGGTTTCCCGTGCGGTCTGCAGCAGGTCGACCGCATCGCCCAGCGCCGACTCGGCAATGCCCATGGCGTTGCGGCTGGCGTCCAGGGCGCGCTTGTCGGTGTCATTGCGCGCAATGGACGACAGTGCGCGCTCGGCCCGGGCGGCGGCCGTGGGGTCGTCGCTGGCCGCGTTCACGCGCTTGCCGGAGGTCAGCTGTGTCTGCGAGCGGTTGAGCTCCTGCTGGCGGTCCTGCAGGTTGGTGATGGCCTGGTTGTAGGCGTAGGCGGTGGTCACGCGCATGATGAACTTCCTTGCGATTACTGCGCCACGTTCAGCAGTGTGTCAAAGACCTTCTGAGCCACCTGCAGCACCTTGGCGGCCGCCTGGTAGCTTTGCTGGAACTGGATCAGGCGGGCAGCCTCTTCATCCAGGTTCACGCCCCGCGTGGCCTCCAGCGTCTCGGTCGCCCGGGTTTCCAGCGTGCCGCTGATGCTGGCGGCGGTCTTGCCGCTCTGCACCTTCACGCCCAGGTTGCCGATCATCTGCGAGTAGGCATCGGTCACCGTGGTGTTGGAGCCGTTGCTGGTCAGCGAGACGATGGGCCGGTCACGCAGGCCCAGCATCGCGCGTGCGTTGCCGTTGTTGCCCGACGGATCGACGGGCGGCTCCAGCGTGATCTTGTCGCCCACATTCGGCACGCCGGCGATGCGCATCGAGAACAGCGGGTCACCCGCCCCGTCGTTGAAGACGAGGTCCTGACCCGGCACCCAGTTGGCCGCGATCACGTTGCCGCTCCCGTCCACCACGTCGAAACCCGGGCCCGTTCCGGGAGACTGGAACGTCAGCCCGAGCTGGGGTGTTGTCGACGGGGCGACCGGCGGCAGCAGCGGCAAGGCCCGTCCTGCCGGCGCGATCATGTTCAGCGACTCCACCGACATCGTGCCCTGGTTGGCGTCGGCCGTGAACGCGATCAACGGCGAGGCGGCGGCCACATCCTGCGGGTTCTGCAGGTTGACGGCCAGGGTCGTGGCCTTGCCGGTGCCGATGAACATGTCGCTGCCGGCAATGGTGTTGCCCAGCGCATCCTTCTTGCCCAGGATGCCGAGTTGCTGCTGCGTGTTGACGGCGTTGGTGAAGCTCGCGACGAAGTCGTTGAGGTCGCCGCGTGTGCCGGCCAGGTCCTTGTTCTGGAAGTCCAGCAGGCCACGGAGCGCGCCACCCGTCACCTGCGTGTCGTCCAGCATTCGCACCGAGTTCGCGGTGACGATGCCAATGCTGCCCACCGTCACGCCTTGTGCGTTGCTCGACTGCAGCAGCGACAGGCTCTCGGCCTTGTTGCTGAGCACCAGCAGCTGCCCGCCGCCGAGGAAGACGCTGAGGCTGCCGTCATCGGCTTCCACGGTGTTGACCTGCACCAGCTTGTTGAGCCGGCTGATCACCTCGTCGCGGCGGTCCATCAGGTCGTTGGGTGGCTGGCCCGTGCCGCGCGCGCTGGCGATGTCCTGGTTCAGGCGCGCGACCTGCTGCGCATACTCATTGATCTGCGCGATGTCGGTGCCCATGTCCGACAGGGCGCCGGCCTGCAGCTGTTCGATCTGGCTGGCCGACGAGCGCACCCGGCTGGCGAACTCCTCCGCACGCGACAGCACCACCTGGCGCGCCGACATGTCCTGCGGCTGGTTGGCCACGTCGACAAAGGCGTTCATCAGCTGGGTCGCGGCGTAGCCCAGCCCCGTCTGGCCGGTCGGCAGGGTGCCTTCCAGCTGTTCCAGCTTGTCGAGTCGCGTCTTGTCTGCGGCGGCCGCCCCGGCGGCCTCGTTGGCCGACTTGACCAGGAACTCGCTGGTCGACCGTGTGACGGTCGTGACCTTGACCCCGCGGCCGAAGAAGCCCGCCCCGGTGTACATGCCGCCGTCGGTCGACAGCTCCACCTGCTGGCGCGAGTAGCCCGGCGTGTTGACGTTGCTGATGTTGTGCGCAGTGGTGTCCAGCATCGCCTGGTTGGCGAACATGGCCCGGGTGCTGAGCGCGAAGATGCCTGATCCCATGGTGCGTGCTCCTCAGCCGATCAGGTCAGGGTGCGCTGAAGGCGCAAGGTCGTGTTGATCACGCGCGTGAGCTTGTCGGCGTAGGCAGGGTCGGTGGCGTAGCCGGCCTTCTGCAGCCCCTGGGCATAGCCCTGGGCCGTGTCGGCCTGCGCCACGGTGCGACTGTAGCGGGGGCTTTGTGTCAGCAGGCGGGCGTGGTCCTTGAAGGCTTCCTCGTACGAGTCATACGCACGGAATTTCGCCGTGACCTTGCGCGCCACGCCGCCGATGTATTCGGTGGTCGTCACCTCGGCGACCTTGCCCTTCCAGCCCGCGGTCGCCTTGATGCCGAACAGGTTGTGGGAGGGTTGGCCGTCGGCGGTGCGGATCTCGCGCTTGCCCCAGCCGGACTCCAGCGCCGCCTGGCCCAGGATGTTGCCGGCCGGGATGCCCGTGGCCTGCTCGGCCGCGGCGGCGGCGGCCTGGTGCTTGCGCACGAACTGTTCGGAGGGGCTCAGCGCGCGGCCATTCGCGGCCACGGCACGCCCGTTGGCGTCCACGCGGCCGGTGTCGGTCGGCATGCGGGCGTCCAGGCTGCGGCCAGACAATGAGCCCAGCGCGCGCGCAGCCGGGTTGGCTGCGGTGGCGGGCTGATCGGACCGGATGCCCATCTGGCGCTCCAGCTGGCGGGTGATCATGTCGCTCAGGCCGCCGGGCAGACCGGTCATCTGGGTCGAGAACTGCTGGTCCAGCATGCTCGTGCCCATCTCCGTCGCGCTGTTGTCCAGCATGCCGGCGTTCATCGTGGTCGCGCGCATGCTCTTCATCAGCTCCTGCATGAAGAGGCCTTCGAGCTGCTGGGCCGTGTCGCGGATCGCCTTGCGCGGATCCTGGCCGGCTGCGCCCTTGAGCTGGTCGAGCGAGCGCAGGTCTGTGGCCAGACCAGGGCGTTGGGGGAAGCTCATCAGATCACCTCCAGATCAGCCTGCAGCGCGCCGGCTGCCTTCATGGCCTGCAGGATGGCCAGCAGGTCCTGTGGGTTGGCGCCCAGCGTGTTGAGCGCCTTGACGACGTCGGTGAGCTGGGTGCCCGCGGGCATCTGGATCAGCGCGCCCGGTGCCTGGTTGATGGCGATGTCGGCCTTTTCGCTGACCACCGTCTGCCCCTGGGACATCGGGTTGGGCTGGCTGATGACCGGGGTCGAGCTGATGGTGACGGACAGGTTGCCGTGCGCCACGGCGCAAGGGCCGAGCGTCACATTCTGGTTGAGCACGACCGAGCCCGTGCGCGCATTGATGACAATGCGTGCAGCCGGCGTGGCGCGGTTGATGGTGAGGTTCTCCACATCGGCCATGAAGGCCACGCGCTCGCCCGGTGCCTGCGGCAGCTTGACGGCCACGGTGCGGCCGTTGATGGCCTCAGCCGTGCCGTCGCCCTTGGCCTGGTTGATGGCCTTGGCCACTTCGCGTGCGGTGTTGAAATCGTCCGAGCGCAGGTCGTACTGCACCAGGCTGCCCTGCAGCCAGGGTGAGGGCACGGCCCGCTCGACCGAGGCACCATCCGGGATGCGGCCGGCGCTCAGGTGGTTGATCTGCACCTTGGAACCCCCCTGCGAGGCCCCCGCGCCCCCCACGATGAGGTTGCCTTGTGCCAGTGCGTAGATCTGGCCGTCAGCGCCCTTGAGCGGCGTGGCGATCAGCGTGCCGCCCCGCAGCGACTTGGCATTCCCGATCGACGACACGTTGACGTCGATGGGCTGACCGGGCTGGGCAAACGCGGGGAGGCTGGCCGTGACCAGCACGGCGGCGACGTTCTTGAGCTGCATCGGCACGCCGGCGGGCACTGTGATGCCCATCTGCTGCAGCATCGCGTTCATGCTCTGACCCGTGAAGGGCGTCTGGGCGGTCTGGTCGCCGGTGCCATCCAGGCCCACGACGAGGCCGTAGCCCATCAGCTGGTTGCTGCGCACCCCCTGGATGGCCGCGATTTCCTTGAGTCGCACCGTCGCTGCCTGGGCGTTCCAGCCGCCTGCCAGCAGGCTGGCCAGGCAGAGGGGGGCGATCAGTTGCTTGATCAGGCGGGGGGGGGTGCGCATGGGGCCGAATCCTTCTGGGGGTCGGCTCCATTCTGCGAACCTTTAGAACGGCGAAATGCTCAAAAAGATGCGTGAGAGCCAGCCTATTCCCTGGGCTTCCTGCTGGGCGCCCTGGCCGCGCTGCTCCACGCGCACGTTCGCCACCTTCTGCGAGCTCACCGAGTTGTCGCGCTGGATGGCCATCGGGTCGATCTGGCCCGAGAAGCGCAGCACGTCCACATTGGGGCCGATGCCGATCTGCTTTTCGGCGGACACGACGAGGTGGCCGTTGGGCAGCACCTCGATCACGGTGGCCGTGATGTTGCCTTCGAACTTGTTGTCCGCCTTGGCGGTGCCCTTGCCGTTGTAGGTGTTGTTGCTGTTGCCCGCGGCTTCCAGCTTGGCCAGCGACGAGGCCCCGATCAGCGGCACGGCCGTGATCCCGCTCGAGACCTTGCCGTCCTTCTGGATGGTGGTGGTTTTTTCCTGGTTGGCCTTGAGCTCTTCGTTGATCACGATGGTGATGATGTCGCCCACCATGCGCGCGCGGTGCGTCTCGTACAACGGCCGGTAGCCCGCACCCTGGAAGATCGAACCGTTGGGGGCGGCGGCTGTGGCCGTCGGCGGGGCGGGGCGGGCCTGGGTGGGCTCGACCACGTCGACCTTGGGGTTGAGCGTGACGCAGCCGGACAGCGCCGCCCCGCACAGGGCCAGGCCCAGGGTGTGGAGCGTTCTCATCACAGTTGTCCCAGCTTCTGCAGCATCTGGTCCGAGGTCTGGATGGCCTTGGAGTTCAGCTCGTAGGCGCGCTGGGTCTGGATCATCTGCACCAGTTCCTGCACCACGTTCACGTTCGACGTTTCGACGAAGCCCTGCGACAGCGAACCGAGGCTGCCCGACTGCGGGTTGCCCTGCTGAGGCGGGCCGGACGCCACCGATTCGACGTACGTGTTCTGGCCGATCGGATCGAGTCCCGGCGGGTTCACGAAGTTCGACATCTGGAAGCGCCCGATCACCTGCGGCTCGGTCTCACCGGCCAGCTTGGCCGAAATGATGCCGTCGGCCGAGATCGTGATGCCGGTCGCTTCAGCCGGCACCTGCGCGCCGTTCGTGTTCACCAGGTAGCCGTTGTTCGTGACGATGCGTCCCTGGTTGTCCAGCTGGAAGGCGCCGTCGCGGGTGTAGCCGGTGCGGCCGTCGGGCAGGGTGATCTCGAAAAACCCCTTGCCATTGATGGCCACGTCGAGGTTGCCGCTGGTCTGCTGCAGGCTGCCCTGCGTGAACTGACGGGAGGTGGCCACCGGACGCACGCCCAGGCCCACCTGCAGCCCGGTGGGCAGCGTCGTCTGCTCCGAGCTGTTGGCCCCGCTCTGGCGCAGCGTCTGGTACATCAGGTCCTCGAACACGGCGTGCGACTGCTTGTAGCCGTTCGTGCCGCTGTTGGCCAGGTTGTTCGAGATGTGGTCCAGCTGGGTCTGCTGGGCTTCCATGCCGGATTTCGAGATCCACAGGGAACGCATCATGGCCGGTCTCCTTCAGGGTTCAGGTCGAAGCTCACGAGCCCGACAACAGTTGCGCAGCCGCCTTCTCATCCTGCTCGGCGGTCTGCATCATCTTCATCTGCGCCTCGAACTGGCGGGCGGCCGCGATCATCGACACCATGGTCTCGATCGGGCTGACGTTCGAGCCTTCCAGGGCGCCGCTCTGCAGCCGTGCCACGTCGCTGAGGGGCAGCGGGTCACCGTTGGCCGTGCGGAACAGGCCATCGTCACCCCGCTTGAGCTTTTCTTCCGGGATGACCATCTTGAGGCGGCCTGCCTGGGTGATCAGCCCGTTCGCCTGCTTGGCGCTCACCGTGCCATCCGGCGCGATGCTCACCTCGGTTTCCGGCGGCACCGTGATCGGGCCGCCGTCGCCCATCACCGGCAAGCCTGCCGGGGTCACGAGCGTGCCGTCGGGCAGCACCTCCATCGTGCCGGCCCGCGTGTAGGCCTCGGTGCCATCCAGCGCCTGCACCGTCATCCAGGCGCGGCCCTGCATGGCGACATCCAGCGGGCGACCCGTCACCGTGACCGGGCCGGCTGCGTCGTCGTAGCCCACCGTGGTCTCGAGCGAGTACACGCGCGTCGTGGCGCCGTCGCCTCGCACCGGCACCGCGCGGATGGCCTGCAGCTCGGCCCGGAAGCCCGTGGTGCTCACGTTCGCCAGGTTGTTCGACAGCACGTCCTGGCGCTGCATGTTCATCTTGGCGCCGGCCATGCTGAGGTAAATCATGCGGTCCATCAGCAGCTCCTTGCGGTCACGTCAGGGCAGGTCATCCACATCAGCGGATGTTCACCAGGGTCTGCAACACCTGGTCTTCGGTCTTGATGGTCTGGGCGTTGGCCTGGTAGGTGCGCTGCGCCACGATCATGTTGACCAGCTCGCCCGTCAGGTCAACGTTCGACTCTTCCAGCGCGCCCCCCTGAAGCAGACCCAGGCGGCCCGCACCCGGGTTGCCGTACTGGGCCGGCCCGGAGGCGGCGGTCTGCCCCCACTCGTTGCCGCCCTTGGGCTCCAGGCCCTGCGGGTTGTTGAAACGGGCCAGGCCGATCTGCGCCTCCGACACCGTCTGACCATTGGTGTAGCGCACCTGGATGGAGCCGGTCGAGTCGATGCTGAAGCTCGAGAAGTCACCGCGCGGGTAGCCGTTCTGTTGCAGCTCGTTGACCACCGACTTGCCGGCGAACTGCGTCGCGCTGCTCCAGTCGACCGTGGCATTGATGCTGGAGAGCGTGCTGATGCCGACATCGGTTCCGGTGATCGGGGGCAGGGGCACCACGCCCATGGTGCCGGCCGTGGTGTAGGACGTGCCGTTGTAATCGACGACGCGGTTCGGCTGGCTGGTGCTCGGGTCGAACTCGATCTGGAAGGCCGGGGTGGTGGACCCCAGTGGCAGGTACTTGCCGTTCACGGCGGTGTACACGTCCCAGCTGTCGTCGCCGCTCTTGCGATAGTAGTAGTCCACGGCCACGCCCTGGCCCGAGCCGTCGTACAAGGTCTGCGTGGTGCTGAACGTGTAGGTGCCGTTGAGTGGCGGGTACACCGAGGTGTCGTAGGCGTCGTCGGCTGTCTCCGCCGCATTGAGGTTCACGTCCATCGTGATGCTGGACGTGGCCTGGGCGCTGCCCCCGGTCAGGGCGAGCTTGATGGGCGTGTCGCCCTCGCTCAGCAGCTTGTGGCCCTGGTTGTTCACGATGAAGCCGTTGCTGTCGACCTTGAACTGGCCATTGCGGCTGAAGAGCTTCTCGCCCGCCTCGAACAGCGAGCCGTTGGTGCCCATGTCCCAGCGCTGCACCTTGAAGAAACCGTCGCCGTTGATGGCGATGTCCAGCGGGTTCTCGGTCGTGGTGATGTTGCCCTGCGTGAACTGCTGGGCCACCGAAGCAATCGTGGCGCCGATGCCGATGTTGTTGCTGCCCCCGCCGCCCAGAGAGGCCGCGTACATGTCGGCAAACTCGGCACGGGCGGTCTTGGCGCCAAAGGTGTTGGCGTTGGCCACGTTGTTGCCGATGACCTGCAGACTCTTGCTGGAGACGTTGAGTCCGGATAGTCCTTGCTGGAAGCCCATTTCTGTTCCTTTCGGGGGTGACTGCCTGGGGCGTTCGGGAGGGGGAGGGGCGAGGGAGACTTACGAGACGGCCTTGACCGCGCTGTACGCCACGCTGCCCTTGTTCTGAAGTTCGAGCGTGAGGGTGCCGTTCGGTGTGCTCACGGCGTTGACGTGGTCGAGCATCATGGTGGTCGACCCCACCGCGGTCTTGCCCGATGTGGCGGTCACCTTGAAGCTCATGCCGGTGGTGTCGGTGCCGGAAGGCGGCGTCCACGAGAAGCCCTGGCGGCCCGCCGGGACGGCGCTCTGGTTCACCGAGTCGATGACCTTGCCTTCCTTGCTCAGGATGTCGATGCGCACCGTGCCCGCGGCGGCGGCCAGGTCATACCCCCCCACGGCCACGCCATTGGCGCCTGCCGCGAGCTGGTTGCCTTCCAGCCATACGTCGCGGCCCACCAGGCCTGCGCCCTGCAGCATCTGCATCTGCGTGAGGCTGGTGCCCAGGCCGGTCATCGTCGTGTTCAGCTTCTCGATGCCCGTCACCGTCTGGATCTGCGCCATCTGGCTCGTCACCTGGGCGTTGTCCATCGGGTTGAGCGGGTCCTGGTTCTGCATCTGCGTCACCAGCAGCTTCAGGAAGCGGTCAGACGCCTCCGTGGTGCTCGATGTCTTGCTGGTTCCCGTGCCCGACGTGGTCGTCGCGCCGGTGCTGTTGATCAGGGAAGTGGAGCTCATGGTGTGTGTCCTTCAGCGTCAGCTGCCCTGACCCATCTGCAGGGTCTTCATCAGCAGGGTCTTGGTCGTCGTCATGACCTCGATGTTGTTCTGGTACGAGCGCGAGGCCGAGATCATGTTGACCATCTCTTCCACGGCGTTGACGTTGCTGTAGGTCACGTAGCCTTCGGCATCGGCCTGCGGGTGGCGCGGGTCGTGCACACGGCGGCCGGGGCTGTTGTCTTCCGTGACATTGCTCACCGTGACGCCGGCGGCGCCCACCGAGCCCATGGCCGCGGTGGTGAAGACGACGTGACGGGCCTTGTACGACTGTCCGTCCGGCCCGGCCACCGTGTCGGCGTTGGCCAGGTTGGAGGCCACGACGTTGAGGCGCTGCGACTGCGCGCTGACCGCGCTGCCGGACACGTTGAAGATGTTGAACATCGACATGGGGCGCTCCTGTGACTGCGAGTGCGGGGCCTTACTGGCCCGTGATGGCGGTGTTCAACGTGCGCACGCTGCCGTTGATGAAACGCAGCGTGGCCTCGTAACGCACGGTGTTGTCGGCAAAGCTGGCGCGCTCGCGGTCCATGTCCACCGAGTTTCTGTCGAGGTTGGTCTGCGAGGCGGCCGCGTAGTTCATGTCCGGCTCGACGCGGGCTCCGGCGGGCCGGCCATCGCGCTGCAGGTGGCCCGTGGCGCTGGTGGTGGCCAACTGCAGCTTGGTCGGGGGCAGGCTGCTGGCGGCGGCCGAGCTCTGACCTGTCGCGTCGCGCAGGGCGCTGGCAAAGTTGAAGTCGCGGGCCACGTAGCCCGGCGTGTCGGCGTTGGCGATGTTGCTGGCGATCAGGCGCTGGCGTTCCGACCGCAGGGTCAGCGCCTGGGCCTGAAAGTTCAAGGAGTCGGTCAAACGGTTCAACATCGTGGGCACCTCCGGCCGCCTGGCATGCCGGGCAATCCGGTGCCTGATGGGGGCCTTGAGCTTGGTGCCGATGGTGCGGCCGCACGGGCCGGAACATGAGCCGGAATAAGGGGCGTTTCGACCGGCATTTCGCGCAGCGGTGGTGGCGGCCACTCCTTACAGTTCGGTCCATCATGTCCGCCCTGTCTCGCCCTGCCTGTTCAACGACCGCCGCCCCGTCCTCGTGGTGGCGTGCCTCGTTGACCTGCTGGCTGTCGCGCGCGGCATTGGCTGGTGCCTGGAGTCTGGCCCTGGTGTGTGTGGCCTGGGCCACGCCGCAGGCCATCGCACCGCAGCCAACCGCACCGCAGGAAACCGCACCACATGAAACCGCCGCGGCACTGCAGTCCGAAGTGAATGCGCTGCTGGCCCAGCAACGGGTGGCCCCCGCCGACAAGCGACTGCCCTGGCGTGTGAGTTTCGAGCTCGGCGAACTCGACCCGCGCCTGCGCCTCGCGCCATGCGCCCGTATCAAGGCCTACTTGCCGCAAGGCGCACGCCTGTGGGGCCGCACCCGCGTCGGGCTGCGCTGTGAGCAGGGCAGCGTGCACTGGAATGTCTTCTGGCCCGTGACGGTTCGCGTCTGGGCGCCCGCCGTCGTGGCCGCCGCCGCCTTGCGACCCGGCGAGCCGCTCACGGCAGGCGACCTGAGCTTGGCGGAGGTCGATCTGACCGCCCGCCCCGCGCCCGCCGTGACGCAGCCTGAATCCCTGATCGGCCGCTCGTTGAGCCGGGCGGTCGAGGCCGGGCAGGCCATTCGTGCCGACGACGTGAAGCCCCGCCGCTGGTTCAGCCCGGGCGACACCGTCACCGTGAATCTGATGGGCCCGGGCTTCCGCGTGCAGGCAGAAGGCCGGGCAATGGCCCCTGGCGATGAGGGTCAATGTGCGCGCATCCGTGCCGAAAACGGGAAGATGCTGTGTGCGATGCCGGTCGGCGAGCGTGCAGCGGAGTTGAGGCTGTGAAACAGATGGTTGCGTTTTGGCCCCTTGTTCAGGGGGTAAGCGGCGTGGAAGACATTAAAGTCGCCCCGTCTCACGTCGATAAGACGGATGTGACCACCCGAGACACCTCGGGAACAAGGAGTGCATCATGAAAATCGGCAACCCACTCGACAAGGCGCTTGGCGCCGGGGCGCCCCAGCGAACCGAGGGCGCGACCTCGACCACCACCCCGGGGAAGACCGCTTCCCTGGATGGCGGCGTCGGCGAAAGCACCAAGGTGACGCTCTCGTCCACCGCAGCGGGCCTGATGACGGCCGCCGACACGGGCGACTTCAACGCCGCCAAGGTGTCCGAGGTGAAATCGGCCATCGACAGCGGGACCTACAAGGTCAACCCGGAAGTCATCGCGGACAAGCTCATCAGCAACGCGCGTGACCTGCTGCAACGCGCTGCCTGATGTCCTTCACGGGTTCTGCCATGTCGGGCGCCGCGAGCCTGTCACCCGCTGAGGCGCTGGCCCAGCGGGTGTCCTTGCTCGAAGAGCAGCTTGATGCGCTGGATGCCGCCCTGGCTGCCGGCGCACCCGATGCGCTCGATGCGGCCAGCACCGGGCTTCAGCAGGCCCTGACCGAAACCCTGCGGGCGGCCGGCCAGCCGGACCTCGGTGCGCTTGACCCCGTGCTGCAACGCCGCCTGATGAATGCACGCACCCGTGTGCAAGGCCTGGGTGCCAATGTGCAGCGCGCGGCCTCATCGTTCGAGCGCACGCTGCAGGTGCTGCTGCCGCGCGAACAGGCCGACACCTATGGCGCCCTCGGCACGAGCCCCGCGGCGCAGGCGCTCAAGGCCTACCGCTAGACGCAGCGGGCTGGCGGCGGGCCCGCCGCCGCGCTCAGGCCTCGACGGCCCCTTCCACCACCAACTGCACGCGCTGCCGCCCCTGGAATTCGTCCAGGCTCACGCGGTAAGCCAGCCGAGCCTTCGCGGGCAGCGGGGCCGTGCGACCAAACCAGATCCCGTCGCGCACGTGGCCCTGCACGCGCAGGCTCAGCTTCAGGTGGCGCTCGCCCACCAGCCGCTGGTTCAGCACCTCGGCCTGGTCGCAGAACACCGGCGCATCGAAGCCCGGCCCCCACACTGCCGCATCCAGCGCCTGCACCGCCTCGGGTGTGAACCATTGCGCGTCCAGTGGCCCGTCGGTGCTCAGCTGGCGCTGCAACAGGCTGGCGTCCAGGCCGGCTTCCGCGATCTGCGCCATGGCAGTCTTGAAGGTGATGAAATCGCTTTCCGCAATGGTGCAGCCGGCCGCCATGGCATGGCCACCGAAGCGCTTCAGCAACCCGGGATGGCGCTTGGCCACCAGGTCCAGCGCATCGCGCAGGTGGAAGCCGGGAATCGACCGGCCCGAGCCCTTGAGCCAGCCGTCCTGACCCATGGCGAACACGAAGGTTGGCCGATGAAGCCGGTCCTTCAGCCTGGAGGCCACGATGCCCACCACCCCTTCGTGGAAGGCCGGATCGAACAGGGCCAGCGCGGCAGGCGGGTCGCCTTCGGGCATCAGGGATTCGAGCATGAACTCGGCCTGCTCGCGCATGCCGCCTTCGAGGTCGCGGCGCTCCCGGTTGATGACATCGAGCTGACGCGCCAGCACCTCGGCGCGGGCCGGATCGTCCGTGCTCAGGCACTCGATGCCCAGGCCCATTTCGGCCAGCCGGCCTGCTGCGTTCACACGCGGGCCGATGGAGAAGCCGAAATCCTGGCTGCTGGCCCGCGTCGGATCGCGGCCTGCAGCGGCAAACAGCGCAGCCATCCCGGGCTGCATGCGCCCGGCCCGGATGCGCTTGAGGCCCAGCGCCACCAGGCGCCGGTTGTTGTCGTCCAGTCGGCCCACGTCGGCAATGGTGCCCAGGGCCACCAGATCGAGCAGGGTGTCGATGCGCGGCTGGGCCGCGGCCTCGAACGCGCCGCGCTGTCGCAGTTCGGCGCGCAGGGCCAGCAGCACATAGAACATCACCCCGACGCCGACCAGCGCCTTGCTCGGGAAGCCACATGCCGGCTGGTTGGGGTTCACGATCACGTCGGCTGCGGGCAGGTTCACCCGCCCGTCGGGCTCGATCACCGGCAAGTGATGGTCGGTGATCAGCACCTTCATGCCGAGCGTGTGCGCCAGATCGACGGCCTCGTGGCTGGCCATGCCGTTGTCCACGGTCACCAGCACATCGGCGCGGCGTGCCTTCACCATCTCCACGATGGGCGGCGTGAGGCCGTAGCCATGCAGGGCCCGATCGGGCACCACATAGCCCAGTTGCTCGGGCCGGGCGCCCAGCATGCGCAGGCCCCGCAGGGCGGTGGCGCAGGCGGTGGCGCCGTCGCAGTCGTAGTCGGCCACGATGCAGATGCGCTGCCCGGCCGCGATGGCGTCGGCCAGCAGCACAGCGGCCTCGCGCGTGCCCAGCAGGGCGTCGGGGGGCAGCAGGCGGGCAGGGCTGTCGTCCAGCTCGTCGGCCTGCCGCACGCCGCGGGCCGCAAACAACCGGGCCAGCAAGGGGTGCACGCCAGCCTGCTCCAGGGCCCACACCACGCGCGGTGGGACGTCTCGTTCAATCAACTGCATCGGGGGGCTCAGAGTTCGGTCAGCCAGGCGGAAGGGCGCGGGGCGGCGGCGCCGCGCAGGCCCTGCCACAGCCGGGTCAGCACGTTGCCGGTGCCCCGCCGCGTGCCCAGGGTCACGGCATGGCGTTCACCGCACAGGGTCAGGCGCACCGGCGCGCCGGCCTGGGCCAGGGCGCAGGCATGCTTCAGCACGGTGCCATCCAGCTGCTGCCAGGCGGCCAGCCAGCTGGCCATGTCGTCGGCCAGCATGGGTGCGCGCAGCGTGTCGACCAGTTCGACACCGGGGGGCAGCACCATGTTGGGCCCGGGCATGCCGCACCCGCTCAGCCAGAACGAGTTGAGCGTCGGCAGGCCGGCCGCCTCACGGCGGTCGTTCACCGGGTGGTGGTACAGCACCATCTGCACCTCGCTCTGCAGGCGACGCAGCACGCGCGCCTGCGGGTGGTCGGTCAGCCACACGTCAGGGTTGCGCCCGATCACACGGTCGAGCGAGGCCGTGGGCAGCCCGGCCAGCGAGGGGTGCGACGCGTACCAGCGCGTCGGCGCCCCCCACAGCAGCGTCCAGCCGTCACTCTCGAACAGTTCGCGCACGGTCTCGTAGGCCGCGCGCGAGTCGGCCTCCGTCACGGCCAGGCTGTCCGGGTCCAGCAGGGTCATGTGATCTCGGCCCATCAGCCAATGGCCGGGGGTCAGCAGACCCCATGGCTGCCCCGCGGTGAGGGCTACCCCGTCGTGATGCGCCCACCAGACGGCCCAGGGCATGGCGCCGTCTGCCAGCGCATCGCCGGTGTCGGCCCAGCCCATGAGTTCGGCCAGCACCCGCTCGTGCGGCGTCGACAGGGCGTACTCGTCGCCTGGCGTGCGGCCCATTTCCTCCAGTTGCCCCATCAGCGCGGCCCAGTGGGGCAGGGCGTCGGGGGCATCCAGGCGCGGCAGGGCGTGGACGCAGGGCTCGGACAGGCTGGCCGCGAACGGCACGATCCAGTGCCGTGGCGCGGCGTGTTTCTCATCGGGGGCGGGCATGGGGGGGATTATCGAATGAGTACACTCCCCCTCACCATGAATCTGCCTTATGAATGGCGTGTCGGCTGGCGTTACACCCGGGCGAGCCGCGCCACCCGCCGCAACGGTTTCATTTCTTTCATCTCCGGGGTCTCGGTGCTGGGCATCGCGCTCGGGGTGGCGGCGCTGATCATCGTCCTGTCGGTGATGAACGGCTTCCAGAAGGAAGTGCGCGACCGCATGCTGTCCGTCGTGGCCCATGTCGAGCTGTATGACGCTCACGGCGGCGCACTCGTCGACTGGACGCTGCTGGCCAATGCCGCCCGTCGGCATCCCGACGTCGCCGGGGCGGCCCCCTTCGTGCCCGCCCAGGCTCTGATCGCGCGGGGCGACGACATGCGGGGCGCCATGGTGCGCGGCATCGTGCCCTCCCAGGAAGCGCAGGTCACCCCCCTGGCGGCCAGCATGCAACCCACCTTCGGGCGCCTGACACCGGGCGGGTGGGGCGTTGTCATCGGCGTGGAGCTGGCGCGCAACCTGGGCGTCCGCGAGGGCGATTCGATCACCCTGGTCGCGCCCAGCGGGCAGGTGACACCCGCTGGCGTGGTGCCGCGGCTCAAGCAGGTCACGGTGGTGGGGTTGTTCAATGCCGGCCACTACGAATACGACAGCGGCCTGGTCCTCATGCATGCCGATGATGCGGCACGGCTGTTTCGCACGGGCGGCGTTTCGGGGGTGCAGTTGCGCCTGAAAGACCCCCAGGCGGCGCGCCGCGTGGCCGCCGAGCTGCAGGCCCTGTTGGGCGATGGCGTCATCGTGCGTGACTGGACGCACACCAACCGCAACTGGTTCGATGCCGTGCAGGTGGAAAAGCGCATGATGTTCATCATCCTGACGCTCATCGTGGCCGTGGCCGCCTTCAACCTCGTCTCCACCCTCGTGATGACCGTGACCGACAAGCGCGCCGACATCGCCATCCTGCGCACGCTCGGGGCCAGCCCGCGTTCCATCATGGGCATCTTCATGGTCCAGGGCGCGCTGTCCGGGGTGCTGGGCACGCTGGGCGGTCTGGGCCTGGGGCTGCTGGTGGCCTTCAACATCGACGTGATCGTGCCCGCCATCGAGCGCCTGCTGGGCGTCAGCTTCCTGCCCGGCAGCATCTACCTGATCAGCAAGATGCCGTCCGACCCGCAGTGGTCCGACATCATGCCGATCGCCGTCATCTCACTCGTCCTGTCCCTCGCCGCCACGCTGTATCCCAGCTGGCGCGCCAGTCGTGTGCAACCCGCCGAGGCCCTGCGCTATGAGTGAACTCATTCCCGCCGAACACCGTCCCCTCCCGGTCCGCAAGGTGCATTCGCTGCGCACCTTCCGGTGGCTGGCCCATGGCTGGGCTGATTTCATGGACGCGCCCCTCGTGGGGCTGGCGCACGGCGCCGTGATGGGCCTTTTCGGTGGGCTGCTGCTCGCCTTTGCCTGGGACCGGTTCTGGGTGCTGGCCGGCGCGTTCTCGGGCTTCCTGCTGGTGGCGCCCATCCTGTCCACCGGCCTGTACGCCGTCAGCCGGGCGCTGGTGCGCGGCGAGCCGGCCAACTTCGGTACGGTGACCCGCGTGTGGGGCTCGCTCGACCGGCGCCTCGTGCAGTTCGGCCTCCTGCTGACCTTTCTGGGCACGGCGTGGGTGATCACCTCGGCGGCGCTCATCACGCTGGGCGTCAAGCCACCGGTCAGCACACCGAGCGATTTCCTGCACCGTGTGGTGCTGGCCGCCGATCCGGGCGTGTTCGAGCTGTGGCTGCTGCTGGGCGGGCTGATGGCGGCCCCGCTGTTTGCGTCCAGCGTCGTGGCCATCCCGCTGCTGCTGGACCGCCGTGTGACCATGCAATGCGCGCTGCGCACCAGCTGGCGTGCCGTGGCCGCCAACCCCATCTGCCTGAGCCTGTGGGCGGCGATCATCATGACGCTGACCGTCCTCGGACTCGGCACGCTCATGTTCGGCCTGATCGTGGTGATCCCGGTGCTGGGCCACGCCACCTGGCATGCCTACCGGGACCTCGTGGTCCGCGAGACGAGTTGATATGTACGGTTTGACCGAGGAGCAGATTGCTCAATGGGGGCTGACCTTCGGGGTCGGCGCCTTCATCCTCTACATGATGTTCATCATCCTGCAGCTGGCCCGTGAATCGAAGGCCGGCAAGTTCGGCACCTTCGTGCTCTTTCTCGTGCTGGGTTTCGGCGTGCTGGGCTTCGTGGCCAAGAACGTGATCGCCTGGCTGCTGAACATCTGATGCACACCCCGCCCAACCTCATCCTTGAAGCGCGCGGCCTGGTGCGTCGTTTCCACGAAGGCCCGGTCGATGTCACCGTGCTGCAGGGCGTCGACCTGAACGTGTCCGCCGGTGACACCGTGGCCATCGTCGGGGCGTCGGGCTCGGGCAAGAGCACGCTGCTGCACCTGTTGGGCGGGCTCGACGCGCCCACCCAGGGGCAAGTGCGCCTCATGGGCCGTGACCTCGCGCAGATGAACGCGGCCGAGCAGGGCGCCTGGCGCAACCAGCACCTGGGCTTCATCTACCAGTTCCACCACCTGCTGCCCGAGTTCAGTGCGCTCGACAACGTGGCCATGCCGCTGCTGATCCGTCGTCAGACCCTGGCGCAGGCCCGCGAACAGGCGCAGGCCTGGCTGGGCCGCGTCGGGCTCACGCACCGCAGCAACCACCGCCCGGCCGAACTGTCCGGTGGTGAGCGCCAGCGTGTGGCCGTGGCCCGGGCGCTGGTCACCCGGCCCGCGTGCCTGCTGGCCGACGAGCCCACAGGCAACCTCGACCGTGGCACCGCCGACACCGTGTTCGGCCTGATGATGCAGCTCGCCCGGGACGAAGGCACGGCCGTGATCATGGTCACGCACGACAGCAGTCTGGCCGAGCGCTGTGCCGTGCGCCACCACCTGGTTGGCGGCGCGTTCGCCGACTGAGCGCTTCACGGGCGCCGCCCATGTCCCATGTGGATCGACACCCATTGCCACCTGGACGCCCCGGAGTTCGACGTTGATCGATCCGATGTGATCGCGCGGGCGCGTGCGGCTGGCGTCACCCTGCAGGTGGTTCCGGCTGTGATGCCGTCGACTTTCGAATCGGCCAGGCAGGCCGCGCTGGATGCGCAAGGGGCCTACGCACTGGGCACCCACCCGCTGTATGCGCACCGGGCCGGGCGCGATCCCGTCGCTGCGTTGGCCGCTGCGCTGCAGCAGCACGGTGCCGATCCGCGGCTGGTGGCCGTCGGCGAGATCGGCCTCGACCACTTCGTGCCCGAGTTGCAGGATCCGGCATCGCGTCGGGCCCAGGAGGGCCTGTATGCCGCACAGCTGGCGCTGGCGGCCGAGCACGGTCTGCCGGTGATTCTTCACGTTCGGCGCAGTGCTGACCTGCTGCTCAAGCACCTGCGCCGCCTGCGGGATGCCGGCCGCCCGGTGCCCGGTGGCATCGCCCATGCCTTCAACGGCAGTGCCCAGCAGGCCCAGGCCTTTGTCGAGCTGGGCTTCTGCCTGGGCTTTGGTGGCGCCATGACCTTCGACCGCGCGCTGCAGATCCGCCGACTGGCCGCCAGCCTGCCCGATCACGCCCTCGTGCTGGAAACCGACGCCCCCGACATCCCGCCGCACTGGCTGTACCGCACCGCGGCCGAGCGGGCGGCCGGTGCCGTAAGCCGCAACGAGCCGGCGGAGCTGCCCGCCATCGGCGCGGTGCTCGCGGGGCTGCGGGGCGGGTCGATCGAGCAGACCCGCGCGCGCACCACCCACAACGCCCTGACGGCTTTGCCCCGCCTGCGCGGCCTGGGTGTCCTGCTCTGACACGTTCGCTGTCACCGGATCGCACGATTGCGCCATGGCGCGCTTGAGACGGTTCGCCGCCAGAGTGCTGCAGCCTGGGGCAACACTGCTCCATGTCGGGTGGGATAACCCTGTGCCAGATCCGGCCTTTCCCTGTCACATCCCCGTCTGGCCGATTTCCGGCACAGGCCTTGCCCTTGGCTCCCCCAACCCGCGGTCCAGCGGGCTCAACCAAACCAAGGTTCAAGACTGGAGACAACATGAAGACTGCCCCCATCAAGTCGATCCTCGCCCTCGCGGTCGCTGCCGCTGCCGCTTTCCCGGCTCAAGCAGTGAGCTTCGAGCAGAACGGCGTCACGCTCGACATCAACGGCACGGTCAACGGGTTCTACGTCAATCGCGAAAGCAAGACGACTGAAGACGGCGTTCGCTCGACGAACAAGACGAGCGGTATCTCCAACGGCTTGCTGCCTGGTTGGATCAATTTTGTGGCCACGGGCAAGGCCAGTGGTTATGACGTGAAGGCGCACGTCAGCTTCGCCCCGGGCATCAACGACAGCTCGAACATCGTTGGTTTGCCGGACGAACAGGGCGGCTACCCCTACTCCCAGATCGATACGCGAAACAACTACTTCTCGTTCGGTACGCCGACGATGGGCACGTTCAAGATCGGTCGCGACATCGGCATGTTCGGTCAGAACGTGATCCTGTCCGACATGACCCTGCTGGGCGTGGGTGGCACGTCCTATGCGGCTGTGCCCTTCAACACCACGTTCGGCATGATCGGCCACGGCTACATGTACACCGGCTTCCAGGCCCAGATCTCGTACCTGAGCCCGAAGGTGTCGGGCTTCCAGGCCGGCGCCGGCCTGTTCCAGCCGAAGAACTACTCCGGCAACGGTGCAAAGAGCCCTGGTCTCCAGGCGATGGCCACGTACGACATCCCGGGCTCGCTGCCCGGCCAGCTTTGGACCGGCATGATCCAGCAGAAGACCGATTGCCAGAGCAAGGGCGTGCCGGCTTGTGGCGGCGATGGCTATACCGCAAATGGCTTCGAGCTGGGTGGCAAGGTGAAGGTCTCCGACTTCGAGTTCCTGGCATATGCCTTCAATGGAAAAGGCCTGGGGCTGTCGACTGTCGGGGCGCAGTTCCTGGGTGGCCGAGGTGATGATGGCCAGAAGACCAAATCGAATGGGTACTTCCTGCAAGCGACTTACAAGCTCGGGGATACCAAGTTTGGCGTCAACTACGGTCAGAACAAGGACGAGGGCTCTGCCGTGAACGCGCTCTATGCGGACACAGGCGCCTTGGCTGGTACCTATTCTGAGCGCAAGAACCAGTCCTACACCCTCGGTGTCTACCACTCGCTGAACAAGTTTGTCACCTTGGTGGGCGAGTTCAACAACGAGAAGATCACGACCAACAACGCGGGCAACACCAAGAACAACACGATCAGCCTCGGCGGCATCCTGTTCTTCTAAGCTCTCGCTTGAGTCGAACGTCTGTCGTCCCATGGCGGCAGACACGCTTCACCGGGGCGCTGGCCAATGGGCTGGCGCCCCGTTTCGTTTTCTGGAAAGCACACGGCGCAGACCGTGAATCAAAGAGGCCGACAGGCTCAGCCCCTGAGCCCCTCCAGCGGTCTCATCACCTCCGCTTGCTCGAACACCGCACGCCATGCGGCCAGCTTGCGCTCGAACGACCACGACGCATTGGCCGGGCTGGTGGAAGGCAGCCGATAGACCGGCAGCCCCAGCGCCTCGGTCACGCGCCGGTGCCGGGCTGATTCCCCGCCGTTGTGGGCGATGGCCCGCAGCGTGGGTGCCTGGCGGATCAGCCCCGGGAGATCGTTGAGCTCGGCGTCCCGAATGGCGCTGTCGAGGCTGCCTTCGCGCGCGCACCTCGCATACACATCCCAGATGGCCAGGCCGTGTGCCCGCACGACCGGCAGGCGCTCGGCATATGGGCGTGCCTGCAGGGCCTCATCGCCGTCCAGCCCCCACAGCGCCGACAGAATGGGCCAGAACGCGTTGCGCGGGTGAGCGTAATACTGCTGGGAAGCGAGCGAGGCCACCCCCGGAAAGCTGCCCAGAATCAGCAACCTGGCGCCCGCGCCCACCACCGGGGCGAGGCCCGCCAGACGGGGCGATGCGGGGACAAGGGGTGCGCTGGGCATGGCGTGGCACTGTGCCACACTCACCTGGTGAAACGAAAGCCCCGACTCCCCGAGGCCACCCTGTCCGAGCAGGGCGGTCTGCGTTACCTCCATCTCGAAACGCCCTGGATCCAGGGCGCGATGCGCATCCGCCAACCTTTGAAGCTGGAGCTCGAGTACATCCAGCGCATGATGGCCTGGACACTGCTGCGTGAGCCCGACACCGTGCCCGAGGCCCGTACGCTGCAGCTCGGTCTGGGCGCCGCGGCCCTGACGAAGTTCTGCCACAGCGTGCTGCGCGCGCCCACCACGGCGGTCGAGCTCAACCCGCAGGTGATCGCCGCCTGCCGTGCGTGGTTCCATCTGCCCGACGACGACGAGCGCCTGACGGTGATCCAGGGCGATGCCGCCCGCTTCGTGGCCGATGACGCGCATGTGGCCGCCTTCGATGCCATCTGCGTCGACCTGTACGACCATGAGGCGGCCAGCCCGGTGCTGGACGACGAAGCGTTCTACCGGGCGTGCTGGCAGGCGCTCGACGACGGCGGGGTGATGAGCGTGAACCTGTTCGGTCGCGACGTCAGCTTCGACCGCAGCGCCGCCCGCATCGCCGCGGCGTTCGGTGCCGAGCGCGTGGCGATGCTCAAGCCCACGAGCGACGGCAACACCATTGTCCTGGCATGGAAGGGCTTTGACCTCCCGCCGCGCGAAGTGCTGGCCGAACGTGCCGAATCTTTACAGACCCGCTGGAATCTGCCTGCGCGAAAATGGGTCAAATTGCTGTCTCGCTGCACCCCGTCACCTTCTGCCTGACATGAGCGCCTCTTCTGCGTCCGCCCCCGCGCCCGGTGCGCCCCCGGCATCCCGCCGCACTGCCGTCCCGCCCAAGGGGCCGCTCGAGTGGCGCCTGCTGCTGCAGTGGCTCACCGAAGATGGCGTGGTCAGCGTGCGCGACGCCGAGAAGGTGGCCCGCCGCTTTGCCGCCGGCGACAGCGCCCAGCACCCGCTGGTACGCCTGGCCGGCATGGGCCTCACGCGTGCCGACAACGGCAACCTGCTGGAGCTCGAGCCGCTGACCGAATGGCTGGCTGGCCGTGTCGGCATGCCCTACCTGCGCATCGACCCGCTCAAGGTCGACGTGGCGCGTGTGGCCGAGATCATGTCCATCAACTACGCCGAGCGCCGCAAGGCGCTGCCGGTGCAGCTGACGCTGACCGAAATCACCATCGCCACCAGCGAACCGCTGGATGTGGACTGGGTCGAGGAGATCCTGTCCCACACGAAGAAGAAGGTGAAGCTGGTCGTCTCCAGCCCGCTCGACCTGCAACGCTACCGAACCGAGTTCTACACGCTGGCCAAGTCCGTCAAGGACGCCAACAAGAAGACCGGCGACTCGGTGGCCCACAACTTCGAGCAGCTGGTCGAGCTGGGCAAGAGCAACCGCCAGCTCGACGCGAACGACCAGGGCATCATCCAGGTCGTCGACTGGCTGTGGCAATACGCCTTCGACCAGCGCGCCTCCGACATCCACCTCGAGCCGCGCCGCGAGATGGGCGCCATCCGCTTCCGCATCGACGGCGTGCTGCACACCGTCTACCAGGTGCCGCTGGCCGTGATGCAGGCCATGACCGCCCGCATCAAGCTGCTCGGCCGCATGGACGTGGTCGAGAAGCGCCGCCCGCTGGATGGCCGCATCAAGACCCGCAACCCGGGTGGCGATGAAGTTGAAATGCGTCTGTCCACCATGCCCACCGCCTTCGGCGAGAAGCTGGTGATGCGCATCTTCGACCCGGACAACACGGTCAAGTCGTTCGAGGCACTGGGCTTTGCCCCGAGCGAGACCCAGATCTGGGAACAGCTGGTCGCACGCCCGCACGGCATCATCCTGGTGACCGGACCGACCGGCTCGGGCAAGACCACGACGCTGTACTCGACGCTCAAGCGCGTGGCCACCGACGAGGTCAACGTCTGCACCATCGAGGACCCGATCGAAATGATCGAACCCTCGTTCAACCAGACGCAGGTGCAGCCCGCCATCGACCTGGGCTTTGCCGAAGGCCTGCGCGCGCTCATGCGGCAGGATCCGGACGTCATCATGGTGGGGGAAATCCGTGACCTGGAAACCGCGGAGATGGCCATCCAGGCCTCGCTGACCGGCCACCTGGTGTTCTCTACCCTGCACACCAACGATGCGGCCTCGGCCATCACCCGCCTGACCGACCTCGGCGTACCGAGCTACCTGATCAGCGCCACCGTGATCGGCGTGCTGGCCCAGCGCCTCGTGCGCACCCTGTGCCCGCACTGCAAGAAGCCCGACGATGCTGTGCGGCCCGAGATGCTGGCCGAGGCCATCAAGCCCTGGCGCCTCAACGGGCACATCCAGCCCTACAAGCCGGTCGGTTGCCTGGAATGCCGCATGACGGGGTTCAAGGGCCGCGTCGGCCTGTACGAACTGCTGCCCATCAGCGAGGCGCTGCGCACCGCCATCCACCCGCACATCGACATGCCGCGCCTGAGGCAGATGGCGGCCAAGGAGGGCCTGCGTCCGCTGCGCCCGGCCGGGGTCATGAAGGTGGCCGAAGGCGTGACGACGCTGGAAGAGGTGCTGCGCAACACGCCTCAGTGGGAGACCTGATCTTCCAGGGCTGCGGGGCCCGGCCCGGCAAAGGGCTCGACCACCACTTCACAGCGGATGCCGTTGGGCTCGGCTTCCACCCAGCGCACGCTGCCCCCCAGTTGCTTGACGCGCTTGCGCACACCGCCCAGGCCCAGCCCGTGGGACCAGTTCGAGGGCGTTCGACCGATGCCGTTGTCTTCCACCGTGAGGGTGAGGCGGTCTTCCGCCAGCGACAGGTGCACGGCGATGTGCGTGGCTCGCGCGTGGCTCAAGGCGTTGCTCACCAGTTCGCGCAGGATGCGGGTCAGGGCCGACCACTGCACCATGGTCAGCGCCACGTTGGTGTCGGCGCTGAAATCGAAGTCCAGTCGGCACTCGGCCACGCTGGCGCGGTGGTGCAGATCGCGTTTCCATTCGGCGGCGGCCTCCATCAGGCTGTGTGATTGCGCTGCCAGGCCGCGGGTCAGCGTTTTGAGGTCCTGGATGGTGTGCCGGATGTACTGCTCGATCTCGGGATTCGGGGCCTGGTACATCAGCGTGAGCAGGCGTGCGCCAATGTCGTCGTGCAGGTCCTGCGCGATGCGCAGCCGCTCTTCGGTGCGACCCTGCTCCACGGCCTGATCGAAGTTCAGGGCGCGCTGGAGCTGCTCCACGATGCGCTCGGCCAGGCTCGCATCTTCCAGCGTGAACAGGCGCCGTCCTTTGTGCGCGTGCTGCAGCACCAGCACGCGGCCCGGCTCCGGGCTGCCGCCATGCAGCCTGGGCATGCCCACCAGCAGCACCGCACCGTTGCCGCGCAGGCAGGCAGCCTGCAGTGCCCCTTGCGCGATGCTGGCCTGCAAGGGGTCGAACAGCTCGCGCATCAGGCGCAGCATCGACGCATCCAGCGTGTCGGGCTGGCGCTCCACCTCGCGCGCGATCCGATAGAGGTGCTGGAAGAGCTTCTCCATCGAGAGCGACTCCCGCCCCGGCAGCAGCGTGAGCAGCCAGCGGCGCGCCACCATGTACACGCCCACCGCCAGAAACAGCGACAGCGTCATGGAGGTGAACTGCCCCATCGAGAACACCGCGACGAACAGCAGATCGAGCGACGCGGCCACCGTGCTGGACGCTGCCAGCAGCGAGAACTCCTGCAGCACCTGCCTGGTGCGCGACAGATAAGGCGACAGCAGCAACTCCGTTGCCACGAAGACATGCCAGATCATCGCGCCGTACACCGCCAGGTGGCGCTGCAGATCGGGCCGGCTTCCGCCCAGCGCGATCGCCGCCGTCAGCGCCATCCCGGTGGTGATGGACATCAGCGTGAAACGCCGCATCACCAGCGTGAACGGGTGGGGCGCCAGGTGTTGCCCCCGCGTCATCAGCGCCACCGAGGTCACCAGCAGCAGGCCGGCACCGATCTGAACGGCCCACCAGGCCGCCTCGCGTGGCAGCCCCTGGTACGCGCCCCAGGCCGTGGCCGCAGCCAGGCTCCAGGCGGTCCCGGCCAGGCCGACCCAGCCGGGCTGCCGGTGTGGGTGAGTGACCGCCACCTGCACGAGCGCGGCCGCACTGCAAAGGTCGCAGGCCACGCGCACGTGCAGGTCCAGCCGAATCAGCCAACCCGGTGCAAAGAAATCGAGGTTGCTGTGGAGCGCCATCAGCATGAGCTGTGCGCTTTGCGCCGTCGTCAGCACGGCGAAGGCGGCGTTGCGGGCCTGAAGGCCGGCCAGCAGCACCACGGCCCCCACGAGGAAGACCGCCAGGGCGAGGGCGGCCAGCAGCCAGAACAGCGCACTGACGCCGGCCCAGCCACGGGGCGCGATCAGCAACGGCTCTTCGGCCGTGTGCGCAAAGCGCAAGTGGGCCACGAGGCCATCGGGTCGCCAGTGGGCGCGCACCCGGTCGATCTGCACATGAAAGCGTTCGAGCCGGTCTCGCTCCAGAGGGGAGGGCATCCACCGCGCCGACTGCTGGAGCAGCAGCATGTCCGTCGGCAGGCTGATCGGCAAGCCGGGCCCGATGTCGGGCGGTGGGTCGATGCGCAGCCCCACCAGCGCCTGGCCCTCCAGCTTGCGCAGCGTGGGGTAGTCGACCGACTGCAGCGTCAGGTGCCCGTCGCCCGTGGCCTTGAGGGTGACCGGCAGCCGCGGCTGCTGGGTCAGCCACCACCCGCAGGCGGCCACCGCCAGGCAGCTGCCCACCACGATGAACACCAGCAAACGCAGGCGCCACCCGATCCACCGCGGGCGTTCCGTGGTGCGCTGCAGCGCCTCTTCCAGCGTGGGCCAGTGCGCCGCGGTGTGTCGCCCCAGCAGGCCGTCGAGCCGGCTCGGGGCAGGGGCGTCGTGGCCAGCTTCGTGAAGGCGGGCCGCGTTCGACATGGCCGGCTCAGACCAGGCCTTGTTTGCTCGCCAGCACCGCGGCCTCGGCGCGGCTCGAGACGTTCAGCTTCTTGTAGATCGACTTGATGTGGTCGTTGACGGTGAACCACTTGATGCCCATCAGCGACGCGATCTCCTTGATCGTGAAGCCCTTGCTGAGGTAGGTCAGCACCTCGCTTTCGCGCGGGGTCAGGCGCTCGTGGTCCAGCGGCGCAGGCGCTGTGGCTGGCGACGGGGCACCTGGTGCGGGTGGCTCGGCCACGCCGTGCCCGTTGCCGGCCAGCCCCTCGCCGCTGCGGAAGTGGTTCAGCAGCCGGCGGGCAATGGCGGGCGACAGCGGGGGTTGGCCGCGCACGATCTTCTGCAACTCCTCGACAAGCACCTCGAAGCGGTCTTCCTTCAGCAGGTAGCCGTCGGCGCCGCATTGCAGCGCCGGGAAGAGGTGCTCGTCGTCGGAGTAGAGCGTGGTGACGATGCGGGTGGCGGGGTAGCTGGACAGCTCCGTCAGCAACTCCAGGCCGCTGCCATCGGGCAATTCCAGATCGACCATGACAAGCTGGAACGGGTCGGCCGACGGGGTGGCCCGGCCCCCCGGCGCATGGCCCAACAGCCGGCGGGCGGCATCGAGGTCGCTCGCCTCGGTGATGCTGTCCACATCGCTGAAGCTTTCGCGCACGACGCGGCACAGAAAGCCGCGCGCGACCGGGTTGTCTTCGAGAATCAATACCTTGACAGCCATGGAATTCCTCCCGAGTCCATTGGTCGGCCTCCGGGCTGAGTTGGTGGGCCCGGGCTGAACCGCCGCTCGGGGATCTCGTCCAGCGGACGAGTGGGGAGATGTGTACCCGGTAACTTTACATGCAAGCCTGGGTTCGGCGGACACCCGGTGCACCGAATCAGGGGGCGCCGTGCTGCGGGGCGTTGCGCTCCTACAATGCAAGCATGCGAATTCTCATTGCCAACGATGACGGGTACCTGGCGCCTGGCATCGCCGCGCTGGTGGAAGCCTGCCAGGGTCTGGGCACGATCGACGTGTTTGCCCCCGAGCGCAACGCCAGTGGCACCTCCAATGCCCTGACGCTGCACCAGCCGCTGAGCCTGCATACGGCGGCCAACGGGTTCCGCTATGTCACCGGCACGCCGTCCGACAGCGTGCACCTGGCGCTCACGGCAGGGCTCATTCCCAAGCCCGATCTGGTGCTCTCGGGCATCAACAACGGCGCCAACATGGGCGACGACACCCTGTACTCCGGCACCGTGGCTGCGGCCACCGAGGGATATCTCTTCGGCGTGCCGGCGATCGCGTTCTCGCAGGTGGTCAAGGGCTGGCACGCCCTGGATGCCGCTGCCCGCACCGCGCGCCGCATCATCGAGCACGTGCTGGCCCACCCCCCGGCCGAATCGCCCTGGCTGCTCAACGTCAACATCCCGAACCGGGATGACGCCGACACGCTGCCCTGGGCCATCACCCGGCTTGGGCGCCGGCATGCCAGCTTTCCCGCCGTGCCGCAGACGAACCCGCGGGGCGACCTGTTCTACTGGATCGGCCCGGCCGGTGAGGCGCGCGAAGAAGGCGAGGGCACCGATTTCCATGCGGTGCGCCACGGCCGGGTGTCGATCACGCCGTTGAAGGTCGACATGACGGATCACCAGCGCATGCCCGTCTGGCAGGGCTGGGCCGGCCAACGATGAGCCACGGCCACTCGGACAAGCCGCGCCGCTTTCCGCTGCAGCTGAATCAGGTTGCGACGGCGCGTCCGGCCGCGTCCCGCGCGACCCCGACCGTGGCCGCCCGCGAGGTGCTGCGGCCGCAGACCCCGCTGGCGCAGGCCGAGCAGGACCGCCGACGCGCGCACACGCCCGGCGGCGTGGGGCTCGATTCCGTGCGGGTGCGCGCCCGCATGGTGGAGCGGCTGAAGGCCGATGGCCTGTCCGACGCGCGCGTGCTGGCCGCCTTTGCCGCTGTGCCGCGCCATCAGTTCGTCGACACGGCCCTGGTCAACCAGGCCTATGAAGACACCAGTCTGCCCATCGGGCTGGGGCAGACGATTTCCAAGCCCTCGGTGGTGGGGGCGATGATGCAGCTGCTGTGCGAGCGGCCTGACGGGCCCGTGGCGCGCGATGCGGCCCGGCCGCTGGGCGTGTGCCTCGAAATCGGCACCGGGTGCGGCTACCAGGCAGCCCTGCTGGCGCTGCTGGCGCGCCGCGTGGTCTCGATCGAGCGGGTGCGCGAACTGCACGTCAAGGCCCGCGCCCACCTCGACGCGGTCGAGCCCGCCCTGCCGACGCGCGTCGACATCCGCTTGCTGTTTGGCGACGGCATGCTCGGCCACGCGCCAGGTGGGCCCTACGACACCATCATCGCCGCCGCCGGAGGGCAGGCCTTGCCCCAGGCCTGGCTCGACCAGCTTGCGCCCGGAGGCCGGCTGGTGGCCCCGGTGGACGACGGCCGACCCGGCGCACAGGTGCTGACCATCGTCGATCGACTGGCAGACGGCACCTACCAGACCCGCCGCGCCGGGGCCGTCCTGTTCGTGCCACTAAAATCCGGCACCACATGATGTTTCGTGGCCCTGGAACGATCAGGGCTCCACAGCGTCCCATGCACATGATTTCTACATTCAGGTTGGCGGCCACGACGGCGGCCTTGCTCGTCCTGGCCGGTTGCGCCTCGACGAACCACAAGGCGCCCGTCGAAGAGCGCTCACGCCCCACGGGCTCCCCCTCGGCTCCATCCACGACGGCGCCTGCCAAGGCCTTGCCCGGCGCGGAAAACGCCGGCAAGCCGGGCTACTACACCGTCAAGCCCGGCGACACGCTGATCCGCATCAGCCTCGACTCCGGTCAGAACTGGCGCGACCTCGCGGCCTGGAACAGCCTCGAGAACCCCAACCTCATCGAGGTGGGACAGGTGCTGCGCGTGGTACCGCCGACGGCCGACCCGGGCTCCGCCTCGGCGGTGGCTTCGGCCAAGCCGCTGGCGCCGCCTTCACGCATCGAGGCCCGCCCGCTGGACAGCAAGACCCTGCCCGGCACCGCCAAGCCCGCCAGTGGCGCAGCTTCTGCCGCCGCCTCGGGCGCAGCGGCCGGTGCCGCGTCGGGCGGGCAACCTGCTTCGGCGGCCGATGCCGGCAAGGACAAGCCGCGCGACAGCGGCACGGACGAGCCCAACTGGACCTGGCCGGCCGCGGGCCCGATGCTGGGTGGCTTCGAAGAAGGCCGGCGCAAGGGCCTGGCCATCGGCGGCAAGGCCGGTGACCCGGTGTTTGCCGCGGCAGACGGTCGCGTGGTGTACGCAGGCTCGGGCCTGCGCGGGTATGGCAACCTCGTCATCATCAAGCACACTGGCGACTACCTGACGGCCTACGCGCACAACCAGACGTTGCTGGTCAAGGAAGACCAGTCGGTGCGCCGCGGCCAGAAGATTGCCGAGATGGGCTCGACGGACGCCGACCGCGTCAACCTGCACTTCGAGATCCGCAAGCAGGGCAAGCCCATCGACCCGGCCAAACAATTGCCGGCTCGCTGAGCGCGCGCAGGGCTGGCCGGCCCGAAGAGCCGGGCCAGTCCTGAGACAATATCGGGATGAGTGCCTCTCCCGAAACCCCTGTCACCGAAGCGCCGGCGCCCGTGCAGCCGGCCATCAGCCTCCCGCCGGTTGCACCCGGCCAGGAATGGCTCACCGTCGAATCGCTTGATCTGGATGCCCAGGGCGTGGCCCACCGGGCAGACGGCAAGGTCGTGTTCATCGAAGACGCGCTGCCCGGCGAGGTCGTGCGCGTCAACGTCGGGCGCCGCAAGAACAACTGGGAGCAGGCCACGCTGGCCGAGATCCGCCGCGAAAGCCCGCTGCGTGTCACGCCCCGGTGCACCTTCTTCGGCCTGTGCGGCGGCTGCAAGATGCAGCACTTTCACGCCAGCGCCCAGGTGGCCGTCAAGCAGCGTGTGCTGGAAGACAACCTCTGGCACCTGGGCAAGGTCAAGCCCGAAACCCTGTTGCGCCCCATTGAAGGCCCGGCCTGGGGTTACCGTTTCCGCGCCCGTCTGTCGGTGCGCTATGTGGCCAAGAAGAACACCGTGCTGGTCGGCTTCCACGAGCGCAAGTCCCGCTATGTGGCCGACATGACGAGTTGCGAGGTGCTGCCCCCGCATGTGAGCCGCCTGCTGGTGCCGCTGCGCGAGCTGATCGGCGCCATGGACGGGCGTGACCGCCTGCCGCAGATCGAAGTGGCCGTGGGCACGCGCGTGACCGTGCTGGTGCTGCGCCACCTCGAGCCGCTGAGCGCCGCCGACGTGCAACGCCTGAAGGACTTTGCCGCCACGCACAGCCCGGCCGAAGGCGGCCAGACCACCCTGTCGTGGTGGCTGCAGCCCAAGGGCCCCGACACCGTGCATCCGCTGGACGAGACCGCGCCCACGCTGGACTACACGCTGCCCGAATTCGGCATCACCATGCCGTTCAAGCCCACCGACTTCACGCAGGTCAACCATGCGATCAACCAGGTGCTGGTCGGCCGGGCGCTGCGCCTGCTGGCCGTGCAGCCCGACGAGCGTGTGATCGACTGGTTCTGCGGTCTGGGCAACTTCACGCTGCCGCTGGCCACGCAGGCCCGCGAAGTGCTGGGCATTGAGGGCAGCGAGACCCTGGTGGCCCGCTCCCGCGATAACGCCGTGGCCAACGGGGTGGCCGAGCGGACGAGTTTTGTGGCCCGCAACCTGTTCGAGATCACGCCGCAGGAACTGGCCGGTTATGGCCACGCCACGCGTTGGCTGGTCGACCCCCCGCGAGAAGGTGCTTTCGCCCTCGCCAAGGCCCTGGCCGACCTGCACCAGGATCCGACGCTCGTGCCGGACTGGCAGCGCCCGCAGCGCATCGTCTACGTCAGCTGCAACCCGGCCACGCTCGCGCGGGATGCCGGGCTGCTGGTGCATCAGGCGGGATACCGCTGCACGGCCGCGGGCGCGGTCAACATGTTCCCGCACACGGCGCACGTCGAGAGCATGGCCGTGTTCGAGCGCGCGGACTGAGCGGCCGGTTCACCGATCACCCGCAGGGGTGATCGGGCCCGGTCTGCAGGGCCGGCGCCTGCCCGACATAATGGCGGAATGTCGCCCAGGCCCGATGCGGGCTTGACATGACTTCACACAGCCAGCGGGTCCGCTGTGTCAGCCCGCGGTGCCCCTTCCGCGTTGGAGGATGCATGTCCGCTGCTGGAGACTCCGTGTCCCTGACCTCATCCCGAAGCCGTTCGCTGCAGTGCATCCGACGCTGGTCGCTCGCCTTGTGCGTGGGTGGCGTGGGTCTGCTGTCGGCAGGTGTGTTCGCGCCGGCCCAGGCGGCCACACTGGAGGGCCAACGCTTTGACGACACCCTGGTGCTGGCCGACCGCACCTTGCGCCTCAATGGCCTTGGTCTGCGTGGCGTGGCGTGGGTGAAGGCCTTTGTGGCGGGGCTCTACCTCAGCGCCCCCACCCGGGACACGGCCCAGGCGCTGGCCATGCCCGGTCCCAAGCGCATCCGCCTGCAGGTGATGCTCGATGCGCCCAGCAAGGAGCTGACCCGGTCGCTGCTCAAGCGCGTGCACAAGCATGAGCCGGCCGAGGTGCAGCAACGCCTCGAAAGCCGCCTCACCACGCTGGCCACGCATCTGGACGGTGTTGGAGACCTGAAGGTGGGCGACACGCTGGACCTCGACTACGTGCCGGGCCGCGGCGTGCTGCTGCAGCACAACGACCGCCCGGTGGGTACGGCCATTCCGGGTGAAGACCTCTACCGTGCAGTCATGAAGATCTTCGTGGGCGACAACCCGGTGGACGCACGCATGAAGCAGGGGATGATGCGTGGCGGTGTCTGATCCGCACCTCGACCGCTTCATTGACGCGCTGTGGCTGGAAGACGGCCTGAGCGCCAACACCCTGGGCGCCTACCGTCGTGATCTGCAGGCGCTGGCCGACTGGCTGGCGCATGAAGAAATCGGGCGCACGCTGGTGTCGGCCACCGAGACCGACTTGCTGGGCTACACCCTGGCACGTCACAGCGTGACCAAGCCCTCGTCGGCAGGTCGGCGTCTGAGCGTGTTCCGACGCTTCTACCGCTGGGCGGTGCGCGAGCACCTCACATCGCAGGACCCGACCGTGCGGATGGATGCGCCCCGTCAACGCATGCGGGTGCCCGGCACGCTGACCGAGAGCCAGGTCGAAGCGCTGTTGAACGCCCCCGATGTGCATGAAAGTCTGGGGTTGCGCGACCGGGCCATGCTCGAGCTGATGTACGCCAGCGGCCTGCGTGTCAGCGAGCTGGTCGAGCTCAAGTCGGTGCATGTGGGGCTGGACGACGGCGTGCTGCGCATCACTGGCAAGGGCAGCAAGGAGCGGCTGGTGCCCTTTGGTGGCGAGGCCGGCGACTGGCTGCGCCGTTACCTGGCCGAGGCCCGGGCGGTGATCCTTGGCGGGCAGGTGAGCGATGCGCTGTTCGTGACCGCGCGTGGTGGTCCCATGACCCGCCAGATGTTCTGGAAGCTGATCAAAAAGTACGCGATGCTGGCCGGCATCACGCAGCCCCTGTCGCCGCACACCTTGCGGCATGCGTTCGCCACGCACCTGCTGAATCACGGCGCCGATCTGCGTGTTGTGCAGATGCTGCTGGGCCACGCCGACATCTCGACCACGCAGGTTTACACGCACGTGGCGCGGGAGCGCCTGCGCCAGCTGCACAGCCAGCATCATCCGCGCGGTTAGGCGCGGCCTGGCCGCGGTGGCTCACGCAAAGAGCCCGCCCCGGAACGACACGCCAACGACCACGAACAGCACCGAGGTCACCGTCACGATGCCGATGCGGCGCCCCATGGCGGGCAGGGTCTGTGCCGTAAGGCGGGGGATAACACGCAAGCGGGCATCAAGCGCAGTGAGCACCGTCACGGCCAGCAGCGCGAGCTTGGCCGCCACCAGCGTGGCGGGCCGGTCGGCCAGCGACAGCCACCGCCCCATGTCGGGCACCAGTGTGTGCGCCATCCAGAGGCCGGTCAGCACCTGAATGATCAGCGCAGGCATGCCGATGCGTTCGTATGCCGACTCGAAATCGAGCAGGATGCGGACATCGCCTTGCTTCAGCGCCCGCGGCAGCACGGTGGTGGCGAGGACGAGGTGACCGCCCGTCCAGACGGTGGCGGCCAGAATGTGCAGAAGGAGAACGGTGCTGTACATCGCCATGCAGGGAGAAGCCGGGGCCGTTCGATTGTCGGTGCTTTCAGCGACCGGGCGGACGGGCGCCGTGTCGATGGGGGGCCTGCCTGCGCAGCGCGTCGGGCAGCGCGCGCCGCAATGGGGCCGCCGAGAGGATCTGGCCGCCGTGGCGTCGGGCAAAGGCTTCGGCGTCGGACCGTGTGCGGAATGGCGGCAGGTTGCCGGCCCGCATGGGTCCCAGCGCGTCCGAGCCGTGAACGAACCAGGCCGAATCGAGGGGCAGCCAGGTGCCGGTTTCGAAGTCCTGAACGTAGCTGGCGCGCACCTCGGTGTGCAGGCGTCCCCGGCTGTAGCGCCCCACGTCCTGCAGGTACAGCAGCAGGCTCACCGGCGAGTCGAAGAAGTAGGCCGCCCCGTCGTCGAAGATGAGCTGGGCGGCCCAGCGCGGCGTGCGCGCCGGAAACATGCCGCACACCGGGCAGCGTGCGTCCTGCGGGATGGGGCGGGCGGCATGGCGGGGCAGGCCGGAGCGGGCGTCGTAGGTGTGCGGCAGGATGCTGCGGCACACATCGGCCTCCGCTGGCGATGGCGGGGCAACCGAGGCGGATCGAACCGCGCCAGAGCCCGGCATGAGCGTGGCAACCGCCAACAGGGCGCCGCCTGCGAGCCACCATCTGACATGTGGCCGGCGGAGGGCCGATACCACGGGGGTGTGCATCACATCCGGCCGTCGTGCTGGGCGCCGCCGCTGAGGTCGGCCATGTCCGGGGTGACGTCGGCAAACTTCAGCACCCGTCCACCGAACTGACCGGCGAAGGCCTGGGCGTCGGCCGCGCTGGTGAAACTGGCCAGCGTGGGGCCCATGGAGCCATGGCGCTTGCTGCCTTGCACATAGAAGCCCTTGCGGGCGTCGAACCAGTGGCCGCGCGGCTGGTCCCAGTCGGCCTTGGCCATGTCCTGCACGTACACCGCCAGGATGGGGCGGGTCTGCTCGGGCTTGAGTAGTGCAGAGAACATTTCCACCGTGTCACAGAACCAGTGCGGCTGGGCATCGCCCTGGTAATGGATCTGCGCCTTGGGGCCGGGGTAATCGGCCAGCAGCATGCCGTCCAGGTCGCAGGTCGAGCCGGCTTCGATCTCGGCGGCGGCGATAACCTGGTCAGGCTGGCGTTCGCAGGCGCTCAGGACGAGGGCAGCACCGGCCAGCAGCAGGAATTGTCGGCGGGGAATCATGGTCGGAATCTCCAGGCAGCCAGACCGAGTGGCGCGGCAATCCAGGCGAGCATGGCGCCGCCCAGCAGCCAGGGATTGGCGAGGGCGGGCGGCACGATGCTGGTCAGCCCGTAGAGGGTGCGCATGTCGTCCAGCGAGAACACATTGAGGATGCGGAAGAGGTCGGCCGGGTTGCACAGCAGCAGCCAGGGCAGGGGCTCGCCACCCAGCCGGCCAGCACTGGCCACCAGCACACCGAGGAGCAACAAGTCGAACACCAGCACGAGGGCGAACCACAGCATGATGGCGAGCCCCGAGGCGCGGGCGCGGTCGTGTGCCAGCACCGAGATCAGCACCGCCAGGCTCAGAAAGGTCAGGCCGAGCATCCAGGCGCTGGCCACGAAGCCGGCGTAGTGGTAGAGGCCCGCCCACCCGAACTGGCGCCACAGCAGCCCGCCCACGAGCGTGAAGCCCGCCAGGGTGGACAGCGTGAGCGCCATCGCGAGGCCGAGGTACTTGCCGAGCAGCAGCTCCTGCCGCGTGATGGGCAGCGACAGCAGCAGATCCAGTGAGCCCCGCTCGCGTTCGCCCACGATGGCGTCGAAGCCGAGCAACAGCGCGATCAGCGGCACCAGGTAGATGACCAGGCTGACGAGGCTGGCAATCGTGAGCTCGATGGAGGTGGGGCCGACCTGGCCCTGCGCGGCAGCGCCGAAGTAGGTGATGAGCAGCGAGGCCACCGTGAAGACGAGGGCGACGACCATGACCCAGCGGTTGCGCAGGCGGTCGCTGAACTCTTTGCGTGCCAGCGCGCGAATCTGGCGCCATTCGAGTAGACAGGTGGCACTCATGCGGCCCTCCGGAGACCGAAGAAGAGGTCTTCGAGCGAGGGTTCATGAATCTGCACATCGTCCACGCCGGTGCCGCTCGCCATGAGCACCTGCAGGACGCGCAGCTTCAGCGCGCGGGCGCAGGTCACCTTGAAGCCCTCGGCCTGCAGAGCGACTGCGGTCGGCTGCAGGGCGGCAAGCCGCTCGATCAGTGCCGTGGCGGCGCCGGGGGCAGCCCGCACGTCGATCGTGAGCGGCAGGCTGCTCTGCTCACGCAAGGCGGCCACGCTGCCGCACGCCAGCACGCGGCCGCTCGCCATGATGGCGAGTCGGTCTACACGGGCCTCCAGCTCGGCCAGGATGTGCGAGGTGATCACCATGGTGACGCCACGTCCGCGCAGGACATCGAGCTGCGCGTAGAAGTCACGTGTGGCGGCGGGATCGAGCCCCGTCGTGGGTTCGTCAAGAAACAGCAGGTGGGGCTCGCCGAGCAAGGCCTGCGCAAAGCCGAGGCGCTGGCGCATGCCTTTGGAGTAGCCGCGTATGGGTCGCAAAGCGGCGTCCTTCAGGCCCACCTGCTCAAGCAGTGGCTGGCACGAGGTCAACGGTGCGCCCTTCAGTCGCGCGAAGAAGTGCAGGGTTTCCAACCCGTTGAGGTTGTCGTAGAGCACGAGGTTCTCGGGCAGGTAGCCGATGCGACGGCGGGCATGGCGGAATGCGGAGCCATGCACCGGGCTGCCCGCCACGCGCAGTTCGCCGGAGGTGGGCGCGATGAGCCCGAGCATCAACTTGAACAGCGTGCTCTTGCCTGCACCGTTGTGCCCGATCAGGCCGAAGAGTTCGCCGCGTCGCACATCGAGGTCGACGCCGTCGACGGCATGGACCGCGCCATAGTGCTTGCGCACCTGCCGCAGGGTGATGGGGTCAGGGTCGGGAGGGGTCAAGCCAGTGGCTCCATTCGGTATGGTGGGGACGCAGGCGAGGGCTGGGGTCGACCACGCTGGGTGCACGCAGCACAGGGAACTGCTGGCTCAGCAGGCGCAAGGCCTGCACGGCCGGACTGCCGAGCAGGAGCTTCATCGTGGGATAGCGCCATTGCAGGCGGTCGACCAGGTCATTGGCCTCGTAGGGCACGTCGCCCAGGCCGTTGCCATCGCGGTCCCAGCCCAGGTAGTTGCTCCAGTGGTTGCCCAGCTCACCGGGCTGTCCCGGGGCAGGGCCCCATCGCTCATCGCGTGAGCCCAGGTAGCGGACTTGCTCGCCGTTGGCGATGAAGTCGTTGCCCTGCACCACGTTGCGGGTCGAGCCGGCGGCCAGGTGCACGCCCGTTCGGTTGCCGATGACGAGGTTGCCGCGAAGCGTGGCGTACTCGACGTCGTAGATGAAGAGGCCGCGCTCGTTGTCGGCCACCACGTTGCCCTCGATCAAGGAGTCCTGCAGCGTGCGCAGCATGATGCCGTGGTCCGCGTTGGCCCAGGTGCGGTTGCCTCGCACAACCTGATCTCGCACCTCCATCAAGGCCAGGCCACCGCGGTTGCGGTAGCTGTCATTGCCCTCCCAGAGGTTGTGGTACGAGTTCATGTAGTGGCTGCCGTAGCGGCTGTGGTGCAGCTTGTTGCCCTTGAACTCGGCGCGATGCGACACATCGATGTACAGCGCATCGCGCACGAAGCTGATCTGGTTGTTCAGGATGCGGGCGCCCGTGGTGTTGTAGAGCTGAATGCCGTTGCCCCGCTGAGCGGAGTTCAGCTCGCGGAGGCCGGTGATGACGTTGCCTTCGATGCGCACGTCGTTGGCCTTCTCGATCCACAGGCCGAAGAGGTTGTAGGTCAGATCACACCCGCGCACCACGGCGCGGTGTGCGCCGGGCTGAAGGTAGATGCCCGCATGCTGGTGTTTCAGACTGTGGCCGGAGTCGCGCACGATCAGGCCTTCGATCAGGACATCGGGGGCCGTGACCCGGATGGTGTCCGCCTCGAATCCCCCGCTCAGCGTGGGTCGTTGCAGGCCTCGCAGGGTCAGGGGCCGGTCCACGCGCACCGGCCCGCTGTAGCGGCCTTTTTCGATCTCCAGCACGTCACCAGGGCGCGCGCGGTCGATGGCGGCCTGGATCGATTCGCCAGCATGCACGCGCACAGTGGCGGCATGAGCGGCCATGGTGCCGAGCGACAGCAGCCCAGTCAGCACGACGGTCAGAGCGTGGCGATGCAGCACGGCCTTACCCCAGCCAGCCCATCGCCTTGAGGACCAGGAACAGCGTGGCCCCGACCAGCAGGTTCTTGAAGCCGACGTAGCTCAGCATGTCCATCCAGGAGGCATGTCGGTAGTTCGCCTGCCACCACGGGCCGTCCTTGACGTAGCGGCGGCCTCCCATGCGGATCAGCACTTCGTACACACTCCAGCCGAACCACCAGCCGATCAGCGCGCCGGACGACAGGCGCCCGGTGGCAGCGAGCAACCACGCCACGCTGGCCACGATGGCCAGCGAGAGCCCCGCGATCTGCAGTGCGCGGTGGTGGCGCCAGCCGTCCCGGCTCCAGGGCCACAGGTGGTCTCGTACTTCCAGCATGGCCCAGCGCAGGCCCCGTGTGCCGGTGGCGTACGGAGGTGTGACAGCGTCGGTGGGCCAGCGCGGATCCGGCCCCTGCGCCACCTTGTCGCTCATGCGCACTGGCTCGGCCGCGATGGGGATGAAGTAGCCGTTTTCGCCGATCGGGGTGATCAGCAGGCGATCGCGTTCACGGCGCTTGCGCTCCTTCGACAGCGGCGGGCAGCCGTGCTGGTCGGTGTAGAGCACCATGCAATCCAGACAATGCAGGCATTCGCGATGGTCGATGCGGCCCTTATCGTCGATGGCCAGCGAGCCGCAGCCCACCGCACATGCCTTGCAGCTGTTGCAGTCCTGCTTGCGGCGCAGGCCGAACCACCGGAAGGTGCTGGGCATGGCCAGGGCGGCGCCCAGCGGGCAGATGTACTTGCAATAGGGCCGTTCGATGAACAGCGACACACCCAGCAGCACGCACACGAACAAGCCATAAGGCCAGGCGCGGTTGTGGATGCCGACCAGGAACGTCGTCTTGAAGGGCTCGACCTCGGCCAGCATCTCGGCCAGGCCCATGGAGAACATCGACACCGTCAGCAGGCCAAAGAAGACTGCGTACTTGAGCCACTTGAGTCGGTCGTGTACCGGGCGTGGCAGGTGGCCTTGCCAGCGCTGGAGTCCCACCTTGCTGCCGATCTTGTAGAGCGCCTCCGACAGCGATCCGAAGGGGCACATCCAGCCACAGAACAGCCCGCGTCCGAACAGGAACACGGTCAGGATGATGAAGATCCAGAACACGAAGATGAACGGATCCGACAGGAACAGGGACCACGTCCACTGGAACAGCACCGAGTGGAACCACGTGAGCACCTGCGTGATGCTGGGCTGTGCCATGACACCGAAGCCCACGAACACGATGCTCAGGGCCCATGCGCTGTACTTGAATGCGTTGACGGGCCACTTGTTCTTGTGGGTGGACAGGCGCGTGAGCCGTTCACGCATCGCGTACACGATGGTCACCGCCACCAGCAGCGCCACGAAGAGTCCGATGGACACGGCCCGGGTGCGCCACACGCGCTGCCACGGTGCCTCGTCTTCCGTCACTTCGGGGCGGCCGCCTTCGAGCATCTCGGCCGGCAGCCAGTAGCGGGCATCGAAGCTGGCGAAGCTGCGCGCGCCGGTGGCGCGGTCCACGCGGTTGCCCATGAAGCTCAGCTTCCAGGGGTAGGCGGCCGAGAAGCCCTTGGCCCGAACGATGAAGATGGCCGATTCGTTGTAGTCGGGGGCGCCCTGGGCGCTCAGGCCGTACAGGTTGAGGTAGTCCAGGTCACGGAACGTGTAGGCGTCGTGCCCCTGCTTGATCTGGACACGGTCATAGATACCGCCGCGCACAAAGCCCGAACCCTTGAAGGATTCTTCACCGCCGGTGCGGATGACGAAGAAGGCGCGTTCCCCTTCCTTCAGTTGCCCGTGCAGGCTGGCCCAGCCATCCTGACCCAGCAGGCTTGCGCCCAGATCGGGCTGGTTCAGATCGCCAAACCAGAGTTCGATGAAAGGCTCGCTGCCACGCGCCAGACCGACCTGTTCAGGCTTGACCAGCAGGCGCTGCACCGCGCCCATCTTGACCAGCTCAGGCCAGGACCAGCGTTGGCCCGTGGTGTGAAAGCGTGCGGCGGGGCGCACATCGGGTGCCAGGATGCCCACCTGCCGCGCGACTGCCGCGCCAGACAAGCGCATCACCTGGTTCTGGGCGATGACGGTGACGGTGGCCCCCGAGATGGCGTCGACGCCCAGCACGCCTTCATCAGGCCGCGAGGGGCCGACTTCGATCTTGTCCTTGACGGACTTGCCAAGGTACTGGTTGTTGAACTTGATCAGCGCCGACTCAGGGATGCCCAGCAGCAGGATGGGCTCCGAGTGCTTGAGCACCTTGACCCCCACATACCGGCCCTGCATGTCCATGCCGATCAGTGTGACCACCGGCTTGCCGGAATAGGCCGGCGTGTCCGTGATGTCGGTGGAGAGCATCACGTAACCCAGCAACGGCTTCTTGCCGGCCACGGCCTCACCATAGGCCTGCACATAGGGCGGCTGTCCCGTGCGCTCGGAAAAGCTCTTCGCGCCGGGGAACACGTCATGGCATGGCACGTGCGCGCACAGGTCGCGCACGGTGCCCAGATCGTCCGGCAGGGCTGCCTCATAAGCACCCGTTGCAGCCTGCGCAACAGACACCAGGGACAGAAGGGCCAGTGCAGCCAGCGTGCGCAGCACCAGGCGAGCCCAGCAGGAACGAACTGTGTGAAACATCATGCCTCGACGATCATGCGCGTGCGCATTTCAAGGTGCAGGGCATGGCAGAAGTGCGTGCAGTAGCACCAGAACACGCCAGGCTTGTCTGCGATGAACGTGACGGAGGCCGTCTCCTGCGGGTTCACGATGAAGTTCACGTTGTACTTCGGGATCGCGAAGCCGTGGGTCAGGTCTTCGACCTTGTCCAGGTTGGTCAGGATCAGCGTGACCTCATCGCCCTTCTTGAGCTTGAACTCGCGCAGGCTGAAGGCGGGCGCCTGTGATGTCAGCTTGACCGTGACCTTCTTGCCCTGACGGAACACGCCCGATTCCTTCGGATCGCGGATCGCCAGCGGGAAGTCGTCGTGCGAGTAGATCTGCTTGGGCTTGACGATGTCGCGCTTGAAGATGATGAAGTCGTGCGGCTCGCCGCGCACCGGGTGGTCGGCCATCAACTTCATCTTGTCGCCCGAGATGTCGATCATCTGTTCGTTCTCGGGGTGCAGCGGGCCCACGGGCAGGAAGCGGTCCTTGGAGAACTTGCAACCCACGGCGAGGTACTTGCCATCGGCAGCCTTGGTCTCCGAGTGGCTGGCGTTCAAGTGGCCAGGCTGGTATTGCACATCAAGGCGGTCGACCACGTACTTGGCGCTCTTGTCGCCCGCGTGGAACTTGATGGCGGCGTCCACGTTCCACTTCACCACCTGGCTGTCCAGGAAGAGTGTGGTGTAGGCATTGCCGCGGCCGTCGAAGGCCGTGTGCAGGGGGCCCAGGCCCAGCTCGACCTCGGCCACGATGGCCTTGTCGATCTCGGCCAGCTTGCCCTCAAAATAGTCCAGCACCTTGGCCAGTTCGATCACGGTCGCGGTGGGCGAGAGCTTGCCGGCGCAGATGAAGTACTTGCCATCGGGGCTGGCGTTCACGCCGTGCGGGTTCTTGGGCACGGACACATAAGCGGTCAGTGCGGTCTTGGGGTCCTTGTTGGCCTCGCGCGTGCCGTCCACCACAGGCACCTTGGAGTCGCCGATGGTCTTGAACTTGCCGGCCTTGACGGCGGCTTCGATGCGGCCCACGTTGAAGAACAGGCAGGCATCGCGTTCGGCCGACATCATGTCTTCATAGTGCGCACCCATCTCGATGTTGTACTGATTGGTGGCCGCGAGCTTGCCGTCGTACGAGGTGGCCACCAGGTCGCAGTTGCCGTCGATCAGCACCTGCCAGCGCACTTCCATGGTCTCGGCGTCCACGCACGTGAACATCGAGCGGTACTTGCTGTCGTCGTCGGTGCCGACGTTGTTGGGCAGCGGGATGGCGAACTCGCCGCCGCAGAACACGCGCGTGGTGTAGTTGATCTTCGGGTCGACCGGGTCGGCCTTGTCCGGGAAGATGCCGTGAAAGCCCTGCACATTGGGCAACTCGGTGATCTTGTCGCAGACGAAGTAGTCCAGACGGATGCGGGCAATGCGCGAGTTGATCTTGTCGTTCACCCAGGCATAGCGGCCGTCGTAGTTGCCATCCTTGTACGACGCGTGCGTGTGGTGAGTGTCGGCGACCGTGTAGCGCAAGGAGCCATCGGGCTTGGTGCCCATGATCTTCTTGGACTCGTTGGTGATGCCCCAGCCCACGAGCGCATCGGGGTTGAACACGGGGATGCGCAGGATTTCGCGGCCGGACGGCAGGCCCAGCACGCGCATGTCGCCGGTGTGGCCGCCGCTCCACAGGCCGTAGTAGGTGTCGAGCTCACCGGGCTTGATGTGCACGCCGGATTCGGCTGCGTTGCCCGCAGGGCCTGACCCCGCGGCCGATGCCGCCGGGGCTGCGCCCACGCCCTTGTCCGTGCAGGCCACGGCGCCCAGGGCGAGGCCCGAGAGCGCAGCGCGGCTCATGAACTGACGGCGTCCCTGACCGATGGTCTCGGGGTTCTGCGGCTTCTTGATCTCTTGGTCTTTCATGATGACAACCTTTTGTTTGGCTTGACTCAGACGGCAGGAGGACCTCGTGCCGGTGGTGGCACAAGGCGTTGGTGAAAAGCGGGAGAAGAAGGCAGCGTGACCGCGACCGACGCGGTGCGCACGAGCCTGGGTGGCGTCGTTGAAAAGGGCGGCGGCGAGGCGTCCGATGGCATGCACTGGCCGCATTGGCCGTGCTGGTGCGCGGCCCCACCCGGGGCGTCCTGATCGATCTTGACCACGCTGACGATCGCCCCACCACCGCGGCAGATGGTGTCGAGCGTGAGCGGCCTGAACAAGGGGGCGGCCATGCTGTGTCCCCATGCCATCAGCACGACCACCACGACCCAGGTGGGCAGGCGACGTACGAGGCGAAGGATCGACATGGCGGCGGATGTGACTTGCAAAAAGCATCCGCATCGTCGGAGTCCCGAGGCGCGGTGTCCTTGAACCAGTTCAAGATTCACCAAGGTCCAACAAGGCCTGCGGCTTCTGAGGAAATGCGCTTGGCGGCGCAGTCGGCGGCGTTCCAGAATCAGGCGACTGAACCGCGCTTGTGGAGACGCACCATGCACATTCGAGAACTGACCCTGATCACCCTGGCCGCGCTGAGCCTCATGGCTTGCAGCAAGCAGGAACAGGCGCCTGCCGCCGCCCAGAACACGCCGTCGGCCAGCGCGACCGCCACCGAAGCTAGCCCGCCGCCGGCTCCAGTGGCCGAGAACACGCTGGGCAAGAGCGTGTATGGCAAGACCTGCGCGATGTGCCACGCAGCCGGGGTGGGTGGCGCGCCGAAGCCCGGGGACAAGGCCGACTGGGGCCAGCGCCTTGCACAGGGCGAAGGCGCGCTTTACCAGCACGCCCTTGAAGGCTTCACGGGGGCGAAGGGCATGATGCCGCCGCGGGGGGGAAGCCCCGCGTTGAAGGACGAAGAGGTCAAGGCCGCGGTTGACTACATGGTGGCGCAGTCGCGCTGAATGCCATGGCTGCACAGCTTGGTCTGACGCGCAGGCAGTGGCTGGGCGCGACGCTGCTGATTCCGCTCTGTGGCGCCCGCGTGGCTTCGGCGCACAGCGCTGCCAGCCACGACAGCCGCACGATGATGGGCACCCGGGTCGACATCACCGTGCAGCACCACGATGCCGCCTTGCGTGAGAACGCGATGCAGGCAGCGTGGGCAGAGATGGGGCGCCTGGTGGGCAACCTCAGTCGTTACGAGCCCGACAGTGTGGTCGCTGTGCTGCAACGGCATGCCGGTCGCACGCCAGTCCGCATCACGCCCGACGTGATGCATGTGCTGAACGAAGCCCGGTCGCTGTCCCGCGTCAGTGGCGGGGCCTTCGACATCACGGTGGGGGCGTACGCCGGCTGGCGCTTCGACGCAGCGCAGGCCGCCATGCCGACGCGTGCGGAGCTCGCGCAAGCGCGCTCGCTGGTCGACCACCGCGACGTGGTGCTCGACACCGACCATGGCACGGCCTTCCTGCGTCGGCCGCACATGCTGCTCGACCTTGGCGGCATCGCCAAGTTGCCCATCCTCCAGGCCGGCATGACCGTGCTGCGCCTGCACGGTGTGCAGAACGCGCAGATCAACGGCGGAGGGGATGTGATCACCGCCGGGCGGTGGCAGGGGCGTGACTGGCGTGTGGGCATCCGGGACGCGCACGCGCCCGAGCGAATCGCCGGTGTGGTCACGCTGCGCGACGGCGTGGTGGTCTCATCGGGGGACTACGAGCGGTGCTTCGAGCGTGGCGGGCAGCGCTATCACCACATCCTCGATGCCCGAACCGGCATGCCGACACAAGGGCCGCACGGCGTGGTTCTGGTGGCCCGCGATGGGGCTGCCGTCAATGGCCGTGGCGCGGCCCTCATGGCGGCCAACCCGGCACAACGTGCGGCAATCCTGCGCGACCTTCAGGGCCGGGCAGACGTCCTGATGTTCGAGCGCAATCGCACACGCTGGCACACCGCCGGCATGGCGCGGTGGCTCAACGCCTGATCCAGCGCACGTTCTCAGTGCTCGCCCTGCGCCTTGGGGGCCAGGGCCTCGCCTTCCTGCGGCGGTGACCATGTGTCCCAGTCCGGCCCGAACAGCTCCGCCGGATGGGCCGTGCGATCCGAGCCATTCCCGCAGGCCATCGAGCCCGCAGGGCAGTATCTGTCGCAGCCCCAGCACACTCGCTCGGGGTGGGGGGGATTGATGGGAAAGCGTTTGCGCACGTCCTCAGTGTCCCGCTCCATCGGGCAGCATGGTTTTGATGCGCGTCAGCCTCGGACCCTTCACGGCATAGGGGTGTCAGCCCTTTTTTGAACATGCATGCATAATGCATCTTCAAGAAAGGATCCCTCACGATGTTGCCAGAGACCACCCGAACCCTCGTCAAGGCCACCGCCCCCGTGCTCCAGGAGCACGGGGTGGCCCTCACCACCCACTTCTATGCGCGCATGTTCCAGCACAACCCTGAACTGCGCGAGGTGTTCAACCAGGGGCACCAGCGCAATGGGGCGCAACAGCAGGCGCTGGCCATGGCCGTGGCCGCCTATGCCCAGCACATCGACAACCCCGGTGTGCTGGTGCCTGTGCTCGAGCGGGTGGCGGCCAAGCACGTCAGCCTCGGCATCCGGAGCGAGCACTACGCCATCGTGGGCCGCCATCTGCTGGCATCCATCGCCGAAGTGCTCGGCGAGGCGGCCACCCCGGAACTGATCGACGCCTGGGCCGCGGCTTACGGCCAGCTGGCCGACATGATGGTCGGCATGGAGCGTGCGCTGTACGACGAATCGGCCACGCGCGAGGGCGGCTGGACCGGGTGGCGAACCTTCCGCATCCGTCGCAAGCAGCCGGAAAGCGAAGAGATCACCTCGTTCGAACTGGCGCCGGCCGACGGCGGCAAGGTCCCGCACTACCGCGCGGGGCAGTACGTTTCCGTTCGCGTCGTGGTGCCCGAGCTGGGTTATCGCCAGCCGCGCCAGTACAGCCTGTCGTGCGCCCCCGGGCAAGACCACCTGCGCATCTCGGTCAAGCGTGAACGCGATCCGGCGCAGCAAGCCGAAGGCATGGTGTCCAACTTCCTGCACGGGCAAGTCAAAGAGGGAGATCTGATCGAGGTCGCGCCGCCAGTCGGCGATTTCTACCTGCACGAAGACCGCGACAGCCCGGTGGTGCTGGTCAGCGCCGGGGTGGGCATCACGCCCATGGTCGCCATGCTGGAGCGGCTGGTGCAGACCGGTTCACGTCGGCCGGTGCGTTTCCTGCATGCCGCACGCCACGCTGGGGTGCAGGCCTTTGGTGCCCGGGTGGGCGAACTGATCGAGCAGCTGCCCGACGGACAGGCCTGGATCGTTCACGAGTCCGCCGCGGATGGACAGGATGCCGGCTCTGTGCAGCGCCACGCGGTGGGGCGCCTGGACCTTGCCGCGCTGACGGGCACGCCGTTGCTGCCGGCGGATGCAGACCACTACGTGTGTGGGCCGGCCGGCTTCATGGCCGAGCAGATCCGTACCCTGCGCAGCCGCGGTGTGCCGGCCGAACGCATCCATGCCGAAGCCTTCGGCACGGGTGGCGTCACGGCCTGATCCGGCGGGCCCGTGTCGGCTGCGTCCTGCCTTGGTTATGCTCGCTGATTCAGAGCACGAGAGCGTCGAATGCAGCTGACACGATTCACGGACCTGGGCCTGCGCGTCCTGATGTACCTGTCCGGTTCATCGCCAGGCGAGGTCACCACCATTGGCGAGATTGCCGAACGGTTCGACGTGGCCCACAACCACCTGACCAAGGTCGTGCAGTTCATGGGGCAGCAAGGCTGGCTGGTGAACTTGCGCGGCAAGGGCGGGGGCATCCGCCTGGCCCGGCCCGCCGAGGCCTATCGGCTGGGCGATGTCGTGCGCACGCTGGAGCGCACGGACGAACTCATCAACTGCGGTGAGCCCCCGTGCGTGTTGCGCGGCCAGTGCGAGCTCAAGGGCCTGCTGGGCGGTGCCACCGAGGCCTTCTACGCCGAGTTGAATCGCCACACGCTGGCTGCGGCGGTGCGCGGCACAACGGGCGAAGTCATCGTGCGTCTGCACCGCCCGTTGCTCCCGACTTCGATCAGTCCACCCCCAGCAGAAACGCCAGTTCGTCATCGGTGAAGCCGGCGGCCTTGCGCGCAGCTTCGTTGAAGGGCGGCCGCAACCGCGGCGCCTCATAACGCCGCACCAACTCCGGGTACAGGCTGACGGCATCCAGCCCCCGCTCCAGGCACAGCCGGTGGAACCAGCGGTTGCCGATGGCCACGTGCCCCACCTCGTCGCGCAGGATGATGTCGAGGATGCGCACGGCCTCCAGATCGCCTGCGCGGGTCAGCTTGTCCTGGATCAGCGGCGTGGCGTCCAGCCCGCGGGCTTCCAGCGTCCGGGGCACCAGGGCCATGCGGGCCAGGATGTCGTCGCTGGTTTTCTCGCACATGCTCCACAGGCCGTCGTGCGCGTCGAAGTCGCCGTAGTCATGCCCCAGCGTTCGCAGGTGGTCGCGCAGCAGGCTGAAGTGCAAAGCCTCTTCCGACGCCACGCGCAGCCAGTCGAGGTAGAACGCGACCGGCATGCCGGCAAAACGCCAGCACGCGTCCAGCGCCAGATTGATCGCGTTGAACTCGATGTGGCAGATCGCATGCAGCAGCGCCGCGCGGCCCTCCAGCGTGAAGGGCGAGCGCGAGGGCACCTGCTTGGCCGGCACGAGGTGAGGGCGTTCCGGGCGCCCCGGCATGGCGGCCTGTTGCGCCGCGCTCAGCCGCAGCGGGGGGACGCAATCGTCTGCGCTGAGTCCTGGCACGTCGGGCAAAGCCGCGTCGCCGGCCGCTGCGACCTGCGCCGCATCGCCGCCCAGGCGCGCATACAGCCGCCGGGCGGCGTCGGCCTTGGTGGCCGGATCGGGGTTCAGCAGGATGACGAGGGCTTCTTCACGCGCAGACATCCGCGTATTGTGCCCAGCCCCGCTGCGTCACTCGGCCCAGGTCACCCAGCCGAAGTGCGCCGTCACCAGAATGACGATGCCGAAGGCGATGCGGTACCAGGCAAACGGATTGAAGTTGTGACTGGACACATAGCGGATCAGCCAGCGCACGCACACCCAGGCCGACAGGAAGGCAAACACCAGGCCGGTGCCGAACAGCGGCAGATCGGCCAGCGACAGCAGGTGCCGCTCCTTGTACAGGCTGTAGACGCCCGCCCCCATCAGCGTCGGGATGCCCAGGAAGAAGCTGTAGTCGGTGGCTGCCTTGCGCGACAGGCCCAGCATCATCCCGCCGATGATCGACGCGCCCGAGCGGCTCGTGCCCGGCACCAGCGCCAGGCACTGCACCAGGCCCACCTTCAGCGCGTCCATCGGGGTCAGATCGTCCACCGTCTGCACGCGCGGGGCAGGGCGGCTCAGCGCCATGCGCTCAGCCAGCAGGATCAGGAGGCCGCCCGCAATGAAGGTGATGGCCACCACCGTGGGCGTGAACAGATGCGTCTTGATCGCCTTGCCGAGCAGCAGCCCCAGGATGATGGCCGGCACGAAGCCGATCAGCACGTTGAGCGCAAAGCGCTGCGCCTTCGGCTCGCTCGTGAGGCCGGTGACCGTGTCCTTCACGCGCTGCCAGTACACCAGCACCACGGCAAAGATGGCGCCGGTCTGGATGGCGATGTCGAACACCTTGGCCTTGTCGGCGCCGGCGCTGTGGCCGAAGTCGAGCAGCGAGCCGGCCAGGATGAGGTGTCCGGTGCTGGAAATGGGCAGGAACTCGGTGAGCCCTTCCACGATGCCCATGAGGGCGGCTTTGACAAACAGGATGACGTCCACGACTGGCACCGGTTGAGGGCTTGGGGGAAACGAGCACCGATGTTAGGCGACCGGCAGGGGGCATCAACCCGCCCTTCCCCAGGGACAGGGGGGCTTGTCTACACTGCGCCACATGCGGCACAGCCCGCGCGGTACCAAGGACGGATCACCATGAGCGACGACTACCAGGTCAAGAAAACCGATGCCGAGTGGCGGGCCCAGCTGGCGCCGCTCGATTACGAGGTCACCCGCCATGCGGCCACCGAGCGGGCGTTCACCGGCCGCTACTGGGATCACTTCGCTGAAGGGCAGTACAAATGCGTGTGCTGCGGTGTCACGCTGTTCGAATCGGAAACGAAATTCGACGCAGGCTGCGGCTGGCCCAGTTACTGGCAGCCTACCGAACAGGCCCGGGTCGAGCGCGTGCTCGACACCAGCCACGGCATGACCCGGGTGGAGGTGCGTTGTCAGAACTGCGGCGCCCACCTGGGGCATGTGTTCGATGACGGGCCGGCCCCCACGGGTGAACGCTTCTGCATCAATTCCGCCGCGCTAGACTTCGAGCCGCGCCAGCCCTGAGACCCCCATGAAAATCCTGTTCGACCTGCTCCCCATCATCCTGTTCTTCATCGCCTTCAAGTGGGGCGAAGGCCATCGGGAGCAGGCCGCGGCATGGATGACGCAGTACCTGGGCTTTGCCGTGTCCGGCGGCGCCGTGGGGCCCACGGAGGCCCCCACCTTGCTGGCCACCGTGGTCGTCATCGTGGTGACGCTGCTGCAGGTGGTGGTGCTGAAGGCCCTGCGCAAGCCAGTGGACCGCATGCTGTGGATCGGCCTGGGCATCGTCGTGGTGCTGGGCGGGCTGACCCTCTGGTTCCACGACGAGACCTTCATCAAGTGGAAGCCGACCGCGATCTACTGGGTGATGGGTGCCGGCCTGTTCATCACCGAGGTGGTGCTGGGCAAAAAGATGCTCAATCAGATGATGGGCGGCCAGATCCAGGTGCCGGATGCCGTCTGGCGTCGACTGGGCTGGGCCTGGGTGGCTTTCTTTGCCGGCATGGGCGTGCTGAACCTGTACGTGGCCTTCAACTTCCCGACCGACATCTGGGTGAGCTTCAAGCTCTGGGGCAGCCTCGGCCTGACGCTGGTGTTCACGCTGCTGCAAGGGGTCTACCTGAGTCGCCACATGCCGGCCGAGGCCACCGACAAGGCCGCGTCCTGATGCCCGCCGTATCCGCTGAAGAACCTGCCATGAGCCAAGACAACGCCTTTCCCGTGACCGCCGAGCAGATCGAGGCCGTGCTGCGCGCCGCCCTCGAGCCCGAATCCCTTCAGGTGGTGGACGATTCCCTCGCGCACGCCGGCCATGCGGGCTCCAGCGGGGCGTCCAGCGGCACGCATTTCACGGTGCAGGTAAAGGCGCGTTGCTTCAACGGACTGTCTCACGTTCAACGCCACCGCCTTGTGTATGATGCCCTGCGCAATCTGATCGCCCATGGGATTCACGCTCTGGCGATCAAGGCCGAGCCCGTCTGAATTCCATTCAAGAAAGCGTTCCGCTCCTACCATGAAGACCTCTCGTATCGCCAAGGCTGCCGCGCTGGCTGCATCGCTCACGCTGGCCGCCCCGCTGGTGTTCGCGCAAAACATCGCCATCGTCAATGGCAAGGCTGTGCCCAAGGCGCGTGCCGAGGCCATGATCGAACAGATCCTGAAGCAACCCCAGCAGCCCGGCCAGCCTCCGCAAGAGCGTTCGCCCGAGCTGGAGCAGAAGGTCAAGGACGAAGTCGTGCTGCGCGAGATCTTCATCCAGGAAGCCGAGCGCCGCGGTCTGCAGGGTTCGGCCGACTACAAGGCCCAGATGGAACTGGCGCGCCAGTCCATCCTGATCCGTGCCCTGTTCCAGGACTTCGAGAAGAAGAACAAGCCGGACGAAGCTGAAGCCAAGGCCGAGTACGACAAGATCAAGGCCGCCAACGGTGGCCAGGAATACCGTGCTCGCCACATCCTGGTCGAGAAGGAAGACGAGGCCAAGGCCCTGATCGCACAGATCAAGGGCGGCGCCAAGTTCGAAGACCTGGCCAAGAAGAACTCGAAGGATCCGGGCTCGGCTGAAAACGGTGGCGATCTGGACTGGGCGAACCCCGGCAACTACGTGCCCGAGTTCTCGCAGGCCATGACCAAGCTGCAGAAGGGCCAGGTCACCGACTCCCCGGTGAAGTCGCAGTTCGGCTTCCACATCATCAAGCTGGAAGACGTGCGCACCGCCCAGTTCCCGTCGTTCGACGAGGTCAAGGGCCAGCTGATGCAGCGTCAGGCCCAGGCCAAGCTGGCGAAGTTCCGCGACGATCTGCGCGCCAAGGCCAAGACCGACTACAAGTTCAGCGAGTGATGCGCTCTGCCTGAAAGAGAAAACGCCCCGCGAGGGGCGTTTTTCATTGGTGAGCCCGCGCGCTGCCGGGGCTCGGGCGCGGTGCCCGCTTCAACCCCGCTTGCGGAAGACCAGGTCCCACACGCCGTGGCCCAGGCGCAGGCCGCGGTTTTCGAACTTGGTCAGCGGGCGGTAGGCCGGCTTCTCGGCGTAGCCTTGCGCCGTGTTTTCCAGGGTGGGCTCGGCCGACAGCACTTCCAGCATCTGCTGGGCATAGGGTTCCCAGTCTGTGGCGCAGTGCAGGTAGCCGCCTGGGGTCAGGTGCTGCACGAGTTTCGCCACGAACGGCGGCTGGATGAGGCGGCGCTTGTGGTGGCGCTTCTTGTGCCACGGATCAGGGAAGAAGATGTGGACGCCGGCCAGCGAGCCGGGGCGGATCATGTGTTCCAGCACCTCCACGGCATCGTGCTGAACGATGCGCAGGTTGGTCAGCCCCCGTTCGCCGATCTGCTTGAGCAGGGCGCCCACGCCGGGTTCATGCACCTCGCAGCCGATGAAGTCGGTGTCGGGCAGGGTCTGGGCGATCTTGGCCGTGGCGTCACCCATCCCGAAGCCGATCTCGAACACCACCGGTGCCGTGCGGCCGAACGCTGCAGCCAGATCCAGCGGTTGCTGTGCGAAAGGCAGCACGAAGCGCGGGCCCAGTTCGCTCAAGGCGCGTGCCTGGCCCTCCGTGGTGCGTCCGGCGCGCATCACGTAGCTCCGGATGGTGCGGGGATGTTCAGGGCGCTCGCTGGCCGCGTCGGCGGCGGGCTGGGCCTCGTCGGCCGAGGCGGGCAGGGTGGGATCACTGGAAGACATGCGCGTTCGCTACAGCGTCGGACGAAAGGACGAGAGTGTGCCTCAATCCGCGCAGTGGCTGCGCTAGAATGCGTCGCACACGCGGGTGTAGTTCAATGGTAGAACGCCAGCTTCCCAAGCTTGATACGTGGGTTCGATTCCCATCACCCGCTCCAGAATCGACAACGGCGACCCTCGGGTCGCCGTTCTGCTTTTCGGCGGGTGTGTTAGGGCCGACTCAGCGATCCAGCCCGCCCAGGCACACGTACTTGGTCTCCAGGTAGTCATCCAGCCCCTGGCGCGCGCCTTCACGCCCAAGCCCTGACTGCTTGACCCCGCCAAACGGCACTTCGCACGTCGAGATCAACCCCGTGTTGACGCCCACCATGCCGTACTCCAGCGCCTCGCTGACCCGGAAGATGCGGCCCACGTCGCGGCTGTAGAAGTAGCTCGCCAGCCCGAACTCCGTGTCATTCGCCATGCGGACGGCATCGGCTTCGCTCTCGAAGCGGAAGACCGGCGCCACCGGCCCGAAGATCTCTTCACGCGCCATCCGCATGCTGGCATCCACATTGGCCAGCACGGTGGGCTGGTAGAACGCGCCCCCCGCGACGCTGGCCCGCGCCCCGCCGGTCAGCACGCGCGCACCCTTGGCCAGGGCATCGCCCATCAGCGTTTCGACCTTGTTCAGCGCTTCGGCGTCGATCAGCGGGCCCTGGACCACGCCGGGCTCGAAGCCATTGCCCACCTTCATCTCGGCCACCCGCGCGGCCAGCTTTTCGACAAAGGCCTCGTAGATGCCGGCCTGGGCGTACAGCCGGTTGGCGCACACGCAGGTCTGGCCGGCGTTGCGGTACTTGCTGACCAGCGCACCTTCCACGGCGGCATCCAGGTCGGCGTCGTCGAACACGATGAAGGGCGCATTGCCGCCCAGCTCCAGCGACAGCTTCTTGACGGTGGGGGCGCACTGCTGCATCAGGATGCGGCCCACCTCGGTGGAGCCGGTGAACGACAGGTGCCGCACCGTGTCGCTCGCGCACAGCACCTTGCCGACCTCGATCGAGCGCTGCGCATCGGCCGTGATCACGTTCAGCACGCCATCCGGCATCCCCGCGCGCAAGGCGAGCTCGGCCACCGCCAGGGCCGAGAGCGGGGTCGCCTCGGCCGGCTTGATCACCACCGGGCAGCCGGCTGCCAGGGCCGGGGCCACCTTGCGCGTGATCATCGCAATCGGGAAGTTCCACGGTGTGATGGCCGCGCACACGCCCACGGGCTGGCGCACCACCAGATAGCGCTTGGTCGGGTCGGTGGTCGGGATGGTCTCGCCGTAGGCGCGGCGGGCCTCTTCGGCAAACCACTCGATGAACGAGGCGCCGTAGCCCACCTCACCGCGCGACTCGGCGAGGGGCTTGCCCTGTTCGGCGGTCATGATGCGGGCCAGGTCGTCGGCGTGCTGGTGCAGCAGGTGAAACCACTTCATCAGGATGGCGCCCCGGGCCTTGGCCGTCAGGGCGCGCCAGGCCGGCCAGGCCGCGTTGGCCGCGGCGATCGCGTGCTCGGTCTCCGCGGCCCCGAGGTTGGCCACCTCCGCCAGCAGGGCGCCCGTGGCCGGGTCGTGCACGGCGAAGCGGCTGGAGCCGTCCACCCACTGGCCGTTGACGAGGGCCTGGGTCTTCAGCAGCGTCGGGTCTTGCAGTGAGGCCAGGGGCGAGGCGATGGCATCCATGGTGTGGCTCCGTGACAGGTCTTGATGGCGGGCCATCATAGGCGGCAGCCCGAAATCTATAATCAGGGGCTTCGCTGAGCCCTGCCCGCGAGGTGGATTGCTGTTGCACGCCGCCCCGGCGCCCAGCCCTAAGAGAAAGACCCCGGATGAAAGCCGCCCAGATCCGTTCGACCTTCCTGAAGTACTTCGAGTCCAAAGGCCACACCATCGTCGCGTCCAGCCCCGTGGTGCCCGGTGACGACCCGACCCTGCTGTTCACGAACGCGGGCATGAACCAGTTCAAGGACGTGTTCCTGGGCTTTGACAAGCGGCCGTACACGCGCGCCACCACGTCGCAGAAGTGCATCCGCGCCGGCGGCAAGCACAACGATCTGGACAACGTCGGGTACACCGCGCGGCATCACACCTTCTTCGAGATGCTGGGCAACTTCTCGTTTGGCGATTACTTCAAGAAGGACGCCATCAGTTACGCCTGGGAGCTGCTGACCGAGCACTTCAAGCTCCCGAAGGACAAGCTGTGGGTCACCGTCTACCAGGAAGACGACGAGGCCTACGAGATCTGGAACAAGGTGGTGGGCGTGCCCGCCGAGCGCATCGTGCGCATCGGCGACAACAAGGGCGGCCGCTACATGTCCGACAACTTCTGGATGATGGGCGACACCGGCCCCTGCGGCCCGTGCACCGAGATCTTCTTCGACCACGGTCCCGAGATCGCCGGCGGCCCCCCGGGCAGCCCGGACGAAGACGGCGACCGCTACATCGAGATCTGGAACAACGTCTTCATGCAGTTCAACCGCACCGAAGACGGCGTGATGCACCCGCTGCCCAAGCCCTCGGTGGACACCGGCATGGGCCTGGAGCGCATCGCCACGGTGCTGCAGGGCAAGCACAGCAACTACGAGATCGACCTGTTCCAGAACCTGTTGGCCGCAGCCCGCGAGGCCGTCACGGCGTCGGGCGGCGAGGGCTTCGACCCCAACAGCCCGTCGCTCAAGGTGATCGCCGACCACATCCGCGCCTGCTCGTTCACGGTGGCCGATGGCGTCATCCCCAGCAACGAAGGCCGCGGCTACGTGCTGCGCCGCATCACGCGCCGTGCCATCCGCCACGGCTACAAGCTGGGCGCCCGCACCCCGTTCTTCCACAAGCTGGTCGCGGCCCTGGTGGCCGAGATGGGCGAGGCCTATCCCGAGCTGCGCGCCAATGAAAAGCGCATCACTGAGGTCCTGAAGACCGAGGAAGAGCGCTTCTTCCAGACCATTGCCAACGGCATGGAAATCCTGGAAGGCGCCCTGGCCACGGGTGCCAAGGTCATCGATGGCGAAACCGCCTTCAAGCTGCACGACACCTACGGCTTCCCGGTCGACCTGACCGCCGACGTCTGCCGCGAGCGCGACGTCACCGTCGACCAGGCCGGCTTCGATGCCGCCATGGCCCGCCAGCGCGAGCAGGCCCGTGCGGCCGGCAAGTTCAAGATGGCCGCCGGGCTGGAGTACAGCGGCGCTGCCACCACCTTCCACGGCTACGACCACTTGGCCCGCGAAGCCGCCACCGTGACCGCCATCTACGTCGACGGTGCATCGGTGCAGCAGGCCAATGCCGGCGACGACGCCGTGATCGTGCTGGACCACACGCCGTTCTACGCCGAAAGCGGCGGTCAGTGCGGCGACAGCGGCGACATGCGCAACGCCACCAGCCGCTTCGTGGTGGAGGACACGCTCAAGATCCAGGCTGATGTGTTCGGTCACCACGGCCGCGTGGTCGAAGGCGCCGTCAAGGTGGGTGACACCCTCAACGCCAAGGTCGATGCCGAGTTGCGTGCCAAGACGGTGCGCAACCACAGCGCCACCCACCTGATGCACAAGGCCCTGCGCGAGGTGCTGGGTGAGCACGTGCAGCAGAAGGGCTCACAGGTCACCCCGGACCGCACCCGCTTCGACTTCTCGCACGGCCAGCCGCTGACCGACGAGGAGATCCGCGAGATCGAAGCCCTGGTCAACGCCGAGATCCTGGCCAACGCCGACGCGCAGGCCCAGGTCATGGCCCTGGACGACGCCCAGAAGAGCGGCGCCATGATGCTGTTCGGCGAGAAGTACGGCGAGACCGTGCGTGTGCTGAGCATCGGCTCCTCGAAGGAGTTGTGTGGCGGCACCCACGTCAAGCGCACGGGCGACATCGGCCTGTTCAAGATCGTGGCCGAAGGCGGTGTGGCCGCCGGCGTGCGCCGCGTGGAAGCCATCACCGGCGACAACGCCCTGGCCTACACGCAGAAGCTGGAAAGCACGGTCAACGGGCTGGCTGCCTTGCTGAAGGCCACGCCGCATGACGTGCCGGCCCGCGTGGCCGCCTCGCAGGACCAGATCCGCGCGCTCGAGAAGGAGATCGCAGCGCTCAAGGGCAAGCTGGCTTCCGCCCAGGGGGACGAACTGGTGGCCCAGGCGGTCGACATCAAGGGCGTGAAGGTGCTGGCGGCCCGCCTGGAAGGCGCTGACGCCGCCACGCTGCGCAACACCATGGACCAGCTCAAGAACAAGCTGAAGACGGCCGCCATCGTGCTCGCAGCGGTGGACGGCGCCAAGGTGCAGCTGGCTGCCGGCGTGACGGCCGACACGACGGCCAAGGTCAAGGCCGGCGAGCTGGTCAACTTCGTCGCCCAGCAGGTGGGTGGCAAGGGCGGCGGCAAGCCCGACATGGCCATGGCCGGCGGCACCGACGCCGCTGCGCTGCCGCAGGCCCTGGCCGGCGTGCAGGCCTGGGTGGCCGATCGCCTCTGATGCCACCGGCGTCTCCGGCCGGATCACAAAGCGCCCTGCGGGGCGCTTTTTTCATGCTGAAGCGGGTTTGAACCGCCGGCGATGCGGCAATTTGTCAGGTAGGAATCCTTCGGGTCGCACAGCATCCTGTTGTGCAGGCGCCCATTTTCCTAAAGTAAGGACTAACAAGAACCCCTCCTGAGGACGCACATGAGCACCGCAACGACCAAAGCCACCGCCAAGCACCCGATCGTGCCGCGCCTGAAGCTGCAGTTCGGTCTGGATGGCGACATTCCGAAATACTGGATGGGCGGCGACGCCTTTCAATCACGCTTCTGGGACGCGCTTTCGATCATCTTCCCGCCCGGCGAGAAGTACTTCATGAACTGCGTGCGCGACTTCCGCGACCAGATCTCCGATCCCAAGCTGCTGCAGGAAATCAAGGATTTCAACTTGCAGGAAGCGCAACACAGCATGGTGCACCGGCAGGACAACGACCGCCTGCGCAAGCAGGGCGTGGACGTCGATCGCCTCACGGCCTATGTGGACAACATGCTGAACCGCGACTACCGGTCGAAGTACAGCAAGGGCTACAACCTGGCCGTCACCTCGGCGCTGGAGCACTTCACGTCCATCATTGCGCACAGCTTGTTCGACAAGCGCGACATCATGAAGCACGCCGATCCCCGGGTGCGCGCCATGTACAACTGGCACGCCATCGAAGAGGTGGAGCACAAGGGTGTGGCCTACGACGTGATGGAGGATTACGCCAAGGTCGGCTATTTCAAGCGCATCTGGGCGCTGGTGCATGCCACCGTGATGTTCCCGGTCACGATTCACTACGTCCAGCACGCCTTGCTGAAGCAGGACGGTTTCACGGGGTGGCAGCGTCTGAAGCTGTCGGCCAAAGGCCTGGTGTGGATGTTCAAGCCGGGCGGTTTGCTGCAGCCCATGGCCAAGGCCTACTGGCAGTACTACAAGCCGGGCTACCACCCCTGGCAGGAGACCGAGCAGCCTGGCTACGACCAGTGGCTCGCAGCCTTCAACGCCAGCGGCGACCCGGTCAAGGCCAGCGAGCAGACCCGCATGGCGCTCGCGCTCTGATCCCCACGCTTCTCTTCTCGCTCCTATTGCGATTCAAGGCCCTTCGGGGCCTTCTTTTTTTGCGGCGCCGCCAAGGGGGCAAGCGCGCCATCAGGGAAAGTCCCTGCCTGCACATGTCGCAGCGGAAACCTTGCTGTCACGCCTCATCCTGTGTGCCAGCAGGGTCATTTTTCAGAATCCAGGTATTGCACTTCATCACGCCAGAGAGGCATGACATGACCACGAAGCACCCTGCCATGCACCCCATCGTGCCGCGCGAGCGCCTCGACTTCCAGCTCGACCACGCCGACATCCCCAAGTACTGGTTCGGCGGTGACCCGTTCAAGACGCGCCTGTTCGACGCCATGTCGATCATCTTCCCGCCCGGCGAGAAGTTCTTCATGACCTGCGTGCGCGACTTCCGCGACCAGATCTCGGACCGCCAGCTGCTCGACGAGATCAAGGGCTTCAACCGCCAGGAAGCTCAGCACAGCATGGTGCACAACCAGTACAACGAGCGGCTGCGCCAGCAGGGCATCGATGTCGACCGCCTCACCAAGTGGCTGGACGACCTGCTGTTCACCAACTACCGGGGACGCTTCAGCCGCGGCTACACGCTGGCGATCACCTGCGCGCTCGAGCATTTCACGTCCATTGGGGCGCACACGCTGTTCGACCAGCGCGACATCATGAAGGAGGCGGACCCGCGCGTGCGCGCCATGTACGCCTGGCACGCCATCGAGGAAGTCGAGCACAAGGGCGTGGCCTACGACGTGATGGAGGACTACGCCAAGGTCGGCTACGCCAAGCGCATTGCCGCCATGCTGCACACCACGGTGATGTTCCCGCTCACCATCCACTACTTCTGTGACCAGATGCTGAAGATGGACGGGTTCTCGTGGTGGGAGCGCCGGAAGATGCACGCCAAGGGCATGTGGTGGCTGCTCAAGCCGTCCGGCCTGCTGGCGCCCCTGGTGCGGCATTACTTCCCGTACTACCGTGTCGGCTTCCACCCTTGGCAGGAAACCGAGCAGCCGGGCTACGACCAATGGCTGTCGGCCTTCAGCGTCAACCGCGACCCCGTCGAGGCCAGCGAGCTGATGCGCGCTGCCCTGGTGCGCTGACGGATTCCCCGACGCCCGTCCTCCGAACTGGTTAGACTTCGGCACACTCATTGGGAGTGTGCCGATTTCGTTTATGCGTATTCCCCTTCCACCAGCCATGCTCGAGGCGCTGGGCATCCGGCCCATCCCGCTGTTCATGCTCTCGAGCTGGATCAAGGCCGCGGCCAAGTGCGGCTTCAACGTGCAGCCGCTCTTCAAGGAAGCGGGCATCACCATCGACCTGATCCGCCTCGAAGAGGCGCGGGTCTCGCCGCTGCAGATGGTGTCCGTGCTGGAGCAGTGCGTCGCGATGTCGCCGGACAAGTACTTTCCGCTGGTGCTGGGCGACACATTCGCCTTCGAATCGCTGCCCGAGTTCGAAACGCTGCTGACCACCAGCCCCACGCTGCGCGACGCGCTCAATGCCGCCAAGATGGCGCGCAAGGTGGTGCTGCCCTGGATCACCATCGAGCTGGAAGAGCAGGGCGACGAAGCCCGCGTTGTCATCGGCTTCGACGTGCCCGTGCCCGACATCGGCCGGTTCGGCTTGCCGCTGCACCTCGTGTCCCACGCGATCATGGCGTGCGTGCGCAAGTTCGGCCGCAACCTCGTGGGCCACGAAGAGAACTTTCGCGAGGTGCGTTTCAAGATCGCGGAGGATGCGACGCCGCATGCCGCCCAGATGCGCGCGTTCTTTCCGGAGGGCATGGTCCGCTTCGGGCAGAAGGAAGACGCCCTCGTGTTCGACCGGCACGCCCTGGACGTGCAGCTGGAAGGGGCGTTTCCGGCCCTGCATCAGCAGGCCCAGCAGCTTGCCGAGCAACGCCTGGGCAAGGAAACGCGCCGCCAGGGCGTGGCCGCCGAGGTGGAGGAGTTGATCGCACGCGATCCCACGCTGCTGGCGCTGGGCGTGGAAGACATGGCCGACCGCCTGAACCTTCACCCGCGCACCTTGCAACGGCGCCTCAAGGACGAGAACGACAGCTACCTGGGGGTCCAGGCGCGCATGCGGCATCGACTGGCGTGTGAATGGCTCAGGCGCGGCGAAGTGTCGATCGACGACATCAGCGTGCGCCTCGGCTTCTCGGATCGGCGGGCCTTCACGGCCGCGTTCAAGCGCTGGGAGGGATGCACACCGAGCGCTTGGCGCGAACGCCAGGTGTGAAAACACGGCCGGGTGATCTTGTAACACGCGTAGTCGAAAGGGCCCCTGGAGGGCCCTTTGTTTTGCGCGATTTGTCCCGCACCGAGGGAAACCACCGGGTACCGATGACGTGATCCGGGCCACTGGGATGGGGGGATTGGCGCCTTTTGCTCCGAAATGGCGCGCAAAATTCCTTGGCTGGCACCGGGGCAGGGCCTAAATTCAGACACACGGAAAAGCCGTTCGGCGCCCTCTGTAACGACGCTGAATCTGGTGGTTTTCGTTGTCAGATATACCACCCGACCTTACTGTATCGACCTGAACAGGACTGCCATGCAAGTCACGCAAGCTCCCCGCACCACCTTGTCGTCCGTTCCCCTGCCGGCCCTCGGGAGCTGGCGTCAGGCCGCGTCCGTCTGCGGCTTTCCGGTCGAACAGGCGCTTTCAGAAGCCGGCATCGGCCCGCATGACAAACTGCAGGCGCAGATGCGCGTCAGCCCGGATGTCCTGCTCAAGGCCTTCTCGCGCTGCGTGGAAAGCGCCAAGGGCCGGCATTTCCCTTTCGTGCTGGGTGACTGCTTCGTGTTCGAGCACTACGCCGAATTCGATGCCTTCATCGCATCGTGCTCCACGGTGCGCGACATCCTCGAGCTGGCCGGCTGGGCCCGCGAGTTGCTGACCCCCTGGATGGAACTGCGCCTTGACGAGTTCAACGCCGAAGCCCATCTTCGCGTCGAGATGACCGTGCCCCATGCCGACAGTGCCAAGCTGGCCCCGGTGCGTGAGGTGATGCTGGCTGCCGTCTACCAGCTGATCACCCGCGCGACCCGCGAGCCCCAGTGGCTGCTGTCCGTGCGGGTGTCGGGCCCGAAGCCGGATTACGCCCAGGAGTTCAACGACCACTTCCGCGTGCCGGTGTTCTTCGACGAAGGCATGGATGCGCTGGTGATGGACCGCCGCTGGCTCGACGCGCCGCTGCGCACGCCCGTGCCTCAGGTGCTGACCCGCGCTCGCCAGATGATCGAGCGCCGGCTGAGCCAGGAGGGCGGCACCCGCCGCGTGGTGGACGAGGTGCGCTGGGCGCTCGAGCGCCGTCCCGAGCTGCTGCGTGAGGGGCTGGATGCCACTGCGTCGGCGCTGGGCTTGCACCCACGCACGCTGCAGCGCCGGCTGCAGTCCGAAGGCATGAAGTACGTCGACATCCAGTCTGAGGCCAAGCTGCACCGCGCCCGCGTGATGCTCAAGCGCCGGGCCATCAGCATGGAGTCCATCAGCACCGAGCTGGGGTTCTCCGATCGACGCGCCTTCACCTTTGCGTTCAAGCGCTGGACCGGCCTGTCGCCCAGCGCCTATCGCAACCAGCTGAACGCTGTGGGCGTGGCGCGCTGAGACCACCCTGTTTTTGCGCGGGTCCCGGTGCAGGCCGGGCCGTCCTGAGGGCCGGGGCCTGATAGAGTCCCGGCCATGTCAGATCGCAATGAGCTTCACGGCCGGCACATCGTGCTCGGCCTGACCGGCGGCATCGCCTGCTACAAGTCGGCCGAACTGGTCCGCCTGCTCGTGAAGGCCGGCGCCACCGTCCAGGTCGTCATGACCGAGGCCGCCGAGGCCTTCATCACCCCGGTCACTTTCCAGGCCCTGTCGGGCCGACCCGTCTTCACCAGCCAGTGGGATGCGCGCCCCGACAACAACATGGCGCACATCAACCTCGGGCGCGAGGCCGATGCCATCGTGATCGCGCCGGCCAGTGCCGACTTCATGGCCCGCCTGGCCACCGGTCGCGCCGACGAGCTGTTGAGCCTCACCTGTCTCGCCCGCCCGCGTGAGCACACCGCCTTGCTGGTGGCGCCCGCCATGAACCGCGAAATGTGGTCGCACCCGGCCACCCAACGCAACGTGGCCACCCTGCAGGCCGACGGCACGGTCATCCTGGGCCCCGGCTGCGGCGAGCAGGCCTGTGGCGAAACGGGCGACGGCCGCATGCTGGAACCTGAAGCGCTGCGCGACGCCGTGATCGCCCACTTCCAGCCCAAGGTGCTGGCGGGCCGCAAGGTGCTGATCACCGCAGGCCCCACCTTCGAGCCGATCGACCCGGTGCGGGGCATCACCAACCATTCCAGCGGCAAGATGGGCTTTGCGCTGGCCCGCGCCGCTCAGGAGGCGGGTGCGGAAGTCACACTGGTGGCGGGCCCGGTGCACCTGCCCACGCCGCGGGGCGTGCGCCGCATCGACGTGATGACAGCACAGCAGATGCATGACGTGGTGCTGCCCGCGGCGGCACAGCACGAGGTCTTCATCGCCACCGCCGCCGTGGCCGACTGGCGTCCCGCCACGCAGAGCGACCAGAAGATCAAGAAGGAAGGCAAGAAAGTGGCCCCGACCTTCGCGCTGACGGAGAACCCCGACATCCTGGCTGCGGTGGCCGCATTGCCCGGCGCACCGTACTGCGTGGGTTTTGCTGCAGAAAGCGAGCAGCTGCTGACCCACGCGCGCGCCAAGCTGCAGCGCAAGCGCATCCCGCTGATCATCGGCAACCTGGGGCCGGCCACCTTCGGGCGTGACGAGAACAGCCTGCTGGTGGTCGACGCCGATTCGCACCACGCCCTGCCGGCCGATGGCAGCCAGGCCGACAAGCTCACGCTCGCCCGCATCCTGATGCAGGAACTCTCTCAACGCCTTTCGAACCGCACCGCATGACCACCGTCGACGTCCGCATTCTTGATCCCCGCATGGCAGACGCCTTGCCGGCGTATGCCACGGCCGGCAGCGCCGGGCTTGACTTGCGGGCCTGTCTGGCCGAGCCGGTGGTGCTGCAGCCCGGGCAGGCGGAGCTGATCCCGACGGGTCTGGCGATCCATCTGGGCGACCCGGGGCTGGCCGCCATGATCCTGCCTCGCTCGGGGCTGGGCCACAAGCACGGCATCGTGCTGGGCAACCTCGTCGGCCTGATCGACTCCGACTACCAGGGCCCGCTGATGGTGAGCTGCTGGAACCGTGGGCAGGCCGCCTTCACGATCCAGCCCATGGAGCGCATCGCGCAGCTGGTGATCGTGCCGGTGGTGCAGGCGGCCTTCCGCCAGGTCGAGCAGTTCGGCGAGGCCTCCACGCGGGGGGAAGGCGGTTTCGGCTCGACAGGGCGGGGCTGAGCGCTCAGTGCAGCGTCTCGCCCGGCGGGGCAGACGGCGGCGCCAGGCTGAACAGGGACGACGAGACCGAGCCCTGTTCCACCTCTTCTTCGGTGGCGGTGCGCACGTCACACACCTTCAGGGACAGGCGCAGCGCGATGCCGGCCAGCGGGTGGTTGCCGTCCAGCACCACGTGGCTGTCGTACACCTCGGTGACGGTGTAGATCGCGTCCTTGGGCAGATCCGGGGTCGTGCTGCCCGCCGGCGGGCCGTCGAACTGCATGCCCTCGGAAACGCCATCGGGGAAGATGTCGCGTGACTCGAAAAACACCAGTTCGGCGTGGTAGTCGCCAAATGCGTGTTCGGGCTCGAGAAACAGGTGGGCCTCGAAGCCCTCGCTCTGGCCGATGAGGGTGGTTTCGACCTTGGCGAGCAGGTCCTCGCCGCCGACCAGGAATTCCATCGGTTCCTGCAGCTCGTCAATCAACCGGCCCTGGGCATCTTCAAGACGCCACGTCAGGCTCACCACGCACGGAGAAGAAATGATCATCCCGCGATCATCTCATGCCCGATGCCGCTGAGCGCCGCGCGCCGGTGACTTGAGCCTGCGCAGATGCCGAAGCGCGGCACTCGGCGCACAATCCCGGGCATGCCTAGACAACCCGCCCCCGCGCACGCCGCCGTGCCTGCCGCCATCGACATCGACGCCCCGACCCCGCTGCTCGGCGGCATCAGCCCGCAGACCTTCATGCGCCGCTACTGGCAGAAGAAGCCGCTGCTGATTCGCCAGGCGGTGCCGGGCGTCAAGCCGCCCGTCGACCGTGCGGCGCTCTTTGCCCTGGCCGCCGAGGAAGAGGTCGAGTCGCGCCTCATTGTTCAGCGCCTGCCTGGCACCGAGCCGCGCGCACGCAAGGCCGCGGTCGACACCGACGTCGGCTGGCGCCTGTCGCACGGCCCGTTCACGCGCCGGCAACTGCCGCCGCTGACCCAGCCCGGCTGGACCCTGCTGGTGCAGGGTTTGGACCTGCACGTGCCCGCGGCCACCGAGTTGCTGCAACGTTTCCGCTTCGTGCCGGACGCCCGTATGGACGATCTGATGATTTCGTACGCCACGGAGCAGGGCGGAGTGGGGCCGCATTTCGACTCGTACGACGTGTTCCTGCTGCAGGTGCACGGCAGCCGCCGTTGGCGCATCGGGCCGTTGAAGGACGCTTCGCTGCAACCGGACGTGCCGCTCAAGATCCTCACGCACTTCGAGCCAGAAGAAGAATGGGTGCTCGAGCCGGGCGACATGCTGTACCTGCCGCCGCGCTGGGCCCACGATGGCATTGCGGAGGGCGGCGAGTGCATGACCTGCTCGATCGGGTTCCGCGTGCCGGAGGCGACCGAACTGGCGCGCGAGGTGCTGATCCGCTGGATGGAGGGCATGGAAAGCCCCGAGAAGCCACAGCTGTACAGGGATCCGGGTCAGCCCGCCACCGTCACGCCGGGGCGGGTGCCGGCGTCGCTGCAGGACTTTGCAGCCGACGCCGTGGCCCGCGCGCTGAAGGACCCCGAGGCCTTGCGCACGGCGCTGGGCGAGATCATGACCGAGCCCAAGCCGCGCGTGTGGTTCCACCCGGGCGAGCCGCTCCCGGAGGGCTGTGGCGTGCGCCTGGACGCGCGGACCCGCATGGTCTACGACGACAAGCGCGTGTTCGCCAACGGCGAATCGTGGCGTGCGGCCGGCAAGGACGCGCGGCATCTGCGTCTGCTGGCCGACCAGCGCTGGCTGGATGCCCGCACGGTGGCCCAGGCGAGCGACGCCCTGCGCGAGCTGCTGCACCAGTGGTCGGAGGACGGCTGGCTGCATCCGATGGGCTGATACGGTAAGGAGGCAAGCCATGCACGTGGCTGAAGGGCACGACACCGGTCGGATCGACGGATGGCGCGATGCGGGCGACCGCTTTCGTGCTGCGATGGCCATGCTGGCCGCCTCACCCTCGGATGTCTGGGTGGCCGACAGGGACTTTGCCCATTGGCCGCTGGGCGAGCGCAGTGTGATGGCGGCGTGGCACGAGTGGGCTGTGACCGGCGGGCGCAAGCGCTTGACGCTGCTGGGGGGCGACTTCGACGCGTTGCCCCGACGTCATCCGCGCTGGGCGCAGTGGCGAGGCACCTGGTCCCACCGCATCACCTGTCTGCGGGCGCCCGAGGCGTTGCGAGACGAAGTGCACCCGATATTTCTGCTGGACGGGATGATCGGGCTCAAGATTCTGGACTTGCGTCATGGCACGGGGCTGTGGTCCCGCGACAAGGCCCGTCTGGCAACCTGGCGGGCTGAACTTGACGTAATTTTGCAACGCTCGTCGGAGGCGCTGCCTCCTACCACCCTGGGCCTCTAGGGAATGATCGTAGAGACCCTATAATCCTTGATTGAATGTGGCGCAGAGGAAAACCGCTGCGATGCATCCTTTGCCCTTGTCTCGTTTCAAGATGGGACTGTGGGCTTTGCACAGTTCCAATACCTCGGTTTTAATTGACACTCCTTTGAGGACACAAGCATGAAAAAGTCGCTCCTGCTGGCTTCGCTGATCGCTGCCATGGCCCTGGCCGCTTGCGGTAAGAAAGAAGAACCCGCTGTTGAAGCCGCCCCGGCCGCTTCGGAAGTCGCTTCGGCTCCGGAAGTTGCCTCGGCTCCGGAAGCTGCTTCGGAAGTCGCTTCGGCTCCGGAAGCTGCTTCGGCCGCTTCGGCTGCTGCTTCGAACTGATTTCGGTTCGATTGTGCTGAAAAGCCGCTCTTCGGAGCGGCTTTTTTTCGTTCATATGTCGCTGTGCTTCAGGGTACGCGACGGTGCTGGGCGTTGCATGCACCGCGTTCATGCAGGGTTAACCAGAGGCCTGCCTTTTCGCGCCGGATCTGCATGACGGTGTCAACAAAAAACCCCGACTCGGGCATGGCCCGATCGGGGTTTTTTGTTGAGGCGACGGACAGCGTCCGCCTCATGGGTCAGTTCAGTTCGTCAGCCAGTTGTTTGGCGATGCGGCGGGCGGTGTCACCGCTGGCGGCCTGGCCCTTTTCGTCCGTCACCCGCACCTGCGTCTGGGTGCGGCTCTCGCCAGAGACCTCGACGCGGTAGCGGCTCAGGCCCTCGGTCTGGCTCTTGTCGCTGCCGAACAGGCGCGCAAAGAACCCGGGCTTCTTGGCTTGCGGATCGGTGTCGGACAGCCGCACCTCGTAGATGCCCAGCTTGCGATCCCGGTTCTCGACCGTGAAGCCGCTGCGGTCGAGCGCCAGCCCGACGCGACGCCAGGCGGTGTCGAAGTCGGTGGCCACGGTGAGGCTGGTGCCATTGGCGGCGAGGGATGCCACCCGCGCCGTCTTCGAGTCGGCGGGCTGAGCGGCCGGGGCGGCGCCCGCTTCGGTCCGGGCCGCGGCGACGGTTTCCTTCGGCGCGCCCAGGCGCGCCATCAGGCGCGACAGCATCTCGGCCTCCAGGCCGGGGTCGCTCGGGCGGGTCTTCCAGGTCGTCTGCTCCTTGCGGGCGTCGACGTACTCTTCGATCATGCCGCGGTGCGTGATGTAGACCTCGGTCGTGCCGTTTGCGGCGCGTTCGATGCGGGTGCGGTACTGGTCGCGCTCGCCCGTGTCGTACAGCGCTTCGAACACGCGACCCAGCAGGTTGCGGATGCCGCCTTCGGGCACCTTCTTGCGGTTCTCGGCCCAGGACGTTTCCATCAGGCCGATGTCACGGCGGTTGGTGGCCAGCTCGAAGCCCATCTCTTCCCAGAAGGCCTCGGCTTCGTCCCAGACTTTTTCCGGCGGCAGGGCGACGGCCAGCCAGCGGTTCTGGCCCTGGCGCTCGAGCTTGACCACGCCCTGGGTGTTGGGGGCCACTGCGGCACCCGGTGCGACGGCCGCTTCGGCCTGCGCGGTGTTGCGCGCCATGCTCGTGGCCGAGACGGCGCCAGTGGCGACCTGGCCGTAGCGCGATTGTCCGGGCAGCTGACTCAGGTCGGGCGGCACGTCCAGCTTCACCGTCTTGGCGCCGCTGGTCTTGTAGTCGACCTTGTCACCGGACAAGGCGTTGTCAAGGGCAGAGCAACCGGAGGTGAGCAGTGCGACGGAGAGGGTCGCGCCCAGTGCAAGCGTGGTCGGGTGACGGGAGTGGATCGACATGGATGGAGGGAATGAGGCCGGGCAGGCCGTGCGAGGACGACCGTGCCCGGACGTCGGGTGAGTTACAGCACCCCGGATTCGCGCAGCGCAGATTCGACCAGTTGCTGGCCGCCGGCGGTGAGCTCGGTCAGGGGCAGCCGCAGCGTACCACCAACCTTGCCCATGCGCGTGAGGGCCCACTTCACCGGGATCGGGTTGGGCTCGCAGAACAGCTGCTTGTGCAGGGGCAGCAGCTTCATGTGCAGGTCGATGGCGCGGGCGGCGTCCTTGGCCATCGCGGCGGCACACAGGTCGGCCATGGCGCGCGGGGCGACGTTGGCCGTCACGCTGATGTTGCCGTGGCCGCCGAGCAGCATCAGCGCAAAGGCGGTCGGATCGTCACCGGAGTAGACCGAGAAGCCCTTCGGGGCCTGACGGATCAGCCATGCTGCGCGATCGATGTTGCCGGTGGCTTCCTTGATGCCGATGACGCCGGGGATCTGGGCCAGGCGCAGTGCCGTCTCGGGCGACATGTCGGCCACGGTGCGACCGGGGACGTTGTAGAGCACCACGGGGATGTCGACCGCTTCGGCAATGGCCTTGAAGTGGGCGTAGATGCCGTCCTGTGTGGGCTTGTTGTAGTAAGGAACGACCTGCAGCGTGCAGTCGGCGCCGACCTTCCTGGCGAACTCGGACAGCTCGATCGCCTCGCGCGTGGAATTGGCGCCGGCGCCCGCCATGATGGGCACGCGGCCCTTGGCCTGTTCGACGGCCACGCGGATGATCTCGCAGTGTTCGTCGACGGACACGGTGGGCGACTCGCCGGTCGTGCCGACGACGCCGATCACATTGGTGCCTTCGGCGATGTGCCAGTCGATGAGCTTGCGCAGGCTGTCGTAGTCGACGCTGCCATCTTCATGAAAGGGCGTGACCAACGCCACGATGCTGCCGGAAATGGTTGTCATGGTGCTTCCTTCAATCCTGCCATTCTAATCAGCCATCGACCGCCGTCTTTCGGGAGAAGACCGCGGTGAAACGAGGGCGGGGCGCGATGGGGGCGCTCAGAAACAGGTCCAGAGCTGGTTGGCCAGGTCGACCACCAGATCGGCGCGGGTGTAGAGCAGGAACACGCCGGCCAGGGCGGCCAGGGCCACGGCCCAGCCGAGCACCCTGAGCCACGCGGGCGGGCCGCTGGCAGGGGGCTGCGGGAGGGGGCGGGGCGTGGTCATCGCTCGGGTACGGAATCAGGCGCTGGCGAGCCGTCGCGCCGGCTGCTGGTGCTCGCGGATCGGCAGGTTGAGGGCGAACGCCACCAGGCCCAGCGCAATCGCGATCCACCAGACGACGTTGTAGCTGCCGGTCGCGTCATAGAGACGGCCTGCCAGCCAGACGCCCAGGAAGGAGCCGATCTGGTGGGAGAAGAAGACGGTGCCCCCCAGCATCGAGAGGTGTCGCACCCCCATCATCTGGGCGACCACGGCGTTCGTGGGCGGCACGGTGGACAGCCACAGCGCGCCCATGGTGGCGGCGAACACGCCCACGGTGAGCGGCGTGGGGGGGGTCATCAGAAAGAGCACCATCACGATGGCGCGCAGCAGGTAGATGGCGGCCAGGATGTGGTTCTTGCGCAGGCGCTGCCCCAGCAGGCCCACCGAGTAGGTGCCGAAGATGTTGAACAGGCCGATGAGGGCCAGCGCGGTGGTGGCCACTTCAGGAGCGAGCTGGTTGTCTTTCAGGTAGCTGGGCAGGTGGACGGCGATGAAGGCGACCTGGAAGCCGCAGACGAAGTAGCCGGCGGTGAGCAGCAGGTAGTCGCGGTGCTGGAAGGCTTCACGCAGGGCGGCCATGGCGCCGACCGGGCCGGTCGAGGGGGCGGTCGTGGGCGGGCTGCCCGGGCTTGCGGGCGTGGCGGGCAGGCGTTGCTCGCGCAGGCCGAATGCGGCCGGGGCGATCAGCAAGGCAGACACGGCCAGGCCCATCAACGCCTGTGACCAGCCGAGGTTCTGGATGAGCCAGCTCGAGACGGGCACCATCAGGAACTGCCCGAAGGAGCCGGCCGCGGCGACCAGGCCCATGGCCCAGGAGCGGCGCTCGGCCGAGACATGGCGGCCGACGACGCCGTAGACCACGGCGTAGGTGGTGCAGGCCTGGGCCAGGCCGATGGTGACGCCGGTGCTGAGGTTGAAGAACAGGAGGTCGGAGCTGGTGGCCATGCCCAGCAGGCCCAGGGCGTACAGCGCGGCCCCCGTCCAGAGCACCCGGGTGGCGCCGGTGCGGTCGGCCCACCAGCCCACGAAGGGACCGGAGGCACCCCAGATCAGGTTTTGCAGTGCCATGGCGAGGGCGAAGTCCTCGCGTTGCCAGCCGTGCGCCATGATGACGGGCTGGAGCCACAGGCCGAAACCGTGGCGGATGCCCATGGAGAGCGTGACGACGATCGCGCTGCATAGCAGCAGCGGACCCAGAGGAAGGGGGCGGACGGAGGGTTGCATGGCAGGAGGCGCGGGGCCCGGCAGCAGCCGAGCCGGAGGGCGGCTCAGACCTGCATGTTCATGATATCCGTGTACGCCTGAACGAGCTTGTTGCGCACCTGGACAGCAGATTGGAAACCCAGCTGCGCCTTCTGCATGGCGATCATGGTTTCTTCCAGGCTGACGGTGGGGTTGTCGAACTGCACCTCGCGCTGCAGGTTGGTGGCCGTGGCTTGCGCCTTGCTGATCGAGCCCAGGGCGCCGGTGAGAGCGGTCTGGAAGCTGGGCTTCTCGACGGCACCGCTGCCCTGTGCGGCTTCGGCGCGGGTCTTGGCTTCGACCCGGCGCGCGACGTCGGCCATGCCAGCCTTGGCGGCGGCCTGGGCGAAATCGAAGGGCTTCAGTTTGAGATCCATGTGCCGAAAAGCAGATTAGGGCGTGATGCCATTCACCACGCTGGCCATCCTACGCAGGCTGGCTGCAACAGAAGCGGGGAAGTGCTTGGCATTTCTGCGGCTGTTCCCGGCACTTTTCCCCGCCTCCTCTTCGAATAATGGGCGTGTTCCAGTGGGTTTACGGCATCGTGTCTCGACGATGTCGGGCCCCCCGACCAGACGCTCATGGAAGTCACTGTCGCCCCCTCATCTGCTGCCGCCGTTGTCCCGCCCGCCGAGGTGGTGGACAGCACGCCGCCTGGCTTTGTCCAGCGGATCATGGCCCTGCCCATGCAGCGCAAGCTCATGCTGGGCGGCGGCATTGCCGCGCTGGTGGCCATCTTCATCGCGATGCTGCTGGCCGGCCGCGAGGGCGAGTACCGCGTCCTGTATTCCAATCTGTCCGACAAGGACGGCGGCGCGATCATTGCGCAGCTGCAGCAGATGCAGGTGCCTTACAAGTACACCGAGGGCGGTGGCGCGATCATGGTGCCGGCCGAGAAGGTGCATGACCTGCGCCTGAAAATGGCGTCGGCCGGGCTGCCGAAGGGCTCGGTGGTGGGCTTCGAGCTGATGGAGAACCAGAAGTTCGGCGTCACGCAGTTCCAGGAGCGGCTGAACTTCCAGCGGGGCCTGGAGGGCGAGCTGACCCGCTCGATCCAGGCGTTGTCGGGTGTGGAGAGCGCGCGGGTGCACCTGGCGCTCCCAAACCAGAACGGTTTCTTCCGCGAGCAGCAGAAGGCGTCGGCCTCGGTGGTGCTGACGCTGCTGCCGGGGCGCTCGCTCGACAAGGCGCAGATCGCCGGCATCGTGCATCTGGTGTCGTCCAGCGTGCCGGAGATGTCGCCAAAGGCCGTGAGTGTGGTCGACCAGAGCGGTTCGCTGCTGTCGGGCCCGAAAGAAGGCATGGAGTCGGCGCAGGCCGGGCTGGACGCCCAGCAGTTGCAGTACGTGCGCCAGATCGAATCCAACTTCACGCAGCGTGTGCGTGACATCCTGGAGCCGGTGGTGGGCCGCGACAACCTCCGCGCTCAGGTGACGGCCGAGGTGGACTTCTCTCAGGTGGAGCAGACCGCCGAGGAGTTCAAGCCGAATCAGGGCCCCAACCAGGCCACCATCCGCAGCCAGCAGTCGAGCGAGCAGGTGGGGCAGGGCAACAACACGCCGTCGGGCATCCCGGGTGCGGCCACCAACCAGCCGCCGGTGCCCGCCACGGCGCCGGTCAACGGGGCTTCGCAGCCGCTGGGGGCCGCGCAGCAGGGCGCCACCGGAGGCACGAGCCGCCGCGAGAACGTGACCAACTACGAGGTGGACCGCACGGTGCGCGTGATCCGCAACAGCACGGGCAATGTCCGTCGGTTGAATGCAGCCGTGGTGCTGAACCACCGCAGCGTGACCGACGCGAAGGGCAAGACCACGACCGAGGCCATCTCGCAGGAAGAACTGGACAAGCTGACGGCGCTGGTGCGCGAGGCGATCGGGGCCGACGAGAAGCGGGGCGATTCGGTCAAGCTGATCACGACGCCGTTCCAGATCACCAAGGAAGAGCCGCAGGAAGTCTCGCTGTGGAAGGACCCGCAGACGCAGGACATGATCCGCACGCTGGCGGTGCCGCTGGGCCTGGCGCTGGCTGCGCTGATCGTGGTGTTCGGGGCCATCCGCCCGGCGATCAAGGCGGCCCGTCCGCTGCCGCCGGAGCCGGCCGATGAGCAGCCCAAGCTCAGTGCCGTGGTCGACGACCTCAACGAGCTGCCGGCGTTGGAAGGCCCTGAAGGGGTGAAGCTCCGCCCGGGCGAGGTCATTGGCGAGGATGGCCTGCCCGTGGCGGCGCTGGAGGCCCCGGGCATCGACGCCCGCCTGGAAGAGGCCCGCAAGATGGCCCGAGAGAACCCGCTTGCCATGGCCACGCTGCTGCGCGGCTGGGTGAACAACTGAGCACGAACAGGTCGCACCATGGACGAAAAAGGACTCGAAGACGCCGCCATCCTCCTGATGTCCCTCGGGGAAGAGGAAGCCGCCGGCGTGTTCAAGCACCTCGAGCCAAAGGAAGTGCAGAGCCTGGGTGAGACGATCGCCAAGCTCAAGACGATCACGAAGGACCGCATCGAGTCGGTGCTGGACCGCTTCAAGGACGAAGCCGTCGAGATGGGCTCGCTGGTGCCGGACACCGACGAGTACATCAAGTCGGTGCTGCGCAAGGCGCTGGGCGATGACAAGGCCAACCTGCTGATCGACCGCATCATCCAGGGCAGCGACGTCACGGGCATCGAGAGCCTGAAGTGGATGGACCCGGGCTCGGTGGCGGAACTGCTGCGCAACGAGCACCCGCAGATCGTGGCGGCCATCCTGGTTCACCTGAGCCCGGACCAGGCCTCGTCGGTGCTGAAGTGCTTCGGCGACCGGCACCGCAACGAGGTGATGGTGCGGATCGCGACGCTCGATGGCATCCAGCCAGCGGCGCTCAAGGACCTGAACGAGGTGCTGTCGCGCGTGCTGTCGGCGGGGGGCAGCCAGATGCGCAAGTCGTCGCTGGGCGGTGTGAAGCCGGCGGCCGAGATCATCAACCTGATGGGCTCGAGCGTCGAGACGTCGGTGCTGGACTACATCCGCGAATCGGATGGCGACCTGGCTCAGAAGATCATGGACAACATGTTCACCTTCGACGACCTGATCAAGCTCGACGACAAGGGCTTCCAGACGCTGCTCAAGGAAGTGCAGACCGAGTCGCTGATCATCGCGCTCAAGGGGGCGTCGCCCGAGATCAAGGAAAAGGTCTTCAAGAACATGTCCAGCCGGGCGGCCGAAACGCTGCGCGAGGACCTGGAGTCGCGCGGCCCGGTCAAGCTGTCCGAGGTCGAGGGCGAGCAGAAGGAAATGCTGAAGATCGTCCGCCGTCTGGCCGACGAAGGCCAGATCACGCTGGCCAGCGGAGGAGACGATGAGTACGTCTAAGCCCAAGCCCCAGGCGCCAGCGGCCCCCGGCGGCCACGGCAGCAGCTCGTACACGCGCTTCATTCCGCGCGAAGAGCTGGGCAGCTTCTCGGCCTGGAACCTGGAGACCTTCGAGACCCCGCCGCCCGCGCCCGTGGAAACCGGCGTGCGCAAGCCGACGCTGGCCGAGCGTGCTGCCGCCGAGATGCGGGCCACGCAGCGGCCGTTTGCGCCGTCGGCCGGGTCGGCTGCCGGTGCGTCGGGCGTGCCGGGTGCGCGCCCGGCATTTGGTGGCGCCGCCGCACAGGCTGACGCCCCCGCGGCCGGACCCCGTGCGGCCGTGCCGCCGCAGCAGCCTCCGCGTCCGGCCATGCGCCGGCCCATTGTGGGGGGGGTGCCGGGCCAGGCCGAGGCTGAAACCCGTGCTGCCGAGGCGGCGGCCGCAGCGGCAGCCAAGGCTGCTGAGCAGGCTGCGGCGCCGGCCGGCCCCAGCGTGGACGAGCTGGTCGAGCAGGCGCGCCAGAGCGGCTACCAGGACGGCTACCGCAACGGGCTGGCCGCGCTGGAGACCTACAAGCAGACCCAGGGCGCGCAGATGGCCGCCTACATGAACGACCAGATTGGCGCGCTGGCGGCCGATTTCCATCATCGGCTGGAGCTGCTGGAGCAGCAGCTGGCCGGCCGCATTGCCGGCGTGGCGCTGGAACTGGCCCGCCAGGCCGTGCGCACCGAGTTGCTGCAGCGCCCGGAAGTGGTCGTGGCGGTGGCCGAGGAGGCGTTGGGTGCGCTGCTGTCGTCAGCGCGGCAGATCGTGCTGCGCCTGAATCCGGATGACCACGCCCTGGCCCAGGGGCAGCTGGACGAGTTGCTTCAGGCGCGGGGCGCCCGCGTCGTGCCCGACCCGATGCTCGCCCGCGGCGGCTGCATCGTCGAATCGGACATCGCCATCGTGGATGCCACCGTGGAGGCGCGCTGGAACCTGGCGGCGGCTTCGATCGGTCACAAGACGGAATGGAACGGCGGTCGCGAGGACACGCGCAACACCGCGGTATCGGCCGATGAGGGCGACGTGCGACCCGACGACGGAGGTGAAGCATGAACATGCCCTTGCAATTGCAGCCCGGCGTGGCGATGGACCGCTGGAGCCGTTTTCTGGACGATCTGGACGATTGCGCCATGGCCCGCAGCCCGCTGGAGAACCAGGGCAAGCTGGTGCGCGTGGCCGGGCTGGTGCTGGAGGCCGCCGGCCTGCGTCTGCCGGTGGGCGCCGTCTGCGAGATCCACTCGGAAGCCCGGCTGGAATCCACGCCGGTGCTGGCCGAAGTGGTGGGCTTTGCCGGCGACCGGGCGTACCTGATGCCGACCGCCGAGGTGCATGGCCTGGCCAGCGGCGCCCGCGTGGTGCCGCGCACGATTCCCGTCAACCCGCCGGTGCTGGGGCGCCCGAATCACCCGTGGCGCCGCAGCGAAGACCGCACCCGCCATCTGCCCGTGGGCAGCGGCCTGCTGGGCCGGGTGGTGAACGCCCAGGGCGAGCCGCTGGACCGCATGGGCCCGCTGAAGGACGTGCGCAGCGAGCCGCTGGCCCGCCGCCCCATCAACGCGATGGAGCGTGATCCGGTGCGCCTGCCGCTGGACACCGGCGTTCGCGCCATCAATTCGATGCTGACCGTGGGCCGCGGGCAGCGGATCGGCCTGTTCGCCGGCTCCGGCGTGGGCAAATCGGTGCTGCTGGGCATGATGGCCCGCTACACGCAGGCCGACGTCATCGTGGTGGGCCTGATCGGCGAGCGGGGCCGCGAAGTCAAGGAGTTCATCGAGGACATCCTGGGCGAAGAGGGCCTGGCCCGCTCGGTGGTGGTGGCCGCACCGGCCGATGCCCCGCCGTTGACCCGCATGCAGGGCGCCAACTACGCCACCGCCGTGGCCGAGCACTTCCGCGATCAAGGCCTGCACGTGCTGCTGCTGATGGATTCGCTGACCCGCTATGCGATGGCCCAGCGCGAGATCGCCCTGGCCATTGGCGAGCCGCCGGCCACCAAGGGCTACCCGCCCTCGTGCTTTGCCAAGCTGCCGCAGCTGGTGGAACGCAGCGGCAACGGCCTGAATGGCCATGGCTCGATCACCGCGTTCTACACCGTGCTGTCCGAAGGCGACGACCAACAGGACCCGATTGCCGACGCGGCGCGCGCCATCCTGGACGGCCACATTGTCCTGTCGCGCGATCTGGCCGAGGCCGGGCATTTCCCGGCCATCGACATCGAACGGTCGGCCTCTCGGGTGATGCACAACGTGGCCGACCCCATGCACATCGACGATGCCCGTCGCTTCCGCCAGTTGTGGTCGCGCTACAGCAAGGCGCGTGACCTGATCCAGCTCGGCGCCTATGTGCCTGGCGGCGATCCGGAACTGGACATGGCCGTGCGTGTTCACCCTTCCATGGTGCACATGCTGCAGCAAGGCATGCACACCCCCGCTATGCTGGAAGACAGCGTCGCGCAGCTTCACCAGATTGTGAATCCCTGATGTCGTCCAAGCAGTTCATGAACGTCGTTGAAAAGAAGGTGGCCCGATGAGCGGTGCACACGCCCTGTTGATGGTGCTCGAGTCGGCCGAGAAGGCCCGTGACGAGGCCCTCAGCGCCCTGGACGCCGGTCGCAAGGCCCTGGACGCCGCACAACGGCAGGCCCAGTCCCTGACCGACTGGCGCCGTGATTACGAGCAGCGCTGGCAGGCGCAGTTCCGCCAGAGCGGCGGCATGGAAATCCTGCGCTGCTACCAGGATTTCATGGCCCGCCTGGCCGAAGCCGTGGGCGAGCAGGATCGCCGCGTGAGCCTGGCCCGTGCCAATGTGGACCGCCTGCAGGCCCAGCTGATCGAGCGCGAGCGCCGCGTGGCCGCCGTCTCGCAGCTGATCGACCGCCGCCATGCCGAACAGCAGGTGCGTGCGGCCCGCCAGGAGCAGAAGGCCACCGACGAGATGGCAGCCCGTCTCACCCGAGGTGGCAGTGGCCTGGGCGGCACCCTGTCGATGGCCGTCGGGCCCCTGTGATTGCTTGATTCCTGTTTCGTTCTCCGTCTGACCCGCTGCAGCCCCAAGGAACCCCGCGATGAGCTCTCCGATTGCCAGCAACAAGAACGTCACCGTCAGCCCGAACGCCGTCAACGGCAGCAGCCTGGGTGACCTCGCCTCCCGCCTGGCGGCTCAGCAGGCCGGCAGTGGCGCGCCCTCGTTCGCGCAGCTGATGAGCCAGCAGCAGGCCGGCAGCGAGCCCGCGCCGAAGCCGGCGAGCGCGCCCGCGCGCCCGGCCCAGGTCGCGAAGGCGCCCCAGCCGGTCCGTACCCCCGTGCCGGTGCGCCCGCAAGCAACGCAGCCCGAGGTGGCCATGCAGGCCCAGCGCCCGGCCGATCGCAGCGTCAACCGGGCAGAGGCGCGCAACAAGCCTGCGCCCGCCAAGGAAGGGCAGCGAGCCGAATCCAGTGAGAAGCCGGCCGAAGAGGGCAGCACGCGCGAGACCGAAGAGCAGCGCGCGGCCGCCGCAGCCGATGGCGGCCCGCTGGTGCAGGAGCTGCAGCCGCCGGCCCACCTTCAGCCGGGTGATGCCGCGGGCCTGATGGCCTGGCTGGCAGGGCAGGCCGAGGCCGATGCCCTGGCTGCCGAAGCGGCCGCAGCGTTGTCGGGCGGTGAGCAGGCCGAGGCGGCCGCAGGCCAGGGCGCACAGGCCACCGACGCGGCAGGCCAGGGCACGTTGGCCCTGGATCCGGCTGCCTGGCGTCAGGCCTCCGGCACGCTGGCCCTGCAGGCCGATGCCATGCTGTCGCCCACCGGCAAGTCGGGCGAGCAGAAGGTGGAAACCGATGCGTTTGCCAGCCTGATGGCCGGCGGCCTGCGCGGCGCCCCGGCGCAAGCCGCCCGCACCGACGCCCCGACCCAGAGCGCCACCCTGCAGACCCCCGTGAACAGCCCGGATTTCGCACAGGCACTCTCGGATCAGGTTCGCGTGTGGGTCGGTCGTGCCGGCACCGAAGGCCCGATGACGGCCGAGCTGCACCTGAATCCGGCCGAGATGGGGCCCATCAGCGTGAAGATTTCACTGGATGGCCAGTCTGCCCAGGTGGACTTCGCGGCCGCCGCGTTAGAAACGAGAAAGGCCATCGAGGCCAGCATGTCCGTGTTGTCCAGCGCGCTCGACAGCGTGGGCCTGAGCCTGACCGGTGCCGGCGTGTCTGACCAGACCGCCCAGCAGTCCTTTGGTCAGCCATCTGCTCAGGCCGACGCCCAGCGTGGCGGGATCACCACGGGCCGGGCTGGCCGGGCCGACACGGAGGCTGGCCTCGACCACGAGGCAGCGATGCGTCCGGTGAACGTGCCGCGCCCAGGGAGACTGGGCGGTCTGGACCTCTACGCCTGAGCGGGCGCGACACCGCAGCGGAGAATCAAACGCCTTTCACCGGGCTTATCGCTTTTTCGCGATGCGGCTGGCTTCGGACAATCCACCCATGGCCTGTACACCGTTTGAGTGTGCAGGGCATGGACTCCAGGAGAAGAGCGAATGTCAGCTGCCCCTGCTGCGGCCCCCGCCGATGGCGACGCCCCCAAGAAGGGCAAGAAGAAACTGATCATCATCCTTGCTGCAGTGGCTGTGTTGCTGCTGGGCGGGGGGGGGGCCGCCTTTTTCGTGATGAAGAAGAATGCGGCCGAGGCCGAAGCGGCTGCGGAAGAAGGCGGCGAGGAAGAGCACGCCAAGCCCGCCAAGTCGGCCAAGAAGCCCGCGCATGGCAAGGATGAACATGCCGCCCCGCCCACCTTCGTGCCGCTGGACCCGTTCGTGGTCAACCTGGCGGACAAGGACGAAGAGCGCTACGCCCAGGTGGGTGTGAGCCTGCAGGTGGACGACCCCAAGCTGGGCGAAGAGATGAAGGCCTACATGCCGGCCATCCGCAACGCCATCCTGCTGATCCTGTCGCACAAGTCGTCGACCGAACTGCTGACGGCCGAAGGCAAGCAGCAACTCGCCGAAGAGATCCGCCGCGAGGCCGCCCGCGCGATGGGCTATGAGGTGGAAGACCCCGAAGAGGAAGAAGCGGCGGAAGACACGGCCAAGAAGAAGAAAAAGAAGAAGCGCCGCGTCGAGCTCTACAACCCGATCGTCCAGGTCGCCTACTCCTCGTTCATCATCCAGTGAACGAGCGTGTCGACCCTCGCGCCCACGGTCTCTGAAGTCTGCCGACCATGACCCAGCAAATCCTCTCGCAAGACGAAGTCGATGCCCTGTTGCAGGGCATCACGGGCGAAAGCCAGAAGCTCGAGCAGGACGAGACGCCCAAGGAAGGCATCCGCGAGTACAACCTCGCGCAGCAAGAGCGCATCGTGCGTGGGCGCATGCCCACGATGGAGATCATCAACGAGCGCTTTGCCCGCAACATCCGCATCGGCCTCTTCAACCTGATCCGCAAGTCGCCCGAAGTCTCGGTGGGCGGCATCAAAGTGCAGAAGTACAGCGCCTTTCTGCGCGACATCGTCGTGCCGACGAACTTCAACATCATGGCCATCAAGCCGCTGCGTGGCTCGGGCCTGATCGTCTGTGATCCGACGCTGGTGTTCTCGGTGATCGACGCGCTGTTCGGCGGCTCGGGCAAGTTCCATACGCGCATCGAAGGCCGCGACTTCTCGGCCACCGAGCAACGCATCATCCGCCGCCTGGTCGACGTGATCAGCGAAGAGTACAAGCGCTCGTGGCAGGGCATCTACCCGGTCGAGCTCGACTACCAGCGTTCGGAAATGCAGCCGCAGTTCGCCACCGTGGCCACGCCCAGCGAGATCGTGGTGTGCTGCTCGTTCACGCTGGAAATCGGCGACACCAGCGGCACCATCCACATCTGCATCCCGTATGCGACGCTGGAGCCGATCCGCGACATCCTGTTCTCGTCCATCCAGGGCGACTCGGCCGAGCCGGATCGCCGCTGGGTGACGCTGCTGACCCAGCAGATCCAGTCTGCCGAGGTCAGCCTGGTGGCCGAGCTGGGCCATGCGCCTGCCACGGTCGAGACCCTGCTGGCGCTCAAGCCCGGCGACTTCATCGAGCTCGACCTGGAGAAGATCATCCAGGCCAAGGTCGATGGCGTGCCCGTGTTCGACTGCTACTACGGCACCTCGAACGGCAAGTATTCCCTCCGTATTGAAAAGCTACTGACGGCCGGCAACACAGGCTGGCTGGGAGACCGACATGTCTGATGCTGCAGAGTTCCCCCCGAGCGACGGCGCCGAACAGGACGCGATGGCGGCCGAATGGGAGGCCGCGCTGGCGCAGCAGGCTTCTTCCGGTGGCGCTGCTTCGGCCGACGATGTGTTCGCCTCGGCGGCCAGCGAAGTGACCAGTGCCGCCCCGCAGATGACGCCTGCGGCGTTTGCCAACTTCGCGCCACAGCAGCCGGCTGCCAACCCGGCCGGCAACGACATCAACATGATCCTGGACATCCCCGTCCAGCTGACGGTGGAACTGGGCCGCACCCGCATCCCCATCAAGAACATCCTGCAACTGGCGCAGGGCTCGGTGGTGGAGCTGGATGCGCTGGCCGGCGAGCCGATGGACGTGCTGGTCAACGGCTTCCTGATTGCGCAGGGCGAAGTGGTGGTGGTCAACGACAAGTTCGGCATCCGCCTGACCGACATCGTGACCCCGTCCGAGCGCATGCGCCGCCTCAGCCGCGGCGGCTGATCCCTCACACAGAGAAAGAGCAGGGCGATGGCCTCCAGTGGATTGATGGTGTTCTGGTTCGTGTTCGTGGTGGCCTGCATCCCCGTGTGCCTGTGGCTGCTCAAGCGATCGGGCCTGGCCCAGGGCGGCGGTCTGCCGGGCGGGCAGGCGCTGATGAAGACCATCAGCGTGCTCAACCTGGGCCCGGGCCAGCGCCTGGTGGCCGTCGAGGTGGGCGCCGGCGAAGACCGCACCTGGCTCATCCTCAGCGTCACCGCGCAGCGCATCAGCAAGCTGCACGCGATGGCGCCGCTGTCTGGCTATGAACCCGCGCAGGCCGTGCCCCCCGCGCAGGCCTTCGCTGCCGTGCTGAGCCGCCTGACGGCCGGCAAGGCCGCTGGCAACCAGGGCACCTCCAACGGCCCTCAGGCATGACCATGTCTTCTTCGAATCGACGCCGCCTGGCACTGCGCCTGCTGGCCGCACTGGGCCTGAGCCTGGCCGGTGGCCTGGTGTGGGCCCAGACCCCCACGGCCCCCGCAAGCCTGCCGCTCATGGTGGGGCAGGGCCCCTCGGGCAACAGCTACTCGGTGCCCATCCAGACGCTGCTGTTCTTCACGGCACTCAGCTTCCTGCCGGCCGTGCTGCTGATGATGACGGGCTTCACCCGCATCGCCATCGTGCTGAGCCTGATGCGTCAGGCCCTGGGCACGCAGGCGGCACCGCCCAACCAGGTCATCGTCGGCCTGTCGCTGTTCCTCACGATGTTCGTCATGGGCCCGACGCTGGACAAGGTCTACAAGGAGGCCTACGAGCCTTTCGCCGCCAGCCAGATCAGCTTCAACGAGGCGCTGGAGCGCGGCCAGGCGCCGATGCGCCAGTTCATGCTCAAGCAGACGCGCCAGTCCGACCTGGGCCTGTTCGTCAAACTTGCGCGCATCGAAGGCGAAGTCAAGCCCGAGACTGTGCCTTTCCGCGTGCTGGTGCCGGCCTTCGTCACCAGCGAATTGAAGTCGGCCTTCCAGATCGGCTTCCTGATCTTCATTCCCTTCCTGGTCATCGACATGATCGTGGCCAGCGTGCTGATGAGCCTGGGGATGATGATGCTGTCGCCCGTGCTCGTGGCCTTGCCCTTCAAGCTGATGCTCTTCGTGCTGGCCGATGGCTGGAACCTGCTGCTCGGCTCCCTGGCCGCCAGCTTCGTGCAGTGAACTGAAAGCCGACCATGGATCCCCAACAAGCACTCACCATCAGCCGTGACGGCCTGCTGACCCTGTTGACCGTGTGCGGGCCCATCGTGCTCGTCGTGCTGGCCGTCGGCCTGGTGGTCAGCATCTTCCAGGCGGCCACGCAGATCCACGAGCAGACGCTGTCCTTCGTGCCCAAGCTGCTGGCCGCGTTCGCCACGCTGGCCGTGGCCGGCCCGTGGATGATCAGCACGCTGGTGGACTACATCCAGCAGGTGCTGCAGAACATTCCCAACGTGGTGGGCTGACGCACCGTGGTGTCCTTCACCGAAGCCGAGGTGCTGGCGTGGATCTCGCCCTGGCTCTGGGCCTTCTTCCGGGTGCTGGGCCTGTTCACCTCCGCGCCGGTGCTCTCGATGCGGGTGGTGCCGCGCCGGGTGCGCATCGGGCTGGCGCTGCTGGTGGCCGTAGCGGCCGAACCCAGTCTGCCGCCCGAGCTGAAGGCGTACACCATTGCCTCGCCGCACGCGTTGATGCTGATCGTGCAGCAGGTGCTGATCGGCCTGACGGTGGGCTTTGCGGCGCGTGTGGTGTTTGCCGCCATCGAGTTTGCGGGTGAGATCGTGGGCCTGCAGATGGGCCTGAGCTTCGCATCCTTCTTCGACCCGACCAGCGGTGGGCAGCTGAACGCCGTCGCCCGCTTCTATGGGACCGTGGCGGCGTGGCTGTTCGTGGTGATGAACGGCCATCTGCTGCTGACCGCCGCCGTCCTGCAGAGCTTTCAGGCCTTTCCGGTGTCACCCGAACCGCTCGCGTTCATGAAGGTGGTTCAGCCGCAGACCTGGGGGGCCGAGCTGTTCAAGCTGGGACTGTGGGTGTCGCTGCCCGTGGTCGCCATGCTCATCCTCATCAACATGGTGATGGGCCTGGTGGCGCGCGTGGCACCTCAGATGAACATCTTCTCGGTGGGCTTCCCGGTGACGCTGGGCGTGGGCCTGACAGGCCTGTGGCTCACGCTGCCGATGATGCAGCAGCCCTTCACGATGGCGATCGAGCGGATGCTGGGATACTTCCAGTGAGCTGCAGCGGCCGGGTTCAGCTCGGTTTGCGCTGGCCAGACCGTGCGTGTGTTGCCCAGGCCACCGCACCCAGGCCCAGCAGCATCAGCGCCATCGAGCTCGGCTCGGGCACTGGCTGAGCAAAGCTGAACTTCGCGATGTAACTCGACCCGGCCGAGCCGGTGGCCGTGCCAGACACAAAGGCCGAGTAATCGCCGGCGGCGAAGTCACCCGACAGGAACAGCGACTTGTTGGGGTCGAAGCCGGCCACCACCATGTCCATCACGCCGGGCTCGAGCAGCGACACGGTGCGCTGCGCTTCGGGGAAGAGCACGGCGCGGTACTCGCGCTCTGTCCGGTTGTTCACCAGCACCAGCGAAACGCCCTCGGTGTCTTCGACCTGATCGAAGCCGAACCAGGCATCCTGGCGGGCGAACAGCCAGATGTAACCCGAGGTCGGGGCGCTGAGCCTGAAATTGAAGCTGTCACTGAACTCGCCCGGCGCCACGTGGTTTTCGAACCGCGTGTACGGGTCAGCCGTCGGGATGCCGACCGTGTAGCTCGTGTTCGCCCACGCGCTGCCGGCCAGCGTCATGGCGGTCAGAAAGGAGGCGGTGGCGCGCTGCAGCAGCTTCATGAAGGAATCCGGTTCGTGAACAGTGTGGATTTTGTCACGGAACGATGGGGGTGTGTGCAAACGCAACCGAAGGGTGCATGGGGTGCGCCTGGGTAAGGGGGCAGCCAGACGTCCGTAGAATCGGCCCCCATGTCAGTCAAGCCGTCTTCCAAAGCGTCCACCCAGCCCAGCGCCACCTACGGCGAGGGCTCCATCCGCGTCCTCAAGGGCCTGGAGCCCGTCAAGCAGCGGCCGGGCATGTACACCCGCACGGACAACCCGCTGCACGTCATCCAGGAAGTGATCGACAACGCGGCCGACGAGGCGCTGGCGGGCTTTGGCAAGCGCATCGCCGTCACGCTGCACACCGATGGTTCGATCAGCGTGGAAGACGACGGCCGGGGCATCCCCTTCGGCCTGCATCCGGAGGAGGGCGTGGCGGTCGTCGAAATCGTGTTCACCCGCCTGCATGCGGGGGGCAAGTTCGACAAGGGGTCGGGCGGGGCCTACAGCTTCTCGGGCGGCCTGCACGGCGTGGGCGTGAGCGTGACCAACGCGCTGGCCACGCGCCTGCAGGTGACGGTGTGCCGCGACAAGCAGGTGGCCACGCTGGCCTTCAGCGGCGGCGACGTGATCGAGCCGGTGGCCGTGCGCCCGGCCGCCAGTGGCGACCGCAAGAACGGCACCACGGTGCGCGTGTGGCCGGACGCGAAGTACTTCGAAAGCGCCGAACTGCCGCGTGGCGAGCTGGTGCACATGCTGCGCAGCAAGGCCGTGCTGATGCCGGGCGTGACCATCACGCTCACCATCGAGAAGGCCGGCAAGGACGCCGAGGTGCAGACCTGGCTCTACAAGGGCGGCCTGCGCGACTACCTGACCCAGACGCTGACGACCGATCCGGTCATCCCGCTGTTCGAGGGCGAGCAGTACGCCAGCGGCAGCGAGACCGAGAACTTCGCCGAAGGCGAGGGCGCGGCCTGGTGCGTGGCCTTCACCGAAGAAGGCGCGCCCATGCGCGAAAGCTACGTCAACCTGATCCCGACCGTCGCCGGCGGCACGCACGAGGCGGGGCTGAAGGACGGCCTGTTCAACGCGGTGAAGGGTTTCATCGAGATGCATTCGCTGATGCCCAAGGGTGTGAAGCTGATGCCCGACGACGTGTTCAGCCGCGCCAGCTTCGTGCTGAGCGCCAAGGTGCTGGACCCGCAGTTCCAGGGGCAGACGAAGGAGCGCCTGAACAGCCGCGATGCACTGCGCCTGGTGACCACCTACGTGAAGCCCGCCATGGAGCTGTGGCTCAACCAGCACGTGGAGTACGGCCGCAAGCTGGCCGAACTGGTGATCAAGCAGGCGCAGGCGCGCCAGCGGGCCGGCCAGAAAGTCGAGAAGAAGAAGAGCTCCGGCGTGGCCGTGCTGCCGGGCAAGCTGACCGACTGCGAAAGCCGCGACATCGCGTTCAACGAGGTGTTCCTCGTCGAGGGCGACTCGGCCGGTGGCAGCGCCAAGATGGGCCGCGACAAGGAGACGCAGGCCATCCTCCCGCTGCGCGGCAAGGTGCTCAACGCCTGGGAAGTCGAGCGCGACCGCCTGTTCGCCAACAACGAGATCCACGACATTTCGGTGGCCATCGGGGTCGACCCGCACGGGCCGAACGACGAGGTCGACCTGTCAGGGCTGCGCTACGGCAAGATCTGCATCCTGTCGGACGCCGACGTGGACGGCTCTCACATTCAGGTGCTGCTGCTCACGTTGTTCTTCCGTCACTTCCCGAAGCTGATCGAGACGGGCCACATCTACATTGCTCGCCCGCCGCTGTTCCGGGTGGATGCGCCGGCGCGCGGCAAGAAGCCGGCGGCCAAGCTGTATGCGCTGGACGAGGGCGAGCTCACCGCCATCCTCGACAAGCTGCGCAAGGAAGGCTGCCGCGAAGGCGCCTGGAGCATCAGCCGCTTCAAGGGCCTGGGCGAGATGAACGCCGAACAGCTGTGGGACACCACGCTGAACCCGGACACCCGCCGCCTGCTGCCGGTGGCCTACGGCGAGCCTGGCTTCTGTGACACCGAAGGGGCGTTCAACCGCCTGATGGGCAAGGGTGAGGCCGCGTCGCGCCGTGAGCTGATGGAGCTGCACGGCGACGCGGTCGACGTCGACATCTGAGCGACGTTGTCGTTCAGGCGTGGCGGAGTCGGAAGGCGGCCACGGCCTGCACCAGTTCATCGGCGCGGTGGTTCATGCTCTGCGTGGCCGCGGCCGATTCCTCCACCAGCGCAGCGTTCTGCTGGGTGGACTGGTCCATCTGATCGATGGCCTGCCCGATCTGGCCGATGCCGGCGCTCTGCTCGCGGCTGGCGGTGCTGATCTCGCGGACGATCTCGTTGACCCGCGTGATGGCGCGCACGATGCCGTCCATGGTTTCGCCGGCTTCCTGGACCAGCGTCGCGCCTTGCTCGACCTGTTCCACGCTGCCCTGGATCAGCGACTTGATCTCGCGGGCGGCCTCGGCGCTGCGCTGCGCGAGGTTGCGCACCTCGCTGGCCACCACGGCGAAGCCACGGCCCTGCTCGCCCGCGCGGGCGGCTTCCACGGCGGCATTGAGCGCCAGGATGTTCGTCTGGAACGCGATGCCGTCGATGACACTGATGATGTCGGCGATCTGGCGCGAGGACGACGAGATGCCCTGCATCGTCTGCACGACGTTGCCCACCACCGTGCCGCCCTGTACCGCCACGGACGCGGCTTCTTCGGCCAGTTGCGTGGCCTGCTGCGCCTGCTGGGCGTTGTGGTGCACGGTCGCGCCGAGCTGGTCCATGGTGGCGGCCGTCTCCTCCAGTGCCGACGCCTGGCTCTCGGTGCGCACCGACAGGTTCTGGTTGCCCAGCGCGATTTCACGGCTGGCGGTCGCCACGCTTTCGGCGCTGCTGCGCACGCCCGACACGACACGCGCCAGAGCGGCCTGCATCTCGGCCAGGGCGTTCACCAGCGGCGAGAGCTCGTCTCGCGCCTCGTCCCGGATCTCGCTGGCCAGGTCGCCGTCACGCACCCGCTCGGCCACGGTCTGTGCAGCGCGCACACGCTGACGGAGCGTGCGACCGGTCCACACGGCAAAGCCGATGAGCCCCGCGATCAGGAAGGCGAACGCGCCCAGCAGTGTGCGCCGGATGGCGTCTGCGGCGTTCTGAATGTCGGTGACTTCTTCCGAAAGGCTGTGGCTCTGGTACTCGACCGTGTCGGCAAGCACCTTGAGCAGCGCGTTGCGCGCCGGGATGGTGTGCTCGACGAGAAAGGCAAACGCCTCGTCCTTGCGATCCTGCTGAATCAGGGCGATGTTGGCCTCGCCGGTCTTCCAGAAGGCTTTGAGCAGATCCGGCAGCGCGGCGTAGCGTTGCCGACCGACGTCCGTCAGCAGGAGGCTGCGGTAGCGTTCCAGCTCCTCGTCGATGAGGCGGCGCTTGGCGCCGATGTCATCGAGCGCGGCCTGTCGTTCGGCCGGGGTACGGGCCAGCATGGCGTGGCGCAGTTGAAGTGACACCCGCGTCACGTTCAACTCGATGTGCGCCATCCGCGTGAGCTGCGGGACGCGGTTCTTTTCGGCGCGCAGGGCGAGGTGTTCGACCTCACCGAGCTGGCGGGTGGCATAGACCGCGGTGCCCACCAGCACCAGGGTCAGCAGCGCCACCACGGCCATCAGACGTCCGGCGATGCCGAACGGGGTGGAAGATGAGCGTGTCATGGAGTCCGGGTTCCTTTGTTGGATTTATCGGTTCTTTCACTTTCGGCCAATTGGCGTCGACCTGAAGGGGAAAAAACCGGTTTTCCGGACCTGTGACTTAGACATGCCCTGTGCATGCAATGCGTTTGATGTGGATCAAAGGCGGTCTAACGTCAGCGCCAGTTCATGCGACAGGCTGGGATGCGGTACCTTGATGTACGGCGGCTTGGTCCACTGCCACCGTGTTGCGGGAAACAGCGCGCGCACGGCGTTGATGTCGCAGTGATAGGGCGGCCCTTCGATCAGTCCCTGTTCGCTGGCTTCGGGGCGCACCCGCTGCATCAGCAGGGCATGGAGCCGGCCACCGGGCTTCAGCCACGTGTGCAGTTGCCCGGCGTACGTCACCCAGTGATCGGGGTGGAGCGCGCACAGGCAGGTCTGCTCGTACACGGCGTCATAGGGGGCATCTGGCTGGAAGGTCAGCACGTCGGCCTGGACAACGTGGGCCTGGAAGCCGCGCTCGGCACACAGTGCGCGGGTACGGGCCACCGCCGCCTCGGTGTAGTCGATGCCGGTGACATCGAAGCCGCGGGCCGCCAACTCGGCCACCTCCCAGCCGTTGCCGCAGCCGGGCACGGCGATGCGGCAGGGTTGAAGGACGCCGCTGTCCAGCCATGCGTTCAGCTGGGGACTCGGGCCGCCGCGGTCCCAGCCAGTCTGTTCGGTGTCGAAGCGTTCTTGCCAGAAGGCGCGGGTGGGGCCGGTCATTGCGCTTGTCTGCGGGAGTGGAAATACCCCGCATGGTAGCCGGCTGATCAGGCGAGGGGCGCAGGGAAGGTAGGGGGCGGATCGGCGGCGTCGGGCTCTTCGGCGTGCCGGACACCCCCCGGGCCCCAGCTCACATCACCGCACACCACGCGCCACCCCGATTCGGCCTCGCCATGCGGTTGGGCCTGCTGGAAGGCGTAGGAGACGGTGACCGTCATGCCCTTGCCGCCCAGAGTTCGGTAGGGGCGGGTCACCTGTACGCGTCCCGGTGACTGGAGCGCACGCTTGAAGTACGGCCGGCGCGCCCAGCAGGCGCCGTCCGCCTGCGCCAGCGGACTGAAGGCCGGCCCCTGTGCGGTGCGCTGGTCTTCCACCCACAGGTTCGGCCCCACCTGGAAGCCGGATTCGTCCAGCACGAAGCAGACCAGTGCACCGGGCAGCGCCAGGAACGAGCGCGCGGCTTCGTCCAGCGAGCGCCCCGCGCTCAGCAGCACGCCCGCATAGCCGATGGCGTTCTGGAAGGGGGCGAGCAGGTTCTTCTGGCGCTGCCGCTGGGCGGCGCGGAAGCGGGCCAGCTCGCCATGCAGCGCCACGATGTCGTCGTGGCGCGCGCGGCGATCGAGTTCAGGATGCGGGCGCGCAAAGTAGAAGCCTTGCACCAGATCGACATCCGACTCCAGCGCGAGCAGCGCCTCGCGCGCCGTCTCGATGCCCTCCATGAGCACCAGGGCCTCGGCCTCGTGCAGCACGGATACCGTCTGCGTGATGACACGCAGGCGCGCCGGGTCTTCGGCCAGGGCGGTGACCAGGCTGCGGTCGAGCTTGACGATGTCCGGCCGGATGCGCCAGACGCGGTCGAAGTCGGAGTGGCCGGCGCCGAAATCGTCCAGCGCGATCAGCATGCCGCGGTCGCGCAGCGCCTCGACGGCATGGCGCCCCTTCGGGTGCCCCGATCCCGGCGGCGCGTCAGAGCGTGTCGATGTCTGCCAGCCACCGTGTGGCCTGGGCCTGGGTGGCGGTGCGCTCGTCGGGTGTCATGCGGTCGATCTGCTTGTAGACCATGCCGATGCGAGGGTTGCGACGCAAGGTCTGTTCATGCCGCAGGTGGAAATCCCAGTAGAGCGCGTTGAAGGGGCAGGCGTTTTCGCCCAGTCGGGCCTTGCGGTCGTAGGGGCAGCCGGCGCAATGGTCGCCCATGCGGTGCAGGTAGGCGGCGCTCGACACGTAAGGCTTGGTGGCCAGCTGGCCGCCGTCTGCAAACTGGCTCATGCCCAGCGTGTTGGGCGCCTCCACCCACTCGAAGGCGTCGATGTAGACGCCCAGATACCACCGATGCACCGCTTGTGGATCGAGCCCCGCCAGCAGCGCGAAATTGCCGATCACCATCAGACGCTGGATGTGGTGGGCGTAGGCCTCGCGCAGCGACTGGCCGATGGCCTGCTTCATGCACGCCATCCGCGTGTCGCCCGTCCAGAACCAGGCGGGCAGCGGGCGCGTGTGGCCCAGCTGGTTGCGCTCGGTGTAGCCCGGCATGTGGGCCCAGTACACGCCGCGCACGTACTCGCGCCAGCCGAGGATCTGCCGGATGAAGCCTTCCACCGCGGGCAGGGGCGCGTGGCCGGCTTGCCAGGCGGCCGTTGCCGCGCCCACCACCTCGCGCGGGTTCAGCATCTTGGTGTTGAGCGCGAACGACAGCAGCGAGTGAAACAGGCGCCAGCCGCGGTGCGTCAGCGCGTCCTGGAAGTCGCCGAAGTGGGGCAGGGCGTGCTGCACGAAGGCAGCCAGGTGCTGCAGGGCTTCTTCGCGGTTCAGCGGCCAGGCCAGCGTGCCGGCCTGCGGCTCACCGAAGTGGGCGACACCGGCCGCTTCGATGGTGGACCACAGCGCGCGATGGTCGTGCGGGGTGCGCCAGTCGGCAGGCTCGGCCGGGGTGCCGGGCCACGGCTTGCGGTTGTCGTGGTCGAAGTTCCACTGGCCGCCGGATGGCTTGCCATCGGCCTCCAGCAGCACGCCGTGGCGCAGGCGCATCTGCCGGTAGAAGTGCTCCATCAACCACTGCGTGCGGCCCTGGAAGATGGCCCGGGCCTCGTCGCGTGTGGTCAGGAAGTGCTCGCTGTCCACCATCTCGACCACGACGCCTTGCGCGCGTTGCCCCCGGGCCCAGGCCGCCAGCTCGGCGTCAAGCCGCCATTCATCGGGTGCCTGGTACGCGACGCGCAGGGCACCGTAATGGGCCACGAGGGCACTCAGGTTGCCCGTGATCGACTGGCGGTTGCTCGCATCGTCGATGGCGACGTAGCGCACGCGGTGGCCGGCTTCTTTCAAGCGGCGCGCCATGTCCCGCAGGCCGGCGAAGATCGCGAGGATTTTCTGCGCGTGGTGCTGCACGTAGTCGGTCTCGCTGCGTACCTCCATCAACACGTAGACGACATCCGGGTGCACCTCGGCCAACCAGCTGTGCTGCGGGTTGAGTTGGTCACCGAGGATGAGGCGCAGTGTGGTCATGCGGTGCCCCACAGCCGGCGGTAGTGGCCTTGTGGGTCGTGGTCCTGCGCCTGCTTGTCGAGGTTGAAGCGGCGTCCGCCTCGCGGGTCGGTGCCGCGGCCGGCCACATACAGCCAGTTCCCCTGGTTGCTGTAGACGTCGTGGTCGACGAGTTGGGATTCGAACCAGGCGGCCCCGGCACGCCAGTCACAGCGCAGGTCGTGCACCAGGTGGCTGGCCACCACCTGCCGCATGCGGTTGGACAGAAAGCCGCTGGCTGCCAGTTCCCGCATGCCGGCGTCCACCAGGGGCTGTCCGGTGCGGGCCTCGCACCAGCGCTGGAAGGCCTGGGGGTCATGGGGCGGTGGGGACAGTTGAGTCAGGCCCCGGGCGCGATACAGCGCACGGCCGTGCTTGAGGTGCATCAGCCGGAAATGATCGCGCCACAGCAACTCGAACCACAGCCAGTAGCTGCCGTCGTTTGCGCCGTGTTCGGCCTCGAAGGCGCGCAGCGCCGCCATGATCTGCGGGGCCGACAGCGCGCCGCTCGCCAGCCAGGGAGAGAGCTTGCTCGAGTAGTCCACGCCGATCAGGCCATTGCGCGTGTGCTTGTAGCTGTGTGGCAGTTTGCGGCTCATGTACTGAGCCAGATGGTCCTGCGCGCCAGCCTCGCCAGGGGCGCAGGCGGGCAGGTGGTAGGGAAAGGCCGAACGTGCCTCCGGCATCAGCACGGGGGGCACAGGCCGTTTCAGCGGGGTGTGGCACAGCAAGGGCGGCCCGTGCGCGCCATCCTGAGTGAGCCGCGCAGCATGACCCTGTGCCGCAGCCATCGGCTCCCAGAGCGCATCGTGCGGGGGCAGGGCTGGCAGCCGGGCGGCGGCGGGCAGCGGCGCCCGGGGTTGCACGTCGGCGCGCTCCACTTGCTGCCGAAAGGCGGTGAACACGTCCGGGGTCCGCTCCACGGCAAAGGGCAGGTCGGGTGGATCCAGCAGGCTCGACTGCCACACCGGCGTCCAGCGCCATCCCTCCAGGCGGGCTGTGCGCGCCAGCGCGTCGGCCTCGTCCTGCTCCTCGGGCGCGGCAATGGCCTCGGCGCTCACCTGCACGGCCTGCACCGCCCGCACCAGCCGCGGCAGAAGGGACACGGCCGCGCCGTGCAACACCAGCAGGCGGCTGCCGCGTTGCTGCAGGGCGCTGTCGAGCGCAGTCAGCGTGTCGGCCAGCACGGCCATGCGGTGCGGCCCCATGCGGCGTGGCACCCAGCGTGTGGGCTGCGCCTGGGCCGGATCCCAGATGTAGACCGGCAGCAGGGTGTGCCCGTGGGCCTGGGCGGCCCGCACCGCGCGGGTCAGGGCCGGGTTGTCAGCCAGACGCAGGTCGTGGCGGAACCAGTGGATCACCGTGCTCATGCGGCAGCCTTGCCCTGTGAGGGGCGCTGCTGTCGGCAGCGGTCGGAGCAGTACTTGACCTCGTCCCAGTCGCGCGCCCATTTGCGCCGCCAGGCGAAGGGCCGCTGGCAGGCCAGGCACAGCTTGGTGGGCAGATCGGCTTTCTTGCGCATGCGCATGTCAGAACTCCAGGGACAGCTGCGGATGGTCGGCCGCCGGCGTTGCGGGGCTGCGGCTGCGGCGCGGGCCCAGGCCGCGGCCATCGCGGTTCACGCGCGAGCCGTGCCGCTCGACGATCCCGGCCACGGCAGCCTTCACGTCGGGCCGCGCCCGCACGGCGTGCACCTGGGCACGGGCGGTCCGCAAGGCCGTCTCCAGGTCCACCAGCGGCAGCGGGATGTCTGCAGCCGGGTCGCTGCCCACCCGCACACCACAGCGCTGCTGCACATCGGGCGGCATGCGCCACGGCTCGAACAGCCAGGTGTCGGGCACGCGGCGCAGGGCAGGCAGCCATCGGCGCACGAAGTGCCCTTGCGGGTCCTGGTCGCGCGCCTGCTTGATCGGGTTGTAGACCCGGGTGGTGTTGATGCCCGTGGTGCCTGCCTGCATCTGCATCTGGCTCCAGTGGATGCCGGGCTCGTAGTCGACGAACTGGCGCGCCAGCCACAGGCCCACGGGCCGCCAGTGCAGCCAGAGCGGATACGTGGCCACGGACACCAGCATGGCGCGCATGCGGAAGTTGAGCCAGCCGGTCTCGCGCAGCATCGTCACGCAGGCATCCACCAGCGGCCATCCGGTGCGGCCTGCCATCAGGGCCGCGAGGCGGGCCTCGTCGGCGGTTTCGTCGCGCAGGCCGTCGTAGCCGCGGTGCAGGTTGCGCCACTCCAGCTCGGGCTCGCTCTCCAGCTTCTGAATGAAGTGGCAGTGCCAGTGCAGGCGGCTCAGGAACGCGCTCAGGCCAGCGTGCTGCCTGGCCGCGTGCGGGTCAAGGGCGGCCTGCGCGTGAAGCACGTCCATGCGGGCTTCGGTGGCCTGCACCACCTCGCGCATCGACAGGCAGCCCCATGCGAGGTAGGGCGACAGACGCGAGCACGCGGTGGGGGCCGACAGCGGCGACGAGATGCCCCCGCGGTAGCGCCCGCAACGGTCATGCAGGAACTCGTTCAACACCGCCATGCCTGCTTCGCGGCCGCCACGCTGGCGATGGCGCGGCAGCCCGTCGGTCAGGCCCAGCGCGGCGGAGGCGGGCAGCACAAGACCCGGCGCTGCGGCTCTGCCAACATCTTGCGTCATCGGTGCCCGCAGCGTCGGGCTGGCCATGAAGCGCTGCCAGTGCCGATGCCACCCGTTCCGGTCGCGCAGGCGCCGCACGACCCCGGTCTGCGGTGTTTCGCCAAACACCACACCGTGCGCCGTGCACCACTGCGCCACCGCCACATCGCGCTGGTACGTCACCGCGTTGCCCGTTTCTTCGTGGGCCAGCAGCGCCTCGAACGGGGCTTCAAGCCACAGCGCGTCCAGTACGTCGACCACCTCACCCTGGCGCACCATCAGGCGGCAGCCGGCCCGGCTCAGCGCCTGTTCCAGTTCGATCAGGCTTTCGCGCACAAACGCCCACTGCCGCGCCGATGCATCGGGTTGCCGCCACAGCGAGGGCTCGATCACGTACAGGCAGCGCACCCCGGCTGCACCGTGGCGCGCCAGCGCTGCATGCAGCGGCGCGTGGTCGACCGTACGCAGGTCGCGCTTGAACCAGACGAGGGCAGACATCCGATGAGCGTAGCGAGGCTGCGGCGCTCTGCCGCGAGACTGAGTCCGGCAATCCGATGCAAACCCGCGTCAAAGGGAGGCCCGCCCGCCGCCGGCGAGAGGCCGCCGTGCCACTACACTTCCTTCCGCCCGGACAGCCCGGGCCCGCATTGACCGACCACGATGACCCAACAGACCATCGATTTCACTGCGCCGCCCAGCGATGGCGGCGAGTCCCTGACCCTGGCCCACTACGCCGAGCGCGCCTACCTCGAGTACGCACTGAGCGTGGTGAAGGGCCGCGCCCTGCCCGACGTGTGTGACGGACAGAAGCCCGTGCAGCGCCGCATCCTGTATGCGATGGCGCGCATGGGCCTCACCTTCTCGGGCAACACCGGCCCCAAGCCCGTCAAGAGCGCCCGCGTGGTGGGCGACGTCCTGGGCCGCTATCACCCGCATGGCGACACCGCCGCCTACGACGCCATGGTGCGCATGGCGCAGGACTTCGCGCTGCGCTACCCGCTGATCGACGGCCAGGGCAACTTCGGCTCGCGCGACGGGGATGGTGCCGCGGCCATGCGTTACACCGAAGCCAGACTGTCGCCGATTGCCCGCCTGCTGCTCGACGAGATCGACATGGGCACGGTCGACTTCGTGCCGAACTACGATGGCTCGACCGAGGAGCCCAGGCAACTGCCCGCGCGCCTGCCCTTCGTGCTGCTCAACGGCGCCAGCGGCATTGCCGTGGGCCTGGCCACCGAGATCCCCAGCCACAACCTGCGTGAAGTGGCCGCCGCCACGGTGGCCCTGATCCGCAACGACCAGCTGTCTGACGCCGAACTCGCCGAAATGCTGCCCGGCCCCGATTTCCCCGGGGGCGGCCAGATCATCTCCAGCGCGCAGGACATTGCCGACGCCTACCGCACCGGCCGCGGCAGCCTCAAGGTGCGCGCACGCTGGAAGATTGAAGACCTGGCCCGCGGCCAGTGGCAGCTCGTCGTCACCGAACTGCCGCACGGCACCAGTTCGCAGAAGGTGCTGGAAGAGATCGAGGAGCTGAGCAACCCCAAGATCAAAGCTGGCAAGAAGGCCCTGACGGCCGAGCAGTTGCAGCTCAAGACCACCGTGTTGTCGGTGCTGGACGCTGTGCGCGACGAGTCGAGCAAGGACGCTCCGGTGCGCCTGGTGTTCGAGCCCAAGAGTCGCACCATCGACCAGCAGGAGCTGATCAACACGCTGCTGGCCCACACCAGCCTCGAAACCTCGGCCCCGATCAACCTCACCATGGTGGGCGCCGACGGCCGGCCGACGCAGAAGAATCTGCGGCAGATCCTGTCCGAGTGGATCGGCTTCCGCATGGAAACCGTCACCCGCCGCACGCAGCACCGCCTGGACAAGGTGCTCGACCGCATCCACATCCTCGAAGGCCGGCAGCTGGTGCTGCTCAACATCGACGAGGTGATCGCCATCATCCGCCACAGCGACGAGCCCAAGGCCGCGCTGATCGAGCGCTTCAACCTGAGCGACCGCCAGGCCGAGGACATTCTTGAGATCCGGCTGCGCCAGCTGGCCCGGCTGGAGGCCATCAAGATCGAACAGGAATTGTCCGATCTGCGTGGCGAGCAGGGCAAGCTCGAAGAGATCCTGGGCAGCAACACGGTGCTGCGCCGCACGGTGATCAAGGAGATCGAGGCCGACGCCAAGCAGTTCGGCGACGAGCGCCGCACGCTGATCCAGGCCGAAAAGCGCGCCGTGGCCGAAGTGAAGGTGATCGACGAGCCGGTGACGGTGGTGATCAGTGAAAAGGGCTGGGTGCGCGCCCGCACCGGCCATGGCCACGACCCGGCGGGCTTCGCCTTCAAGGCGGGCGACGGCCTGTACGGCACCTTCGAGTGCCGCACGGTCGACCCGCTCATCGTGCTGGGCAACAATGGCCGCGTCTACAGCGTGCCGGTCAGCAGCCTGCCCGGTGCCCGCGGCGATGGCCAGCCCATCACGACCATGATCGAGCTCGAATCCGGCACGCAGCCGCGCCATTACCTGGCCGGCTCACCCGACCAGACCGTGCTGCTGGCCAGCAGCGCCGGCTTCGGTTTGCTGGCCCGGCTGGGGGATCTGATGACGCGCCAGAAGGGCGGCAAGGGTTTCCTGACGCTGGACGAAGGCGCCACGCTGCTGCCACCGGTGCGCGTGCAGCCCGCCCACACCCAGGTGGCTTGCCTGGCACAGAGCGGTCGCATGCTGGTGTTCGGCCTGGACGAGCTCAAGCTCCAGTCCAATGGCGGCCGCGGCCTCACGCTGATGGAGGTCGACACCCAGGCTGACCCGTTGATTGCGATCGCCACCGTGCACCAGGGCGTGCGCGTGATCGGCACCACGCGGGGCGGCAAGCCCAAGGAAGAGGATGTGCGCAACAGCGCCTACGCGGCGCACGTCGGCAAGCGCGCCCGCAAGGGCAAGCTGGTGGATGCCTTCCAGAAGGTGCTGTCGCTGCAGGCGATGGGCTGACGCTGCTCAGGGCGTGGGCAGGGCGGCGCGCAGCGCTTTGCCAACCTGCTCGCGGTCGCCAGCCACGCTGGCCAGGTTCTGGTCCGGTCCCTGGACCGTGAAGCCCGCCTGTTCCAGGCGGCCGACCAGGGCCTCGACCGGCTCGCCGCGCAGCGCGGCCACCCGGCTCAAGGGGGCGTGGGTCAGGGTGTTGATGGCCAGGCCGGCCGGGCTGCCGCCACCCTGCTGAGGCACCAGGAAGGAGCCGATCAACAGCACGGCAAACACCCCGATCAGCACCCGCCCGACGGGTTGCTTCAGGTGCCGCACAAAGGCCGGCCCGTTGGCGACCCCGTGCGCCACCACGCCGGCCACCATGGCCCAGCCCAGCCATTCGTGGGCGGCCTTGTTCAGGCCGGTATCGAGGTGGAAGAACATCAGAAGGCCGGTGACGGCCATCAGCAGAAAGCTGCCGATGGTGAGCGGCGTGGCCCAGTTGCGCGAGATGGTCATGGCGGGCGACGTGAATGAGGCCGGAGAGGCCGAGATGCCTGCCAGTGTCCGGCCTGCCGGCCGTGGCCGACTTGCCTTGTCGCAAGAAGCGGCGTGATGCCCGCGCCCGCGCCGACCCGCTACACGCTCATGCTGACCGGCCTGCCTGCGAGCGGGGCGCTCAGCCGTGCCACAGGCGCGCCACCACGGCCGTGTACAGCGGGATGCCGGCCAGAATGTTGAACACGAAGGTGACGGCGAGCGACAGCCCCAGATAGAGGCCCGGGTTGGCCTCGGGGATGGCGTGGCGCAGCACCGCGGGCACCACGATGTACGACGCACTGGCCGCCAGCACCGTCAGCAGGGTGGCGTCGCCCTGCGAGAGGCCCAGCGTCCATGCCAGCCCGATGGCCAGCGCCCCATGCACCAGCGGGCCCAGCAGGCCGTAGGCCAGCAGACCGGCCGGCACGCCCTTGAGCAGCGGCAACTGCCGCGCCACCAGCAGCCCCATGTCCAGCAGGAAGATGGCCAGCATGCCCTTGAACAGGCCCGACGAGAAGGGCTCCATCATGGCCTTGCCGTGTTCGCCCGTCACCATGCCGACCACCAGGCTGCCCAGCAGCAGCAACTGGGCGCCGTCGGTCAGGGCCTCGTGCAGTACGGCCTTGACACCCAGCGGCGGGCCTTCGGCGGCCGGTTGCGTGGCCGTGACCACGGGCGCCGTGTTCCGCTGCTGGCGTCGCACCCAGCTGGCCAGGGCCACGGCCATGATGATGGCCGGTGATTCCATCAGCACCAGGGCCGCCGCCATGTGGCCACCGAATTCGATGCCCTGGTTGGCGAGGTACTGCGTGGCCGCGATGAAGGTGGTGGCGGAGACCGAGCCGTAGGTGGCCGCGACGGCCGCGGCGTCGAGCTTGTTCAGCCAGCGCTTGAGCAGCACATACCCCATCAACGGGATCACCACCGCCAGCAGGGCCGCGGCCAGCAGGCCGGTGACCACATGGGGGCCCAGGCCGCTTTGGGACAGCGAGAAACCGCCCTTGAGGCCCACCGACATCAGCAGGTAGAGGGACAGGAAGCGGCTGATGGCCGCGGGGATCTCGAGGTTGGAGCGCAGCAGACCCGCGACCACGCCAAACACAAAGAACAGGACCGCAGGGTCCAGCAGATTCGACAGAGCATTCATGGGGTCGGATGCTAGGGCTTCCGATCAATCATGAAAACTAAAATGTTCGAATTCAAATCATCGGGATGGCCGATGTGATGGGGCGTGCCCCCTCAGACGCGAACCACCGTGACCGAACATTCGGCCTCGGCCACCACCTGCGCGCTCACGCTGCCCAGATAGCGCCGCAGCGCCGAGTTGCCCCGCGCGCCCATCACGATGTGGTCGACCTGGTTGCGGTTGGCGAAATCGACGATGGCGGCGGCGGTGTCCGGCGCCTCGAGCACATGAAACGTCAGGCGCTGCTCGTCGAGCTTGAGGTCCTGCTGCAGCGGGCGGGCCCAGTGCTTGATCGCGACCAGCTGTTGCACGTGCAGGCTGTTGCCCTGTTCGTCGGTCAGGGTGTCCATGCCGATGCGGTTGGTCTTCATGATGCTCACGCAGGCCAGCCGGGCGCCGGGCTCGATCTGAAGGATGCGGCGCACGGTCGACAGCAGCTTCTGGTCGAGTTCCGGTGTACCGGTCTTCACGCCGATCGCCACCATGATGATCGGGCAGCGCTCCACATGGCCCACGGTCGTGGTCTCGACCTTGGGCTCATTGCCCATGGCCTTGAACCAGCGGCTCAGGGTCTTGAGCTTGCCACTGGTGCCCAGGCGGTCTGCGCGCGGTGTCAGCGCGATCTGGTCGGGGTGCTGCAGGTCCTGGGCGATCTGGGCGGCGCTCTGATAGCGCTTGTCGGGATCGACCTCCAGGCAGCGCAGGATGACCTCCTGCAGCCACGGCGGCAGATCGGGCTTGATGGCGCGCGGTGGCACCGGGTCCGTGTAGAGCCGCTTGCGCAGCCCGCTCACGGTGTTGGGCTGCCCGAAAGGCCGCTGGCCCGTGCTCAGGTGGTAGAGCATCACGCCCAGGGCGAACAGGTCGCTGCGCGGGTCGTTGCGCACGAACTGCACCTGCTCCGGCGAGATGTAGGGCCCTGTCCCCATGGGCAACGAGAACTCTTCCTCCAGCAGATCGGGGAGCTGGTCGTGCCGCGACAGGCCGAAGTCCACGAGCACCACGGTGCCATCGGGCCGGAACAGGATGTTGCTCGGCTTGATGTCGAGGTGCACGACGTGCTGCTTGTGCAGCGCATGCAGGGCCACGGCCACGCGCGCGCCAATGCTGGCCACGTCGTCGGCAGGCAGGGGTGCCTCATCGAGCCGGGGGCGCAGCGACACGCCCGGAATGTGCTCCATCACGATGTAGGGCTGGCGGATGAAATCGCCCTTCGCGATGAAACGCGGCACGTGCGGCCCTTTGAGCATGGGCATGACCATCTGCTCGACCTCGAAGCCGACGATGGTGGCGGGATCTTCGCCGCCCTTGATGCGCGGGATCTTCATGATGAGCGGGCCTTCGCCATCGCCGGGCCCGGGCTGTCCGTCCACACGGACCACGTCCCACAGCGTGGCCATGCCGCCCATGTGCAGCTTCTGCTTGAGCAGAAAGCCGTCGATCACCATGCCTTCCTGCAGACGCGGTGCAGGCGCCGTCAGGGTCGTCTCCTTATCGTCCATCGATCAGCCTTTCTGCGAGGGCCTCGGGCAGACCTGCCTCGCGCACACGGCGTGCGGCGGTCTCATGGTCATAAGGTACGCGATGGAAGGTGAGCAGGGCTGAATCCGTGTCAAAGGTGGCGTAGCACGCCGCCGGATTGCCGTCGCGTGGCTGGCCCACCGAGCCCGGGATGGCCAGCCAGCGCCGCGCGGGCGACAGGTTGATGGGCACGCCGCCGACCGGCATGAACTCGCCCGCCTTGCCGGTGGCCGACAGGTGGTACAGGCAGGGCTGATGCATGTGGCCGCAGAACACGAACTGGTGCTGGGTGGCAAACAGGCTGCGCGTGGCCTCCATGCGGCCCTGCAGGTACTCCCAGTGGGCGGGGTCGTGGACGTTCGCGTGGGCCACCAGACAGGGGCCGATCTCGGCGGTCAGCGGCAGGCCGATCACCCAGTCACGCTGCGCCGGCGTCAGCTGGGCCTTGGTCCACGCGAGCGAGGGCATGACGTGGTCCGCCATCTGGCTGGTGGTGTGCTCGCCCAGGGCGTCATCGTGGTTGCCCCGCACGCACAGGGCGCCTTCCGCCTGCCGTGCACGCACGAAATCCAGCGTCCAGCCCGGGTCGCCGCCGTAGTCCACGTAATCCCCGAGGAACACGAGGCGGTCGAAGCCCTGCGCGAGGGCGTCGGCGTAGACGGCTTCGGTGGCCTGGCGGTTGGCGTGGAGGTCGGACAGCAGCGCGAGTTTCATGGCAGAGGGGCGAGGGCAGACTCAGTCGAGTCTAGCCAGCCCAGCTCACGAAATCGCCCGGATTGCCTCGGCGCGGCTCAGGATTAACCCCTGGCACGGCCCGCGTGCCAGGGGGTGAACGCAGGTTCAGCGGGAGGCGGGTGCGGCCTCGTGCGCGGTTTTGGCGGCCTTGCGCAGCGCCACGGCATCGGTGTCGCCGTGGTGCTTGTCGCTGGCGTCGAGGCGGAACACCTTCACCGAGTCGGCCAGCACGCGGGCGCGCTCGGCCATCGACATGGAGGCGGCCGCGATCTGCTCCACGGCCGCCGCGTTCTGCTGCGTGATGCCGTCCAGTTGCGACACCGCCTGGTTGATCTGCGAGATGCCGCTGAGTTGCTCGCGCGCGCCGTGGCTGATCGTGCCCACCAGCGATCCGACCTGGTCGACCGAGGTGAGCGCCTCGCGCATGGACACGCGTGCGGCTTCGCTCATGTCGGCGCCGGCCTTGACCTTCTCGCCCGAGTCGGTGATGAGTTGCTTGACCTCCTTGGCGGCGGTGGCAGTGCGCTGCGCCAGGGCCCGCACCTCGGCGGCCACCACGGCAAAACCGCGCCCTTGCTCGCCCGCCCGTGCGGCTTCCACCGCGGCGTTGAGCGCCAGGATGTTGGTCTGGAAGGCGATGCTGTCGATGACCTGGATGATGTCGTTGATGCGCGAGGACGATTCCTCGATCGCGCGGATTGTGCGGGTGAGGTTGTCGACCGCCTGGTCACTGCGTTGCGTGATGCTGGTGGTCTGCTCGGCAAGTTGGGCCGCCTGCTGGGCGGTGTCGGCGCTCTGGCGCACGGTGCCGGTGATCTCCTCCATCGAAGCCGCCGTTTCCTCCAGGCTGCTGGCCTGGGCTTCCGTGCGGCCGGAGAGGTCCTGGTTGCCCGAGGCGATCTCGCGGGTGGCGATCAGCATCTGGTCGACCTCGGTGCGCGCGTCGCTCACGATGGCTCGCAGGTTGACCTGCAACTGGTTGAGCGCCCGCGTGAACTGGCCCACGATGTCCAGCCGGTCGGAATGGATGGGCACGGTGAGGTCGCCGGCTGCCATGCGGTTGGCAAAGCTCAGCAGGTCGCGGAACGGCGCGACGGCCAGTCGACTGAAGACGACGCGGCCGAGCAGGCCGATGCCCAGCATGAACAGCGCGGCGAGCAACCATTTGGCGTTGCCGAGTGCCTCCAGACCGTGTTCGACCAGCATGCCCAGGCCGAAGCCCAGCGCCGTCATGATGACGGAGGCCACGGTCAGCTCGCCGGCCAGATCCATGTAGGTGAGGTCGGACAGCTTGCCGCGCCAGCCCAGACGCACCACGCGCCCGTTGTGCAGCCCGACCGTGCGGGCACCCGATTCGGCTTCGGCGCGCATCTGGGCGTACAGCCGCGTGGCGGCGTCGATCTCGGCGGCCTCCGGCTCGGTGCGCACGGACATGAAGCCGACGGGCTCGCTGCCCTGCATCAGCGGCGTCACGTTGGCGCGCACCCAGTAGTGCCGACCATCCTTGCGGCGGTTCTTCACCAGCCCCGACCATGGCCGGCCGGCCTGGATGGCGGACCACATGTCCCGGAAGGCCTCCCCCGGCATGTCCGGATGCCGGATCATGTTGTGGGGTTGTCCCAGCAGTTCGTCCCGCGTGTAGCCGCTGACGTGGATGAAGGCCGGGTTGCAATAGGTGATGCGGCCCTTCAGGTCGGTGGTGGAGACGAGCGACATTCCCCGAGGGTAGGGGAAGGGCTCATCGATGACGGGCAGGTTCACGCGCATGGTGTTCAGCAGTCAAGGGTTGTGCTTGACAGGAAGCAAACGGCCCGTCCTGTCTGCGGATCCCCGTTGGCAATGGGGATGAGGGAATGTAGAGGGGTATTCGGCATTACGGGCCGAAATTTGAGGGGAAACTGCCAGCGAAATCACACGATGTCCGGTAGCCGATGATCGGTTTGCTAGCATCACGTCCGTGAACCGGACTCCCGGTTGAAACGCCCGGCCCTCCAGAGGCCCGCCATGATGACCCCAGAACAAGAGGCCGTGCTGCGTGCGATCCGCAAGCTCGTGGATTTTTGGCATATCACGCCAAGCGAGCTGCACTCCGATGCCCCCGTTGTGGCAGCCGTGCCGCGGCCGGATGAGTCTCCGCCGCCGGCCCGCCACCGGTACCGTCATCCATTGAGCGGTGAGACGTGGGACGGGCAGGGTGCACAGCCGCAATGGCTGCGTGAGGCGCTGACGCGCGAGGGCTACACCGTGCAGGAACTGCGCGTGTCCGAAGACGTGGCGCCCGAGTGAGCCGCGAGGGCCGGCCGGCTTGGTTGTACACTCGGCGCCCTGGTCTCTCCCTGTAGTACAACGGATAGTACGCTTGCCTCCTAAGCGAGAAATCCAGGTTCGATTCCTGGCGGGGGGACCACCTGCGTCGTCGTCCACGGCGTACCCGACGCCAGCTTGCCTCGCGCTACGGACGTTACACCTCGAGCCCCGCGGTTGGGCGTAGATTCTTCCCTGGCTCTATCGGACACTCTTCTGCGAAGGCCCCCATCAGGGCCTCTAACAAAGAAGGGAACATCTGAAATGAGCAAGCTTTCTTTCGTGGTCAAGGGCGTCGCGCTGGCCGTTGCCATGGTCGGGTCCATGTCGGCCCAGGCCAGCACCGGTGGTTTCGTTTGCGCGGGCACCACGAGTTGCGATGGCACGGGTTCTTCGGTGCTGAGCTGGTCGCTCAGCGATGCCGGGCTGTTGACCATCTCCAACGCCCTGCAGGACGGCAACCAGTCGTTCATCGCCGGTGTGAGCTTCGAAGTCGGCAGCGGTGATTCGGTGTCGTTCGCGGGTACCACCGGGGACGTGAGCTTTCAGAAAGCCACCAAGGAGGCCGCCCACCTGCCGACCAGCCTGGGCTGGAATGTCGACTACTCGGTGGCCGCGCTGAAGCCGTCGTCGAAGGCGGGCGTCAATGCGGGCGAGTCGATTTCGTTCCAGCTGAGTGGTGTGAGCCTGGCCGACCTCGGCACGCCGGATTTCCGCTTTGCCGTCAAGTTACAGGGTACCGCGCTGAATGGCAAGGGCAGCGAGAAGCTGGTGGCCGTGGTGCCCGAGCCTTCGTCTTACGCCCTGGTGCTGGCCGGTCTGGCCGTGGCGGGCGGGCTGTCGCGCCGCCGTCGCGGCAACTGAGCGTCAACCGCCGGAGAGGCAGCGTGCATGGGGGCCTCAGGCCCCTTTTTCCTTAAGGCTGGGATAAGGCAGCGTGCGTTCAATGACGTCTTCATTCTTTGATGGCGTGGCGCGCGATGCAGTCCTGTGTACCTTCCCGACCGGCTGGTTGGCAGACCTGGCTCCGCTGGTGGGGACTCTTCCTTCTTCTCTCCAGCGCCCTGCGCGCCCTGCTGTGGTGGCGCATCGGCGGCCAGGCTCCCATCTCGCTTGGCACGGCGGGGCAGGTCATGGGGCGTGGGCTGATGTTCGATGCGCTCGCGGGCGCGTCGCTGCTGTGGCCGCTGGCCCTCTACCTCGCCCTGTCTCCGGCCGCCTGGTGGGCACGCCACGGGTGGCGCGCGCTCACCGCGTGCGGGCTCGCTGCGTGGCTGATGCTGATGCTGTTCGTCTGCACGGCCGAGTGGCTCTTCTGGGAAGAATTCGGCACCCGCTTCAACTTCATCGCGGTGGATTACCTGCTCTACACCCATGAGGTGGTGGGCAACATCCGGGAGTCCTATCCCGTGGGCAAGTTGCTGGGCCTCATGGCGCTGGTGTCCGTCGGCGCGGTGTGGTTCGGGCGGCGCGTGCTGATGCCGGCCGCCGCCACCGAGGCCAAGGGCCGCCTGACCTGGGCGCTGCCTGTGGTGATCGGGATGCTGCTGGCGCCAGGCCATCTTGCCGTGCGTGCTGACATGAAGCAGCACTCGGACAACCGCTACCTCAACGACCTCAGCGGCGACGGTGTCTACGAGTTCTTTGCCGCGTTGCGCCACAACGAACTCGATTTCGAGCACTTCTATCAGAGCCTGCCGGCCGAGGATGCGCTGGCACGCCTGCGCCGGCAACTGGCGACGCCGCACGCCCGGTTGCGCAACCGGGGCACGGACGACCTGACGCGGCTGGTGGACTATGGTGTGCCGGAACGTCACCTCAACGTGGTGCTGATCTCGGTGGAGAGCCTGTCGGCCGACTTCATGGCTGCCTTCGGCAACCGGGATGGCCTGACGCCCCGACTGGACCAGCTCGCCCGAGAGGGGCTGCTGTTCACGCGTTTGTATGCCACGGGCACCCGCACGGTGCGCGGTCTGGAGGCGCTGTCGCTGGCCGTGCCGCCCACGCCCGGTCAGTCCATCGTCAAGCGGCCGCACAACGAGGGGCTGTTCTCGCTGGGCAGCGTGTTCCGCGCCAAGGGCTATGACACACGCTATGTGTATGGCGGGTACGGCTACTTCGACAACATGAACGCCTTCTTTTCCGCCAACAGTTACGAGGTCGTGGACCGCCTGTCCATCCCCGCCGCGGCGATCCACCACGAGAACATCTGGGGCGTGGCCGACGAAGACCTGTTCACGCTGGCGATGCAGCAGGCCGATGCATCGTACGCAAAGGGGCGCCCGTCGTTCATGCACGTCATGACCACGTCGAACCACCGCCCGTTCACCTATCCGGACGGCCGCATCGACATCCCCTCGCACACGGGGCGCGCGGGCGGCGTGAAGTACACGGACTGGGCCATTGGCCGCTTCATCGACGAAGCAGCAAAGCACCCGTGGTTCCGCGACACGGTGTTCGTCATCGTGGCCGACCACTGTGCGGCCAGCGCGGGCAAGACCGATCTGCCGCTGGAGCGCTATCACATCCCGGCCATCGTCTACGCGCCTGCATACATCGGTCCGAAGCAGGTCGACCGCCTCGCCAGCCAGATCGACATCGCGCCCACCTTGCTGGGGTTGCTGAACTTCCGCTACGAGAGCCGCTTCCTCGGGTATGACTTGTTTGACCTGGAGCCCGGCCGCGAGCGGGCCTTCATCAGCACCTACCAGGATCTGGGGGTGGTGCGCGACGGGGTGCTGGTGCGGCTGGATCCGCGCGGCGGTGTCCGCTCGACGCGGGTGGCGCAGGGGCGCGCACTGCCCGAGCCCGTATCCGCGCCCTGGGATGCCGTGGCCGATGCGATCAGCTGGTATCAGGGGGCTGCGTGGGCTTACCATCATGCCGGCCTGAAGGCCGATGAAAGGGTGGCAGACGGCCATGCGGATCCTGTTGGTGGAGGATGACAGCCTGCTCGGCAACGGCTTGCAGCAAGGCCTGCGGCAGTCGGGCATGACGGTCGATTGGGTGGCGTCGGGTGAGCACGCCATGACGGCGCTCGCGACCCACCGCTACGACGCCATCGTGCTGGACCGTCAGTTGCCCGGCATGCCTGGCGAGGCCGTGCTGACCGCACTGCGTCAGCGCGGTGACGCCACGCCGGTGCTGTTCCTGACGGCCCGCGATGCCATCGAGGACCGCGTGGCCGGGCTGGACGCGGGGGCCGACGACTACCTCATCAAACCCGTGGACATGGCCGAGCTGGCGGCCCGACTGCGGGCCATGGGGCGACGCGCGGCAGGGCAGGCGGCGCCGGTGTTCCGTTGGGGGGCACTGAGTCTCGACCCCGCCTCGCGCACCGTGACATGCCATGGGCAACCCGTGACGCTCGCCGTGCGCGAGTTCGACATCCTGGCCAGATTGATGCGATCGCCGCAGCGCCCGCAGTCTCAGGCCCAGTTGACCGAGGCGCTGTATGACTGGGGGCAAGACATTGCGAGCAATGCCGTCGAGGTTCACGTGCACCACCTGCGTCGCAAGCTGGGGGCAGACTGGATCGTGACGATCCGGGGTGTGGGCTACGTGCTCAACCCGGCGAAGGCGACAGCGTGAGCACGTCCTTGCGCGCAAGGCTGGTTCGCAGCCTGCTGGTGGTCTTGCTGCCGGTGTGGGTGGCGATGGCCGCATGGACGTACTGGTCTGTGGTGGAGGAGGTCGACGAGATCTACGACCAGCAGCTGATGGCGGTGGCCTTGCCCCTGCTGCCGCAGTCCGTCGCGGCATTGCATGAGTCGCTGGACGAGATGCTGATCGACGAGCCCGACGGCGACGGGGTGGACCTCGCCGTGCTGGCGTGGTCACCACAGGGGGCGTTGCTGTACCGCAGCCCGATGGCGCCACCGCTGGCGTTTGCCGAACGCCCACGTGACCCGGCCGGCTTGCGCACCGCGAGCACCGTGGATGTCGGTGGGCTCGGCTGGCGGGTGTGGTGGTTCGAGCAGGCGCAGGCCGGGCGCTGGCTGGCGGTGCTCAAGCCCATGACCGAACGCAACGAACTGGCACGGGCGCTGGCGCTGGGCCTGGGCTTGCCAACCCTGGCCACGGTGCTCTTGCTCACGCCGGTGGTACGTTGGGGGGTGCGCAGGGGGTTGATGCCCTTGCATCAATTGGGCAAACAGATTGCGCGGCGTCGTGCGGTGGATCTGGCGCCGGTGAGTGAGGCCGGGCAGCCGTCGGAAACCGTGCCGCTGGTGCAGGAGATCAACGCGCTGATGACGCGGCTGGCACGAACCCTGGCGACCGAACGGCGCTTTACGGCCGATGCCTCACACGAACTCCGCACGCCGCTGGCGGCCTGCCGGGCTCAGATCGAGGTGGCACGCGGGGCAGACGAGGCGCAAGTGCGTGAGACGGCGCTGGCGAACGCCATGCAGGCGCTCGACCGGGCCACGCGGCTGACCGACGAGCTGCTCGCGCTGGCCCGCCTTGACCATGACACGGAAGCGCCCTTGAGCGCCACGCCCGGCTGGCGGCATGACCTGGATCTGGCTGCGCTGGTGCAAGACCGGGTGGCCGCGGTCGCGGTGGCCGCCCTGGCACGTGGCCTGGAGGTGTCCTTGCAGGCTGCCCTCGGCGTGCCGCACGTGCCCGGGCACCCGGAGTGGATCGCGATGGCGGTCGACAACCTGCTGAGCAACGCGTTGAAGTACACGCCCTCAGGTGGTGAGGTGCGGGTCGCGGTCGATCCGATGGAGGGCGGTGTCGCCGTTGTCGTGCACGACACCGGCCCGGGTGTGCGTCCGGAGGACCTGCCCAGGCTGGGCGACCGATTCGATCGACTCGGTGCGCGGGGAGACGGGGCGGGGCTCGGGCTGTCGATCGCGCGCCAGGTGGCGGCCCGGCATGGCGGGCACCTGGTCTTTGCGCTCGATGGCGGCCTGCGTGCGATGCTGACCCTGCCGCGGCAAGCCCCCGAGGTCACGCGGTCTTGAGCATCCCTTTGGTCTCGATGAACGAGATCACCTGGTCCAGCCCCGCCTTCGTCTTCAGGTTCGTCATCACGAACGGGCGCGTCGGGCGCATGCGTTTCGTGTCGGCCTCCATGACCTCGAGGTTGGCGCCCACGTAGGGGGCCAGGTCGGTCTTGTTGATCACGAACAGGTCGCTCTTGGTGATGCCGGGGCCGCCCTTGCGCGGGATCTTCTCGCCGGCGGCCACGTCGATCACGTAGATGGTGAGGTCGGACAGCTCGGGGCTGAAAGTGGCGGCCAGGTTGTCGCCGCCCGACTCGATGAAGACGATGTCGGCGTTCGGGTACTTGGCCAGCATGCGGTCGACGGCTTCGAGGTTGATCGAGGCGTCTTCGCGGATGGCGGTGTGCGGGCAGCCGCCGGTCTCCACGCCCATGATGCGTTCCGGATCCAGCGCACCCGCCACGGTCAGCAGGCGCTGGTCTTCCTTTGTGTAGATGTCGTTCGTGATGACGACGAGGTCGTACTGCTCGCGCAGGGTCTTGCAGAGCATCTCGAGCAGGGTCGTCTTGCCGGAGCCCACCGGGCCGCCCACGCCCACGCGCAGCGGGGGCAGTTTCTTGGTGCGGCCGGGGATGTGGTGCAGGTTGCTCATGATCGGAACAGGCGGGAGTATTGCGTTTCGTGCTGGGCACTCAGGATGGCCAGCATGGGGGTGAAGGCCTGGCGCTGCGAGTCGGGCAGGGTCAGGGCGTGGTCGATGGCGTCGGGGATGGCGTCCACCAGGGCCTGGAGGATGCGCTGGCCGGCGCTCTGGCCCAGCGGCACGGCCTTGATGGCTGCCTGCACCATGTTCTCGGCCCAGCCAAAGGTGAAGCTCAACAGGGCTTCGCGCAGGGCGGCGTCGCTGTCCTGACCGGGGGCGGCGGCGGGCAGGCACTGCGCCACGGCCAGCGCAAAGGCGACGGGCCAGGTGGGGGCGGGCGGTAGGGCCGCGCACTGGGCCAGCCTGGCGTCGTCGGCATCGGCCTGTGCGCCACCCCCGCGGTTGCGCAGCCACTCAACCAGCGAGCGGCCCATCTGCTCGGTCTGCAGCCGCAACTCGCTGGTCTCGCGGGTCTGCAGCACCCAGTCGTTCAGTTCGTGCACGCGGGCAAGGTCATGTCGCTGCCAGGCCGGCACGGCACGTGCCACCACGGCCAGGTCGCTGCGGGCCACGGCCAGGTGGAGCTGGTCGCGCAGCCAGGCGGCGGCGTCGGCTTCACCGGTGACGCGGCCCGAATCGACCGCGGCCTCCAGGCCTTCGGAGTAGCTGAAGCCGCCCACCGGCAAGGCGGGCGAGGCCAGCCACATCAGATGCAACCGGGCGCCAGGCGAGAGCGGCGCCGGGCGAGACAGGACGCGCGGCATTCAGTGGTCGTGATCGTGGTCGTGACCGCAGCCCGGGCCGTGCACGTGCGGCGCCGGTGCGGCCTTCACGGCGATGCCAATGGGTTTGCCGCGGCTGGCGCTGGCGGCGGGGGCGGCGTGATCGTGATGACCATGGCTGCAACCCGGGCCGTGCACGTGCCCGGGGGCGCCGTGGGGCGGGTTGGCCGTGCCGTGGGCGTGTCCATGGTCGTGGTCGTGCCCCGCGTGGTCGTGCCCGCCGTGGTCATGGCTGTGGCCGTGATGCCCATGCCCGCCGCTGGCGTAGGCACCGCCTTCGGGCTCGAAGCCTTCGGTGGCCTCGCGCACCGTCAGGTGCATGGCGCGCAGCATGTCGGCCAGCACGTGATCGGGCTCGATCTTCAGGTAGTCGGGCTGCAGCTCGATCTGCACATGGCGGTTGCCCAGGTGGTAGGCGGCTCGCACCAGGTCGAAGGGCGAGCCGTGCTCGGCGCAGGGCGTGATCACCAGCACCGGCTGCGGGGCCGCCTGTACGCGGATCATTGCGCCATCTTCGGTCACCAGCACGTCGCCGCCGCGCACCACGGTGCCGCGGGGCAGGAACACGCCCAGGGTGCGGCCCTGGCTGTCGGTGGCGTCGAAGCGGCTCTTCTGGCGCACGTCCCAGTCGAGTTCGACGGTGGCAGCGCGTTTGAGCAGCACGGAGGCCAGGCCCTGGCCTTGGGGGAGGAGTTTGTTGACGGTCAGCATGCCCGGCAGTGTGCGTCAGAACAGGAAGTAACGCTGCGCCATGGGCAACTCGGTGGCCGGCTCGCACACCAGCAGCTGGCCGTCGGCACGCACCTGGTAGGTCTGCGCATCGATCTCCATCTTCGGCAGATAGTGGTTGTGCACCATGTCGGCCTTCTTCACGGTGCGGCAGCCCTTCACGCCCACGATGGTCTTCTTCAGGCCGTACTGCTCGGGCAGGCCGGCCGCGATGGCGGCCTGGCTCATGAAGGTCAGCGAGGTGCGCTGCAGGGCGCCCCCGAAACTGCCGAACATGGCGCGGTAGTGCACCGGCTGCGGCGTGGGAATCGAGGCGTTCGGGTCACCCATGGCCGCGGCCGCAATGAAGCCGCCCTTCATGATGATGCTGGGCTTGATGCCGAAGAAGGCGGGCTTCCAGATCACCAGATCGGCCCACTTGCCTTCTTCGACGCTGCCCACTTCGTGCGACACGCCGTGGGCGAGCGCCGGGTTGATGGTGTACTTGGCCACATAGCGCTTGACGCGCGCGTTGTCGTGGCGGGCCGTGTCGCCGGGCAGGGCGCCACGCTGGGCCTTCATCTTGTGAGCCGTCTGCCAGGTGCGCAGAATGACCTCGCCGACGCGGCCCATGGCCTGCGAGTCGGAGCTGAACATGCTGATGGCGCCCAGGTCGTGCAGGATGTCCTCGGCGGCAATCGTTTCACGGCGGATGCGGCTTTCGGCGAAGGCCAGGTCTTCGGCGATCGAGGCATCGAGGTGGTGACACACCATGAGCATGTCGAGGTGCTCGTCGATGGTGTTGACCGTGAAGGGGCGCGTCGGGTTGGTCGACGAGGGCAGCACGTTGGGCTCGCCCACCACCTTCATGATGTCGGGTGCGTGGCCACCGCCCGCGCCTTCGGTGTGGAAGCTGTGGATGGTGCGGCCCTTGAACGCGGCCACGGTGTCCTCCACAAAGCCCGATTCGTTCAGCGTGTCAGTGTGGATGGCGACCTGCACATCCGTTTCTTCGGCCACGCTCAGGCAGGTGTCGATGGCCGCGGGCGTGGTGCCCCAGTCTTCGTGCAGCTTCATGCCGATCACGCCGGCGTTCACCTGCTGGCGCAGCGCCTCGGGCTGCGAGGCATTGCCCTTGCCCAGAAAGCCGATGTTCATGGGGAAGGCCTCGGCCGCCTTCAGCATCAGGGCGATGTTGTCGGGCCCCGGCGTGCAGGTGGTGGCAAAGGTGCCGGTAGCGGGGCCAGTGCCGCCGCCGATCATGGTGGTCACGCCGCTCATCAGCGCCTCTTCGATCTGCTGCGGGCAGATAAAGTGGATGTGCGTGTCGATGCCGCCGGCCGTGACGATCATGCCTTCGGCGGCCACGATCTCGGTGCCCGGGCCGATGACGATGTCGACGCCGGGTTGCACGTCGGGGTTGCCGGCCTTGCCGATCTTGACGATGCGGCCGGCCTTGATGCCGATGTCGGCCTTGACGATGCCCCAGTGGTCGAGGATGAGTGCGTTGGTCAGCACGCAGTCACACGCGTCGCCAGCCTCCGGGCCGTTCATGCGCTGGCTCTGGCCCATGCCGTCACGGATGGTCTTGCCGCCGCCGAACTTCACCTCTTCGCCGTAGCCGCCGGCCTGCAAGGTCAGGTCACGCTCGACCTCGATGATGAGGTTGGTGTCGGCCAGGCGCACGCGGTCGCCGGTGGTGGGGCCGAACATCTCGGCATACGCGCGTCGGGGAATGCTTGCCATCGTCAGGAATCCAGTCGGGGCAGGGTGGGGCGATGTGAAGGGGGCTGGGGGCGTGCAGGGCGTCAGAGCGCGCCCTGAACAAGGCCGCGGAAGCCGAAGACCACGCGGTCGCCGGCGTAGTCCACCAGCTCGACGGTGCGTTGCTGGCCGGGCTCGAAGCGCACGGCGGTGCCGGATGCGATGTTCAGACGCATGCCGCGCGCGGCCTCACGGTCGAAGCGCAGGGCCCCGTTGGTTTCGGCGAAGTGGTAGTGCGAGCCGACCTGGATGGGACGGTCGCCCGCGTTCTCGACCACCAAGGTCAACGTGCGGCGGCCCGGGTTGAGCTCGATGTCCGGGCCGTCGGTGAGCAGTTCGCCGGGCGTCATCACTTGCGGCCCTTGAACCAGACGGCCGCGCCCACGGCCACGGCGGCGGCCAGGAAGCCCAGCACGTCGGTGCTGTGCCAGTGCGCCACGCCCGGCATGCCGTGGCCTTCGTGGGCATGGGCAGACAGGCAGGTGAGGCCGGTGGCGAAGGCGGTCAGGGCAGTGTGAATGGCGTGCTTCATCGTGGTGCTCGTCGGGTAGACAGTGCGGCCGGTAGGCCGGTCGAGAGGGGCGGCGTGGTGCGTGAGCTTATGACGTCGTTGGCGCAATGCGCTTGATTGGTGCATCGCGCGCCGGGTTGTACGGTGTCATGCAATCGGTTGGTGCACGGTCACCAACTTGGTGCCATCCGGGAAGGTGGCTTCCACCTGAATCTCAGGAATCAGATCGGCCACACCGTCCATCACGTCGGCGCGGCTCAGCACGGTCTTGCCCTCGCTCATCAGCGCAGCCACGCTCTTGCCGTCGCGTGCGCCTTCCATGATGGCGGCCGTGATCATCGCCACCGCTTCCGGGTAGTTCAGCTTCAGCCCGCGGGCCTTGCGGCGCTCGGCCAGCAGGGCGGCGGTGAAGATCAGCAGCTTGTCTTTTTCGCGAGGGGTCAGTTCCATGGTGTCTCGTGTGGAGCCAGGCAGGGCTGCGGCACTGAAATTGCGGTGTCAGGCCGGCTTGATCCTTCACTATGCAAGACCCAGACCAAAACAGTCCAGCCCTGAACGCGGCGCCCGGCGAGGCGCTGCAGCGTGTCGTCAAGGTGCGACGCGACTACAACACCTGGGTGGCCACCGAGACGCTGGAAGACTATGCCCTGCGCTTCACGCCCCGCTCGGCGCGCCGCTGGAGCGACTGGCGTGTGGCCAACACCGCGTTCGGGGCCTCGTCGTTTCTGGTGCTCGAGGCGGTGGGAGCCACCTTGCTGGTCGAGCACGGCTTCCTCAACGCCTTCTGGGCCATTCTGGCCACGGGGCTGATCATCCTGCTGGCCGGCTGGCCGATCAGCGTCTATGCCGCCCGGCACGGCGTCGACATGGACCTGCTGACGCGGGGCGCGGGCTTTGGCTACATCGGCTCGACCATCACCTCGCTGATCTACGCGAGCTTCACCTTCATCTTCTTCGCGCTCGAAGCCGCCGTCATGGCCTATGCGCTGGAGCTTGCCTTCGACATCCCGCCCGCCTGGGGTTACCTGGTCTGCGCGCTGGTGGTGATCCCGCTGGTCACCCACGGGGTCACGACCATCAGCCGGCTGCAGCTGTTCACGCTGCCTTTGTGGCTGGTGATGCTGGTGGTGCCCTATGTCTACGTCTTTCAGGATCACCCGACGATCCTGCATGACCTGGCCGGCTATGCGGGCGCCGATGGGCAGCATGGCGCCTTCAGTGTGCTGGGCTTCGGTGCGGCGCTGACGGTGGGCGTGGCCCTGATCACGCAGATGGGCGAGCAGGCCGACTACCTGCGCTTCATGCCGGAGGCCCGGCCCGGGCAGCCCGCACGCTGGTGGGCCTCGGTGTTCGTGGGCGGGCCGGGTTGGGTGATACCCGGCGTGCTGAAGATGCTGGGCGGTGCGTTGCTGGCCTGGCTGGCCATGAGCTTCGCCGTGCCGGTCGAGCGGGCGCTGGATCCGAACCAGATGTACCTCGTCGCGTGGGAGAAGGTTTTTCCCGATCAACGCTGGGCGATTGCCGCGGTGGCGCTGTTCGTCGTCGTGTCGCAGATCAAGATCAACGTGACGAATGCCTATGCCGGTTCGCTGGCGTGGTCGAACTTCTTTGCGCGGGTCACGCACAGCCACCCCGGGCGGGTGGTGTGGGTCGTGTTCAACACCGTGATTGCCTTGCTGCTGATGGAGCTGAATCTGTTCCAGGCGCTGGGCAAGGTGCTGGGGCTGTACGGCAACATCGCCATCGCGTGGATCATGGCGGTGGTGGCCGATCTGGTCATCAACAAGCCCTTGGGCTGGTCGCCGCCGGGCATCGAGTTCAAGCGGGCTTATCTGTACGACATCAACCCGGTCGGGGTGGGCGCGATGGGCGTGGCCTCGCTGGTGTCGGTGCTGGCCCATGTGGGGCTGCTGGGCGAGCTTGCCCAGGCCTTCTCGGCGGTGATCGCCATGGTCGTCGCCTTCGTCGTGTCGCCTTTGATCGCCTGGGCCACGAAAGGGCGCTACTACCTGGCGCGGGCCCAGTTCGAGCCCCAAGCCGCCGCGGCTGCGGAGGGCCATGAGCCAGCCGGCATCCCTGCGGGCCGGCCACTGAGCAAGGTGATCCGCCTGCGCGCACTGCACCGCTGCACGGTGTGTGAGCGCGAATACGAGCAGGACGACGTGGCGCAATGCCCGGCCTACCAGGGCTTCATCTGCTCGCTGTGCTGTTCGCTCGATGCGCGCTGCCAGGACCTGTGCAAGCCACACGCGCGCTGGGCCGTGCAGTGGCGGGCGCTGGGCCGGCGGCTGCTGCCGGATCGCCTGTGGCAGCGCGTGGACACCGAACTGGGCCAGTTCCTGGTGGTGATGCTGGTGCTGACGGGCCTGCTGGGCGCGCTGTTCGGCCTGGTGTTCCAGCAGCAGCTGCGCGAGCTGGACAGCATCGTGCCCACCGCGATGGACCCGGCCCAGCTGCTCCAGCAGGCCTTCACCAAGGTGTTCGCCGCGCTCGTGCTGATCGTGGGCGTGGTGGCGTGGTGGGTGGTGCTCACGCACAAGAGCCGTCAGGTGGCTCAGGAAGAATCGAACCGGCAGACCCATCTGCTGGTGCGCGAGATTGCCTCGCACCGCGTCACCGACGAGAAGCTGCAGCAGGCCAAGCAGACCGCCGAGCAGGCCAACCTGGCCAAGAGCCGCTACATCTCGACCATCAGCCATGAGTTGCGCACACCACTCAACGGCATCCTCGGCTATGCCCAGCTGCTTGATGAAGACGAGAAGCTGCCCGAGCACGTCAAGCACGCCGTGGGTGTCATCAAGCGGGGGGGCGACCACCTGCTGTCGCTCATCGAAGGCACGCTCGACATCGCGCGCATTGAAAGCGGCAAGCTCACGCTGGACGTGAAGCCGGTCCGGCTGCCGGAGCTGCTGTATCAGATGGTGAGCCTCATCGAGCCCGAGGCGCGCGCCAAGCAGCTGCGTTTCGTCGCCGACATCGACCCGGGCCTGCCCGACGTGGTGCGGGCCGACGAAAGGCGTGTGCGCCAGATCCTGATCAACGTGCTGGGCAACGCGGTGAAGTTCACCCATGCCGGCGAGGTGTGCTTCAAGGTGCGCTATGCGCGAGAGATTGCGCAGATCGACATCACCGACACGGGGCCCGGGATTGCGCAGGAGGAGCTCGACAAGGTGTTCGAGCCGTTCGCGCGGGGTTCATCGGCGGCCGGCAGCTCGGCCAGTGGCACAGGGCTGGGGCTCACGATCAGCAAGATGCTGACGGACCTCATGGGCGGCGAGATGCGGGTGCAGAGCGCACCAGGTATCGGCACGACGTTCAGCATCCGACTGTTCCTGCCCCAGGTGCGGGTGGCCGGCCTGGCCCAGGCGGCGCCACGCCGCGGGCAGCGCACGGGCTACGTCGGCGAGCGCCGCCGCATCTGGGTGGTGGACAACGAAGAGGCCGACCGCGGCCTGCTGGTCCGCATCCTCGAGCCGCTGGGCTTCGAGGTGACGCCGCTGCCGTCTGGCGTGGCGTGCCTGGCGCAGTTGCGCGCTACGCCGCCGCTGGCCTTGCCCCATGCCCTGTTCATGGATCTGGCCATGCCCGGCCTCGACGGGTGGGACACGCTGCGCGCCATCCGTGAGCAGCGCCTGTGCGACGCGCCGTCGGCCATCGTGTCGGCCAACGCGTTCGACAAGGCGCTGGAAAACGATGTGGGCATCACGCCCGACGACTTCATCGTCAAGCCGGTGCGCGTGAGTGAACTGCTGGACTGGCTGGGGCGCCGACTAGGTTTGCAGTGGATCGAGTCGGTCACCGACCGGGGGGCGCCCGGCTCGGTGGTGCCGGCGCCCGCGACAGCGGCCCCGACGGCCTCGCTGCCGTCGCACGACGCCCTGCGCCGGCTGGAGGATCAAGTGCACACTGGCTACATGCGGGGCGTGCACCAGGCGCTCGACCAGATGGCCGCCGACGAGCCGGCCTGCGAGGCCTTCGTGCAGCGCATGCGGACGATGGCGCGCCAGTTTCAGCTCGATGCCATGGCCTCGAGCCTGCGCGAGGCGCTGGCGCAGGCACAATCGGCGCCGTGATGCACAGAGCCTGAACCGATGCTGGAGACACTCGACCGCAGCCGTACCGACGTCGTCCTCATCGTGGACGACGTGCCGGACAACCTCTCCTTGCTGCACGATGCGCTGGACGAAGCCGGCTACACCGTGCTGGTGGCCACCCACGGCGAGGCCGCGCTGCAACGGGCTTCGCAGATGGTGCCCGACATCATCCTGCTGGATGCCGTCATGCCCGGCATGGACGGCTTCGAAGTGGCCCGGCGTCTGAAGGCCACCGCCGAAACCAGCCACATCCCCATCGTCTTCATGACCGGCCTGAGCGAGACCGAGCATGTGGTGGCGGCCTTCCAGGCGGGCGGCGTGGATTACGTGGTCAAACCCATTCGGCCACGCGAGGTGCTGGCCCGCATCGAGGCCCACATGCACAGTGCCCGGCAGGCCCGGCAGGCGCGCAATGCGCTGGATGCGTTCGGTCATGCGTCGATGACCGTGCGCGTCCCGGATGGACGCATCCTGTGGCAGACGCCGCTGGCGCGCAAGCTGATGCAGGCCTTCTTCGACGTGCCGGAGACGGCTGCCCCGGCGGAGCTGGCCGACTGGCTGCGCCTGCACGCGCCACGCATGGCGCAGGCGATCGAGCGCGGCGAGGCACCGCCCCTCCCGCCGGCCTGGGTGGTGAACCAGGGTAGCCGTCGGTTGAGCTTTGCGCTGCACCAGCCCACGGGCGAAGACGAGTGGCTGCTGGTGATGCAGGAAAGCTCCGACCAGGCTGCGATGGAAGCCCTGAGCCAGGAGTTCAAGCTCACCACGCGCGAGGGCGAGGTGCTGTACTGGGTGGTGAAGGGCAAGACCAACCGCGACATCGGCGACATCCTGGGCAGCAGCCCGGCCACGGTCAAGAAGCAGCTCGAGCATATCTTTGCCAAGCTGGGGGTGGAGACGCGCACGGCGGCGGCAGGGCTGGCGATGAGCCGGGTGGGGCAGCTGAAGGCCCGCTGAGTCCGGTCTCCTCGGCCTGCTTGCGGCCCGTTGAGGCGCCTTGCACGGCTTACAGCTTGGGCAGCTCCAGCGCCTCGGGCGTGTGGCCCTGGCTCAGCAGCCAGTCACGCAAAGCGAGGCCGGTGGCGGCGGGCCAGTAGCGCAGCTTCTGTGGAAGGATGCGCTTGTAGTCGACCAGCTCTTCATTGAGCGTGATGGTGCCCTCGGCGACCACGTGGTAGGCCAGGATGATCTGGTTGTTCCTGGGGAAGGCGTAATGCCCGACGAAGGTGGCTGGTTGCGTGGCGTCGAGGCCGAGCTCTTCCTTCACCTCGCGCAGCACGGCTTCTTCCGGGCTGGGGTCATGCTTCTCCAGGAAGCCGGTGATCAGGGCATAGAAGGGCACGGCCCAGGCGGCGTTGCGGGCCAGGATGATGTGGTTTTCGTGTTCGACGATGGCCGCGACCACCGGCACCGGGTTGTCCCAGTGGACGAAGCCGCAGGCGGTGTCCGGGCAGCGCAGGCGCTGGGCGCCGTCTACCGGCTTGTCCAGCAGTGGCGTGGCGCATTGAGGGCAGAAGCGGAAGCTCATGCCGCAGCATAGCGTCACCCGATCGGGAATCCCTTGATCAGCGCCCGCTGAATGCGCTGCGACGTCACCGCCAGTGTGGCCTGGTGCGCGGGCCCCAGGGCTTGCCAGTGCCCCTCGAAATCGGCCCGGCACTGCTCGAACAGGTGCCGCGGCCCGGCCGTCACGATGTCGTTGCCGCCCTCGTCGGACAACACCGAGATCATCGAGCCCGAGAAGGCCTTGAACAGGCGCTTGCCGATCTCGCGGGTCTGGTCGGTGTCGGCCTGCACGTTGGCCACCAGCAGCCCCTCGGGCGTCAGCGCCTTGCGGCAGTGGTTGTAGAAACTGCGTGAGCACAGCGGCTCGGCAATGCCATCGCCCGTGAAGCCGTCGACGAGGATCAGGTCATAGGTGTGCGGTGGCTTCACCATGAACTTTGCGCCGTCGTCGCATACCGTGCGGAGGCGGTCGTCGTCGGGCGGGATGTGGAAGGCGTCGCGCAGATCGATCACGCTCTGGCTGATCTCGACCACGGTGAGGTCGGCCTCGGGCACATGGCGGTGCAGGTACTTGAGCATCGACCCGCCGCCCAGCCCGATCATCAGCACGCGGCGTGGCTTTGGGTTGAAGAGCAGGGCGCCCATCATGGTGCGGGTGTAGTCCAGCACCAGGTCGTCCGGGTCGCCCAGGCGCATGCAGCTCTGGATCAGGGTGCCCTCGAAGCTGAGGGTCACGGTCTGGCTGTTGGTATGCAGCCGGGGGTCTAAGGGCATGGTGCAGGCGGAGGCAAGGCTGCGAAGGCGGGGCGTTGCATTCTAGGGGCCCCGCCTCCATTCGCTCAGGCCACGCTGTCGCGCAGCCGGAAAACGCGCACCGCGCTCGCGAGCTGTTCTGCCTGGGTCTTGAGCGTGGCCGCAGCCGAGGCGCTGTGCTCCACCAGCGAGGCGTTCTGCTGCGTGGTGCGATCCAGGCCGGCCACCGCCGAGCTCACCTCGCCGATGCCGGTGGCCTGTTGTGATGTGGCGGAGCTGATCTCGGCAATCAGTGTCGAGACGCTGCGCACGTGGGTGACGATGTCTTCCATCGTTGCGCCGGCCTCGCGCACCAGCCGCGAGCCCGCATCCACCTTCTCGACACTCGAGCCGATCAGCGACTTGATCTCGCGCGCTGCCTCGGCGCTGCGCTGCGCCAGGCTGCGCACCTCGCCCGCCACCACCGCAAAGCCGCGACCCTGCTCGCCGGCCCGGGCTGCCTCCACCGCCGCGTTGAGCGCCAGGATGTTGGTCTGGAAGGCGATGCCGTCGATCACGGTGATGATGTCGGCGATGCGGCGCGAACTCTCCGTGATGTCGTCCATCGTGCTGACGACCTCGCCGACCACCGTGCCACCCTTCTCAGCCGCAGCGCTTGCCGTGCCAGCAAGCTGGGTGGCCTGGCGCGCTGCGTCTGCATTGCCCTTCACGCTGACGTTCATCTGCTCCATCGAAGCGGCTGTCTGCTGCAGGCTGGATGCCTGCTGCTCGGTTCGAGACGACAGATCGACGCTGCCATGAGCGATCTCGGTGGAACCACTCGCGATCGCATCCGAGGCCTTTCGCACCCGGCCGACCACTTCCGCCAGGCTCGTCTGCATGGCGGCGAGCGAAGCCAGCACGCTGCCGTCGGGCGCGGTGTGCCCGCCAAGCACCGGGTTGAGGTCGCCCTGGGCCACCCGCTGGGCAATGTCGCTCAGCGCCAATGGTTCCGCCCCGAGTTGCGCAAGGATGCTGCGGCCGATCACCCAGGCCAGCCAGGCGCCTCCCGCCAGCGACGTGGCCAGCACGCCGAGCATCACGGCGAGGAAGCCCTGTGCTTCGTCCAGCGCAATCTTGTTCTTGGCCTGCAGTTTGGCTTCTTCGTAATCGATCAGCCTGTTGATGGCAGCCAGCCACTGCTCGTATTGCGGCTTGGCGTCGTGCCAGAGAACCTGGTGCGCGCCATCGGTGTCGCCGGCATCCACGCGCTGGATCACGGCCAGCGTCGATGCGACCGCCCGGCCCTCGATGTCCTTGATGTTGCGGTAGAGCGGAGCGAGATCGCCCGCATCGACCGAGGTTGCGAGCAGCTTTTCCAGCGGCGCAGCCGAGTCGGCATAAAACTTGGCGAGCCTGTTGATCGCAGCGAGCTCCTTGTTGCGTTCCTCGGGCGTCCTGCTCAGTGCGACGTCGCGGACCGCGATGGCGCGGTCGTGCGCAGAGCCCCGAAAGTTGATGGCGTAGCGCTGGATCATCGAGTGTTCCGCGCTGTTGGCCTGCAGCGCGCGCTTGATGGACTGCACCTTGACCACGGCCATGGCCGTGACGACCACCAGCACGCCGAGCAACACGCCGAAGCCGACGGCCAGGCGTTTTCGGACGGTCATGCGATTCAAAGCCATTTGTTATCCCCAGTACAGCTGACACATGGATGCTGTTTGTTCTAGACAAACAGCGCTTTGCTGACTCATTTCGGTGCGCGGAGCCCAAACTGGAGGGGGTAAGTCATTGTCGTTGCCTATCGAACGGATAGCGTCAACTTCTTTGACGTGGACATGCCGTCCGCGTGAGCCCCTGCACCACCGATACGCCATGTGGCGTATTCCGCCTTTGCGACCCCCTCGGCACACTGAACCCATCTGATCGCACAAGGGCCCGACAGGGCGCCCCGGATCAGAACCTGGTTCCCCTTGTTCACGTTCAACCCACCGCTTCAAAGGAGCGCCTTCACATGAACATCTCGCGTCGTAGCGCCGTCCAGTCCTTGTCTGCTGTCGCCCTGGGCGTCGCCGGTCTGGCCTTCAGCACCATGGCTTCGGCCGCAGACACCATCAAGGTCGGCGTGCTGCACTCGCTGTCCGGCACCATGGCCATCTCGGAAACGGTGCTCAAGGACACCGTGCTGATGGCGATCGACGAGATCAACGCGAAGGGCGGCCTGCTGGGCAAGAAGCTCGAACCCGTGGTGGTGGACCCAGCCTCGAACTGGCCGCTGTTCGCCGAGAAGGCCAAGCAGTTGCTGACCCAGGACAAGGTGGCCGTGACCTTCGGCTGCTGGACCTCGGTGTCGCGCAAGTCGGTGCTGCCGGTCTACAAGGAGAACAACGGCCTGCTGTTCTACCCCGTGCAGTACGAAGGTGAAGAGCTCGAGAAGAACGTGTTCTACACCGGCGCCGCGCCCAACCAGCAGGCCATTCCCGCGGTGGAATACCTGATGAGCAAGGACGGCGGCTCGGCCAAGCGCTTCGTGCTGCTGGGCACCGACTACGTCTACCCGCGCACCACCAACAAGATCCTGCGCGCCTTCCTGAAGTCCAAGGGTGTGGCCGAGGCCGACATCATGGAGGAGTACACCCCCTTCGGCCACTCCGACTACCAGACCATCATTGCCAAGATCAAGAAGTTCGCTTCCGAAGGCAAGAAGACGGCCGTGGTCTCGACCATCAACGGCGACTCGAACGTGCCCTTCTACAAGGAACTGGGCAACCAGGGTCTGAAGGCCAAGGACGTGCCCGTGGTGGCCTTCTCGGTGGGTGAAGAAGAACTGCGCGGCGTGGACACCAAGCCGCTGGTCGGCCACCTGGCTGCCTGGAACTACTTCATGAGCGTCAAGAGCCCGGCCAACACCGAGTTCATCAAGAAGTGGTCGGCTTATGCCAAGGCCAAGAACATCGCCGGCCACAAGGACAAGCCGCTGACCAACGACCCGATGGAAGCCACCTACATCGGCATCAACATGTGGGCCCAGGCCGTCAAGAAGGCCGGCACCACCGATGTGGACAAGGTGATTGCCGCGATGGCCGGCCAGACCTTCCCGGCCCCGGGTGGCTTCATGTCCAAGATGGACGAGAAGAACCACCACCTGCACAAGCCGGTGTTCATCGGCGAGGTGAAGGCCGACGGCCAGTTCAAGGTGGTCTGGAAGACCCCGGGCCCGGTCAAGGCCCAGCCCTGGAGCCCCTACATCCCCGGAAACGACAAGAAGAAGGACGAGCCGGAAGCCAAGTAAGGCGAGATCAGGCGGGTGCCCGTCCCCGCCTTTTGACGACGGGATGAACCAAGAAGCAGAGCGGTTCGCCCCTTGGGGGGTAACCCCAGGGGGCGTTTTTTTGCCGCCGACAACGACATGACTGGAATGCCTGTGAAGACACCAGACGCCGCATCGACCTGCCGTCGCCCCAGCCTGACCCGCTGGCTGAGCGCCGCCCTGATGGCCGCCTTGCTGGGCTGCCAGAGTGCCCACGCGCTGACCCCTGACGAGGCCTACGCCGTGGCCGCTGGAGACAACGATGCGCGCATTGCCGCCCTGCAGCTGCTGGTGGTGAAGAACGACCCGGGCCTGCCCGCCTTTCTGGAGGCGCTGGCCGCCGACAGTGTGAAGGTGGCCGGCAACCGCGCCTACATCGTCGAGGGCGACACCGCCCGCGAAGCCGCATCGGGCCAGCCCGCGAAGCTGCCCGACGACGCCGAGGACGTGGTCAACAACAACCGGATGTCCAGCGAGATCGAGGCGGCCCTGGCCGCGGGCAAGCTCAGCTCAACGGATCCGGCCGAGCGGGCGAGTGCCATCGAGGCCCTGAGCAACGCGGCCGATGAATCGAAGCTGGCCGTGATCGACAAGGCCCTGGCCAGCGAGCAAGATGCCCGTCTGAAGGCGCAACTGGAGATGGTGCGCGCGAAGGCGCTGTTGACGGCCACTGACGCTGCGCGCCGCATTGAGGCTGCACGTGCATTGGGCGAGCGCGCCAGCCCCGAGGCCCGCGCGCTGCTGATGGAGCGCCTGGCCGATGGTGGCGAAACCGATGCCGCCGTGCGCGGTGCGCTGCAAGCCGAACTGGACGCCATCAACCGCAAGCTGGCCTGGGGCGAGTACGCCGGTGTGCTGTTCACCGGCGTCAGCCTGGGCTCCATCCTGCTGCTGGCAGCGCTGGGCTTGGCCATCACCTACGGGCTGATGGGCGTGATCAACATGGCGCACGGCGAGCTGATGATGATCGGCGCCTACGCCACGTTCGTCATTCAGAACCTGTTCCGGCAGCACCTGCCGCAGTTCTTTGACTGGTACATCCTGCTGGCCGTGCCGGCGTCCTTCCTGGCTGCAGCTGCGGTCGGGGCGGTGCTCGAGCGCGGCGTGTTCCGCTTCCTGTATGGCCGCCCGCTCGAGACCCTGCTGGCGTCCTGGGGCATCAGCCTCATCCTGATGCAGGCGGTGCGGTCGGTGTTCGGCGCGCAGAACGTGCAGGTCGAGAACCCCAACTGGATGTCGGGCGGCTTCGAGGTGTTGAGCAACCTGACCTTGCCCTACAACCGCCTGGCCATCATCGCGTTTGCCGGCCTGGTGCTGCTCGGCATCACGCTGCTGATCGCGAAGACCCGACTTGGCCTGTTCGTGCGCAGCGTCACCCAGAACCGCCCGATGGCCTCGTGCGTCGGCGTCAACACCGCGAAGGTCGACACGATGGCGTTCTCGCTGGGTGCGGGGATTGCGGGCCTGGCCGGGTGTGCGCTTTCGCAGATCGGCAACGTGGGACCCGACCTCGGGCAGAACTACATCGTCGATTCGTTCATGGTGGTGGTGACCGGCGGGGTGGGCCAACTGGCGGGCACCGTGTATGCAGCCATGGGCCTGGGCATGGTGAACAAGCTGCTGGAAGGCTGGTCCGGTGCCGTGCTGGCGAAGATCATGGTGCTGGTCATCGTGGTGATCTTCATCCAGAAGCGTCCGCAAGGACTGTTCGCCATGAAGGGCCGCAGCGCCGAAGCCTGAGGAGAAAACAATGAGTGCAGTGATGACTTCCCCTTTGCCTGCGGCCGGTGTTGCGGTGCCCCGCAGCGCGCTGGGCCCCAAGGGCTGGACCGCCCTGATGGCCGCCGTGATCACGGTGGTCGTGCTGGCCCCGGTGCTCAACATGCTGGTGCCGGCCGGCTCGGCCTTCCACCTGTCGGACTACGCGGTCGCTCTGATCGGCAAGATCATGTGCTACGCCATCTGCGCGCTGGCCATGGACCTGATCTGGGGCTACACCGGCATCCTGTCGCTGGGCCACGGGCTGTTCTTTGCGCTGGGCGGCTACGGCATGGGCATGTACCTGATGCGCCAGATCGGCCGTGACGGCAGCTATGGCGCCGACATCCCGGACTTCATGGTCTTCCTGGACTGGAAGACGGTGCCCTGGCACTGGACGCTGAGCGAAAGCTTCATCGGGCAGATGCTGCTGGTGGTGCTGGTGCCGGGCCTGCTGGCCTTCGTGTTCGGCTTCTTCGCGTTCCGCAGCCGCATCAAGGGTGTGTATTTCTCGATCATCACGCAGGCGATGACGTTCGCGGCCATGCTGCTGTTCTTCCGCAATGAAACGGGTTTCGGCGGCAACAACGGCTTCACCGACTTCAAGCGCATCCTCGACGTCCCGCTGGCGCAGCCGTCCACCCGCATGGTGCTGTTCGTCCTCACCGGCCTGACGCTGATCGGCTTCTACCTGATGGCCCGCTGGCTGGTGAACACCAAGTTCGGCCGGGTGCTCCAGGCCATCCGCGATGCCGAGAACCGCGTCATGTTCTGCGGCTACAACCCGCTGGCCTACAAGCTCACCATCTGGACGATCTCGGCCGTGATGTGCGCCATTGCCGGTGCGCTGTATGTGCCCCAGGTCGGCATCATCAACCCCAGCGAGATGTCCGCGGCGGCCTCCATCGAGATCGCGATCTGGACCGCGGTGGGGGGGCGTGCCACGCTGATCGGCCCGATCATCGGCGCCTTCTTCGTCAACGGGGCCAAAAGCTGGTTCACCGTGGCCTTCCCCGAGTTCTGGCTGTATTTCCTGGGGCTGCTCTTCGTGGTGGTGACCCTGTTCCTGCCGCACGGCATCGTCGGCGGCGTCAAGAAGCTGTTCAACAAGCAAGCAGAGGTGAAGGCATGACCCCGGATCTGATGGAAGCGGGCACGCAGGCCCTGGCACGTGCTTACAAGACGCCCACCAATGCCGGCGAGTCAGGTGGCCGCGAGGCGAGCTACGGCCGCGTGGTGGACGATCCGGATCAGGTTGACCTGGCTCACGGGTCGATCCTGTATCTCGACGACATCGAGGTGAGCTTCGACGGCTTCAAGGCTCTCAACAAGCTGAGCCTGGACATTGCCGTGGGCGAGATGCGCTGCATCATCGGGCCCAACGGGGCGGGCAAGACCACGATGATGGACGTGATCACCGGGAAGACGCGGCCCGACAGCGGCACGGCCTTCTTCGGCTCGACCATCGACCTGTTGAAGAAGCGCGAGAACGAGATCGCTCAGATCGGCATTGGCCGCAAGTTTCAGAAGCCCACGGTGTTCGAGCACCTGAGCGTGTTCGAAAACCTCGAGTTGGCGCTGAAGGCCGATCGCGGCCCGCGCGCCTCGGTGTTCTTCAAGCTGGGCAGCGAACAGCTGGACCGCATTGCCGCCATGCTGCAGCTCATCCACCTGAAGAGCCAGGCTCAGCGTACCGCCGGCCTGCTGTCGCACGGCCAGAAACAGTGGCTGGAGATCGGCATGCTGCTGATGCAGGACCCCAAGCTGTTGCTGCTCGATGAGCCCGTGGCCGGCATGACCGATGAAGAAACCGAGCGCACCGCCGAACTCTTCCTCTCGCTGGAAGGGGCCCATTCGCTGGTGGTGGTCGAGCACGACATGAAGTTCATCCACGAGCTCACCACGCAGGGCGCGACTGCCGGCAAGAAAAAGGTGACGGTGCTGCATGAGGGCAGCGTGCTGGCCGAAGGCACGCTCGCCGAGGTGCAGGCCAACGACAAGGTCGTCGAGGTCTACCTCGGACGCTGATCAGGAGAGAACGACATGCTGAAGATCGAAGCCGTCAACCAGTATTACGGTGGCTCGCACATCCTGCGCGGGCTGGATTTCGAGGCGAAGGTGGGCGAGGTGACCGTCATCCTGGGCCGCAACGGCGTGGGCAAGACCACGCTGCTCAAGAGCCTGATGGGCCTGGTGCAGATCAAGTCGGGCAGCATCACGCTGGATGGTCAGGCGATCGACCGCCTCAAGCCCTATGAGCGAGTGCGACTGGGCGTGGGGTATGTGCCCCAGGGCCGCGAGATCTTCGGGCGCCTCACGGTGGCCGAGAACCTGCAGATGGGCCTGGCGAGCAAGCCCGGCAGCACGCCGCTGCCCGAGCAACTGTTCGAGCTGTTTCCGGTGCTCCAGCAGATGCTGCACCGCCGCGGGGGCGACCTGTCGGGCGGGCAGCAGCAGCAACTGGCGATTGCCCGCGCGCTGGCTGCGGGCCCCAAGCTGCTGATCCTGGATGAGCCGACCGAGGGTATCCAGCCCAGCATCATCAAGGACATCGGGCGGGCCATCCGCAAGCTGGCCGATGAAGGGCTGAACGGCCAGCGCATGGCCATCGTGCTGGTCGAGCAGTTCTACGACTTCGCCGCAGAACTGGCCGACCAGTACCTGGTGATGGAACGCGGCGAAGTGATCCGCCGTGGTCGGGGCGCCGACATGGAAGCCGACGGCGTGCGCCAGCTGATGTCGATCTGAGGCGGCCGCAGGGCCAATCAGGCCTTGCGCAGCCGCTTGCCCAGGTTGGTGATGGCCGCGTGCAGTTCCTTGAAGCTCACGGGCTTCACGAAGAACGCATCGGCACCGCGCTCGAGTCCGGCGATGCGGTCGTCGGTGCGACCATGGGCTGACACGATGATGACACCGCAGCCGTTTTCCTGGCGGAAGCGGGCGGTGAGGTCGAGCCCGTTTTCCTGCGTGCCCAGTTCGATGTCGACCACCAGGATGTCGGCCGCGCCACGGGCCCATTCGTCGGCCAGTTCGTAGCCGTTGCGCACGCCCACCGCGTGGTGCCCGAACTGGTTCAGGCTGCGGGTCATCAGCTGGCGCAGCAGATCCTGGTCTTCAACGACGATCACGCGCAGCGGGCGAGCCACGTCAATGAGGGGGGCGCCTCCCTCCAGGGGCTGAGGCGCCATGACGGCGCGCACCAGCTCGGCGACCGAATCGACGGCCATCTGGCGCATCACTTCGGCGCGGTGGACCTTCACGGTGTGCACCGTGATGTCCAGCCGCTCGGCAATTTCCTTGTTCGTCAGCCCTTCGACGACCAGCTCGCAGACCTGCATCTGGCGTGGGGTGAGCGACTGCAGACGTCCGATGACGGTGTTGTGGGCCTGTTCGGGCAGAGGAGTGGGCGCGTTCATGAGGGACGGTTCCAACTCGCGGGTCTCGGGCGGGTCCCCGAATAAACCTGAGTCGGCTGAGGCCTGAGCTGGAAAGGTAGACTGCAGTCCCCTATCTTAACGACACATTCACCATGCCCATCACCACTGCATCCGGCCTGCAATTCGAAGACACCGTCGTGGGCGACGGGGCCGAAGCGAAGGCTGGCAACCACGTTTCCGTGCACTACACGGGCTGGCTCTATCAGAACGGCGTTCAGGGCGCCAAGTTCGACTCCAGCAAGGACCGCGGCCAGCCGTTCGTGTTCCCGCTGGGCGCTGGGCACGTCATCCGCGGCTGGGACGAGGGTGTGCAGGGCATGAAGGTGGGCGGCACCCGCGTGCTGGTGATCCCGGCCGAGCTGGGCTACGGTGCGCGCGGTGCGGGCGGCGTGATCCCCCCGAACGCCACGCTGAAGTTCGAAGTCGAACTGCTGGGCGTCTGACGCAGCATGTTTGCCCCCAGTCAGGAGCAGGTGCGCCGCTTCTTCTGTGAGGCCTGGTCCAAGCACCAGGCCGGAATGCCGCTGACCCCGCTGGAGGCCCAGGCGGCCGACTGGATCGCCGAACACCCGGAGTACCACCCGGACCTGGGCGATGTGGATGCGGCCATTGCAGCGCAGTACAGCGTGGAGGACGGGCGAACCAATCCCTTTCTCCACCTGTCGATGCATCTGTCGCTGACCGAGCAGGTGAGCATCGACCAGCCGCGTGGCATCAAGGCGGCGGTGAGCAAACTGGCGGAACGCCGTGGCTCGCTGCACGCAGCCCACCATGAGGCCATGGAAGCTCTGGGCGAGATGGTGTGGGCTTCTCAGCGCTCCGGCCAGCCTTTCGACGGTCAGGCCTACATCGATCGCATCCTGGCGCTCGCCACCCGCTGATCCCCTGGCGACGGCCGGCTCACGGTCGTCGGCGTCTCTTTCCCCGGCTGAACATCGGAAGCGCCTTGGCTGCCGGGTGCGGCCGCCGCATGGCCGGGTGGGCCCGCGGGGGCGGGGAGCCAAAATGGCCAATGTCGGCTGTGGATGTGATCAAACTCACACCATTGGCTGATTTAGTTGGCGTTAGGCCTGCATGGCGGGGGGGCTGGCGGCCGCAAGAAACTGTTACACGAATCTACACTTGGAGGGTTCACGACCGATAAGTTGGGTTTCTTCATGCCGATTCTTGCCATGTCCGCTGGTGTTGTCACTGCCGTGTGGGGTTCTGCCTTTGTCCGAACCCCCGATGGGAAGCTCACGCCGATCCGTGTGGGCGACAAGATGAAGGGCGGCGAGCAGATCGTCACGGAGGCGGACGGCATCGTTCAGATCTCGCCCCTGGACGGCACGACGGTGACGGCGAAACCTGCGAAGCCGCAGGCGGTGGACGTGGATCGGGCGCTGGACGCACTGGAGAACCCCACCGATGAAGAGGCGCCAGCCGCAGGTCTGACCGGGGGCGCCGAGGGCGGTTTTCAGCCCGGGCTGCGTGTGGACCGCGTGGTGGAGTCGGTCGGCCCACAGTCGTTCGTCTATGGCACGGCGCGCGGGCCGGCTGAAACACCGATTGCCGTGACAGCGGACAACCGGCCGCTGTTTGCCGCAACGCTCGTCCAGCCCGAGACGCCTGCACCGTCGTTGTCGATCAACTCGGTCTCGGTGGATGAGGCCCTAGGGACCGCGACCTTCGTGATCACGCTGGACCGGTCTTCTGGCCAGACCGTGACCGTGAACTGGGCGACTGCCGATGGCACGGCCCTGGCGGGTCAGGACTATGTGGCAGGAGCAGGCAACGTCGTTTTCCTGCCCGGCGAAACCAGCAAGACCATCACGGTCAGCATCCTGGACGATGCCGCGTTCGAGCGCAGTGAGTCGTTCACCGTCGTGCTCAGCAACCCGGTGAATGCGGCGATCTCGGCTGGCACGGGCGTTGGAACCATTGTGGACGATGGCTCGGGCACCGTGCCGGAAGGGATCACACCGGATGACGACACCCCGGTGGTGTCAGCCATCAGCAGTCCGACCGCGGCAGAGGGCGGCAATCTGGACTTCCAGGTGACGCTCAGTGGGCCGAGCGCGACGCCGACTTCGGTGACGCTGACGCTGGGCACGAGCGGCCTGGCGAACCCAGCCACGCTGGGCACCGACACCGGCACACCGAGCGTGAGCTTCGACGGCGGCCAGACCTTCACGCCGATCACGGTGAACCCGGACGGCACGGCGACGATCACGGTGCCGGCGAACACGCCGGCTGATCGGGTGGTGGTGCGTGTGCCGGTGAGTCCCGACGCCATCAGCGAGCCGACCGAGGCGATCAAGCTGGGTGCTTCGACACCGAGCCAGGCGACCCCGGTGGAAGGCACGGGCACGATCACCGACGGGACGAGCCAGCCGACGCTGAGCATCAGCGGCCCGGCCGAGGTTAACGAGGCCGCCGGCACGGTGACCTACACGGTGACGCTGTCGAACCCGAGCGCCAGCCCGGTGACGGTGAACTACGCGACGCAGGACGACACGGCCAAGGCTGGCAGCACGCCGACCGCAGGCGACTACGCTGCGACCAGTGGCGTGCTGACCTTCGCCCCGAACGAGACGAGCAAGACCATCACGGTGGCCATCAACGACGATGGCACGTTCGAAGGCAGCGAGTCGTTCAGCGTGGTGTTGAGCAATGCCACGGGCGCGGTCATCGCGACTGGCACGGCGAACACAGCCATCAAGGACGACGGGACCGGCAGCGTGCCCGAGGGGCTCACGCCGGACGATGACACGCCCACGGTGGTGTCTGTCAGCAGTCCGACCGAGGCGGAAGGCGGCAACCTCGACTTCCAGGTCACGTTGAGCAACACGAGCTCGACGGACACCCAGGTCACCATCGCACCGGGCGCGCCTGCGGGCGCGACCAACGCCGCCACGCCTGGCGCCGACACCAGCGTGCCGCAGGTCAGTGTGGACGGCGGGCAGACATTCGGCCCGGTCACGCTGAACCCGGACGGCACGGCGACCTTCGTCGTCCCGGCGAACACCCCCGCCGACCAGGTCGTGGTGCGGGTGCCGGTCAACACCGATGCTGCCAGCGAGCCGATTGAAACCCTCACGCTTCAGGCTGGCACGCCGGCGCAGACGGTGCCTGCCGAAGGCACCGGCACGATCACCGACACGACGGGGCAACCCACGCTGAGCATCAGCGGCCCGGCCGAGGTGAACGAGGCCGCCGGCACGGTGACCTACACGGTGACGCTGTCGAACCCGAGCGCCAGCCCGGTGACGGTGAACTACGCGACACAGGACGGCACGGCCAAGGCTGGCAGCACGCCGATGGCCGGCGACTACGCGGCCACCAGCGGCGTGCTGACCTTCGCCCCGAACGAGACGAGTAAGACCATCACGGTGGCCATCAACGATGACGGCACGTTCGAAGGCAGCGAGTCGTTCAGCGTGGTGCTGAGCAATGCAACAGGCGCCGTGATCACCACGAACACGGCCACCACCGCCATCCAGGACGATGGCACGGGCACCGTGCCCCCTGGCGTGACGCCCGATGACGACACTCCGGTGGTGTCGAACATCAGCAGCCCGACGGCAGCTGAAGGCGGCAACCTGGACTTCCAGGTGACGCTGAGCGCGCCGAGCACGACACCGACGACAGTGACGCTGACCCTCGGCACGAGCGGCCTGACGAACCCGGCCACGCCGGGGACCGACACCGGCACACCGAGCGTGAGCTTCGACGGCGGCCAGACCTTCACGCCGATTACGGTGAACCCGGATGGCACGGCGACGATCACGGTGCCGGCCAACACCCCGGCCGACCAGGTGGTGGTGCGCGTGCCGGTGAACACCGACACGACGAGTGAGCCGACCGAGGCGATCAAGCTGCAAGCCAGCACGCCGGGTCAGACCACGCCCACAGAAGCCACCGGCACGATCACCGACACAACGGGCCAGCCGACGCTGAGCATCAGCGGCCCGGCCGATGTCAATGAAGCGGCCGGCACGGTGACCTACACGGTGACGCTGTCGAACCCGAGCGCCAGCCCGGTGACGGTGAACTACGCGACGCAGGACGGCACGGCAAAGGCCGGCACGACGCCGACCAGTGGCGACTACGCGGCGACCAGCGGCGTACTGACGTTCGCGCCCAACGAGACGAGCAAGACCATCACGGTGGCCATCAACGACGACGGCACGTTCGAAGGCAGCGAGTCGTTCAGCGTGGTGCTGAGCAACCCGAGCGGTGCGGTCATCACGACCGGCACGGTCACCACGGCCATCCAGGACGACGGCACGGGTAGCATGCCGCCTGGCGTGACGCCCGATGACGACACCCCCGTGGTGTCGGACATCAGCAGCCCGGCGGCGGCTGAAGGCGGCAACCTGGACTTCCAGGTGACGCTGAGCGCGCCGAGCACGACGGACACGCCGATCCAGATCACGCTGGGCACCGCCGGCCTGACGAACCCAGCCACGCCGGGCACCGACACCGGCACGCCGAGCGTGAGCTTCGACGGTGGCCAGACCTTCACGCCGATCACGGTGAACCCGGACGGCACGGCGACGATCACGGTGCCGGCCAACACCCCGGCCGACCAGGTCGTGGTGCGTGTGCCGGTGAGCACCGACACGACGAGCGAGCCGACCGAGGCAATCAAGCTGCAAGCCAGCACGCCGGGTCAGACCACGCCCGCAGAAGCCACCGGCACGATCACCGACACGACGGGCCAGCCGACGCTGAGCATCGCAGGCCCGGCCGAAGTGAACGAGGCCGCCGGCACGGTGACCTACACGGTGACGCTGTCGAACGCGAGCGCCAGCCCGGTGACGGTGAACTACGCGACGCAGGACGGCACGGCAAAGGCCGGCACGACGCCGACCGCAGGCGACTACGCTGCGACCAGTGGCGTGCTGACCTTCGCCCCGAACGAGACGAGCAAGACCATCACGGTGGCCATCAACGACGATGGCACGTTCGAAGGCAGTGAGTCGTTCAGCGTGGTGCTGAGCAATGCAACAGGCGCCGTGATCACCACGAACACGGCCACCACCGCCATCCAGGACGATGGCACCGGCAGCGTGCCGCCCGGCGTGACGCCCGATGACGACACCCCCGTGGTGTCGGGCATCAGCAGCCCGACGGTGGCAGAAGGCGGCAACCTGGACTTCCAGGTGACGCTGAGCGCGCCGAGCACGACACCGACGACAGTGACGCTGACCCTCGGCACGAGCGGCCTGACGAACCCGGCCACGCCGGGCACCGACACCGGCACACCGAGCGTGAGCTTCGACGGTGGCCAGACCTTCACGCCGATCACGGTGAACCCGGACGGCACGGCGACGATCACGGTGCCGGCCAACACCCCGGCCGACCAGGTGGTGGTGCGTGTGCCGGTGAACACCGACACGACGAGCGAGCCGACCGAGGCGATCAAGCTGACGGCCGGCACCCCGGATCAAGCGACACCGGTGGAAGCCACCGGCACGATCACCGACACCACGGGCCAGCCGACGCTGAGCATCGCAGGCCCGGCCGAAGTGAACGAGGCGGCCGGCACGGTGACCTACACGGTGACGCTGTCGAACCCGAGCGCCAGCCCGGTGACGGTGAACTACGCGACGCAGGACGGCACGGCAAAGGCCGGCACGACGCCGACCAGTGGCGACTACGCGGCGACCAGCGGCGTACTGACGTTCGCGCCCAACGAGACGAGCAAGACCATCACGGTGGCCATCAACGACGACGGCACGTTCGAAGGCAGCGAGTCGTTCAGCGTGGTGCTGAGCAATGCAACAGGCGCCGTGATCACCACGAACACGGCCACCACCGCCATCCAGGACGATGGCACCGGCAGCGTGCCGCCCGGCGTGACGCCCGATGACGACACCCCCGTGGTGTCGGGCATCAGCAGCCCGGCGGCGGCTGAAGGCGGCAACCTGGACTTCCAGGTGACGCTGAGCGCGCCGAGCACGACGGACACGCCGATCCAGATCACGCTGGGCACCGCCGGCCTGACGAACCCAGCCACGCCGGGCACCGACACCGGCACGCCGAGCGTGAGCTTCGACGGCGGCCAGACCTTCACGCCGATCACGGTGAACCCGGATGGCACGGCGACGATCACGGTGCCGGCGAACACGCCGGCGGATCAGGTCGTGGTGCGCGTGCCGGTCAACACCGACACGACGAGCGAGCCGACCGAGGCGATCAAGCTCGGCGCTTCGACACCCAGCCAGACGGTGCCAGTGGAAGCCACCGGCACGATCACCGATACGACGGGCCAACCGACGCTGAGCATCAGCAGCCCGGCCGAGGTCAACGAGGCGGCCGGCACGGTGACCTACACGGTGACGCTGTCGAACCCGAGCGCCAGCCCGGTGACGGTGAACTACGCGACGCAGGATGGCACGGCCAAGGCTGGCAACACGCCGACCGCAGGCGACTACGCAGCCACCAGCGGCGTGCTGACCTTCGCCCCCAACGAGACCAGCAAGACCATCACGGTGGCCATCAACGACGATGGCACGTTCGAAGGCAGTGAGTCGTTCAGCTTGGTGCTGAGCAATTCCACGGGCGCCACGATCACCAGCGGCACCGCGACCACGGCGATCAGGGACGACGGCACTGGCAGCGTGCCGCCTGGCGTGACGCCCGATGACGACACCCCCGTGGTGTCGGACATCAGCAGCCCGGCGGCGGCTGAAGGCGGCAACCTGGACTTCCAGGTGACGCTGAGCGCGCCGAGCACGACGGACACGCCGATCCAGATCACGCTGGGCACCGCCGGCCTGACGAACCCAGCCACACTGGGGACCGACACCGGCACACCGAGCGTGAGCTTCGACGGCGGCCAGACCTTCACGCCGATTACGGTGAACCCGGATGGCACGGCGACGATCACGGTGCCGGCCAACACCCCGGCCGACCAGGTGGTGGTGCGCGTGCCGGTGAACACCGACACGACGAGCGAGCCGAGCGAAGCGATCAAGCTGACCGCAGGCACACCGGATCAAGCGACTCCGGTGGAAGCCACCGGCACGATCACCGACACGACGGGCCAGCCGACGTTGAGCATCAGCGGCCCGGCCGAGGTGAACGAGGCCGCCGGCACGGTGACCTACACGGTGACGCTGTCGAACCCGAGCGCCAGCCCGGTGACGGTGAACTACGCGACACAGGACGGCACGGCCAAGGCTGGCAGCACGCCGATGGCCGGCGACTACGCGGCCACCAGCGGCGTGCTGACCTTCGCCCCGAACGAGACGAGTAAGACCATCACGGTGGCCATCAACGATGACGGCACGTTCGAAGGCAGCGAGTCGTTCAGCGTGGTGCTGAGCAATGCAACAGGCGCCGTGATCACCACGAACACGGCCACCACCGCCATCCAGGACGATGGCACGGGCACCGTGCCCCCTGGCGTGACGCCCGATGACGACACTCCGGTGGTGTCGAACATCAGCAGCCCGACGGCAGCTGAAGGCGGCAACCTGGACTTCCAGGTGACGCTGAGCGCGCCGAGCACGACACCGACGACAGTGACGCTGACCCTCGGCACGAGCGGCCTGACGAACCCGGCCACGCCGGGGACCGACACCGGCACACCGAGCGTGAGCTTCGACGGCGGCCAGACCTTCACGCCGATTACGGTGAACCCGGATGGCACGGCGACGATCACGGTGCCGGCCAACACCCCGGCCGACCAGGTGGTGGTGCGCGTGCCGGTGAACACCGACACGACGAGTGAGCCGACCGAGGCGATCAAGCTGCAAGCCAGCACGCCGGGTCAGACCACGCCCACAGAAGCCACCGGCACGATCACCGACACAACGGGCCAGCCGACGCTGAGCATCAGCGGCCCGGCCGATGTCAATGAAGCGGCCGGCACGGTGACCTACACGGTGACGCTGTCGAACCCGAGCGCCAGCCCGGTGACGGTGAACTACGCGACGCAGGACGGCACGGCAAAGGCCGGCACGACGCCGACCAGTGGCGACTACGCGGCGACCAGCGGCGTACTGACGTTCGCGCCCAACGAGACGAGCAAGACCATCACGGTGGCCATCAACGACGACGGCACGTTCGAAGGCAGCGAGTCGTTCAGCGTGGTGCTGAGCAACCCGAGCGGTGCGGTCATCACGACCGGCACGGTCACCACGGCCATCCAGGACGACGGCACGGGTAGCATGCCGCCTGGCGTGACGCCCGATGACGACACCCCCGTGGTGTCGGACATCAGCAGCCCGGCGGCGGCTGAAGGCGGCAACCTGGACTTCCAGGTGACGCTGAGCGCGCCGAGCACGACGGACACGCCGATCCAGATCACGCTGGGCACCGCCGGCCTGACGAACCCAGCCACACTGGGGACCGACACCGGCACACCGAGCGTGAGCTTCGACGGCGGCCAGACCTTCACGCCGATTACGGTGAACCCGGATGGCACGGCGACGATCACGGTGCCGGCCAACACCCCGGCCGACCAGGTGGTGGTGCGCGTGCCGGTGAACACCGACACGACGAGCGAGCCGACCGAGGCGATCAAGCTGCAAGCCAGCACGCCGGATCAGACGGTGCCTGCCGAAGCCACCGGCACGATCACCGACACCACGGGCCAGCCGACGCTGAGCATCAGCGGCCCGGCCGAGGTGAACGAGGCTGCCGGTACGGTCACCTACACGGTGACGCTGTCGAACGCGAGCGCCAGCCCGGTGACGGTGAACTACGCGACGCAGGACGGCACGGCAAAGGCCGGCACGACGCCGACCGCAGGCGACTACGCAGCCACCAGCGGCGTGCTGACCTTCGCCCCCAACGAGACCAGCAAGACCATCACGGTGGCCATCAACGACGATGGCACGTTCGAAGGCAGTGAGTCGTTCAGCTTGGTGCTGAGCAATTCCACGGGCGCCACGATCACCAGCGGCACCGCGACCACGGCGATCAGGGACGACGGCACTGGCAGCGTGCCGCCTGGCGTGACGCCCGATGACGACACCCCCGTGGTGTCGGACATCAGCAGCCCGGCGGCGGCTGAAGGCGGCAACCTGGACTTCCAGGTGACGCTGAGCGCGCCGAGCACGACACCGACGACAGTGACGCTGACCCTCGGCACGAGCGGCCTGACGAACCCGGCCACGCCGGGCACCGACACCGGCACACCGAGCGTGAGCTTCGACGGCGGCCAGACCTTCACGCCGATCACGGTGAACCCGGACGGCACGGCGACGATCACGGTGCCGGCCAACACGCCGGCCGATCAGGTGGTGGTGCGCGTGCCGGTGAACACCGACACGACGAGTGAGCCGACCGAGGCGATCAAGCTGCAAGCCAGCACGCCGGGTCAGACCACGCCCACAGAAGCCACCGGCACGATCACCGACACAACGGGCCAGCCGACGCTGAGCATCAGCGGCCCGGCCGATGTCAATGAAGCGGCCGGCACGGTGACCTACACGGTGACGCTGTCGAACCCGAGCGCCAGCCCGGTGACGGTGAACTACGCGACGCAGGACGGCACGGCAAAGGCCGGCACGACGCCGACCAGTGGCGACTACGCGGCGACCAGCGGCGTACTGACGTTCGCGCCCAACGAGACGAGCAAGACCATCACGGTGGCCATCAACGACGACGGCACGTTCGAAGGCAGCGAGTCGTTCAGCGTGGTGCTGAGCAACCCGAGCGGTGCGGTCATCACGACCGGCACGGTCACCACGGCCATCCAGGACGACGGCACGGGTAGCATGCCGCCTGGCGTGACGCCCGATGACGACACCCCCGTGGTGTCGGACATCAGCAGCCCGGCGGCGGCTGAAGGCGGCAACCTGGACTTCCAGGTGACGCTGAGCGCGCCGAGCACGACGGACACGCCGATCCAGATCACGCTGGGCACCGCCGGCCTGACGAACCCAGCCACGCCGGGCACCGACACCGGCACGCCGAGCGTGAGCTTCGACGGTGGCCAGACCTTCACGCCGATCACGGTGAACCCGGACGGCACGGCGACGATCACGGTGCCGGCCAACACCCCGGCCGACCAGGTCGTGGTGCGTGTGCCGGTGAGCACCGACACGACGAGCGAGCCGACCGAGGCAATCAAGCTGCAAGCCAGCACGCCGGGTCAGACCACGCCCGCAGAAGCCACCGGCACGATCACCGACACGACGGGCCAGCCGACGCTGAGCATCAGCGGCCCGGCCGACGTCAACGAGGCGGCCGGCACGGTGACCTACACGGTGACGCTGTCGAACCCGAGCGCCAGCCCGGTGACGGTGAACTACGCGACGCAGGACGACACGGCCAAGGCTGGCAGCACGCCGACCGCAGGCGACTACGCTGCGACCAGTGGCGTGCTGACCTTCGCCCCGAACGAGACGAGCAAGACCATCACGGTGGCCATCAACGACGATGGCACGTTCGAAGGCAGTGAGTCGTTCAGCGTGGTGCTGAGCAATGCAACAGGCGCCGTGATCACCACGAACACGGCCACCACCGCCATCCAGGACGATGGCACCGGCAGCGTGCCCCCTGGCGTGACGCCCGATGACGACACCCCTGTGGTGTCTGGCATCAGCAGCCCGACGGCGAGCGAAGGCGGCAACCTGGACTTCCAGGTGACGCTGAGCGCGCCGAGCACGACACCGACGACAGTGACGCTGACCCTCGGCACGAGCGGCCTGACGAACCCAGCCACGCCGGGCACCGACACCGGCACACCGAGCGTGAGCTTCGACGGCGGCCAGACCTTCACGCCGATCACGGTGAACCCGGACGGCACGGCAACGATCACGGTGCCGGCCAACACCCCGGCCGACCAGGTGGTGGTGCGCGTGCCGGTGAACACCGACACGACGAGCGAGCCGACCGAGGCAATCAAGCTGCAAGCCAGCACGCCGGATCAGACCACGCCCGCAGAAGCCACCGGCACGATCACCGACACGACGGGCCAGCCGACGCTGAGCATCAGCGGCCCGGCCGACGTCAACGAGGCGGCCGGCACGGTGACCTACACGGTGACGCTGTCGAACCCGAGCGCCGGCCCGGTGACGGTGAACTACGTGACGCAGGACGGCACGGCGAAGGCCGGCGCAACCCCGACCAGTGGCGACTTTGCCTCGACGAGTGGCGTGCTTACCTTCGCCCCGAACGAGACGAGCAAGACCATCACGGTGGCCATCAACGACGATGGCACGTTCGAAGGCAGCGAGTCGTTCAGCGTGGTGCTGAGCAATGCAACAGGCGCCGTGATCACCACGAACACGGCCACCACCGCCATCCAGGACGATGGCACGGGCACCGTGCCCCCTGGCGTGACGCCCGATGACGACACCCCGGTGGTGTCGGGCATCAGCAGCCCGACGGCGAGCGAAGGCGGCAACCTGGACTTCCAGGTGACGCTGAGCGCGCCGAGCACGACACCGACGACAGTGACGCTGACCCTCGGCACGAGCGGCCTGACGAACCCAGCCACGCCGGGCACCGACACCGGCACGCCGAGCGTGAGCTTCGACGGTGGCCAGACCTTCACGCCGATCACGGTGAACCCGGACGGCACGGCGACGATCACGGTGCCGGCCAACACCCCGGCCGACCAGGTGGTGGTGCGCGTGCCGGTGAGCACCGACACGACGAGCGAGCCGACCGAGGCAATCAAGCTGCAAGCCAGCACGCCGGGTCAGACCACGCCCGCAGAAGCCACCGGCACGATCACCGACACGACGGGCCAGCCGACGCTGAGCATCGCAGGCCCGGCCGAAGTGAACGAGGCCGCCGGCACGGTGACCTACACGGTGACGCTGTCGAACGCGAGCGCCAGCCCGGTGACGGTGAACTACGCGACGCAGGACGGCACGGCAAAGGCCGGCACGACGCCGACCGCAGGCGACTACGCTGCGACCAGTGGCGTGCTGACCTTCGCCCCGAACGAGACGAGCAAGACCATCACGGTGGCCATCAACGACGATGGCACGTTCGAAGGCAGTGAGTCGTTCAGCGTGGTGCTGAGCAATGCAACAGGCGCCGTGATCACCACGAACACGGCCACCACCGCCATCCAGGACGATGGCACCGGCAGCGTGCCGCCTGGCGTGACGCCCGATGACGACACCCCGGTGGTGTCTGGCATCAGCAGCCCGACGGCGAGCGAAGGCGGCAACCTGGACTTCCAGGTGACGCTGAGCGCGCCGAGCACGACGGACACGCCGATCCAGATCACGCTGGGCACCGCCGGCCTGACGAACCCAGCCACACTGGGGACCGACACCGGCACACCGAGCGTGAGCTTCGACGGCGGCCAGACCTTCACGCCGATTACGGTGAACCCGGATGGCACGGCGACGATCACGGTGCCGGCCAACACCCCGGCCGACCAGGTGGTGGTGCGCGTGCCGGTGAACACCGACACGACGAGCGAGCCGAGCGAAGCGATCAAGCTGACCGCAGGCACACCGGATCAAGCGACTCCGGTGGAAGCCACCGGCACGATCACCGACACCACGGGCCAGCCGACGCTGAGCATCAGCGGCCCGGCCGAGGTGAACGAGGCTGCCGGTACGGTCACCTACACGGTGACGCTGTCGAACCCGAGCGCCAGCCCGGTGACGGTGAACTACGCGACGCAGGACGGCACGGCCAAGGCCGGCACGACGCCGACCAGTGGCGATTACGCAGCCACCAGCGGCGTGCTGACGTTCGCGCCCAACGAGACGAGCAAGACCATCACGGTGGCCATCAACGACGATGGCACGTTCGAAGGCAGCGAGTCGTTCAGCGTGGTGCTGAGCAACCCGAGCGGTGCGGTTATCACTACGAGCACCGCGACCACGGCCATCCAGGACGACGGCACGGGCACCGTGCCCCCTGGCGTGACGCCCGATGACGACACCCCGGTGGTGTCGGGCATCAGCAGCCCGACGGCGAGCGAAGGCGGCAACCTGGACTTCCAGGTGACGCTGAGCGCGCCGAGCACGACACCGACGACAGTGACGCTGACCCTCGGCACGAGCGGCCTGACGAACCCAGCCACGCCGGGCACCGACACCGGCACGCCGAGCGTGAGCTTCGACGGCGGCCAGACCTTCACGCCGATTACGGTGAACCCGGACGGCACGGCGACGATCACGGTGCCGGCGAACACCCCGGCCGATCAGGTGGTGGTGCGCGTGCCGGTGAACACCGACACGACGAGCGAGCCGACCGAGGCGATCAAGCTGCAAGCCAGCACGCCTGGTCAGACCACGCCCGCAGAAGCCACCGGCACGATCACCGACACGACGGGCCAACCGACGCTGAGCATCAGCGGCCCGGCCGATGTCAATGAAGCGGCCGGCACGGTGACCTACACGGTGACGCTGTCGAACCCGAGCGCCAGCCCGGTGACGGTGAACTACGCGACGCAGGACGGCACGGCAAAGGCCGGCACGACGCCGACCAGTGGCGACTACGCGGCGACCAGCGGCGTACTGACGTTCGCGCCCAACGAGACGAGCAAGACCATCACGGTGGCCATCAACGACGACGGCACGTTCGAAGGCAGCGAGTCGTTCAGCGTGGTGCTGAGCAATGCAACAGGCGCCGTGATCACCGCAATCACCGCCACCACCGCCATCAAGGATGACGGCACCGGGAGCGTGCCGACCGGCATCACCCCGGACAATGACACCCCCGCGCTTGCGGTGACCGATGTCACCGTGACCGAGGGCAACCAGGCCACCTTTACCGTCTCCCTGACGCATCCGCTGTCCTCGAGTCAGCCTCTCAGCCTGCAGCTCAACGCCGGCACCGCCATGGCGCCGAGCGACTACGCCAACGCGATGGAGGTCTCCGCGGACGGCGGCACATCCTGGGCACCGGTCTCCGGCGGCGTGGTCACCCTGGCTGCCGGCACCACGAGCCTGCTCGTGCGCGTGCAGACCACCAACGACACCCAGACGGAGTCCACCGAGACCTTCACGCTGACCGCGTCGCTGCCGCAGTCCTCCAACGGCACCGCCACAGGCACCGCGCGCATCACCGACAACGACGCGCCAACCCAGATCGACCTGGACAGCAACGACTCCAGCGGTGTCACCGGCACGGGCTATCAGACGAACTACGTCGAAAACGGCAGCCCCGTCTCGGTGGCCGATGTCGACCTGCGCCTCACTGATGTCGACAGCACACAGCTCACCCGCGCCACGATCACGCTCACCAATGCGCAAGCGGGTGATGTGCTCTCCGTGCAAGGCGGGCTGCCTGCTGGCCTGTCCGTGGCGATCGTTGGCAACGTCGTCACCCTGACCGGTGTCGCCAGCCTCGCCACCTACGAGCAGGCCATCCGGAGCATCGGCTTCAGCAACACGACCGACACCCCGTCGACCGTGGCGCGCACGGTGGCCGTTCAAGTGTTCGATGGCACGATGGCCAGCAACGTGGCCATCACCACCATCTCCGTCACCGCGGTCAACGACGCGCCCGTGGTGGCCAACGCCACGGCCGCCGTGTCCGAAGAGGGCCTGGCCTTCGGCGCGCCGGACGCAACCGGCACGCCGGACACCACCAACGCGAGCACCGTGAGCGGTCAGATCGCCTTCAGCGATCCGGACAGCAGCAACCTCAGCATCAGCCTGCTGGCACCGAGCAACCCGGTCTACACCAGCACCGGCACGCAGGTGGTGTGGCGCAGCGACGGCGCAGGCGGCCTGATCGGCAAGGCCGGTACAGCCCCTGACGCCGCCACCGTGGCGACCGTCACCATGGATGCGGCAGGCCGCTACAGCTTCACACTGTCTGCGCCGTTGCAGCACGGCGCACAGGGCGAAGACACCCTGAGCCTCAACTTCGGCGTGCGCGTGGGCGACGGCGTGAACACCGCCACCGGCGCGCTCACCATCGTTGTCGAAGACGATGCGCCGACCGTGCCGGCCAGCCAGTCCGCCACCGTCTCGGTGCAGGACACCAACCTGATGGTCGTGCTCGACATCTCGGGCAGCATGAACGACGCCAGCGGCATCGACAGCCTCACGCGGCTGCAGGCCGCCGTGCAGTCCATCCAGAAGCTGCTGGACCGCTACGACGAGCTGGGTACCGTGGCCGTGCGCCTCGTCACCTTCTCGGGCAGCGCGCAGACCGTGGGTGACACATGGCTCAGCGTGTCGGAGGCCAAGTCGGCCCTGGCCACCATCGTGGCCTCCGGTGGCACCAACTACGACTACGCCCTCAGCGCGGCCCAGTCGGCCTTCCTCACCAGCGCCGGCAAGATCAGCGGGGCACAGAACGTGTCCTACTTCTTCTCGGACGGCAATCCCACGCTCTCCAGCACCAACCCGACGGCAGGCACCAACAACCAGAATGGCACGACCACGCAGACCAATCTCGGAGACGGCATCGACGCCACCGAGGAAGCGGCCTGGCGCTCGTTCCTCAACACCTACGAGATCAATTCCTACGCGGTGGGCCTGGGCTCGGGTGTGAGCCAGACCTATCTGGATCCGGTGGCCTACAACGGCCAGTTTGCACTCGACACCAGCGGCACGGTCGTGGCCAACCTGAACCAGCTCGACAGCACCCTCAGCGGCACGCTGGCGGGCTCGACCAGCGGTCAGATCCTTGCTTCGGGCAGCGTCGGCCAGACAGCCTTCGGCGCCGATGGTGGCCGCCTCCACACGGTGACGATCGACGGGCAGACTTACACCTACAGCACCACGCAACCGCAGCTCACTGTCACGACGGCACTGGGCGGTCAGTTCACGCTGAACTGGCTGACGGGGGCCTACACCTACCGCGCGCCGGAAGGCCTGGCCGCCGACGTCCGGGAGAGCATCACCTATACGCTGATCGATGGCGACGGCGACCTCGCAAGCTCCAATCTGCTGCTCGACGTGGTGCGCAACGCCCCGGTGCCTGGTGCACCGACCGCGTCGGCCACGTCGGTGAGCGTCTCGGAAGAAGGCCTGGCGGGCGGCAACGCCGACACGACCGGCAGCCCCGACACCACCAACGCCACAGCGGCCACCGGTCAGATCACCGTGACGACCACGGGCGGCGCCACCGTTCAGGCCATCGCACTCGACGCACCGTCGAGCCCGCTGGTGACGGCATCCGGCAAGACCGTGGTGTGGACCAACGACGGCGCCGGCGGCCTCATCGGCCGCGATGGCACGGACGGCAGCGCCACCGTGGTGGCCACCGTCAAGGTCACCGCGTCCGGCAGCTACACCTTCGCACTCCTTCAGCCGGTGCAGCACGCGGCGTCCGGCGAGGACGTCCGCGACATCACGTTCGGTGTGCGCGTGCTCGACAGCACGGGCAAGGTGGGCACCGGCAGCCTGGTGGTCCACGTCGAGGATGACGCGCCGACCAACCCGGCGCCCATCTCCGCCACGCTCAACACGATCGACACCAACCTGATGATCGTGCTCGACGTGTCGGGCAGCATGAACGACGCCAGCGGCATCAATGGGCTCACCCGTCTGCAGGTCGCCGTGCAGTCCATCCAGAACCTGCTGGACAAGTACGACGAGTTCGGCAGCGTGGCCGTGCGTCTGGTCACCTTCTCGAACACGGCGCAGTCCGTGGGCGCGCAGTGGCTCAGCGTGGCCGATGCCAAGGCTCTGCTGCAGACCATCATCGCAGAGGGTGGCACCAACTACGACTATGCGCTCTCCGCGGCACGCACCGCGTTCGACACCAGCACCGGCAAGCTGAGCGGCGCGCAGAACATCTCCTACTTCTTCTCGGACGGCAACCCGACGCTGTCGAGCGCCAACCCCACCCCCGGTGTGAACGGCCAGTCCTCTGCCAGCACCCAGACCGGCCTGGGCGACGGCATCGACACCACGGAAGAGGCCAGCTGGCTCAGCTTCCTGCGTTCCAACCAGATCAAGAGCTACGCGATCGGTCTCGGGGCCGACGTGAGCGCCACCTACCTCAACCCCGTGGCCTACGACGGGCAGGCCGGTGCCGATCTGTCGGGCACCGTGGTGAGCGCGTTGGCCCAGCTGGATGGCGTGCTGGCTGGCTCCCTCGGGGCGTCCGTCAACGGCAACCTCAAGACCAGTGGCACGGTGGTGGCCGCAATGGGCGCCGACGGCTTCAGCCACGTCGCCAGTGTCACGGTCGACGGCGTCGTCTACCAGTACGACAGCGCGAGCACGCAGCTGGCCATCACGACCGCCCTGGGCGGCAAGCTCGTGGTCGACATGGCCACCGGTGCCTACGCCTACTCGGCGCCGGGTCAGCTGACCGGCACCCAGTTCGAGAACGTCACCTTCGCCCTGGCCGACCGCGACGGCGACACGGCCTCGTCGACACTGTCCATCCAGCTCGATCAGACCCGCGTCGTCGTCGGCACCACCGGCGCAGAGCAGCTGCTGGGCTCCGACGCGCCCGACCTGCTCATGGGCCGCGATGGCGATGACATTCTGTCTGGCGGGGCCTCTGCCGACCGCCTGTATGGCGAAGCCGGCAACGACACCCTGTCCGGTGGCGCCGGGGCCGATCTGTTGCATGGTGGCGCGGGCAACGACACGCTCAGCGGCGGTGACGGCAACGACACCCTGGTGGGCGGCGCGGGCAACGACACCCTGACGGGTGGCCTGGGCGTGGACGTCTTCGCCTGGAACCTGGGTGAGGCCGGCACCAGCGGGGCAGGCCGTGCGGTCGACACGATCAAGGACTTCGACGTCCGCCCGGCCGGCTCGGGTGGCGATGTCCTGGATCTGCGCGATCTGCTGCAGGGTGAAACCAGCAGCAATCTGGTGAACTACCTCGAGTTCGACACCACCAGCGTGGCCGGCAGCACGGTCATCAAGGTGAGCCCGACGGGGGGGTTCACCTTCGGCAATGCGAATCTGGCGCCCAACGCCGAAACGCAGCGCATCGTGCTGGAAGGGGTGGACTTGCGGGCTTCAGGCTATGCAGGCAGCTCGGCGTCTGATCAGCAGATCATCACCAAGCTGATCAACGACGGCAAACTGCTGGTCGATAACGGCTGACCCCGGCGGACGCTCCCCAGGCGGGGGCGTCCGCTTCGGGCCTCAGCGGAAACGCGACTGCGGCACCGTCTTCAGGTCGCCTTGCAGCCCGGCCGTGTACGCGGCCAGCAGCTTCAACTCGGCCTGCGTGAAAGCCTTGACCTGCGAGCTCATGATGGCGTTGTTGCGCCCGATCGGCCCCTTGCCGGCCGTCTGGTACGACTTCAGCGCCACGTACAGGTAATCGGCATGCTGGCCGGCGAGCTTGGGGTAACCCGCGTCGATGGGCTTGTTCAGCCCCTCGCCGTGGCAGGCGATGCAGTTGCCGCGGGTCAGCAGTGCCTGGACCTCGGGAGAGGCCGCGCCACCTTTGGCCACCGGGGCAGGGCGGTCCTTGCCGTGCGACTCGTAGTAGGCCGCAATGTCCTGGATGTCCTGGTCGGTCAGGGATGCGGCCACGCTCTTCATCGTGGGGTGCTTGCGGTCACCTTGCCGGTAGGCCGTCAGCGCCGCGGCGATGTACTTGGCGTTCTGCCCGGAGATCATCGGCACCTTGTGCACCTCCGGGAAGCTTGCCTGGTAGCCCGGGATGCTGTGGCAACCGATGCACATGGCGACCTTGGCCGTCACGCCGGGTGGCGTGTCGTCGGCGGCGCGGACCCCGGTGGCGGTCAGGCTCGCCAGCAGGATGGCACCGAGTGCCGGCACGTTGAACAGCAGGCGGCCACGCAGGCCTTGAGACAGCTCGGACGGTGTTTTCATTGGGCGGACAGATGAGGGTGAACTGACGCAGGGAAAAACACGAACCACAACCCATTATTGGGGGGCGTCCTATACTCGAACACAGTAACAACCCGGTTGAGACTGCGCATGAAATTCCAAGGCACCGATCAATACGTCGCGACGGACGACCTGAAACTGGCGGTCAACGCGGCGCTGAAATTGCAGCGCCCCCTGCTGGTCAAGGGCGAGCCCGGCACGGGCAAGACCATGCTCGCCGAGCAGGTCTCCGAGGCACTGGGCATGCCGCTGCTTCAGTGGCACATCAAGTCGACCACCAAGGCCCAGCAGGGCCTCTACGAATACGACGCGGTCAGCCGCCTGCGCGACAGCCAGCTCGGTGAAGAGAAAGTCCGCGACATTCACAACTACATCGTCAAGGGTGTGCTGTGGCAGGCTTTCGATGCCGACCAGCCCGTGGCGCTGCTGATCGACGAGATCGACAAGGCCGACATCGAGTTCCCCAACGATCTGTTGCGCGAACTCGACCGCATGGAGTTCTACGTCTACGAGACGCGCCAGCTGGTGAAGGCCAAGCACCGCCCGCTGGTCATCATCACGTCGAACAACGAGAAGGACCTGCCGGATGCATTCCTGCGTCGGTGTTTCTTCCATTACATCCGCTTTCCGGATCCGACCACGATGCAGCAGATCGTTGATGTGCATTTCCCACACATCAAGAAAGACCTGCTGGCGGCCGCACTGCGTCACTTCTATGAAGTCCGCAATCTGCCGGGGCTCAAGAAGAAGCCCAGCACGTCCGAGCTGATCGACTGGCTGAAGCTGCTTGTGGCCGAGGACATCCCGGCCGACGCGCTGCAAAGTCAGGACGAAAAGGTGAGCGTGCCGCCGCTGGTGGGCGCGCTGCTCAAGAACGAGCAGGACCTGAGCCTGTTCGAAAAGCTGGTCTACATGGCCCGCCACCACCGCTGAGCGTGGCCGCGGCCCGCCACAGGCCACGTCACGCCGCAGCGGGCAGCATGGACAGCACCACGCGGTTGCGGCCGGCGGCCTTGGCTTGATAGAGGGCCTCGTCGGCCCGCCGCAGCAACTGCGACAGCGTCTCGGTCGGATGCTCGGCGCAGGCCAGCCCGATGCTGATCGTGACCGACACGCCTTCGTCGCCCCAGCGCACGTCGAGCGCCGCCACGGCGGCCCGCAGGCGCTCGGCTGCGTGCAGGGCGCCTTCCTCGCTGGTGTGCGGCAACACCACGCAGAACTCCTCGCCACCAAAGCGCGCCACGCGGTCCACCTCGCGCGCCTCTTCCTTCAGGGCTCCGGCCACGGCGGCCAGCACCGCGTCGCCGGCGGCGTGGCCCAGGCGGTCGTTGATGCGCTTGAAGTGGTCGATGTCGATCAGCAGCAGCGAGAACGGTTGGCCAAAACGCTGCAGCCGCTGCACCTCCCGGTCGAGCATGGCCTCGATGGCGCGGCGGTTCAGCAGGCCGGTCAGGCCGTCATGGTGCGACAGGTGTTCGAGGCGTCGCACCAGGCGCATCACCACCACATAGCCCAGCACGAAACTGGAGAGGATCGACAGCGTGAGGCTGCCCATCACCAGCCATTGGTAGACCATGTCGCGCGGCAACTGCTGCCAGGGCGACGGGGTTTGGGGCAGGGTGAGGGCCAGGGCGGTCGTCATGAAAGTCAGCACCACCAGTCCCATCAGCGTGGCGTGGGTGGCGGCGGTCTCGGGGCCGAACTCCGCCCTGAGGGGACGGAAGCACTCCAGCGCCAGGCGGGCCAGCACCCAGGCTGTGGCCGCGGTGCACGCCGCCATCCCGCCGCCTCGCCAGCCCATCGGCAGGGCCACGATCAGCGCGAACCCGACCCCCACCAGGGTGACCAGCGCGTGCTCGCACGCCGTCTCCGGCAGCTTGAGGAAGGTCTGCATCCCGCGGCGCAGGCTCACGGCCCCCACCACCACCAGCAGCCCGGCCATCATCCACTGCACCGTGTCCACACTGTCGGCGTACAGCACGGTCAGCAACAGGCCGATGCCGAAGCAGGCGCTGGACAGCATCCAGTGCTTGGAAGCCCGACGCGACAGCCCCATCCAGCTGCCCGCGGCCCACCACATGCCCGACGTCAGCGTGTGGGTGACCAGAATGTAGATGATCAGAAAATGGGACGCTTCCATTCGGCCCTCGACTTCAGGGACGGTGCTTCAGATAGAGAGACGCAAGCCGGTCCACAATACCAGTCATCTCGCAGGACGCCCTATGCTCATCGACTTCTTCTATGCCTTGCGCTCGGCCAAGCTGCCGGTGACGATTCCGGAGTATCTCAGCCTGCTCGACGCGATCCGTCAGGACGTGATCGGCCCGTCGGTGGACGATTTCTACCACCTCGCGCGCATGACGCTGGTGAAGAACGAAGCCCATTTCGATAAGTTCGACCGCGCTTTCGGGGCTTACTTCAAAGGCGTGTCCGAAATAGACATGACGCGCGAGCTGCCGCTGGAATGGTTGCGCAAACATTTCGAACGGGACCTGAGCCCGGAGGACCGCGCCAAGATCGAGGCGATGGGCTGGGATCAGCTGATGGAGCGCCTGAAGCAGCTGCTGGAAGAGCAGAAGGAGCGCCACGAAGGCGGCAACAAGTGGATCGGCACCGGCGGCACGTCGCCCTTCGGTGCCTACGGTGACAACCCGGCCGGCATCCGCATCGGACAGGACCGCAGCCGCAAGCGCAGCGCCGTGAAGGTGTGGGACCAGCGCGCGTTCAAGGACTATGACGACACGGTGGAGCTGGACACGCGCAACATCAAGGTGGCGCTGCGCCGCCTGCGCAAGTTTGCGCGCCAGGGGGCGGCCGAGGAGCTGGACCTGGACCACACCATCCACGCCACGGCGGCGGCCGGCGGCATGCTGGACATCAAGATGGTGCCCGAGCGGCACAACACGGTGAAGGTGCTCCTGCTGATGGACGTCGGCGGCACCATGGACGACCACATCCACCGCGTCGAGGAGCTGTTTTCCGCGGCAAAGTCCGAATTCAAGCACCTGGAGTTCTACTACTTCCACAACTGTGTGTATGACTTCATGTGGAAGAACAACCACCGGCGCTTTACCGAGAAGATCCCCACGTGGGACATCATCCGCAAGTACAACAAGGACTACAAGCTGGTTTTCGTGGGGGATGCGACCATGAGCCCCTATGAAATCCTGCAGGCCGGTGGCAGCACCGAGTACAACAACGACGAGCCGGGGGCCGAATGGATCGGCCGCCTGACGCACGCGTTCCCCAATCACGTGTGGATCAATCCAGAGCCGCAGGGGGTGTGGCCCTACCGGCAGAGCGTCTCGATCATGCAGCAGCTGGTCGGCGGGCGGATGTTTCCGTTGACGCTGCAGGGCCTCGAGAGCGCAATGCGGTTGCTGAGCAAATGAAGAGAGGCCGCGGCCGCCATCGCCTGCTGGCCGGTCTGTCCGCTTTGCTGATGGCGTCTGCCGGATGGGCGCAGGGCACCGGCGCGGGAGGGTCCGAGCCCGTCGCCCCGGCGCACGCCGAAGAGGCCGACCTGTTGCGTGCCGACGGCTGGCGGCTGGTCATCCAGGCGCCCGAGCCGCTCGACCGGCTGTTGCGTGAATACCTCGACATTGCGCGTTTCCAGCGCGAAGCCGCCGAGCCGGGGGCGTTGCCCATCTCGCGTGCCGAACTGCGGCGGCTGGTGGTTTCGGCACCCGAGCAGGCCCGTGGCCTGATCGACGCGGAAGGCTATTTCGGTGCCCGCATCACCACGCGCGTCCACGACGAGGTGCCCGGCCAGCCCATCGAGGTGACGCTGACGGTCGAGCCGGGCGAGCTGACCCAGGTGTCGCGGGTGCAGTTCGTGTTTGAAGGCGAACTTGACGCGCGGCTCGAAGCAGGTGAGGCCGCGGCACAGACGCTGGTCGATGGCTTGTCGGCACAGTGGGGGCTGCCCGTGGGCGCGGTGTTTCGGCAGGTCGACTGGACGGCGGCCAAGAACGCGGCGCTGGCCCGGTTGCGCGCCGACGGCTACCCGACTGCGGTCTGGAGCGGGACGTCCTCGACCGTGGACGCGACGACCCGTCAGGCCCGGCTGTTCATGGTGGCCGACAGCGGGCCGGCGTTTGCCTTCGGCGACATCCGCATCGAGGGACTGGATCGGCAGCCGGCCTCCGCCATCGTGAACACGGCCCCCTTCCGGCCTGGTGATCCCTACAGCGAGAAGCAGCTGCTCGACTGGCAGGAGCGCATCCAGAAGCTGAACCTGTTCGAGAGCATCTTCGTCTCCACCGACCTGGACCCGGCCCATGCCAAGGCCGCACCGGTGCTCGTGCAGGTGCGCGAGCAGCAGATGCAGGCGGCCACCACTGGCGTCGGCGTCAGCAGTGACACCGGGCCCCGCGTGTCGGCCGAGTACCTCCACCGCAATCTGTTCGGGCTCGACTGGCAGGCCAAGGCCGCGGTGCGCCTGGGGCGCAACGACCGGGCGGGCTCGCTCGACTTCACCTCGCATCCCTGGGAAGGGCGGCGGCGCGGGCTCGTGTCCACCCAGGCCACCCGCATCGTGGAAGACGACCAGGCGGTGACCCTCAGTGCACGGGCCCGCGTGGGCTTGCTGCGTGAGGGCGAACGGCTCGAGCGCACCGACTACATCGAGGTGCAGAACGCCAGCGTGACGGCCGACGGCGGCGCCAAGGTGTCCGAGGCCTCGGCCTACAGTGCCACCGTGCAATGGATCTACCGCGATGTGGACAGCCGCACGCTGCCCACGCGGGGCTCCACCACGCTGGCCCAGCTGACCGCGGGCCGCAGCTACAGCGCGCTGGAAGAAAAAGGCTTTTTCGGCCGGGCCTATGTGCGGTCGACCTGGTACTGGCCACTCCCGGCCAACTGGTATGCCACCGTGCGCGGCGAGGCCGGGCAGGTGTTTGCACGCGAGGCCGTCAGCATTCCGGACACGCTGCTGTTCCGTGCCGGCGGCGATGAATCGGTGCGCGGTTATGCCTACCGCTCGCTTGGCGTCATCACCGATGGCGTGGTGACGGGCGGCCGGGTGATGTTCACGTCGAGTGTCGAAGTGGCGCGGCCCATCCTGGCACGCCTGCCTGCCTTGTGGGGCGCGCTGTTCCTGGATGTGGGTGATGCCGCGGCCAGCGCCGACAAACTCGATCCGAAGGTCGGTTACGGGGTCGGCGTGCGCTTTCGCAGCCCGGTCGGCCCGCTGAAGCTCGACATCGCGCGGGGCCAGCAACTGCAGGACTGGCGCATTCACTTCAGCGTGGGGATCAGCCTGTGAGCGCGTGGGCACGTTGGGGCCGGGGTGTGGGGGTGCTGGGCGCTGCGGCGGCCCGGCTGCTGGGCGTGGTCGTGGCGCTCATCGTGCTGCTGTTGGGCGTGGTGTGGGCGCTGGCGCACAACGAGGCGGCCACACGGCGGGCGCTCGGCTGGCTGCCCGGCATCACGGTGGTCGAGCCCCGCGGTGCCCTGCTGGGTGACTTTGCAGCGCGCCGGCTGGAGGTGGCCTTGCCGCGAGGCGGGCGACTGACGCTGGTCGAGCCGGCGTGGCAAGGCCTGACGCTGGTTCTGGATCCGCAGGTGCGCTGGCGCCTCGGGGTGCGCGCCGAGACGCTGTCTGCGCGTCGGTTGCAGCTCGACTGGGTGAGTGGCCCGCCGGGGCCGGCCAGCCCGCCGCCAGAGTCCTTTGCGGTGCCGGTGTCGCTGGAAGTGAAGACGCTGCGCCTGCAGGAAGCGCACAGCGGTCTGTGGGGGGGCACGACACCGTTCACTGCGCTGGACGCCACCGTGCGCGTGCAGCGTGCGCCCGAGCGCGCCACCGACACCCCCGTGGCGGTGCACGCCGTGATGCTGCGCAGCCTGGCGTGGATGGGATGGGGTGCCAGCGGACAGGCCGAGATCGGCACGGATGGCCCGCTGGCCGTGGTGGCCACGGCGGACCTCAAGCGCGCGGAAGGCGGCGGAACCTGGTCTGTACGGGGGCCGCTGCGTGACTTGCGTGTTCAGGGTGAACTGGCGTGGCGCGGTGAGGGCCCCACGCCACCGGCACTGACCGTGCAGGCGCGGCTGCAGCCCTTTGCAGCGTGGCCCTTGCCTGAACTGGCGGCGCGCGCGCGGGACGTCGATCTGTCGGCCCTGTGGCCCGGTGGCCCGCTTACGCGGCTGCAAGGTGACATCGCCTTGCGCCCGACGGATGCCCGCGGCCTGGAGGCCGACGTGGATTTGCGCAACAGCGAGTCCGGCGCCTGGGACGTGGGGCGCGTGCCGGTGCAGGGGCTGCGCGGAAGGATCGCCCTCGACCAGGCACGGCAGAAGGGCGGGCTGCAGGCCATGCTGGCCTCGGGATCGATCACGCTCACGGCCCAGTTGCCCGGTGTGCCTCGCCAGCCGGGCACCGCAGGCCAGCTGGCCCTGACCGGCGGGTGGCGTTTGCAGGAGACCCCGACGGCCGCGCGGGCCACCCCACCGCCGCGGCTGACGCTGGCCCTGCAGGGCGTGCACCTGCCCGCGCTGGATGGTCGCGCCCCGCCGCTGCGCTTGCAGGGCGACGTGCAGTTCGCGCCCGGCCTCGTGCAAGGCGGCCGCCTGACCGATGTGCGGGCCTGGCAAGGTGAGCTGATCGCGCGTCTGCGCGGCGAGGCGCGCCCGGCGCCCGGCACCGCAGCCCGTTGGCCGGCTCAACCGGTGAGCCTGATGCTGGATGGGCGCGTGAAGGCCGACTCGCTGTCCGTGTCGCGCCTGGTGTTGCAGGCGCCGCAGGGGCAGGAAGCGGTGATGAGCGACACCTCGGTGCGCTGGTCGGCGTCTGCTACGCCGGCTCCCTGGGTCGCCAAGGGCACCCTCACCGTGCGCGCGTTCGACCCCCGGCTGTGGCTGCCCTGGCCGGCGGCTGCGCAGGGCGCCAACCGCCTGTCTGGCGAGGCCCGATTCGATGTCAACGGCCTGGGCGGGGGGCAGGCCGATCTGGCCTTGCAGCCCAGCCAGCTGGCTGGCCTGGCCGTTCAGGGCGATGTGCGCTGGCGGGGCGGCACCGCCCAGCGGCGGGCCACCCTGGGCGTGAAGGCCGATGCGGCAGGCAACAGCGTGGCCCTGCAGGGCGACTGGCCGGTGAAGCCAGGTCAGGGCGCAGCAGCCTGGTGGATGGCATCGCTGCCCGATCAGCGCTGGCAGGCGCAGCTCCTGGGCCCGGCCCTGGCCGCGCTGCAACCCATGCTGCCGCTGGTGGGTCTGAGTCGCCTGGGCGGCACGGCACAGGGCCGCATCCAATGGGCTGGCAACTGGCCGCGCTTCAGCACCGAGGGGGAACTGTCGGCTGCGCAGCTGACCTGGCAGACCCCGCAAGGGCAGCCCGGCCTGCTGAGCACTGCGACGGCGCGCTGGCAGTTGGACACCCGACAGGCCGATGCCGTGCTGGATGCCGCGGTGGACGTGGCCGGCGTGCGCACGGCACTGGGCCGCATGGATCAGGCGCGCCTGCGGCTGGACGGGCGGGGCTCGGCCCATCGCCTCGCTGCCGAGGCCGACATGGTGATGGTGTCCCAGCCCAAGAACAAGGAGGGGGCCGTTGCCCGGGCCGAGCTGCCGCTGCGGCTGAACCTGCAAGCGCAGGGCGGCATGGTGGGGCAGGGGTGGCAGGGGTGGCAGGGGCAGTTGCAGAAGTTGTTGTGGCAGGGCACCCGTTCGTCGACCCAGACCGTGCTGGAGGCTCAGCCTGTGAGCCTGAGCGTGATGCCCGAGGGCGGCGGGCAGCGCCTGCGCCTGGGCGCCAGCCGCCTGACCGTGATGGGCATGACGTTGAACCTGCAGAGTCTGCAAGGGTTGTGGGTGGCCGGCGAGTCGGGCGGGGTGACCGAGGCGGATCTGCGCCTTCAGGTGCCACCGCAGAACATGCCCGCCCTGCTGCAGCGTTGGCAGCCTGAGGGGGGCTGGGGCGGCGACCTCATGGTCGGGGGCGATGTGCAGGTGCGGCACAGCCGGGGCCAGCCCTGGGCGGTCGACGTCGTGCTGGCCCGCCAGTCGGGCGATGTCACGGTGTCCGAGCCCACGATCGAGGGCAACAGCCAGCAGCCGCTGGGCATCACCGAGGCCCGGGTCGTTCTGCAGGCGCGCAACGGCGTCTGGCGTCTCACCGAGTTGTTCGAAGGCCGTGTGCTGGGCCGCCTGAGTGGCGAGCAGGTCGTGCAGGCCGCGGCACCGGATCGCCTGCCTGCTGGCACGGACGCGCTGAGCGGCACGCTGAACGTGCAGATCGGCAGCCTGCGCCCCTGGGGGGGCTGGATGCCAGCGGGCTGGCGTCTTGGCGGGCAACTGCAGGGGCAGGCGACGCTGGCGGGCACGCTGGGTGTGCCGCAGTACCGCGGCCGCCTGACCGGGCAGCGCCTGGCGCTGGCCCAGCCCTTGTTGGGCGTGCAGCTCAGCGACGGCGAGTTCGTACTGGAGCTGGAGGGGGACCACGCGCGGCTGGTGAGCCTGCAGGCGCGGGGCGTGCAAGGTGGTGTGTTGCGGGCCGACGGCGAGGCGCTGCTCACCGAGGCGGCGCAAGCCACGCTGCGCGTGCAGGCCGAGCAGTTCACGCTGTTGCAGCGGGTGGACCGGCGCCTGCGCGTGAGCGGTGCGCTGCAGGCCACCTTCGGCGCGCAGGACATCGGCCTGACCGGTCGCATCGGCGTCGACGAGGGCTTGTTCGACATCAGCCGATCCGACGCACCCACCATCGGTGAAGATGTGAACGTGGTGCGTCGGCCGGGGCAGCTCGATGTGGCCGAGGCCGAGGCCACTGCGGCCCCCGCCACGCCGCGCAAGCTCAACGCCTCGGTGGACATCAACCTGGGCGAAGCGCTGCGCCTGCGCGGGCGCGGCATCGACACACTGCTGACGGGTCAGTTGCGCTTCACGACGCCGAACAACCGGCCCTCGCTGACGGGCACGGTGCGTACGCAGCAGGGCACCTACGCGGCCTATGGGCAGAAGCTGGTGATCGAGCGGGGGGCCATCACCTTCACGGGGCCGATCGAGAACCCGCGCCTGGATGTGCTGGCCATGCGGCCCCGCGCTGCCAGCGCGGGCGCCATCGTGTCCGTGGTGGACGTGAAGGTCGGGGTGGCCATCACCGGCACGGCACAGGATCCCCGCGTGAGCCTGTATTCCGACCCCGCCATGTCCGAGACCGAAAAGCTGTCCTGGCTGGTCCTGGGCCGCGCACCGAGTGGCCTGGGCGGCGCCGACATCGGGTTGCTGCAGAGTGCCGCCGTGGCGCTGTTGTCGGGCGAGAAGTCGTCACCGTCCGACAACCTCATCGGCCGCCTGGGGCTTGACCAGCTTTCGGTGCGGCAAACGGACGGCGCGGTGCGTGACACCGTCGTGAGCCTGGGCAAGCAGGTCTCGCGCTTCTGGTACGTCGGCTACGAACGCAACCTCAATGCCACCAGCGGCAGCTGGCAGCTGATCTATCGCCTGGGCCAGCGGATGACGCTGCGCTTCCAGGCCGGGCAGGACAACGCGGTCGACCTGATCCGCGCCTGGCGTTGGGACTGACGGGGCAGGGCGCCGTCAGTGCCCGTCGCCGTGCAGCTTGCGGTGCAGGCGACGCGTGCCCCACCAGATGCTCAGCAGCACAAGTGGGATGAGCGCTCCTGCCAGCATCTCGGGGTTGACCGGCATGCCGCCGGCCTTCGCGGCCTTGCCCACGTACAGGATCAGGCTGACCACGTAGTACGAGATGGCAGCAATCGACAGGCCTTCCACGGTGGTCTGCAGTTTGAGTTGCATGTCCTGGCCCTTGGTGAGCTGGGCCAGCAGCTGCTGGTTCTGCGCCTCGGTGACGATGTCCACGCGCGTGCGCAGCAGGGCGCTGGTGCGTTCGATCCGCTGCGACAGCGAACTCAGGCGCTGTGCGGTGGCCGCCACGGTCGCGATGGCGGGTGACAGCCGGCGCTGCATGAACTCGCCCAGGGTCTGCGTGCCCGGGATGGCGCGCTCGCGCAGTTCGCGGATGCGTTGCTGCACCAGGTCGTTGTAGGCCCGCGTGGCCGAGAAACGGTACATGTGCTCGGCCGTGGCCCGCTCGACGCGCGCGGCCAGTTTGATCAGCGTGTCGAGCAGTTCCTGGTCGCTGGAGTGGGTGTCTTCCATGCGGGCCGTGATGTCGGCCAGTTCGGCCTCGGCACTGGTCAGCATGGGGCCCAGGGTCTTCGCCACCGGCAGCCCACGCAGGGCCATGATGCGGTAGGTCTCCATCTCGAGCAGGCGCTGCGAGATGCGGCCGGCGCGGGTTTCGCTGGTGCCTTCGGGCGCGACGACGAACATGCGCTCGAAGCCGCTGGGGCGCAGCGCGAAATCCGTCAGTCCACAGGAGTGGCCGTTGCCCAGCATCGAGGCCAGCACGGGCCGGCCTTCGAACCACTGGCTTGCGCGGTCCTTGATGGCCTGGCCGTCGTCAATGCCGTCGTTGACCATGGCGAGCATCACCGCGGCCACCGTGCGGCCCGGGATGGTCCGCAGCCATTCGGTCTCGACCGCCAGGTGCGACAGCAGGGTCGCTTCGTCCATGCCCTCGTCGGCGCCGTCGGGCAGTGTCTGCACCAGCGAATAGCGGGTGAACTCGGTGTGCCGCTCCCACTTGAAAGTGTGGTCGGCAAAACGCATGCGCACGAACGAGCCGTTCAGGGCTTCCAGCGGCAGATCCTGCTGCCCGGGCAGCAGGCGCAGATGCGCCCATTCCTGTTCGCGCGTCACGTCGGCGTTGAGCACGGCCACATGCACCACCAGGGCCGGAAGGCGGATGCGGGGCGAGGGCCGCGTGTGCACCTCGTTGTGCAGCACCTCGCGCAGCGCGTCGTCCGCAGGCAGGGCGTTGATGAGCGGCGGGGCGTTCACGGCGGTGGGGGCGGTCAGCATGGCGATACGGCAGCGCACGAATGCAGGAGCCGGCTACTGTACTAAAGCTGATCGCCCTCAGGTGTCTCGTTTTGGGCCAGCCGCCCCGCGGCACCGTGAACCCGGGGGCGGCTCATCCCATGAGCCCCGTGCGGCGGCCGTGGCTGTGTCACCCAGGGGGTGGCTGGCAATGCTTGTCAGCGCAGCATCACGCCGTCCGCGTCCATCACCCGGGTGGTGATGGGAATGCCCTGGCCCACGCTCTGGGTCACGGTGCAGAAGGCCTCGAACTGGTCGAGCACACGCTCCAGATGTTGCAGCGCGCTGGCCGTCACGCCCAGGTGGAGCGTGGCCGTCATCTTCAGCACACGCAGGCGGCCCTCGGCATTGCGTCCAACCTCGGCCTCGACCTCACAGCGCAGTGGCTCGGGGGCCTGTTTGAACTTGCGCAGCGCGAACAGCAGTGAGTCGGCCAGGCAGTTGCCCACCGCAGCGCACAGCAGCTGCACGGGCGAAGGCCCTGCAGACTGCCCGAGCGGTGGCGGCTCGTCACCCAGCATGGCGGGGGCGCCGCCTTCGAAGCGGATCTCGAAGCGGTAGTCGGCCTGCTGCTGCAGGTGAACGTGGATGAGGCCCTGGGCCATGGTGTCGTCCTCGGGTGGGTGGGAGATGGGCGCTCAGAGTGCGTCAACCGGGATCTTCAGGTAGCGGCGGCCGTCGGCCTCGGGCGGCGGCATGTGGCCGGCGCGGATGTTGACTTGCACCGAGGGCAGGATGAGCACCGGCATTTCCAGCGTGGCGTCGCGCGCCTGGCGGCGGGCCACGAAGTCGTCTTCGCCGATGCCGTCGCGCACGTGGATGTTGGCCTCGCGCTGGGCGCGCACCGTGGTCATGGCCTGGGGCTTGCGGCCGTCGGGCGGGTAGTCGTGGCACAGGTAGAGGCGCGTCTCGCCGGGCAGGCCCAGCAGCCGCTGCACCGAGCGGTACAGCTGGTGCGCGTCGCCACCGGGGAAGTCGCAGCGCGCGGTGCCCACGTCGGGCATGAACAGCGTGTCGCCCACGAACACGGCGTCGCCCACCACGAAGGCCATGTCGGCCGGGGTGTGGCCGGGCACGTGCCAGGCCTGCGCGGTCAGCGTGCCGATCGAGAAGGTCTCGCCGTCGGCAAACAGGTGGTCGAACTGGCTGCCATCGGTGGCAAAGCCGGCCTCGAGATGGAACAGCTTCTTGAAGACGTGCTGCACGCGGTGAATGTGCTGGCCGATGGCGATGCGGCCACCGAGCGCGGCTTTCAGGTAGGGCGCGTCCGACAGGTGGTCTGCATGGGCGTGGGTTTCGAGGATCCAGTCCACGGTCAGGCCATGCTGGCGCACGAAGGCGATCACGGCGTCGCTGTGCGCGTGGTGGGTCCTCCCGCTCTTGTGATCGTAGTCGAGCACGGCGTCGACGATGGCGGCATGGCCGTGCTCGCGGTCGTACACGATGTGGGTGTAGGTGCTGGTGGCAGGGTCGAACAGCGAATGGACCAGGGGGGTCGGTTGGGGCATGGCAGCGCTCCGGGCAAGAAGAGATTGCATTCACTTTATTGACGGACAGATTATCTGTCAATAGAATGTTTGACATGCAAGTGAAAGACGCCCCCTCCGTTTCACCCGGTGCGCTTCCGCCCCCCGATCTGGCCGCCCTCCAGGCCTCGGCGGCGAAGGCGTGCGCGTTGCTCAAGGTCATGGCCCATGCCGACCGCCTCGTGCTGCTGTGCCGCCTGGCGCAGGGCGAGTTCTGTGTGAGCGATCTCGAAGCCGACCTGGGTATCCGCCAGCCGACGTTGTCCCAGCAGCTGGGCGTGTTGCGCCAGGAAGGCCTGGTCGACACCCGCCGCGAAGGCAAGCACATTTACTACCGCCTGGCCAGCGACGACGCCGCCGCGGTGATGCAGGTGCTGCACAGCCGCATCTGCGGCAGCTGAAGGTGACCATGCAGGCCCATGCCCCCGTGACCGATCCGGCGCCGTGGTCGTGGCCGCCCCCCTGGGTGCGGCAGTGGCAGCGCGCCGATCTGCATGGCGACGTGGTGGCCGGTCTGGTTGTGGCCGTGATGCTGGTGCCGCAAAGCCTGGCGTACGCGATGCTGGCGGGCCTGCCCGTGCAGGCGGGGCTGTTGGCCAGCGTGTTGCCGTTGGTGGCCTACGCCGCCTTTGGCAGCAGCCGGGCGATGTCGGTGGGGCCGGCGGCCATCACCTCGCTCATGGTGGCTCAGACCCTGAGCCCGATGGCAGCGCCAGGCAGTGCGCATTACCAGGCACTTGCCTGGTGCCTGGCACTGGGCTCGGCCCTGGTGCTGGGGCTGATGGGATGGCGCCGCCTCGGCTTCCTGTCGCAGTTGCTGAGCGGGCCGGTGGTGCAGGGATTCACGGTGGCGTCGGCGTTGCTGATTCTGGTCGGGCAGGCGGCGCCTCTGGTCGGGTGGGCCGGCCTGGGCCACACGCTGCCCGACATGGCCCGTGCGCTGGCGCAGCGGGTGCAGGCCTCCGGCTGGCCCGCCTGGGGCGATGCGGTGGTGGGCCTCGCCACCCTGGCCGTGCTGATGGCCGGTCGCCCCCTGGCGGCGTTCATTGGCCGCATGCTGCGCTGGCCTGCCGCGCGCACCGATGTGTTGAGCCGGCTGTGGCCGCTGGTGGGCTTGCTGGCCGCCGTGGGCGTGGCCGAGCTGTTGCAACGCGGCCTGGACGCTTTCGTTCACCGCGTTGGGGCGGTGTCCCTGTTCAGTGAAGGTGGCGCCACGCTGTGGCCTGATGCCGCTGCGCTCGCGCAGGTCGATGTGCCCAGTCTGTTGGTACCGGTGCTGCTCATCAGCCTGGTCGGATTCGTCAGCAGCATGTCGGTGGCCCAGACCTTTGCCCTGCGCCAGGGCGACCGGGTCGATGCAGACCGCGAATTGCTGGGCCTGGGTGCGGCCAACCTGGGCAGCACCCTGCTGGGCGGCATGCCGGTGTCCGGTGGGCTGTCACGCTCGGTGGTGAACGAGGCCGCAGGAGCACGCAGCCCGTTGTCCGGCTTGGTCAGCGCCGGCGTCCTCGTCGTGATGCTGGCGGCGCTGCTGCCCGCCCTGGCGCTGCTGCCCAAGGCAGCCCTGGCCGCGGTCATCATGACGGCAGTGTCCGGGCTCCTGACCCTGCGCCCGCTGCGCGAGGCGGCCCGCACCGACCGCTCCGAGGCCGGTGCCTTTGTGGGCACGGCCGTAGGCGTGCTGCTCGTCGGCTTTGAAGCCGGCATCCTGCTGGGCATGGCCTGGTCCATCGGCGCGATGATCTGGCGCCACAGCCAGCCGCACGTCGCCGAGGTCGGCCGGCTGCCGGGCACCGAGCACTTCCGCAACGTGCAGCGCCATCAGGTGGAGCGACTGCCGGGCGCCATCTGGCTGCGGGTGGACGACAGCCTCGACTTCACCAACATCCAGCGTGTCGAGCAGGCCTTGTGCGCGTTGATCCAGGCGCGGCCCGAGGCACGCCACGTGGTGGTGCTGATGTCGGCCGTGAACCACGTCGATCACACGGCGGGGCAGGCCCTGCTCACGTTCGACGCTGCCCAACAGGCACAGGGGCGGACCCTGTGGCTTGCCGAAATCAAAGGGCCGGTGATGGACCGGCTGCACGCCGCAGGCATTGCCGAGCGCTTCGAGGGCCGCATCGTGCGCAGCGGACAGGACGCCTGGCTGCGACTGACCTCCCTCGTAGCCGAGCCCTGCTATGTCATCTGACCTTCTGTTCTTGTCTCACTGAAAGGAGAAAAACCATGAAAGCCAATGTCGGCGGTGTGGATCGAGTGGCGCGCATCGGCGCCGGTGTGGTGCTGATTGCCCTGGCGGCAACGGGCACGGTCGGGGCCTGGGGCTGGATCGGCGTAGTGCCGCTGGCCACCGGCTTCACGGGCTGGTGCCCGGCCTACATGCCGTTCGGTCTGTCAACCTGCAAGCTCAAGCGCGACTGACGCGTCAGCGGACCTTGCCCAGCAGGGTCTCGATGTCCTGCAGCACGCTGTCGAGGCCGCTGTCGTCGGCAGACGGCTCGGCCATGGCAGCGTGCAGCTTCTGTTCCATGAAGCACATGGTCATGCGCACATAGGTGCTGTCCAGCGCCTTGCGCACGGCGGCCATCTGCGTGGCAATGGCCAGGCAGTCGTCGCCTTCCTCGATCATGCGCTGGATGCCGCGCAGCTGGCCCTCGGCACGCTTGAGGCGGTTCAGCACGTCGGTGCGGTTCTTCTGGTCGGTCAGCGAGGCCATGCGGGATGTCCGGAAAGCGTAAAACGGGCGAGGGCGTGGGGCGGCATTGTGCCTTGCATATGCGGCAATCAGGGATGGGTCAACCCGGGATCAACACACTGTTGCCGGGCTTTGTCGGGTCGTAGTGCACACGCACGCGCGCGCCGACCGGATACGGGGCAAGCCATTTCTGTGCCGAGGCTTCGTCCGGCAGGGGCGGCACGAAGGCGCGCAACCGGTCTCCGGTGTAGGTCACGCCTTGCACCGTGTACCGATAACGCACGTCAACCAGCCAGTGGTGCGTGGGCGTGCCATGCCCGTCGTTCGACTCGTTGCGCGGATAGGCCCGCGACAACAGCATTTCACCTTCTACCGTGGGCCAGTTCGGACTGGCCTGCCTGACCTGCCACGCGCGCCACGCGATCAGGCCGAAGCCCACCACCAGCGCCACGAGAAGCAGTTTGCCGAGTTGATCGCCCATGCCGGCAGCGTACACGGGATCGGGCCGCCAGGTTGCCGCGGAGTAAAGTCGAGGGCTGTTCTCCAGTGAGCCGACCATGAGCAGCCCGCACGCCTCCCACAGCCCCTTCTACGCCCATCTGTCACGCCTGCGCTTCATCAAGCGCTGGGGCCTGATGCGCAACGCGGTGGAGGAGGACGTGGCTCAGCACAGCTGGGAAGTGGCCGTGCTGGCCCATGCGCTGGCCGTGATTGCGCGGGATGTGTTCGGCCAGGCTGTGGACCCCAATGCGGTGGCCACGCGTGCGCTGTTCCACGATGCCACCGAGGCCATCACCGGCGACCTGCCGACCCCGGTGAAGTACTCGCCGGCCATGCGCCATGCCACTGCCAACCTCGAAGGCGAGGTGTGCGACGAGATGGTGGGCCTGCTGCCGGAGGGGCTCAAGCCGGCGCTGGCCCCGATGCTCGACCACCACGCCTGGCCCGAGGCCGAGGCGCGGCTCATCAAGCAGGCCGACCGCCTGAGCGCGTGGTTGAAGTGCCGCGCCGAGTTGCGCTACGGCAACCGCGAATTCGAGCAGGCGGCCGAGCAGGTGCGCGGCAAGATGGAAGAGCACATGACGCCCGAGATGCGCTACTTCCTCGACACTTTCGGGCCGGGCTACGAGTTGACGCTCGATTCGCTCATGAAGGGCGACTGAGCAGACGACGCGGCGGGCGTTTGGGCCGCGAGCCCGCGCATCTGCTCGGGCGGGGCAGGCCAGCCGCTGCGATCGCTGTAGTCGTAGCGCGTGGCGGCGCACTGCCGCCGTGTGTGGCGCGTGGCCGCCTGGGCGCTCAGCAGATCCACCAGCAAGACGCCGGCGAGGGCGCCCAGCGTCACGCCGGTGCGGGCCGGCACCCGGCGTCGCTGGAAGGTGTCGCGGGCGTCGTAGCCCACCGCCGCCACGTCGAGCACATCGCCGGCCACCCGGGCCCACAGCCACGGCGCCGGGTTGCGCGCGAGCAGCAGGCCCGCGCCGGTGACGATCTCGCGGGCACCGAAAGCCCGAATCAGCCGGGGTTGCGAGCGCATGCCCGTCAGGCGTGCGGCCGGCGCAGGGCGCAACAACTCGGCCGTGCCCAGCGCGATGCTGAACCAGCCCAGGCCGCGGGCCAGCTTGTGCAGCGTGGTGTGTGTCGTCATGGTGTGCTCCTCATGCGTGGCCAGGCTTGAGCACGACCTTCACGCAGCCGTCGTGCTTGTCCCGGAAGGTCTTGTACATCTCCGGTCCGCTGGAGAGCGGCGCCGTGTGCGTGACCACGAACGAGGGGTCGATCTGCCCCTCTTCGATGCGCTGCAGCAGGTCGTCGGTCCACCGGTTGACGTGGGTCTGCCCCATGCGGATGGTGAGCCCCTTGTTCATGGCCGCGCCAAAAGGGATCTTGTCCAGCAGGCCGCCATACACACCGGGGATCGAAAGGATGCCGGCGGGGCGGCACACATACATCATCTCGCGCAGCACGTGTGGCCGGTCGGTTTCCATCATGGTGGCCTGCTTCGCGCGGTCGTAGATCGCGTCCAGCGAACGTGTGGCGTGGCTCTCCAGGCCCACGGCATCGATGCACTTCTCCGGCCCCTTGCCGGCGGTCAGCTCATTGAGGCGCTCCACCACGCTCTCTTCCTCGAAGTTGATCGTGATGGCACCGGCCGCCGCCGCCATGCTGAGCCGCTCGGGCAGGCGGTCGATGGCAATCACCTGGCGGGCACCCATCAGGATGGCGCTGCGGATGGCGAACTGGCCCACCGGGCCCGCGCCCCAGATGGCCACCGTGTCGGTGGGCTCGATCTCGCACTGCGCCGCGGCCTGCCAGCCGGTCGGGAAGATGTCGCCGAGAAAGAGCACCTGCTCGTCGCTCAAGGTCGAGGGCACCTTGACCGGCGCCACATCGGCAAAGGGCACGCGCACGTACTCGGCCTGCCCGCCGGCATAGCCGCCCGTCAGGTGCGTGTAGCCGAACAGCCCGGCCGTGCTGTGTCCGAAGGCCTTGTCTGCCAGATCCTTCTTGCGGTTGCTGCGCTCGCACACCGAGAAGTTGCCGCGCCGGCACTGGTCGCACTCGCCACAGATGATGGTGAAGGGCACGACCACGCGGTCGCCCACTTTCAGCCGCTTGTTTTCCGCGCCGACTTCGACGACCTCGCCCATGAACTCGTGGCCCATGATGTCGCCGCGTTCCATGCCCGGCATGAAGCCGTCGTACAGGTGCAGGTCCGAGCCGCAGATGGCGCAACTGCTCACCTTGATGATGGCGTCGCGCGGGTGCTCGATGGTGGGGTCCGGCACGGTGTCGAAACGGATGTCTTTCTTGCCGTGCCAGCAAAGTGCTTTCATGGGGCGCTCCTTCGTGCGGACCTGGGATGGGTCCTGCGCGGCAAGTCGCGCGCCTGCCGCCGTCGGCCCGCAGCGCGTGCACGGGGTTGCCGCGGCTGCAAGTTCGTCGGTAAACCGTGCCGCACGGGCGTGCACTGCGGCGCAGTCTGCATACGCCTGGGTGGCGAAGTGGGGGCATGGCCATTGCCCGAGAAGCGACATCCCTCAATCCAGCAGGAGCCTCACCATGAAAATTGCACTCAAGCCACTCGACCAGCAGGTGATGGTGATCACCGGGGCCTCCAGCGGCATCGGGCTGGCCACGGCGCTGGCCGCTGCCAAGCAAGGTGCCACCCTCGTGTTGTCGTGTCGCAGCCGCTTCACGCTCGAGGCCCTGGTCGAGCAGATCCAGCAGGCCGGTGGCCATGCAATGGCCGTGCTGGCCGACGTGGGTGAGCGCGATCAGGTCGACCAGATCGCGGCGCAGGCCGTGGCCCGCTTCGGGCGCATCGACACCTGGGTGAACAACGCGGGCGTTTCGATCTTCGGTCGCGCCGACGAGGTGCGGGACGACGATGCCGAGCGCCTGTTTCGCACGAACTTCTGGGGTGTCGTCTATGGCTCGCGTGCGGCCTTGCCCTACCTGCGGCAACAGGGCGGCGCACTCATCAACATCGGCAGTGAGGCCTCGGAAGCCGCCATTCCGCTGCAGGCCCTCTACTCGGCCAGCAAGCACGCGGTGAAGGGCTACACCGATGCCTTGCGCATCGAGCTCGAGGCCGACAAGGCACCGGTCTCCGTCACGCTGATCCAGCCCACCGCCGTGGACACGCCGTTCCCCGAGCACGCTGGCAACTACCTCGACCAGGAGCCCAAGCTGCCCACGCCGATGATCGAGCCAGAGAAGGTTGCCAGCGCCATCCTCGAAGCCGCCACCGAGCCGACCCGCGATGTGCGTGTGGGGGCCATGGCGGTGGTCAACACGGCCATGGCGAAGGTGATGCCGACGCTGGCCGACATGATGGCCCGCATGCAGATGGGGCGCCAGCAGCGCAACGAGCCTCCGCGGGCCCGCGAGGGCACGCTGTACCAGGCGGGCGAAACCGGGCTGGTGTACGGGCGTGGCAATCAAAACGCCGCCGACAAGGACAAGGCGATGGCGCTCAATGTGCGGCCCCATCCGCAGACGGGTGCGGGTATCCGGCCCCACTGACCGAAGCAGGCTTCGCAGCGTCACCAGGCGGGTTTGGCCACCATCAGATAGAACAACGCGAGAAAGGCAAGGAAGGCGGGCACGCCGAGCGCGGTCCAGACGCGCAGATCGCGCCAGTAGGCGGGGGGGAGTGGGGTGCCGGCCTGCACGGCTGCCCGGGCGGTGTTGCGCATGCGGATCTGCAACGCCACCACAGGCAGCCAGCACGCCATGGCGAGCGCATACAGCACGAGTGACCACTTCAGCCAGCCCTGGCTGAGCGGCCACCCGGCCTGGCCCGCCAGCCACAGGCCAGTGAGGGGCTGCAGGATGGCGGTGGTGGCCGTGAACACGGTGTCGGCCCACACCACCAGCGACGCCACCGTCGCCACCGTGCGGGGCTCGGCGCGCAGGCTGGCAAACAGCAGGTAGAAGGCCGAGCCCACCCCCGTGCCAAAGAGCACCGTTGACGACATCACATGGAGCCACTTGATGAAGAGGTAGCTCATCATTGCCGCGTCTCCGTCGCGTAGAGCGTCAGCAGCATCGCGAGAATGGGGCCGTTCTTCACGATCGGGGCAAAGGGGTGCAACCACTGCGCTGGCAGGAACAGCGTGATGACGGCGGTGTAGGCCAGGATCAGTCCGATCTGGGCGAGCCACACCCGCCGCCCCGAGCGCCACAGCGTCATCACTCCCAGTGCAATGTCCAGCCCGGCTGCGCCGTACAGCGCCACCGGACGCAGTGCCGCCGGGATGCCCACCTGCGCCAGCATCGCGAAGCTGTCGGCCACGGGGTACAGCCCCAGCGACACAAGCCCGCTGACGAACCACAGCAGCGCCAGGATGAGTCGCCACAGCGGCCGGGACCACGTCATCACGGCGTGATGCCGCAGCGCCTCGCGCTCGCTGAGGGGCAGGGCGCTCACAAAGGTCTCGGCCGAGCGGGGCGGGCGCCCCAGCAGCGCAGACAGGGAGGCGGCCGGGCCGGTGTTGCCCCGCTGCAGCATGCGCCAGCTGTCCTCGTCGAACAGTGCGTCACGGTGGCGACTGCCTGCATGCGCCAACCGCGCCATGATCGCGCGGGGCACTGGTATCCACATGCCCGCATCCAGCCCGAGTCCTTTCCGGATGGCCTTGAGATACGCTTTCAGCGTGGTGGGCTCCGGTCCGACCACTGGCAGGCGGCCGTGCACCGGCTGGGCCGATTCCACCAGGGCCACCACGGCCCCCACCAGATCGTCCAGGTGCACCGGCTGGATGGGCTGCGTGCCCCCGGCAGGCAGCGGCACGACGGGCAGACTGGCCAGCGTGCAGAACAACATCGTGCTGGCGCCCCCGGGGCCGAAGACCAGCGAGGGCTGCAACACCACGCCTTGCAGCGGCAAGGCCAGCAGGCAGTCGTCCGCCACATGCTTGCTCCGCAAGAATGCGGTGTCGGCGTCGGCGTCGGCGCCCAGGGCCGAGAGCTGGATCACGCGCCGCACGCCGATCTGGCTGCATGCCTCGAACAAGGCGCACGGGCTGCGGGCCTGCACGTCTGCAAAGCGCTGCTGTGCCGTCTCGCGCAGCAGGCCCACGGCATTGATCACCACGTCCACCCCGCGCAACAGGCTCAACCAGTGAGCTGGCTCACGGGGCTCCGAGAAGTCCACCGGCACGGCCCGCGCACCGGGGTGGAGGCGCTCGAAGGCCGCCGGATCCCGCACCCCGTGCAGCACGTGGTGGCCTCTTGCGGTCAGCGCACGCGCCAGCCGCTGGCCGATGAAGCCGCTGGCACCGCACACCAGCACCGTGCGGGACATGGCCTCAGGCCGCGGCCATCACGCAGTCCTGCAGCATCTGCCGGATGACGACCACGTGCTCGGCTTCCTGCTCCACCGCGAGGCCGAAGCTGTCTGCCATCTCGCCGTGCCCGGTGTGCCGCAGCAGCGTTTGCAGCAACTCCCAGCTGGCGTGGTCTGCGAGTTCGGCCGTCAGAATGGCGTTCAGGCTCTGCGCGAGGTCCGTCCGTGGGTCGGTCACGACCTGGAGGATGCCGGCCGACATCTGGGCCCCCACGTCGGCGCACGGCGTCTGCGCGGTCGGGTCGGCACCCAGCGACTGCAGCGCGCCGGCAAGCATCTGAAAGTGCTCGGCCTCCTGGTCATGGATGCGCTGCAGCGTGGTCAGCCGGGCATCGCCTTCCGGCATCAGCTGCACCGCCTTTGTCAGCAGCGCCTCGTACAGGCGCGTGCCGGTGCGCTCGAAGGCCAGGCGCTCGCCCAGCTTGTCGAGCAGCATGGCCGGGTTGTCGCCCTTCAACATCGCCACCCCGGTGGTCACCATGCCCTTCAGCGTGCCCGGCAGTGGCACCGAGCCGATGGTGTCGGCTTCGGCGATGGCCTCCAGCCGCATCGCGGTCATCGTGTCTTCGCTCTCGAACTCGGACACCGGTGACGCGGCCGCGTACTCCTCCATCGCCGACACATCGATCGGCGACATCTTGGCCCCGGTGCGGTTCATGCCCATGTGGGCGCCAGTCTGTTGCGGGTGCATGGCGTGTCCTTTCAGTAATTGACGACCTTGCGGCTCAGTTCGGTGCCCGATGTCCAGCGGTAGCCAGCTGCCACCGCCTGCGACGGTGAGCCCATCGAGTTCAGGTATTGCCGGTAGCCCATCGAGGCCTCGCTCTCCTGACCGCGCGGCAGGTAGGCCGTGCCCACGGCGCGGTAGTCGACCTCGGTGGCCAGCACCTTGCGCACGTAATCGCGCTGGCTTTTGAAGGGCAGGGGGGCGGGCAGATCACCCACCAGGATCTCGGCCGGATCGCGCCGTTCGATGTCCTTGAACAGGCGGATGGCCAGCTGCAGGTGGCCCAGCTCGTAGTCGAGGAAGCGCTCCCAGATGGCCTTCAGCCGCGGGTTGCCTTCCGACATCATCGCGCTGTGGTACAGGTACACCTCGGCCGCTTCCTGAATGAGCCACTTCTCCAGCAGGCTCTCGCCCGGGTCTTCCAGCGAGCCGTACTGCGTCACGTGCTGCTCCTCGATCGAAGCGATCTCGGCGTACAGCTCGCGCGCCAGCGGGTCGGCAAAGGTCGGCCCGATGTTCATGTAGTAGTCGTGCGTCTGGTACTCGGCTGCCGTGATGAAGGCCGCGTGCAGCTTGCTGATCAGTGCGGTGCTGTGGCGGTCATAGGGCCGCCGCACGTCGTCCGTCGGGTGACGGTGCTCCAGCACGGTCGGCCGCCCCGGCACGATGTCCGTATAGCCCTGCAGGATGTTGTTCGCGTCTTTGCCCTCCAGCCGGTCCATCAGCGCCGAATAGCGGTACAGGTGGTCGAAGTCTTCCAGCAGGCCGAAGCGGTAGGTCTGCGCCAGGTAGGGATCCGGCTCGTTCTGCGCCACCGCCGCCGTCACCTCGATGGCCACCTGCTCGTAGGCAATCGTGGTTTCCAGCGGCGAGTGGTCGGCAGCGATCAGCCAGTTCACCATGGTGGCCTGGTGCTGCTCCACACGCCGCACCTCGGCCAGCGGCACGCGCAGCGGGCCATTGCAGCGCGCGATCATGTGCTTGAGTCGCAGGCTGTCAAGCTCCATGCCGTTCAGCAGGATGACGCGCACCCGGCTGAAGGCGTCGTCGTCCAGCTTGCTCAGCGGCTTGGGGTTGAGTTCCTTCCACGTGAAGCGCTGACGTTCGACCGGGCAGCCCGGGGTGTTCAACAGGTCGATCTGGGCCATGACGGCCTCCTTTCAGGTCGGTGGCGTCGGCCGCAATCGCGCGGCCAGCTCTTCGTGCGTCTCGTGCACGAGGTCCTTGTCGAGCTCCCTTTCAATGACCGCCGCCACGCCCGGGCTGACGGCCTTGCGCAGCAGACCCAGGAACCGCGGTGCGGCAATCAGGATCAGGCGCGTGTAGCGGCCCTGCTGCAACGCCTTGTCGAGCACGCCGGCCACGTCGGTGGCGAAGGCATCGGCCTCCTTGTGCTTCTCGCCATCGCCGGCAGACGCGGTGACGGTCATGCCGCGACGGCCGAACGCATCGCGGCGCAGGTCGGACTCCCGGGCGTGGGCGTCCGGGTCGGTCAGTTCCTCGACGGCATCCAGGCCCTTGTCCTCAGGGCGCTGCTGCATGATGCGGGCGATGGCCTCGTCGGCCACCACAACCCAGGTCGTCGGCATATCGGTCTCCCGGTGGTTCGGATGCTTCCGAAGCCGGCAAGCGGTGTGCCGAGCGAAGCAGCCCCGTCGGGCGGGTCAATGAGGCTCACGGGATGAGCCTGCCGACTGCTCAGCGGGCGTCGCGGTTGCCGCCCGATGGCTTGCGGGAGGCGTCGGCCGGCGATTTCAGCGTGAGGATCCAGGTGGCCAGTTGCTTGGCTTCGGCGTCGGTCACGCCCATGGCCTTGTTCGGCGGCATGGCGACCGGGCCCCAGGCGCCGACGCTGCCATTCAGGATCTTGCCCGTCAGCATGTTGGCCGCATCCTTCTGACCTCCGTGGCGGCCAGCGATCTCGCGAAAGGACGGGCCGACCTTGCGAGCATCGATGTCGTGGCAAGCCACACAGCCTTTGCTGGTCGCCAGGGTGGGCAGTTGTTGCCCGGCGCCACCGCTCCCGGTCTGGGCGCCTGCGGGCAGGGCGATCAACAACAGCGCGAGGGGTGAGAAGGCAGGAGCAAGCAAGGACATGGTGCAAGGCTTCGAAGGTGGGGGATGCGCCCCAGGCAGCAGGTGCCGTGCCCACGAAAGGCAGCCCTTCTAACGTGTCCTGTTCCTTTGTGGCTCGAAAGTCCGGCAAGCCCTACCGCCCGCCGCGCCGGGTTTCAGCAAGGATTCCCGGGGTTCCAGTCAGGGTTGCGCGCAAGCGGCGGCCGGGCGAGGGGTGTTCGGGCACGTGCGTTGCCGCGGCGTGGCCATCTGCCTCTTACCAAGAAAGGACACCCCCATGGTCGACCCCGAAAACTACAGCTGTCTGGAGGCCTGCCAGGCCTGTCAGGTGGCTTGTCTGCAATGTGCGGCTGCCTGCCTGGAGGAAGAAGACCCGGGCACCATGAAGGACTGCATCAAGCTCGATCTGGACTGCGCTGCCGTCTGTGCGCTGGCCGCTGAAGCGATGGCCCGTGACAGCGATTTCGTGCTGGCTGTGTGCGCCTTGTGCGCCGATATCTGCGACGCCTGCGCCGACGAGTGCGAGCAGTACGACATGGAGCACTGCGAAGCCTGCGCCGAGTCGTGCCGCCGCTGCGCCGACGCCTGCCGCGAGATGGTGGGTGACGTCGAAGAGGAAGACTGACCCCCGTAAGCAGAAGCCAGAAACAACAAAGCCCCACGACATCACATCGTGGGGCTTTGTCTTGCCTTGGCTCCTCGACCTGGGCTCGAACCAGGGACCTACGGATTAACAGTCCGGCGCTCTACCGACTGAGCTATCGAGGAATAAAGTCGGAATTTCTGGCTCCCCGACCTGGGCTCGAACCAGGGACCTACGGATTAACAGTCCGGCGCTCTACCGACTGAGCTATCGGGGAATATGTCGGCTTCAGTTTTTGCTCACCGCATTGCTGCCGTGCTCATCAACCGAGACCGAGACTATAACATCGTTTTTGGGGCGCAAACAGGGTGCGGCATCGTCTGCCCTGCTGAAGGCGTGCCGTGTGAGCGCGATGCAACAGCAACACGGCACCGCGCGCGGGTCAGAAGTCGATCTGCGCTGAGACGGTCACTGTGCGCCCCGTGATGGGGAACAGATAGGTGTGCCCGCCGAACATCGAGGGCGCCTCACGCCAGCCGCGCTTGTCGAACACGTTCGCCACGCCCAGCCGCCACGTGATGGTCCGCAGCGCATCGCGGCCCTGCACGGCGCGCACGCCCAGGTCCAGTCGGGTCCAGGCAGGCAGGCGCAGCGAGTTGCCCGAGTCAACCCACCGGCTGCCCTCGTGCACCACATCGGCCTGCAGTGTCAGCGGCACGGGAAGGCCCCACGTGTGGCTGCCCGACAGCTTCACGGTGCGCTCGGGCACGTTCACCGGCTGCTTGCCGTTCAAGGCCACCTCCGTGCTGCCACGGCGCTCGGCATCCAACAGCATCGCGCTGGCGGCCAGGCCCCATGGGCCTATGCGGCCCTGCCAGAAGCCCTCGACGCCACGGTGGCGTGCATCGCCGTTGTAGCGGAAGGTGTTGTCCACCGTCTCGGCCAGCGGGCGAATCGTCTGGAACAGGTTGACGCCCCATTGCGCGACCACCCGTCCGGCGTTGTATTGCCCCTTCACCCCCACCTCGGTCTGGCGGCTCTTCGCCGCCGGCAGGATCTGGCCTGCGTTCAGCAGGGCGGCATTGCGCGGGGCCGCCTTGGTTTCCACGCCTTCGCCCCAGCTCACATAAGCCTGGGTCTGCGGTGCAAAGGTCCACCCCAGCGCGGCCCATGGGGTGTTGATCGTCTGGCTGATGTAGGTGTCGTCGTCGCCGTCGGTTTCCTGGCTGTGGCGGCTGAGGCTGGTGTGGCGCAGGCCCAGCCAGGCTTGCCAACTTGGCGCGAGGCGGACATGGTCCTGCACCGACAACTCGGTCGAGTTCTCCCAGCGGTTCGGGCTGGCTGATTCCATGACCGGGCTCGGATCGAAAGGCTGATTGGGATTGATCAGCACATTGAGCGTACCCACGTAGTTGTAGGCCTGCGGCTTGATGGCGGTGCGGTACAGCGAGCGCAACGCCCCGAAACGCAGGTTGTGCTCCTGATCGCCAAGGCGCACGCGCCCCTCGAGTTGAGCGAGCAGCGACCGAGTGATGCGGCGCTCGTTGTCGGAGCGGTAGTCATACAGGTCTACGGATCCGTCGCTCTTGAAGTTGTAGTAGTAGGCGTAGTCCTCCGGCCCCGGACCGACATACTCGTTCCAGCCGAACGGAAACGCCGCCCGGTCATTCGTCCGCAGATGCTGCTCCCCATACGTCACGGTCGATTTCCAGCCCGCCTGCAGGTTCTGCGTCCAGCGTACCGTGCCCGTGCGACCTTCGAACTGCACCGGCTGGCTCCAGGGCTGGTTGTTCAGGTTCAGGTTGCGGCTGAACGTGCGCGAGGACGGCAGGCGATCGCCCAGCAGGCTCAGGCCCGCCACGCTCGGCTGGCTCTGCCAGCTGTCTTCCAGCTCCAGCTCGATCAGCGTGTCGCGCGACACGCGCCAGTCCGTCGCCATCGACAGCAGCCGGCTGTGCCCCTCGGTGTTGTCCACCTGCGTGTTCAGGCGGGCCACGGCGGCATTCACGCGCAGGCCCAGACTGCGTTCCGGGCCGAACCGGCCGCCGATGTCCACGGCGGCACGCGCCTCACCCGCGTCGTTCACCGAGAAGAAGGCGCTGTGCACGCGTCCCTCGGGACGTTTGACCTGCAGGTTGACCAGCCCACCCGGTGCGCTGACGCCCGCCTGAATGCCACTCGTGCCCTTGAACAGTTCCACGGCCGACTTGTTTTCCAGCGGCAGCCGGGTCTCGGCGTTCACCGGCAGGCCTTCGCGCCGGTAGTTGTAGGCGTTGTCGAGCGTGAAGCCGCGCACCGTCAGGTAATCCCAGTAGCCCACGGTGTTGTACGAGTCGGTCGTGCTGGCGTCCAGCCGCGTCAGATCGGCCAGCCGCGTCACGAAGGCGTCCCGCAGCGCATCGACCGAGAAGGTCTGCGCCTGCGCGGGTGTCTCCCATGCGGGCAGGTCGCCCAGCCCGACGATGCTGGCCTTGGCGCTGCGCTTGATCGCCTGGGCACTCACACCCACGGCTTGCACGGTGGCATCGTCGCCCGCTTGCTGGGCCAGCGCCTGCGTCTGCAGCCCGCAGACGAGGAGGGTGGCGTACGCAATCGTGGTGGGGCGAGGCAGGCGGGAGGCCGCCCGGGCTGCGGGGCGGTCGGCGGAAGCGGAAGTCAGCATGGCGTGGCACGCGGTGCACCAGGGCACCGCTTCGGACATCGGTCGTCAAACAGGGGGGAGACGAGAAGAGTCCACAGCCCATCACGGGCCTGCGCCAGCCCGCCACCAGGCTTGCACGGATGTGCACGCCCTGTGGCAGACCACCAGCTTTCCTACGCGAGCATGACCTCGTTCAGGTTCGAAGGGACTCTCTCAGCCCGCGCCTTGTGTCGGCGGGCACCCCCAGCGGAAACACGATTTTACGCCACGCCCAGACGTTCGCGCAGCAAAGGGCTGGTCGTCGTGTAGAGCAGGTGCTGAGGAGAGCCCGGATTGAGCGCGGCGGAAGCGGCGTGGGCGGCCATCGTCGCCTCGTGGAAGCCGCACAGCAGCAGGCGCTTCTTGCCCGGGTAGGTGTTGATGTCCCCCACGGCGTAAACCTGGGGCAGCGAGGTCTCGAAGGTCGCGGTGTTCACCGCCACCTGCTTGCGCTCCAGCGCCATGCCCCACGAGGTCAGCGGGCCCAGCTTGGGACTCATGCCTTGGCGGATCAGCACGTGATCCAGCGCCAGTCGCACCGCGGCCTCCTCCGGGGTGAGGAGGGTCAGCGCCTGAACCACCGCGTCGGTGGCGTGCACCTCGGTTGGCATCCCGACGCACAACGCGACACGACCCTGCGCGATCAGCGCACGCACGGCCGCATCCAGGTCGGGCTCGGCCTGGAACACATCGCGGCGGTGCAGCAAGGTCAAGCGGGCAGGGCGGCGCGCCGGGTCGCTGTCCTCAGCCAGCGACAGCACCGCGCTCAGGGCCTCGTCGCCCCCACCAACCACGACCACATGCTGCCCGGACCAGGGTAAGGCGCCGGCTTCCGGCACATGGAAGTGCACGTTCACGGCATCCTGCAGCCCGGGCAGATTCAGGCTGCGCGGCACGAAGGCACCGGCGCCCGCGGCCACGAAGACGGCGCGGGCGCGCCATTGCTGCCCGCGGTCAGAGGTGACGAGCCAGTGGCCGTCTTCCGCGCGCGCCAGTTCGGACACCTGCTGGCCCAGATGCACATTGGCGTAGGGGCTGCTCGGCGCACCGCGGTCGGCCGCATCCGCCGAAGTCGAATCCGCGGGCTGCAGAAACGGCTGTGCCTGCGTGAGCAGCAGGCGCGTCAGTTCTCGGCCGGTGCAGCGCGGCACGCCGGGAACGTCGTAGATCGGTTTGTCGGGGTACAGCGCAGCGCATTGCCCCCCGGATTCGGGCAGCACATCGATGACATGGGCGCGGAGCCCCAGCAGACCGAGCTGAAAGACCTGGAACAGGCCCACCGGGCCTGCGCCGATCACGACCGCATCGGTGTCGGTCATCGCGTGCACACGCCTCAGCGGATGAGCTGGTCGAGCTTGCCGACCTTGTCCTTCCACTCGTCGGCGTCGGGCAGCGGATCCTTGCGCTTGGTGATGCTCGGCCACACCTTGGCCAGGTCGGCGTTCAGCTTGATGTAGCTCTGCTGGTTGCCCGGCACGTCCTCTTCCGGGACGATGGCGTTGGCGGGGCACTCGGGGATGCAGACGGCGCAGTCGATGCACTCGTCCGGATCGATCACCAGGAAGTTCGGGCCTTCGCGGAAGCAGTCCACCGGGCACACGTCCACACAGTCGGTGTATTTGCAGCGGATGCAGGCTTCGGTGACGACGTGGGTCATGTCAGGTCTCTTGTAGCGGTTGTAAGACGGGCGAGATTTTACCGGCTGGGGCCGGCTTCAGCCCTGAGAACCCGATGCGCTTTCGCCGCAGATCGGGATGTGGGTCAAAGGTTCGTCAGGAATATCGGTGGCGCCAGCCCCCACGATGACGAGCGTTGGTCGCCCGGCATGGATGGCGCTGGCGTCGTCCAGTGTGGCCACGGTGTGCAGACTGTGGCGCATGTCGGGCCAGCCTGCACGCGAGACCACGCTCACCTCGGTGTCGCCGGGCCAGCCGGCCTCCAGCAACCCTTTCGACAGCGGGGCCAGTTGGCGACCCGCCATGTAGAACACCTCGGTGTCCGCGCGCTGGCCTGGGCCCATGCCGCACTGCAGGTCGCCCGTGCGTGTCATGGCGGTGGTGAAGCTCACGCTGCGGCCGGAGCCGCGCCGTGTCAGGGGACGTTGTGTGGCGGCCGCTGCAGCGAGCGCTGACGTCACACCGGGCACCACCTCGGAAGCAATGCCGGCGTCGCGCAGCGCGTGCAACTCTTCTTCCAGCCGGCCGAACAGGCTGGGGTCGCCACCCTTGAGCCGCACGACCAGCCCCCGTTCGCCGTGCGTGGCACCCACGGCCAGCGACTGCTCGACCAGCAGGCGGTTGATCCGCGTCTGACCGTTGAAGTCGCTGCCTTCCTTGCCGGAAAAACCGCGCTTGCCCACGTCGATCCAGTCGGCCTGGGGAGCCAGATCCCGCAGCGTGGCGTCAGCCAGTGCGTCGAACAGCACCACGTGCGCCTGCGACAGCAGCCGGCTGCCACGCACCGTGATGAGGTCGGCCTCGCCCGGGCCGGCGCCGATGAAAACCACTTTGGCCGTCTTGAGCGAGCAGGGCTTGGATTCCACGATGAGAAGGCGCAGCGCGCGTGAAGTGAAAGGTCAGGCAGCCTGGACGAGCAGGGCGCCGCTGGTGCGGTTGGTCGTGGGGTCTACCACGATCAGTGCGCCACCGACACGGTTGCTGGCATAGGGCTCGACGGGCAGCGGCTGCTGGGTCTGGATCTGCACACGACCGATCTCGTTGACGGCCAGCTCGTGCGCGTCGGTGTCTTCCAGCGTGTGGATGTCCAGCCGGTTGTCGATCGACGTGATGCGTGCCTGCACCCAGCGGTTGCCGTGACGCACCCAGTACTTGCGACCGACCACGGCGGGTTCGGTGTCCAGCCAGGCCAGCGTCGCGGTGAAGTTGGCCGTCGGTTTGATGGAGCCCGGCGTGTGGATCCAGTCGCCGCGCGAGATGTCGACCTGGCGGTCCAGCACGATGCCGGCCGACTGGCCCGCTTCGCACTGGTCGACCACCAGCGCCGAGTGGCGCACTTCGGCCACGATGGCCGTCTCGCCGCTCGGGAAGATCTGGACTTCGTCGCCGGCCTTCACCGCGCCGTGTGCAATACGACCCCAGAACGCGCGGTACTGGTGGCCGGTGCCCGAGGCCGAGGCTTCGCCTTCGCCCACGCTGTCGCGCGTCACGTACTGCACCGGGTGCAGCAGGGCGCCGTCGTGGCGCTCGTCGCTCGGCGGCAGCTGCTCCAGCACCTGCAGCAGGGTGGGGCCGTTGTACCAGGGCCAGTTGGCGCTTGGGGTGGTCACGTTGTCGCCGCGCAGGGCCGACACGGGGATCACGCCCTTGTTGACGATGCCTGCCTGCTCGGCAAAGGCTTCCAGCGAGGCCTTCACGTTGTTGAAGGCGGTCTCGGTGTCCTGCTCGATGGCGTCCAGCTTGTTGATGGCGAACACGATGTTCGGCACGCGCAGCAGGTGGGCCAGCAAGCTGTGACGGCGCGTCTGGGCCAGCAGCGGCACCGGCGAGGCCTTCCAGTCGATCTTGGTGATGTCGACCAGCACCACGGCGGCATCGCTGCCGGCGGCGGCCGTCACCATGTTGCGGGTGTACTGCTCGTGGCCCGGGGCGTCGGCAATGATGAACTTGCGCGTCTTGGTCGCGAAGTAGCGGTAGGCCACGTCGATGGTGATGCCCTGTTCGCGCTCGGCTTCCAGGCCATCGGTCAGCAGCGACAGGTCGATCGGGGCACCGGCGGCGCGCTTTTCCAGCGCATCCAGCTGGTCGGCCAGGATGGCGCGGCTGTCGAACAGCAGGCGGCCGATCAGCGTGCTCTTGCCGTCGTCCACGCTGCCGGCGGTCAGGAAGCGAAGGGCCTTGTGAGCCAGTTCAGTGCTGGCTTCGTTGTGGGTCACAGTGCTCATCAGAAATAACCTTCCTTCTTGCGGCGCTCCATCGAGGCCTCGGACGTGCGGTCGTCCATGCGGGTGGCGCCACGTTCGCTCACGGTCACGTGCAGGGTCTCGGCGACGATGTCGGCGGCGTTGGCGGCCGTCGATTCGACCGGGCAGGTGCACGTCATGTCACCCACGGTGCGGAAGCGCACGTCCACCGTTTCGACGGTCTCACCTTCCAGCGCCGGCGTCACCTCGGTCAGCGGCACCAGCAGGCCCTTGCGACGGATCACCTGGCGGGCGTGCTTGAAATAGATGTTGGGCAGCGGGATGCCTTCGCGGGCGATGTACAGCCACACGTCCAGCTCGGTCCAGTTGCTGATGGGGAAGGCGCGGAAGTGCTCGCCCGGCTTGATGCGGGTGTTGAACAGGTTCCACAGCTCGGGGCGCTGTTCCTTGGGCTGCCACTGGCCGAAGCTGTCGCGGTGCGAGAAGATGCGCTCCTTGGCGCGGGCCTTCTCTTCGTCACGACGGGCGCCGCCGATCAGGCAGTCGAAGCGGTTGTCTTCGATCGCTTCCAGCAGGGTCACCGTCTGGTGGCCGTTGCGCGATTCCAGCGGGTGGGCCAGGCGCACGGTGCCCTTCTTGATCGACTCTTCCATGTGCGCCACGATCAGGCGCTCGCCGATCTCGGCCACGCGCTTCTCGCGGAAGTCGATCACTTCCGGAAAGTTGTGGCCGGTGTCCACGTGCACCAGCGGGAAGGGCAGCTTGCCTTCCAGCTTGCCCGTGGCCGGGTTCTTCATCTTGAAGGCCTTCTCGGCCAGGTGCAGCACCACGCACGAATCCTTGCCGCTCGAAAACAGCAGGCCCGGGCGCTCGAAGCTGGCGGCCACTTCACGCAGGATGAAGATCGCTTCCTCTTCCAGCGCGTCCAGGTGGCGGTGGTCGACTTCCGCCAGCAGTTGGTTCACATCACTCATCTTGTTCTCGCTCTTGAATCACTTGTGGACGTGCAGGCCGCATTCCTTGGCCTTCTCGTCTTCCCACCACCAGCGGCCGGCACGGAAATCCTCGCCGACGGCAATGGCGCGCGTGCAGGGGGCGCAGCCGATGGACGGCATGAACTGGTCGTGCAGCGGGTTGTAGGGCACGTGGTTCACCGCCACGTAGTGCCACACATCGCCCCAGGTCCACTCGATCATCGGGTTGAACTTGGCGCGGCCGGCATCGTCCACCTCGCGGTCCAGCATGCCGCCGCGGTTGTTCGATTGCTCGCGGCGCAGGCCGGTGATCCACGCGGTGCGCTCGGCCAGCATGCGCGCCAGTGGCTCGAGCTTGCGGATGCCGCAGCAGGCCTTGCGCAGGTCGATGCTTTCATACATGGCCTTCTCGCCGTGCTGGCTCACGAACTCGACCACGGCCTCGTTCTTCGGGCGATACACCTCGACATGGATGCCGGCGTCGGCGTAGTGCGTCTCGATCGTGCCGATCAGCGCTGCCGTTTCCGGGTTCAGCATGCCGGTCTCCAGCGTGCCAATGGCGATCGGCAGCTGGTGGCGGGCGATCAGGTCGGTGACGATCATGTCCTCGACGCCCAGGCTCGTGGCCTGCACCACCTTGCCCGGGTGCTCGAAGGCCGCGGCCTTCAGCAGGGCCACGGTGGCCTGAACCTTGGTCGCGTAGTCGGCGCTCGGGTTGTTGTAGAGGCCGATCGCCGATCCGGCGGCAGCCGCAGGCCCGCCCAGCATCGATACGCCTCCAATGGCAGAAACCTCACTCATCGTGCTCTCCAGTCCGGTTCAGGCCGCACGGCCGAAGACCGGCTTGGTCTGCTGCACGTCGCCCTGGTAGTGTCCGCGTGCGCCAAAGAAGCTCAGTTGACGCTCCGCAATGCCGCGGTCCTGATCGGCACGCAAGACCACGGCATCGAAGCCCGTGCGGGCCATCAGCGGCATCATGTCGACCAGCACGTCGCCGGTGGCGCGCACTTCGCCGCCGAAGCGGTAACGGGCACGGAGGATGTGGGCCTGCGTGTAGGCGCGGCCGTCGGTCCACTTCGGGAACTGCAGCACGACCAGGTCCAGCTTGGCCAGGTCAGCTTCCAGCACCTCGATGTCGACGTCGTTGCCGACGATGACGCCAACCGGCTTGTGGTCGGCCGAGCCCTTGGCGGGCCACTGCTCGCGCACGGCGTGCCACTGCGCCAGCGTCAGCAGGCTGTAGGACTTGACGGGGGGATGCGACATCGGGCCGTCTTCGCCGCCCACGGTGTGCCACTGGTCGTGGTGGGGATCGATGAATTTCATGGTCTGTCTCTTTCGCGGCGAGGGGCTCAGGCGGCCTTGGCGGTCGTGCGGCGCACGGCGTTGGCGGCGGTCTTGAACGGGTCGATGCCGACGCGCTTGACGGTGTCGACGAAGCGCTCGTTGGCTGCCCGCTGGCTGCGGTAGGTCTCGATCACGGCCTCGATCACGTCGGTGACCTCGTCTGCCGAGAACGACGGGCCGATGACCTTGCCGGCCACGGCGCCCGGCGCCAGATTGGAGCCGTCCGAGCCGCCCAGCGTCACCTGATACCACTCGGTGCCGTCCTTGTCGACGCCGAGGATGCCGATGTGGCCGCTGTGGTGGTGGCCGCACGAGTTGATGCAACCCGAGATGTGCAGGTCGATGTCGCCGATGTCGTAGAGCTCATCCAGATCCTGATAACGGGCGATCAGGTCGTTGGCGATGGGGATGGAGCGGGCATTGGCCAGGGCGCAGAAGTCGCCGCCCGGGCAGGCGATCATGTCGCTCAGCAGGCCGATGTTGGGCGAGGCAAAGCTGTTCGCCTTGGCAGCCTTCCACACGGCAAACAGGTCTTCCTCGCGCACGAAGGGCAGCAGCACGTTCTGGTCGTGCGTGATGCGCAGCTCGCCGCAGCTGAACTGGTCGGCGATGTCGGCGATCGCGTCCATCTGGGTGTCGGTGGCATCGCCCGGGGCCTGGCCCACGCGCTTGACCGACAGGTGCACGCTCTTGTAGCCCTGCACCTTGTGGCCCACTACGTTGCGCGCCAGCCACTTGGTGAACTGGGTGCGGTCTGCGTCGGTCGCGTCGGCAGGCAGGCCGTTGCCGGCGGGCAGGTGCGCCTGCACCGAGGCCGGGAAGGCGAAGCTGGCGTTCACGCGGTCGAATTCGGCCTGCGGGATGATGTGGGCGGCACCGTCCACGTCACGCTCAAGGATGTTCTGGAACTCGGCATTGACCTGGTCGAAGAACTTCTGGCCTTCGGCCTTGACCAGAATCTTGATCCGCGCCTTGTACATGTTGTCGCGGCGACCATAGCGGTTGTACACGCGCACGATGGCCTCGATGTAGACGAGGATCTGCTGCCAGGGCACAAAGGCGTTGATCTCGGTGGCCGTGATCGGGGTGCGACCCATGCCGCCGCCCACCAGCACGCGGAAGCCCACTTCGCCGGCGTCGTTCTTCACCAGGTGCAGGCCGATGTCATGCCAGGCGGTGGCAGCGCGGTCTTCCTTGGCCCCGTTCACGGCGATCTTGAACTTGCGCGGCAGGAAGGCGAACTCGGGGTGCAGCGTGGACCACTGGCGCAGCACTTCGCAATACGGGCGGGCGTCGATGACCTCGTCTTCGGCCACGCCCACGGTCGCGTCGGCCGTGATGTTGCGGATGCAGTTGCCCGAGGTCTGGATGCCGTGCATGTTGACTTCGGCCAGCAGCTCCATCACGTCGGCGGCCTTGGCCAGCGGAATCCAGTTGTACTGAACGTTCTGGCGGGTCGTGAAGTGGGCATAGCCGCGGTCGAACTCGCGCGCGATGCGCGCCAGCTGGCGGATCTGTTTCGACGACATCTCGCCATAGGGCACAGCCACGCGCAGCATTGGCGCATGGCGCTGGATGTACCAGCCGTTCTGCAGGCGCAGAGGGCGGAATTCTTCGTCGCCCAGCTTGCCCGCGAGGTTGCGCTCGAGCTGGTCGCGAAATTGCGCCGCGCGCTGGCGGACAAACTGTTTATCAAACTCGGTATATTGATACATGGTGCGCAGCGAGGGAAAAGCGAATCAGACCGCGAGGGTTAAAGCCTGCAGTGAAGTTGAAAACAGTCAGCCGAGAGCCCGGTACAGATTGTAGAGGCTGATGCAGGAGATCACTCCGCCTACCAGCATCAGCAGCGTCCGGGTGTTGAGCCGCTGCGTGAGGAAGGCCGCAAACGGCGCGGCAAAAAGCCCCCCGACCACCAGCCCGGCGACCGTCGGCCACGGCCCTTCCTCGACCAGGCCGGCAAACACGGCGGCGCTGGCAAAAGTCAGGAAAAACTCTGCCAGGTTCACCGAACCGATGGTGGTGCGTGGATCCTGGCCCGTGCCCACCAGCGTCGTGGTCACGACCGGACCCCAGCCGCCACCGCCCACCGCATCCAGAAACCCTCCGAACAGCCCCAGTTTGGCAACGTGCTTCGGGGTTTCACGGCGCGGCGTGATTTTCTTGAAAATCTTGCTGACGATATACAGGCCCATGACGAACAAATAGGCGGACACGATGGGTTTGATGACGGCCGAATCCACCGACGAAACCACCCAGGCGCCCAGGCTGGCACCCAGAATGCCGGGTACCAGCAAGCGAAGAAACAGCGAGCGGTTCACGTTCCCCAGCTTCACGTGCGAGATGCCCGAGACGCCGGTCGTGAACACCTCGGCGATGTGCACACTGGCCGACGCCACAGCGGGCGTGCTGCCGGTGGCGAGCAGAAAGGACGTCGACGTGATGCCGTACGCCATGCCGAGCGCGCCATCCACCGTCTGCGCCAGAAGGCCGACCAGGACCGCCTTCCAGAACGCGTCACCTTGCAGGGTGCTCGCGATGAGCTGCATGCCCGTCTGTTCGTGTTGCCCGTTGAAGAGCTTCGATGCGAGGTAGGCGAGCACGCCAACCAGCAGGAACCCCACCGCCCACACGGCGATGCGCAGCACCGGATGGTTGGACGGGTGGGTGATGTCGTCTTCGACCGGGGGCAGCCCGAGCGCCGTGTGCTCCGCATTGATCGGGTTGTCGGAGAGGTCGAGGTTGCGGATCTTCATGGAACTGCGCGATGGGAAGCCCGGCGGCGCGTGACAATGTGGGAGAGCTGCGGATGCTATCGATCAACTATATAAAGACGAAGAACATTTATGGAAGTTGCACATAACTTCTGGGTATTAAGGCGTTTGGCTGGATGCCTGGCTGTCGCTTCGGTCGCGTTGTTGGCGGGCTGCGGCGTGTTGCCGTCGGGGCCTGCCGCGCCTGTCACGCCCGCCGTGGTGCAACCGAAACCCGCACCCAAGCCGCCCCGGATCGGGGTGGCGCTGGGGGGCGGTGCCGCCCGCGGCTTTGCCCACATCGGCGTACTTCAGGTGCTTGAGGAACAAGGCATCCGGCCCGATGTCGTCGTGGGCACGTCGGCGGGGAGTGTGGTGGGGGCCCTCTATGCGGCGGGCAAGACCCCGACCGAGCTCGCCACCATGGCCATGTCGCTCGACGAGTCTTCCATCACCGACTGGGTCTTCCCGGGGCGCTCCCTGTTGAAGGGCGAGGCGCTCGCCAGGTTCGTCCGGACCCACACCGGTGGCAAGAACATTGAAGCGATGCGCGTTCCCCTCGGCATCGTCGCCACCGACCTGCAGAGCGGTCAACCCATCCTCTTCCGCCGAGGCGATGTCGGCACGGCCGTGCGGGCTTCCAGTTCGGTCCCCGCGGTGTTCGAGCCGGTTCGCATCTCGGGTCGCGAGTACATCGACGGTGGGGCGGTGTCTCCCGTCCCCGTCCGCTTCGCCCGCCAGATGGGCGCCGACGTTGTCATCGCGGTCGACATCTCGGCCATCCCCGAAGGCATGCCGGTCAAGGGGCCGGTCGACATCCTGCTGCAGACCTACAACATCATGGGGCACGCCATCAGCCAGTTCGAACTGCAGGATGCGGACGTGGTGATGCGCCCCAAGCTCGAAGGCATCGGCAGCACGGAATTCAGTGCCCGTCGCCTCTCCATCCTCGCTGGCCGTGAGGCCGCACTGATGGTTCTGCCGCAACTCAAGGAGCGGATTGCCGCCCGCACACGGTGAGCGGTGGTCAGGCTTCAGCGGGGTGTGCCGAAAGGCGCCCCGCTCAGCTTGCTGCCCGGCTTGATCCCTTTGCGCGCAAACCAGCCAGCGTTCATTTCCAGCACGTGGCGCACGGGCCGCGTCGAGCAGTGGGACTCCAGCGTCTGCGGTGCCATCTCGTCCAGGTTGACCACGGTGCCGTCGTCTGCAATGAACGCGACCGACAGCGGAATCAACGTGTTCTTCATCCAGAAGCACTGTTGCCCCGGCCGGTCGAAGATGAACAGCATGCCGTCGTTGGGCGCCATCTCCTTGCGGAACATCAGCCCGATCTGGTGCTGCTCTGGCGTCGAAGCCACCTCGGCGCGGATGTTGTGCATGCCGGCGCCCAGGGTGATGGTGGGCAGCTTCTGAGGGGCCGACTGGGCCCGGGGTGTGGTTGTCCACAGCAGGGCTGTGGCTGCCATCGCGGCCACCCCCCATTTCAGCCGTTCTTGAAACACAATCTCGGTTCCTCGTTGACCTTGCTCAGGGTCGGGTTCTGCCCAGCCCTTACAGTGCCGCCTCTGCCAGTCCTTCCTGGCTTTCCGCCCTCGCACCGAGCCAGACTGTAGCAGCGCCCTCCCATGCCTCCCTCTGCCAGTACCGCCTTCCCGTCGGGTGAAGCCGCCGCGCCCCTGCCCGGCGTGGCGCTGCCGCCGTTGCCGCCCCTGACCCCTTCCCAGGCGGCGGGGCTCGACGATCCGGACCTGCTTGCGCAGTGCGTGCTCGAGGCGCCGCTTGGCAGCAGCCAGCGCCGCATCGGCCTGGGTCTGTCCGGCATGTACTGCGCTGCGTGTGCCATCACCATCGAGACGGCGTTGCTCAAGGTGCCCGGCGTCTCCGACGTCCAGGTGCAGTCTGCCTCTCAGCGCGCACGCATCCTGATCGACCCGGCCCGTGTCCGGCTGTCCGAACTGGTCGAGGCGGTGCAGCGGGTGGGCTACAAGGCCTGGCCCGACTCGGCTGCGCGCGCGGGGCATGAGCGCCTGCGTGAGCGGCGCAAGCTGCTGTGGCAGCTTTCCGTGGCGGGCTTCTGCATGATGCAGGTGATGATGATCACCTGGGCGCAGTACGTGGCCTCGCCGGGCGAAATCCCGGCCGACATCTGGCAGTTGTTGAACTGGGCCTGCTGGGTGCTGAGCCTCCCGGTGATGCTGTTTTCCTGCGGGCCCTTCTTTGCTGGCGCCTGGCGCGCTGCGCGGCAGGGCAGGGTGGCGATGGACACGCCGGTCGCGATCGGCATGGCGGCCGCCTTCATTGTCAGCACCGGCGTCACTTTCGGGGCGCAGGACGTCTTCGGGCCCGATGCCTATTTCGACTCCCTGACCATGTTCGTCACCTTCCTGCTGGCCGGGCGCTGGCTGGAAATGCGCGCGCGTGAGCGGGTGACGCAGTCCCTGGAGGCGCTGTGCCTGCGCCTGCCGGAAGCGGTCGACCGGGCCGTTGGCGTGTCGGCCGACCCGGCTGCGGCCCCGCCGGACTGGACTGCGTGCCAGACCGAATCCGTGGCCCTGTCTGCGCTGCAGCACGGCGACTGCCTGCGGATCGCCGTGGGGCAGTCCTTCCCGGCGGACGGGCAGATCCTCGATGGTCGCACGGAGGTTGACGAGTCGCTGCTGACTGGCGAATCGCGCGCCGTGCCGCGGGTGGCGGGGCAGGTGGTGGTCGCGGGCAGCATGAACCTCGGCGCCCCGGTGTGGATGCGTGTCGAGCGCCTGGGCCCGGACACACGCTATCAGCAGATCGTCTCACTCGTTCAACAGGCGTTGACCGAAAAGCCGGGCTGGATGCGCACCGCCGACCGCATGGCCGGTCCCTTTCTGTGGATGGTGCTTTTTCTGGCGGGCGCTGGCGCACTCGCCTGGCAGTGGATTGACCCCTCGCGCGCAGTGTGGGTGGCGGTTTCCGTGCTGGTCGTCACATGCCCCTGTGCCCTGTCCCTGGCCGCGCCGGCGGCGCTGCTTTCTGCGGCTGGCGCGCTGGCGCGCCGCGGCGTTCTTGTTCGCAGGCTGGACGCGATCGAAGCCTTGTCTGCCGTGTCTCGCGTCTACTTCGACAAGACCGGCACACTCACCGAGGGCGAGCTGAGTCTGGTCGCCCTTGAATGGCAGGGGCGGCGTCACGATGAATGGCGCACCGCCGTCTTCGCCGAGCCGCTTGCGCGCGCCGCTGCCCTGGCCGCCTGTTCGCAGCACCCGCTGTCGCGGTCCCTCGTGGCCGCGGTCCAGGCCTGGCAGCCCGTGCACACACGCAGTTGGCAGGACTTGCACGAAGAGGCGGGCAAGGGGGTTCAAGGGCGCGATCCCACAGGCCGCGTCTGGCGCCTGGGCTCTGGTGCCTGGGTGCTGGGTCCCGACCCTGTGTCGTCCGCGGCCCGTGTGTGGATCGCCCCGCTCGATGCCCAGGGCCAGGGCGTCCAGGACGAGGCACTGGGCTTCGTCTTCGACGAGGTCTTCCGCACCGAGGCGGCCCCCGCCTTGCAACAATTGCAGCAACTCGGGTGCGAATCGGCTTTGCTTTCCGGCGACCAGCACGAGCGTGTGGTCGCTGCAGCCCGCCATCTGTCGACCGGTGCCGAGCCCCTGGCGGCCCGCTCCCAGGCCACGCCCGAAGACAAACTCGAAGAGATCCGCCAGGCGCAGGCCGCGGGGCACCGCGTGGCCGTGGTCGGCGATGGCATCAACGACGCCCCCGTGCTCGCCAAGGCCGATGTGTCGGTGGCCCTGGACCAGGGGGCTGCGTTGGCCCAGTCTCAGGCCGACTTCATCGTGCTGGGGGGGCGGCTGCTGGGTGTGCCCGCTGCGGTGACCGTGGCGCGACGTGCCATGCGCATCGTCCGGCAGAACCTGTTGTGGGCCGCTGCCTACAATTTCACATGCATTCCGCTGGCCCTGATGGGCCTGCTGCCCCCGTGGCTGGCGGGCCTCGGCATGGCGCTGAGTTCGCTGTTCGTGGTGCTCAACGCGCTTAGACTCGGCGCCCATCCGGCGGGCTCCCGCCCTTCAGCCTGATCACGCCATGGAAATCCTCTACGTCCTGTTGCCCGTTTCGGTCCTGCTGGTGCTCGCCATCCTGGCCATCCTGGGATGGGCGGTCCACTCAGGACAGTTTGAAGACATCGAGCAGGAAGGCATTCGCATCCTGTCTGATGAGTCTCAAAAAGTCGAGGATAACGTTGAGCGTCATCAAATTTAGGCGGGGGTTTGCCCTCACAATTCGCGCTGTAACTTAGGAGAAGAAGAGATGGCATCCACCCACTCTGCCACGTACAACGACACGGTTGTCCGGCAGTTCGCCATAGCGGCCGTCCTATGGGGCGTCGTCGGTATGGCCGTCGGCGTCCTCATTGCGTCCCAGCTGGCCTGGCCGGAACTCAATTTCGGGATCCCCTGGCTTTCCTACGGTCGACTGCGACCCCTGCACACCAATGCGGTGATTTTTGCGTTCGGTGGCTGTGCCCTGTTCGCAACGTCCTACCACGTTGTGCAAAGAACGTGCCAGACGCGCCTCTTCGCAGGCCCTCTGGCCGCTTTCACGTTCTGGGGTTGGCAACTGGTGATCCTGCTGGCGGCCATCTCGCTGCCCCTGGGCTACACCAGCGGCAAGGAATACGCCGAGCTGGAATGGCCGATCGACATCCTGATCACCCTGGTCTGGGTGGCTTACGCTGTCGTCTTCTTCGGCACCATCGGGATGCGCAAGGTTCGCCACATCTACGTGGCCAACTGGTTCTACGGCGCCTTCATCATCGCCGTGGCCCTGCTGCACATTGTCAACAGCGCTGAAATCCCCGTCAGCCTGACCAAGTCCTACTCGGTGTACGCCGGTGTTCAGGACGCCATGGTGCAATGGTGGTACGGCCACAATGCCGTGGGCTTCTTCCTGACGGCAGGCTTCCTGGGCATGATGTACTACTACATCCCCAAGCAGGCCGGCATGCCCGTGTACTCGTATCGCCTGTCGATCGTGCACTTCTGGGCCCTGATCTTCACCTACATGTGGGCGGGTCCTCACCACCTGCACTACACCGCGCTGCCTGACTGGACCCAGTCCGTCGGCATGGTGTTCTCGCTGATCCTGCTGGCTCCCTCCTGGGGCGGCATGATCAACGGCATCATGACCCTGTCGGGTGCCTGGTACAAGCTGCGCGACGACGCGATCCTGAAGTTCCTGATCGTGGCCCTGTCGTTCTACGGCATGTCGACCTTCGAAGGTCCGATGATGTCCATCAAGACCGTGAACTCGCTGTCGCACTACACCGACTGGACGGTCGGCCACGTGCACTCGGGCGCCCTGGGCTGGGTGGGTCTGATCTCGATGGGCTCGCTGTACTACCTGATCCCGCGCATGTTCGGCCGCACCACGATGTACTCGGTGCAAGCCATCTCGCTGCACTTCTGGGCTGCCACCATCGGCATCGTGCTCTACATCGCTGCGATGTGGATTGCCGGTGTGATGCAGGGCCTGATGTGGCGCGCTGTGAACCCGGACGGCACCCTGGTGTACTCCTTCGTCGAAAGCGTGAAGGCAACCTATCCGTTCTACGTGATCCGCGTCGCGGGCGGCCTGCTCTACCTGGGCGGCATGATCCTGATGCTGTGGAACACCGTGATGACTGCCCTGGCTGGTCGCGCCGTGGATGCGCCGATCTCGGCCCAGGCTCAGCCGGCTCACGCCTGATAACAAGGAGAACAACATGGCTGATCACAACCACAAGCCTGCGCTCTTCTCCCACGAGAGGATCGAGACCAGCAACTTCCTGATGATCGTGCTCACGCTGGTCGTCGTGGCCTTCGGCGCCCTGGTCGAAATCGTGCCGCTGTTCTTCCAGCACAGCACGACCCAACCCGTGGAAGGCCTGAAGCCCTACACCGCGCTCCAGCTGGCCGGTCGCGACGTCTACCTGCGTGAAGGCTGCTACGGCTGCCACTCGCAGATGGTTCGCCCCTTCCGCGCCGAGACCCTGCGTTATGGCCATTACTCGATGGCCGGCGAGTTCGTGTACGACCACCCCTTCCAGTGGGGTTCCAAGCGGACCGGTCCCGACCTGCACCGCGTGGGCGGCAAGTACTCGGACGAGTGGCATCGTGCCCACTTGATCAACCCGCGTGATGTGGTGCCCGAGTCCAACATGCCGGCTTACCCGTGGCTTGCCGAAAGCAAGCTGCAGGACGGTCCTGCCGTGGCGCCCCGCATGGAGGCCCTGCGCAAGGTCGGTGTCCCGTACACCGACGCAGAGATCAAGGCCGCCGACGAGGAGGTCAAGGGCAAGACCGAGCTGGAAGCCGTGATCGCGTACCTGCAGGTCCTCGGCACCGCCGTCAAGTAAGGAGCAGCGCACATGGACATCATCGATGTGAGAAGCCTCTTCACGGTGGCATGCCTGTGCGTTTTCGTGGGCATCGTTGTCTGGGCCTACGCGCGCAGCAACAAGGCTCAGTTTGAAGAGGCAGCCCAGCTGCCTCTCGCAGAAGATTGACTGGAGGCTCAGACATGAGCGACTTCATTTCGAATGGATGGGCGTGGTATGTCACGGCCATCGTGGTGTTCGGCCTGGTGTATTGCGCGTTCGTCCTGATCGGCGCGGCCAAGCACAAGGTTGTCTACGATGCACAGGGTAATGTCGACAAGACGACCGGCCACGTGTGGGACGGTGACCTGCGCGAACTGAACAACCCGCTGCCTCGCTGGTGGCTGTTCCTGTTCATCTTCACGCTGATCTTCGCCATCGGCTACCTCGTGCTGTACCCGGGTCTGGGTGCCAACCCCGGCAAGCTGAACTGGTCTTCCACGGGCCAGCTCGAAGCCGAGATGGTCAAGGCCAAGGTCGAGCAGGACAAGATCTTCGCCAAGTTCAAGAACGCCTCGGTCGAAGACCTGGCACGCGACCCGCAGGCTCAGGCCATCGGCGAGCGTCTGTTCCTGAACAACTGCGCAGCCTGCCACGGCTCGGACGCCAAGGGTGCCAAAAGCTTCCCCAACTTGACCGACGGTGACTGGCTGCACGGCGGCTCGCCCGAGAAGATCATCGAGACCATCACGCTGGGTCGTCGTGGCCAGATGCCTCCGATGGCTGCCGCTGTCGGCACCCCGGACGAAGTCCGTCAGGTGGCGAACTACGTGCTGAGCCTGTCCGGTTCGGGCCACAACTCGATCCTGGCTGAACTCGGCAAGGCGAAGTTCAAGGCAGCCTGCGCAGCCTGCCACGGTGCGGACGGCAAGGGCAACCAGGCCATCGGCGCGCCGAACCTGACCGACAAGGTCTGGCTGCATGGCTGGGGCGAAGAGGCCATCCAGCACATCGTCAACAACGGCAAGGTCAACGTGATGCCGGCCCAGAGCCCGCGTCTGTCGGAAGACCAGATCAAGATCGTGGCGTCCTACGTGTGGGCCCAGTCTCATCCGGTCAAGACCGCGTCGGCCAAGTGACCTGTGACAGGCCGGGCCCTGCGCCCGGCAAAGCTTGACACGCGTCAAGCTGGATCCGAAAGCAAAGAACGGCGGAGGATGGATCGTGATACCCTTTGGGGTATCCGGCCTCCCCGCCGTCAGTCATTTCTGCAAGCCATGTCAGAGCCAGCCAGTCCCTCCGCAGACACCAAGCGCGTCATCCCCATCCAGCCCGCAGCGTCTCAGCAGCGGCGCGAAGAAACGGTGTCGCTGTACAAGAAGACCGAGAAGATCTACGCGCGCGAGGTGTCCGGTTGGTTCAGCCGCTGGCGCTGGGTGCTCGTGTGGGTGACGCAGATCGTCTTCTACGGCACGCCCTGGTTGATGTGGAATGATCGCCAGGCGGTCCTGTTCGACCTGGGCACGCGGCGCTTCTACCTCTTCAATCTGGTTCTCTACCCGCAGGACCTGATCTACCTGACAGCCCTGCTGATGATTTCGGCATACGGGCTGTTTCTGTTCACGGCGGTAGCCGGTCGGCTGTGGTGCGGTTACGCGTGCCCCCAATCGGTCTATACCGAGATCTTCATGTGGATCGAGCGCAAGATCGAAGGCGATCGCACGCGCCGCATGAAGCTCGACAAGGCACCCTGGTCCATCCAGAAGGTCTTGCGCAAGACCGGCAAGCAGGTTGCCTGGATCACGGTGTCGCTCTGGACGGGCTACACCTTCGTCGGCTACTTCACGCCCATCCGTGAACTGGCCCAGGCCGTGATCAGCTTCGGTCTCGGCCCCTGGGAATCCTTCTGGATCCTGTTTTACGGCTTTGCCACCTATGGCAACGCCGGCTACATGCGCGAGCAGGTCTGCAAGTACATGTGCCCGTATGCGCGCTTCCAGAGCGCGATGTTCGACCGCGATACGCTGATCATCAGCTACGACGAGAAGCGTGGCGAGCCGCGTGGATCGCGCTCCCGCAAGACCGACGCGAAGGCGGCAGGGAAGGGTGATTGCATCGACTGCACCCTGTGCGTCCAGGTGTGCCCGACCGGCATCGACATCCGCAAGGGCCTGCAATACGAGTGCATCGGTTGTGCCGCCTGCATCGACGTGTGTGACTCGGTCATGGACAAGATGGGTACGCCGCGTGGCCTGATCCGCTACGCCACCGAAAACTCCATGGACAACGGTTGGGGTCGTGCGCAGATGTGGGCGCGTGTGGCGCGCCCCCGTGTGCTGATCTATACCGCCATCCTCTTCGCGGTGATTGCGGCGTTCATGTACAGCATCTATAGCCGACCTCTCTTCAGGGTCGACATCGTCCGCGACCGCGGGGCTCTGGCCCGGGTGGTGGATGATGGCTATGTGGAGAACGTCTACCGCGTGCAGTTGATGAATGCCAGCGAGCAGGTGCAGCGTTACCGGATCGGTGTGGAGCAGCTGACCGCTGCACGGGTCGAAGGGGGCGAGAACATCGTCCTCGGCCCCGCAGAGGCCCGCTGGGTGCCCGTTGCCGTGCGCGTGCCGCCCGAAGTGGCCGCCCGGATGGGCACCGGTGCAAACAGCATGACCTTGCTGGTCGAGCAGTTGCGGCACGGTGACCGCCCGCAGGTCGACATCCGCGAGCGAACCACTTTCATGGTCCCGCGCTGAGCGGGCCTTCACGGAGAACCCTCATGTCTGAACAAGCCCTTGCCTCCGAGCAGCCTTCGGCGCCGGTGTCCCAGCCCCCCTGGTGGAAGCTTCCGATCGTGTGGATGGTGATCGGCGGGCCGCTGGCCGTCGTCGTGGCCTCCTTGTTCACGGTCGGCATCGCCGTCAAGAACGTGGATCCGGTGCTGGACACATCCAAAGGCCAGGTGTCTTCCACGAACGAGTTGCCCGCGGTGAAGGCGCGCAACCATGCGGCTGAAGGCAGCACCCAGCCCGCGGAGCGCTGAGTGCGCCCCCGCCTGCGGGTAAATCCCGCAGGCAAGCCCGCCCGACTGGCGGAACATCAGGTCGTGTCCCTATTCCTGTGAGAGGAGTGCCGCATGACACAGCGTAGCTTGCACGCTGCCCAGATCCTCTGGCCCGCGTTCTTGGTCGCCGGGCTGCTGGAGATGCTGGTGTTTGCCTGGGTGGATCCCGGCATGCTGCAGATCGGCAGCTGGTATCCGGATGCCGACACCGTCTACAGCCTGACGTTCCTCGCCTTCTGGGCCTTGATTGCCCTGGCTACGGCGGCGTCGCACTGGCTGATGCGCCATGACGAGGTCGGGGCCAGACGGATCGAGCGGCGCGTTCGGCGGTCTCGCCATGGGCACGCTGCAGCGCGTCCCTGACTTCTGCTGCTTCGCCCCGCCGAAAGTAAAAACCCGCCAGCGGCGGGTTTATTCAAAGGCACATCAGGGATGCGGAATCAGCACCGCACGCTGTTGACCAGTGCGCGCAGGCCTGCTTCGTCGGTGATGCGGATGTCGCGCTGCTTGACCTCAAGCAGGCCTTCGTCCTGAAACTTCGAGAACGTGCGGCTCACGGTTTCGAGCTTGAGGCCCAAGTAGCTGCCAATCTCTTCCCGCGTCATGCGGAGCACCAGCGCCGAGGCTGAAAAACCACGCGCATGCAGGCGCTGCGTCAGGTTGAGCAGGAAGGCGGCCAGCCGCTCTTCGGCGCGCATGCTGCCCAGCAGCAGCATGACGCCGTGGTCACGCACGATTTCGCGGCTCATGATCTTGTGGAACTGGTGCTGCAGATCCGAGAACTCGCGCGACAGGTCTTCCAGCTGCGCATACGGGATCACGCAGACCTGAGAATCTTCCAGCGCAATGGCGTCACAGGCATGGCGGTCGGTGCTGATACCGTCCAGGCCCAGCAACTCGCCGGCCATCTGGAAGCCGGTGACCTGATCGCGCCCATCCTCGGAGGAGATGCGGGTCTTGAAAAAGCCGGTGCGCACCGCATAGACCGATCGGAAGGCATCGCCCGTGTGGAACAACGCGTCGCCCCGCTTGACGGTCTTGCGCGTGGCCACGAGCGAGTCCAGATGGCTCAGCTGCGGCTGGCTGAGCCCCACAGGGAGGCACAGCTCACGCAGATTGCAGCTGGAGCAGGCAACTTTGAATGCTTCGTATTTCATTGCACACGACGAACCGTTGGTGGAGCCCTTGCTCGAAGAGCGGCATGCGTCGGTGTTGCTCTGGTCCAGGACGGGGATGGTGTTATTCAACATGAGGAACCTCAAGGTCTTCCTGATTGTTGCCCGATCCCCGGACTCGAGGTTGAGGCAGATCAACCCGCAGCACTGCCAGTTTGGCACAGACTCCGTATATGAGCGACCAGGCCATGATAACCATTCAACCCGCCCCCATCATCTCGAGCGAGGTGCTGACTCGACTTGACGTGTCCGGACCACGCTACACCTCGTACCCGACGGCCGATCGGTTTGTGGAGGCCTTCGGGCCGACCCAGCACCGCCAGGCGCTCGTCCAGCGCAGCGAAGGGGCGGGGGCCATGGCGGGCGGTGCCGTGCCGCTGTCGCTGTATGTCCACATCCCGTTCTGCGAGTCGGTCTGCTACTACTGCGCCTGCAACAAAGTGATCACGCGCCACCATGGTCGGGCCACCGAGTACCTGGAAGCGCTTCGCTCCGAGGTTCAATTGGTGATCAACCAGATTGGCCGCGGTCAGGCCGTGTCGCAGTTGCACCTGGGTGGCGGCAGCCCCACCTTCCTCAGCGATGACGAGCTGGAAGGCCTGCTCACCATGCTGCAGGACGCCTTCCGTTTCGTGCCGGGCGGCGAGTACGCCATCGAAGTCGACCCTCGCACCGTGGATGCCGCGCGACTCAAGCGCCTGGCGGCCATGGGTTTCAACCGCTTGAGCCTTGGTGTTCAGGACTTCGATCCGCTGGTTCAGCAGGCCATCCACCGGGTCCAGCCCTATGAAATGGTGGCCGAGCTGATGAAAGCGGCCCGCGCCGAGGGATTCGATTCCATCAACATGGATCTGATCTACGGTCTGCCCAAGCAGACGCCCGAGCGCTTTGCACACACGCTGGACCAGGTGATCGGGCTCCGTCCGGACCGTGTGGCCGTGTATGCCTACGCACACCTGCCGCAACGCTTCAAGCCGCAACGTCGCATCGACGCAGCTGCGCTGCCGGCGGGCGCCGACAAGGTCGGGATGCTCGCCTCGGCCATCGACCGCTTTGGTGCGGCGGGCTACGACTACATCGGCATGGACCACTTTGCGCTGCACGATGACAGCCTGGCGGTGGCCCGTCGCCAGGGGCGCCTGCACCGCAACTTCCAGGGCTACAGCACCCACCCCGACTGTGATGTGATCGGTCTGGGCGTCTCTGCCATTGGCCGCGTCGGACCGCACTACATGCAGAACGCCAAGTCGCTGCCCGAGTATTACGACGCGCTGCGCCGCGGTGAATTGCCCACCGTGAGAGGCCTCACGCTCTCGCGCGATGACCTGGTGAGGCGTGCGGTCATCATGGCCATCATGTGCCAGGGCCGGGTGGACTTCGAATCCATTGAACTCGCCTACCTGGTCGATTTCCGGCAATACTTCGAGGCTGAGATGCGCCTGCTGGAACCGCTCGTGGAGTCGGGGTTGGTGCAAGTGGAGTTCGACGGTGTCCGTGTCACGGCGCTCGGCTGGTATTTCGTGCGAGCGATCGCGATGGTGTTTGACCGCCATCTGCAGATGGACAAGGCGGTCGAGCGATTCTCCCGAATCATCTGACCCGTCTTGCGTGAAGGGGCCGACATGCTGTCTGGCCTCTTGATCTCCGCCTTCCTGATGGGACTGGGCGGGCTGCCTCACTGTGCCGTGATGTGCGGCGCGCCCTGTGCTGCCGCGTTTCCGAAGGGGCTGCCCGGTTTGGCACTCGTCGGCCGGGCCCTGGGTTACGCGTTGCTGGGCGGCGTGGCTGCCGCCTCCGCGGGGCTTGTCGCATCCTGGGGGCGCGAAATTGCGATCCTTCAGCCGTTCTGGGTCATGGCCCAGTTCGGTGCGGTGCTGTTCGGCCTCTGGCTGCTCTGGAAGGGGCGTGTGCCGGCGTGGCTCGACCGGTTCGGCATCGACCTCTATCACCGTCTGCGCAGGCGGTTCGCATCGTCCGGGGCTCTTGGCGACGGCCGGCCGAGCGCACGGCGCGCAGCCGTGCTGCTGGCCGGGATGCTGTGGGCGCTGATGCCTTGCGGACTGTTGTATGGCGCGCTGATGGTGGCGGTCCTGGCGCCGTCCGCGTGGGGTGGTTCCCTGGTGATGCTGTCGTTCGCGGTGGCCAGTTCCGCAGGGGTCTGGTTTGCCCCGGCTTTGCTCGCATGGCTGCGCCGCCGCTTCACGGGGCGTGCGCAGAGCGCGCAATCACCGAGCGGCGTGGGCGGGCTCGCGCCGGCCGGCGCGGCGCCCGTGCTCTGGCTGCAGCGCGACGGCACGGCGGCGGCCGCAAGCAGTGCCAACGCGGGTGCTGATGGCGCACCAATCGATCCGCGCTGGGCGCTCCGGGCATCGGGCTTGCTGCTCGCGGCGATGGCGGCATGGGGACTGTCGCATCACCTGGTGGCGCAATGGCGTGCCTGGTGCGCCTGACACGTCATTCCAACACCTGGGCAGACCGCTGTCCATCTGGTCAGTCCTATATAAGATTTGACTGTCCGGTGGCGTAGAATCGTTCCGCCTTGCCGACATCCATGGCAATGTTTTTCTCGGACACGCCAAACGCGGAGACCACGACATGTACCAGCACATCAAGGTGCCCGAAGGTGGGCAGAAGATCACGGTCAACCCGGACTTCTCGCTCAATGTTCCCAACAACCCGATCATTCCTTACATCGAGGGCGATGGCACCGGCTTCGACATCACGCCGGTGATGATCAAGGTGGTCGATGCCGCGGTCGCGAAAGCCTACGGCGGTCAGCGTCAGATCCACTGGATGGAGATCTACGCCGGCGAGAAGTCGACCCGCGTGTACGGTCCCGACGTGTGGCTGCCGGAAGAGACGCTGCAGGTCCTGAAGGACTATGTCGTGTCGATCAAGGGCCCGCTCACGACCCCGGTCGGTGGTGGCATCCGCTCGCTGAACGTGGCCCTGCGCCAGGAACTGGATCTGTACGTCTGCCTGCGCCCGGTGACCTACTTCAAGGGCGTGCCTTCGCCCGTGAAGGAGCCGGAAAAGATCGACATGGTGATCTTCCGTGAGAACTCGGAAGACATCTACGCCGGCATCGAATTCGAAGCGCAGAGCGACAAGGCCAAGAAGCTGATCAACTTCCTGCAGACCGAGTTCGGCGTCAAGAAGATCCGCTTCCCGGAAACCTCGGGCATCGGCATCAAGCCCGTGTCGAAGGAAGGCACCGAGCGCCTGATGCGCAAGGCCATCCAGTACGCCATCGACAACGACAAGCCCAGCGTGACGATCGTGCACAAGGGCAACATCATGAAGTTCACCGAAGGTGGCTTCCGTGACTGGTCGTACGCGCTGGCACAAAGCGAGTTCGGCGCAGAACTGATTGACGGCGGCCCGTGGTGCAAGTTCAAGAACCCGCGGACGGGCAAGGACATCGTCATCAAGGACGCCATCGCCGACGCCTTCCTGCAGCAGATCCTGCTGCGCCCGGCCGAGTACAGCGTGATCGCCACGCTGAACCTGAACGGCGACTACATCTCTGACGCCCTGGCTGCCCAGGTCGGCGGCATTGGCATTGCCCCGGGGGCGAACCTCTCCGACAGCGTGGCGATGTTCGAAGCCACCCACGGGACGGCACCGAAGTACGCTGGCAAGGACTACGTGAACCCCGGTTCCGAGATCCTGTCGGCAGAAATGATGCTGCGCCACATGGGCTGGTTCGAAGCCGCTGACCTGATCATCAGCTCGATGAACAAGGCCATCCAGAGCAAGAAGGTCACGTACGACTTTGCTCGCCTGATGGACGGTGCCACGCAGGTTTCCTGCTCGGGCTTCGGTCAGGTGATGATCGAGTCGATGTAAGTCTGGTTCGGCACCATCGGGTGCCGTTCATCAAGGCGCCAGCTGGCGCGTTGAAACAAGAAAGCCCGCTTGTGCGGGCTTTCTTCATGGCGGCATGGGCTGCCGTGGGAGCAGGGTCAGTGCGGCAGGCTCCTGCCCGCCGACGCGTGCTCGCGGAAATGCAGGTCACTCAGGGCGTCTGCCGTGAGGTCACCCGCGGTCGCGCCATCCATGGGCTGGATGTTCTGCGCCATCATTCCCTTCGGCCCGGCCACCAGGTCGTACCTGACCTTGGAGCCCTGCTTGAGGGTGCGAAAGCCGTCCATCTGGATGGACGAGAAATGGGCGAACACGTCGCCGCCCCCTTGATCCGGTTCGATGAAGCCGAAACCTTTGGCGTCATTGAACCACTTGACAGTGCCTGTGGCCATACTGCCCCTCCTGTTAATTTGTTCTCATTTTCTGGGGGTGTCAGCGCCCGTGTCAAGCGCCACAAAGGGGTGCTGTCCGAATTGCCGATCGGTATGTTTCGTGATTCTTGTGTACGTAACTGCTTGAAACTTCTGCAGTTTGGATGGTCCTCCGGTGTTGCGCGCTTCGAGTCAGGTCACATGGCCGTAGTGGACGGCGGGGTATTCCCGTGGACATTGCCGGGGCTCGTGCGGGAAAGAATAAAAAGCACGGTGAGGGTTGCGAATTTCCTGCCCTTGAACCCGGGTCGGACACCCCAAGATGACATGGCATGAGGTGAGGGGCTCCCGTAGAATCTTTTTCATGACCAATCCGTTACACCCGATCCTGATGGCCAAGCCGGAAGGGCCCGCAGAGGACGGGCAGGGTGCGGCTGTGGCCGAGAAGGAAGAACTCGCGCTCGAACCGCCCCGACTGTTTCAGGTCGTCATGCTGAATGACGATTTCACCCCCATGGAGTTTGTTGTCTTCGTGTTGCAGGAACACTTCCGTCACGACATCGAGACCGCAACCCAGATCATGCTCAAAATCCACCACGAGGGTCGTGGTGTGTGCGGCGTCTACACCAAGGACGTCGCGGCCACCAAGGTCGAACTCGTTCTTGCCGCCGCCCGTCAAGCCGGGCATCCCTTGCAGTGCATCCTGGAGACCGCATGATTGCGCAAGAGTTGGAAGTGAGTCTGCACATGGCCTTCGTCGAGGCTCGGCAGCAGCGCCACGAGTTCATCACCGTGGAGCATCTGCTGCTCGCCCTGATCGACAACCCCTCTGCTTCCGAGGTGTTGAAAGCCTGCGCCGCCAATCTGGATGAGCTGCGCAAGAACCTGGACCAGTTCGTCCGGGACAACACGCCGACCGTGGGGGGCACCGACGAGGTCGACACCCAGCCCACGCTCGGATTCCAGCGTGTCATCCAGCGCGCGATCATGCACGTCCAGTCATCTGGCAGCGGCAAGAAGGAGGTCACCGGGGCGAACGTGCTGGTGGCGATCTTCGGGGAGAAGGACAGCCACGCCGTGTATTACCTGCATCAGCAGGGCGTCACGCGTCTCGACGTGGTGAACTTCATTGCGCATGGCATCCGCAAGGCCGATCCGCCCGAGGCAGCGAAGTCGAGCGGTGCCGAGCCGTCCCAGGTCGACGCCGAGAAGGACGAGGGTGAGGGCAAGGCTTCTCCGCTGGAGCAGTACACCCAGAACCTCAACCAGCTGGCCCGCGAAGGCAAGATCGATCCGCTCATCGGGCGCGAGTCCGAGGTCGAGCGCGTGATCCAGGTTTTGTGCCGTCGCCGCAAGAACAATCCGCTGTTGGTGGGTGAGGCCGGTGTGGGCAAGACCGCGATCGCGGAGGGCCTCGCCTGGCGCATCACCCAGAACGATGTGCCAGAAGTGCTGGCCGATGCCGAGGTGTTTGCCCTCGACATGGGCGCGTTGCTCGCTGGCACGAAGTACCGCGGTGATTTCGAGCAGCGACTCAAGGCCGTGATCAAGCAGCTCAAGGAGCAGGCGGGCGCCATTCTGTTCATCGACGAGATCCATACCCTCATCGGGGCTGGCGCGGCGTCGGGTGGCACGCTGGACGCGAGCAATCTGCTGAAGCCGGCATTGAGCTCGGGGCAGCTGAAGTGCATCGGCGCGACCACCTTCACCGAGTTCCGGGGTATCTTCGAGAAGGATGCGGCCTTGTCGCGCCGTTTCCAGAAGGTCGAGGTGGTGGAGCCGTCGGTCGAGCAGACCATTGAGATCCTCAAGGGCCTGAAGTCGCGCTTCGAAGAGCATCACAGCGTGAAGTACGCGCTGGGAGCCCTCCAGGCCGCTGCCGAGCTGTCTGCCAAGTTCATCAACGACCGGCATCTGCCTGACAAGGCGATCGACGTCATCGATGAGGCGGGGGCTGCGCAACGCGTGCTGCCCAAGAGCCGTCAGAAGAAGACCATCACGCGTGCCGAGGTGGAGGAGATCGTTGCGAAGATCGCCCGCATCCCGAGCACCAGCGTGTCGAACGACGATCGCTCGAAGCTCAAGACGCTCGACCGCGATCTGAAGAGCGTGGTGTTCGGTCAGGACGCGGCCATCGATGCCCTTTCGGCGGCCATCAAGATGGCCCGCTCCGGGCTGGGCAAGCCTGACAAACCCATCGGTGCCTTCCTGTTCAGCGGCCCGACCGGCGTCGGCAAGACGGAGGTCGCCAAGCAGCTGGCTTACATCCTGGGCATTGAGCTGATGCGCTTCGACATGTCGGAGTACATGGAGCGCCATGCGGTGAGCCGTCTGATCGGGGCGCCTCCGGGCTACGTCGGGTTCGACCAGGGTGGCCTGCTGACCGAGGCGGTGTCGAAGAAGCCGCATGCGGTGCTGCTGCTTGACGAGATCGAGAAGGCCCACCCGGACGTTTTCAACATCCTGCTGCAGGTCATGGACCACGGCACGCTGACGGACAACAACGGTCGCAAGGCTGACTTCCGCAACGTGCTGATCATCATGACGACCAACGCGGGCGCGGAGACGCTGCAGAAGTCCACCATCGGCTTCACCACACAGCGTGAGATGGGTGACGAGATGGGCGACATCAAGCGCACCTTCACGCCGGAGTTCCGCAACCGCCTGGACGCCATCGTGGGCTTCAAGCCGCTGGATGAGGAGGTCATCCTGCGCGTGGTCGACAAGTTCCTGCTGCAGCTGGAAGGCCAGCTGGCCGAGAAGAAGGTCGAGGTCACGTTCACCGATGCGCTGCGTCGCCACCTGGCCAAGCGCGGTTTCGACCCGCTGATGGGCGCGCGTCCGATGCAGCGGCTGATCCAGGACACGATTCGTCGTGCACTGGCCGACGAACTGCTGTTCGGCAGCCTCGTCGACGGCGGGCGCCTGACGGTGGATGTGGTCGACAACGACAAGGGTGAGCCTGAGGTCAAGCTCGACATTCAGCCGAACAAAAAGAGCGACAAGACCAAGCCCGAGGCGGCCACAGCCGAGTGATCCCGGTTAGGCGCTGAAAGCACAACGCGGCCTCCGGGCCGCGTTGTCGTTCTGGGCTTTGCTTCAGAGCGAGGGTGTCAGGCTGTCACGGGGTGCCGGGAGAAGCCCTCGGCAGTGAGTCGAAGCACCTCGGCCCGGGGCGCTCCGTGGTCGAGGTCCCAGTCCATCGTGACGTGTCGCCAGCGGGCCATGCCGTCTTGCAGTCCGCCGAAGGGGGTGCTGGCAGGCCGGTGTGTGTGGCCGTGAACCAGGGTGTGGGCGCCTGCCGCGTCCAGCCAGGCCTCTGCGGCGGCTTCATCGACATCGGCCCATTCTTCTCGCGCCTGCTGTTGCTGGTGCGCCTGACTGGCTTCCCGCATGCGACGTGCCTGATCCAGCCGTGCGCCGAGCGGCGCGGCCAGGAAGGCTTGCTGCCAGGCTGGCTGGCGAACTTGCGCCCGAAACTGCAGATACGCAGTGTCGGCCAGGCACAGGCTGTCACCATGGATGAGCAGGTGGCGCTGCCCAAAGGCTTTCAGCACGGTCGGGTCGCCGAGTGGGTGGGCCGCACAGGCCTGTAGCATGTCTTCGCCCAGCAGGAAGTCGCGGTTGCCAACCATGATGGCAAGGTGGCGTCGCTCACCGAAGGCTCGCAATGCCTGAACGCAGCCGGCTTCAAAAGGCTCGCAGCGCATGTCGTCGCCCACCCAGGCTTCGAATAGGTCGCCCAGAATGAGCACGGCATCGGCTGGCGTGTCCTGCAGGTAACGTGCAAACGCATCGCGCGTGCGAAGCAGGCCCTCATGCAGGTGCAGGTCGGACACAAAATCAATGCACCGCCACGAGGGCGGTGCAGTGAGGATGTCCGGGGCGGGGAAGGGGGGCTTCCCCATCGCGTCAGACTTCGGTGGCCTTCGTGATCACCACGTCGTCCAGCGGCACGTCGTCATGGAAGCCCTTGCGACCCGTGCGGACCTTCTCGATCGCGTCGACCACTTCGGTGCCGGCCACGACCTTGCCGAACACCGCATAGCCCCAACCCTGGGCCGATTCCGACTTGAAGTTCAGGAAGTCGTTGTTGGCGGCGTTGATGAAGAACTGGGCGCTGGCCGAGTGCGGTGCGCTGGTGCGGGCCATGGCAATGGTGTACTTGTCGTTCTTCAGGCCGTTGTTGGCCTCGTTCTGGATTTCGCCGCGCGTGGCCTTCTGCTTCATGCCGGCCTCGAAGCCACCGCCCTGGACCATGAAGCCCTTGATGACGCGGTGAAACACGGTGCCGTCGTAGTGGCCGGCGTTCACGTATTCCAGGAAGTTGGCAACGGTGATGGGGGCCTTGGCCTCATCGAGTTCCAGGCGGATCACGCCAGCGGTGGTCTGAAGTTCAACGGTCTTGGTCATGGCTTATTTCTCGATGACGGCTTGTTTGATGATCACGGGTTCGGCGGGCACGTCGGCGTACATGCCGAGCTGGGTCGTGCGGACCTTGCGGATACGGTCGACCACGTCCATGCCTTGCGTCACCTTGCCGAAGACGGCGTAGCCGTGGCCGTCCGGCGAACGTGCGGCGTCCAGGAAGGCATTGTCCTTCACATTGATGAAGAACTGCGCGGTGGCAGAGTGCGGGTCGCGGGTACGTGCCATGGCGACCGTGCCGCGCTGGTTGCTGAGGCCATTCTGGCTCTCGAGCTGAATGGGGGGGCGGGTCGGCTTCTCCTTGAGGTCGGGCGTCATGCCGCCGCCCTGAATCATGAAGCCGTCGATGACGCGGTGGAAGACCGTGCCGTTGTAGTGGCCCGCCTTGACGTACTGCACGAAGTTGTCCACGGTGCGTGGGGCCTTGGCAGCGTCCAGTTGCAGCACGATGTCGCCTTGCGTGGTGACCAGCTTCACGGTCTGGGCCTGTGCCGCGAATGCGGCGGTCACGCAGGTGACGGCCAGAGCGAGGCGCGCAAGACGCCGCAGGGTGTGGTGCATCATCCGATCACTCCTTCATAGAAGATTTTCCAGAGGCCGCCTTCCTTGCCCCAGTACTGGCGCTTGATGGCGCCGGTGCGCTGACCTTCGACGATCTCGCCAAAGGTCACGACGAGCACGTCGCCCTTGTCGCGCCAGCCGAGGATAGCAAGGTCTTTCAACTGCACGCCCCGCCCGCGTTGTTGCACGACATCGCGTTCGAGCAACTGACGCCACTGCGTGATGTCCCTGTTGCCGGCCGAGAACTGGCTCGAGTAGAAGGACATCAGACGGTTCAGGTCACCGTTGGTGCGCGCGACGCGCCAGCCCTCGATGAGGTTGTTGAGCGCGCGGCGTTCCGGCTCGCGCTGGTCCGGCTTGATCCACTGCAGCTGCTGGGCGATCACGACGGGCGTCGTGCGGGGCTGAACCCTCTGCAGAATCGTCTGAAGCTCGGGGTTCGCAAGCGCCACGCAGCCGTCGGTGCTGTTGGGGCTGCGGGCGTAGCTTTCGCTGGGCACCCCATGCAGCCAGATGCCACTGCCGGTGCGGCCGAGGCGGCGGTCATACTCGTTCGGGTAGTTCAGAGGCAGGGCGCCCACGCCGTAGAAATCCGTCAGCTGGCTCGACTCAAGTCGGCTGGTGATGTAGTACACCCCGAGCGGCGTGCGTTGGTCGCCCTCGGCGCGCTTGTCTGTGCCGAGTCGCCCCACCGATGCGTAATGGTCGGCCACCAGCGTCAGACCCTTGGGGCCGTTCTCGAACAGGTAGAGACGCGAGCGGCTCGCGTCCACCGCGATGGCGTGTCGGGTGGTGGAGGGAACCTCGATGAACTGAGCGGGCAGGGCGCCGGCCGGGGGGCGCTCGGTGAGTGCCGCCATGCGGCGGCTGGCCTCGGTGCGCAGTTGCTCCAGGCGCTGCGGCGCCCGCCCGACGAGGGGCGCGGGGGCGTGCCCCATGGCCGGCAAGGCGTGGGTGCGGGCAAGCAGCAGGTCGCCGTACACCAGTTGAGCCAGCTGAAAATTCGGGACGTCCTGCACGAGCGCCTGGGCCTTGTCGAGCGCTTGCCTGGCCTGCCCCTGTCCGATCAGACGGTAGATCTCAAGCAGGCGTGCCTCGGCCGGCGCGGCCTGCCTGGGGAGCGGCGGGATGGCCGGGGTGGCGGGCCGCACATTGGCGCGCACGATCCTGGCCGGTTCGACCACCTTCTGCCGGGGCGATGAGGCGTGCGACGCCACAGGCAGCAGCATTGCAACCCAAGTCGCTGCAACCAGCCCTCTTCGGGTGAGACGCCCAGGCCACCCCGCTGCCCGACTGGCTGGCGGGTGGCGCCACTCACGCATCGTCACGAGCCCGTGCTTTCCTTCACGATGACCCAGCTGTTGCCGCGCTGTACCAGATCCAGTCGCTTGCCGCTGCTCACACTCAGGCTGTCGGCCTTGTAATCCTGACGGAAACGGGCCACCGCCTTGTTGCCGTCGACCTCGATGCGCAGGTTGCTGATGCGCACCGAAATGCTGCGCTTGCCATTGATGCGATCACGACGCTCTTCCTCCCAGGCCTTGCGGCTCTTGCCGCCGTCGAAGTCGCGTGCGTAGGCAGCAAAGTAGTCCTTGAGGTCCTTGCGGCCCCAGGCGTCGGCCCAGGCGCGCACGGCGGCCTCGACGTCCTTGGCGCGGTGATCGGCCTTCGGTTCGGCCGGCGCAGGCTTGGGTTCGGGGGCTGGCGCCGGAGCCGGCTTGGCGGCCGGCGGTGCAGGCGGCGGCTTGACGGCGGGCGGTGGGGTCACCGGAGCCGGCGTGGCCGACGGCGGCGTAACGGGCGTCGGCGCCGGTGCGGGTGACGGAGCCTGGCCGGCTGCGGCCACCATGCTGTTGCGCTCCTTGGGGAACAGGTCGCGGATCATCGCGAGCTTGGGCGCCACAGCCGAGCGGGTGTCGATCTGCAGCGCTTTGGAGTAAGCCTGGCTGGCCAGCTTCGCGTAGACGTCGCCGAGGTTTTCGTAGGCGGTGGCGTAGCTGGGGTTGGTGCGGATCGCCATCTCGAGCGCCGTGCGAGCCTTGTCGTACTGGCCCTGCTGCGCATACAGCACAGCCAGGTTGTTGAACGGCTCGGGCAGCTCGGGGAAGTCTTCCGTGAGCTTGGTGAAGGCCGTGATGGCTTCGGCACTGCGGCCCGCCTGCGACAGGCTGATGCCACGCAGGAATCGCATCATCGGGTCGCGCGGCTTGCTGGAGAGGAACTGGTCGGCCTTCTGCAGTGCCTCGGCATTCTTGCCTGCCGACAGCAGGCGCTGGACATCGGCCACATCGTCGGCGCGGGCGCCGAAGGCCGCAACGGACAGGGATGCGACGAGCAGAACCTTCGCTGCCAGGGAGGTCAGGCGAAGGCCGACATGGGGCACTGCAACTTGCATGGGATCGTGTACCGGTTGAAGGGGACTGCGGGCGGCCTCGAACGGGCGCCTTGCGCGCGGCTGGCGGTCGTTCAAGACCGGTTGAGGATAGCAGCGCCATGAAGCCGTCGGACTCGACGATCTCCCTGATCCGCGGGCCTCCCGCTATACTTCGGCGATTGTATCTGAGCGGTGGCGAGCGCCTTCCCGGCGCGCACTGGGCTGAGGCGCGTCTGTCGTCCAGGATTCCGGTGCCTGTGTGTTCCGAGGTCCAAGCCCTGTACCTGTCTGCCGCCCGCCACGAATTCCTCATGAGTCTGCGCTTATTCAACAGCCTGTCGCGTCAGGTCGAGCCCTTTGTACCGATGACGCCGGGTCAGGTCCGCATGTATGTGTGCGGCATGACGATCTACGACCTGTGCCACGTGGGCCACGCCCGCATGATGATGGCGTTCGACGTGGTGCAGCGCTGGCTGCGCGCGAGCGGTCTGCAGGTCACCTACGTCCGCAACATCACCGACATCGATGACAAGATCATTCGACGTGCGGTGGAACGTGGCATCACCATCCGCCAGCTCACCGAAGAGATGGCCGCGGCCATGCACGAGGACATTGCCGCGCTGGGCATCGAGCCGCCGACGCATGAGCCGCGTGCCACCGAGTACGTGCCGCAGATGCTGAGCCTCATCAGCCGACTGGAAGCGCGTGGCCTGGCCTATCGGGCGCCGAGTGGCGACGTGAACTACGCCGTGCGCAAGTTCGAGGGCTATGGCAAGCTGTCCGGCAAGTCGCTCGACCAGTTGCGCGCCGGCGAGCGCGTCGCGGTGGACGACGGCAAGCAGGATCCGATGGACTTCGTGCTCTGGAAGGCCGCCAAACCGGAAGAGCCGGCTGACGCCAAGTACGACTCGGAGTACGGTGCGGGCCGGCCTGGCTGGCACATCGAGTGCTCGGCCATGAGCTGCAGTCTGCTGGGCGAGCAGTTCGACATCCACGGCGGCGGCCTGGATCTCCAGTTCCCTCACCACGAAAACGAGATTGCGCAAAGCGAAGGGGCCACGGGCAAACGCTTCGTCAACTACTGGTTGCACAATGGCTTCGTCAACGTCGACAACGAGAAGATGTCGAAGAGCCTGGGCAACTTCTTCACCATCCGCGAGGTGCTGAAGCAGTACGACGGCGAGACCATCCGCTTCTTCATGCTGCGCACGCACTACCGCAGCCCCTTCAACTACAGCGACGCGGGGCTGGACGATGCCCGCAGCGGGTTGCGTCGCCTCTACACCGCGCTGGATGCGGCCGGCGAGGTGGCCGCTGTCGAGGTGGACTGGAGCGATCCTCAGGCGGCCCGTTTCAAGGCCGCGATGGACGAGGACTTCAACACGCCCATCGCCCTGTCGGTGCTGTTCGACCTGGCTGCGGAACTGAACCGTTCCAGCTCGCCTGCCGTGGCCCAGCAGTTGAAGGCGCTGGCAGGGGTGCTCGGCCTGCTGCAGCAGCAGCCGAAGGCCTACCTGCAGGGTGGGGCCATGGCCGCTGGCCTGGATGCCGCCACCATCGAAGGGCTGATTGCCCGCCGTGCCGAAGCCAAGAAGGTGCGCGATTTCGCGGGTGCCGATCGCATTCGCGACGAACTGGCCGCGCAGGGTGTGGTGTTGAAGGACGGTCCCCAAGGCACGACCTGGGTGAAAGCCTGATGCCGAACGCCCCTCTGTCAACGATGGGTGCAGCCCAGACGAGCACCAGCCTGGTCACGCCCACTTACTGGGACGACGCCTGTCGCCATCTGGCCAAGCGCGATCGCGTGATGCGCAAGCTGGTGGCCGATCACGGCCATGCACGCCTCTACACGCGTGGCGATGCCTTCACCACCCTGGCGCGTTCGATCGTGGGCCAGCAGGTGTCGGTGGCGTCGGCGCAGGCGGTGTGGAACCGTCTGCTTGGCCTGTTCGAGGTCGAGTCCGAAGATGCGCGGGGCCCGCTGAAGGTGCAGGACCTGCTGCGCGTCGAGCCCGATGTGCTGCGCAAGGTGGGTTTGTCTGCGCGCAAGGTGGATTACCTGCGCGACCTGGCCGGCCACTTCGACAACGGCCAGGTGCATGTGAGCGACTGGCAGAAGATGGACGACGAGGCCATCATCGAGGAACTGACCGACATTCGCGGCATCGGTCGTTGGACGGCCGAGATGTTCCTGATCTTCCACCTGCTGCGTCCGAACGTGCTGCCCCTTGACGACGTGGGGCTCATCAAGGGCATCAGCCAGAACTATTTCAGCGGTGAACCCGTGTCGCGTGCCGAGGCACGCGACGTGGCCGAGGCCTGGGCACCGTACCGTACCGTGGGCACCTGGTATCTTTGGCGCAGCCTTGATCCGCTGCCCTCCGACGCCTGATCGCGTGCCAGCCTGAGAGAAGAAGGATCCGCCATGAGCAAAAGACACTTCCTGGAGTTCGAGCAACCGATTGCCGAACTGGAATCCAAGATCGAAGAGCTGCGTTATGTGCAGAGCGAATCGGCTGTCGACATCTCTGAAGAAATCGACCGCCTGAGCAAGAAGAGCCAGCTGCTCACCAAGGACATCTATGCCAGCCTGACGCCGTGGCAGGTGACGCAGATCGCGCGTCATCCGCAGCGTCCGTACACGCTGGACTACGTCAACGAGCTGTTCACCGATTTCCAGGAAATGCACGGTGACCGCCACTACGCCGACGACCTGTCGATCGTGGGTGGGCTGGCGCGGTTCAATGGCCAGGCGTGCATGGTGCTGGGCCATCAAAAGGGCCGTGACACCAAGGAGCGCGCGGCGCGCAACTTCGGCATGTCGCGCCCCGAGGGCTATCGCAAGGCGTTGCGCCTGATGCAGACGGCCGAGAAGTTCGGCCTGCCGGTGTTCACTTTCGTGGACACGCCGGGTGCCTATCCGGGCATCGGCGCGGAAGAGCGCAACCAGTCCGAGGCCATCGGCCGCAACATCTTCGAAATGGCCAAGCTGGAAGTGCCCATCATCACCACCATCATCGGTGAAGGTGGTTCGGGCGGCGCGCTGGCCATCAGCGTGGCCGACCAGGTGCTGATGATGCAGTACTCGGTGTACTCGGTGATTTCGCCCGAGGGCTGTGCGTCCATCCTGTGGAAGACGGCTGAAAAGGCGTCGGACGCGGCCGAAGCGCTGGGCATCACGGCACACCGCCTGAAGGCGCTGGGCCTGGTGGACAAGATTGTGAGCGAGCCGGTGGGCGGCGCACACCGCGACCACAAGCAGGCCGCAGCCAACCTGAAGCGCGGTCTGAACGACGCGCTGCGCCAGGTCAGCGACCTGAAGGTGAAGGACCTGCTGCAGACGCGCTACGACCGTCTGCAGAGCTACGGCCGGTTCACCGACACCAAGGAGCGTTGAGCGCGACCGTGCTTGAAGGCCCGGCCGTGGTGGCCGTGGCCTGCAGCGGGGGGCGGGACTCCCTGGCGCTGCTCCATGCGACCGCCAGTGCCGCACGCGATGTGCCGGGGTTGGCGGTCGTTGCATTTCACGTGCACCACGGCCTGAGCGCCCATGCCGATGCATGGCAGGCGCACGTCGAGCGCTGCTGTGCGGCCTGGGTCAAGCAGGGCCTGCCGGTGCGCTGCATGGTGCGCCGCGTTCAGTGCGCGGACGATGGGCGAGGCGTGGAGGCTGCAGCCCGTGCCGCGCGGTATGAGGCCCTGCGCGACATGGCGCGGGAAGCCGGTGCAGACCGCGTGCTGCTGGCGCACCACCGCCGGGATCAGGCCGAAACCGTGTTGCTGCAAGCCTTGCGCGGTGGCAGCGCAGCCGGCCTGGCGGCCATGCCGCGTGAGGCATGGCGAGGTGGCATTTGCTGGATCCGTCCGTGGCTTGGCCACACGCGGCAGGCGATCGACGCGTACATCGCAGCGCACGGGTTGGCGCCTGTGGAGGATGACAGCAACGACAGCCCCGCCTTTGCGCGCAACCGCCTGCGCCTGGCGGTGTGGCCGGCGCTGACGCAGGCGTTTCCGGAGGCCGAGGCCGCGCTTGCCGCATCAGCCCGACGGCTGGCCGATGCGCAGGCCGTGGTTGACCAGGCGGTGACGGGCGCGCTGAACGGGTTGACGGATGGCGCCGGTGCGCTGGATGCGGCGGGTTGGGCGGACCTGGACGCCCCGATGCGCCGGTTGATGCTGGTCAAGTGGTCGCAGTGCGGGGGCGGAGCAGGGTGGTCGTCGAGCTGGGTGGAACGCCTGGCCAATGAGGTGCCGGCCTTGTTGGCGCGTCAGCAGCCTGCTCGCTGGGCCGCGCTTGGCGTGTCGCTTTATCGCGGGCGCTTGCGGTTCGATTCGCCCGGGGGCGGGCAACCTGCTCCGGCGGCTTGTCCCGCCGAGGTGGTGACGCTCAGCATGCCGCCCGATGGGATGCTGCGCCTGCCCGCCTGGCGCGGGGCCCTGCATGCCGAGCTGGTGTCGGCGCGGGGTGTGCCTTGGTCGGCCTTGCAAGGGATGCAAGTGGGTGCGCGTGCGGGCGGCGAGCAGTTTCAGGCGGGGCCCGGCAGGCCGGCGCGCTCACTGAAGAAGCAATACCAGCAGGCCGGTGTGCCGACATGGGCACGCGCAGGCCCGTTGTGCTGGCAGGCCGGCACCTTGCTGTTTGCCCCAGGGCTGGGTATGGACGCCCGGCACTGGGCCGCCGAAGGGGGGCCTCAATGGGGGCTGCAGTGGGTGCCCGACGGGCCTGATGGCAGCACGGACACCGGATTGCCGCCTGTTTTGGTGTCGCGTTAAGCGTTTCCGCCGAAGAAGCGCGGTTGCGCCGGGCTAAAATCGAAGGTTGATCGCGCATGGTCATCTTCGTGGCCGATTCAATCTGCGGCGCGGTCTTTTCAACCACATCTGACATGGCACTGATCGTTCACAAATACGGCGGCACGTCGATGGGCTCCACCGAGCGCATCCGCAACGTGGCCAAGCGCGTGGCCAAGTGGGTGCGGGCGGGACATCAACTCGTGGTCGTTCCCTCGGCCATGAGCGGTGAGACCAACCGCCTGCTGGGCCTGGCCAAAGAACTCTCCGAGCGTCCCAGCCCGCGCGAGCTCGACATGATCGCCTCCACGGGCGAGCAGGTGTCCGTGGGGCTGCTGGCCATTGCGCTGCAGGCTGAAGGCGTCGAAGCCGTCAGCTACGCAGGCTGGCAGGTGCCGGTCAAGACCGACTCGTCGTTCACCAAGGCCCGTATCGAAAGCATCGACGATGCTCGCGTGCGCGCCGACCTGGCCGCCGGCAAGGTGGTGGTGATCACCGGTTTCCAGGGCGTCGACCCGAACGGCCACATCACGACCCTGGGTCGCGGTGGCTCGGACACCTCGGCCGTGGCGATCGCCGCGGCCATGAAGGCCGACGAATGCCTGATCTACACCGACGTGGATGGCGTGTACACGACCGACCCCCGCGTGGTGCCGGAAGCCCGTCGCATGAAGGCCATCAGCTTTGAAGAGATGCTGGAAATGGCCTCGCTGGGCTCGAAGGTCCTGCAGATCCGCTCGGTGGAGTTTGCCGGCAAGTACCGTGTACCGACCCGCGTGCTCTCCAGCTTCACCCCCTGGGACATCGACGTGGAAGAAGAAGCCAAGTCGGGCACGCTCATCAGTTTTGAGGAAGACGAGAACATGGAACAAGCCGTTGTTTCCGGCATCGCGTTCAGCCGCGACGAAGCCAAGATCACCGTGGTCGGCGTGCCCGACACCCCCGGCATCGCCTACCAGATCCTGGGCAAGGTGGCCGAGGCCAACATCGACGTGGACGTGATCATCCAGAACGTCTCGCACGACGGCAAGACGGATTTCTCGTTCACCGTGCCGCGCGGTGACTACGCCAAGACCATCGAGTTGCTGCAGACCAAGGTCCAGCCCGCCCTGGGCGCGCGTGAGATCGTGGGCGACCCGAAGATCTGCAAGGTGTCGATCGTCGGCATCGGCATGCGCAGCCACGTGGGCATCGCCTCGACGATGTTCAAGACGCTGTCGGACGAAGGCATCAACATCCAGATGATCACCACCTCGGAAATCAAGACCTCGGTCGTGATCGACGAGAAGTACATGGAGCTGGCCGTGCGCGCCCTCCACAAGGCTTTCGGCCTGGATGCATCCAAGGCCTGAGCGCCGAGCGTTGTTTTGAGCGCAACAGGCAGACGGCCTGAAATTCTGGGCTAGAATGCCTGCTGTTGCTGGAGACGTGACCGAGAGGCCGAAGGTGCTCCCCTGCTAAGGGAGTATGTGGGCAAAACCTGCATCAAGGGTTCGAATCCCTTCGTCTCCGCCAAAACATGAACCCCGAGTGATCCGTCACTCGGGGTTTCTTGTTTCTGGGCTTTGATTTGCTGCGAAGGAAGGACGTACTGCCATGTTCAAGAACCTGACGGTCTATCGCATCGGCTCGGAGTGGGGCACCACGGCGGCCGAGATCGAAACCGAGCTGGAAAAGTCGCGCTTTGCGCCGTGCGGCGCGTCGCAGGAAAAGTCGGTGGGCTGGCTGGAGCCGCGTGGTGTCGACCACGGCCCGCTGGTCGAGGTGGTCGATGGCCAGATCCTGCTCAAGCTCATGGTTGAGCAGAAGGTGGTGCCGGGCTCGGTCGTGAAGCGCCGCTGCGACGAGATCGCTGCGCAGATCGAGAGGCAGACTGGCCGCAAGCCGGGCAAGAAGCAGATCAAGGAGCTCAAGGAGCAGGCCTTGCACGAGCTGTTGCCCATGGCGTTCACCAAGCAGTCGGTGACGCGGGTGTGGATTGCGCCCAAGGAGCGCCTGCTGGTGCTGGACACCGGCAGCCAGGCCCGGGCCGAGGAGGTGGTGACCCTGCTGGTGCAGGCCATGCCCGGTTTTGCCGTGAGCCTGATCCAGACCGAGATGTCGCCTCAGGTTGCGATGGCGCACTGGCTGGGCACGGGGGAGGCCCCTTACGCCTTCACGATCGACCGCGAGTGCGAGCTCAAGTCGACGGACGAAATGAAGTCGGTCGTGCGCTACGCGCGTCACCCGCTGGACACCGACGAGGTGCGTCAGCACATCGTGAGCGGCAAGGTGCCGACAAAGGTGGCCATGACCTGGCGCGACCGCGTCTCCTTCCTGCTGACCGAGTCGCTGCAGGTGCGCAAGCTGGCGTTTCTCGATGTGGTGTTCGAGGGCACGTCGGCTGCAGCGGCCAAGCAGGACAAGGCCGAGTCCTTCGATGCGGATGCGGCCATTGCCACGGGCGAGTTGATCGAGCTGATTCCGGAGTTGCTGGACGCGCTGGGTGGCGAATTGGAGCCGGGCAGCATGCCGAAGGAGACGCCGGTGGTGCCTGCAGCCCGTCCGTCCGCGGTGCAGGACACGACGGCGCCGGCAGAATCGGTCGACGCCCCACCCTGGGCGTGATCAGAAGGGGGCGCTGACAGCGACGTCCACCGCCACCGTGTTCAACGGAGGCGGCTGCGGGCAGGCGGTGTCGTCGGCCAGCCATTCGGCCACTTGTCTGGCCACCCAGGCCCCATCGTCGACCGGGATGTCATGTCCGGCTGTCGGGTGGGTGTGCAGACGCAGCCCCCAAGCGGTGGCGAGACGCGCAGAGCAGCTCGGGTGAACCAGCTCGTCGCCCGCGCTGTTGAGCAACAGCAGCGGCACGTCGGGCGCGCTGTCGGCGCGGTAACGCGCGGCCGCCCACAGCTGTCGCAGCCCGTTCAGTCGACTCACGGGGTGACTGGATCGCAGGCTGAGCCAGGCGGCCAGCAGGGCCTGACGCGGGCCAGGGTGACGGGTCGTCATCCGCATGATGCCGTCCTCCCATTCCAGCGAGGTGCCGCTGAGAATCAGCCGCGCGATGCGGCGGTACTGCTGTGGCTGCAGTCGGTGCCAGAAGGGGCTGTAAGGGCGCAGGCTCGTGTTGACGAGCACGCAGCGATGCAACTCGTCCGGGTGCGTCCGGGCCCATTCCGTGGCAACCATCGCACCCAGCGACATGGCAAGAACGTGGCAGGGGCGGTCCACTCCACGCGCACGAAGGTCGCTTCGTACGGCTTCCACCATGTCGACCACACGCGTGGGGCTCGGCTCACGCCAGCGCGCCCCGTTGCCAGGCAGGTCGGGTGTGATGATGAGGCTGCCGAGTGGCAGCGCCGCTTGCAGGGTCTGCACGAACCCGCCCCAGTGACCACTTTCGCGCAGCAGGCCGCGCAGCAGGATCCAGATGGGCGGCGAAGTGTCTGGCATGGCGCGGCTCCTATCGCAGTTCCGGTCTGTGGGCGTACCAGCGGCGCAGGGCATCCAGCCGCAAGGTTTCTCGGGCTTCGGCTGCAGGAAGCCAGCGCCGGTGTCCGATGGCAGCACGCGCCAGAAAATCCATCAGGCCCAGATGCCGGCGCAGCACGCGCTGCTGCCGATGGTCGATGAGCGGGTTGAAAATCCCGTGGCGGTTGAAGAGCTGTCGGGGGTTCTTCTTGACCCACAGCCAGGAGCCCATCTCCAGCGTCAGCGGCAGGAAGAGGTGGCCGGGATGGCCGGTCAGCGCGCGCAGGTACAGGTGGTCCCACAGGTCGCCATGGGTGAGGTATTGCTGGCTCTGCGGCTCGAACACGTAGGGGTGATGGGCATAGCCCTGGTCGAGGATGCAGCGCAGCGCGTGGAGTTCGGCCAGGTGCGGCAGTGGCCGCGTCGTGTGGGCGTACGGAAACCACAGCCGGTCCTGCACGCCGAAGCCGGAATGGCAGTCGAGCGCGATGCTGAACGGACGAGACAGCAGTTCGCGCTCGATGGTGTCGCACAGCGCCTGGCTTTCGGGCTGCATGGGCTGCCCGGCCGGGCCGCGGTACCACGGCAGGAGGGCGCTCAGCCGCTGACCGCCGATCAGGAAGGGGACGGGTTCCTCTGCTTCCAGGGGCGCGTTGCGCATGAGGTCGACCCCCTGCGCGTTGGCCCGGGTGCCGCGCCAGAGCCCGCCCGGGTTCACCAGCGGCATGAACACCATGCGAAGGCTTTCCAGCTGCCGGTGCAGCAGCGTGTCCCATTTGAGGCGTTCGATCACGGTGCGCAGAAAGGTCATCACCACCTGCGAGCCGATTCGCTCCAGCCCGTGAACCCCGCCGACAAAGGCCACAGCCGGGTGGGTGACATCGTGGCTGCCCAGGCTGATCACGGGCACATCGAACTGCACCGGGCCGCAGTCCACCTTGCAGGCCATCCGCGCCTGGACGTGCCGGCCCCCGGCATCGATCAGCCGAAGAAGGTCATCGAGTTCGGGGAGGTGCGGGAGCAAGCTGGGGGCTGGGCCCCTTGGATTGGCGCCCCGTGGTCGGATGGGCCGATGGTGCCCGGTCACCATGTCAGTTTGAAGACAGGGTTGACTGTCATGGATCCGTCACACGCCCCGGGTACCGTGCGCGGCGGAGGATCACCCATGCTTCACACCGTCATCCGTTCGCGCCGCCTGTATCGCTCGATGGCCCTGGGGCTTGCCTTGCTCGCGGGCTTGTGGGAATGCGGGGCGCTGATGCGGTCGCGTCTCAGTGGGTGGGCCGCCCACCGCTGAGCGGTGTTCGCCACCCGGGAAGCCCGCCCAGAAAGCGATCGACGGCATCGGTGTAGGTGCCGGGCTCTCCCAGCGTGGCGTTGATCTCGCCGTGGGAAAGGTCCACCGGAAGTACCTGGACCTGAGGTGCGCCGGCCGGCACCCGCGCAGAAAAGTCGCGCGCCTGCTGACATGATTCGGCGCGGCGTGCGCTGCACACCGCCAGAATGGGCGCGACGGGACGCGTCAGTTGGTGCGCGGGTGAGGCTGCCAGCCAGTCAGCGCGATCCGGTCCGAACGCCCGGTCATACAGGCCGGGGTGCCGCGCCTCCATGATGCGCACGACATCGAAGGCGGCGCTGTCCAGGCACACTGTGCCCAGCCACGGCCGGGCCCCTTCCACCTGTGCGCGCTCCGGGCGTGCGGAGAGTAGCGCGACCAGGTGGGCGCCGGCCGAGTGGCCCATGAGCACCACGCGTGCCGGGTCGGCACCCCAGGATGCGGCGCGACCCTGCACCGCGGTCAGGGCGCGGGCCACTTCACGGGCCTGTTGATCGGGCGCGGTGTCGGGCCGCATCGGGTAGTTCACGGAGACCAGCGCGACGCCGTGCGACACCCAGTGGCGGACCTTGTTTTCCACCACGGGCGCGTGGGCCTTGTCGCCTCGGGCCCACCCGCCGCCGTGCACCATGAAGAGGATGGGCATTGGTTGCGCGTCGGCAGGCCGTTGCGGCAGGTAGACGTCGTACCGATGCGCGGCGGTCGGGCCGTAAGACTGGTCCGCCAGACGCTTCACGCCCGCGGGCAACCCGCGGAAGGCGCGGCCTGTGCCAGGCGCTTCTTCCATGTCCTGCTCGGCCGCATCCAGACGGGCTGCCTGCCGCGCATGCAGCAGATCACGCAACGGGCCGGCCACTGCCGGGGCGGTCAGTGCCTGCAGGCCGATCCACCAGGAGATCGCCAAGGCAAGCCATCGGTGACGCGGTGGCACGGCAAGGCGGCGTGAATGCATGGACGGTCCTGGGTGTGGTGTTTCTGGTTGACTCAATGGTTCGCAGCCCCGCGGCGTTGACACACCATACGCGACAATGCGCGCATGAGTACCGCCCGCAATGACCTCGTCCTGTTCAGTCCCTCCGGCATCGTGGCCAGGGCCGCACCCGTGCGCAAGGCCGCCCGTCGGCTCAAGGCCATGGGCTTCGATGTGCGCGTCGACGAGGCCGCGTTGCTCAAGCAGCAGCGTTTTGCCGGCGACGACGATACCCGGCTGGCGGCCCTGCATCGCATAGCCGGCGAGGCCCCAGCGGTGGCGCTGGCCACCCGCGGAGGGTATGGCCTGAGCCGCCTGCTCGATCGGCTGGACTGGAAGGCCATGCAGCGCAGCGTGGAGCAGGGTACGGCCTGGGTCGGTTACAGCGACATGACGGCCTTGCACCTCGCTGCGCTGGCTCACGGTGCGGCAGGCGCGGCGCAGCCCGGCGAGGGGGTGCGTGCGGGCCTGTGGGCAGGGCCCATGGCGTGCGACGATTTCGGCCGCGACGACAGCGATCTGGGTGGCGACGACGTCACGCAGGACACGTTCTCCGAGGCGATGTCGGGTGAACTGGAGGCCGTGGGCTTCCGCACCGAAGCGGGCTTCGATGGCCTCGAGACCAGCGGGCGGCTGTGGGGGGGCAACCTGGCCATCGTGCAGGCCCTGCTGGGCACGCCGCACTTCCCGAGGGTACGCGGCGGCGTTCTGTTCCTGGAAGACGTCAACGAGCACCCCTACCGCATCGAGCGCGCCTTGCTGCAGCTGCACCAGGCCGGTGTGCTGGCCCAGCAGAAGGCCATCGTGCTGGGCGCGTTCACCGAGTACCGCAAGTCGCCGCTGGACCGCGGCTACAACCTCAAGACCGTCATCGCCCATCTGCGCAGCGTCTGCCCCGCGCCCATCCTCACGGGTCTGCCGTTCGGGCATGTGCCGGTGAAGGTGTGCCTGCCGGTGGGGCGCAAGGTGAACCTCATGGTGCAAGGACGCGACGCGTTCATCCTCTGGTGACAAGCCCTGGGTGAAGCCGGTGCCGGGCGGGCCCACAATAGCCCCATGCGCAAACTGAGGGACTTGTTTCGCCGCGGTGTGACCATCTCGCGGATCGCCATGACGGGCGGTCTGCTGCTGGCGCTGGCTGCCTGCCACAACAACCCGTATCCGGCGGGCGCGGAGCGCGAGAACACGCTCTACACCGCCTTCAACGAGCGCTCGCCCCGTTACCTGGATCCGACCTCGTCCTACAGCAGCAACGAAACGCCGTTCACCTACCAGGTCTACGAGCCGCTGTACGGCTATCACTACCTCAAGCGGCCTTACGAGCTGGTGCCCAAGGCTGCAGCGGCGGTGGTCCAGCCACGGTATGTGGACAAGGCCGGCAAGCCGCTGCCGGACGATGCCCCGGCCGACCAGATTGCCGAAAGCATCTACGAAATTCCGCTCAAGCGCGGCATCCTGTACGCACCGCATCCGGCCTTCGCCAGGGATGAGCAGGGGCACTACCGCTATCACCGTCTGCAGCCCGGTGAGGTGGGTGACAAGCGCAGCCCCTGGGCCTTCGGGCACACGGGCACGCGCGAACTGGTGGCAGACGATTACGTCTACGCCATCAAGCGCCACGCCACCACGCGCACGGCCGCGCCGGTGTTCGGCATCTTCTCCGAGTACGTGGTCGGGCTGGCCGAGTACGGCAAGCTCATCCGCGAGGAAGACAAGAAGCTGCGCGCCGGGCTGCCGCCCACCTCGCGCGACAAGCCCTTTCTCGATTTCCGCCGCTGGCCGCTGGCCGGCGCCCAGGCCATCGACAGCCACACGCTGCGCATCCGCATCATCGGCAAGTACCCGCAGTGGAAGTACTGGATGGCCATGACCTTTCTGGCGCCGGTGCCCTGGGAAGCCGATGCCTTCTATGCGCAGCCCGGCATGGCAGCCAACGGCCTGTCGCTGAACACCTGGCCGGTGGGCACGGGGCCCTACATGATGGCCGAGTTCATCCAGGACCGCCGCCACGTGCTCAAGCGCAACCCCAACTACCGCGGTGAGCCCTATCCGTGCGAAGGGCAGCCTCAGGACAAGGCACTGGGCTTCCTGGTCGATTGCGGCAAGCCCACGCCGTTCGTGGACACGGTGGTGTTCAGCCTGGAGAAGGAGTCCGTGCCGCAGGATGCCAAGTTCCGGCAAGGCTATCTGGACGTGCCCGAGTTCGACCAGATGAGCTATGGCAACGCCTACAAGATCCAGATGGAAGACTCCGACCGGTTCAACAAGGAGTTCACCGACAAGGGCATCGTGATCAGGCGAACGGTGGACCTTTCGTCTCGCTACATGGGCTTCAACTGGCTGGACCCGGTGGTGGGGCAGGGCGACACGCCCGAGCAGCGCGTGCGCAACCGCAAGCTGCGGCAGGCCCTGTCGATCGCCATCGACTGGGATGAGTACAACCGCATCTTCCCGAAGGCGGCCGGTGAGGTGGCCCAGGGCCCCCTGCCAGGCGGGGTGTTCGGCTCACGGCACGGCACACGCGAGGGCCTCAACCCGGTCACCCATCGCTGGGTGGACGGTCTGGCCGTGCGCCGCCCGATCGAAGACGCCCGCAAGCTGCTCGCTGAAGCCGGCTACCCCGATGGCCGCGATGCCCGCACCGGCAGGCCGCTGGTACTGAACTACGACTTCGGCGCACCGGCCACACCGGAAGCCAAGGCCACGCTGGACTGGACGAGCAAGCAGTTCGCCAGGCTGGGCATCCAGCTGGAGGTGCGTGCCACCGACTACAACCAGTTTCAGGACAAGGTGCGTCGTGGCAAGCACCAGATCTTCACCTGGGGCTGGCTGGCCGACTACCCGGATGCCGAGAACTTCCTCTTCCTGCTGTACGGCCCGGGTGCCAAGTCGGTGCACGACGGCGAGAACGCGGCCAACTACCAGAACCCCGAGTACGACCGCCTGTACAGCCGCCTGCGCCTGATGGACGACGGCCCGGCCAAGCAGGCGGTGATCGACCAGATGGTGCGCATCCTCCAGGAAGATGCGCCCTGGTCGTGGGGGTACTTTCCGTATGCGTCCGGGGCCTATCACCGCTGGCTGCACAACGGCAAGCCCAGCATCGTGGTGCGTGACCAGGCGCAGTACTACCGCCTTGACACGGCAGAGCGCACCCGCAGCCTGGCCGAATGGAATCGCCCTGTGTACTGGCCGATTGCCGTGCTGGTGCTGGCCGTCATCGCCATGGCCTGGTGGGCCGTGCGCACCTTCCGCACCCGCGAGGCGCAGACGGCCCTGCCGCTGCCGGCCGGGCTCCTGAGCAAGCGGGGTCGCTGATGCTGAACTACATCCTTCGCCGCCTGGGCTACGGCCTGGTCATTCTGATCGGGGTGAACCTGATCACCTTCGTGCTCTTCTTCACCGTCAACACGCCGGACGACATGGCGCGCCTCAACATCGGCGGCAAGCGCGTCACACCCGAGCAGATCGAGAAGTGGAAGGCCGAGCGGGGGTACGACAAGCCCATGCTCTACAACGACGCGGCCCAGGGCAGAGAGAAGTTCACCGAGACGGTGTTCTGGGATCGCTCCGTGTCCCTGTTCCTGTTCGACTTCGGCCGGGCCGATAACGACAGCGCCGGCGACATCGGCTACCAGATCCGCAAGCGCATGGGCGTGAGCCTGCAGCTCACCGTGCCGTTGTTCATCCTCGGCCTGATGGCCAGCGTCATCTTCGCTTTGTGGCTGGTCATGTTCCGCGGCACACCGGTCGACTTCTGGGGCGTGGTGGTGTGCGTGGTGATGATGTCCATCTCCAGCCTGTTCTACATCATCGTCGGGCAGTACCTGTTCTCGCGCCTGGCGCGGCTGGCGCCCATCTCGGGCTACGCCAACGGGCTCGAGGCCATCCGCTTCCTCGTGCTGCCCATCGGCCTGATGCTTGTCGCCAGCCTGGCGGGGCAGGCGCGCTTCTACCGCACCCTGTTCCTTGAAGAGGCGGGCAAGGACTACGTGCGCACCGCTCGCGCCAAGGGTCTGAAGGAAGCCACCGTGCTGACCCGGCACGTGCTGCGCAACGCCATGCTGCCCATCATCACGAGTGCGGGGGCGTCGTTGCCTTACCTGTTCATGGGCGGCCTGGTTACCGAGAGCTTCTTCGGCATCCCGGGGCTGGGCGCCTACACCATCGACGCGATCGCGAGCCAGGACTTCGCCATCGTGCGCACGATGGTCTTCCTCGGCTCGGTGCTCTACATCCTGTCGAACATCCTGATCGACGTGGCCTACACCTGGGCCGACCCGCGCGTGCGGATGCAGTGAGGCAGCAGGCATGGGATTCAAACTGGTCATTCTCTGGACAGACGTCGTGCTCTGGCTGATGCTCGGCGGGTTGGCGGCCTACATCGTCCATGTGCGCCGCGACCCCTCGCTGCGCGCCACCTGGGGCAAGGTCTTCACCAGTGCGCCGGCCATGGCCTCGTGCGTGGTGCTGGTGGCCATGCTGGCCCTGACGCTGACGGACAGCGTGCACTTCCGACGAGCCCTCACCAGCCAGCCGGGGGCGACCGAGGCATATGACACGCGCACAGAGTCGCTGCTGGATGTCGCGCTGAGCAAGCTGGTTCAGAGCCGGGAGAAGAGCTACTCGGCACCGCTGGCCACCCACGGTTTCGTGAAGGAAAGCGTGCCGCCGAAGGCCGGTGAGCCGCCGCGCGTGGACGAGCACGGCGTGCCGCTGCCCCCGCCGCGCGCCTATCCCCGGCTCAAGCACGGTGGCGCCGGTCTGGCTGATCCGGAGGCCGACCATGCCCGTGACCTGATCCAGCGTCTGCTGGTGGGCATCGCGGCGGGTGCGGTGGTGGCGCTGGCGCTGCGTTGGGCGATGCGCCGTCGCTTCGAACCCGAGGTGCCCCAGGCCTGGCATGCCGCCTGGCTCGCGGCCGCCGTGCTGTCTGTGATGGTCGCGTGCATCGTGGCGCTCAGCTGGGGGCAGGGCTACCACGTGCTGGGCACCGACCGCACCGGCAACGACGTGCTCTACCAGGCGCTCAAGAGCGTGCGAACCGCCTTCGTGATCGGCTCGCTGGCCACCATCGCAACCTTGCCGCTGGCGCTGGCCTTCGGCATTGCCGCGGGCTACTTCAAGGGCTGGGTCGACGACATCATCCAGTACCTCTACACCGTGCTGTCTTCGGTGCCGAACATCCTGCTGATCGCCGCCTGCGTGCTGATGGTGCAGGTCTTCCTCGACAAGCACCCCGAGCTTTTCGAGACCGGGCTGGAGCGGGCCGACCTCAAGATCTTCCTGCTGTGCGTGATCCTGGGCGTGACGGGCTGGGCCGGCCTGTGCCGCCTGTTGCGTGCCGAGACCCTGAAGCTGCGCGAACTCGAGTACGTGCAGGCCGCCGTGGCCTTCGGTGCCGGGCCGTGGCGCATCATGCGCCGGCACATCCTGCCCAACGTCATGCATCTGGTGTTGATCACCACCGTGCTCGAGTTCTCCAGCCTGATCCTGTACGAAGCCGTGCTGTCCTACGTGGGCGTCGGGGTCGATCCGTCGATGAACAGCTTTGGCGGCATGATCAACCAGGCGCGCGTCGAGATGTCGCGCGACCCCATCGTGTGGTGGTCCTTCGCTGCGGCCTTCGTGTTCATGGTGGGCATCGTGCTGGCCGCCAACCTCTTTGCCGACGCCGTGCGTGACGCCTTCGACCCGCGTGCCCGTGTGGCCCGGCCCGTGAAGGTGGCGCGCGCCGCCGTCCCCCGCTGAAGGAAGTCCCATGCTGCAACTTGATGACCTGCAGGTGGTGCTCGAAGCCGACGCCGGCCTGGTGCGCGCGCTCGATGGCCTGAGCCTAGCGCTGTCGCGGGGCGAAACCTACGCACTGGTGGGCGAATCGGGCTGCGGCAAGAGCATGACGGCGCTCGCCATGATGCGCCTGCTGCCCGACAACGGTCGCGTCTCACGCGGGCGCGTGGCCCTCAGTGCCGATGCCCCCGACGCCAAGCCCACCGAGCTGCTGGCGCTCCCCGAATCACTGATGCGCAAGGTGCGCGGCGGCCGCGTCGGCATCATCTTTCAGGAGCCGGCCACCAGCCTCAACCCGGTGATGCGCGTCGGGGATCAGATCGTCGAGGCGATCGAGACCCACACGCCGCTGCGGGGTGAGGCAGCACTGGCGAAGGCCGTCGAATGGCTGCGGCGTGTCGGCATTCCGGAGCCCGAGCACCGCATCGACAGCTACCCGTTCGAGATGAGTGGTGGGCAGAAGCAGCGGGTCATGATTGCCATGACGCTGGCCGCCGAGCCGGCTTACCTGATTGCCGACGAGCCCACCACGGCGCTCGACGTCACCATCCAGAAGCAGGTGCTCGACCTGCTGAAAGACCTGCAGCGCGAACGCCAGCTCGGGCTGCTGCTCATCACGCACGACCTCGCCGTGGTCGCCGACATGGCGCACCGCGTGGCCCTGATGTACGCCGGCCAGATCGTGGAAGAGGCGCCTGCCGCACGCTTTTTCAGCCGACCGCAGCACCCGTATGCGCGGCTTCTGCTGCAGGCCCTCCCCGATGCCACCCGGCGCGGCCAGCCCCTGGTCGCCATTGCGGGCTCCGTGCCGCCGCTGTGGCAGCGCTTCGAGGGTTGCCGCTTTGCACCGCGTTGCGAACGGGCTGAATCCCGCTGCCATGCTGAGGCACCACGGCTGGACCGCCTGGGGGAAGGGCGCGTGCGTTGCTGGTTCCCTCTGGGCGGGGCGGGCGCGGGCACCTTCCCGGTCACCGATGGCTTCCGCGAGGGCGACATCCCGCCGCCGCCCGACGCCGTTCGACTCGGACCGCCCATCGACGTGCGACTGGGCCCGGTGCCACCTGCGCCCGCGCCGGTGGCGTCCGCTTTGCCGGTGCCGACAACCGCCGGCCCTGAGCCGTTGAAGCAACGCGAAGCGGGCACGGCACAGACTGAAGCACCGGCCTTGCTCGAAGTCCGAGATCTCTCGGTCAGCTTCCGCTCCGGCGGCGGGCTGCTCCGGCGCGCGCACGAGGTGCAGGCGGTGTCCGGTGTGGCGTTCCGCATCCTGCCCGGGCAGACGCTGGCGCTGGTGGGGGAGTCGGGGTGCGGCAAGACCACCACGGGCCGCGCCATCGTCCAGCTGCTGCGGGCCCAGCCCGGCATCCGCGTGGCGGGCGAGGCCTGGTTGGCTGACGGGGGCGTGCGCCAGAACCTGTTCGCCCTTCAGGGGGCGGCATTGCAGGCTGCCCGGCGGCAGGTGCAGATGGTGTTCCAGGACCCGTTTGCCTCGCTCAACCCGCGCATGCGCGTCAGCGAGATCCTCGAAGAAGGGCTGCTGACCCTGCGGTCCGATCTGTCGGCGTCCGAGCGCCGTGACCGCGTGGCCGACCTGGTGGGCCGGGTCGGGCTGCGCACCGATGCGCTGCCGCGCTTCCCGCACGAGTTCTCCGGCGGGCAGCGACAACGGCTGGCCATCGCGCGTGCCCTGGCCGTGGCGCCACGGGTGCTCGTGTGTGACGAGCCGACCTCCGCGCTCGACGTATCGGTGCAGGCTCAGATCCTCAACCTGCTGCGCGAACTGCAGACCGAACTCGGCCTGGGCCTGCTGTTCATCACGCACAACATGGGCGTCGTCAGCTACCTGGCCGACCAGGTGGCCGTGATGCAGCGGGGCCAGCTGGTGGAGCAGGGACCCGCCGCGCAAGTGCTCGAGCAGCCCGAGCACCCTTACACGCAGACCTTGCTGGCTGCGGTGCCGCGTCGCCCGGTCTGAGGGGCGGTGGGCCCGATCAGATTCCCATCTTGCCCAGCGTGTCGAGCACGTCGCGCAGCGTGCTGGCCAGATAAGGGTGATCCGTGGAGAAGCGGGCCTCGATGGCCTGCGCCCGCGCATTCAGGGAAGCCTCGTCCTCGGACGGGGCTTTTTCGTTTCCGGCGGGCGAGGGCTGAGCCTCGAGCGCCTGCTGGATGTCGCGGTCGAGGTCCTGCAGCAGGGCCTTGAGCTCCGGGGCCACAGGCTGTCCGCTTTCGAGCTCGTTCTTCAGGCGCTGCAGCAGGGTCTTGAGTTCGGTGGCGTCCATGGCTACTCCGTGAGGTCAGTAAGGTGCTGCCTCATTGTGCGACGGCGTTGCAAGCCTTCCAAGACAGGGCGAGCCCGACGTTGCCACGGGCTGACGGTCGTCAAGCGGGCATGAAAAAGGCCGACACGCGGTCGACCTCGGTTCACGGCGTGGGGGCCGGTGTGGCCTCAGGCCTCCGTCACACCACCCATGACCTGGCTGAAGCCAGCATCCACATAGGTGATCTCGGCGGTCACGCCCGCGGCCAGATCCGACAGCATGAACGCAGCCACGTTGCCGACGTCTTCGATCGTCACATTGCGGCGCAGCGGGGCGTTCTGCTCCACCACGTCGAGGATCTTGCCAAAGCCCTTGATGCCCGAGGCAGCCAGGGTCTTGATCGGGCCGGCCGAGATGCCATTGACGCGGATGCCCTTCGGGCCCAGGCTGGACGCGGTGTAGCGCACGCTGGCCTCGAGCGACGCCTTGGCCAGGCCCATGGTGTTGTATGCCGGCACGATGCGCTCGGCGCCCAGGTAGGACAGCGTCAGCAGCGCGGCGTTCGGGTTCAGGTAGGGCAGGGCCGCCTTGGCCATGGCCGGGAAGCTGTAGGCCGAGATGTCGTGCGCGATGCGGAAGGCCTCGCGCGACAGACCTTCCAGGAAGTCGCCGGCAATCGCTTCACGCGGTGCAAAGCCGATCGAGTGCACGAAGCCGTCGAACGTCGGCCAGGTCTTCGCCAGGTCCGCGAACAGCGCGGCGATCTGCTCGTCATTCGCCACGTCGCAGTCGAACACCAGCTCCGAGTCGAATTCCCTGGCGAATTCGGTGATGCGGTCCTTGAAGCGCTCGCCCACGTAGCTGAATGCGAGCTCGGCGCCTTCGCGCTTGCAGGCCTTGGCAATGCCATAGGCGATGGAACGATTGGACAGCAGTCCGGTGATCAGCAGGCGCTTGCCGGCGAGAAAGCCCATATGGTCTCCATGAAAAAAACAAGGGGTGAACAACCGCCCACCCGCTCAACGATGAACGGATTTTCGCATGCATCGTGGCGCACAACAGGAAATTCACCGCGCAGCCTTGCTCGAGCCGTTTCCTCGGAGTAAAATGCGGGATTGGCTGCCTGATGTGGCCTGCTTGCACTTCAAAAGCGCGGCAGGTGTGCGGGCTGTGATGCCGAAGTGCCGAAGTCGCAAGGCTGGCGCCTTTGATCACAACGGTGGTCGGGGCAGGTCGTGGTGGCTTGCGGGCAGTTCGTCTCGTGGATGTTCACGAATGGGCGGATCTTTCCAGCCCATTTTTTTTGCTCGACATTTTTTACTGGGTGCGATCGTCGCTGGGTTTGCTGGATGAGTTGGCTGAAAGTCGTTGAAGACACTGTGACCGGTCTGGGTTACGAACTGGTGGACTGCGAGCGCAGTACGCATGGATTGCTGCGTGTCTACATCGACCGGCTGCCCGATCAGCCCTACGATTTGCCCGGCGACCTGGTCACGGTGGACGACTGCGAGAAGGTCACGCGTCAGCTGCAGTATGCGCTCGAGACGATCGACGCCGATTACGCCCGCCTCGAGGTGTCCTCGCCCGGTGTGGACCGGCCGCTCAAGACCCCGGCGCACTTTGCGCGCTTTGTGGGCGAGCAGATCGAGATCGCCTTGAAGCACCCGTTCCAGGGACGAAAGCGTTACAGCGGTGAGCTGTGCCCCGCGCAGAGCGCCGACCCCGCCCAGATCGAGGCGGGGCAGGCCTGGGGCCTGGTGCTGAAGTCGGCAGATGCAGACAAGCCGCTGTCGAACACGGCCGCCAAGAAGCTCGCCAAGGCTCAGGCCAGAGGCGAAGCCCCGCCCGCAGAAGCGGATCAGGTTTTGGATTTCACGCTCGACGAGATTCGCGAGGCCCGTCTGGTGCCGGAAGTGAGTTTCAAGGGGCGTAGCCGTCGGGCGGCAACCCCGGCGGACGGTACTGTTGCCGTCGATGAGGCGCAAGATCTCGGAGGTCAGAAGAAATGAATCGTGAATTGCTGATGCTGGTGGACGCCATCTCCCGTGAGAAGAGCGTCGACCGTGAAGTGGTGTTCGGTGCGGTCGAATCCGCCCTGGCCTCTGCCACCAAGAAGCTGTACCAGGGCGAGGTCGACATCCGTGTCGCCATCGACCGTGAAACCGGCGTCTACGAGACCTTCCGCCGCTGGCACGTCGTGCCCAACGAGGCCGGCCTGCAACTGCCTGATGCTGAAATCCTGCTGTTCGAAGCCCAGGAGCAGATCCCCGACATCGAGGTCGACGACTACATCGAAGAGCCGATCGAGTCGCTGCCCATCGGCCGCATCGGTGCCCAGGCTGCCAAGCAGGTCATCCTGCAGAAGATCCGCGACGCCGAGCGCGAGCAACTGCTGAACGACTTCCTGTCGCGCGGCGAGAAGATCTTCGTCGGCACCGTCAAGCGTCTGGACAAGGGCGACATCATTGTCGAATCGGGTCGCGTCGAAGGCCGCCTGAAGCGCGGCGAGATGATCCCGAAGGAAAACCTGCGCACGGGCGACCGCGTTCGCGCCTACATGCTGGGCGTCGATACCCTGGCCCGTGGTCCGCAGATCATGTTGTCGCGCTCGTCGCCCGACTTCATGATCGAACTGTTTGCCCAGGAAGTGCCCGAGATCGAGCAAGGCCTGCTGGAGATCAAGAGCTGCGCCCGTGACGCAGGTTCGCGCGCCAAGATCGCCGTGCTGTCGCACGACAAGCGGGTCGATCCGATCGGCACCTGCGTTGGCGTGCGCGGCTCGCGCGTCACCGCCGTGACCAACGAACTGGCCGGCGAACGCGTCGACATCGTGTTGTGGTCGGAAGACCCTGCCCAGTTCGTGATCGGCGCGCTGGCTCCGGCCAACGTGCAGTCGATCTTTGTGGACGAAGAAAAACACGCCATGGACGTGGTTGTGGACGAGGAGAACCTCGCCATCGCCATCGGCCGTGGTGGACAGAACGTGCGCCTGGCCTCGGACCTGACCGGCTGGCGCATCAACATCATGACGGCCGAGGAATCGGCCCAGAAACAGGCCGTCGAAAGCGACTCCATCCGCAAGCTCTTCGTCGAAAAGCTCGACGTGGACGAGGAAGTCGCCGACATCCTGATCGCCGAAGGTTTCTCCAGCCTGGAAGAAGTGGCGTATGTGCCGCTGCAGGAAATGCTGGAAATGGAATCGTTCGACGAAGACACGGTCAACGAGCTGCGCACCCGTGCGAAAGACGCTTTGCTGACCATGGAAATCGCCAAGGAAGAAGAAGTCGAGGCTTTGTCGGAAAATCTCAAGGGTCTGGAAGGTCTGACCCCCGAGCTGATTGCGAAGCTGGCCGAAGCGGGCATTCACACCCGTGACGATCTCGCCGATCTGGCCGTGGACGAACTCACCGAGATCACCGGTGTGTCCGACGAACAGGCGCGCGCCCTGATCCTCAAGGCGCGCGAACACTGGTTCGCCTGATCGCCCACGCTTCAGCCACCTGAGACGACCCACTCGACCTATTTACGCAAAAGCTCATCGCAAGGATCAACACAATGGCCGTGACCACCGTCGCACAATTCGCCGCGGAACTGAATCGCCCGGCTGCGACACTGCTGGAGCAGCTTCAGTCTGCGGGCGTGCCCAAGGCCGCCCCTGAAGACGTGCTCACGGAGGCCGACAAAGAGCGTCTGCTCGACCACCTGCGCACCGCCCACGGTTCCACCGGCGGCGACCGCAAGAAGATCACGCTGACCCGCAAGTCGACCACCGAAATCAAGCAGGCGGACGCATCTGGCAAAGCCCGCACCATCCAGGTCGAAGTCAAGAAGAAGCGCGTGTTCGTGAAGCGCGATGACGGCGTGGACGAGGCGACCGCCAAGGCGCAGGAAGAGGCCGAACTGGCCCGCCGCGAAGAAGAAGCTCGTGCCCAGGCTGATGCCTTGCGTGAGCAGGAAGAACAACTGGCCGAGGCCCGTCGCCAGCGTGAAGAAGCCGAGCGCCGCGAGCGTGAAGAGGCCGAAGCCCGCGCCCGTGCCGCAGCCGAGCAGGCTGCCCGCGAGCAGGCCGAACGCGAGGCTGCCGCTGCTGCTGCCAAGGCTTCGGCTGTGCCCGCCGGCGGTGCCAGCGATGATGCCGCCGAGCGCGAAGCCGCCGTTGCGAAGCGCGCTGCGGCTCAGGAGGCCGCCCGTGCCGAAGCCGCTGCCCTGACCGCCGCCGCCCAGCGCGCCGCGCGGGGCGGTACGCTGCGTGCCGCTGCCGACAAGCCCGCCGCGCCCGAGCCCAAGGCTGCCGAGCCGGTCAAGGCGCCGGCCGCTGCCGTCACGCCGGCTGCAGCCGCTCCGGCTGCGCCCGCTGCCACGCCAGGCGTGCCCGTGCAGGCCGATGCGCCCAAGCCCGGCGCCGGTGTGCGCGTGGTGAAGGCCGCTGACCGTGAAGCGGAAGAAAAGCAGCGACTGGCCGATCTGGCGAACCGTCGCAAGGCCGCTGAAGCCGAGGCTGCAGCCATCCGCGCCATGATGAACGCACCGAAGAAGGTGCTGACGGCCAAGAAGCCCGAAGAAGTCAAGCCTGCCGAAGCCGGCAAGGAAGGTATCAAGGGCACGATCCACAAGCCCAAGGGCGCACCGGGCGCCACGCCGGGTGCCACCACGGGTGCCGGTGCCAAGCCGGGCGACAAGAAGTCGGTCAAGTCCGAGAAGCTGTCGTCGAGCTGGGCCGATGACGCCAAGAAGCGCGGCGCGCCCTCCAAGGGCCGCGGCGGTGACACGGGCGGGTCTGGCCGCAACAGCTGGAAGGCCCCGGGCGGCAAGGGTGGTCGCCGTGGCGACCGCGGCGACAGCGCATCGAATTTCGTGCCACCGAGCGAGCCGCAGATCATCGAGGTCCACATTCCGGAAACCATCTCGGTGTCCGATCTGGCCCACAAGATGTCGGTGAAGGCCACCGAGGTCATCAAGCAGATGATGAAGCTCGGCCAGATGGTCACCATCAACCAGCACCTGGACCAGGAAACCGCCATGATCGTGGTGGAAGAAATGGGCCACAAGGCGCTGGCTGCCAAGCTCGACGATCCGGACGCCTTCCTGGCAGAGGAACACGCCGACCAGGCCGCCGAGGCCTTCCCGCGTGCGCCGGTCGTGACCGTCATGGGCCACGTCGACCACGGCAAGACCTCGCTGCTGGACTACATCCGCACCTCGCGTGTGGCAGCAGGTGAAGCCGGCGGCATCACGCAGCACATTGGCGCTTATCACGTCAACACGCCGCGCGGCATGATCACCTTCCTGGACACCCCGGGTCACGAGGCCTTCACGGCCATGCGTGCCCGCGGTGCCAAGGCGACCGACATCGTCATCCTGGTGGTGGCGGCGGACGACGGCGTGATGCCGCAGACCAAGGAAGCCATCCACCACGCCAAGGCCGCGGGTGTGCCCATCGTTGTGGCGATCAACAAGATCGACAAGCCGGGCAACAACCTCGACCGCGTGACGCAGGAACTGGTGGCCGAGTCCGTGGTGCCGGAAGCCTACGGTGGTGAGTCGCCGTTCGTGCCGGTGTCGGCCAAGACCGGCCAGGGCATCGACGATCTGCTCGAGAACGTGCTGCTGCAGGCCGAGGTGCTGGAGCTGACCTCTCCGGTCGACTCCGCTGCCAAGGGCCTGGTGATCGAAGCGCGTCTGGACAAGGGCCGTGGTCCTGTGGCCACTGTGCTGGTGCAGTCGGGTACGCTCAAGCGCGGCGACGTCGTGCTGGCGGGGGCTTCGTATGGCCGCGTGCGCGCCATGCTGGACGAAGACGGCAAGGCCGCGACCGAAGCGGGTCCGTCCATTCCGGTCGAAATCCAGGGCCTCACCGAAGTGCCGGCAGCGGGCGACGAATTCATGGTGCTGTCGGACGAGCGCCGTGCCCGTGAAATCGCCACCTTCCGTCAGGGCAAGTACCGCGACGTGAAGCTGGCCAAGCAGCAGGCCGCCAAGCTCGAGAGCATGTTCGAGCAAATGGGTTCGGGTGCCGACGTTCAGACGCTGCCGCTCATCATCAAGGCCGACGTGCAGGGTTCGCAAGAGGCGCTGGCCGCTTCGCTGCTCAAGCTGTCGACCGAGGAAGTGCGTGTGCAGATCGTGCACGCTGCCGTGGGCGGCATCTCCGAGTCGGACGTCAACTTGGCAATTGCCTCGAAGGCCGTCATCATCGGGTTCAACACCCGTGCCGACGCCAACGCCCGCAAGCTGGCCGAGCACAACGGTGTCGACCTGCGCTACTACAACATCATCTACGACGCTGTGGATGAGGTGAAGGCAGCGATGGGCGGCATGCTGGCCCCCGAGCAGCGCGAGGAAGTCATCGGTACGGCCGAGATCCGCCAGGTGTTCATCGCCTCGAAGATCGGCACGATCGCGGGCTGTATGGTCACCGACGGCGTGGTGCGTCGCAGCGCCAAGCTGCGCCTGCTGCGCGAGAACGTGGTCATCTACACCGGCGAACTCGAAGGCCTCAAGCGCTTCAAGGACGATGTCAAGGAAGTCCGCGAGGGCTTCGAATGCGGCCTCAACATCAAGGGCTACAACGACATCAAGGAAGGCGACGTCCTGGAGTTCTTCGAAATCAAGGAAGTGGCCCGTACGCTGTAAGACACCGCGCAGGCCCTTTCACTTGCAACCCCGCCTGAGCCCAGGCGGGGTTTGTGCTTGATGGGCCGCTGCCGTTTGCCAGCAGGAATGCACCATGCGCCATAAACGCTCCACCCCCAACCGCAGCAACCGGATCGCCGACCAGATCCAGCGTGATGTGGCCGAGTTGGTTCGCGACCTCAAGGATCCGCGCATCGGCATGGTCACGATCAGCCATGTTGACGTGACGCCCGATTACGCCCACGCCAAGGTGTTCTTCTCTTTGCTGATCGGCAACCCGGAAGACACCGAGGCCGGCCTGAACGAGGCCGCCGGTTTCCTGCGCAACAGCCTCTTCAAGCGGCTGCAGATCCACACCGTGCCCACGCTGCACTTCCATTTCGACCGCACCACCGAACGCGCGGCCGAGCTCAACGCCCTGATCAACCGGGCCGTGGCCGACAAGGCCAAGGACCCGGACGAGCCCGCCAGCGGGGAGGGCGGTCAGCCGTGAGCGAGATGCAAGCCGGTCAGCGGGCGGGTCGTCCGCCGCGCAAGCCGCGCCGGGCGCTGCATGGCGTGGTGCTGCTGGACAAGCCGCTGGGCCTGTCCAGCAACGACGCCTTGCAGAAGGTGAAGTGGCTGTTTCGCGCCGAAAAGGCCGGCCACACCGGCACGCTCGACCCGCTCGCCACTGGGCTGTTGCCCCTGTGCTTCGGCGCCGCGACGAAGTTCTCCCAGGTGTCCTTGGACGCTGACAAGCGCTACACCGCCCGGGTGAAGCTCGGAGTGGTCACGACCACCGGCGATGCCGAAGGCGAGGTGGTGTCCACGCGCACGGTGACGCCGGAAATGACGACGCCGGATTCGATTGCTGCGGCCTGCGCGGCCTTCTCTGGCGAGATCGACCAAGTGCCGCCGATGCACTCGGCGCTCAAGCATGAAGGACGAGCGCTGTACGAGTACGCCCGCGAAGGCATCGAGATCGAGCGTGCGCCGCGCCGCGTGACGATTCACGGCATCGACATCCTGGGATGCCAGGATGATGTGCTGGAGATCGACGTGCGTTGCAGCAAGGGCACCTACATCCGCACCCTGGCCCAGGACATCGGTGAGCACCTCGGCTGTGGTGCCCACCTGATCGGCCTGCGTCGCACGGGCAGCGGCGGCGTGACACTGGACGGCGCGGTGACGCTCGACGCCTTGCTGGCGATGGACGAATCCGACCGTGACACGCTGCTGCAGCCTGCCGACGTGCTGCTCTCCGACTGGCCTGACGTGCTGCTCGGTGAGCAGGACGCCACCCGTTTCCTCACCGGCTTGCGCCGGCGAACGAAGTTGCCCGATGCGCCGCAGGTGCGTGTGTACGGGCCCCATCCTGCGGCGCCAGCAGACGCCGCCCGCCGTGTGTTGCTGGGCAGTGCCCACATCCAGGGCGGTGAACTGATCCCCACCCGTCTGTTGAGTCCGGCCGAGGTGCAAGGCATGGTGCTGATGCACAGTGCTTCCCAACCGGCCGACCTGGTGGCCGCCCCCTGAATCCGACCTTTGTGAGCTTCCTATGAGCACTCCAATTCGCAACATCGCGATCATCGCCCACGTTGACCATGGCAAGACCACGATGGTCGACCAGCTGCTGCGCCAGTCTGGCACCTTCGCCGAGCACGAGAAGATCGTCGACACGGTGATGGACAACAACGCCATCGAACGTGAGCGTGGCATCACCATCCTGGCCAAGAACTGCGCCGTGAGCTGGGAAGGCACGCACATCAACATCGTTGACACCCCGGGCCACGCGGACTTCGGCGGTGAAGTCGAACGCGCGTTGTCGATGGTCGACGGCGTGGTGCTGCTGATCGACGCCCAGGAAGGCCCGATGCCGCAGACGCGCTTCGTGACCAAGAAGGCGCTGGCCCTGGGTCTGAAGCCCATCGTCGTGGTCAACAAGGTGGACAAGCCGGGTGCCAAGCCGGATGCCGTCATCAACGCCGCCTTCGACCTGTTCGACAAGCTGGGTGCGACCGACGAGCAGCTGGACTTTCCCGTGGTGTACGCCTCGGGCATCAACGGCTGGACCTCGCTGGAGGAGGGCGCGCCGGGCGAGCAGTGGGGCCCCGACATGTCGGCCCTCTTCAACACCATCCTGAAGCACGTGCCGCCGCAGAAGGGTGACCCGGCTGCCCCGCTGCAGCTGCAGATCTCGGCGCTGGACTACTCGTCGTTCGTGGGCCGCATCGGCGTGGGCCGCATCAGCCAGGGCACGGCCAAGCCGGGTCAGGACGTGGTCGTGATGGAAGGTCCCGGCGGCAAGACCATCAAGGGCCGCATCAACCAGGTGCTGACCTTCCAGGGTCTGGACCGCGTGCAGGTCACGGAAGCCGGCCCGGGTCACATCGTTCTGATCAACGGCATCGAGGACATCGGCATCGGCGTGACCGTGACCGATCCGGCCAACCCGCAGCCGCTGCCCATGCTGAAGGTCGACGAGCCGACGCTGACCATGAACTTCTGCGTGAACACGTCGCCGCTGGCCGGCCGTGAAGGCAAGTTCGTGACCAGCCGCCAGATCTGGGACCGCCTGCAGAAGGAACTGCAGCACAACGTGGCCCTGCGCGTGAAGGAAACCGACGAAGACGGCATCTTCGAAGTCTGTGGCCGCGGCGAACTGCACCTGACCATCCTGCTGGAAAACATGCGCCGTGAAGGCTACGAGCTGGCCGTGTCGAAGCCCCGCGTGATGTTCAAGGACATCGACGGCGTGAAGTCGGAGCCGATGGAGCTGGTGACGGCCGACGTGGAAGAAATCCACCAGGGCGGCGTGATGCAGGCCCTCGGCCTGCGCAAGGGCGAGATGCTGAACATGGAGCCGGACGGCCGTGGCCGCGTGCGCCTCGAGTACCGCATTCCGGCCCGCGGCCTGATCGGCTTCAGCAACGAGTTCCTGAACCTGACCCGCGGCTCGGGCCTGATCTCGTCGATCTTCGACGGTTATGAAGCCCACAAGGGTGAAATCGGCGGCCGCAAGAACGGCGTGCTGATCTCGATGGACGACGGTGAAATCTTCACCTACGCCCTGGGCAAGCTGGACGACCGTGGCCGCATGTTCGTGAAGGCGAACGACCCGGTCTACGAAGGCATGATCGTCGGCATCCACAGCCGCGAGAACGACCTGGTGGTGAACGCCACCCGCACCAAGCAGCTGACCAACTTCCGTGTCTCGGGCAAGGAAGACGCGGTCAAGATCACGCCGCCGATCGACCTGACCCTGGAGTACGGCGTCGACTTCATCGACGACGACGAACTGGTCGAGATCACGCCGAAGTCGATCCGCCTGCGCAAGCGTCACCTGAAGGAGCACGACCGCAAGCGCGCTTCGCGCGAAGCGAGCGCCTGATCCGATCTCGCCGAAGGCGCCCTGCGGGGCGCTTTTTTCCTTTCAGAGGCGAAAAGTCGCCCAGGAGCCCATGAGACATGCCAGCAGACAGCCTGATCCTCACCGACGTGGTGGGGGGCCTCGGGGTCATCACCCTGCATCGCCCCAAAGCCTTGAACGCGCTGACACTGGAGATGGTGCGCGAGTTGACGGTGGTGCTGCGGGGGTGGGCCACCGACCCGGCCGTGCTGGGGGTGCTGCTGCGGGGCTCGGCCCGGCCGCCGATGGAGGGCAAGCCGGTGGTGACCCATTTCTGTGCGGGGGGTGACATCCGCTTCATGCACGACGCGGCGCTGGCAGGCGATCCGGCGATCGAAGACTTCTTCACCGAAGAGTACGCGCTCGACCACCTCATCCACGTCTACCCCAAGCCCACGGTGGCCTGGATGGACGGCATCACGATGGGCGGCGGCATGGGGCTGGCGCAAGGGTGTGATCTGCGTGTGGCCACGGCGTCGCTGCGCATGGCGATGCCCGAAACCCGCATCGGCCTGTTTCCCGACGTGGGCGGGGGCTACTTCCTGTCGCGGCTGGCCGGCCATGCGGGCGAGTACCTCGGCGTGGTGGGGCCGCACCTGCACGTGACCGATGCGCTGGCGCTCGGCCTGGCCGACATGCATGCCGAAAGCGCTTGCCTGGCTTCGCTGCTGGACGGCCTGCGCGCTGGCCCGGCCCGTGACGCCGATGAGCTGATGGCCCGCGTGAGGGGCCACGTGGCGCAGCACCCGCTGGGTGCCTTGCCGGAGGCCACCACCACGGCGCGCTTTGCGGACATCGATCGCCACTTCAGCGGGCACACGCTGCAGGACATCGTGGCCTCGCTCGAAGCCGCCCGGGCGGCGGGGGACACCTGGGCGGCAGAGACCCTGCAGCACATGGCCGGTCATTCACCGCTGATGATGGGCGTGACGTTGGAGCAGATCCGCCGGGCGCGCAGCATGCCGCTGGCCGAGGTCTTCCGCATGGAGCGCACGATGGTGCGGCACTGCTTCCAGCTGCGCAAGGGCCGCGACAGCGAGACGGTCGAGGGCGTCCGCGCGCTGGTGGTCGACAAGGACCATGCGCCGCGTTGGCAACCCGCGGCCGTGGCCGAGGTGCAGCCTCAGATGGTCGAGGCCTTTTTCGAGGGGGTGTGGCCCCCGCACGCCCACCCCCTGCGCGATCTGCACGATCCCCTCTGATTCCGTTTTCCCTGCCGACATGTCCGCTCAACGCATTCCCAAGATCGACCCGGCCACTGGCCTCAGCCCGTGGCGCGCCTGCGTTGCCCCGATGCTCGACTGGACCGATCGTCACTGCCGCTACTTTCATCGGCTGCTGAGCCCGCACTCGCGGCTCTACACGGAGATGATCACCACCGGCGCGCTGGTGCATGGTCAACTGCATCGCTTCCTCGAGTACAACGAAGGCGAGCACCCGGTGGCGCTGCAGCTCGGAGGCAGCGAGCCGGAAGACCTGGCACATTGCGTGAAGCTGGCCGCGAAGTTCGGTTACGACGAGGTCAACCTGAACTGCGGCTGCCCGAGCGAGCGCGTGCAGCGCGGCGCTTTCGGCGCCTGCCTGATGAACGAGGCCGGGCTGGTGGCCGACTCCGTGCGCGCCATGCTGGATGCGAGCGGCGGCGACCCCGGCATGCCGATCACGGTGAAGCACCGCATCGGCATCGATCAGAACGAGTCTTATGCCTTCGTGCGCGATTTCGTCGGCACGGTGGCCGAGGCGGGCTGCGAGGTGTTCATCGTGCACGCCCGCAACGCCTGGCTCAAGGGCCTGAGCCCCAAGGAAAACCGCGAGATCCCGCCGCTGCGCTACGAGGTGGTGCACCAGCTCAAGCAAGACTTTCCCCATCTGGTCATCGTGCTCAACGGGGGGCTGGCCGACAACGACGCCTGCGTGGCGCAGCTGCAGCCCGGCGCCGTGCACGACGGGGTGGCGCTGGACGGCGTGATGGTGGGGCGCGTGGCGTACCACACGCCGTGGATGATGGCCGAGTGGGACGAGCGCCTCTTCGGCCGCGGCCCGCGCACCGACAGCCTCACGCGCGAGCAGGTCGAGGCCGAGATGGTGGCCTATGCGCAGCGCGAAATGGATCGCACCGCGGGCTGGCCGCACGGTGAGGTACGCTGGCCGCAGGTCATGCGGCACGTGCTGGGGCTGTACAACGGCCTGCCCGGTGCCCGGCGCTGGCGTCAGGTGTGGTCAGACCACCACCTGAAGAACCTGCCGCCGGCCGAGGTGATGAAGCAGGCGCACACCCGCCCGCCTCGGCGCGAGGAAGGCGCCGCGGCCTGAAGCGGTTCAGGCCACGCGGCCGGCGCGTTGGCCCGCCGGCAGCCGGCGTGCCAGGAGCTCGCCGGTGTCGTGGCCATGTTGCAGGCTGACGAAGCGATCGCGACCCCGTTGCTTGGCCGCGTACAGCGCCTCATCGGCACGCTGCAGCCACACAGTGGCGTCTTCGTCTTCCGCCGGAATGCCGCTGACCATGCCGCCTGACAGCGTCACGTGGCGGGCCACCGGGGAATCAGGGTGATAGAGGCTGTCGCGCTCCATGTGGTGCAGCAGGGCCAGTGCAAAGCTCAGTGCCCCTTCAGGCGGCGTGTAGGGCAGCAGCAGCACGAATTCCTCGCCGCCGTAGCGGGCCGCGTAATCCATCGGCCGACGGCACACCTGTTGCAGGATGCGGCCGATCTGCTGCAGGCACTGATCGCCCTCCAGGTGGCCCAGGCGGTCGTTGTAGCGCTTGAAGAAGTCCACGTCGCACAGGATCATGGACAGCGGTCGCTGTTCCCGCCGTGCATCGCCGAGCGCCCGGACCAGCTGGTCATCCAGCCCTTTGCGGTTGCCCAGGCCGGTGAGCGGGTCATGCCGGATCTGCCGGCTCAGCTGCTCATTGGCTTGCTGCAACGCCACGGCGGTGGCGTTCAGCTCCTGCCGGGCCTCAAGCAGGCGCTGCATGGCGTGCACCTTCGCCTTGAGCACCAGCGGCGACACCGGTTGCACGAGGTAGTCGTCGCCGCCGGCCTCGATGGCGGCACTCAGGTCGGCCTCGCTGTCCAGGCTCGACACGAAAATGATCGGTGTCCAGGGGCCTTTGGCACCCGCGCGGATGCGGCGCGCCAGCTCCAGCCCGCTGCCGTCCGGCAACAGGATGTCGAGCAGCAGCATGTCGGGGCGTTGCTCGTCGAACAGGCGCCAGGCCTGATGAAACGACGACGCCTCCAGAACCTGGTGCCCGTCTTTCTGCAGAAGCTGGCTCAGGCGGGCGAGTAAAAGGGGCTGGTCCTCGACGACCAGCACCCGTAGCGGGGCGTTGTGCATGCTTTAACGGGTTCCGATGCCCACGGAAACGTGAACGCGTGCACGAAGTGTGCCTCAGCGGTGTCGTCGATACCACCCGTGGGAACACGGGGCTGCGCGACCAGGCTGTCAGCCCGGCTGGCCGTCGCCGTGCAGGTGGGCCACTGTGTCGACCTGCATCTCGAAGCTGAAGAAGCGGTTGCGGCCCTGGGCCTTGGCGCTGTAGAGGGCTTCATCGGCCCGCAGCAGCAGGCCCTGCGCGGTGGTGCTGGCGTCGGGCACCACGGTGGTGATGCCGCCCGACAGCGTCACGACGCCGAACGGAGAGGCCGCGTGGGGCTCGGCATGCGTGGCGAGCATGTGCTGCAGCGCGCGGGCAAAGGTCATGGCGCCCGACCGGGGCGTGTTGGGCAGGATCAGCCCGAACTCCTCTCCGCCGTAGCGCGCGACGTAATCGAGCGGGCGGCGACACACCGAGCGCAGGACCTTGGCCACGCGCTGCAGACAGGCATCGCCCTGCACGTGTCCCAGCGCGTCGTTGTAGGCCTTGAAGTGGTCGATGTCGCACAGGATGAGACTCAGCGGCTGCTTGTCGCGGGCACACTGGTGCACGCTGGTGTACAGCCGCTCGTCGAAACCCCGGCGGTTGCCGAGCTGGGTGAGGTCGTCCAGTGTGGTGAGGTGCGCCAGGCGCTCGTTCGCTGCTCGCAGGGCTTCCGAGGTCTGAATGAGCTGTTGCCGCATGCGCTGCAGGCGCGACATGGCGTGCAGCTTGGCAGCCAGCACCACGGCCGAGGCGGGCTTGACGAGGTAGTCGTCGCCGCCGGACTCGATGCCCCGCCACAGGTCCAGTTCGTGGTCGCGGGCCGACAGGAAGATGATCGGTGTCCAGTCGCTGCCTTCCAGGCTGCGGATTTCGCGGGCAGCCCAGTAGCCGTCCTCGACAGGCAGGACCACGTCCATGAGAACGAGGTCGGGGCGTTGCCGCTGGAAGGCGGCCACCGCTTCCATGGCGGTTTCGGCTTCCGTCACGCTGTGGCCATGTGCTTCCAGCTGACGTCGCAGTGTGGAGCGAACCGAGAGCTGGTCTTCAACCAGCAGGACGTGCATCGGTGAGGCAGGCATGGGCGAGCGGGTACAGCAGAGACGCCGTTTTATCGGCCAGACCGTGAAAAACTGGAGCTTTCAGGCGCCACAAACGAAAAAAAGCACCCCGCAGGGTGCTTCTTGGAGGCAGGTCTGGATCAGACGCGCTTCTTGTATTCGTTGGTGCGGGTGTCGATTTCGATCTTGTCGCCCGATTCCACAAACAGGGGCACCGAGATCTCGAAGCCGGTGCCGACGATGCGGGCGGGCTTCAGAACCTTGCCCGAGGTGTCGCCCTTGACGGCCGGCTCGGTCTCGATTTCGCGCACGATGGTGGTGGGCAGTTCGACCGAGATGGCCTTGCCGTCGTAGAACACCACTTCGACTTCCATGCCGTCGAGCAGGTAGTTCACCGAGTCACCCATGTTCTCGGCTTCGACTTCGAACTGGTTGTACTCGGCGTCCATGAACACGTACATCGGGTCGGCGAAGTAGGAGTAGGTGCACTCCTTCTTGTCGAGGATGATCTGGTCCATCTTGTCGTCGGCCTTGAAGACCACTTCGGCGCCGCCGCCGTTCAGCAGGTTCTTCATCTTGATGCGGACGGTGGCCGCGCCACGGCCGCCGCGGCTGTATTCGGTCTTCAGGACGACCATCGGGTCCTTGCCCTGCATGATGACGTTGCCAGCGCGGATTTCTTGTGCGAGTTTCATGGTGATTCCAGGGGGAAACGGGTTGGCGGTGCCGGCCGGCAGCACTGTGCGCGTGGCCGAAACCGCAGTTCTTGGGCCGCTGGCCTTCACGAAACGCGCGCCCACGCGCTTTCCGCCAGAAGCAAAGCCTAAGATTTTAGCCTGACCGCGTGACAAAAGCGATCAACTGTGTGACAAGGTCTTGTTCAGCGCGCAATGCCTCGCGGGCGCGCAGGGTGGCGTGCCCCCATCCGGCGGGGTCGGGCCAGGCGGGCAGCGTGGCAGGCCAGGGCGCCAGACCGTTCCAGGCGCGCCACCATGCCGACACGTCCCGTGCCAGCGACGCAGGCCAGCCCGCCATCCAGCGGGCCATGAAGGCGTCGAGCTTGTCGGCGTGCACCCCGTCGTCCTGTTCGTAGATGTGCCAGACGTGTGGACGCCCCGCCCAGAGCGCCCGCACGGCGGAGTCTTCCCCGCGCACCAGGTTGAGGTCACAGCACGCCAGCAGCCGGTCGAAGTCCGGCTGGCTGAGGGCGGCCAGGGGCGTGAGGTGCAGGTGGGACGCAGGCGGCGTGCCAGCGGCCGTCCGGGCGTGCGCCCACGCTTCACCCAGTCGCGTGGCGTGTCCGGGCGTCAGGAGCACCCGGGTCGGCACGGGCTCGGCGGCCAGGGCGTCGAGCCACCGCGCCAGCGGGGCGTGCGCGTAGCAGAACACCGAGGCCAGCCGCTCCTCCGGCTGGTGCGGCACCTGCAGGTTTGCCAGCGTGGCCGCCCGTGCGGTCGCGTCCTGCCGGATCGCATCCTGTGCTTCGATCAACCCCGGCTCGCGCAGCAGGCCGCCCGTGCGTGCAGTAAAGCCCGGGTAGAAGAAGTGCTTCACCAGCCCCGCAGCCGGGCCCGACCACACGGGCGACTGCAGGCCGTGGCTGCGCTCCACGTAGTCTTCGGCGCTCAGGTATTCCAGATTGATCCATTGCGGCGGGGCGGGGCGCACCATTCGCGCCAGGAAGGTGTCTGGCGGGTTGCAGCCAAAGGCCTCGATCGCCACGTCACCGGGCTCGGGCAGGTCGTCCGCCACGGTGGCCGCGGCCCACGGGTGCACCGTGATGCGGCCCAGCGAGCCGATGCGGTGGGCATCCCGCGTCGTCCACTGCACATCGGGCGCCATCCACTGCAGGGCCGCGGCGTCGTCCACCCAGAGCCGCACGGTGTGGCCGCGGGCGGCCAGATCGCGGGTGAGCCGCCAGCAGACACCGATGTCGCCGAAGTTGTCGATGACCTGACAGAACACGTCCCACAGCATGGGGGCGGATTATGGCAAGTGCGGCAGACGGCATGCCGCCAGGTCGGGGACAATGCCGCCCCATGAGCGAGCCGCAAGACGCCCCGATCCTGCCCGATGACCTGCCGGGCCAACCCGAGCCGGCCCCCGCCGAAGACCGTGAACAGACGTGGGCGCGGTTGCTGGCCGAGGTGAGCACGCTGTCGGGGCTGCCGGGGGTGTACCGCTACTTCGACGCACGCGGCGACGTGCTGTACGTGGGCAAGGCCCGCGACCTGAAGAAGCGCGTTTCAAGCTACTTCCACAAGAACCACGGGGGAAGCCGCATTGGTCACATGGTGTCGCGCATCGTGCGCATGGAAACCACCGTGGTGCGGAGCGAGGCCGAGGCCTTGCTGCTTGAAAACAACCTCATCAAGACGCTCAACCCGCGGTTCAACATCCTGTTCCGCGACGACAAGAGCTACCCCTATCTGAAGATCGCGACGCACGCCTTCCCGCGCATGGCGTACTACCGCGGCGCCGTCGACCGCAAGCACCGCTATTTCGGCCCGTTTCCCAACGCCTGGGCAGTCAAGGAGACCATCCAGCTTTTGCAGAAGGTCTTCCAGATCCGCACCTGTGAGGACGCCGTCTACAACCACCGCACGCGCCCCTGTCTGCTCTATCAGATCAAACGGTGCAGCGGGCCGTGTGTGGGCCTGGTGTCGGACGAGGACTACCGCGCGGCGGTGGGGCAGGCCGAGCGCTTTCTGCTGGGCGAGCCCGAGGCCGTGCTCGATGACCTGCAGGCCAGGATGATGGCCTACGCCGAGCGCATGGAGTACGAGCAGGCCGCCGGCGTGCGCGATCAGATCGGGGCGTTGTCACGCGTGCTGCACCAGCAGTCGGTGGACACGGTGATGGACAAGGACGTCGACGTGCTGGCCGTCAAGGTGGCTGGTGGTCGCGCCTGTGTGAACCTCGCCATGGTGCGCGGCGGCCGTCACCTGGGCGACCGGGCCCACTTCCCGGTGCATGTGCAGGACGCGGTGATGACGCTGGATGAGGCCGACACCCCCGCGGAGGCGCCGGACGCCTCGGCCGAGGCCCTCCAGCATGCAAGCGAAGTCAATGTGCTCGAGGCCTTCCTGGCACAGCACTACCTGGGCGGCAGCGTGCCGGCCCTGCTGGTGCTGAGCCATCCCGTGAACCCGGCGCTGATCGAGGCACTGGGCGAGCAGGGCGGGCGCAAGGTGACGGTCATCCACCAGCCGCGCGAGCAGCGCCGCGTCTGGCTCGAGATGGCCGTCAAGGGCGCCGAACTGTCGCTGGCCCGCCTGCTGTCGGAAGAAGGCTCCCAGCAGGCCCGCACCCGCGCGCTGGTCGAGGCGCTCAACCTGGATCTCGACCTCGATGCCCGTGAAGCCGGCCTGGATGGCGCGCCGAAGGAAGCGGAAAACACGGCCACGGGGCACGGCGAGGCCCCCGGCGGCGACGACACGGACAACGCCAGTCCGACCGGCACCGTCACGGGTGAGGCCAGCCATGCCGACAGCACGGCGCGCGGGGCACCCCGGCACGACCCCCTGGCCACGCTGCGCATCGAGTGCTTCGACATCTCGCACACGGCCGGCGAAGCCACCCAGGCCTCGTGCGTGGTCTACGAGGGTCACAAGATGCAATCGGGTCAGTACCGGCGCTACAACATCACCGGCATCACCCCGGGCGACGATTACGCGGCCATGAAGCAGACGCTGGAGCGCCGCTACAGCGCCACCGGCACCAAGGCGGCCCGCGTGCCGGACATCGTCCTCATCGACGGTGGCAAGGGCCAGGTCGCCATGGCGCGCGAGGTGTTCCAGGCGCTGGGCCTGCCGTTGTCCATCATCGTGGGCGTGGAGAAGGGCGAGGGCCGCAAGGTCGGCCTCGAGGAACTCGTCTTTGCCGACGGCCGCCCCAAGCTGGCCCTGGCGCCCACCTCGGCCGCCCTGATGCTGGTGGCGCAGATCCGCGACGAGGCACACCGCTTTGCCATCACCGGCATGCGGGCCCGCCGCGCCAGCGTGCGCACGGGCGGCAGCAAGCTGGAAGACATTCCCGGCGTGGGGCCCAAGCGCCGCGCCCGGCTGCTGCAGCGCTTTGGTGGCGTGCGTGGCGTCGCGGCGGCGAGTGTGGAAGAGCTGGCCACCGTCGACGGGATTTCGAGGGACCTGGCCGAGGAGATCTACCGTGCGCTGCGCTGAACCCCGTGGTGCCCGGCGGGCTGCCCTGGGTGGGGCGGCGCTGCTGACCTTGGCGCTCGTGCTGGGAGGCTGCGCACAGCGTGCTCCGTCGCCCACCGAGCCTTCGCCGTCGGCCCCCGTGCCGGCCACGGCGGGCGAACGGGCTCCCGCGACGCCGGGCAGCCGGGTGGTGGCCCTGCCGCCGCCCGCCACACCCCGCAACTGGGAGACCGCTCGTTTGCAGGCGGCCCAGCGTCTGGTGGCGGCCAATCCGGGCCTGACTTACACCGGCGCGGCGCCGGACGTGCTGCTCGCCATCCCGGTGCTCACCATCGAGCTGCATGCCGACGGGCGCATCCGCCACATCGAGGTGATGCGCTACCCCGGGCAGGCGCGCGACACGGTGGAGCTGGCCAAGGATGCCGTGCGTCGGGCCGCGCCCTTCGGCGATGTGTCGAAGCTGCCACGCCCCTGGAAGTTCAACGAGACCTTTCTGTTCAACGGCGAGCGCAAGTTCAAGCCCATGACGCTGGACCGCCGGTGATCCGCCCGGATCACGGGCACAATGACACCCCATGTTCTGGACATTGCCCACCTTGCTCACCTGGGCGCGGATCGTCGCGATTCCGCTGATCGTGGGCGTGTACCACCTGCCTTTGCCCCTGGCCGAGATGAACCTCATGGCCAGCGTCCTGTTTGTCGTCGTGGCGCTGACCGACTGGGCCGATGGCTGGCTGGCCCGTCGCCTGAACCAGACCTCGGCGTTCGGCGCCTTTCTCGACCCGGTGGCCGACAAGTTCCTCGTCTGTGCCTCGCTGCTGATCCTGCTGGAACTCGGCCGGGTCAACGCCTTGATCTCGCTGGTCATCATCGGCCGTGAGATTGCCATTTCTGCGCTGCGCGAGTGGATGGCCCAGATCGGTGCGTCGCGCAGTGTGGCGGTGCACATGGTGGGCAAGCTGAAGACGGCGGCCCAGATGGGCGCCATCGTGCTGCTGCTGCTCGACGGCCCCTTGCCGGGCGGCATGTTCCACGCGCGTGAACTGGGCACCTGGCTGATCTACATCGCGGCGGCCCTCACCATCTGGTCGATGGTGTACTACCTGAAGAAGGCCCTGCCCGACATCCGGGCCAAGTCGCGCTGACCCCGGCGCCTGAGGGCTGTTTGCGCGGGGTCAAAGCCCGTCTGTCAAGCGAGCTTGTCCGCGTCCGGGACAAGCGGCCTGGCCTGCCACGCCGGCATAGAATCTTTTTTGACCGACGCCCGCCTCGAAGCGTGTGTCAGCGTGCACATCTGGATTCTGGATTGGGGGGCGTATCCGTGAACAAGGCAGAGTTGATCGAGCACATCGCCGAGCAGGCCGACATCTCCAAGGCTGCGGCCGGTCGGGCGCTGGAGGCCCTCATCGGCGGCGTGTGCAGCTCGCTGAAGAAGGGCAACGCGGTGACGCTCGTGGGTTTCGGCACCTTCAGTGTCAGCACCCGAGCCGCCCGTGAGGGGCGCAACCCCCGAACCGGCGACGCCATCAAGATCAAGAAGGCCCGCATCCCGAAATTTCGCCCCGGCAAGGCCCTCAAAGACCACCTGAATTAATCAGCTAGACTAGCGCCTTCCACAGTTCATCGGGTGCTTAGCTCAGTTGGTAGAGCGGCGCCCTTACAAGGCGTAGGTCGGGGGTTCGAGCCCCTCAGCACCCACCACCGATGGGCATCCAGAAGGCGAACCTTGGTTCGCCTTTGTGTTGTCTGCGACCCGACTGGCGAGACCGGTCCTACGACATGTTCGATTTCGTTCGCAATAACACCCGCATCCTGCAGCTTCTGCTTCTGGTGCTGATCCTTCCCTCCTTCGTGGTGTTCGGCATCCAGGGCTATTCGCAGTTCTCGGACCAGGCCGACACAGTGGCCAAGGTGGGCAGCCAGAAGGTGCCTCAGGCCGAGTGGGACAACGCGCACCGCAATGCCGTCGAGCGCGCACGCGCGGAGCAGCCCGATGTCGATGCGCGGCTGTTTGACACGCCCCAGTTCAAGCAGCGCTCGCTGGAAGCGCTGGTGCGCCAGTACGTGCTGGCCGCCGCTGCGAACGACCAGCACCTGACCGCGGCCGACGCGCGGGTGCAACGCCTGTTCAGCACCGATCCGCAGTTCGCCAACCTGCGCAACCCGGATGGCACGCTGAACAAGGCGATGCTGGAGGCACGCGGCATGACGGCCAACCAGTTCGTCGGCCTGCTGCGCCAGGAACTCACCCTCAGCCAGGTGCTGTCGGGCGTGCAGAACACGGGCCAGACATCCAGGGTGTCGAACCGCCACGCCGTCGAGGCCTTGTTCCAGGTGCGTGAAGTGCAGTGGATGAAGTTCGAGCCCAAGGCCTACGTGGCCGGCCTGAACCCCACGGCCGACCAGCTCAAGACTTTCTACAACGACCCTGCCAACGTCGGCTGGCTGATGGCCCCCGAGAAGGCCGACGTGCAATACGTGGTGCTGGATCTGGACAGCCTGAAGTCGCAGGTGTCGGTCAGCGAAGACGATCTGCGTCGTGCCTACCAGGAAAACGCCAGCCGCTTCAGCACGCCGGAAGAGCGCCGTGCCAGCCACATTCTGATCAGCGTCGACCCGAAGGCCACCGCAGATCAGAAAAAGGCCGCCCGCACCAAGGCCGAGGGCCTGCTCGCCCAGGCGCGCAAGAACCCGGCCGGCTTCGGTGAGCTGGCCCGTGCGAACTCCAGCGACGAGGGCTCGGCCACCAATGGTGGCGACCTGGACTTCTTCGGTCGCGGCGCCATGGTCAAGCCCTTCGACGAAGCCGTGTTCAAGCTGAAGACCGGCGAGATCAGCGATCTGGTTGAAAGCGAATTCGGTTTCCACATCATCAAGCTCACTGCGGTGCGCGGTGGCCAGGCCAAGCCCTTCGAGGAAGTGCGCGCGCAACTGGAAGACGACGCCCGCAAGCAGCTCGCCCAGCGCCTGTACGCCGAAGCCGCCGAGAAGTTCACCAATGCGGTGTACGAGCAGTCGGATTCGCTGAAGCCGGTGGCGGACGAGTTGAAGCTTTCCGTGCAGTCGATGAGCGATGTGCTGCGCGTGCCGGGCGCCAAGGACCAGGGCGTGCTGTCCAACCCGCGTCTGCTTGAGGCGCTGTTCGATCCGGCCAACCGCGAGAAGGGGCGCAACACCGAAGCGGTGGAAGTGGGCCCGAGCAAGCTGGTGTCGGCCCGCATCGTGAAGTACAGCCCGGCTGCCCGCCTGCCGTATGAGGCCGTGGAAGCCCAACTGCGCGAGCGCTGGGTGGCCGCCGAAGCCCGCAAGGCCGCACGCGCCGACGCCGACCGCAAGCTGGCTGCCTGGAGCAAGGCGCCCGACCAGGCCCAGATGCCCGCGTCGGTGCAGATCTCGCGTCGCACGGTGTTCAACCAGCCGCCTGCGGTGATGGACGCCGCGCTGCGCGTGCCCGAATCGCAGCTGCCCGCCTGGAAGGTGGTGGACCTGGGGGCGGACGGTGTCGCGCTGCTGAAGGTGATCAAGGCCGTGCCGCCGCAGGTGTCGCCGCAAGAGCTGCAGGAGACCGAGGCCCAGTTTGGCAACTACTGGGGCCGCGCCGAGGCCGATGCCTACTACCGCGCCCTCAAGCGCCAGTACAAGGTCGAGTACCTGAACGAGGGCAAGAAGGTGATGGACGGCAGCAACAAGTCGGCCGAGCAGCAAAAAACCGACACACCTTCGTAACTTGGCGCGAAATCGAGATATACTCTAAGTCTTCGCTCAACGGTGGCTGTAGCTCAGTTGGTAGAGTCCCAGATTGTGATTCTGGTTGTCGTGGGTTCGAGTCCCATCAGCCACCCCAAAAATCAATGACTTAGCGGCGTTCACCAACGCGCCGAAAGTCGAAAATCTTTCCAAGTTTCCAAGTTTGGAAACGACGCGAAGGATAGCCGAAAGGTAGAAAGCCCCCCAGCCACACGGCCGGGGGGCTTTTTTGTCGTTTGCGCGTCACACGCGGGCCAGCTTGTGGGCCTGCACGTTGCGCTGCCAGGCCAGGTAATGACGCTTGATCTGAGCATCATCGTGCCCCGCCAGCTCGGGCATCAGGCTGACCATCAGCGCCCTGCGCGCCGCCTCCGCTGTCGGGTATGGATCAAGGTGCCCGGGGCATGGCACCCATTCAAAGATCGGCGCCACGGTGCCCGACACGTTTCCGCGGCGGGCCGCTCGGCGGGTAAGGATCGCCCAGCTCATGCCAGCGGGGTGACCTCGATTGTCTTGCGCCGGTCGTAGACGCGCATCATGGTGGCCACGTTCTTGTGGGTGTTCGGGTCGCGGTCTTGCTCGAGCATGCGGCTGATGTAGAACGCCCGCAGATCGTGGCTGGTGAAGTGCTCGCCGCCGGCCTTGACCCAAGCCGTCATGAGCTTGTTCCACGTCGCCTTGAACCCGTTGGGGGTGTAGGCATCGCCCGTGCGGGTCGGGAACAGTCGTTGCGACTTGGCCGCGGCCTTCGGCCGGATCCGGTGCGCCTCGGTCAAGATGCTGACCAGCAGGGGGGACCACTTGACCAGATAGTTGCGCACGCTTTCGTGCGCCTTGGTCTTGGCGTCCCGGGTGTCGATCCCCTCGTCCGTGAGCGCATCGACCCCAAGCGGCAACAGCTCGGCGCGGCGCCGGCCGCTGACGGCCACGGCGGCGGTGACCAGGGCGGCCATGTAGAGCGCGGTCGGCTTTTCCTTGGCGAAGCGCATGAACTCGTTGAACTCGACGCGGGACACGTCCCGGGTGCGGGCCCGCTCTTTGTTGCGCTTGACGCCGTGGCAGGGGTTCGACTCCACCATGCCCTGGCGCATGCCGTAGTTGAAGGCGCCGGACAGGGCCGCCATGTCCCTGTTGGCGCCGACGGGGGCGCGCTTCTTTCCGTCGGTGCTGCCCTTGCGGCGCCTGTCCAGATACTGCGCGGCGTGCATCGACCTGAATGCCGACGGCGCCATGTCGCCCAGCACGGGGATCACGTTGCCCTCAAGGCAGATTTCGTATTCGTCAATGGTGCGGGGTTTCAGCGCGTTGCTGTCGCCGGTGGCGGCCAGCTCGCGCTGCTCGGCGATGTACCCGCGGCACATGGCCCTGATGGTGTTCTCCACCTTGACCTGGCCGCGCAGCTCGGCCAGCTTGGCCCTGGCCTCGTCCAGCGTCTTGCCCAAGGGCACGCGCTTGCCGTCGACCATGGTGCTGTAGCTGGTGACGCGGGCCCCCACGCGGGCATACAGCCCTTCCTCGATCTTGACGTGCTCGGTCATGGCTGCTTGCCCTCTGGCGCCGCGTCATCAAAGCCCGCCACCGCGTTCTCCACGTCGGTATCGGTCAGCAGCTCTTGGATCTTGCAGGCAGCATCCCAGCAGCCTTGCGCCTTGACGTTGCGGGTTGTCCTGAACGGAGGGGCGCCGGCTTCCGGCTCTTGGCCCCAGCGCCAACCCAACAGGAACGAGGCCAGCATTTCGGTCTGCACGACTATCTCCGCGTCCGTGCGGTGTGGCCGCTGAGAGTGCTCGTATTTGGCGCCCCCCAGCGCGCAGTCGACGGCCTTGCGCAGCTCGCGCAGCGCCTCGACGCCGGAGACGGTCATGCTGTTGCCATAGGCCATGATGGCCAGATGCTTTGCCGCCGGCCTGGTGAGCGCGGCCATGGTGTCGGACAGGGCGAACGCCTGGGCGGCTGTTGCCGGTGGTGTGCTGTTGTCGTTGCTCATGTGTTCAAAGGCCGATGGCGGCCCAATTCGGTTCTGTCTGTTCCTTGCGCTTGCGGCGCACCTTCTCGATGCCGCCGGCCCCCTCGATGGCCGCCCTGGCCACGACGGGGTGGCCGGTGCGGCTGACGGTGTGGGGGATGCGATCGGCTTTCAGCTTGGCGATCTGACGGGCTTTCTGCCGGTAGCCCGTCAGCCTGGCCAGCTGCTCTTTGGTCAGCCAGAGGTCGTCAGACACGGCGCCCCCCCTGGGGTCCACCTTCCGGTGGCAAAGCGGCGCAGCTGGGCGCGGCGTTTCATGTCCACGCGCCAGTCACTGGCCGAGAACGACATGACAATGCCGGCCTCGGCGCCGCGGCTGTTGCGCGCTGTCAGCTTCACGTGGCCGCCGTTCGTGCGCCTGATGGCCACGACGGTCAGCCCCTCGGCCTCGGCCATGGCGCGAATGTCACGCAGGCGGGCGTCTGTCATAGGTCGCTTTCGTCCAATGCGGTGGTGTACTGCGGGATGAAGTGGCCGCGGCAGTGGTACGTCACGGCGCAGCGCGGGCAACGGATCGTCGTGCGTCCCTCGGTCTGCGCGAGGTCTGCCAGGGCGGCCCTGGTCGGTGCGTCGTCGGTCTGCTTCGGCGGGCGCATCATGTCCAGCGTGGTGAGCTGGTAGGCGCACGCCGGGCAGACCGGCCGGATGCGGCCGAACGTATCCATCTTGTCGATGGTCTTGGTGTCTGCCGGCATGCTGTTACTTCACGGTCAGCCGGTAGCTGGTCGGCTGCAGGCGGGCCCCGGGGATCGCATCACGCGCATCGCCGGGCTGTTTCGCCTCGTTGGCCGCCGCAACAGTCTTGAGGTCGGTCAGCAGGGCCTTTTTGTCGACGGTCACCTTACTGTCAATGGCCGCTCGGGCCAGAATCCCAAACGTGTCGCTAGACTGCTCGAGGGCCATGCGAACCTGCTCACACAGGCCGGGGCTGCCCGACAGTGTGACGGTTTCGGTCTTGTAGAGAGACGGCAATTTGCCCTCGTCCACGACGTCGGTGCTCGGCGGGTTCTTGGCCAGGTTCAAGGTGAAGCGGCCGGTGACCAGGGGCAGCTTGATGCCGGTGCGCGCCAGGATGATCTGCACGTAGGTGTGCAGCCCCTCCACCTTGGACTCCAGCGACTTGGCCGACTTGGCCAGGCGCTCGGCCTCGGCCTTGCGCACGGTTGCCAGGGCCTGCAAGTTGGCGGCGTAGGCCATCACGGCGTCCACCTTGTCGACCAGCTCGCCCTGCATGCCTTCCAGGGTGTCGAACACGACTTCGGGCGGCACGTCAGCATCGGCCAGGATGGCCAGGCCCTCCATGTACTCATCGGCCAGCTGGTACAGCGTGGCGGTGTGCGCTGGCCTTGCCAGGTGTTCGGGCTTCACGGGTGCGTTCATGTGTTTCTCCGGTTGTGCGGGCCCCGGTCTGTGCCGGGGCTTGGGTCCGCGTTAGAACTTCTTGCCGCCGTCGGCTCGGCGGTTGTCGGGCTGGTGATCTGCGCGGGTGGCGTTGAATTCCAGCTTTTCAGCGATGGCGCCGGCCACGTCCAGGCCCAGGCCGCCGGCCATGTCAAAGATGCGGATGACGGCATCAGCCAGCTCGACCTCGAGCATGGAACGGTGCGGCAGCTTGTCGTCGGCCAGGCCCTTGCGGTGGCCCTCCATGGCTTCGCTCACCTCGCTGTGCACCAGGCACAGCAGTTCGGCCACGTTGCGTTTGGCGGGCTCGCCCGGGGTGCTGGTCAGATCGGCGCCGCTGCCCAGGTCGTGCCACCAGCCGCAGGCGTAGGCCAGGCCGTGACACTGGTTCTGCAGGACTTCGGCCGCGTGCTGGATGCGCGGCGGGCTCATGACGAAATTCGACGGGAAGGTGTAGACCTTGCTCATGGTGTCGCACCTCACTTGCGGGCGTAGGTGGCGCTCACGGCCTTGAATGCCGACTGCCAGTGCCAGTTGTCCTCCACCAGTTCCTCGTACTCCTGAGCGGACAGCTCGATGGTGTCGGCCACGCTCATGTGCAGCATGCGCAGCGCCTTGCTGTACTCGGCTTCGTAGCTCTTGGGTTCGGGCAGCAGGATCGCGCCGCGATCGGGCAGTGTGCCGTTGTTGACCAGGTGGGCGTGGGCCTCGCTCAGTGCCGACTGTTGCTGGCTGCGCCAGGCGGCGTGCGCCTTCTGGTGTTCCTCGCGGTGATTGGTGCGGTTGGCCTCGACAACGGCGATGAGGTCGGCCTTGCTGACTTGGATGCTCTTGAGCATGGTTTTCTCCGGTTGTGGTGCCCGGCTCGGGGCCGGGCTGTTGTCATCGGTTGGCGCGCTGTTCGCGCCGGTATCGGGCTTCGTGATCGGGGTTGCCTGTCACGTCCACACACAGCCCCCAATCGGGGTCATAGGCGGCGCCTGGCGGTATCGAGTCCACCTCAAGCAGCGAATCGCTCTCGGGGTGGTACATCAGGCGCCGCCCCGACGTCAGAAAGGGATGTCGTCATCCATCTGATCGAAGCCGCCGCCATAGCCGGCGCCCGCGTGGCCCTGGTCGCCATAGCCGCCGGCCTGGCCACCACCTCCACCAGAACGCTGCGGGCGGTCTGCGGCCAGCTTGTCCTTGATGGTCGGCACGAACTTGGCCAGCGCCTCGGCCGTCGGCTTGCGGTCCAGAATCTCCTTGGCCATGAGGTTCGTGCCGTGCTGAAACACGGTGACGAGGTTCATGCGGTCGCGCTTCTGGTTGCCGTTCTCGGGCCAGTATTCCTCGCGCTGCAGCACCACGCCGATGGGGCGATTCATCAGGGTGGGCAGCAGCTCGGCGGCGCGGTCGACTTCCTTTTTCTGCTCGTTGTCCCACACGCGGACGGTGCCGGCCTGGCTGGCCACTTCGCGCAGGGCCAGGCATGCCAGCAGGGCGTGCAGCACCTTGAGGCCGGACAGCTCGGTGCCGTCCTTCTTGACGGTCCACAGGGTCAGGTAGTCGGCGCGCTGGCCGTCCTCGGCCACAAAGCTGAAATCAACGCCCTGCGTGCCCTGCCTCGACGTGACCAGCTCGGCACGGGTGAACTTGCCCAGGTAGGGGCCGGTCTGGTTGATGCGGGCGGGTGCGTCTGCGGCCTTGGCCTTCTCGGTGTTCAGCTTGAAAACTGTGCTCATGATTCAGGTTCTCCGGTTGTTTGCCTGTTGACGGGTTCGGCGGGGCAGGCTCCCGCTTCGGGTGGGATCAGTTGGCGCGATGCAGCACGGTGTACGTGGTCCCGGGTTCGATGGTCATGTCCGGGCCGACGGCAAACTGCGCAATGCGCCAGTTGCCGGGCGGCAGGCCCATCACGGCCGGCGGGTTGTAGGGGCGAAGCGCGGTGATCGTGGCCCGCTTGGGTTGCCACCACACCTCGATGGTGTCGCCGACGCGCAGCTGGTCGCCGGTGATGTTCTGGACGCTCATGCCGCGGCCTTCTCGGGCATCGCCCCGATGCCGTAGTAGTCGCACACGGCGGCGTCGACGGCGGCCAGGTCGTTGTCGATCATGGCGTCAGCGAACAGGCCCATGGGCGACTTCACGGTGTCGCTGCCGCTGTTGACGGTCGAAAAGTAGTGCTTGCCGTCGATCACGCGGGTGCGCAGCACCATGGTGAACAGCCCTTCGGGCGTGATCTTCTCGTCCAGCAGCTTGCCGATGGTCTTGACGCGGGTGTTGCCCAGGTCATCCGTGGCGGTGTGGGCCAGGATGTAAACGCGCCGGTCGTCGGCCAGGTTGTTGGCGGCCATGAGCAGATCCCACGCATGGCGGCCAATGTCGGTGAACTTGTCAAAGCCCTTTTCACCGCTGCGGCGCATGAACTCGTTGGCCAGGATGTACTGCCAATCGTCGATCACCACGATTTCGTGGGGCGACTTGCGCATGAAACGCTCGATGGCCACGGGGTCGTCGGTGGTCACGACGTTGCCGCCCTTCTGCGGGCTCCACGGGCGCCAGCCGGTGGACTTGAAGGGCAGGGACTTTCTGACGGCCTGGATCAGCAGGGTGCGGGCCGGGTCAAGGTTGCGCAGGCTCGCGGACTTGCCGCTGCCTGATTCGCCGAGGATCAACGCTGCATGGCTCATGGTGGGGTTCTCCGGTTGTTGGGTTCTCTGTTCGACTGTTCGGGAAGGGGCCCGAAGGCCCCGCGGGCTATCTCAGGTTGAACGGGTGCCCGCTCAACGCGGCCAGGAACAGCAGGGCGCTGGCTCCTGTCGCAAGCCACCAGGCCAGCCCCAGGGGGCGGCGCCGGGGGCGGTGCGGGCCGTCAACGTCCAGCACTCGCTTGGTCGTTTCCATGGTCTTCTCCCTTGACCTTTTTGATGCTCAGAAATTGGGCGCCGTCTTCGTCAAACGCCCGGTCGATGGCCGCATCCAGCTCGGCGCGGCCTTCCTCGATCCAGCGCACAACGCGCTGGGCATCGCGGTTTATGAACGCGATGCGGTACATCACGCCTCCAGCTCGGCGCGGGTGTCGGCGTAACGCTGGGCGGCAAACTTCACCGCCTCGCGCAGCTTGGCCAGGGCGCCGGCCTCGTCGCCTCGCAGAACCAGGGACATGGCCGCCACAATCTCGGCCGCCTCGGCTGGCTGGCTCTCGTTCGCGTAGACCACCTCGGCCAGCGCACACTTGGCGCCGAAGTCCCAGGGGGACGCAACCCGGCCCGCCGGGTCGGCTCGCAGTGCCCGCAGAAAATCGGCCTCGGCGCGGTCGGCAATGGCGTCGAAACGGTCTGCCTTGGCGTCTGCGTCTTCCTGCTTTGCCAGGTAGTCGGCATCGCAGCCGGGGCAGGGGGGGCGCCGGGTGGCGCTCGGTCTTTGGGTGCTCAACATGGTGAAAATCTCCGGTTGTTTTGCCGGGCTGTTTTTTGCTCTCGGCAAGCTCTAATGTATCCCGTCGGGGTGCAAAAGCTACCCAGCGGGATACAAAAGAGGCAAAAAAAGGCTACCTGTTGGGATTCCGCAACATGGCGCCAGGGCGGCGGGTCACACCCGGGCGGCAATGCCGGTTTCGACAAACAGCGCGTGCAGCCGCTCGTCCACCTCGGCCAGCAGCCGGTCCAGCTCCACGCCGATGACAGCGGACAGCCGCTCAACAGTCCGGGCCGGCACGCCGAACTCGGCCGCGATGCTGGCCAGCGTCGGGCAGCTGTCGCGGTGCGCGTCGAAGTGGCGCATGGCGAGGGCTCGCCCCAGGTCGCGGTTGCGCACGGCGAACGCTACCCGGCGGGACACGATGCGGCGGGCCTCGTTTCGGCCGCGCCCCTCGGCGTAGTGCGCCATGACCACCTCCAGCTCGTCGCGGCGCAGACGCTTTTCTGTGGCCTGCCGGATCCAGGCGGCTTGCGCCACGCGCTCCTGCACGCTCAGGCCATCAAGGGTCGATGCGCGGCGGGGGGGCGGCGGCCCGTACTGCGGGGACTTGCAGAACGTCGCGCCCTCCATCTGCCACGCCCATCTCAGCGCCGTGCGGACGGTGGGGAACAGGGGCGGCTCGTCTGTCGCTCGCTGTATTCCCGGCACTTGCGCCCGTGGTTCTTGCCCAGGCCGCACGCTGGCCGTGCCCATTGCGTCGTTTCGTGTGTGCATCCCTTGCATGTGCGTTCCTCTCGTTTCATCAGAATGACCATCGGATCCCGGAAAGATGGGTGACGTCCGAACATCAGAATTCCTCCAGGCCCCAGCCGCCGCCCTGCTTCTTGGGCAACGCCTTGACGGCCACGAACTTGAACGGGAACAGGCTGGCGGCCACCTTGACCCTCACGCGGGCGTCGTCGCGCCAATGCCCTTTGACTTCGTGCTGCTCGATGTGGCCGCTGGCCAGCATCACGTTGAAGTCGGGGGTGTACCGGGTGTCATCGGCCAGCTTGAACGTCATGCCCTCGAAAGCCCACCAGACAACGCGGCCGGCCTGCTTCTCGGCCTCAAGGTGCTGGCTGTAGGCTTCCTCGGTCTTGTTCATCTTCCCGGCCTTCATGCGGCCCAGGGCGAAGTAGGCGGGGGCTCTGGCCCGTGGCGAGCCCTGGTGCAGTAGCGTGCTTGTCATTTCAGCTTTCCTTCAAGGTAGAGCTGGCGGCAGACCTCGCGGATGGTCAGCGCCAACAGATCAAGCTCCGAGCCCCACATGAGCGCGAACAGCTCGCGGTCGGTGTGCAGGCCGGTGTCGCCTGTGTGGTGCTCGGGGCAAAGTGGAATCACCAGCTCATCGGGTGCGCGCTGGGCACCCCCTTGGCCGGTGCGGATGTGGTGCACGTGCGCCGGCGTGCCGGGGTGGCCAGCCAGCAGGCACACGATGCAGCCAATGCCGGCCACGCGGCCCAGCCAGGCGCTGGTGGGGGCGGTTCGGCTCATGCGGACCCCGGCGGGATGTTGGGCGCGGCAGGCGCCGCGGGGCCGCCGGCAATGACGGCCAGCACCGGGCTGGCCAACGCCTGGCCCAGCATGCTGGCGGCCAGCGTGCGGCCGTCCTCGATGGTGATCTGCTCAGGGTCCAGCTCGAGCATGGCCAGCTCGCTGGAGCCCTTGGTGCGTGCGTATAGACGGATCATGCGGACACCCCCGTGCGCTCGCGCCAGTCCCGAAACCGCGTCATGAGGTCGCGGAACAGTCCGGCGGCCTGCGGGCTGGCGTCCAGATCCTTGCGGCTGGCCACCTGGCAGACTCGCTTGATGTGGTCCGACGCCTGCAGCTCGCGCCCCTCGGGTGTGGCCAGCTGCATGCCCTCAAGGTCGGCCACGAACGCCTGGAAGGCATCGCCCTGGCACAACAGGACAGCCGACTTGGCCAGTGCGCCGAGCGGGCCGCCGGGCTTGCGCTCGATGGCTTGTGGCAGGTCGTCATCGCCCAGCAGGACCAGCACGGCCATGAAACGCTGGCCGGCGGTGTTGCCCTTCTTGACGGTCATGTGCCGGAACGGCTCAAGGGCCTGGCTGTCGGGAAGCCAGAAGGTCACCTGCGCGCCGCCCGTGTGGGTTTCTTTCCAGCCGGCCAGCATCAGCTCGCCTTGGTACGCGGTGGGCACGCTCATGACGCGCCTCCCATGGCCTCGGCCTTCGCTGCCCGCTTGCGAGCGGTCGCCTCTGCCAGTCGACGCTTGGATGCCTGCACCTGCTCATGGCGGCGCGCCTCGACCAGCGCGGCCAGCCGGGGCGGCATGTCGGGCAGCGGGTCGTCCGGGCCGGCCTCGCTGCGCTGCGCCAGGTCGAACAGCTCGCGGCTGGGGAACACGCGGAGGTATTCCTTCTGACGCTTGCCGGTCTGCACGTAGGCCACGAACGACCAGCACGCCGTGCGGTCGGCCGCACACCGGCCGCTGCGCTCGCAGTCGGAGCACGGGGCGGGCTTGATTGAGGCGAAGGCGGCCAGCAGCTGGCGCACCTCCGGCGGGGTCTTGTCGCCTTGCGGGACGTTGATGGCGGCGGCCAGGGCTCGCGCTGCGGATAGGCTGCTCATCCTATGGCCCTCCACAGCTTGACCGAACGGTTGTGCGCCTTGGGCGCCTTGGCGCTGACGTGCTCGCCGGTCCACTCGGCCAGGTTTCGCGCCGCGGCCATGCCGGCCAGCGCGCCCCATGCGTTCGGGGAGGCGGGCGGCGCGATGCCACGGCGGGCCTGGTGAGCCTTGAACTGTTCGTAGGTGAACGTCGGATGCCCGGCGTCCAGCTCGGCGCGCAGCCAGTCGGTGAGGTCGGCCAGCGTGAGCTGCAGCCAGCCGGCGCATCGGTTCTGCACGCGCTCGATGCCGCGCTGTTTGCGCTGCCGGCCGGTGGTGGCCCGCAGCAGTGGGGTGAGGTCGCGGGCGGGCAATGCCACGCGGGCCTCGGGTGATCTGGTGGTGTTCATGGGTTGCTTGCCTGGTACTGCTGAACGCGGTTGGTCATTTCGGCCGGCGTGGTCTTGCGGGGGGCGCGGGGCATCTGCTGCAACAGGCCGCGCAGCTGCTCGCGCACGGCGGCCGGCGCCTGCTTGGGCTCGGGCGGCGGCAGGTAGCCGGCGGGCGGGGCAGGTATGGCCGGCCAGGTGTCGCGGCGCCCCTGCTTGTCCATGCACAGCTGCCAGCGGTGGCGGGCCTCGCGCCAGGTCATGCGCATGAGGTCCGATGCACCGAAGTCGACGGCGGCCCAATAGAGGGCCGGGTGGGTCCACTTGTACGGCTGGCCACGGTCGCGGGCACGGATGCCCTCTTGCGCCTCCAGAAACACCCGCTCCATGTCCATGGCCGGGCGGCACAGGTTGATGAACTCGGGAAGGGTGGGCGGCCAGTCGCGGTGCTTGCACGCATCCAGGCCGCGTTTGATTTCGGCGACGGTGAAGCCGGCCAGATCCTCGGACCAGACGGCCTCAAGGCTGGCGGGCGGCACGCCGCGCCACAGGTCGGCGAACTTGTTGCCATACCGGGCCTGCAGGGTGGCCAGGATGGTGCGCACCGACTCCACCGACATGGGGGCGGCGCCCTTACTCGACTTGGGTTGCCACAACGTCAACGATCCCGTCATCATCGGATCCTTTCTGCGGTTGCTGGGTGTTGCCCCACAGGTGCGCGCTGAATGCGTCCCGGTGGGCGTTCTTGTCTTGAGCGGGGGAGGGCGCACGCGGGGAGGCGATGCGCGGCGCGGTGCCGTTCTCACGGTCACGGTTGGCCTTGGAAAGCCAGTTGGTGATGAAGCGGCGCAGCTGCTGCTTTTGGCGCGTGGGGTTGCTGATGAGCCAGCAGGAGGCGCGTGTGATTTCGCCGCGTGCATCGACCAGCGGGTACGCCTTGGCCCACATGGCCAGGTCGTCGTCGGTGATGCCCACGAAGTCGCCGGTCTTGGCGTCGAAGCGGATCGGATCGCGGGCTGCGTCCTTCTCTTTCTTCTTCTTTGGTGGTTCTATGACGGTTTGGGTGCAATGGGTTGCACCCCCTTCTGCAGTGTTTTGCACCCCCGCAGAATTTGCACCCCGCAGGTTTTGCACCTGCACTGCGTACGTGTTGCAGCCTCTCGGGCCGGTGCCGCGCTCAATGCGCAGCTCGTTCAAGTCGACCAGCTGGGCCAGCGCGTACTGCGTGGTTCGCTCGCTCACGCGGGCCTTGGCGGCCAGGGTCGACACGGCGGGGTAGGCTCTCCCTTCGTCGTCTGCGAAGTCGGCAATGGCCAGGGCAACCAGCAGGGTGGAGCCTTCGGACTTGCTGAACTTCCAGACCAGGGACGTGACGAAAATGCTCATGCCGCCGCACCTCGGCCCTGAGCGGCTTGCGAAGCCAGGAAGGCGGCCGACGGCCGGCCGCGTCTGCCATTGGTCAGGGGCTTGGGCGGCCCTTCCATCAGCAGCTCGAGGTCCGGGGCCCAGCCGGGCGTAACGGCCTGCGCGGCGGCAATGAGGTTCTTGGCCATGTCATAGCTCGGGCGCTTCTGCCCGTACGCCATGGCCCGAAAGTAGCCCCAGCTGGTTTCGACCTTCTCGGCCACTTTCTTGGCGTTGTCGGTGCCCACGTGCTTCCAGTACGCACGCAGGCCCATGGGCTGCGTGCTGTTCTTCTCGGTCATAGGTTCTCCGGTTGTGCGGTGTGTCCGCGTTGGTATGAATGCGTCCTACATGGTAGCAAAGTAGGGCGAAAAAAAACACTCCAGCGGTCGCCATCACGCTCAGATTGCGAGCCTGTGACTGTTGCTGGAATGTTGCGATTTATGTGCCGCCACCCAAATGAAGGTGCCTTATCACGCTACCCGTAAGGGTGTATTGCATCCTGTGGGGCGCGCACGTATGCTCCGAGGTATAACGAATCCAGGGCGCAATGCGGCCTTCCGGCTGACGCGCAGAGAGAGGTAAACATGGACATCCACCAGATACGGCTTATCAATTACCGCAACCTGCTCCTGCAGTTTGCGAACTCGCCAGATGAGGCGGCGCGAAGCGATTACGGGCGCATCGCCCGCTTTGCCGCCAAGGCTGGCGTCAACCCTCGCTACCTCTCGCACATCAACAACGGTCGCAAGAACCTCGGGGACGATCTGTGCCGGGAAATGGAGCGCGGTCTAGGTCTGTCGCACGGGTGGATGGATCACAACCACGAACTAGGCCCGGCGCCAGTCGATGGCGACGATGCCGAGGAACGCAAGTTCTTGGCCACTGCGTTGGAACTCTATCGACGCAGCCCGGTGCAGGTGCAGCAGACCCTTTTAGACCTGGCTTTGTCGCTCGCTACCCGCGGTGATAAAGCCTGATGCTCACTGCCCCTTCCGGCGCCGGCCCGCAGGGGTCAACAACAACGCGCCGGCAAGAGGAATCCCGTGAACAATGAAATCAAGGAAGATGGGCCGCCCGCCCTCGTTGACGCACTCAGCCAGCTGACCGACGAGGGGCGACAACGGTTCATCCGTGAGGCGGTCTGTCTCAATGCCGCAACGCTTGGCGTGACAGCGGCTGACGCACTGGCCACGCTGTGGCCAGAAGGCATACCCGCTGGGTTGCAATGCTTCCTATAGTGTCGGAATGCTGCTATAGTTCGTGCACGCTGGGATTTCGTGTCTCGGCGTGACTCTCTAGCTTGCTTGTCTGCCTTGACGGGCCCCACGGTCATGCCGCGGGGCCCGTTCTTTTTGGCGGGCCTTTTTCCCTGGTGCCGGCCGGTTTGGGTCGGGTCATGGTGCTGGTTGGCGCCAGGGAAAAAGGCCCCCGGGCCAGGCCCGAGGGGAAGGACTGCTGCTCGACGCTCCGCACAACCGGAGAGAAGGCAAGCGGCGCACCCCGTGGGTGACGCAACAGCCAGGGCGAATTATCGCGCCGACTGTTTGCCGCTGTTGTTCGACCGTCACGCCTACGGGGCGCGTGCAGGTGGGTGGTGGTGCTCGCTCATGCGTGGCCCGACTCCATCAGGTTGAGGCAGGTGCGCACCTCTGCGGTCAGCAGGTACAGGCCGCCGGCCGCGTCGTGCTGGTCCAGCTTGTTGGTGTGCATGTAGGTCAGCAGGTTTTCGGACGCCTGGGCCAGCCGGCCCGACACGACAAACTGCGCCGCATCGCGCTTGCTCATGCTGTCGCCGGCGGGGCCGAAGATGGCGGCCACTTCGTCGGTCAGCTCGTCGCGCACCACCAGCAGCTCGGCGCCCTGCGGGACGTCGCAAAACAGCTGGCCGTCAATCTCGATGCGCAGGCCGTCTTCGGTGCACCCCTTGGTCTGCGCCTTGACGACGCGCAGCGCGCCAGGCCGGGGTGGCTTGTTCGTTCGGAATGGCATTCTCTGGTTCTCCGGTTGTTTGCCGCCCCTGGTCATGTCGCCAGGGTTTGCGCGGCGGGTTGTGGGGCATGCACCCCGGAATCAACAGATGGCGCACCCCAGCAGCTCGCCGATCAGCGTGCGCGCTCGGTGTGACGCCTCCAGCTCGCGGCCGGTCAGGTACAGCTGACGGATGGCCCGCAGTTCCTCCGGGTCGATGCGGTAAAGCTCGTCCCCGTCGTCATAGGCGCCGACGCCCTCGGCTTCGTCGTCGGTTTCGCCAGTGCCCGCCTTGCGGCGGCGCTCCAGTTCGTGAACCATGTCATCGGTCGGTATGTCGCGGAGGTTCACCTCCACATCCACGTCGCCGACGTCCACGCTGACGGTGACTGTTCTGCTGCGTGACATGGTTACACCTCGCAGTCCAGGCCGTCGGTGACGACGGCTCGCCAAAGGCGCTCCAGAATCTCGGCCTTCTTGTGCTCTCGCTCGCTGCGCTCGTAGTCGCCGCCGTTCGGGTCCACCAGCTCGCTGGCGCACTGCGCGGCGTGTCGCACTTCGGCCAGGATGAACAGCGCCCATTCCAGGGCCTGGTACGAGGGCTCATCGAGCACGCCGGACAGCCCGGCCTTGATCTTCTGTGTGACCCGCTCGGCCAGCACGGCCTTGTCGCGGTTGTCCATCAGCTCATCGGGCACGTTAGGCATCGGCGCCCCCTTGCTGGTCGGCCTTGGCAATCGCGCACAGGTGGGCTACCGCGTCGTGCTCGGCGTCCTGCTGCTCCATGATGCTCACCATGTTGTCGATGGCGGCCTGGATGCGCTCAATTTCCTTCTGTGCCAGCACGATGGATTCCAGAAGCTCGGCGCCTGATGCTGGGCACTTGTCGCCGTCTTTTGTGGGCTCCCACGAAAGCAGTTGGCCGAACGTCTGCGTGTTCGTCAGCGCCACGCGCTTCGGGCAGTGAAAGGTGACGTTCGGCGGGATGTTGTAGATGCGCACCAGGCGCTGCTGCAAGGTGGTCTTGGGTGCTTGAACGGTCATGGTGTCCTCGCTCAGTCGATGACGTGGGGATAGGCGGCCAGATCGGCCTTGGTGGCTTCGCGGACTTCAATCCAGCCGATGCCCACCCATTCCTTGACGTGGCCCGCGTCGATGACGCGGGGGTGCTTGCGCTCGGCGCCTGCTGCCATGTGCAGGGGCGACAGGTGGGCGCGCTTGACGGTCTTGCGTTCGGTGCTCATTTCTCGGGTTCTCCGGTTGTGGTGCTGGTGGGAGCTTTCGTGCACTCGTGGCACATGCAGCGCATGCCGGCCAGCTTCTGCCTGGTGCCGGTGCGGTACGCCTCATCGGCCACGCGCTTGCTGATTCGGTTCTCTGTGTAGAGGCGCAGGAAGGTGCGCATGTCGGCGTGGTAGCCGGCAATGCGCATCCAGTCCAGGACGTCGGCGCGGCTCATGGCCACGGCAGGGCCAGGCGGCCGGGGGCCGTGCGCCTAGGCAGCGTGAAGCCGCCGCGCCGGTGGCGCTGCAGGACGTCGGCCAGGGTCCGGCCGTCCCAATCCGGGTATTCAAATCCCGGGATCAGGACGCCCAGCGCCTCCCGCACGTTCGGCTCGTCGTCGTACAGCGACCCGATGGGCACGCTGTCGTCGTAACGCGCCAGGATTTCGGCGGCGTCGTCTTTGGTCAGCTGGCACATGGCGCCCCCTTACGGCTGGTGGTTGATCGTCCACATGCCGCGGCTGTCGCCGCCCAGCGACTCGGCTGTGATGCTGCCGTCTGCTTCCTGGGTCATGAACACAGGCGCCGGCACCTCGACGGCCTTGGGCGCGATCCAGCGAACGGCGATGGCCAGCCAGTCGGCGAACCCGGGTTTCAGGCCGTGATTCACGGCCCGGTAATCCTCGCCGTCCACGCGCTCGCGCATCAGCAGCAGCTTGCCGGCCAGGGGCTCGGGGTAGAACGGCGTCAGGCAAAACGCCTGGTCCTCCCATGGCTTCAACATCCCTTCCTCGTCCAGCCAAACGCTGAAACCGTGGCCGCACTCGACGCGCTCGACGTACGCGCAGCCCAGCAGCTCATAAAGGCCGGCCGGGCCCTCGGTTCTTCCGGTGGTCTGCACCTCGGTGACAGTCCGGGCGTGGGGGTCGATCAGGAAGGCGGCAACAGTGGCCGCGGTTTGGTTCTCGCTCATGGCGCGGGTTCTCCGGTTGTTTGCCCCTGCGGGGCGATTTGCGGGCTCTGCGGCCCTTGGGGTGGTCAGGGTGCGCCGGCCGGCCGTTCGGCCCGCCATGGCGCGATCTAGGGCCCTGGTGGGCCCCTGGTTCACTTGCCGAACTGCTCCAGCTTTTCGCGGATCCAGCCCACCGGGTCGGTCAGTTGGCGGCGCATGTCTTCGGATTGGTAGGCGCTGACAGCCGGCAGGAAAAGCGCCTCCCCCGGCAGATCCAGAATCTCGCGCATGCGGGCTTCGGCTTTCGGGTCGGATGGGGCGCCGTACGGCACGCCGTCCAGGCGCGGCCAGCCCCCTGATGAGTTGTGCACGCGGCTGTGGCCTTGCAGCCTGTAGATCAGGCGGCGGGCGGCATCGGCCGATGTGAGGTACCACGCCGCCGTGGCCACATCGAGCGGCGCGGTGTCGATCACGGTGGAGATGACGGACAGGCGCTCGCCGGCCCGGAGTCCCGAGGCGGCGCGGCGGCCATCCATGGCGCAGCCGACTTCCAGGCTCACCGGCCGTTGTGCCGACAGGGCCATGACCAGGGCCAGGGTCGACGTCCCCCGGATCATGATTTCCTGGGCCGGGATGCCGCCGCTGGTGGTCAGGTCCACGAAGATCGTGAGCGGGGCCAGCTCGCCGGCCTGCTCGGTCGGCATGCGCATGCACTCCGGCTCACCCATCAGCGCCTCCGGCACGATGGGGAACGCGCCGGCCACACACGCCTCGTCGGTCGTGAACGTCGTGGCCAGCTCGGCGGCAAACTGCTCCATCAGCTTCTGCGCTTCTTCCACGCGGCCGGTGTCGCCGTACAGCGCATTGGCCCGCACGTCGGGCGACATGGCGATGCGCTCGTCTGCAAAACGCACCAGCTCGCCGGTGCTGTCGAATCTGAGGTAGTTAACTTCGGGACGGTCGAACATGCTTGCTCCATCGCCCGGCACGCGCCGGGCTGTTGACTGTTGGGGGTGTGTCAGGCCGTGATGGCGTGCCACTGCTGATCGTTGATGCCCTTGCGCAGCACCATGGACTTCACGGTGTCGACGGGCAGGCCCTGCGCCAGCAGGGAAGCGCCGTAGATCGTGGCGCGGGGGGTGATGGCCACTTTCAGGCCCTGCTCGGCGGCCTTGCGGCGCGTACGCTGAACGAAGCGGGCCCATTCGGTATTGCCGGAAAGCTCGACCTCAAGCTGCTCGTCAATCGGCCAATCCAGCATCACGAAACGGTCGATGGTGGCGGCGTCCAGCTTCATGCGGCCGGTGAACTCGGCTGTGGCCCCGTGAATGGTGTTCGCTGCGGCGATCACCACGCAGTCGGGGTGCCGCTCGATCATCCCGTCAGGGAAGGCCATCACGCCGTTGGCCAGCGCCGCGTTGAACGCGACCGCCGCGGCCGGCACGCTGCCGTCGATTTCATCGAACAGGTACACGCCGCCGTGCTCCCATGCCTTGCGGAACTCGGTGCCCTGGTACGTGCCCTGCGCGTCGATGAAGCCGGTCAGCTCGTACTTGGTGGCCAGCGCCCCGTTGCAGTGGAACGCCAGGCCGAGGGCCTTGGCCACGTTGCGGGCCGCGGTCGTCTTGCCGGTGCCCGGGGGGCCATACAGCCACACGTTGAGGCGGTGGCCGTCCGGCTGGCGTGCTGCGGCAACCTGCAGCAGCTGCTCGAAATTCTTGTGCTGGCGGCCGGTCAGCTTGACTTCGGCACGCTCCGACTTCACCAGAATCTCGCGGGGCGGCATGCCGGCAAGGGCCTGCTTCACGACCTCATGCGTTGCGGCGCCGAGTCGGTTGCACAGGTCAATCGCCTGCTCGTCCAGCATGGGGCGAACGATGGCGCGCACGCCGTCTTCGTTGACGCTGCCCGCTGCCAGCAGCTGCGCCAGCATCGTGGCCACATGGCCAACATCGGGGGCGGCAGACGCGGCAGGCGCCGGCTTGGTCTTCGCCTTCGGTGCGGCCGCCTTGGGCGGCTCGTCGTCGACGATTTCCTGCGGGTCGGCTTCGTCGGTCAGCCAGTCGTCGGCGTCGAACGCCTCGCCCTCGGCTTCGCAGACGGCGCGGGCTGCGTCCAGCAGCTTCTCGGTGCCGAAGCTGCGCAGCATGGCGACCAGCTCGCTTTTCAGGATGCGGTCATAGTCGCGCTTGACGCCCAGGTGTCTTGCCAGCTCGACCAGGCCGTCTTTGGTGATGTTCGACAGATTGAAAACTTGCACAGTCATGGTTCACTCCGGTTGTGCGGGTTGTGGAACGTGCTTCTGTGAGCACTCCTTGAATGCTCCCCGTGCGGAAGCATTCAAGGGTTGCCCCTTGGGCCGGCGGGCTTACATGGTTTGCCGCCGGTTAGCTGCCCTGCGCCTGTAGCGTTGCGACTCCACCCGGAGCCCTCGGCGCTTGCCCGGCCGCCTGCTTTCGCATGGCGCACCCCGGGCGCAGGGGTCATTGCTGTGTGCTGGTTGTTAAAGAGCGTCGGCATTGCTGCCAGGACTCAAATATACCCGGCAGGTAGCAATGCAACCCGGATGGATGCGAAATAAATGCTCCCAAGGGGTAGCAATGTTGCTGTAAAGCGACAGAATTCGTTGTTTTTTTGTATCCCGCGGGGTGCTGGTGTGGTTTCGCCCTGGTCGACAGTGGCCAGCGGGGCGGCCGGCCGGCAGACTGCTGCCCATGCCCCGGGATCCGGGGTCAGACCAAGCAACCCAAGATGAACAAAACCGAGCCACCAGACGGCGGCGGGCTGTCGCGCTTCTCCGAAACGTCGGAGCAGGTGATTGCCAAGGTGCGGGCCATGTCGCCGCGCACGCTGCTGTCCTTCTCATGCGGCAAGGACGCGATAGGCGCGCACCTGGCCATCCGGGATCACTTCGATGAGGTGGTGCCGTACTACCTCTATCTCGTCCCGGGCCTCGAGTTCGTGGATGAGTCGTTGGACTACTATGAGCGCACGCTGTTCGGCGGGCGCCGCATCATCCGACTGCCTCACCCGTCGCTGCCCCGCATGCTCAATGCGCTGGTGTTCCAGCCGCCTGATCGTGTGTCTGTGCTTGACCGGCTCGACATGGCCGAGCACGACTACAAGGAAGTGACGGACGCCATCAAGGCCGAGCTGGGCATGGGCGATGAGGTGCTGACGGCCAGCGGTGTGCGTGCCGCCGACTCGCCGCTGCGGTACATGCACTTCAAGAAGCGCGGCGCCATCACGTGGACCAAGGGCCAGTATTACCCGGTGTTCGATTGGAACAAGGCCAGGCTGGCCGAGGCCATCGAGCGCGCCGGCGTGAAGCTCCCGGTGGACTACCGGCTGTTTGGCCGCACCTTCGACGGCATCGACTTGCGGTTTCTCATCCAGATCCGCGAGCACTTCCCCCGCGACTTCCAGCGGATCCTTGACTGGTTCCCGCTGGCCGAGCTGGAGCTGTACCGGTACGACAAGAGGGCACAGGCATGAGCAAGTTTCTGAGCGGCAAGGCAACGGCCAAGCTGGGCAACGTCAAAGTCTCATTCGGCGGCGCAGGCGCCACCAGCCGCCTGTCGGGTGGGCCCGGCACGCTGGGCATCGGCAAGGGCAAGCAGCCGGAGCCCGAAGACGACCAGACGCTGGAAGAACACGCCGCCGAGGTGCTGACCGAAGCGGAGGCGGGTTTCCGGGATCGGGCGCGCAATGAAACCGATCGGTTCTTTCTGGCCACCGACACCGAATACTGGTTTGCCACGTGCTTCCAGTCCCGCAGCCAGAAAGACCAGTTCCTGGCCGCGCTGCGCGAGAAGTTCGGATTGAAGGACGACGGGGACAAGTACATCGACGGCTGGATGCTGGCCAAGGCGCTGGGCATCGAGCTGGATCGCGTGGAAGTGCCCTACAACACCAGCAGCAAGCTGGACAAGACATGGCTCGGCCTGGCGCGATAACAGGCTGATACCGGCGGGGATGCTCCCGCCCCATTGGTGCCCGCCGGGTGAGAGCCCTGCGGGCTTTTTGTCGTGCTCACACGGAGAACCGAAATGGCTTCCAAGTTCCTCATCAAGCCGAAGGGCCGCGGTGTGGGTGGCATGAAGGGGGTGCCGGCTTACGCCAAGCCCTACATGAACCCGCAGCGCAAGGCCCCCAAGGCTTCGGGTGGTGGCAAGGCCCGCAGCTCGGGTAGCTGACCAACAGCCGCACCAACAGCCGGCAACAGGCAACTGTTAGCCGGCTTCTTTCATGGCACTGCAGGTTTGCAACCTGGCCAACGGCTTTGCACAGCCAGGCGAATGACAGGGGTTCGATTCCCCTGGGTGCCCCCTCACGTATGCCATGACGGCCTAGTCCAATTGGCAGGATGCCGGGCTCCAAACCCGTGCGGTCTTGGTTCGAGTCCAAGGGCCGTTGCCATACGTGAGGGCAGACGCATGTAGCTGCATGCGCTCGGATCGCAATGGGTGCAGCGGGGCGGCCCTTGCCGCTTGGACACCCCCAAAAGGGGGCAACGCGGGCACCTCGCAACCACAAACATCCAGCGACCTTGAAGCGGGCCGGAGTATCAGCACCGGCGCCCTCGATCAAAACAGGATCAAGAAAGCAGCCCCACCAGGCCGCGCCATCGCCCAGCACTTGCCCGCTCGGGGCATCGGGCGAGCGCCAACCCCCGGGAGGGAGGAAGGCAGCGCAGGCAGGGGACGCGCCATTGCTGGCCAGCCCGTCAGGGTGAGGTGGCGCACCAGAAACGCCAGCAGCCATCCATGTGGATAGACGAGCGCCCGGGACACCAACACCGGGGACGCGGCAGGGGATGGCACCCAACAGCGAGCAGCGGCAAGCCGGATGGCGGGCTGTCTGCTCATCTTTTTGTTCACCGCCATGAGCCAAGATATGGACACGTCGAACAAGCCGCGTCCAGCGAGGAAGGCGGCCACCAAGAAGGCGAAAGCCGCCACGACCGAGAAGCGCAAGCCAGGGCGCCCGCCGTTCCAGCCAACGGACGACATGCGCGAGCTGGTCAAGGAATGCGCGGGAGCCGGCTGCAGCCACGACACCATCGTGGGTGTGCTGGCCGCCGAGCTGGGCGTGAAGATCAGCGACGAAACGCTGCGCAAGTATTTCGGCGACGAGCTGGCCAACGGTGCCGCGTCGATGGATGCGCGCCTGCAGCATGCGATGTGCGCGCTGGCCCTTGAGGGCAACTACGCCGCCCTGGTCTTCCTGCACGCCACGCGCAAGGGCATCAGCATCAAGATGCCGAAGGAAGACCCACCGCCGCCGCCACCGCCGCCGCCGCCGGTCGTCTTCACGATCAACAGCCAGGCGCCGCAGGGCTCTCTGGATCACCTGCTGTCGGCCAACACCACGGGCAAGGCCCACACGATGGCTGGCCAGGCCGGGAGCGCCTGATGGTTGCGGCCGTTCGCATGGCTGTGCATGAACAGCTCAACGAGCCGGCCAAGCTCACGGCGCTGTTCGACGGCAAAGCACGCTACCGGGTGGCCCACGGCGGCCGGGGTGGTGCGAAGTCATGGGGCTTCGCCCGCCGGCTGCTGCTGCGCGCCATCATGCAGTCGACCCGGGTGCTGTGCACGCGGGAGTTCCAGACGAGCATCGAAGACTCGGTGTATCGGCTGCTGGTCGACCAGATCGACGCCATGGGCCTGGGCCCGTACTTCAAGGTTCAGAAGCGCGAGATAACGTGCCTGTTCAACGACAGCCGGTTTGTCTTCGAGGGCCTGGCGCGCAACGTCCGCAACATCAAGTCGATGGAGGGCATCGACATTGCCTGGATCGAGGAAGCCGAGAAGGTTTCCGATGCATCCTGGGAGCTGTTGATTCCCACGATCCGCAAGCCCGGATCCGAGCTGTGGGTGAGCTTCAACCCGGCAGACGAGGCCGACCCGACTTACAAGCGGTTCGTGCTGGGCACGCCGCCGGACATGCGGCGCGTCGAAATCAACTATTGGGATAACCCATGGTTCCCCGACGAGCTGCGCAAGGAAATGGAGTACCTGCGCAGCGTCGACACCGACGCCTATCTGCATGTTTGGTGCGGCCAGCCACGCCAGCGCAGCGATGCCCAGGTGCTCAACGGCAAGTGGCGCATTGACAGCTTCACCGACAAGGACATGGCCGGGGCTGATGGCCCGTACTACGGCATGGATTGGGGTTTCTCGGTCGACCCGTCGGCGGGCGTGCGCTGCTGGATCAAGGACAACACGCTTTTCATCGACTACGAGGTGGGCGGGCAGGGCATCGAGCTGGACGAGCTGAACACGGTTATCCGGCGCCTGCCTGGTGCCGACAGTCGCGTGATCCGCGCAGACAACAGTCGGCCGGAAACCATCTCTCACGTCGCCAAGCCTGACCGCAAGGGCAACCCGGGGCTGCGCATCATCGCGGCCGACAAGTGGCCCGGCAGCGTGGAAGACGGCATTGCCTGGTTGCGTGGCCTCAAGGCCATCGTGATCCATGAGCGGTGCAAGAACGTCATTCAAGAGGCTCGACTGTGGTCCTACAAGGTCGACAAGCTGACCAGCGACGTGCTGCCGGTGCTGGTCGATGCGCACAACCACTGGTGGGATGCGGTGCGCTACGCGCTGCAGCCCCTCATCCGTAAGCGCGAGCCGATGAAGGCCGTGCCGAACTACCACATGGCCCGGTGACGGGCTGACGCCATGGACTTTCAAGACTTCAAACAGACGGCGCGGCGCGACCGGGACTATCCCGAGCGCCAGCATGAGCTGGCCATGCGCATCGCGGTGCGTGACGGCCAGCTGTATGCCAGCCTGATTCGACCGTTCCACGTCGAAAAGGACGACTCCGGCCAGTACATCCCGCTGCGCCAGCGCCGCCCCTCGGTGCGCTACAACCTGTGCCGCGTGGTGGTCGATGACAGCGTTTCCCTGCTGTTCGCAGACGGCCACTTCCCGGCCATCGAGTGCACCGATGAGGCGACCCGTGATGCCCTCACGGCCCTGGTCCGCGACACGGAGCTGCCCGCCATCATGGTCGACGCAGCCACCCGCGGCTCGGTGGGCTCGGTGGCCATCCACATGCGCGTGCTGTCCGGCCGGCTGTTTTGGGCTGTCTATGACACGCAGTTTCTGGCGCCAACCTGGCGCGCAGACGCGCCGGACACGCTGGCCATGGTGCGCGAGCAGTACAAGGTCAAGGGCAAGGTGCTGGCGGGCATGGGCTACACCGTGCCCAAGGACGACGCCGAGAGCGACTACTGGTTTCGGCGCGACTTCACCGACGCCGCCGAGGTGTGGCACATGCCGGTCAAGTGCGGCACGCCAGAAGCTGAGGCGGCCGACTGGCCGGTGGACGCCGCCAAGACCACGACGCACGGCCTGGGCTTCGTCCCGCTGGTGTGGGTGAAGAACCTGCCAGGCGGCAACGGCGTCGACGGGGCATGCACGTTCCCCGACGAAGCCGTGGACACCATGATCGAGCTGGACTACCAGCTGTCGCAGGCCGGCCGGGCCTTGAAGTACGCCGGCGACCCCACGCTGATGATCCGAGAGCCCGCCGTGGACAACGACGGCCAGGTGATCCGCAGCGCCGGCAATGCCGTGGTGGTGGGCCCCGAGGGTGACGCCAAGATGCTGGAAATCACAGGCGGCGCCGCGGCGGCCGTTCTTGAGTACGTCCGGGCCTGCCGCGAGCTGGCCCTGGAGGGTGCTCACGGCAACCGATCGAACGCCGACAAGCTGAGTGCTGCACAGTCCGGCCGGGCCATGGAGCTGATGAATCAGTCTCTCATCTGGCTGGCCGACAAGCTGCGCACCAGCTACGGCACGGCGCTGCTGCGCCTGCTCCGCATGGCCATGCAGGCGCGGGCCAAGCATGAGCTGGTCGACAGCCTGGGCGAGAAGGTGCCGGAGCTGAAAAGCGGCGACCGCCTCACGCTGCGTTGGCCCCACTGGTACGCGCCCACCTACAGCGACAAACAGCTGGAGGTGGCCACGCTCAAGGATGCAACCGGGGGCCGTCAGCTGCTGTCGCAGGAAACCGCCGTGAAGGCCCTGGCCACCTGCTACGAGGTCGCGGATGCGGCCGACGAGCTGCGCCAGATCAAGGCAGACGGCCCGATGCCCGACGCGAAGCCCGACCCCGAACCCAAACCCGGCAATGAGCCAGGGAAGGAAGACTGATGCCCTCTGTTTTCATCACGCAGACCAACCGATACAGCCTGGCCGTCGGCACCACGCAGAACGTGACCGACGCGCAGGCCAAGCAGCTCTATGACGACGGCGCAGCCATCGCCAGCGAGCTGGCCATTCTGCCGACCGACACCACGCCCAGCTGGTGGCGCACCTTCATCAACAGCGTGCAGTCGTGGGTGACCGGCGCCTTTGTCAGCATCGCCGGCGCGCAGACCATCACGGGCGCCAAGACGTTCAACCAGTCGCTCTCGGCGAACGGCGGCCTCAACGTCAGCGGCGCCACGGCGTCGTCTGAGCAGCGCACCTACTCGACCGCCCGCGTGGTCGATGTGACGGCCGGCAATGCGGCCATCACCATCACCGGCGGCAAGCTGTCCACCCTCATCACCTCGCCGGCAGCGGCCATCACGGTGACCATGGCCACCGGCAACGCGGATGGCGAGCGCCGCCGCATCGTGTTCGGCGCTGCGTGCACCGTGACCTGGGCGGCCTCCACCGGATCCGTCAGCCCGCTGGCCAAAACGAGCTTTGCCGCTGGTGAGTCCATCGAGCTGGTCTGGAACAACGCAGCAGGCCAGCCGGCCAACTCCACCGCCACGACGTGGTACCCCTTCTGAGGCTGACGCATGGCCACCTACGACCTCACCCAAAACGCCAGCGCCACGGTGCTGGAAGTCCTCAAGCCGCAGCTGGCCTACCGCTATGAGCGGCACGTGAACGTGCTCGCACAGGGCGGCCTGGCCGTCGGCGACACCGTGTACTTCGACGTCGACGTGCCCGACTGGTGCCGCACCATCGTGGCCAGCAAGCGGACCAACACCGCCAACGCCGACACGCTGACCGTCACCTGCGTGGACAGCGGCCCGGCCATCCAGCCGATGCTGGCGATCAAGACGGCAAGCCAGGTGCAGACCGGCGGCAGCACGTCCAGCGCCGCAGCCAGCTCCGTGATGATGCAGCTGTACCCCGTCGGCAAGAAGGTGCGCATTGCGCTGACCCTGGCCACCTCCGTGCCGGCGCAGTGCGTGCTGTCCGTGAGCTTGTACGACCTCTGACCCAACAGGCGGCAACAGCCGCGACTGTTCCCCACCGGGCCCGCTGATGCGGGCCTTTTTCATTGCAACCGAGAAAGTCCTGATGACGAACTCTGCACCCTCGCCCGAGCTGATCGCCGGCGCCCCCGACCTGCACATGGGCAACGTCGCCCCCTTCCTGTGCAAGAAGCTGGCTGTGCCTGGCTGCATCGTGCTGCTGTCCAACGAAGACGGCACCGTGGCACTGGCGGCCCATGGCGTGAACCACGCCCGCGCCAACGAAATGCTGTCCATCGGCATTCACATCAACCTGTCGCAGCACTACGACGCTGTGCGCGCAGGCCACGCCGGCCCCGAGGCTGCAGAGCTGCAGCACGTCATCGACACCAACAAGGAGTAACCCAGCATGTACGTCGCACGATTTGCACGATTCGCACTCATGGCCGCCAGCATGGCCGTCTACATGGAGCAGGCCAACGGTGGCGAGGGCGGCTCCGGTGGCGGTGGCGGTGGCGCCAGCACGCCGCCTGCCTCGACCGGCCAGGCGCAGACCTTCTCCGCTGAGTACGTCCGCGAGCTGCGCGAAGAAAACCGCAGCTGGCGCGAGAAGTACCAGACGCTGAAAGGCGAGAACGCCACCCTCAAGGAAGCCGCCGAGAAGGCCGGCAAGGATGCCGACGGCAAGGTGACCGCTGCTGAGAAGGCGGCCAACGACCGCATCCTGCGCTCCGAGCTGAAGGCCCACGCCATCAAGGCCGGCCTGGTCGACCTCGATGCGCTCAAGCTGGCAGATCTGTCCAAAGTCAAGCTGAACGACCAGGGCGAAGTGGAAGGCGCCGAAGATCTGTTCAAGGGCCTCAAGGAAGCCAAGCCCTACCTGTTCGGCCAGGCCAGCACCTCGACCCCGGCCACCCCGCCGGCCAGCACGCCGCCGGCCGCCACCAACGCGAAGACCATCACCGACCCGGGCCAGTACGCCGCGAGCAAATCGCAGTTCCTGGCGCAGTTCGGCAGCTGATCCACCCGCAGCCCTTCACCCACCCACGAAAACCGCACCAGCGCCCGGCCTGACGGCTTGGCGGGGGTGCGGTTTCGTTCTTCCTGAGAGCGCCACGCATGCGCAACCTTCCATCGGGGCCTGACGCCCAGGGGAGTGACTTCTTCATCACACCTTTGGAGCACACCACATGGCTATCCAGAACATGCCCACCGCCCTGCAAGCTGCAATCCAGCAGGGTTTCCTCGAGCGCGAATTCCAAGACGGCCTGACGTCGGGCCTCGGCTTCCGCGCCATCGCTGACCGCGAAGTGGTCAACATCAACGTCGGCGAAACGGTCACCAAGACCCGCCGCGGCCTCAAGGCTCCGGTCACCACGCCGATGACGCCCAGCTCCAACACCGGGCTGGACAACGGCCTCACCGCCAGCTCGTTCACCGTGGAGCAGTACACCCTGGGCATCGACCAGTACGCTGACACCATCGACCTGAACGTGGTCACCAGCCAGGTGGGCATCGCCAACCAGTTCCTGGCCAACGCCCGCACCAACGGCACGCAGGCCCGCCAGTCGCTCGACCGCCTGGCCCGCAATGCGCTGTTCGCGGCCTACCAGGGCGGCAACACCTTCGTGCGTGTCTCGCTTGGCGCCGCTGCTGCCACCATCAGCGTGGACGACGTGCGCGGCTTCGAGAACGTGCTGGTGGGCGGCAAGTTCGTGAGCGTGTCCGGCACCAACACTGCCACGGTGCTGGTTGGCTCGACCACCTACACCCTGACCGGCGTCACCCGCGACGGCACCAACGTGTCCACCACCTTCGGCGGCATTTCGGGCACCCTGACGTTCTCCACGAACGTGACGACTGCCAACGGCACGCTGGGCAACGTGGTCTACCACACCAATGCCCCGGTGCTGCTGCGCCCCAACGGCAAGTGGTCCGGCGGCTCGGCCTTTGGCGGCACGACCACCCAGCGCGCCCTGGCCTCGACCGACGTGCTCACCCTGTCGGTGATCGAGGACGCGGTGGCCCAGCTGCGCAACAACACCGGCATCATGGATCAGATGTTCAACCTGTACCTCGACAACGTGTCGATGCGTCAGCTGTTCTCGGATGCCGATTTCAAGCAGCTGTACCAAGGTCAGTACGGCAGCACCGAAGCCAAGCGCGGCCAGGTGTTCCAGCTGATGGGCGTGAACTTCATCCCGACGACCGAGGCGCCGGTGCAGCAGCACCAAGTCACCACCACGCTGACGGTGCGCCGCCCGGTGCTGGTGGCGCCTGGCGCTCTGGTCGAAGGCGACTTCGCGGGCATGACGCAGAAGGCCAGCGAAACGGCCGGCATCAACAGCGAAATCCAGATGGTCGACGGCGTGGCGCAAGTCGTCCGCGGCCCGCTGGACCGCCTGAGCCAGATCGTTTCGCAATCGTGGTTCTGGATCGGTGGTTTCGTCGCCCCGACCGACGCGACGGCGAACAGCAACATCATCCCGACCGCTGGTGCTCAGTACCTCAAGCGCGCCGTGGTGATCGAGCACGTCTGATCGCTGACGTGACGTGATGGCGGGGGCTTCGGCCCCTGCCTGGTTCAACCATCGACCGAGGAATGCCCATGGCATCGAAGAATCCCAAGGCGGCCGAGCCGGCCACCAAGCTCAACGGCGAGCCCATGCCGGAGTTCACCGTGACCCGCGTTGTGGTGGAAAGCCTGTACGGCTTCTATGACGAAGAAAACGGCGGCGATCTGCGCATGTGGTCGCCGGGCGCGGTCGTCACCGACCCGGCAGAAATCGAGCTGCTGCTGTTGCGTGATGCGCCCGTGACGGCCTACGGGGAGCCCGTGTAATGGCCTTCACCGACGCCGAGAAGGTGGACATTCGACGCTTCTGTGGGTATGGCGCCTATGGCGGCGGCCAGCCCCTGCCGGCGTCGGGCTACCGTTTCAGCACCCGTTACGGGACGCTGGAATACAAGATGAACACGCTGGGCACGGCCGAGGAAGCCGTGGCCCGCACGTTCCTGGCCAACCTGCAACAGCTCGAGACTGCCGTGGTGGCCGCGGGCGCCAACCTTGACACCGCATCGGCCGCGGTGTGGACGCGCAACCCTAACGAGGTCCGCGACCGCACCCGGCTGTATCGCCAGCAGCGCCGCGAGTTCTGCTCGTTCCTGGGCATCCCGCCTGGCCCCGAGCTGGGCGACGGCGGCCTGACGCTGGTGGTGTGACATGGACGGCGCCGCAATCCAACAGAAGGTGTACGCCGGCTATGCCAAGGCGGCGGCCATCATCGGCACGTCGTTCGACCAGTACCGGCCAGCAGGCGCCGACAGTCCGCTGGCCGCCGGAAACAAGGTGGCCAGCATCCTGGCCGCGCTGGACAGCTCGCCTTCCTACGGCTTCCACAAGCCGAACGAATACGGGGATGCAACGTGGTACGCACTCATCAACGCATCGGCCATCCAGGCCGGGGACTACATCACCAACGGCACGGGCACCTACTTCGTGGCGGCCAAGCAGCCGCTGCTGCCGGTGCTGATGGTGGAGTGCACCCGGACCATCCGGGTGGTGCGCCAACAGCTGCAGGCGGCTGTCGGGGCAGTTGGCTATGGTGGCTTGCAAACGGCCGCCGAGGTGCCGGTGATCGGCTCCACTGACCCGGCCACGCACTGGCCCGCCTCCATCCTGTTGGGTGGCGGCGGGGGAGGGCAGGGCCTGGGCCTGCCTGGCGGCGTGATGCCGGCCGGGCGCCGGATCCTGCTGCCCCCATCCGTGCCTGTCACGCTGCTTGCCGGTGATCTGGTCTATGACGACCTGGGCCGCCGGTTCATCATCACCGCGCCCGAGCTGACCGAGCTTGGCTGGCGCATCAACGCAACGGAGGTGCACGCCTGATGGCTGACCAGTCCGATGTGCTCGACGCCCTGGTGGCGTCCATCGCCGCCGCGGTCTACCCGAACGGCACCAGCCAGCCCGCCGTGGCTGGCGGTGGCGCCCGGGTCTATCCCGGCTGGCCTGTGCCGCAGCAGCTCGATGCTGACCTGGGCGCGGGCATCACCCACGTGTCGGTCTTCCCGCTGCCCGGGGAGGCTGTCACTTCTCGCTACCTGAACGGCAACGAGCGCGAGCTGTCGACCAGCCCGGCCAAGCTGTTCCTGACTGTTGCGGGGCAGGCCATCACGCTGTCCGGGTCGATCCCGACGGCGGCCGACCCGCACACCCTGGTGCTCATCGTCAGCGGAAAGTCGTACGCCTACGCTGTGAAGACCACCGACACGCTGGCCACCGCGGCCTCGGCGCTCGCTGCCCTGGTGGCGGTCGACGTGCCGGGCACTGCGGCTGCAGGCGCTGTGCTCACCCTGCCGATTGCAGGGCGCATCGGCGCCGCCCGGGTGGCCACCACCGGCACCTACAGCCGGACCCTGCGCACGCAGACCTTCCCCGTGCAGATCACGGTGTGGGCGCCGTCGCCGCAGGACCGGAAGGACGTTGCCGCGGCCATCGACGTGGCCTTGGCAGCAGCTCCCTTCCTGAACCTGGCAGACCAGAAGGCCCGCTTGTCCTATCGCGGATCCACCACGACGGACGCAGGACAGAAGGACCGCGCCTATCGGCGTGATCTGGTCTACCTCGCTGAGTACAGCACCACGCTGGTGTCGACCACCACGACCGTCGCTGTCGAAGCCATCAACGTGACCACGCAAGGGGCTGACCCTGCTGTGGGCACGCTCTCCATCAACACCACCAACCTGTGACGCCATGGCCATCAAGCTGATCGTTACCCAAGAGTTTGGGGACTACCCCCGAGGCTGCGAAATCACCGAGCCCGAGGCCATCGCGGCCGTGCTCGACGGCGACAACGCCACCAACGTGGTCAAGGTGAACGCACCCGACCCCGAGCCGGCCGAGTAAGGCCAGCCAGCCCGCCCATGAGCCCGCCACCTGGCGGGCTTTTTCGTTTCTGCCATAGGAGCAACGCATGCCTGTTGTGCAACAGGGCTCGATCAACACCACCGCGCTGATCGTCCCGGATCTCTACGTCCAAATCGTCCCGCCCAGCGTCACGCTGCTCAACGGCCTGCCCACCAACATCCTGGGCATCGTCGGCACGGCGCAGTGGGGCCCGGTGAACAACCCGGTGACCATCGGCGACATGGCCGGCTACTCGCGCCAGTTCGGCGCGATCCAGGCCCGGAAATACGACATGGGCACGGCTGTCGCCGCGGCTGTCCTGCAGGGCGCGAACAACTTCCGATGCGTGCGCGTGACCGACGGCACCGACGTCGCCGCCAGCATCGTGGTGCTGACCAACTGCATCACCTTCACCTCGAAGTACAGCGGCACGCTGGCCAACGGTGACACGGTGACCATCGCCAACGGCACCAAGGCCAGCACCTACAAGGTGACGGTCGCCCGCGCAGGCTATGTGCCCGAGGTGTTCGACAACATCAGCGGCACCGGCAACGCGCTGTGGGTCAACATCGCCGCGGCCATCAACAACGGCCAGGCCGGCGTGCGTGGCGCGTCTGACCTGATCGTGGCCACCGCCGGCGCCGGCACCACCGCCCCCTCGCTGACGACCTACACGCTGGCCGGCGGCACCGATGGCGCCACCACTATCACCGGCAGCACGCTGGTGGGCGTGGACACCGTGCCGCGCAAGGGCATGTACGCGCTGCGCAACACCTTCACCAGCATTGCCATGCTGGTCGACTGCGACGACTCGACCACGTGGAGCACGCAGGTGTCTTTCGGCCTGGCCGAAGGCATCTACATGATCGCCACCGGCCCGTCCGGCGACAGCATCACCAACGCAGTGAGCACCAAGAGCACGGCCGGCATCGACAGCTATGCCATGAAACTGTTGCTTGGCGATTGGGTGTACTTCAACGACACCGTGAACGGCTACGTCCGCCTGGTGAGCCCGCAGGGTTTCATCGCCGGCCGCCTGGCCAACCTGTCGCCCGAACAGTCCAGCCTCAACAAGCCGCTGTACGGCGTCGTCGGCACCCAGCAGTCCTACAAGGGCCTGGTCTATTCCGGCGCGGAGCTGACCCAGCTCGGCCAGGCCGGCATCGACGTCATCACGAACCCGTCGCCCGGCGGCTCGTACTTCTCGGCGCGCTTTGGCCACAACACCAGTTCCAACGCGGTGACCAACGGGGACAACTACACCCGGATGACCAACTACATCGCCTACACGCTCAACAGCGGCATGGGCCTGTTCATCGGTCGACTGCACACCCCGCAGTTCCGGCTGGAGGCGGGCGCCACGGTGTCGGCCTTCCTCGATGGCATGTGGCAGCAGGGGATGATCGGCAGCGCCGACGGCAGCGTGCCGTACAGCGTGCAGATCGACAGCAGCAACAACCCGCAGAACCGTGTGGCCCTGGGCTATGCGCAGATGGACGTGAAGGTGCGCTATCTGTCCATCGTCGAAAAGTTCATCGTGAACGTCGAAGGCGGCCAGTCTGTGCAGATCAACCGTCAGACCGCTTCGCTGACCTGACCCACTCCAGCCCCTTGACCGTGCCGTGAAAACGGCGCCATGAGCCCGCCAGGCCCCTTGCCGGCGGGCTCTTTGTTTTCAGGAGAACCCCACATGCCCGTGAACGGCTTTTCCGTCGGCCGCGACGTTTCGCTTTCCATCGTGACTGCCAGCGGCCCGCTGCGCCTGTCGCTCATCACCGGCTTCTCCGCGAAGCCCAACACCAAAGACCAGCCGATCAAGGGCATGGACGGCGTGACCCGTCACCTGCGATTCCCTGATGGCTGGTCCGGCTCGTTCGACGTGGAGCGCCAGGACAGCACGGTGGATGACTACTTTGCCCAGCTCGAGGCGAACTACTACGCCGGCCAGAACGAGGCCCCGGCGACCATCACCGAAACCATCACCGAGCCGAACGGCAGCGTGACGCAGTACCGCTACACCGGCGTGCTGCTCAAGCTGGACGACGCGGGCAGCTGGACCGGCGATGCGTCGGTGAAACAGCGCCTCTCTTTCATCGCATCGCGCAAGCTCAAGCTGGCGTAACACCAGGGACACACCATGAACGTCACCATCAACACCACCCCCACCCAGCAGATCATTGCCGCCGCCGTGCGCGAGGCCGAGGTGATCGACGGCGCCGGCCGCGCCATCAAGCTGCGCAAGCCCGGCGTGCTCGCGCAGTTCCGGCTGGTCGAAGCCGTCGGCGATGCCGCCAAGAATGCCGTCTACATGGGCATGTGCATGCCCCTGCTGTTCGTCGCATCCATCGACGGCGAGGACGTCGAACCCATCGCACGCAAGTCCGAGCTGGAGGCGCTTATCAACCGGCTGGGCGAGGAGGGCGTGGCCGCCATCATGGCCAAGGTGGACGAGGTCTTTGGCGCTTCGGACCCCGAGGCAGACAAGGCCGCCCTAAAAAAGTCGCAACAGCCGCCCCAATAAGGGAGCGGCTTTGGCTGGTGAAGAACGGGGTTCCGTTCGATGTGGCCTTTTCGCTCGATGAGGTCACAGCCGCCGGCTGGTGCATCGCGTTCTCCGAAATGGAGGGGCACCAGTTCGACTGGTCTGCCATGAAGTTCAAGGAGTCGTGATGCTTCCGACAACCGCACGCAGCGCGCCACGGGTGGCGCACGTGTTTGGCGGCAATGACCCCGTTGGGGCGTTCGTGAGCCACATGATCGCTGTGCAGCGCAACATCGAAGCCCACGCAAGCCGTGGCCTTGATCGCGCCGCCAGGCTGATCGAAGAAGACGCCAGGGGGCGGCCAGGCAACTACCAGCCCGCCGTCGGCCCGTTCCCCGCGTGGGCGCCGCTGTCGGCGTCGTACGAGGCCAAGAAGGTGGCGGCTGGCTTCCCGGCCAATTCGCCCCTGGTGCGCAGCGGGGACATGCGCGACAGCATCGGCCGCACCGTGCGCGGGCTGGAGGCCGTTGTGGGCGCCACGGACCCCACCATGGTGTTCCATGAGCTGGGCACGTCGCGCATGCCGCCGCGTCCTGTGCTGGGGCCGGCCGTCTTCCGCAACCGCAAGGCCATCGAGCGGCTGCTGGGTGACGCGCTACGCGACGGGATCTTGGGCGGCCAGATCACCGAGGCCGGCGGGTACTTCGGTTAACCGAACACGCCCATCAGCACGATGCCGATGGTCACAACCCCGCCGAGCACCAGCATTGCGCCGGCCAGGGTGAGCACCACGCCAACCAGGCCGGCCAGCAGGCGCACAAGGTACTGGCCAGGCGTCATCGGTGCCGCGGCCGGCGTCACTGGCCGGATGCGCGGGTACTGCACAAAGCTGAAACGGTCAGCTGCCCATTCATGTGCGCGCTGCGCAGCGCGCCCCATCCAACTACTCATGGCGGTGTCCAATGTTTGAAGCCTATGCAATCGGCGTCCGGCTGTCCCTCATCAACAACGTCACCTCCGGGCTGACCTCGATCATCGGCCAGTTCCAGACGTTCAACAGCCACCTTAATGGTTCGCAGCGTCAGCTGTCGCAGATTGAAAGTCAACTGTTGCGAATCTCTCGCCTGACTGTTGCCGGCGGCGCGCTGGCTGCTGTCGGGGGCTTCGGGCTCGGTCTGTTCAAGGGTCCGCTGGACGCGGCACGCGAGTATGAAACGGCCTACGCCCGATTCAAGACCCTGAACCTGGGTGATGCCGTAAACCAACAGGCCGACAGCTTCGCCCGCGGCGCCAACAAGTTCGGCACCAGCGCGGCGCAGATGATGGACACGTTCCGCGAGTCCTATGCGTTCTTTGGCAACATGAGCCAGGCGCAGTTTGCCGCCGGCAAGATCGGTGAGCTGAACGCGGCCAACGCGGTGCTGTTCGGTGGGCGCGTCAGCGCCATCGACGGCGCCGCCACCAAGTCGCTGATGCGCTTCGCCGACATGCGCGGCGCAACGAACAGCCCGGAAGACTTCTTCAAGACGCTCAACCTGGCGCAGCGCATGGTCACCGGCTCCGGCGGCTCGCTCAAGTTCAACGACCTTGAGGCGTTCGCAAAAACCGGCGGCACCGCGTTCAAGTCGCTGTCTGATGAGGGTATCGTGCACCTGGGCTCGGCCATGCAGGAAATGGGCGGCTCGCGCACCGGCACGGCGCTGATGACCATGTACCAGAACCTCGTCGCCGGCCGCGCAACGAAGCAGGCCCAGCACGCGCTGGCCAACCTGGGGCTGGCCAACCTTGAGCAGATCAAGATTGGCGAGGTGGGCGGCAAGACGCAGACGCGCATGGTCACCAACGTGAACCCCGAGTTTCTGGCGCTGATGCGCACGGACCCGGTGATGGCGCTGTCCAAGTACATGATGCCCGCCATCAACAGCAAGCTGGGGCTCAAGGCGTCCGACGACACCGAGAAGGCCGACCAGCTGCGCGCCAAGATCATCAACGATCTGTTCTCTGACCGCACCGGCTCCAACCTGGCCACGGGCGTGGCGCTGCAGATGGTGCAGGTGATGCGGGATTCCAAATTCATCCAGCAGGCCATGGGCGTGGACAAGACCATTGGCGCCGCAAAGAAGACCACCGACGGCCAGATGGCTGACCTGACGGCCAAGTGGCGCGACACGCAGAAAGAGCTGGGCCTGGTCGTGCTGCCCATCGCCATCAAGGCGGCCGAGAAGCTGCGCGACACGCTGCAGAGCCTGACCGACTTTGCGCGGGAGCATCCCAAGCTGACGAAGGCCATCGCGCTGTCGCTGGCCGTTGTGTCGGGCCTGGCCATGGTCGGCGGCGGCCTGCTGCTGATGCAGGGCGGCCTGATGGCGGTGCGCCTGGCGCTGGGCGCTGGAACCGCATCGACGCTGGGCGCGCTGCTGACTGGCGCCGCGTCCGGCCTGGGCCTGATCGCGGCCAAGGCGGGTTTGCTCGCCGGGGCTGGGTATGTGGGCTACAAGGCCGGCACCTGGCTCAACGACAACGTGGTGAACCCCGGCGTTGAGTGGCTTTCAGGCCAGAAGGGGCAGACCCTCGGCGGCTGGGTCTACGACGCCACGCACAGCGACCCCATGGCCAAGCCCGATCGCTTCGTGCGAGGCGGCGGCGGCCGGCCCGTGCAGGTGTCCACACAGATCAACCTCGACGGCCGCAAGGTGGCTTCCGTCGTCACCAAGCACCAGGCCAACGAGGCATCCCGCCCGTTCGCATCTGCCGGTGGCTTCGACCCCAACCAGGGCCTGGCCCCGCTCGCCCTCTCCAACCTGCGATAAGCCATGCAACCATCCACCACGCTGACGCTGGGAGACTTCACGTTTTCCGGCACCGAAATCCCCGAGCGCCTGCCGTTCGGTGGTGACCAGGCGCTGGTCGTGCACCGACTGGTGGGCGGCAAGCGGATCATCGACGCCATGGGCCCCGACCCTGCCCCCGTGGACTGGTCCGGGGTGCTGTTCGGCGCCGATGCGCTCAAGCGCGCCCGCTACCTCGACAACCTGCGCATGCGCGGCACCCCGCTGACGCTGGCGTGGTCCGAGCTGCGCTACACCGTCATCGTTCGCTCGTTCCGCGCATCCTTTGAGCTGGCCTACAACATCCCCTACAGCATCAGCTGCGAGGTGGTGAGCTTCGACAGTCAGCCGGTGACGTCGGCGCCTTCTGCCGGCGTGGATGTGTGGGTGCAGCAGGACGCACAAGCGGCCGGCAACCTGGCCGACGCCATCGGGGACAGCAAGCTGTCCGAGCTGGTGGCCGCCATGCAGTCGGCGACCGCGGCTGTTTCCAACTTCGCCACAGCGAGCCAGGCGGCCATCAACTCGGTGCTGGTCCCCGTGCAGGCCGTCCAGTCTGCTGCGCAAACCATGCTGGCCACCGCGGCCAACACGATCAACAGCGTGGCGACGGTCGGCGGGATCCTGCCGAACAACCCCGTGGCGGCGCAGGCCGCACGACTCACGGGGCAAGTGGCCGCCATGACGCAGGCGCCGCTGCTGCTGCAGCTCAGTTCGACAGTGGGGCGCATCGCTGCCAACGTCGGCCAGGCGCGCAGCGGATCCACCACCACGGTGGCCGGCGGCAACCTGTTCGACCTGGCGGCCGACGCATACGGTGACGCATCCGAATGGTCGACCATCGCCCGCGCCAATGGCCTGACTGACCCGATGCTGTCGGGGGTGTCCACGCTGTCGCTGCCGGCCGAGCCGGATGGCATGGGAGGGGTGACCAATGTCTGACCTGAACACCCAGCCGACGCCGGTTGCGCGCCAGCCCCGTGGGGCCGTGCTGGTCAATGATGTGCTGGTGCCCTGGGAGTCTTTCGAGGTCACCAACAACACCACATTTGATGCCGACGAGTTCCGCGTGTGGCTCCCGCTGTCGTCCCTGCCGGCCGAGCTGCCGGTGGACACGCTGGCCAGCGGCAAGAGCCTGCGCGTGCAGGTGCGCGCCGGCATCGGTGCCGACAAGTCGGTGGCGCAGCTGCAGCACCTCATCACCGGCCGCGCCGATGACGTCAGCGTGGACTATGCCCGCGGCATGGTGGAGCTGTCGGGCCGGGACTTCACCGGCCTGTTCATCGACCGCAAGACCACGGAGAAGTTCGCCAACATGACGGCCGGCGCCATTGCTCGCGTGCTGGCCGCTCGCGTGGGCCTGCTGCCCGTGGTGAAGGACACCGCGAAGCTGGTGGGCAGCTACTACGCCATCGACCACGCGCTGATGACGCGAGAGGTGAGCGAATGGGATCTGCTGACCTGGCTCGCCCGGCAAGAGGGCTTTGCGGTCTACGTGTCCGGCAGTGAGCTGCATTTCGAGCCCAAGCCGTCCGAGAAGGGGGCGCCCTATGTGCTGCAGTGGACGCCACCGGCCGACGGGGCGCCCTCGTTCACCGGCATGGATCTTCGGCTGTCGCGCAACCTCACGGTGGCCCGCGACGTGACCGTGACCGTGCGCAGTTGGTCGGCCAAGGGCAAGAAGGTCGTTGAGGCCACCTACCCGAAGGGCAAGCACAAGGGGGCGGCTGCGGGCACCAGCGGCGCATCGCAGCCAGATGGCTACGTGCGCAACATCCCCGGCCTGACGCATGAGCAGGCGATCCAGCGCGCCCAAGCCATCCACGCAGAAATCACGGCCCACGAAATGAAGCTGGACGTGACCCTGCCCGCCGACGAGCTTCTGACAACGACGGTGCCTGTTGCCTTGCGCGGCACCGGCACCGCCTTCGACCAGACCTATTACCCGGAGTCGATCACGCGGCGCATGAGCATGACGGACGGCTACCTCATGACCTTGCGCGCCAAGAACCGCTCCCCTGACAACGAGGTGACCCTGTGAAACAACTGTTGAACACGATGCGGCTGCAGGCCCTGATGGCCAACGCCGGCCGCGGCGTCACGCGCCTGGGCACCGTGACCAGCTACAACCCCAACGACTACAGCGTGAAGGTCAGCCTTCAACCGGAGGGCGTGGAAACCGGCTGGATCCCGCTCGGCTCGCCGTGGGTTGGCAATGGCTGGGGGCTGTTCTCGCCGCCAGCGGTGGGCGACATGGTGCACGTCGAATTTCAAGAGGGGCACCCGGAGGCGGGCATTGCTTCCCTTCGGCTGTTCAGCGATGAGGACCGGCCTTTAGCCTGCCCATCCGGCGAGCTGTGGATGGTTCACCAGTCGGGCGCATTCTTCAAACTGACGAACGACGGCGCGGCCACGTTCTCCGATGGCCATGGCGCCACGGTGAAGCTGGCGGGCAATGGGACCATCACCAGCCAGGCCGCTGCCTGGAGCCACACGGGCCCCATGACCATCGACGGCGTGACCACAATCAAGCAGCAGCTGGTCGGGCAGGGTGGCATGGCCATCAGCGGCGGTACCGGCGGCAGCTCGGCCACCATCGCCGGCACCCTCAAGGTCACCGGCGGGGACGTGACGGCTGACGCCATCAGCCTCAAGACCCACAAGCACGGCGGCGTCAGCACCGGCAGCGGCATCACGGGGGTGGCTCAATGAGTGATCTATCCCATGTGATTTTCAGCGACGTGGGCACCAGCTCGACGGGCGACCTGGCCGCCGTCAGCGGCGTGGAAATGGGGCGTCAGCGCGTGCTGCGTCGACTGTTGACCAACCCGGGCGACTACCCGTTTCACCCGGACTATGGCGCCGGCCTGGCCCGCCTGGTCGGCGCCGTCGCAGACGTCGGCCGCATCAAGGCGCTGGTGCGTGGCCAGATGCTTCTGGAGTCGTGCGTGGCCGCCAAGCCCGAGCCGTCGGTGACGGTGACGCTCATCAGCGGCGGGGTGCAGTGCGCCATCAGCTACGCGGACGCATCCACCGGGGCCCCTGTGGCCCTTTCCTTCAACGTGACCACCTGACAACATGGCACTCACCACCTACGATTCTTCACCAGCCTGATTCGACAGCAGGCCGCCGCCATCCAAGCCTCGGCCAAGGCCCTGGTGGACGTGTCTGTGGGCTCGATCACCCGGGCATTCATTGAGGCCAACGCCGCCATGGCGCTGTGGCTGCAGAGCCTGGTGCTCGGCGTGCTGGCGCGCTCGCGGGCGTCGACCAGCACCGGATCGGACCTCGACAGCTGGATGGCCGATTACGGCTTTGCCCGGCTCGGCGCGCAGTACGCCAGCGGCGTGGTGGCCTTCTCGCGCTTCACAGCCGGGGCCTCGGTCACCATCCCCGCCGGCACGACTGTGCAGACCGCCGACGGGGCCTGGCAGTACACCACCACGGCGCCGGCAACCTTGGCGCCGACGCAGAACACGGTGCAGGTTTCCGTGGCTGCATCGACCCCTGGCGCCGGCGGGAATGCCGCAATCGGCGCGGTGTCCACCATCGTGGGCGGCCTGTCCGGTGTCGACACGGTGACCAACGCCGCGGCGTTCGTCGGCGGCGCTGACGCCGAAACCGATGCAGCCTATCGGGCGCGATTCGTCGTGTGGGTCAACGGCTTGAGCAAGGCGACCGGCTCGGCCATCGGCGCGGCCATCGGCGCCGTGAAAGCCGGGTTGACCTACACCATCACCGAGAACGTGACCTATGCCGGCACCGCCCAGCCTGGCCACTTCTTCGTCGTGGTCGATGACGGCACCGGCTCCCCGTCGGCCGGCCTGCTTGCCAGTGTTGGCTCGGCAGTGGAGGCGGCCCGCGGACTGACCAGCACCTTTGCGGTGTTCGCCCCCGTTGTCCTGACGGCCAATGTGTCCGTGATCGTGACGGTGGCCGGCGGGTACGACGCGGCCACGGTGCGATCTTCCGTGCAGCTCGCGCTGGCCAGCTACATCAACAGCTTGAGTCTCGGCCAGGCCCTGCCTTACAGCCGACTCATGCAGGTGATCTATGACGCCAGCCCGGGTGTGACCAACGCGGCCACCCTGACCCTGAACGGCGGCACGGCAGATCTGGCGGCAACAGCCAAACAGGTCATCAAGGCCGGCGCCATCACTGTTTCCTGATGAGGTGCCCATGATCGGTGACCAATCCAACATGCTTGCGCGGCTCAAGGCCGTGCTGCCCCGCTGGTTCCCGGACAGCTCGCCCGTCGTCGACGGCCTGCTGTCGGGCCTGGCCAGCGTGCACGCGGGTCTGTTTTCCCTGGTGAGCTACGCCGGCCTGCAGACGCGCATCAAGACCGCAACAGATGGCTGGCTTGACATGATCGCGGCCGACTTCTTCGGCAGCTCCCTGGTGCGCGCCATCAACCAGTCCGACACCAGCCTGCGCACCCGCATCCTGCTGTCGCTTCTGCGCGAGCGCGCCACCCGCGCCGCGCTGCGCCGGGTGCTGGTAGATCTGACGGGGCGAGAGCCCACGATCATCGAGCCCGCCCGGCCAACCGACTGCGGCGGATACGGCGCCCCCGTGGCCGGGTACGGATCTGCTGGCGCGTACGGCTCCATGGCGCTCCCGTTCCAGTGCTTCGTGCAAGCGAAGCGGCCCAGCTCGGCCGGTATCCCGATGGTGGGGGGCTATGGCAAGCCCGCGCTGGCCTACAGCACGCCCAGCCAAAGCAAGTACGCCACCCTGGCCGATGTGTCGGGCGCCGTGACCGATGCCGACATTTACGCAGCCGTCGAATCGGTGCGGCCCGCCGGCGCAACGGTGTGGGTCAACATCGCCTCATAATCGGGCGCAATGCGCTCTAAAAGGTAGCCATCAAAAATATGGACCGTCCCATCGTCTACCCCGGTCAGATCCCCTTGGAGACTGACCTTCTCAGCACGAACCGCAACGCGCTCGTTGGCTTGGCCAAGCTGTGCGCTGCGCTGTTCGGATCCACCACCATGGCGTTTGGCTTGGCTGCCACGCCGGACTCGCCCGCCTCGATGCGTGTGGCCATCGGCCCCGGCGACATTTACCAGCTGGCCAACCTCGACAGCTCCGCTTACAGCTCGCTGGCCGCGGACACCACGCACCAGATCGTCAAGCAAGGGATCAACCTCGATGCCACGTATCTGACGCTTTCCGCTCCCGGCACGGCTGGCCAGTCGATCAACTACTTGATTCAGGCCACGCTTGCGGAGGCCGACGCCGGCGCCACCGTGCTGCCGTACTACAACAGCAGCAACCCGGCGGCGGCCTACTCGGGGCCCAGCAACTCCGGGCAGGCGCAAGCCACAAACCGCAAGGTATCCGTCACGCTGGCCGCCAAGGCGGGCGCAGCGGCCGCTACGGGATCGCAGGTCACCCCGGCACCTGACGCCGGGTACATCGGCCTTTGGGTCGTTACGGTGGCCTATGGCGCAACCACAATCACCGCCGGGAACATCAGCCGCTATGCGTGGGCGCCCTACATCCCCGACGCCGGGCTGCTGGTTGGCTCGATCCAACAGGGCGGCACCATTGCATCAGCTGCGGGTGGCACGGCCGACGCGCTCACGGGGATCTACAACCCGAACATCAGCACCCTGACCAACGGCCTGACGCTGTTCGTGCGAGCCAACCTGGCAAACACATCCACCACGCCCACGTTCACGCCAAACTCCGGCACGGTCGCCGCCAAGGCCATCGTGAAGGGCAACAACTTGCCTTTGGCGCCAGGTGACATTGCAGGCGCTGGCCATTGGCTGGAGATGACCTACGACAGCACGCTGGACAAGTGGACGCTTCAGAACCCCGCGACAGGCATTGCCGCCCCTGCCATAACTGGCGGCGCCAAGAACCTGCAGGCATCCGCAACTGGCTCATCGGCCGCCGTGAGCATCAGCGCCGATGAGCTTGTGCTGTCGAACGCATCCGGCAGCTACAAGACCCTTAGCGGGGTGGCGGTTGCGCTAAACAGCGCCGGAACGGGTGTCAACGGGCTTGATACCGGCACCCTCGCCGCCTCTACGTGGTACAGCCTGTGGGTGATCTGGAACGGCTCGACAGTCGCAAGCCTGATTTCGATGTCGGGCACGGCGCCAACAATGCCGGCCGGCTACACCTTCAAGACCCGCGTCGGCTGGATCTACACCGATAGCACCGCCAATAAATACCCGTACGGGTTCGTCCAATACGGGCGCACCGTTCGCCTCAAACGCGACGGCGCGCTGGCTGCAGGCTTCCCTGGGCTGTTCTATGGCGTCCAGGGCAACATCACCACGCCCACCTGGGCATCCTCCCGGGTGCGCGGATTGAGCACGGGGGTTGCGCTTCCCCCGACCGCCGGAAAAGCAGCCCTCATGGTGGGCACGTCCTCGGCCGCCGGCATGACCGCCATGGTGGCGCCGTCTGCATCTTATGGCGGTTACTCGGGCACCAACCACCTGCGTGCGCCGCTCACGGTGAGTAACACCACCACCGCGTCCGGAAATGGATTCACCGTGCTGGGTGAGGTTCTGCTGGAGTCGGATTACCTTTTTTATGCCGGTGACAACGCTTCGTGCAACGCCGTATTTGTCGGCTGGGAGGACAACCTGTGAGTTACGCAGTCCGTAAGGATGGAATGGGATGGCGCGCCGCCGCATCGGAGGCCGACTGCCTTGAGCATGAGTTTTGGCAGGCTACGCAGCCTCCACCGCCCGACACGGCGAAAGCCGACCGTATCGCCGCAATCAAGCTCGAGCTGTTGGCGGTTGACGCCAAGACGCCGCGAGCCGTGCGCGAGTCCACCCTGACTGGCGACACGTCGCGCCTGGTGGACCTTGAGGCGCAGGCCGTCAAGCTGCGCGCCGAGCTGGCCACGCTCACCTGACCGAACCCGCCCCGCAACCACACCCGCCCATGAGGCGGGTTTTTCATTTCTGGAGGGCCATTGATGGCTGAACCCACTTCCACGGCGCTGCTCGCATCGGTCGGCGCCTTCACCTCGGCCATGGGCTTCCTGGCCGCATCCATGGGGGTGCCCCCGCCCGTCGTCATGGCGGCGATCCTGGGCGCGGCTACGGCTGTCGGCGCATCTGATCGTGCCGTCATGTCTGCGCGCAGCGTCTTCGCCATGGCGATGACGTTCTGCATGTCGCTGGGCCTCGGCATCTGGGCTGGCAGCAAGCTGGCCGGCCCCGTGCTGGTGGCGCTGCTCAACAGCCTGCCGGGCCTGTCCCTTCACCTGGCCGATGACGCAGCAAACCCGCTGTGCACGGCCATCCTGGCCGCCATCGGACAGCGCGAGCTGCTGCCGCTGGGCCTGGCCTTTCTGCGCAGCAAGGCGGGGGGTGCGTGATGACTGTTCCGACTGTTCACACTTTCCTCGGCTGGCTGCAGGTGCTGTGCGGCCTGGCCATCATGCTGGGCGGCCTGGCCCTGGCCATGTCCGCAACCGATGCGCGCACGCCGCGGCCGGTGCGCTGGGCCTTGTCGGGCCTGGTGGCGTGGGGTGCATGGCTCGCCGCCATCCCCCTGGGTGGCCACGGGCACGACAGCATGCCGGCGCTCGCCGTGGCGCTGCTGCTGGCCGTCCTGCTGCTGTTCCGCGGCCATCGCATCAGCGCGCTGCTGGCAGGGGAGGGTTGGCCACCGGCCAAGCGCGGCCAGGTCTGGAGCGTCACGCTACCGGCGCGCCGGCATGTCGTGGGGTGGCGTAAAAAAATCGACCCCATCTGGCTGCTGTTCGGCAACGAGGATGACGGCTGGTACGGTGACGCCACCTGGCGCGCAGGCCGGCCCGAGTCGATTGGCCTGGCCGTGCTCTGGTGGCTGCGCAACCCGTGCCACAACCTGACGTGGTACCTGATCGGCGTGGCAGACCGCGAGCGCATCGTGACAGGGCGGTGGGTGCCGCGGATCCACAAGCCGGGCGGCGGGGCGCTGACGTGCTGGACCGACGTGCTGGTGTGCAACCGCTGGTGGCTGTCCCTGCCGTTCGTGTCCTACCTCTCGCCCTACTGCAAGTTCTACCTGGGCTGGCGAACGGGCGGGGCCTTCGGCATCAAGCTGAATCTGAGCGTGAAGGGGCGGCCGGAATGGGTTTCGCGCTGACGCTCGATCACCTGCTGGCGTCGGGCGTGCCGCCCACGCTGGCCAAGCGCATGGTGGACCCGCTGCGCGCCGCCTGCGCGCTGCACGCCATCGACACCAAGGGCCGCCTGGCGGCCTTTCTTGGCCAGGCCATCGTGGAGTCGTCGGGCTTCGTCCGGCTCGATGAGGTGCTGACCTATTCCAGCGCCCAGCGCATCCTCGATCTGTTCCCCAGCCGGGTGAAGACCTTGGCGCAGGCGCAGAGCCTGGTGCGCAAGCCTGTGGCCTTCGCCAATTGCGTCTACGCCGGCAAGAACGGCAACGGCGATGAGGCGAGCGGCGACGGCTACCGCTTCCATGGCCGCGGCATCTTCCAGCTCACGGGCCGGGCCTGGTACGAGCGCGCCGGCCGCGAGCTGGGCCGCCCCTACCTTGAACAGCCGGATCTGCTGCTGCAGCCGTCTGACGCCTGCCTGTCGGCCGCCTGGTACTGGAAGGTCTGCGGCTGCAACGAGCTGGCCGATGCGCGGCAGCTGGACGCCATCACCAAGGCGATCAACGGGCCGGCCATGGACCAGGCCGCCCGACGCCGAACCGAGGCCAACGAGATGCTGGCCATCCTCAACACCACCACCGACACAGCATGAAAACAGCCCTGTCTGTCGTGCTGGCCATTGCCGGGACGCTCGCCCTGGCTTGGCTGGCCGTCAACCGATACGGGGACGCACGGGAGCACCAGGGATACCTGGCCCGCGTCACCGAAGAAGCCCGCCAGGCCGTGCGCCTGGCCGAACAGCGCCGCGTCGAAGACGCCAAGCGCGCCCAACAGATGAAGGAATCCGAAGATGAAAACCAACGCCTTGCGGCTGCTGCTGACCGTGATCGCGCTGCCGCTGCTGCTGAACTTGACAGCCTGCGGCTCGCCCTGCGTCGACGCCGGGAAGGGGCTGCAGCTGCCGGAGGTGCGGGAGGCGCAGCGCCCCAAGATCAGCCGGGAGCTGATGCAGCCGGAGAAGGTGGATTACTCGCTGAATGCGGGGGAGAAGTTGCACGGCTGGCGGGTGAAGCTGACCGGCTCGCCGTGAAGGTCAACGGCCTGCAAGGCGGCATCACTGCTGCCTGCCAGGAATGCATCGACGCCGTGGAAACCATACCCGACAGACAGCATTGATTGCTCACGGTGTACGCTGGTTTTTTTCCAAAAGCTGGCGTAAGCTGTTGATTCTAAAGGCACGAAAACCAAATTGTGATTCTGGTTGTCGTGGGTTCGAGTCCCATCAGCCACCCCACCGAATAGTTCAAAGGCGACAAGCATTCAGGTGCTTGTCGCCTTTGTCGTTCTGGGGTTGCGTCAGAGGGCCTCCAGCCCGGGGTTGTAGACCACTTCCCACAGGTGGCCCTCGGGGTCCTGGAAGTAGCCAGCGTAGCCGCCATAGAAAGTGACCTGGGCCGGCTTGATGATTCTTGCCCCTGCGTCCTGCGCCTGGGCCATCACCGCGTCCACCTCTTCAACCGAGTTCACGTTGTGCCCGAGGCTCATGGCCGTCGGTGCCGCTGCGGCCATGGGAAGTCCCGTGTCGCGGGCGAGACTGGCTCGCGGCCACAAAGCGAGTCTGAGCCCACCCGCAAGGCGAAAGAAGGCGACGGCACCCTGCTCGAACTCCGCGCCGACGATGCCTTGGGTGCTCAGACCCAGCCCGTCGCGGTAGAAGGCGACGGCGCGGGGCAGGTCGTCGACGCCGAGGGTGATGACCGACACATGGGGCTTCATGGCGCAAGGGCGAGCGTGGCGCTCAGCCGGTCCAGGGCGTGGGCGGGCTCGATGAGGGCGTTCATTCCCACGGCGACAAACGCTGCGGAGGGCGGCGCCTGGAGAAGGCTTGTGGTCTTGAACATCGTCGTGGAGGCAGGCGGTGGAGTTTGGTGTGCGCAAGGTGCGGGTGAACGCGATTCTGCCCGGCGGCGTGTCGATCAACAGGTCTGAGGAGGTGGCTGCCTCGCGACGGGCGGTTTCAACCAGCGGCTGACCAGCCAACCCGCCGCCGCCACATAGACCGCGCCGCCGGGTGCCCACATCAGCAGCCCGGCCAGCTGCTGGTCGTCAAGCGTCCGGGATTCAGGGAAGTACAGGGGGCGCGGCGCGAAGACGAGCACCGCACCCAGAAAGCCGGTGTGCATGAGGGTGAGCCACAGCGACAGCATGGCGGCGGCCCTCACAGGGGGCGGGGCGCGCAGCACCGCCCACCAGAAGCCCCAGGCGCTCAAGAGGAAGCAGGCGTGCTCGATCGCATGCAAGGCCTCATGCTGCAGAGCCGCCATGTAGGGCCGCGGCATGTGCCACACCCACAGTGCCGCCCCGTGCGCCAGCGCCCAGCCCAGCGGATACCGCAAGCTGCCCAGCACTGGCCGTGTCCACGGGTCAAGTCGCGGGCCCAGGGCGGCGCGCCATTGCACCAGCGGCCGGGCCACCACCATCCACGGTGCCACCACCGCAATCAGGAGCATGTGCTGCAGCATGTGCATGGCGGTGCTGTGGGCTGCGGCCTCGTCAACGGGACCGAACAGCGCCAATCCGCAGACCAGCATGCCGCTGTGGAAGGCCGCGCGGCTGCGGCGGTCTGGCCGCACGCGCAGGGCTCCGAGCAGGTACAGCCACCAGGCGGTGAGGTAGAGCACCCAGCTGAGCCACACGGGCCACACCTGCTGGCCGGCCAGGCCGACCGGTGTGTGGGCCTGGGCTCCGCTCATGCCCAGCAGCACCGAGGCGGTCAGTGACCCGCGCAGGAACAACCTGCATCGGAGGCAGCCTGTGTCGGGCATCACAGGCATGGTGGCAGGCGCCACAACGGCAGCGCGACAAACAACGTGGAGAACGCGGCCGTGCCATGCAACACGGCCGCGGTCAACGCGATGAAGCGCCCCGTAGCCGGCAGCGCGGCCTGCCGGCTCGCGCGCAGACACCGCCACATCATCCACACCATCACCGCCGCGAACCCGACGCCGATCATGAGCAGGGCGGTGTTGACGGCGGTGGGATGAACGGCAGCGTGCGGCGCGGGTGACACACAGCTGAGCGCCTGGACGGTGTAGATGAGCACGAACCACACAGTCCACAGCAGCAGACCCCAGACCAGTTGCAAGGGGTGCGTCGCGTGCAGCAGCCGGCTCATGGCGCGCTCCACAGGGCGGGCACCCCGAACACCACGCCCGCGGTAACCCACAGGGTCGCCGCGGCGAAGCCCCACCACTGGGTCACCACGAGCGGCTCGTAGGGGGCGTGCGGGCCGACGTAGCGGTGGCCCACACGCCAGGCCTGCAGCAGGCTGGCGACCGAGCCGATCAGGCCATGCAGCAGCTGGAAGGCGAACAGCGTGCAGACGATGGCGTCGTGCGCGTGCTGTTGCGGCGCGAGCGGCACCACGCGGAGCAGGACGGCCAGGCAGGCCACAGACAGCAGGCCCAGCAGGCCGGCGCCCAGCGTCTGCGGCACGAGCCCCGCATCGTGCCCGCGCTGGAGTCGCTGACTGGCTCGTCGCATGAGTGCCAGCCCGACCGCGGCCGTGGTCAGCGCCGTCCCGCCCAGAGCCAGGCCGGTCGGTGTCAGCCGGGCCAGCAGCGGAGTCGGCAGGGGCGCACTGGCTGCGGCGGGCGACACCGTCCAGAGGTACAGCCACCCGAACAGCAGCGACGCATAGAGGGCGCCATCGGCCAGCAGCGTCATCCCCATGCCCCAGAGGCCCGGCCCGTCGGCGGTGCGCGAGTGCAGCAGAAGGCCTTCCGGCAAGCCGTGGGTTTCGGCCGCGGCCCCCGGGTGGGCGCCATTCACCCATGACCAACGCAATGCCACACCGGCCGCCGCCCCCGCACCCAGGGCCGCCACCCCATACGCCTTCGCAAGCAGGGCCACGCACACCCAACCCAGGGCCAGCCCCAGCAGCAGCGGCAGAAAGCTGTTGCCGGGCAGATGGATCACCTCACGCGGGGTGCCCTGAGTCGGGTCGCTGCCCATGGTTTCGCGCCGGCCGTGGTTTGCGCGGGGCAGGGCCAGCTGCCCCTCGCGCATGCGCTCTGGCAGGTCCGGTTCGTCCCACAGGGGATGGCGGCTGGTGACCGTGGGCAGGCTGGCGAAGTTGTAGGCGCGGGGAGGCATGTCGCAGGCCCATTCCAGCGTGTCGGCCTGCCAGGGATTGGGGCTGGCGCGCCGGCCGTGTCGCACCGACAGGAACAGGTCCATGAAGACCATGGCCACGCCGAAGGCCATGACGAAGCTGAAGACGGAGGACACGAGGTTCGGTAGGTCCCAACCCAGCCCGGCTTCGTAGGTGTAGACCCGGCGCGGCATGCCGAGCAGGCCGGTCCAGTGCATGATGAGGAAGGTGCCGTTGAACCCGATGAAGGTGACCCAGAACGCCCAGCGTGCGAGGCGCTCTGACGGCATGCGGCCGCTGAACAGGGGCAGCCAGTGGTACAGCCCAGCCACGAGCGGAAACAGCATGCCGCCCACGAGCACGTAGTGCATGTGGGCGACGACGAAGTGGGTGTCGTGCACCTGCCAGTCGAACGGCACGAGGGCGAGCATGACGCCCGTCAGCCCGCCGGCCACGAAGATCAGCAGGAAGCCGGTGAGCCACAGCATGGGCACCGTGCGCTGGGGGCGCCCGGCCCACAGGGTGGCCAGCCAGGCAAAGACCTGGATGCCGGTGGGCACCGCCACCAGCATGCTGGCCGCCGAGAAGAAGGCCTGCGCCAGATGCGGCAGGCCGATGGTGAACATGTGGTGCACCCACAGGCCGAAGCTGATGAAGCCCGTGGTGATGACGGCAATGACCGACCAGGTGTAGCCGACCAGCGGATGGCGCACGTGTGCCGGCAGGATGGTGGAGACGATGCCCGCCGCGGGCAGGAAGATGATGTAGACCTCGGGGTGGCCGAACAGCCAGAAGAGGTGCTGCCACAGGATCGGGTCACCGCCGCGTGCGACATCGAAAAAAGCCCAGCCGGCCGAGCGTTCGAGCTCCAGCAGGATGCTGCCCAGGATGAGCGGTGGGAAGCCGGCGATGATCATCAGCGAGGTCACGAGCATGTACCACGCGAAGATGGGCATGCGGGGCAGCGTCATGCCGCGCGCGCGGGTGCGCAGGATGGACACCACCATCTCGATGGCCGAGGCCATGGTGGCGATCTCGACAAAGGTGATGCCCAGCAGCCAGAAGTCGGCGTTGGGCCCCGGGCTGTAGGGGCGGCTGCTGAGCGGCACGTACATGAACCAGCCGGTGTCCGGGGCCACCGCCCACACGAGGCTGGAGAGCAGGATCACGCCGCCGAACAGGTAGGACCAGTAGCCGAGCGCGCTGAGCCGCGGGAAGACCAGGTCGCGCGCCCCCAGCATCTTGGGCATCAGGTAGGAAGCCAGGCCCTGCAGCACCGGCACGGCAAACAGGAACATCATGACGCTGCCGTGCATGGTGAAGGCCTGGTTGTAGGCGCTGGCGTCCATCACCGTGGCGCCCGGGCGCGCGAGTTGCGCTCGCACCAGCATGGCCAGCAGTCCACCGACCACAAAGAACACCGCCCCCGTTCCCATGAAGCGCAGCCCGATGCTGCTATGGTTGACGACGGACGCCGTGCGCCAGCCCGTCGGGTTGCCCCAGACGGCTTCCATCTCGGCATGCAGGACCTCGGGGTCGCGGCCGGGCCCACTGTCGGCCGACTCGGGGCTCATGGCGCAGGCTCCTTCATCCAGCGGGCAAAGTCCGCGGGGGGCATCACGATGACGTTCAGCACCATGTGCGCATGGCCGGTGCCGCAGAACTCGGCGCACTGCCCGCGGTGCACGCCCGGGGTGTCTGCTTGCAGGCGCAGCGCGTTCACGCGGCCCGGGATGGCGTCGACCTTGCCTTGCAGGCGTGGCACCCAGAAGCTGTGGATCACGTCGTCGGCGTGCACGCGGACGTCCACCGGCACACCGGCCGGCATGCGCAATTCGTTGACCAGCGGGGTGGTGCGGCCGGCATAGTGCACCAGCCATGTCCACCGCCTGGCGTGCACGTCGACCGTGATGCGCGGTGCGCCGGCGGGCAGGGGCAGGGCCTGGATGCCATGGCCGGCGGGCATGCCGAATGCCAGCAGGACCACGATGCTGAAGGTGGGCCAGAGCACGCCGCCGACCAGCAGCCACCGCGAGGCCCAGGCGGGCCGGGTTGTGTCAGCCGGGGGCGCGTGGCGACGATGCAGGCCGCGCCACCACAAGGCCGCCACCACCACGAGCGCGAGGGTGCCGTAAGCCAGCATGCCCCACCAGAGCGCGGCGATCGTGCGGGCCGCAGGGCCGGCGGGGTCGAGGATGGACTGCGGCCCGGCACAGGCGCTCAAGCCGGCCAGCGGCATCGTGGCCAGAATCAGGACTAGCGGAGACGCCCGATGGCAGCACGCAGACGCAGAACGACGGTGATCGACCCGATCCACAGCCATGTACGGCTGGCGGGGCACCCGCTGCATCCCATGGTGGTGCACTTTCCGGTGGCGATGCTGCTGGCCGTTCTGGGGGCCGACGCCGCGCATTGGTGGACGGCCGATGTGTTCTGGCAGCGCGCCGCCCTGTGGCTCGCCGGGGTGGGGGCCTGGGGCGGCTGGTTTGCGGCGGTGGTGGGCACGGCCGACTGGGTGCTGGTGCGGCGCATCCGGGGCATGCTGGTCGCGGCGTGCCACGGCGTGGCGGCGGTGATGATGCTGTCCGTGGCAACGCTGAGCTGGTTCTGGCGGCTGCAGGTCGCCCCTTCCGGCGAGCCGGTGTGGATGACCGTGGCACTCAGTGCGTTGGCGGCGTTTCTGGTCGGCTTGGCGAGCCTGCTGGGCGGCCGGCTGGTTTACGAGCAGGCGGTGGGCGTGGTGACGGCGAGGTAGCGTGGCGCAGCGACGCTCCCTCATCGCACGGCCTTACGCAGGTTTGGCCAGCACGAGCCACAGCGTGCCGACCATGGCTGAGGCGGTGGCGGCAGACAGGCCGAGATGCGGCGATGAGGGCAGGGGCTCGCCGTGCTCTTCGCGGTGCAGGGCCCACCCGGCAAGCAGGTGACACGTGGCGAGCAACGTGACCGCAAACAGCTTCGCGGCCAGCCAGGTCGGCGTGCCATCCACCAGGGCGAAGAGGCCCGTGCCCGTGGCAATGGCCACCAGCGCAGCGGGCGTGGCCATGAGCAGGAACAGGGTCCGCTGTGGTGCGGCCGCTTCCTGCGTGTCCGGGGGGCCACCCGGGCGGCCGAGCGCGGCGACGACGCCCAAGAGCGCGCCGCACCAGCACACCAGCGCGGCAAGGTGCATTGTTTTCAACCAGAGCATGGCCCGCCGGGCGGCAAACCGTGTGCCCGCGGGCTAGGGAAAGGCCGGTGTCCGCAGGCATGCAGAATGCGCAACATGGTCCTGTGTCCTTTGACGCACGGAGGTGAATCATGGGAAGCGCATGCGAACAGCTCAACCCGAGCCAGGTGGATGAGACCGTGGACGTGAGTGGTTGCAGCTATCTCGTGACGGCCAAGCGCCACAGCGACTCGGGAACGTGGTCGGTGTCGGTGGAGGCGGTCGCGATCGATGGCGATCCGCCCGAGACCGCATGGGACGGCGAGATTCCGGTGGGCGCCGGGTTTGGCTCGCCGCTCTCGGCGCTGGCTGCCGGGAAGTCATGGCTGGCCGCGCACCCATGACAAGCGCGCGCTACGCGCAAGGCTGACGGGCATCGGTACAAAACACCACACCGGGTTGCAAGCGATGAGCTTGCTTACATTGCCCTGCAATCCGTCGCATTGTGAAACGGGATGGGTGAGGATTGGTCACCGGACATGGAACGTGCGATCACAAGCCCGGACAGGAGGGCAGGCACGCTGGTTGCCGTGCATGCTGCGTCGTGGTGCACAAGGAGCGGGAGATGCGGCTTGCGTGTTGGGCTCTTGCGTTCGGAGTCGGTGTCTGGGCCACTCCGGCGGGAGCGCAGGTTCCTGAGGGCGGACGGGTGGCGGCCAAGGCCGGCCAGTTCGTCTGGTACGGCGTGCCGGGCAAGTGGCGCAGCGCCTCGGTGGCGGCCACGGGTACCTACGTATGCGATGCGGCCACCCTGGGCGGCGATCCGGCGCCAGGCGAGGCCAAGCAGTGCCACGTCAGCGAAGTCGGCTCGGCGTTCAATTGCATTCCGTCCCAGTTCGGCGGCACGGGCACGGGCTTCGTGAAGTCAGTGAGCCTGATGCCGCTGGAGATGTGGGCGGCGTGGAAGTGTGGCGACAAGCCGCAGTACCTCGTGTGTGCCGGTTCGGGGTGCCTGGGTGATTTCATCAGTGGCCCGCCCGACCAGGCGGCCACTGCGGCCGTGATGGCCAAGGCGCGCGCGGCCCTCAAGTGAGCGAGCGGGCCGTCAGGCTCCGTGCTCGCGATGCCAGAAGCCGCGGTGCAGCGCGGCGATGTCCTCTTCCATGGCAGCCACGGGGCCGATGACCTCGATCGGCTTCTGCCCGCGGGCGAAGACGTCCCTGCAGGGCAGGTTCATGGTCGGGTTTTCGCTGGCGTCGCCCGTGAGTTCAAGAAGCCGGTGCTCGGTCATGCCATACACCACGCGCCCGATGTTGGCCCAGTACTGGGTGGCAGCGCACATGGCACACGGCTCGGCCGTCGTGACGAGGGTGCACTGCCACAGCACCTCGGGGCTGTAGTTCAGGGCCGCGGTGCGCGCCAGCACCGATTCGGCATGGTTCACCGTGTCGACGTTGCCTTGCTCTGCCAGCACCGTGTGGCCGTCGGGCCCCACCAGAATGGCCCCGAAGGGATGGCGGCCAAGACTGCGTGCGCGTTCGGCCACCGTATTGGCGCGGCGCAGCAGCGAGGTGATCTGTGCCTCGCTGAGCGGAGGCAGGGCGGGGTAGCGGGGTGGGGGCACAGGCATGGATCAGTTCAGTGTCAGGATCGTGCGGTCTGCATGACACGCACCGCCGCTTGGGCTTCAGCGCGAAGGGCTTGCAGGTCCAGCCCGGGAATCTGGCCGTTGTCGAGCACGACCCGACCGTGGCACAGGACATGGCTGGGGCGTCCGGCGCCGCTCACCACCGGGGCCATGGCCGGGTCATGCAGACCCCACTGCCGCGGCTCGTTCAGCGGCATGACCACGATGTCGGCCGCCTGACCCGGGGCCAGGGTGCCCACGGCATCCAGCCCGAGGACGCGCGCGCCCCCGGCCGTGCCCATGTGGAGCACTTCCTCGGCCGTGATGGCATCCGGCCCACCGACGGCCCGGTGCACCATCCAGGCGGTGTGCGCTTCGTGCAGCATGTCGGCGGCCTCGTTCGAGGCTGCGCCGTCGACAGCCAGCGAGACCCGACCGCCCGCTCGGTGCAGGGCCGGCGCTGGGGCCACACCCGAGCCCAACCGGCAGTTGCTTTGCGGGCAATGCGCCATGCCGGTGCCCGTGCGGGCCAGCTTGGTCACTTCGGCAGAGGAGAGGTGCACCAGGTGCGCATACCAGACGTCTTCGCCCACCCAGCCATGCTGTTCCACGAAATCCACCGGTGAGCAGCCATGGACCTCGTGCGTGTAGCGCACGTAGTCCGACGTTTCGCTCAGATGGCTGTGCAGGCGGATACCGAGTCGGCGGGCCTCGTCCGCGATGGGGCGCAGGTGCTCGACCGGCACCGACCACGTGGGCGTGGTGGGCGCACAGACCACGCGGCGCAGGGCATCGGGCGCCGGGTCGTGAAAGCGTTGCACGTCGTGCTCGACGGCGGCCAGAAAGTCCTCCAGCGTCTCCGGTTGAACCTGTGGGGGCGGGTTGACGTCGATGCTGCGGGTGACCGTCTGGCCACCGCGGCACAGCACGAAGCGCAGGCCCAGTGCGGCGGCCTCATCAAAGACCGCCTGCGAGGCATCGAACGGCATGCCCGGGTAGTAGTGGTACTGGTGGTCGGCCACGGTGGTGCAGCCCGACAGCAGCAACTCGACCAGGCCCAGGCGCGCGGCCAGCCGCATCACTGCTTCGTGGTCGAAGTGCCGCCGGTAGGACACGGGCACGGCGCTCAGCCAGCCCATCAGGCCCAGGTTGATGCCGGCCGGAATGCCCTTGAGCAGGCTCTGGAACAGGTGGTGGTGGGTGTTGACCCATCCCGGCATGACGATGCAGCCGTGCGCGTCGATCACGCGTTCGCCGTGCTCGGGCGTGAGGTGGCCGATGGCGTCGATGCGGCTGCCACGCACACGGATGTCGGCCCCGTGGGATCGCACGTCATGCCGCATGGCGTCGCCCGCGCGGCCCGTGAGGATCGCCTGTGCGCCGCGAATCAGAAGGGAGGAGTGGCTCATCGATTGAGCTCGCTTTCGTGCCAGCCGCCCAGCGCCCAGCGTGTGAGGCACGCCAGGGCGGCGAACACGGCCACACCGGTGAGCGAGATGAGGACGAGTGCAGCGAACAGCCGCGGGATGTTGAGCTGGTAGCCTGACTGCAGGATCTGATAGGCCAACCCCGTGCCCGTGCCGCCCGTGCCAGCCACGAACTCGGCCACCACCGCACCGATGAGGGCCAGCCCCCCCGAGATGCGCAGGCCGGCGAAGAAATAGGGCAGGGCCGACGGGATGCGCAGCCGCAGCAGCACCTGCCAGCGCGAGGCGCGCTGCAGCTGAAAGTAGGCCGCCAGACCGGGGTGCACGCTGCGCAGCCCCACGGTGGTGTTGCTGATGATGGGAAACAGGGCCACCAGCGTGGCGCACACCACGAGCGACGCCGTCGGGTCCTTGACCCACACGATGATGAGCGGGGCGATGGCGACGATGGGCGTCACCTGCAGCAGCACGGCGTACGGAAAGAAGGCGGCCTCGATCCAGCGGCTCTGCACGAAGGCAAAGGCAATCAGCACGCCGAGCACGGCGGCGCTGAGGAAGGCCAGCACCGTGATCTTCACCGTCACCCACAGCGCGCCCATCAGCAGGCCGAAGTCGGCCACCAGCGTCTTCGCGATGTCGACCGGCGAGGGCACCAGATAGGAGGGCACCTGCGCCGCCACCGTCCACAGTTGCCACAAGCCGATCAGAAAGGCCGCCAGCAGCACGGGCAGCACGTACTGTTGCATGGCGGTGCTGCGGTGAAGGGCGACGCTCATGCGGTCTCCTGGCTGGCGGCGTTCAGGCTGCGCTGCAGATGGCGCACCTGCTCGTTGAATTGCGGCGAGGTGCGGTGGTCCTCGTCACGCGGCCACGGCGCCTCGATGCGGAGGTCTTCCACCACGCGACCCGGCCGCGCAGCCATCACCACCACACGGGTCGAAAGGAACACCGCCTCGCTGATGCTGTGGGTGACGAACACGACGGTGAGCCCCTGCTGGCGCCACAGTGCAAGCAGGTCGCTGTCAAGGCGGTTGCGGGTGATTTCATCGAGGGCACCGAACGGTTCGTCCATCAGCAGCAGGCGCGGTCGGGTGACAAGGCCGCGCGCGATGGACACCCGCATCTGCATGCCGCCCGAAAGCTCGCGCGGGCGGTGCGCGCCGAAGCGCCCGAGGCCGACCAGTTCGAGTGCTTCGGCCACGCGGGCGTCGGCCTCGGCTCGCGGCACGCCGGCCAGATCCAGCGGCAGGCGCACGTTCGTGGCCACGCTGGCCCAGGGCATGAGCGTGGCCTCCTGGAACACGAAGGACAGCTGCGGGTCGTGGCCCGCGTCGTGCACGGGCCGGCGTGACAGCAGGATGCGGCCGTCGCTCGGAGCCAGCAGGCCGGCCACCATCTTCAGCAGGGTGCTCTTGCCGCAGCCCGAGGGGCCGAGCAGGCTGACGAACTCGCCGGGCGCGATCGTCAGCGACACCGGCATCAGCGCCCGGGTGCCGTTGGGGTAGACCTGCTCGGCGGACAGGATCTCAATGGCTGGCGCGGGTGCGTTCATACATCTCGATGATGTGCTCGCCGGCTGTGGTGGGCGGGTAGCGCGGCGGGTTGGCTTCGTCGAAGCAGCCGGGCAGGGCCTGCACCTCGGCGTGGTAATCGATGTCGAAGAAGTAGGCCAGCGAATACCGTTCGCGGCCGTGCGGGTTGAACACGCGGTGGGGTGTGGAGCGGTAGCGGTCGTTGGTCCAGCGCGCCATCATGTCGCCCAGATTGACCACGAAGGCATCCGGCATGGGCGGCGCATCGAACCAGGTGCCGTCGGCCGCCTGCACCTGCAGGCCCCCCGCGTCGTCCTGCGCCAGCAGCGTGATGCTGCCCCAGTCGGTGTGGGCCCCACAGCCGATTTGCCCGGGCCGCACGGCCTCGGAAGGCGGCTGCGGCGGGTAGTGCAGCAGCCGAAGCACCGGCATGGGATCCTGCAGGCAGGCGTCGAACCAGCGGGCATGGAGGCCCAGGCCCTGCGCCATGAAGGACAGCACGCGCCGCGCCAGCTGGCTCAGCGCGGCCTCGTAGGCCTGCACGGCCTGCCGGAAACCGGGCACCTGGTGCTCGTCTGGCCACTGGTTCGGGCCCTGGTTCGGCGTGCCGGCCTGCACCAGCGGGTCATCCGGGCCGCGGTCGACCCCGAGGTAGAAGCTTTCCTTCAGGTCACCCGGCTGACCGGGCTCCAGCGCTTGCCAGGCCACCGGATCCCAGCCGCGGTGGATGCCGCTGCGCTCGATGTGCCAGCGGGCCTTCTCCGTGTCAGGCAGTGCAAAGAAGCGCCGAGCCGCGTCGAAGGCCGCTGCGCGCAGTGCCGGGTCCACACCATGGCCGATGAGGTAGAAGAACCCTTCGTGCCGGCAGGCGGCATCCAGCCGCTCGGGCAGGCCGTCGCGCTGGCTGAGGTCGATGACGGGCAGGCTGTGGCGCATGGACGGGTGGGCTCCGAAGGTTCAGGGCATGATTTTCAGCTGCTGCACGAACTGCGTGGTGTAGGTCTTCTTCACGTCCACCTTGGCCGGGTCCAGCAGCTTGTTGGCCACCATCATGTCGTAGGTCTGCTTCATGCGCGCGTCGGTGATCACGCCCACGCCGAGCTTCGCGGCATCGCCCCCGAACACCATGCCGACTTCCTTCATCTTGGCAATGCCATTGGCGATCAGGTCGTCCGTCATGTTCGGGTTGTCTTTCTTGATGAGCGCGTTGGCTGGGCCCGGATCGGCCGTGAGGTAGCTCTTCCAGCCTTCCATCGACGCCTTCACGAAGGCCGCCACCTGACGCGGCCTGTTCTTCACCGTGTCGGCCGTGCACACGATGGTGGTGGCGTAGGGCGGCCAGCCCAGGTCGGCCAGCAGGAACACCGAGGGCTTGAAGCCGCCCTGTTTCTCGATGCTGAAGGGCTCGGAGGCGAGGTAGCCCTGCTGGGCGATGTTCTTGTCGGCCAGGAAGGGCTGGATGTTGAAGGTGTAGGGCCGCATCTGGCTGTCGGTGAAGCCGTACTTGCTCTTCACCCAAGGCCAGTAGGTGACCATGCCCGCGCTGCCGATCAGCAGGGTCTTGCCCTTGAGCTCTTCGAAGCGGCGCACCTCGGGGTGGGCGATGATGACGGCCGGGTCCTTCTGGAAGGCGGCCGCCACCGTGACGGCGGGGATGCCCTGTTCCCAGGCCTTCATGGTCTGCACGTCGTAACCCATGATGCAGTCGGCCTGGCCCGCCACCAGCAACTGCATGAGGTTGACCTGTGGGCCGCCCATCTTGATCGTCACGTCGAGCCCGGCCTTGCTGTAGAGCCCGGTGGCCTGCGCCTGGTAGAAGCCGCCGTGTTCGGCCTGCGCGTACCAGTTGGTCAGGTAGGTGAACTTGTCGGCGGCGCGGGCCTGCGTGCCGGCACCCAGCACGGCGAGAAGGGCGAGGGCCGGGGCGGCCACACGGGACAGCGGTCGGATCGGGTTCATCGGGGCTCCTGTCAGAAAAGGGGATGGCAAGAGGATGCAGGTGCGGGGAGGCTCACTCAGTGATTCTGGCTCCCGCGGTGGGCCCAGCCGGTGGTGCGCTTTTCCACCACCGAGAACACTTCGTACATGATCATCGCCATGGCGCCCACGATGACCAGGCCGCCGAAGGCCAGGCCCATCTGCATCGCCGAGCCGGCGCTGATCAACAGGTAGCCGATGCCCTCGTTGGCAGCGGTCATCTCCGACACCGTCGTGCCGACGAAGGCCAGCGTGATGGCGACCTTCAGCGAGCCGTAGAAGTAAGGCATGGAGCGAGGCAGGCCGACCTTGATCAGCACGTCCCAGCGGCGGGCGCCGAGCACGCGCAGCACGTCTTCCAGCTCCGGCTCCAGCGTGGCCAGGCCGGTTGCAATGTTGACCATGATCGGAAAGAAGCTGATGAGAAAGGCCGTGAGCACCGCCGGGCCCACGCCGATGCCGAACCAGACCACGAGGATCGGGATGAAGGCGGCCTTGGGCAGGGCGTTGAAGGCGGTCATGAGCGGGTAGACAGCCGCGTAGGCCAGCCGAGAGCTGCCAATCAGAAAGCCGAGCAGCACGCCGACCACGATCGCGATGGCAAAGCCCACCATCGTCACCCAGAAGGTGTGCCAGGCGTGACGCAGCAGTTCGCTGTGGAACTCCGCAATCTGTGAGGCGATGCGGACAGGGCTGGGGAAGATGAACTCCGACACATCGAGTGCGGTGCACAGCACCTGCCACAGGGCGATGACGAACAGCAGCAAGGCCCAGGGGGCCCAGCGCTCCATTTGCCTGGACGAGAGGCTCATTGCGCAATCTCCGCGGTGGTCTGGATGGTGGTCGGCTTGCGCAGGGCACCGATGTGCGCGCGCAGTTCGTGCACGATGTGGGTGAACTCGGGCGTGTACGTGACCTCCAGATCACGTGGCCGCGGCAGTTCGATCTCCCGGCGCGCGAGGATGCGCCCCGGGCTGCGGCTCATCACGTAGACGGTGTCGGCCAGGAAGACGGCTTCGCGCAGGTCATGCGTCACCAGGATGACGTTGAATCCCTGCTCGGCCTGCAGATCACGCAGGGCGCACCACAGCTCCTCGCGCGTGAAGGCGTCGAGCGCACCGAAGGGCTCGTCCAGCAGCAGCATCTGGGGTTCATGGATCAGCGCGCGGCAGATCGAGGCGCGTTGCTGCATGCCACCGGAAAGCTGCCACGGGAACTTGTCTTCGTAGCCCCCCAGCCCCACGCTCTGCAGCAGCGCGCGGGCCTTCGCTTCGTACTCCTTGCGCTTGGCCTTGAAGTTCGAGCGATAGGGCTCGACGATCTCCAGCGGCAGCAGCACATTGTCGACCGTGGTGCGCCAGGGCAGCAGCGAGGGCGCCTGAAACGCCATGCCGGTGATCTTCAGCGGCCCCGTCACGGGCTCGCCGCCGATGGTGATGCGGCCCTGCGAGGGCATCTTCAGCCCCGTGGTCAGCTTCATGAAGGTGGACTTGCCGCAGCCCGAAGGCCCGACGATGGCGACGAACTCGCCCTTCCTGATCTGCAGGCTGATGTCCTCGACGGCGAACTGCTTCTTTGCGAGCAGCTCGTCGTTGTAGGCCAGCCAGACGTTCTGGAAATCAACAAACGCAGTCATCGTGGTCCTTTGGCAGCGTGCGCGCGAGCCGCTTCACTTCTTGGCGGGCAGCACATTGAGGTCGGCCGCAGCGGGCAGGTAGGCCGGCGTCCAGACAGCCTCGGGGTTCACGCGGGTCTTGGTGTTGAAGGCGTCGCCCACCTGCGAGGCCATCAGCGCCAGGCGCGGCAGCTTCACCTGGCCGAAACCTTCGGCGCGCGCGTCGGGGCTGTTGACCACCTGCTCGATGGCCAGCTTCAGGCGGCGCTTCTCGAGTTCGACGTTGATGATGCCGTCGCGGGCCTTCACCGAGTCGATGGCGGCATACGGGTTGGCCATCACCTCCTTGGCACCCTTGGCAAAGGCCTTCAGGAAGGCCTTCACGGCTTCCGGGTTCTCCTTGAGGATCCTGGCCGAGGCGATGATGGCGTTGCCATACAGCTTCACCCCGTGCTGCGCGTACGGGAACATCACGATCTCGTCCGGCTTGGCGCCGCGGGCTTCGAGGTTCAGCAGCGAGGTGAACGAGAAGCCGGTGATCGCATCGACGTCACCGCGCACCAGCATGGTTTCGCGCAGGGGCGGGTCCATGGTGATCCATGTCACGGCACCGAGCTTGTTCGCCTTGGCAAAGATGGGCCACGACTTGCGCCCTGAGTCGAACACGGGGGCGCCCAGCTTCTTGCCAGCCAGATCGGCCGGGGCCTTGATGCCCGATTTCTTCAGCGCGAACGCGGCAGCCGGCGTGTTGTTGTAGACCATCATGACGGCGACCGGCTTGTTGGGCACGTCCGGGTTGTTGGCGTGGAACTCCATGAGGGCCGCCATGTCGGCAAAGCCCATGTCGTACGAACCCGAGGCCACCCGGGTCACGGTGCCGCCCGAGCCGTTGCCGGCGTCGATCGTCACGTCCAGCCCGGCCTGCTTGAAGTGGCCCCTGGCCGCAGGTTGCAGGAACAGGGCGGCAGGGCCCTCGAAGCGCCAGTCGAGCTGAAACTTGATGGCGGTCTGGGCGTGCACCGCCGTGGTGCCCAGGGCGCCCCAGGTGAGGGCGGTGGCAGCGGCCAGGGTGGACAGCAGGGTGCGGCGGGGGCGCGAAATCGCGGTCATGGGCAGGGGCTCCAGGGTGGCAAAACTGTATACAGTTCATGTTTGCGAGAAGCGTGCCAGCGGCGTCTGCCCGATTGGCGGTGCCGGCACCCTGGAAATGGGGGCGGACGGGGACATGGACATCCCGCGCCCGTGGAGCCAGCCGATAAAATCGACCGGTTTCATCGACTGGAATCCGTGGTGTCTGATCGTCTTTTTGTCTTGTCCCAGTACATCCTGCCCAAGGTGGCACTGACCCGCCTGGCTGGCTGGGGGGCTTCGGCCCAGGGGGGGGCGCTCACCACGGCCTTCATTCGCTGGTTTGCCGGACGCTACGGCGTCAACATGGCCGAGGCCGCGCAGCCCGAACTGAGCAGCTACACCAGCTTCAACGAATTCTTCACCCGGCCCCTCAAGCCGGGCGCGCGCCCCATTGCCACCACCCGGCTGGTGTGCCCGGTGGACGGCGCCGTGAGCCAGTGCGGCCCCATCGACCGAGACCAGATCTTCCAGGCCAAGGGCCACAGCTACTCCACCACGGCGCTGGTGGGCGGCGACCGTGCGCTGGCCGCGCAGTTCGAGGGCGGTCACTTCGCCACCCTGTACCTGAGCCCGAAGGACTACCACCGCATCCACATGCCCTGTGAGGGGCGCCTGACCCGCATGATCTACGTGCCGGGCGAGCTGTTCTCGGTGAACCCCGCCACCGCGCGCGGCGTGCCCGGGCTGTTTGCGCGCAACGAGCGTGTGGTGTGCGTGTTCGAAGGCGAGAACGGCCCCTTCGTGCTGACGCTGGTGGGCGCCACGGTGGTGGGCAGCATGGCCACGGTGTGGCATGGCGTGGTGAACCCGCCGCGTCCGGGCAAGGTGCGTGAATGGCACTACGCCGACCAGCAGATCGTGCTGCGCAAGGGCGAGGAAATGGGGCGCTTCCTGTTGGGATCGACCGTGGTGATGCTGTTCCCGAAGGGCGAACTGGCCTTCAACCCGCACTGGGTGCCAGGGCAGCCGATCCGCATGGGCGAGCCCATGGTGGCCTGATCCTGTTTTTTCGCGGCCCCGGCCGCTTTCCGCCGGGCAGGGCCCGGTTACCCGGGTGCTTCAGCTGCAGGGGCACCTCGTTTGTACAGAGGTATTTGCAGTGCGACGTTCTTCTGGTGTGATGGTGCTGGGCTTTGCGGCCCTGCTGTCGGGTTCACTGGCCCTGGGTGGCTGGCAGGCCGCTGAAAGCCTGATCCTGACCCGAACGGTCAACGAGGGCCGCACCGTGGCCGACATGGCCGAGAACGTGGGGCGATGGGCCTCGCAGTACGGCGGTGTCCACGCGCGCACGCAGGGGCGCGAACGCCAGCCTGCCCGGCACCTTCCTCACGCGCTCGGTCTACGCCGTGTCGCAGGGCGATTCGGGTGTGCTGCAAGGCAGCAGGACCGAGGACCGGCTCAGCGAGCGGCAGGCGATGGAGCGCGTCGAGGCCTACCACTGGAAGAACCCGGCCCTGGTGCAGCGCGAGGTGGCCGATGTGCTGGCCGCCAATGGCAGCCGTTCTCAGTACCGGCTCACGGCCGGGTCGGTGCTGAACCGCAACAACGCCCCGAACGCCTTCGAACGCGAGGCCATCCAGGCGGTTCAGGCCGCTTTTGCCAAGCTGCCGCCTGCCCAGGCCGAGGCGCTGGTCACACCCCAGCGGGTGCCGGGCATCAGCCAGCCGGCGCCGCTCGAATACTGGCGCGTGGAGGCCGGGCGGCTGCTGTATGCGCGCGCCGTGATGGCCCAGGCCAGCTGCCTGAAGTGCCACGATGCGCCGGGCAGCGCGCCCGATTTCATCCGCACCAACCACCAGTTCAATGGCGGTGGTGGCTTTGGTTACAAGGCCGGGCAGCCGGTGGGCGTCATCAGCGTGACGGTGCCGCTGCCCTCCGTTCAGACCGTGGTCAGCGAGAGCCTGTCGCCGATGTCGATGGCGGCACTGGCCGTGGCGGCGCTGTCGGCGCTGGGTTTGCTGGGCGTGGGGTTGGGCGGCCTGTTCCGCGGACCGGACCAGACGGCCTGAGCCCGCTCGCTCAGGTGCCTGCCAGGGGCCAGTCGAGCCGCAGCGTGCTCTCGAAATGGCGCGCCTGGCCGGTCACCGGGTCCGTGAAGCGCAGCGTGCGAGCCAGCAGCTGCAGAGGGTGTCGGTAGTCGGGGGCCTCGCCTTCTGCCAGATCCGGCTGCAGCACGGGGTAGATGCGGTCGCCTTCGATGGGCAGGCCCAGCGCGTTCATGTGGGCGCGAAGCTGGTGCTTCTGCCCGGTGGTGGGCAGAAGGCGATAGCGCGCCCGACCGGCCTGGGTTTCGACGCACTCGATGCGGGTCTCGGCGTTGGGCTCGCCGGGGACTTCCTGCATGGCCATGAAGCGCTCGCTTTCGGCCAGCCGGCTGCGCCGTGTCAGCGGGAACGTCATCTCGGGCCGGTGGGCTGCAATGGCTTCATACACCTTGTGCACCTGCCGGTCGCGAAAGAGCGACTGGTAGGCGTGCCGCGCGGCGGGCTGCACGGTGAACATGACCAGACCGGCGGTCTCGCGGTCCAGCCGGTGCATGGGCACCAGCGTGTCGATGCCCAGCCTGCGCTTGAGTCGCACCAGCAGCGTCTGCTGCACGTAGCGGCCCTTCGGCGTCACCGGCAGAAAGTGCGGCTTGTCGGCCACCACGAGGTGGGCATCCTGGAAGACGATGCGTTCCTCGAACGGGATCGGATGCTCGAAGGCGAGCTGGCGCCAGTAATACAAGCGCGTCTGGGCCCGGTAGGGCGCATCGGGGGGGATGGGGTGCCCCTGTGCATCGACCACGTCGCCCTGGGCCATCCGGGCATGCCAGTCGGGGCGCGACACGGCCGGGATGCGTTCGCACAGGAAGTCGAGCACGGTGAGCCAGGCGCCGGTGGGCAGGGCCACGCAGCTGGCGCTCACGCCATCCCGGGTCGGCAGGGCCGGGCGGGCCGGACGGCTCACGTCGGATTGTCCTGCGCAGGGATGGCGTTCGCTTGCTTGGGCTGGGCCGACTCCAGCCGGCGGGCCCGCTCCAGCCGCCAGGCTTCATCAGGGCTGTCACCGTAGACCTGGTCGACCGTGGTGTCGGTTTCCTGCAAGCAGGTGTCAACCGCCACGCGGTTGTCGAACACGAAGCACTCGCCCTGCCAGTCGCGGTCGGCATCGGGCAGTTGCTGGAAGTAGTTGAGGATGCCGCCGTCGAGCTGGTAGACGTCCAGGCCGAACTGCTGCATCCAGGCGCTGGTTTTCTCGCAGCGAATGCCGCCCGTGCAGTACATGGCCACCTTGCGGCCCTCGGCCTGCCAATGCGCAGCGTGCTCGGCCACGTAGGCTGGGAAGTCGCGGAAGTTGCCCACGCAGGGGTCGACCGCACCCTGGAAATGGCCGAGGCGGTATTCGAAGCTGTTGCGGTTGTCCAGCACCACGACATCGTCGCGGGCGATCAGCTCACGCCACGCCTCGGGCGCCAGATGCTGTCCAGTGGCGCGGTCGGGCACGGCACCCGTCACCCCGGGCAGGTTGAGCGCCACGATCTCCTTCTTGCGTTGCACACGCACTTTCCAGAAAGGGCGGGTGCGGCAGGCGCTGTGCTTGAACGGCATGCCGAGAAAGGCTCCGGCCAGGCGGGCGTCGTGCTGCACGGCCTGCTCGAAGGCGGCGACGTCATCGACCGGGCCTGCCAGTGCACCGCTGATGCCTTCCTCGGCCACCAGCACGCTGCCCTTCAGCGGCTGAACCAGTTCGCGCAGCACGGCCACCACCGCGTCCGGGTCGGCGAGTGGCACGAATCGGTAGAACGAGGTGTGGACCAGGGCGGTGTCGGCGGGGGCAGGCATCACGCAATTGTCGCAAGGTTTGTCCGCTTCGCCGGAGTACGTTCGGACTACGGGGTGGCGGGTCGCACGGTGAGGCTTGTCATCGTTTCTGCGCAGCATGGCGGCTTCGTTGTTGTTGCAGTGGATCGAGACAGAGATGGACCAGAAGTTTGCCGACCGCCGGGCGTTCATCGGTGGCCTGGGGGCCGCCGCGCTGGCGATGCCGGTGTTGCTCGGCGCCCCGCGCGCAGAAGCGGCTGCACCGCCCTTCGTTCATGGCGTGGCCAGTGGGGACCCGCTGGCTCAACGCGTGATCCTGTGGACGCGGGTGACCGTCTCGGGCGACGCGAACCCCCGCGTGCAGTGGGAGATGGCGCTGGACGCCGCCTTCACGCGCTCGGTGCGCAGCGGCCTCGTCCGCACCAGCGCCACGCGTGATTTCACGGTGAAGGTGGATGTGGATGGCCTGAGCCCGGACACGGTCTACCACTACCGGTTCACTTACAACGGCACGCGCTCGCCGGTGGGGCGCACGCGCACCCTGCCGGTCGTGGCGCGGGAGGCGATCCGGCTGGCCGTGTTCTCGTGCTCCAACTACCCGGCAGGCTACTTCCATGCCTATGCGCAGGCTGCCCGCATGGCCGACCTGCATGCCGCTGTGCACCTGGGCGATTTCATCTATGAGTATGGACGGGGCGGGTATGCCTCGGACGATGCGGCCGCCATGGGGCGCGAGGTTCTGCCGCCGCACGAGTGCGTGAGCCTGTCCGACTACCGCATCCGGCATGCGCAGTACCGCACCGACCCGGGCCTGCAGGCCCTGATGGCCAGCGTGCCGATGATTGCCGTGTGGGACGACCACGAGGTGTGCAACAACACCTATCGGACTGGGGCTGCGAACCACACGGCCGGGGTCGAGGGCGACTACGTGACCCGTCGCGACGCTGCTCTGAAGGCGTACCACGAGTGGCTGCCCGTGCGCACGCCTGACACGGGCGATCTGCGCCGCATCTACCGTTCGTTCGACTTTGCCGACGTGCTGTCGCTGCACATGCTGGAGACGCGCTTGCTGGCGCGCACGGAGCAGCTGTCTGCCGCTGACTTTGTCGGCCCCGATGGCATCAATGCGGCCGCCCTGTATGCCGCGGCGAACGCACCTGATCGGGCCTTGCTGGGCGGCACGCAATTGGCGTGGCTGCAGGAGCAGATGGCTGGGTCGCGTGCCACCTGGCAGGTGCTGGGCCAGCAGGTGCTCATGGGGCACATGGACATTCCGGCCGCGATCGGGCTCGGGCAGATCTCGGTGGGCGGCTACGAGGCGCTGACGCGCAAGGCCACTGACAACCCGGGCGACCTCACGCGGGCCGAGCGCTACATCCTCGACCAGCCGGTGGTGCCGTGGAGTCTGGACGCGTGGAGCGGCTACGGCGCCGAGCGTGAGGCTGTGTTCGCGGCTGCACGACGCCTCGACCGCAACCTGGTCGTTCTGGCCGGTGACACGCACAACGCCTGGGCCAATGACCTGGTGGACCAGAGCGGCCAGCCGATCGGCGTCGAGTTCGCCACGCCCGGTGTGTCATCGCCAGGCATGGAAGCGTCCCGCCGTACGGACGACCCCGATCAACTCGCGCGCTGGATGGTGGGCAACGTGCCTCACTTGCGCTACGCCGAGACGCGCCGCCGCGGCTTCATGGTGGTCTCGGCCACGCGTGAGGCCTGCCAGTCGACCTGGTACTTCGTCGACACGGTCAAGTCCGACCGCTACCGGATCGAACCGGGCCCGACCTGGCAGACCCTGCCGGGCACCGACCAGCGCCGCCTGCTGCCCCTGGCCTGACCCCCTCCTGTTTTCCCATCCTCTGCTTTACCGGATCACATCATGAGCTTGAAACAGAATCTGGCCCTGCTGGCGCTGGCCGCCGTGCTGCCTTCGACCCACGCCGCCGTGAGCGTCACGCTGACACCCGAGGCCGGCGGCCTGGCCGCTTTCGAATACGCACAGTCGTTCGACAGCCTCCCGGCCACGGGCACCAGCCTGGCCTGGGCCAACGACAGCACGCTGGCGGGCTGGTCGCTGTTCGACAGCACCAAGGCCGCCAAGACCACCTACCGCGCCAACAATGGCAGCGACACGGCAGGCAGCTTCTACAGCTACGGCAACTCGGCAGACCGCGCTCTGGGTGCAGTCGGATCGGGCGCCACCTACTGGGGATCGCCGGCGTCGGGCGCGCTGTCGGGCTACATCACGCTGGCCTTGCGCAACGACTCTGGCCAGGCGCTGAGCAGCGTGGGCGTCTACTGGGATGCCGAACAATGGCGCCTGGGGCAGGGCAACCCGGGCAGCGATGCACTCGACTTCCGCTATGGCCTGGGCGACACGTTCAAGGGCGTGAGCACGTGGGTCAATCCGGGCGTGTCCTTCAAGTACAACTCGCCGGTGGTCAACACCACGTCGGGTGCAGGCGCAGCGCTGGACGGCAATACCAACGCCGTGTCTCTGGGCGGCGACATTGCCCTGGACTGGCAGCCCGGCCAGACCCTGTGGCTGACCTGGATCGACTACAACAGCGCCGGCAACGACCATGGCCTGGCCATCGACAACGTGTACGTGAGCACGGCCGTGGCCGCCGTGCCGGAGCCGGAGGCGGCAGCGCTGGCCCTCATTGGCCTGGGCCTGGTGGCCGGCGTGGCCCGCCGCCGCGCCCAGCGCGCCTGAGAGGGGACTGGCATGAGCTTGGTTTGCCGTGGGCCCGGGGCGCTGCTGGCGCTGGCCTGCCTGGCCGCTGCGCCGGCAGCGCGGGCCGAACTGCCCGTGAAGCTGGATGCGAGCGGGCGCTATGTGTACCGTCAGGACTTCAACAGCCTGGGCGCGGTCAGCCGTGCGTACGACTGGGTCGACAACCAGACCCTGCCGGGCTGGTCGCTGTTGAATTTCGTCGAGCAGCCGCTCGTCACGCCGACTTACCGGGGTGACATCGGTGACGACGGTTCGGGCAGCTTCTACAGCTATGGCCTCGAAGGCGATGCCAACCGGGCGCTGGGTGCCCTGGGATCCGGCAGCGCGTACTTCGGCACGCCGGCACCCGGTGCGCTGGCGGGCTACATCACCGTGGCCTTTCGCAACCTGTCGGGGCAGGATCTGGACCGCATCGCCGTGCGCTTTCAGGGACAGCAGTGGCGTCAGGGAGCGAGTGACAACCTCAACACGATGGCGTTCGAGTACGGCGTGGGCGAGGTGTTCGGGCACGTGAACTGGGTGCGTCCGGGCAAGGGCTTCGACTTCGATTCACCCTCGCCGTTGATCGGCACGCCGGAAGGGCAGGTGGTCAACGGGCGAGATCCGCTTGCCAGCGCACAGTTGGGCGGTACCTTGCCGACCGTGTGGCCGGCTGGTGCGAAGCTGTGGCTGCGCTGGGTGGTCGTCAACAACCACGGTTTCGATCACGGCCTGGCCATCGACGACGTGGAGCTGAAAGCAGAGCGCACGCCGCGCTGAGTTGTGGCGTTGGCTGCCCGCCTAGCGCCAGCACGGCGCGGCGCGGGCCAGCCGGCGCAGTGCCCGTATGGCCTCCTTGCGCGCCAGACTCTGCCGGTGCGCGATCCACGCCAGCCGGGCGGAGACGTCGGCGCCCAGCGTGCGGGGCGCCCCTTCACAGCGCTGCGTGGCCATGTGCAGGTCATGCCATTCACCCAGCTGTCTTTGTGCCGCACGCAGGCGTCGCATGTAGGCCTTGCGCGCGGCTTCCGGCAGGTGCGGGCGCAGCCAGAGCAGCGCCTGCTGCAGGCGCTTGCACCGCTTGCGCTCGCTGTGCAGGGCATCGTCGTCCAGCGTGTGCCCAGTGCGGGCGGCATCCGTAATGCGGGCATGCCATCGGTCCAGTCGGCGAACGAGGTGACGACGCCAGGCGTCCCGTTCCTCGTGGGCCAGCGGGGCCATGGCCGCCGTGTTCAGCCACTGAGCCAGTTCGTGCCAGGCGCGCATGAAGGGCGCGTCCGGCGCAAAGCACGCCGGCAGGTCGTCTCGGGCGAGGGCGACCGTGGCGCTGTCGTGCGTGGCCAGCCAGGGCGCGAGTTGTTGCCAGGCCACGTCGCCCAGCAACTCGCGCAGCACGTCCTCGTCGCGAGAGGCTCCCAGCAGGCGGAACGTCTGCGTCCAGACCAGCGATTCGGGCGCCGTGTGCCGCGCGCCCCGTGCGAGGTCGAACGCACTGCGAAGGCGCCGCAAGCCACTGCGGCACTGGTGCACCGCCTCCACGTCCACCTGTCCCTCTGCCATCCGGGCCACCGGGTCGCGCAGGTCGTCCAGGCACGTCTGCAGCCAACGCAACAGGGTGGCGTCGGCGTCGGGCAGGGTGTGCAGTCGGTGGTGCGCGTTCGACATGGCGGTCAGGCAGGCGGGCGTCGCTCACAGCGTACGCGCCGCGTGTGACATCTGCATGCCGTCGCCGTGACAGCCCTCAGTGCAGCAGGTCGAACAGTGCGCGTGCCACGACCTTGGTGGCACCGCGCAGGTCGTCCAGCACCAGGTGCTCGTCGGCCCGCTTGGCGTTCGATTCGAACACCGTGCGGGGGCCGGCACCATAAATCACGGCGGGGATGCCCTGCGCGCAGTACAGCCGCACGTCGGTGTAGAGCGGCGTGCCACTGGTGGGGATGGGCTCGCCAAAGACCTGTTCGCCATGCCGCTGCAGTGCCGCCACGAGCGGCGCATTGCCCGGCAGCGGCTTGAGCGCGTGCGCCAGCAGCAGGCGGCGCATCTCGACCGTGATGCCCGGGAAGCTGGCCGCTGCATCGGCAATCACCTGGCGGAGGTCAGCCTCGACGGCCACCGGGTCCTCTTCGGGAATCATGCGGCGATCCAGCTTGAGCACCACCTTGCCCGGCACGACATTGGTGTTGGTGCCGCCTTCGATGCGGCCCACGTTCAAGTAGGGATGCGTGATCCCGGGCACCTGCGAGGTGATCTGGCGGTAGCGCGTGTTCTGCGCATACAGCGCATTCAGGATGGTGACCGCGCCTTGCAGGGCATCGACCCCGGTGTGCGGGATGGCCGCGTGGGCCATCGTGCCGTGCACCGTCACTTCCATCTGCAGGCAGCCGTTGTGGGCCGTGACCACTTCGTGACTGAAGCCCGCGGCGATCAACAGATCAGGCCGGGTGAGCCCCTGCCTGAGCAGCCAGCCGGGCCCCAGCTCGCCGCCGAACTCCTCGTCGTAGGTAAAGTGCAGCTCCACACCGCCCTTCAGCGCCGTGCCACTTTCGCGCAGTGCATCCAGCGCGCGCAGCGCGAAGGTGTAAGTGGCAAAGTCGCTCTTGCTGACGGCGGCCGCGCGGCCATACAGCTTGCCCTCGACGATCTCGCCGCCATAGGGGGGGTGCGTCCAGCCTTCGCCGGGCGGCACCACGTCGCCGTGGGCATTGAGCGCAATGGTGGGGCCGACCTCGGCGAAGCGGCGGCGCACGATCAGGTTGGTGAGGCTTTGCAGGCCATAGGCGTGCACCTCCGACTCGGGTACCGGGTGGGCCTCGGCCTGGTAGCCCAATCCGGCAAGCAGCTCGGCCGTGCGTTGCGCATGGGGGGCGTTGTTGCCGGGCGGCGTGTCGGTCGGCACCTGCACCAGCGCCTGCAGAAAACGCACCTCGTCGTCGAAGTGGGCGTCGATCCAGGCGTCGAGGGCAGCGTGGTCTGGCGTGTCGATCGGGGTGCTCATGGTGGGCAGATGGAGTGGGGCCGGGCGCGCGTCAGAGCGCATCCAGCAGGTTCATGAAGGCCTGGACGGCACGCTGTGCGTCGTCGTTGGTGACGGTTTCCAGCGGGTTGTGGCTGATGCCGGCGTGGCCGCCCCGCACGAACAGCATGGCCTGCGGAAGGTGCCCGTGCAGCTTCATCGCGTCGTGGCCGGCGCCGCTGGGCAGATGGAACAAAGGCAGACCCATGCCTTGCACGGCGGCTTCCCAGCGGGCTTGCCAGGCCGGGTCGGACGGCGCGGCAGAGGCCGCCAGCGTGGGCTCCACCGGGATGCGCACCTGCCGGCGCGTGGCCACCTCGTCGATGAAGGCGAGCACGTCGCGGGCCAGGGCGTCGCGCTGGGCGTCCGTGGGGGCGCGCAGGTCGAGGGTGAACCGGCAGCGTCCGGGGACCACGTTCAGTGAACCCTGAGGCACCTGCAGCACGCCCACGGTGCCCACCGATCCGCCGACGGGCGAGGCCGCGTCCTGCGCAGCGCGGCGCTCGACGTACAGCACGATCTCGGCCACGGCCGCGGCGGCGTCCTGTCGCATCGGCATGGGCGTGGTGCCGGCATGGCACGCCACGCCGATGGCCTCGCCCGCGAAACGCAGGCTGCCATTGATGGACGTGACGATGCCCAATGGCGTGTCGTGTTCGTCCAGCACCGGGCCCTGTTCAATGTGGACTTCGACAAAGCCCAGATAGCGTTGGGGATCGCGCCGGATCGCCTGGATGGCGGTCATGTCGGCCGGCAGCCCGGCAGTGCGCATCGCCTCGCGAACGGTGATGCCCTGTTCGTCGGCCAGATCCAGCCAGGCGGGCTGAAACTCGCCGACGAGCGCGCTGGACCCCAGGAAGGTGGCCCGGTAGCGCTGGCCTTCCTCTTCTGCAAAGGCCACGACCTCGATGCCGTGCTTCAGGCGCCGGCCCCCGCGGTGCAGCGCCTGCACGCAAGCCATGGGCACAAAGATGCCGAGCCGCCCGTCGTGCTGTCCGCCGTTGCGCACCGTGTCATAGTGTGAGCCGGTCAACAGCCAGGGCGCGCTGACATCGCTGCCCCGGTAGCGGCCGACCACATTGCCCACGGCGTCGCGCTCGACCTCATCGAAACCGCAGTCGCGCATCCACGCCTGCAGCTGCGCGGCGCACGCCTGGTGCGCCGGCGTGAGGTAGGTGACGGTCAGCGGCGGTTGGTCATCCAGGCCGTTGGGACCTGTGCCTTCGGTGTGCCGAGCCAGTTCCTCGGCCCAGGTCAGGACCTGGTTGCCTTCGGTGGGCACCGCGCCGAACCGGTCGTTCAGCCGGATCTCGGCGATGCGGTGGATGTTGCGCAGGCACTCGGCCAGCTCGAATGCCGGGTTGTTGTGCAGACGGCGTTCGAACGTGCGGATGATGTCTGCACGGGTCAGCCCCTGACCGCGCGGGCCCCGTACCGCCAGGATGAACGGCCAGCCAAAGCGCGCGTTGTAGTCGGCATTCAGGCGCTGCAACGTGGCGAACTCCTGGGGGCTGCAGTGGGTGAGGCCAGCGCGGCTCTGCTCGTCGGTGGACTCGGCCGTGAGCTGCCCGGCCACCGCAGCCTTGCCCGCCAGTTCCGGGTGGGCGCGGATCAGGCCGAGTTGCGCCTCGCGCGGTGCCTGTCGCACCACCTGAGCCAGCGCGTACTTGAGCTGATCCAGCGACACAAAGCCGCCAGCGGGCCGCTGCGACCAGGCCTGCGCGGCAATCCAGGGCGAATGTTCGTAGATGCCTTCAAGCAGCGCCACGAAGCCGGGCTGGTCGGCCGCATTCAACGAGGCGAGGGGGAGGGAGGCGCTCATGCTGCGGCCTTGAACGGATGCGTGGCGCGCCAGTGGCGTGCGATGTCGATGCGTCGGCACACCCACACCTTCTCGTGCGCCTGGACGTGGTCCAGGAACTTCTGCAGTGCCCGCATGCGGCCCGGGCGCCCCAGCAGCCGGCAGTGCATGCCGATGCTCAGCATCTTGGGGCGGTTCAGGCCGTTCGGGTTGCCCTCGGCGTACAGCACGTCGAAGGCATCGCGCAGGTAGGTGAAAAAATCATCGCCTTGCGAGAAGCCCTGCGGCAGGCTGAAGCGCATGTCGTTCGTGTCCATCGTGTAGGGCACGATCAGCTGTTGCACCACGTCCCCATTGCTCTTTTGCACGGGCATCCAGAAGGGCAGGTCGTCGCCGTAGTGGTCGCTGTCGTACTCGAAGCCGCCGTGGTCGGCCACCAGGCGATGGGTGTTCGGGCTGTCGCGGCCGGTGTACCAGCCCAGCGGACGCTGGCCCGTGAGTTCCTCGATGATCTGCATGCCGATGCGCATGTGCTCGCGCTCGGTCGCCTCGTCGGCCTGCTGGTAGCTGATCCACCGCCAGCCATGGCAGGCGATCTCGTGGCCCAGCTCGACAAAGGCCTGCGTCACCTCGGGATGGCGCTGAAGCGCCATGCTCACGCCGAACACCGTGAGCGGCAGCCCCCGTTGTTCAAACTCACGCAGCAGCCGCCACACGCCGGCCCGCGAGCCGTACTCGTAGATCGACTCCATGCTCATGTGCCGGTCCGGGAAGGCTGGCGGGTTGAACATCTCGCTGAGGAACTGTTCGCTGCCCGCATCGCCATGCAGCACGCAGTTCTCGCCGCCTTCCTCGTAGTTCAGCACGAACTGCACGGCGATGCGGGCCGCGTCGGGCCACTGTGCGTGCGGCGGGTTGCGGCCGTGTCCGATGAGGTCGCGAGGGTAGTGGGCGGTCTGGCTCATGAAGTGATCCGGTCGGGTCGGCAAGGTCAGGCGGGGGACCCCAGCGGCACGCCAGGCGCGCGCGGTCGCTGGGTCAGCTGGCGTTCGACCGTCAGCAGGTGCGCATCCACCAGGGCCGCGGCACGGTCGGCGTCCCGCGCCTCGATGGCCTGCAGGATGGCGATGTGCTCGGCGTGCGAGGTTTCGGCGTCATCGGCCGACTGGTACATCAGCGTGATCAGCGAGCAGCGTGACACGAGTTCCTGAATCAGGTCGACCAGCACCTGGTTGCCCAGAACCCGGGCGAGCTCCACGTGAAAATCGAACAGCAGCTTGGAACGTGTGGGCACGTCGATGCGTTTGACGGCTTCGCGTTCGGCCTTGAGGTGGGCCTTCAGTTCACGCAGGTCGCCCGGCTTGATGCGGGTGATCAGCTCGCGCAGCATTTGCCCTTCCACCATGCGCCGCACCGCGAAGACCTCGCGCGCTTCTTCGATGGACGGCGCTGCCACGAAGGCGCCACGGGCCGGCTCCAGTCGCACGAGCTTGAGTTCCGACAGCCGATTGAACGCCTGCCTCACGATGGTGCGCGACACGCCGAAGCGGTCGGCGATCTTCTGCTCGACCAGCTTGGCCCCGGGCAGCAGGCGGTGCTCGACGATGGCCCGGGTGACGGCGTGCACGATGTGCTCGGTGCTGGTGGGGCTGTCGGCGCCTTCCGCATCCGCGACAGGCATCGGGATGGCCTCGGCATCGGCCTTGGTCAGCGGCGGGCGCCGGCTTGTTGCCACGTCGGCTTCGACCGACACACTGGCGGTGGCAACGGTCTCGGGGAAGGGGGGCGGCTTGCGTGCGGCGCTCATCGTGGTTAAAGTGTATACAGCTTTTTCGCGATGCTGGCAACCGGCTTCGACGCCGGACACACCGCGGCCCGCGACTTGCATTCCCGAAACAGGCACATGTCGTGCCAGGACCATCTCATGAGCGACACCCATCCCCCCGCCACGGGCCGACTCACCACCCACGTGCTGGACACCGTGCATGGCACGCCGGCCGCCGGCATGTCGATTGCGCTGTATGTGCGCGAGCCCTCGCCTGACGGGTGTGCCGACGGCCGTTGGCTCCTGCTGCGCAGCGTGGTGACCAACACCGATGGCCGCGTGGATGGTCCGCTCCTGCAGGGGGAAGACTTCAAGCCGGGGCACTACCGGCTGGTGTTCGATGTCGACGGCTACTTCCGCACACGCGGCACGCCGCTGCCCGCAACGCCTTTCCTGACCCAGGTGCCGCTGGACTTCGGCATTGGCGATGCCGGCGCGCACTACCACGTGCCGCTGCTCGTGAGCCCCTGGTCCTATTCCACCTACCGCGGCAGCTGAGTCATGGACGTTTCACCCTTGCTGGCCTACGCGCTCGACTGGGTCAACCTGTTGCTGCGTTGGGCGCATGTCATCACCGCCATCGCCTGGATCGGCTCGTCGTTCTATTTCGTGTGGTTGGACAACACCCTGACGCGTCCCGTCGACAAGGCCCTGCTCGACAAGGGCGTGGGCGGTGAACTGTGGGCCGTGCATGGCGGTGGGTTCTACAACCCGCAGAAGTACCTGGGCGCGCCGCGGCAGTTGCCGGCCCACTTGCACTGGTTCTATTGGGAGAGCTACGCCACGTGGCTCACGGGTTTCGCGCTCTTCACGGCGCTGTACCTGTTCAACGCAGCTACCTTCCTGATCGACAAGACGGTGCACGACTGGGCCCCGGTGGTGGCTGTCCACACCGCGCTTGCCTTTCTGGCCGGCTTCTGGCTGGTCTACGACGTGATCTGTCGCACGCTGGGGCGTGGCCCGAAGGGCGATGCCATCGTGGGTGCCGTCGTCGCGGTGGTGGTGGTGTTCGCCTCGTGGCTGGCGTGCCAGCTGTTTGCCGGCCGGGCAGCCTTTCTGCTGGTCGGCGCCATGATGGCCACCGCCATGAGCGCCAACGTGTTCTTCTGGATCATTCCGGGCCAGCGCAAGGTGGTGGCCGCGATGAAGGCCGGGCAGCCGGTGGACCCGGTGCACGGCCTGCGCGGCAAGCAGCGCAGCGTGCACAACACCTACTTCACGCTGCCGGTGCTGTTTGCGATGCTGAGCAACCACTATGGTTGGGTCTACAGCCATGCGCACAACTGGCTGGTGCTCGTGCTCATCATGCTGGCTGGTGCACTCATCCGGCGCTTCTTCGTGGCGCGGCATAAAACCGAGGTGGCCGGGCAACGGGCGCCCTGGGGCTGGGCGGTGGCCGGTGTGGCCGTGCTGCTCGGGGTGGCCGTGTGGCTGGCGCCGGCTTCGGCGCCTTCATCAGCCGCTGCGTCCGCGGTGGAGAGCCCGGCCGACCTGACGGCGCAAGCCCATACCGTTGTGGCGCAGCGCTGCGTGCTGTGCCACAACGCGCAGGTGGCCAACAAGGGCGTCCGGCTGGACACCGCGGCCGCCATCGACGCCCAGGCCCAGGCCATCCATCAGCAGGCCGTGGTCCTCAAGGCCATGCCGATGAACAACGCCACGCAGATCACCGAAGACGAGCGGGCGTTGCTGGGGCGGTGGTATCGGGCTTCGACGGCGTCGCGTTGAGGCCCTTGAGCCCGCCTCACGCGGTGCGGACCGCCGCACCGGCCACACTCACACCCGGAGAGCGGTGCGACGGCGACGTGCCGAAACGAGCACGCCGAGCCCTGCGGCCGCCAGCGCGAACGTTTCGGGCTCGGGCACGGCCGACACCGAGACGTCGAGCTTGCCTTGGAGCACGGCGGTCGAGTCAGCGTTGCGCCCCCGAATCACGAAGCCGAAAACGTCTCCGGCGTTCAGTACACCGAAGTGGTAGGTCCCTGCGGTGCTGAAGCCAGCGGAAGGCGAGGTGCAACAGTTTTGAATCATGGGGGCATACAGGGCGGTGCCGCCGCCAGCCAGGCCGCGGGCTCCAGAACTCAAGTGCGGCGCTGTCCCCCACCTTCGCCATTCAGGCGGAACACCGACACGGCCTGAACCAGTGCGTGCGCCTGCAGTTTCAGGCTCTCCGCCGCAGCGGCGCTTTCTTCCACCAGCGCGGCGTTCTGCTGCGTGGCCTGATCCATGTGGTTCACGGCCTGGCCCACCTGCGCCACCCCTTGGCTCTGCTCGCTGCTGGCCGCGGTGATCTCGGCCATGATGTGGTTGAGTCGCTGGATGGCGCCCACCACTTCGCTCATCGTGTTGCCCGCCTGGTCGGCCAGTGCCGAGCCCTTGGAGGCGCGATCAACGCTGTCCCGAATCAGGGTCTTGATTTCCTTGGCCGCGCTGGCCGAGCGGCCGGCCAGGCTGCGGACCTCGGAGGCCACCACCGCGAAGCCGCGACCCTGCTCACCCGCCCGGGCGGCTTCCACCGCGGCATTGAGCGCCAGGATGTTGGTCTGGAAGGCGATGCCGTCGATCACGCCGATGATGTCGGCGATGCGGCCCGAGCTGCTGTTGATCTCCTTCATTGTCTCGACCACCTCGCCCACGATGCGCCCGCCAGCGCCCGCCACGTTGGCTGCGTCCTGCGCCAGGTCGTTGGCGGTGCGCGCGCCGTCGGCGTTCTGGCGCACGGTGGCGCTCAGCTCTTCCATGGAAGCCGCCGTCTGCTGCAGGGCCGAGGCCTGCTGCTCGGTGCGCTGGCTCAGGTCCAGGTTGCCGTGCGCGATCTGCGAGCTGGCTGTGGCGACCGACTCGGCGCTGTCGCGCACCCGGCCCACGATGCCCGACAGGTTGTTCTTCAACGTGGCGATGGCGTGCAGCAGGCTGTGACGATCGTCGGGCCGCAGCGGGATGTGGACACTGAGGTCACCGTCTGCGAGCTGACGGGTCAGTGCAGTAGCCAGGGCCGGCTCACCGCCCAGCTGACGCTGGATGCTGCGGCCGATCAGCAGGCCCACGCCCAGCAGTGCCAGGCCCAGGATCACCGTGCCGCCGGACATCAGCAGGCTGCGCTGAATGACGGTGGCGTTCACGGCGTCGATGTACACGCCCGAACCCACGACCCAGCCCCACGGCGCAAAGCCCTGCACGAAGGACACCTTCGGCACGGGTTGCACGTCGCCCGGGCGCGGCCACTCATAAAAGACGAAACCCGACCCCTGCGCTTTCACGATGTCGACGAAGGCCTTGAACAGCGGCTTGCCATTCGGGTCGCGCGAATCCGACATGTCCTTGCCGTCGAGCTCGGGCTTGACCGCGTGCATCACGATGCGGGCGCCCATGTCGTTGACCCAGAAGTACTCGTCGCCGCTGTACCGAAGGGCCCCCAGCGCATCGAGTGCACGCTGCTTGGCCTCGGCTTCGGTGATGAGGCCCTTGGTGGCCAGCGCATGCTGGTGCGCAATGAGGCCGTGGGCAACCTCGACGGTCTGGCGCACGCTGGTCTGGCGCTCGCCCAGGATGAGTTTTCGTTCCGAGACCAGAAACAGGGCGGTTAGCACGAGGATGCCGGCCAGGGCGCTGCCGACCAGCACGGCGAGCTTGCGGGAGAGAGTGAGTTTGTCGAGGTGGCGCATGGCTGCACGTTCCATTTGTTCGAAGTGGGCACCCGCCAGGGACAGCGGGGCAGGGCGCCTTTCAGAACAAACCGATCAGCCATCGAGGGCACCCATTCCTTCTATCGGTGTACCCCGGGTGGTACCTGATGGTTCATCGTGCCTGCTCGCGTGCGAAACCGGCTTCAGCGTGCGTTTGTTCACGACGTGAACGGTTGGTGGGTGGCCCGACCTGATTCAGATCAAACGCCGTCCGTTGCACGCATGCGAAGCGATTTAACGGATTTTTAATGGACTTCAGTGCCGGCGGTTCATGTCGACGTGCGCTGGAGAAGCTGGGCCACCACCGCGATCGCGATGACGGCGGGCTCCTTGCCCGTGAGGCCGGGCAGTCCGATCGGGCAGGTGAGCCTGGCCAGGGCGCCGTCGTCTACGCCCTGCTCGGCCAGCCGGTGCAGAAAGCGGGCGCGCTTGGTCTGCGAGCCGATCAGGCCGGCGAACGCGAAGTCGCCACGGCGCAGCACGGCGTGGACGATGCGCAGATCGAGGTCATGCCGGTGGGTGAGCACCAGATGGCACGCGCCAGGCGGCGCTTCGGCCACTTCGGTGTCGGCCGCATCCGTCTCCACGAAAGTGATGTGGGCAGGGAGGGCGGCCAGCGCTTCGGCCGAGGGCAGGCCTGGGGTGTCGCCATCGTCGTGCTCGGCATCGGGGCGCTCGTCGATCCACCGGACCGTGCAGTCGATGTCTGCCAGCAGCCGCACGATGGCCTGGCCGACGTGGCCGGCGCCATGCAGTTCCAGGTGAAACCGGGCCGGGGGCAGTTGCCAGTCGGTCAGCAGCGTCTCGGTCAGCGGCTCGAAGGCGAGGGTGACCACGCCGCCACAGCACTGACCCAGCGTGGGCCCCAGCGGAAAGGTCTGCTGCCATGGTGCCGGCTGTGTACCACTCGGCGCCTTGCGCAAGGCCTCGCGGGCCAGCTCGATCGCCTGCCACTCGAGGTGCCCGCCGCCGATGGTGCCCTGCACGGTGGCGGTGGACGCGCGGCCCCGCGAGGGCAGGCTGACCAGCATCCGCGCACCAACCTCGCGCGGGGTCGAGCCCTTGATGTGGTCGACGCGCACCACCACGCAGGGCATGCCTGCCTCGATGTGGCGCCGGGCGGTGGCCCGCAGCGCGCGCGCATGCAGGGCGCTCGGCCCCTGGCGCGGCGGCATCGGGTGTGACTCAGGCAGGGTCATGTCGGCTCACAGGGCGGCTTTCACGGCGTCCACCGCGTCCAGGATGGCCTCTGGCGTGGCCGGCGCGCGCAGTGGCGGGCTCACGCGGTGGCTGCCCACGGCCGACACCGCATCGCGGATGGCGAAGAACACCGACAACGGCAGCAGCAACGGGGGCTCGCCCACGGCCTTCGACCGATGGATGCTGTCCTCGACGTTGCGGTTGGCGAACAGCTTGACGTTGAAGGCCTCCGGCAGGTCGCTCGCGGTCGGGATCTTGTAGGTGGACGGCGCGTGCGTCATCAGCTTGCCGGATTGCGGGTGCCAGTAGAGCTCTTCGCTGGTCAGCCAGCCCATGCCCTGAATGAACGCCCCTTCAACCTGGCCGATGTCCAGCGCCGGGTTGATGGACTGACCGACGTCATGCAGCACATCGGCCTGCAGCAGCTTCCATTCGCCGGTCAGCGTGTCGACCAGCACCTCGCTGACGGCCGCGCCATAGGCGAAGTAGTAGAAGGGCCGGCCGGTCATGGTCTCGCGGTTCCAGTGGAGCTTGGGTGTGGCGTAAAAGCCGTCGGACCACAGCTGCACCCGGGCCATGTAGGCGCCCATCACCACATCTTCGAAAGCCAGGGCCAGCTCGCCCACGTGCACCTGGTCGTCGGCAAAGCGCACGGCGTCGGCGGGCAAGCCGTGCCGCTCGCTCAGGTGCTGAGCCAGGCGCGTGCGGATCTGCTGTGCCGCGTCGGCCGCGGCCTTGCCGTTGAGGTCCGACCCGGTCGACGCGGCCGTGGCCGAGGTGTTCACCACCTTCGAGGTGTCGGTGGCCGTCACGCGCACGCGCTCTGGCTTCACGCCCAACGTGTGGGCCACCATCTGCGCCACTTTGGTGTTCAGGCCTTGCCCCATTTCGGTGCCGCCATGGTTCACCAGGATGCTGCCGTCGGTGTAGACGTGCACGAGCGCGCCGGCCTGATTGAGGTGCACGACGTTGAAGGAGATGCCGAATTTCAGCGGCGTCAGCGCCAGCCCCTTCTTGAGCACCGGGCTGTTTTGGTTGAAGGCGGTCGCCGCCTCGCGGCGAGCGCGGTAGGCGCTCTCGCTCACCAACTGATCGATCAGCGGGTGCAGCACGTTGTCTTCCACCACCTGCCCGTAGGGCGTGGTGTTGTGCTGGGTGGTGCCGTACAGGTTGGCCAGCCGCACGTCCAGCGCATCGCGGCCCAGTGCGCGCGCGATGTCGTCGAGGATGTATTCAATGGCGAAGGCGCCTTGCGGGCCGCCAAAGCCGCGGAAGGCGGTGTTGCTCTGCGTGTTCGTGCGGGCGCAGAAGCCCTGCACGTCGACGTGGGGCAGCCAGTAGGCGTTGTCGAAGTGGCACAGGGCGCGCGCCATCACCGGGGCCGACAGGTCCGCCGAGAAACCGGCGCGTGACACCATCTCGACCTGGGCACCCAGCACGCGGCCTTCGTCATCGTGCCCCACCGTCCACTCGTGGACGAAGCAGTGGCGCCGCCCGGTGATCAGGAAGTCGTCATCGCGGTCGAGCCGCAGCTTCACGGGGCGCCCCAGGCGGCGCGCCGCCACTGCCGCCACGCAGGCAAACACCGCCGACTGCGATTCCTTGCCACCAAAACCACCGCCCATGCGCCGGCACTCGATCAGCACATCGTGGGCATGCACCCCCAGTGCGTGGGCCACCACATGCTGCATCTCGGAGGGGTGCTGGGTCGAGCAGTGCACATGCATGCCGCGGCCCTCCCTGGGGATGGCATACGAGATCTGGCCTTCGAGGTAGAACTGTTCCTGGCCGCCCAGCTTGAGCGTGCGCGATGTGCGGTGCGGCGCCTGGGCGACTGCGTCTGCAGCATTCCCCCGCTGCAGTCGCATCGGGGGCACCACGTAGCTGCCAGCGGCATGGGCCGCCTCGGGCGTCAGCACCGCGGGCAGGGGCTCGATCTGCAGGAAGGAGGCTGCCCGCGCTGCCACGCGCCGGGCGGTCTCGCGGTCGGCTGACAACACGGCAAACACGGGCTGGCCCAGGTAGTGCACCGTGCCCTGGGCCAGGATGGGGTCGTCGTGCACGATGGCGCCGCAGTCGTTCGTGCCCGGGATGTCGGCGGCGGTGATCACGGCGGCGATTCCGGATTCGGCCTTCAAGGCCGCCACATCGATGCCGAGCAGGCGACCATGGGCCACCGGCGACAGGCCCAGCGCGCAGTGCAGCGTGCCGGCCAGCTCGGGCAGGTCGTCGATGTAGTGTGCTTCGCCGGCCACATGCAGGCGGGCCGATTCGTGAGGCAAGGGGCGGCCCGCGGCGGTCGGGCTCGTGACGGCGTTCGGCGCCGCATTGCTGGCGCTTTGACCGGTCAGGAAGGCTTCAGTGGGCTGGTTCATGGCGAGGCCTCTCGGGTCAGCAGGTGGCAGGCCAGACCTGCGCCTGTGCGGCAGGCAGCGGGGCATCCGGGCGGGTTTCCAACCAGAAGCGTTCCAGCAGGTTCGTCGCCACACGCAGGCGGTAGTCGGCCGTGGCGCGCAGGTCGCTCAGCGGCTGGAAATCCTGCCGTAGCGCGGCCTGGGCGCGGCGCAGCGTGGCCTCGGTCCACGGCTGGCCGATCAGTGCGGCCTCGGTGGCCACGGCGCGCCGCGCGGTGGCGGCCATGCCGCCCCACCCCAGCCGGGCCGCCGTGATGGTGTCGCCATCCAATGCCAACCACAGGCCTGCACACACGGCAGAGATGTCGCTGTCGCGGCGTTTGGCAATCTTGTAGGCCCGCAGGCGCTCGCCGGCTGCGTTGGGCAGGAGCACCCGGATGGACTGCAGGAACTCGCCTGGCTGCATGGCGTTCTTCATGTAGTCGAGATAGAAGGCGTGCAGCGGCAGCTCGCGCGTGGTGTGGCCGTGGCGCAGGACGACGCTGGCGTCCAGGGCCAGCAGGATGGGGCTGCTGTCGCCGATGGGCGAGCCGTTGGCGACGTTGCCGCCCAACGTGCCGGCGTGGCGTACCGGGGGTGATGCAAAGCGCAACCACACTTCACGCAGGGCCGGCATCGCTTCGCTCAAGGTGCTCCAGGCTTCTTCCAGCGTCACGCCGGCACCGATGTCCAGGCAAGGGGCGCCGCTTGGGCTGGTGCTGTACGAGATCTGCTGCAGTTCATCCACCCGGCCCAGGTAGATCACCTCGCCCAGGTCGCGGAACTGCTTGGTGACCCACAGGCCGACGTCGGTGCAGCCGGCCAGCAGGCGAGCTTCTGGCCGCGCGGCCCGCAGCGCGGCCAGTTCGGACAGGGTGCGCGGGGCGTGAAAGCGTTGCACGGCGCCCGGGCAGGCAGCGTTCGGGCCTTCGTAGACCAGGCTGGCTGCCCCGGTGCGATGCAGATCGCTCAGCAGGGCACGCACCGGCGTCATGTCCATCGTCACGCGGGGCGCCTGGTACATCTGTTCGCCCGCATCCAGAATGGGGCGGTAGCCGGTGCAGCGACACAGGTTGCCCGACAGGGCATCGGCCAGGGCAGGGCGGGGCAGTGGCTCGGCATGGGTTTCGTAGCTGTGCCACAGCGACATCACGAAGCCCGGTGTGCAGAACCCGCATTGCGAGCCATGGCAGGTCACCATGGCCTCCTGGCAGGGGTGCAGGCGATCCGGGCCCGCGCTGCGGCTCACATCCTCGACCGTCAGCAGGGCCTTGCCGTCAAGCGTCGGCAGGAACTGGATGCAGCTGTTGACCGTGCGGCGCTTCAGCTCGCCGGTGGCCGGGTCGGTTTCGGCCACCACCACCGTGCAGGCACCACAGTCGCCTTCGGCACAGCCCTCCTTGGTGCCCGTGCAGTGGGCGTGCTCGCGCAGCCATTGCAGCACGGTGGTCGTGGGCGGCAGCCCGCTCACGTCACGGATCTGGCCCTGGTGCACAAAGCGGATCGGTCGGGGTGAAAGGTCGTTCATGCGGGGCTCCGGATCATCAGGCGGTGCGGGGCAGGGCGCACGGTCGTGCGTCAGCCATCAAAAGGGTACCGCGTGGTGATGCAAGGGGTATACCATCCCGCTTATAGCAAGGATCCATGCCGGCGTATGAGCAAGAGCGCGCTTTTCGACAAGATCGACCTGTCTCTCATCCGGGTCTTGCACACCGTGATCACCGAATGCAGCGTCTCCCGGGCGGCCATCCGCCTGCAATCCAGCCAGCCTGCGGTCAGCGCCCAGTTGCGCCGCCTGCGCGAGCTCACGGGCGACCCGCTGCTGGTGCGCTGCGGCCAGAGCATGGCGCCCACCGATGTGGCGCTCAGCCTGCTCGAGCCGGCCTCGGCCATCCTTCAGCATGCGCAGGCCATGTTCGGCCACAAGAGCGCGGTGCGCGAGTTCGACCCGGCCACCACGACGCTGACCTTCCGCATCGCCGCCACCGACTACCTCGATCCTTGTTTCCTCCCCGAGTTGACGCTGCGCCTGCGTCGGCTGGCGCCCCATGTGCGCGTCGAGGTGGTGCCGCTCACGTCGGATCTGGACTACCGGCGCAGTCTGGCGCGTGGCGAGGTGGACCTGGTCATCGGCAACTGGCTGGAACCTTCGGACGAACTGCACCTCGGGCGGCTTCTGACCGACGAGGTGGTCTGCCTGGTGTCCGAAGACCATCCGGCCGCGCGTCTGCCCAAGGAAGGCAAGCGGGCCTGGACGGTCGAGCAGTACCTGGCGGCCGAACACATTGCGCCGCCGCCCCTGCACCCGGGTGCCGTCGGCATCATCGACGAGCACCTGGCCATGCAGGGCCTGCGCCGCAACATCGTGGTGCGCAACCCGCATTTCGCCCAGCTGCCTTACATGGTGGCCGGCTCGCTGCTGGTGCTCACCACGGGCCGGCGATTCTGCGAGCGCTATGCACGCGACCTGAAGGTGCGCCTGATCCGTTGCCCGGTGAGCTTTCCCTCCTTGAATTACTACCAGCTGTGGCACGACCTCACGCACCACTCTGCCGCCAGCCGCTGGCTGCGCGAACAGGTGCGCGACGTGGTGCGCGGGCTGCATCAGGTGCGGCCTCCGGTGCGCGACGGCGCCGACAGCCCCGCGGCCCCTCCCTCATCTCCTGCCCGGGTGGCCTGAGCCCGGCATCCAACCCACGCCCCACATGACCCTCCCCGCATCCCCGGGCACGCCCGGCCGCCTTGTCCTCCGAGGTGATCTGCTCGATTTCACGGCCGACCCCGGCTTTGCCGCCCCGCACGAGGCCCCCGGCGTGCGTTGGCGGACCGACCACCGCGTGCTGATCGACGCTGGCCGCATCGTGGCCGTCCAGCCGGCCGACCAAGCCTTGCCGACAGGGTGGGAGGGGGCGCCCGAGCAGGACCATCGTGGCCGCCTGCTCATGCCCGGCTTCATCGACACCCATGTCCATTGCCCGCAGCTGGATGTCATTGCGAGCTTTGGCACCGAGTTGCTGGACTGGCTCAACACCTACACCTTCCCCGCCGAGCGTCGCTATGCCGATCCCGAGGTGTCGCGCATCGGGGCCGAGCGCTTTCTGAACGCGCTGTGGGCGCACGGCACGACCAGCGCCGTCGTCTTTCCCACGGTGCACAAGGTCAGCGCCGATGCCCTGTTCGAGCGCGCCCATGCGCACGACATGCGCCTGATCACCGGCAAGGTGCTGATGGACCGCCACGCACCCGAAGGGCTGCTGGACGACGTCGAGCAGGCCGAGCGCGATTGTCTGGACCTGATCGCCCGCTGGCATGGCAACGGCCGGCAGGCCTACGCCGTCACCGTTCGGTTCGCCCCCACCAGCACCCCCGAGCAGTTGGTGATGGCGGGCGAGTTGTGCCGCAGCCAGCCCGGCGTCTACATGCAGACCCATGTGGCCGAAAACCGCAGCGAGGTGCAGTGGGTGAGCGAACTCTTCCCCGACGCCCGCAGTTACCTCGACGTGTATGACCGCGACGGCCTCATCGGCCCGCGCTCGGTGCTGGCACACGGCATCTGGCTGGATGCACGCGACCACGCCGTGTTACGCGAGCGGGGTGCCCAGATCGCGCACTGCCCCTCGTCCAACCTGTTTCTGGGCAGCGGGCTGTTCGACTGGGCGCAGGCGCAGCGCGAAGGGCTGCACGTCAGCCTGGCCAGCGACGTCGGTGGCGGCACCAGCCTCAGCATGCTGCGCAACATGGCCGATGCCTACAAGATTCAGGCGATGCAGGGCACCCGCCTCAGCGCCTGGAAGGCCCTGCACGCGGCCACGCTCGGTTCGGCCGAGGCCCTGGGCCTGGCCGACGAAATCGGCCAGATCGAGCCCGGACGCATGGCCGATTTCGCGATCTGGAACTGGTCGCACGGGGATGTGGCGCACCACCGGGACAGCCTGGCACGCGGCTCGCATGGGTCCCTGCACGAGCGGGTGTTCGCCTGGATGACACTCGGCGACGAACGGAACCTCGCGGCCACGCTGGTGGCGGGCCAAACGGTGTTCCAATCTGCATCCGTCATGTAATGGCCCGTACCGGGCCGCCCCCCATTTCATCCCCCAGCATGTCCCTTCGACTTGAACTGCGGCACATCACCAAGCAGTACCCTGGCGTGCGCGCCAACGACGCGGTCAGCCTGAAGGTGCGTCCCGGCGAGATCCACGCGGTGCTCGGCGAAAACGGCGCCGGCAAGTCCACGCTGATGAAGATCATCTTCGGCGCGGTCAAGCCCGATGCCGGTGAGATTCTCTTCAATGGTCAGCCGGTGCAGGTGCGCTCACCGCAAGAGGCGCGGGCCCTCGGCATCAGCATGGTGTTCCAGCATTTTTCGCTGTTCGACACCCTGACGGCCGCCGAGAACGTGTGGCTTGGCCTGGATCGCAGCCTGAGCCTGGCCGAGGTCACCGAGCGCATCCTCACCGTGTCGCGCGAATACGGGCTGGAGGTCGACCCGGCGCGCCACGTGCATTCGCTCTCCGTGGGCGAACGTCAACGCGTCGAGATCGTGCGTGCGCTGCTGACCCGGCCGCAGCTGCTGATTCTGGATGAGCCCACTTCGGTGCTCACGCCGCAGGCGGTCGACAAGCTGTTCGTGACCCTGCGTCAGCTGGCGGCCGAAGGCTGCTCCATCCTCTACATCAGCCACAAGCTCGACGAGATCCGCAACCTGTGTCACCACTGCACCGTGCTGCGTGGCGGCAAGGTCACGGGCGAGGTCGACCCGCGTGCCGAGAGCAACGCCAGCCTGTCTCGCCTGATGATCGGCAGCGAGCCGCCCGAACTGCAGCGCAGCGCCCCGGTGCTCGGTGACGTGGCGCTCAGCGTCAAGGGCCTGAACGTCAGCAGCCCGGACCCGTTCGGCACCGACCTCCGCCAGGTGGGTTTCTCGTTGCGTGCCGGCGAGATCGTCGGCATTGCGGGCGTGTCCGGCAACGGTCAGCAGGCGCTCATGGCGGTGCTGAGTGGCGAAGACCCCCGTGCCGCACCCGGCAGCGTGACGCTGTTCGGCCGCGACATCAGCCGCGCGTCGCCCCGCCAGCGCCGCGAGCAGGGGCTGCACAGCGTGCCGGAAGAGCGGCTGGGCCGAGGTGCCGTGCCCACCCTGTCGCTTGCCCAGAACACGCTGCTGACCCGCACCGACGCGGTGGGCCCGGGCGGGTGGCTGCGTTCCGCCGGCATCGTGGGGATGGCGCAGGAGCTGATCCAGCGCTTCAACGTGAAGGCGGCCGGGCCGCACGCGCTGGCGCGCAGCCTGTCGGGTGGCAATCTGCAGAAGTTCATCATGGGCCGCGAGATTGATGCCTTGCCCAGGGTGCTGCTGGTGTCTCAGCCGACCTGGGGGGTGGATGTGGGTGCCGCGGCGCAGATTCGCGGCGAGTTGTTGAAGCTGCGCGATGCCGGCTGTGCTGTGCTCGTGGTCAGCGAGGAGCTGGACGAATTGTTCGAAGTGAGCGACCGCCTGATGGTGATGGCGCAGGGGCGGCTGTCGCCGTCCATCCCGACGGCCGAGGCCACGGTGGAACAGATTGGTGCGTGGATGAGCGGCCTGTGGGAATCGACCCCGGCTGCGACACCGGCCGCGGGCAACCCGGGAGGCGCGCATGTTCAAGCTTGAGCCCCGCCCGGCGCCGTCGAAGGCGCTCATGCTGGCGTCGCCCCTGATCGCGCTGGCCATCACCGTGGTGGTGGGCGTGATGCTGTTTGCCGCGCTGGGTAAGGACCCGCTCGCCGGCCTGCAGATGTTCTTCGTCGAGCCGCTCAAGACCGGTTACGCCCTGGCCGAACTGAGCCTGAAGGCGACGCCGCTGATCCTGATCGCGTTGGGGCTGGCGGTCTGCTTTCGGGCCAACCTGTGGAACATCGGCGCCGAGGGCCAGTTCGTGCTGGGCGCCATCTGTGCGGGCGGCGTCGCCATGCACGCCACGCCCGAGACGGGCCGCTGGATCATCGGGGCCGTGCTGCTGGCCGGTGTGCTCGGCGGCATGCTGTGGGCGGCCATCGTGGCCCTGCTGCGTGACCGCTTCCATGCCAACGAGATCCTGGTGAGCCTGATGCTGGTCTACGTGGCCGAGATGCTGCTCAGCTACCTGGTTTACGGACCGTGGAAGGACCCGGCCGGCTACAACTTCCCGCAGACCATCACCTTTCTCGAGGCCACGCGGGTGCCCAAGCTCATCACCGGCTTCCGGATGAACATCGGCATGTTCATCGCGCTGGCGGCGGTGGCGGGCTTCGCCATCTTCCTGTATCGCACCTACGCGGGCTTTCAGCTGCAGGTGGGCGGGCTGGCGCCGGCAGCGGCGCGCTATGCCGGCTTCTCCAGCCGCAGGGCCTTGTGGACGGCGCTGCTGTTGTCGGGCGGCATGGCTGGCCTGGCCGGGGCGCTGGACGTGGCCGGCCCACAAGGGCAGCTCACACCGTATGTGCCGCTGGGCTACGGCTTCGCGGCCATCATCGTCGCCTTCGTCGGCCGGCTGAACCCGATCGGCATCGTGTTCTCGGCCGTGCTGATGAGCATGTTCTACATCGGCGGCGAGCTTGCGCAGTCGCGCCTCGGGCTGCCCAAGGCCCTGACCGGCGTCTTCCAGGGCCTGCTGCTGTTTGCGCTGCTGGCCTGTGACACCTTCATCCACCAACGCCTGCGCTGGGTGAGCACCAAATGACCGGACTGACCCCTGAATCCCTGGCCCTGCTGCTGGCTGCCACGCTGAATGCGGGCACCGTGGTGGCGCTCGCCTCACTCGGCCTCCTGATCAACGAACGCGCCGGTGTGCTGAACCTGGGCGCCGAAGGCATGATGCTGGTGGCCGCCATCGCGGGCTTCGCCACGGGCGTCAACACGGGCAGCGACTGGCTGGGCTTTGCCGCCGGTGCCGCGGCCGGTGCCCTGATGGCCGGCGCCTTCGGCGCGCTGGTGATCTGGCTCAACACCAACCAGTACGCCACCGGCTTGGCGCTGAGTCTTTTTGGTGCTGGCCTCAGCGCCTTCGTCGGCATCAGCTACACGCAGCAGCGCCTGCCCGAGCGGCCGCATTTCGCCATCCCCGGTCTGGCCGATCTGCCCTTTGTGGGGCCTGCGCTGTTCCGGCAGCACCCGCTCGTCTACATCACCATCGCGCTGGCCATCGGGCTGGGCTGGTTCCTGATGCGCTCGCGCGGGGGGCTGGTGCTGCGCGCCGTCGGCGAGTCGCCCGAGTCGGCCCACGCGCTGGGTTACGCCGTCCGCCCGATCCGTCTGCTGGCTGTGATGACCGGCGGCGCGCTGTGTGGCGTGGCCGGTGCCTACATCTCGCTGGCCTACACCCCGCTGTGGGTGGAAGGCATGGTGGCGGGCAAGGGCTGGATCGCGCTGGCGCTCACCACGTTTGCCACCTGGCGGCCCGGCCGTGTGCTGCTGGGCGCCTACCTGTTCGGCGGCGTCACGATGCTGCAGTTCCAGCTGCAGGGGCAGGGGGTGCAGATCCCCAGCCAGTTCCTCACCATGCTGCCTTACGTGGCCACCATCGTGGTGCTGGTGCTGATCTCGCGCAACCCGACGTGGATCCGCATCAACATGCCGGCCTCGCTCGGCAAACCCTTCCATCCCGGCGCGTGACTCGGCATGATCGTTGCTGATGTCCGTGGATTCAAGCAGTTCTCAACCCTGGAGATGACATGTCCTCGAATTTGTCCAAGCGTTCCTTGCTGAAGCTGGCAGGCTGGGCTTCCCTGGCCGCCACCGCCGCCCTGGTGGGCTGCGGCAAGAAGGAGGAGGCCGCCACCCCGGCCGCCTCCGAGGCCTCGGCCGCCGCATCGGCGGCCGCTGCGGTCGGCCCGCTGAAGATCGCCTTCGCCTACGTCGGCCCGGTGGGAGACGCCGGCTGGACCTACGCCCACGATCAGGGCCGTCTGGCCATCGAGAAGGAATTCGGCGACAAGGTCAAGACCAGCTTCGTCGAGAAGGTGCCCGAGGGCCCCGAAGCCGAGCGTGTGATCCGTGACCTGGTCGGCCAGGGCAACATCCTGGTGTTCGGCACCACCTTCGGCTACATGGAGCCCATGCTCAAGGTCGCCGCCGACAACCCCAGCGTGAAGTTCGAGCACGCCACCGGCTTCAAGACCGCACCGAACATGCGCACGTACGACTCGCGCACGTACGAGGGCGCCTACATGGCCGGTGTGATCGCCGGCTCGATGACCAAGTCCAACACGCTGGGCGTCGTGGGCTCGATCCCCATCCCGGAAGTCATCCGCAACATCAACGCCTTCACGCTGGGTGCGCAGAGCGTCAACCCCAAGGTCAAGACCAAGGTGGTCTGGGTCAATGCCTGGTTCGATCCTCCCAAGGAAACCGAAGGCGCACAGAGCCTGCTGAACCAGGGCGCCGACGTGTTGTTCCAGAACACCGACTCGGCCGCCGTGCTGCAGACGGCCGAGAAGGCAGGCAAGTACGCCTTCGGCTGGGATTCGGACATGAGCAAGTTCGGTCCGAAGTCGCACCTGGCCTCGGCCGTGATCAACTGGGGCCCGTACTACGTGAAGGCCACGAAGGACGCCCTGGAAGGCACCTGGCAGACCGGTGGCGTCTGGTGGGGCGTGAAGGAAGGCGCGATCGACCTGGTGTCGGTGTCTGATGCCGTGCCGGCCGAAGTGAAGGCCAAGGTCGATACCGTGAAGGCCGGTCTGAAGGACGGCAGCTTCGCCATCTGGAAGGGCCCGATCGTCGCCCAGGACGGCAAGGAGATGGTCGCCAAGGACACCGTTGCCGACGACAAGTTCCTGGGCGGCATCAACTTCTACGTCAAGGGCGTGGAAGGCTCGATCCCGTCAGGCAAGTAAGGCCAGGCGACGGCGCCGCGGCCCATCGGCCTCGGCCGAGCGGCGGCGCCGTGCCAGCGACACCACACAGGCCAGACCGGCCACGGTGAGGGTCAGCGTGTCGGCTTCCGGAATGGCCGACACATTGACCACCGTGGCGGTGCCCAACAGGTCGGAGTAGGAAATCGTGCCGGTGTCCAGCGAACTGAGCCGGTACAGCCCGAACGCGCCGCCCGGTGCGCCCGCGGCCCCCTGCAGCAGGCTCACCAGTTCGGCGGTGGTCGGCGCAGCCGGATTCGCCGCACTGAAGGTGCTCCCGAAATTCAGCGTCTGGGCGCGCTCGTGGTCCTGCCCCGGTGGGGTAGTCCATGCCGTTGCCACGCCGCTCTGGACCGACACGGTGCCGGCCAGGGCGCCAGTCAGGAAAAACGTGAAGGTCAGCGTGTCGCCCGTGTTCGACGGCGGCACCGGAAACGGGCTGTACGGCGCGAGGGTGGTGTCGCTGGCATACACCAAGGTCTGGCTGATGCCGTCCGAGGTCGACGCCAGCAGGTTGGCCGTGTCGAAGGTGATGCGGCCAGTGGCCGACTGGCCGGACAGGTCCGTGGTGGTGGCTGTCAGGTGCTCGAACGCACGCTGGTAGTCGACCCGGTAGTCGATGCTGATGGGTGCAGCGTGCACGACAGAGGCAGCGGCAAGTGCAGTGGCGGTGAGCGCAAGGCGGAGCATGGAAAGGCCCTTTCGGTGGTACAGCCGGTGGATGGGGTACGGCACACAGCCTGGACACCCTATCGGTCGCTTCTCCGGGTCGCAATCGCTCGCCCCTAGCGCTAGGGGAACCGGCCGCCTGTCACTGCCATCGGGTCTGCGGTTTGCCCGTCGCGGTCCCCGGGCTGGCATCATCCTGTCCTGTCATCCCGTGATGCTTTCTTTCTGTCCGCCATGAACTCCCATCCTCTTCCCACTTTCCGCGTCGAGCGGGATGCGTTGCCCGCCTTGCTGAAGGCCATGCCCAAGGCCGAGTTGCACATGCACATCGAAGGCTCGCTCGAGCCCGAGCTGATCTTCGCGCTGGCGCAGCGCAATGGCGTGCAACTCAGCTACCCGAGCGTCGAGGCGCTGCGCGCGGCCTATGCCTTCACCGACCTGCAGAGCTTTCTCGACATCTACTACGCGGGTGCTTCCGTGCTGCTGAAGGAGGCCGACTTCTTCGACATGGCCTGGGCCTATCTGCTCAAGGCCAAGGAAGACGGCATCGTTCACACCGAGTTGTTCTTCGACCCGCAGACGCACACCGAGCGCGGCGTCCCGTTCGAGGTGGTGATCAAGGGCCTGACCCGCGCGTGCGAACAGGCGCGCACCGAGCTGGGCGTGAGCGCCTCGCTCATCATGTGCTTCCTGCGCCACCTGAGCGAGGAAGACGCCCTGAAGACGCTGGAAGAGGCCTTGCCCTACCGCGATCTCTTCATCGGCGTGGGGCTGGATTCGAGCGAGCGTGGGCACCCGCCCGAGAAGTTCGCCCGCGTGTTCGCCCGCTGCCGTGAACTGGGCCTGCACCTGGTCGCCCATGCCGGCGAAGAGGGCCCGGCGCAGTACATCATCAACGCGCTGGACATCCTGCATGTCGAGCGCATCGATCACGGTGTGCGCTGCGTGGAAGACCCCGCGCTGGTCAAGCGCCTGGCCGAGCATGGCACGGCCCTCACCGTGTGCCCGCTGTCCAACATCAAGCTGTGCGTGTTCGACAAGATGGAGCAGCACAACCTGAAGACGCTGCTGGATCAGGGGCTGAAGGTCACGATCAACTCGGACGACCCGGCCTACTTCGGCGGCTACCTGCACGCCAACTTCCTCGCCACCTTCGAGGGACTCGACCTCGACGCCGGCCATGCCTACACGCTGGCCCGCAACAGCCTGGAAGCCAGCTTTGTGTCCGACGAGGTGAAGGCCGGCTGGATTCGCCAGCTGGACGAGACTTTCGCCCGTTTCGCCGCCTGAATCAGTCGCGCGGCGGCAGCAACTGCACCGACGACAGGGCCGCCAGGCCGATGGCCAGCGGCACCGTCAAGGCATAGCCCAGGTGCTTGAACCCCAGCGCCCCCACGACGCCGCCGACGAAGAAGGCCAGCACCAGGCTGCCCTGCAGTTTCAGGCGCGCCTGGTTGGCCTGCACGCGGGCCTCGCCGGGTGCGCCAGCGTTCCAGTACAGCAGCTTGCCCAGCTCGATCCCCATGTCCGTCACCAGCCCCGTGAGGTGGGTGGTGCGGATCTCGGCGTGCGAGATCTTGGTGATCATGGCGTTCTGCAGCCCCATCACGAAGCACAGCAGGCCCACCGTCACCAGCAGCTGCGTGCCGATGATGTGGTGCAGGCTCCCCAGCACGCCAAAGCCCAGCAACAGCGCGGCCTCGGTCAGCAAGGGCAGGGCGCACACGTGGCGTGAGCCGTTGCGCCGCGCCCAGTTGATCTGGATGGCCGACAGCGCCGCCCCGCCCAGAAACGCCAGCAGCGCGACCACGCCCGTCGCGGCCAGCGCCCACTCGCCCACCGCCACATCGTCGGCCATGCTCGACACCAGCCCGGTCACGTGCGAGGTGTAGCGTTCGGTGGCCAGAAAGCCGCCGGCGTTGATCGCACCGGCAATGAAGGCCAGCGAGATACCCAGATGCAGGTTGGTGCGGCGCGTGCGCTCCGGGGCAGTGAGGGCGCGCAGGTAGGCAATGGGCATGGCAGACAGCAGGGGATGACACCGGTGGTATACCTCTGAATCATCGCGCCAAATTCAAGTCCGAACGCATGACGATTGCCCCTGTCTTGTCGCCCGCCGCCTGGCACTGGGCCCTGGTCCAGACCCGCCGTGACCTGCGCGCCGCCAGCATGCGCTTTCTGCTGGTGGCCGTGGTGCTGGCCGTGGCGGCCCTGAGTGCCGTGGCCTTCTTCGCCGACCGGATCGAGGGCGGCCTGAACCGCGACGCGGCGCAGTTGCTGGGGGCGGATGTGGTCGTGGTGGCCGATCAGCCCGTGCCCGAGTCGCTGCGCACCGCGGCGAAAGACCTGGGCCTGCGCCAGACACGCACGGCGGTCTTTCCCAGCATGGCGCGCGCGCCCGATGAGCTCGGGGGGCGCACCCGTCTGATCACCCTCAAGGCGGTGGAGCCGGCCTATCCCCTGCGTGGCCGGCTGACGCTGGCCACACCGTCCGCCAATGGCGGCTGGCGTGATGCCCGCCCGGCCCCCGCCGGCGGTCCCGGGCCTCGCGAAGTCTGGGTCGAGCGCAGCGTGCTGGCGGCACTCGACCTCACTGTCGGGCAGGGCCTGTGGCTGGGCGACGCCCTGTTCACGGTATCGGGCGTGATCCAGTCCGAGCCCGACCGCGGCGCGGGCTTTCTGGGTTTCTCTCCTCGGGTGATGATCCGCATGGCCGACCTGGCTGCCACGCAACTCGTGCAGCCCGCCAGCCGCGTCACGTGGCGTCTGCTGGTGGCCGGGCCAGCACGCAAGGGGGACGCCCTTCCTGCCGCTGCGGCCGAGACCACGTCCGACACGCCGTCTCGCCCCGCAGGCGGCGAGGCGAGGGCGCTTTCGGAGTTCACCGTGACCGCCCGCCAGACCGCCGAGACCGCGCGCGGCGTGCGGGTCGACAGCCTGGACCAGGGCCGGCCCGAGATGCGGGCCACGCTCGACCGCGCGGGGCTCTTCCTGCGGCTGGTGGCCTTGCTGGCCGGGTTGCTGTCGGCCGTGGACGTGGCGCTTGTGTCGCGCGACTTCGCCCAGCGCCGCCTCGACGACTGCGCATTGATGCGCGTGCTGGGTGTCTCGCAGCGCACCATGGCCTGGACGTATGCCCTGCAATTTGCGGCGGTGGGCGTACTGGCCAGCGCGCTTGGCCTGCTGGCGGGCTGGCTGTGCCACCTGGTGTTCGTGGCGCTGCTGGCCGATCTGGTCGGCGTGGCCTTGCCGGCGGCGGGCTGGCCACCGTACGCGCTGGGGCTGGGCGTGGGCGTGCTGCTCACGCTGGGATTCGGGCTGCCGCCGGTGCTGCAACTGGCGCGGGTGCCACCGCTGCGGGTGCTGCGCCGGGACCTGGGCGGCATCAAGATGGGCTCTGCCCTGGTGTGGCTGCTGGGCGGCGGTGCGCTGCTGGGCCTGCTGATGCTGGTTGCGGGCGATGCACGCCTGGGTGGCATCGCGTTGGGTGGCTTTGCCGGGGCGGTGCTGGTGTTCGCGGTGGTGTCGCTGGGCGCGGTATGGGCCCTGCGCACGCTGGCCGCGCGGCTGGGCTCCCGCCTGCCCCTGGCCTGGACGCTGGTGGCCCGCCAACTTACCGCGCAGCCGCTGCAGACGGTCGTGCAGGTCTGCGCACTCGGGCTCGGCCTGCTCGCGCTGATGCTGCTGGTGCTGATCCGCACCGACCTGATCGCCAGCTGGCGGCAGGCCACCCCCGCCGACGCGCCAGACCGTTTCGTCATCAACATCCAGCCGGATCAGGTGGCCTCGTTCCAGGCCGCGCTGAAGGCGGCCGGTGTGGAGCGCTTCGACTGGTATCCGATGGCCCGGGCGCGCCTGGTGGCCATCAACGGGCTGCCCGTGCGCCCCCAGTCGTACGAGGACGACCGCGCTCAGCGTCTGCTGGACCGCGAGTTCAACCTCAGCCACGCCGCTGCCGCACCCCGCCACAACGAGGTGGTGGCCGGCCGCTACACGCCGGAAGAGCCCGGCGCCTTCAGCGTCGAAGAGGGCCTGGCCCAGACGCTGGGCCTGAAACTGGGCGACCGGCTGCGCTTCGACATGGCCGGGCAGATGGAGGAAGGCCGCATCACCAGCCTGCGCAAGGTCGACTGGTCATCCATGCGCGTGAATTTCTTCGTGATGGCGCCCCAGGCCGACAAACCGACCTGGCCGGACACCTACATCACCTCGTTCAAGGCGCCGGCCTCGGGTGAAGTCGATCGCCTGCTGGTCCAGCGCTTCCCCAACGTGACGGTGGTGGACGTGTCGGCCACGCTGGCGCAGCTGCAGGGCGTGCTCGAGCAGGTCATCACCGCGGTCGAGTTCCTCTTCCTGTTCACGCTGGCCGCCGGCCTGGTGGTGCTGATGACGGGCTTGCTGACCTCGCGCGAGCGGCGCTCCCGCGACTGGGCGATCTGGCGTTCGCTCGGGGCCACGCAGGCGGTGATCGGGCGGGTGCAGCGCCTGGAGCTGCTGGCCACCGGGGCGCTGGCGGGCGGCCTGGCGGCGACGGCCGCGCTCGTGATCGGCTGGATCCTGGCGTCGCGCGTCTTCGACTTCGTGTGGAACGCGCCGTGGTGGGCGGTGCTCCCTGGGGCCGCCACCGGCGCCCTGCTGGCGTGGCTGGCGGGCTGGTGGAGCCTGCGCGGTGTCGTCCACCGGCCCGTGGCCCTCACGCTGCGACAGGCAGAATGAAAGAAAGGGCAGGGGCGGGAAACCGCCTCACTGCCCTCGGTGTGTTTCGGGCGCGGCCACAGCCGCACCCGGTGCGCTTCAGTGCGTGCTCAGGCTGTTGATCAGGCCCATCTCGGCGCTGCTCATCAGCGACTCGATGTCCATCAGGATCAGCAGGCGGTCGCTCACGTTGGCGATGCCCGTGATGTAGGTGGTGTCCACCACGGCATTGCTCATCTCCGGCGCCGGCTGGATCATCTGCTCGGCCAGCTGCATCACGTCGCTGACCGAATCCACCACCGCACCCACCACGCGGCCACGCACGTTCAGCACGATCACGACGGTGAAGCTGTTGATCTCGGCCTGCCCCTCGTCATTGAGGCAGTTGAACTTCACGCGCAGGTCGACGATGGGCACGATCACGCCGCGAAGGTTCACCACGCCCTTGAGGTAAGCGGGGGCGTTGGCGATCTTCGTGGGCGGCTCGTACGAGCGGATTTCCTGCACCTTCAGGATGTCGATGCCGTATTCCTCGCTGCCCAGGCGGAAGGTCAGGTATTCCCGGCCGGCGGCCACGTGGCGGACCTGGCCAGCCACGCTCGGCTTGTTACGCAGCGCGAGGCCCGGCGCGGGCGTGCTGCCCTCGGCACGGGTGGTCGCGGTGCCCAGGGGGGCGGTGGCTTGCAGGGTGTCCATGAACAGCCTCTCGATTTCGTCCTGCGCCATGCGGGGCGCACACCGTGCCCCTCAGGCGGGGCGTTACGGGGGATATCGGACGCCCCGCCGGAAACTGAAGGGCCGTGCTCGGGCCGATCAGATTCAGATCTGGAAGGCCGCCATCGAGCGGGTGAGCTTCTGGGCCTGATCCTCCAGACTCGAGGCCGCCGCCGCCGATTGCTCTACCAGCGCCGCGTTCTGCTGCGTCATCTGGTCCAGCCCGTTGACGGCCTGATTCACCTGCCCGATGCCGGTGCTCTGCTCCGACGAGGCCCGGCTGATCTCGGTGATCGTCTCGAACACCTTCTGCACCGACGACTGGATTTCCTGCATGGCGGCGCCGGCCTCTTCGACCAGGCGTGTGCCGGAGGCCACCGTGTCGCCCGAGGTCGTGATCAGCTGCTTGATCTCGCGCGCGGCCGTGGCCGAGCGCTGTGCCAGCGAGCGCACCTCGGCGGCCACCACTGCAAAGCCGCGGCCCTGCTCGCCCGCGCGAGCGGCTTCCACCGCGGCATTGAGCGCCAGGATGTTGGTCTGGAACGCGATGCTGTCGATGACGCCGGTGATGTCGTTGATGCGACGGCTGGTTGCGCCGATCTCGCCCATGTTGGTCACCACCTCGCCGACGATGCGGCCGCCCCGCTCGGCGGCCCGGGCTGCACCCTGGGCCAGCGCATTGGCCGCGTTGGCCGATTCGGCGCTCTGGCGCACGTTGGCAGTGAGCTGCTCGACCGAGCTGGCGGTTTCCTGCAGGCTGGTGGCGGTGTTTTCGGTGCGGCTGGAGAGGTCCATGTTGCCGCTGGCAATCTGCGACGACGCCACCGAGATCGAGTCGGCCGAGCTGCGCACCTCGGCCACCATGCTGCGCAGGGCAGCCTGCATGGCCTGCAGGGCCCGCATCAGGTCGGCAGTTTCGTCGTGGCCGCTGGTCGGAATGTGTTGCTGGAGCCGGCCGGCGGCGATGCCGTTGGCGACCTCCACCGCGCGACTCAGCGGTGCCGTGATGGCGTGTTCGTTCAGCACCGTGGTCGGGGCCACGATCAGGAGCGCCACCACGACGGCCAGCCCGAATAGCAGGCGTGTGCGTTGGGTGATTTCCTCCTGCGCCTCTGCCGACGCGGTGGCTTCGGCCTGCAGCGACTGGTCGAGGCGAGCGCCGATTTCTTCCATGCGCTGCAGCCCGCCCAGCACGGGGGCCAGGGCCTCCAGCGCCTGGGGCCCGGCCAGCTCGCCACTGACCAGCCTGGGCACCGCGCCAGCCAGACCCTGTTCATAGCCTTGCAGCTGGGTCAGCAGGTCGCGCACCAGGGCGTTGTCGGCGTCCTCTTCCCCGGCCAGCATGGCCTGTGAGGCTTCGCGCACGGCGGCCACGCGGCCTCGCCATTGCTCGGCCGCCGCGCCCACGGCCTCGGCCTGTCCGGCCTGCATCACCATGGTGTTTTCATGGCGCCGCACCGCGCTCAGCTGTTGAGACAGGTGGTTCAGCGAACGGAGCTCTTCGTAGGCGTGATGGCGGAAGGCATCGAGCGCCTGCTGCGTGAACACCATGCCATACAGCCCCGCGCCACCCACGGTGGCCAGGAGAACCATCACCACCGCAATCGCCCCACGCATCCGGGTCCGGATGGTGAAGCGCCGCATCTGCGTCATCAAGGACATTACTGCTACTCGCTCTTGTTCAACCAGGTGTCAGGGTTTCACCTGAATCTGCTTTGTATCGGCAAGTCTCAGCCGCGCTTAAGCAATAAAAAAGGCGACCGAAGTCGCCTTGTGTCACGGGCTTGACGCGGCACAAGGCCGCAGCACCCGTCAGACGTTGAACAGGAAGTTCAGCACGTCGCCATCCTTGACCACGTAGTCCTTGCCTTCCGCGCGCATCTTGCCCGCGTCCTTGGCGCCGGCTTCGCCCTTGTACTGGATGTAGTCCTCGAACGAAATCGTCTGGGCGCGGATGAAGCCGCGTTCGAAATCGGTGTGGATCACGCCCGCGGCCTGCGGTGCGGTGTCGCCGATGTGGATGGTCCAGGCACGCACTTCCTTCACGCCGGCCGTGAAGTAGGTCTGCAGGCCCAGCAGCTTGAAGGCGGCGCGGATCAGCCGGTTCAGGCCCGGTTCGCTCTGGCCCATCTCGGCCAGGAACATGGCGCGGTCTTCGTCGTCCATCTCCGACAGCTCGGCTTCGGTCTTGGCGCAGATGGCCACCACCTCGCCCTTCTGGGCCGCAGCGTACTCGCGCAGGCGGTCCAGCAACGGGTTGTTCTCGAAGCCGGTTTCCGACACGTTGCCCACGAACATCGCGGGCTTGGCCGTGATCAGACACAGCGGCTTCAGGATGACGAGCTCTTCCTTGCTGAAGTCGATCGAGCGCACCGGCTGGGCCTGGTCGAGCGCGGCCTGGCACTTTTCCAGCACCTTCACGAGGGCCGCGGCCTCCTTGTCGTTGCCCGAGCGGGCCGCCTTGTTGTAGCGGTGCAGGCTCTTTTCCACGGTGCCCAGGTCGGCCAGGCACAACTCGGTCTGGATGACCTCGATGTCGGCGATCGGGTCGACCTTGCCGGCCACGTGGATCACGTTGTCGTCCTCGAAGCAGCGCACCACGTTGACGATGGCGTCGGTCTCGCGGATGTGGCTGAGGAACTGGTTGCCCAGGCCTTCGCCCTGCGAGGCACCCGCCACGAGGCCCGCGATGTCCACGAACTCGACGATGGCCGGCAGGATGCGCTCGGGCTGGACGATTTCGGCCAGGGCCTGCAGACGCGGATCCGGCACCTCGACGACGCCCACATTGGGCTCGATCGTGCAGAAGGGGTAGTTCTCAGCCGCGATGCCGGCCTTGGTCAGGGCATTGAACAGGGTGGACTTGCCCACATTGGGCAGGCCCACGATGCCGCACTTGAGGCTCATGGATATTCCTGGAAGTGATGGGAGGGCCTGCTGGAAGCCGCCTTCAGGCAGCGCAGCCCGCGTGAACGGCACGCAGCCCGAAACGCGCATTTTACCCGGGGCCCAGCTCGCGCGGTTGCAGCACCTCCGGCGGTGAAGCGGTTTCCGCCCAATGCGCCAGTTCGGCCAGCAATCGATGGCGATCCACGGGCTTGGTCATCACCTCGTTCATGCCGGCGGCCAGGCAGGCATGGCGGTCTTCCGCAAATGCATTGGCGGTCAGACCGATGACGGGCACATCGCGGCTGAGTTCACCCGCCTCGCCTTCGCGCAACTTCAGCGTTGCAGTCAGGCCGTCCATGCCGGGCATGCGCCAATCCATCAGCACGACCGCCGGCCGGTGGCTTCGCAAGTGGTCCAGCGCTGCCTGACCGTTGTCTGCCGTGTGCACACGGGCGCCGGCGCCTCGGAGCACCTCGCCGATCAGCATGCGGTTCACCTCATCGTCGTCCACCACCAGAACCAGCTGTCCCTGCAGCGACGGGCCAGACACGGCGGGGGGCGTTGGAGCGGGAAACGTCTCGTCCAGCACGGGCAGCGGCAGGTCGACCTGCAGGCACGTGCCGTGGCCGCGCCGGCTGTGCAAGGTGATGCGGCCGCCCATCAACAGCACCAGCTCCCGGCTGATGGTCAGGCCCAGTCCCGCGCCACCATGCTGGCGGGTGGCCCTCGTGTCGGCCTGGTAGAACGGCTCGAACACCCGCCTTTGCTCGGCTTCGTCCATGCCGGGCCCCGTGTCTTCCACAGACAGCCGCACCCACCCTTGCGCCACCTCCGTCTCCGGCAGTGCGTCCACCGTCAGCCGGACATGGCCTTGCGTGGTGAACTTGCAGGCATTGGCCATCAGGTTGATCAGCACCTGCGTCAGGCGCAATTCGTCGCCCAGCCGCATTGCGGGCAGTGCGTCAGGGATGCGCGCCTCCAGCGCCAGCCCCTTGAGCTCGGCCATCGGCCTCACCGCGGCCTGCGCGCGCTGAACCAGTTGGCGCAGGTCCAGTGGGTGCCGGGCGGCTTCGACGCGCCCCGCTTCGATGCGTGACATCTCCAGCACCTGGTCAATGAGGCTGAGCAGATGCTGGCCGCTGCTCTGGATGGTGCGCAGCAGCCGGGCCTCCGTGGCGGCATCGCCCACCAGGCTGCCCTTGTCTGCCAGCAGGTCTGCCGAGACCAGCATGGCGTGCAGCGGGGTGCGCAGCTCATGGCTCATCACCGCCAGGAAGCGCGACTTCGCCTTCGACGCGGCCTCGGCGGCATCACGCGCCCGCGCGAGTTCCTCGGTGTGCGTATTGAGCCATGCGGCCAGCGCCTGGCGCGCATCGGTCGGCCCATCGCGCTCCCCGGCGACGATGAGGCCGATGCCGTGCCGGAAGCGCTCCACCACGATCAGGCTGACGAGGAAAGTGATCTGCATCAGCAAGCCGTTCACGATCAGCGAACGGGTGGTGTCGCTGTGGAAGCCCGGGGCGCCGTACCACCACAGCCACACCGCTGGCAGGGCGGCAGCGCCGGTCAGCAGCACCGAGATCGAGGCCGCCCAGCGCCACGGAAACGTCAGATGCATCAGGAGCGAGATCACGGGCAGCCACATGAAGTTGGTGGCCAGCCAGTGCGTCGTCACCCCGTCCGGGTTGAGCGCCAGGGCAAAGACGGTCGCCAGCATGAAGTAGGTGGCCACGCCGCCCGCAGCCTGACGCTGGGCGGACAGCAGTGCGCCGTGGTCGCGGCGCAAGCGGACGTGTTGCCACAGCAGGAAGCAGGCAAGGGCGGGCTGGGCCCACACGTCGTGTGAGGCGGCGACGCCCATCGCGCCTTCGCCGATCCACAACGCCAACGTCGCGAGCGCACCGATGAGCAGGATGCGCAGCGCGGTCTTGCGCTCGATCAACGACAGCGCCGAATCCCCTTCCAGGGACGCAGGGTCCATCCCGGCGGATCGCAGATCCGACATTCCCACCCCATGATCTTGTTTTGCGTGAATCCCGTATTAGATTACGGGATGCCTTTGACCACGCTGTATTGAACAGGCGGCGAGGGCGCATTTGATGGCGGGTTTTCCATGGTGGATGGTGCGTTTGATGTGTGTGTCAGTGGCTCGGGTGCCGTGGCGATGAGCCTGGCCCTGGCGCTGTCGGCGGAAGGTTGGCGTGTGGCCTGGGCCAAGGCGCCGCCCCCGGTGAACCCTCGCCCCGATGTGCGGACCTACGCACTCAATGCGCGCGCGGTGAACCTGCTCGAGCGTCTGCGCATCTGGCCTTCCTTGAAAGCCCATGCCACGCCCGTCACGGACATGGCCATCCGCGGTGATGGTGAAGGCCTGCTGCGGTTTTCCAGCTGGGCTCAGCATGTCAGCGAACTGGCGTGGATCGTTGACGCGGCGGCTCTCGAGCGCCTGCTCGGCGAAGCGCTGCGTTTTGCCCCGCGCGTCGAGGTCGTGCCTGCGCTGCAAGGCACGACGCCGCCGGTGCCCGCGCACCTGTTGGCCATCTGCGAAGGCAAGCACTCCGACACCCGCGCCGCACTGGGCGTGGGTTTTGACCGGCGCGACTATGGCCATTGGGGCGTGGCCGCCCGGCTGAAGGCCAGCGTGCCGCATCACGGCCTGGCGCGCCAGTGGTTCCGCTCGCCCGACATCCTCGCGCTGCTGCCTTTCCAGGATCCGCAGCCGGGCGCCTCGTACGGGCTGGTCTGGTCGGTGCCGCGCGAACGTGCCGAGCAGCTCATGGCCCTGTCGCCCACCGACTTCGAAGCGACGCTGGCCCAGGCCCTGCGCGAGAGCGACCCCGAAGCCGCCGAACAGGTCGGCACCCTCACGCTCTCGTCCGAAGTGGCGGCCTGGCCGCTGGCCCTGGCCCGCGCGCAACGCTGGAGCGGCCCCGGCTGGGTGCTGCTGGGCGATGCGGCCCACCAGGTGCATCCGCTGGCCGGACAGGGACTCAACCTCGGGCTGGCCGATGTGGACACCCTCGTCTCGGTGCTGCGCGATGCGCGTGCCACGGAACCTTGGCGCCACGCCGGGGACGAACGGACACTGCGGCGCTACGTGCGCCAGCGGCAGTGGCCCACCGTCGCGATGTCGACCCTGACCGACGGCCTGCTGCACCTGTTTGCCGATGACCGCGCGCCGCTGAAGGCCGTGCGCAACGCAGGCATGCGGGTGGTGGAGGGCATGGGGCCCCTGAAACACTGGCTGGTGGGTCGGGCGCTCGACGCCTGATGCGCGGCCCTTCCTCACCCCACCGGAACCCATCGTTCATGCCCTTGACCGTTTTCCGTCCCACCGCGCTGGCGTTCGCGCTCGTCGCGGGCCTGGCTGCACCGCTGCCCTCCATTGCCCAGCAGCCGGCCGACCTGCCAGCCGCGCAGCTCAACACGCTGAGGCAGAAGCTCGCGCAGCGCCTGCCGGATCTGCCGCCCATCGAAGGCGCGCGCCCCGCACCGGTGCCCGGCCTCATCGAGCTTCGCGGGGGCGGGCACGTGTTCTACACGGATGCCAATGGCGAGTACCTGATCGACGGCAACGTGCTGGAAACGCGCAGCCGCCGCAACCTCACCGAAGAGCGGCTTGACGAGATCAACAAGGTCGACGTCGACCAGTTGCCGCTGAAGGATGCGGTGGTCTGGAAGAGCGGCAACGGCAAGCGCCGCCTGATTGTGTTTGCTGATCCCAACTGCGGGTACTGCAAGCGCCTCGAGCGCGAACTGCAGCAGGTGAAGGACGTCACCGTCTACAACTTCGTCGTGGCCATCCTGGGCGACGACTCCCGCCAGAAGGCCGAGGCCATCTGGTGCGCCAAGGACCGGACGCAGGCCTGGCGCGACTGGATGCTCAACGGCGTCACACCGCCGCGCGTGCTGGGGGCCTGCAACTCGCCCATCCAGCGCAACGGGGCGCTGGCGCAGCGCCTGCGCGTCAACGGCACGCCTGCCATCTTCTTCGACGACGGCAGCCGTGTGCCCGGTGCCGCCAGCGCGGCCACGATCGAGCAGCGCATCCTCAAGGCCCAGGCGCGAGGCGGCTGAACCTCAAGGCGCAGGCACCGAGCCCGCGCCATTCACTGCGGCGGGCCTGCCCATCTGGGGCGCGCCATTCATGCGCAGTTCCATGAAGTTGGCGTCGCCCTGGCGCAGCATCATCCGCACGGGCAGGTACTGCAGGCCGGGCGCAAACCACAGCTCCAGGCTGAGGTTGTTGTTGTCTTCCACCAGGCGCCGCGGGCGCACGTGCACGGTCGGTACCGCGCCGATCGGCGTATCGAGCACCTCTTCGCCCAGCACGTCGTAGGCAATCACTTCGATCTTGCGTGCCGAGGCAATCGGCAACTCGATGCGTTGGCCGGCCTGCACCAGCGACGGCCGGGTGATGAACTGGTAGGCCAGGTGAATCATCTGGCTGAGCGGGTCCTGCAGGGCCGGGGGGCGGGGCACGCGGCTCCCATCCGGCAACTGAACCTCGTCGCCGTCGATCTGGACCACCTTGGGTTTGCCGCTGCGGATCAGCAGACGGTTGACGTTCTCGTACCGTTCCGGCTGCAGTCCTTGCGGCGTGATCCGCCCCTGGCTGCTGAGGTTCCACGAGCCGATCGGCGCGAAGCTGGGGCCCACGATGGCGTCCAGGTGCACCTGATAGCGCTCGCCCTGGCGCACCCACTCCACGGCCGCCTGACCCTGGATGGGGCCGCGGTAGTTGCCCGTCATCTTGAAGCGCACCCGGGCCGCCGTGGGCCAGACAAAGCCCGGGGCGCTGGCGGCCTGCGACGGTGTTGAGGCCGCGGCTGCGACCGAGGTGGGGGCGCTGGCTGCCGCCACAGACACCGGCGGGCTGGCAGCCGAGGCGGCGGCTTGGGCTGCCGAGGCCTCGTCCGCGAGCGCGGCTTCCGACACGGCTTCAGAGGCCGCCTCGGCCTGGGCCACAGCCGAAGCCGGATCCAGCGGCGCGCTGGCAGCCTCGGCCGGTGGCGGCGCCACCTTGGGCTTCGTGCGTGGCTTCGGCGCCCGGCGTGGCGCAGGAGGCGGCGCCGGGGGCGCTGCAGCCACCGGCGGGGCCGTCAGGCGCATCTCGCTCACGTAAACGGCCTCCATGCGCTGAATGCGCCGCGCTTCCTCGCCCGGGTCCACCTGCAGGCGCTCGGCCACCTCGCCCGTCAGCCACAGATGGCCGAGCGTCACCGCCACCACCAGCGCGGTCAGCCAGGTGGCGTGTCGGCGCAGCCGGCGCGGTGCGTTCCGGGGGCGCTCCGCCGGGCGGGCGGCTCCATTCGTCATCAGCGTGTCAGCCAGGCCCGCCTGCGTTGCAGTGCCTCGGGTTGCGGGCTGTCTGCCGGCATCAGCGTCACCACGTCCGCCGCGGCGGGTGACAGGGCGCGGCCCTGCAGGGCAGGCAGGCTCACTGTCAGCACGCGACCATCCCGCGCCAGCAGCAGAGGCTGGGCACGGCTCGCGTCATGCCAGGTGGTGAGGTCGTCCGCCTTGCGCAGACGCCAGCCAGCCAGGGCCAGCAGCTCGTCGCCTGCGCTGAGGCCGGCTTCCTCGCCCGCACCGCCGTGCATCACGGCCTGCACCTTCAGCGCGCCGCCCGATTCGCTGAGCTTCACGCCCAACTGCTGGGCCAGGCTGCCCGCCTTGGTCGACCAGGCCACACCGTGCTCCGACAGGAGTTCTGGCAGTGGCAGGTCGCCGGTGCCTTCCGTCCAGGCGTGCAGCGCGGTCTGCCAGCCGGCCAGGGCGTCCGTGGTCTTCGCACCCTTCGGTGGGGCACCGGCTTCGTCGGCCAGGGCCTGCGTCACATCGGCTTCCGTGATCGCCCGCCCCAGTGCCCACAGCCGGCGCATCACGCCGTCCAGCGATGGCAGCTGGCCATCGCCGCGTGCGGGCAGCGCACGCAGGCTCAGATCCAGCGCCAGCGCCACCAGCGAGCCCTTGGTGTAGTAGTTCACCGTCGCGTTGGCGGTGTTTTCATCCTGGCGGTAATAGCGCGTCCAGGCGTCGAAGCTGGCCTGCCCGACGCTGTACTGCAGGCGCCCCGGTGCGGCCAGCACGAGGTTCACCGTGCGGGCCAGCAGCTTCAGGTAGGTCGCCGCGTCGATCAGCCCGGTGCGCAGCAGGAACTGGTCGTCGTAGTACGAGGTGAAGCCTTCGAAGAACCACAGCATGCGCGTGGGGTTCTCGCGGCTGAGCTCGTACGGATCGAAGGCCACGGGCTTCAGGCGCTTCACGTTCCAGGTGTGGAAGTACTCGTGGCTGATGAGGCCCAGCAAGGTCGTGTAGGCGTCCTGGTTCAGCGGGCGGCCCTGGCGTGGCAGGTCCTTGCGGCTGCAGATCAGGGCCGTGCTGGCCCGGTGTTCCAGGCCGCCATAGCCGTCTTCCACGGCGTTCAGCATGAACACGTAATGCTGGAACGGGGCCTTGCGCCGCCCGTGCCAGAACGCGATCTGTGCCTCGCACACCTTGCGGGTGTCGTCCAGCAGGCGCTGGCCGTCGAAGTCGGCCGGGGCGCCCGCCACCACGAATTCATGCTGAACGCCCCGCACGGTGAACGCGCCACGCCAGAAGGTGCCCAGCTCCACGGGGTGGTCGATCAGCTCGTCGTAGTCCGCCGCCACATAGTCGCCCACGCCCTGGGCATTGACCTTGACCGCCGGCAGCGCCGTCGCCACCGACCACCCCCGCGGCAGCCCGGTGATCTTCACCCGGTGCGGCTGGGCCTCGAAGCCGTGGGCCTTCAGGAACACGCTCGTGCCGTTGAAGAAGCCGCGCGAGGCGTCCAGGAACGCCGCCCGCACCGAGGTGTCGAAGGCATAAACCTCGTAGCGCAGCGTCAGTGCGCCCTCACCTGCACAGCGCACCTGCCAGCTGGCCTTGTCGAGGCAGCGCACCTCACAAGGCTGGCCGCCCTGCGTGGCCGTGATCGGCGACAGGTGCCGCGCGAACTCACGCACGAGGTAGCTGCCCGGAATCCACACCGGCAGGCTGAACACCTGCTCGGCGGCAGGTTGCGCCACCTTCAGCGTCACGACAAAACGGTGGGCGTGGGCGTCGCCCACCTCGATGCGGTAGTCGATCATGCAGACCTCAGATCTGGGCAGCGGCCAGGAAACAGCTCAGGCTGGCGAACACCGTGAGCCGAAAGCGCAGGGTCAGCCAACCCGCCGCGCCGAGCTCCGGATAACGCTTGCGGTCGATCAGGTAGCAGCCGATCAGCAACCCGCCCAGCACGACCAGACCGGCATGCGGTGGCATCAGCAGGGCCACCCAGGCCGCAAGCGAAAACGCGATGCCAGCCCACAGCGCCCGATGGTGGCTGGGCAGCTCGGCCTCGCCTGCCGCATTGCGCAGCATCACCAGCCCCCACGGGATGCCGCCCAGAAAGGACACGATCAGCGCGGCGTAACTGGTGAGCGCCCGCACGACAAAAATGAAGGGCTCTTCTTCCACGCGCCCCACGAGCAGCCAGACGAACAGGGCGCCGGCCACGAACGGGATCAACCCGGCGTAGCCCAGCTTGTTGGCCAGTTCGCCGGGTTCGCTGTGATGGTGAGGGTCGGTGGGCAGGGTCAGGGTAGGGGGGGTCGTGCTCACGATGTCACGCTTTCTGATTGGGTTCAACGCCGGAAAATCGGTCTTCGCATTGTGTCAAGAAGCCCGTGTCCCTGTGCGACGCAGGCTGGCTTCCTGGCTCACGCCGCGAGCCAGCTGAATACGGCCGGCACCTTGTCGGGCAGGGCCAACGGCTGCTCGCGCCAGCGCGCCACGGTGGCCGTGCGGGCAAAGCCGCCGGGCAGCGTCAGGCCGCAGGCCACGCTCAGTTGTGTCGTCGGCTGCAGGTGCTGCACCAGGGCCTCCCACAGCGCCACATTGCGATAGGGCGTCTCGATGGCGATCTGCGTCTGGTGGGCGCGGCGAGACTGCGTCTCCAGGTCCTTGATCCGCTGCGCGCGTTGAGCCGTTTCGGTGGGCAGGTAGCCCGCAAACGCGAAGCTCTGGCCGTGCAGGCCGCTGGCGGCCAGGGCCAGCAGCAGCGAGGTCGGCCCCGAGAACGGCACCACCTCGATGCCGGCCTGGTGTGCCGCCTTCACCAGCGCCGAACCCGGGTCGGCCACACCCGGCAGGCCGGCTTCGGAGATCAGCCCGATGTCGTGCCCCTCCAGTGCCGGCAGCAACAGGTTGAGCAGCACCTCGCCCGCATCGCCTTGCCCCCCCTTGGCGCCGCCCTTGGCCGGGCGCGGCAGCACCTCGATGCGCTGCTCCTGCATCGGCGTCTGCAGCGGCACCACCTCCGACACGCGTTTCAGGAAGGCGCGTGTCGTCTTGGCGTTCTCCGCCACCCAGTGGCTCAGCGAGGCCGCCGTCTCGATCACGCCATGCGGAATCACCATGCGGATGTCCGGCAGCGGGCCGTCCTCCTCGGCGTGGCCCAGATCGAGGGTGTTGGGAATCAGCAGCAGGCGGCCGGTGCGGCGTGAAGAGGCTTGGCTCATGGGGTGTCTTCAAGAAAGAAAGGCAAGAAGGGGGGGCGGTCGGCCGGGTCAGGCGTTCGCGAGCGGGTCCAGTCCTGCTTCGCGCAGCAGCTGGCACAGGGCAATCAGCGGCAGGCCGATCAGGGTGGTGGGGTCGTTGGAGGCCACGCGTGACAGCAGCGTGATGCCGAGCGCCTCCACCTTGGCACTGCCGGCGCAGTCGTACGGCTGCTCGCGTTGCAGATACGCCTCGATCTCGGCATCGCTCAGGTCGCGAAAGTCCACCGACACGGTTTCGATCACCGTCCGCTCGTAGCCGGTCCGGGGGCGGTACACCGTCAACGCCGTGTGAAAGTGCACCGTCTGCCCGCGCATCGCGCGCAACTGGGCGGTCGCGCCGGAGTGGTCGCCCGGCTTGCCGAGCGCCTGCCCGTGCAGGTCGGCGACCTGGTCGGAGCCGATGACCACGACGTCGCTGTCCGGCAGGGCAGCGGCCACCGCCCGTGCTTTGGCGAGCGCCAGCCGTCCGGCCAGGGTCCTGGGGACTTCGCCGGCCTGCGCCGCCTCGTCCACGCCAGGCGAACGAACCTCGAAGGGCAAGCCCAGCCGGTGCAGCAGATCACGGCGGTAGGCCGAGGTCGAGCCGAGCACGAGCCGCGGCGGCGCCGCAGGAGACACGGGGGGGAGGTTCATCCCGCCATTGTCCCCGGTATACGGGTGCCTGCTGCAGCGCTTGTCCTACACTTCTGCCATGAAAGCACGCACCTGGGCGCCCCGCAAGCTGGACATCGGGGCCTTCATCGAATCGGGCGAAAGCCTGTCTGGCGAGACGGCGGTGGCCGATCTGGCCCGCCTTGCCGAGGGGTTGGCACAAGACGCCGATCTGTCCGCGCTGCCGCCGGTGCGCTGGCAGGCTGTGGGTCGCACGGTGCCGCAGCGCGTGGGTGCTCCCCAACGCTGGCTCGATCTGCGGGCCGAAGGCGAGTTCGCCTGGGAGTGCCAGCGCTGTCTGCATGCGGTGACACTCCCGGTCGCCATCGAACGTTCCATCCGTTTTGTGGCCGACGAGGCCGCAGCGGCCGAGCTCGATGCCGATTCGGATGACGATGTCCTGGCCATGGCGCGTCAGTTCGACCTGATCGAGCTGGTCGAAGACGAGTTGATCATGGCCTCGCCCATCGTGCCCCGCCATGATCGCTGCCCGACCGATGTCGAGCGACATATGCGCAGCGAGGACGACGACAGCGCCGACGCGGAGGAATCCGCCGAGTCGGGCGAGCGCAAGAATCCCTTTGCGGTCCTGGCCCAATTGAAAAAGGGCGGCAGCTGATTTGAATGCGGCAATGAAGCCGTGCTAGAATCTATGGTTTTCCGGGTTGCCCGCCTTGCATTCATGGCGAATTCAGGCAGCGGCCCGGTTGTCTTCAACACTTGCGGACTGCAAGGCGGCTGACGGCAGTGGCAGGCAGGCCTGTGGCAACACAGGGTGCGGCTGGCTGATTCGTCGGCAACGGGTGTGGTCTGACAATTGCGGGCGTTTGTCCGCCCTCATCGGAGTCCATCATGGCCGTTCAGCAAAACAAGAAGTCGCCCTCCAAGCGTGGCATGCACCGTTCGCACAATGCCCTGGTCACCCCGGGCACCGCGGTTGAGGCCACCACCGGCGAAACCCACCTGCGTCACCACATCAGCCCCACCGGCTTCTATCGTGGTCGCAAGGTCCTCAAGACCAAGGCCGACGCCTGATCTGCCTGAGCCCGGCCCCCGGGTTCGGTGCTGCACAGGGCTGGACAACCGATCTGTCGGTTCGCCAGCCCTTGTTTTTTGGCACCACCTGCCTTGCCTGACGGGAAGTCTGCGCCGCGCTCTGACCGCCGCAGTTCTTCCGAACGCCGATCCAGCCCATGACCGTCACTCCGTCCTCCGCCTTGTCATCGCACTCGTCCGCCGGCCGCACCGCTTCTGGCGTGCTGTCGCCCGTTCGCATTGCCGTTGACTGCATGGGCGGTGACCACGGTCCGTCGATCACGCTGCCGGCTTGCCAGGCCTTCCTGGCTCGCCACCCCGACGCCGAACTGGTTCTGGTCGGTCTGCCGGAGGCCATCCGGCCTGCGGCCCACTGGCCCCGCGTCACGCTGGTCAACGCCTCCGAGGTCGTCACGATGGACGATCCCGTCGAGGTCGCGCTGCGCCGCAAGAAGGACTCGTCCATGCGCGTGGCCATTTCGCAGGTCAAGGCCACGGCCGACCAGCCTGCCGCGGCGCACGCCTGTGTGTCGGCCGGCAACACCGGTGCCCTGATGGCGGTGGCGCGCTACCTGCTCAAGACCGTCGAAGGCATCGATCGCCCGGCCATTGCCACGGTGATGCCCAACCAGAAGGACGGCTTCACCACCGTGCTCGACCTGGGTGCCAACGTCGATTGCTCGGCCGAGCACCTGCTGCAGTTCGCCGTGATGGGCAGCGCCCTGGTGGCCGCCGTCGACGGCAAGGACAACCCCACTGTGGGCCTGCTGAACATCGGCGAAGAGGTCATCAAGGGCAACGAAGTCATCAAGCAGGCCGGTGAGCTGCTGCGCGCCGCGCACGAGCGTGGTCTGCTGAACTTCCACGGCAACGTGGAAGGCAACGACATCTTCAAGGGCACGTCCGACATCGTCGTCTGCGACGGTTTCGTCGGCAATGTGGCCCTGAAGACCTCCGAAGGCCTCGCCATGATGATGGCGACCTTCATCAAGCAGGAATTCACCCGAAACATCTTCACCAAAATGGCCGCCCTGGTGGCCATGCCGGTGTTGAACCAGTTCAAGAAGCGCGTCGACCACCGTCGTTACAACGGTGCCGCGCTGCTTGGTCTGCGAGGCCTGGTCTTCAAGAGCCATGGCTCCGCAGATGCCTTCGCGTTCGAGCACGCCTTGAATCGCGCGTATGATGCCGCCCGTCATCGCTTGTTGGATCGGGTACACGACCAGATCGCGGCCACGCTGGACAGCCTCCCATCAGGAGACCAGGACAGCGCGGCGGGTGTGGGGCAGGCGGCCTGATCCATTTCTCAATGTCATCCAGCCAGACGAAACAGACACCTTCTTCGTTTCCGGCAGCCACTGCGGGGTCCCGCTTTTCTCGCATAGCGGGTACTGGCAGTTACCTCCCCCCGAAACGCCTCACCAACCAGGATCTCGTCGACCAGCTCGCTCAGCGCGGCGTCGAGACATCAGACGAGTGGATCGTCGAGCGCACCGGCATCCGGGCTCGCCACTTCGCTGAACCCGATGTGCCATCCAGCGCACTCGGCACCCAGGCCGCCCTCCAGGCCATCGAGGCCGCCGGCATCACCGCCGCCGACATCGACCTCGTCATCTGCGCCACGTCCACCCCGGATCTGGTCTTTCCCTCCACCGCCTGCCACATCCAGCGCAACCTCGGCATCGCCGGCTGCGCTGCGTTCGACGTCCAGGCGGTCTGCTCCGGCTTCCTCTACGCCCTGACCGTCGCCGACGCCATGATCCGATCCGGGTCGGCCCGTCGCGCACTCGTCATCGGCGCCGAGGTCTTCTCCCGGCTGCTGAACTTCGACGATCGCACGACCTGTGTGCTGTTCGGCGACGGGGCAGGGGCCGTGGTGCTCGAGGCCTCCGACACCCCGGGCATCGTCTCAACCTGTCTGCATGCCGACGGTCAGCACATCGGCATCCTCAATGTGCCTGGCAACGTCAGCGGTGGCGAAATCCTGGGCGATGCCACCCTTAAAATGGACGGACAGGCCGTGTTCAAGCTCGCGGTCAATGTGCTGGACAAGGCTGCCCACGAGGTCCTTGACAAGGCTGGTCGCGATGCGTCGTGCATCGACTGGCTCATTCCTCACCAGGCCAACCTGCGCATCATGCAGGGCACCGCCAGGAAGCTGAAGCTGTCCAGCGACAAGGTCATCGTCACCGTCGACCAGCATGGCAACACGTCCGCTGCGTCGGTGCCGCTGGCGCTCGACCATGGTGTGCGCACCGGCCAGATCCGGCGTGGTCAGACCCTGCTGCTCGAGGGCGTCGGTGGCGGGTTCACCTGGGGCGCGGCGCTCATCGATTTCTGAGCAACGGCCGCCAAGCAGTAACAAGAACGAGGACATCCATGACCGCATTTGCATTCGTGTTTCCGGGCCAGGGCTCGCAGGCCGTCGGCATGCTCAACGCCTGGGGCGACCACGCCGCCGTGCGCGAGACGCTGGCCGAGGCCTCCGAGGCCCTTGGCGAAGACATCGGCAAGCTGATTGCCGAAGGCCCGAAGGAAGCCCTGGACCTGACCACCAACACCCAGCCCGTGATGCTGACCGCGGGCGTGGCCTGCTGGCGCGCCTGGCTCGCCGAGACTGGCCTGACGCCGGCCGCCGTCGCCGGCCACTCGCTGGGCGAGTACACCGCGCTGGTGGCAGCCGGTGCCCTGAGCCTGAAGGACGCGCTGCCACTGGTGCGCTTCCGTGCCCAGGCCATGCAGGAAGCCGTGCCCGTCGGCACGGGCGGCATGGCCGCCATCCTGGGGCTGGACGCCGAAGCCGTGAAGGCCGGCTGCGCCCAGGCTGCTACCGAGGTGGGGGAGGCTGTCGAGGCCGTGAACTTCAACGATCCCAGGCAGATCGTCATCGCCGGTACCAAGGCAGGTGTCGAGAAAGCCTGTGAAGTGCTGAAGGCCGCGGGCGCCAAGCGGGCGCTCTCGCTGCCCGTTTCCGCACCGTTCCACTCCAGCCTGATGAAGCCGGCCGCAGAGCGCCTGAAGGAAAAGCTGGCCGCCACCGCCTTCGCCGCACCGGGTGTGCCGGTGATCAACAACATCGATGTGGCCGTGGTCAATGAAGCCGACGCCCTGCGCGATGCGCTGTACCGTCAGGCTTTCGGTCCGGTTCGCTGGGTCGAGGCCATCCAGGCCCTTAAGGCCCGAGGTCTCACGCACGTGATCGAGTGTGGGCCGGGCAAGGTGCTGGCCGGCATGGTCAAGCGCATCGACGGCGACCTCGTCACCACCACCATCTTCGACCCGGCCTCGCTGGCCGAGGCCCAGGCCCTACTGAGCAACGCAGCATGAGCAACGAGTACACAGGACAGATCGCGCTGGTGACCGGCGCCAGCCGCGGCATCGGCCGCGCCATTGCCGTGGCCCTCGCCCAGCGCGGGGTGAAGGTGTACGGCACCGCCACCACCGAATCCGGCGCACAGGCCATCACCGAGGGGCTGTCGGCGTTCGAGGGCTGCAAGGGCCTCGTGCTGAACGTGACCGACGCTGCGGCGGTCGACGCCACCCTGGACGCCATCGTCAAGGAACACGGCGCGCTGCACGTGCTCGTCAACAACGCCGGCATCACCCGCGACACGCTCGCGATGCGCATGAAGGACGACGACTGGGACGCGGTGATCGACACCAACCTCAAGGCCGTCTTCCGCATGAGCCGCGCGGTGATGCGCCCGATGATGAAGCAGCGTTACGGCCGCATCGTCAACATCACCTCGGTGGTGGGTGCCAGCGGCAACCCTGGACAGGCCAACTACGCAGCCGCCAAGGCCGGTGTGGCCGGCATGACCCGCGCGCTCGCCCGCGAACTGGGCAGCCGTGGCATCACGGTCAACTGCGTCGCCCCGGGTTTCATCGACACCGACATGACCAAGTCCCTGTCGGACGAGCAGCACACTGCCCTGAAGGCACAGATTCCGCTGGGTCGCCTCGGGCAGCCGGAAGACATCGCCGAAGCGGTGGCTTTCCTGGCTTCGCCCCAGGCTGGTTACATTACCGGCACCGAACTGCATGTCAATGGCGGCATGTTCATGAATTGAATTTGAGATGTTTCTGGGGAATCTCAATTTCGTTTCCAAAGCGGCTTCAGCGATTTGACACGCTGAGCAGCTAAAATCCCTGGTTTGTTTGCACCACCTCCTGGAGGAGTCATGAGCGATATCGAAGCACGCGTCAAGAAGATCATTGCCGAACAACTCGGTGTGGCCGAGTCTGAAGTCACCAACGAAAAGGCCTTCGTGGCCGACCTGGGCGCAGACTCCCTGGACACCGTCGAGCTGGTGATGGCCCTCGAAGACGAGTTCGGCATCGAGATCCCCGACGAAGAAGCCGAGAAGATCACCACTGTTCAGCTGGCGATCGACTACGCAAAGGCCCACGCCAAGGCCTGACCTTCGCGTGTCCGTGACAAGGCTTCCGCCACGAGGCGGGGCCTTGTTCACAACCGAATACTTAGCACACAGTCAAGCATGACCCGTCGTCGCGTCGTTGTCACAGGCCTGGGCCTGATCACGCCTGTCGGTAACACCGTGCAGGATGCATGGACCAATCTGATCGCCGGCCAGTCCGGTATCGACACCGTCACCAAATTTGACGCTTCGGCGCTCGCCTGCACGTTTGCTGGCGAGGTCAAGGGCTTCTCCATCGAGGATTACATCCCCGCGAAGGAGGCCCGTCATATGGACACATTCATCCATTACGGACTGGCAGCCTCCATGCAGGCCGTCCGTGATGCGGGCCTGCCCACGGGCGAGGCCCTGACGCCTGAACAGGCCGAGCGCATCGGTGTGCTCGTGGGTTCCGGCATCGGCGGTCTGCCGATGATCGAAGCCACCCACAAGGACTACACCGACCGCGGTCCGCGTCGCATTTCGCCGTTCTTTGTGCCCGCCTCGATCATCAACATGATCTCGGGCCACGTGTCGATCCAGTATGGCTTCAAGGGCCCGAACCTGGCCGTCGTCACCGCCTGCACGACCGGCCTGCACGCCATTGGCCAGGCCGCCCGCATGATCGAGTACGGCGATGCCGACGTCATGGTGGCCGGCGGCGCCGAATCGACCGTGTCGCCGCTGGGCATTGGCGGCTTCGCCTCGGCCCGTGCACTCTCCACCCGCAACGACGACCCCAAGACGGCCTCGCGCCCCTGGGACAAGGACCGAGACGGCTTCGTGCTGGGCGAGGGCGCCGGTGTCATGGTGCTGGAAGAGTACGAGCACGCCAAGGCCCGTGGCGCCAAGATCTACGCCGAACTGGCGGGCTTCGGCATGAGCGCCGATGCCTACCACATGACCGCGCCCGACGTGGACGGCCCCAAGCGTTCGATGCTGAATGCGCTGCGCAACGCCGGCCTGAACGCCGACGAGGTGCAGTACCTGAACGCGCACGGCACTTCGACCCCGCTGGGCGACGTCAACGAAACGAACGCGATCAAGCTCGCTTTCGGCGACCACGCCAAGAAGCTGGTGGTCAACTCGACCAAGTCCATGACCGGCCACCTCCTGGGTGGCGCGGGTGGCATCGAGTCGGTGTTCACCGTGCTGGCCATCCACAACCAGATCTCGCCGCCCACGATCAACATCTTCCACCAGGATCCCGAGTGCGACCTGGACTACTGCGCCAACACCGCACGCGAGATGAAGATCGACGCCGCCCTGAAGAACAACTTCGGTTTCGGCGGCACCAACGGCTCGCTGGTCTTCAAGCGCGCGTGATCGCGCCCGGCAGGTCGGGTTGACAGGCGCGAGCTTGATCATGTCCCGCCTGCCTGCCGAGCTGGCCCAGCCCGCTGAATGGCATCTGCCGGTCGGGCTGTCGGCGGCGCCGGGATGGCGCCGGGCCGCCCGTCTCTGCGTCCTGAGCCTCATTGCGCTGGCCTGTGCCTGGTGGTGGTCGACCCTGGAAGGGTGGCGTCGAGGGCAGGGACCGCATGGTGTCTGGATGGCACTGACCACCCTTGGGATGCTGGCATGGGCGTGGACGGTGGTCCGCCCTGTGTGGCGAGCCCTTCGAGGCGGCAAGACCGAAACCGTGTTGCTGCAATGGTCCGCCGTTGCATCCGCCGATCCAGCTTCGAGCGACGCGAGCTCGTCGCCATGGCGGCTGCCCGATTGCGGCGTCGACGCCGAGGTGGAGCGGATACTGGACCTGCAGCAGTGGATGCTTCTGAAAGTCACGCCGCGGTCTGCTCCAGCGCGGCGCCCGATCTGGTGCTTGGTTCCTGATCGACAAGGCTCTGCAGTGCATCGGCTAAGGGTCCTGCTGTCGCTCTCGGCGCGGGGCGCCTCCCGACGCACCTCGACACCAATCGGGGAGGGCGAAGCGGGGAGGATGATGGCATCATCACTGCCGGTGGCCGGGTTGCCGGCCTCTCCGACTGCACGCCAACACATGATTCAAGCCTTCAGGCGCTTTCGTGGCGCCGACTCAGGTCGCGCGACGCCAGGGAAGTCGCACGGTCAGCGCGGGTTCTCGCCCTCGTCGCTCTTTCCGCCCACCGAGATCGAGTCGGATCGGAGGGGGCGGTGATGCCGCGTGATGTTCCGCCGCCGGCGGAGGCTCCGGCCGTGCAACCGATTGCGCCCGATGTGGCGGACCTCGGTCGCACCGGCCCCGTGACGCCGGACGTCGATGCGGCGCTGGTCGAGCGGGTGCAGCGAGGGGACCAGCGTGCATTCGAGATGCTGGTGGTGAAATACCAGCGCCGCATCGAACGCCTGATCGCCCGCATGGTGCGGGACACCGATCTGGTGGAAGACATTGCGCAGGAAACCTTCATCCGCGCCTATCGGGCCCTGCCGAACTTCCGCGGTGAGAGCGCGTTCTACACCTGGCTCTACCGCATCGCGGTCAACACGGCCAAGAAGGCGATCATCGGTCTGCAGCGCGACCCGGTGATGACCGAGTCCGCGCTGGCCTCGCTGGATGAGGAGGATGCCGATGGCTCCCGCGTCGAAAATGAACTCAGCGATGGCGAAACGCCCGAGTCCGTGATGGCCAGTCGGCAGGTGGCCGAGGCCGTCAATGAGGCGATCGAGTCGCTGTCGGAAGACCTTCGGCAGGCCATCGTGCTGCGAGAGATCGAGGGCCTCAGCTACGACGAGATCGCAGAGTTGATGAACTGCCCGATCGGCACCGTGCGGTCGCGGATCTTCCGGGCCCGCGAAACCATCGCACAGCGCCTTCGCCCTCTGCTGGACACGAAACAGGGCGAAAGATGGTGAAGTTTTTGTGAAACGCCCGGTGAACTTTTGTGGCGCTCGGTGGTCCATCGGACAAGAGACGCCGCACTGTTGCATTGAGCAGGTCTGATTGCGGCACCTTCGTTCTCACCGCGAAGCCGGAGCCCGTTCCATGACCGACCGCATTCCATCTGACGCCGCCCGATCCGAAGCCTTGTCCGCCCTGGTGGACGGGCAGGCGACCAGCGCAGAAGTCGCTGACGCCTGCTCGCGCTGGGCCCACGACGCCGACCAGCGCGCCCGTTGGGCCGAGTACCAGCTGATCGGCGACGTGATGCGCTCCGAAGAGTTGGGGGCGCAGGCGCGCGGCGACGCTTTCCTCGCGCGCTTCCGTGAGCGGCTCGCCGCCGAGCCCGTCGTGCTGGCTCCAGGGCGCGTGGCGGCCGCAGCACCGGTTCAGGATCCGCGGCCGGACATGGCGGCGCCGCTGGCCCTGCATCGCCGCCGCTGGGCCGGCCCGATTTCCGTTGCCGCCAGCTTTGTTGCGGTGGTTGCGGCCTTGCTCAACACCGGGGTGGATCTGGGCGATGGCCGTGTCGACATGGCTTCCAGTGGTCAGGGTGGCACCTTGTCGCTGAATGCCGGGCAGGGCGCCGGTGCCTGGCCTGTGGCCGGCGCCAGCCTTGAGCGGGCACCCAGCTTCTCGCGCCCTGATGCCGGCGGTGCGGTCACCCCCGTGCACGTTCTGCGCGATCCACGCGCCGAAGAGCCGGTTTCTGCCCGCAGCGTCGAAGGCGGGGCCGTCACCTTCTCGTCGACGGGCGGCCTGGCGCGCCAGGCGGTTTACACCGCGCCCTGAGACGCCGGCCGGCATCGGTCGGACGGTGCGCGCACCGCCTCACCGACTTGCAGTTCACGAACAGGGTGGCATGATGCCGCCCTGTTTGCATTGCGCTCCTTTACGAGCATTTACCGTCACAGCGAACGTTGCCCGAGAACTGTCATCGGGTGATCTGTCTCCAACGTTGTGGTTTCATTCCTTGTTCGTTTCACGAGGTCTACTGCATGACGTTTTCTTCTCAGCCTGGCACCCCTTCGGTCATCCGTCGCACCCTGGTTGTGGGTGCCGTGGTATCGGCCGTCGGCTTGGTTCTGAGCTCCAGCCTGTTTCCCCATGCCTCGCAGGCCCAGCAGCCGGCCGCCGCGCTGGGTATCCCGGCCGCGCCGAACGCGCCCACGCTGGTCAAGGGCCTGCCGGACTTCACCGAGCTGGTCGACCGGGTCGGCCCGTCGGTGGTCAGCATCCGGACCACGCAGCGTGTCACGGACTCCGATGATGGCAGTGACGAGGCCGACGCCCAGATGCGGGAGTTCTTCCGCCGCTTCTTCGGCACCCCGTTGCCCAGCCAACCGAAGCGCGCCCAGCCTGGCAACCAGCCGGGCGAGGAGCGGCCGCGCGGCGTGGGCTCCGGCTTCATCCTCAGCGGCGACGGCTATGTGATGACGAACGCGCATGTCGTCGACGGCGCAGACGAGGTCTACGTCCACCTGACGGACAAGCGGGAGTTCAAGGCCAAGGTGGTGGGTGCAGACAAGCGCACCGACGTGGCCGTGCTCAAGATCGAAGCCAAGGGCCTGCCTGCGGTCACGGTCGGTGACGTTGGGCGCCTGAAGGTCGGTGAGTGGGTGATGGCCATCGGCACGCCGTTCGGCCTGGAGAACACCGTCACCGCTGGCATCGTGAGCGCCAAGGCGCGTGACACGGGTGAAGAGATCCGCTTCATCCAGTCCGACGTGGCCGTGAACCCGGGCAACTCGGGCGGGCCGCTGATCAACATGCGTGGCGAAGTGGTGGGCATCAACTCCCAGATCCTGAGCCGCTCGGGGGGCTTCATGGGCATTTCGCTGTCCATCCCGATCGACGACGCCGTCAAGGTGGCCGAGCAGCTGCGCTCAGGTGGCAAGGTGATCCGGGGCCGCATCGGGGTGTCGATCGCGCCGGTCACCAAGGAAGTCGCCGAGTCGATTGGCCTGGGCAAACCGGCAGGCGCGCTGGTTCAGGGTGTCGAGGCGGGCACGCCGGCAGACAAGGCCGGGCTCGAGGCCGGTGACATCATCACCAAGTTCAACGGGCAGACGATCGAGAAAGCCCAGGATCTGCCGCGCCTGGTCGCAGGCACGAAGCCCGGCACCCGCACCACGCTGCAGGTGTTCCGCCGCGGGGCCTACAAGGACCTGTCGATCACCGTGGCTGAACTGGATGCGGCTCAGCAGCCGAAGGCCGAAAGCCAGGCGCCCGCCAAGCTGGCCGCAGACTCGCTGGGGCTGTCGCTGGCCGACCTCACCGCGGCGCAGAAACGCGACCTGCGGTTGAACGGCGGCGTGATGGTGGAGGCCGCCACGGGGCCGGCTGCCCGCGCGGGCTTGCGCCAGGGCGACGTCATCCTGGCGGTCGCCAATGTGCAGGTGGCCGACACCCGCCAGTTCGAAGGCATGCTCGCCAAGGTCGACAAGACCCGGCCCCTGAGCGTGCTGGTGCGCCGTGGAGAGTGGGCGCAGTACGTGGTGATCCGCCCGCAGGCGCGCTGACCGGGCGACGCCGGGCAATCGGTGCGATAACCCGGCGCCCCAAAGGGTCTTGTACCTTTGCTGGCGCGAGCGGGGGGCCGTGAAACGGGCCCGCTGACACCAGCGGAATGCCGATACAATCGGCCGCTTCGCCCCCGCCAACCTCCGAGGGAGGAGAGCCTTCTTGTCCACAAATTGACAACAGGATTTGTGGATAAAGTGTGGGCAACTTTCATGTTGGCGGGTCGCAACGACCCCGGGTACGGCACGGACGCGGCTTGCCTGGAAGGGCTTTTCGATACAATGAAAGTCCAACAAGCAGTTGCCATACGTTTTTGTTGGAAGGCGCGTCACTCCTTTTGACGTGCCTTTTTTTTATGAACCACATCCGTAATTTCTCGATCATTGCGCACATCGACCATGGCAAGTCCACCCTGGCCGACCGCATCATTCAGCGCTGTGGTGGCCTGAGCGACCGCGAGATGGAAGCCCAGGTTCTGGACTCGATGGACATCGAGAAAGAGCGCGGCATCACCATCAAGGCCCAGACGGCATCCCTGCAGTACAAGGCGCAGGACGGCCAGGTCTACAACCTGAACCTCATCGACACGCCGGGGCACGTCGACTTCTCGTATGAAGTCAGCCGGTCGCTGTCGGCTTGCGAGGGGGCACTGCTGGTGGTGGACGCCAGCCAGGGCGTGGAGGCCCAGACGGTGGCCAACTGCTACACCGCGCTCGACCTGGGCGTCGAGGTGGTGCCCGTCCTGAACAAGATGGACCTGCCGCAGGCCGACCCCGAGCGCGCCAAGGAAGAGATCGAGGACGTCATCGGCATCGATGCCACCGACGGGATCCCGTGTTCGGCCAAGACCGGCATGGGCATCGACGAGATTCTGGAGGCCGTGGTCAAGCGCATGCCGCCCCCGAAAGGCAATGCCGATGGGCCGCTGCGTGCCATGATCATTGACGCCTGGTTCGACAACTATGTGGGCGTCGTGATGCTGGTGCGCGTGGTCGACGGCGTGCTCAAGAAGGGCGAGCGCATCCGGATGATGGCCACCAACACCGTCTACCCGGCGGAGCACCTGGGCGTGTTCACGCCCAAGTCGACGCCGCGTGACGAGTTGCGCGCGGGCGAGGTGGGCTTCATCATCGCGGGCATCAAGGAGCTGGCCGCCGCCAAGGTCGGCGACACGGTCACCCTTGAGAAGAAGCTGCCCAACAACGCCGGCCCGGCCACCGAGGCCTTGCCCGGCTTCAAGGAAATCCAGCCCCAGGTGTTCGCCGGTCTCTACCCGACCGAAGCGAGCGAGTATGACCAGCTGCGCGACGCACTGGAAAAGCTCAAGCTCAACGACAGCTCGCTGCGCTATGAGCCCGAGGTGTCGCAGGCGCTGGGCTTCGGCTTCCGCTGCGGCTTCCTGGGCCTGCTGCACATGGAGATCGTGCAGGAGCGCCTGGAGCGCGAATTCGATCAGGACCTGATCACGACCGCGCCGAGCGTGGTCTACGAGGTCGAACTCAACGGCGGCGACGTCATCGAGGTGGAGAACCCCTCGAAGATGCCGGAAGTGGCGCGCATCAAGGAGATCCGCGAGCCCATCGTCACCGTGCACCTGTACATGCCGCAGGACTACGTCGGCCCCGTCATGACGCTGGCCAACCAGAAGCGTGGCGTGCAGTTGAACATGGCCTACCACGGTCGTCAGGTCATGCTGACTTACGAAATGCCGCTGGCCGAAATCGTGCTGGACTTCTTCGACAAGCTGAAGTCGGTGTCGCGCGGGTATGCCTCGATGGATTACGAGTTCAAGGAGTACCGCGCCTCCGACGTGGTGAAGGTCGACCTGCTGATCAACGGCGACCGCGTCGATGCGCTGTCCATCATCGTGCACCGCGCGCAGAGCGCCTACCGCGGCCGTGCCGTGGCCGCCAAGATGCGCGAACAGATTCCGCGCCAGATGTACGACGTGGCCATCCAGGCGGCCATCGGCGGCAACATCATCGCCCGCGAGAACATCAAGGCGCTGCGCAAGAACGTGCTGGCAAAATGCTATGGCGGCGACGTGTCACGCAAACGCAAGCTGCTGGAGAAGCAGAAGGCCGGCAAGAAGCGCATGAAGCAGATCGGCTCGGTCGAGGTTCCGCAGGAAGCCTTCCTGGCCATTCTGCAGGTCGACGACTGATCCCGCGCGCGGCACGAGACAACAACGAGAAATGCATCAATGAGTCTGATCACCGGATTGCTGTACGCGGCGCTGGCCGTGTATCTGGGGGGCTGGTATACCGGTCGGTGGCATGGAAACTTTTCCCTGCTGTTGTTCGTGCTGACGGTGGTGACGCTGGGCTACTGGCTGGCCGAGCGTTACCGCTTCAAGCCGGCCCGCGAGGCCGCGGCGACCCAGCTGGCGCAGCAGAACGACGCTCGGCGTGCCCAGCTGGCCGCGCAGGGCATCACGCAGGTCGACACCGACATCACCCAGGCACGTGAACGCCTGCTGATGCAGCCCTGGTGGCTGGACTGGACCGCGGGCCTGTTCCCGGTGATCTGTGCGGTGTTCCTGATGCGCTCGTTTCTGTTCGAGCCCTTCAAGATCCCGTCGGGGTCCATGATCCCGACGCTGCTGGTCGGCGACCTGATTCTGGTGAACAAGTTTCACTACGGCATCCGCCTGCCGGTGATCAACAAGAAGATCATCTCGAACAACGAGCCGCAGCGTGGCGACGTCATGGTGTTCCGCTACCCGGTGGACCCGAGCCTGGACTACATCAAGCGTGTGGTCGCCTTGCCGGGTGACGAGGTGGCCTACATCAACAAGAAGCTCACGGTCAACGGCAAGCCGGTCGAGCAATCGCAACTGCCCCAGTTCTACGACGAGGACACCCTGCGCTATTTCGACCAGTACAGCGAGAAGCTGGGCCAGGTCGAGCATCGCATCCTGGTCGACAAGGACCGCCCGCCGTTCGTGCCTCCGCAGGCCGTGTTCGACTTCCCGAACAAGGAACTCTGCCGCTACAGTGGTGAGGGTGTGGTCTGCAAGGTGCCCGCGGGCCACTACTTCATGATGGGCGACAACCGCGACAACTCGCAGGATTCCCGCTTCTGGGGCTTCGTGCCGGACGATGCCATCGTCGGCAAGGCCTTCGTGATCTGGATGAACTTCGGCGACTTCAAGCGGATCGGCTTCTTCAACTGACCACTCGCAGCATGCATTCGACGTCCTGTTCCGTTCCTTCCTCCCGCGCCCAGCAGGGCGTGACGCTGATCGGTCTGCTTTTCTGGGCAGTGCTGTTGTGCTCGGCGGCCCTGGTGATCATGAAGGTCATCCCGGCAGTGACGGAGTACCGGACCATCGTCTCGATGGTGAACAAGGTGGCGAAGGAGGGGGGCAGCACCGTGCCCGAGATCCGCGCGTCGTTCGAGCGCTCGCGCCAGGTCGAGTACGGCGTCACGTCACTGACCGGCCGGGATCTCGAGATCACCAAGGAAGGTGAGACCGTGGTGGTGCGTTTTGCTTACGACCGGGAAATCGAACTGATCTCGCCGGTCTACCTGCTGATCAAGTTCGAAGGTCAGTCGAAGTGATCTGTTCGCCCCGTGTGGGCTTCTCTTTCTGCACCGGGCCTGGCTTCAGGCCCGCTTTGTTTTGATGGCTGCTGTTGACCCGTCCCGTGGCACCTCGGTGCCGCCCCCCCTGCAGGCGCTGCAGGCGAGGCTGGGGCACGTTTTTGCCGATCCCCGCCTGCTGGCGCGTGCCGTCACGCACAAGAGTTTCGGGGCCGAGCACTACGAGCGGCTCGAGTTCCTCGGAGACGCGGTGCTGAGCCTGGGGGTGTCGGGCCTGTTGTACCGGCGCTTCGACCGCAGTGATGAAGGCGACCTGACCCGCGTGCGCGCTCACCTGGTGCGCCAGGACATGCTGCACCGCCTGGCCGTCCAACTGGGCCTGCCGGACGTGATGCGCCTGAGCGAGGGCGAGGCCAAGGGCGGCGGCGCACAGCGCCCCTCCATTCTCGCCGACGCCCTGGAGGCGATCATCGGGGCGGTCTACCTCGATGCCGGTTTTGAGGCCGCGCGTGACCTGGTCCTGCGGCTGTTCGAGCCCCTGGTGGCCGAGACCACCATGGAAGGCTGGAGCAAGGATGCCAAGACCGCCTTGCAGGAATGGCTGCAGGCGCGCAAGATGGCCGTGCCCACCTACCGCATCGATTCGACCCGGGGGCGCGCGCACGAGCAGGTGTTCGTGGTGGCCTGCGAGTTGCCCGCCATGGAAATGAGCGAGACCGGCGAGGGCCTGTCGCGTCGTGCAGCCGAGCAGGCTGCCGCCCAGGCGGTGCTGACCCGCCTGCAGGCCACGCCCGCACGGGATCTGCCCAAGCCGGCCCGCGTTGCACCGACAGTGGTGGTGCGCAAGGCGCGCGCTCGCCCGACGTGCACACCCGATGATGAAGGCGCAGCTGGCTGACCCCGCTTCGTCCCCGTTTATTTCTGTGGGCCGCCGTGCCCCGCCTGAACACCCCCCATGCCCCGCAAGCCTGCTTCTACCCCCGACACACCGAGCCCCCAGACCGACGCCGTCAACCCGGACTTGGAGGCCATGCTCTCCGGCATGGCCCTGGCTCGCCAGGGGGGCGGGGAGGCCGCTGCCTCGGGCAGCCAGCGTTGCGGTCTGGTCGCCATCGTCGGTCGCCCGAACGTTGGCAAATCGACGCTGATGAACGCGATGGTGGGCCAGAAGGTGTCGATCACCTCGCGCAAGGCGCAGACGACACGGCATCGCATCACCGGCATCTGCACCCAGGACGACACCCAGTTCGTCTTCGTTGACACGCCGGGCTTTCAGACGCGCCACACCGTGCGGGGCACCGCGGCGCTGAACCGCAACCTGAACAAGACGGTGCAGTCGACGCTGTCGGACGTGGACGTGGTGCTGTACCTGGTGGAAGCCGGCCGTTATGGTCCGGACGATGCCAAGGTGGTGGCCCTGCTGCCCAAGGACAAGCCGGTGATTCTGGTGGCCAACAAGCTGGATCTGGTGCACCGCCGCGAAGACCTGTTCCCGTGGCTGCAGTCCATGCAGGCCCACCACCCGTTCGCCGAGTTCGTGCCGCTGTCGGCCCAGAAGGAGGCGGACACCCGCCGTCTGCTGGGCATCGTCCGCCCCTATCTGCCCGAGCAGGGCTGGTGGTACGACGCCGAGGCGCTGACAGACCGCACGGACCGCTTCCTGGCCAGCGAGATCATCCGCGAGAAGCTATTCCGCCTCACCGGCGACGAACTGCCTTACACCTCCACCGTGGTCATCGACGCCTACGCCGAAGAGCCGCCGCCGCCCGACAAGCCGCGTGCCAAGGGCCTGACCCGCATCGCCGCGACCATCATCGTCGAGCGCGAACAGCACAAGGGCATGGTGATCGGTGACAAGGGCGAGCGCCTCAAGCGCATCGGCACCGAGGCCCGTACGGAGCTGGAGCGCCTGCTCGGCGTGAAGGTCTTCCTGGAGGTCTGGGTGAAGGTGCGCTCGGGCTGGGCCGACGACGAAACCCGCCTGCGCACCTACGGCTACGAATAAGCGGTGGCACGCGCGGCCTCGCGGGCGGGCTCGGCGGCCTATGTGCTGCACAGCCACGATTGGAGCGAATCCAGCCTGATTCTGGAGCTGTTCACGCGTGACCATGGTCGCGTGGTGGCCGTGGCCAAAGGGGCCAAGCGACCGTACTCCCAGCTGCGGCCGGTGCTGCTGCCGTTTCAGCGGCTCATCGTGACCTTTGGCGCGCGCCGCTCCGAAGATGCCGAGGTGTGGCTGGTTCGACAGGCGGAATGGGCCGGCGGCCCCGCGTGGCCGGGCGGCAGCGCCTTGCTGCCAGGCTTCTACGTCAACGAGCTGATGATGCGCCTGATGGTGCGCCATGATCCCCATCCGGCGCTGTTCGACGCCTATGCCCAGACACTGCAGGCCATGGCCGATCCGGCCTTGCTGCCCGCCGCGCTGCGGGCCTTCGAGCTGCACCTGCTGCGCCAACTGGGCCACCTGCCGGATCTGGCCGCCGAGACCGTGAGCGGCCTGCCGGTGGCCCCTGGCCAGGCCTATGCGCTGCACCCTGAACTGGGCGTTCAGGCCCAGCCCGCCGACATGGAGCCCGGTGCCGGCCCCCTGACCGTGGCAGGCGCCGTGCTGCTGGAGATCGAGGCGGCCCTGGCTTCTGTCGCGGCGCCGTCGCGGGCGTTGACCTCGCCTCTTTACGAGACGGGGGGCATGCAGCCTTCCGTCATTCCCACCCTGATGGCCGCCTGCATCCCGGCCCTGTCCGAGCTCAAGGTGATGACCCGCTCGCTCATTCACTATCATCTGGGCTCTCAGACGCTGCGCACCCGCGCGCTCATGCTCGAACTCCAGCAACCATGACCTTCTCCGGCACCCTCCTGACCGACTTGAACGCGCCCCTGCTGGGCGTCAACATTGACCATGTCGCCACGGTGCGCAACGCCCGGGGCGGGGTGTTTCCTGATCCGGTGCGCGCGGCGATGCTGGCCGTCGAGGCCGGTGCCGACATCATCACCTTCCATCTCCGCGAAGACCGCCGGCACATCCGCGACGAAGATGTGGTGCGGTTGAAGCAGCAGGTGCCGGTGCCGATCAATTTCGAGGCGGCCGTGACGGACGAAATGCTCGACATCATCGAGCGCACGCGCCCCGAACACGTCTGCCTGGTGCCCGAGCGACGTCAGGAGGTGACCACCGAGGGCGGGCTGGACGTGGCGGGGCAGTTCGACCGCATGGCCGCAGCCTGTGCCCGCCTGGCCGCCGCCGGCAGCCGCGTCTCGCTGTTCATCGGCGCCGATCCGATGCAGATCGAGGCTTCGGCCCGCGCCGGTGCGCCCTGCGTCGAGCTCCACACCGGTGCCCTGGCGAACGCGTGGTGGGCCGGCGACCAGGTCGCCTTGCAACATGAACTGGCCCGCCTCCGTGAGGGCGTGCGCATTGGCCGCAGCCTGGGCCTGCGCACGCACGCGGGCCACGGTCTGGCGCTCTCGTCCGACCTGCCTGACGGCCGCGATCCGAGCGAGCCCAGTTCCACGGCCATCGTGGCCGCGCTGCCGGATGTGAGCGAGTTGCACATCGGGCATGCACTCATCGGCCGGGCGGTGTTCGTGGGCCTGCGTCAGGCCATTGCCGATTTCAAGGGCGAGGCCATCCGCGCGCGCACGGCATGATCACCGGCGTCGGCACCGACCTGTGCGACATCCGTCGCATCGAAGCCGCCTTGCAGCGGCGCGGTGACCGCTTTGCCGAAAAGGTGCTGGGCGACCGCGAATTGGCGGTCTTCCGGGCGCGTCGCGCCAAGGTGCCGCTGCGTGGCCTGCGCTACCTCGCCACGCGCTTCGCCGCCAAGGAGGCTTTCTCCAAGGCCATCGGCCTGGGCATCCACTGGCCCATGACCTGGCGCGCCTGTCAGATTCTCAACGACGCCAGCGGCAAGCCCGTCATCGTCCTCGACGGCGAGCTGAAAGCCTGGTTCGAGGCCCGCCAATGGCGTGCCCACGTCACGGTCACCGATGAGGGCGACCTGGCCCAGGCCTTCGTCGTGATCGAAACCCATTCCACCTGACCATGAGCATGAAGAAAACCACGTCGCAGCCCGCCACCATCGAGCACGCCCCGGTCGTTCTCGACATCGAAGGCCTCAGCCTGAACGACGACGACCGTCGCCGGCTGGCCCATCCCCTGGTGGGCGGCCTCATCCTGTTCGGACGCAACTGGGAAAGCCGCGCGCAACTCACCGCCCTGTGCGCCGAGATCAAGGCGATCCGCCCCGACGTGCTGATCTGTGTCGACCACGAGGGCGGGCGCGTTCAACGTTTCCGCACCGACGGCTTCACGCACCTGCCGCCCATGGCCCGCCTGGGCCAGATGTGGATGGACGACGGCAAGGGCGCGGAGGGTGCAGGCGCCATGGCGGCCACCGATGCGGCCACAGCCTGTGGCTACGTGCTGGCCAGCGAACTGCGAGCCTGTGGCGTCGACTTCAGCTTCGCGCCGGTGCTCGACCTGGACTGGGGCGAGAGTGGCGTGATCGGCGACCGCGCCTTCCACCGTGACCCGCGTGTGGCGACCGTGCTGGCCAAGAGCGTCATGCACGGCCTGCTGCTGGCCGGCATGGCCAACTGCGGCAAGCACTTTCCCGGCCACGGCTTCGTGAAGGCCGATTCCCACGTGGCGGTGCCGGTCGACCGGCGCAGCCTCAAGGCCATCCTGGCTGACGATGCCCGCCCGTATGACTGGCTGAGCACCTCGCTGACCAGCGTGATGCCCGCGCACGTCATCTACCCGAAGGTCGATCCGGCGCCCGCAGGCTTCTCGAAACGCTGGCTGCAGGACATCCTGCGCGGCCGGTTGGGCTTCACCGGCGCCATCTTCAGTGACGACCTGAGCATGGAGGGCGCCAGCGTGGCCGGGAGCCACACCGAAGGCGCGATTGCCGCCCTGAACGCCGGGTGTGACCTGGTGCTGCTGTGCAATCAGTCGCTGCGCGGCGGCAAGCCGGTGGACGCTCTGCTGGACGGTCTGAGTGCGGCCCTGCAGGCCGGTCGCTGGACGGCCAGTGCCGACAGCGAGGCGCGGCGGTTGGACTTGCTGCCCCAGACCGCGCCACTGCCGTGGGATGACCTGATGCACCACGCACCGTATTTGCAGGCGCTGGCCCGCTTGCCCGGCTGAGACGCGAAGGAGGATGTGGCAATCAGTGTGCCCGCCTTCCTTTTTTCCCCTTGAGCGAGCCCCCTAACCGTCGGGATGGGGTTCGTCTGGTGTGACGCCTAGCATCGCCGCACCATAACCAACCTCAAGGGTGGACCATGTCCTGTTTCGTTCCGCGCGCCACCGTCGTGGCCGTGCTGTCCTGTCTGGCTTCTGGAGCCTTTGCCGCCAACACCTTTGATGGCACGGGCTTCACCCTCAGCTACGACGATGAGGCAGCTTCCTACAGCTACGAGACCACGTCGTTCGGCGGCGTCAACACCGAGTACCTGACGCCGGGCCAGGTGAGCTACACGACTTCGGCCAGCGGCCTGGACGTGGGCTTCCTCAGCGGTCTGGGTGTCTACGCGACGTCCTACACCGACTTCACGCCGCAGACGCTGTCCGGTGCTTTCCACCTGCCCATCACGCTCTCTGCTGCGACGGGCTACGTGCTGACGGGCTACACCGTCACCATCGAAGGCAACTACAGCATCGAGACGCCGGGGAGCGTCGATGTGGCCGGCCTGCTGTACGCGACCTCGGGCATCGAGGCCTTCAGCGTCAGCGGCTTCACCCCCTTCGCGGGCGGTAGCACGTCCGTGAGCGGCTCGTTCAGCGCGACCGGCGACATCTCGTTTGTCACCGTGCTGGATGGCTACGATGAGGTCGAAACCTGCACCGACCCGCTGGATCCGTCCACTTGCACCATTGAACAAGTGCCGCGTTATCGCGAGGAAATGGATCTGGGCGAGGCCTACCTCAACATCGAGCGCATCACCATCACGCCCCAGGTCGCTGCTGTGCCAGAACCCGAGACGCTGGCTCTGGTGCTGGCCGGCGCGGGGGTGCTGATTGGTCTTCGTGGGCGTGGTGCTGCGACCCGCAAGCGCGCTCGCCAGGGGTAAAAGCGCATCGGACGGCGCAAAAAAAGCCGGGGAGCCCCGGCCTCTGTGCAGCAAGAAGAAAAGGCCCTCACGGGCCTTTTCTGTTTCGCCTCAGTGTACGTTCGTTTCGAACGGCAGCGTCACCTGGGCGAGGTCCTTGCGGGTTTCGACCAGAATCAACGGCCCTTCGTCGAGCACCACAGCGGGCTTGCGCTCGCGCGGCACGCGCACAGGCTTGGGCTCGTTGGCGATCGCTTCCTGAACCGCACGCACGCGGTCCGCATCGGAGTTGACCCACTCCAGGCCGACACCCTGCGCCAGGGCCTGCAAGTCCGCGATCGGCAGCGTGTACGGTGCAGTTGCCTCGACAACTGGCGCAGCGACCTCCGCCACCACCGCGGCCGGAGCGGCAACGTCTGCTGCCACTTCAGCAGGGGCTGCCATCGGTGCGGCGATTTCCGTCGCAACGGCCACCGGAGCGGCCACCGAGGCGGGCTCGGCCACCGGCAATTGAGCGGCGTTCTCAGCGGCGACCGCGTCGGTTGTCGTCACGTCCTCGGTCACCACGGCATCGGTGCGCTCGCGGCGATCGCGGCGCTGGCGATTGCGGCGCGGCCGGCCGGCGTCATCGCCGCCTTCCGCGTCGTCAGCACGCACCTCGCCCTCAGGGGCCGAACTGGTTTCACCTTCGTTGTCCGATGCTTGCGGTGCGTTGCCTTCTGCCGTCAGCGTGCCTTCCTCGCGTTCGCCACGGCCACGGCCGCCACGACGACGACGGCGGCCGCCTTCACGTTCGCCCTCGGCTGCCGCAGGCTGCGTGCCTTCGAGTTGCACGTCACCGGCGGCCACAGCCTGACCGATGGCCGCGGCTTCGGCGGCGATCGCTTCGCGGTTCAGTGCAGGGCGATCGCCCTGCGGACGGTCACCACCCCGGCCGCGCCCACGGCGACCCTCGCCGCGCTGCGCGTTCTCGTTCGTCGCTTCAGTGGCACCTTCGCCCGGCTGGCGGTCGTCGCGGCGGCCATTGCGCCCGCCGCGGCCTTCCGTGCCGCGCTCGCCATTGCGTTCGCGGCGCTCACCACGTTCACCACCGCCCTGACGTTCACCGCGGCGGCCCTGGCCATCGCGGCGGCCGTCCTTGCGACCATCACGCCCACCGGCTTTCGCCTCCTTGCCTTCGTCCGTGCTGGCCGGGGTGGCCACCGGGGACACCGTGGCCGGTGCGGGGGCTGCGGCCGGAGCGCCAAACAGACGCTTGATCCAGCCAAAGAAGCCGCCCGTCTGCGGTGCCGTCGGCGTGACGACCGGCGGCGGCAGCACGGCCGCGGGGGGCGGCGCCTGGACCACTTCCGGCTTAGGCGGTGCCACCGGGGCCGGCTGGTCGGGCAGCACGCCCTTGATCACCGGCTCTTGCTTGGGCTTGGCCTTCTCGCGGCGGGTGATGCCCACCTCGTCTTCCGGCTCCTCGATCATCGTGTAGCTGGCCTGGATGTTCTCCAGACGCGGGTCGTCGTGACGCAGGCGTTCCAGCTTGTAGTTCGGGGTCTCGATGTGCTTGTTGGGCACCAGCAGCACGGTCACGCGCTGCTTGAGCTCGATCTTCGTGATCTCGGTGCGCTTCTCGTTCAGCAGGAAGGAGGTCACTTCCACCGGCACTTGCACGTGCACGGCGGCGGTGTTGTCCTTCATGGACTCTTCCTGAATGATGCGCAGGATCTGCAGCGCCGACGACTCGGTATCGCGGATGTGGCCGGTGCCGTTGCAACGCGGGCAGGTGATGTGGCTGCCTTCGCTCAGGGCCGGGCGCAGGCGTTGACGCGACATCTCCAGCAGGCCGAACTTCGAGATGGAGCTGAACTGCACGCGGGCGCGGTCGGTGCGCAGGGCGTCACGCAGACGCTGCTCGACCTCGCGGCGGTTCTTGCTGTCCTCCATGTCGATGAAGTCCATGACGATCAGGCCACCCAGATCGCGCAGGCGCATCTGGCGGGCGATTTCGTCGGCCGCTTCCAGATTGGTGCGGAAGGCGGTTTCCTCGATGTCGCCGCCGCGGGTGGCGCGCGCCGAGTTCACGTCCACGGCCACCAGGGCTTCGGTGTGGTCGATCACGATGGCGCCGCCCGAGGGCAGGTTCACCGTGCGGCTGAAGGCCGTCTCGATCTGGTGCTCGATCTGGAAGCGCGAGAACAGGGCCGCGTCGTCGCGGTAACGCTTCACGCGATTCGCCTGGTCGGGCATCACGTGCAGCATGAACTGGTTGGCCTGCTCGTAGATGTCGTCCGTGTCGATCAGGATCTCACCGATGTCCGACGTGAAGTAATCGCGGATGGCGCGAATGACCAGCGACGACTCCTGATAGATCAGGTAGGCACCCTTGCCAGCCTGGGCGGCTTCATCAATGGCCGTCCACAGCTTGAGCATGTAGTTCAGGTCCCACTGCAGCTCGGCAGCGGTGCGGCCGATGCCAGCGGTGCGGGCGATCAGGCTCATGCCCTTGGGGTACTCGAGCTGGTCCATCGCCTCCTTGAGCTCTTCGCGCTCATCGCCCTCGATGCGACGGCTCACGCCACCGCCACGCGGGTTGTTGGGCATCAGGACCAGGTAGCGCCCGGCCAGCGACACGAAGGTGGTGAGCGCCGCACCCTTGTTGCCGCGCTCTTCCTTTTCGACCTGGACCAGCAGCTCCTGGCCTTCCTTGATCACGTCCTGGATCTTGGCCGACCGGACCTCGACGCCTTCCTTGAAATACTGGCGCGAGATTTCCTTGAACGGCAGGAAGCCGTGGCGGTCTTCGCCGTAGTCGACGAAACAGGCTTCCAGCGAAGGCTCGACGCGCGTGACGACGGCCTTGTAGATGTTGCCCTTGCGTTGTTCGCGACCTTCAATCTCGGTTTCGAAGTCGAGCAGTTTCTGCCCGTCGACAATGGCCAGGCGCCGTTCTTCCGGCTGCGTGGCGTTGATCAGCATGCGCTTCATGTGGTCTCCACAGTTCAAGCGAGGCCTGACCGGGATGGCGCCGGACAAACCCCCACCCACCGCCGACCTTGCGGACAGCGGCAGCGTTCATGCACGAGCAACGACGTTGAACCGTAAAGGAATTGCCTTGGCTGTCCGTGACGCGAGAGGCGTCAGTGCAGCAGGGGCGCGCGTGGCGAGACTTGGACACGGGCCTGCTGCGCTTCGGACGTGACGACACCCTCCGCGCCACCAGAAGGCGGACGGAACGGTGCGGTCAGGACGAAATACGGGAAGCGGGCAGGGGACCCCGACCGGCGCAGACTGGACGCCGACGCGTCTGCAGCCGGCGCTTCCAGCAGGAAGGCGGGGCAGAGGCGGGCGTCTCGGGCGCGAGGCGGCATGGGCCAGATCACGTGGGCAGTCACTCGTCACAGACACCAGCGACCCCGATGCCCCGAAGGGCGCGTTGCACGCTGGCGTCCATCAACCTTGATTCGTGGTTCGATCGACGTTGGCTCTGACCGTAGGACCGATTGGCAAAACCACACCTTGGGTGGTTTTCTCCGACCGGTCAGTCCGGTTGCATCACCATCATTTCTGATTTGGCGGGACACCCCGCCCGACCCGTGACAAGACGCTGCTGAACCGGCTCGAAGTAAAATGCGGTCTTGCTTTGCCTGTTGGGTGCCTGCTGACCTGGCCGAGCCATATCAACAAACACCTTAATCATCACGTGGCCAAGACCATTATAGGTGCGAAAACCGCCCGCCACCGGGCCACGCAGACCTCTAAAAAGCCCCCCGTTTCTTCGCCTGCGCAGCGGGTTTCGGGAAAACCCGCGGATACCCCTCGGCCGCCCAGCGCGGCTGAAATGCAGGCCCTGCAGTCCGTGCAGCGCCGCGTCATCGATGAAGGTTCGGCCGGCCAGCGGTTGGACAACTTCCTGATCAAGGTGCTCAAGGGCGCGCCCAAGACCCTGGTCTACCGCATCGTCCGCAGCGGGGAAGTGCGTGTGAACAAGGGGCGGGCCAGTGCCGACACCCGCCTCGCGCTGGGCGACGAGGTCCGCATTCCGCCCCTGCGCCTCACCGAGAAGAACGAGGAGGCAGCGTCGACGGTGCCGGCGCGCGAGTTTCCGGTGCTGTTCGAGGACGAGCACGTCCTCGCCATCAACAAACCGGCCGGTGTGGCGGTGCACGGCGGCAGCGGGGTGAGCTTCGGCGTCATCGAGCAGCTTCGCCGCGCGCGCCCGCAGGCGCGCTTCCTGGAGCTGGTGCACCGGCTCGACAAGGAGACCTCCGGCATCCTCCTGATCGCCAAGAAGCGCAGCGCGCTGACCACCTTGCAGGATGTGTTTCGCCATCGGCAGGCGCACAAGACGTACGCTGCGCTGGTGATCGGCGCGTGGCCCGCCAGCCGCAAGGTCATCGACGTGGCGCTGCACAAGTTCCTGACGCCGGACGGTGAACGCCGCGTCATGGCCGTGAAGGGCGAGGACGAGGGCCGCCGCTCGATCTCGCTGGTGAACGTCGTGGAGCGCTATGCCGCGTTCTGCCTGCTCGACGTCACGATCAAGACGGGGCGCACCCACCAGATCCGCGTGCACCTTTCGCACGAAGAGCACCCCATCGTCGGCGACGAGAAGTACGGTGATTTCGCACTGAACAAGGCGCTGGCCCGGGGAGCGGGCGAGGGCGTGCCCGGCGTCGACCGCCAGAAGCTGCCCGACGGACGGTTCGAGCGCATGTTCCTGCACGCCCGCTACCTGCGGCTGGCCCACCCGGCCAGTGGGGAGGACCTGGTGCTCGAAGCCCCTTTGCCCCCGGAGTGTGTGGCGTTGCTGTCAGCCCTGAAGCCGGCGCCCGCTGACGCAGGCTACAGTGCCGCCTGACGCCACAGAGGACTTCCCTTGAGCACCGCCACCGACACGGGCCTGCGCCCACGCCGCTTCGACCTGATCGTGTTCGATTGGGATGGCACGCTGTATGACTCCACCGGCCTGATCGTGCGCTGCATCCAGGCCGCGTGCGCCGATCTGGGGCTACCGGTGCCTGCGCCGTCCGAGGCCGCCTACGTGATCGGACTGGGCCTGCATGACGCGCTGGCCCATGTCGCCCCGAGCCTGCCGCCCGAGCGCGTGCCCGAGCTGGGGCAGCGTTATCGTCATCACTACTTCAAGCGGCAGCATGAGCTGAGCCTGTTCGAAGGCACGCTGGCCCTGCTGGAGGCCTTGAAGGCGCGCAACCACTGGCTGGCTGTGGCCACCGGCAAATCCCGGCAGGGCCTGAACGAGGCGCTGGGCCACGTCGAGCTGCGCGGCATGTTCGACGGGACCCGCACTGCCGACGAAACCGCATCCAAGCCGCACCCACGCATGCTCAACGAACTGATCGCCGAGTTCGGGGTCGCGCCCGAGCGCACCTTGATGATCGGTGACACCACGCACGACCTGCAGCTGGCGAGCAACGCCGGCACCCCCAGCGTGGCGGTGAGCTACGGTGCGCACGAGCCGGAGACCTTCCACCAGCACGGGCCCCTGCACATTGCGCACTCTATGGCCGAACTGCACGACTGGCTGGTGCGGCATGCCTGACTCCCCGGTGCAGCTGTGCCGGTCGGAAGACCTGGCGGAGCTCGGGTTGGCTGTGTGCTTCGATGTGGCCGAGTTCGGCCGCAAGACCCCGGCCTTTGCCGTTCGCTACCAGGGCGCTGTACATGCCTTCCTGAACCGCTGCGCCCATGTGCCCGCCGAGATGGACTGGCAGGCCGGGCAGTTCTGGGATGCCGACAAGCGTTTTCTGGTCTGCTCCATCCACGGTGCGCTGTATCAGCCGGCCACCGGGCTGTGTGTGTCCGGGCCCTGCCGCGGCGGGCGACTGCAGCCCATCCGCATCACCGAACAGGATGGCCAGGTCTGTTGGTATCCTGACGAGCGTATCCAGCCTCTTTCCAATCCCATTCATCCATGAGCGAAGTCGAATCTTCTCGCGCCGACCTGTCGGGCGCACAGCAGGCCCTGCTGAACGACCTGGCGCGCGCCTACCTCGCGCAGCATCGGCGCGAGCGTCGGTGGCGCTGGGTGTGGCGTCTTTTCTGGTTGGGCGTGGCGGCGAGCATGGTGTGGGGTGCGATGAGCAACATGCCGTCGGCCACCGCGCCGGTCACGCCGCACACGGCGCTGGTCGAGGTGCGTGGCGAGATCGCCTCTGACGCCGAGGCCAATGCCGACAACCTGATGACGGCCCTGCGCAGTGCCTTCGAGGACCAGGGCGCCCGCGCCGTGGTGCTTCGCGTCAACTCGCCGGGCGGCAGCCCGGTGCAGGCAGGATTGGTCAACGACGAGATCCGCCGTCTGAAGGCGCTTCACAAGAAGAAGGTGTACGCGGTGTGCGAGGAAATGTGCGCGTCTGCGGCGTACTACATCGCCGTCGCGGCCGACCAGATCTACGTGGACAAGGCCTCCATGGTCGGGTCGATCGGCGTGCTGATGGACGGCTTCGGTTTCACGGGGGTCATGGACAAGTTCGGCGTCGAACGCCGCCTGATGACCGCGGGTGAAAACAAGGCCATGTTGGATCCGTACTCGCCGCGCAATCCGCAGCATGAGGCGTATGCGCAGGCCATGCTCGATCAGATTCACCAGCAGTTCATCGACGTGGTGAAGACCGGGCGGGGCAAGCGTCTGAAAGACGACCCGACGACGTTCACGGGCCTGTTCTGGAACGGGCAGCAGGCCGTGAACCTGGGCCTGGCCGACCACCTGGGCAGCCTCGATGGCGTGGCCCGCGATGTGGTCAAGGCCGAAGAGGTCATCGACTACACGCAGAAGTCCAACCTGGCCGAGCGGCTGGCCAAGCGCTTCGGTGCGGCCATTGGCGACGGCGCCGTGCGCGCCCTGCGCAGCATGAGCGTGGTCCGCTGATCAGCTGTCCATTGCCATGATGAGGCGGGTGGCCGCCTCCTGCGACAGTGTGAGCAGGCGGGCCACGTCCGCCGCGTCGTCGTGCAGCGCAGCCTGTGCGTGCGGGTCGTCCCAGCCGTAGCGGGTGTGGCGGGCTATGCGCACCGCCAGCTTGACGGTCTGCGCGCGCGGCTGGGGCCGCTGGCCGGGCTCGGTGGCCTGCAGCAGCAGGTCGGGCAGCTGCCACCGGTGCATCAGATGGTGCGACAGCTCGCCCAGTGTGATGCCGAGCACGGCCTGCTGCACGTCGGCAGATCGGCGGGTGTGGTCGGCCTCCAGTTGCTGCGCGATGGTGAGCGCCAGGGCTGGCGCATGACACCACAGCAGCATCTCGGCAAAGTCGTGCAACAGGGCGGCTTCCTGAATCACCGCAGCGTCCTCGTCCTGCCGGCGGATGGCGAAGCCCATCGCGAAATGGGCCGCGCGGCGTGCGCGCAGGACGACGTCCGCGAGACCGGCCCGGGCAGCGGGCACTGCGGCCAGCACCTCATCGGTGACGGCGGGTGAGGCGAATGCCCTGAAGAACGGCCCGATGCCTTGCATGACGAGGGCGCCCACCAGGCTCTCCGGGGGCTCGACGTTCAGCCGGGTGCAGTAATGCGACACGTGCGTCAGCACGCGCAGGGTCATCAGGGGGTCCGGTGCGAAGGCCTCCGCCAGCGTGTGGGCGTCGACGGTGCCCCGCTCTTCTTCGATCTGGGCAAGTCGCTGGATCTCGGCGGCCGTGACGGGCAGCACGGGCACCTCGGCGCCGTGGAAGGCGTCGCTCCAGGCCTGCAGGGTGGGAAGGGGGCGGTCGATCATGTCGGGGTGGCGTGATGCCAAGTGCATGATCGCTTATCGGGCGGGGACATGCCCATGACAAGGCGGGGAAGCCCCCGAGACCGTGTCATCGATCACGCCCCGTCCGTAGGGCCCGCGTCACTGCGCGCCCAGCAGACCTGCCTTCAGGCTCTTGTCCACCGGCTGCTCGCCCAGCCAGATGGCGAGCATGGCGTTGTAGAAATCCTCGCCCGGCAGCACGTTACCCTTGCGTTCACCGTTGACGAGCAGCTGGGTACCCGAGCCCGGCACGAACTCGAAGTGCACGACCATGCCTTTGCGGGCCTTGCCGAATGCCAGCATCGCGGCCTTGATGTCGTCCAGCCGAGCCTTGTAGCGGGCCTGCTCGGCGTCGGTGTGGTTCTGGCGGAAGCCGGTCATCATGGCATCGGCAAATTCCTCGCCGGTCAGTTCACGCAGCAGCACGATCTGTAGGCTCTTCGGCCCCGACTGGCCCAGCACGCCAGCGGCCGTGGTTTCCTTGCGAGGCAGATACAGCGTGGCGGCATAGACGTCGAACACGAGCTTGACCCGCACGCCCGTGCCATTGCGCTGGAGCGTCTGGCCGCCGACCTGGCGGGTGTCTTCAAAACGCACGCCCTTGACCTCCACCGCCGACCAGGCAGCGGGGGACAGCAGGGCGAGGCTCACAGCAAGGGTCTGGGTCAGTTTGCGCATGGTGGTGTCTCCTTTTAAGGCAATGGTACCGCGGCGTCCGGGGTGGGCGCCCTGGGACAAGGCCTGTGTGCTCAACGCGCGAACGGGGCGATCAGGCTGACCAGTGTGGTGCGCAAGCCGCGCGGCATGCCGGCCGACCCCGGCCGGTACCGAGGAATTGGCAGGCAGAATGGCGGGCATCCACGCTGCAGCGTCCCGGTACCTCGAAAGAAAAGCATGGCCTTTCTCGTCATCGACATTGGCAACACCCGCCTGAAATGGGGGCTGTATGAGCAGGGGCAGCCGGGCGCCGCCTTGCTGGCCCACGGCGCCGTGCCGCTGGAAGACATCGATCATCTATGGGAGACGGACTGGTCTCGTCTGTCCCGACGGCCGGTGGCCATGCTGGGGTGTGTGGTGGCGGGTGAGGCCATCAAGCGCCGCGTGGAGGAGCAACTGCTGCAGGGTTGGGGCTTGCGCCCTCACTGGATGTCGGCCACCGCTTTCGGTGGCGGGGTCATCAACGGCTATGAACATCCTCAACGGCTGGGCGCCGACCGGTGGGCCGCCATCATCGGTGCACGTCAACACGCGCTGCGTGTGTCACCCGAGAACCCACCGCCGGTGCTGGCCGTCATGGTGGGCACTGCCGTCACTGTGGATTCGGTGGACGCGAGCGGCCGCTTCCTTGGTGGCCTCATCCTGCCGGGCTTCGGCCTGATGTACCGGGCGCTGGAAAGCGGCACGGCCGGCCTCAAGGTGCCGACCGGTGAGGTGCGCGATTTTCCGACCAACACCAGCGACGCCCTGATGAGCGGCGGCACGGACGCGATTGCGGGCGCCATCGAGCGCACCATGCGCCGCCTGCGTGTGGCGTGCGGGCGCGATCCCCTGCTCATCATGTCGGGCGGGGCCGTTTCCCGCCTGTCGCATGTGGAGGAACTGCCGGCCCTGGTGGTCGAGAACCTCATCTTCGAGGGCCTCCTCACGCTGGCCGGCAACGCGTCAAAGAATGAAGCGTGACAGGTCTTCGTTGCGCGACAGTTCACCCAGCCGGCGCTCGACCTCCGCCTCGTCCACGGTGTGACTCTGCCCCGACTGGTTGGGGGCATCGAACGACAACTCGTCCAGCAGGCGCTCCATCACCGTGGCCAGGCGCCGCGCACCGATGTTCTCGGTTCGCTCGTTGACCTCGAATGCAATCTGCGCGATGCGGCGCAGGGCGCCGGGCGTGAAGTCCAGCGTGACCCCTTCGGCCGACAGCAGCGCCTGATACTGCTTGATCAGGCTGGCCTTCGGCTGACTCAGGATGGCCTCGAAGTCGTCGATGGACAGCGAGGACAGCTCCACACGAATGGGGAAACGGCCCTGCAACTCGGGGATGAGGTCACTGGGGCGGCTCAGATGAAAGGCCCCTGACGCGATAAAGAGGATGTGGTCGGTCTTGACCATGCCGTACTTGGTCTGGACGGTCGTGCCTTCCACCAGCGGCAGCAGGTCGCGCTGCACGCCCTGGCGTGAGACTTCGGCACCATTGCCCTCTGCGCGGCTGGCCACCTTGTCGATCTCGTCGATGAAGACGATGCCGTTCTGCTCGGCGCGCTCCAGCGCCCTGGCCTTCACTTCGTCGTCGTTGAGCAGCCGGGCGGCTTCCTCGTCGATCAGCTGGACGCGTGCCTCGGCGATCTTGAGCTTGCGCGTGCTGCGCTTGCCCTGGCTGATCTGCGAGAACAGGCCCTTGATCTGCTCGGCCATGTCCTCCATGCCGCCACCGGCCGGGCTCAGGATCTCGACCGAAGGCGTGCGGGCATCGCTCAGTTCGATCTCGATTTCACGATCGTCCAGCGTGCCTTCGCGCAGGCGCTTGCGCATCACCTGGCGCGCGGTGTTGTCGGGCTGGGCCTGAGCCAGCCCGAACTCGCTGCGCGGCGGCGGCACCAGCACGTCGAGGATGCGCTCTTCCGCGGCATCTTCCGCCTTCACGCGCTGCAACTGCATCTGGCGGGCGCGCTCCTGCTTCACGGCCGATTCCACCAGATCACGGATGATGGTGTCCACATCCTTGCCAACATAGCCCACCTCGGTGAACTTCGTGGCTTCCACCTTGATGAAGGGGGCGTCTGCGAGGCGGGCAAGGCGGCGGGCGATCTCGGTCTTGCCGACGCCTGTCGGGCCGATCATCAGGATGTTTTTGGGGGTGATCTCGCCGCGCAGCTTGTCATCGACCTGCTGACGGCGCCAGCGGTTGCGCAGCGCGATGGCGACCGCGCGCTTGGCGTCGCGCTGGCCCACGATGTGACGGTCCAGCTCGCTGACGATTTCCTGTGGGGTCATGCTCATGGTGTTCAGCCCAGCGTCTCGATGGTGTGGTTCTGGTTGGTGTAGATGCACAGGTCGCCGGCAATGCTCAGCGACTGTTTGACCATGTCGGCGGCGCTCAGCGCGGTGTGGGCCACCAGCGCGCGGGCCGCGGCCTGGGCATAGGCGCCGCCCGAGCCGATGGCGATGATGCCGTGCTCGGGCTCCAGGACGTCGCCGTTGCCCGTGATGATGAGCGACGTTTCGCGGTCGGCCACGGCCAGCATGGCTTCGAGCTTGCGCAGCACGCGGTCGGTACGCCAGTCGCGGGTGAGTTCCACCGCGGCGCGGGCCAGGTTGCCCTGGTGCTTCTCGAGCTTGGCCTCGAAACGCTCGAACAGGGTGAAGGCATCGGCCGTGGCGCCCGCAAAACCGGCCAGCACCTGGTCACGGTGGAGCTTGCGGACCTTGCGTGCCGTGGCCTTCACGACGATGTGGCCCAGGGTGACCTGGCCGTCGCCGCCCATGGCCACTTCCCAGCCCTGCGGGGTCTGGCGGCGAATGCTGACGATGGTGGTGCCGTGGTAGGAGTCCATGCTGCGCGTGTGAAAACGGATGACAGCAGGACATGGGGGCGAACGCCCGGGGTTCAAGGGCGTCTGCGCGCCAATGCGCTCAACGGGTCAAGAGCTTGACCCGGGCATGCTCGTTGATGCCCATGGCGCCGAAGAACAGGGCGACCAGTCGGTGAGGGTTGAGGAAGCTGACTTCGCGCCCCTCGGCGCGCCGGGCCAGTACCCAGTTGAGCAGATCACCTGCGGCAATGAAATCCACGCGCAGCAGGTGTTCGCAGTCGATGTCGAGCGCCACGCTGGCGCCCAGCTGGTTGTCCAGCTGTTCCAGGGTGGTGCCGATGTCACCCGACAGCTGCCCGGACAGATTGAGCGAGGCCACCTGAACCACGCCGGTGTCCTGCTGGAGTCGTGACTCGACAAACATGGTCGTCACCTCGCTCACGTGCGACATGGCGCGCGAGTGCGGGTGGATGACGTCCTGACCTTCCTGGACCGAGCACCGTGCCGGCTCCCACGACGGGGGCGAGCGCTCGAAGGTGATGCAGTAGTCGATGGCCGTCTCATCGAACTCGACCGGGCGGTTGATGAGCCGCAGCAGATCAAGGCGCAGCATCCAGTAGGCCGGGTCCACGTCGCGGCTACCGGTGGGAGAGGCGTCACCGAGCACCGCGAGCATCTGCGGCACCCCTTGCCACACCAGCGACAACGGCTGATCGGCCCACTGCCGGACCATCTGCCCGAGGTGCAGGGCGCCGTCGGGCGTCACGCGCAGCACGCGGCTCCAGTCCATTGTCCAGGGGCGGGGCATCTGCAGGGTTTCAACCCGCAGCTGGGCCACCGCATCGGCGTCGATCACGGGTGGCGCCACCCAGCCTTCGAGCACACCCGCCAGCGGGTCCTCGCCTGCTTCCGTGGCGGGCCCTTCGTCCGTGCGTGCCCCGGCCGATGCATGGGCGCCGCCCGAGGTGGTGGCGAGAAAGGCCGCGACCTTGCCAGGGTACGAGAACCACTGCGGTGCGGAAACCCCGAATTTCTGGGCGAACGACACGGCAAGCTGGTCAAACTTCTGCGCCTGGTCGATGGACCGATAGAAGTCGAACAGCACCAGCCAGCATTCCTGCACGTCATGGCGGCTGCCGCCTGGGTGAATCAGGTCGAGCAGGCTGCGCTCGCACTGATCGAAGTCCGCATTCGCGAAGGCGATCACGGCCTCGTCCAGTTCGGGGTCGTGCACCAACTCCGTCACGTGCACGTCCATGGCGTTCTGGAAGCCGCTGGGCGCCATCGGTGCCGTCAACGGCATCGTGGGCGGCAGGGTCAGCGGCTGTGTCATGCCCCGGCTGGAGGCGCGGGCCGACTGCAGCACCGCTTCCGACACCTGGGGGATGTCCTCGTCGAAGGACATCGGCAGCGTGACCGGGAGGTTGGGCGGGTGCGCCGCGGGCATCGTGTCGCCCATGGGCAGCGTCGGAATGTTCGCCGGGCGGCTGGGCAGGTTGACCGTGCGAGGGGCCCCGCCAACCATCTGCTGTTCGATCTCGTCGATCTTGGCCTTGACCGCGATGTCGGAGCGCGCGCCGCTGTGCGGCCGGGAGTCCGGGTCGATGTTGGAGTTGCCACTGAGCGCCAGCGCGTTGTCCGGGCTCAGGCCTTCACGCCGGATCTTGCGCAGCATGTCGAGCTCGCGCTTGCGCACGAAGTCGTTGCGCCGCTTGCGCTCGATCATCGCCTTGATCTCGCTCTTGGCGTACTGGCTTTCTGCGGCCTCGGCGCTCGGCGTGTCGAGCTCCGTCCAGTCGGTCGTGGGGTTGGCGACAAAGCGCACGACCTTGCGCAGGAAACCGCCGGATTCCTTGCTCATGCTGGTGTGCGCCTTTTGTGTGTCAACCGACCTCCGGGGCGATGCGGATTAATCCCCGAACATCTTCTGCTTGAGCTCGCGGCGCTGCTGTGCCTCGAGCGACAGGGTGGCCGTGGGGCGCGCCAGCAGGCGGCCCAGGCCGATGGGCTCGCCGGTCTCGTCGCAGAAACCGTATTCGCCAGAATCCAGACGGGCCAGGGCCTGAGAAATTTTCTTGAGCAGCTTGCGCTCGCGGTCGCGGGTGCGGAGTTCGAGCGCGTGCTCTTCCTCGATGGTGGCGCGGTCGGCCGGATCGGGCACGATCGACGTGTCTTCGCGGAGGTGTTCCGTGGTCTCGCCGGCGTTGGACAGCAGGTCTTCCTTCTGCGCTTCCAGGCGGGCGCGGAAGAAGTCCAGCTGCTTGTCGTTCATGTACTCGCCTTCCGGCATGGCCATCAGTTCGGCTTCCGTCAGGTCGCGCCCGGCTTTGGATTTCCAGGCGTTGGCGAGTTTGGTGTCAACCTTGGTGGCGGTGCTTGGCATGGTCTCGGGGGTACGGATGGGAGGCGACGAGCGCCCTGATGCCACGGAGGCAGCTGATGGAATGCCTTCGGCTTTGCGCGCCGAAGCTTGAGTCGCCGTTTTCACGGGCTTGGTGTCAGCGGGCCTGGCAGCCGCGCCCACGGGGGTGGCAGTCTTGGACGTCGCAGGGGGCTTGGTCACAGGAATCCTCCTCACCGAACCGCGGGTTTCGCAGGCCGGTCATGCACGCGGGACGCGGGGCCGACAGGGCGCCATCGCCTGATTGTTTGTTCTCGGTTCTTCCGACGTCGCCGTTTTCAGAACGTCACACGGAAGCGCGCGGATTGTAGCCACGCCTGCGCGCCGTTTTCACCGTGTCACCCCGTAGTTTGTATCGTTCCGTTGGCTGAGTGTCACGCCAGACACTGATCCAGCCCGGCTTTGAACAGATCCTGAGGCAGGTCAATTCCGATGAACACCAGCTTGCTGATCTTCTGCTCGCCGGCGGCCCACTTCGGTCCCATGTCGCTGCCCATCAACTGATGCACGCCCTGGAAGACGACCTTGCGCTCCATGCCCTTCACGTGCAGAACGCCCTTGTAGCGCAGCATCTTGGGGCCGTAGATCTGCACCATCGAGCCGAGGAAATCTTCCAGCTTGGTCGCGTCGAAGGGCTTCGTGTTCTTGTACACGAACGATTTCACGTCGTCGTCGTGCGCGTGGTGGTGCGGATGGTCGCAGTGTTCGCCATGCGCGTGGTCATGGTCGTGGTGATGGTGGTGCCCGTGACCATGGCCGTCTTCCTTCAGGAAGTCCGGGTCGATGTCGAGCTTGGCGTTGAGGTTGAAGCCCTTGAGGTCGAACACCTCGGAGATCGGTACCTCGCCGAAATGCACCCGTTTCTGGGGCGCGCGGGGGTTCATGTGCTTGATGCGATGCGACAGCGCGTCGGCCTCTTCGGCCGTGACCAGATCGGTCTTGCTCATGAAGATCTGGTCGGCAAAGCCGACCTGGCGGCGCGCTTCCTGGCGGTCGTCCAGCTGTTTCTCGCCGTGCTTGGCGTCGACGAGCGTGACGATGGCGTCCAGCAGATACAGCTCGGCGATCTCGTCGTCCATGAAGAAAGTCTGGGCCACGGGGCCCGGATCGGCCACGCCGGTGGTCTCGATCACCACGCGGTCGAACGTGAGGGTGCCGGCCTTTTTCTGCTTGGCCAGATCGGACAGTGTCTCGCGGAGGTCTTCCCGGATGGTGCAGCAGATGCAGCCGTTGCTCATCTGGATGATCTGCTCCTCGGTGTCGGCCACCAGGATGTCGTTGTCGATGTTTTCCTCGCCGAACTCGTTCTCGATGACGGCGATGCGCTGACCGTGTGCTTCGGTCAGAATGCGCTTGAGCAGCGTGGTCTTGCCGCTGCCGAGGAAACCGGTGAGGATGGTGACGGGAATCAGGCTCATGGGCGGAGTGTAGCCCTGACGGCGGCTTTGGCTCAGCGTGCTCTGGCGGTTTCCCGCTGGCCATGGGGTATTCTTGCGGCATCCCAACCACGACACCCCTGCCGTGTCCGAAACCTCCCCCAGTCGGGCCTCACGGTCCGACAAAGGCGCTGCACGCCCTTCTCGTGCGCGCGACAACCGCAGCCTGTTCGTCCGCGTGGTCGAGTTTCTGTCCCCCGGGCCGGATTCCACCGCCGAGCTGATCGAAACCCTCGCGGACGCTGAACAACGCGCGCTGATCGAGCCCGAATCCCGGGTGATGCTGGAAGGCGTGATCCGGATGGCGTCCATGACCGCCGGCGACGTCATGGTGGCCGTGCGCCGCATGGACATCCTCGACATCGAGGCACCGTACGACGAGTTGCTGGCCCAGGTCATCAACACGGGCCATTCCCGTTTCCCGGTCTTCGATGGAGGCCGTGACAACATCATCGGCGTGCTGATGGCAAAAGACCTGCTCAAGCTGCAGCGGGCGCCGGAGCTCAATCTGCGAACCCTGTTGCGCGCGCCGGTCTTCGTGCCGGAGTCCAAGGGGCTCAATGAACTGCTGCGGGAATTCCGTTCCAACCGCAGCCATCTGGCCATCGTGATCGACGAGTTCGGTCGCACGGCGGGGCTGGTGACGATCGAGGACGTGCTCGAAGAAATCGTGGGTGAGATCGAGGACGAGTTCGATGAAGAGGACGGTCAATCCAGCATCTTCACCTTGGCTGACGGCAGTCAGCGGGTGGCCGGCGACACGGCGATCGAGTCGGTGAACGAGGTGTTCGACGCGCAGTTGCCCACCGACGAGTTCGACACCATCGGAGGCCTGGTGGCCCACGAGCTGGGTCGCGTGCCGCGGCGTGGCGAGCACCTCGACCTCGGTGGGTTGCGGTTTCGCGTCATGCTGGCTCGGGGTGGCTCGGTGCGCTGGTTCAAGGTGACCCGCGCACCGGAACTGGAAGAGGCAGCGTCGTCCTGATGGTGCACCCAGGGAGATCTGCTGATTGCGGCGGCGCGGCCGTGGTGACGGGATGGTGGTCGTTCGCGGGGCTGGTGGTGCTGCTGGCGGGTGGCCTGCACGCTTGGGCGTTGTCGCCTGCGGCAGCGGCGTTGTTTCCCGGCGCGCCGGCGGTTTTCCAGACGGCGGCCTTGCTCGTTCTGGCTGGTGTGCTGTCGCCGCGGCGCACGCCGCGCGCGGTCGGGGCGCTGAGCTGGCTGTACGGCACCGTGTGGCTCATCGGGGCCACCGGGTGGATGTTCGTGAGCCTGCACCGGTACGGAGGGCTGCCTGGCTGGCTGGCGGCGCTGGCCGTGGTGTTGTTGTGTGCGGCGCTTTCCCTTTACTTCGCGCTGGCCGGGTGGCTGTGGGCCCGGTGGCGCGATGGCCGCTGGTGGCGTGATGCCCTTGCCTGGGGTGGGGTGTGGCTGCTGGCCGAGTGGGCGAGGGCCATTCTCTTCACCGGGTTTCCCTGGGGAGCCAGTGGGTATGCACTGATCGACACGCCGCTGGCTGGCCTGGCACCGTGGCTGGGCGTATATGGGCTGGGCGCAGCCTGGGCGACGGCCGTGGTGGCGTCCGTGTGGTCGTGGCGCTCGGCCGACAGCGGGCTGGCTTCGCGGCTGGCGGGGCTGGCCGTCGGCCTCGTGCTGGCTGCCGTCGGGGCACTGGCCGGGCGACCGTTCACCGAGCCGCAGGGCGCGGCCTTGTCCGTGACCTTGTTGCAGGGCAACGTCCCGCAGGACGAGAAGTTCATGGCAGAGCGTCAGGGCGCGATGCTGCGCTGGCATGCCGAGCAGCTGCTTTCGGCTCGCACCGACCTGGTGATCGCGCCGGAGACCGCCATTCCCTTGTTGCCGTTCCAGCAGCCCCCGGGCTATTGGGATGCACTGGTGGGCGGCTTTCCGGCCGGCGAAGGCCGCCACGCGCTGGTCGGTGTGCCGCTGGGCGACTTCGAGCGCGGCTACACCAACTCCATCGTGGGGCTGGGCGGCCCAGCCCGGCATGCCGACCCGGAGGAGGCGGGCGGCCCCTATCGTTACGACAAACACCACCTCGTGCCGTTCGGCGAGTTCATTCCCTGGGGGTTCCGATGGTTCGTGCGGATGATGAACATGCCGCTCGGGGATTTCGCCCGTGGGCCGTTGGTGGCGCCGTCCTACAGGGTCAAGCAGCAGCGCATTGCGCCGACGGTGTGCTACGAGGATCTCTTCGGCGAGGAGATCGCCGCCCGATTCCGCGATCCTGCCCAGGCGCCGACCATCCTGGCCAACGTGAGCAACCTGGCCTGGTTCGGTGAGTCGGTGGCCATGCACCAGCATCTGCAGATCGCCCGCATGCGTTCGCTGGAGTTCCAGTTGCCCACCGTGCGCGCCACCAACACGGGCGCCACGGTGGTGATCGACCATGCCGGCCGCGTCACGGATCGGCTGCCAGGCAACACCCGTGGTGCCCTGGTGGCGGAGGTGCAGGGCAGGCAGGGCGTGACCCCGTTTGCCTGGTGGGCGGCGCGGGCAGGCCTGTGGCCGGCTTTGGCGCTGGCCGTGCTGCTGATCGCCGTGGGACGAGGGCGGGCGCGCCACTAGAATCAAGGCTTTTCGCCCCGCGGCAGCCCGCAGGGTGAGGGCCCTCATCAAATCAAGAACCCGATGCCGGCGGCACACGCGCTGCACGGCACGCACCAAGGCTAGACCATGCTGACCTTCCAGCAACTGATCCTGCGTCTGCAAAGCTACTGGGATGCCCAGGGCTGCACGCTGCTGCAACCCTACGACATGGAAGTCGGGGCGGGCACCAGTCACACCGCTACTTTTCTGCGCGCACTGGGCCCGGAGCCCTGGAAGGCCGCTTACGTGCAACCCAGCCGCCGCCCGAAGGACGGTCGCTACGGCGAGAACCCGAACCGCCTGCAGCACTATTACCAGTTCCAGGTGGTGCTCAAGCCGGCGCCGGCCAACATCCTCGAGCTCTACCTGGGCTCGCTGGAAGCGCTGGGCTTCGACCTGAAGAAGAACGACGTGCGCTTCGTCGAGGACGACTGGGAGAACCCGACGCTGGGCGCCTGGGGCCTGGGCTGGGAGGTGTGGCTCAACGGCATGGAGGTCACGCAGTTCACCTACTTCCAGCAGGTGGGCGGCATCGACTGCAAGCCGGCCACTGGCGAGATCACCTATGGTCTCGAGCGGCTCGCCATGTACCTGCAAGGCGTGGAAAGCGTGTATGACCTGGTCTACGCGCCGGGCGTCAAGTACGGCGATGTGTTCCACCAGAACGAGGTGGAACAGTCGACCTACAACTTCGAGCACAGCAATGTCGAGTTCCTGCTGGGGGCGTTCGGCAACCATGAGACGCAGGCCAAGTACCTGATGGAGCAGCAGCTCGCCCTGCCGGCCTACGAACAGGTGCTCAAGGCCGCCCACACCTTCAACCTCCTGGATGCCCGCGGCGCGATTTCGGTGACGGAGCGCGCCGCCTACATCGGGCGCATCCGCAACCTGGCGCGCGCCGTGGCCGCCAGCTACCTCGACAGCCGCGCGCGCCTCGGTTTCCCGATGGCGCCCAAGGCCTGGGCCGATGAGGTGATCGAACAACTGAACAACAAGAAGGCGGCCTGAGCATGACGTCCCTGAACCAGAAGGCAAACCTCCTCGTTGAACTGTTTGTCGAAGAGCTGCCGCCCAAGGCGCTCAAGAAGCTGGGTGAAGCCTTTGCCGGTGTGTTGGCCGACAGCCTGAAGGCCCAGGGCCTCGCCCAGGCCGATGCCGTGGTCACGCCGTTCGCGTCGCCGCGTCGTCTCGCCGTGCACGTGACCGGGGTGGTGACCAAGGCGGCAGACCAGGCCATGCAGCAGAAGCTGATGCCCGTGGCCGTGGCACTGGACGCCGCCGGCCAGCCCACACCCGCGTTGCTGAAGAAGCTGAGCTCGCTGGGGCTGGGTGCCGAGGTCGTGTCGGAGCTCAAGCGCCAGCCTGATGGCAAGGCCGAAGCGCTGTTCCTGGACAGCGTCAAAGCGGGGGCCACACTGACCGAGGGCTTGCAGAAGGCCCTGACCGAGTCGCTGGCCAAGTTGCCCATTCCCAAGGTGATGACCTACCAGCTCGAGCAGGGCGATGGCGAGGGCTTCCAGCCCGGCTGGTCCAGTGTGAATTTCGTGCGGCCGGCGCACGGCCTCGTGGCGCTGCACGGGGATCAGGTGGTACCGGTGTCGGCGCTGGGTCTGCACGCAGGCCGTGAAACCCATGGCCACCGCTTCGAGGCCAAGGTCTCGCCCGTGGTGCTGCGCGAAGCCGACAGCTACGCCGTCCAGATGGCGGAAGAGGGCGCCGTGATCGCTGGCTTTGCCGAGCGTCGCGCCGAGATCGCATCCCAGCTGGCCGCGGCAGCCGGGCGTGCGGGCCACGACCTGAAGCCCATCGAAGACGATGCCTTGCTGGACGAGGTGACGGCGCTGGTGGAGCGGCCGAACGTGCTGATCGGCCGCTTCGAGGAAGCGTTCCTGGCGGTGCCGCAGGAGTGTCTGATCCTCACGATGAAGGCCAATCAGAAGTACTTCCCGCTGCTGGATGCCGCCGGCAAGCTGACGCACCAGTTTCTGGTTGTGAGCAACATCCACCCCGCCGACCCGAGCGCCATCATCGAGGGCAACGAGCGCGTGGTGCGCCCGCGCCTGGCCGATGCGAAGTTTTTCTTCGATCAGGATCGAAAGAAAACGCTGGCATCGCGCACGGCGGGGCTGGCCAAGGTCGTGTACCACAACAAGCTGGGCACCCAGGGCGAGCGCAGCGAGCGGGTGCGGGCCATCGCGCATGCCATCGTCAACCAGCTCCGCATGAGCACGCTGCCGTTCACGGTCGACGACAAGGATCACTTCGATGTGCTGGACAGTAAGGCCCAACAGGCCGCGCTGCTGGCCAAGACCGACCTGCTGACCGACATGGTGGGTGAGTTCCCCGAGCTGCAGGGCATCATGGGCGGCTATTACGCCCGCCACGAAGGCTTGCGTGACGGCGTCGCCATCGCGATCGAAGACCACTACAAGCCGCGCTTTGCGGGTGACAACCTGCCGCGCAACCACACCGGCACAGTCGTGGCACTGGCCGACAAGCTGGAGACGCTGGTTGGTCTGTTCGGCATCGGCCAGTTGCCCACGGGCGACAAGGACCCGTTCGCGCTGCGCCGTCATGCACTGGGCGTGATCCGCATCCTGATCGAGAAGAACCTGCCGCTGGATCTGTCGGCGCTGGTCGCGGCCGTCGTGCCCGTGTTCGGCGAGCTGATCACGGACCCGGCCGAGGCGCTGCTGGCCTTCATGGCCGACCGCCTGGCGGTGTCGCTGCGCGAGCAGGGCTACAGCGCGCAGGAAGTCGATGCGGTGCTCGCGCTGCGGCCCAGCCGCCTGGCCGAGGTGCCGCGCCGCCTGGCAGCGGTGCGTGCGTTTGCCGCGCTGCCAGAAGCGGCCTCGCTGGCTGCAGCCAACAAGCGCGTGGGCAACATCCTGAAGAAGGCCGATGGCGTGGTCGAGGCTCGCGTGGACGCGGCGCTCCTCAAGGAAACCGCCGAAGCCGCGCTGTATGCCGCGCTGCAGACCGTGGCGCCCCAGGCGGATGCAGCGTTCGAGCAGGGTGATTACACTGCGTCTCTGCAGGCGCTGGCTGCGCTCAGGACCCCGGTGGATGCCTTCTTCGATGCGGTGATGGTCAATGCCGACGATCCTGCGTTGAAGGCCAACCGGCTCGGTCTGCTGGCCTCGCTGCATGCCGCCATGAACCGCGTCGCCGACCTTTCCAGACTGGCGGCCTGATCTGGGCGGGCGCATCGTTCACGCGGGGGCGAGCATGAAGCTGGTCATCATCGATCGCGACGGCACCATCAACCACGAACGGGAGGACTACGTGAAGTCGCCCGAGGAGTGGGTGCCGCTGCCCGGATCGCTGGAGGCCATCGCCCGGCTCAACCACGCAGGCTGGCACGTCGTCGTGGCCACCAACCAGTCCGGCATCGGGCGGGGGTTGTTCGACATGGTGGCGCTCAACGCCATGCATGCCAAGATGAACCAGATGCTCACCAAGGTGGGTGGGCGCGTGGACGCGGTGTTCTTCTGCCCGCACACGCCGGAAGACCAGTGCACCTGCCGCAAGCCCATGCCAGGGCTGTTCCAGATGATCGGCCAGCGATTCGGCTGTGACCTGGTCGGGGTGCCGATGGTGGGTGACCTGCCGCGCGACGTGCTCGCGGCCCAGTCGGTGGGGTGCGAGCCCCATCTGGTGCGCACGGGGCAGGCCGCCACCATGGGCGACGCCGAGTTGCAGGACCTGCGGCGCCGGGTGCCCGACCTGACCATCCACCCCGATCTGTCGGCCTTCGCCGATTTTCTGGTGCTGCGAGATCGCCAGGCCATCGGCGAAGACGGCCCGGTCAGCACGCACACGGGGGAGATCCGTTGAAGCCAGAGGCGCCGCAGCAACTGGGTTTGTGGGGGGAGGGGGCCGAGTCCGCCGCCTCGTTCACTGCCGCTGGCGGTGTCGCAGGCCGAAGTGACACGGGGCCGTCACGCCGCTCGGTACCCGAGGCGGCGGCCGACATGCCGTTGCGTGGCGGCGACCACGAAGGGCCAGCCCATCAGATGCATGCCAGCGGCCTGCCCTTGTACCGCCATCCCCGCGCCGAGCGCGAGATCCGGCTCGGCAAGGCCGTGGTGGCCTACGAGGTCAAGCGCGTACGGCGCCGCAGCATCGGCATGGTGGTGGGGGTGGACGGGCTCAGTGTGCGGGCGCCGCGGTGGGTTTCGTGGGGCGACATCGAGTCGGCACTGCGCGCCAAGGAACGCTGGATCTGCACCAAGCTCGTCGAGCAACGCGAGCGCGCCCGACGTCAGGTGATGGCCCGCATCGCGTGGTGCGAAGGGGCTGAACTGCCCTTCATGGGCGAATCGGTCGTCATCGTGCTCGACCCCGCTCACACCGGGGCCACGCTGATGCCAGCCCCCCTGGACCCGGGCCTGCCTGGCGTCACGCAGCGCACGCTGTACCTCGGCCTGCCGCAAGACGCGACCCCGGAGCAGATCCGCGACGCCGCAGAGGCCTGGCTTCAGCGAGAGGCCCGGACCGTGTTTGCCGAACGTGTCCGGCACTACGCAGGCAAGCTGGGTGTCTCCGTGACCAAGGTGAGCCTTTCCTCGGCGCGCACGCGCTGGGGCAGCGCCAGCGCCGACGGCTCCATCCGCCTGCACTGGCGGCTGATCCATTTCAGCCTCAGCATCATCGATTACGTCGTGGCCCACGAACTGGCCCACCTCCGGGAGATGAACCACAGTCCGCGTTTCTGGGCCGTGGTGCGCTCCATCATGCCCGAGTACGACGGGCCCCGCGATCAACTGCGCCACGTCGCCATTCCGGGCTGACTGGCCCAGCGGTGGTCAGGCGCCGTAGCGCCACGCACCGTGCTTGTCCTGCTCGCGGCGCAGCACCCCCCGATGCCACAGGTAGTTGAGGTGGGCGATGGCTTCACCCATGGCGAAGGTCGTCTGGTGCAGGTCCAGCTGCCGGCGGAACAGCACCGGCAGCATCTCGGCCGCCGTGGAGGGCCTCGCCCGGCACGCGGCCTCCACCTCCGCGAGGCGCTCCGCATGGTGCGCGTGCAGCTGGTCGATGCGGGTGTGGATGCCGGTGAAGGGCAGTCCATGCGAGGGCAGGGCCAGCGTGTCGGCCGGCAGGGCGCGCATGCGCTCGACGCTGTCAAGGAAAAGCCCCAGCGCATCGCCTTCCGGTTCCATGTCGGTCACGCTCACGTTGGTGGAGATGGTCGGCAGCAGCATGTCACCGGAGATCAGCAGCCCGTCGGCCTCGCAATGCAGGGCAATGTGCTCAGGGCTGTGCCCGAAGCCGGCGATGCACCGCCATTCGCGCTCGCCGATGCGCACTGTCTGCCCGTCCATCATCCGACGGTAGGCGTGTGGCACGGCGGGAACCAGGGTCGCGTAGTAGTCGCCCCGGGCTCGCACCTTGGCGAGGTCTTCGGGCGTGTTCAAACCATGCGCCTGGAAGTGCGCGGCGGCCCGTTCCCCGCCAAAGCCGGTGGTCGACTGGCAGGCCAGCCGGGCTGCGAGGTGATCGGCCTGGCTCATCCACAGCCGTGCGGCTTCGCCCGGCGCGCTGTAGCGTTCGATCAGCCACTGCGCATTGCCGACGTGGTCGGGGTGCATGTGCGTCACCAGCATGCGCCCCAGCGGCCTGCTGGCCAGCGGGCCCGCCCACAGCGTCTGCCATGCATCGCGGATGGCCTCGGTGGCCACGCCCGCGTCCACGACCGTCCAGGCCCCTGCATCGTCCAGCACCCACAGGTTGATGTGGTTCAGCGCGAATGGCATCGGCATGCGCACCCAGTGCAGGCCCGGGCGCAGGGTCATCAGCGTGCCGACGTCCGGTGTCAGGCGGTCCCAGGGGTAGGTGAGGGGGCTGGCGAGGGCGTTCATGTGGGGGAGGGGGCGGGATCGAAAAAGCATTGTGCCCGCAGCGCCGAGCTTGCGCCGCGACAGCGAGCGGAGCAGGGCGGCGCTTGCATAATGTCACGATGCCCTGCCGACCGTCGGTGTCGCCAGGTGCCGGCCCCACCACCCCACAGACAGTCCAGGCCCACGATGTTTCCGCAACAGCTCACCGACTCCCGGGTCTTCGAGATCGCCAAAGCCCTGCTTGACGGTTTTGATCGCCACTACAAGATCTTCAGCGAGACCAGCGCGCAGTCCAAGCGCCGGTTCGAGCAGGCTGACTGGCATGGCCAGCAACTGGCCCAACGGGCGCGGATCGAGTTCTATGACATGCGGGTCGACGAGGCCGTCGAGCGGCTCGAGCGCGACTTCAACGCCAGCAAGCTGCCGATGGAGGTCTGGCACCAGATCAAGCTGTTCTACATCGGGCTGCTGACGGGGCATTACCAGCCCGAGCTGGCCGAGACCTTCTTCAACTCGGTCACCATCCAGATCCTGCATCGCAAGTACTACCGCAACGACTTCATCTTCGTGCGGCCCGCGGTGTCGACCGAGTACATCGACGACGAGGAAGGCAAGCCCACCTTTCGCGCCTTTTATCCGACCAAGGACAACCTGCGCGACACGCTCAAGGCGGTGGTGGAGAGCTATGAGCTGACGGTGCCGTTCGACGATCTGGACCGCGATGTCGACCTCATTTACGGCGTGCTGATGGAGCAGGTGGGCAATGTGCGCCTGCGCACCAACTTCCAGATCCAGGTCCTGTCCTCGCTGTTCTTCCGCAACAAGGGCGCCTACATCGTCGGCAAGGTCGTCAATGGCTTCCGCAGCCTGCCATTTGCCATCCCCATTCTCCACAACTCGAAGAGCCGGCTCTACATCGACGCGGCGCTCTTCGGGGAGGACGACCTGCTGGCCCTGTTCAGCTTTGCGCGCGCCTACTTCATGGTCGACATGAAGGTGCCGTCGGCCTACGTGCAGTTCCTGCGCTCGCTGATGCCGCGCAAGCCGCGCGGCGAGATCTACAGCGCCATCGGCCTGCAGAAGCACGGCAAGAACCTGTTCTACCGTGACTTCCTGTTCCACCTGCGCCACTCGACAGACAAGTTCCGCATCGCCCCCGGCATCAAGGGCATGGTGATGCTGGTGTTCGACCTGCCGTCCTATCCCTTCGTGTTCAAGGTGATCAAGGACTACTTCCCGCCGCAGAAGGAAACCACGCGCGAGCAGATCATGGGCAAGTACCAGCTCGTGAAGCAGCACGACCGCGTGGGCCGCATGGCCGACTCGCTCGAGTTCACGAAGGTGGCCTTCCCGCGCAACCGATTCGACGACGAACTGATCGAGGAACTGCGCAAGTTCGCGCCCAGCGTGATCGAGGAAGAGGGCGACTCGCTCGTCATCAAGCACCTCTACATCGAGCGCCGCATGGTGCCGTTGAACATCTACATCCAGGAGGCCTCGGCGTCCTCGCTCGAGCATGCCGTCATCGAGTACGGCAACGCCATCAAGGACCTCGTGGCCGCCAACATCTTCCCCGGCGACATGCTGTGGAAGAACTTCGGGGTCACTCGCAACGGCAAGGTGGTGTTCTACGACTACGACGAGATCGAATACATCACCGACTGCAACTTCCGCAAGGTGCCCGAGCCGCGCAACGAGGAAGACGAGATGTCCGGCGAGATCTGGTATTCGGTCGGCCCGCATGACGTGTTCCCGGAAACCTTCGGGCCCTTCCTGCTGGGTGATCCGCGCGTGCGCCAGATCTTCATGAAGCATCACGCCGATCTGCTGGACCCGGCTTACTGGCAGGAGCGCAAGGAACGCATCCAGGCGGGCTATGTGCACGACGTGTTCCCGTACGACCGGTCGCGTCGCTTCATTCACAAGATCCAGGGCAAGGATTCGGCCCAGATCAACGCCGAGATGGCGCCGGTGGAGGAGCCGGTCGATGTGCGGCCTGAGGGGCCCGAAGTGCACGATCAGGGCGTGCTGAGCGGTTTTGCCACGGGCGGGGTCGACGCGGGCGGTTGAGCGGTGCCTGCCCTCGCTGCATGAAAAACGGGCCTCAAGGGCCCGTTCTTTTTGTCACCTCCGGACTGCCGGGACGGCTCACTTCACCAGAGCTTCCACCAGGGGCGGGTCGGCGCCCGGGTGGCCTCTTCCGTCTGGAGGTAGGCGCTCTCCGGGAAGTTCTGACGCAGCACGCGCACGGTGTCGTCGCGCAACTGCACCAGGCCGAGTGCATCGTAGCTGCGCGCCATGATGGACAGCGCTTCTTCCACCGCCGGGGAAGTGCGGTACTCGCGCACGGCGGTCTGAGCACGGTTTGCAGCGGCCAGGTAGGCGCCGCGGCGGAAGTAGTACCGCGCAATGTGCACTTCGCCTGCGGCCATCGAGTTGACGATGTGGTTCATCCGCAGACGGGCATCCGGCGCGTACTTCGACGTCGGGAAGCGGTCGATCAGCGTGCGGAACGACTCGTAGGCATCGCGCGACGCCTGCTGGTCACGCTCGGAGATGTCCTGGCTGGCCAGGCGCCCGAACAACCCCAGGTTGTCGTTGAAGTTCACCAGGCCTTGCAGGTAGTAGGCGTAGTCCAGCGCCGGGCTGGTGGGGTGTAGCCGGATGAAGCGTTCCAGCTTTGCCAGGGCCTGCGCTCGCTCGCCGGTCTTGTAATACGCGTAGGCCAGGTCGATCTGAGCCTGCTGAGCGAGAAGGGTCCCCGAAGCCCGGGCTTCGACCTTCTCCAGCTTCTTGATCGCCGTCTCGTAGTTGCCTTCGGAACCGTCGTCCTTGGCGTCTGCGTACAATTTGTCCGGACTGATGTTGGCGAACTCGTCCTTCGGAGTCGACTCACAGGCCGCCAGAGCGGCCGCCATGGCCAGAACCGCAAGGCCCGCGCGGCGGGCGATCAGGTGTCGCCAGGTGGGGGAGGTCAGCAATGTCACGTTCTCGGTGTGCGGCCTGGCCGCGGTCAATCTCGCCTTGCAGCGCCAGAGGCCGCAGTATAGAAGCCCTCGCCCGCATTTCCGCTCCGTGCCCATCCCTCATCGCAACTTTGCTTCATGTCCCGCTCTCGCTCACCCGTCCGCACGCCCGCCTCCGCTCCGCTTTCTGATGCTTCTTCCGCCGGTTTCCCCGAAGGCGATCTGGCTGCGCTCGATGAGGAATGGGAGGACGCTGAGCCATCCGACGGCGCCCCCGCCGCGGCCCCGGACGAGACCGATGTGCGCGTCTGGCAGGTCCCTGCCAGCGCCCATGGCCAGCGGCTGGACGCCTTCCTGGCCGCCGAGGTGACGGCTTACTCGCGCAGCCATCTGAAGTCGCTGATCGAGGACGGCTGCGTCACGGTGGCCGGGCAGGTCATCACGACGCCTTCACGCAAGGTGCTGGCGGGGCAGCCGGTGCAGGCTCGCCTGCGACCCACCGCCCAGAGCCTGTCCTTCCAGCCGGAGGCCATGGCGCTGAACGTCGTGTTCGAGGACGCGCACCTGCTGGTGGTGAACAAGCCCGCCGGTCTGGTGGTGCACCCTGCGGCCGGCAACTGGTCCGGCACGCTGATGAACGGCCTGCTTGCGCACCACGCGAGCGCGGCGGCCCTGCCGCGGGCGGGCATCGTGCACCGACTCGACAAGGACACCAGCGGGCTCATGGTGGTGGGCAAGACGCTGGTGGCGGTGACGGCGTTGAGCCGTGCGATCGCTGCACGGGAAGTCAGTCGGCAGTACCTGGCCCTGGTCCATGGCAAGACGGAAGAGCACTTCTCGGTGAACTCGTCCATCGGGCGCGATCCCGTCACCCGCGTGCGGATGGCCGTCGTGCCCTCGGGCAAGCCCGCCCGTACCGACGTGCAGCGCGTGATGGCGGGTAGCTGGGCGGGGCCCCAGGGCACGGCGCGAAGTTTCAGCGGCGTGCGCTGTACGCTGCACAGCGGCCGCACCCACCAGATCCGCGTCCACCTCAGCAGCCGCCGTCATCCGCTGGTGGCCGACGCCTTGTACGGCGGCGCGCCCGCGCTGGGCATGACTCGCCAGGCGCTGCACGCCACCCGGCTCGCCTTCACCCACCCCATGACGGCCGAGCCGCTGGTGTTCGAGGCCGAGCTGCCCGCCGACATGGCCGAGGCGTGGTCCGTGCTACAGCAAGCTGACAGCGTGTGAGCGTGCTGCCGCGTCTTGACACGCTGTCGTGGATCATGCATGCACGAGCCTGTGAGGTGGTGCATAATGGCCCGGAAGGCGCGGTCATGAACCGTCGCCGCGTGGGCCGGGCTGGCGCTGTGTCGCGTCGCCCGACGCCGGTCTTCAAAGCCGCGTGACGCTCCCGCCCCCCGCCTGAAAAGACCTGAGCCAGCACCTCGCAGTGCCCGGCGTCTGTCAGTCTCCAAGGTGCCGTTCCGCGACAATCCGCCCGAACCGCCTGCCAACCAAGCAGGCCTTACCCGCAAGCCGGTGCGAGATCCGGCCTTCGCCGAGCCTGACTGGCCGGCTACCTTTAGAGGTCCGCATGTGTATCGCGGAGGCTTGCGCCCCGTGAACCGATTGATTGAAGCGATGGAAGTCCTCAATCCGCAGGAAACCCTGCGCATCCTTGAAGCGGCGCTGTTGTGCGCCGATCAGCCCATGACGCTCCGTGAGATGCGGCAGCTGTTGGACGACACCGTGTCCGTGGACACGGTGCGCGCCTTGCTGGCCGAGCTCGCCGTGCAGTGGGAGGGGCGCGGCGTGGAGTTGCGGGAAGTGGGTTCGGGTTGGCGCTTCCAGACGCGTGCCGACGTGCAGGCGCACCTGGATCGCCTCAACCCCGAGAAGCCGCCCAAGTACTCGCGCGCCACGCTCGAGACGCTGGCCATCATCGCCTACAAGCAGCCCGTGACGCGCGGGGACATCGAGGACATCCGGGGCGTGACCGTCAGCTCGCAGATCGTGCGACAGCTGGAGGACCGCGGCTGGGTGGAAGTGATCGGCCACCGCGATGCCCCAGGACGGCCCGGCCTGTATGCCACCACCCGTCAGTTCCTCGACGACCTGGGCCTGGCCTCGCTGGCCCAGTTGCCCACGCTCGAGGGCATGCCGGTGGCGCAAGGGCTGCTGCCTGGCATGGAAGACGCCATGCTGCCTTTGCCGCTGGCCGACGAGGGGGCGCAGGATGGGCCTGCCGCCCAGTCGACCCTCTTGCTGCAAGATCTTTCTGATGAGACGGCTTCCGCGCCTCTGTCCGCTTCGGCGACGGAAGCCGAACCGGTCGGGACACTGCCTCTGGCCGTGTCCGACCCTGCTCCTGCTGGCGCGGATGCGCTGGCCGATGACGTCGCCGTGATGGCTGGCGCATCTTCTTCGACCCCGGCCCCCGACGAGGCCGCTTCGACCGCCCCGCTGACCGAGATGGCTCAGCCCGACGACGGCGTGTCACCACCTTCTTCCCCATCGCATTCATGACCACCGAGTCCGTGCCCATGTCAGAACCCCAAGACCAGCCTCAGGCCGCCGAAGAGGTGGTCAAGCCCAAGCGCACCCGCCGCCCCAAGGCCGAGGCGGCACCCGCCGCCGAGCCGGTCGCGGCCGAGGCGCCCGCTGCGGCGAAGCGTGCACCGCGTCGCCGCAAGGTCGAGGCCGATGCAGCCGAGCCCGCGGTGAGCGAAGCGCCTGCAGCAGAAGCGGCCGTGGTCGAAGCGGCCGAGCCAACTCCGGCTGACGCTGCGGAGGCCAAGCCCCGCCGCGCCCCCCGTCGCAAGCCCACTGCCGCAGCGAGTGAGCCCGCCGGCGCGGTCGAATCCGCACCAGATGTTGCTGAGCCTGTCCGCGAAGTGACGGCGCATGGCGTGATCGAACTCGGGCCCGAGATCGCGGCACAGCCGCAGCAGGCCTCTGACGCGGCACCGGCCGAGGGCGCCAGCGACGAGGCGCCGCGCGGTGAAGGCCGTGGCCGCGACGGCCGTGGTCGTCGTGATCGTGAGCGCCGCCGCGAAGGCGAGCGTGGTGACCGTGCCGAGCGCACCGACCGCCCCGCACAGGTGACCGCCGAGGGTGAAGAGGATGCTGACAACCGTCCGTCGCGCCGCGCCGCCATTGCCGCCGAGCAGGCCTCCGAAGTGTTCGCCGAACTGCTGTCGGGTGATTTCGACAAGGTGCGCGAGGAAGAGGGCGAGGACGCCGCCGGCGAGGAAGGCGGCGCCTACAAGCGCGTGCTGCGTCCCGAGCCCGACGCCCCCAAGCTGCAGAAGGTGCTGGCCCAGGCCGGCGTCGGCTCGCGCCGTGACATCGAACAGATGATCGAGGATGGCCGCATCGAGGTGAACGATCAGGTCGCGCATATCGGCCAACGCGTCTCGTATGGCGACCGCATCAAGGTGGCCGGCCGCCCGATCAAGGTCCGCATTGCGCCGCAGCCCGCCCGTATCCTGGCTTACCACAAGCCGGTTGGCGAAGTCGTCACCCATGACGATCCCCAAGGCCGTCCGACCGTCTTCCGTCGCCTGCCGCGTCTGCAGAATGGCAAGTGGATGTCGGTGGGGCGCCTCGACCTCAACACGGAAGGCCTGCTGCTGTTCACCAACTCCGGCGAACTGGCCAACCAGCTGATGCACCCGCGCTTCGGCGTGGAGCGCGAGTACGCCGTGCGCGTGCTGGGCTCGCTGGACGATGCCTCGCGCCAGCGCCTGCTCGATGGCGTGGAGATCGAAGGCCAGACCGCCTCGTTCGTGGCCATCAGCAATGGTCTGGGCGAGGGCGTGAACCAGTGGTATCGCGTGGTCATCACCGAAGGCCGCAACCGCGAAGTGCGCAAGCTCTTCGACGCTGTCGGCCTGACGGTCAACCGCCTGATCCGCGTCCGTTATGGCGCGATCGTGCTGCCGCGCGGCCTCAAGCGCGGGGTGTGGGTCGAGCTGGGCGAGTCCGATGTGCGGGCAGTGAAGTCACTGGCCGGCATGGACCGCATCGAGTCGCAACAGCCTCGCGGCGGCAAGAGCCAGGGCCAGGGCGGTCAGCAGCAAAAGAGCCAGCAGGGCTTCAAGACGAAGCAGGGCGGCCGTCCGCAACAAGGTCGTCCCGAGCAGGGCCCGCGCCCGCAAGGCGGTCAGAACGCTGCGCCGCAACAGCGCCCGCCGCGTCAGGAACGCGAGCCCGCACCGCGCCGCGATGTGGACGACGATTTCGATCACATCGGCCCCATCCCCAATCCGCTGGAGCAGACCTTCGACCGTCGTTTCGTGAAGAGCGGCTCCAAGCGCATCACCTCGGGTTTCGGGCGTCCGGACCTCGACCATGACCGTCAGCAAGCCGGCAAGCAGAAGGGCCCGCGTCAACCGGATCCGATGCAGACCTCGGTGGGCTACATCGGAGCCGACGCCTTCTTCGGCAACAAGTCGGGCGGTGGCGGCCGACGTGGCGGCGGCAACAGCGGTGGCGGTGGCGGCGGCCGTGGCCGTCGCTGAGTCGTGCCGCGTGCGGGGTTTCGTGCCCCGCGCAAACCCGCGTTGACATCCCCTCAATCACCTGTGCCTGGCATGGTGCTGACGCATGCGCGCAGTACAATGCCAGGTTTTGTCAAGACCATTGCCCATACTGGAGAATCAAATGGCCATCGAACGCACCCTCTCGATCATCAAGCCCGACGCCGTTGCCAAGAACGTCATCGGCCAAATCATCGCCCGCTTTGAAGGCGCTGGCCTGAAGGTCGTGGCCGGCAAGCTGGTTCAACTGTCGCGCGCTGAAGCCGAGCAGTTCTACGCCGTGCACGCCGCCCGTCCCTTCTTCAAGGATCTGGTGGACTTCATGGTCTCCGGCCCCGTGTTCGTGCAAGTGCTGGAAGGCGAAGGCGCCATCCTGAAGAACCGCGACCTGATGGGCGCCACCGACCCGAAGAAGGCTGAGAAGGGCACGATCCGCGCTGACTTCGCCGACAGCATCGATGCCAACGCCGTCCACGGTTCCGACGCTGCCGAAACGGCTGCCGTTGAAATCGCTTTCTTCTTCCCCGGCATGAACGTCTACAGCCGCTGATCGGCTGCTGACGTCGCAAGAGGTCTGTTCATGGACGCGGTCAACCTGCTCGATTTCGACCTTGAAGGGTTGACTGCGTTCTGCGAGAAACTGGGTGAGAAGCGCTTTCGCGCCACCCAGCTCTTTCGCTGGATCCATCAGAAGGGCGCGACCGACTTCGACCAGATGTCGGATCTCGCCAAATCGCTGCGCAGCAAGCTGCAGGGCATTGCGACCCTGAAGACCTTGCCTGTCATCAGCGAGCATGTCTCGTCGGACGGCACCATCAAGTGGCTGTTCGATGTCGGCGGCGGCAATGCCGTCGAAAGTGTGTACATCCCGGAAGACGATCGCGCCACCCTCTGCATCTCATCGCAGGCGGGTTGTGCTGTCGGCTGCCGTTTCTGCTCCACTGGCCATCAGGGCTTCAGCCGCAACCTCAGCACCGGCGAGATCATTGCCCAGCTGTGGCATGCCGAGCACGCCTTGCGTCAGCGCCTGGGGACGTCGGAGCGCATCATCAGCAACGTCGTGATGATGGGCATGGGCGAGCCGCTGCAGAACTACAACGCGTTGGTTCCCGCACTGCGCACCATGCTGGACGACCACGGCTATGGCCTGTCGCGCCGCCGCGTCACGGTCTCCACGTCGGGTGTCGTGCCAATGATCGAGCGCCTGCGCGAGGACTGCCCTGTTGCGCTCGCCGTCTCGTTGCACGCGCCCAACGACCCGTTGCGTGACGAGCTGGTGCCGCTCAACCGCAAGTATCCGATCGACGAGTTGCTGGCTGCCTGTAAGGACTACCTTGAGGCAGCCCCGCGCGACTTCATCACCTTTGAATATTGCATGCTCGATGGCGTCAATGACAGCGACGAGCACGCGCGCCAGCTGATCGCCCTGGTCAAGGGGCGCATCAACTGCAAGTTCAACCTGATTCCCTTCAACCCCTTCCCGGCGTCGGGCCTCAAGCGCTCCGACAACGCGCGCGTGCAGGCCTTCGCGCGCCTGCTGGCCGATGCGGGCATTGTCACGACCGTCCGCAAGACCCGCGGTGACGACATCGATGCTGCTTGCGGGCAGCTCGCCGGCGAGGTGCAGGATCGCACCCGCGCCCACACCCGCATGTTGCGCCAGCCGGTCGCCGTGCCGGTGGCCATGCCCACGCGGGGCGAGCGGCAGCGCTCGGATCGCTGACAGGGCAGGGCGGCCTTGCGCCTACACTGTCAGCCCTGTCCAGGAGAACGCTGAATGAGGAATGTTTCTGTGTCCGGGACCCAGTGGTGTCGCTGGCTCGGCCTGGTGGCCGCCTTGCTGCTGACGGCCTGTGCCACGGGTGGCGCGCCGTCGAGCCGACCGGCCGCACCGTCTGCCGCCACGCGCGGCGACATCATGACCGCCTCCGACGAAACGGAGTCCCGCAAGCGCGCCCGCATCCGTCTCGAGCTCGCTGCCACCTACTTCAATCAGGGGCAATACACCACCGCGCTCGACGAGGTGAAGCAGGGACTGTCGATCGACCCGACCCTCACGGCAGGTTACGAGATGCGTGCGCTCATCTATGCCGCGATGGGCGACAACACCCGCGCACAGCAGGGCTTTCGCGAAGCCCTGGCCCTGGACGAACGCAACGGCAGCGTCCTGCACAACTATGGCTGGTACCTTTGCCAGCAGCGGCAGTACGCGGCGGCCGATGCGTTGTTCGAGCGTGCGGCGAACCTGCCGCAGTCCATCGCCACGAGCAAGACGCTGCTGGCCCGCGGCGTGTGCCAGGTGGCGGCGGGGCTGTACCCGGAAGCCGAGAAGACGCTGACCCGGTCGCTCGAGCTCGACTCGTCCAACCCGGCGACGTCCTTCAATCTCGCATCCGTGCTGTACCGGCGTGGCGAGCTCGAGCGCGCCCGCTTCCACATCCGCCGCGTGAACGCCATTCCAGATCAGGTGACGTCCGAGTCGCTGTGGCTGGCGATCCGCATCGAGCACCGCCTCGGTAACGCGTCCACGCGTGACGAGCTGGCGTCGCAGTTGCGCAGCCGTTTCCCTTCCGCACGCGAGACCACCGCACTGGAACTCGGACGATTTGATGACTGAGCCATCGCTTTCCCCCTCTACTCCGCCTCCGACGGGTGACCCTCGCGTGGCCGGCGCACGGCTGCAGGCCGCGCGTGAGGCGCAAGGGCTGAGCCTGGACCATCTCGCGGCCTCCTTGAAGGTCACGGAAGCCAAGCTGGCCGCGCTGGAGCGGGGCGACCTCGACCAGTTGCCCGACGCGAACTTTGCGCGGGCGCTGGCCAAGACCGTGTGCCGCCAGTTGCAGATCGATCCTGCACCGGTGCTGGCCGAGTTGCCTGCCAGCCGGATGATCCCGCTCGGCCCGGATCGCGAGCCCCTCAACCAGCCCTTCAAGGAGCGGCGCAGCACTGGCCCGCTCTTCGACCGTGCTGGCAAGGGGGCGGATTTCGGGGCTCTGCTGTCTGCACGCTGGCTGGCGCCGCTCGTGTTGCTGCTGGCCGCGCTCGTCGTCTACCTGCTGCCCGAGCAGATCGAGCGGCCAGCCTGGTGGCCCGCAGCGACGGTCGCCCCCGGCGCGACGTCGGCATCTGCCGCCGCGCCGGCAGATGCGTCTGTCTCGGAACCACTGTTTGCGCCCGCCGACGCGGGGGCTGAACCGGCCGCCACCGGCAGCGACCCCGTGCCTGCTCCGCTCACGCCGGAGTCGATTGCGCCGCCACAGGTGGCCGCCTCGTCCGTGGAGGTACCCGCTCCGTCCGCGCCAGCTCCCGAGCCCGCGACCGCCTTGCCGCCGGAAGGCGCCGCACTGGTTGGGCTACGTGCTGTGGAGGACGCGTGGATCGAAGTGCGGGACGCGCGAGGCAAAAAGGTGTTTTCCGGCCTGTTGAAGGCGGGTCAGACGGCCTCGGTGGACGGCGCCGCGCCGATGCGGCTGCGCATCGGCAACGCCACCCATGTCCAGCTCACTCACAAGGGCCAGCCGGTCGCGCTGGCGGCCCACACGCGCAACAACATTGCGCGCCTCGAATTGCCATGAGCCTTGCCAACTGTTCCCTGATCGATGTGGCCAACCCCGCCCCGCGGCGTTCACGCCAGGCCCGCGTGGTCTGGGGATCGCGCGTCGTCACCATTGGCGGTGATGCGCCTGTGCGCGTTCAGTCCATGACGAACACCGACACCGTGGACGTCATCGGCACCGCCATCCAGGTCAAGGAGCTGGCCCTCGCCGGCTCCGAGATGGTGCGCATCACGGTCAACACGCCAGAGGCCGCCCAGGCTGTGCCGCACGTGCGCGAGCAGCTCGACCGCATGGGCATCGACGTCCCCCTGGTCGGCGACTTCCACTACAACGGCCACCGCCTGCTCACCGAGTACCCCGCGTGCGCTGAAGCCCTGTCCAAGTACCGCATCAACCCGGGCAATGTGGGCAAGGGCGACAAGAAGGACCGCCAGTTCGCCCAGATGATCGAAGCCGCCATGCGCTATGACAAGACCGTGCGCATCGGTGTCAACTGGGGCAGTCTGGACCAGGAGTTGCTGGCCTCGATGATGGACGAGAACGCCCGCAGCGCCGACCCGTGGTCCGCGCAGCAGGTGATGTACCAGGCACTGATCAGCTCGGCGCTCCAGTCTGCCAACCTGGCGGTCGAACTCGGCATGCGTCCGGAGCAGGTCATCCTGTCGTGCAAGGTCAGCGGCGTGCAGGATCTGATCAGCGTCTACCGGGGCCTGGCCGCGCGCTGTGATTTCCCGCTGCACCTCGGCCTCACCGAGGCCGGCATGGGCGCCAAAGGCACGGTCGCCTCGGCGGCGGCACTGTCGATCCTGCTGCAGGAAGGCATCGGCGACACCATCCGCGTGTCGCTCACGCCGCAGCCGGGCGAGGCCCGCACCCAGGAAGTGGTCGTCGCGCTCGAGATCCTGCAGGCACTTGGCCTGCGGACCTTCGTGCCCAGCGTCACCGCGTGCCCTGGCTGTGGCCGCACGACCAGCACCGTCTTCCAGGAACTTGCCAAGGACATCGACGATTTCCTGCGCGCACAGATGCCGGTGTGGCGTACGCAATATCCGGGCGTGGAGAACCTCAAGGTGGCCGTGATGGGCTGCATCGTCAATGGCCCGGGCGAAAGCAAGCACGCCGACATCGGTATCAGCCTGCCGGGCACGGGCGAGGCCCCCGCCGCGCCGGTTTTCATCGATGGCGAGAAGGCCTTGACCCTGCGGGGCGAGCGCATTGCAGAAGAGTTCATGGCCCTGGTGCAGAACTACATCGACCGACGTTTCGGCCAGGCCAAGGCCGAGGCCTGATTCCCACAGAACCCCAGAAGAACAAGACCATGGCCGAGATCCTGAAAGCCATCAAAGGCATGAACGACATCCTGCCGCCGGAATCGGCGCGCTGGGAATGGCTGGAAGACATCGTGCGGCAACTGATGCGCCGCTACGGCTTCCAGAACATGCGCACCCCCATCGTCGAGCCCACGGCCCTGTTCGTGCGTGGCCTGGGCGAGGTGACGGACATCGTCGAGAAGGAGATGTACTCCTTTGAAGACAGCCTCAACGGCGACCGTCTGACGCTGCGCCCCGAAGGCACCGCCGGTGCCGTGCGCGCCATCAACGAGCACAGCTTTCTGTACGAAGGCGGCAAGCGCCTGTACTACATCGGCCCGATGTTCCGGCACGAGCGCCCGCAGAAGGGCCGCTATCGCCAGTTCCACCAGGTGGGCGCCGAGGTGCTGGGCTTTGCCGGCCCCGATGTCGACGCGGAGCTGATCCTCATGACGGCCGCGCTGTGGCGCGACCTTGGTCTGGTCGTGGGCCGGGACGTCAAGCTGCAGCTCAACAGCCTGGGCCAGCCCGAAGAGCGCAAGGCCCACCGCGAGGCCCTGATCCGTCATCTCGAGGCGCACGCCGAGCTGCTGGACGAAGACGGCAAGCGCCGCCTGCACAGCAACCCGCTGCGCATCCTCGACACCAAGAACCCGGTCATGCAGCCGGTGGTCGAAGCGGCCCCGCGCCTGCTCGACTTCCTGGGTGAGGCCTCGCTGGCACACTTCAACGCCGTCAAGGCCGTGCTGGATGCCGCCGGGGTGCCTTACGAGGTCAACACGCGCCTGGTGCGCGGCATGGACTACTACAACCTCACCGTGTTCGAGTGGGTGACCGACCGTCTGGGCGCCCAGGGCACGGTGTGCGGCGGCGGCCGCTACGACGGCCTGATCGAGCAGCTGGGTGGCAAGCCGGCGCCGGCCGTCGGGTGGGGCCTCGGCATGGAGCGTCTGCTGCTGTTGCTGGAAGAGGTGGGCGTGCCCGCGCCGGAAACGGCGCCCGACGCGTTCGCCGTCGTGTTCGCCGGCACGCCGCTGCCCACCGTGCTGGCCACGCTCGAGGCCCTGCGCGCCGAAGGCATCGCCGTGGTGCTCAACCCGGCTGGCAAGGAGGGCCCGGCCAGCCCGAAGTCGCAATTCAAGAAGGCCGATGCGAGCGGCGCCCGTTTCGCCCTGGTGTTCGGCCCCGACGAAGTCGCGCAGGGCACCGTGTCCGTCAAGCCGCTGCGTGACGGCGGCGAGCAACTTCGTCAGCCGCTGAACGACGTCTCGGCCTGGGCGCCGTCGCTGCGCGTCGGTCGCCCCTCATAATCCGCGCATTCAACACATCACAGACCCATGGCGACTTTCGACCTCGAACAACAGGAACAGCTCGACCAGTTCAAGCATTTCTGGAAGAAGTACGGCAACCTGATCACCTGGACGCTCGTGCTGGTCCTGGGCGCCTATGCGGCGTGGACGGGATACCTGTACTGGCAGCAGAAGCGCAGCGCCGCCGCGAGCGGCCTGTACGAAGAGCTCGATCGCGCCGCGGAAGCGCGCCAGGCCGACAAGGTCGCACAGGCCTTCAAGGACCTGAAGGCCAACTACGGCGGCACCACGTTCGCCGAGCAGGGCGCCTTGCTGGCTGCCAAGGTGGCGGCCGACAACCAGAAGCTCGACGACGCCAAGGCGGCCCTGCAATGGGTTGCCGAAAACGGCAAGAACGCCAACCTCGTGGCCATCGCGCGGCTGCGCCTGGCCGGCGTGCAACTGGACGCCAAGGCCTACGATGAGGCGCTGAAGACGCTGGATGCCAAGCTCCCGGCCGAATTTGCCCCCCTGGCTGACGACCGTCGTGGCGATGTGCTGCTGGCCCAGGGCAAGAAGGACGAGGCTGCCAAGGCCTTCACGGCCGCGTGGAAGGCCATGGATCCGACGGTCGACTACCGTCGGTTCATCGAAGGCAAACTGACGGCGCTGGGGCAGGCGCCCGCCGCGGCAGCCACGGCTGCCTCTGCCCCCTGACGTCCCCCTCATCTCAGCGCACGCTTCGGCGCGCCCCCTGGTCCGCACACGCATCACACCCATGAGCCTCCTTCGCGCCCTTCAGGCCCCGTCCTCGGGTCACGCCCTTCGACTGACGGCACTCAGCGTGTCCGCACTCGCCCTAGCGGTGGCCCTCGGTGGTTGCGGCAGCAGCAAGCCTCAGCCCGCCCCGCTCGAGCGCTTCCAGCCCGTCGCCAAGCTCGGCATGGCGTGGTCGCAACGCGTGGTCGGCGAAGCGGAAACCCCGGTCAGCATCGCGGTGGTCGCGAACACCGTCACCGTGGCGGGAACCGGCGGCGAAGTGGCCCAGCTCGCCCTCGACACAGGCAAGGCGATCTGGCGCGCAGACCTGCGCGAGCCGCTGTCGGCCGGCATTGGTTCCGACGGCCGGTTTGCTGCCGTGGTCACGGCCCAGAACGAACTGGTGGTGCTCGACCGCGGCGCACCGGTCTGGCGTGAACGTCAGTCGGGCCGCGTGATCACGGCTCCGCTGGTGGCCGGTGAGCGCGTCTTCGTGCAAGGCGTCGACCGGGCCGTGCGCGCCTACGATCTCCGCGATGGCCGTTGGCTCTGGCAGTACCAACGCCCGGGCAGCGAGCCGCTCGCCCTCTCGTCTCAAGGGATGCTCACCCCGTTCCGTGACACCCTGTTGGTCGGGCAGGGCCCGCGCCTGGTGGGGCTGGATCCGGTACGCGGCACGGTGCGGTTCGATGTCACCGTTGGCACGCCCCGCGGCACCAACGAGGTCGAGCGGCTGGCTGACCTGGTCGGCCCGGCCGCCCGCGCCGACGACGAGCTCTGCGTGCGCGCGTTCCAGTTCTCCGTGGCCTGTTTCGAGCTGAACCGTGGCAGCCTGCGCTGGAGTCGCCCACAAGCCGGCACGCAAGCGGTGGCCGCCAACGACAACGTGGTCGTCGGTGCCGACAGCACCGATCGCCTGTCCGCCTGGAAGACCGAGAACGGCGACCTGCTGTGGCGCGTCGACCGCTTCACCCACCGTGGCCTGAGCGCGCCTGCCATCTGGGGCGACAAGCTTGCGGTGGCCGACCGTGAAGGCTATCTGCACCTGCTGTCGCTCGCCGACGGTCGCAACCTGGCCCGCATCGAGCTCGATGCCCCGCTGGCCGCTGCGCCGGTCGTCGTCGCTGACCAGCTGATCGTGCTGTCCCGCAAGGGGACCGTCTCGGCCCTGCGCGCCAACTGATTCTTTTCCCTGATTTCCCATGAAACCTGTCATTGCGCTGGTCGGACGACCCAACGTCGGCAAATCGACGTTGTTCAATCGACTGACCAAGAGCCGCGATGCCATCGTGGCCGACTACGCGGGCCTCACCCGTGACCGCCACTACGGTGAGGGCCGCTCCGGCTCGCGCGCCTTCATCGCCATCGACACGGGCGGCTTCGAGCCGGACTGCACGTCGGGCATCTTCAAGGAGATGGCCAACCAGACGCGCCAGGCTGTCGCCGAAGCCGACGCCGTGATCTTCGTCGTCGACGCCCGCAATGGGCTGTCGGCGCAAGACCACGACATCGCCCGCTACCTGCGTACCGCCAACAAGAAAGTGCTGCTGGCGGCCAACAAGGCCGAAGGCATGCAATCGGGCCCCCAGTTGGCCGAGTTCTACGAGCTGGGCATTGGCGAGCCGATCCCCATTTCCTCGGCGCACGGACAGGGCATCCGCAGCCTGCTCGACATGGCGCTCGACGACTTCTTCGCCGACGAGGACGATGAGGAACCAGAAGAGGAGGGCGACAAGCCCATCCGCCTGGCCGTCGCGGGGCGCCCGAACGTCGGCAAGTCGACCCTGATCAACACGTGGCTGGGCGAAGAGCGCCTGGTCGCATTCGACATGCCCGGCACCACGCGGGACGCCATCAGCGTGCCGTTCGAGCGCAACGGGCAGAAGTTCGAGCTGATCGACACCGCGGGCCTGCGCCGCAAGGGCCGCGTCTTCGAGGCGATCGAGAAGTTCTCGGTGGTCAAGACCCTGCAGGCCATCTCGGACGCCAACGTCGTCCTGCTGCTGGTGGACGCCACCCAGGGCGTGACGGAGCAGGACGCCCACATCGCCGGCTTCATCCTCGAGTCCGGGCGCGCTGTGGTGATTGCCGTCAACAAGTGGGACGCCGTCGACAGTTACCAGCGCGAGATGCTGCAGCGGTCGATCGAGACACGCCTGGCTTTCCTGAAGTTCGCGCCGGTGCTGCACATTTCGGCCATCAAGCGCCAGGGGCTGGGCCCGGTCTGGAAGGCCATCACCGACGCGTGGGCCTCGGCCTCGCGCAAGATGCCCACGCCGGTCCTCACCCGCCTGCTGGCCGAGGCCGTGCAGTTCCAGCAACCGAAGCGTGCCGGGGCGTTCCGTCCCAAGCTGCGTTACGCGCACCAGGGCGGCCAGAACCCGCCTGTCATCGTCATCCACGGCAACTCGCTCGAGCATGTCAGCGAGTCCTACAAGCGCTTCCTCGAGAGCCGGTTCAGAGAGCACTTCAAGCTCACCGGCACGCCGCTGCGCATCGAAATGAAGTCGTCGCAGAACCCGTTCGACGACAAGGCGTGAGCTTCTGCGGGCGCCTTGGTTACAGGGCGCCCCGCTTTGCAAGCCTTCACATGACCCTGAACATGGATCGGTTGGGGACTGTGTTAAGGTGCCCCTTCCGAAACTTTCTTTTAACACGGAGCATATCGTGAGCAACAAAGGGCAACTCCTACAAGACCCCTTCCTGAACCTGCTGCGCCGCGAGCACGTGCCGGTGTCCATCTATCTGGTCAACGGCATCAAGCTGCAAGGTCACATTGAATCGTTCGATCAGTACGTCGTGCTGCTTCGCAACACCGTGACCCAGATGGTCTACAAGCACGCCATTTCGACCGTGGTGCCCGGCCGTGCCGTGAACTTCCACGCCAACGAGTCGACCGAAGGCGGATCCGTTTGATCCGCTGCGCCCTCCAGACCAGTCGATCCTCCTCCTGACGCCTTGACCACCGACTCCCCGTCTGTGCGCCTCGCCAATGAGGACCCCCGGGTCGTGCTGGTCGGGGTCGACTTCGGCCCCGGCTCCTCGTTCGACCCCACCCTCGACGAACTCGCCCTGCTGGCCGAATCGGCCGGCGACCAGCCCGTTGCCAAAGTCACGGCCAAGCGCCGTGCGCCCGATGCGGCCCTGTTCGTGGGCTCGGGCAAGGCCGACGAAATCAAATCCCTTGTGACCCTCTACCAGGCGCACGGGGTCATCTTCGACCAGGCCCTGTCGCCTGCACAGCAGCGCAACCTCGAGCGCCATCTGGGTGTCGAGGTGCTCGACCGCACCGGCCTGATCCTCGAGATCTTCGGTGCCCGTGCCCGAAGCCACGAAGGCAAGCTGCAGGTCGAACTCGCGCGCCTTGAATACCTCTCCACCCGCCTTGTGCGGCGCTGGTCCCACCTGGAGCGCCAGCGCGGCGGGGTGGGGCATCGCGGCGGTCCGGGTGAAACCCAGATCGAGCTCGACCGCCGGATGATCGACCAGCGCATCAAGTCGTTGAAAGAGCGGCTGGTCAAGGTCAAGAAGCAGCGCAACACCCAGCGACGTTCGCGTGAGCGCACCGGCACCTTCCGTGTGTCGCTCGTCGGGTACACCAACGCTGGCAAGTCGACCCTGTTCAACGCGCTGACCAAGGCCGGCACCTATGCGGCCGACCAGTTGTTCGCCACGCTGGACACGACCACCCGGCAGCTGTTCCTGTCCGAGGCGCAGCGCAGCGTGACGTTGTCCGACACGGTGGGGTTCATTCGCGATCTGCCGCACACGCTGGTCGAGTCGTTCGAGGCAACGCTGCAGGAGGCGGCCGAGGCCGATTTGCTGCTGCACGTCGTCGATGCCGCGAGCCCCGTGTTGCACGAACAGATCGACGAAGTGCTGCGCGTGCTCGACAGCATCGGCGCCGGTGCGCTGCCGCAGGTGCTGGTGTTCAACAAGTGCGACAGCCTCGAAGCCCATCAGCAGCCGCACCACCAGCGTGATGTCTACGAATTGCCCTCGGGCCGCCGTTGTCATCGTGTCTTCGTGAGCGCGCTGAAAGGGCAGGGGCTTGATACGCTGCGTGCCGTGCTGGCTGAAGCCGCGGTTTCCGGGCTGGGTGAAGAGGCCATCACCCCCACGGAAGTCGACCCCCGATTCGACAGGCACAATCCCCTTGACTCAGAGGTACCCCCGTCGGCGTACCCTGGTTTTCCGACCGACACAACATGAACATGCATACGCTGGATGCAGGCTCCGTGCCTGCACGATCGATCCGGTTGACGTGGGCGGTGCTGCCCTTGGCGGCCCGGCTTGCCATGGGTGCCGTCCATCGCACGGCCTGGCTCGGTGCTCAGGCGCTGCGTCAGGCCTTGCCCGGCGCGGCCCGCCCGGCGGTGTTGCTCAACCAGCGCAACGACGGTCCGCCTGACCTGGACGAACTCTGGCGTGACTTCAACCGCAAGCTCAGCGGCATGTTCGCCAGCAAGGGCGGCGGCGACAACAACGGGCCCGGTGGCAACATGTCGCCCGACCCCAGCGGCGCCGGCATCGGTGCCGGGCTGATCCTGGGCGTCGTGGCCCTCATCTGGCTTGGCAGCGGTTTCTTCATCGTGCAGGAAGGCCAGCAGGCCGTCGTGATGTCGTTCGGTCGTTTCAGTCATACCGTGGACGCCGGCTTCCAGTGGCGCGCCCCGTATCCCTTCCAGAGCCACGAAGTCGTCAACGTCACCCAGTTGCGTTCGATCGACGTCGGCAGCAACTCCGTGATGCAGGCCACTGGCCTGCGTGACTCGTCCATGCTCACGCGAGACGAGAACATCGTCGACATCCGTTTCACGGTCCAGTACCGCCTGCAGGATGCCCGCCAGTACCTGTTCGAGAACCGCAGCTCCGACGAAGCCGTGCTCCAGGCGGCCGAATCCGCCGTGCGCGAGATCGTGGGCAACAGCAACATGGACTCGGTGCTGTACGAGCAGCGCGACGCCATCGCGGCCGAGTTGGTGAAGTCCATCCAGGCCCAGCTCAACAAGCTGAAGGCCGGCGTGCTGGTTGCCAACGTCAACGTCCAGAGCGTGCAGGCTCCCGAGCAGGTGCAGGCCGCCTTCGACGACGCGTTCAAGGCTGGCGCAGACCGTGAGCGGCTGAAGAACGAGGGCCAGGCCTACGCCAACGACGTGATCCCGAAGGCACAGGGCACGGCCGCGCGTCTGCGTGAGGAAGCCGCCGGTTATTCCGCCCGCGTGGTGGCACAGGCCGAGGGCGATGCACAGCGCTTCAAGTCGGTGTACGCTGAGTACCAGAAGGCGCCCGGGGTCATGCGCGACCGCCTCTACATCGACACGATGCAGCAGGTCTACAGCAACGTGACCAAGGTGATGGTTGAGAGCCGCCAGGGCTCCAATCTGCTGTATCTCCCGCTTGACAAGCTGATGGGCGTGAACGGTAGTGGTGCGCCGGCGGCACCTGCCGCGGCCACTTCTGCACCGGACAACGGCGTGGCCACTGCGCCCGCGGCACCGGGTGTGACCGACTCCCGCTCGCGTGATGGTCTGCGCAGCCGCGACCGCGATGCGCGCTGAAGCGCGCACGCCTCACGCAGCGTCCAAGCATCAAGGAACCCTGACATGAACCGCATCGGTACCTACCTGGTCGGCATCCTGCTGGCCATCGTCATCGCGGCATCGACCCTGTTCGTTGTCGACCAGCGCCAGTTTGCCGTGGTCTACGCACTCGGCGAAATCAAGGAAGTCATCAGCGAGCCGGGCTTGAAGTTCAAGCTGCCCGCGCCGCTGCAGAACGTGATCTTCCTCGACCGTCGCGTGCAGACGCTCGACAGCCCCGAGTCGCGCCCCATCTTCACGGCCGAGAAGAAGAGCCTCGTCATCGACTGGCTGGTGAAATGGCGCGTGACCGAGCCTCGCCAGTTCATCCGTAACAACGGCGTCGACATCCGAAACGCGGAAAACCGCCTTTCGCCCATCGTGCAGGCCGCGCTCAACGAGGAGGTCACCAAGCGCACCGTCGGCGCTGTGCTCTCCACCGAACGCGAGAAGGTGATGCAGGGCGTCATCCGTCGCCTGGCTGACGATGCCAAGTCCTTCGGCATCGAGATCGTCGATGTGCGGATCAAGCGCGTGGACTTCTCGGCCAACATCACCGAGTCGGTCTACCGCCGCATGGAATCGGAACGCAAGCGCGTGGCCAACGAGCTGCGCTCCACCGGTGGCGCCGAAGGCGAGAAGATCCGCGCCGATGCGGACCGCCAGCGCGAAATCATCGTGGCCGAAGCCTACCGCGACGCCCAGAAGATCAAGGGCGAGGGCGATGCCAAGGCGTCGGCGCTGTATGCCGAAGCGTTCGGTCGGGACCCGCAGTTTGCGCAGTTCTATCGCAGCCTGGAGGCCTACCGTGCCACCTTCCGCAGCAAGAGCGACGTGATGGTGATCGACCAGAGCGGCGATTTCTTCAAGACCATGCGGGGCGGCAGCGCTTCTGGCTCCACCGCTGCGCCGCGCAAGTGACCGTGCCGCAGGTGAAGAGAACCCCGTGCGCCGGGAGGCGCGGGGAGTTTGCCCATGTCTGACGTTCTTTGGACTGCGCTGGCCCTCGTGCTCGTGTTCGAGGGGCTGATGCCGGCCATCAATCCGGGTGGCTGGCGTCGCATGTTCGAGCAACTGATGCGCTTCGACGACGAGCAGATCCGTCGTTTCGGGCTCGGCAGCATGGTCGTTGGCCTGCTGCTTCTCTGGTTGATTCAGGCGCTCTCCTGAACGTCCCAGTCGGCCGGCAGGGCACTTCGCTGTCAAAGTGTCCCGAACCCCCGGTAGAATCTCGTTTTTAACCCCCACACGTTTTCTTATGTCGTCTGCTTGGCTGTTGCCAGAGCACATTGCTGACGTCTTGCCCGCGCAGGCCCGTCGCGTGGAAGAGTTGCGTCGCATCTGGCTGGATGTCGCCCGCAGCTACGGCTACGAGCTCGTGATGCCGCCGTTGCTCGAGCACCTTGACTCGCTGTTGTCCGGCACCGGCCGCGCGCTCGATCTCCGCACTTTCAAACTGGTGGACCAGCTCTCCGGTCGCACGCTCGGAGTCCGTGCCGATGCCACGCCTCAGGTGGCCCGAATCGACGCGCACCTGCTGAACCGCGACAGCGTCACCCGTCTGTGCTACTGCGGCCCCGTGCTGCACACCCGACCTGCGAGCCCCCAGGCCAGCCGTGAGCCGCTGCAACTCGGTTGCGAGATCTACGGCCACGCCGGGCTGGAGGCCGAACTGGAATCTACGGAGCTGGCGCTCGAAGGGCTGTTGGGCTCGGGGCTTACCGACCTGGTCATCGACCTGGCTGACGTGCGCCTCATCGAGGGCGTGCTGGCCGGTCTCGGCATCACGGCCCTCGACGACACGACCCGCACCGCGCTGGTCGCCGCGCTGACCGCCAAGGACGTCGCTGCACTGCGCGAGTTGGCGGACCAGGGGCCGCTGGCGGCTGCGCCGGATGCGGCCCGCGTGCTGGTCGGCCTGACGACGCTCTACGGAGGCGACGAGGTGCTGGACCAGGCGCGCGCACTGCTGCCCGACCATCCGATGGTCGGCGCCGCCCTGCGTGACCTCGGCTGGCTGGCTGGCCATCTGCGTCAGACGCAGGCCGACGTCCGTGTGGGCTTCGACCTGTCCGATCTGTCGGGCTACGCTTATTACAGCGGCACCCGCTTTGCCGTCTACGGTGCTGGTCTGGCCGATGCGCTGGTGCGTGGCGGCCGTTACGACGAGGTGGGGGCCGTGTTCGGACGCCGCCGCCCCGCCGTCGGCTTCAGCCTCGACCTCAAGGTGCTGGCGGAGCTGCTCGCCTCGCGCAGCGGTCTTGCCGTGCGCCCCGCCGTGCGGGCTCCCTGGGGTGAAGACCCCGCCTTGCGCCAGGCTGTGCGCACCCTCCGAGGGCAGGGCCACACCGTGGTGTGCGTGCTGCCCGGACATGAACACGACGTCCAGGAATTCGACTGCGACCGCGAGCTCGCACTCGTCGACGGACGCTGGACGGTGCGCGCCCTCTGAGCGCACCGCCTTTCCCTTACGCGAAACAGGAATCTGCCATGCAAAGCACTTCTGCGTCGGCTCGCGCCGGCAACACCACCGCCCGCAACGTTGTGGTGGTTGGCACCCAATGGGGTGACGAAGGCAAGGGCAAGGTCGTCGACTGGCTGACCGACCATGCCGCCGCCGTCGTCCGCTTCCAGGGCGGCCACAATGCCGGCCACACCCTGGTGATCAACGGCAAGAAGACCGCCTTGCAGCTCATCCCGTCGGGCATCATGCGCGACGGCGTGGCCTGCTACATCGGCAACGGTGTGGTGGTGGACCCGACCCACCTGCTGTCTGAAATCAAGCGTCTGGAAGACGCGGGTCTGGATGTGCGCTCGCGCCTGTACATCAGCGAGTCGTGCCCGCTGATCCTGCCCTTCCACGTGGAAGTCGACAAGGCCCGCGAGGCCCTGCGCGAAACCAGCGGCAGCGGCAAGATCGGCACCACCGGCAAGGGCATCGGCCCGGCCTATGAAGACAAGGTCGCCCGCCGTGCCCTGCGCGTGCAGGATCTGAAGCACCCGGACCGCTTCGCCAAGAAGCTGCGCGAGTTGCTGGACCTGCACAACTTCGCGCTGGAGGGGTATCTGAAGGCCGAGAAGCTGGAATTCCAGCCCATCTTCGACCAGGCCATGGCCGCCGCGAAGGAAATCCTGCCTATGCTGGCCGACGTCGGCGTGCGCATCCACGCTCACAACGTGGACGGCGGCAGCGTGCTGTTCGAGGGCGCTCAGGGCACCCTGCTGGACATCGACCATGGCACGTACCCGTACGTGACGTCGTCGAACTGCGTGGCCGGCAATGCCGCAGCCGGTTCGGGTGTCGGCCCGGACAAGCTGCACTACATCCTCGGCATCACCAAGGCCTACACCACGCGCGTGGGCAGTGGTCCGTTCCCGACCGAACTCGACTGGGACACGCCCGGCACGGTCGGCCATCACCTGTCCACCGTCGGCCAGGAGCGTGGCACCGTGACGGGGCGTGCCCGTCGCTGCGGCTGGCTCGATGCCGCGGCCCTGAAGCGCTCGGTGCTGATCAACGGCATCTCGGGCATCTGCCTGACCAAGCTCGACGTGCTCGATGGCCTCAGCGAGATCAAGGTGTGCACCGGGTACATGCTGCGTGGCGAACGGATCGACATCCTGCCGCTGGACGCCGACGACATCGTGGCCTGCGAGCCGATCTATGAGAGCTTCCCGGGTTGGGAAGGCTCCACCTTCGGTATCACCGAATGGGACAAGCTGCCGGCCAATGCGCGCGCCTACCTGGAGCGCGTCGAGGGCTTCATCGGCGCACCGATCGACATGGTCTCCACCGGCCCTGACCGCGACCACACCATCCTGCTGCGTCATCCCTACAAGGGCTGACTGCATCCGTTTTTCCGACCGACAACCCATAGGCACACCATGCTCACCGACGACGGTAAACACCTCTATGTCTCCTGGGAGGAGTACCACCAGCTGATCGAGCGCCTGGCGCTCAAGGTGCACGCTTCCGGCTGGGAGTTCGATCAGATCCTGTGTCTGGCCCGCGGCGGCTTGCGTCCAGGCGATGTGCTGTCGCGCGTGTTCGACAAGCCGCTCGGTATCATGTCGACGAGCTCTTACCGTGACGAAGGCGGCACGCTTCAGGGCCGCCTCGACATGGCGAAGTACATCACCATGCCGAAGGGTGAGCTGGCAGGGCGTGTGCTGTTGGTCGATGACCTGGCTGATTCCGGCGTGACGCTGCAGGCGGTGGTTGAGCGGCTGCGCAGCATGCCGGCCATCACCGAGCTGCGCTCGTCCGTGATCTGGGTGAAGGGCGTGTCCTGCTACACCCCCGACTACTATGTCGAAGCGCTGCCGACGAGCCCCTGGATCCATCAGCCCTTCGAGGAGTACGACGGCCTGCGTCCTGCGGCGCTGCTCAAGCGTTACGAGGTCTGAGTTCCGCAAGAAGCGGAACCCGCGACAGCCCAGGGCAGCCAGATTGGCTGCCTTTTTTCTTGAACGGGGCGTGCTGAGCGCACGCCTCATGTAGGCGAGGGGAGTGGGCCATGCCGGCGCTTGCGTCTGATCGCGAAATGAGGAAAGCCGGTTGACCTTGCGATCAACCGGCTTGCTCATTTGGTGCCCAGGAGAGGACTCGAACCTCCACGGAGTTACCCGCTAGTACCTGAAACTAGTGCGTCTACCAATTCCGCCACCTGGGCAGGTACTTTTTGATGCTGTGCTTTTGCGTTTCAGCGTTGCGCTGCATCAAGACCATTAATGTAGCATCATTTCTGGGTTCCCGTCCAGTTTCTGCTGTGGCGTGGTGAAAAAACGGCACGAAAGGCCGGAAGCCAGTGAAGTGTTGCGTTCCTGCCGCATCGGCGTGGTGCTTCAAGGTCGGGGCCGGGCGGGAGGTCGGTGGGATGTGGTGTACGCTGGGTTTCCGGAGCCCGACATGTTTTTGCAACACCACCACCCCCATCCGCTGCAGGGCGCACGGACGCTGGCTGTCGGATCGGCGGTTGCGTTCAGCGGACATGAAAAAAGCCGGTTGATCATCGATCAACCGGCTCTCTCAATGGTGCCCAGGAGAGGACTCGAACCTCCACGGAGTTACCCGCTAGTACCTGAAACTAGTGCGTCTACCAATTCCGCCACCTGGGCAGGTACTCTTTATCGACTGGCCGACTGCTTGTTTGAAAAACGTTGCAGTGATCAGCGAAGAGTTGAATTCTATCATCAAAATGCGAGACATGACAACACCCCCCACACTTTTTGTGAATCTCATGAGCGAAATCGTTGGCACCGTGCAGGGCCACCGGGATGGCCATGGCTTCGTCCACGCCGATGAAGGCGATGCGACCATCTGGCTTTCGCCACAGGAGATGCGTGCCGTGATGCACCGCGACCGTGTGCGGGTGAGGGTGATGCGCTTCGACCGCAAGGGCCGCCCCGAGGGGCAGGTGCTGGACATCCTCGAGCGTCGCAAGACCCCCATCATCGGCAGGCTGCTGCACGAAGGGGGCGCCTGGCTGGTGGCGCCAGAGGATCGCCGTTTTGGTCGTGACATCCTGGTGCCCGCCAAGGCGATCGGCAAGGCCGAGCCCGGCCAGGTGGTGGCGGTGGAGTTGACGGAGGCGCCGTCGCTGAATGCGCAACCCGTGGGGCGCGTCATCGAGGTGCTTGGCGGCATCGACGATCCCGGCATGGAGATCGAGATCGCGGTGCGCAAGTACGAGGTGCCGCACCGCTTTGGCGACGACGTGCTGGCCCAGGCGGCGAAGCTGCCCGAGAAGGTCCGCCCCGTGGACAAGCGTGGCCGCATCGACATTTCCGATGTGCCGCTGGTGACGATCGACGGCGAGGATGCGCGGGACTTCGACGACGCCGTGTACTGTGAGCCGGCCCGCATCGGCCGAGGCAAGGTGCCGAACGGCTGGCGTCTGATCGTCGCCATTGCCGACGTGAGCCATTATGTGAAGCCCGACGAGCCGTTGGACCGCGAGGCGTATGAGCGGGCCACCTCGGTGTACTTCCCGCGGCGCGTCATTCCGATGCTGCCGGAGAAGCTGTCCAACGGACTGTGCTCCCTCAACCCCGAGGTCGAGCGACTGTCGATGGTGTGCGACATGCTGGTGACGGGGGAGGGCGAAATCCACGCCTACCAGTTCTTCCCTGCCGTGATCCGCTCGCATGCGCGGCTGACTTACACCGAAGTGGCGGCCGTGCTGGGCAACACCCGTGGGCCGGAGGCCCTGCGTCGTGCCGAACTGGTGCCGCATCTGTTGCACCTGCATGAGGTGTACCGCGTGCTGCTCAAGGCTCGCAGTGCGCGTGGCGCGGTGGATTTCGAGACGACCGAGACGCAGATCGTCTGCGACGAAAACGGCCGCATTGCCAAGATCGTGCCGCGTACGCGCACCGAGGCCCACCGGCTGATCGAGGAGGCGATGCTGGCGGCCAACGTGTGCTCCGCTGACTTCATCCTGCGCGCCAAGCACCCGTCTCTGTACCGTGTGCACGAGGGGCCGACGCCCGAGAAGCGCACGCTGCTGAAGAACTATTTGAAGGCGCTGGGGCTGGGGCTCACCCTGGGTGAAGAGCTGCAGCCTGGCGACTTCCAGGCCATTGCACAGGCCACCAAGGACCGGCCCGACGCCACGCAGATTCACACCATGCTGCTGCGTTCGATGCAGCAGGCCATCTACACCCCGGCCAACAGTGGTCACTTCGGGCTGGCCTACGAGGCCTACACCCACTTCACCAGCCCGATCCGGCGCTATCCCGATCTGCTGGTGCACCGCGTGATCAAGGCCCTGCTGGGGCGCAACCGCTATGGGTTGAAGTTGCCGCCGGTGCAATCGTCCGTGGGCAACTTCAAGCGCAAGGGCGGGCAGGGGGGGCTCACTCGTGGCTTGCCTGTGGCTCCGGTCAAGGGGGCGAAGATCAAGCTGCCGCCGGAGGAGGCCATCGCCTGGGAAACCGCCGGTATCCACTGCAGTGCCAACGAGCGGCGCGCCGACGAGGCCTCGCGGGATGTCGAGGCGTGGCTGAAGTGCATGTTCATGCGCGAGCGCCTGGGCGAGGAGTACGGGGGCACCGTCAGTGCGGCCACGAGCTTCGGCCTGTTCGTGCAGCTGGACGGGCTGTATGTCGAGGGCCTGGTGCACATCACCGAGCTGGGCGGCGAGTACTTCCGGTTTGACGAGGCCCGTCAGGAATTGCGTGGCGAGCGTTCAGGTGTGCGGTACGGCGTCGGCGCTCGCGTTCGGGTGCAGGTCAGCCGCGTGGACCTGGACGCCCGCAAGATCGATTTCCGCCTGGTGCGAGAGGATGGCGCGACCACACCGCGGACGCAGCAGGGGCAGGCAGGCAGTGGCCGGGCTGGGCGCAAGGGGCGCTCGGCCAACGAGTACTCGGCTCAGGATGAGCTGTCAGAGATCCAGGAGCTGGACCGTCAGGTGCGCCGCGGTGCGCGTGATGCGCGCGCGGGCGGCAAGGCTGAGCGCCATCCTGCAGCGGAGGCGAGTGGTCGGGGTGGCAAGCCCGCTGCTGGCAAGAAGGCGCCGTCACGCAAGAGCGCCCGCAACAAGCGGTGACGTGAGCCGGGCGCTGAACAGGCGCCGGAAGCGTGCTAGAATCGCAGGGTTTGCCCGGAATGGTCCGGGTGAACACTGTTGAAACCGCGAAGCCGCCAATCCAAGGTGTCGGCCCCGTCCTTCAGAAGGGCGGCCGATCGCTGTCGGCTTCTAGATCCAACCTCTGGAGCAAAAATCATGTCCGTATCCATGCGCGAAATGCTGGAAGCAGGTGTCCACTTCGGTCACCAGACCCGCTTCTGGAACCCCAAGATGGCGCCCTACATCTTCGGCCATCGCAACAAGATTCACATCATCAACCTCGAGAAGACCCAACCGGCTCTCGAGGAAGCCCTGAAGTTCATCAAGCAGCTGTCGGCTCGCCGCGGCACCGTGATGATGATCGGCACCAAGCGCCAGGCCCGTGACACCGTCGCCGAAGAAGCAAGCCGCGCTGGCGTGCCCTTCGTGAACCAGCGCTGGCTGGGCGGCATGCTGACCAACTTCAAGACGGTCAAGGGCTCGCTGAAGAAGCTGAAGGACATGCAGGTTCAGGTCGAAGCCGGTCTGGACAACCTGAAGAAGAAGGAAGGCCTGCTGTTCCAGCGTGACCTGGCCAAGCTCGAGAAGGACATCGGCGGCATTCAGGACATGACCGCGCTGCCGGACGCCCTGTTCGTGATCGACGTCGGCTACCACAAGATCGCCATCGCCGAAGCCAAGAAGCTGGGCATTCCCGTGATCGGCGTGGTGGACACCAACCACTCGCCCGAAGGCATCGACTACGTCATCCCGGGTAACGACGACTCGTCCAAGGCTGTGGCCCTGTACGCCCGCGCCGTGGCCGACGCCATCCTCGAAGGCAAGGCCAACGCCGTGAACGAAGTCGTGGCCGCTGCTGCTGGCGACGACGAATTCGTGGAAGTCAACGAAGCCGCCTGAGTCCCCGTGGCTCGGCAAGAAGGGGCTGTTGTTCAGCCCCTTTTTTTCAACAGATTCTGATGTGACGCGGCCGTGACGCCGCGCCCCCATTCAACGGAGAACAATATGCCCGCAATCACCGCCAGCATGGTCGCCGAACTGCGCGCCAAGACCGATGCCCCGATGATGGAGTGCAAGAAGGCGCTGACCGAAGCCGACGGCGACATGGCCAAGGCTGAAGAAATCCTGCGCGTCAAGCTCGGCAGCAAGGCTTCGAAGGCCGCTTCGCGCGTGACCGCCGAAGGCGTTGTCGCCGCCGCCGTGAACGGCACCACCGGCGCCCTGGTCGAAATCAACTGCGAAACCGACTTCGTGTCGAAGAACGACTCGTTCCTGGCCTTTGCCAAGTCGGTCGCAGAACTGATTGCCCAGCACAACCCGGCCGATGTGGCTGCCCTGGGCGAGCTGCCGCTGTCGCAAGACGGCTTCGGCCCGACCGTGGAAGAAGTGCGCAAGGGCCTGATCGGCAAGATCGGCGAGAACATGAGCATCCGTCGCTTCAAGCGCTACGCTGACGGCGGCAAGCTGGCCTCGTACCTGCACGGTGCCCGCATCGGTGTGGTCGTCGAGTTCGACGGTGAGGACGTGGCGGCCAAGGACGTTGCGATGCACATCGCCGCCATGAAGCCGGTGTCCCTGTCGGCTGCCGACGTGCCCGCCAACCTGATCGAGACCGAGCGCAACGTTGCCACCGCCAAGGCCGCCGAGTCGGGCAAGCCGGCTGACATCGCTGCCAAGATGATCGAAGGCGCGGTGCAGAAATACCTGAAGGAAGTCTCGCTGTTCAACCAGGTCTTCGTGAAGGCCGCCGACGGCAAGCAGACCGTGGAAGCCTACCTGAAGGGTGCCAACACCACCGTCAAGGGCTTCACGATGTTCGTCGTGGGCGAGGGCATCGAAAAGAAGCAGGACGACTTCGCTGCCGAAGTCGCTGCCACGATGGCCGCAGCCAAGGGCCAGTAAGCTGGCTCGACACACAGGGGGCTTCGGCCCCCTTGTGCTATCTCAGATCGACAGAACAAGATTTCCGGGTGCCGGCCGGGTTCCGCAGGAACCGGATTCGCACACCCCCTCTCCAAGCCTTCGGGCACGTCCGGGCGGGTTGCTTGCTGCAACAGGCAGGCTGCACGCCCTGGCACAGAAAACAAGGACGACTGCATGGCCGCCTACAAGCGTATCCTCCTGAAACTTTCCGGTGAAGCCCTGATGGGGGACGATGCGTATGGCATCAACCGCGCGACCATCGTGCGCATGGTCAAGGAAATCCAGGACGTGACCGCGCTGGGCACGCAGGTGGCGGTCGTCATCGGTGGTGGCAACATCTTTCGCGGCGTGGCTGGCGGATCGGTGGGCATGGACCGCGCCACCGCCGACTACATGGGCATGCTGGCCACGGTGATGAACTCGCTGGCCCTGGCCGACACGATGCGTCAGGAAGGCATGACAGCCCGCGTGATGTCGGCCATCAGCATCGACCAGGTCGTCGAGCCGTATGTGCGTCCCAAGGCACTGCAATACCTCGAAGAGGGCAAGGTTGTGGTGTTCGCTGCCGGAACCGGCAACCCCTTCTTCACGACCGACACGGCCGCTGCCCTGCGTGGCGCCGAGATCGGTGCCGAGGTGATGCTGAAGGCCACGAAGGTCGATGGCGTCTACACGGCCGATCCGAAAAAGGATCCGTCTGCCACCCGCTACAGCACGATCACGTTCGACGAGGCGCTGATCAAGAATCTGCAGGTGCTGGACGCGACGGCGTTTGCGCTGTGCCGCGACCAGAATCTGCCGCTCAAGGTGTTCTCGATCTTCAAACCCGGTGCGCTCAAGCGCGTGGTGCTGGGCGAGGACGAGGGCACGCTGGTGCACGTCTGATCATTCGCTGTCGTCCCATTTCCATCCTCACGCGTTTGTCACTCTTCAGGCCGTCAGCCGCACATCCGCACGGAGTCTCTCCATGAGCATTGCAGACATCAAGAAAAACGCCGAACAGAAGATGGCCCGCTCCATCGAGGCCTTCAAGAACGAACTGGCCAAGATCCGCACGGGCCGCGCCCACCCGGGTATCCTCGACCAGGTTCAGGTGGACTACTACGGCTCGCTTGTGCCGATCAGCCAGGTCGCCAACGTGGCGCTGCTTGACGCACGCACCATCAGCGTGCAACCCTGGGAAAAGGGCATGGGCGCGAAGATCGAGAAGGCCATCCGCGAATCCGACCTGGGCTTGAACCCGTCGGCGCAGGGTGACCTGATCCGTGTGCCGATGCCCCCGCTGACCGAAGAGCGCCGCAAGGAGCTCACCAAGGTCGTCAAGGGCGCTGGTGAAGATGCGAAGGTCGCCATTCGCAACCTGCGTCGCGACGCCAACGAACAGGCCAAGCGTCTGCTGAAGGACAAGGCCATCACCGAGGACGAGGATCGTCGCTCGCAGGATGACATCCAGAAGCTGACCGACAAGGTGATCATCGAGGTCGACAAGCTGGTCCAGGGCAAGGAAGCCGAAATCATGGCCGTTTGAGGCCACGGGCTTTGTCATAATCCAGCGCATCGCGAGGCGGCCCGTCCGCCTCGTTGCGTTTCTGACCGTGCCGCATGTGGCGGCGCACGCTTCCCCTCCATCCACGTTTCATGGCCTCATCCTCCACTGCCGCCTTGGTTCCCCGCCACGTCGCCATCGTCATGGACGGCAACGGCCGCTGGGCCCGCAAACGCCTGATGCCGCGCGGCGTCGGGCACAAGGCGGGCGTCGATGCGCTGGTGAAGGTGGTCCAGGCCGCCGCGGCCCGGGACATCGGCTACCTCACGGTGTTTGCGTTCTCGTCCGAGAACTGGAAACGGCCGGAAGAAGAGGTGTCGGGCCTGATGAGCCTGTTGCTCGTCGCGCTCTCCAAGCATCTGGTGAAGCTGAAGGCGGACGGCGTGCGCATCCGCATCGCCGGCGACCTGGAGAGCGTCTCGCCCCGGATCCGCGATGCGCTGCGCGGCGCCGAGGCCGACACGGTCGAGAACAGCCGGCTGGTTCTGACCGTGGCCTTCAACTACGGTGGCCGCTGGGACGTGGTGCAGGCCTGCCGTGCTGCCATGGCCGAAGGTGTTCGCCCGGAGGAGTTGACCGAGGCGGTGCTCTCCCGTCACATGGCGATATCGTACGCGCCGGATCCCGATCTGTTCATCCGCACGGGTGGCGAGGTGCGGCTGTCGAACTTCCTGCTCTGGCAGAGCGCCTATGCGGAACTGGTGTTCACCGACTGCCTCTGGCCTGACTTCGATGCGGACGAGCTCGACAAGGCAATCGCGGCCTTCGCGCGGCGTGAGCGGCGTTTTGGCGATGTTGGGGCGTCCGGGCAGGGCGAAGGCGCGCTGGGCGGGGCGGCCGAGCCGCATCCGCCATCTTTCTCCGAGGAGCGCTGATCATGTTGCGTCAACGGGTCATCACGGCGCTCATCCTGGTCGCCATCCTGCTGCCCACGCTGGTGGTCGACGCGGTCTGGCCTTTCTCGCTGTTATCGCTGGTCTTCATCTCCGCCGCCGGATGGGAGTGGTCCCGCCTGAACGGCGCTCCGGGCGCGCGTGCCTGGCTGATGGCTGCGGCCGTGGCCGGTGGCTGCGTGTACGCGGCCCAGGTGTTCGGTTTGCCTGTATGGCAAGCGGCCGAAAGTCTGCCGGCGGCCGCGCTGACGCACGTCCACGGCGTCGCGCACCCGCTGGTCGGTTTCTTCACGCCGACCTGGGTGTGGCTCACCGCGTTGCCCATCTGGGTGGTGGGCGGCGCGCTCGCGCTGCGCTATGGCCCGCTCTACTGGGGGCAATGGCCGGATTGGCCCCGGCGCCTGCTCGGCCTGTTGATTCTGGTTGCCGCCTGGCTGGCCCTGGCCGACATCAAGGCCCAGGGCGGCAACTTCATGCTCTCCGTGTTCTGTCTTGTGTGGGCGGCTGACATTGGCGCCTACTTTGGCGGGCGGACCTTCGGGCGCCGCAAGCTCGCCCCGGCCATCAGCCCGGGCAAGAGCTGGGAAGGGGTGTGGTCCGGCATGCTGGCGGTGCTGCTGCTGGCCGTGCTGTGGATCGCGATCGACCGCCATGTGGGGGTCGATTCACCCAGCCTGTACAGCCGCCTCTTGCTCGGTGTGGGGCCTGTCGGCATGGTGCTCGCGCTGGCCTTTCTCGCTGCCATGAGTGTGGTGGGCGATCTGTTCGAGTCGATGATCAAGCGGCAGGCAGGCGCCAAGGACAGCAGCCAGCTGCTGCCGGGGCATGGCGGCGTGCTCGACCGCGTCGACGCCTTGCTGCCCGTCCTGCCCCTGTCGCTTGCCTTGATGGCCCTTTGTCATGCCTGATCGTCGTCACGCTGCCCCTCAACGCGTCACCGTGCTCGGGGCCACGGGCTCCATTGGCACCAACACGCTGGATGTGGTTGCGCGCCACCCGGGGCGTTTCGAGGTGTTCGCGCTCACCGGTGCCCAGCGCGTCCAGGAGCTTGCTGCCTTGTGTGCCAGGTGGCAGCCGCGCTTTGCCGTGATGCCGGACGAGTCAGCCGCGGCGCGGTTGCGCACGCTGGGTCGGGAGCAGGGCTGGCGCACCGAGGTGCTCTCCGGTGCTCAGGCACTGTCCGACGTCGCGGCCCACCCGGCGGTCGACATCGTGATGGGCGCCATCGTTGGCGCAGCGGGGCTCGCGCCCTGTCTGGCCGCGGCCAAGGCTGGCAAGCGCCTGTTGCTTGCCAACAAGGAAGCCCTGGTGGTGGGCGGCGGCCTTTTCATGTCGGCCGTGCACGAAGGGGGCGCCACGCTGCTGCCCATCGACAGCGAGCACTCGGCCATCTTTCAATGCCTGCCGGAAGATCCGTCCAGCTGGCCGTCCCGCATCGACCACATCGTGCTGACCGCCTCGGGTGGGCCGTTCCGCCAGCGCGACCCATCGACGTTTGCCGACATCACGCCCGAACAGGCCTGCGCCCATCCGAACTGGGTCATGGGCCGCAAGATTTCGGTGGATTCGGCGACCATGATGAACAAGGCGCTGGAAGTGATCGAGGCGCGCTGGCTGTTTGGCCTGGCGCCCGAGCAGATCCGCGTGGTGCTGCATCCGCAGAGCATCATCCACTCGATGGTCGTGTGTCGCGACCGCTCGGTGCTGGCCCAGCTCGGTACGCCGGACATGCGCGTGCCGATTGCCTATGGCCTGTCGTGGCCCGAGCGCATCGAGTCGGGCGCCGAGATGCTCGATTTCCTCACCCTCAAGGCCCTCACTTTCGAAGAGGCCGACGCTGCGCGTTACCCTGGTCTGCAACTGGCCTGGGAAACCCTGCGTGGCCCCGCTGGCAGCACCTGCGTGCTCAACGCAGCCAACGAAGTGGCGGTCGAGGCCTTCCTGCAGCGGCGGATCCGGTTCGACCAGATCCACCAGGTGAACACCGGGGCGCTTGCCGCCGGCCTGATCGAGGCTGGCATGAGCGAATCGGTCGATGGCTTGCTGGCTCTGGACGCGCGGGTGCGACGCCATGCCGGCGAGCAGGTCGCGGCCCTGGCCCGGTGAAGGCCACCGTGTCGGCCGTCTGATGATCGAAGAGGTGTCGCGATGCTGATGACTGTGCTGTCGTTCCTGCTGACCATCGGCGTGCTCGTGGTGATCCATGAGTACGGTCACTACCGCGCGGCGGTCGCCTGCGACGTCAAGGTCTTGCGCTTTTCAGTGGGATTCGGTCGCGTGCTGTGGCGCCGGCAGCGGGGCGAGACCGAGTTTGTCGTGTCGGCCTTGCCGTTTGGTGGCTACGTGCGGATGCTGGACGAGCGGGAGAGCCCGGTGCCGGCGCAGGAGCGAGGCCGCGCCTTCAACCGAAAGCCGCTCGGGCAGCGCGCCTTCATCGTCGCGGCGGGGCCGGCCGCCAACCTCCTGCTGGCGATTGCGCTGTACGCGGCGGTGAACTGGTCGGGCGTGCAGGAACTGCGCCCGTGGCTGTCTGCACCCCTGCCCGGCAGCCTCGCGGAGCACGCGGGTCTGCAGTCCGGCGATGAAGTGCTGGCGGTGCGCATCGCCGCAGCCGCCCCGGATGACGGTGAGTGGCAGGCCGTGCGCTCCCTGACCGACCTGCAGTGGCGCTTCACCCGGGCGGCTCTGCGTGGCGAGGATCTGCAACTGCAGGTTCACGCGCGGTCGCGTGAGGACGACGCCGGCCGCGGTGTGCGCCAGCTGGCGTTGCCCCTGTCGCGCATCCCGGCCTCCGAGGTGGATGGGAAACTGCTTGATCGCGTCGGGCTGACCGGCCCTTATGCCGAGCCCCTGGTCGACGATGTGGTGGCGGCAGGCCCGGCCGCACGTGCAGGCCTGATGAAGGGCGACCGCGTCCTGCGCATCAATGGACAGGTGCCCCGCGATGCGGCCGAGTTGCGTCGGCTGATCCGCAGCAGCCTCCGTGGCGGGGAGGTGCAGCCGCTGGCGCTCGACGTGGAGCGGGCAGGGCGCACGGTCAATGTGGTCGTTCAGCCCGTCATCAAGGACGTGCAGGGACAGAAGGTTGCGCGCATCGAGGCCGCCCTGGGTGCCATGCCGTCCATTGTCGAGGTGCGTTACGGCTTCGGCGAGGGCCTCGGCATGGCGCTCGAGAAGACCTGGGACACGGCCATTCTCAGCCTCAACATGCTGGGCAAGATGCTGATCGGCGAGGCGTCGATCAAGAACCTCAGCGGCCCCCTGACCATCGCCGACTACGCCGGCAAATCGGCGTCGCTCGGCTGGGTGCACTACCTCGGGTTCCTGGCGCTGGTGAGCGTGAGCCTGGGGGTGCTGAACCTGCTGCCGCTGCCCGTCCTCGATGGCGGGCACCTCATGTATTATCTTTTTGAAGGCGTCACGGGGCGTCCGGTCTCGGACCTGTGGCTGGAGCGCCTCCAACGTGGTGGCGTGGCCATCATGCTGGCGATGATGTCGCTGGCGCTTTACAACGACCTGGCCCGCCTGATCGGCGCGCACTGAGTTTCACTGCATGCACATCCCCTCCATGACGTCCGCTCGGCTGAAGCCGACCCTGCTGGCTGCCTTGTTGGCTTCCTCGCTGTTCCAGTCTGCATGGGCCGTCGAGCCCTTCGTGCTCAAGGACATCCGCGTCGAGGGCTTGCAGCGCGCCGATGCCGGCACCGTGTTTGCCGCACTGCCGTTCCGTGTGGGTGACACCTACACCGACGACAAGGGCGCCACAGGCCTGCGCGCCCTGTTCGCCACCGGGCTGTTCAAGGACGTGCGCATCCAGATCGACGGCAACGTCGCTGTGGTGGTGGTAGAAGAGCGCCCGGTGATCTCGCGCGTCGAGTTCGTCGGGACCAAGGAGTTCGACAAGAACAACCTTGTGAAGGCGCTCAAGGACATCGGGATCGGCGAAGGTCAGCCTTTCGACCGCGCACTGGCCGACCGCGCCGAGCAGGAGCTCAAGCGGCAGTACCTGTCGCGCAGCCTGTACGGCGTCGAGGTCGTCACGACCATCACGCCGGCCGAGCGCAACCGCGTCAACGTGACCTTCACCGTCACGGAAGGCGAGGTCACCAAGATCAAGTCCATCCGCATCACCGGCAACAAGGCCTTTTCGGAAAGCACGCTGCTGGGCCAGATGGACCTGACCACCGGCGGGTGGCTCAGCTGGTACACCAAGTCCGACCAGTACGCGCGCGCCAAGCTGAACGCCGACCTGGAGACCATCCGCTCGTACTACCTGAACCGTGGCTACCTCGAGTTCCGGATCGATTCCACCCAGGTGGCGATCTCGCCGGACAAGCAGGACATCTCGATCGCGATCAACGTGACCGAAGGTCCGCGCTATGTCGTCACGGGCGTTCGCCTCGAAGGTGATTTCCTGGGGCAGGACGAGGCTTTCCGCAACCTGGTGACCGTCAAGCCGGGCGAGCCTTACCGCGCCGAGGACGTGGCGTCGACCACGCGTGCCTTCACCGACCGGTTCGCCGCCTTCGGGTATGCGTTTGCCAAGGTCGACTTCCGCCCGCAGCTCGATCGTGAGAAGGGGCAGGTCGAGGTGGTGATGGTGGCGCAGCCGCAGCGGCGCGTGTACGTGCGACGCGTCAACGTGGCGGGCAACTCCCGCACGCGCGACGAAGTCATCCGCCGTGAATTCCGCCAGTTCGAGTCGGCCTGGTATGACGGCCAGAAGATCAAGCTGTCGCGCGACCGTGTGGACCGCCTGGGCTACTTCAAGCAGGTCAGCATCGACACCGTCGAGGTGCCGGGCACGGCCGATCAGGTCGACCTGACCATCACGGTGGAAGAAAAGCCGACCGGCAACCTGATGCTGGGCGCGGGCTTCTCGAGCGCCGAGAAGTTCACGGTGACGGCGTCGATCCGTCAGGACAACGTGTTCGGCTCCGGCAACTACCTGGGCCTGGACGTCAACACCAGCCGCTACAACCGGACCATCGTGGTCAGCGCCACGGACCCGTACTTCACCGACAACGGCATTTCGCGCACCTACGAGGTCGCGCACCGCACCTCCCGCCCGTACAACACGACCTCGGGTGACTACAAGATCGTCACGCAGTCGGGCACGATCCGGTTCGGCGTGCCCTTCACCGAGTTCGACCGTGTGTTCTTCGGGGCTGGCATCGAGCAGAACAAGATTGAAGGCAGCACGGGCCTGCCGGTCCGGTTCACGCTGGCGCGCGAGCAGTTCGGCTCGCCGGCCACGTCCTATCCGCTGAGCGTGGGCTGGGCCCGCGATTCCCGCGACAGCGTGATCGCCCCGACGCAAGGTCGCTACCAGCGCCTCAACGTGGACGTCAGCCTGGCCGGCTCGACCCAGTACGCACGCGGCAACTACCAGGCGCAGCAGTACATCCCGTTCAGCAAGGCCTACACGCTGGGCCTGAACGGTGAAATCTCGTACGGCAAGGGGCTGGGCGGCAAGCCGTACCCTGTCTTCAAGAACTACTACGGCGGCGGCCTGGGCACCGTGCGGGGCTTCGAAGTGAGCTCGCTGGGCCCGGTCGACATCGAAGGCTCTTACCTGGGCGGCAACAAGCGCCTGAACCTGAACGCCGAGTTCTACGTCCCATTCCCCGGCGCCGGCAACGACCGCACGCTGCGACTGTTCGGCTACGCGGATGCCGGCAACGTCTGGGGCGAAGAGCAGTCCATTCGCGCGCAGGACCTCCGCGCCTCGGTGGGTGTGGGCATCAGCTGGGTGTCGCCAGTGGGGCCGCTCAAGTTGAGCTACGCCAAGCCCTTGCGCTATTTCGATCAAGATAAAATCCAGCGTCTCCAGTTCCAGATCGGCACCGCATTCTGACCATGACCTCGTACCTCAAGACCCTGGTGGCCGCTGGCCTCCTGATGGGTGCCCTGGCTGTGCAGGCGCAGGAACTCAAGATCGGTTTCGTGAACCTCGACCGCGTGCTGCGTGATGCGGCACCGGCCAAGTCTGCCCAGGTCAAGCTGGAATCGGAGTTCGGGCGCCGCGAAAAGGAGCTGCTCGACAACGAGAATCGGCTCAAGGCCGCCTCGGACCGTTTCGAGAAGGACGCCCCGACGCTGGCCGAGAACGAGCGTGCGCGCCGTCAGCGGGAACTGATCGAGCAGGACCGCGAACTGCAGCGTAAGCGCCGCGAGTTCCAGGAAGACCTGAACCAGCGCAAGAACGAAGAGCTTTCGGCGGTGCTGGACCGCGCCAACCGCGTGGTGCGTCAGATCTTCGATCAGGAAAAGTACGACCTCATCGTTCAGGAAGCCGTGTTTGCCAGCCCCCGCGTGGACATCACCGACAAGGTCATCCGGGCCTTGAACGGCGGATCGAGCAAGTGAACGGGCCAGCTTCCGATGACCGCGCACCTGTAGCCGACAGCCAGCCCACCGGGATGGCTGTTCGCCTCGGTGAGCTGGTGGCAGCCCTGGGCGGCGAACTCCACGGCCCCGTCCACCAGCTGGTTCACCGCATTGCGCCGCTGGAGTCGGGTGATGCGGGCAGCATTGCGTTCCTCTCGAACCCCAAGTACCGCGCCCAGCTGCTCACCACCCAGGCAGGGTGCGTGATCGTGAGCCCGGCAGTGCTGGAGGAGGCCGTGGCCCGCGGCGCGGCCATCGTCACGGCCGATCCTTACCTCTACTTTGCGCGCCTGACCCAGTGGTGGGCCGAGCGCGTTCGCCCGCGCCCCGCGGCCGGCATCCATCCGAGCGCCGTGGTCGATGCCACGGCGGTCATCGGCCAGAACGTGCACATCGGGCCCCTGGCAGTGGTCGAGGCGGGGGCCATCCTCGAAGACGGCGTCATCGTCGGGCCGCACTGCACCGTGGGTGCACGCGCGCGCATTGGCGCCGACACGCGCCTGGCGCCCCGCGTCACCATCGGGTTCGACTGCGTGGTGGGTGCACGCTGCCTGTTTCACAGCGGCGTGGTCATCGGTGCCGATGGCTTCGGCTTCGCGCCCCACCAGGGCGCGTGGGAGAAGATCGAGCAGCTGGGCGCCGTCCGAATCGGTGACGACGTGGAGTTGGGCGCCAACACCTGCGTCGACCGCGGCGCGCTGGAAGACACCACGATCGGCAACGGCGTCAAGCTCGACAACCTCGTGCAGATCGCCCACAACGTCCACATCGGCGACCACTCCGCGATGGCCGGCTGCGTCGGCGTGGCCGGCAGCGCCCGCATCGGCAAGCACTGCACGGTGGGTGGCGCCGGCATGATCCTGGGCCACCTGACGCTCGCCGACCACGTCCACGTGTCGTCGGGCACCCTCATTTCCCGCTCGGTGCTCAAACCGGGCCTTTACAGCGGCGCCTTCCCGTTCGACGAGAACGCGAACTGGGAGAAGAACGCGGCGACCCTGCGTCAACTCCACGCCTTGCGCGACCGCATCCGTACCCTAGAAAAGCAAGTGAAAAGCTGATGGACATCCACAAGATCCTTCAAAAGCTCCCCCATCGTTACCCCTTCCTGATGGTGGACCGTGTGCTCGAAGTCGAGAAGAACGTGCGCATCCGCGCGCTGAAGAACGTCACGATCAACGAGCCGTTTTTCCAGGGTCACTTCCCGAACCGCCCGGTGATGCCCGGCGTGATGATGCTGGAAGCATTGGCCCAGGCGGCTGCGCTGCTGGCGTTCGAGACGCAGGGCATTGGCGTGGACGACAACTCGGTGTACTACTTCGTCGGCATCGATGGCGCACGCTTCAAGCGCCCGGTCGAGCCGGGTGACCAGCTGTTCCTCGATGTGGCCATGGACCGCAACAAGGGCGGCATCTACAAGTTCAAGGCGCGCGCGCTGGTGGGCGAAGAGCTGGCGGTCGAAGCCGACCTGATGTGCACTGTGCGCAAGGTGTCCTGAGCGCCATGGCGAGCATCCATCCGACCGCCATCGTCGACCCGAAGGCCGAGCTGGCCGATTCGGTCACCGTGGGGGCGCACACGCTGATCGGCCCCGACGTGCGGATCGGCGAGGGCACGACCGTGGGCCCCCACTGCGTGATCGAGGGCCACACCACGATCGGCCGCGACAACCGCATTTACCAGTTCGCGTCGCTCGGCGCCGACCCGCAGGACAAGAAATACCGGGGTGAGCCCACCCAGCTCATCATCGGGGACCGCAACACCATCCGCGAGTTCACCACGTTCAACACGGGCACGGTGCAGGACAAGGGGCTGACCCAGATCGGCCACGACAACTGGATCATGGCCTATGTGCACGTGGCGCACGACTGCGTCATTGGTGACCACAATGTGATCGCCAATGCGGTGCAGTTCGCAGGCCATGTGCTGGTGGGCAACCACACGCTGATCGGCGGCATGAGCGGCATCCACCAGTTCGTGCGCATCGGTGACTTCGCCATGTTGGGCTTCCAGACCCGTCTGTCGCAGGACCTGCCGCCGTTCACGGTGGCCGCCGGCAACCCGGCCGAAGTGCAGAACGTGCACCAGGAAGGGCCGCGCCGCAAGGGCTACTCGGCCGAGCGCCTGAGCATGCTCAAACAGGTGCACAAGTTGCTGTTCCGCCGTGGCCTGACGCTCGAGGCCGCCAAGGCCGAGATCGCTGCGCTGCGCGGGCAGCAGCCCGATGCCGACGCGGACATCGACAACATGCTGTCCTTCCTGGCGCTGGCCAGCCGGGGCATCGTGCGTTGATGAACGCGCGGGCAGGAGCGGGCGCATGACCCGCATTGCAATGGTGGCCGGCGAGGCGTCCGGCGACCTGCTGGCGGCGCTGATGCTGGGTGGCCTGAAGGGGCGCTGGCCCGACCTGAGGGCTGCCGGCATTGGCGGCCCACGCATGGCAGCCGAAGGGTTCGATGCCTGGTGGCCGAGTGACAAGCTGGCCGTGCACGGTTTCAACCTCGAACTGGTGCGCCGCTTCCGGGAAATCTGGACCATCCGCGAGCGCTTGAGCGACCGGCTGCTGGCCGACCGCCCGGACGTGTTCGTGGGCGTGGACGCGCCGGACTTCAACCTGGGCCTGGAGGCCCGCTTGAAGACAGCGGGGGTCAAGACGGTGCACTTCGTGAGCCCGTCGATCTGGGCCTGGCGTGGCGGGCGCATCAACAAGATCCACCGTTCGGTGGATCACATGCTGTGCCTGTTCCCGTTCGAGCCCGAGCTCTATCACGCCAAGGGCATCGGCGCCACCTTCGTGGGGCACCCGCTGGCCGACACGATCCCGATCGCGCCGCCGCGCGAAGCGGCGCGCGGCCGCCTGGGCGTGGCCGAGGGCACGCCGCTGGTGGCCGTGCTGCCGGGCAGCCGGCGTGGCGAGATCCGTTACATCGCGCCGACCTTCCTTGACACGGTGGCGCTGCTGGCCCGCCAGCGGCCCGATCTGCGCTTCGTGCTGCCGATGGCGCCCGGGCTGCGCGGGATGATCGAGCCGCTGGTGCAGGTCCATTGCCCGGACGTGCCCCTGACGCTGCTCGACGGCCAGTCGCACGATGCGTTGGCCGCCTGCGACGTGACGCTGATTGCGTCCGGTACGGCCACGCTCGAAGCGGCGCTGTTCAAGCGTCCGATGGTGATCGGCTACCGCATCAGCACGCTGAGCTGGCACATCATGCGGCACATGGGCTACCTGCCCTGGGTGGGGCTGCCCAACATCCTCGCGAACGATTTCGTGGTGCCCGAACGGCTTCAGGATGCCGCCGAGCCTGCACAGCTCGCGCGCGATGTGCTGGACTGGCTGGACAACCCGGCCCGGGGCGAGGCCGTTCAGCAGCGTTTCACCGAACTTCACCACAGCCTGCGCCGCGACACGGCCCGGGCCGCCACCGATGCGATCGCCCAGGTCATCGGCGCGCGCTGACGCCTCTGCTGCCCCCGAGCAGCTGGATCTGCTCTGGACGCCGCCCGTGATCGGCCTGCTGGCCGGGGTCGACGAGGCGGGGCGCGGGCCGCTCGCCGGTCCCGTGGTGGCCGCCGCGGTGATCCTCGATGACCTGCAGCCCATTGCGGGCCTGAACGATTCGAAGAAGCTGACAGCCCGCGCCCGCGAGCGTCTGTTCGACGAGATCCGGGCGAAGGCGCTGTGCTGCTGCATTGCCGAAGCGAGTGTCGAGGAGATCGACCAGCTGAACATCCTGCATGCGACCATGCTGGCGATGAAGCGGGCGGTCGATGGGCTGCGGCTGAAACCAGCCCTGGTGCAGGTGGATGGCAACCGCGTGCCACCGCATCTGGGTGTGGCCGCCCAGGCCATTGTCAAGGGCGACGCCAAGGTTCAGGCGATTTCTGCTGCATCCATTCTGGCCAAGGTGCATCGCGACCGCCTGTGCGATGCGCTGCACGCCCGCTATCCTCACCATGGCTTCGAGTCCCACAAGGGGTACCCGACGCCGGAACACCTGGCAGCGCTGGGCGAGCATGGCGTGACGCCAGCGCATCGGCGCAGCTTCGCCCCGGTAAGGCTCGCATTGGCCGAAGGCCGCGTCGCGGTGCCGGTCGACTCTGCCGTTTCGATGAACGTGCTGTCCACTGCCGCCGCCGACGGTCTTTCGCTGGCCTGATTCGTCTGATCCATCTGCCATGAGCCCCACCGACCGCGCCACCCCGCGCCCGCCGCAGTTCGTCACTTCGCGCGACAACGCCCTCGTTCAGCGCTTGCGCAAGCTCGGGCAGGACCCGACGGCCTACCGCAAGCTGGGCGAGGTCTGGCTCGAGGGCGACCACCTGTGTGCCGCAGCCGTTCAGCGCGGTGTGCCGGCGGACACCGCCGTGGTGGCCGACACGGCCTGGTTGGGCGAGCATGGCTGCGCAAGCGGCCAGGATGCGCAGGCGGCCGCCTTGAGCCAGCTGGCCCGCCATGCGGCCCGTGTGGTGGTGGTGCCCGAAGCGCTGTGGCGGCATTTCACGGGCCTGGAGTCGCCTGCCCGCATCGGCTTCCTGCTGGCGCGCCCGGATGGCAGCGGGGCGCTTCGCCCGGGTCTGGCGACCGTGGTGCTCGACCGACTGCAGGACGCGGGCAATGTCGGCTCGATCCTGCGCAGCGCCTCGGCGCTGGGCGTGCAACAGGTGGTTGCCATCAAGGGCACCGCAGCGCTGTGGTCGCCCAAGGTGTTGCGGGCGGCCATGGGGGCGCACTTCGGCCTCCATCTGGTGGAGCAGGTGGAGGTGGCCGAACTGGACGACCTGGCGGTGCCTCTGGTGGCCACCAGCTCGCATGCCGAACACTTGCTGCCTGTGGCGCCGCTGCCGGATCCTTGTGCCTGGGTGCTGGGGCACGAGGGGCAGGGCGTGGGCGATGCGCTGATGACGCGGTGTGCGATGACGGTGTCCATTCCGCAGCCGGGCGGCGAAGAGTCGCTCAATGTCGCCTCGGCTGCAGCGATCTGCCTGTACGAATCGCTCCGACGCCGCCTTTGATCGCATCGCCCCTTGTAGTGCGAATTATTCGCATTTAGAATGCCGGCATGCAAGAACTCTCACGCGAGTCCCACCCGGTGGCTGACTGCCCGTCGGCCGGTGCCGCCATCTCTCCGGCTGACCTGGGTGGCAGTGCCGACGCGACTCTGCACACCGTCGACAGCGAAGCGCTGTTTCGTGGGGGCCGCGTGCTGCACATCCAGCACGAGGGGGCCCTCTACCAGCTTCGCCTGACCAAGCTGGGCAAGCTCATCCTCACAAAGTGACGTTGGGGGCAGGGGTGGTGAGGCCGCCCGTACAATGCGCCCATGGCAGAACCGCGCGCCGCGCGGTCTGCGCCTGTCTTGATGGAGGATGAACATGGATCGCTCGCTCAAACCCCTTGACGCCGTGTATGGCGGCCAGGCCGTCGGTGCACAGCGTCGCGTGCTGCGCAACACCTACGCCCTGCTGGCCCTGTCGATGGTGCCCACCGTCCTCGGCGCCTGGCTGGGTGTCTCGATGGGCTTCAGTTTCTTCAGCGGCAGCCCGTTGATCGGCTTCGGCATTTTCATGGCCGTCGCGTTCGGCTTCTTCTTCGCCATCGAGAAGTTCAAGCACTCGGGCGTCGGGGTGCTGCTGCTGCTGGGCTTCACCTTCTTCATGGGCCTGATGCTCTCGCGGCTCATCGGGGCGGTGCTGGGCCTGTCCAATGGGGCCCAGTTGATCGGCTTCGCCTTCGGCGGCACAGCGGTGGTCTTCGGTGCCATGGCCACGCTGGCGTCGACCATCAAACGCGACCTGTCCGGCATGGGCAAGTGGCTGTTCGTGGGGGTGCTGGTCGTGCTGGTGGCCGCTGTGGCCAACATCTGGCTGCAGATGCCGGCGCTGATGCTCGCCGTGTCGACGCTGATGGTGGGCATCTTCTCGGCCTACATCCTGTATGACCTGAAGCGCGTGATGGACGGTGGCGAGACGAACTACGTCACGGCGACCCTGGCCATCTACCTCGACATCTACAACGTGTTCACCGCATTGCTGCAACTGCTGGGCATCCTCGGCGGCAGCGACGACTGATTCCCATCCCGGTGCGCATGCGCACCTGGAACAAGGGCCGCACGCCTGGCGCGTTGCGGCCTCTTTTCTGGTTCGTGAGAACGGAGCCGCCGCTGGCAACGGCCATGGGCGGCCTTTGCTTCAGTATTCGTCGCCGCCGACGTAGGTGCCGGGGGCCAGGTTCTCGAAGCGCGTGTTGGCCTTCAGGAAGGCCAGGTGAACGGCGCCCACCGGCCCGTTACGCTGCTTGCCGATGATGATTTCGGCCATGCCCTGCAGCTTCGATTCGCGGTTGTAGTACTCGTCGCGGTAGATGAACATGATGACGTCGGCGTCCTGCTCGATGGCGCCGGATTCCCGCAGGTCGGACATCATGGGGCGCTTGTCGGGGCGCGTTTCGACCGAGCGGTTCAGCTGGGACAGCGCGATCACCGGGCACTGTAGCTCCTTGGCCAGCGCCTTCAGGCCCCGCGAAATTTCGCCGATCACGGTGGCGCGGTTTTCCTCGTTGCCACCCGAGCCGCTCATCAGCTGCAGGTAGTCGATGATGATCAGGCCCAGCGTGCCACCGAACTGACGCGCCAGCCGGCGGGCGCGTGCCCGCAGTTCGTTGGGCGACAGGCCCGGCGTCTCGTCGATGAAGACGTTGGCCGTGCGGAGCTTCTCGACGGTTTCGCTCAGGCGGCTCCATTCGTCGTCCGTGAGACGACCGGTACGCAGGTTCTGCTGGTTGATGCGGCCGATCGAGCCCACCATACGCAGGGCGAGCTGGGAGGCGCCCATTTCCATCGAGAACACGGCCACCGGCAGGCCTTCATTGACCGCGACGTTCTCGCCGATGTTCAGCGCAAAGGCCGTCTTGCCCATGGAGGGGCGCGCCGCCAGGATGATGAGGTCGCCCTTCTGCAGGCCGGCCGTCATCTTGTCCATCTCGACAAAGCCGGTGCGCACGCCGGTCACGTCTTCGGAGCCGTTGTCGGCCAGTTCAGTCACGCGGTCGAGCAGGTCGACCACCAGGCCGTCCATCGAGTGGAAGCCCTGTTTGCTCTTGTTGCCTTCCTCGCCGATCTTCATGACCTTGGCTTCGGCCTCGTCGAGGATGTCGGAAACCGAGCGGCCACCCGGGTTGAAGGCGTTGGTCGCGATCTCATCGCTGACGGTGACCAGCTTGCGCAGCACCGCACGCTCACGGACGATTTCTGCGTAGCGGCGCATGTTGGCCGCACTGGGCACGGACTGCGCGAGGGCGTTCAGGTAGCCCAGCCCGCCGATTTCCGTGCCTTTGCCCGCCATCTGGAGCTGCTCGTAGACCGTGATCACGTCCGCCGGCTTGGAGGCGTTGATCAACTGCTGGATGGCGGTAAAGATGAGCTGGTGTTCGTGGCGATAGAAATCGCTTTCACTGAGCAGATCCGAGGCGCGGTCCCAGGCGCTGTTGTCGAGCAGCAGGCCACCCAGAACGCTCTGTTCAGCCTCAATGGAGTGGGGCGGCACGCGCAACTTGGCGATCTCGTCGCTCGGGATGCGGGTGTCGTTCGACGCGTTGGAGGAGGGGAACACAGCGGCCATGACGCAATGATAAGTGGCGCGCACACCGCGTGGTGGCGTGCCTGTGGACAAGGCTGTGGGCAAGCCTGTGAACGGGCGTGGGACAGCCTGGGGGTGACCTGTGCAATGCGGTGGACAAGTCGGCGCCCAAAATGAACAAGGCCGGCAAAAGCCGGCCCTGCGGGGGGAGCCAGGGCAGGCCTGGCTCAGTGTGCGCGTGACGCGATCAGACGGTTTCGCCGACCACAGCCACGGTCACGTCGACCACCACATCGGTGTGCAGCGCCACGGAAACCGGGTGCTCGCCCACGGTCTTCAGCGGGCCGTTCGGCAGACGGATCTGCTGCTTGGCCACGTCGAAGCCAGCGGCCTTCAGGCCATCGGCGATGTCGTGGTTGGTGACCGAACCGAACAGGCGGCCGTCCACGCCAGCCTTCTGGCTGACGGTGACGGTCTTGCCGGTCAGCTTTTCGCCGACGGCCTGAGCGGCGGCCAGCTTCTCGGCCTGAGCCTTTTCCAGCTCGGCGCGACGGGCTTCGAACTCGGCCACGGCCTTTTCGGTGGCGCGACGGGCCTGCTTGGTCGGGATCAGGAAGTTACGGGCGTAGCCGTCCTTCACCTTGACCACATCACCCAGGTTGCCCAGGTTGGCGACTTTTTCGAGGAGGATGATTTGCATGACGAGGACTCCTTAGACGCGGTGCTGATCGCTGTAGGGCAGCAGGGCCAGGAAGCGAGCGCGCTTGATGGCGGTGGTCAGCTGACGCTGGTAGATCGCGCGGGTGCCGGTCAGGCGTGCGGGGATGATCTTGCCGTTTTCAGCGATGAAGTCGCGCAGGGTGTCGACGTCCTTGTAGTCGATCTGTTCGACGCCAGCGACGGTGAAGCGGCAGAAGCGCTTGCGGCGGAACAGCAGGGATTGCGTGTTGCGCTTGCCCTTGCGGTCTTTGGAGAACTTGCCGTTCTTGGAGCGGGGAGCAGCCATGATGACCTCTCAGTATCCGAATGGATGTTTAAACGATGTCGTTGAGTTCGGTGATGTGAAGCAGCACACCTCGTCCGTTGCGCGGCGCCCCGAGGAAGCCGGTGATGCCGATGGGCACACCGGTGTCCTGCCGGTTCAGGCGGTTGGCGATGTCGCCAAGCGCCAGGGCCCTGAGTTCCAGCTTCACCTTGCGGGTCTGCTGGGCTTCCGTCACCTCGGATTCGTGTTCAAGCACGAGGTCGAGGGCGGGGAGGCCGGCGGGGGTGTATCGCAGCGCCTTGCGCTCGATGATCTTGGCGGACAGCAGGACGTGATTCATGTCGTGCGGTGCCCGCGCAGACCCCGATCGCGGGGACGCGGTGCCTGGATGCCTTGCGGCATCAATCAGGCAGCGGCTTGCTCCTGAGCGGCCTTGCGGGCCTCTTCACGCTCAACTTGCTTCATCATCACGGAAGGAGCGGTCTCGGCCTTGTCCTTCTGCACGGTCAGGTGACGCAGCACGGCGTCGTTGAACTTGAAGCCGGTTTCGATTTCAGCCAGGGTTTCCTTGCTGATTTCGACGTTCAGGCACAGGTAGTGCGCCTTGGCCAGCTTGTTGATCTGGTAAGCCAGCTGACGGCGGCCCCAGTCTTCAACGCGGTGCACCTGGCCACCGTTCGTGGTGATCAGGGTCTTGTAGCGCTCCAGCATGGCCGGAACCTGTTCGCTTTGATCCGGGTGGATCAGCACGATGATTTCGTAGTGACGCATGGAAACTCCTTGTGGATTCCAGTTGATGGAAGCCGTCGCGAAGCGTCAAACCCGCTGACGGCAAGGGCTGCGTGCCGCGCACAGTGAAAGCGCACGACACCCAACATTCGGGAAAGCCTGCGAGTCTAGCACCGATTCAGCCCTGCCGCCAACCGTCGTGCACGGCGCGGGACCAGGCGCGCAGGAAATCGGACTGCGTCAGGATGCCCACGAGCCGCCTGTCGTCGCTCACGATCGGGATGTGGTGGTGCCCGCCCTCGGTGAACAGGGGCAGCAGGTCGATGAGGGGGCGGTCGGCGCTGGCCACGCGCACCTGACGCGTCATGATCTGGCCCACGACCTCGGCCTTGTCCGAGTCGGTGCCCGGGGTGGGGCGCAGCAGGGTGCGGAGGCGCTCTGCCAGGGCGCGCACCTCGCCGGCTGATTGCCCGGCGACGCGGTCGGCGTGGCGCATGAAGTCGGCGCGTGTGACGATGCCCACGAGGTGCTGGTAGCGGTCGACCACGGGCAGTGCCTTGATGTCATGCCGGGCGAGGAGGTTCCACGCTTCCTGCAGCGGGGTGCCGAACTGCACCGTGATGGGGGGCGCGGACATGATGTTGCTGCAGCGCAGGGCGCTCAGCCGGTCGCGGTAGGCCAGGCGCTCGGTTTCGTGGAGCAGCGCTTCGAGGTCGTCGCGGCTGATGTCGAGGACCTGGTTGTAGCGTTGCAGGACCTCGCTCAAGGCGTCGGGTTCGGCGGCGCCCGAGCGCCCGTCGGAGGGGCCAGGCGACGGGGCGCCTTGCGGGTGCGGATAAGGGCGTCCGGTCAGACTGTTGTAGACGGCACCCACGCACACCAGCAGGAGCGTGTTCACGAAAACGGGAAACAGGGGATAGGTCCACTGGGTGGTGTGGGTGAGCACGGCCGTGAGGGCCACGGCACCACCCGGTGGGTGGAGGCAGCGCAGGGCGAGCATGCAGAGCATGGCCGCACCCACAGCGATGGGGCCGGCCCACTCGGCATCCAGCCCGCTGAAGGCGAAACCGAGTCCGATGAGCGAGGACAGGGTGTTGCCACCGAGGGCCGCCCACGGTTGCGCCATGGGGCCGGCCGGGACGGCGAATACCAGCACCGCCGAGGCGCCGAGCGGTGCCATCAGCCACAGGTTGGCCGGTCCGGATGGCCCCAGGCCGTGGCACACGAGGGCCGTGATCAACAGACCGATGCCGGCTCCGATTGCGGCCCGGATGCGCTCCTTGCGGCTGGGCAGTGTCGGCGAAGGCCAGAGCAGGGTTCTGGCGCGGTGCAGCCATGCGGGGCTGGCTGTGCGTTGCAGTGGGCTGAGAGGGGTGGTCATCGGGCCATGAAAAAAGGGGCCGAAGCCCCTTTTCTGTGTCGCGTCCCGAGTGCGATCAGGACTTGGCGGCCAGGCGCTGCCAGGTCTCGACCACGGTGTCGGGGTTGAGGGAGATCGACACAATGCCTTCTGCGGCCAGCCATTCGGCAAAGTCCGGATGATCGCTGGGGCCTTGTCCGCAGATGCCAACGTACTTGCCATGGGCGCGGCATGCCGCAATGGCGCGCGAGATCATGGCCTTGACGGCGGGATCGCGCTCGTCGAAGTCGGCGGCCAGCAGCTCGAGTCCGGAGTCGCGGTCGAGGCCCAGGGTGAGTTGGGTCAGGTCGTTCGAGCCGATGGACATGCCGTCGAAGTACTCGAGGAACTGCTCGGCCAGGATGGCGTTCGAGGGCACTTCGCACATCATGATGACGCGCAGGCCGTCGGTGCCACCCTTGGCGGCACGCACCAAGCCGTGATCGGCCAGCATGCCGGTCACGCGCTCGGCCTGCTTCAGGGTGCGCACGAAGGGCACCATGATCTCGACGTTGGTCAGGCCCATGTCGTTGCGCACACGCTTGAGCGCCTCGCATTCCATGGCAAAGGCTTCACCGAACTCGGCGCTGATGTAGCGCGAGGCGCCACGGAAGCCGAGCATCGGGTTTTCTTCTTCGGGCTCGTAGCGCGAACCGCCGATCAGCTTCTTGTACTCGTTGGACTTGAAGTCCGACAGGCGCACGATGACGGGCTTGGGCCAGAAGGCGGCGGCGATGGTGGCCACGCCTTCGGCCAGCTTGTCGACGTAGAAGGCGCGGGGCGAGGCGTGGCCGCGGGCCACCGACTCGACGGCCTTCTTCAGGTCGTTGTCGACGTTCGGGTAGTCGAGGATGGCCTTGGGGTGGACGCCGATGTTGTTGTTGATGATGAACTCGAGGCGGGCCAAGCCCACGCCGTTGTTCGGCATCTGGCAGAAGTCGAAGGCCAGCTGCGGGTTGCCGACGTTCATCATGACCTTCAGACCGATGTGGGGCATTTCACCGCGGGTCACTTCAGTGACTTCGGTTTCCAGCAGGCCTTCGTAGATGTAGCCGGTGTCGCCTTCCGAGCAGGCCACGGTGACCAGGGTGCCGTCCTTCAGACGCTCGGTGGCGTTGCCGCAGCCCACCACAGCGGGGATGCCGAGTTCACGCGCGATGATGGCAGCGTGGCAGGTGCGGCCGCCGCGGTTGGTGACGATGGCGCTGGCGCGCTTCATCACCGGCTCCCAGTTGGGGTCGGTCATGTCGGTGACCAGCACGTCGCCGGGCTGCACGCGGTCCATCTCGGTGATGGAGTGCACCAGGCGCACGGGGCCGGTGCCGATCTTCTGACCGATGGCGCGGCCTTCAGCCAGGATGGTGCCGGTGCCCTTGAGCTTGTAGCGCTGCTCGGCCTTGCCCTGCTGCTGGCTCTTCACGGTTTCCGGACGGGCCTGCAGGATGTAGAGCTTGCCGTCGGTGCCGTCCTTGCCCCATTCGATGTCCATCGGGCGGCCATAGTGCTGCTCGATGATGATGGCGTACTTGGCCAGTTCGGTGACGTCTTCGTTGCTCAGGGAGTAGCGGTTGCGGGCCTCGACGGTGGTGTCGACCGTCTTGACCAGCTTGCCGGTGGCGGCCTTTTCTTCGGCCGTGCTGAACTCCATCTTGATCAGCTTGGAGCCCAGGTTGCGGCGGATGACAGCCTGCTTGCCGGACTTCAGGGCGGGCTTGTGGACGTAGAACTCGTCGGGGTTGACGGCGCCCTGCACCACGGTTTCACCCAGACCGTAGCTGGAGGTGATGAAGACGACGTCGGAGAAACCGGATTCGGTGTCGATGGTGAACATCACACCGGCGGCGCCGAGGTCGGAGCGCACCATGCGCTGCACGCCGGCCGACAGGGCGACCACGTCGTGGGCGAAGCCCTTGTGCACGCGGTAGGAAATGGCGCGGTCGTTGTACAGCGAGGCGAAGACTTCCTTCATCTTGTGCAGGATGTCTTCGATGCCGACGACGTTCAGGAAGGTTTCCTGCTGGCCGGCGAACGAGGCGTCGGGCAGGTCTTCGGCAGTGGCCGACGAGCGCACGGCGAACGAGGCCTGCAGGTTGTCACCGGCGAGCACCACGAAGGCGTCGCGGATGGCCTTTTCGAGATCGGCGGGGAAGGGCTGGGCTTCGACCCAGCCACGGATTTCGGCGCCGGCGGCGGCCAGGGCGCGCACGTCTTCGGTGTCGAGGGTGGCCAGGCGCTGGCTGATGCGGTCGGCCAGTCCGTCGTGCTTCAGGAATTCGCGGAATGCGTGGGCGGTGGTGGCGAAGCCCGTGGGCACGCGCACGCCGTCAGGCAGCTGCGAGATCATCTCGCCGAGGCTGGCGTTCTTGCCGCCGACGACTTCGACGTCGGACATGCGAAGTTGTTCGAAAGGCACGACCAGGGCGGTCGGCTCGAATCGTTGGGTCATGACAAAGCTCCGGATGGTAAAAAAATGGGTCGGTACACCGCCGGAGCGAGGCCTTTAATGGGGCTCACGTTGTGCGTAAGCCTTTGATTCTTGTGGGCCTTCACCGGTGTTGTGCACCAGATGGGCGAGATTGTAGGGGCCACGGCGATTTCGCGGAGGCAGAATGTGGACTTTTGGGCCCTTTGTCCGTGGGGCCGCCCCCCACGGCGCGTTCTGTCATGAGTGATCGCAGCGTTTTCTTCGTGTCCGATGGCACCGGCATCACGGCCGAAACCATGGGCAACTCCATCCTGGCGCAGTTCGCGATCAAGCCGCGCCATGTGCGGCGGCCGTTCATCGACACGGTGGACAAGGCCCACCAGGTGGTCCGCGAGATCAACACCGCCTGCATTCGCGAAGGCAAGCGGGCCATCGTGTTCACCACCCTGGCCAACGACGAGGTGCTCGACATCCTCAAGGGCTGCCAGGGCAAGGTCTTCGATGTCATCAAGACCTTTGTGGAGCCGCTGGAGCACGAGTTCAACATGAAGTCGAACCATCGGGTGGGGCGTTTCAGCGATGCCAGCCAGGACCGCGAGTACAACGACCGCATCGACGCGATCAACTTCGCGCTGGAGCACGACGATGGGCAGTCGTCGCGGAACCTGGAGACGGCCGATGTGGTGCTGGTGGGCGTGAGCCGCTGTGGCAAGACGCCGACTTCACTGTACCTGGCCATGCAGCACGGCATCAAGGCGGCCAACGTGCCCCTGATTCCGGAAGACTTCGACCGGGGCTTTCTGCCGAGCATGCTCAAGCCGTACAAGAAGAAGTGCTTCGGGCTGACCATCGACCCCGAGCGCCTGAGCCAGATCCGCAACGAGCGTCGCCCCGGCAGCCGCTACGCTGCGCTGCAGAACTGCCGGATCGAGGTGCAGGCCGCCGAGTCGATGATGCGGCGCGAGGGCATTTCCTGGCTGTCGTCCACGCACAAGTCAATCGAAGAGATTGCCACGACCATCCTGCGCGATCTGCGGCCGGATCGGTTGATCTACTGATCCGCCCTGGGTGTTTCGGCGGCGTGCAGGTGTTGCAGCGCCGCCATCAGGTTCTTCAGTGAGCCGATCAGTTCGCGCGCCGTGTCCCACATGTCGGGCACCTGCGAGCGCGCCTGCGTGAGCCCGGTGATGGCCTGTGCGGTGAGCATCGGGGCGTGGAGATTCAGGCCGGTGCCCTTGACGTTGTGCAGGACCTTGCCAAGGGCCTCGGAATCCTGCGAGGCGAGGGCGGCTTCGAGCTGGTTGATCAGTTCGGGGATGGTGTGGCTGAGCGCTTCCACCAGCCGGGTGCGCAGCGCGGGCTGGGGCGCGTAGTGGCTCCAGAAGGCGGCGGCGTTGGCGTCCATGTTGACCGGTCGGCCGGCTGACGAGACCTTGCCGGTGGCGGTCGATGTTCCAGCAGCGCCGAAGGCGGCGGGGGCCGGTGGCTTGCGTCGCGCATGCCGCAGCACCGCCTCGACCAGCGGGGTGATCAGGTAGGGTTTGGTGACGTAGTCGACCATGCCGGCCTGCAGCGCACGTTCGCGTGCGGCCTGGAAGGCGTGCGCCGTCAGACCGACCACTGGCAGGCCGGGGGCGAGGCGCGCCAGCGCCTGCGTGGTCTCGTAGCCGTCCATCAAGGGCATCTGGATGTCGCACAGGACGAGGTCGAAGTGTTCGGCGCCATGGGCGCGCACCAGCTCCAGCGCCTGCAGGCCGTCGCCGGCGAAGTGAACCGCCGCACCTTCCTGAATCAGCATCTGCTCCAGCACGAGCCGGTTCACGGCGTTGTCTTCGGCAGCCAGGATCTGCAGGCCCTCGAGCCGGGGACGCCCGGCCTGCGGCGGCGGAGCCACGTCTGCCTGCTGCAGCGCGCGCAGCACCCGAAGCGGGCTCAGCGGGGGGGCGATCACACGGGTGGCACCCGCGGTGTGCGGCGGAAGGGAGGGGGGCGTGCTGGAGGTGCCGACCACCAGCAGCCTGCAGCCTTGCCGGGCCAGGGACTCCAGCGCGGCAGGCGGCGCGCGCAGGAGTTGATCGACGTCCAGCAGCAGGGCGTGGGGCGCTTGCGTTGCGGGCGGCAGGTCGCTGACCAGCAGCATCTGCGGCTCGCGTGCCTGAAGCAGGTGGTGCAGACGCTGCAGCGCAATCCGGTCGTGCCGCCACGCCACCAGATTGCGCAAGGGGCGCCAGTCGACAGGCTGCGGGTTGCGCAAGGGCAGCGAGAAGGTGAATGTGCTGCCCTGGCCGGCGCCGGAGGATAGCGTGATGTTGCCCCCCATCAGCTGCGCCAGCCGCTGGCTGATCGCCAGGCCCAGGCCGGTGCTGCTTTCGCGGCGGCTTTCGTCGATGTGGATCTGTTCGAAGGGCTGGAAGAGCCGGTCCTGTGCTTCCGGCGGGATCCCGATGCCAGTGTCACGCACCGTGAGGCGCAGGGTGGCGTCGCTGGCATCGACGTCCACGTGGACCATGCCCTGGTCGGTGAACTTGATGGCGTTGCTGACGAGGTTCAACAGGATCTGGGCGCAGCGGGTGAAGTCGCCCCGGAAGTGGCCCGGCACGTCGGGTGCATCGCTGAGCAGCATCGACAGGCCCTTGGCTTCGGCCTGGGTGGCGCACATCGACAGCACGTGGTCCAGCAGCTGGGCCAGGTCGATGTCGCCGTCTTGAATGGGCATCTTGCCGGCTTCGATCCGGGAGAAATCCAGCACGTCGTTGATGAGCGCCAGGAGGTGTTTGCCCGTGGCCAGGATCTGTTCGAAGGTGCTCCGGGCGGCGTCGGAGCCTGGCTGACGGGCGCCCATCTGGGCCAGCCCGAAGATGGCGTTCAGCGGTGTCCGCAGTTCGTGGCTGATGTTCGCCAGGAACACGCTCTTGGCCTGATTGGCGGCCTCGGCGGACTGACGGGCCGCCTTGGCCTCGCTGATGTCGAACACCATGACGAGAAAGCCGCGCACCTCGCCATCGCGCCAATCGGGCAGGTAGTGCGCCTGGCAGTGGCGGAGCTCGCCGCGGCGCGTACGGAGGTCGCGCTCGAAACACTGTGCCTCTCCGCGCAGCGCCGCTTCCATGTAGGGACGGTTGCGCTCGAAGAGTTCGTCACCGAGCAGTTCTCGGATGTGCAGGCCGACGAGCTCCTGCGGCGTCTTGCCGAACCACTCCAGGTAGGCGTGGTTGGCGAACCGGTTACGGAAGTCGCGCCCCCAGTAGCCCACCATGCCGGGGATGCCGTCGAGGATGTGCTGGAGGCGATGCTGGTGTTCCGACAAGGCAGCGGTGCGCTCGGCCACGCGTTCTTCCAGCGTCGCGTTGAGCGCCTGCAGGGCCATTTCCGCCTCGCGTCGCTCGGTGATGTCGAGCACCACGCCGGTGTAGAGCAGCGCACCCGGGCGATCCGCCGGCTGGCCCCGGGAGAGAAGCCAGCGAACCGGGCCGTGTGCGGGATTGGTGCGCCAGGTCAGCTCGAACGCCCGTCGCTGGGCCGTCGCTTGCCGCAAGAGCTCGCACGCATCATCCCGGTCGTCGGGATGGAGGCTGATGAGCCAGCTGTCAAAGCACGGCGGGTAGGTGTCGATGTCGAGGCCGTACAGTCGCCAGACGGCGTCTGACCAGATGTTGACGTTGCTTTCGGTGTCCCACTGCCAGATGCCGGTGACGGCCTGGTTCAGCGCATAAAGCAGGGCGTCCTGATCGAAGGCCGGCTCGGCGCGGGCCACTGGCACGGTGGGCCGGAGGCCATGAAGACCAACGGCAGGCGGTACGGCTCCCGACATCAGGCCCTCCCGGCACGCCCTTCGAGGGGCGGCGCGCTGCTGATCGGGCTCGCATGCCAGGGGCGCCAGTAAGCCCGGGGCCGACGCCTGTTGAACGCCACTGTCGCCGCACACCGGCGTAGTGGCAATTCAATTCCGGGTCAACACCTCGGGCTTTCGGTCAGGCGTAATCGCCGACCGGCACGCAGGAGCAGAACAGGTTGCGGTCGCCGTAGACGTTGTCCACACGGCCCACCGGCGACCAGTACTTCTGCAGACGCAGGCTGCTGACCGGGTACGCAGCGGTTTCGCGGCTGTAGGGGCGGGCCCACTCGCCTTGCAGCAGGCTGGCGGCCGTGTGCGGGGCGTTCTTCAGCGGGTTGTCGTCCTGCGGCCACTGGCCTTGCTCGACCTGGCGGATCTCTTCGCGGATGGCAATCATGGCGTCGCAGAAGCGATCCAGTTCGGCCTGCGATTCGCTTTCGGTCGGTTCGACCATCAGCGTGCCGGCCACCGGGAAGCTCAGCGTGGGGGCGTGGAAGCCGTAGTCGATCAGGCGCTTGGCCACGTCTTCGGCGCTGATGCCGCTGGTGTCTTTCAGCGGGCGCAGGTCGAGGATGCACTCGTGCGCCACGCCGCCGCCCTTCACCTCGGCCTTGCCGCTGCTGAAGTGGATGTCGTAGTGGTCGGCCAGGCGGGCGGCCACGTAGTTGGCGTTCAGGATGGCCACTTCGGTGGCCGCCTTCAGGCCGTCTGCGCCCATCATGCGGATGTACATCCAGCTGATCGGCAGCACGGCGGCGTTGCCCAGCGGCGCGGCCGAGACGGCGCCCACCTGCACGTCGGTGCCCAGGCCGGCCGAGCGGTGCGCCGGCAGGTAGGGCACGAGGTCTTCGACCACGCAGACGGGGCCGACGCCGGGGCCGCCACCGCCGTGCGGGATGCAGAAGGTCTTGTGCAGGTTCAGGTGGCTGACGTCGCCGCCGAACTCGCCCGGGCCGGCCAGGCCGACCAGCGCGTTCATGTTGGCGCCGTCCACGTACACGCGGCCGCCGTGCTGGTGCACGAGCTTGCACAGCTCGGTCACACGCGTTTCGAACACGCCGTAGGTGGAGGGGTAGGTGATCATCACGGCGGCCAGGTTGGCGCTGTGCTGTTCGCACTTGGCCTTCAGGTCGTCGAGGTTGACGTTGCCGTCGGCGTCGCACTTCACGACCACGACCTTCATGCCGACCATCTGGGCGCTGGCCGGGTTGGTGCCGTGGGCGCTTTCGGGGATCAGGCAGATGTCGCGGTGGCCCTCACCGCGGGCGTCGTGGTAGGCCTTGATGACGAGCAGGCCGGCGTATTCGCCCTGCGAGCCGGCGTTGGGCTGCAGGCTGATGCCGGCGTAGCCGGTGGCCTGCGACAGCCAGGCGCACAGTTGCTGGTCGAGCAGTTCGTAGCCCTTGAGCTGGTGGCGCGGGGCGAATGGGTGGATGTGCGCGAACTCCGGCCAGGTGATGGGAATCATCTCGCTGGTGGCGTTGAGCTTCATGGTGCACGAACCCAGCGGGATCATGGTGCGGTCCAGCGCCAGGTCCTTGTCGGACAGGGCGCGGATGTAGCGCAGCATTTCGGTTTCGCTGTGGTGCGTGTTGAACACCGGGTGCGCCATGAAGTCGCTGGTGCGGCGCAGGGCTTCGGGCAGGCGCAGCGTCAGGCCCTGGGCCAGCGTGTCGATGGCCGGCACGGGCTGACCGTTGGCGAACAGCGCCAGCAGGGCGCTCAGGTCCTGGCGGGTGGTGGTTTCGTCCAGCGTGATGCCCACGGTGTCGGCGCTGGCCGCACGCAGGTTGATGCCCTGGCCTTCGGCCGCGGCCAGGATGGCGTCGCGGTCGGCGGCCAGCACTTGCACAGTGTCGAAGCCGGTGTCATGGATCAGCTGGCGACCCAGTTGCTGCAGGCCCTTGGCCAGGATGGCGGTGTAGCTGGCCACACGCAGCGCGATGCGCTTGAGGCCTTCGGGGCCGTGGTAGACCGCGTACATGCTGGCCACGACGGCCGGCAGCACCTGCGCGGTGCAGATGTTCGAGGTGGCTTTTTCGCGGCGGATGTGCTGTTCGCGGGTCTGCAGGGCCAGGCGGTAGGCGGTGTTGCCGTGGCTGTCCACGCTGACGCCGACCAGGCGACCGGGCAGGGAGCGCTTGAACTCGTCCTTGGTGGCCAGGTAGGCGGCGTGCGGGCCGCCGTTGCCCATGGGCATGCCGAAGCGCTGGGTGGTGCCGCAGGCGATGTCGGCACCGAGTTCGCCGGGCGAGGCGAGCAGCGTCAGGGCCAGCAGATCGGCGGCCACGATGGCCAGCGCGCCCTTGGCGTGCAGGGCGTTGATCAGCGGGCGCAGGTCGCGGACCTGGCCGTTGACGCCGGGGTATTGCAGCAGCGCGGCAAAGCAGTCGTGGCTTTGCAGGTGCTCGGCGAGTTGCGCGGCGTGCACCACGTCGACGGTGATGCCCAGCGGCCTGGCGCGGGTCTGGATCACTTCCAGCGTCTGCGGCAGCACGTCATGGCAGACCACGAAGCGGGTGCTCTTGCTCTTGCCACCGCGGGCGGCCAGCGTCATGGCTTCAGCGGCCGCGGTGGCCTCGTCCAGCATCGACGCGTTGGCGATGGCCATGCCGGTCAGGTCGGTGACCATGGTCTGGAAGTTGACCAGGGCCTCCATGCGGCCTTGCGAAATCTCGGCCTGGTAAGGCGTGTAGGCGGTGTACCAGGCGGGGTTCTCGAGTATGTTGCGCAGGATGACGCCGGGCGTCAGCGTGCCGTGGTAGCCCTGGCCGATGAAGTTGCGCATCAGCTTGTTCTGCCCGGCGATCGCCTTGAGTTCGGCCAGCGCCTGAGCTTCGGTCAGCGGCGCAGGCAGGTCCATCGGACGGCTGCGGCGGATGGACTCGGGCACGATGGCGTCGATCAGGGCCTGGCGAGAGGCCACGCCGACCACGCTCAGCATGTGGGCTTGTTCGGCATCCCAGGGACCGAGGTGGCGGGCCTGGAATTCGGAGGCGTTTTCGAGCTCGGCGAGCGAGGGCAGGGCGGTGTTCGGCATGGCGTTCGGCGGCGGTGGCCCGGCAGCCAGCCGGGCGGGGATCGGGTCGGTCTGCCGCGCGAGGCACAGCGGGCAGACCGTTTCAAGCGACAGCGCGGGGTGTTCGGCCCCGCGACGTGCCTCAGGCGTTCTTCAGCAGAGCGTCGTAGGCGGTTTCGTCCATCAGGGCGTCGGCTTCGGCCGGGTTGGCCAGCTTGACCTTGAAGAACCAGCCGGCGCCCAGCGGGTCGGTGTTGGCCAGGGCGGGGTCGTCGCGCAGGCCTTCGTTGACTTCGACGATCTCCCCGGTGAGCGGCATGTAGACGTCGGCAGCGGCCTTGACGGACTCGACCACACCAGCCACGTCCTTGGCGTTGAAGGTGGTGCCCACGGCGGGCAGGTCGACGAAGACCACATCACCCAGGGCGTCCTGGGCGTGGTGCGTGATGCCCACGATGGCGGTGCCGTCGGCTTCGATCTTCAGCCACTCGTGGTCGGGGGTGTACTTGAGGGACATGGTGTGGTCCTTTGGATGCAGAGAAAAGAGGAATGGGCAGAGCCCGGTGTGCCGAACGGCCGTCAGTATCTCAGGCCTGACGGGCCGCGCGGGCGCACCGACCGGCTGGCTCAACCGCGGTGGTAGCGGTGCGGCGCGAAGGGCAGCGGGCTGACGGTCATGGCGACGCGCTTGTCGCGCACCACGGCGTAAACGGCGGTACCGACGGCGGCGTGCGGGGTGGCCAGGTAGGCCAGTGCCACGGGCTGGTTCACGGTCGGCCCGATGGAGCCGCTGGTGACCACGCCGATGTCGGTGCCGTCTTCGGTGACCACGCGAGCGCCTTCACGCACGGGCATGCGCTCGGTGCTGATCAGGCCCACGCGCTTGCGCTGGGTGCCCTGGGCGAAGTGGGTGTCGATCACGGCAGCGCCGGGGTAGCCGCCAGCACGGTCGCCACCGGCACGGCGCACCTTCTGGATGGCCCAGGTCAGCGACGCTTCAACCGGCGTGGTGGTGGTGTCGATGTCGTGACCGTACAGGCACAGGCCGGCTTCCAGGCGCAGCGTGTCGCGCGCGCCCAGGCCGATGGGCTTGACTTCAGGCTGGGCGAGCAGGGCACGGGCCAGTTGCTCGGCCTTGTCGGCGGGCACGGAGATCTCGAAGCCGTCTTCGCCGGTGTAGCCCGAACGCGTGACAAAGCAGTCGATGCCGTCCAGCACGACGTGGGCGCCGGTCATGAAGACCAGTTGCTGCACGGCGGGGTTCAGACGGGCCAGGGCCGTGACGGCCTGCGGACCTTGCAGCGCCAACAGGGCCTGGTCGGGCAGGGGGGTGACGGTGCAGCGCTGGCCAATGCGGGCCTGCAGGTGGGCGATGTCCTGGGCCTTGCACGCGGCGTTCACAACCAGGAACAGGTCGTTTTCGCGGCGCGTGACCATCAGGTCGTCGAGGATGCCGCCCTGGTCATTCGTGAACAGGGCGTAGCGCTGCTTGAACGCGGCCAGGCCGACGATGTCGACGGGCACCAGCGTTTCCAAAGCCACATCGGCTTCGGCGCCAGACAGCGTGACCTGGCCCATGTGCGAGACATCGAACAGGCCGGCGGCGGTGCGCACGTGGCGGTGTTCGGCGAGGATGCCGGTGGCGTACTGCACAGGCATGTCATAGCCGCCGAACGGGACCATCTTGGCGCCGAGTTCGACATGCAGAGCATGCAGCGGGGTCTTGAGCAGCGGGGCGGCGGAGGTGTCTGCGGACATGGCAGAAGCCGGCTTGCGAGGCCGGGAGAGGGCAATCCAAACGTCCCGACCTGCGCCGTTCGGCCTGATGGCCGGCTGGCGTGTGCCGGGTGCTGCCCTCGCTGTCCGCTTTACCTGAGAGATTGACCCGTCGCGCCAGTGAGCCTGTGCGGTGCGGGCTTGCCCCTTCGGTGGCCGGGCTGCGCGCGTCATGGGGGTGACGACGGCCCGACTCTCTCCAGTGAGGATCACGGCCGGGCGCCATGCCACAACCGTGTTTGCCAGTCCTTTTGCCTGAGCGTTCGGGCGGTTTGAATTGCCCTGCGCCTTCGGCGACCCCTCGAGGAGGTTCTCTCCTGGCTGTTGCGGATTGTAAGGTGAAACCCGCTCGAAGAGACGAAAAAAAGCCCCCCGGCCTGTGAGGCGAGGGGGCTGAGGACGATCCGGGAACCGTCAGTCGCTTACTTCATCAGCAGATTCGGCAGCCACAGCGACAGTGGCGGGTAGTAGGTGACCAGGACCAGGAAGCCCAGCATGGTCAGCAGCCACGGCCAGACGGCCACGGTCAGCTCGGTGATGCCCATCTTGGTGATGCCGGAGGCCACGTAGAGGTTCAGGCCCACCGGCGGGTGGCACATCCCCACTTCCATGTTCACCACGATCAGGATGCCGAAGTGCACCGGGTCGATGCCCAGCTTGACGGCGACCGGGAACAGGATGGGCGCCATGATCAGCACGATCGACGAGGGTTCCATGAAGTTGCCAGCGACCAGCAGCAGGATGTTGACCACGAGCAGGAAGGCGATCGGGCCCAGGCCCATGCCGACCAGCCAGTCGGCCAGTTGCTGCGGGATGTTCTCGTTGGCGAGCACGAAGCTGAACAGCACCGCGTTGGTGATGATGTACAGCAGCATCGCGCTCATGTTGGCCGAGTTCAACAGCACGCGCGGGATGTCCTTCAGGCTCAGGTCCTTGTAGACGAACACGGCGATGATGAAGGCGTACACGGCGCTCATGGCGGCGGCTTCGGTCGGCGTGAACATGCCGGTGTAGATGCCGCCCATCACGATGACGATCAGCATCAGACCCCAGAAGGATTCACGCAGGGCCTTCATGCGCTGAGCAAACGTGGCCTTGGCCATGCGGGGGTAGTTGAACTTCCTCGCGCGCCACCAGGTGGTGAAGCCCAGGAGGCCGGCCAGCATCAGGCCCGGGATGACGCCTGCCATGAACAGGGCGCCCACCGACGTGTTGGTCGACACCGAGTACATCACCATCACGATCGACGGCGGGATCAGGATGCCCAGGGCGCCCGAGGTGGTGATCACACCCGCCCCGAACTTGTTGGGGAAGCCTGCCTTGACCATGGCGGGCAGCAGGATGGAGCCGATGGCCACCACCGTGGCGGGCGACGAGCCCGACACCGCGGCGAACAGCGCACAGGCCAGCACGCCAGCCAGGCCCAGGCCGCCATACCAGTGACCCACCATGCTGGTGGCAAAGTTGATCATGCGCTTGGCCACGCCGCCGTGCGTCAGGAAGTTGCCCGCCAGGATGAAGAACGGGATCGCCATGATCTCGAACTTCTCGATGCCGGTGAACAACTTCAGCGCCACGGACGCCACGGGCACTTCCGTGAACCCGAAGATGAAGGTCAGGACCGTGAGGCCCAGGGAGATGGAGATGGGCATGCCGGTCAGCATGAGAACCAGCAGGAGCCCGAAGATGATGATGCCGCTCACGTTGATACTCCTCAGGCGCTTGCGTTGGCGGGGTCTTCATCGTCCAGGCCATCGACGTGGCCATGGTCGTGATGCGGCAATTCACCGGTCTTGGTGAAGTTCCAGGCAACCTGAAGGAAGCGGAAGCACATCAGCGAAGAACCCAGGGGGATGGCGGAATAGATGATCCAGGTGGGCCACTCCAGGTCGGGCGTGGTCGGGCCTTCGATCAGGTCGGTCATGTCGAGGCCGAACGCGTTGTGGAACGCCCAATTGGCGCCGTTGTGCCACACGAAGCCGGCGCCCATCGTGGCGACCAGACCCGTGAAGAGCGCACCGGCCAGCAGACCGAACAGCACGAACTTCTTGCGGTTGTTCGGCGCAAGCTGGTTGATCAGCACGTCGACCCCCACGTGGATCCCGGTGCGCACGCCGTAAGCGGCGCCGAACTTGGCCATCCAGACGAAGAGATAGATGGTCGCTTCCTGCGCCCACGCGAAGTTCAGGCTCAGCAGCCAGTCCTGCAGGGGGGTGTGGAAGCCCGCCGCATATCGGTGAACGACGGAGACAAAGATGATGAGGGTGGCAAGACCCATCAGGGTCGCAATCAGCCACTCCTCCAGGTGATCGAGCCATTTCATGCGGGCTCTCCTTGGATGAGTCAGTGACAGTTCAAAAAAATGGCCCACGTTGGCAACGTGGGCCAGCAGCGATCAGCCCGGCTGGATCACATCTTCGACGGGTCGAAGTTGGTGGTCTTGTAGATCTCGCTGATCGTTTCCTGGCCGATGCGCGAAGACATCTGCTGATGCACCGGGAACATCGCCTTCTTCAGCAGGAAGCGTTCGGCCATCGTCGGCTGGTGGATCGTCGTCTTGCCCGATGCCTTGACCTTTGCCAGCGCGTCCTGGTTGTCCTGGAAGGCGGTGTCGTTGGCCACCTTGGTGGCGTCGGCCATGGCTTTGGTCAGGGCGGCGCGGATGTCGGCAGGCAGCCCATCCCAGAACTTCTTGTTCACGACGACGGCGTAACCCAGGTAGCCGTGGTTCGTGACGCTCAGGTGCTTTTGCACCTCATGCATCTTCTGGGTGTACAGGTTCGAAGGCGGGTTCTCGGTGCCGTCCACCACGCCGGTCTGCAGGGCCTGGTAGGTTTCCGAGAAGGCCAGCACCTGGGGCACTGCGCCGACAGCGCGCATCTGAGCGTCCAGCACCTTGGACGACTGGATGCGCATCTTCACACCCTTGTAGTCCTCGACGCTCTTGAGCGGCTTGTTGGCCGACATGACCTTGAAGCCGTTGTCCCAGTAGGCCAGGCCGGTGATGCCGCGCGACTCGAGCTTCTTCAGGAGCTTCTGGCCGACCGGGCCGTTGGTGACGGCATGCAGGTCGGCGTAGTCGTCGAAGATGAAGGGCAGGTCGAAGGCTTCAAATTCCTTCACGCCGAGCGGTGCGAACTTCGACAGCGACGGGGCCAGCATCTGGACGGAGCCCAGTTGCAGCGCTTCCATCTCTTCCTTGTCCTTGTAAAGCTGGCTGTTCGGGTAGACCTCCACCTTCACACGGCCCTTGGTCAGCTCGGCGGCGCGCTTGGCGAAGAACTCGGCACCCTTGCCCTTGGGCGTGTCTTGAGCCACCACGTGGCTGAACTTGATGACGATAGGCGCCTGGGCGAACGCGGCGGGCACGAGGGCCGCCGTGGCTGCCAGGGTAACGAGGCTGCGGCGCAGCAGGCTGGTTGCAGAGCGGGGGATCATGTGGATGGTCTCCGTATCGGTGTGGTGAAACGAATTGTTCCTTCTGCACCCCTGCCCAGAGAATTGTGGACATCCACATTTGGACCGCATCGTGGCCCGATGTGAGGGTAAACGATAGGGTTCTGCGCCTAGACTGCGGGGCCATGCTTGCGCTCCATGAGGCTTTGTCGATGAGTCCGTCTGTCAGCGTGCCCCCGCGGCCCGCTGTCGCCTTGCCCCCCGTGCCGCGTTTGCGTCTGTTCGGGGTTGCGGTGCGTCTGGTGCCGGGGCTCTGGGCATGGCCGCTGGTACTCACGCTGGTGTTCGTGGTGGGGGTGATGGCCTGGCTGCGGGCGGTCGAGCATGCCGATCGCGAGGCACAGATGGCGGCCATGATTTCCGATGCGCTCTCGCTGGAGGCGCAGATCAACGGCAGGCTCGACAGCGAGCTGACGCGCATGAAGGTGCTGGCCGACGGCATCAGCGGCCGGCGGCTCGGGCCGGACGCCTTTGCGCGACACCCGATGGTGCTGGACGGCCTGCGCCGCTTCTGGGTCAGCGTGACGTGGATAGGCAATGAGGGACGCGTCATGGCCACCGTGCCCGAGGAGACGCCGGCGCAGCGCTCGGCGGCCCAGGCGACGCTGGACGACGTTGGCCTGACCGGGCACCTGCACCTGCCGCTGACGGATGGCAAGGGCCGGGTGGCCGGGGCGCTGGTGGTGCGCTACTCCACCAGCGAACTGCTGCGCCAGAAGGTGCCCTGGTGGCTGGCCAGCAAGTATGACGTGCGGCTGGTGGACGACCTGGGTGGCGTGTACGCGTCGACGCAGCCCGGCCCGCGGACGCCCGAGCAGGCGTGGTACCGCGTCTCGATGGGCCCGACCCTGCCTCAAGCCTGGCTGGAGCTGAGTGCGCGCGACCGCATCCCCCCCTGGTGGCGAACCTTGCCGGTGGCCTTGATGGGCGGCTTCGTGCTGCTGCTGTTCGCAACCAGCGCCATGTTGCGGCGGCAGATGCGCAGCGTGTCGCGCGCCGAAGAGGCGTGGCGCACCGAGGCCGCCTGGCGAACGGCCATGGAGGATTCGCTGGCAGTGGGGCTCCGGGCGCGTGACCTGGACGGGCGACTGGTGTACGTCAACAAGACAATGGCAGACATGGTGGGCTACCAGCCTGAGGAGCTGGTCGGCCTGTTGCCGCCCATGCCGTACTGGCTGCCCGACGAAATCGGTCAGAGCATGACGCGGCACCTGCGCAACATGGCAGGCAAGGCGCCTCGCATGGGCTACGAGTCGCGCTGGCAGCACCGCGATGGGCGTGTGGTGGATGTGATGATCTTCGAGGCCCCGCTGGTGGACGCCAAGGGGCAGCAGATCGGCTGGATGGCCTCGGTGCTGAACATCACCGAGCGCAAGCAGATGGAAGAGCGCGAACGCCGGCAGATGGAGGCAATGGCGCACCAGGCACGCCTGACGATGCTGGGCGAGGTGGCGTCGACGCTGGCTCACGAATTGAACCAGCCACTGACGGTGATCGCCAGCTACAACGCCGGGGTGATCAACGCGCTGTCACGCCAGCCGGAGGCCGACCCCCAACTGCTCAAGGCCCTTCAGCGCATGGGCGAGCAGGCGGCGCACGCGGGCCGCATTGTCAAGCGCATCCGGGAGTTCCTGACCCGGCGAGAGCCGCAGCTGGAGCCCTGCGGGCTGCCCGCGGTGATCGAGTCGGGGATGGCGCTGTTACGCAAGGACATTGCCCGGCTCAACGTCGAGCTTGCCATGGATTGCCCGGCCAACCTGCCCGAGGTGGTGGCCGACCCGGTGTTGCTGGAGCAGGTGGTGGTGAATCTTGTGCGCAATGCCTGCGACGCGGTGGGCACGCAGGACGGCCCACGACGGGTGAGCGTGCGGGTGGCGTGCCTGCCGGCTGATGACGGCGAACGCGCCCGGGTTCGCGTGTGTGTCGAGGACAATGGCCCCGGTCTGGGCGGGCGGACCACGGAGCAGATCTGCGCCCCGTTCTTCTCGACCAAGGCGGAAGGCATGGGGATGGGGCTGGCCATCTGCCGCTCGATCATCGAACTGCACTACGGCACGATGGAGGCGGCGGAGCGGCCCGAGGGCGGTGCAAGCCTGTGCTTCACGCTGCCCGTGGCCGATGGGGCCGCCGAGGTCGAAGGTGAGATCGAGGGGCAAAGGGCACAGGAGGCATGACGAGCATGATGGCGAACGAACCCGGTGTGGTTTACCTGGTGGATGACGAGGCCGTGGTGCGCGACGCCCTGGTGTTTCTGCTGGGTTCGCGGGGGTTGCTGGTGCACGCGTTTGACAGTGGGCCCGCGTTGCTGGAGTTTCTCGAGCAGGCGACAACACCGGTGCGTGGCGTGTTCCTGCTCGACGTGCGCATGGAGCCGATGTCCGGCCTGCGCCTGCATGAAGAACTCGTGGCCCGGGGGCACCGCAGTCCGCTGCTGTTCCTCAGCGGCCATGGCGACATCCCCATGGTGGTCGAGGCCTTGAAGAAGGGCGCCTTCGACTTCCTGGAGAAGCCGTACAGCGACAACACGCTGGTCGATCGCGTGGAGCAGGCGCTGGCCGTCGAAGCGGCCTCGTATGCCCAGGATGCACTGGCCGTGGAGCGCCAGGCCCGCCTGGCCAGCCTGAGTGACCGCGAGCGGGAGGTCATGCACCGGGTGGCGGCCGGCAAGCTCAACAAGGTGATTGCCGACGAACTGCACATTGCGGTGCGAACCGTGGAGGTGCACCGGGCGCGGGTGTTCTCGAAGCTGGGCGTCCGGTCGGCCGCAGAGCTGGCCGGCTGGCTGGCCGTGCAGGGCCCCACCGCGAGCTGACCCACCGAACGGCCGAGGCGCCTGCTCACGGCGTCGCGTTACACTTTTTTGCCTTTCGGCCGAAAACCTCTTCGGGCGCAGGGCAGGTGTGCAAGCGCGCAGAACAAGCAGTTCGAGGAGGTCTGAGTGGAAGTGTCGCGGGATCGGCGCCGCCTGGTGCTGGGATGCAGCGCCATCGTGGCGATGTGGCTGTCAGGATGCGGGGCGCGGGGCATCATCCGTCATGATCTGGCGGGCTCCGGCCAGACCGGCCCGAGGCGGGTGCTCGTGGTGCCCGCCGACTTCGTGATCACCGAGATCACTTTCGGGAAGACCGAAGAGCGCGTGGTGGCGGCCGAGCGACGTGCCGCCAGAACGCTGGTGGAGCAGGTTCGCGAATTGAGCGAGAAGGACAAGTCCTTCGAGGTGGTCACACTGGAATCGCTGGAAGCCGACGAGCGCGAGACCCTGCTCCAGCACCGCGCGCTGTTCGCCACCATGGTGAGCCAGATGCTGCAGGTCAAGGAAGGGGCGGTCGATGTGTGGTCCGACAAGGCGCGCTACTTCGACTACACCCTTGGTGCGGGCATGGCCGACATCGCCCGCGAGCGCCAGATCGACACAGCGATCTTTGTGGTGGGGCGAGACAAGGTGCGCAGCATGTCGCGCAAGGTGCTCGACACGCTCAACGCCGTGCTGCCCCTGGGCGAGTCGCTCAGCTCGCAGCCTGCGGCCGTGGTGACGGGCGTGGTCGACCTGCGCAGTGGCGATGTCCTGATGTTCGACGCCGACACCGCCACGCGCAAGTCGCTCACGAACGACGCCGACGTGCGGGCGATGGGCGAAACGGTGCTCAGCGACTTCCGTTGGGCGCTCAAGGCACGCAAGGGGTGAGCATGCGGCTCCGCACCTTGTGCAAGCGCATTTCGTTGCTGGCTGTGCTGGCTGGCCTGGTGGCTGGCAGCCCGGCCCACGCGCTGTTCTACGACCCGTTCCCCGATGCAGCGGCAGTCAGGCCCAGCGACGAGCTCGAGGAACGCATCTGGCACGAAGCCGAAATCTTCCGGGCCCAGTTCGTTCGTGGCCAGACGCCGGAGCGCCTGCGGCCGCTGCAGCGCAGTGTGCGCGCGGTCCTGCAGCGGCACTGGCCCGATCTGGCCCCGAAGCTGGATCTGGTCGTGATCGACAACGCCGACGTGGTGGCGGTGTCCAGTGCCAATGGCGACATCGTCGTGAGCACCGGCATGCTGATGCGGCTCGACAACGAGGAAGAGCTGGTGGCGGTGCTGGCCCGGGAAGTGGCCCACGTGCTGCAGCGCCACGCAGTGCGCACCGTGTACGCGGCCCGGCTCGGTGCGGGGGCCAACGTGGTGTTCCAGACCGTGGTGAAAGCCAATTCGCTGATCTCCACGGCCGGCCTCATCACTGCGTTCCAGGTCACGCCGGAAATGCTGTTGGTCGATGGCGGCAAGGCGTTCATCCAGGCGCAGCTGGGTCGGCTCAAGGAAACCATGGCGGACAACTTCGTGCGCCGCATGTCGGCCACGGGCTTCGACGCCATGGTGAAGACCTCGCTGTTCGGCTATTCGGAGGCGCTCGAGACCGAGGCCGACGAGTACAGCCTGTCGGTGCTGAGCCGGCGTTTTGGCCACACCGACGCGTTCTCGCGCGTCATGCAGCGCTTGCTGGATGAGGCCAGGGTCGACGAGAAGAAGTTCTCGGCGTTCTACGCCAATGAAGAGCGGCTCGCCCAGCGGGTGGAGGTGGCGCGCCGCGCCGCCGCGGCCACCGAGGCGTCGGTCGCTCCGGCCGCGGCGACCGGTGGGCCTGTGGCATCCGATGCCCAGGCTGCGGTCGCCCTGCCGGCCGGCGCGCTGGAGTTGCCTTCGCAGGTGGCCGTCGCCACGGTCGTGGTGGGTGATGAGCCCGCGGGTGACGAGGCTGCTGTCTCGCCCACCGCCATCCGCGCCGCGGCGATCACCACGTCGGTCGCCGAAGCGGAGGTGCAGCCATATGGCGACTTGCTCGCGCCCTGGGCGCTGCCCGTCTTCGAGACCGAGCTGGAGGCGGGGCGCCTGAACCGCGTCATGCGCAACATCGAGCGCCCGCGCGCGCACGTCGTCCTGCCGTCCGGCGCACGCGTGTTGCTGGCGGAGGCCTGGGCGGCTCACCCCGATGCCACGCACGCGCCCCGAGTGTCTGCCGAACTGGAGGCGCATGTTCAGGCGCACCCGGATGACGCCCGTGCGCTCAAGTTGCTGGGCGTGATGGCGCTGAGGCAGGGTGACCTCGAGGCTGCGCGCGCGCACCTTACCCGCGCCCGCGAACTGGCCCGCACCGACGAGGAGCGCGGCTTCATCGACCAATACCTCGGCCTGGCCAACAAGAAGCCGGGAAGTACATCGTGATGTTCCAACGAATGACCCGCGGCGCCCTGTTTGCCGTGGCGGTGTGGCTGGCGGGCTGTGCGCCCACCTGGCAGCAGGTGCAGAAGCAGGAAACCGTGAAAGGCCCGACGCGTGCCTACATCGCCGTCATCCCAGAGGGCTGGAAGCGCGCGCCCACCGACAGCGACGTGCTGCTGATCACCCGTGACGGGCTCTTCCTGCAGCAGATCAGCATCACCCGGCGCCCGGTGGACGAGGCGTTTGCAGGCCGCAAGGTCACCGCCAGTACCCCGGCGCAGGATCTGGCGCTGTGGCAGTACCAACGCATGCGCGACGACGAGCCCGATCTCGTCCGCACCGACCGCGACGAGCTCAAAGGCTTGATGGGCCTGTTCCCCGTGGGACATGCCAAGCCGCTGGCGGGCACGACAGAGCGCGTGGCGATCAAGCCCTTCGCGCAGGACGGCGTGCCGGCCTTCCGGATGGACACCCGCAGCCAGAACGGCTGGGGGCTGGAGTACCTCAGCCAGAGCGTCGGCTTCGTCCACCAGGGCGACTTCTGGGTGGTGCGCTACCTGGCCCCACGCCTGCACTACGCCAGCCGCGATCAGGCCACCTTCGAGGCTTTTCTCGCGAACCTGAAGCTCAAAGAGAAATGCCGGCTTTTCTGTTCCGATTGAACGCGCCTTGAAAACACCATGAAAAAGACAGCCCTTGCCCTCATCCTGTCGGTCGCTTCGCTGACCGTGGCGGCCGAATGCCGGATCACCTCGGTTCGTGACGGCCAGATCGCCACCATCTTCAAGAAGCACGGCGGCTGGACCTTCGAGAACTACGATGAGGTCTGCGCCAAGCTGAACCGCGCCCGAGCACGGATCCAGATCGTGGGCATGGCATCGGTGCTGGTGAACCAGTCGGTGGGCTGGGCCTCGTTGACCGTGGTGGACATGGACAGCAACGTGTTCACGGCCGACTACGCCTCGATGAACACCCAGGTCAACAGCTATGCGAGCCAGGACAAGGCCGACGCGCTGGTTCACACGGCCATCAACCAGGCTGCCAACGACTGGACCGGGCTGGACCGGGCGCTCGCGGCGCTCGATGAAGAGCGGAAAAACGCCCGGATGGTGTTCGGCAGAAAGAGGTGATGCCGGTGGGGCGTCCCCCGAAGGGTGGGAAATTCCGGGACAATCACGCCCCATGAGTTCCGAACAGACCCCCACCGTCACCCCTGCCAGCGCGCCCAAGATCGGCTTTGTTTCACTTGGCTGCCCCAAGGCGTTGACCGATTCCGAGTTGATCCTCACGCAGCTGCGCGCAGAGGGCTATGAAACCAGCAAGACCTTTGCCGGCGCCGACCTGGTGATCGTCAACACCTGCGGTTTCATCGACGATGCGGTGAAAGAAAGCCTGGACACCATCGGCGAGGCGCTGGCCGAGAACGGTAAGGTCATCGTGACCGGCTGCCTGGGCGCGAAGGCCGGGGCAGGTGAGGGCACCAACCTCGTCAAGGACGTGCACCCCAGTGTGCTGGCCGTCACGGGCCCGCATGCCACGCAAGAGGTGATGGACGCCGTGCACCAGCACGTGCCCAAGCCGCATGACCCGTTCATCGACCTCGTGCCCGAGGCGCGCGGCGTGGCCGGCATCAAGCTCACGCCCAAGCACTATGCCTACCTGAAGATCAGCGAGGGCTGCAACCACCGCTGCAGCTTCTGCATCATCCCCAGCATGCGCGGCGACCTCGTGTCGCGCCCGATCGGCGATGTGCTGAGCGAGGCCAAGGCGCTGTTCGAATCCGGCGTGAAGGAACTGCTGGTCATCAGCCAGGACACCAGTGCCTATGGCGTGGACGTGAAGTACCGCACCGGCTTCTGGGACGGCAAGCCGGTCAAGACCCGCATGTACGACCTGGCCGCCCGCCTGGGCGAGATGGCCCGCGAACACGGTGCCTGGGTCCGCATGCATTACGTCTACCCCTATCCGCACGTGGATGAGGTGGTGCCGCTGATGGCCGAAGGCCTGATCCTGCCTTACCTGGACGTGCCGTTCCAGCACGCGCACCCGGATGTGCTGAAGCGCATGAAGCGCCCGGCCAACGGCGAGAAGAACCTCGACCGCCTGCGCCGCTGGCGCGAGATCTGCCCGGAGATCGTCGTGCGCTCGACCTTCATCGCCGGCTTCCCGGGCGAGACCGAAGAAGAGTTCGAATACCTGCTCGACTTCCTGAAGGAAGCCGAAATCGACCGCGCGGGCTGCTTTGCCTACTCGCCGATCGACGGCGCGCCGGCCAACGAACTGCCCGGCGCCTTGCCCGATGAGGTGCGCGAGGAACGCCGTGCCCGCTTCATGGCGGTGGCGGAAGAGGTGTCGATCGCCCAGCTGCAGCGCCGCGTGGGCGCCACCATGCAGGTGCTGGTCGACAGTGCGCCCGCACTGGGCCGCAAGGGCGGCGTGGGCCGCAGCTATGCCGACGCGCCCGAGATCGACGGCACCGTGCGCCTGCTGCCGCCCGAGAAGGCCAGCAAGACGCTGAAGGTGGGTGAGTTCACCCGCGCGCGCATCGTGGCGGTGGAAGGCCACGATCTGATCGCGCTGCCGATCTGATCGCGCTCAGGCTTCGAGCTTCAGGAACAGTTCGCGGTCCGGCGCAAAGTTCGCGTAAAGCGGCATCAGCGCGCCACCCAGCGCGCGGGCATCCGACCCGATCATGCCGCCCATCACCTGGGGCTCGAAGATCCCTTCCCAGTTGTACTCGGCCAGCGCACTTTGCACGGCGGCCAGCAGCGATGCGAGCAGGCCGCGGCTGAACGAGCCATCGACGATGACGCCTTCCAGGTCGAGCACGCACGCCGTCGTGTTCACCGCCATGGCGATGCCGCGCGCGGTGTGCGCGACCCAGTCGGCGGTGTGGGGCATCCAGGGCGACTGCATGGCCCGGTCATCGTAGGCGGCCATGGGGTCGAGGCCGGCCGCTTCGAACGCCTGCTCGAGGTTGACCAGCGAGGCCACGCTCAGCAGCTGAGCCGGCATCGAGGCCTGCCCGGGCTGCGCGGGCGACAGAGGCAACGAGCCCACCGCGCCTGCATTGCCATGGATGCCGCCGCGCAGGTGGCTGTCGATGACCAGGCCGCCGCCGATGAAGGTGTCGACGAACACATAGAGGAAGGTGGGCACGCTGCGGCCGCGGCCCGCCACCAGTTCGGCCACACAGGCGGCCGACGTGTCCTTCACGAAGTGCACCGGCAGCCGGGTCGTGTCCTGCATGCGCGATGGAATGTCGACCGCCTGCCACGTGCGGGCCTTGTGCTCCGGCATGCCGAGCAAGGTCTGCCAGCCGCCGAGCGAGAACGGCGCTGCCACGCCGACACCCAGCAGGCGATCGGCCTTGGCGGCGCCCAGCGTGTCGCGCAGGTGGGTCTGCAGCAGGGCCACGTGCCGGGCGATGTCATCGAACAGCGTGTCGGGATCCGGCCAGGGGTAGGGCAGGGTGTGCCGCTGGCGTACGCGCCCGGTGAAGTCGACGAGCAGGGCATCCATGTTGCGCCGGCCCACCTTGATGCCCACCGAGAAGGCCCCGTCGGGGTTCAGTGAAATGGGCACCGACGGCTGGCCCACCTTGCCACGCACCCGGGCCTGCTTGATGACGAGGTCGTCTTCCTGCAGGCGCTCGATGATGATGGACACCGTCTGCGGGCTGAGGTGCGTCAGCCGCGCCAGATCGGCCTTGGGCAAGGCGCCGTGCAGCCGGATCGCCTGCAGCACCACGCGCTCGTTGTACTGCCGCACCCCTTCCTGGTTGGAGCCGCGCGGGCGCAGGCGAGGGTGGGGGTCGACAGAAGCAGCTGGGGACGTCATGGGCTTTTGAAAGTGAGACGGCGTGCGCTCACGGGCGCAAGGGCTCGCCGATGACCCCTTTCTTCAGCAGCACGTTGCCGTAGGGCTGAAGATCGCTGGTCAGCACGATGGCGTGGGCGCGACGCACCGCATCATAAAAGGCGAAGCGCTCGATGGTTTCGCACTCATCGGGGCCGACCAACCCGCGGGCGCTCAGCATCCCGATCACCTCGCGTTGCAGGCCGCTGAGGTAGCCGTCCGGCGTCTGGCATACCTTCATGAAGGCCACCGGTTTCTCTTCGGGGGTGCCGAGGGGCAGCAGCGACAGAATGGCCTCGCACGCCCGCTGCACCGAAGCCCCGGGCAGGTGGATCAAGGCCTTGTGGCCCCCGCCCGGTATCCGGGCCAGCGTGGCGGCCGTGAAGTTGGCATCGGCCACCACAATGGCGTCGCCGTGGCCCATCTCGGCCAGCACCTTCAGCAGGTCGGGCGTCAGCAGCGGGTCGATGCCTTTCAGCACAGGGCCTCCCTGGGCAACTGATCCGCCGTCATGGCGCCGGTCATCACCGCCACGGTGTCGGACATGCTGACCACCTTGGGGTTCAGGATTGCGGCGCGTCGGCCCAGGCGTTGCACGTGGATGCGGTCGGCAATCTCGAACACGTGCGGCATGTTGTGGCTGATGAGGATCACAGGCAGGCCCTTGTCCCGCACGCGGCGTATCAGCTCCAGCACCATGTTGCCTTCCTTGACGCCCAGGGCGGCGGTCGGCTCGTCCATGATCACAACATGGCGCGCAAAGGCGGCAGCGCGGGCCACGGCCACACACTGGCGCTGCCCACCCGAGAGCGTCTCGACGGCCTGCGTCATCGAGCGAATGCCCACCTTCAGGTCGTTCATGCGCTCGATGGCCTCGGCCAGCATGCGCCGCTTGTCGATCACCTTGAACAGCTTGTTCAGCGCGCCGGGCTTGAAGACCTCGCGGCCCAGAAACAGGTTCTCGGCAATCGTCATTGCGGGGGCAACCGCCAGATCCTGGTAGACGGTCTCGATGCCGTGGCGGCGCGCGTCGATCGGGCTCTTCATGTGAATGGGCTGGCCATTCATCAGGATCTCGCCTTCATCCGGCACCAGCGCGCCCGACAAAGCCTTGATCAACGAGGACTTGCCCGCGCCGTTGTCGCCGATCACGGCGAGGATCTCACCGGCGCGCAGTTCGAAATCCACGCCATCGAGCGCGGTGACCTGGCCGTAGCGCTTCACCAGACCCCGGGCCTGCAGCACGATGGGTTGGGTGGAGGGGGAGGCCTGCATGGCGGCTCCTTCAAAGTCGGCTTGGAGGATGGCAGACACGGTCAGGCTCGCTTGTGAGAGAGTTGGTCGGTGGCCACCGCCAGGATCACGAGGATGCCGGTGATGAGGATCTGGTAGACGGACGACACGCCCATCAGCGTCAGGCCGTTGCGGAACACGCCCACGATCAGCGCGCCGATCAGGGTGCCGACGATGATGCCGCGGCCGCCGAACAGGCTGGTGCCCCCCAGCACCACGGCTGTGATCGAGTCGAGGTTCTCCGTCTGACCTGCCTGCGGGTCGCCCACGCCGGTGCGGGCCACGGACAACAGCGCCGCGATACCGTAGAACGTGCCGGCCAGTGCATACACCGTCAGCAGCACGCGCTCGGTCGAGATGCCGGTCAGGCGCGCGGCCTCGCGGTTGTTGCCCACGGCGTACAGGTGGCGCCCGGGGGCGGTGTGGCTCAAGGCGAACCACACCATCGCGTAGAGCGCCAGCATCACCAGCACCCCGCCCGCCACCGGCGTGCCGAGGATCATGATCGGGTCACCCAGAAAGGTCATCGCCTCCGGCAGGTCGGTGATGGTCTGGGCGCCCGAGTAGATCTGCGTGATCGCGAAGGCGATGTTCATCGTGCCCAGCGTCACGATGAAGGGCGGCAGCTTGATGCGGGTCACCAGCAGGCCGTTGAGCAGCCCGAACGCGGTGGTCGCCCCGATGCCGAGCAACATCGCCAGCAGCGGGTGCAGGCCCATCTCGGTCGCCAGCTTCGTCATCACGATGGAGCCGAGCGCCATCACCATGCCGCACGACAGGTCGATGCCCGCCGTCAGGATGATCAGCGTCTGGCCGATGGCGAGCAGCCCCACCACCATCACCTGCTGCAGAATGAGCGAGAAGTTCTGGCCCGACAGGAAGTTATCGGCCTGGGTGGCAAAGAAGGCGCTTGCCGCGAGCAACGCAAGCAAGGGCCCGAGGATGGCCATGGGCGGCAGGTGACGGGTCCAGTCTTTCATGCGCTCAGCCCGGTTCGGAGAGGTGGGGGTCGCCAGCATGGTGTACCCCGTTTACTTCTTGCCCCAGCAGAGGTTCAGGCCCGTCTGGGCGTCCTTGCTGTCCACGCCCGGCACGACCTTGCCGGCAATCAGCGTCACCCCGGTGTCGGTGTAGCCGGCCACCTTCTTGCCCGTTTTCGCGTACTGCACGCCCGCGTCCACGCCCATCGAGGCCATCTTCAGCGGGTATTGCTGCGAGGTGGCAGCGATCTTGCCGGCGGCCACGTCCTTCACACCCTGGCAGCCGCCATCGACCGACACGATCAGCACGTCCTTCTCCTTGCCCGCGGCCTTCAGCGCCTTGTAAGCGCCTGCAGCGGCCGGCTCATTGATCGTGTAGACGAGGTTGATGTCCGGGTTCTTTTGAAGGCAGTTCTCCATCGCGGTCTGGCCCTTGGCTTGGTCGCCGAAGGAGTCGGCCATGCACACCACCTCGGCGGGCTTGGACAGTTCGTTCGATGTGGCCGGGTTGGCCGCCAGGCCGAAGCCCTTCAGGAAGCCGTTGTGGCGCTGGGCCCCCACCGGGTGGCCGGGGAACAGGTCCAGCGTCGCAATGCGGGCCGGCTTGCCGCCCAGCGACGCTTTGGCGTACTGGCCGATCAGCGCGCCGGCCTTGTAGTTGTCGGTGGCAAACAGCGCGTCCACAGCCTCCAGCGGGTCGGTGGGGCTGTCGAGGGCAATCACCATCACGCCTTTGTCGCGCGCCTTCTTGATCGCCGGGACGATGGCCTTGGCGTCACTGGGCGTGATCAGGATCGTCTTCGCGCCGGCGGCCATCATGTTCTCGATGGCAGTGACCTGCCCGGCGTTGTCGCCGTCCTGCTTGCCTGCAGCGGTCAGCAGTTTGACATTCTGCGCCTTGGCGGCCGCCGTCGCGCCTTCCTTCATCTTGACGAAGAACGGGTTGGTCTCGGTCTTCGTGATCAACCCGATGACAGGCTGATCGGCCGCTGCAGCGAACTGGCTCAGGGCGGCCAGCGCCACAGCGCTCAGGGTGACAGCAAGGGTGCGCGAGATCGGCATGGTGTGTTCCTCGGTAGGGTGGTGTCGTCAAGCCTCGTCGCCCGTCGCCGGACAACGGGAGCAAGTATCTGAACGCTTCATTAATAAATCAACCCGTTTTATTTATGACAAACCCTAGTGTCGAACGCGAGGGGGCAGCGGCACACTCGGCGGCGTTCTGTCCCATCTCCCCAAGGAGACCCCATGTTTGCAGCCCTCGGCGAAGCCCTTGTCGACCTCATCGAGCACCCTGACGGCCGGTATGAGCCCTGTCTGGGCGGCTCCGTGTGCAACTTCGCCCGTGCCATGGCCCGCCAAGGGCAACGCATCCGCTACCTCAACCCGCTCTCGTCGGACACCTTCGGGCAGCGCTTCGTGGCTCGCTTGCAGGCCGACGGCGTGGACCTGGGCCAGATGCCGCGCAGCGCCTGTCCCACCTCGCTGGCCGTGGTGTCACTGGGGCCGGGCGGTGTGCCGTCTTACACCTTTCACCGCCAGCACGTGGCCGACCGCGATGGCACGGCAGACGAACTGATTGCACGCCTGCCGGCGGCCTTGCGCCTGATTCACACCGGTGGGCTGGCGCTGGCCCCGGGGGACTGGGCCAAGGTCCACACCGTGCTGCGGGCTGCCCGGCTGCGGGGTGCGGTCGTGTCGGTGGACGCGAACCTCCGGCCGGTGGTGGTCGGGCCCGGCGCCGCCGACCAGGCGGCCTACGTGAACGCGGTGCGCCAGGCCCTCGGCATGGCGCAGATCGTCAAGCTCAGCGACGAAGACGTGCGCGCCCTGGGCTGGAACAGCGCCGACCTGAACGCGGTGGGCACCCAGCTGCTGTCCAACCCCATGACGCAGCTGGTGGCCTTCACGCTCGGGGCCGACGGCGCGATGTTGATGACCCGACAGGCTTGCGTGCAACTGCCGGTGCCGGCCGCGGTGGCGGTCGTCGACACCGTGGGGGCGGGCGACTGCTTCCAGGCCGGGCTGCTGGCCTGGCTGGCCCACGAGCACCACCTGACGGCCGATGCGCTGGGCCAGCTCACCGTGTCCGACCTGGAGGCAGCCTTGCGGCACGCCATGGCCACGGCCGCCATCAATGTGCAGCGCAAGGGGTGTGAGCCGCCCGGCTGGGATGAGACGCGGGCCTGGCTGCGAGCCTGAGTCGCGGCAGGGGCGGACGGCCCTGCGCTAGCATCCCCACATGACCGCACCCGAACTGCCTTCCTCTGACGCCACCGCGCCTGCCGCGCAGCCTGTGGGCCGCGCCACCGGCCTGATTCACCACGCTTACGAGCCCCCGGGCGGCTTCGGCTCGGTGCAGCCCGGCGTCTTCAAGGCCTCCACCGTGTTTTTTCACGACACGGCTGCGCTCAAGGCGCGCGAGTGGAAGGACAAGAGCGGCTACACCTACGGCCTGCACGGCACGCCGACCACCTTCACGCTTGAAGAGCGGCTCGCCACCCTCGAGGGGGGCCGCCAGTGCCTGCTCGCGCCTTCGGGGCTGTCGGCGCTCACGCTGGTGGCGCAGTCGCTGCTGAAGGCGGGCGACGAGGTGCTGCTGCCCGACAACGTGTACGCGCCGAACCGCGACTTCACCCGGGTGGAACTGGCGCACTGGGGCATCACACACCGGGTGTACGACCCGATGGACCCGGCGTCGCTCGCCGGCCTTATCAACGAGCGCACCCGCCTGCTGTGGCTGGAAGCACCCGGCTCGGTCACACTCGAGTTCCCGGATCTGCAGGCCTTGCTCGCGGTGGCCCGGCAGCACCCGCGGCTGGTGGTGGCGCTCGACAACACCTGGGGGGCTGGGCTGGCCTTCAACCCCTTCGAGCTGGGCGTGTCGGGCCCGAATGGGGCAGCGGGTGTCGACATCAGCGTGCACGCGCTCACCAAGTACCCGTCGGGCGGGGGCGACGTGCTGATGGGCTCCGTCGTCACGCGCGACGCGGCGCTGCATCTGCAACTCAAGCTCACGCACATGCGGCTGGGCCTGGGGGTAGGCGCCAACGATGCCGAGGCGCTGCTGCGCGGGCTGCCCAGCCTGGCGCTGCGTTACGCCGCGCACGACCGGGCTACGCGCGCCGTGGCGCAGTGGCTCTCAGCGCGCAGCGAGTTCGCCCAGGTGTTGCACCCCGCCTTGCCCGAATCGCCCGGACACGCCGCCTGGGCCCAGGTTGCCACGCAGGCGGGCGGGCTGGTGTCGGTGGTGTTCGATCACCGGCGGTTCGCGGCAGACCGTGTCGATGCCTTTGTGGATGCGCTGCGCCTGTTCCGCATCGGCTATTCGTGGGGTGGGCCGGTGAGCCTCGTGATGCCCTACAGCCTGCGCGGCATGCGCCAGTTCGGTCCGCTGGCCGGCCGGGGCAATGACACCCTGGTGCGGTTCGCGATCGGCCTGGAAGAGGTCGACGACCTGCTGGCCGATCTGGAGCAGGCTCTGAAGGTGATGGGCTGAGCGACCAAAAGGCCTGGTCGCTTCGCGCCTCAATCCTTCGGATTGGATGAGACCTTCTGTCTCATCAGCCGGCCCTTTTCGCGTTCCCAGTCGCGGTCCTTGATGGTGTTGCGCTTGTCGTGCTCGGCCTTGCCCTTCGCGAGCGCAATGTCCGCCTTCACGCGGCCACCCTTCCAGTGCAGGTTCAGCGGCACGATCGTGTAGCCGCGCTGCTCGGTCTTGCCGATCAGGCGCCTGATCTCGGCGCGGTGCATCAGCAGCTTCTTCGTGCGGTCGGCGTCGGGGTTCACGTGCGTCGAGGCCGAGCGCAGCGCGTTGATGCGCAGCCCGATGAGGTAGAGCTCGCCGTTCTTCACCACGACATAGCCGTCGGTCATCTGCACCTGGCCTTCGCGAATGGCCTTCACTTCCCAGCCCTCGAGCACGACGCCGGCTTCGTACTTTTCTTCGATGTGGTAATTGAAGTGGGCTTTGCGGTTTTCAGCAATCGACATGAGAAGGGGCGTCGTTTTCGTAAAATGGCGGGATTCTATGAAGCACGTCCACAAGTCGGTCCTGCTGTGGTACTCGCCGCGCGAAATGTATGCGCTGGTCACCGCGGTCGAAGACTACCCCAAATTCCTGCCCTGGTGCGACAAGGCCGAGGTCCTGCAACGTCACGACGACGGCATGACCGCGCGCCTGCACATCCATTTTGCAGGCGTACGCCAGGCCTTCACCACCCGCAACGTCAATGAGACAGGGCGGTCGGTGTGCATGACCCTGGTCGATGGCCCGTTCTCGCAGCTGGAAGGCACGTGGACGTTCTCGCCGCTGAACACGCCGGGTGCGGCGGCTGCCCCGGGCGATCCGCTCGATGCGCCCGCGTGCAAGGTCGAGTTCTCGCTGAAGTACGCGTTCTCCAGCCGGCCGCTCGAACTCGTCATCAGCCCGGTGTTCGACCGCATTGCCAACACCTTCATCGATGCCTTCGTGAAGCGTGCGGAGCAGGTCCATGGCCCCCGCTGAGCCGCTGTTGGCCCGGATCGCCGTCGAGGTGGCGGTGAGTGTCTCGCCGCGCGTGGTCGAGCGCGTGGCGCTCGAATTGCCCAGTGGAGTGACACTCCGCGATGCGGTGGAGGCGTCCGGCCTGATCGGTCGCATCGAGGGGCTGGATGCCGAAGGGCTGGCCCAGGGCGTGTGGTCGGCTGGCGTCTGGGGGCATCGGGCCCGTGCGACGCAGGCGTTGCGCGATGGTGACCGCGTCGAACTGGTTCGCCAGCTCAAGGTCGACCCGAAGGAGGCGCGCCGGCAGCGCTACCGCAGCCAGGGCGAAAAGATCCCGAAGGGGTGGCACCGTCCACGGAACTGGACGGCGACCGGGCAGGGCGACTGACAAGGTGGCCGAACGTCGGGCACCGCACCCGACGCGCGCGCGGTCAGCGGCAGTTGCCTGCCATCACTTCCTGGGTGCGGCGCATCTCTTCCGCGCGGCCGGCATCGTCGAGGATCTCGCGTTCGCCGGCAGCATTGGTGCGCGCGATGCGGATGCCGTCCTGCAGCGATTTCATGTAGGCCGTGGCGCGCTGGCAGTTTTCAGCGCGAACCTTGGCCTGCTTGTCTTCCTCGGCCTTCATCTGGGCCTTCTTTTCTTCTTCGGCCTTGCGGCGGCGGGCTTCCAGTTCGCTGTCGGCCTTGGCCGCAGCGGCCGACGCCGCGGGCGTGACGGGCGCTGCAGCCGGTGCCGCTTCGGCCGCCTTCACCACGGGGCGGCTGGTGGGGGCCACCGGACGCGCCAGGATCGCCTGTTCCGGCGTGCCCGCCGGCGGCGGACGGTCGCTGTACTGGATGCTGCCGTTCGCATCCCGCCATTTCCACTGCGGTGCGGCCGAGGCGGGCAGGCTGTATAGACACAACGCGGCCAGCACAGACAGGGCCACGCGTGACGAAATCGGGTGCAGGGTGCTCATCTGCACAAGTTTAGCCCTGCTGTCTTCCCCGGCTCCGGGGGATTGTGTGGATTCGGCCCGCGAACACGTACGTTTTCCCGGTGTCCGCTTCACCGCGTATAATCCGCTTTTGCGTCTGGAGCCCTGTTCATGCGCCTGCTTGGTAAAGCCCTCACGTTTGATGACGTGTTGTTGGTGCCCGCGTACTCTCAAGTGTTGCCCCGCGACACGTCGCTGGCCACCCGTCTGTCCCGCAATATTCAGCTGAATCTGCCTCTGGTGTCCGCCGCAATGGACACCGTGACGGAAGCTCGCCTGGCGATCGCCATCGCCCAGGAAGGCGGCATCGGGATCATCCACAAGAACCTGTCGCCCAAGCAACAGGCAGCCGAAGTCGCGCGCGTCAAGCGCTACGAATCCGGCGTGCTGCGCGACCCGATCACCATCACGTCGGACGTCAAGGTCCGCGATGTGATCGAGCTGTCCAACCAGCATGGCATCTCCGGGTTCCCGGTGGTGGACAACGGCAAGGTCGTGGGCATCGTCACCGGCCGGGATCTGCGTTTCGAAACCCGCCTCGACGCCCCGGTGCGCGAGATCATGACGCCGCGCGAGCGCCTGGTCACCGTCAAGGACGGTGCCACCCAGGCCGAAGCCAAGGCCCTGATGCACCAGCACAAGCTGGAGCGCGTCCTGATGATCAACGACGCCAACGAGTTGCGCGGCGTGTTCACGGTCAAGGACATCACCAAGCAGAACACCTTCCCCAACGCCGCCCGTGATGCCCATGGCAAGCTGCGCGTGGGGGCAGCGGTGGGTGTGGGTGACGGCACCGAAGAGCGCGTCGAGCTGCTGGTCAAGGCCGGTGTCGATGCCCTCGTGGTGGACACGGCCCACGGCCACAGCCACGGCGTGATCGAGCGCGTGCGCTGGGTCAAGAAGAACTTCCCGCAGGTCGACGTCATCGGCGGCAACATCGCCACCGGCGCGGCGGCCCTGGCCCTGGTCGAAGCCGGCGCCGACGGCGTCAAGGTGGGCATCGGCCCCGGCTCCATCTGCACCACGCGCATCGTCGCCGGTGTGGGCGTGCCCCAGATCATGGCCATCGACAACGTGGCCACCGCGCTGCAAGGCACGGGCGTCCCCCTGATTGCCGACGGCGGCATCCGCTACTCCGGTGACATCGCCAAGGCAATTGCTGCCGGCGCCAGCACCGTGATGATGGGCGGCATGTTCGCCGGCACCGAGGAAGCACCGGGCGAAGTCATCCTGTTCCAGGGCCGCAGCTACAAGAGCTACCGCGGCATGGGCTCGATCGGCGCCATGAAGGACGGCTCGGCCGACCGCTACTTCCAGGAAAACGACGAGACCACGAACCCCAACGCCGACAAGCTGGTGCCCGAAGGCATCGAAGGTCGCGTGCCTTACAAGGGCTCGGTCATCACGATCCTGTACCAGATGGCTGGCGGCCTACGCGCCTCGATGGGCTACTGCGGTTGCGGCACCATCGCCGAGATGCACAACAAGGCCGAGTTCGTCGAGATCACGGCTGCGGGCATCCGCGAAAGCCACGTGCACGACGTGCAGATCACCAAGGAAGCCCCGAACTACCGCATGGAGTAAGGGGCACGGCGGCCGGTGCCCGACGGTGGTCGCGCCGGCCCGTCTTTCCTGACCGCATGAGGACACCGGCTTCGGCCGGTTCCTTTTTTTGACCACCGACCGAGACAGCCATGGCTTCGAACTCCGGCCGCCAGGCGGCCATGCCGTTCATCATGATCACGGTGCTGCTCGACATGATGTCGATCGGCATCATCGCGCCTGTCCTGCCCAAGCTCATCGGGTCGTTCATGGACAGCGGGGCGGGCACCTCCGTCGGGTACGGTGCAGCCCAGGCCGCCTTTGCCATCGCCCAGTTCTTCAGTGCGCCCGTGCTCGGCGCGCTGTCCGACCGCTACGGTCGCAGACCGGTTCTGCTGCTCGGGCTGGTGGGCATGGCGGTCAACTTCTTCGTCACGGCGCTGGCCACCGAGTTCTGGATGCTGATTGCCGTGCGCATCATGGGCGGTGCGGTGTGCGCCAACATTGCGGTGGCCAACGCTTACGTGGCCGACATCACCCAGCCGAAGGACCGTGCCAAGAACTATGGCCTGCTGGGCGCCATGTTCGGCCTCGGCTTCATCCTGGGCCCCGTGATGGGCGGTGTGCTGGGCGACCACAACATCCACTGGCCGTTCATGCTGGCGGGTTCGCTGTGCCTGCTGAACGCCGTCTACGGCTACTTCGTACTGCCCGAGTCGCTGCCGGCCGAGCGCCGCCGCGCCTTCGAATTTGCCCGCACCAACCCGTTCAGCGCGCTGGCCCGCCTGCGTGAGCTCAAGGGTGTCGAGACGCTGCTCTGGATCATGGGGCTGTCCATCCTGGCGCAGTTCTGCCTGCACACCAGCTGGTTCCTCTACACCGAGTTCAAGTTCGGCTGGACGCCCAAGGACAACGGCCTGTCGCTGTTCGCCGTCGGCATGATGGCCGTGCTGGTACAGGGCGGGCTGCTGCGGCAGATCCAGAAGCGCATGCCCCTGCACAACATCGTCCGCATCGGCCTGGTGTCGGCCACGCTGGCCTTTGCCGCCTTTGGGGCCGTGCCCGAGGGCTGGATGATGTACGTCGTCATCGTCGTCAACGTGTTCGGCTACATGGTGCAGCCCGGCCTGCAGAGCGTGGTCTCGAATGCGGTCGACCCGTCGCGCCAGGGCGAAAGCATGGGCGCCGTCTCGTCCATCAACAGCGTGGCCGCCATGCTGGGCCCGGTGCTGGGCTCGCCGCTGCTGGCGGCTGTGTCTCATTACCCGCAGGGGGACTGGCGCATTGGCGCGCCGTTCTACCTGTGTGCCGCCATCCAGGCCATCGCCGCCGTCATCGGCTTGCGTTACTTCAGCCGCGCCTTCCATGATGCCCCTGCGCGCACCGTGCGCACCGGGGTCTGATCCCGCCCGCCTTTTGCCTCACGCCCGAAGCCTGCCCAAGAGAGCTCACCATGCATGACAAGATCCTGATCCTCGATTTCGGCTCCCAGGTCACCCAGCTGATCGCCCGCCGCGTGCGCGAGGCCCACGTGTACTGCGAGATCCACCCGAACGACGTGTCGGACGACTTCATCAAGTCGTTCAACCCCAAGGGCATCATCCTGTCTGGCAGCCATGCTTCCACCTACGAAGACCACCAGCTGCGCGCGCCGCAGGCCGTGTGGGATCTGGGCGTGCCCGTGCTGGGCATCTGCTACGGCATGCAGACCATGGCGGTGCAGCTGGGCGGCGAAGTGAGCTGGTCCGACACCCGCGAGTTCGGCTACGCCGAGGTGCGCGCCCATGGCCACACGAAGCTGCTGGACGGCATCCAGGACTTCACCACCCCCGAAGGCCACGGCATGCTGAAGGTGTGGATGAGCCACGGCGACAAGGTCACGCGCCTGCCCGAGGGCTTCACCCTGATGGCCTCGACGCCAAGCTGCCCGATCGCCGGCATGGCCAACGAGGCCAAGCGCTACTACGCGGTGCAGTTCCACCCCGAGGTCACGCACACCATCCAGGGCCACGCCATGCTGACGCGCTTCGTGCGCGAGATCAGCGGCTGCGCGGGCGACTGGGTCATGGGCAACTACATCGAAGAAGCGGTCGCGAAGATCCGCGAGCAGGTGGGTGACGAAGAGGTCATCCTCGGCCTGTCGGGCGGCGTCGATTCGTCGGTGGCGGCGGCGCTGATCCACCGCGCGATCGGCGACCAGCTGACGTGCGTCTTCGTCGACCACGGCCTGCTGCGCCTGAACGAGGGCGACATGGTGATGGACATGTTTGCGGGCAAGCTGCACGCGAAGGTCATCCGTGTCGACGCGAGCGACCTGTTCCTGGGACAGCTGGCCGGCGTGAGCGATCCGGAGAAGAAGCGCAAGATCATCGGCGGCCTGTTTGTCGACGTCTTCAAGGCCGAAGCCGGCAAGCTCAAGGCGGCTGGCAACGGCGTGAAGGGCGCGACCTTCCTGGCGCAAGGCACGATCTACCCGGACGTGGTGGAGAGTGGCGGCACCAAGACCAAGAAGGCCACGACCATCAAGAGCCACCACAACGTGGGCGGCCTGCCGGAGCAGCTGGGCCTGAAGCTGCTGGAGCCGCTGCGCGAGCTGTTCAAGGACGAAGTGCGCGAACTGGGTGTGGCGCTGGGCCTGCCCCACGAGATGGTCTACCGTCACCCGTTCCCGGGCCCGGGCCTGGGTGTGCGCATCCTGGGCGAAGTGAAGAAGGAATACGCCGACCTGCTGCGCCGCGCCGACGCCATCTTCATCGAAGAGCTGCGCTCCACCATCGAGCCGCTCAGCGGCAAGAGCTGGTACGACCTGACCTCGCAGGCCTTCACGGTGTTCCTGCCGGTCAAGAGCGTGGGCGTGATGGGCGACGGCCGCACGTACGACTACGTGGTGGCGCTGCGCGCGGTGCAGACCAGCGATTTCATGACCGCCGACTGGGCCGAGCTGCCGTACAGCCTGCTCAAGAAGGTGTCGGGCCGCATCATCAACGAGGTGCGCGGCATCAACCGCGTCACCTACGACGTGTCGAGCAAGCCGCCTGCCACCATCGAGTGGGAATGATTTGAAGGCGGTTCACACCGTCCCAGAACGTCTCATGAATGCATTTAAGCCCTTGATCTTCAAGGGCTTTTTTGTTTTTGACGTCCCATGAGGTTTCATGACATCCCGAGGTTTTTGTCGGCACGGAAGACGGTTGATTTTTTGAGTCAATTGATCTTTGATTGCTTACCGTCTTGATGCTCTGACGGTAAGCGATGCAAGGTAAGAGAGGGGTTACCCAATGGCACTGACAGACACCAAACTCAAGAACCTCAAGCCCACGGACAAGGTCTACAAGGTGGTGGACCGCGATGGGATGTACGTCGTCGTCTCACTCAAAGGAACACTGACTTTCCGCTATGACTACCGGCTCGCGGGGCGGCGGGAGACGCTCACACTGGGGCAGTACGATGAGTTCCAGGCCTCGCAGCCTAAGCGGGCCCCCGAGGACATCAAGTACGGAGATCCGCTTTCGCTGGCTGACGCGCGCGACCTGCTGGCCAGAGCGAAGAACATGGTCAGCCGAGGGGAGTCGCCAGCGCGTGTGAAATCTGAAGCTAAGAAGGAATGCCAAGAGTCAGGCACCTTCGAGTTCTTTGCAGACATCTGGTTGCGAAACGGCGGCCTGGCGGACAGCACGGCGGCGATGCGCAAGAGCATTCTGGATCGTGATGTGCTGCCCAAGTTCGGCAAACGCAAGCTGGAAGAGATCACGTCCAGCCAAGTGCTCGCGCTGTGCGAAAAGATCAAGGAGCGCGGCGCTCCGGCCACGGCAGTTCATGTACGCGAGGTCATCCAGCAGGTGTACCGGCACGCCATGTCCAGGGGGCTCAAGATCGAGAATCCCGCTGAAGCGGTGAAGGCTTCAGCCATTGCCACCTTCAAGCCCAGGGAGCGCGCATTGACGCCTGGGGAGATTCACCAGTTCTTTTCGGTGCTGGACACCATCGGTACCTTGCCCACGCTGAAGCTGGCGGTGAAGTTCATCTTGCTGACCATGTGCCGCAAAGGCGAGTTGTTGCTGGCGACCTGGAAAGAGGTGGACTTTGATGCGGCCACCTGGACGATTCCGCCCGAGCGGATGAAGGCCAGGCGGGCGCATGTGGTCTATCTCAGCAGTCAGGCACTCGATCTGTTGGTTGGCCTCAAAACCTGTGCTGGAAGCAGCCCATATTTGCTCCCCGGTCGGTATGAGACCGACAAGCCGATGAGCGAAGCTACGCTCAACCGTGTGATTACTGCGGCGGTGGAAAAGGCCCAAAAGGACGGACTGGATCTCCCTCACTTCTGCGTGCATGACTTGCGCAGGACGGCATCAACACTGCTTCACGAGGCTGGCTTTAACACCGACTGGATCGAGAAGTGCCTGGCTCACGAGCAGAAGGGGGTGCGTGCTGTCTACAACAAGGCGGAATACGCCGAGCAGCGGCGGGCCATGTTGCAAAGTTGGGCCGAGATGGTGGACGACTGGATTCGGGGCAGCAAATTGACGCCTGTTGTCATGATGTCGCAGGGCGCTCTGTCCATCAGAAGTTTGGATCAAGATCGCGTGACGGGTCACGCTGCCAATGGCTGACTTGGTATCTGCGGGTTTCAAACTTCACGGCTCGAACCTCGACCACGTCCAACTCCGTGGCGACAAGCTCAAGTGTCGGCAGGGTTTCCAGCAGCTCGGCGCTGGCGGACCCATGCGGAACCCAGCCAGCGAAGCCCTGTTCAAGAAGGGCTTCATCGATAGGGGAGTCGTCGTTGCCTGTCGTGGGGACAGCGTCTGCCACCGAGGTCAAGTGCACCACATATTCGACGTCATCAGCCTCGTCGCTCATTTGCATGACGGTCACTTCGTCTCGTGTGGTCTGTGCGTCAGGTGGCATCACTTTGCAGGCATGACTGAAAAGCACCACGTTGGATCCTTCTCCTCCACTTTGGGTTGACGGGTAGATCAGCCCATCGAGTCGAGGTTGAAGGGTGGCCAAATATTCGCAAATCACTTGGGTGATCACGTAGTCAAGGGCTTCGTCAGAAGGCAGCACCGGTGCGGACAGCTGCAAGGACAGGCGTCGCATGAAGGCAAACCGTTCTGCTTCTTGCTGAAAGCCTGGGTGGAACATGCTGCCCCGCGCGAACAGGCGGTCGAATGCTTTGAGGTTCACTAGTCGTAGGGGCCTCAGTGGTCTGAAGCCAGCCACAACCACCGAAGACCCGACGGGTGCACGGACCTCTGCAATGCAGGTGGCTACTTCGGTCGCGCCATAAAAAACGCTGATGCCAGCAGCATTCATGCGACCAGCCGGCGCAACTTTCCTCGGTGGTGCACTCAGTTCGGTTTCCCGCCTCAGCAAAAACTGCGTCACCTCACCGTGGTCCTTGGCCACTCGTGCGCGGTAGAGCAGGGCATCGGTGCCCTTGGTGATGACGGCTGGTCCATGGTGGCCTTCAAGGTGCTCCAGGCCATCGAAGATGGTGGTCAGGAACTGCAAGACGGCTGAGCTGAAGAACCTTGACTTGTGGGTGACGTCTTCCTTGATCGATTCCCACCATTGCTGCAAGCGATGTCCATCCGCAACCGTCTGCACGTAGCAGGCCTCATATCCGAATGGATCTTCTTCGCTCGGGTCGTCGTGGTGGTGCCAGTGTCGTCGGCTGTCAAGCTCAGCAATGACCGCATCTGCGATTTCTTCTGTGATGCCCGCCATGGACTGGATGACCTTGTTCGGTGGCTCGCCCTCCCGGGTCCACTCGTATGTGCTTTCCTTGTCCATGTGGAGGAACAGTTCGTATCCCTCTGGCGCGCTGGGGCTCAGTACGAAGTTTTCGTGAAACACCGGTTCGATGCGGTCGGCCAATGTCTGGATGCTCCAGGTTTTTGCGCCGCGACGGCCGCAAAACGTGCATTTGGCTTTGCTGCCGGATTGCTTGATCTCGGCGACGAGCATCTCATCGGACACGCATCGATGGCACACGAGGTCAATCTGATCGGTTGAGGCCATTGTTCTGCTGGATGGTGGGAGCTGTCAGACCGGCAAACGGGCCTGAACTTGCAAGCCCCCCAGTTTAGCCCTAAGATTGCATGAAATTTCAATGAGAATTCTGTCATGACTGCTGTTTCGGTTGCTTCTGAGAGGCCGGTGAGTGGCGCCGCTGAGCGGTTGGCCGCTTCGCTGCGTCCTGGGCGGGTGTACCGGCGGGAGGATTTGGCTGAAATGAGCACGGCGGTAGACCGTCACGTGCGCGAATTGGTCAAAGAAGGTCGAGTGAAGAAGCTGGCGCAGGGGATGTACTACGTGCCGAAGGTGTCCAGCTATGGGCCCGTGCCGCCCGAGGATGCTGAAGTGGTTGGCAGTTTCCTGCGCGATACCGAATTTCTTGTTTTCTCGCCGTCGGCATACAACGCAGTGGGCCTGGGTACAACGCAGCTTTACAACCGCACGCTGGTCTACAACCACAAGCGGCATGGCGTGTTCAAGCTCGGCAATCGGCAGTTCGATTTCCGGGTGAAACCACGTTTCCCCAAAAAGCTCACGCCGGAGTTTTTGTTTGTCGATCTACTCAACAATCTTGAGCAGTTGGCTGAAGATCGTGACGCAGTCCTGCGGCAAGCACAGAGCAAGCTGCCATCGTTTGACCCCGACAAGCTCAAACGCGCACTCTCGACATTTGGCTCCGTGGCCACCCGCAAGCGCACCAAAGGTTGGCTGAATGCCTGAATTTCTGCATGACCGAAAGGACTTCAGTGACCTGCTTGCCGTTGTCGCTGATGAGCGAAGCCTTGATCCGACATTGGTCGAGAAGGACTACTGGATCATGCATTGCCTTTGGGGGCTGCGAACTCAGGGGTTCAACTTCGAGCTCAAGGGCGGCACATCCTTGTCCAAGGGGTTTGGTGTCATCCATCGATTCTCGGAGGACATCGACATCCGCATCGAGCCACCCACAGATTTGGACGTCAAGACCGGCCGCAATCAGGATAAGGCCGCCCATGTCGCGTCCCGCCGAGCTTTCTATGACTGGCTGGCCGTCGAAATAAAAATGCCGGGCATTGTTCAAGTCGCTCGTGATGAAGATTTCGACGATGAGAAGATGCGCAGCGGTGGCATCCGGCTTTCTTACGCGGCGCGCACCGCCCCATTGGCAGGTGTCAAAGACGGGATATTGCTAGAGCTCGGTTTTGATGACACGGCACCCAACCGCCCGGTGACGATCTCGTCCTGGGCGTGGGACACAGCAAGCGCACGCGGCATCTCTGTAATGGATAACAGGGCCATCGACGTGCCGTGCTATGCGCCCACCCACACCTTTGTCGAGAAGCTTCAGACGATTTCGACCAAGTACCGGAAGCTGGGTGAGGCACAGGCGTTCCCTGCGAACTTCTTGCGCCACTACTACGATGTGTACTGCTTGCTGCAGTTGGATGAGATCCAGACGTTCATGAAGGATCCTGCATACCAGGAGCGCAAGAAGCAGCGCTTTCGCACGGGGGATGAGTTGGTGATTGCCAGCAATCCGGCATTCATCCTGAAGGATGCTGACGAGCGCAAGCGCTTTGCCACTGAGTACAGGAAGACTCAGGCGCTGTACTACCAAGGGCAACCAGACTTTGACGCACTTCTGGCTCGCATCGAAGAGAACATTGCCTTGATGTAGCAGAGTGAGTCATCCAGCCTTCCATCTCTCCAAGAAGCCAAATTTAGACATCGACCCAGGTTAGAAATTTGGCAGCACTAGGTTATGACCGGCACATGTGGAGTCGGACGGCGGACACGGTGTTACGGGTTGCCGCGTTGCCGCAACGGCTTCAAGGCTTTCTCGCACTGTCGTACTGCACTGATGGAGGACGTCATGCTTGCCGGGCGCGTTCTCTTTGCCGTTGGCGAAGTCGCTTGACGTAGGTGGAGTCGACAATTTTTTCTGGGCCAAGGCCTAAGGAAGGTCTGCACAAATGAGCGCTGACCGTGGTTGGGTGCACTGACATGACCAGATTGGCGGTTGAACGCTCTCCCGGCAGGTGTTTTGGGCACGTTTCGCGCCCATTTCCCATGCGCTGGACGCACTCATGCCAAGCTCCCCGTCAAACGCTTGCGCACCATCCACAAATTGGCCAGCGCAAACAGCGTGTGCAACTGCGCCGTGTTCTTGGCCAGGCCGCGGTAGCGCACCTTCACATGACCGAACTGGCGCTTGATGACGCGGAACGGGTGCTCCACCTTGGCGCGGATGCTGGCCTTGATGCGCTCGACCTGCTCGGTCAGCGCATCCTTGGGATCGGCCTTGTCCAGCAGCTTGCGCAAGCCCGGTCGCATGGCCACATGCCACTGCACATCCGCTTTGGCGTCGGGCCGCTTGTGCGCACCTTGGTAGCCGGCGTCGGCGAAGACATCCGTCTCTTGTCCGTGCAGCAAGCTGTTGGCTTCGACCACATCGTTGACGTTGCCCGATGTGCCGCGCACGGTGTGCACCAGACCGGAATCAGCGTCCACGCCGATGTGAGCCTTCATGCCGAAGAACCACTGCTGGCCCTTCTTGCTTTGGTGCATCTCCGGGTCTCGTTCACCGCTGGCGTTCTTGGTCGAGCTCGGCGCCGAGATCAGCGTGGCATCGACCACCGTGCCACTGCGCAGCATCAGGCCTTTGGCACCCAGCAGCAGATTGACCGTTGCGAGGATCCGCTCGGCCAGCTTGTGCTTCTCCAGCACATGGCGGAAGCGCAAGATGGTGCTCTCGTCGGGCAGTCGGTCATCCCAGCCGCCGAGGCCGGCGAAGTCGCGAAACAGGGGCATGTCGTGCAGCGCTTCTTCCATGGCCGGGTCGCTCAGCGTGAACCACTGCTGCATGAAGTGGATGCGCAGCAGCGACTCCACCGGGAACGGCGGGCGGCCGCGTTTGCCTTCGGGCATGAATGGCGCGATCTGCGCCACCAGGTCGGACCACGGCACCACCCGGTCCATCTCGTCGAGGAACTCCCGGCGGCGCGTGCGCTTCGTCGATGTTCCCAATCCAAGGCTGCTCTGCTTCATGGGCTCAATGGTCTCAGGCAATCAGGCCGGCGCCAAGCACGTGTCCGGGCGGTTTATGCAGACCATCCCTAATGCGCAACTCAACAAGCTGGCCATGCTTTGGTCAGTGAGCTCGAATGCGTTCGGCAAAAAGCCATGGTTGCGTCTGCTTGACTCTTCCAGTGCGACGAAGAACGCTTTGAAGGTGTCCGCCAGACCTGCGCGCTTGCCTTCCGTTCCCGCGTCAGTGATTGCGTCGTGCGGCAATGGGGTGGCCCGAGCCGCATCGTCGGCGATGACCTGAACGAACGCACTCAAATCAGGCCAGTATTTCAGATCGAACTGGCGTGTGAGAGCGTTCAGTTTTTCCTTTACCCAGCTTTGGTAGCTGTAGTTCTGTTCAGCGGCTGCATGGATCACGTCTACTGGGTGGTAATGCGTGTCGCAGGAAAAGCCAGAGTGGTTTTTCAGCGTTGTACGTTCGCTCAGCAGGCTGGCAAGCTCCGACGCTTTTTCCTGAATTGCTAGATTTACCTCGACCAGCCTGTTTCTGCCTTCACGCGCTTCGATATTGGCCTCTGGGCTCCAGAATGCTGCGGTGCTTTGCAAGAGGTCGAAGAACACCTTCAGCGCATGAGGATGCTCGTGCAGCTTGTTGAAGATCTCTTCGTAGGCTTCGTTCAGTTCGAGCCCACGCGCCAGAAGTCGGTCAATGACTTCAACCTCGCTGGGCAGAATGGCCTTCTCAATTTTGTCGCTTCGATCTGCTGCCAGCAAGGCCTCGCAGATCGCACGCGCGTTTTCCTGGGGTGTGGATTCAGTTGCCATGCTGGCTCCTCATTGATGTAAGCATAAGCGTACAGAGGTCCCGAAAATCTGTCGGTACCTGAACACGCGAAGTTCTCCGGGCGCTCAGGTACCCATTTGGCAGATAGCTTCGAGTTCGTTGAACTCTACTGAGCCTTTTAGGCTGTTGGCAGGGCGGCTCGTGGCAGTGCTCGCCCTGCAGCCTTGCCGTTTTTGATCCAGGTGGTTTTCTTCTGAGCGAGGCGTATGCCCGGGGACCGGTAGCAATAGAGCGTGGAGATTCGCTTGATATTCTTGATGAATGCAAGTGACGTCAGTTCGTAGAGACGCGGTAGCGCTTGAACAAAGCCTTGAAGAACGCTTTCACGTCCATCTTCGCGGAGTTCGCCTGCAACTCTGCGGCCCCGAAGCGAAAGACTTCATAGCCCGCGAGTTTGAGTTCGCGGTCGGCCTTGACCATCTGCGCGTAGCGTTGCGCGTCAGCGCTACCCTTCGAGTCTGCATAGTGGTGCTTTCCATCGACCTCGATGACGACCCGTACGCCCTGCGGCAACAAGAGCAGGAAGTCCATGCGAAACCGTAGAAGTGCATCCGGCCCTCGCTCCTTGACCGTGCGCGGGTCCCAGTGCAGCCAGACCTCAGGCAGTAGCGCGGGCAAATTCGGCACCGCGCTGCGGAAGCCTTCAAAGAAGGCATCGAACAGCAAGGTTTGTGGCGGTGAGTTGGAAGGCAGGCTTGCTTTGAGCCGAGCGTACAGTGAGCGCTTGGCCTGCGTGGCATCGAAAATCTGCTCAGTCTCGCCCCACCATTGCTGCAGGTCGTTCCAGCGCAACCCGTCGTTACCAATAGGTCTGTCATAGACGAGCACCTTGTCAGCATTGGTGACAATTTCGACATCGTTGTCCAGAGCATCGCGAAAACGCAAGTCAGGTTTCTCGGGCGAGGCGAAGATGAGATTTTTTGGCCTACCCTTGGCCGTCGCGAGCAATGAGACAAGGGAAAAGACTGGGTAGCCGCCCTCGGCGTCGGTCTCGCGCAACTCGACACCGCAACTGCGCAGCGGCTCGTTGACGCAGGCGACGAAGTGGCGTTGCGCGGCCTCGTCAGGACGCACGTTGGCTGAAGCCAGCCCCTCAAGGAACAGCGCGAAGCGCCGATCGGAGGCTTCATACGCGCCGAGCTTGTCGAACAGCACTTCAGACGACCAGTCCTCGGAGTTGCGATGGACGTGCTGCTGGATTTCGGCGCGTAACCCCGTGGGCTTGCCACCTAACAGGTGCATCCAGTCATCCGCATCCAAAATCCAAAGGCTTTCTAATAGCTCATCAAACCTGCGAGCATCTCCATAAAGATTCTCGGAATTGAGCCTGCGCGCAACCTCTCGCCGATGGCGCTTCGGAATGGGTGGGCAGGAGCTATCGGTCCAGAGAAGGTCTTGAATCTGATTCCGCGTGGCGGCGCTGGGTGGATGGCGAACGAGCAGTTTGCGTGCAACCGCTGGCAGATCTGTGTCTGCGACCGCATCGAAGCTGGCGGTCATGCGCTCTCGCTTGGAGCCATCGGAGGCAGGTGCGGGCATCCCCAACTCACCGCAAATCGTGGGAAGCATGGGGTGTGTGCCGGCATCCTTCAGGGCCGCTACCAGGGGCTCCAACAGGTTGCGAAGTCGTGCGTAGTTGTCAACGTCGGTTCAAAACTGACCCACTTTCCGACGCTGGCGTCGGAGTAAAAGTGACCCACCTGGGCGCTCATCACATCAGTTGTTCCTGGCCTTGATCTGTCCGGCCTTGCGCTTGTCCTTGAGCCGGTAGCTCTCGCCGCTGATCTGCACGATGTGGGCGTGGTGGAGCAGGCGGTCAAGCAAGGCTGCGGTCAAGGTCTGGTCATCGGCGAAGGCACTGGCCCACTGACTGAACGGCAGATTGCTGGTCAGCACGATGCTGCCGCGCTCATACCGCTTGGCCACCACGTTGAAGAACAGGGTGGCCTCTTCACGGCCGAAGGGCAGGTAGCCGATCTCGTCGACGATCAGCAATCGCGGGCCGATCACGGCGCGGTTGAAGTACTCCTTGAGCCGATCCTGCTTGTGTGCCGTGGCCAGTTGCAGCATCAGGTCGGCCGCTGTGATGAATCGCGTCTTGATGCCTGCCATGGCAGCCCGGTAGGCCAAGGCCTGTGCCAGATGGCTCTTGCCGACGCCGCTGGGCCCCAAGAAGACGACGTTCTCTGCTCTCTCGATGAAGGTCAGCGCCGCCAGTTCCTGAATCTGCGCGCGTGGCGCGCCACTGGCGAATGCGAAGTCGTACTCTTCCAGCGTCTTGATGGACGGCAGCGTCGCCATCTTCACCAGCGCCGAGCGTTGCCGCTGCAGCCGGGCATCGTTCTCCACCGTCAGGATCTGCTCCAGAAAGTCGCCCAAGCTGTCTTGTTGCTGCGCTGTCCGTTGCGCAACGGCCGCCCATTCACTGGCGATGCGCTCGAGCTTGAGTGCGCCACACAACGTGGCGATGCGTTCGTGCTGAAGGTTCACAGTCGCACCTCCAGCAGTTCGTTGTAGACGGACAGGGGATGCTGCAAGCTCTCGGCTGGAATCGGCCTGTTGCGCACAGGTGTGGCTGGCAATGCCGTCGGTTGCCTGAGCGGCAACGGCAGCAAGGCTGCGCGCTCCAGTGCGAGGCGTCTGTCAGGTCGTTCGCCCGTGGTGCCGTGTATGCGGCTGTTGGCCACCTCGGCCAGCCATCGGCCGATGTGGGCGTTGGCCGCCTGCACGTCAAGCCTGAGCCCGGCCTGCTTGAGGCTGGCCGCCAAGGGCACGCAGAAGCTGCCCTTGAGGTAGCCGTTGAATCGCTCGACCTTGCCCTTGGTCTTGGCGCGATACGGACGGCACAGACGTGGCGTGAATCCGAATCGCTCCGACATCTTCAGCATCTCGCTGTGCCAACGGTGGCGGCCTTCGCCATAGGCATCTCGCTCGGTGACGATGGTGCTGGCGTTGTCGAACAGCACATGCTGCGGCACGCCGCCAAAGTACTCGAATGCCTCAGCCAGGCACCGACCCAGCGTCTCGGCACGCTCGTCGCCCGTGAAGCGCACCCAACTGGCGCGGCTGTAGCCCAGCGTGGCCACGAAGGCGATCAGCGGGTCACGTCCTTTGCGGATGTGCGTGAAGTCCGCCTGCATCTGCTGGCCTGGCGCCGTCTCGAATCGCACAAGCGGCTCCACCGGCTTGTCGCGATGGCCGTTGATGAACTGCTTGAGCTGCGTCAGCCCGCCCGTATAGCCCTGCTGCGTGATCTCGCGCAACAGCACGACCGCCGGAATCCAGTGCGGCCTGGCCGCCTCGATCCTTTGCAGCAGATAGCCCTTGAACGGGTCGAGCTTGGTCGCTCTTGGCGACCTGGGCCCATACACCGGCGCACTGTCCTCACGCAGGTATCGCCTGACTGTGTTGCGCGAACAGCCTAGCTGCCGCGCCATCTCCCGGATGCTCATGCCCCGCCGAGACATCACCTTGATCTCCACTACTTGCTCCTGGGTCAACATCGGCGGCCAAAGCCGCCATCCTCACCCCAGGTGGGTCACTTTTACTCCGACGAAGTGGGTCAGTATTACTGCGGCGGTGACACGTAGTCCATGGTGAAAGCGTAACTCACTGGCTGGGCGTGCGCGTCCGCTACTGGCCAGCGAAGTGGCGTGGGTGGAGAGTTTGGATGAATACACCCCATGGAGAAAGGAAAATGGGGTTGCAGACGTACCGGCGTGGCGATAGCCTAGTTGGTACGAGGTGCCCACATGAGAAACCCAATTTTCTTTGGCTTTGTCGCTTTAGGTGGTTTGGTCGGCTTGTTCTCAGCCGCAATGGACGATTGGGGCACAAGGGTAGTCATGATCGGTGTTGGGATGCTTTTTGGCACAGCTATCGGCGGGGCGCTGACTCGCGTCCGCAGAATGAGCAGGAGCTTGAGGCAGGGCGCCGATTCGATCCCAGGGATGGGGGTGACTTCAGAGGATTTGGCCGCGAACTACTGGCGTGACAAAGGGCACCCGCCGTTTATGAAGCCACCAGAAGGTGACTTGAATCCGAATATGAGCGGACCGGATGGTGATTCGGCCTGACTATTTTTTGAGAAGGTCTTTCACCACGCCCATGGCGTTGTCGGCGGTCGCTCCTGCATCCTTGACGACTTGCTTACCAGACTGCTTGAGCAGTGATTTCTTCGAGGCTATTGTTCCGTCATTGGTCTTGACGATCTCCGCTTTGGCATCGAAACCGGTTTGATCAGCAATTGCCGTTGCTCGTATCTCTGTGCCTCGGGTCTGAACCTCTTGTCTAGTCGATGATGGCTCTGGGGCGGGGGCTGGTTGGCCTGCACGCGCAGACTTGCCGAAACGAGACACCTGTCGATCGTTGCTGCGATGGCGATCATCAAGCTCCGGCTTCAAGGCTGTGTCGGCCTTTTCTTGCCGATGTTGAGCCTGAATGTCCTCAAACGAAGTTGGCAATGCCGTGCCATCGGAGAACACCCGATTGGGCTTTAGTGATTGCCTGGCAAGTTCTGCGGCCATCAAGGCCTGGGCCGCTCTGCTGTCGCCACCGTATTGCTCTGCATAGCGGGTGAACATTTCGAGGTTGTGCGGATCCTGAGCAATGTCGATGGTGATGGTTTCGCCCTTTTCATAAGCAGAGGTCAGGCGCTCCGACAGTGCGGTGCGTTCAGCAAGGCTCACCTCAGCACGTTCAGATCGCGTGGCAGTGTTTGTCAGCCTGGACGCCATGTCGCGGGCCTCTCGGGAGTCGCTGCTGATGGTGTTGATGAAGCTGGCATCTCTGGAGACGCGGTCACCGAATTGCTTGAAGTCGGCTATTTGCTCGCTGGTCAAACTGCTCAGAACCTTGCGTTCATCGGCGGATAGGCCCGACAGGTAGCTCTTGTCCGCGCTGGCATTGGCTTTTGCGCCAGCGAAGCGCCCATCAACGCCCACGTGTCCCGACGCACCAAATGCGATACGCGCCACTTGAGACTGGGAAAGCCCCGTGCTGTCGGCGATGCCTTTAGAGATCTGGTCCAGACGGTTAAGCGTCTCTCCAAATTGCTCGAAGCTGCTGGACGTGGATCCGCTGCTGCTGCGGCCTGAGCGAAGGCTGCTCAGTCCTCGCGTGAATGCTTCGGAGAGAGCTGCGGATCGATCCGAACTTGCAGCCAAGGCTTCGCTGCGTGCCGCAGTGACCTGCCTGCTTGCATCGGACACATCCTGTTCAGACACCCGCATGGACACCACCCGCGAAGCAAACCCCTGGTTGCGCAACAGACTGACGGCTGTTCGCCCGGTCAGGCTGTTCGAAGAAAAGGTGTTGCCACTGAGGTCGTTTTGCCAACTGCTCATGAACGCCGAGGTTCGGTTCGGTGCCAGTTGCGCCTGGTCCATAGTGACGTTGCCCATGTTCATGTTACCGGTGGCGGTAGATGCTGTGCTGCCAGTCAGCATGCTTTGCAGTCCAGACAAACCACCCACCAGGGCGGTCCCTACACCCTCCATCTTCTTCAATGCCGCCCAGGCAATGACAGGAATGCTGATTGCAAGGTAGCCCACAACAGCCTCACCTGAGATGGCGCCCGAATAGATCGTCGAGGCGGTTTGCAAAGACAGGGCCTTGGTGCCCGAGCCGATGTCCGAAGCCGCAGCCAGATCGTAGGCCGCGTAGATGGACGCCATGTAGTTCAGCACCGCGTACAGCGGGGGCCACAGTTGGATCCAGATCAGGATGGCGGCGTAGCCTTTGAAGGCCAGCATCGTGTCGCGCCCGCTGGTCAGCAGCAAGAGCAGCACCATCAAGGGGAACAATGCGTAGGTGAGCGCTTCAATGACGTTGCGGAACACGGGCAGGGCTTGCTCGGCCACCTTGCCGTTGTTGATCCACGCGGCGTTCTGCTGAGCGACGGCTTGTGCCCGGCCAACGGCCAGCACCATGGCCGCTGGATCGTTGACCTTCTGCCCGACGATGGTGCTGGTGTCGTTGATCGCATTGAGCATGGCGCTTTGGCGGATCAGGTCGGCAGCGGTGGTGGCCGCATCGGCGATGTTGTTCTTGATGTACGCCTGCTGAATCTGGTTGGCGATGACAGCTGCGGCGGCAGCACCAGGCAGGGTGGGGTTCAACTGGAAGGCCAGGCGGCCCTGAATCTGGTTGATCTGCGCTGGCAGTCGGCCATTGAGGTTTGTGTAGATGTTGGGGCAGGTGTCCACATCAATGCCCGCAGCGCTGGTGACCGTGCTGAAGCGCGCAGGATTGGGCGTGGCCATGAGGGGCCAGACATCTGCGGATGTCGAGAACACGGCAGGACCAATCGTGCCGTCGATCAGGTCGTACATCGTGCAGTTGTGGATGAAGTTGATCAGGTCGGTGCGGAAGTTGGGATCCTGGAACGTCACCTTGCTGGTGCTCCTGATCAGCCGGTTGCCAAACATCAGGCCGTTCTTCTCGTAGGTAAGTTCGCTGGGCAAGGCACCTGGGCCGGGAATGGTCTGGAAGGCGGTTTCGAACAGGCCGGTCAGGGTGTGGCCGATGGTGCTGGTGACGCTGCCGAGCATGACCATGCCGAAGGGCACGTTGGCCACGACCTTGACTGGGGCTCCACCTGTCTTGTCCACGATGCCCACAGTGGCCCTGGGCAGAATCAGAATGGAGAACACCAGCAGCACCGTGCCCAGCCATTTCCAGCCTTGCAGCTTCTCCGGGGCAAAGGCGTAGGCGATCAGGGCGGCCACGAAGCCGCAGAACGCCACGGCGGCAACGGCCGACATGTAGTCGCCCGAGGCGTGGATGGCCGCTGCTGCATTGAAGACGCCGAACAGGCTGTCCGCGTTCTGGTAGGCGTAGATCTCCCACATGGCATCCCCTGTGCTCAGTGAAAGTCAACGAGCCATGTAAGCAGCCTGCTGCCCAAGCATGTCCATCACGTGCTGCGGCATGCTGGATCGCAATTGCCGCTCCAACTGTTCCAAGTGGCTGGAGACAGCCCGATAAGAACCGACCTTCTGATACAGGAGGTTTTTCTCTTGAGAGAGTTGCTGCAGCATGACCAGGGCGCGTTGACGAATCTGGACTGCCTGTTCGCGCTGTGTCTTTTGCAGTTGATAGTCCTTGTCGAGCGCGGCCAGGCCGACGCGCAGATTGCGCTCCAGGAACACATAGGCGTAGTCCGCTGCGATCACGTCGCGGTATTGGGCGATGAGGCTGTCTGCCAAGCCAGAACCTGGGATGGTCGCACCCACTGACAGCATTTTGTAGACCGGCTCGGTGGTCTGGTTGACGAAGCCGACCTCGGCCGAATTGTTGGGAATGGCGGTGCGGGTGGCGATCTTCTCTGCAATGGAGCGCATCAGTGTCTCGACTTTGGCGGTGAATGGCGTGTGCGTGTAGGTGGTGTTGAGGGTCACGGCATCACAGTTCACGTAGTCATTGCACTTGAGCAGGTGCTGGGTGACGTTCACACCGGCCCCGGCGCTCTGACCATAAAGCAATTGGCTGATCGAGGTGAGTGTGGCGGCGATGGGTTCCGGGTCGCGGGCGGCTTCTTCCGGGTAGTAGATGACGGTGCCCACCATGCTCATGATCAGTTCACGCTCCTGATCGTCCAGGGAGACGCCGGTGTACTTCAGGGCCTTCCAGGTCAGGTTGCCCACGAAGGGCGCCTTGTTGCGCACATTGGCATCGCCTGAGGTGCGAGCCGAAGCGAGGATGCTGGGCCGGTCGGAAGCGCAACGCCTGCGTGCAGCGTCACGGTCGCTTTCCATGCCCATCTCGATGGCGAGGTCTGCGCAGGTCTCCTGCGAGCTGTATCCCGTGGCCTCGGCCGCCGTGCTGACGATGGCTTTGGCCGTTTCGCAAGAGTTGATGCGTGCGTTGTTGATCCAGGTCTCCAGGCCCTTGGCCCACTTGCTCAAGCCACCCAGGAGTGGTGAGACGGCTTCCAGTGCCAGTTGAAAGGCGATGCCCGGCAGGGCAGCGGTGATGTTCTTGAGCATGTTCTTGAACTCGGTGGCCGAGATGTGCGAGAACGATCCGCCGAACACATCGATGCCACCGCAGCCCGCCTTGGCGCTGGGGAACTGAATGGCGGCGAGTTGGTACACCTTGTTGGGGGAGCGCATGAACAGACTGCCGCCGGTGTAGGTGTTCATGGTCTGACCACGGAAGGCGCCAGGTGCGGTGTAGTTGCCAATGGCCCCCAGGTTGTTGAACATGCTGTTCACTTCGGCATTGAGGTCCCCGGCGTGCAGAGGCAGCGGCGATGCGATGACCAGCACGGCCATCAGGGTGGCGACTAGTCGTCTCCAGAGCGGTGCCGTCGGCGTGGGTGTCTGAATCATGATCTGCTCCTATTGAAGAACGACTTGCCTGTTCACGCTGGGCAACATGGCCTGGGCAGCAGGTGTGCTCACCGTGGTGATGCGCTCCAGCAATTCGGATTCGGACAGCACGCCAAAGCCAATGGGTGTGATTTGCCCGGTGTAGGGCTGGGCGAGAAACACCGCTGGCACCTGGGTGACCTTCAGGGTGTTGGCGATGCCGTTGTCGGCTCGGGCATCTGCAAAGCCAGGCATGGGGCCGCCATCCACGCTGATGGCCACCACCTTGATGCCGTGGCGCGCCTCGAAGGCCGTCAGCGTGGGGGCGAAGGCGTGGCAGTACGGGCAGTCACTGCGGAAGAAGAAGAACAGGACGTGGTCCTTGCCCAGTGAGGTGATGGACTGGGAACGGCTGAGCAACTGGTCCCGGTCGAACACCTCCAGCGCCTTGGCGTTGACTGGGCGGCCATGTACGGTGGGGTCCAGCTCCGGTGTGGCCCAGGCGACGCGCTGGGCGACGTCGGCGAAGTAGGACGCTCTGGCCACAACCTTGGCCTCCAGTTCCATGTAGCGGCGCACATTGGCCTCGGTCGGCCGCATGATCGCAATGTTGCGGTAGGACTCGACAGCCTTTTGCAGTCGCTCGAATTCGACCAACTCTGGCGCTCTGGCCGGGCGGGTTGATGGTGTCGGGGCCGCTGGTGACGTGGGCGGTGGCAGGGCGGGAGTCTTGGGTTGAGCCTCAGGTGTGTCGCGTACCTCGGGTTCGGGGTCTTCGTAGAAGTGCCATCCTCGCCATGCATCTGACCAGTAAGGCGCGGCAATGGGCTCGTCCAGCTTGGACGAGGCTTGCGCTTGTGCCTCGGGCGCTGCGTTGAGGCAAGCGAAGGCGAGGAGGGCTATGCTGGCAAGGAGTCTGAAAAGACCTGAGCGAGACGCCCATGACGGGCGAGATGGGCGAGGCATGTCAATCTCCTCATTGCAGCGACTTGGGCGGCAAGCCATCGAGGCAGTAGTTGATCCCGAACTCGATGGATTGTTTGCGAGGGGCCTGGGCACCAGGCAACCAGACACCGTCTTGCCAGAAGGTCACCTTCAGGCGGCTGCAACCAGGCTGGCGGTAGCGCTTGTCGGTGGTGACGTCGATGGAGATGGGGGTGTTGGCCTTGAAGCGCTGGCTGATGGCGTCGGCAGATTCGCCTGTCAGCGTGCCGTGCGCCTGTCCGTCTGGCGCTTGCAGTGCCATCACCATCAGCACCCTGGCGTCCTTGACAGGCATGCGACCGACGAACGGATCGGGCGATCGCTCAGGCGTTTGCGTTTGTGTTTGTGCTTGGCAAGTCAATGCAAATGCCATCGCCATCGCCGTGATGGCATTGAACTTGATCGGTGTCCTGAGATGCTGTGTCATTGGCAACGCCCCTGTCCGTAGTAACAGTTGGGCACCTTGGCGCTGTTGCCGCTTTGGATGGCACCCAGGTTCGGGATGTTGGGCACGATGGAGGCGTAGAACTCGGTGAGGTCCATCGCTGCGAAGTCCAGGCTTTGCAGCTGAGGGATGGTGAAGCCCGAGCAGTCCGGGTTCTGGCCGCTGCCCCAGCCCTTGCCAATCTGCATGCGCCCCTGCTCATTGACTATCCGGGCGAGTTTGCTGTTGAAGCAGCATTTGCCTGTGGTGTGCTCCAGGCACGACACGCAGGCACCAAGAACGCGAAGACACGATGAGCACCATGACCCCGTGGCGTGGCACAGCCCCGCGCCTTCTCTCATGGCCAGCTTGCCCTCTTCTTCATTGCAGGACATCATCGACATGACGATGTAGATCACCACAGCGATGGCCAGCGACCAGGGGTCGAACGCGACCACCATGCTGTCGCCTGCATAGAGCACCGACGATCCGGCGGGCAGAGCGGTGCCGTTGACGGCCACGGTGACGCCGTAACTGGTGAAGGAGCCGCTGAAGCCGCCGCTGGTGAGCAGTGCGGACATGCCCTGGTAGATGAACTCCCGGTTCTCGGAGTTCATCAGCACGTCGTAGACCAGGCGTGAGCCCACACCGAAGGTGCTCTGGTTGCTCATCCCAGCGCCAGCGCTGTCCGAGTCGCAACAATCTTTGAACAGCCGGTCTCGGCAGTGGTTGCCTTCGCCCTTGAAAACCTGCATCAGCTTGGTGTCCAGGTACACACCGGCTTCTCGGGCGGCTTCCAGCATCGACATGGAGCGGGCAAAGTCCGCGTCGTTCGTGTAGCTCGTGTTGAAGCAACTGTCACCCAGACAAAAGACATTGGATGGGCAGTTGGTTGCTGTCGTGATCGTTTGGGCGCTGGCCGGGCAGGTGTAGCTGTCCAGGTAGACCTCGCACATGCCTGTGGCAGCGTTGGTTTGCTTGCATGTGCTGCTTCCCAGCGTGCAGCCTTGGCTCAGCAAGGGGGCGCATTCGTCTGTGAGGGCACCGGATGTGCAAGAAAGGGTGCGCTCGTAGGACCAGCAAGCGCGGGTGACGGCTCGGCCATCGATCACCTTGGTGGCGGGGCCATCCACGCACCTGTCGGCTGTGGTGACGGTGCAGCGTCCGCCTGCTTCGAGTGGGGCGCTCTTGTCATCCCAGACATCGGTTTCGATGTGGTTCATGGTTGGCTGCTGGAAAGACAAGGGGATGCTCCAGCCAGAAGCGCCGACCAGGCTGGCCGCGCCCGCATCCTGAGCGCAGCGGGTCTCTGTGCGGCTGACCACGACAGAGGGGCCGCTGTCACAGCCCATGCGGGGGCGGGGCATGGTGAGCGTGAAGCAGCGATCAGCCGGCCCCGAAGATTGAACGCGGCTGGACCAGTAGGCCTGCAACTGGTCGCCGCGCACTGTGCCGGTCGGGCAGGCATAGACCGGCGTGCCGAACTGGAAGTTGTAGTGGCACTGGCCAGACGAACAGCCGGATCCAGGCATCATGACCACCTTGAAGGGGCGCCAGCAGTGGCCACCCCAGTGTGGTGCGAGGTCGGTGACGAACGCGGGTTGCGTAGCTGGCGTGCTGGGCAATTCGAGGTTCTGCCACCCGATACAGGCCCCGTTGCCACCAGCGGCATAGAAGCGAAATTGCTGCAACTGGTCGGTACGGATGCGGCATTGGGCCTCGGCCACCATGTAGTCGGCACCGTTGCGATTGGCCTGACCATGGGCAAACCAGTCGCCAGCGGCGCAACTGGGGACAAGTTCGACTTGCACCGTCAGATCCCGCCGGGTGGCGTAGTTGCCCACACCGTTGTAGCGCTGGCACTGTTTGGTGACCGCGTCTGCTGGTGTGGTGACGTCGGCGGTAGTGCAACCGCTGTAATACGAGGAAAGACTGCCAAGAGCCAGAGACGGGTTTGCGGCGATGTCCCGCGCGCCCATGACCGCGGGGTCGTAGGGCGAAATGGCAGGGCGTGGCGTGTTGGCCGAGTTGAGCGCGCCGCGTTGGGCCTGGCACACCGGGTCATCGGGCGTGCTGGTGCAGGCGGTGAGGCGCGCGTTGGCCGGGCCTGACAAGCTGGGTTGGCCGTAGTAGGCTGCCTCAGCGGGCGTGCGGGTGTATCCCGGCACATTGGCCGTTGCGTTGGGGGTGCTGACCGTGCCGCGAATCACCGGGTTGGCGGCTTGACCGGCGGCGGTGCCTTCTTCGTGTGGCCCAGCCAGCGCCATCGTCTGCGCCGTGACGAAGCACCAGAGGGTGAAGCAGGTGACGAGTCGGCGCAGCATGGCGATCCCTAACCCTTGAGCCGTTGGATGAAGGCGCCGGCATCCTTGCTGAAGCGGGGTGTGCGGTGCTGAATGTGGCCCAAGGCGTAGTCCAGGCTCACGTCTCCGGCCAGGCGGACATAGTCATTGGGCGGCGCACAACTGCCTCGACCACCATCACCACAGGGCGAGTTGTCAGCGCCCTCACGCACCAGCACAAAGCTGGGCACCTGTGTGATGGCGTAGCGCTCGAAAGCTTGCGGGTCGATCTGGAAGGCCACCGACTGACCTGCCAACAATGCCTGTGTTCGCGCAACGGTGTCGCGCAGGGAGCCATTTAGCAGGCCTCTGATCAGCAAGGATGCCTTGGCGAGTGCCGCTTGGCTGACCAGTCTCTTGAGCGTGGCCTCGGGCATCGACAGGCTGATGAACACCATCAGGATCGGGCCACCACTCATGTCCTTGCCCACCCCGGTGCCGGGGGGCTGGGCGGCTTTCATCTGCAGGGCGTAGGCTTTGGACAGCGCTTCGAGGTCCACAGGCGCTTTGGCTTGGGGCTGCGGGAGCGCATCAATTCTTGGTCCCGCTGTGTCGGGCACACGTTCCAAGTCTGCGGCGCTGGGCACGCCGTGCGCTTTCCGAGCACGTTCGATGTCCTGGTCCGTGATGGTGGGTTGCGCGCGCCTGGCCCGAGCGATGTCTGCTTCGGTGATGACCGGTGTGGTTTGGGCCTGTGCGCTCAGTGCAAGCAGCATGGACAGGCCAAGACCGAAGCCCCAGCGTGAAGGTTGATGGAAGTCAGAAGCCGACACAGCAGTTCCTTTTGCGAAACAACATGAAGGCGAAGTCTTCGCCGCGCACCGGGTATTCCTTGCCGGCCCCCCAGATCACGGTGCTGCGCCCGAAAGGCTGGCAGCACCTGCCGCCGTCCTTTTCGGTGTTGGGGATGGGGTAGGTGAGTTGTGTCTTGTAGGCCGTCTTGTCCATGACGGGCTCGAAGTAGGGGCCACACAGGCCGGGCGTGCCATGCCATCCCCAGGCGATCAACTCGCGGTGCATCTTGGTGGTCAGGCGCTGGGCCAGCAGAACGGCCGTGCGAACACCGCCCAAGTGGTAGGGCACTTGGCCATCCAGCGGGTAGATGCCGCCCTGGCATCCTGCGCACCAGAACAATTCCTTGATGCCAAAGCCCTGTGAGGCGGCCACGCAATCGGCGGCGCAGGCGGCAATCGCGATGGGGTTGGCGAACAACACCGCATCCGGGTTGAGGATCAGGGTCAACTCGTCGTCGTTCCACAGCGGATCGACCTCGGTGAGATAGGCCAGATCGAAGCTGCCCTTTTCCAGGCAGGGAAAGTCGGTCACGACCTCCAGCCAGTACAGCATCGGGTTCACGTAGAAATGGGCCTGGTAGAAACTGCCGCCATCGCCGTCGCCTTCAGCGTGGGTGAAGCGGGCGGCTTCCGGGGCGGGCAGGCCCGGGTTCAGGTCGATGCCGCCCAGTGAGGTCAGGCAGAACGGCTTGCGCACGACTTCGACATGGCGAGCCGGTTCCCAAAAGCCGATAGACAGACCGATGACCGGGTTCACGCCGCAACTGCACACAGGGCTGCCTGGGTTGGCAATGTCTTCCTGGCCGCCGAAGTTGGCGATGGGGATGCTGCCCAGGCTGATGGGCAGGATGCAGCTCCAGCAGATGTCGGTGACGGGGTTGGGGAACTTGCCTGTGCAGGTGGCGATGCCCGCCGCGTGGCTGTGCTGGCTGGTCATGGCCAGCAAGCAAATCAACAGGATCGCCGCGATGTGATCCCACGATTGACGCCATCTTGCTTTTGGGGTGGATCGGGTCATGGTGTCACCTCCAACTCATCCACGCGCAGGCGCTTGCCTTCCTGCGAGACCAGAGCGGGCACCTGTGCGATGCCCAGGCGCCGGGTCAGCACACCTTGCTGGTCGTAGTAAACCGGCGTGCGCCAGGCTTTCATCAGGTCCAGGTAGGAGCCAGCTGTCAGGATCGCCTTGAGCTGGCCCTGGTAGCGCTGGATCAACTCCCGAGCGCGGCTCACCTGCCGTGCATCACGGGCGTCGAAGAACAGCAGGTGTCTGGACAGGGACACCACGTCCAGCGGGTTGTGGCGCGAGCCAGCGGCAAACATCAGGTGCCCCTGGGGATCCAGGATGTTGCGATCCAGCGTGAAGCTGGGGTCGAAGTAGAAGGTGCGCGGCTGTTGCGTGGTGCGCAGCCCGGCCACAGGCTGTGGCTGGCGCACGGCCTGAATGCCGCGCTCACGGGCTTGGTCCTGCAGTCGAGCCAGTTCGCCATTGGCTTGCTTTTCTCGCAGGCGTTGCGCAATGAACTCCAGCAGGTTGGCTTCGCTGATCGGATAGGTCGGACCGATGCTGCCCAGGTCCACGCCCCAAGCGCATGAGCCCGCACCTGTGCATGCCATGGTCAGCAGGCAGGCCATCACCATCAACTGTGGGCTCTTGGGCTTCATGGCTGACCCCGAGCGTCGCAACGGATGCGTTGAGCGAGTTGGCTCAGCAGGGCATCACGCTGCGCCAGTTGGCTGGGGTGGCTGGCGCTGACCATGCCCATGAGGACCGGGTCACCGCTGCCCTGGGCAATGGCCTTGCGCAACGCCAGCGCGGTGAGGGGCCGCCCGCAGCGTTGCGCGAACGCACGCAAGTAGGCTTGAGCGCCGTCGCGCGCGGCAGGCGAGATTTGCGCCAGCAGTGCCAGGTAGTCCTCCAGAGGCACATCGTCTGGCGTGGACGCAGGCGTGCTGGCGCTTTGAGTGACTGGGCTGCTGTGGGCGCGACTTTCGGCCAGTTGCTGGGCCGGCCGCTTGGGCGTGGTCTGGGCCTGAGCGTGGGCTGCAGATGCCAAACCAGCGATCCAGATGCACAGGATCAAGCGAGGCGCCGAGTGGCGCACGTCATTGCGGCCATTGCGGCACTTGCGGTGTTGCTGGAGGTGGCATGGACAGGCTTGCATGTCATGTTCCTCAGAACAGGGGCCGCACGAGCCCGATGACCTGCTCGGCGCGGACCAGACCGCTGCTGCGGTAGCGCGAGTCAAAGCTGTCGGGGCTGCTGCCCTGGACGTAGTAGCTGCCCGGTGGGATCACCGTGGGCTGAATGGGATCGAGCCCACGGTGGTCGAAGGTCTGAGCCTTGGCATGCCCCACCGACTCGCCGTTGATCAACACCATGCGGTCTTGGACGGTGATGGTGTCACCGGGCAGGCCCCTGACCATCTTGAAGAAGGGCTGACCGCGCAGGCCCGGGTAGTGCTGCTGTGCATCGCCAGCGAAGGCGAACAGGATGTAGTCACCACGGTGCAAGGCGGGCGGAACAGTCTGTTTCCAGCTCACGCGATAGGCGACACGGTAGGGCAGGCTGGGCGTCCAGTTGAAGACAATGGGGAGGCGTGGGGTGGGATCCAGGAACAACCGGACGTAGGCCAGCGCCCAGATGGCGAACACCGGAAGGTAGAGATACCAGCGGCGACGCATGTGGGCCAGTTGGTCGCAAAAGGATTGCCGGGCTTGGCGATAGCTGCGCACATGCCAGGGCACGGGCGGCGGGATGCGGACGATCTGCAAGGTCATGGCATCCCCACTTTCTGGCGCAACTGAGCGGTCAAGTCCACGGTGTGCGGTGTGGGCCCGGCCACAGCGCCTTTGAGTACCACCAGGCATGCGCAGTCGCGGGGCAATTCCTCCAGCGCAATGGGCAGGCGTTGGGCGAAGGTGCGCGCCATCAGCATGGCGTTTTGCCGATCGTCTTCCGAGCCGGCCTTGGTGAGCAGTTGCGTGAACTCGGCTTCCTTTTGCCGGTACACCTCGGCCACATCGACCATGCCGATGCGCAGCGCTGGGCGCACCACAGTGCGGTCATAGAGCAGCAAGGCGGCAGCGACCACGATCAGGGTGAGCAGCGACTGCACCAGGGCAGGGATGAGGCTGATCGCTTTCATACGGTGTGCCCCCGGCGCCGCAGCAGTTCGGTGATGGCTGCATCGATGCTCAGACCTTGCGCGCGCAGCTCGTCGATGGGCGCGTTGTCCTCCAGCTTGTTGGAAAACAGCAGGTGCGTGGCCGGATCCAGGATGTTGCGCGCCACCCCTTCGCCCACCGGGGAGGAGATGTACAGCTCGGAGTACACGCCCGCCTCGGTCCTGAGCGAGTTCAACAAGCGCTTCTTGGGCTCGTCCATGGTCAGCCTGCCCTTGCGGTCCAGCATCTCGATGGATTCGGGCTTCTGGCGCAGCAGGAACACCCAGTCCGAACAGTTGAACGCGGCTTCCATCTGGGCCGAGCCATAGAAGTCGTCGGCGCTCTGGGTTGCCGTGCCCAAGGCTCCGCCGTATTTGCGGGCGCGCCGGGCCGCTTCCTCGATCACGGCGGCCTTGACGGGGTCATCGGCCCCGATATCGCCGAGCTGCTGCTTGAGCTCGTCAATGAACAGCACCTTGCGCCGGTTGCGGCTGAGGTACATCTCGCCGGTGATCTGGTGCAGCAACAGGATGTTGACAACGGCGTGCAGGTCGGGGCGACGCTTGAGTTCCTCGTTTTCGATGACGATGAAATCGTTGCTGAAATCGACGTTGCTGGGCCCCTCGAAGAAGCGCTCGTACTGGCCGCCTCGGGTGTAGGGGTTGAGCATCACGGCCAGGTCCTTGATGCGCTGGTCGTTAACCAGGCCCAGGGCTTCGATGTTGCCGGTCTTGAAGGCCTCGCGCAGGGCCGTGATGGTCAGGTCGTTGCCGTGCTCGGCGAAGAGCTTGAGCACCATGGCCGATATGGCCTTGTACTGGACCTCTTCCAGCGTGTGCTGCATGGAGCACATCTTGGAGATGGCCGGCACCAGCATGTCGATGTCTTCGTGGATGTCAACGATGTTGGTGAAGGGGTTCAGGCAAATGTCCACATCGGGGCGGAACTCGATGTAGGTGCCCTTGGCCTTGCGGCACAGCTTCTCGAAAGAGCGGCCCAGGTCCAGCATCCAGACCTTGGCGTCGATGGCCCGGTAGGACCAGGCCATCTCGTTCATCAGCACCGACTTGCCCGAACCCGGTGCGCCGATGATGGCGAAGTTGTAGTTGCCCAGGTCATTGTCGAAGATGTCCAGGGTCATCAACTGCCCACGGCGCCCGCCGAAGACCAGGGCGGGGGTGCGTGTGCCGCGCCACTCCGCGATCAGGGGCGCCAGGTGGATCGCGTTGGCCATGGTCTTGCGCGAGACGCGGCGCATCTTGGCCAGATCGCCATGAAAGCGTGGCGTGAGGGTCATGGGCAGGCTGGCCAGCAGCGCCTGGCGGTGCATGTACACGTCGGCATTGAGCTGAAAGCCCCGGCCACGCCAGATGGCGTTGGCCGCTTCGTGGGCCGCCACCGCCTTGCGCGGTGGCGAGAAGATGGCCAACTGGTGGTGGAGGCTTACCAGGCTGCCGCCGGTGTCGATGGCCTGCGCGGCGGCCGTCCAGTCCTGCAGCTTCTTGCCCACGTCCGGCATCACGTCGGCCATCTTGCTCTTGGCGTTTTGCGTGGCGCGCACATGGTTGGCGGTGACCGTGGCCTTGGTGGCATTGGGGTCGAGCACATGCACGCCCATGGTCAGCAAGAATGGCGCGCTGTACTGCAGGGCGGGCTGCATCAGGTCGCCGATCAGCGAGCCCATCTGCCAAAGGGCGAAGCGCTCAGGGAAGGACTTGATGGAGTAAAAGCGCGCCTCCAGTTCATCCGATCCGGTCTCCTTCCACAGGCGCAGGCCGCTGGGGGTGGGGTCCTGGATGGTGTCGAAGTCGATGATCTGGTCGCGCAGTTCGCGCCCGTCGTCGTAGTGCAGGTCTGGCGCGTCGGTCTGCGAGATGCGGTCAGGGTTGGTGAACAGTGCGCACCAGTTGATCAGGTCGGCGGCATCGCAGACCCGGTTGGGCAGGGAGGCCGAACGCAGCGTGGATGCCATGGACTCGCGCTGGGCCATCACCTCTTCGCGCCTGGTCATGTCCTGGGCGTCACCGGGCAGGGTGACGCTGAGCATCAGGCGGAAGTCCCGGATCGTGTAGTGAAAGCCCGAGGTCAGCGAGGACTGGGCTCCCCGCAGCAGGTGGCCTACGCGTTGGCGGGCCAGGGTGTGGAAGAGGTTGTCGTTGCGGGCAGGTCGCCCCCAATGCTTGGCCTTATCTGCCTGGTCCTCGTCTTCGACTCGCAAGTTGGCATAGCGGCGCAACTGGCCACGCACATGGGGTGAGGCGAACAGGTGGAACTGGATGCCCGCGCCCGTCGGGCAGTTGGCGTACAGCGAGATCAGCACCTCGGCCATGCGTTCATCCGCGCCCGACTGCGGCATGACCTCCAGCATGAAGCCCAGGCTATCGCGGTTGACGAAGATTTTTTCGTCTGCGAGGTAGGCGGAGTAGGGCAGCCACGCGGCGAATTGCTCTGCCGGTGTGTCTGGTGGCGCGCCCAGGCCCATGGCCTCGAATAGGCCCGGGCGTGCGGGCCTGCGCACGGTGCGAGCCGCATCCATGGAGACGCTGGCTGCTGTCGTGATTGTTGAAGTGGCTGTGGGGGTGGGCATGGCGCAACCTTTGAGGGAGGTTCAGTTGCTGGGGTCAAGGCTGTCGGTAGGCGGCAGCAAGGGGCCGATGTCAGGACTTTCCGAGTTGTCCGGGGCGTACGGAGACGGGCGCTGCTGGCCAACGGGCCGCACGGGCGAGGTGCTCTGTTCTGGCGTGGCAGGTTTGACGGTGGTGCCCATCGGAGGTCGTATGGGCGCATAGGCGTCACGGATCTGGCGATGTGCGTGGTCGATCAGCCACTGACCCGCATCGATCTGGACATAGACATAGCCCTGGTCGTAGAGGTCGCGGTCGGCGTCTTCCCAGGGCTTGAACCACAGCCTCAGGATCCGGGCCGATGAGCGCAGGGGCAGCGCCAGGCTGGGGGACTGAGCCACGGGCGGGACAGTGGCTTGGGCGGATGCCCGCGCTGGTGCAGGGCGAGGCTGTGGCGACCCGGGTGCGGGATTGGTACCTGGCTCGCCATGGGATTTGGCGGCCAGGCGGCGCTTGGCCACCTGGGCGGGCAGGTTGTCCTGAACGGCGTTGGCATAGGTGCCCGACACCGAGGTGCAAGTCACCCCGTCCGGGGCTTTGCAGGCGTAGTCGGAGCTGCCGCCCAGGCCGGAGAGGTTCATGCAGCCCGACAAGCTCAGCAGCAAGCAAGCCAGAAGCCAGATCGGGCGTGCGGAGTGGACGCGGCTAGCGAGGTGACCGTGGGCGTTCATGGCTGAACCTCCGAGGTGGCCGGTTTCAGGCGGGCCTGGATCACCTGGTGATCGACGTAGCCTTCGGTGCGGCTGCCATCTGCCCAGATCAGGGTGGGCGTGGCTTGAACACCCAGGCGTTGCGCCAAAACCAGGTTGCGGGCCACGGGGTGATCGCATCGCGCTGGGGCATTGATCGCGGTGGCATCGCCCTGCACCATGTAGCGCTGCCAAGCTTGAGCCCGGTCAGGGGCGCACCAGAGGGCGATGGGCTTGGCCTCACCCTGAAAGGGCAGCATGAAGGTGTAGACCGTGACGTTGTCGATCCGGGCCAGCTCAGGCTCCAGTTGCTTGCAGTAGCCGCAGCCGGGGTCGCTGAACACGGCGATCTGCCGCTGACCGTTGCCCCGCACGGTCTTGATGGCGTCTGCCAGTGGCAGTTGGTCAAAGGCAATAGGGGCTGATGTTGGTGCGGATGTCCGTGCTGATGTTGTTGCGGCAGGCGTAGCGGGTGCCATCGCGCCCTGCCTGGCCGCCAGGGCCATTCGAGGTCCGGTGATGTCGGTCATGGTCTGTGTGTCAAAGACATGGCCGAACACGAAGTAGCGCGGCTGGCGGGCCGACACATAGGCCACGTTCCCGTTCATCCAGACTTCGTACAGTCCGCCAATGGGCGAAGGCAGCACCTGGGTGAAGCGCGTGCTGGGGTTGGCCTTCCTGAGTGCGGCCAGGAGGCGGGCCTCTTCAGATGGCGGAGCGCCCGCCCAGGCGATGCCATTGACCAGCATCGTGAACAGTGCCCAGATCAGCGTCACGTCCTGAAGCCTGCCTCGCAGAGGCGGGCGCATGTCAATAGTTGTCATCATTGGCGGCTTTCAGGTAGCGGTCTTCGGGGGCGGGCTCAGCCGAGCGCGACAGCGTGCGGGAGGGGGTGCCGCCGGTACGGGTGTAGGCGTTGGCCGACATGGGCGCGTCGATACGCACGCCCTTGGTGATCACCACATCGATCTCGCGGCTGGCATCGATTTCGATCACCGGAAACGTGTTCTCGGCGAGCTTGATGTAGTACTGAGCCAGGCGGTCCAGGGCCTTGCCGACACCGGTGCCGATGCCTGCGCGGTAGGCGTCACTGCTGTTGCCACCGCTGCTGGCGATCGTGCCCAGAGCAGAGGTGCTGTAGGTGGTCGATGAAGTTGACAGGCCCTGGCCGATGCCACTGACCACGCCTGCCAGAAGGGCGTTGGCCAGCATCTGGCCTTGTTTGGTGACCAGTCGCCCGCGCATGCCCACCTTGCCGTCTTCGCCATAGACGCTGCCCTGGATCTTGACTTCCAGCGTGGCGCCGTCCGGGCGGACGCAGGACAGGTTCTCGGTGCGCAGGTAGGCTCGCTCCGAGCTGATGTCGCCGTAGCCTGCCGCGATCACGAAGCAGTCCCGGTATTCCCCCCGAAAGCGGTTGGGCAGGACCGAGTTGTCCGAGAGCCGGATCAGGACCGGATGCGGGTTGGACTGGGCCTGCCCGCCCGTGGGGGCATCCAGGCCACCAAGTAAGGTGCCGCGCGTGAAGCTGACGGGCAGGAAGGTCGAAACGGTGCGGGTGTCGGCTGTTGACGGTGATCCAGGCGTGGCATTGTTTGTGGTGCTTGCCGTGGCGCCTGTTGCAGCGGCCTTGGCCGATTCCCGGTCCACCAGAGAAACGCGCGTCAACACCGGGGCATTGAAAGGCATGTCCTGCGGTGCCATGCCCGGATCACCGAGGGGCATGGCACCTGCGGGCGATGTGCCGGGCGGCAGCGGTGGGGGAATGTTGATGCTCTGCCCATGAGGATTTGCATGGGGCAGAGCGGTGGACGCCGGAGGTGGTGGAAGGGGCAGGCTGGATGCCGGTGGCATCGTTGGGGGCGCGGGCGTGTTTGACGCTGCCGCAGCGTTGGGTGCCAAGGACATGCTGGCAGCCTGGCTGGCCGAGGTGAGTTTTTGCTCCAGTTCGGCAAAGCGTTGCATGGTACGGGCCTCGAAAGCTTGTCGGTCCTTGTTGAGCCGGGTCTGCTCATCGCGCTCGTTCTCGTACTGCGCCAACTTGCGCCCTGCGGTGCCCACCCATTGGTCTACCGGGTTGACCTGCTGTCCCGGCGGCATCACCCCGATGTTTGTGACCGTGGCAGGCTGCGCGCTGCCGTTGTTCTTGGCGTCTGCGGTGGGCGAGCGCGTGTCGGTGAGGGCGAAGATCAGCCACAGCAGGCCGACACCACATACCAGGATGGCGGCCAGGGTGACGTACTGGCGTTGCCGTGGAGACAGCCTTTGAAGGGCACTGCCCACGGCCCCCTTGATGCGGTCGAGCAAGCCGGTGACGCTCCCATTGGCTGCTTGGTCGAAAGGCGTGTTCATCGCGTGGCCTCCTGCCGGATCACGAACACATTCGTGGTCTCTCCGGGTTGCAGGTTGTAGTTCTCGATGGACACGCCCATGACCTGGGCACCTTCGCGGTCAAATTCCTGCTCGGCCAGCACCATCAAGGTCGGGCTGATGTTTTGCAGCAGGTATTTCTCGCCGACCAGGCCTCGCCCTTCATAGCGACGCATCAGGGAAAATCTCGCTTCGAGCCACAGGGGGACGAGGCGGTTGACCTCCTCAACGCGCACCTCGGGAGGCACTCGGTCAGAAGCCATCGCCACTAGCAAGGCCTTCATGGCTCGGATGTGGTTGGCCGAAGTGCCCAATGACATACCCGAGGGACTTGGGTTCGCGTTGTCCAGCTTCAGCAGCCTGGCACTGGGATCCCGGATGACGATGGTGTCTGCGGGGGTGTCCGAACGATGTAGCAGCAGGGTGTAGGTCGCCTGGGCGCTGGAGACGAACAGGTTGATGGGCTTGCTGGACCTGCCCACGGGTCGGAGGTAGACCTCGCCCTTGTCCTTGTCGCATTCGAGGACCAGTTCACCCGTGGGGTTGATGGCCGGACTGTTCTGGCTGTTGTTGGGGGGTGGGGTTCCGTTGGCGCAGTTGCTCGAATAGATGTTGCCGAACACATCGGTGATGGGCGCGCCATCGATGCGGATGCGCGTGGGCTCCTTGATCGACACCATGGCCTCAACGGAGACGCCGTCGCGGGCTTCAACCAACTGGAGCGCCCTGACGAGGCTTGGTGCCGTTGCCATCCCAACGGCTGTCACCAGGGCCAGCAGCAGGTTTGTCAGCGAAGTGGAGGGCTGCTGGCGTCGCTTGAAATCAGCTCGCATTGGGAACCTCCTTGAAGGTCTTGAGGTGCATGCGTGCCCCGTTGAAACTGAACTCGATCAGGTAGGCCTTGAGGTCGTTGGCGGTTTCGAAGCCATTGACCAGGGTGCGCAGTCGGCCACGCACCACGACGCTTTGCTTGTCCTCGCTGGGCACCAACTGCTGCGGCATGAACATCGTGCTGGCGTTGATGCGCTTGAGCCGCTCGGCCTCGACCTCCTGCCGGGTCTTGAGCGGGCCGTATTGGTCGGGCTCCACATAGCCGAGCAGGATGTTTTTCTTCCAGTCGATCGATGAGGGCGTGACGTCCAGCACCAGCCAGGCCATGAAACCACCCATCTGCTCCAGGTATTCGCCACTGGCCTTGTCTCGGCTGACCCAGAAGGTCTTGTCGATCGTGGGTGGCACGACCACCGTGCGCACCGTGCCAATCAGGTTGAGGATGACGAGCAGTGCCACAACATGCCCCGAAGCCAGTACGCCCACCGCGAGCCCCAGGCTGCGGTTGCGGCGACGCATCTCCTTGATGTCGCTGTTGAGTCGCTCGAAGTCCATGGCGTGCTCCAGACTCAGCCGACCATGCGGCGGATGTGCGAGGGCGGGGTGGCGCGCATCGCGGTCATGGGGCTGGGCGGCAGGTGCCAGTACAGCCAGTGCATCGCGAAGGCCTGGTGCTTGTCGGCCTTGATGCGGGCGATCCAGCGCGACAGGAAGATCCCCGCACCTGCGCAGGCCGCAAAGGCCAGCTTGGTGCCCGACAGGTAGCCGACAAAGAAAAAGAAGATCACCGGGGCGGCCACATCGATGTCCCAGAAGCCGATCTTCCAGGGGTCATCCAGGCGACGGGGGATGTAGGTGTCGGCTTGCATGTCAGGCTCCTGCAGGTTTGGGCTGACCTCAGACGACGGCGCCCATGATGGCGCCCGCGATCACCAGGCCTACCGCACCGAAGATGGCCAGGCCCACGTAGAACAGCACCGGCCCGAAATTGCGCAGGGCCGACAGCGAGATCAGGGCGACCACGAAACCGACGAAGCCGACCAGGGCCTTGACGCTAGGCCCCAGCGCGGAGATCTGGGCGAGGGCGGATGTCAGCGGCCCGGTGATGCCGGTGAACGCCACCAGGTCGAGGGCGAAACCAGGCATGGACAGGCCCAAGCCCAGGGTGAGCATGGCCAGCGCCGAGGCCACACGCCAGCGCTTGTGTGTGGGCTTGCCGGTGACTCGGGCACTGGATGGGTTGCTTTGCTGATCATCCTGTTGGACAGTTTGACGAACAGGGACGAAGGGATGGATGATGGCTGTGCGCATGGGAATCTCCTGGCTGGGTTGCGCGTCAAGGCCTGACGCAGGCGGGGGCGATCCTGCGAACGTGTGAGCACGTCTCAGGAGGGGGATGCGGTGGGCGACGGGCTCACGGGTGAGGGCCATTGGTGTGTCATGGCCCACCCTCGGATGAGGCTGTGAACACGACCTCAACGCGACGATTGCGGGCTCGGCCCTCAGGTGTGTCGTTGTTGGCGATGTAGCAGCACAGGCCTCTGGCATCGATGCGGATGTCATTGGGGTGTGAGGGACTGATGCGCTTGATGTGATCTCGAACGGCATCAGCCCGAGCTAGCGCGATGGCCTGATTGGGCGCATCAGGGCCGACGTTGTCGGTGCGTCCCACGATGAGCACACGCTGGGCACGTCCCAGGGCTTTGGCTGCGCTGTTCAGCAGGGTCCGGTGTACAGGTGTCAGCACCGCACTGTCGGTTGCAAACTCCAGGACCAGCACCTGAGGCTTGTGCAGCGGGGCAGGCTTGGTCACTTCAGTTGGCGCGACGGATGCAAGGGCGCGCGCGTTGCCTCGCATCGAAGGCTGCGGCTGTGCATCGGCCACAGCCAGCGTTTTGGGTGTGGTGGTAGGACAGGCAGGCTCGACGCACTGGGCAAAGTACGCGTCGCGGCCACGTTCAAGCTGCGCGATGTGTGAGGCGTTCCGCTTAGCTTGTGGTATCGCGGTTGCATGGCCCTGCTTGGCGGGCAAGGTGCAAGACGAGAAGGCAAACAGAATCACCGCTGCCGAGGCGCTGGTCATGGCGAGGTCCTGTACCCGCGTCATGGCGACACCCGAGCGGCAAGGATGAAGAGGGGCTGCTTTGCCTCTGATCGGCTCTGCGGCCATACGGCGGTTGGCTGTGGGGACTGGATTGCCGAGGCGTGCAACTGCCGATAGACCTTCCAGGCGTAGCGTCTGCGTGCGCTCTGGCAGGCCACTCCCTTGAGTTGGGTACACGCTGCGTTGTAGGCACCCACCCCATCCCAGGTCAGCCCTTGCTTGGCCAGGGTTTGGGCAAGCAGCCAGGCGCCCACATGGATGTTCGTGCAAGGGCTGTACAGGTCGCTTTCGGTGATGCCGAACCGTGCCAGCGCAGGCAGGTTCGAGCTGTTGATCTGCATCAGCCCGATGTCATAGCTGCCCGTGCGTTGGCGGTGGCTGAGGTTGATTGCATTTGGATTGAGGTGCGACTCGACCTTTGCAACGGCATAGAGCAATTGCGATGACACGCCATATCGATGCGCCGCCTCGTCCCAGCAAGCCAGGGCGTGTGCCGGCAGGCTCAGCAGCGCAAGACATCCAGACAAGGGACCCCATTGCATGGCGCACTCCAAACAAGACCGATGAATCCGCCAATGCACGTTGCGCGGCGGGACGGATGGGGTGAGACCGGCACGGTGCCGATCAAGGTCTTGTTCAGGTCTGCCGTGGTTGGACGACCTTGGCGTGGTCAGGGCACGTGAATCGTTTGGAGATTCTTCATGCCATGTGCTGGTCAGAGCGCTGGGCGGTCGATGGCCTCAGCGGGTCTGTGTGGCGTGCTCTGGACGGAAGCGCTGTGCCATGTTGATGCGAGCTTGTTGAAGGACGCTGGCGCCGGTCTCATCCGCCTGTTGACACAGCGCCACGCAGGCGGTGGTCAAGTGGTCGAGCTGGAACTTCGGGTTGGGGTGCCGATTGGCGGGTGAGCGCTGCAACTCAAGGAGCAAGTCGTACTGCGGTCGCCACATGGCTTCCCGACGACGAGGCGTATTGGGCGAGCGGGCCACAAGCTCGGTTCCGAGAAAGCTGAAGATCTGTCTTGCCGCTTCGGGGCCGGAGAAGACCTGGGAGACGCAGGCACTGATCAGGTCAGGAAATCGAAAGATCGGGCCGACGTTGCGATCGGACTTGAGCACGCCATAAAGCCAGACATGTTCTTCCAGCCACAGCCGCGTTTCGATGACGTCGGACGGCTGGGATTCCACTGTTGCGGTGTGTCGAGAGTCCTGAAATCCGGGCGGTGCAGCGGTGAGCATGGTGCGTACCTCTGTTCTCTGATTCGGCAATCGCTCGGATGAGCGCATGAGTACAGATTAGGGCCAGGGTACAGCATGGTCACGGGTGAATGCGGGCTTTGTCATGGGGATTTCGGCTCCAGTTCATAGCGAGTACTGACGCGGTACGGCCAAGATGGAGGAGTTCAATTTCCGCGAGACAAAAAAAGCCCGCCGATCAGCGGGTGATCAGCGAGCACAAGACGCATCGCTGTCATCACGGTGCGCCACCGGCTCAGGGAGGAAACGCCGGGCCGAGGTACGAACCTGCAGCAGCCAAATGATAAGGGGATTGGCGGCGATGTGGCCTGAGCACGGGTGTGCCCAGGCCATAGAGCAAGCGTTGCCATGTGCAAGTAGCCAGTTTTCCCATTCAAATTCGGGGAGGGCGCTCGCATTTCTGTCAATGCGCGCGGCGTGGAGACGCCGGCAAGGCCAATGGCTCATGCACTGCAAATGGGCCATCTGGCCGACACCTCAAGGGTGGTGGCGAGATCCAGTTCTACGAGATTGGACCAGCCATGCAGCAACGAGAAAAGCCTCTGAATTGCGGCGACGCCAACAAATGCATGGACAGCCAAGAGCCCGAGCGCATTTCAGCGTGAACTGGCTGCCAAATGCAAAGCACCACGCTTCTGCGCCACCCTATAGTTTCTGCGGGAGGCGTGGGAGAGGGGCTATCTACCAAGGCCATGTACCGAATCGATGTGCTGGTGGCCGGTTTGCGAGGGCTGTTGATTCCCGTTGCTCAGTTCTTTTAGGATGCCGCAGTCGGCTGATTCCTTGGCCTCACCGCACTGGGAACGCAAGCTCTCCAACTGTGCCTTCAGGGCCACCAGCTCATCAATTCGCTGGGTGACATGACCAAGGTGCTCATCGAGCACACGGTTGGCATCTTCGCAACTCTGGGAGGGCTTGTCCTTCAGTCCAAGCAAGACACGAACTTCGTCGAGGCCCATGTCCAGGGAGCGGCAGCGCCGTATGAAGGCCAGTCGCTCAACGTGCTCAACATCGTAGATGCGATAGTTCGTGGCCGTGCGCGCGGGCTCGGGCAGGAGTCCTTCCCTTTCGTAGTAGCGGATGGTCTCCACCTGGGTGCCGGTGAGGTTGGCAAGATCGCCGATTTTCATTGGACGCCTCTCTGTTTGATGAAAGCCAGTGGCTTAAGCCTTCGGGGTGTCGGACGGGACGGGTGTCAGCGATTCCGGCTGATTGAATGCCAGCAGGCGCAGCGCATTGATGACAACCAGGAGGGTGGAGCCTTCGTGGAAAAGCACGGCCGTGCCCATCTTCAAACCCAGGATCGTGGACGGAATCAGCACAGCCACCACGCCCAAACTCACCCAAAGGTTCTGGCGGATGATGCGACTCGTCTGGCGTGACAGGCCGACGGCAAAGGGCAACTGGGTCAGGTCATCGGCCATGAGCGCCACGTCGGCTGTTTCCAAAGCCACATCCGAGCCAGCGGCGCCCATGGCGATGCCCACCGTGGCATTGGCCATGGCAGGCGCATCGTTGACGCCGTCGCCCACCATCGCGACCTTACCAGCGCTCGACCGGAGGTCCATGATCGTCTTGACCTTGTCTTCCGGCATCAGGTCGCCCCGCGCTTCCGTCAGACCCACGCTCTTGGCAACGGATTCGGCAACCTTCTGGTTGTCTCCGGAGATCATCACCAGACGCTCGATCCCCAGTTTCTGCAGGGACTTCATCACTTCAGCAGCAACTGGCCGAGGCGTGTCCATCATGCCCAGCGCACCGAGGTAGCGCCCGCCCAGTCGCACGATCATGGTGGTCCTGCCGTCGGCCACCAAGCGTTCATTGGCCGTCTTCAAGTCAGCCGGTACGGCTTCGCCTTTGAGTTCTTCGAACAGAACCGGCTTGCCGATGTACACCTCGTCGCCACCGATTCGTGCCTTCACACCTCGGCCAGTGATGCTTTCCAGGCCTTGGACCTGGGGTGCGGCATGGCCATCACCCAACCGCTGCTTGGCGCCTTCCACCACGGCGGAGGCCAGCGGGTGATCGCTGTGCTCTTCCACGGCCAAAGCGATGGACAGCAATTCCTTCTCGTCGACGCCTTGAGCGGCCACGACATCCGTCAGGCGAGGCTTGCCTTCGGTCAGCGTGCCGGTCTTGTCGAAGGCGATGGCCGTGAGCGTGCCCAAGTTCTCCAGCGGGCCACCGCCTTTGACCAGGACCCCACCTCGACCCGCGCGGGCCACGCCGCTGAGTACAGCGCTGGGAACCGAAATGGCCAGCGCGCAGGGACTGGCAGCAACCAACACCGCCATGGCTCGGTAGAAACTCGCGGAGAAGGGCTCGTCAACGACAACCCATGCGAACAGCAGCAAACCCACGAGCGCCAGGATGAGGGGCACGAAGACGCGTTCGAATTTTTCAGTGAAGTTCTGAGTAGGGGAGCGTTGGGTTTCAGCCTCCGTGACCAGTTTGACGACGCGTGCCATGGTCGATTCGCTGGCCTGCCGCGCAACGACCACTTCAAGCGCGCCCGAGCCATTGATGGTCCCTGCGAAGACGCGGTGCTGCGGCGGCAACTTGTCGAAGCCTTGCAACGCGGCCTGCGCGTCTTGGACAGGCCGCTTGTCCACCGGAACGCTTTCGCCTGTCACGGGAGCCTGATTGACGCTGCTTTCGCCCAAGACCACGAAGCCATCCGCGGGCAACCGTTCGTTCGGTCGCACGACGACGGTGTCGCCCACTTGCAGTTGGGCCACGGCGATTTCTTCTTTCTTGCCGTCGCGCCGACGCAATGCCACTTCAGGGGCGAGTTTGGCCAGCGCCTCGATCGCCTTGCGGGCCCTGCCCATGGCGTAATGCTCAAGCGAGTGCCCCATACTGAACAGGAACAGCAGCAAGGCACCCTCGAACCATTGCCCGAGTGCGGCTGCGCCAGCGGCGGCCACCAACATCAGCATGTCAATCTCAAAGCGCTTGGCCTTGATGTTGTCGATGGCTTCCAGCAAGGTGAAGTAGCCGCCAAACAGATAGGCCATCACAAAGAAGGCCATGCTCACGGTTTCCGTGGCCAGCTTCTGTGATTCCAGCACCCATCCGACCAGCAGCAAGGCTCCCGCGATCGCGGCAAAGATCAGTTCTGTTTTTTCACCGAAGAGTCCACCGGAATGGTCATGGCCTTCATGAGCACCTGATGCATGCTTGCCGTGCTTCTCGTCACCATGCGAATGATCATGGCCGTCACCATGCTCGTGCGCATGATCTGTGTGGTCGGACACCGATGCGAGCTTTTCGGGATGGGAATGGGACTGATGGTCATGTCCATCATCCTTGATGGACGTTGATGAACCAGGCGAGAGAGAGGCGCGGTCTTCGATGCCGAAGCCGCTGAGCATCGTGCGCAAATCCTTCTCTTCGACCTGTTCCCGATCGAACTCGATGCGGACGGAACCCGAGGCATTGACTTCGGCTTCGACGACGCCTTTCAGGACCTTGAGCTTTGCCGTCAAAGTTCGGGCTGCGCGGGGATGTTTCGTTCCCGCTCGCAAAAGCATGTGCCCAAAACGATCAGTTAACTTGGCGCCAGCCCCACGTGCGATGTCACGCACTTTGCCCAGGGAGATGACATCTGGGTCGTAGTGGATGCACAGCTCAGGAGTGCCCCCGGTGGCCGCATCAGCGACGTGAGCAGCGGCGATGCCTTCACGCGATTCAAGTGTCTGGATCAGGAGCTTGACGCAGCGATCCCTGATGTCCGGGAGACTGGGCAGCAACAGTGGGATTTCCAATCGAAGCTTTTGAGGCTGGGTCATTTTCGCGACCTTTCTTTTTTGATGGAAGCGGAATCAGAGACGCGCCCTTGGGCATAAGCGATGAACGAGCCGTATCCTGGGGAAGCGGCCTTGATCAGGACGCTCCCAGGGATGAGTTGAATCCATGGCCGGCATCTCATGGGGTGTTACCCAACGCATCCCGCTTGGGAAGGTCTGCACAAATGAGCGCTGACCGTGGTTGGGTGCACTGACATGACCAGATTGGCGGTTGAACGCTCTCCCGGCAGGTGTTTTGGGCACGTTTCGCGCCCATTTCCCATGCGCTGGACGCACTCATGCCAAGCTCCCCGTCAAACGCTTGCGCACCATCCACAAATTGGCCAGCGCAAACAGCGTGTGCAACTGCGCCGTGTTCTTGGCCAGGCCGCGGTAGCGCACCTTCACATGACCGAACTGGCGCTTGATGACGCGGAACGGGTGCTCCACCTTGGCGCGGATGCTGGCCTTGATGCGCTCGACCTGCTCGGTCAGCGCATCCTTGGGATCGGCCTTGTCCAGCAGCTTGCGCAAGCCCGGTCGCATGGCCACATGCCACTGCACATCCGCTTTGGCGTCGGGCCGCTTGTGCGCACCTTGGTAGCCGGCGTCGGCGAAGACATCCGTCTCTTGTCCGTGCAGCAAGCTGTTGGCTTCGACCACATCGTTGACGTTGCCCGATGTGCCGCGCACGGTGTGCACCAGACCGGAATCAGCGTCCACGCCGATGTGAGCCTTCATGCCGAAGAACCACTGCTGGCCCTTCTTGCTTTGGTGCATCTCCGGGTCTCGTTCACCGCTGGCGTTCTTGGTCGAGCTCGGCGCCGAGATCAGCGTGGCATCGACCACCGTGCCACTGCGCAGCATCAGGCCTTTGGCACCCAGCAGCAGATTGACCGTTGCGAGGATCCGCTCGGCCAGCTTGTGCTTCTCCAGCACATGGCGGAAGCGCAAGATGGTGCTCTCGTCGGGCAGTCGGTCATCCCAGCCGCCGAGGCCGGCGAAGTCGCGAAACAGGGGCATGTCGTGCAGCGCTTCTTCCATGGCCGGGTCGCTCAGCGTGAACCACTGCTGCATGAAGTGGATGCGCAGCAGCGACTCCACCGGGAACGGCGGGCGGCCGCGTTTGCCTTCGGGCATGAATGGCGCGATCTGCGCCACCAGGTCGGACCACGGCACCACCCGGTCCATCTCGTCGAGGAACTCCCGGCGGCGCGTGCGCTTCGTCGATGTTCCCAATCCAAGGCTGCTCTGCTTCATGGGCTCAATGGTCTCAGGCAATCAGGCCGGCGCCAAGCACGTGTCCGGGCGGTTTATGCAGACCATCCCTTGCGCAACGGCGCAAAGCAGTTTTGAATGTTGACGAAGACGAGGTCGTCGGCCTGGAGGTCCAAATCATTGGGAATGGCCGAGATTCGCCGGGCCTTGTTCCTTGGACTACCGCGCACGTTGTAGGAAACAACGGCAAACCGGGTGTAGGGCGGGTTAGGACCCAGTTCCGAACGGCAGTCCGTCTGCAGGGTCTTCATGGGCGATTCAATGCCGCCCACTTCGACCACACGGGCCCTGCGCCAGCCTTCCTTGCGGCCGTAAGTGTCGGTGTCCATGCTGGCGCATCCAGACGCCAGCAGGGCCAGAAGCAGTGATACCCAAGTCAGTGACTTGATCATGAGAGGTACTCCAGATAGAGGGATCTACGGAGGACCAGGATTGCCTGCGGCGCATGAGAAGCGTTTCGAGCGCGGCAGTAGTCCTCCGAGCAGTCCCGGAGGGTGGCCGACAAGGCAGGGCAATCAGTGGGTGATGGCACATGGCGCATCGAGTCCTCCAGTTGAACAAAGTCAGAACTGGTGGATCCAGCGGCGCGGGAAGCTTGAGGCTGTTGGTTTCAGCGGGGAAGAGCGCTCAGCTGGATCAACTGGGCATACGCCAGTTGGGCTTCTCGGGCGCCTCTTCGAATACCCATGCCCGCCAGGACAGCGGTTCGGGCAAGGCGGTCGAGCTGGTCAGCGGAGCATCAAAGAAATGGAACTCCACGACGGGCGTTGGAACGCTCACATGGCAGTATGGGCAATCTGTATCGGCCTGGCCTTTGTCGGCAACTGACTTTCCGTGCTCCACCGATTTGCCACTGTCCTGGTGCTGATGCACGTGATGCCCGAAGTGGTCGGCGGCAGGGCCGGTCTCATGCGCACAGGCGATGCCAGCCGCCGCCCAACTGAGTTGGAGCGGAAGGACAAACACCAGGAACAAGATCAGCCAGCGGCGCATGGTTGGGCAGTATAGGGAAAGGCGAACAATGGTGCTGAAAGGCCAAGCGGACAGGCAGTCAACAAGCCATGTCAGCGCGTACCTGCATTAGAAACCCTGTAGTGGGCACAGAGTCAAGCGCTATCAGCGTGTCCCTCCCGTCATCGAAGCTTGCCGGAATTCCTTGTACTCATCCTCATAGGCCTGCAAGGCCAACTGATAGCGGATGGCGTTGTCGGCGATTTGCCCACGTTCGACGTCCATGTCCACGGTATTGCTGTCCAGGCTGGTCTGGAGCGGAACGCGGTAGACAAGCGCCACCGTGCTGTTGAATATGCTTCCTGATGGTTGCGGCAACTGCGACAAGTGTCCCGCGGCCGTCTTTCGAAGGTCACTGGGATCGGTGCCCTCTGAGCGCTGGTTGTTCACGGCGTTCCGCAGGCTGGTCCGGAAATCGAGGTCTTTGGCCTGGTAGTGAGGGGTATCGACGTTCGCGATGTTGGAAGCCAGTATTTCCTGCCTCTTGGAACGCAGCAGGATCGCGTGCTCTTTGAAACCGTCCTCCTCCTGTTCCCCAGAAGGATTCGTCGGTGGAACCACTGGAGGCGTCAAGCGGGGCGATGGCACCGCCGGCGTGGAGGGCAGTGGCAGATTCATGGAGATGGGTTTGATCATGATGCGGTCTCTGGTGTTGAATCGGATGCCGGATCGAAGATTGATGCTCAGCAGGCACAAGGAGGTCGGTTTGGCGGTAGCACAAACCTGACAGTCACTGGACGGCGGCCCTGGAGGTGCAACACGGCGGTGATCCTGGTTTCTGGAGGTAGCTCGAAAATGCCTTGAGGGCCGAGCAAACCGCTGTGGGGGCTTACCGCCGCGCTGCGCCTGCCGTGCGGACCATCCCAGCTCAAAGTGGCACGCGCGATGTGCAGGCCGGCGGTCATGGCTTGACCGCACAATCGGAAGTGCAGGGCTGAGCGTTGGAGCATCAACTCGCAGACCAGCCAGGAGACCACCGCGCGCATCAGTTCATCTGATGTGGTGCTGGATCCTGAAGGCTGAACCTGGGCTGCCACCTCCGGCGCGCGCCATGAATGGGCCGTAAACGGAGCTTCATCATTGGCAGCGAGACGCGCAGCCACGACCCGGATGCACAGCAAGGAGCCGAAGGATCGGAGCGTCGTGTACCTCATGGCATTTGCTCAGGGAGTGAGGGGCATGCCATCCACAAACGGGTGGAACGTATGCTCATGGCCTTCTTCCTTTGGCTTTGCCGTCTTGTTTTCCAGCGGGCGGCTGACCATGAGTACCCGATGCCGTGCCGGTCGAATTCGGTGGCGCTTGCCGTTCCGAAAATCGTTTGCCGTTCAGTCGATGCCGGAGAGCATCGGTGTACTTGGGCTGTGAGGTTGGTGTCACCTTGGGAGGGTGATGCGCCAGCCACCAGGCAAACAGAAGCAGTGCAAGCACCCCACACAGTCCCAAAGCCAACCACACCAGGCCCAACTCCTTGTGGGTGAAGGGCGTGGTCATGTAAGGGCCCCTTGCGCGCGCAGGACTGGCCGCTGCGCTCCGGTGGCTACGGGCGTTGTCTGGATGGATGCAATCAAGGGCAGGTGGGCACTACCGCGTCTGCCATGGCAAAACATGGGCACGGCCAATGAACTTCGCATCGAATTCTCCAAGCGTGATGGGAGGAATTCGACGAGCAGAAGCCGTCAGTTCATGACGGATTCATTCGAAGCGTATGGAAGCCAGGAATGGACGAACTGCTCGCCGATTTACAGCGAGGATGTCCAATTGGGGCGTTCGAGACGGCGGCGATCGGCCGAGGAATACGCAATCACCGGTGCACGGTAGAGGGAAGTCTCGACGGAGGTCGGTGTCACCGTGGTGTGCTGGGGCAGCAGCTGGGGCATCTGGAGATGGCAGAGGCCGCAATCCTGGTCAAGCTGCAATGACAACTTGCCTTTGCCATTGTCTTGATCGGCTCCTACCTGCGCCCTGTGTTCATGCGCATGGTGCCCGAAATGCCCGGCCGCACTGCCAGTCTCGTGCTGGCAATAGGCCGCGGCCGCAGCATATCCAAGCTGCAGCGGCACAATCAACAACAAGAAAATGGCAATCAGGCGGCGCATCGCAAAAATGTATCACCATCAAATGGGTGTGCCAAGGATGGATGACGAGACATGAGCATGCAGATGCCCACTATTCCCGTCACCAAAATCGCTCCGGCAATGCCAGCACATCAATCGAACAGTCTCCTCAGAAAACTGCCTCCATGGCTGGAGCCATGACCAGACTTTTGATGGCCGCCGCCATGTTCACGCCGACCATGGTGTTCACCACGTCCTGTCGAAATGCCGGGATCCATGTGGGCCTGCGTCGACACGGGGTCGCGCTGGCTCTGTTCAATGATTTTGTCCAACTCTCCTCGGTCCAGCCATACGCCCCTGCATTGCGGGCAGTAATCGATTTCGACGTTCTCGCGATGGCTCATCGCAAGTTGAACGGTTTTGCAAGCGGGGCATTGCATGAAGATTCCTTTCTTTGATCAGACGGTGTCAATTCAGCGCATCAAACCTTGAAGTTGCATTAGCCTTGGCTTATGCACGGTTCATATCAACTGGCGATGGCAAGGACGTTGATCCAATGTGGCGTGCCATAGAGAAGAGGGGAGCTGGTTGTCAGCCATGATTCGCTTGCTTCGAAACCAGCCTGACCTAGGGCGTTTAGAACCTCCGAGAGACGGTAGTACACATAGTGTCGCCCATCCTCGATGCAGCGTTCTCCTTGTCCCTCTTGAAGAGCAAGGAACAACGTTCCGCCAAACACGAGTGCTTGGTGCAGGCGCATCAGTACTGGAACGAGTTGCGCCCTTGGCAGGTGGAGCAGGGAAGCGCAAGCCCAGATGCCATCGAAGCTGCGCTCAAAGGCAATGTCTTCGAGACGAAGCACCATGCATTCGACGCCAGAGTAGGCATAAGCGAGGCTGGCCATGGCGACTGAGGAGTCGATTCCAAGAGCGACATGGCCTGCACGCTTGAAGGCGCGAAGATCCCTGCCTGAACCGCAACCCGCATCCAGGATACGTGCTCGTCGAGGCAGCTTCGCCAGGAAGCGTTCCCTGGGTGCGGACGTGTCGGCATCGAAGGTGAGGGAAAAATACTCCTCCGCCTTGTCCTCGTAGAAATTGCCTGTGGTCGACATCAAGCTCTTGTTCCTCGAATGCGGTCACTGTTCGGGCGCTTCGAGCATGTAGCCCATGCCTCGCACCGTGAAAATCATCTTCGTCTCTTGCCCTTCATCGATCTTGAGTCGCAGGCGACGCACGGCCACATCGATGACGTTGGTGTCGCTCCCGAAGGGCATGTCCCATACCTGGGAGGCGATCAGTGATCGCGGAAGGACTTCCCCTTGGCGACGCATCAGAAGTTCCAGCAGGCCGAATTCCTTGGGCGTCAGATCGATGTGGGTCCCTGCACGGTGCACGCGGCGGCGCAACAGGTCCAACTCCAGATCACCGATGCAGATCGAAGGGAGGCTGCTGGCGTCGACCGTGCGTCCACGCAGGATGGTCCTGATGCTGCACAAGAGTTCCGAGAAGGAGAACGGCTTTTTGAGGAAGTCTTCAACGCCACGCTGGAGCGTGTTGACGCGGCACTCATGATGGTCGCGTCCATTCAAGAAAAGCACGGGAATCAACGAATCCTGACGCCGGAGCGCCTGCAGCAGTTCACAGCCTGTCATGCCTTTCAGGGCGGTGTCGATGATCAAGAGATCGAACATTTGCAGCGATGCCAGTTTCAACGCCTCGATGCCGCTTTTGGCAAGGTCGACGGCGAATCCGGCCTCGCTCAAACCTAGGCGATAGTGATCGCCAGTCTTAATGTCGTTTTCGACGACCAATATCTTCGCCTGCACACTTGTCATGTTTGCGAAGTGTGCCGATGAATACCGGCCTGAACCAAACATGACGAAAATGTAATCTTCAAGACACCGCCTTGAAAGGCTGGGAGCCGGAAAATCTATAGTGGCTTCAGCCTTCTGGCGTCTGGCATGACATTGGATTCAATTCGAACCAGATCGGCATATGCCTTGCCGATGACACTCGTTGTCATTGCAAAGGAGCCATCATGGGTGCCACTTCCAAACATGCCAGGACTGTTGCGAAGCCTCAAAAAGATCGCGAGCCGCAGCGCAACTACGCTGTCAAAGACGAGGGCGTAGAACCCCAAGTCGACAATCCCAAAGCGGCGCCGGATCGGCATGCCCACAGTGTGGAGGCCAGCAATGTGGACGGGCATGTGGCTCAGAGCGAGACCGAGCAACCTAGACAGGCTTGATTCATTGCCCTGTGGAAAAATTCACAACAATCTTCGCGAAGGGTATTGACTCTGTAGCCGCTACAGGGATTCAAATGGATTCAAAGAGATTGGATCTTCTATCGACGGACATGCCAGGCAACTTCCTTCACGTGTATTTGTCAGGCGCAACTCATTTCTGATCCACAAGGCATTTTTTTCAACCTATACTTGCCGCGCCATGCGTCGATTGCTTTGCTTGTTCCTGCTGATTTGGTTTCCGCTCCAGATGTCCTGGGCTGCGGTGGCCAGCTATTGTCAGCATGAAAGCAACCCTGCCGCGCAGCGCCATTTCGGGCACCACGAGCACAACCATCTTGATCCGCAACATGGGGAGCGCCCTGGCGATAAAGCCGCAAAGGACAAGAGCGGTAGCGACAAGAAGGCCAGTGCCGACAACGACTGCACTGTCTGCCACATGAGCGCTGCCTCGCCGGTCAGTGAGACGCACACCCCCCAGGTGGCGTCTAGCAGGGAATGGTTTGGCCACTCGATCGAGGGCTACGCCTCCAACATTCCAGCGGGGCCCGAGCGTCCCGACATACGTCTCGCCGTTTGATTCGGCGAGACGGCTGCTGCGCAAGCTTTTTTCCTGTCTTCAGATAGCGAGGCCACGGCCTCTCTCGCCGGATTCCTTCTTGTTGTTGTTCCCACAACCCGGAGAATTCGATGTACAGGCACATGGTGCCGATGACAACGTTCGCGTTGGTCACGGCCACACTTTTTTCTTCCACCACCTTTGCTCAAGTTAGCCCGTCCGATTCGGATGGGCAGGCCGTGCACAAGGCGGTGCCCGTGGCACAGCCCCTGACGCTGAGCGAAGCCATCAGGCTGGCGCTTCAGTTCAGCCCGCAAATCGTGGCGAATCAGCAGGAACTGGCGGCCAGCGAAGGGGCCGTCATTCAAGCGGGTGCGCGTCCCAACCCTGAAGTCCAGGCACTGCTGGAAGACACGCGGCGAGACAGCCGAACGACCACGGTGCAGTTGAGCCAGCCCATCGAGTTGGGCGGTAAACGTTCAGCGCGGATCTCGGTCGCCGAGGCCGCGCGGGCTCAAACCGCCGTGGACATCGAAGGGCGTCGCGCGCAGATCAGAGCGGATGTGGCCGATGCATTCTTTGCCGCAGCCATCGCTCAGGAACGGGTGAAGTTGGCGCAGGCCTCCGTCGACTTGTCCATGCGTGGCACGGATGCGGTCTCCAAGCGGGTTCAGGCCGGCAAGGTCTCTGCGGTGGACGAGACGCGGGCAAAGGTCGCTCACGCTGGTGTCCGGCTGGAGTTGCTTCAAGCGCAGAGCGAACTTCGATCCGCTCGCCAAGGGCTGGCAGCTCTGCTGGGACCAGCATCTGCCGTTCGTGCTCAGACGCTGGTCTGGCAATCGGGTGTCCAACCAGCCGCTCGCAATCTGGAGGCTTCTCAGTTGTCAGATGTGCCGGTGCTGCGGCAGGCACGCCTGGAGGTCGACAAGCGGCAAGCCATGGTCGAGCTTGAGGAGGCGCGCCGTGTTCCGGACGTGACCCTGACCTTGGGTGCCAAGCGGGATCAGCAGGTCGGACGCAACCAGGCTGTGATCGGCCTGGCCATTCCCATTCCTGTGCTCGATACCAACCGGGGGAACCTGCTTCAGGCCTTGCGCCTGCACGATAAGGCCGAAGCGGACTTCCAGGCAACGCGGATCCGCGTCGAGACCGAGTGGGTGCAATTGACGGAGCGTCAGCGCTTCGCCCAGGCTGAGGTGGACGTCCTGCGCAGCGAGGTACTGCCGGGCGCCGAGAGCGCGTGGCAGGCCGCCACGACCGGCTTCGAGTTGGGCAAGTTCAGCTTCCTCGACGCCCTGGATGCTCAACGGACCTTGCTCCAGGCTCGCGCCCAGTACCTGCGGGCGCTCAATGAGCTGTACCGCACCAACGCCAACATTGATCGCCTGCTGGGGACCAGCGGCGAAGAACAGACGACGTCCAAGCCATGAGAAAGCATTGCATGACACGCTCCAAATCACAACGCCAAGCTGGGCGCATCAGCCAAAAGCAACTCATCGCCATCATCGCCATCGTTTTGGCGGGGTTGGGCGTCAGCGCATTTGTGCTGACGCGGTCTCCCAGCGCGCCCGCCGGCGAAGCGGCCGAGGAGAGCCATGGCCACGGTCACGGCGAGGCCAAGGGACACGACGACGCCGAGCACCACGGCGAGAAGAAATCCGAGTCCGGCCACGACGAGGCGAAGGGACACGATGACAAGGAACACCATGAGAAGGCCGAGGAGCATGGGGAGCATGACAAGCATGAAGGCGAAACCGCTCCTGAGAAGGGCGCTGCCGCCGCCAACGCTGGCAAGCACGAGGAAGGCGAGGAAGAGCCTGTCTCTCTGAATGCTCAGCAGATCGCAGCAGCGGGCGTTGAAGTCCAAGCGGCACAACCTGGCAAGATCCTTTCGACGGTGCAACTGTCCGGCGAGATCAAGTTCAACGAGGATCGCACGGCACACGTTGTGCCCCGTGTCGGTGGCGTCGTCGAATCGGTGTCGGCCAACCTCGGGCAGCAGGTCAAAAAGGGCCAGGTCCTCGCGGTCATTTCCAGCGTGTTGCTGTCCGAACAGCGCAGCGAGTTGCAGGCGGCCCAGAAGCGCCTGACCTTGGCGCAAACCACCTACGACCGAGAGAAGAAGCTCTTCGAAGACAAGATCTCGCCGCAGATGGATCTTCTGCAGGCCACCCAGGCCCTGCGCGAAGCCGAGATTGCGGTCAACAACGCCAACCAGAAGCTCAAGGCGTTGGGTGCCTCGCCTTCGGCTGGGGCATTGAATCGCTACGAGCTGCGCGCACCGTTTGATGCGGTCGTGGTCGAGAAGCACATCGCTCTGGGCGAGTCGGTCAAGGAAGACGCCAATGTGTTCACCCTGTCCGACCTGTCCACCGTGTGGGCCACAATCAACGTGCCCGCCAAGGACCTGAACCTCGTGAAGGTGGGCGAGAAGGTTACCGTGCGATCCAGTTCGTTCGAAGCCACGGCCAAGGGCACCGTGACCTACGTTGGATCGCTGATTGGCGAGCAGACGCGCACAGCAACCGCCCGAGTGGTGCTGACCAATCCAGACCTGTCGTGGCGTCCCGGCCTGTTCGTCAATGTCGCCGTGACTTCCGGCGAGACGGAAGCACCCGTGACCGTGACGGCTGGCGCGGTGCAGACCATGGAAGGCCGCCAAGTCGTGTTCGTCGAAGTCCCGGGCGGATTCCAGGCCAAGCCTGTGGAGGTCGGTCACACCGATGGCAAGCGCACGGAAGTCGTCAAGGGCTTGAGCGCCGGTACCCGCTATGCGGCGACGAACAGCTTCGTCATCAAAGCTGAAATCGGCAAGGCTTCGGCCGAGCACGAGCATTGAGCACGAGGTCCACCCATCATGTTTGAACGCATCATCCGATTTGCCATTGAGCAGCGCTGGCTTGTGCTGCTGGCCGTCTTCGGTATGGCCGCCCTGGGCGTCTTCAGCTATCAGAAGCTGCCCATCGATGCCGTGCCGGACATCACCAACGTCCAGGTCCAGATCAACACCCAGACACCTGGCTATTCGCCGCTGGAAACCGAACAGCGTGTGACCTACCCGCTGGAGACAGTGATGGCGGGCCTGCCCGGCCTGGAGCAGACCCGCTCCCTGTCGCGCTACGGCCTGTCCCAGATCACCGTGATCTTCAAGGACGGCACCGACCTGTACTTCGCGCGCCAACTGGTGAACGAGCGGATCCAGGAGGCCAAGGCGCGGCTGCCGGAAGGCGTCACGCCGGCCATGGGCCCCATTTCCACAGGCCTGGGCGAGATCTACATGTGGACTGTCGAAGCCAAGGACGGCGCCAAGAAGCCGGATGGCACGCCCTACACGCCGACTGACCTGCGCGAAATCCAGGATTGGATCATCAAGCCTCAACTGCGCAATGTAACGGGCGTGACCGAGATCAATTCCATCGGCGGCTATGCCAAGGAATACCAGGTCGCGCCCAGCCCTGAGAAGCTCATGGCGCATGGCCTGACGTTGGGTGACGTGGTCAATGCCCTGGAGCGCAACAACGGCAACGTTGGCGCCGGCTACATCGAACGCGAAGGCGAGCAGTACCTGATCCGTGCACCTGGTCAGGTGCGTGGCACCCAGGACCTGGGCAGCATCATCGTCAAGCAGACGACGGATGTACCCATCCGCATCCGCGACATCGCAGAAGTGGGGCAGGGCAAGGAGCTGCGCACGGGCGCCGCCACCGACAACGGCCGAGAGGTCGTCCTGGGCACCGTGTTCATGCTCATTGGCGAGAACAGCCGCAAGGTCTCGCAAGCAGTTGACATCAAGATGGCGGAGATCAACAAGTCCCTGCCAGCTGGTGTTCATGCCGTGACCGTCTACGACCGGACCGTCCTGGTGGACAAGGCGATCGCCACGGTGAAGAAGAACCTGATGGAAGGCGCCATCCTGGTGATCGCCATCCTCTTCCTGTTCCTGGGCAACATGCGTGCCGCGGTGATCACCGCCATGGTGATCCCGCTTTCCATGCTCTTCACCTTCAGCGGTATGGTCAGTCAGAAGGTCAGTGCGAACCTGATGAGTCTGGGCGCGCTGGACTTCGGGATCATCGTCGATGGCGCGGTGGTGATCGTGGAGAACTGCGTGCGCCGCCTGGCGCATGCGCAGGCGCATCACGGGCGAGAGTTGACCTTGCGCGAGCGCTTCCATGAAGTCTTCGCGGCTTCGCAGGAGGCCCGTCGTCCGCTGCTGTTCGGGCAGCTGATCATCATGATCGTCTACCTGCCCATCTTCGCCCTGGCCGGTGTGGAAGGCAAGATGTTCCATCCGATGGCGTTCACCGTGGTGACGGCGTTGTTGGGTGCCATGATCCTGTCCATCACCTTCATCCCCGCTGCCGTGGCGCTGTTCATCGGCAAGAAGGTGTCGGAGACCGAAAACGTAGTGATCCGCACCGCCAAGCGCTGGTATGAGCCCATGCTGAACACGGTGATGGGGGCCAAGCCTGTCGTGCTGACGGCGGCAGCGGTGCTCGTCCTGGTCTGTGGCGTGGTGGCTTCCCGCATGGGCAGCGAGTTCGTGCCAAGCTTGAACGAAGGCGATTTCGCGGTGCAGGCGCTGCGGATTCCCGGCACCAGCCTCAGCCAATCGGTGGCCATGCAGACCAAGCTGGAAAGCCATCTGAAGGCCAAGTTCCCTGAGATCGAACGTGTGTTTGCACGCACCGGTACCGCCGAGATCGCGGCCGACCCGATGCCGCCCAACATCTCGGACGGTTACGTGATGCTCAAGCCGGTGGACAAATGGCCCGAGCCGCGCAAGACGCGCGACGAACTGCTGGCCGCTGTTCAGGAAGAGGTCGCCAAACTGCCGGGGCAGAACTACGAGTTCTCTCAGCCGATCCAGCTGCGCTTCAACGAGCTGATCTCCGGGGTGCGCAGTGACGTCGCGGTCAAGCTGTTCGGTGATGACATGGATGTCCTCAACAACACTGCCAACCAGATCGCGAAGGTGCTGCAAGGCATCCCGGGCTCGTCCGAGGTGAAGGTGGAACAGACCACGGGCCTGCCCATGCTGACCATCAACATCGACCGCGAGAAGGCGACGCGCTATGGCCTGAACATCGGCGACATCCAGGACACGCTGGCCACGGCCGTGGGCGGCAAGGAGGCTGGGACGCTGTTCGAGGGCGACCGCCGTTTCGACATCGTCGTGCGTCTGCCGGAAGATGTCCGCACGGATCTGGAAGCCGTTCGGCGCCTCCCCATCGCCTTGAAGGGCGGAGACGGCGAGGGCGCGCGCTTCATTCCGCTGTCCGAGGTGGCTTCCATCGACTCGGCGCCTGGTCCCAACCAGGTCAGCCGCGAGAACGGCAAGCGCCGCATCGTCATCAGCGCCAACGTGCGTGGCCGTGACATCGGCACCTTCGTCGGGGATGCCCAGAAGGCGCTGGAAGCGGTCAAGATCCCCACGGGCTATTGGACCGTGTGGGGCGGCCAGTTCGAGAACCTGCAGTCCGCCACGCAGCGCCTGCAGATCGTCGTGCCGGTCTCGCTGCTGCTGGTTTTCGTGCTGCTCTTTGCCATGTTCGGCAACGTGAAGGACGGCTTGCTGGTGTTCACCGGGATCCCGTTCGCGCTGACGGGAGGCATCCTGGCCCTGTGGCTGCGGGACATCCCCTTGTCGATCTCGGCGGCCATCGGATTCATCGCACTGTCTGGGGTGGCCGTGCTGAACGGGCTGGTGATGATCTCCTTCATTCGCAACTTGCGTGACGAAGGGCGGTCGCTTGACGAGGCCATCCACGAGGGCGCCTTGACGCGGCTGAGGCCGGTCCTGATGACCGCGTTGGTGGCATCGCTTGGCTTCGTACCGATGGCCCTGGCCACCGGCACGGGCGCGGAGGTTCAAAGGCCGCTGGCGACCGTCGTGATCGGGGGCATCCTGTCCTCGACGATGCTGACTTTGCTGGTGCTGCCTGTGCTTTACCGCATCGTCCATCGAAAGGATGAAGAGGACGCCCAGACCACCGAAACCAAGCCCTCTCCTGACGCACACGAGGATGGAGCGATTGCATGACCAAAGCATGGGGCCGGTGGCCCCGGCTTTGGCCCGGTGAGGGGAGCGCGCGTGCCTTCACTCGCGCGACGTTCTATGCGCCTGACATAGTCTTGCTGGGGCTGTTCGCCGCGGTGTTGCAAGGCTGTGCCCTGCCCGAGAGGGACGAGGCCAAGCGGCTTAAGCCCATATGTTTCACCATGCTCAAGACGAGAACCTGCGTGCCGGGGCCGTCACCGAAGTCCTTGGACGCGGCCAAGGTGCGCAACCTGGCATTGCGGCCGGATGCGGGGCGGGTGGTGATCGTTCGAGCGCGGGACGGCGACGTCCAAGGGCTGGTGCCTTTGGGGTTGAATGGGCAGCCGCTGGAAAGCCTCATCCCCTATTCGGTCGTTGCCGTGGACGTTTCGCCGGGGCTTCACGAAGTTCGCATTCAGGAGGGGGTGGACGCGACCATTCCCCTGGAACTGCGAGCAGGTGATGTCGTTGTGCTGGAAGTACGCAGGCGTGGAAGGTATGGGAAGAGATTCGACCTTGTTCGCTTGTCGCGGCAGGAAGGGCGTGCGCTGATCGACGAAAGCCGGATTCTGCGCGCGCTGGATCGTACGGTTCCGTCACCGACTAAAACTGGTGGCGAAGGCACGGTTCCCTGATCTGGCGGTTCGCCTGCATAGCGCGTCTGAACACGCGAGCTTTTGCAATGGCGAGAAATGAAGAAGGAGCTTGTGGATGAGCAATTCAATGCGAAGCGTGCCTGGACATCTCGCCAGTAGCTTGATCCCGCTGGCATGTCTCTGCATGACCCCTTACTGTTGGGCCGAGGAACGCATCCTCTACAAGTCGATCATGCCCAATGGGCAGGTCGTGTATGGCGACGAGCCCGAGGCAAAGGCGAAGCGGTCTTACGCGATATCTGTCGAACCTCACCCGGCTGATCCGCAGCAGGCCGAGGCGGCGCAACGCGCGCTTGCGATGACGCGAGAGCAGTTGCTGAAAGACGCTGCTGCGCGATCTCTTCGGCTGAAGGATCTGGACAACAAGATTGCCAGTGCCTACGAAGAGCTCAGGGGCCGTCGGTCCGATCAGGAGGCCGGGCGCCAGGTCGTAGAGGGGGATCGGCAAGGCCGTAGATTTTCTTCACAGTATGGCCGCCGTCAGCGCTCGTTGGCTTCGGAGACGGAGCAGGCCCAGCGCAAGTTGGACAAATTGATCAAGGAACGGGACGCACTTCGATATTGATCTCGCGGATATGCCTGTGAGGTCTGTCAAAGCATGGCGAGATTGTCGTCGCGTCTTTTGCTGAGATGCATTACCAGGCAACTTACCGAGGCAAGCAATCGGCATCGGTGGCGTGAGCCATCGCCATTCAACTTGAAACGATCACGTCTTCGTTCATTTGTCAGACGTGTTGGGAATAGGGTCGATACCCGCCCGACACACATCAGGATCACCTTAGATGTTTTCAGTTCCCACGAATGCTTTCAGGTCCATGGGCGTTCCCTGGCTGGTCGCCGTCATCTGGTTGGCGGCCTTCACTTGCTTGCGCATCGGCCTGCTGGTCACATTGGATGCGGGGCAGGTCGGCATCGATCTCTGGCCCTATGTGCTGACCAAGGGGCTTCTGTTCGATTTGGCAACGCTGGCCTTTCTGGTCGCGCCGGTTTGCCTTTACGAGGCGGTACTGCCCAATCGCTGGAGAACTAGCCTTTGGCATAGAACGCTTCGGCTCAAGTGGTTGTGGTTTTCTGTCTTCGTCATGCTGTTTGGCATCGGCGCGGAGGTCACCTTCTGGCTGGAGTTTTCAACACGGTTCAACTTCATCGCGGTCGACTACCTGCTCTACACGCAGGAGGTGATCGGCAACATCCGGCAGTCCTATCCTGTTCCAACCGTCTTGGCGGCCATCGCAGTGGTGGCTGGTCTCATTGTCTGGTTCTTGCGGGGCGCCGTTCGAAACATGGACAACGTCAAGATCACGCGCATCCAGCGCGCCAAGCTGGTGGCAGCGGGTGTGGTTCTGCCCGTGATCGCGGGGTTCACGGTCAGCGTGGACCAGATGGAAGGGGCAGGCAACGCCTATGCGGACGAGATCTCCGGGAACGGTCTGTTCACGCTGGCGGCGGCCATGCGGCGGAACGAGCTGGATTTCGATCGCTTTTATCGAACAATGCCGCAAAGCGAGGCGGACCGCATTCTTCAAACCATGGGGATGCAGCGCAGACCGCTGTCCGATCTTTCTGCTCAGGCATTGAAGGGCGCCGCGAACCACGCATGGCCCTTCACCCGGCGGCCACGGAATGTGGTGCTGATCTCGGTGGAAAGCCTCTCGGCTTCATTTCTTGGCGCATACGGCGACTCGCGAGGGTTGACGCCCCGGCTCGATGCGATCGCCAAGCAAGGACTGCTGTTCTCGCACGCCTATGCGACGGGAACACGCACGGTCAGGGGGTTGGAGGCGCTGTCGCTGGGAACGCCCCCCGTCCCCGGGCAGGCCATTGTCCGCCGACCTCAGAACGAGCACCTCGCCACGCTGGGAGAAGTGCTTGGCTCTCAAGGCTTCAAGCCCTACTTTTTCTACGGCGGGTACGGCTACTTCGACAACATGAATGCCTATTTCGGGGGCAACGGCTACAAGGTGATCGACAGGACGGACATGGACAAGCGCACCATCGTCTTCGAAAACGTCTGGGGGGTGGCGGACGAGGTGCTGTTCAGCCAGGCCTTGAGCACGCTGGATGAGGGAAGGGCGCAAAGCAATCCTTTCTTTGCGCACATCATGACAACGTCCAATCACCGCCCTTACACCTATCCCGCCGGCCGCATCGACATCCCTTCGCCCGGTGGGCGACTCGGCGCCGTCAAGTACACCGATTTCGCGATCGGCGACTTCATCGACAGGGCTCGTGCGCAACCCTGGTTCAAGGACACCCTGTTCATCATCGTCGCCGACCATGGTGCGTCCGTGGCGGGAAAGACCAAATTGCCACTGGATGGCTACAGAATCCCTTTGATCTTCTTCGCGCCTGATCTGCTGAAGCCAGGTGTATACGAACCGCTGGTCAGCCAGTTGGACCTGGCCCCCACGATCGTCGAGCTATTGGGGAAAAAGGGGGCCGACTACTTCTTTGGACGCTGTCTCTTCGAAGAAGAGGAGCCGTTGAGAAGGGTCTTCGTCAGCAACTATCAGTCGCTTGGCTACCTGCGAAGCAACACGCTCACGGTGTTGCTGCCTCGGCAACGGGTGGAGAGCTACAGGGTCGATCCTCGGACGCTGGAGACGACGCCCAAAGCAGTGGATCCGGTACTGTTGAATGAGGCGATCGCCTACTATCAGACGGCATCAAGGTCCTTCAAGATGGGGGCATTGAAGCTGCCAAATTGCCCCCATCAACAATGAGCGGCCAGCGAATGCATCAGGACCTGCGTTCGCCCCGAAGCGGCCGATTCATCGGCCAGCTTCGGGGGCTTGCATCACTTCAGCGCAAAGCGAACAGAGACGGGCTTCTTGCCAGGCAGCGTCCCGACAGCCACCGCTTTGGCGCCAGCGCTCACGTCGAAGCTGCCTTTGGCTTCCAGCTTCTCACCCGCTGGCGCGAGTTGCACTTCGTTTTTGTCGGTGCCCTTGATGAGGGTCAGTTTGCCACTGGCACCTTGCATCTTGACTGCCTTGCCGTGATCGCGCACGTACAGGCTGATCAGGTCGGCCTTGGCCACCAGTTCGAAGTCCATCTCGCTGGCTTCCACCACCACGCCGCCGTGCAGCGGATCATGTTCGTGCCCGTGTTCGTGTCCATCCGCCGCAAAGGCGCTGGCACTGATGGCCAGGATCGAGCAGGCAATCAGGCTGTTCACTTTTCTCATCTTCAGTCCTTGAAGGTTATGGAGGTGAAAGCCTATGCAGATGCAGGCGACAGAAGGCCAACTCAAAGATGACAAATTCGTCATCTTCCTTGTGTAACAGCCATTTAACAATCAAACGCATGAAAATTCTGGTGATCGAAGACAGCGTCAAGATGGCCGAGTACCTTCGCAAGGGTCTCTGCGAGGAAGGCTATGTGGTCGACGTGGCCAACAGCGGCATTGACGGCTTGCACATGGCGATCGAGATCGACTATGACCTTCTCGTCCTGGATGGCATGCTCCCCGGCATCGACGGCCTGGCAGTGCTCGCTGCTCTGCGGCAAAGCAAACAGACGCCGGTGCTCATGTTGACGGCCCGCGGACAGGTCGAAGACCGTGTCAAAGGCCTTCAAGGCGGAGCGGACGATTACCTCGTCAAACCGTTCGCGTTTTCGGAATTGGTTGCGCGCATCCAGGTTCTGCTCAGACGGTCGGGCGGGCAGCGAAATGCTGGCGAGCCGACGGTTTTGAAGGTGGCCGATCTGGATGTGGATCTGCTTCGTCGAAAAGCCACGCGATCTGGGCAGCGGCTCGACCTCACGGCTAAGGAGTTCAACCTGCTGAGCCTGCTGCTGCGACGCCAGGGCGAAGTGCTGTCGCGTACCGAATTGGCCGAGCAGGTCTGGGACATGCACTTCGACAGCGAGACCAATGTCGTGGAGGTGGCCATTCGTCGCCTGCGCTCCAAGCTGGATCAGCCTTTTGAGAGATCGTTGTTGCACACGGTGCGCGGGATGGGCTACGTGCTGGAGGTTCGCGAGCCGTGAGCGACATTGTCACGACGGCCAGCCTTCGGGGGCGGCTGTCACGCTGGTTGGCGCTCCAGACCATGCTGGGCCTTGGCCTGGTTTGCGTGGTGGTGTACGTGCTGTTCGCGCTGACGGTGTCCGAGCGGCAGGATGAAGCGCTGTCACAGAAGCAGAACACCGTCGAACACCTGCTTGCAGGCAGCGACGGTGAGCGGGACCTGGCTGATGTGCGTCAAGTGCTTGGCAGCTTTCTGGCAGGGCATGACGAACTTTCTTTGCGCTTGATGGGGCGTGATGGCCAAGTGCTTTTTGAGACATCTTCATGGCGGGCCGGTCCAAATGAGATCAAGAGCAGGGCGTTCGACATCAAAGTGCGGTCTGAAGATGGCGGAATGGCTCGGGCCATCTTGGTACTGGACAAACGCATGGATGACGCCTTGCTCGCCCGCCTGGCGTGGACGCTGGCGGTCGCGGCGCTGGTGGGTGCCCTGGCGGTTTCCGTCGGAGGGTTCATGCTGGTTCGCCTGGGTCTGGCGCCACTGCACAAGCTTGTCGAGCAGACCGGACTCGTCACGGCCACGGACCTGGAACGACGCCTGGACGGCGCGGGTCAGGCCTACGAACTGCAACCCTTGATTCAGCAGTTCAATGCCTTGCTGGACCGCCTTGGCGTTGCCTACAAGCAGATGGAGGCCTTCAATGCCGATGTGGCACACGAACTGAACACGCCGCTGGCGACGTTGATCAGCAGCTGTGAGTTGGCGTTGCGCAAACCTCGAAGTGCCGATGATCTCAGAGAGGCATTGGCATCCAATCTAGAAGAGCTACGCAGTCTTGCCAGTATCGTCGGCGACATGCTGTTTCTGTCCAATGCCGAACGTGGTGGGCCTGCGCGGCGCGAATGGACGCCTTGCCTTAGTGTCTTGGCGGAAGAGGTGATCGAGTTTCATGAGGCGGCGCTCCTTGACGCGGGGCTGACTGCCAAGATCTCGGGCGATGCTTTCGCCACGGTGGATGGCCCGTTGTTGCGGCGGGCGCTGTCGAATCTCTTGGGCAATGCCACGCGCTACGCTTCACCGGAGTCATCGGTGTTGATCCAGATCGATCGCGAGAAAATCGGCTGGGTGAGGATTGCCGTCTACAACAAGGGGGCGACCATCGGTGTGGAGCATCTGCCCAGGTTGTTCGACCGCTTCTACCGAGCCGATCCCGCGCGCAGCCCTGCGGATCGCAACCATGGGCTTGGCTTGTCCATCGTGGCGGCCATCGCGCGAATGCATGGCGGCCATGCATTCGCGGAGTCAGCCGCAGGCGTGACCCGCATCGGGATGATGTTGCCCGACGCCGCTGGACCTGGCCCAACCTTGTGATGGGCCGCTGCCCCGTTCCGTCAATTGCTTTCGTGCAGGTTGGGGGTGATGTAGACCTTCAGCGATTTGTTAGTGAAGCCCTTCGGTGCCACGGCCATCAGGTCCACGGCCTGATGGTTGAGCACCTCGAACTTCCAGCTGAAGCTCTTGTCGCCGCTGCGGAAAGTGACGGTTTCGCCGCAGACCACGTTGACGAACTTGGCGGATTCGACATCGACGACCTTGACTGCTTGGGATGGGCTGGACATGGCGCCATACATGGACTTGCCGTCGCGGGTAGTCGATCGATCCGTCGTGGCGCTCGCCAAGGCCGCAGACAATGCGAGGCTGAGAACGAAGGCGGTTTTGGTCAGGCAATGATTCATGATCAGCTCCAGTTGGTTCCGGGACAACCGGCACATCGATTGATGGGCTTGAGCGGCATGTCCTGGAGGTGACTCTAGAAGTTCGTGCCCGACACGCTCCGTACAGATTGGTTACAGTTTTGTCATCTCCTTTTGCCGCGCCGAGCAACTTGCTGGGCCTATGGCGAGAGTGCCGAAGGCGTCTTTGTTTGTCCAGAATCGGCGTACTTCGTCCAGCTGCGGCCCATGGCCGCAGAATCTGACTCCAGCGTTGGAAAGTGACCATACTTTGCCGAGAGCTCATCATTGGCCACCGCGATCGGCGCCCCTCGACTCAATTCCAGGCCTGTTCGATCGGAACCCGATGCACAGTGAACCAACAAGGGCGTGGGCGATGTCTTCATCAGGAGACTGCTCAAGTGTCAGTTCTCCCTGTAGGCGGACAGGGGCACATCCAGAAGCCTGACTCCGGTGGTTTCCGTGATGGCCACGTCGCTGTCGTACCAAGGTTGACCATGATTCGTGCCACGCAGGTTCAGAACAGTCTTGACGCCATGCTGGTCGATGGTCTGACATAGCGCAGGGCCAGCCTGGCCCACAGGAGAAGGTGGCCGAGGCAGCCAAGTATCTCGATGATCAGCGGGGCAGGGTGTTGCCCATGTACGAAAATCTCCGTTCGCTCTCCAAGGCGTTGCTTGATGTTGGCCAGTGCATGGCGCATTCTTCGCATCTGATGAGGGCTTGCGCCACTTCGAGTTGATCCTGTTGCAGCACAGCCGTCTGGATGCGGTCCTGAGCGATGTGGCTGCACAAAGACGGCGGGCCGAAGGATGGACCTATCTCGCGGATGCGGGGCGCATTGCATGGCTACAGGAGCCTGATGCGGTCACGCACATGAAGGACAGACATGGCCACGCCACGCTCAAGAAGCTGGCCATCGCTTCAAATCTGTTCGACGTTTTTGATGAACCGTTGCTCGACGTTGGATACCGCACTTTGTACAGAGCCAGGAGCTAACTGATGTCATCACTGCTATCGGATGTGGCTCTGCTTTCTCTGTGGACGATCAGTCTGTCCGCGGGCCGTACATGATGATGGCCATTCCACACAGGCTGACGGTTACCCCGATCCAGTCTGTCGCTGTTGGCTGGACTTTGTCGACCAGCATTAACCACACGATGGCCACAAGGATGTAGACCCCGCCATAGGCGGCGTAGACGCGGCCAGCCGCGCTGGGGTGCAGCGACAGTAGCCATGCAAAAAGGGCCAAACTTGCCGCCGCTGGCAACAAAAGCCACGCCGAGCGGCCCTGGTGAAGCCAAAGGTAAGGTAGGTAGCACCCAAGGATCTCGGCGATGGCCGTGACGACAAACAGCAGGAAGGTTTTGAGCAAATCCATGTCGGCATTTTCATACAAACCTCTTGCATCTCAAGTAGCTTGAGGTCGTACCGTTGTGATGTGGGCGACGTGCTCACTTACGGAAAGACTGAAATGAGACCTTGGAAAGCCGCTGTCGGTGTCGGAGCAGAATGTGCTGCCTGCTGTGCCGTCCCCCTGCTTGGTGGTACTGCTGCCCTGGCGGCAGGATCTACCGCCCTTGCTGCAATCGGAGCATCCATGGTTGCATGTGCTGATGAGCTTGTCCTGATTGGTGGGGTATTGCTGGTGTTGGCCTTAGGCAGTGTGCTGATGGCCTGGCGCCGTCGGCGCACATCGGTCAGTCCTAAGGTCTCCATGTGTTCGGGGGGCTGCAATCTCAGATGATCGGCATGGCCCGTTGACCTAAGCTCGGCAGTCTGGGCAACGGGCTTGGTGGTTGAACTAGAAGTGCACGGGTGATTCGAGCCGCTTGGGCTTGTGGCTCGCAGGTGCCGCCGCGTCCACTCAAACCCTGTGGGTGTGCAGCAGGAGTCTGCGCGTGATCTAAGATAGAAAGATGGCTGCACCAAATTTATCAATCTGCGTTGTTGCCAAACGGACGGGTTGCTCTGTCCCGACCATCCGCTACTACGAGGATATTGGCCTCTTGCCAAACGCAGATCGGACGGATGGATGTCGACGAAATTTCTCGGAGGCGACCATCGCACGTCTGACTTTCATCCGTCGATGTCGAGACTTCGGCTTCTCCATTGATCAGGTGCGAGAACTTGTCTGTCTTGTCGATGAGCCAACTCGACCTTGCGTTGAAGTCCGAGACCTCGCTGCCAAGCATTTGGCTGAGGTGCAGCGTAGGCTGTTGGAACTCCAGGCACTAGAGAGCAGCCTGGGAGCCTTTGTGCGCGCATGCGACAGGGATTGCGCGGGGGGCCCTACGCTCGATTGTTCCATTCTGGAGGATCTGTCTCGTCCGGCCGCGGCCGCGCCGAGCCGAAGCTCAGGCTGCTGTGGTACTTGAAGCAAGGTTCTTGCAGGCCTGATGTTCAGATTCTTGCGTGAAAGTCCCTGATCGCCGTCCCCATCAACGTGCCGATGACCACAGGCACGCATGGCACGGCCAGGGGATGCAAGGTGAAGGGCAGCACAAACGCCAGGACGGTTGCGCAACTGGTGAGGATGGCCAAGCAGGCATACAAGGCGAACATCTCCGGGCTGTGGTGCAGGAACTCTTTGGCTTTGACCACTCGTACAAGGCAGCCATCCACCAAGGCAGCAACCGGGAAGGCCAACAGCCAGGGGAGCCACTCCAGCAGCATGGCCAGGCGGAAGCTGGCGAGCAGCAGCAGTGCGTCAATCGAGCGGAAGTAGGGGTTGTTGAACAGCCGTTGGTTGACCGAAGCCATTTCTTGCCCGACAGCCGCGTTGACGCCACCCACGGGGGCCGCGTCTTTGGATGAGGGGACAGGTGATGCCTGACGTGCAGACTGCTGCATGCTCATCGCACGCGACAGCATGCGGGTGCCCGCGTCTTTGCCCCAGAACACCGCCGCATTGGTGTATTCCGTTCGCAGTTGCTCTATGAACCGTTCTGGCGGATGGGCGGACGGCACATAGAGCACCAGAACCAGCAACACCAGCAGTGACACCACGGCCATCGCCCTGATCATGCCGCCCTCCTGATGGGTTGATCGTCCCCATGCGCATCCGGATCCAGGATGGGGAAGCGACCTTTGATGATGCGCCCGCCAGACACCGAGGCAAAGTACTGAAGGTTGGGCAGTTTGCCCAGGACATCGGCGGGCACCATCTCCTCGAAGCTCTCGGAGAGCTGGCTTGAATAGCTGGTCGAGAAGTCACCCAGATGGGTGTCTGCACCATGCCCGAGCCCAACTCTCATCGAATGAATGGCGGTCTTGCCAAAGGTCTCCACGATGAAATCCTGCGTGGGGCGGTCTTTTGAGCGCAGCGCAATCAGGTTGTTCAGGTTGCCCAGTGCCATGCGCGCAGCCGCTTCGCTGCCCAGGCGTTTGGCCAGGTCCGCCAGTGTTTGCATCGCGCAGGTGGTGTAGATGCCGCCCTCGGCACCTTTGTTGAGGATCTCGATCAAGGGCTGGTTGATGACGTTGGCCACCTCATCTACAAACAGCGCAATGCGCCGATAGCCGCCGAGGTTGTAGCGCATGCCCGCCCGTGCGGCCAGGTCGGCCAATGCCAGCGCACCGATGGCCGAAGCCACCGAAGGGTCGGGCAGCGAATCCAGACACATGTACAGCACATGCCCGCCGCGCTCGATTTTCTCGAAGTTCATGATCGGGCGCGTGTCGTCGGCGTCGAACGGATCAGGCGACAGCGTACGACCCAGGTCACCCGAGGTCAGCATCGACAGCACGGGCAACAGGTTGGCGGTGATTTTTTGATAGTGCTCGCGGTTGTGCCTGAAGGTTCGCACCTGGGCATCGATCACCTTGCTGCGTTGTGACTGGGCAATGTGGTGTTCGTAGTACGCGACAAAGGCCATCAACTCGGCGCTGGCCGCTTCTGATGGGCGCTTCATGTGGCCTCGATGAGCCTCCTGCATCAGCTTCTTCATCTCGGGCAACTCGCGCCAGGCGGGCCCCAAAGTTTCTTCATAGAAGCGGCGCAGAGAGCCTTCTAGCACGGGTTCGATGCCACCTTCGATGTAGCGGGTCAGCTTGGCCAGGTTAGGTCGTTCTTCCAGTTCGACCAGGCCTTGCACGACCACGTTGACCGCATCCCAGCCGAAGGCGGAGAACGCGCCAGCCGTGTCCGGCGGCATGATCGATTGGATGCGGGATGCAATCTCGGTGGGCTTTTGCCAGTTGAAGGTGAAGTCCAGCCGCACACCGGCTTCCGGGAAGGCCGGATGGAACTCCATGAAGGTGTCGGGCTCACGCCAGTCCTGGCAGGCGCGTTCCACCACGCGCTTGAGGCGACGGCTGTTCTTGGGGTCGATGACGATCACCACGTCGCCGCGCCTGACGGCCTGGGTGATGAGGTTGGCCAGGGCCACCCCTTTGCCAGATTGCGTGGTGCCGACCAGCAGCGTGCCGCCTTCGAAGTTCTGCAAGGGGCGATGCAGTGGCACCTCATGAGGCTCGACGCCGTGTATGTAGGGCAAGCCGATCTCCGCATCAGGTTGGGGGGCGCTGTCATAGCCCAGCAGACTCAAGAGGCGCGGAGACACCGTGAAGTCGCGATAGTCGATCTTGGCCAGTTCATACAGGCGCTGGGAGTGCACGGGCCGCCACTCGAAGCCGAAGCCAAGGAAAACGGCCGTTGGATCCTGACACCACCGCGCCTGGGTTTGCGTGCTGATCACCTGGATGGCGTGACCAGCCAGCGACGCCCTCAGCACGAGAATGCGCAGCGCCTGCGAGAACCTGAGGGCACTCATGCCGAGGCAAGTGATGGACAGGGGGAAAGCGAGAATGCGGGGCAGTTGTCCGATGGCGCCGACCGCCGTGAAGAACATCAACGCGATGCCCCAGGCAAGGCCTGCATAGGCCTCGTAGGCGTGGCGCCATGGCATCTCGTAGCGGCGGATGGGCATGTCACCCTCCCTGAGCCTCGGGCGAGGCAAAGGCTTCCATGTCCACGCCGCTGATGAAGTGCGGGGCTATGGTTAAACCCACGGTCGATGTGCCGTTGAAATCCCTTGAGGTTGTTGGCGGACCTTTGCCCGCGGCGCGAACTAGCATGTGCACGTCAGACAGGGCGCGCAGAGCCATCGAGGGTTGAATGCCGCGCCGCTCGAATTCCTGCAGAGGCACAAACACCCCCGACGCGACAGTGCAACCCTGGGCGGGACCAGTACCTGTGTTCAAGGTGTTGATCACCTCGGTCAACGCGTCGCGCACCACGGGGTTGAGGCGCAGCGGCGCTTGAAGACCTATCGTCGCTTGCTGAGTTGGGTGGGCATCGCTTGTCGATACCAAGGCAGTCGGCGGGGCGGTCGACAAAAGTGCCGCTTCGGCTTGAGCCTCTCGGACATTCGAAGCTGCTTGTGGAGTTTGCTCGGCGTTACCAGGGATGAGCGAGAGTTGTGTGCCTGGCGGGCCATCAGGGCGAGATCTTGGTGCAACCGGTTCGCCCGCTTGGGCCGACGGACTGTTGTTGCTTGGCGCACTCGTGAGGTTTTCCGCCAGAGGCGGCGGCAACGGGTCATGTCCTGCAAACAGGATCGCCTGCGACGACAGCTTGACTGCGTCGATTTTGGCCTTGCCGCCTGGTGGTTGGATGAGCCAGATTGGGGCTCCTGTGGGCGTGGGTTCGAAGACGCCGGCTAGCAGGAGCACTTCCATGATGGTCTCCGGCGCTTTGGGAATGCCTGGCAACTGGGCGGCGTCCAGTTGCTTTTGGAGGTCTTCGGCAGCGCTAGGCCAGGCCAGGAACAGGCCATCGGGGCCGAGCCAGACGCGAGACTTCTCGCGATTGGCTTGCCACCCCGAGTTGGAGACCGCGAGATGCCTTAGCGCGTCAACCAGGTAGCGTTCCAGGTGCGAACCGTATTGAGGCGTACCGTAGCGGTCGGCATTGGCCAGCAGGTTGCGGTCAATCACCAGCGCCAAGGAGCGCCGGACCAACTCGTCCAGCAAGTTGTGATCGCGATGCTGCGAGATGCCGCTGACGCTGCCCATGAGGTGAGGCACGATGACTGTGTTGTCTTCAGCCAGGTAATGCATGACCGTTGGGGGTACGACATGGGCCAGCGTGAACACGCCCAGGCTGCGTGTCTCGATGGCGTGTGGGCGCCAGCGCAAGAAGTAGCGGTCCGCTTGTCGCTCCATCAGCCAATCACTCAGGGACAGAAGGTAGGCTGGCCACACATCGCCTGGGGCGTTGGTCACGATGATGTGACTGAGCACCCGGTGGGCCTCGCAGCAAAGCCCCGCGACGAAGGTTGCCAGGCGCCAGCGCGGCTCCAAGTGGCGGCGTGCCGATATGTTGGAGCGACCTGAGAATATGTGCGCGTCTGTGCCCTGCAGGCTGAAGAAGCTGACTTCCATGCCCAGGCGCAACAGGCCGCCAGGGGTGCAGAAGTAGTTGTCTGATGTGGCTGGCAGCAGGTGTACTAGGTTGGCGTATCGTCTGATAAGTGACAGGATGGTTTGTTCGAACTCGGTACGGTCAGACCCATGGCAGAGCTTGATGCGGGCGATCAGGTCATCGTTTTGCGACAGCAGAGCATCAATGGGCAGGGCCTCGAAGCCGGGATCTGACGATGCAAAAGTGCTGTGTGGCTGAGACGGGGCAAGCATGGTGGTCCATTTCAAATGACCCAACCATTTGGTCACCATGCATAGCCGTGTGCACCTCAAAATGCCGTCTGTTCATCTGGGCTTTCGCCATCGAGACTTGACGAATGAGGGGCAATTTCGGATCAGAGCGATGGGCGTCGATCCGTCTGATACCTTGGCCTTGACTCTGCATGCAACGACGAGGATGCAGGCCCGTTGGTCATGAAGCCACGGAACTTGCAATGTAGGATGTTGGAATCCAAACTCGGCGTAGCCAAACACTGCAATCATGACCACGTACCAAGAACTCCTGGCCCAGAAGGCTGCCCTGGACAAGCAGGCTTCGGAGCTGGACAGGCAATTGCAGGATGCCCGCAAGGCAGAGCGAGCTGGGGTGATTGACCACATCAAGCAACTGTTGGCTGCCAATGGTTTGACTGTGGCCGACTTGGGGTTGAAGGCCGGTGTGGCGACCCGCTCCAGTGCTGCAGCAGGCAGCAAGGTCGCCCCAAAATATCGCAACGTTGACACGGGCGAGACCTGGAGCGGACGGGGACTTCAGCCTAAGTGGATCAAGGCCGCGTTGGCCGCTGGCAAGACGCTGGATCAACTGAAAGTAGGTTGATTACAAGGCCATCGGTTCAGGGGGTAGTCGCAGGTGCGGTCGCCATCCCGTTCTTGGGAAACGAGGCCTGGAGCCGAGGGTCACAACTGTAGCGCTGTACCAGTTTGCAGAACGGACAGTTGTCGCCCAAGTGGACCACGGTGCCGATGGCCATCAGCACATCGCTGCCGCAGGTCGGGCAAGCGAGGACCTCGAACACCGGGGTGCTGGTCAACCAGATGCCATCGGTGTGCGATGCCAGATCAAACGCTCGGTCAAAGCTGATGCGGTGCGGGCATTGGCAGACGGCTTGGTATCCGCGGTAGGCGCTGACCAGCGTCTCTGCGGCGCCGAAGCCAGTGTTGCGCAGGCGGCGGTACATCGACATGAAGATCGAGGATTCTGCCCTCGCGATGAGGTTGGCGCCGTGATACCACTCCAGGGAATTAGGCGGGCGACCGCGTGGGATCGCTTGTGGGTCGTTGAAGAACAGCCTCTGTACGTCCCGAGGGTTGAGCCCTGTGAGGTGATGGATGGTGCGCACCCGGGCACCCAGTTGAGCGCAGTCTTGCGCCAGGCGTATGGCGCACAACTGGCGGTCAGCACGCGTTGACATCATGGTCCCCTCCGGTCACGACGTGCTTGCGGGCACCATGGGCGCGAGTTGCCGTGGCCTTGGCGCATGAACAGCAGCCAGCGATGCCTGAAGCGGCGCGGGGGCCTTGAGCAAGGCAAGCAAATCCTGGCGTGGAGGGAAGAGGGTGCTTTGGCCGATCTGATCGACGAATGCCCACAACTGTTCCTGGCTCATTGCACCAAGGAAATCTGCTTGGGCGGCATCCAACCCGAACTTACAGCATGTCGATACCCGATCTTGCGCAATGCCCAGCCTGATGGCCTGCAACAGGTACAAATTGGTCAACTGCACATCGGTGAACTGGATGCTGCTCATGGTCTTCTCCTGTTGGTGTGCCCAGATGCGAGTCGAGATGGGCCAGGTATTGCGGCGAGGTATGACTGCTTTGGTGTTGTGTGTGTGGAGTGACGGGTCGGCTCAGCATATTCATGACCACGCCATGGAATCAATGCCCGAGTGCGGGGGGATGGCGTGTTTGCCATCGACAACAGCCCGCATTGCCTGCCGCATTTGTCACCCTCAATGAGCGTCATGCCTGGAACTTGAGCGTGGAATTAAAAAACCACCAGAGCCAAGGCCCTGGTGGTGAATCACTGTGATCCGAGATCAGATGGCTTGTGCCAACTCCTTCCATTCCTTGACTGACAGTTCGATCAATTTCCCGCCCAGGGCTTCAAACTCGGTGGCACGGTCGTAGTCCTCAACTTCCTGGGAGAAGTGCGTGACGGCATTCACCAGGCCATACCCCGATAGATCACCTTCGGCGATCAGGTGGCGCAGCACCCCGGCGCGCTCGACATCGTTCAAGGTATAGCGCTGAGCCAGCACTTCCACCGTCTTGACGGGGTTGCCGACCAGGTGGATCTGCAAGGTCTTTTGCATCTTCTGCGCAGCCTGCATGAACGTTGCCTCAGACACGGCCGCTTGCACCACGTCGCGAACCTTCAGGAAGAAGGCTTTGTCGTCGGCCTGCAAGGTGTCGTCCTTGAAGACCATGATGCTTTCATCGGACCCGAGCGCTCGCCCGACGTGGGTTTTGCGCAAGGAGCGGTCTGAAGCAATCAGGCCATTGCGGCACACCAGTCGGTACAGCAAGGGCTGAACCGACAGCGTGCCTTGTCCCACCTCCGAGTTGGAGATGACCACGCCAGCCTGTACGACGTCGCCAGGCGCCATCTCGACTTTTAACTGTGGCGTGATGCACTTGATGTACATCCGCGTGTCGGTGAGTTCCACCGATTCGAAGCGCACATCAGGCAACTGCTGCAGGATGGGCAGCACGCTCTCGGCCAGATCGTAGTTGTCCAGGCGACGGTAGCGGTCTGACAGCACGGCTCGGACGTTGCCATCGAGCGTGCGGATCATGCGACGGTCATCGTCGCTTTGCAGCCAGGTGTTCACGTTGCGGTCCAGCAAGACCGGCTGTTCGGAGCGCATGCGCTCAAAGTAGGCGTAGGGAATTTTCAACTTGTCAGCCAACTGGCGGCGCGCCAGAGGCATGACGCCATAGGGCGTCGAGGCCCCGCCTTCGCCAATGACGAGACGGGTCTCGCCTGTGTCGTCGGTATCGTGCCGCAGCAGCGACGAGGGGACCACCAGGTCCTTCTTGGATTGCAGTTGGCGCTCAAGTTCATGGGCCAGGCTCACCAGGGAACGTCCGCTTCTCATATCAAGCTCCTGTTCGGGAAAGAAATGGCGGAGACGGCATGGCCCACATGCGGGGATGCACATCCCCGCCAGGGTTGATGACGGATGGGCTCTGACCCATCCACGCAGGGCGCGCACTGACCACTGGCCAGGGATCGCGCCCGATTCACAAATCACTCATGCAAAACGCCAGGGCTGTCTTTGCCTTGCCATGTGGCTTGGCCTGGTTTGACAGCTACCAGTGGGGATACATGACTTACGTGGTTCGGGAGGCGTGCTCCGCCTTGGCCAGCCACACATCGGCCCAGTCGGTGCCCGGGGTCTTGGGCAAGAGCACCCGCACTTGCCGGGGGCCGCTCTGGTGCTCCTGCTTCTTCAGCCGCCGAGCCAGGGCAAAGGCAAACATCTGGCCGTCAAAGTCCGCTTGGGCATCGTTATCGGCATAGATGCAGATGCTCTGCACCGAGTCGGGCAGCCACAGCTTTTCCAGGTTCCCGGCGTTGAGTCCTGCCCACACGGGTTTGCCGGTGGCCAGGTGCACCGCCATGGCGGTCTCGATGCCCTCGGCAATGGCCAGTTCGTGCTCGGGTTCGAACAAGCGCACGGAAGCACCATTGATACCCGAGGAGAGAACCTTTTTGGCCTCGCTCACATTGGCCTTGCGGCCATCCTTCAGATACGTGCGGTGCAGCGTGACTGCGTGACCATCGGCACCCTGGATGCAAGCCAGCATGGCGGCGTATTCGGCCACTTTGCGCGACTTGCCCGAGGTCGGATCCTTCTCGTAATAGCCCAGCGCTGGATGCAGGCGCAGCACCTTGGGGTAGTGGGCCAAGGCGAGCCGCCGACCGGACAGGTAGCGGTCCACCTCATCACCGGGTGTCACGGGCGTGGCTTCCTCCCAGAGTCGCTTGGCCAGAGCCTTCATGCGCTCGGCAGACGGCTCCGGTGACGCCACATGCGGGGCAGGGCGCGAGGTGCCCACCACGCGCTCGACTTCCTTGAGCGCGGTGTTGAAATCCAGGCCTGTGACGGCCTGCAGCAGCTTGAAGCCACCTCCCGCGCCACAGGCGCGACAGTGGTAGTTGCCTTCACCGAATTTGTCGGTGTACTGAAACCGGTCGGTGCCGCCACAAAGCGGGCAAGGCAGGTTCCGTTTCTTGAGGATCTGTTCGCCAACGCCCAGGCTGCCCAGGATTTCGGTCCAGCGACCGTGGGCCCGGCGTTTGACGTCTTCAATGCGAGCTTCGTACTCGGGGTTGTTCATGATTAACTCCGTGTTGATGACATGTCCTCCAGGGGATAGAGCAGCGGTCAGCCGCGATGGCGAACCGATGGGGTGAACAACTGGCCCGCCTGCAGTGCTTCGATCACGCTGTGCTCGACGAACTCCCAGGGCAGTTGGTGCTGCGTGTGCAAGACCTGGCCTTTGTCGTCCAGGCGTTCGACCTTGAAACCTGCCTGGCTCCACAGCACGCGGTAGGTCAGCCAGTCGGCACCGGCGATGACAAAGATGCGGCCAGCCTGGCCCGTCAGGACTTCACTTTCCTTGACCAGGAACTCGATGTCCTGGGGCTCATCGACCATCAGCATCGGAATGCGGTGGCCGTGGGCATGGGCTTGTTTGTGCATATGGCACTCCATGTGTGAGTTGAGGGCCAGGGCTGATCGGACAGATCTGGCCTCGGCCCTGTTTTGAGGCGGTTGGGATCAGGTGAACAGATCGCCCTGCTCGGACATCTGCTTGAGCTGTTCATTGATCCATTGGGGATTCCTGGCCAGGCGCGCTTCAACCCAATGGGGGTTGCTGGCGATGGCATCTCGAACCCACTGGGGATAGCGCTCAAGCGATTCAGACAGCCAGGCTTTGAGCTTGTTGCGGATGTGGTCGCGGATGTCTTGCGCATCCACAAGGCCACAGTACGCGATGGGCGACAGCGGGCTGCAGCCCACAACACGCAGGCAGTTCACGAATGAGAAGGGCTGTTGGTCCTTTTCTCGCTCGGTGAACACCCAGCGCAGGGTGTCGAACTTGTCTTCCAACGGCGTGGTCGGGTCAGACAACTGGTTGATCTCCTGCAGCAAGCGCCAGTGCAAGAAGACGATGTCCTCCTCGCTCCAGTCGATGCGTTCGGTCGGATCGTCCAGCGACTGTGGGTCTGGCGGTTGATCCGGAAAAACGGACTGCGTCGCCCCCATGAAGCCATTCAAGGCAGCTGGGGGGTGAACCAGGGATGTGCTCGTGTGCAGCATCGTGGCCTCCATGTGAAATTGGGAGGCACGGCGCACCACGGGTGGGGCAATGCCCCACAGGGTGATGAACAGTCGGCAAGGTGTTATGACGCACTGCCGATGGCGATGAAAAGACTCCAGGGCTGGCTTGATCGGGTGGTGAGCCCGTTCGGATCGGTGTGCCAGCTACCGATCGAAGAAGGCTTTCTGGGTGAGGGCGCGCATGCCGCGTCAGTGCGGTCGTGCACTCACCACGAAAGTCGCTTCGATGGCATCGGAACGGTGGTGACCGTCAAGGGTTTGATGTGAACTCCAGGGCTTGCCTTGTTTGAATGCAGGGCCAGCTGCCGCATGTCAGCAAGGTAGTGCCTTGCCATGAGGATGGTCAAGATGGTTCCATGCCAAAACGGGGGCTGATGCCGAAAGGGCCTTTAATTGCCGATGATTCCCGGTGGTGATGCATGAACGCGGTTCGCAAGATGGTGGCGAGCACGCCAGTCACGGGAGCGCGACATGTCTGATATTCACCAGATCGTCAAGATGGACCAGGGCGGGGTCAACGACCGGATCCTGGCCAAAGAAAGCAAAGCAGATTTCAGGCGCATCGAAGCGGCCAGTGTGAAGATGCCCACGCGCTTCACCAGCGCAGAGGGCAAGCGCTTCTTTGTTCGCTTGTTCAACACGCTGCAGCTCAACATGCACTTCATCTCGGTGATCGCACGCACGCGGCTGGATCACGATGACATCGTCAAGGTGGAGGCCAGCGTTCGGGCGAAGCTTGACGCGGTCAACGAGAGCCTGAACAGCGCCATCGATGGCGCAGAGGCCTTGTTCAAGGCCCATGGCATCACCAGTGTGGCGACGTATGACACCGTGGCCCTGGCGGTGGACGTCAGTGTGCTGTCGTCGTTTGGGCGTCGCTTCCTGGAGGTCCTGGGTAAGCTGGACCAGTTGATGCCACTGCTCCAGACGCTGGAGATCCATGAAGTGATCACTGCGCAGGCGGTGGACATCCAGCGCGCCAGCCTCAAGCGTCAGGTACGCGACGTGGCCAACGGGGCTCGCAATCTGGCCACTGGCCTGAGGCGCCGCATGAATGCCATGGGTGAACGGGGTGAGGGCGGTCCCGAGTCTGTGCCAGCCCCAGCAGCAAATGTTCAAGCATCTGGTGTGCTTGCTCAGGAGCTGGAAGCGACCGGCGATGATGCAAGTGTTTCGTCAGCCACGGACACCATGGAGCCTGTGGTTGCTGCTGTTGTCGTCAAGTAGCTACTCAACGCGACCTGGTTGATGCTGGCAAGCGCCACGCGCAAGGGGCCAACTTCACGGACGATTTCGAGGAGCACAAGCCGTTCTTGCCTTGAGGCGTCCCATGTCGTCCGCTAAGGTGACATCGGGACGCATGTTGCGCCACCGTCGCAGTCGATACCTGCCTGCCTGTGCCTGTCCACGTTGCGCTGAGCCAGCCCGTTGACGAGGCACGATGTACTTGGAGTTGCTCACAACCACACCGTGCGACCGGGACGCCGCCGATGTGATGCCGGAGTCGTGCGTCCCTATCGGCATGCGCAAACCCTGACCTAGCGCCGCCGCTACAGAGCAGGTCATGTCTTCCATCGGCATTCGCCGTGAAGAGGCCAGATCATGCCTAAACCCAACCGGGGTGCCGTTGTCGTGCCCGCGGCGCCTGTCCATGCTGTTGCGGCGCCATCATTGCCGCAAGTTGGCTTTCTCCGACAGGCACAGGTTCTGCAATTTGTTCCCATCTCCAAGTCCACACTGTGGCGGCGCGTGCAGACGCGCACCTTTCCTGAGCCCGTCAAGCTGTCGGTGCGCGTGACCGTCTGGAGGGTGGAGGACATCAGGCAATGGATCGCTGAACAAAGTAGCCGTGCCTGACGCCCTTTGCTGAAGCCGATGTTCACGCTTGCAGAGCCCGCCCTCTTGCAATGCACCTTGCTTGGCATGCCTTGCCCCGATATCGAGCGCGCTGGGGCCTTGGCACACGCCAATGCATGGGAAGTGTGCTGCTACCCATGCGGGGTGGTGCCACGGAACTTGCTTGCTTCTGGGTGTTGTCACGTGGCTTTTGTCCACGCCAAAGCAGATCTGCCTGATGCCAAAACCCCCCGCCTTCACCGGCGATTTCGACTGGTGAAAAGTGCGACCAGGGTTGAGCATGAAGGCACTTTGGCAGCGTGAGGACAAGTAAACAAAGCAGGGAGAGGGTCATGTCATGCGTACCAGAACTGGAACCAGACGGGAGCACCGTTGCCCAATCGATCCGGATGCTCAAGGAGGTCATCGATGGCGACACCTATGAGACCGTGGCCGCGCGGTTTGGCGTGTCACGCACGGCGGTTGAGCGGCGCATCAAAGCCATTGCGGTGCAGTTGAGCCAAGTGGCCGACATCGATGGCTTGAATGAAGATGGCGCAGCATTCGTCAGACGCTTGCGCCTGCACCGCGATGCCATCCTGACGGCCCTGGTGGACTTCGATCCGAGACGGCCCGTCGAGCATCGTTCCAGCCGCATCGTCTCCATGGACGAAATCATCCAGGCAGGCAAGCGCATCAAGGGGCGCAGCAGTCGGCCATGGCATGACCTGTCGCTGTTCTATCTCCTGTTTGCCACGGGCGCACGTCCCCTGGAAATCGCCCGCCTCGAAGTGAGGGACTACCTGAGCTCCGATGGCAGCGTTCGGCGCCACTCTCAAATGCGTGCCGAGGTGGCCATCACTGGAAAGGCCCGCCCATTGCACTTCGCCAGCACGAGGCTGGACGAATCGCTTTCAAACTACTTGGAAGAGCGCCTGAGGCTCGGGCTGGGCTTGGGACGGGATGGTGCTTACAGAGGGCTTGATCCAGATAGCCGCTTGTTCCTGTCTACAGCAGGAGAGGGGTTCAAGATCACACCCTATGGTGCGCCTGGTCAGCGACGGTTCTTGTGTCGACCGATCCTGGAGACCTATCGCAAGCTGTTTCGCTATGCCGAGATGAAAGGCGTGACGGCGCTGTCTGTGCGGCGCACCGTCGTGGCACGCCTCTATGAGCGTGGCGCTGATGAGGACGATGTCGGCCTGATCCTGGGCATCAGCGAACGCAGTGCGGTGCGCGAACTGCTGGCTCGCCACAAGCCGACCATCGAGCAACTGCTCGATGAACTGGTGTGAACACCATGCCCACCCGTCAAGGCGCTGAAGGCGACAGTCAGCGCTTTTCCATCAAAGGGCGGGTGGTGGATGCAAGTGCGCCAGACATGCAGGATCTGCTGGCTCACGTGTACGAGACCCCCGAACGTCCCCGATGTCTGTGTGTTCCTGGTGGTGTGGAGATGTACGTGGCGCGGCACCGTCAGTTCGTTGTCAAGCGCATGCCGGAAACCGGGTGTCGGCATCACCCATCGTGCCCATCCTTTGAGCCAGAGTGGCAACAGTCAGGCCTGGGCGAGTTGGTGGGCGAGGCTGTTCTGGAGATGGTTCCTGGCCAGATTCAACTGCGTGTGGACTTCCCATGGGTGCGCACGGTGGGGCGTAGCTTGGTTCGAGGTGAAACGCATGACGTGAACGAGGTGGAAGCGCCCAGGCGACGAATGAGCCTGCATGCCCTGATGCACTTCCTGTTCGAGCGAGCAGGCTTCAACCGATGGAGCCCGGCTATGGAGGGCAAGCGCAATCAAGGTGTCCTGCACAAATACCTGATGAATGCGGCCGAGGACGTGATGGTCAAGGGTGCTGGGTTGAGCGAGCGTTTGTACGTGCCCGAGCCCTTCAGCGAAGCCAGCAAATTCGAGGTAGCTCAGCGCCGTCGCAACAAGCTGGCGGTCTTGCATCCGCATGAAGGGCAAAGCCCTCTGGCGGTGGTCATCGGAGAGTTCAAGGTCAGCGAGGTAACGGCCCTGGGTCGGCGTGTTTGGATCAAGCACATGCCCGATGCCCCCCTGCTGGTGGGCACCAAGACCTGGGAGCGCATTGAGCGGGTCTTCGCGCCATTGTTTGAAGCCCGTGACGCTGACAGCGGATACAAGGTCCGTTTGGTGCTGGTGGCACTGATACGCGCTCGCCGTGAGCACACCTATGAAATTGATGCGGCCAGTTTGATGTTGACTAGCGAGCACTGGATCCCTGTGGAGGGCGTGCACGAGTTGCCGCTGGTGCATGCGCTTGTCTCTCAGGGCCGACGCTTTGTCAAACCACTGCGTTACGACGCCAGGAGCGCCGTTGCATTTCCCAATGCTTTGTTGCTGGATGCCGGTTGTCTGCCGGTGCCTTTGCATGTCATCAGCGCATTCATGCCCCCGAAGGATCGGGCGGAAAAAGATCGCGTGGTGCGAACGTCCGGTGTTTCATCCTGGCTCTGGTGGAGTGCCGAAGAGATGCCTGCGTTGCCAGAGGCAATGACGTCCAAGAGTCATTGAGCGAACCTCGGGCATATGGGCTCCGATGACCACCGTCTTGAGTCCTTCCAAGGCTGAGATAAACATTGGTCAGATGATTGGCAGGTGTCGATCACCGGCGTTTGCCGTGGCTTGCTGAGACATGTTGTCGAGCTGTCGGCTGCTCAAGAGCCTCCCCCTGGCCAAGCCCACTCAAGATGCCGCAATGCGCCACGTCTTTTGCCTGAGCACATTGCCCCCGCAGGGCCACCAGTTGTTTTTTCAAGGCGGTCAGCTCTCGAATCCGTTGGGCCACGTGTTCGATGTGCGAGGGATCCCGCTGCTTGTCCTTGTTCTTCGTCGAACTCGGCGCCCCGACGATCGTTGCGTCAACGATCGCCTGTGCCCCAACTTTCAGCCCTCGTACCTGGAGCACCTCGCCCACCTTGCCCTGCCCAAATCGTTGTTCTCCAACAAACGGAGAAACTTCGGCAAGGTCGTCGCATCGGGCAGCGATACTGCTGATACTCCGCGCTCTGATCTGCCGCTACCGCAAGTGTCTGCTGCTTCATCTTTGGGATCCTCCAACGAGTGCTTGCTAGGCATGCAAGTCATGCGCCAGATCGGACCTTTTTCAGCATTGCCCTAAGCCGGAAGGAGTGATAGATGCATGATGTCTGAAGACAATCTGAAAGGCCCAAATGGTGAGGACGTTCGATCATCCGTTAGCCAAGATGCTGCCGTGTCATCGACCGATCGATTCTACGAAGACCATGCGGTCGAATATTTCTCAGGGACCTCCGGTGCCCAGACGCAGTTCGTCCTCGATCGGTTCCTGTCACATCTGCCGGCCAATGCCGCCATCCTTGATGCCGGCTGCGGCTCCGGTCGGGACCTCAAGTACTTTCATTCGCGGGGTCATTGCGCGTTGGGCATCGATGCCTCGACAGCCCTCGTACAAATGGCGGCGGAGTATTCGGGCGCCCCATGTGAAGTCGTTCGCATAGAACGCATCAGCTATGAAGAACGGTTCGATGGGGTATGGGCATGTGCCTCATTGCTCCACTTGCCTCGGGACGCATTTCGCCCCGCACTTCGTAGCCTGAACCGGGCCCTCAAAAGAGGCGGCACACTCTTCATGGCAGTCCAGGAGGGGCAGGGCGAGGCGATTCTCCCGGACGGCCGGTTGTACGTCTACTACTCAGAAGACGATATACGCACGTCACTTGACGCTGCCGGGTTGGCAGTGAATGAACTGTGGACGACGCGGAATTCGGCTGAGGCTGTGCACCAGCCGGTATGGATCAATGTCATTGCCACGGCGCAATAGCGCGCCAGGACTGCACTGGCCGTCGGCATACTTCCCTGTTAACTCGGCTTAGTTTCCGTTTTCCCTCCCCGCAACTCGCAGACGAGCATCAAGACAGCACCGAGGGTGATGCCGATGTCGGCCACGTTGAAGGCCGGCCAGTAGAACGACTGCCACCTGACATCAATCCAGTCCACCACCGCCCCGCGAGCGAGCCGATCGAGCAGGTTCCCTAAAGCACCGCCTAGGAGGAGCCCGAAGGCCAGCCGCTGAGGCCGACCGGTTTGAGGCCGCCGAATCAGTACGGCAAAAACAACCGAGGCGGCCACAGCCACGGCGCTGAAGAAGAGGCGCTGCCATCCACCTGCGTCGTGCAAGAAGCTGAAAGCGGCACCTTCGTTGCGCCAGTGGACGATGTTGAGCACCGGGAGCCATGGCTCGCTGGAGCCATACGGGAGTGCAGCGACCACCGCAGCTTTGCTTGCGATGTCGATCAGGAAGACGGCTGCGGCTGCAAGGAAGGCACGCGCAACGCTCGGATCCATTGTTTGGCGCATCCTCACTGGACCTTGTCCCTCTCGCCGGGCGCCCTGAGCAGGCGCAACCCGTTGAACACCACGACCAGGCTCGCACCCATGTCAGCCAGGATTGCCAGCCACAAGCTGGCGTGTCCCGTGAAGGTCAAGACCATGAACACCGCCTTGGTGCCGATGGCAAAGGCGATGTTGGCTCTCAGCACATTGCCCACCCGATGTGAGAGAGCGATGAACTCTGGCAACTTGCGCAGATCGTCTTGCATGAGCGCCACGTCTGCGGTCTCAATGGCTGTGTCAGTGCCTGCTGCGCCCATGGCGAAGCCGATGCTTGCCTTTGCAAGGGCTGGCGCATCGTTCACCCCGTCCCCGACCATGCCGACTGGTCCTTGGGCGGCCATTGCCTCGATGGCCAAGAGTTTGTCATGAGGCAGCATTTCACCGCGAGCATCGCTGATGCCCACCTGAGCCGCGACCGCCTGCGCTGTCTTCTTGTTATCCCCAGTGAGCATGACCGGCTCGACCCCCAATTGCCTGAGCTGCGCGACGGCCACTTTGCTGCTCTCGCGGACCGTGTCGGCCACGGCCAGCACGCCGAGGGCCTGTGTGGCCGTGGAGAGCACGACAGCGGTCTTGGCCTGGGCTTCCATCTGCTCAAGGAGTTGCAGTACGCGTTCGTTCGTCACCCCCAATTCATTGGCCAGCCGCTGATTGCCAATGTAGTAGGTCTCGCCGTCTATCGCCCCCTTCACACCGCGGCCAGCGAGCGCCTCAAAGGCCTGGACATCGGCGTGCGGTTGGTCTCCATAGGCCCTGACGATGGCCGTGGCCACGGGATGCTCGGACAAGGCATCAAGGCTGGCAGCGATCCGGAGTACCTCCTGGCGCGAGAGCGGACCGAGCTCGACTGTGTCCGTGAGCACCGGTTTTCCATGGGTGAGCGTTCCGGTCTTGTCCAGTGCGACGGCCTTGAGCAACCGGCCTTGCTCCAGATACAGGCCGCCCTTGACGAGAATGCCTCGCTTCGCTGCTGCTGCCAGACCGCTGACCACTGTCACGGGAGTGGAAATGACCAGCGCGCACGGACAGGCGATCACCAGCAAGACCAAGGCCTTGTACGTCCAGTCGTACCAGTCACCGCCGGCCACAAGAGGAGGAATGATGGCGATGCCTAGTGCAAGCACAAAGACTGCTGGCGTATACACGCTGGCAAAACGATCGACAAACCGCTGTGTGGGCGCACGTTGGCCCTGTGCCTCTTGCACGGAGCGGGCGATGCGGTCCAATGTCGTGTCCCCCTTGCGGGCTCGAACCTCGAACTCAAGCGTTCCGCGCTCGTTGATGGTGCCCGCGTAGACCGTATCGCCTGGGTTCTTCTCCACGGGCATGCTCTCGCCGGTGATCGGTGCCTGATTGACTGCCGACTTGCCGGAGACAACCACCCCATCCAGCGCGATCCGCTCGCCTGGGCGCACTCGCACGATGCCGCCGATGGTGACCGTGTCGGCCTTGACTTCGGCCCAGCGCCCATCGCTTTGGCGCAAGAGGGCCGTTTCCGGAGCCAGGTCCATCAGTTTGCGAATGGCGTTGCGGGCTCGATCCAAGCTCATGGCCTCGATCATTTCGGCCACGCCGAACAGCCAGATGACCACTGCTGCCTCCGGCCACTGTCCAATCAACGCTGCGCCGATGACCGCGATGGTCATCAGGAGGTTCATGTTGAGCGACAGGGTGCGCAGCGCAATCCAGCCTTTGTGCAGGGTGGCCGTGCCCCCTAGTGCGATGGCGGCCAAGGAGGCTGCAATCACGGGCATGGATGACTCTTCCATGCCCGAGAAGGCCAATGCCTCTGCACCCAGCGCCAAGACGCCTGCTGCGGCCATTCGCAGCCATTCGGCTTTCGTGATGCCCGTGCCGAACTCCTTGGTGACAGCCGGCGCTGGATCATTGTGGTCCTGGAGCACAGGCGACAGCCCCAGACGCTCGATCGCCGCGGTGATGGGCGCCTCGCTCGGGAGACCATGGCTCACAACCAGCGTACGGCTCAGCAGGTCAAATTGAAGGGCGTCGACGCCAGCCATCCCCTCGAGCGCTTTGCGCAGCATGGCTTCCTCGGTGGGACAGTCCATCTTCTCGATGAGATAGGTCGCCTGGCCACGAGGGCTCGGCCCTGCCTCTCGCTCTACGCTTGCCTGCATACCAATCTCATGCAGGGCTGCGAGAATCCCCGCGAGATCCACTGAGGTGTGTTGCACGTCCAAACGGCGGTTCATCAGGTCGAAGTTGAGCTGCTCGATACCTTTGATCTTTTCCAGGCGCTTCCGAATGAGGCCCTCCTCGGTCGGGCAATCCATGTTGCTGATGAGAAGGCGCGAGGTGTTTCCAGTTGACGGAGGAGATGGGGGCGACGACGCAGCAACCGGTGCCCGGCAGCTGGTGACGCCGCTGCTCACCGTGGGCTTGCCGCAACCTGCGGGGCTGGAAGATTCGCCATCCTTTGCAACGGTTCCTTTGACTCCAATGGCAAGCAAGGCGTCTAGGATAGGCGTGGTGGAGCTGAGGCGATGCCGCACGGACAGCCTGCCCGTACACGAATCAAGTGAGAGATCCTCGATGCCGGTGATTTGACCCAGCTGAGCCCGCACAAGCGCTTCCGAACGCCGGTCCAAATCGGGTAGATCGAGCATCAGAACCGTGGGCGGGCCCTGTTGATCGCTGGCGCACGAACCGCAGGTGGCAGGCGCGGAAGTGGGTGCATCGTCAGTTTTCATAGGTGCCTCTTTTGCTGAACGGGTAAACCTGAAGTGGCCATGGAGCCGAGCGCGTGTCTTGCAGGGGCGCGTCGCGCAGCAAAAAAGGCCGCCCTTCTTCAGGGCGGCCTCCATTACGTCATGACATGTCTAAATGACTGGCCCCGACGAAGACCTTGATCGATCTGGCGCCAAGAGAAGGGATCGCTTGGCTCAAATCGAAAGGCGTGAAGGAAAGGGTGTCGAACCGCCATATGACGTACTTCGTTTCGTTGCCATCCCTGATGGCCAACCTGACGGTCTCGAAACGTGTCACGTTGATCCAGCGAGTCGTAGGCAGGATCTCGATGGTCCGTTCTACTTCGGCCGTGGATGCAGGCGTTCCAAAGATCGAGGTCTTGGGTGTCGCAGCGGAGGACTGAGCAAACGCTTGGCTTCCGAGCGCGAAGGAAGCGGTCATGGCGAGTTGGATGATGAGCTTCATGGATTTTTTCCTTTGTTTGGGTCGAGCTGACAATCAGCGAGTCCGCCGATCAGCCATCGACCAAAGAATGACGTTGAGATGCCGCTGCTCATGGCAGGCATTGGTGCTGCGGCATGATGCTGGTCTCTGGGGCCGTCCTGGGCGGGCGCCTCGGGCCGGCTGGCCGGTGCGAGATGGGTTCGATCAACGGTGCAGGCTCCCATATGGACGGCAACGCAGGTTCTAGCGCCTCGGAGTGGGCCCCCGGAAGTCCCAGGGTTGTGCAACAGGCCTCACAAACGCACGGTTCTGCTGGAGCCTGGCATGCGTGCGGTACCGCCGCGAGCTCATCCTTGACTCCGTCAAGCTTGCTGAATGGCGGGCAACAACGTGATGCAGGAGGGCAGAATTGGGTATCAAAGTCTCCCGAAAATGACTTAGCCGACTCATGAACACCTAGCTCTCGCGCCTCAGCGCCGCCGCTTCCCGCCATGGTCATGGCGAGAGCAAGCCATAGCAGCAGTGATTGGAGAAGATTGGCCATTGAGGACAGGTTCATTTGAAGCAAGCACACCATTTAAAACGCTGTGCCAACTCCAGGGTCAAGTAGTAAATTAGTCAATTCGTCGCCACCTCGCAACGTCTAAGAGGCGTCTGCCTCGCCAACCTGAGTGCTTTCGCGCGCTTCGGCAAGGATCTCTCGGCCACCTTTGAACGCGATGGCGCTCACCACCATTCCAAGAATCAGATCCGGCAAGTTCGAACCCAGCCACATCACCAGCGCACCCGATGCGACGATGGCCAGGTTCACGATCGAATCGTTGCTTGTGAAGATCGAGGATGCTTTGAAGTTGACGTCCTCGCCCTTGTGTCGCTTGAGGAGCCTGAGGCAGAACAGGTTCATGCCGGCATTGACCGCCGCCATGGTCATCATGGCCGGTCCAAGAGGCGCTTCGCCCCCGAAGAAGCGCCGCAGGACTTCGCTGAGCATCAACACTGCGAGCCCGATCAGGAGCCAGCCAGACAGGCGAGCTGCCCTTGCTTTGATGGCGGCTGAGCGGCCAACAGCGTAAAGGCTCACGCCATAGACAGAGGCGTCGGCAAGGTTATCAAGCGCTGCTCCCATCACGGCCGTCGAGGACGCCCACGCGCCCACGGCGAATCCGGCGATACATTGAGCAAGGTTGATCAGGAGTACCTGCCAGAGAATGCGCCTGTCCGAAGCCTGTCGGCCGTCCAGGCCATGATCGTCGTCGTTACTCATCAGTATTCCCTCCAAGGGCAGCGGACCAATGGGCCAATTTGAATCTTGGTGAGGCATTTGAAACCCTGTACCCAGTAGAGAGTCAAGGGGTACGCGACCATCATCCTTTCCCCTATACTGAACCGCCCCGGCTTCTGCGGAGGCCAGTTGCTTTGAGTCAGACGTTGATCGCGGCCTGACTAGCGCGTTGGGAATGGTATCGGTCTTCGAACTCGGCAGGTGGCCTGTAGCCCAGGGGTGCCATCAGCCGATGGTGGTTGAACCAGGCGACCCATTCCAGCGTCGCCAGCTCGACCGCCTGCTTCGTCTTCCACGGCCCGCGGCGGTGAATCACCTCGGCCTTGTAGAGCCCGTTGATCGTCTCGGCCAGCGCGTTGTCGTAACTGTCACCGCGGCTGCCGACGGAGGGTTCGATGCCAGCCTCGGCCAAGCGCTCGCTGTAGCGAATCGACAGGTATTGCGACCCCCTGTCGGAATGACAGATGAGCCCGTCCTTCTCGGTCGGCCGCCGGGCGTACAACGCTTGTTCCAGAGCGTCGAGGACGAACTCCGTGTGCATCGAGCTGCTCTGGCGCCAACCGACGATCCGACGGCTGAACACGTCGATCACGAAGGCCACGTAGACCCAGCCTTGCCACGTCGAGACGTAGGTGAAGTCGGTGACCCACAGCTGGTTCGGATGGTCGGCCTTGAACTGCCGATTCACACGATCCAACGGGCATGGCGCCTTCGGGTCAGGCACCGTCGTGCGCTGTCGCTTGCCTCGGCGAACTCCCTGCAGGCCGTGCTGGCGCATCAAGCGCTCCACGGTGCAGCGCGCGATGTCGATGCCTTCTCGACGCAGTTGGTGCCAGACCTTGTCGGCACCGTAGACCCCGAAGTTCGCCTGCCACACGCGACGAATCTGCGGCGCCAGTTCAGCGTCGCGCAAGCTGCGTCGGCACAGCAGCGCCGGGTCGCGTTGACAGGCCGCGTGCCGCCAGTACGCCGACGGGGCGATCTGCAGCACGCGGCAGATCGACTCGACCCCGAATTCTTGGCGATGCCGGTCGACGAACGCCTTCAGGACTTGATGCGGCGGTCGAGCTCCGCCTGGGCGAAAAACGCGCTGGCCAGCTTCAGAATCTCGTTGGCCTTGCGCAGTTCGCGCACCTCGCGCTCGAGATCTTTGATGCGCTGCGCTTCCGCCGTCGTCGGCCCACCGCGCAGGCCGTGGTCGCGCTCGTGCTGCTTGATCCAATTGTCCAGCGTCTGCGCCGTGCAACCGATCTTGCCGGCGATGGACTCGATGGCCGCCCACTGTGACGGGTGCTCATCTCGGTGCTCCAGCACCATGCGCACCGCGCGCTCGCGAACCTCGGGGGAATACTTCGAACTTCTCATCTTGGCTCCATCATCTCAAACGAGGGAGCCTCCTTCAAAGCCGGGGCGGTTCAGTTTGCCTGGCGGGCGTTGCCTTGACCTGCGATATGGCTAAAGCCATATCCAGAGTGCTGTACAGACCCCAATCCAGATAAGCACGATCAGAACCGCACCAAAACGGCTGCTTGGTTTGGATCCCTGCACTTTCAGCCAGTTGTCAGCCTGTTCGCGGCAGATGACCAAAACCTCAGCGGGCAAGAGCCGAATGGTCAGCCAGATGAGACAAGGCAGCAGCAACACATCATCCACGTAACCGAGCACCGGGATGAAGTCCGGGATCAAATCGATAGGACTGAGTGCATAGGCCACGACGAAAAGACCGATGGCTTTCGCATACCACGGCGTTGCCGGGTGTTTGCCAGCGAACCAGAGCGTCACACCCTCTCGCTTGATCCGCCTTGCCCAGTCTCTGAGCTTTCCGATGATGTTCATGCTATCGAGAATGCCACATACGCGCTCGGGCTTGACGTCGCATGAAGTCGCGAGAGCATGAACCATCGCATGTTCATGAAGGAGCGCCACCATGGTCAAAACCACTGTCACCGTCCAGGGCGGTTCGGCGGCCCTGCCGACCCTGCTCGGGCAAGGCCCCGCCCGCATCCCCACAGGCGGAAAGATCCGCGCAGGCATCAAGGTGCTCACCCGCAAGGCGGCGGAGCAGCCCCAGGCTCAAAGCCTCTACGACGAGGGCGTTGAAGCCGGCCAGTCCTTCGACCAGATCGAGCGCGCCATCGTGGGTGCGCTCCCGCATCTCAAGTCACCGCTGATCCCGCGCAACGTGCCCTGGTTCACCGTGCGGGCACAAGACTTCCCCAATCCCGAGACGCCGAAGCAAATCCTGGAGGCCTATGGCGAGGACCGCGGAGACGGCCTTCACCTCTATCGCTTCCCCATCGTATTTCCGTCCGACCAATGGCAAACCGTGATGCCGCACGAACTCGCGGCCTGGGGCGCGCAGGACAAGCGCTACTGGTCGCAGTACTCGGCCGATGGGCGTGTGCGGCACTGCATGTGCCACGCGCCGGTGCCCATGGACAACACGGGGCGGCGCGCCATCCGCATCTTCGGTGGGCGCAAGACGGTTCCGCGCGAAGACAACGGCGGCATCTGCGAGCCCGAGTCCTGCCCCGACTACCAGCAGCGGCGCTGCAACCTGACCGGGCGGTTCCTATTCTTCATCCCAGGCATCCGATCCATCAGTGCGTTCGAGTTGCCCACCAACAGCTTCTACGCCATGAATGCGGCCATCCAGAAGTTCGAAACCATCGGCTTTCTGCGTGGCGGTCGTATCTCTGGCTTTCTGGATCGCCAGCGCACCCCGTTCTACCTGACCAAGCGTTTGATGGAGGTCGCCCATATCGATGAGACGGGCCTACCCACACGTGTGCCTCAATGGATCATTGAACTGGAAGCGCCTGTGGATGTGACCGCCCTGCTGCGTGACAGGGAGGACGAAGACACGGCCATTGTTCAGGCTCAACTGGCCACCCAGGTCCTGGATGGGGCGCCAAGGTGGGAGGGTGCTGGTGCAGATGTGGATACCGTTGTGGAGACGGTGATCGCCGATGCACCCAAGGACATCCCGCTCCATGACGGGGATCTCACCTTGGAACACCTCCTGGTGCGTGCCCAAGCCTATGGCATTGCCGCCGAGCAGTACCAAGCCTACGCCGACCGACGGTGGGGCCGAGGATGGCGGCTCAACCCGCATGGGCGCCGCCGGGCCTGGGATGAACTGGATCGCTATCGCAACGACCCGCAGGGCTACCTCGACAAGATCGAGAGTGAACTGCACAGAGTGTCATGAGGGAGAAGCACCATGGTTCGCATCGCGCACTTTTCTGACCTTCACTACGGCCCCAAGAACCTGATCGAGGCCGACCGCTGTTTCGGGACAGCCATCGACATGGCCATGGCCTCAGGTGTGCAGGCTGCGGTGCTGTCCGGGGATTCAACCGATCACGCCCTGGACTTGCATTCGCCCGCAGCCGAACGCCTGGTGGCGCAGGTGCGTCGCCTGGCAGACCACTGCCCGGTGCTGATGCTGCAAGGCACGTTCTCTCACGAGCCTCCTGGCACCCTGTCCATCTTCAAATCTCTGGGCGGGCGTTACCCTGTTCATGTGGCCGACCAGATTGGACAGGTGGCGCTGATGCCGAATGGCTGTTGGCAGGTTTCGGAAGGCTGGCGCTTCGATGTGCTGCCGGATGGGCTCATGACCCTTTTCAGCTGCGTGCCCACGGTCAACAAGGCTGCTGTGGCGGCCACGGTGGGGGCGGGGGCTGCTGCCGAGGCAGTGGGCGAGCACCTGGCCTTACTGCTGGCCGGGTTTGCCGAGAGCCACCGACGCGCTCAGTCCTTAGCCGTGCCGTCCATCGGCGTATCGCATGGCACCGTCTTTGGTTGCCTGAGCGAGCACGGCGTGCCCATGGCCGGATTCGACCACGAGTTCACCACGGGCGCATTGTTCGCTGCTGAGGCCCAGGCTTTCATGCTGGGCCACATCCACCGACATCAGGCGTGGGACTGTGACGGACGGCATGGGCGGCAGCGCATCGCCTATGCGGGCTCCATCGGGCGCTTCCACTATGGGGAGGATGGCGACAAAGGCTGGTTGCTTTGGGAGGTGGGTGCTTCGTCAGCGGTCTGCACGCTGCAGCCGACACCTGCTCGGCGGACTGTGGATATTGTGTTTGACGGCAAGCCTGACATCAATGCCTTACGGGATGCCTTGGCGCAACAGGACGTTGCCGGGGCGTTCGTGCGTGTCCGGTGGACGGTGGCGGACGAAGATCGCCATGAGGTCAATCGCCAGGCCATTCAGGAGGCGTTGGGTGCGGCAGCTGAAGTCAAGTTAGAAGGGCGCATCGTGCCGGTTGTGCGGACCAGAGCGGCGGGCATTTCGCAGTTGGACAGTTTGGAACAGAAAGTCACGGCTTGGGCGCAGGCAACGGGTGTTCAGCATGCGGGGCTGCTGAGATGCCTTGGTGAATTGGTGTGTTCACAGCCCGATGAAATCGCTGGCAGAATTTTGGAAGCGAAATGCCTAAGTTGCGGTGATGGTGGCATCAAGGGCGTATGAGCCGCGAATGGTGTCTAGCGATGACGTTCTGCTGTGTCGATCTACCGTTCCGCAGTCATACACGTGCAGGGTGGATGAGGGGTGCCATCGACCAACGCGGATCTGCCATGAGCAGTCGTTGTGCCCACGCACCTGAGCGGCAGGCCAAGGCTGATCTGCGACATTCGCGGGTGGTTCCTGGACGGCAGCGACTGCCAATAGCGAACATTGAGGGCCGGTGGCCTCAACCGACTGCTTTGCAACTAACACCAGTCGCTCGACGGCACTGCAGGCAGCAAGCCGGTTTGAATGGTCGCTCTGCGCAGAGTGACCGGCTCAAACCGACCCGTAGCGTAAGTTGGATCGCCCGCTATGAAATTGCGCTACGCAGGGACAAGCGGTCGGTCTAGCCACCCAGGCCAGTGAAGTAACGGAATAGCGGCATGTCATGCAACGCTTCTTCCATGGCCAGATCGTTCAACGTAAACCACTGCTGCATGAACTGGATGCACAGTTGCTACTCCACCGGAAACGGCGGAAGGCCACGTTTGCCTTCTGGCATGTAGGGAGCGATCAACTCTACCAATTCGGACCATCGAGGAGCTTCGATGCCGCGTGCGTCTCGTCGAAGTTCCCCATCTAACTCTCGCTTGCTTCATGAGCTCAATGAGCTCAGGCAACCACGCAGGTGCCACGGACGTGTTCGGACGATTTATCCAGGCCTTCCGCACCATTACGCGAATGTAATGCGCAGGTCATTCAAGGGAAAGGTCCGCCTCCGTAAGCTATTGCCTACTGCGCCAAGGTGGGTGCCCCAGGTGGCACCCAGGAGCAACACCCAATTGCATCTCCAGGAGACCCGACATGGCACCTCGAAACCCTCTTGTCTTCCCATCTGCCGGCTTGAGCCGTCGCCGCTTTGTCCAGGGGCTGACCGCTGGTGGTGTACTCAGCGGCTTGTCGCTACCGGCGATGAAGGCGCTCGCGCAGGCAGGTCAGCTCAGCCGCGGCACGGCGCCCGTTCTGCGCGGAAATACTTTTGACCTGGTGATCGCGGAGTCGCCAGTTAACTTCACCGGGCAGCCCGGCGTCGCCACGACGATCAACGGGTCCCTGCCTGCTCCGACCCTGCGCTGGCGCGAGGGCGAAGAGGTGACCATCCGGGTGACGAATCGGTTGCGCGAGGCGACCTCCATCCACTGGCATGGCATCATCCTTCCATACCAGATGGACGGTGTGCCCGGTATCAGCTTCCCCGGTATCGCACCCGGGGCGACCTTCACCTACCGTTTCAAGGTTCAGCAAAGCGGCTCCTACTGGTACCACTCGCATTCCGGATTCCAGGAACTGACCGGCATGTACGGTGCCATCATCATCGACCCGGCCGGTCCGCAGACCATCCAGGCCGACCGAGACCATGTCCTGCTCTTCTCGGACTGGACCGACGAGGATCCGATGCGGGTCTTCGCCAAGCTGAAGGCTCAGGGCAATTACTACAACTACAACCAGCCGACCGCCATCGACTTCTTCCGCGATGTGTCCCGCGATGGACTGCAGGTTTCACTCGCCAAGCGCAAGATGTGGAACGAGATGCGCATGAGTCCGACCGATCTGGCCGACCTATCTGCGCAGACCCTGACCTATCTTGCCAACGGCGTCACGCCGGCCGGTAATTGGACGGCGTTGTTCAAGGCTGGCGAGCGGGTGCGGCTGCGCATGGTCAACGGTGCGGGCAACACCTTCTATGACGTGCGCATCCCCGGCCTGAAGCTCAAGGTTGTGCATGTCGACGGGGTGGACATTGAGCCCATTACTGTGGACGAATTCCGCTTCGGCCCTGGAGAAACGATCGACGTGATCGTAGAGCCCCGAGACGATGCTTACACGATCTTCGCGCAGGCGATGGACAGGACCGGCTATGCGCGCGCTACGCTGGCTGTGCGCGAGGGCCTGCAGGCACCTGTGCCCGCGCTCGATCCCGTCCAGTGGTTGACCATGGCCGACATGATGGGGAGCATGGACCATGGCTCAGCAGAAGGCGAGAGCATGGAGATGACCGCCATGGCGGGGATGCCCGAAATGACCGGGATGGCCGGAATGGATCACAGCGCCATGCAGGGCATGAACCACGGCGCGATGGCCCTGGATCACAGCAAGCACGCGGCGGCCGCCGGCAGTCTGGCGATTCCGTCGACTCTGGCACGCCACGCGCGCACGGAATACGGCGCGAGCACGGACATGCGTGTCGACATGGCGCGCACCAACCTGGACGACCCTGGAATCGGCCTGCGAAACAATGGCCGTCGGGTGCTCACGCTCGCTGACCTGCACACGCCGTCAGGACCGATGGACAGCCGAGGCCCTGAGCGAGAGGTCGAGCTGCATCTGACCGGCAACATGGAGCGCTACACCTGGTCACTTGACGGGCTGGAGTTCGGCAACTCCACGCCCGTGCACTTCCGCCACAACGAGCGCCTGCGGGTCATTCTGCACAACGACACGATGATGACGCACCCCATGCACCTGCACGGCATGTGGAGCGAGCTGGAGAGCCCTGACGGCAAGTTCCTCGCACGTCGGCACACCTTGCCTGTGCAACCCGCGCAGCGAATCAGCTTCCTTGTGACGGCCGACGCACTCGGACGTTGGGCTTGGCACTGCCACCTGATGTTCCACATGGACGCAGGCATGTTCCGCGAGGTCGTGGTGTCGTGAGTCCCAGCGAGAAAAGGAACCCCAAAATGTTCAAACCAGGATATCTCCCAACGCTGGCCATGCTGGTAGCAACGTTGACCACCGTGAACGCGCAGGCCCAGACTGCCGCGTCCGAGGACCACAGCGCGCACCACGGTGCAACCTCGGAGCAGGCGCAGCAGCCAGATACGGCGCCTGCACCGACTGCGGCAGACCCTCACGCCGGGCATAGCACTACGCAAGGCGATGCGCCCCCGGCCATGGACCACGGCGACATGAAGATGCAGGGGGGCTCGGCGCCGGCGGACGCGCGCGACCCGCATGCCTATTCCAATGGCCTGAAGCTCGGCGAAGGCGAATATGCAGTGCCTGGCGTTCCTCGCCTGATGCTGGCCGACGAGCACCGCTTCGGTTCGCTCCTCGGTGAAACCCTGGAGCGTCAATTCACCCGCAAGGGGGGCGACAGCACGGCCTACAACTTCCAGGGTTGGTACGGTACGACCTACAACCGCCTGGCCTTGAAAGCCGAAGGCGCCATCTCCAACGGTAAGCTTGAGGAGTCTCGTACCGAGCTGCTATGGGCCCGCGCCATCGCCTCGTACTGGGACACCCAGGTTGGGGTGCGGCTGGACAGCGGTGAAGGCCCCAGTCGCCAATGGCTGGCCTTCGGCATGCAGGGGCTGGCGCCCTACTGGTTCGAATTGGACGCTACCGCCTATGTGGGCAATGGCGGAAGGACGGCCTTGAGGCTCGAAGCGAGCTATGAGTTGCTAATCTCGCAACGACTGATCCTGGTGCCGAAGGTCGAGACGCAGTTCTACGGCAAGGACGATCCCGAGCGGCGCATCGGCAGCGGCCTAGCCGAGGCATCGGCCGGGCTGAGGTTGCGCTACGAGATCAGCCGCCAATTCGCGCCCTACATCGGCATCGAGCGTGCGGGCTCGTTCGGGAAGACGGCCGACTACGTCAGCGCCGAAGGCGGACGAGCAAAGCAAACACGCTTCGTGGCTGGCCTGCGGTTCTGGTTCTGACAGCGCCTCTGGCGCACCCATCCACTTGCCCCTAACCAAACTGGGAATCATGATGAAAACTCACCGTGACACCTCAGCCAGCAATTTGCTGCCTGACCGAGCGGCATGCCAATCATGATTTGGTGGATATCTCCCCCCTCGGGTTCCGATGTTGAAGAATTCGAAGGCCCTTCAAGTCCCACGTTCTGCTTTTCCCTCCATCACTCCTACTGCATGGGATCTTTCATGACGCTCTCAAGCCTCTTCTCCAAAGCGACCCTCGCTTTCGCCTCCGCCTTGTTCGCTACTACGGCAGCATTTGCCCATCCGGCACTGTTGTCCAGCACACCGGCGGACAAGTCCCAGGGCCCGGCACCCGCGAAAATCGAATTGAAGTTTTCCGAAACGCTGACCACGCAGTTCTCGGGCGCGAATCTCATCATGACCGGCATGCCGGGGATGCCGAATCACGGCGCGATGAAGATCAATGCCAGCGTCGCTGGCGCCAGCGATGGCAAGACGATGGTAATCACCCCCGCCAGTCCCTTGGCCGCCGGTGACTACCGTGTGGAATGGCGGGCCGTCTCTTCGGACACCCACCCAGTCAAGGGCAGCTTTACCTTCCAGGTGAAGTGAGCCATGGCGGACGAATGGATCAACATTGCGCTGCGCTTCGCGGTGTACATGGACCTGGGCGCGACCTTTGGTGTATCCCTGTTCGGTGTGTACGCACTTCGTCTGGACAGTCGTTCGCCCCCCATCGCGCAGCGCTACGCACGCGTCGTCGCTGCCGGAGCGCTCGTGGGCATCACGTTATCGGTCGGCGCCATGGCAGTACTCGCCAAGGCCATGTCCGGCGCTGCCACCTATGGAGAGCTGAACAGCAACATCTTCGAGATGATCATTTCGGAGACGGCTGTGGGCATTGCCTGGTCGGTTCGTCTGCTGGCCCTTGCTGCATGCGTCGGTCTTGCCATGGCGAAGCTGCGCATCGTGCATCGGCTGATCGGCTCGGCCGCTTTGAGCGCTCTGGCACTCGCAACGATGGCTTGGTCCGGACACGGTGCAATGAGTGAAGGGGCTCAGGGCTATGTGCACCTAGCGTCTGACATCACCCATTTGTTGGCGGCCGGAGCATGGGTCGGGGCGCTTTTCGCCTTCGTCATGCTGGCGATGCATCGGGATGCAACGACAAACAAATCGGTCGAGATTCTGAGCCGGCTGTCGAATGGCTTTGCGCAGGTTGGCACCGTTATCGTGGCGACGCTGGTCGTGACGGGCATAGTCAACTACCTGTTGATCGTGGGTGCGTCGGTCAAGCCGATCTTCACGACGCTCTATGGCGGCCTGCTCGCGCTGAAGATCGCATTGTTCATCGGCATGCTCGGATTGGCAGCCGCCAATCGCTTCCAGTTGAGCCCGCGACTCGAAATGGCGCTGAGCAGCGGAGATCATGCGCAAGCGGCCGTGCTGTTGCGTCGCAGCCTGGTCATTGAGGCATGCATGGTGGTCCTCGTTATCGCATGTGTTGCATGGCTAGGCGTTCTCTCTCCAGCCAAATGATGGTCGCATCGCGATGACGTGAACGCCGACCATACCGTCCAAAGCTACGTAGGTCTGACTCCTATCAGTGTGGAAACGACAACGTGAATTGCGTTTTACCTTCTCCTGATCGGGCCGAGGCATTGCCGCCGTGGGCTTCAACGATGGCCTTCGTAATCGATAGGCCCAGCCCAGTTCCATCAGAGTCAGGATGAGATCTTGCAGGATCTGCGCGATAGAAGCGGTCAAACAACCTTGGCAACACAAGGGGATCAATATCCTGCCCTGTGTTCTCCACCGTGATCTCGGTGGTCGCACGCCCCTCGACAACGTCGATGTGCACGTCTCCCTCGTCTGGCGTATGGCGGAGGGCATTTGAGAGCAAATTGCTCACGGCGCGGCGAAACATCAACCGGTCACCGAAAATCTGACCATCGCCCTGGGCGCTCAAACGGATGCGCTTTTCATCGGCCACGACGTCATAGAACTCCAACAGCGCCTGCACTTCACGGGCCGCCGAGAAACGCTCCTTGTTGGGCAGGTCCACACCTCGCTCGGTCTTGGCCAGGAACAGCATGTCCGACACCATGCGTGCCAGGCGTTGCAGCTCTTCGGCATTGGATGAGAGGATGTCGCGGTAGGTATGGGCATCCCGGTCGGCCGACAGCGTCACCTGCGTCTGGGTGAGCAAGTTGCTGATGGGGGTCCGCAATTCATGGGCCAGGTCCGATGAGAACTCTGACAGGCGCAGGAAGTCCTCCTGAAGCCTGCCTAACATCTGGTTCAACTCCCTTGCCAGGTCTGCCATCTCAATCGGAACGGCCTCAACAGGCATGCGCCTTTCCAGTTGTTGGCCCGACACCCCAGCCGCTCGTGTCTTCATGTCGCGAAGCGGAGCCATACCTTGATGCGCAGCGATCCAACCCAGAACACCACTGATGAGCGTTGCAATGACGGCGTAGATCACCAGTTTGCCTTGCAACTCGGCCAGAAACTTCTGATGGTGTGCAGTCTCAATCGCAACCGTGACATCTAATCGTTTGACCTGATCGTACCCGGGTGAAGATTGAGAGTGGACTGCGTGAAAGTCACCTTCCCCGTGTTCCCTTGTGGGCTGCGCGTGGCCGCCTTGAATGCTGTCTGCGCTGAAGTCCTTGGCTAGATCGCCGACACCATTGGTTTGGAAGATCACATCACCACCTGGTACCTTGACCAGCACATAGAGTCCATGATGATGATTCAGTGCCTCACTCAGCCGGGAGCGCGCGTCTCCAAGTGAATTGGACTTGGTCAAAATTTCGTCGATCAAGTGCTGCTTGTCTTCCAAGGTCGTACGGTCAAGCTCCTTGAAATGCTGATCCGTTGCCAGCAAGAGCAAGTAACCCAAACCGAGCACAACGGTGGCAGCCACGATCGTGAAAAACACAGTCAGGCGGCTGGTCAGCGAAAGATGGCGCAGCACTTACTGATCCTCCGGCGCTTCCAGCACATAGCCCATGCCACGGACCGTCTGAATCAGCTTGGTATCGTGCCCCTCGTCGATCTTCACGCGCAGACGCCGCATGGCCACCTCGATCACATTGGTGTCGCTATCGAAATTCATGTCCCACACCTGCGACGCGATCAGCGAGCGAGGGAGGACTTCGCCCTGACGTCGCATCAGGAGTTCGAGGAGCCCGAATTCCTTGGCAGTCAGGTCGATGCGCTTGCCCGCGCGCGAGACACGCCGACGCAGCAAATCCAAATCCAGGTCAGCGACCTTCAGTCTTGTGGGCTCGTTCCCGCTGCGACCTCGCCGCAAGATGATGCGCACGCGTGCCAACAGCTCGGCAAATGAGAAGGGCTTGACCAGGTAGTCCTCGGCACCCAACTCCAGGCCTTTCACTCGGTCCTCGACCTGATCTCGCGCGGTCAGGAACATGACCGGCATCTGCAGCCCCCGTTCGCGCATGGCATGCAAAACCTGCCAACCGTTCAGGCCCGGAAGCATCACATCCAGAATCACCAAGTCAAACTCGCTGTGCTCCATCAAATGCAAGCCATCGGTCCCGTTCTGGGCGAGATCAACAACGAACCCGGCTTCACGCAAGCCTTGGCGCAGGTACTCACCGGTTTTGGGCTCGTCTTCGACGATCAAGATTCGCATGTTTGTCTCCCCTCTCTCTGGCGTGACGATAGTGTGACGAGCTTTAGCGCCCCTGTCATGTAGATAACAAATTTGTAATTCGTTAGATGGCTTTTTGTCAGGAGAGACTCTTCAGAATGGTTCCTTGAAATCGAAGCGTCGCCGACGAGGAGTCCATGTCGATCCCATTCCATCACGCCAGAACGGTGCTCTTAGGCTTGTTGGCACGTTCTGCTGCGACAGCATCGGCACAGACAGCTACCTGTACTCATCAGAGGAAACCATGAACAAAATCAACCAAGTGCTGAGCATTTCTGCGTTGGCCCTGAGTGTGGTCATACCTGTGAGCAGCTTTGCTCAAACAGCCATGGATCACAGCAAGATGGGCATGTCGCATCCGGCAGCCATGACCGACGGAGAAATCAAGAAACTGGACGTCACCAACGGCAAGGTCACGATCAAACATGGTGACATCCTGCACATGGACATGCCAGGCATGACCATGGTGTTCACGGTGAAGGACAAGAGCTTGCTGTCCCAAGTCAAGCCGGGAGACAAGGTCAAGTTCATGGTAGTGAACGAGGGCGGAAAGCTGGTGGTCACCGATATCCAGCCTGCCCAATAAAAAAAACACGTTGACCCTGCGTGCTGTTGCCGCCATGCCTTATGAAACCGGACGGGCAGTGGCTGATCTCAAACCCTGACAGGAGAAAACCATGACCAACATTCGCAAGACTCTGATTGCACTCTGTGCCGCGACGGCATCGATGGGGGCCTTCGCACAAGCTGCTGAGGAACATCAAGCCCACCATCCAGCGGGCGCAGCGTCGGCGGCAGGGCCTGTCAAAAAAGCGCCTGTGAAAGCCATGGGGGCGGACAAGATGGCGGCGATGGACCAGCACATGAAGTCGATGCAAGCCATGCACGAAAAGATGATGGCGGCTCCAACCCTTGAAGCGCGTCAGGCCCTGATGGCTGAGCACATGAAGACGATGCAGGAAGGCATGACCATGATGAAACAGATGGGAGGCAAGGGCATGAAGGGTGACATGGCCAGCCGTCAGCAAATGATGGAAAAACGCATGGACATGATGGAGTCCATGATGCAGATGATGATGGATCGCATGCCCCCGGCTCCAGCCAACTGATTCGCATCAATTGATCGGAGAGTCGCAATGAACCACCAACACCAGGGCAATGATTCGCCCCCGAGCTTTTGGACGACACGCTATGCCATCGGTTTCGTGGTGATTGGTGGCGTCGCAGCCTACTTTCTTCTGACGGAGCATTTGGCCCATGTGGTGGGCGCTTTGCCATATCTGCTTCTTTTGGCCTGTCCCCTGATGCACGTCTTCATGCATGGGGGGCATGGGGGGCATGGTCATCAGCATCAGCACCCGGGCCAGCCGGACAAACCGAGCAGCGCGGAGTCACGCAAGCCAGGAGAACCATCATGAATCATGCTGAGCCTGCATATGGCCTGTGGTCTCTGGTCATCTTCAATTCGGCGATCTTCATCATGTTCGCCTTCAGCTTCTTCAAGCCGGCGACAGCGCGGGATTGGCGTTCATTCAGTGCCTTTTCCGCGTTCATCGTTGCCTTGTTTGTGGAGATGTATGGTTTCCCTCTGACGATTTACCTGTTGTCAGGATGGCTCCAGACTCGATTCCCTGGTCTTGACCTTCTCTCCCACAACTCCGGCCATTTATGGTCCACGCTCCTGGGCGAGAAGGGGGATCCGCATTTTGGCATCCTTCACATCGGTAGCTACATTTTTCTGGGCTATGGCTTCTATTTGTTATCCAAGTCCTGGAATGTGCTGTACCACGCACAGCGCCGCCACGGGTTGGCCACATCTGGGCCCTATGCACGCATTCGGCACCCACAGTACGTCGCCTTCGTGATGATCCTGCTTGGCTTTTTGTTGCAGTGGCCCACCTTGCTGACGCTGATCATGTTCCCGATTTTGTTGGCCATGTATGGGCGTCTTGCCATCACAGAAGAGGCCGAGATGCGTGCAAGTTTTGGCGATGAGTTCGAACGCTATGCGCAGAAGACACCCAGGTTCATTCCTCGACTGAAGTTGAAATGACCGATTGGCGGGTGTGTCCCTCATGAAGGGGGCAAAACGTACGTTTGTCTGGTAGCCGCCAGCCAGATGATCTTGGCTGAATGGAGCAGAGCATGGAACAGATCGAACTGAAGGTGACGGGTATGACCTGCGGCGCGTGTGTCTCGCGTGTCAGCAGGGCCGCGTTGGGCGTGGCAGGGGTGCACAGCGCCGAGGTGGAGCTTGAAAGCGGCTTGGTGCGCGCCAGCGTCGATGCGGCTGACACGGTACAGCCAGCGCTGTTGAAAGCCCTCGCGGCGGCAGGTTACCCAGGGGAGTCGGTTGCGGTGGCCTTGGACGGGCTGCGCAGTGAACCCGAAGACGCCGCAACCAGCTGTGGCAGTGGCGCTCGTACAGGTCGAGGGTGCTGCTGCGGACACTGAGCTTGTCAGTTTGACAGGCTGACCGGCGGACGATGGTGACGGTAGCGGTAACGGGCCGACAAGCCGACCATGGCGCACCGGTTTGGGCGCCAATGCAGAAGAACGAACAAGGAAAACGAGACCATGGACGAACACGCCCAGCACCATCACCACCAACATGCAGTGGCTGGCGGTGATGATCATCCGCCTGAAGGGGCGGAGGTCGCGCCGTCACTGAAGGATCCTGTCTGCGGAATGGCGGTCACCGAGCAGTCTGCTCACCGGCTCGTCCACGATGGACGACCCTACTATTTCTGCAGCGCAGGCTGCCAGAGCAAGTTCGCAACCAATCCACTGCGCTATGTGCCGGAGCCCGATGCTGCGCCAGCATCCACTCCGCCTGCACCGTCGACGCCCGCCGCGCCCGGAGCGATCTACACCTGCCCGATGCACCCCGAGATCAGACAGGACCATCCCGGCAGCTGTCCCAAGTGCGGTATGACACTGGAGCCACTGATCCCTGAGCTGGAGGAGGACGAGAACCCCGAGCTGAGCGACTTTCGCCGCCGATTCTGGTGGACGCTGCCGCTCACGGTGGTGGTTACCATCCTGGCGATGGCCGGCCATCGGCTCAACTGGTTCAATATGGCAGTGCAGAGCTGGATTGAGTTGGTGTTATCGCTGCCGATTGTGTTGTGGGCGGGCTGGCCTTTCTTCTCGCGGGGCTGGCAGTCGGTTGTTAACCGCAGCCCCAACATGTGGACCCTGATCGGCCTGGGTACCGGCGCGGCCTTTGTCTACAGCGTGGTCGCCACCGTGGCGCCACAGGTCTTTCCGGACTCCTTCGTCTCCATGGGCCGGGTCGCGGTCTACTTCGAAGCGGCCGCCGTCATCATCTCACTGACCTTGCTGGGGCAGGTGCTGGAACTGAAGGCCCGCTCGCAGACCTCGGCTGCGATCAAGTCGCTGTTAGGTCTGGCGCCCAAAACGGCGCGTCGCATCCGTCCCGACGGCACTGAGGAGGATGTGCCGCTGACCCATGTGCATGTGGGGGACCTGCTGCGCATCCGTCCCGGCGAGAAGGTGCCGGTGGATGGCACGGTGACAGAGGGCAGCAGCGCAGTGGACGAGTCCATGCTAACTGGCGAGCCGGTGCCGGTGACCAAGCGAGTGGGCGACAGTGTCATCGGCGCGACGCTGAACACGAATGGCGCGCTGGTGATGCGATCAGAGAAAGTCGGCTCGGCCACCATGCTGTCGCAGATCGTGCAGATGGTGGCACAGGCGCAGCGTTCCAAGGCGCCGATGCAGCGCATGGCCGACCTGGTCGCCGGCTACTTTGTGGTCGCCGTGGTTGCGATCGCACTGCTGACGTTCTTTGTCTGGGGCTTTTTCGGTCCACAGCCGAGCTGGGTCTATGCCCTGATCAACGCTGTGGCGGTTTTGATCATCGCCTGCCCCTGCGCGCTGGGGTTGGCCACGCCAATGTCCATCATGGTCGCCACCGGCCGCGGTGCCACGCATGGCGTGCTGTTCCGCGACGCCGCTGCGATCGAGAACCTGCGCAAGATCGACACGCTGATCATCGACAAGACCGGCACACTGACCGAGGGGCGCCCGGCGTTCGACCGCGCGGTGGCCGCACCGGGGTTCGACGAGGCCGAGGTGCTGCGCCTGGCGGCCAGCCTGGACCAAGGCAGCGAGCATCCGCTGGCCGACGCCATCGTGCGCGCGGCACGCGAGCGCAGCCTGTCCCTGGACAAGCCGGAGAACTTCGAGTCGGGCTCGGGGATCGGTGTGCGGGGCCACGTAGGTGCCCGCGAACTGGCACTGGGCAACACGGCGTTGATGGACCAGCTCGGTGTGTCCGTTCAGGCTCTGGTTCCGCAGGCGGAGGCGCTGCGCTCGGAGGGCGCGAGCGTGATGCACCTGGCGGTCGACGGTCAGCTGGCGGGCTTGCTGGCAGTCTCCGATCCGGTCAAGGCGAGCACACCTGAGGCGCTCGCCACGCTGAAGGCGGCCGGACTGCGCATCGTGATGGCGACCGGGGATGGTCTGACCACGGCGCGCTCGGTCGGCGCACGGCTGGGCATTGACGAGGTGCATGGCGAGGTCAAGCCGGCAGACAAGCTAGAGCTGGTGGCTCGTTTACAGAAGGAAGGCCGAGTCGTGGCGATGGCCGGTGATGGCATCAACGATGCACCGGCGCTGGCCAAAGCCGACGTTGGGATTGCCATGGGCACTGGTACGGACGTGGCGATGAACAGCGCCCAGGTCACGCTGGTCAAGGGGGATCTGCGCGGCATCGCGGTCGCCCGCTCCCTGTCGGAGGACACCGTAGGCAACATGAAGCAAAACCTGATGTTTGCCTTCCTCTACAACGCCTTGGGCATTCCGATTGCGGCCGGTGTGCTGTACCCGCTGACAGGCTGGCTGCTGTCGCCGCTGATCGCAGCGCTGGCGATGAGCTTCAGTTCGGCTTCGGTCATCGGCAATGCCCTGCGCCTGCGACGCGGCCCTTGACCATGAGCGACTACCGCTTTCACCGGGAGGCGACGGCCACGCTCGCCGCGCCGGTGGAGGTGGTGTTTGCGCTGTTGGACGATCCGGCCCACATCGGGGCGCACATGGGCCGGCGCTCGGCCATGATGGCAGGCGCCTTGATGCGCACCGAGACGGACACGCGCCAGGGCCAGGCCGTTGGCTCCGTCATCCGCATGGCCGGCCGCGTGCTCGGCGTGAACCTGACGCTGGAGGAAGCGGTGATCGAGCGTGTGCCCCCGCGCCGTAAGGTCTGGGAGACACTCGGGGATCCGAAACTGCTCGTGATCGGGCGCTACCGCATGGGCTTCGACCTGACCCCGGTCGCAAACAAGGTTGACCTGAAAGTGTGGATCGACTACGACCTGCCGGCGCGTGGCGTGCCGCGCTGGCTTCGGGTGCCGTTAGGCCGCGTCTATGCCGACTGGTGCGTGAGGCAGATGGTGCGGGAGGCTGCGCAGGCCTTCGGCGGGGAGCGGCCATGAACGGAACTGGACTGCCTCCGAATGCACCGGGCCTGATCGCCGCACTCGCCGTTGGCCTGGTGATCGGGCTGGAGCGGGGGTGGCACGATCGCGAACTTCCGGAGGGCGGCCGGGTCGCGGGCCTGCGCACCTTCGCGCTGACGGGTTTGCTTGGCGGCGTGCTCGGTCATCTGCAGCCGGACTTCGGCCCCTGGCCATTGCTGGGTGCGCTGCTCGGGTTGTCCCTGCTGCTGACGGTGTCCTACACCCGAGCTGCCACACTGTCGGGCAACCTCAGTGCCACCACGGCCGTAGCGATGCTGCTCACGCTGGTGCTCGGTGCCTTTGCGGCACACGGCGACATCACCCTGGCGCTTGCGGCGTCGGTAATCGTGGCCGTGCTGCTGGACCTCAAACCCACGCTTCATGGCTGGCTGAGGTTGATTGAGCACCGCGAGCTGACGGCTTCACTGCAATTGCTGGTGCTGTCCGTGGTCGTCCTGCCCTACCTGCCCAATGCGGGGCTGGGGCCGTATGGCGCGCTGAACCCTTACCAGCTGTGGTGGGCGGTCATCCTGATCGCCGGGCTGTCTCTGGCGGGCCACTTCGCCATGCGTTTTACAGGGGCCCAAAGAGGTATCTTGTGGACCGGCTTATTGGGTGGCTTGGCGTCATCCACGGCAGCCACCTTGGCGCTGGCACGCTACACCCGTCAGCAACCAGCGATGGTCAGTGCCGCCGCTTCAGGAATGATGGCGGCATGTGGCGTCATGTTTTTCCGCATGGCGGTGCTGATTGGTGTCATCGAACCGGTGCTTCTGACCACCTTTGGGAGCGCGCTGGTCGTATCAGGACTCCTTCTGCTGAGCATGGCGCTGTGGCGTTGGCACCGGATGGCAGGTGACGCCAAAAATGAACATACCGTGGAGGCGATGGCCCCCTTTGATCTCGGAACAGCGCTTGGCTTTGCGGGATTCCTTGCCGTCATGGCAGTCATGGTCCCGGCAGCGAAGCAATGGTTGGGAAACTACGGCATCTATGTGCTGTCGACCGTATCGGGTCTGGCAGATGTGGATGCGATTTTGATTTCGCTGGCCCGGTTGCACGGTGCCGGTGATGTGGCAACGGGGACTGCCGCTGTTGCACTGGGTCTCGCCACGTTGGCCAATATGCTGACCAAGTCAGGTATAGCGTGGACAACAGGAGGAAGCCAGGTCGGCAAGACTGTGGTGGGCAGCTACCTGATCGCGCTCATTGGTGGCGGCATATCACTGTGGTTGACGCTGGCCTTGGGGCGAGCTTGAGCGCGATGGGGTGGGCAAGAAAGATGACGGAAACGTAATCTACGCCTCATCTTGCTATCAGGCTCGTGTGATGAGAATGGCTTTAGACGTACCGATTTTTCAGATGCATTGAACTGAAAGGACATGTGCAATGAACTCAACGTATCACCGCTTTACGGAGCTTTTCCAACAGTTGGGACTGCCGTCTGACGTCGAGAGCATCAAAGGCTTTTTGTCGAGCCACAGCCCACTTGACGCATCCATCAGACTGGAAGATGCGTCTTTTTGGACAGCGTCCCAGGCGACCTTGTTGCGCGATGAAATACTCAAAGACGCTGATTGGGCGGAAATCGTTGATCAGCTGAATGCCGCATTGCGTGGTGTGGGCGGCAGGTAATGGTCACCATGCGCCAGGCCCTGTCCCTTGGTGTGGCTTGCCTGTCCCTGGCTCTCGGCTCAGTCAGCTACGGACAAGAGGCTCCACTGGGGGCCAGTCTTGAGGGGCTGTTGAAGTCCGCCAAAGACAACAACCCGGAGTTCGCCAGCATGCGGTTTGATGCCGCTGCTGCGACAGAGCGGGTCGTGTCTGCCAGCGCACTGCCAGATCCGAAGTTCCGCACCGAATGGCGCGATATCACGCGCATGGGCGAGCAAAGTCCGACGCTCTTACCTGGACGTGTGGGCAGTACCCGTTATCTGCTGATGCAGGATTTGCCGTGGGCCGGCAAACGCGATCTCAAACGTGAAGTCGCCGAGTCGCAGGCGGATGCCGCAAGAGGGCGCGCTGCAGGGTCTTGGAGCGAGCTGGCCGCCAAGATCAAGACCACCTATGCGCAGCTCTATTACCTGGATCAGAGCGAACTCTTGGCCAGGGAGATCCTGGACCTGATGATTCGCCTCGAACAAGTGGCCCAGGTTCGCTACGCTGGCGGCCTCACGGCACAGCAGGATGTGATCCGGGCGCAGTTAGAGCAGACGGCGATGCGCAACGAATTGATCACCATCGAGACTGAGCGCCGACAGCTCCGTGCAAGGTTGAATGCGCTGGTGGGTCGACCTTCGAACGAGCCTTTGGCAACGCCCGTTCAGCTTCGACCACTGCCCACGCCCGAAAGCGTCAGCTTTGCCGCATTGGAGCCGCGTGCACGGTCCAGCAGTCCCTTGCTCAAAACAGAGATATCGCAGATTCGCACCGCCGAAAAGAATCGGGAGCTGACCTACAAAAACCGCTATCCAGATTTCTCGGTGGGCGTCTCACCCATCCAGTATGGCAGCGCGGTCCGCGAGTGGGAGTTGATGGTCGAGATCAACATTCCTTTGCAGCAACACGCGCGACGAGCCCAGGAGCGTGAATCGGAAGCCATGCTCGCGTCCGCCCAGTCTCGCCAAGAGGGGGTCACCAATCAAGTCCTGGCCGACCTGTACGAAGGCGTCGCGGGGTTGGAGGCCGCCCGCAGCTCGTTGAAGTTGACCACCGAAAGCATGCTGCCCCAGGCCGAGCTGACGTATCGCTCGGCATTGGCGGGTTATGAGGCGGGCAAGGTTGACTTCGCCACTTTGCTGGATGCACAAAAACAAATCCGCCAAGCCAAACTCAACCAGGTCAAGGCGGGTGTGAGCGCGCAGATGCGCCTGGCTGACATTGAGCGCATCGTTGGAGACGATCTATGACGGGACGACTGAAGTCAGGTGCGATCATCATGGTGGTCGCAGGGCTCGCTGCAGGCGGGGGCTTTTGGTACGGCAAGCGGCAGTCCAGTGAACCTGGCTCACACGTTGCGTTAACTGCGGCGTCTTCAAAGGGCGGAGAGAAGGAGCGCAAGATCCTTTATTACCGCAATCCGATGGGGCTGCCGGATACGTCGCCCACGCCCAAGAAGGATCCGATGGGCATGGATTACATCCCCGTCTACGCCGGTGAGCAGGAACAGGACGCGGCCAATCCCACGCAAATCAGAATCAGCACGGACAAGGTGCAAAAGCTTGGCGTGCGCGTTGAAGCGGCCAGCCTGAGGACCTTGGACAAAGTGGTGCGCGCCGCTGCACGCATTGAGCCCGACGAGCGGCAGACGTATACCGTCGCACCCAAGTTTGAGGGCTATGTCGAGCGTCTGCATGTCAATGTGACGGGACAGGCGGTCAGCAAGGGCCAGGCGCTGTTCGAGGTTTACAGCCCCGAACTGATCTCGGCGCAACGAGAGTACGCGATTGCCGCTCAGGGCGTTGACGCATTGAAAGGCGCCAGTGATGAGGCGCAGCGTGGCATGCGGCAATTGGCCGATTCCAGCCTGACGCGCATGCGTAACTGGGACATCTCTGACGAGCAGATCAGGGCGTTGACTCAATCTGGATCGGCTCGTCGCACGTTGACCTTCCGTTCCCCGGTTGCAGGCATCGTCACGGAAAAGAAGGCCGTGCAAGGCATGCGCTTCATGCCTGGTGAGATGCTCTATCAAATCACCAATTTGGACTCAGTGTGGGTGATCGCCGATGTTTTCGAGCAGGACAGTGGGCTGGTCCAGACGGGCATGCGGGCCACGGTACGTGTCAATGCCTACCCTGGCAAGGTGTTCGCGGGCGCCATCACTTATGTCTATCCGACGCTCAAGGCTGAAACGCGTACGGTGCCGGTGCGCGTCGAGCTGGACAATCCGGGGGGCTTGCTCAAACCGGGCATGTTTGCCCAGGTTGAGCTATCCGCTGCCGCCAAAGGGGCCGTGCTCACGGTGCCGACGTCCGCGCTGATCGACAGTGGGACGCGTCAAATCGTCCTGGTGCAGCTAAAGGAGGGGCGTTTCGAGCCTCGTGAGGTCAAGGTCGGTGCACGCGGCGAGGATCACATCGAGATCATGGACGGTGTGCGGGACGGTGAAATGGTGGTGGTCGCCGCCAACTTCCTGATTGATGCCGAGAGCAACCTCAAGGCTGCCATCGGGGGGTTTGGGCACGAGGGGCACGGCACGCAGCCAGCGCAAAGTGGGGCCGCCGCTGCCAAGCCTGCGGCGACTGTTGGCCATCAAGCTGAAGGCAAGGTCGAGGAAGTAGATGTTCAGGCCTCAACGTTGTCCATCGCCCATGGCCCAGTGCCCAGTCTCAAATGGCCGGCCATGTCCATGGAGTTCCAGGCCGCCAACAGCGCGCTGTTGACCGGCCTCAAGCCGGGAGTTGTCGTTTCGTTTGAGTTTGTGGAGCGTGGGCAAGGTGAGTGGGTGATCACGGCGATCAAACCCATGAATCAAGCACCGGCCCGTGCGCACGCCGGCCACAACTGATTTTCGGGAGACACCATGCTTGCGAAGATCATTGACTGGTCGGGGAGAAACAGCTTCCTGGTGCTGTTGGCCACCCTGTTCGTCATCGTCGGGGGCGTCTTCGCCGTGCTCAGGACGCCTCTGGACGCCTTGCCCGACCTGTCAGACGTACAAGTCATTGTCTACACCGAATATCCAGGCCAGGCCCCTCAGGTGGTCGAGGACCAGGTGACTTACCCGTTGACCACAGCCATGCTGTCGGTGCCCAAGTCGAAGGTGGTGCGGGGCTTCTCCTTCTTCGGTGCATCGTTCGTCTACGTCATCTTTGAAGATGGCACCGACATCTACTGGGCACGCTCACGCGTGCTGGAGTACCTTAACTTTGCTGCTGGGCGCATGCCCAAGGGGGTCACACCTCAGATCGGTCCGGATGCGACCGGCGTTGGCTGGGTTTACCAGTATGTGCTGCTTGCCAAAGACAAGACCTTGGCTGAACTGCGCACACTGCAGGACTGGTACCTCCGCTACCAACTTACCAAGGCGCACGGCGTGGCCGAGGTGGCCTCGATTGGGGGCTTCGTTCAAACCTACCAGATCACCGTTGACCCGGTGAAGCTGCGAGCCTATGACATTCCGCTGGCCAAGGTGTCGCAGGTGGTGCGCGAATCGAATCGCGACGTCGGGGGACGCGTCGTGGAGATGGCGGAAACCGAGTACATGGTGCGCGGCAAGGGCTACCTTCGCGGCGTGGCCGACATTGAAAATCTGGTCGTCAAGGCAGAGAGGGGTACACCGGTCCTGATCCGCGACATCGCCCGTGTCGAACTTGCTCCTGACGAGCGACGTGGCGTGACGGAGTTCAACGGCGAAGGGGAAGTGGTCTCGGGCATTGCCATGTCGCGCTATGGTCAGAACGCGCTGGAGGTGATTCACAACCTGAAAGAGAAGATCACCGAGGTGTCCGCTGGGCTTCCCGAGGGGGTCAGCATTGAGGCGGTGTACGACCGGTCAGACCTGATTCACCGCGCCATTGACAGCCTCAAAGTCACGCTGTTGGAAGAAAGCCTGATCGTCGCGGTGGTTTGCATCGTGTTTCTTATGCACGTTCGCTCGGCCCTGGTCGCGATTTTGATGCTCCCGGTCGGGGTGCTGATTGCTTTCATCGCCATGCGCCTGCTTGGCATGAACTCCAACCTGATGAGCCTGGGGGGTATCGCCATCGCCATCGGGGCCATGGTCGATGCCGCCATTGTCATGATCGAGAACGCTCACAAACACCTGGAGCGCTTACCTGCCGAGCATGACAATGCACAGCGAGTGGACGCGATGATCGCTGCGTGCAAAGAGGTCGGTCCAGCCCTGTTTTTCTCCCTGCTGATCATCACCGTGTCCTTTCTGCCAGTGTTCACGCTGGAGTCCCAGGAGGGGCGGCTCTTCTCGCCTTTGGCTTACACAAAGACGTTCGCCATGGCGGGGGGCGCCCTGTTGTCGGTGACACTGGTGCCGGTGTTGATGATGCTCTTCATTCGGGGGCGGATCCTGCCGGAGGCGAGGAACCCGGTGAACCGTTTCCTCATCTGGGTGTATCGCCCCATCATTGCCGGTGTGATGCGCTGGAAGAAGCTGACCGTTGCAGCTGCGGCTCTGGTTCTGGGTATCTCGATCTACCCCGCCAGCCAACTGGGGTCGGAGTTCATGCCGACGCTTAATGAAGGCACGCTGCTTTACATGCCTGCATCGCTGCCGGGCATGTCGATCACCAAGGCGGCCGAGTTATTGCAGACACAGGACAAGATAATCAAGAGTTTCCCGGAGGTCGCGTCGGTCTATGGCAAGGCGGGACGAGCCAACACCGCCACCGATCCAGCGCCCACCGAGATGTTCGAGACGGTGATCAATCTCAAGCCAGAGGCCGAGTGGCGCTCAGGCATGACGATTGACAAATTGATTGCCGAGATGGACAAGGCGCTGCAGTTCCCTGGTGTGTCCAACGCATGGACCATGCCGATCAAGGCACGCATTGACATGCTTTCCACCGGCATCCGTACGCCCATTGGCATCAAAGTGTTTGGCAAAGACCTGAACGAGATGGAGCGCTTGGCACGCGAGATTGAGACGGTGGTCAAGCAGGTCCCCGGAACGACCTCCGCGTTTGCGGAGCGGATCACGGGTGGGTTCTACCTCAACATTGAACCTGATCGCGGCCAATTGGCGCGTTACGGACTGGCAGTGGGAGACTTGCAGGAGGTTATCGGCACAGCCTTGGGTGGCGACATGGTGACCACCACAGTGGAGGGGCGTGAACGCTTCGGCGTCACGGTGCGATACCCGCGCGAACTGCGCTCCGACCCGCAGCAAATCGCCCGAGAGGTATTGGTGCCAACCATGGATGGGGCGATGGTGCCGTTAGGACAGGTGGCCAGAGTGGAAGTCGCCAAGGGGGCGCCGGGCATCCGCACCGAAAACGCATTGCTGTCTGCCTACATCTTCGTGGACATCCGCGAACGTGACATCGGCAGCTATGTGGCCGATGCCCGCAAGGCCGTGAACGAACAGGTCAAATTTCCTCCCGGCTATTACGCGACCTGGAGCGGCCAGTTCGAGTCCATGGAGCGTGCGGTGGAGAAGATGAAGATCGTTGTCCCCGTAACGCTTCTGATCATCTTCCTGCTGCTTTACCTCAACTTCAAGCGTCTGACCGAGACGTTGATTGTCATGTTGTCGGTCCCATTTGCCTTGGTGGGGGGAGTGTGGCTCATGTGGTTGCTGGGCTATCACCTGTCCGTGGCCGTCGCGGTGGGCTTCATCGCGCTGGCTGGCGTGGCTGCGGAGACCGGTGTCGTGATGCTGATCTACCTAGATCATGCGTGGGAGCAGCTCAAGACCAAACGTCGCGCCGAAGGCGTGGAGCCTGGGGCGGCTGATCTATACAACGCCATCATGGAGGGCGCTGTGGAGCGGGTGCGGCCCAAGATGATGACGGTGGTTGCCATCATGGCCGGCTTGTTGCCGATCTTGTGGGGGACGGGCACGGGCTCTGAGGTCATGAGTCGCATTGCGGCTCCGATGGTGGGCGGGATGATCTCCTCGACCGTGCTGACTCTGGCTGTGATTCCAGCACTCTATGGCATGGTCAAGCAGTGGCGACTCAATCGCTCGCTGGAATAGTGCGGTCCGCTCGGAGGCAGATGCATGCAGATCCTGCGTCTCTTGCAATTCAAACTGGAGGCCGGCAAAGGGGAGGCTGCTGCCTATGTTGACTCCTCCGTCGATTTGCGTCAAAGAAGGTCGTCTCGTTCCGGCCAGTTCCTTCCGTTCGATGCACCGAAATGGGCGACAGGACAGTGCCCATGGCTGAAGTTAACCTGCCGCCAACAGAAGCGTCGAAGGCTGGTGGAGCCCTTCATAATCAAGACCTGCCCCCGCTTGTTCGAGATGCCGACCTTTCATCATGGATAAATTCTTCCTGCAGCAGCAGGTGCTGGAGAGGCTCGCCGAAGACCTGCTGCAAGCCGAACAGGCAGTGCGGGCGGCCCATGAAACGGCGACTCACGAAGAAAACATCGCCGAAAACAAATACGACACATTGGGACTCGAAGCCGCCTACCTGGCCACCGGCCAAGCTCGGTGCGCCGAAGCCATCCGCCAGGCGATGGCCCATTGGCGCCAATTCCGCCCGCGCCCCTACGACGCCAGCAAAGGTATACAGCTCGGCGCGCTGGTCTGCCTGGTCGATTCCGACGACAAGCAGCAACAGCTCTTTCTCGGCCCGGGTGGGGGCAGCATGAAGTTGGTCAGCGGCGCTCAACTCGTTCAGGTCATCAGCAGCGAAGCCCCTTTGGGCAGGGCCTTGCTGGGTAAATGCGAGGGTGATGAGGTGCCGATACAGGTCGCTTCAATCCGACAGCAGTTTGAGGTGCTGCGGGTTCATTAATCCGCAAGCAAGTTCACGCCGAATTGGCCGAGGTCAGCAGTACTTTGAAACCGGCCACTGGGTCCGAGATGTCACTAGCGCATGAATGACCGCTGTGTAGCCCAGACCGTGAACTGAGGGGGGCCGACATCACCGGCAGCAACCGCTGCAGACCTGCCGTCTGGTGAGTGGGGATGTTTGTGATTGGAGGGGTCAATCGTTCCGCCTTGCCACGCGAACAGTAGCTGACCCCTCGCTGTCTAACCGCTCGACGCCATCAACAGGCCTCAATCGATGTCGACACTACGAGCCCGACTTGAACACGACCTTCTCACACCATCGGTGGATCGGTTTCCCGCTGGAAGTGTCGGTGCTGAGCGACGGCGTGAATGAAGGCTTCAGCACCGCTCTCCGCATCGCCGACTAGCACGATGCCCGGGTCCGGCTCCTCGCTGACTGCATTTGCGGGAATGCCAGCCGCTTGCAGTAATTTAAGCCCGCTGCCCAGGGCGAGGATGGCTTTGCAATGGCGGTACTGGTCGCGGACGTGTTCAGCCGCATGACCGTCGAGCAAAAGGTTCTTCACCCCGGCCTCGCCGTCCGGCAGGACCAAGGCATCGAACAGGAAGCCCGGTTCATTCTCCAACGAAACGTCAGCCTGCAACTCCACGCCGTCGGCTGTCTGCACCGGCCCGATGCGTGGCGCGGCGACCCGCGGCACCGCACCGTGCTCGAACAACGCCGCATGTACCGCAAGGAGCGACTCGCCCATCACACCATCAGCAGCCATGAGCATGATCTTGCGGCCAGCGATGGAGCCGTCGCCCGGTCGCGCGAACAGCGACAGCCCAGCTGACACCGTGACTTCCGGCTTGGGCGCGCGCTCCAGCATTGTGGGCATAGGCTCGGGGAGCGGCATGTTGAGCCCGACTGCAACCCGGTTGGCTAGTTCTTCCGAGGCGTTACGCAACATGGCCAGCGTGCGCTCGCGGATCGCCGGCACTGTGACCTTGCTCAACTCGAAGCGAAAGGCTGCGGCGATGTGGCTCTTCTCTACCGGGGACTGGCTCTCATAGAACAGCCGGGCCTGGTTGTAATGCTCGGCGAACAGCTCCGGCTTGGCGCGCACCTTGGCTGAGTCCTCCCGGCTACGCAGCCGCGCCGCGACTGACACGAAGCCCTGCCCAGCCGCGCCGGCCTGGAAAGGGCAGCCGCCCGCCAGCGAGTTGGGCTCGTAGGAGACTCGGCCACGGTGAATGGCCTGGCGGTGGAAGCCGTCGCGCTGGTTGTTGTGCACCGGCGCGATGGGCGCGTTGATAGGAATCTCGTGAAAGTTGGGGCCGCCCAGCCGCGTGATCTGCGTGTCCACGTAAGAGTGAATGCGGCCGGCCAGCAAGGGATCGTTGGTGAAGTCCAGCCCCGGGATGATGTGGGCGGTGCAAAACGCCACTTGCTCGGTCTCGGCGAAGAAGTTGTCCGGGTTGCGGTTGAGCACCATGCGGCCGATGGGGCGGATGGGCACCAGCTCCTCGGGCACGATCTTGGTCGCATCGAGGATGTCGAAGCTGAATTTGGCTGCTTCGTCCTCGGTGAACACCTGGATTCCAAGCTCGTACTCCGGGTAGGCGCCGCTCTCGATGCGCTCCCACAGGTCGCGGCGGTGGTAGTCCGGGTCGGCACCGGAAATCTTCACGGCCTCGTCCCAAGTCAGCGAATGCGTGCCGGCCTTGGGCGTCCAATGGAACTTGACCAGCACCGACTCTCCCGCGGCATTGACCAACCGGAAGGTGTGAACGCCGAAGCCCTGCATGGTGGCATAGCTGCGGGGAATGGCCCGGTCGCTCATCACCCACATCAGCATGTGGGTGGACTCGGGCATCAGCGACACGAAGTCCCAGAAGGTGTCGTGGGCGCTGGCGGCCTGAGGCATCTGGTGGTGCGGCTCGGGCTTGACGGCGTGAACGAGGTCGGGAAACTTCATCGCATCTTGGATGAAGAACACCGGCATGTTGTTGCCCACCAGATCCCAGTTGCCCTCGTCGGTGTAGAACTTGACGGCAAAGCCGCGTACGTCGCGCGCAGTGTCCTTACTGCCGCGCTCTCCCTGCACGGTGGAGAAGCGCACGAACACGGGTGTGCGCTTTCCGGCGGCCTTAAAGGGCGCGGCCATCGTCAGCGCGCTGAGGTCCTCGTACGCCTCGAAGTAACCGTGCGCCGCTGAACCGCGAGCGTGCACGATGCGCTCCGGGATACGTTCATGGTCAAAGTGGGTGATCTTCTCGCGGAGGATGAAGTCCTCCAGCAGGACCGGGCCGCGCGTGCCGGCCTTGAGCGAATTCTGGTTATCTGCAACACGCACGCCTTGATTCGTGGTGAGCACTTGGCCGGAGGAATCTACCCGCACGCGGTCGAGCGGCGCGATGGTTGCGTTGACTCCCTCGGGTGCCTGCGTGCCCACCTTCTGGTCGGTGTTTACCTCTGACAACGTGCTGCCGGTGACCAGCCGCGAGGGCGGCGTGACATGCTGGCCGGCGGCGGGTGCCATGCCCGTAACAGCACCATGCTCGCCGGCCTTCGTCGGGTTGTAGGCCATAGCAGCCGCCGTATCCTGCACATGTTGCATGCGCTGGGTTGCCGAGTCGTCGCCAGCAGCAGGCGGCGCATACGACGGACCGCTATCGGTGTTCCGGGCGGCCGCCTTGGCCGCAACAGACTTCTTCGCATCGGGAGAAGACCTGGCAGCCTTCTTTGCTGCCGTGGGAGTCGGGGGAGTCTTGGGCATGAACGTCCTGCACGTATGAAGTGGCGACAAGTACACCAAGGGGCAATCCATGTGCCCGTGACGGGCGTGAAACAGCCAAACATCCTTTGCAAGGGGTGCATGCACGCCACGGTGATAGCGGCCTGCTGATCAAAGCGATTACTTCCGTAGATGGTCTAGTCGGTGGCCGAGCCGCTACCTGCGTGAATTGATGGCGGTGACGGCTAGGAACGACCACACGTAACACACTGGCCGGTCATCTTGCTACCTATGCCTTTTGGTAGGCCCGCCCCCCAGTCGCGTGCAGCCTTACAAAAGCGCTGTGTCACACTGTGTTACACCCCGGCCAAGCGAGTCTTCGTGTTGGCTCACCTCACTTCCCCGATACAGTCTCCATGAAATATGTACTTCCTGCGCTGACGATGGCGTGCCTCGCCACAGCAGCAGGCGCCCAGACCGCCGCCGGGCTGACCGAAGCGGTCCAGAAGGCGCTGGCCAACAACCCCGACGTCACCGCGCGGCTGAATGCATTGCAGGCTGCGGCCAACGAAGCCGACGTCGCACGCGGTGGCTTCTACCCCCGGATCGACCTGGGCGCCAGTGTGGGCCGCGACCAGGACCGCATCACCTCGCGCACGCCGGACTCGCAGAGCCTGACCCGCCACGGCCTGGCGCTGAGTGCCTCGCAGATGCTGTGGGACGGGCTGGCCACGCGCAAGGAAGTCGAGCGCCTGGGCCACGCCCGGATGGTGCGCTACTTCGAATTCCTGTCTGCCAGCGAAGACGCGGCCCTGGAAGCCGCGCGCGCCTATCTGGACGTGCTGCGCTTTCGCAAGCTCGTGCAGCTGGCAGAAGACAACTACGTGCAGCACAAGTACGCGGCCGACCAATTGCAGTCGAAGTTCAAGGCCGGTGTGGGTCGCGGTGTGGACGCCGAGCAATCGAACGCCCGCCTGGCACTGGCTGAATCCAACCTGACGACCGAGATCGCCAACCTGCACGACGTGAGCGCGCGCTTCCTGCGCATCGTGGGCGAGGCACCGGGCACGCAACTGAACCTGCCGGCCGGGCTGGAGCGTGGCCTGCAGTCCGCCAACACCGATCACGTGAACCAGGCGCTGGCCCGCAACCCGGCCATCAGCGCCGCAGTAGAGAACCTGCGCGCCGTGCAGGCCCAGGCCGAAGGCCAGGAGAGCCGCTTCCAGCCCCGCGTCGAGGCGCGGGTTCGCTCGGGCGTGGGCAAGAACTTCGACGGCGTGCTGAACCAGAAGCGCGACACCGCCGCCGAACTGGTGATGAACTGGAACCTCTACAACGGGGGATCCGACCGCGCCCGGGTGCGCCAGTACGCCGACCTGATCAACCAGGCAGCCGACCAGCGTGACAAGGCCTGCCGGGACGTGCGGCAGACCAGCGCCATCGCGCACAACGACATCCGCAAGCTGAAAGACCAGCTGGTGGCCCTTGACCGCAACGTGCTGGCCATTGAAAAGGCGCGCGATGCCTATCGCCAGCAGTTCGACATCGGCCAGCGCAGCCTGCTGGACCTGCTGAACGCCGAGAACGAGCTGTACACCGCCCGTCGCGCGTACGCCAACGCAGAGCACGACCTGCAACTGGCCTATGCCCGAACGCAGGCGGTGCGCCACATGCTGGTGGGCACGCTGGGCCTGACCCAGGAAGGCGCCGCACCCGAGCTAGCCAAGGACTGGCAGGCCGAGGACGAGGCGGCCCAGCGATGCCCGGTGGTGTCGGTGGAGCCGACCGGCACCCCGCGCGAAGAACTCGACGCCCGCGCGCGCAGGCTGGCCGTGCCCGCTGTGGCGACCGCAGCCGTGACCGCCCCCACCGTGCCGACCGCCGCAGCGGTGGCCACCGTGACGCAGCGCCTGCAGAACTGGGCTGCTGCCTGGATGGCCAAGGACGCCAACCGCTATCTCGGCTTCTATGCGCCCGAGTTTGCGCCGGCCCGCACCACCCCGGCCCAATGGACGGCCAACCGCCGCCGCATGCTGAGCAAGTCCGGTCCCATCGAGGTGAAGCTGAGCCAGGTGCAGGTGGCACCGGAAGGCGACACGGTCGTGACACGCTTCGAACAGAGCTACCGTTCCAATGACTTCAGCGATCTGACGGCCAAGACGCTCACGTGGCGCCTGCAGGGCGGCGCCTGGGTCATCGTGCGGGAAAGCAACCGATGAACAGGCGATTCAGCCAATACTGAAGCCACTCCAATTCACACAACCTCGGGGAGGCGTTCAAGGCAGAACGGTGGGTAGGGTTCTCCGGTGATCTGGTTTTGAGAGAAGCGGCCGTGAATCGATCGAACTCCCCTCATCTAAAGCACTTCATGTAACGTAGTCTTCAGGACTCAATGTAGGGGGCCGCTTCTACATTCCCTCTAGACCTAAATAGACGAGCATGAACCACGCTAACGTGCCCCACAAGACACATTGGAGTCGCCACGCTGTCTTCTGGGACAGCTTTGGTTCGCCTCTGAGACCTCATCGCGAAGACGTGGGTCACGTCGTATCGCACGTGCTTCGCGAGACGCCCCTGCCAGTTCTGTTGCTTATGGGGGTAACCCCTGAATATGCGCGAACGGCTTGGCCCCAGGGAACAAGAATGACCGCCGTGGATCGGTGCCCTGAAATGATCAGGTCCGTGTGGCCGGCGGATCACGTTCCCACCACCTTTCGCGTCACGCAAGCTGAATGGACCGCACTGCCCCTGGCCAATCACGCGGTGGATGCAGTCATCGGCGACGGTATTACAACGGTATTGCCGCGCTGGGAGGAAATAGATACTGTTCTGAGCGAGGTTCATCGGGTGCTCCGCCCTGGTGGACTTGCTTTAATGCGGCTCTTCGTCAAACCAGTTGATTCCGAGTCGCCAGACCAGTTGTTGAAGAGCCTTTTGTGCGGGCCAACGCTCGGCTTTCACTCTTTCAAGCTGCGCTTGCTCATGGCGCTCCAGCCGTCATTGTCTGCGGGGGTAGCGCCCCGCGATGCATACAGATGGTGGAAGGACTTAGAAGCCACACACCCCGAAGCGCTCGTCCGGCACGCTTGGACGCAAGATCAACGCCACACGATCTCCTTTTATGAGGCCTCGCCTGATCGATACTGGTTCCCGACGGAAGCAGAGTTGACCCGCTCTTTCGTGAAGTATTTCACGGTCAAGGAGGTGATCTACTCAAGTTACGAGAGCGCTGACCGATGCCCGTTATTTGTTTTGCATAGAAAGAACTGAGTGCAACGGCCCGAGCCTTCCTCCACTGGTACACGGCCCGCTGGCCCGGGGCCCAAGGTGCTTGCCTTATTGGATGACATTGAGCGCCTCGCTGGCCATCCTCAGCGACTCAACGACTGGCAGAAGGACCGGTGGGCTTCACTGCATGCACACCACGCAACCCACTCCGCTTGGTATCGTGACCGGCTGCAGCAATCCTGTATTGCTCCAGATAGCCCAGTTTCCTGGGATCAAGCGCAACGAATAAAGCTGGTGACGCGGGCAGACTTGCAGCGTGAGGTGGATCGCGCGTTTGTGACACCGCCGCAGAGCCATGGGGCTGTGTATGTCACACAGACCTCTGGATCAACAGGCGAGCCCGTTCGAGTAGCTCGGACTGAACGATGCCAGCAATTCTGGATGGCCTATGGGCTGCGAGAGCACCAATGGTGGAACCGGGACTTCTCCAGATCTCTGTTCGTCATTCGCGCCAACCTGGACACTCGCTTCATCGCCCAAAAGACGTGGGGCAGTCCCGCATCCTTGCTCGCGACCACCGGAGCTGGCTATGCCGCGTCGATGTCACTGTCGACTGCAGAGCTGGCTCTTCTCATCGAAGAGCTACGGCCCGGCTATCTGCTGGTGTACCCAAATGTTCTGGTCGCGCTTCTTCAGCAGTATCAAGCTTGGAACAAGACGCCTCGCGGCTTGTTGCAGGTTAGGACGATGGGGGAAACGCTCGGCCCCGGCTTGCGCAATCAAGTCCGCGACGACTGGGGTGTTGAAACGGCCGATACGTACAGCTCGCAGGAAGCGGGTGTGATCGCGATTGAATGTCCATCGGGTAGCTACCACGTCATGGCAGAGAACCTCATTGTTGAAGTTCTGAAGCCCGACGGTACGCCGTGTGCGCCAGGCGAGACAGGCGAGGTTGTGATCACCGATCTCCACAACTACGCGACTCCGCTGATTCGCTACGCCATTGGTGACGTCGCAGAAGTCGGAGGCCCATGTGCGTGCGGCCGTCATCTGCCGACGCTCACGAAAATCCACGGAAGAGTGCGAAACCTCATCACCTACCCCGACGGTAGCAAGCGCTGGCCGAGGGTGGGATTCGACCGTTTCAGAGACGTCGCGCCCATCACGCAATACCAGGTCGTACAGCACGCGGTTGACGATGTCGAAGTCCGACTCGTCTGCTCCCCGCTTTCGGTTCAGCAGGAAACAGCGCTGAACCAGATCATCTGCACGGCTCTCGAAAGCCCGTTCCCATTGCGTTTTACATACTGGCCAGGAGGTATCCCCAGGCGCAGCAATGGCAAGTACGAAGAAGTCATCAGCCTGCTCAAGGCAGTCCCCTTGAGCTGATCCAACCACCACCGAAGAGAGACAGCGATGAATAAGGTTTACAAACTCGTTTGGAGCAGCCGCCGCCAGGGCTACGTGCCCGCTTCAGAGGCATGCGCATCCCGAGGCAAGGCGCCCGGGAGCGACCTGCGGTTGATCGCGCGCGTCGCGGGCGGTGTAGCGGCAGCCATGATGGCAGGGCATGCCTCAGCAGTTTGCACACCGGGGACCACCCAAACGATCTCCGGCACGTCTTCAACAGCCGTGACGACAGCTTGCGCGAACGAATCCGTCGTCGTGAGCGGCACCCTCGACGTACCAGGTGGAACCGCCATTTCAAATAGTGACTCGCTCGGAAACGTCACGGTAAGCGGAACGGTGCGAGGTCAAGACCCCATCTACCTCGCCGGCAGCACGATGTCAGGAGGTCTGACGAACTCGGGCACCATTGCCTCGTATTGGTCTGGCGGTGGAAGTGGTTTTGGCAATCCGGCCATTACCCTGAGCAACATGCAGATTGCGGGCACGGTGTTCAACACGAGCACAGGTTCGATCAGCGGTGATTACGCCGGCGTGCGGCTTGAGCAAGGAACGACGGTCTCGTTGCTGCGCAACGCCGGCAGCATTACTTCGCTCGCAGCCGGTGTAGCCGTCGAGGGTAATGGGACCACGATCGGTGAGATTCGCAACGACTCAGGCGCCACCATCACTGGCAGCAACAACGGTGCCATTCGAGCCGGTAACGCTTCGGTGATTACTCAAATTAATAACAGTGGGACGTTGGATGGTGCGGCTGGCATCGTTCTCTATAACTCGGCTTCAGTAGCCACGGTCGTAAACAGCCAAACTGGCGTGATCACAGGGAACAACGGGATTGAACTCAGTGGTGATGCTTCCATCGGCGATCTGGAGAATGCCGGGCAGATCACAGGGTCCAGAGCACTGGAGCTCTACCGAGCAAGTATTACCGGAACGCTGACCAACCGCGCGACTGGTGTCCTATCTGGCTCGTCGGCTGGTATATCGATGGGGTCGTACGCCGATCCGAGCAGCATCCGATCCATCATCAACGAGGGCCTCATTGAAGGCGCAGTCGGCATCGATGGACATGAAGGCTCCGTCATCACCCACGGCATCAACAACACGGGCACGATCCGAGGCAACAGCATTGGCATCAGCTTGGTCGACAACTCTGCAATCTCTGGTGGGCTCGTCAATGCGGGTATCTTGGAGGGGACGGACAAGGCCATCTACATCCAAAGCGGCAGCAGCCTTGATCGAATCGACATCGTCGGAACATCTGCCCAGGTTTTGGGGGACGTGGACGCTTCCACCACTGCGTTCAATGTGAAGACTGGCTCGGTCTTCACAGCGACCAACGCGTACAGCGTGGACAGCTTCAATGTGGAGGAGGGCGCGACGGTGAATCTCACGGCCTTGACCCACACCACCAGTGGACTGAGCGACAGCGGCATCACCGTCGTATCCGCATTCAACAACGCGGGGACGGTGTCCATCGCCTCCGGTGTCACTGCACCGATTCGTGGTGACTATGCTCAGACCAGCGCTGCCACCCTGAAAGTGGGTGTGGACAGTGTGGCGACCCACGGTGTGCTGGCTGTGACCGGCAACGCCACGCTTGCTCAAGGCACGTCACTGAACGTGGCGGTCGGCAACGGTGCAACCTTCTCACCGGGTGCACGTATTCAAGGCGTGCTCACCGCGGACGGCACGCTGAGCGTCACGACGTCGGGCCTGGCTGTGTCGGACAACAGCGTGCTCTACAAGTTCACAGCGGACAACACGCGTCTCGCCAACCAACTCGACTTGCTCGTGGGGCTGGACGGCACCCCCTTCACGTCATCGCTGCCCAGCGAGAACAGGGTGGCCCGAGGTGTGGCGGCGACCTTAGACCAGGTTTTTGCAAGCGGCTCTGTTCCTTCGGGGCTACAGCCGGTGATGGATAGACTCACTCAAATGAGCTCTTCCGAGGCCACGAGTGCCATGCAGCAACTCGTGCCTGTGCTGGTTGGTTCTGCCTCACAGGCCGGTGTGAACGCGCTGCGCAGCATGAACAAGATCATCCAGTCGCGCATCGAATCGAATCAAGGGTTGTCTTCGGGGGACGCGGCCGCTGAACGCTTTGCGTGGGTACGTGCGTTCGGAAGCGCAGCTCGGCAGAGCAACCAGGGCGACGTCGTCGGGTTCGACTCCAGGACCAGTGGCTTGGTCGTGGGCGCCGATGCGCCAGTCAACGAGAAACTTCGCGCTGGTGTGGCTTTCACCTATGCGAAGAGTGACATCGATGGGAAGTCCGCACAGTCACCCAACAGCCTGGACGTGGACACCTATGAACTGGTCACATACGGTAGCTACAACATCGATCCGACCACGGACCTGAACTACCAGCTGGATGTGGGCCTCAACAGGGTCAACGGCGTCCGTCAAATTGCCTTCCTCGGGAGCCAGGCAAAGAGCAGTTTTGACAGCGTCAACGTCCATGGCAGCGTAGGTGTGGGTCGTACATGGACATCGTCTACACAGACCTCTTGGACGCCGTCCGTACGAGCTGACTACACGCACATGAAGACCGACGGGTATACCGAGAGCGGCGCAGCGGGCGCAAGCCTTCGGGTCGGATCTTCGAAATTCGAAGAGCTCCTGGTCTCAGGTGACTTGAAGATGTCTCATGCGTTCAATGCGAAGACCAAGGTGGTGGCGAACATTTCCGCTGGCTACGACTTCTTGAACAAGCAGGTTGCGACCTTGTCCTCGTTCGTCGGCGGCGGCACGATTTTCGAGACCAAAGGCCTCAAGGCATCGCCCTGGCTCTATCGTGCAGGCGCGGCTTTGATGCGCGAGGACCGTAGGGGCATGGAGTACAGCTTGCGCTATGACGTGGAGACACGCTCTTCTGGGTACTTGAACCAGACCTTGTCGGCGCGGGTGCGCTGGGCCTTCTGAAGTCGTGAGCCGCTCACTGAGCTGGGTGGCCGTCTGTGGGGCGCTAGGTGCGTCCCTGCTCGGATGTACATCGGTACCTGAGCCCGCCGTGCGGGCTCAGGTATTGGGATCAATCGCTGATAAGGGAGGGTTGGAAGTGGTCAGTCTGCCCACCACCCCACCTTTGACGGCGCTCGTCCCCAGACAGCCAGCATCATTCTTGACGATTTACATCGAGGGCGATGGCTATGCGTGGCGTACGCGCGAATGGCCCTCAGAAGACCCGACGCCCATTGAGCCGGTAGCCGCGCGGTTGGCAGTGGCACACCCGTTCGGTGCAGCTGCCTGGCTAGGCAGGCTCTGCCAATACGCCGACGCCGAGCGAACGGGATGTCCGGTGGAGTCTTGGACGACTCATCGGTTTAGCAAAGGGAGCCACGAGGTCTTGTCCTCGGGCATCGACGAGATAAAGCGCATCACCGGAGCTCGGAGTCTTATCCTAGTGGGCTTCTCGGGAGGGGGTGCTATCGCAGCCAACCTGGCGGCGGCGCGCCAAGACGTGCTCGCTTTGATCACCGTCGCAGGCAACATAGATCTTGATGCTTGGGCGAAGGCACATGGGTTCCCCGCATTCAAGGACCGCGTGAATCCGGCGGAGCAAGGCGACCGCCTGCGTGTATTGCCACAGATTCATTTCGCGGGATACCGAGATTCCGTCATTCCCCTTAACATTTCCGAGTCCTTCCTGAAAAGAATCGCCCCGGTACGCGGAAGACTCGTGATCAAGGACGAGGCTCATCAGTGCTGCTGGCCCATGAAGTGGCCCACGTACCTACGCGAGCTGGGCGATGAACTTCCGTGGGGCGACGCGATGTCACGCAAGGAGTGAAATTTGCTCCGAACTGTGCGGGTTTCTTGATCGACTCCGATTTGCCTTCTTCTATGACGCCCAACTCCCCGGTGCGATTCGCGCTGCAACACTTTCTCGATAACTTGCTGCGAGAAGGTCTGTGCGTGTATGCCGAGTTGTGGAGTCGTGAAGCGCTCGTTGCCAGCCGGGGTGATCCGACCAACGCTGCAGAGCCCGAAGTGGTGCAGCAGGTCGACCTTGGCGGCAAACCTTACACGGTGCTCGCTCGACGCGATGACAACCCGTTCTTGCCGCCGTTGGATGTTGCAGCCGTTCGACGCTGCGCGGAGGCTTGTCAAGAAGACACATCGCCTCAGGGTGTAACGATACCGCCTCCGGACATACTGGCGAGGACGCTGGACTTCGTCACCGACGCATTTGTGCTCGTCGGACATGGTTGGGAAATCCTCCACTGCAATCTGGCGTTTGAGCGCCTTAGCGGCTTCCCTGACAGCGCGTTGTTGGGACAGTCCCTCTGGACGCGCTGTGGGGTCTTCAAGCTGCCAGCCATCCGGACTCAGTTGCTGAGCGCGCTTGCCAACGGGCAAGCAAGCGAGATCGAATGCTGGAACTCGGATTCTGACCGGTGGCTCTACGTGCGGATCTTTCCCTGTACCGAGGGCCTGAGCGTCTTTGTCCAAGACATCACGGCGCGCAAAAAGGTCGAGGAGACCAAGCTAGACCTCGAGCGGCAATTGAGCCAGGGGCGACGCATGGAATCCCTCGGCACGCTGGCGGCCGGAATTGCTCATGACTTCAACAATGTCCTCTCCGCGGTGATCGGCCACGCAGGAATGCTCCGGGAAAAACTGGACGCTCACCACGCGGCCCGCCTGCATGCCGATGAGATATGGGTGGCAGCTTCTCGCGCACGAGACCTCACAGGGCGCATTCTTGCCTACAGTCGCTCATCCCGCGGGGAAACAGACAAGCAGCCTCTCAAAGCGCTCACGCGAGAGAGTGTGAACTTGCTCAAAGCCACATTGCCAACCACAGTGCGCCTCAATGCCCAGCTTGATGGTCAGGAGGTGTGCGCCCGGATCTTGCCGTCTGAGGTACAGCAGATCGTCGTCAATCTGTGCACCAACGCGTGGCAAGCGATGCCCAACGGGAAAGGGCACTTGCACGTCAATGTGAGCCATGTTGACGTTCAACAGGAAATGCCCGTTGACACTGGCGTCCTCCAGCCCGGGGCCTATGTGATGTTGACGGTAGAGGACGATGGAGCCGGGATGAGCCCCGACGTCCGGGCACACCTGTTCGAGCCTTTTTTTACGACGAAAGCACGCGGTGAGGGGACCGGCCTGGGTCTCTACGTCGTGTCAGGAATCGCGTCAGCGAGAGAGGGCGGGATACGGGTAACCGCGGCGGAAGGAGAGGGGGCTCGTTTTGACGTTTTCATCCCAGCATGCGACGACGACCATAGCGATCCCACGACTTCGTCCCTCCCGACTCATAAGGGGCACTCCGAACGGGTGGCCTACATTGACGATGATCCCGTGGTGTGTGTCATGGTGGAGCAACTCCTGAACACTCGAGGTTTCGTCACGACCACCTTCGCTGATCCGGAGTCAGCGCTTCAAGCGCTGCTGACACAGCACTTCGATATCGTGGTCACCGATCAAAACATGCCCGACTTCTCGGGCGTAGAAGTAGCCAACATCTTGCGAACGCGTGGTGTCGATCTGCCGATCGTGCTGAGTACGGGACTCATTTCCGAAGAGCTTCGCAAGGCAGCGAAGGAGGCCGGGATATGCGAAGTCTTCCCCAAGGAACGCTCATTCGAAGATCTCGCCACGCTGCTGATTGAATGCCTTGCGCGATCCCCTCGTGCAGGCGCCGCGTCACAACAGTAACCCCGTCCTCGTTGGAACGATTCGGCGTCCTTCGAGGACGTGTGAGTGGAGCGTCAATGAGCATTGTGGGCGCCAATGCCCAATGGAATCTGAACCACGAACTTCGCTCCAGTGCCCGGGCCTTGGCTCTCGGCCCATACTCGACCCCCATGCAGCTCGACCAGACGTCGCACCATCGCAAGACCGATGCCGAACCCCAGGGCGGCGTGTCGATCCTGAGTCTTTTGCTGGTGAAACAAGTCAAATACCTTATCGAGTTCGTCGACCTGGATACCCATCCCGTTGTCGGAGATGGTGACCTCCGCATACTCCGCGCTGCTGGTCAATGTGACTTCTATGGTGCCCCCTTCCGGCGTGTACTTGATCGCGTTGCCAAGCAGGTTGTCTAGGACTTGAGACAACCGTGTGGGGTCCACATTGGCAACAACGTCTTGCTCCGGAACATTGATCGTCAGACGTTGCCGTCTTGCCTGGGCTCGGATCAGGGCGGGATCACACGCATAGAGCAGTACCTGGCGGATCGAAGTCGGCGCAGTCTTCAGAGTAAAGCTGTCTCTGGATATCCGAGACACCTCGAGCAGGTCGTCGACCAAACATTGCAATTGCTTGCTTTGCCTCGTGATCACGCCTCGAGCAAAAATCGAGGGCTCACTGAGATGGGCGTCACGCGACAAGATGTGGTTGGCGTTAGAGATGGCCCCGAGCGGATTGCGGATTTCATGCGCCAGCATGGCGAAGAACTGTTCCTTCCTCGCGTCTGCCTCTTTCAGGACCTCCAAAGTGCGGCGCTCCGCATCAATGTCGACGCACACCATCACCGCTCCGGCAGGCCGGTCCTGCTGCACAACAGGGGAGGCGATCAGACGGAGCCATAGACTGCGTCCGTCGCGGCTTGTGACGTGTTGAACTTCGACCTCGGAGCGAATCGATCCGTCGAGGACTTGAAGTACAGGGTACCGAGCTTGTGCAAGTCGTGTTCCATCCGCGCAGTAGCTTTCCCACCGTTGTGACTCATCGCGAACTTGAGCGCCGCGCCTCAAAGGTCCGAACAACGAGTCCATGAGCGGATTTGAGCGGGTGATGTGCCCAGCCTCGTCGACACTCAGAATGCCCACCGGTGCAGTCCGCAGTAGCGCTTCGACGTATGCGCCCTTGTCCTGGAGCGTTCGCCACATCGTGCGCGTTTCGGTGGTGTCCCACAGAACGCCGCTGAATCGAGTGGCTTGGCGACCTGAGTCTCGATGCTCAAACCTGACTCTGCCAATGGCTTCCACATCGCGAAGCGAACCGTCCCGCCATAGGACGCGATAGCTTTCATGAAAGATACCGTCCGCGTGGGAAGCCATCGCTGACTCGATCGCAAGCCGCACTCGGGGCAGATCTTCTTTGTAGACGCGTACCAGCACCTCATCGAGGTGCACATCCCCCTCCTCCGGCATGTCGAACAGGCGTCGCGCGCTGCCGCTCCAGACGATGCGGGTACTGGGGACATCCATGTCCCACCACCCGAGCGATGATGACTCCATGGCCAGCCGCATTCGCTCTTCGCTTTCCGCCAAAGCACTGAGGCTTTTTCGCAGCGCTCCCTCACTGGCCGCCAAACGCTCCGCGGTTTCGACTTCCGCGGTTACATCGGTGACGAGCCCGATAAATCGCATGGGTCTGCGGGGGGTCTCGTTTTCAGTGAACATCACCCGGCCCTGACTCTCCAGCCACCGCAGGGTGCCATCCGGTTGAAGGACGCGATAGCGCTCAGACCATATTCCGTCGGACTGAGAACCATCCAGTTGCGCTCCCACCCTTGCTGCAAGCCGCACGCGGTCGTCCGGATGTAGCCGGGACAAGAAATGGTCGTACGACGGCTCCTGTCCTGCGGGCAAATGAAACAACGCACGGGTTCGAGCATCCCACTTGAGTTCTCCAGTCGCAAGGTCCCAGTCATATCGACCAGCGTCCACTGCGTCCACTGCAAGTCGCAAGCTCTCTTCGCTGTCTCGTAAGCGCTGCTGAGCTTTACGCTCTTCGGTCAGATCAAAGGTGACCCCAGCGATGTGCGAGGCTCCTCCGTCTACTGTGTCATGTGGGACATGCCGCCCCGCAGCTCTGACCCAACGCCAGTGTCCGCTATCGTCCTGAACCCGATAGGTCTCGTCGTAGTCGACCTTATCGTGCGCACATCGAAGGAGACTCTGTTGAACGCGTTCGACATCGTCGCGGTGAATGCCGCAAAAAGCATCAGCCCAGCAGACCCTGTCCGAGTCACCCCTTATCGCATGTTGCCGGCGCGTACTGACGGGCACCAGAAACACGTTCTCCCCTATCAGGTAAGTCCATGTCTGCAGCTTCCCGGCGCTCAATGCAGCCGCAAGCCGGGCCTCTCGCTCGCGAACCAAGGCCTGCTGAGCTTTGAGTTCGGTCACTTCGTATGCCACAGCCACTAAGGTCGACGGCTTGCCGTGCCCATCCTTCTCTGCACTGAGCAGGGAGCGGAAGACACGCTGCTTCTCGTCTGGCCCTGCGTAAGAGAATTCGATCTCGCGGGGGCATCCATCTGCCAGGACCGCGTGCATCACGTTGTCCCATTGATCGCATAGGTGCGACGGCATCCCGAGGTCCCGGTTCGATTTCCCGAAAAATGTCGCCGGCGGCATGCCCGTGATCGTCTCTATCGCTGGGCTCACATAGAGGTGCCTGAGGTCCTTGTCAAAATGGCTGACGACAATTGGCGTCGCATGGTGCAGTAGGGCGAAATCCCGGGTCCATTGAGAACGAATGCGGTTCTCGTTGGTGACGTTGATCGACACGCCGACAAGCCCAACAACGGAACCTGTCCGGTCCCGCCACGGCGCCTTGCAGGAAAGATAGACGCGGTGCGGATCGTGCAAGATCTCTTCGGTTAAGAGGGCCCGACCTTCATTGACCACTTGCAGGTCATGCTGCGTGACATGCTGGGCGTCCCGATCCTCGCGCATGTAGGCCGTGGCAAGGCGACCGAGGGCCTCGATACGGTCCTTGCCCAACACATCGAGCACGGCGTCGTTGCACCACACGAGCCGCCCTTCCCGGTCCTTTAGATACAGAAGGCCGTCTCCACACCGCTCAAGCGCGTCGAGGACCTCTCGCGCTTTGCTGTACTCAGCGTCTCGGAGCTTTTGGTCATGGATGTCCCCCGCTGTGCCAACCCAGGAAACGAGTTCGCCGCGAATGTCGCACACGGGGGCAGCGCTGACTCTGTGCCACCGTGAGCGGCCCTCGCCGGTCAAGATGCGTGCTTCACATGTCAGTACCGTTCCTGCCGCCCGAGCTGCGGACCACGCCGCGAGCACCTGGACTTGGTCCAGGGGATCTACGAACGATGTCCAATCGGTATTGAGTACAGTGCTTGTATCTAAGCCGGAGGCGCTATGTCCATGTGCGGTGAAAGAGGTCACTCGCCCCTTGGCGTCGGTCTCCCACAGAAGCGACTGCCCACGAACAAGCAAGTCTTGCAGCGCAGCCGCTCGCCGCATCTCCATCTCGGGAAGCGACATCGTGTTCAGGACGTCGAGTTGACTTGGCATGTGATGGGGATTCGGCGGTGAATCGGGTTTGACCAGGTCCGTCAGATTAACAACGTTCTCATGATGGCGATACACACAGTTAAAGATTGTTTCACTCGATGAAATCGGTTGTGCGCTTCCCTGAACGAAGGGCCACGCTGTTCGACCGCCGAGGTGACCCGCTTGGCGTCAAAATTGACTCCGTCAAAGGAGGTGAAGTGACAGTACATTCTTCATGCGAACGGGAACTCAGTTGTGCTTTGAGCGCAGAGGAGGTGAGCGCCTTGATCTCCCTCCTTGCGCCATTTGGCTGGGCTGACGCACAAGCGGTAAGCGATGACGATGACGTCCGTGCACATCTGCTGCTCTCGGCAGTAGCCAAGCTCCGTGGGAGCTTAGAGGCTGCGCGAACGAAAGCCATGGCAGGCCCTTCACAGGCCGAAGCGCCCGGCACAACAATCATTCAGTCGACTAATGACGAAAGGTAGGCGCGGCATGTCGGTCTTCAGAATGTCCTTCTTTGCCAGGGTAGAAGGTTGCCGATATGCTGAGAAGTTTGACGCCTTCGGGAAATGTTGAGGAAGTGGCATGTTCATAGCGTCCACCAGTGAAGGGATGGCCGTTTCTTTGGCTTTGCATCGCAAGCTGGAAACATCGCTCGGTGTCACCTTATGGTCTTGGGATGTCGGCAACATGAATCGCTTCTCCATCGACCGCGCGAAAACGCTCATTTCAACGTCCGACATCGCAGTTTTCGTCTCGTCCCCTGCGGACGTGGCGTGCCTTCGAACACCAAACAGGGAAGCCGGTCTTAGAACGGAGGAGACTCTGTTTCTGATCGGGCTCATGGTAGGGGCGCTCGGTCCGAACAGGGTTTTCTGGGTCATGCCTGACGAGGCGGGAGCTCCCGCTGCCGTCGCTCATCGCCTAGGAATTCACAAGTTCTATTTCGACGGGCATCGCCGCGATATCAATGCGGCGATCTCGGACGCATCTTGTTCATTGCAGGAGGCCGTGAAAGAGATCGGGCTACGATCTTCGCTTTGTCCACCCGGAGGTAGCCTCGACATTGTTCGAGCGTGGTTGGGAAAATAGGGACCAACATAATGCAAGACACGTTCAAGGCCTAAATCAAGGTCGTAGATGTCTCACCGTGCCACGTCGGCATTTTCATTCGCTAAGGCAGGGGCGAGCAGGGTGGTGGGCTCGCGCCAAGGAAGGAAGCGTTTGCAGGTTTCGTCGGCCTGCGCCAAGCGACTTTAGAGGTCTGGCGACGGACGCTCCCCAGCTCGGGGTGGAACCTTGAACAGGTGCCGGTAGAACGGTTTTCCAGGAGCAGTTGCCGAGCGCCAAGGCGGTACCGCCCAAGCAAGCTCGATGCTAAGGAGACGACCTGTATTCCACTGGTTCGCTATTACGGTTCTCCGGCGAACACGGCGGGTATCTAACAGCGACTATCTGTCGAGCGCGCATCAGAGTAGAAACGACGGTACCGCAAGCCTCAGCCGGTCGACGCCGCAAGATCTTTCTCAAGCCCCTGCGCCCACTTAGTTGTCCGGGGCGGTGATTTGGATGGCTTGTGCTCAATTCTGGCATTTTCTTGAGACGCGATCTTTATACGTTCTTGATGCATTTGACGCTAGCTTCTACGACACCCTGATGCCTCCCTACCTAAGCTGCTCGCATCGACATAGATTGCGAGTTGCACAGTATGGATTGGATGTTTGTGGGTCTTAGCCTAACGCTCTCTGGACTGGTACTCGGTTTGCCCGGCGCAAGTCACCGCCTGCAGGGGGGACAGCAATGAGCCTCCTTTACTGGATCTGCGGCCTGCTTGCAGCCGGCCTCTTTGTCTACTTGCTCGTGGCTCTGGTCCGCGCCGAGGAGTTCTGACATGAACGGCCTAGCATGGATCAACTTGACCTTGTTCATGTGCCTCCTGCTGCTACTGGCATGGCCTCTGGCCAAGTGGCTTGTAGTTGTTTGCGATGGACGACTGCCGCGCATGATCGTCGCGGTCGAGGGCCCTCTGTACAAGCTGGCCGGTGTGAGGCCTGAGCAGGGCCAGCATTGGAAGCAGTACGCCATAGCGCTGTTCCTGTTCAACATGCTGGGCCTGTTAGCCGTCTATGCGCTGCAGCGCTTTCAGCATGTGCTGCCGCTGAACCCACAAGGAATGCCAGCCGTGACGGCGGATTCAGCCTTCAACACCGCGGTGAGTTTTGTCTCGAACACAAATTGGCAGGGCTACGCTGGTGAAGCAACGATGAGCTATCTGACCCAGATGCTGGCGCTTACGGTTCAGAACTTTCTGTCGGCCGCCACCGGCATCGCAGTGGGGTTTGCGCTGATGCGCGGATTCGCACGCAAGCTCAGCAACGACGTGGGCAACTTCTGGGTCGACCTGACGCGCATCACCCTGTGGGTGCTCCTGCCCATAAGCTTCGTGCTGGCGATGTTCTTTGTCGGGCAGGGAGTGCCACAGAACTTCGACCCCTACAAGGCCGTACAGACCCTCGAGACCACCACTTACCAGACGCCGAAGTTGGATGCTCATGGACAGCCACTGAAGAATGCGCAGGGCCAGTCTGTGATGGAGGACCAGGAGACGGACACCCAGCTTATCGCCATGGGGCCGGTGGCCTCCCAACTGGCCATCAAGATGCTGGGCACCAATGGGGGCGGCTTCTTCAATGCCAACTCGTCCCATCCCTACGAGAATCCGACCCCGATGTCCAACCTCGTACAGATGCTGGCCATCTTTCTGATTCCGGCGGCACTGTGCTTTGCCTTCGGTCGCATCGTCGGTGACCAGCGCCAGGGTGTGGCCATCCTGGCGGCAATGAGCACCATGTTCTTGGTCGCCGTGGTCATCGCGACCACCGCCGAGCAGGCCGGCAACCCGCTTTTGCATGCGCAGGGCGTGGATGCCGCTGCCGGCAACATGGAAGGCAAGGAGACCCGCTTCGGCATCAATGCGAGCAGCCTCTTTTCAGTGGTGACCACTGCGGCCTCTTGTGGTGCAGTGAATTCGATGCACGATTCCTACACGCCCATCGGCGGCATGGTACCGCTCGTGATGATGCAGCTAGGCGAAGTGGTGTTTGGTGGCGTGGGCACGGGCCTGTACGGCATGCTGGTCTTTGCCCTGCTGGCGGTCTTCATCGCTGGTCTGATGATTGGTCGCACCCCCGAATACCTAGGCAAGAAGATTGAGCCCTACGAGATGAAGATGAGCTCCATCGCCATCTTGGTCACGCCTATTGTGGTGTTGGTCGGCACGGCCATCGCGGTACTGAGTCCACTGGGAAAGGTGGGGGTAGCAAATCCTGGCGCCCATGGCTTTTCGGAGATCCTCTACGCCCTGACCTCTGCGGCGAACAACAACGGTTCGGCCTTTGCGGGTCTCTCGGCCAACACACCCTTCTACAACACCCTGCTGGGATTCGCGATGTGGTTGGGTCGCTTCGGCGTGATTGTCCCGGTGCTCGCTATCGCCGGCTCCATGGCTGGAAAGAACCGCGTACCGGTGAGCAGCGGTACCTTGCCCACCCACGGTCCACTCTTCGTCGTGCTGCTGATCGGCACAGTCTTGCTGGTGGGCCTGCTGAACTATGTGCCCGCACTGGCCCTGGGTCCCATCGTTGAGCACTTGATGCTCTGGAAGTGAGGGGCAAACCATCATGAGCAAGAACACCAAAGACTTCGTACTTGAACCTCGGCTGGTCAAGCAGGCCGGGCTGGAGGCTTTCACCAAGCTGGACCCCCGCGTACAGTGGCGCAATCCAGTGATGTTCGTTGTCTACGCGGGCAGTGTGCTGACCACGGGCTTGTGGGCCGCCAGCTTCGGCAACCCCGCGCTCGCCGGTCCCGAGGGATCAGGCTTCATGCTGGCCATTGCTCTGTGGCTGTGGTTCACAGTGTTGTTTGCCAATTTCGCAGAGGCCCTTGCCGAGGGACGTAGCAAGGCCCAGGCAGCCTCGCTGCGCGGACTCAAGACCAAAACGTGGGCCAAGAAGCTGCATGAGCCGCGCCACGGCGCGCAGTGGCATCCCACCCAATCCGAAGAACTGCGCAAAGGTCATGTGGTTCTGGTCGAGGCAGGCGACCTGATCCCGCTGGACGGTGAGGTCATTGAGGGTGTGGCCTCGGTGGACGAGAGCGCCATCACTGGCGAGTCGGCGCCCGTCATCCGCGAATCCGGAGGAGACTTCTCCTCTGTCACTGGTGGCACCCGCGTGCTCTCGGATTGGTTGGTGGTGCGCGTGGGGGTGAACCCCGGTGAGTCCTTTCTGGACCGCATGATCGCCATGGTGGAGGGCGCCAAGCGCCAGAAGACGCCCAACGAGATCGCGCTGACCATCCTGCTGGTTGCCCTGACTCTGGTCTTCCTGGTGGTCACAGTGACGCTGCTGCCGTTTTCGGTCTTCAGCGTCGAAGTGGCAGATACCGGCACCGTGGTCTCGGTCACTGCGCTGACCGCGTTGCTGGTGTGTCTTATCCCGACCACCATCGGCGGGCTACTGTCGGCCATTGGTGTGGCGGGGATGAGCCGCATGATGGCGGCGAATGTAATCGCCACCTCGGGCCGGGCCGTGGAAGCGGCTGGCGATGTGGACGTGCTGATGCTGGACAAGACCGGCACCATCACCTTGGGCAACCGGCAGGCTAGCACCTTTGTGCCTGCACCGGGCGTGAGCGAGGCCCAACTGGCAGACGCCGCCCAGATCGCCTCGCTGGCCGATGAGACGCCCGAGGGCCGTTCTATCGTTGTACTGGCCAAGAGCTGGTACGGTCTGCGCGAGCGCGAGGTCGGCAGCCTCGGCGCGCAGTTCGTGCCCTTCACGGCACAGACCCGCATGAGCGGCGTGGACCTGGCGAGCGGCGGCCGCCAGCTCCGCAAGGGTGCGCAGGACGCGATCCGCAAGCATGTAGAAAGTCTGGGGGGCAGCTTCCCAAGCGAGGTCGCAGCTGTCGTGGACGAAATCGCCCGCCGTGGCAGCACGCCCCTGGTCGTCGCCGATGGTGCCCGCGTGCTGGGCGCGATAGAACTCAAGGACGTCATCAAGGGCGGGATCAAAGAGCGCTTTGCCGCGCTGCGCCGCATGGGCATCAAGACCGTAATGATCACCGGCGACAACCGGCTCACCGCGGCAGCCATCGCGGCCGAGGCCGGGGTGGATGACTTCCTAGCCGAGGCCACGCCAGAAGCCAAGCTCCAGCTGATCCACGACTACCAAGCCGAGGGCCGCCTGGTAGCCATGACCGGCGATGGAACCAATGATGCCCCCGCCCTGGCCCAGGCCGATGTGGCTGTGGCAATGAACAGCGGCACTCAGGCTGCAAAGGAGGCCGGCAACATGGTGGACTTAGATTCGAACCCCACCAAGCTGCTAGAGGTGGTGGAGACCGGCAAGCAACTGCTGATGACCCGCGGTTCGCTCACCACCTTCTCCATCGCCAACGATGTCGCAAAGTACTTCGCCATCATCCCGGCCATGTTTGTGGGCGTCTACCCGCAGCTGGGGACACTGAATGTAATGGGCCTGCATAGCCCTAGTTCGGCCATCCTTTCTGCGGTCATCTTCAACGCCCTAATCATCGTCGCGCTGATCCCCCTGGCGCTCAAGGGCGTGCCCTATCGCGCCGTGGGCGCCGCCACCTTGCTGCGCCGCAATCTGGCGATTTACGGCATTGGCGGCCTGATCGTGCCCTTCATCGGCATCAAGCTCATTGACTGGCTGCTGGTGCTCTTGCATCTCGTTTAAGGAGGCTGACTCATCATGAAGGCCCATTTGCTTACATCTCTCCGACCGGCACTCGTCAGCCTGGTGCTTCTCTCGGCCATTACTGGCCTGCTCTATCCGCTGGCGGTGACCATCGTTGGACATGGTTTGTTTCCCAAGCAAGCGGCGGGCAGCCTGATCGAGTTGGACGGCAAGACCGTCGGCTCCGAGCTGATCGGCCAGAGTTTCAGCTCACGCAAGTACTTCTGGGGGCGCCCCTCTGCAACCGGTCCGATGTCCAACAACGCGTCGCTGTCCAGTGGCTCGAATCAAGGCCCGCTGAACCCTTCTCTGGCCGATGCCGTCAAGACCCGCATAGTGGCGCTGCGTGCGGCCGATCCGACCAATATGGCCCCCGTACCGATCGACCTGGTGACAGCTTCCTCCAGCGGCCTCGACCCGCATATCAGCGTTGCCTCCGCCCAATACCAGGCCCCGCGCGTGGCCCGCGAGCGGGGCCTGCCGCTGGACGCAGTGCAGTCCCTGATCGAGTCCAATACCGCTGACCGCGATCTGCACGTGCTGGGCGAGCCGCGTGTCAACGTGCTCAAGCTCAATCTGGCGCTAGACGGCGGTAACTTCGCGGGTCAGGAGGTCAAGAACCCGGGCAAGGGCCTGGCTCTGAGCGTACACCGCAGCTTTTGAACCTGGGCACATGAGGTCACAATGCGGCGATGCTAATCAACTGCGCGGCCTATCGCGAGGGCCACAAGCTGGCGGATCTGACTCCAGGCGAAGTGGGGGCCTATTTGGACCAGTCCGATACCTTCGTGTGGGTGGCGCTGCGTGACGCCGACGCCGCTGAACTGGAGCCATGGCAGCATCTTTTCAAGCTGCACCCGCTCGCAGTGGAGGACGCGCTCAAAGGCCAGCAGCGGCCGAAGATCGACGAGTACGGCAACGATCTGTTCGTCTCGATGCATCTGGTCGACTGGGGAGGTGCAGAGATTCAGCGTGGAGAAGTGGCTGTCTTCGTTGGCGCCGGCTATGTACTCTCGCTGCGTCAGCATAGCTCCCAGCATTTTTTGGGCGTTCGTGAGCGCGCCGAGCGCGAGCCCGAGTTACTGCGCCAGGGTCCTAGCTTCGTGCTCTATGCCTTGATGGATGCTGTAGTGGACCGCTACTTCCCGGTCGTGGACTTGCTGGAGGCCGAGTTGGAGGAGATTGAGCAGAGCATCTTCACCAACGGCGCGGCGCGCGACAACATCCAGCGCTTGTATGCCCTCAAACGGCGGCTGATGCAACTGCGCCGCGCGGTGGCACCCATGCTCGAAATGCTGTCCAAGCTGCATGGAGGTCGCGTCCCGCCGGTTTGCAGCAAGTCCGAGCATTACTTCCGCGACGTGGCAGACCACTTGGCGCGCATCCACGGCGCCATCGAGGCGGTTCGTGAAACCATCGCCACCGCCATCCAGGTCAATCTTTCCATGGTGGCCATCGAGGACAGCGACGTGACCAAACGCCTGGCGGCCTGGGCCGGCATCTTCGCTATGGCGACCGCCTTTGCGGGCATCTGGGGCATGAACTTCGAGCACATGCCCGAACTCAAGTGGGTTTGGGGCTACCCGGCGGCGCTGGGCCTGATCGCCACAGTCTCTGGCTTGCTGTGGTATCGCTTTCGCCGCGCCGGCTGGATCTAAAGACAATGACGATAAACGACGGGCGTCTCGACCCCGAGGCGCTGCTCGAGCAGTTGCGGAGGGACGAAGAGAAGGCCGCGCGGGGCAAGCTGCGCATCTACTTCGGTTCCTCGGCTGGCGTGGGCAAAACCTACGCCATGCTGTTGGCCGCGCACAAGCTGCTGGCCGAGGGCCGTCAGGTGTTGGTGGGCGTGGTGGAGACCCATGGCCGGGCCGAGACAGAGGCCCTGGTCGAGCGCCTGCCCCTGCTGCCCCCGCGCCTGATTGAGCACCGCGGTCATCGCCTGCCGGAGTTCGACCTAGATGCGGCGCTGGAACGCTTCAAACCCGTCGTGTTGGACGGGCAGCCGCGTCCGCTGATGCTCGTGGACGAACTGGCGCACAGCAATCTACCCGGCTCACGTCACCCCAAGCGCTGGCAGGACGTGGAGGAGTTGCTGGCTAATGGCATTGACGTCTACACCAGCCTCAATGTCCAGCATCTTGAGAGCCTCAATGATGTGGTGGGCGGCATCACTGGCGTACGTGTCACGGAGACCCTGCCCGACCGCTTCTTTGATGCTGCCGACGAGGTGCTTCTGGTCGATACCCCGGCCGACGAGTTGCTAGCGCGGCTTAAGGCCGGCAAGGTTTACATGGGAGCGCAAGCCGAGCGAGCGGCTCAGCACTTCTTCCGCAAGGGCAATCTGATTGCCCTGCGCGAGCTGGCGCTTCGCCGCACGGCCGATCGTGTGGAAGATGATGTCCAGGCTTGGCGCAGCAACGAAGCGATCGCTCAAGTCTGGAGTACCGAGGCTGCCATCCTCTGTGCGGTCGGGCCGACACCGCGCGCCGAACATGTCCTGCGCAGCAGCGCACGTCTGGCCCAGCAACTTGGCGTCTCGTGGCATGCGGTCTATGTCGAGACGCCAGCGCTGAAGCGCTTGCCTGATGCACGGCGCGAGCGCGTGCTCCGGCAGATGCGACTAGCCCAGGACCTGGGCGCCGCCACCGCAGTGCTCCAGGCCCAAGACACCGCGACAGCGCTGGCTGCACATGCGCGCGAGCACAACCTCGCCAAGCTGGTGCTCGGACGCAGTCCGGCTCTCCCCGGCTGGCGTCGATTGATGGGCGGTCGTCCCTTGTACGAACAACTCGCGATAGCCTTGCCGGACGTCGATCTGATTGAGGTCGGCCTGCCACCAGCCGTTGGCCACCGAGTCGAGCCCTTGCCTGCGCAGGCAAAGTGGGGGGGGGCGACCCGCAAGGCTACTCAGTATGGTCTGGCATGTGCAGCGTGCGCGTTCACTACGGCGCTTGCGTGGCTGCTGCAGAACCTGCTCGACGAGGCCAATATCGTCATGCTGTTCTTGCTGACGGTGCTGGCTGTTGCACTCCGTCTGGGACGTGGGCCGGCGGTGCTGGCCAGCTTCCTGAGCGTGGCGCTCTTCGACTTCTTCTATGTTGCACCGCATCTGTCCTTTGCGGTGTCTGACGTGCAGTACCTGCTGACCTTCGGTGTGATGCTTGCGGTGGGCCTGATCGTCGGTCAGCTAACAGCCCATCTGCGCTATCAGGCCCAGGTGGCGGCCGAGCGCGAGACACGCTCTCGAGCCCTGTTTGACCTCACGCGAGAGCTCTCCGGTGCCCTCCAGACCGAGCAGGTGGCGAAGATCGCTCAGGACCGTCTGGCGCGGGAGCTCCATGGCCGTGCGCAGATTTTGGTGCTGGGCTCAGACGAGCAGCTGCACGCGCCTCTGCCGTTGCCCCCAACGGGGGAGGGGGCGAATGATGCGCCCGATCTGGGCACAGCGCGATGGGCCCTCGACCATGGTCGGGCTGCGGGCCTCGCTACTGACACCCTACCAGGCAACCCCTGGTTCTATCTGCCGCTGGCCGCACCCATGCGGCCACGCGGCGTGCTATGCCTTCGCCCGAGCGGATTGGACGCCGTGCTGCGCCCCGAGCGCCGCGCCCAGCTCGACACCATGGCCGGCATCGTGGGTCAGGCGCTCGAACGAGTGCATTACGTGGAGGTGGCGCAGAACGCCCTGGTGCACATCGAGTCGGAGCGATTGCGCAACTCCCTGCTCTCGGCGCTCTCGCACGATTTGCGCACCCCCTTGGCGGCGGTCTATGGACTTGCGGATACCTTGACGACGCTGCCGGGCTTGCCGCGCCAGGGGCTGGAGATGGCCGGTGCCTTGCGCCAGGAGTCTCAGCGCATCATTGCCATGGTCAACAACCTCTTGGACATGGCACGATTGCAGAGTGGAGCCGTTCGTTTGCGTCGGGAATGGCTGCCTATTGATGAGGTACTCGGTACCGCGCTGCAATCCATGCAAAGCGTGCTGGCCGGCCATCGTGTCCAGACCCAGCTGGCGCCAGAGCTACCCCTGGTCGAGATAGATGCTGCGTTGATAGAGCGCGTGCTTGCCAATCTCCTGGAAAACGCCGCCAAGTACACGCCGGCGGATAGCCATATCGAGATCTTGGCCGAGGTTAAGGACGGGGAATTTCAGCTGACCGTAGCCGACGACGGCCCCGGTCTGCCAGCCGGCCGAGAAGATGCTGTGTTCGAAAAATTCACCCGCGCTAAGAGAGAGAGCAGCATTCCCGGCGTGGGCCTGGGGCTTGCCATCTGCCGCAACATCCTGGAGGCGCATGGCGGCCGCATCTGGGCTGAACGTTCCGCGCTGGGGGGGGCTGCCTTCGTCCTCACCCTGCCATTGGGGCGCCCTCCGGACATACCGCGTGAGGGGATTGAGGAGGCTGCCCGGTTATGAGTGAACCAAAACCCTCCGTCCTGATCGTCGAAGACGAACCCAGCATCCGCCGCTTTGTTCGCATGGCTTTGGAAGCCGAGCGATGGGTGGTACATGAGTGCGAGACGGTACGTCAGGGACTGATCGATGCCGGTACACGTCACCCTGACCTCATCATCCTAGACCTCGGCCTTCCCGATGACGACGGGATCAATTACCTCAAGGACCTACGTAGCTGGTCGTCCGTGCCGGTGATCGTGCTTTCGGCCCGCGCCGATGAGCAGGACAAGATCGCTGCCCTAGACGCCGGAGCTGACGACTACCTTACCAAGCCCTTCGGGGTGGGTGAGCTGATGGCAAGGGTGCGCGTGGCCCAGCGCCGCGTTCAGGCCGTAGCAGCCCAGGGGGGGCAAGTCCCGGTGAGCCGCTTCGCCTTTGGCGCAGTTGAGGTTGACTTGGCGGCGCGCCATGTGTCGCGCGACGGCCAAGTCGTTCACCTCACGCCCACCGAGTACCGCCTGCTCACCCATCTGATCGGCAACGCCGGAAAGGTGTTGACTCACCGTCAACTGCTCAAGGCCGTCTGGGGGCCCAGCCATTTAGAGGCTAACCACTACCTACGCGTCTACATGCGCAATCTGCGTCAGAAGCTGGAGGCCGAGCCAGCCCAACCTCGCCATCTGCTTACTGAGACCGCGGTGGGCTACAGGCTGATGCTCTGATGCCGCGCAGCGCGAACAGCAACCACGCATCGGCCATGTGGCCTTACCGAATTTAATCCGGCTGACGTCACCGCGCGGATGAACGCAACTTGGTTACCACCTTCTTGCGGGGCAAAGCCGTAGTTCACGAGGTCTGCTGTAGGCTGAGAGCTGCCCCTCGTGCTGCGCGCTTGGATCGGCGGCTATCGACCGATAGCAGACGTCTATATTTGGCATAGATAGCACAACTTATTTCCCTCACAGGCACCCGCGACCATGTCTCAAAAATGACATCAACGAGTCATCAGGGTGTCATATCACGACATTACCATCGCTGCAATTCAGATTCGTAATCAGGTCATCATTTTTGATTACGATTTCAAATCTGCCGGAGGTGTCATGATCGAACTACAGAATGTCTCAGTCAGTTATGGTGATGCGATTGCACTGTATCCCACCACTCTCAAACTCCATCAGGGACAGTTCACCGTATTGCTCGGATCTTCCGGCGCTGGAAAATCCACGCTACTTCGCTGTATTAATTCGCTGCATGCGTCGCAGCGCGGCACCACCATTGTCGCCGGCTTAGGAAATTTGGCGAACTCGCGTGCATTGCGCATGCATCGCCGACAGACTGGCATGGTGTTTCAACAGCATCAATTGATTGGCCGACTGACGGCTTTGCAAAACGTTTCGATGGGCCGAATGGGCTACCACACGGCATTACGCAGTCTATTCCCCCTCCCGGCGAAGGATCAATCCATATGCCTGCAAAGTCTGGACCGAGTCGGCTTATTGCACAAAGCCTTAAGCCGTGTCGACGCATTGAGCGGCGGCCAGCAGCAACGCATCGGTATTGCCCGGGCTCTGGCTCAGCAACCTAAACTGGTGTTGGCTGATGAACCGGTAGCCAGCCTCGATCCTGCTACTGCAGAGCGAGTGCTAAGTCTGCTGCACCGCATTTGTAAAGAGGACGGGATTTCGGCGGTCGTCAGCCTGCATCAGGTAGACCTCGCTCAACGTTATGCCGACCGTATTATTGGCCTGTCCCATGGCCGAGTCATTTTTGATGCCGCCCCGCAGACTTTGGATCAAGCCAGTTACGACACGCTGTATGAACAAGTACCCCGTTCTTCTTTGAGCGTTCCACAAGACGCTCGAGAGGAACGGCTTATCGATACTTCATTTCCCATGCAACTTGCTACCGTAAAGGATTGATTATGAAAAAACTCGCATCCGCATTATTGTCTGTCTTGCTTGCCGCCGTCTGCAGCATTGGCCATGCATCATCCAATCCCGATCCAGAAACGCTCAAAGTTGCGCTGCTGCCGGACGAAAACGCATCGACCGTAATTAAAAACAACAAGCCGCTCGAAATCTATCTGGAAAAAGAGCTGGGAAAGAAAATTGAGCTGGTGGTTACCACTGATTACTCGTCAATGATCGAAGCCATGCGTCACGGCCGTATCGACATGGCATATTTTGGCCCCTTGTCGTATGTGCTGGCTAAGCAAAAGAGCGACATCGAGCCATTCGCAGCGATGAAGCAAAAGGGTAGCACTACCTACCAGTCCGTATTGATCGCCAATACTGGCGCCGGCATCGCCAAAATCAGTGATATCGTCAACAAGAATGTCGCTTACGGTGATAAGGCATCCACCTCCAGCCATTTGATTCCGAAGTCGATATTGGCGGAAAACGGTTTGAAAGCCGGCGAAAACTATCGCGAACACTTTGCCGGTGCGCATGACGCGGTGGCCATGGCCGTGCAAAACGGTCACGCGCAGGCTGGCGGCTTGAGTAAGCCGATTTTTGAATCCCTGGTTCAGCGCGGACTGGTCGATCCCAACAAAGTAAAAGTTCTTGCCGAATCGAAGCCATATCCGCAATACCCGTGGACCATGCGCAGCAATCTGAAGCCGGAACTGAAGGAAAAGATCCGTGCAGCCTTCTTGAATCTCAAAGATCCGGAAGTCCTGAAACCTTTCAAAGCCGATGGTTTCGGCCCGATCAGCGACAAAGACTATGACGTGGTGCGCAGCCTTGGCACACTGCTCAAGCTCGATCTGTCGAAGTTCTAAGTGAGCGACAGCATGCAAGCTGATTTTGGTTTGATTCTGGCCGAGCGCCAGCGCGTATGGAACCGCACGATACTGCAGTTTGCCGTTGTGCTGGCGATTGTGATCGGTTGCTGGTATTACGTCGGCCTATTTGATGCCGAGCGATTGAAGGATGGCATGCCAAGCCTGGTAAAAATTGCCGGCGAGATGTTCCCACCGAACTTCTCGCAGGCTGGCACCTGGGTCAAACCGGTACTGGATACCTTGGCCATGAGTATCGCCGGCACGGCAATCGCGGTATTGCTATCCATTCCCTTAGGAGTGCTCGCCGCGCGGAATACTAGCCCTCATCCACTCGTGTATCAAGCCACACGCGGCCTGTTAAACGCTTTGCGATCGATACCCGAACTGATCATGGGCATCCTGTTCGTGGCAGCCGTTGGCTTCGGCGCATTGCCGGGTGTTTTAGCCCTAGGCTTACATTCGGTTGGCATGATCGCCAAATTTTTTTCGGAATCGATCGAACATGCCGATCCGGCACCGGTAGAAGCCGCGCATGCAGCGGGCTGCACGCCATTGCAGGTGATTTTTCATGGGATCTTTCCCCAAGTGCTTCCGCAAATGGCCGATACCGCGATCTATCGATGGGAATACAACTTCCGTGCTTCGACCGTGATGGGCATGGTCGGCGCCGGTGGAATCGGGTTCGAGCTGATGGGCTCTCTGCGCATCATGCAATACCAGGATGTCTCGGCTATTTTGCTGGTTATTTTAGGCATGGTTACCCTCGTCGACGCCTTCAGCTCCTTCCTGCGTCGCAAGTTCAAATAACTCCCAAAGCTTACAAAGGTTTTTATGAAGCCCAAAGTCGTCCTCACCCACTGGGTGCACCCGGAAATCATCGAATTGTTGTCCGCTAGCGCCGATGTTATCCCCAACACCACACGGGAAACCTTGCCGCGTTCTGAGGTAATTGCGCGAGCCAAAGATGCGGATGCACTCATGGCTTTCATGCCGGACAGCATCGACAGCGCGTTTCTCGAGGAATGTCCAAAGCTGCGTGTCATCGGCGCCGCGCTTAAAGGCTATGATAACTTCGATGTCAACGCCTGCACACGCCACGGTGTATGGCTTACGATTGTGCCGGATTTGCTTACGATCCCGACCGCTGAACTGACTATCGGCCTTCTTCTCGGTTTGACAAGGCATATGCTGGAAGGCGATAGGCAAATCCGTAGCGGACACTTCCAAGGCTGGCGGCCGACACTATATGGCTCTGGTTTGACAGGAAAAACGCTTGGCATCATTGGTATGGGGGCGGTCGGCCGTGCAATCGCCCAGCGCTTGGCTGGCTTTGAAATGAATCTCTTGTATTGCGATCCGATTCCGCTCAATGCCGAACAAGAAAAGGCTTGGCACGTACAGCGCGTCACGCTCGATGAACTGCTCGAAAAATGTGATTATGTCGTGCCGATGGTTCCGATGGCCGCAGAGACACTGCATCTGATCGATGCCACCGCGTTGGCCAAGATGAAAACCGGTAGCTACCTGATCAATGCATGTCGCGGCTCGGTCGTGGATGAGAATGCGGTGATAGCAGCACTGGCGTCTGGAAAACTAGCTGGATATGCAGCCGATGTCTTCGAGATGGAAGAATGGATACGCGCTGATCGCCCGCAGGCTATCCCCAAGGCGCTGCTCGACAATACGGCACAAACGTTTTTTACGCCGCATTTGGGATCGGCGGTCAAGGAAGTTCGGCTTGAAATCGAGCGGCAGGCAGCGATGAACATCATCCAGGCACTCGCTGGTGAAAAACCGATGGGCGCGATTAATCAGCCGTATCCGGGAGTAAAGGCGGCGTGATAGATCTGGAGCGTGTGGCGACGTTCATTGCCGTCGTCAAATGCGGGGGCTTTCGCGAAGCGGCGAAGCAAACTGGATTGTCCCAGCCAACAGTAACGCAGCATATCAAGCGGCTGGAGCAGTCTTTGCAGGCCCGGCTGATTGACCGCGCAACAATGCCGCAAAGCCTGACATTGGAGGGAAAGATTTTTTTCCCCTATGCGGAACAATTGCTCCGTACTAGCCATAAGGCTACGGCAGCCCTCCACAATAAAAGCCTGGTCGTTGGTGCAAGCTCCAATATCGGCATTTATCTTTTACAACCCTATATCAAGGCGCTCCAAGATAAATTAGCAAACAAGATCGATGTGAGGATCGGCAAAAATATCGAGATTGCCGCTTTGCTGGAAACGCTTGAAGTGGATGTAGCGGTAATGGAGTGGTGGGACTCACGTCCTGGGTTCGTCTCAACAGTATGGCGGCGCGAGAGGATGGTTGTCATTGTTCGCCCCGGCCATCCTTGGGCTGCCGAGTCGACCATTCCACTTAAGTGGTTAAAATCCCAGAACTTGCTTGGAGGCGAAGCGGCTACCGGAACTGGGCGCCTACTACAACAATATGCCGGTGCCGACTCGGCAGAGTTCACAGTGGGTATGCAGTTAGGTAGCACCGAGGCGGTCAAACACGCGGTCCACGCAGGGCTAGGAATCTCGCTTGTGATGGAAAGCGCGGTCAAGCATGAACAGGCAAGCGGATGGTTACATGCAATTCCGATTGAAGAAGATGTTTACAAAGATCTTTATCTCGTACATCGCTCAGAAACTTCGTTAAGCGGTCCGGTGGCAAGCCTTGCAGATTTGATTCTCCATTCTCCGGATTTAGGCTCAATAGAATATAAATAGCAAAACGAATGTCTGCTTCTGGCCGAGAGCTGACCTTCTCTGCGCGCATCTTACTGACCGCAACCGCTGCAGTGCTGGCATTCACCGTACTGACAGGCAGACGTTGACAACGTGACATCACGTCGGAAACTGGTTTCAGCAAACCGCTGGAGCCAACCATGCAACCACTGAAACTCACCCTCAAAGGCTTTCGGGGCATCCGTTATGGCCTGGGGCAAGACGTGTTGACCCTGGACTTCGAGCGCCTGGCCGATGGCGCTGAACTCGTCGCCATTGCAGGGGCCAATGGGCGGGGCAAGACCACGCTGATGGACAACATGCACCCCTATCTGACGATGCCGTCACGGGCGGCCTTGAGCGGCCCCGGCGGCTTTTCCTACTACGACCATGTCTGTCTACCGGAAAACGAAAAGGATCTGACCTGGTCACATGAAGGCAGGTGCTATCGATCCCAAGTGGTGATCCGGCTCAACGGGCGCCGCAAGACCGAGGCCTATTTGCATGCACTCAGTGATGAGGGCCAATGGCGCCCCGTCTGTCTCGACGATGGTCTGGTGTCCGATGGCAAGGTCGAGACCTACAGCCGCTGTGTGGAATCCATTTGTGGCAGCGCTGATACCTTCTTCACCTCCGCGTTCTCAGCGCAGGGCAAGCGCCAACTCAGCACCTACCGCAATGCCGAGATCAAGAGCCTGCTGTCCGACTTGCTCGGCCAGGAAGAAATCCGAGCGTTGGGGCAAAAGGCCAATGACACCGCCAAACTGATCAAGGCCGGGCTGTCGTCCATCAGGCAGGAGTTGGCCGGCCTAGATGCGGAGCATGCTCGCCTGGATGCGGGACTGCATCGCTTGCAAGGTGCATCCGACCGAGTTGCGCAGACCTTGATTGAGCGAGAACAAGCGCAGCAGGCATTGGATGGGCATCGGGTTGGCCATGCCCGCTTGCAGGCACAACGGGATCAGTCACAGAGCACCGAGGCGCGTCGTGCGCAGTTGCTTGAGGAGCGCAAGGCGTTGATCGTTGCCGGCACGCGAGCCATCGAGGGGCTCAAGGCTCAAGAGCAGGATGCCTTGCAAGGCTTGGAGCGCTTGGCGCAACGCATCAACAGTAGGCGCACGCAAGCGCAGTCTCGGCAAAGCGCGCTCATGCAATCACGTCGCCAGTGCCTGAACGTGCTGGAAGAAGCTGACACGGTCCAGCGTGCGGCACATCGCCTGCCTCTGGCTGAACTGGTGCTGAGTGCCAGGCAACAGGAGATCGTTGTGTGCCGACAGCAGGTGCAGGCGATGAGGGATGCACAGGCCACGGAACGACTGCTAGTGCAGAAGCTAGCCAGCATCGAACTGGAGGCAGGCAGGGCGGCTTTGAAGGCCCAGGAGTTGGCGCACCGCTTTGGCCTGGTCGGTGAGGTGCCTTGTGCGGGCACTGATCTGCAAGGGCAATGCAAGCTGCTGGGGGATGCGCATGAAGCCCAGTCTCTGATGCCCAGCGCACAAGGCCAGATCAGTCGCCTGGCGCAGGACAAGTCCCTGGCAGAACAGGAACTCTCCCTGATCCGCCATCGGTACGAAGAGCTGGCCCAGGCGCCGCAAGCGCTGGCCCGGGTCGAACGCTTGGTCGATATGGCTCGAACACGGGTGTCTCGCTTGTCGCTGCTGGCGACCAGGGCAGGCCAGATCAGCCAAGCCCGCACCGCTTTGCAGACCCTTGAGCTTGAACTGTCCTCATTGATGGCAGAGCTTGGCCGGACCCAAGGCAACGAGACGACCGAAGAGCAGGCCGAGCGCCTACAGATCGAGGCAACACGACAGCGGATCGCGCAGGCGCTGGTGCAACAGGCGCAGCATTTTCGGGAGGCGCTCAATCGCCTGGATGCGGTGCTTCAGGGGTTGCCAACGCCCTTTGACCATCAGATGCTGGCCGCTGCCGCCCAGGCTGAGGCCCAAGAGCGCCTGGCCTTGTCCACCGCAGAGCAAGCCCACCTGGCCGCCGAGCGCGATGCCCAGTCCAGGATTGAATTGATGGCTCAGGCGCGGGCCCTGGCTGATCGGCGTGTGCAGGTGCAGTCTCGCATGGCCCGAGCGGAGGACAGCTTGGGAAGTTGGAACCTGTTTGCCCGATGCATGAGCAACGATGGCCTGATCGCCCTGGCCATTGACGATGCAGGACCAGCTTTGTCTGGCTTGGCCAATGACTTGCTGCTGGCCTGTTATGGGCCACGCTTTTCCGTGTCCATCCTCACGCTGGTGGAGACAGGCAAGGGCGAGCAACGCGAGGGCTTTGACATCGTCGTGCATGACGGCGAGTCGGGGGACAGCAAGAGCCTGGGCCTGATGAGCGGAGGGGAGCGCGTGTGGGTCAACGAGTGCCTGACGCGGGCGGTGGCGCTGTACCTGGCGCAGCATGCAGGTCGGCGCTACGACGCCTTGTTTTCTGACGAAGCCGATGGGGCGCTTGACCCCGAGCGCAAACGCATGTTCATGGCCATGAAGCGCGAGGTGCTGCGCGTGGGCGGCTACCAGCGGGAGTTCTTTGTGTCGCAAACGCCGGAGTTGACCGCCATGGCCGACGCCGTGATCGACCTGGATGCGATGCGCGGTCACGGGGTGAACGTGGATGGCGCAAAAAAATGGGCGTCGGCCTGATGGCGCGACGCCCGGTGGGGGTCAAAGGGGATCGGTCTCTTCGAAAATCGGCAGCCCGTCCACGATGGCTGCATCGCTGTCGAACTTGAGCCAGACGATGCCAGCCAATCTGGCTGCTTCGAAGATCGTGGCCATGTCGTTCTCAGCGGGCACCGTGTAGGGTGGGGCACCTACGTAGACGAAGCCACCATGGTCGTTCGGGTACACGTTGACCGACAAGTCATCATTGGCCAGCTTCTGGCGTGTGGTCGCCGTCAAGTGGCTGATCGACAGGGCGACGAGAGGCTCAACCAGTTCCAACAGCCTGGTCACGATGAGTTTATCCAAGGCGAACTCCTTCTTGGCGAGAGCGGGGACTCGGTTCACGCACAGTCTTGCGGGACGGGCGTTGGAAGTCCATCCCACAGTTCCGACAGCGGAACCAACGCAAGCGGCCCAGTGAGCCCAACAAGACACCTTGTCCATCATATGCATGACAAGGTGGTGGCTGTTGGGAGGATGTGGCTGCCCTATTCACAGCAAGCCCTGTTCCGCAAAAGACAGGATGCGGTCGCCTCCTACGACGAAATGGTCGAGCACGCGCACGTCCACCATCATCAAAGAGGATTTCAGCGTCTGGGTCAAGAGTTCGTCTGCACTGCTTGGCGACAATTGACCGCTCGGGTGGTTATGGGCCAACAAAACGGATGCCGCGTTGTGGGCCAGCGCGCTTTTGACGACCTCACGAGGGTAAACAGACGTTTGGGTCAAGGTGCCCCGGAACATCTCTTCGGCCTCGATCAGAACATGCTGGGCGTCAAGGTACAGCACCAGGAACACCTCGTGCTCCAAACCGGCGCAGTACATGCACAACCAGTCCTTGACAACCTTGGGTGACGCCATGACCGGTCCATCCAGCATTTTGGCGCGCATGTCTCGCAGCAGCAGCTCACGTGCGATGCTGAGTTTGTGGGCCAGCTCAGGGGGAGCGTGCTCAACGGCCTGGTATGTCGCTGCTGCATCGCAGGCGCAGGGCAAAGGGAGGGGAGCTTGGCGAACAGGTGCGGCGAGTAACTCGCTGACCAGTTCGGCACTGGACAAGTGGGTGACATTCACGGATTTCTCCTTCACAAAAAGGAAAAGCGGGAACGTCCTGTCCCGAGGGGATGGATGTTCCCGCTCGGGATGTGCTGACGCGAGGTCAGCACGGTCAATGAGGCAGGTGACGACTGCGACGCCGACTCAAGGTCGGAGCGCATTCCGCGATGGAATGCATGTAGCGGTGGGCAGTGTGTCGTGATGGTCAGAAGCGTTCAAGCCTTGATCGCTGCATGCCATGGACAAGGCCCCATGGAACCGGGTCATTGTTGAGTGCACGCCTGGGTGATAGCTGAATATCACCTGAAGTTCAGTACAGAAATCTTGTTTCAGTGGGTGGCCAAAGCCGTGACACGGGCCTGAAATTTCGCCAAGATGGCGACTCGAATCCATGCAACGAGCACGACCATGATCCGTTTTGGCCCCCACATCCGGCTCACTCGGCGAGAGACTGAGCGCTTCAAGCTGATCACCGATCTGGAGCCAGTCGGCATCCGCACGCTGGCTGACCTGGATGCCTACATCGCGCAATGCAAGGCGCACTACTGGGGCGTCTCCAGGGACACCCAGTTTCTGCATTGGCTGATCGACCGCGAGTACCAGCAATGCCGCTCAGTGGCGTAGCAATGCGCACGCAGCCTGGCGGTTCATCAAGCAAAGACACGTGGCTCGATGGTGGCGCCGCGCATGAAGGCCAGGTAGGAAGCGGCCTTGCCGATGTCCGCGAAACAAGCGATGGCATCGCTGCCTCGCCTCACGGCCCATGGCAGGTTCGGGCTTTCATTGGGCGACAGGCTCAAGTTGGCCTCGCGATAGGCTGGATGCCGATACGGCGTGTTGCCGGTCTGCCAGTCCACCAGGCACAGGATGCAGTCGGTCAAGATGGCGCCGCCACCTGACTGGCCGGGCTCGACCAGCAGGGGGATTTTGAGCATGCCGCCAGATCGGCCAATGCGGCCGACCACGCCATGCTCATCAAGCCACGGTTCACCCGTGGCGAGGTCGCCAAGTATCAGGCGGATCTTCTCGCCAGTTCGGCGATAGGACTCCAGCACCTTGGCCGCTCTAGGATCGGTCCCGGGCGCAAAGTAGGTGCGTTGGCTCTGTGGGGAGCGGCCCCATGCGGCTGTGGCCATCAGGTATTTCTGATAGCCCGCCAGCGTGGCATAGTCGCCTGGCGCAAAGGCCAGGTGGCTTTGGTCGAGTTGCTGTGCGATCTGGTTGGCATGATCGCGAGCATTGTCAAAGCCAAAGCAACTGTGGCCTGATCGCTCCGTGATGACATAGAGCTTTTGCTCCAAGTTGAGTGTGACCGTGGTCATGAGGATTCCTTGTGTGGAAGCCTTGGGGCGCACCGCCGCTCGGGCCGTGGCCCCGCAGGCGTGTTGTGTCGCTATCAGGTCGGGATCAGCCTTGCGCGGCCAACCGGATGGGGGGCTGATCGCAGACGCTGTCCACCACTTGGCTTTGTCGGAGGTGCTCCAGCTTCAGCAGCAGTGCATGGGCATGTGCGCGGTCATCACCTGCCAGGCCAGGCTGAAGGGCCTGCACTTCCTTGATCAGCAAGCGCAGTTCCTGCACGATGGCCCGGTGGGCACGCTTCTCGATGGCGCACAAGGCGTCGGTTGCAGTGGTCATGGGAAATTCCTTCCGTGGGTGTGCCGCACTGCCACTCGGGCAGATTCGGGCGAAATGGGGGAGGACGCGGCATGCACCACCAGCAGGTGGGCAGGCGCGTGGGTCGATCTGGGCAGGGCCAGGGCGCTGGCCCCGGCACGGTCAAGACGCGGTGGTCTTGACGTGCGGGGAATCAGGCTGTTTGAGGCACAGCATTGGGCTTTGACAGCTCGCCCGACGTGGCGGATGGCACGTCCTTGGGCACAGGACCTTGGACCTCAAAAGACGATTGAGCCTGCGCAAACTCCGGCGCTTTCTTCAGGCGCTTGACCTGGGTTGCAGCTGGTTCGTTGGCAGTAGGTGGCAGGCATTCAACGGCGATGTCGCCGCCTTGGCGCAGCACTTGTCGAAGTGCCAAAGCTGGCGCAACAAAAACGCCATGGAACAGCCAACGCACGAACTGACCGATGCGCCTGTTGCGTGCGGCTGTGGCTTTGTGTGTCCGCAAGGATTGCTTGCAGCACAGGTACAGGGCCAGGTGGTTGCGCTTCATCAGCGGATCAGCCTCCAACTGGGCCATGACTTCGGCGGCCATGACGGGGTCCTGACCCACACGGCGGTAAAAGCCCATCCAGGCACGGGACTCTTCAATCTCGACACAGGTGCGTTTGGAGCGAGCGCGAGACGCTTCATGATTCATGGTGTGAACTCCAGAAAGGATGAGGGCACACCTATCCCGGCGGGGAGACGGTGGACTCCCCAAAGGGTTGCGTGGAAGTGCAGCACAGCCGAATGGCTGAGGCACATGAAAGACGGTTCACATCCCATGAAGTCGAGGGCTCCCGATCAATCGGGTTTGACTTCAATGGGATGCGAACGCGGGTGAACACAAGTTGGGCGAGACCGGGGAGGTCTGCGCGTCATTTCGTGTTCGACCCGAACTGCAGGCGAGGTCAATCGCCACGGTGTCAATGTGCTGACGCTGTACCACAGTCAAGTGGTTCAGGCGGCAGCACGGTAAGCCATGACCTGTTCGACCTGTCGCGAGACAGGCGGCGCAGGCTTCAGCAATGCGGGTAGCACTGCAGGACGGATCACAGGCTCGCGGGCAAGCCCGGAGCCACCCAACAGCACGCAAATGGCGCGCGTTTCCCTTGTCGCATGAGGGCATGCGTTCATGACGTTCTCCTTCAGGGTGTGAAGGGGAACGCCTCGTCCCGATGGGGAACATGGTGGTTCCCCAACTTGGGATGCTTCAACCTTGGCGGTTGAAGCGGCTCGGCGGCGGCACGGTGAGGTGCGCCGATGACACGGTGTTCAGCATGAGGGCTGAACGAGGCACAAGGCCATTGACATGGCCTAGCTGAACCGAGGTTCAGCTTCTACAAGGCAGGTCACGACTGCGACGCCAGCATGGCTGGACTTCAGGGAGACCGAAATCTCCATTGAAGGCTTCGTGAACGCGATGTCCACAGGTAGCCATTGCAGTATGGATTTCCCCTGCCTTTTGCTCAATAGATCAGGCTAGGAAGGCAGGGAACGCCATCGACAAAGCATGGTGAATGGCATCGCTTGGCCGTGGCCCATTGACAAGCGTTCGGCAACCCATCGGTCATCGCGCGAGCAGCGACTGCAAGAAATATGTGAGCGAAAGGACCGCGATCAGCAGCGCCAAGCCCACGCGTAGCATTCCCTCTGGCAGATATTTCTGAGCAAAGGCGCCGATGTAGGTGCCGACGAGCCCACCAAGCCCCAATAGCAGCCCCAAGGGCCAATCGGGTGAGGACTGTGCACCGTCGGGACCTGGCAGCAAGCTGTAGATGCTGACGCCCGCTATCGAGGTGATGAATGTTGCTAGCAGTGTTGCACCAGCGACGGCAGGGATACGCAGGCCTAGGAATCCCACGAGAACGGGCGCCATCAGCGCGCCCCCACCGATTCCATACGTGCCGCCGATGACCCCGACGACTAATGCCAGTGCAGCAACAGTCGAGACGGTCTTCTCCGTAAACCGCGGCGAAACGACATGCCGACGTCCTGCCCTCTGGGGCAGCAACATGCGTACGGCAAGCAAAGACAACACGCCGCCGACGAAGAGCCGAAAGCTGTGGGGGTCGAAGAGCCAATGCGTTCGAACCCACCATCCGATGAACAGGCCTGGTAGTGTTCCAGCTGCAATCAGGAGACCCAGTCGGACGTCGAGTCGGCCATCACGTGCAAAACGCCAGATGCCACCAGGTGTGGAGACCAGATTGAAAACCAGGTTGGTTGCTGACACCGAGAGCGAAGTGATGCCAAGCACACTAATTTGAAAAGGCACGAGCAGAAATGCTCCGGAAATGCCTACCATTGAGGTCAGGAAGGAAACGACGAAGGCTGCACCAAACGGGATGACGGGCGATACGGCGATACCAGACGTATGAAAGTACATCAGGCCATTCTGACTCAGCCTTTTATATGCAATTGGCATATGCAAATTCGGCTTGACCCCTTCATCAATTCGCGAGTTCAGAAGCGTCAGGGCGACTTTGCTGAATGCGTACGCCGTTGGTGCGTGCAGTTGGAATGGCAAAGAGACTGTGTCCAGTCTGATGAAGCGATTGACGATGTGCGATAGCTATTTTTCCGTTATGCAGATCATTCAAAGCGCTTCAAATACCGAGAAAAGACCCAACCTTGAACGCTGGATGTGTGGTCAGGGCTGGTCCACGAAACGAGTGTGAAGTCCTTGTCTTTCTGTAGAACATGCACTGTCTGACCAAAGTGAAGCTGGCCTATGACTGGGGACCGGGCCGATGCACTTGAGCGAACCATCAGGGAGTTCGTGGCAACGTAGCGGTAGTCGCTCAAGAGCCTCAGGTCTCCGACGGTGTCCGAAGCAGCTTGCTTGACAGCTTTGTGGGCTTCTTGGCGAGGCTTTTCTTCCAGCAACCTCTTGACGTAGAAGTCGCCGATAGGCGCCAAGAACGCATTGAGCAGCAGAAACACCATGGGCACAACAATGAGCCACAGCACCTTCTGCAGCTTGGGCTCGCTTGTCTGGGCAATGGCTGCCAAGATTTGTTCAAGAGCGGCTTCCGGGGTCGGTTGTTCGGCCGCCTCGTGTGCGATGGTCCGCATCGCCACGGATGCCTGCGCCTTGAGCTTGGCGTCTAACTCTTGCCAAACGGCGCTGAAATCTGTGCTCTTGAGGCTGGCGTGCAAGCCTGACTTGGCGATGGAATCGACGAGTGCCTTTTCGGTCAGTCTTTGAAACGGCGTTTGATATCCCAGCAGGCTCTTTCGGATGTCTTCGAACGGGTCTTGCCAAGCCTTGGCCATGTCCATGGCCGCCCTCAATGCGGAGCCCTTGGACATGTCGTCAACCATGCGCATCAACTCAACTGAAACGCTGCTCGACGCGGCGTCAATTTGCCGTTGAAGATCGCCAAACAACGCCGCGTTTCCTGTGAAGGGGGCGGCCGAGGCAAGGATGTCCGCGTATTGTTTGCCCAGCATCTGCTGCTGACTCAGCTGCGCTACGCGGATTGCAGCAGCATGCGCGCTGAGCCCCTCGTGCTGACGCATGATGCGTTGGAGGTCCGCCGCCGGCCCAAGCGCGTCCAGATGCTTGCGCCAGCCTGCTGTGACGTCGGAAGCCTTCACCAAGGACTGCACCAATGTGTCGGGTAAGTGACGTCGCCAATCCACGCCACCAAGTTTGTCGATGTCAGCCAAGTTTTTTGTCTCGTTCATGGACACGCATTTTGACTGATGAAGCTGCTCGTGTGTTTGCCCTAGTCAAGGAGCGGCCTCTGAGGTGGGCACTACATGTAGCGCTTGAGTGCGCGAGAATAACTAGATATAGTGTTTGGCACTCGTTGTGCGCGAGTGCCAATGAGGGGCAAACCCTGTCCCAAACTTCAACGAATCCACAGACACGCATGGCCAAGGTTTTCTTTTCCTATTCGCATGACGATGAGGCATACCGGGACCAACTGGAGAAACACCTGGCGTTGCTCCGACATGAGGGGCTGATCGAATCCTGGCATGACCGTCGTATCCTGGCGGGCGCCGACCTCAACCAGGTCATTGACGATCAGTTGAACCAGGCGGATGTGATCTTGCTGCTGGTGAGTGCGAGTTTTTTGTCCTCGCGCTACTGCTATTCCATTGAAATGGCGCGTGCGCTGGAGCGCCAGAGCAGGGGGGAAGCGCAAGTCATTCCGGTGATCGTTCGGCCTTGCGATTGGCAGCAACCGCCCCTCAGTGGCTTGATGGCGGTACCCAAGGATGGCAAGGCCATCACCATGTGGGCCAACCACGACGAGGCTTACACCGACGTGGCGCGCAGTATCCGGGCTGTTGTGACGCAACTGGGCGGGCGTGCTCATGACGCGGGTACCGTCAGCAGGGCTCAGCCGCCTGCAGTGGCCAGCCCTGTTCGAGCAGAACAGGTGTCGCTGCCTCGATCCAGCAACCTGCGCATGCGCAAGGAGTTCACCGAGCGTGACCAGGATGAATTCCTGCATGCCGCATTTGATTACCTGGCGCGTTTTTTTGAAGGATCTCTGGCTGAATTGCAAGCCAGAACGACGGGCGTCGAAGGCGTCTTTCGTCGGATAGACGCCAATGCGTTCAGTGGCGTGATCTACCGTGACGGCAAGAAAGTTAGCCAGTGCGGTATCCGTCTTGGTGCTTTGGGGTTCCGCAGCGGTGGGATCACCTATTCGTCAGATCCTTCTGCACCGGCAGGCAGTTACAACGAGATGGTGTCTGTGGACAAGGACGATCAGGCCATGTACTTCAAACCTTTGGGCATGGCGATGCACAGGGGAAGGGATGACAAGCTTTCTCACGAGGGACTCGCTGAGTTCTTCTGGGAGCTGTTGATCAAGCAATTGCAGTAGGCCAAAGGGAACAATGACATTCGATCTGTTCACCCCGCAAGTGGAAACGGCCCGGCAGCATCAGGTTTTCAGGATGCTGCTGGACGAACAGTACGCGCCTGAGCGTGCCGTGCTCAATGCTTGGGCTAGAGGATTTGAAGACCGCGACGGGAAGTTCGTACAGGAATTTCAGATGACTTTTGAGTCAGGTCTTTGGGAGTTGTATCTCAATGCCGCTTTGAGGGGCTGGGGGCTGTCCCCCGATATGTCCTTTGCCTCTCCCGATTTTGTGGTTGGTGAACCGATGCCGTTGTGCGTCGAGGCGGCCATTGCCGCGCCAGCTAAAGGCGGGAAGGCCCCCATCGGATATTCGATCGCAGACATTCCAGACGATTTCACTGAGTTCAACAGAGAGGCGGCTTTGCGGATTTGTAATAGCTTCAATGCCAAAGTCAGGCGCTATCGCAATTACTACTCGACCTTGCCCCATGTCGCTGACAAGCCTTTTGTCATCGGCATTGGCGCTTTTGATCGCCCGCTTGCGCACTTCGCGGCCAGTCGTCCAATCTTTGCTGCACTCTATGGTCTGTACCACGATGAAAGTGCAACGCCGAGAGGAGCGCGTCGTGTTGTCAGCTACAACGTCAGTTCTGCTGCGAAGTCGGAAACCGTTGACATCCCGCTCGGCTTGTTCTGCGACGACCAATATGCTGAAGTCTCCGCTGTCGTGTACAGCTCCCTGGCTACCTGGGGGAAAGTGCGTGCGTTGGCGGACAACCCGTTGGCAAAGACGGTCTACACCACCTATCACCCCAATGGCGATGACATCAAGCCCAGGATCAAGGCCACGTTGAAGGCTGCTTACGAGGAGCACTTGCTCGACGGCGCCTACGTGCTGCACAACCCATTTGCACGTCGCCCGATTGCCAAGGGCATGCTTTCTCACGCGCGGGTTGCAGAGGTACATGTGGCGACCGACGGCGAGCTGCTCATTGATGCCCCTGAGGACTTTCTGTTGGTGCGCACGCTCATGTCGGTCAGGGAGCGCGCCTGAAGGGCGGTAGGTTCATGCATTTGTCTCGTCTTTCCTGGGCTCAATGGCCTGCTGAGCAACTTTCTTCAATCGCCAACACATGATTGCGTTCGACCCCAACACCTGGCTGATGTACGAAGGCTTGTCCAACCACGGACATGGCGTCTCACCAGCCCCGATGGTTTCTGTTGCCACCTTCGTTCAGGCTGAGGCCGACTGGCGCAAAGTGCCCTGCAGCGGTGCTCTTCGCAGCGCCATGTGCGTCTTCAGGGAAGATTACTTCGACCCTGTCAGTCGCATCAGGCGGGGCCGGTTCTACGAGGTGGCGGGGCGGCAACAGCCTGATCAGTGGTGGGTCCACAAGCACCCGGTCTTGCCCGAGGATGTCGGTCACCAAGCCCATGAAGGGCGATTCACCAAGTCGCTCATTTCGTTCAGCCCAATGGGCAATGTGAGTCAGCGATTGGTGACCACGCCACGCACGCTGGTCGTTCTAGGTGCGGGGGCGGCAGTCACAGTCTGGAACATCGTCTCAGTCGAGCGGTCGGGCAACGACGAGGATGTGGTGACAATGCGTGCCCGCTCGAACCTCGGTTTTCTGCCCGATCTGGTCTTGGATGCCATTCCGTCAGCAGCGAGAGAGCGTGTGAGCGCCGCCGTCATCAAGGTGGTAGACGGCGCGCATCGATCTAGTGGCATCACTGTGGTGGACCTCTGCCGAGATGCGATGGGCGTGATCTTGTCCGCGCACCTTCATCTGGATGCCGGGGAGGATGCGAAGGTCATTGAAAAGGACCTTGGCGCGTTGATTGCGAAGCTGCCACCGGAATCAAAGCTGTTTCGTGCAGCAGCAGATGTCGTCTGCAAGCTCCACCCCAGGGGCAAGTCCAATGAGCAGCAGCGTCTGGGCACCCGCGACGTCACGGACGCCGATGGTGCCTTCGCTATCGAGGCCCTTGGGTTTGTGCTTCGTGATCTGGGTTGGGCGCGTTGAGCCCTTGGCAAGGGTTGCCCCAAAAAGGAGCAGCCCGAGGTTTCTGCTATGGGCAGGCGGACAATTGCCCTCCAATGCGGTAAGTTATCCCCAGTTTCTGTGGATAAATTTGCCCGCCAGGGTGAATGACACCTGTCCTGCACCGTGGGCACAATCAACACCTACGTGTGTGTAGGCGCCGAACATGAGCGGTATTGAAATCTACGTTCGCCATCGATCCGATGGCGCGATGCTCAACTTTCACCTGTCTTCCCGTGATCGCCAGGCGCTGGTCCATGCCCTGACAAAGGGGACCATGGAAGATGCCTCCATCCCCATCCATCTTGAGCTGTCCTTGTTGCCACAGTGGCTGACAGATCCAGAATGCCTGCACGCTCGGATCCCGATCAGCGCCATCAACTTCAGCGTCAGCGATTGACGCGGACTGTGGACAAGGCATATGCATCTGACACCTGAGGAAGAGCGGTACAAGCAAAAGATCAGGACTGAGATCAATGGACTTGTCGGCGCGTATCTGACCCTGACCGAGCCTGATTACAAACGTCTGATGGACAAGGTGGAGGCGGAGACGCTGGCTCAGATCGTCCAGGCGCGTCAGGCAGGACGGTCCCCTTTCCAGATGGAGCAAGACCGGGTCGATGCTGCCAACCGCTTGATCGCGCAGGAACGGGATATCGAGCTCAATGGGTATCACATGAGTGCCCCCGATTTCAACCGCTTTTTGCCAACCCTCAGTGAAGTGAGCTTCATGCCGGATTTGGCAGGTCTTACCTTGGGCTGTATGCCTATTGTGGACGCACTGTTCATGGCGTCATCACCTGACTATCGGGTCGCCAACGAAGGATTGGACGCGCTCATGGGGGTTTGCGACAACTTAGCTGTCGGCGGCTTCGTTCGGGCCCTCAGTCGCAACTATGAGGTGTTGCGGCGATCCAGGATGTTGAAGAACCATGACGTGCATGCCGTCGGCTCACGCCATGCTTGCCCAACGTGTTCAAAGCTGGATGGCAGTTACATGCCCATAGAAGGCATGCTGCACCTCTACGAACTCAACATGGTGCCGTTTCCCCATGAACTGCCGTCGGATGACCAGGCGGCATGGTGCCCGGGACCGACATTGTTGTTTGCTGCGAATGATGTGTTTGGATTGCGCAGCTGACGCAACTGGTGTCAACACGAAAGGTACAACGTGGGAAGAAAGAAAACGCTGACCTGCAGACGATGGGGCTGTGAGGAGGCTCCGTTCCTGGGAGGCTTGTGTGAAGCGCATCATGAGGAGGACCGGCTGAAGCAACTCGCTCGTCGCTCAGCCATTGATGCCCTCAGCACATCGTGCATAGCTGGGAAACTCCCAGAGAAGCCTGGTCTGAAGGACGAGCTGCTCAGGGTGATTCGTTGGTGGGACAAAGCCTGCTTGGCGGTGAATTCCGGGCGCCAAGACAACGTTCTTCTAGACGAAACCCAGTACGCGCCTGAGTGGTGCATCGCCATTGCCGATGCGATCATTCAGGAGGAAATGAATTTTCGCCAAGGGCTGGATGACGATGCGACGGTGTCCTTCCTCAAGAAAGACACATGGACACGCTTTGAACATCTAGAGGCGGGCTTCATGAGCAATGGCGTCAAACGACCGGGGCGTTGATGGGGTTTGTCGGGCAGGCATGTCTTCGGCCAATTGGTCAAAGTGGTTGAGTCCACCCCATTGCGAGGCATCCCCGATCACATACAGGCGATGCTTGGCCCGCGTGATGGCCACGTTCAGCAGGTTGGGCTTGCCCGAGGCCCAGGCACGCGCTCCTGACCCGGCCTGACCAGGGGCCGTGCCCAGCACCAGGAACACGATTTCTGCTTCCTTGCCCTGGAAGGTGTGCACGGTTCCGCATTCGATCTGGCCCAACCCTGAATCCTTGATCCGCTTGATGCAGGCGTTCTTGACCTTGCGAAACGGCGAGATCACGAACACCTTGGCGGCCTTGTCCTTGCCTCCGGCCTTCCTGGCAGGTGTGAACGCCGGTTGCTGTTGAAGTTGGCGCAGGCAGTTCACCAGGACATGGAGTTCGTCTTCGACGACCGGATGGCTGGCGCGGGTGGCGCGAACGTCCAGCCAGGCGCTGTCACCAAGCACGCAGGTGAACTTCGTTTTCTCAGGCTGGCCTTGATCGTCCACACGGCCATGCACCATCTGTTCGGCGTAGGCGATGCGGTTGGCCACGTTGAACATGGGATCGTCGCAGCGACGGTGCGTGCGCAAGGGCATGCCTGTCCAAATGGGCTGAGCCTTCTCCGAATCTACGACGGTGCCCGTGACTTGGGATGCGACCCAGGAGCCATGCCGGGTGACACGGTCGGCCAGGGTCTGAACCGATTCGTCATTGGGTGACCACAAGGGGTCCACGGCGTGGCGGCGGCGGAACTCTTCGACCAGCATCAGGGGCACGGTGAACACGGGTTCGATCTGCAAGGGATCGCCCACGAGCACTGCCCGCTGACTGCGCCAGATGGCACCTGCTGCAGATTGCGGGGTGGCTTGTCCTGCCTCATCGATCAGCAGCCAGCCCAGGCTGTCCTGACCCATGCCAGCGAACAGGCGGTCGAAGGAGGCGAGGGTGGTCGAGACCACCGGCACGATGAAGAAGAAGGCGTCCCACAACAGGGGGCGCTGCTCCAAGGACAGCTTGTCTTTCAGCGAACCGGTGAGCATGCCGTTGACGGCGCGCAGGTTGCCGATGAACTTGCCTGCGTTGGCCAGCACTGTCAGTCGGTGCAGCTCCATGGCTTGCAGGAAGATGCGAGCCCGCAGTGCGTCCAGCGCGGGGCTGACCGCCACCGACGCGCGATGGCGCTGATCGGCGGGCAGTTGCCAGAAACTGGCGTTGGGGAAGTGCCGCGCCCCGGCGTCGTGTCCGGCTTTCAGCGCACGTTGGTGGCCTTGCAGTTCGCGCTCGGAACCCTGTAGTGTCAAGACCTGGGTGCGGTGCGCCTCGCGCTGTTGCTCAAGCCGTGCCTCGGCCATGGCGCCATCCTGCGCCAGTTGGGCCAGCGCTTCGGTGGATTGTGCGAAGGCCAGCGTGGGCTCGACCAGCGTGGCGCGCAGCGTCTTCATGCGTTCGGTGTCCTGCCCAAACAAAGCGCACAGCTTGTCCCACAGCTTGGGCAGGCATTGTGAACGCGCCTGGTCGAGCGTGGCCCGGCGGGAATCGACCAAGGCATGCTGGATGGCCTTGTTGTCCTGAAGCTGTTTGAGGTGGCGGCTGGCTTGGTCGATGGCTTCGGCCAGGGCCTGCACGGCATCACGCTGGGCATTGACCCGCAGTTGGCAGGCATCGATCCGCTGAGCCGCTTTTTCAGCTTGAAGCAAGACGCCACGGCGGGCATCGAAGTCATCCAGCAGCGCCAGGAAGGACTTCTTGGCCGCATGCCATTCGCCCTGATAGCGCGTGTAGTCGTTGCTGGCCGCTTCCAGCAGTTGTTTGATCGACGGTGGCAACGGATCGGCGGGCGCAGGCGTGCTAGCTTGAGCGGCCGCACCTGGGGCATCGTCTACTTGTGCATTGCCGGGCGATGACGTCTCGGTGTTGGGTGCCTGACGCGCTTCGTCCCGAAAAAATCCCCGGGCGAAAGATCGGCGGTTCCCGGCGTTGCCCAATGCGGCAGCCACCAGGCCCCAGCAGTCGATGGGTTGCTTGTCGTCGTCCACCACCTTCTGGGCCGCGAACACCTCTCGGATCACCTCGTCAAAGTAGGTGGCCGAGGCAAAGTCGCTGTGCACCTTCTCGCGTGCAGGCAGCTCTTGCGTGATGTTCTTGACCGCGTTGTTGTTGGTGCTGGTCACAACGATGGACGAGCCGCCCACCACCTTGGCCTTGAGGGGGAAGAAATTCCTGCCCGCCACGCTCACGCTGTCTTCGAACAGCTCGATGGGGCGGCTGAGCGCGGCGATCTTGCGTGCGCGCTCTGTGACCACCTCGGCGATCACGTCGCACAGCAAGGTGGTCTTGCCCGTGCCCGGTGGGCCGTTGATGCCCAGCGTGCCGCCATCGCGTCCCAAGGTGCTGAGCACCTGGGCCACCGCGGCCTGCTGAGCCAGCACCAGCGGGGCCTCTGGTGAGGCTGGCCAACGAGCGCTGGGCAAGCGGGCCACGCTCACCAGTTCACCCATGGCCGCGTGGTCGTTCAGGATGTCGATGCGTTGTTCGGGTGCTATGGGCGCGCCCAGAAAAGTGCTCAGGGCTTTGCCAAAAGGCTTGTTCTTGCCCCCCTGAGTGATCAGGCGGTTGAGGTCATCCAGGTAGAAGGAGTTCAGGTAGTCGATGGCGGCGTTGAGGCTGTCGTCGAGGAAACGGCGCTTGACCCGTGACACCCGAACCACCACACGCCAGTCCAGATCAGCCGCATCGGCCCCTGGGCCCAGCAGCTTGCACACGGCGCGCAACTCTTCGTCCAGATCGCCCCAGGTCAAGGGGTTTGGCGCTGGTGGGGTGTCCGGCTGGCCAGTGGTCGGTGTTTGCTGCGCGTCGGTGGCGACGGGCCGAAGGTGGTGGCGTCGTTGACCGAACTCATCGGTGGCACGTGCCAGTCGGGCGTTGACGTTCTCCAGCGGCTCGGAATGCCACAGCGCATCGACCCCGTGTGCAAAGCTGGCAGGCAGGTAGCTGTCGAGCTTGGGGTGGCCATCTTCGTTGGCGACGAAGGCAGCAAGCCAGCCGTTTCCGGTTGCGCGCTGGCGTTCGCGCTCGCTGAGGTCTTCCTCGGGGAACACCGATTGCAGCATCAACCGGGAGAGGTCCTCCGTGTCGGCCACGCCCACATAGACGACATGGACGTAGCCATGCTCTTGTGTTGGCTGAAAGTGAGGGTGTTGCCAAGGCAGGACATCGCCGCGCCTGAGCGTGACGATCTTGACCTGGTCGCTGCTGTCCTTGGCCGATGGTGCGGTGGGGATGTTGAAGACTTCCAGGTCACGCCAGAAGCGCAGGACAGAAAGCGGAGCGGTAGCCGATGCGTTCAACGAAAGACCTCGTCGGTGAATATCGGCGCGTACTTACAGCGTGTCCTGACCGATCAAGGGTGGGTGATCTGCGCGCGTGGCAACCAGACCGAAACAGTGGAAATGGTACAGCGCTTCAAGGAAGGGTTGCGGCCACAAAGTTCCTTGTGGATCGATGGGTGGAGTGGATTGAGGGCCTGTGGACGGCCATGTCCACGACCTTGATTTCAGAGGGGCGGATGAGATTCTGAATGCATGGACGCGCACAAGGCATGTCCCTCAACCGTGCAGGAGCCCCTCATGAAATTCACCAAGGCAGAGATCGATGCCGTGATCGCGGCATCCCCCCGCACCACAGCCCCCTTGAACAAGCTGGTGCTGTCGGCAGACCATCAGGTGCGCCCAGGCGGCAGCACCAGCAAGATGAGCATCGCCGAGTTGGCCGCGTCCATCCTGGACTGCGGCGTGTTGCAGAACCTGATCGTCATCAAGGACCCGCGTGGCCTGTTTGAAGTGTGCGCCGGTGGCCGTCGCCTGGAGTCGCTGAACTTGCTGATGAGCAACGGCGATATCCCCGACAACTACCCTGTGCCCATCCTCATCGTGCCTGCTGACAAGGCGCTGATGGCCAGCCTGTCCGAGAACATCTTTCACGTGCCCATGCATGCCGCCGACGAGTACCTTGCTTTCTCTCGCCTGTTGGGCGAGGGCAAGTCCGTCGAGACGGTGGCAGCGGCCTTTGGCGTCACACCCTTGGTGGTCAAGCGCCGCATGAAGCTGGCAAGCGTGTCGCCCAAGCTGATGGACGAGTTCCGGGCGGATGACATCAGCCTGGAATGCCTGATGGTGCTGGCGTCGGTCGATGACCACGAAAAGCAGGAACAGGCCTGGGCTGGCTTGCCCCAATGGAACCGCCGCCCCGACTACTTGCGTCAGTTGCTGACGCAGGGCGACATCGAGTCCGACCGTGACCCGGTGGCGAAGTACGTGACGCTCAAGGCATACGAAAAGGCCGGTGGGGCCACACGCCGCGACCTGTTCAGCGACGATGACAAGAAGGCTTACCTGCTGGACGCGCCATTGCTGGAGCGGCTGGCCGTGGACAAGCTCAGCAAGAAGGCCAAGCAGGTGCGTGCCGAGGGCTGGAAGTGGGTGGACGTTCGAGTGCGCTATGACCGTGACGAGTACAACGGCCACGTCGAGTTGCGCAAAGTGCGACGCGAACCCACCGAGCACGAGGCCACTGCGCTGGCGGAACTGGAGGCCGCGATGCAGGCCGTTCAACAGCGTCTGGATGCGCTGGAAGACATGGACGACGATGACGCCGATCAGGATGATGGCGCGGTGTACCAGGAGCTTGAAAGCGAGCAAGCAGCCTTGCAATTGCGGCTCAAGGCCATCGACGATGAACTGAGCGTGTGGCCCGCCGACCTGATGACGCAGGCCGGGTGCGTGGTCCACGTGGGGCACAACGGCGCGGCCACGGTGAAATGTGGCCTGATCCGTCCGGAGGACCGCAGTGCCGTGGCCCATGTCCTGACCCAGGGCACAGGGCAGACAGGCGAGTGCGGTGGGCAAGGGGATATGCTGTCTGGCCCATCGGCCAAGGTTCGCCCGGTTCACTCTGACAAGCTGATGCGCCGCCTGACGGCACACCGGGTCGCCGCCGTGCAGGCCGAATTGATTGCGCGCCCGGACGTGGCCTTGGTGGCACTCACGGCCCAGTTGGCGCAGAAGCTGTTCCTGAGCCGCGACTACCGCTACCACCAGCAGCCACAGGTGCTGGATGTCTCGGTCACGGACAGCCAGTCTGCGCTGCAATCTGCTGCCGATGACATCGAGGCCAGCCCGGCATGGCTGCGCATGGAGGCCGAGCGCAGCGCCTGGGCGCAGAAGCTGCCCCAAGATCTGGATGCCGTGTTCCCGTGGTTGCTGGCGCAAGACCAAGCCACAGTGCTCCAACTGCTGACCGTGGCGGTGGCGTGCTCAGTCACAGGCATTCAGGGCGTGGAGTCACCGACCCAACGCACCGACGTGCTGGCACAGGCCTTGGGCCTGGACATGCGCCGCTGGTGGACAGCCAACGGCCCTTCCTACCTGAACCATGTGTCCAAGAGCCGCGTGGTGGAGGTGGTCACCGAGGCGAGGGACATCAACGTGGCAGCGCCGCTGGCCGGTATGAAGAAGGATGCCGCCGTGGTAGCCGCTGAGTTGGCCTTGGCGGGCTCCGGCTGGTTGCCGCGATGCCTGAGGGGCCAAGCTGCCTCGGTTGCGGCGACAGGCGAAGTCGGGACGGCCAGTCTGGACGATTCCCATTCTGAGGCCGATGAACTCGCGGAGTCAGCGGCCTGAGGCTCACAGAGCTTTTCCCCCAAACCCGGCGCAGACAAGGGCTCTGCGCCGTTGGCGTTTGTCAAGACGACCCCTCTGGCGGCGCTTCGGTCTTGCCATCCACATCCAGTGATCCTGGATGGCGCTGCACCCGCACCGCACCAAGGTAGGCCCCCGAAGCACGTATGCGCGCATGCCCGGCCAAACGGGACACGGATTGTCTGGCCTGACGGTCCAGCTCCGGTGGCACCATCTGCCCGCCGCGCACCGGGGGCGCGGTCCCGGCCAGGGCCTCATAGTGAGAGATCAGCACCTCATGGCGCAGGCCATGTGCGGTCACCCCCCGTTCTCGCACGGTGATGCCGAACTTGGTCAACACGTAGTCAAAGTGCCTGAGGTTCTTGCGAAGGTCATGGGCAGGGTTGCCCATGTGGGCATCCTGGCTGCTGACCACGCCCTGCGCGAATGCCACGGCGGCAAGTCGCTCAGGGCTGTCCAGTGGAATGTGACGCACCCGGCCTCCCTTGCCTTTGATCCTGGCGTATCGATCTGCCGACTTGTCCACGGGCGGAAGGCCCGTGGACTCGAAGGGCACGATGCTCTCAAATGGCCGAAACAGCACCGATTCCTTGCGCCGCAGTCCCATGGCGCGGATCAGCCGCAACGAGGCCCCCACAAAGCGGTCGTGCTCACAGACCTGGGCAATCACAGTGTCGATGTCCACCCCTTGTGCCGACCACCCCTTGTCCCGGCTGGCGTACTCATGGCGCTGGTATTCGTCAACGCTCAAGCCGTAGTGGTCTGGTGATCGCACGAAGCCATGCTTGCCCATCCACATGGCCAGCCCACGCAGAAAGCTCAGGTAGGTCTGGATCGTCGCCGGGGCCAGGTGCTCTTGCTGCCAGACCTGCACCATGGCCCGGATGTGCTTTTGCCCCAGGTTGCGCGGGTCAGGCACCGTCTTGAACCCGGCCTTGGTCTTCAAGTCCCGAAAGAATCGGCGCAGGAATTGGGCGCGCTCCTGCCGTGTTTTGTGTGAGACGGTTTTGGCCATCGAGGTGTGCAGGGTGTTAAACAGTTCGATCAACACCTCCAGCACCTTGAGCGGTGGCGTCTTGCCCGTGGGGTAGTGGGCCAGGATGTCCTGGGGCGACTTGCCCGCCCAGCTTTGACGGCGTGCGGGTTGGTGCTGGCTTGAGCGCCCCGGGCTGGATGCTTCCTGAACCCGGCGCCGTGGTGATCTGAGCGTTGTGGATCGAGGGGGGGATGAGTCAGACATGATGTGTGCCCATGGTCAAGGGCCCGCCGCCCGAACAGCGGGTTGGTCGTGAGTGAAGGTGGAATCCCATGGAGATCGCCAATGGTGCGGATTCCGTCGCCCCATCGGTTCGTGGTCAAGCATTCAGCGCCGCACGCAACCACGACGGGTGCGGCGCCTACCCAAAGGTTTGTCGGTCGGTGTGCCTGCAGTGATGCATCGACACCGGCCAACTCGGTCTTTCTTAAAAACGAAACGGGTGATCCGTCCCAGTTGTGCATTTCTGCAGCCATGGGGTTGGTGATGCCGGTTTGCCTCAGGGGCAAGGGCAGCATCGGCGCGGAGGTCTGGCCTTTCGCGTCTGTGGTGGATCAGTTCTGGATTCGGAGCGCCATCCACTCGCATGGGTCCCCCCCTGACCGAAAGTCCAGGACGGTGCCGAGTTCATGAGCGAGGTCGCACGGGGAGCCTAAAGAGGCAAACACAACCGTGCGGTGCGCAAAGGCGCGTGCTCAAGGGATGGCGGGAACAGCGGTTCGGCATCGGGTGCCGACTGCGTGCTCGAAGACCGTGGCGCGTTTCAGGAACGCCCAACTCTGGGAGTTGGCTGGGCCATCGGTGCATGCACTGCGAAGAAGACCTCATGGCCATCACCTCAGGGGCGATGGCGAATTCCGGTTCAAGGACCAGAGCTTGGAGGGCAGGTAACGACTGCGACGCCTTTTGCTCCATCAGGAGCAGAGCCAGGACGGCTCTCGGGAATCTGTAGTGGACTCGCCGGGAAGCTTTCGGTCAAGGCCCGCAACCGCAATGGTCCCCATTGCCGGGGCCTTGTGCGTGGCGAACTTGGTACGCGCAACATGCCCTTGAGCCGTGCTTATTTACTGATATGGCTTGGGCGCCAGACAGCCCGTGGGCTTGACATCAAAAAATCCTGCCTCTGGTTCCCAACACAGGTTCTCGATGGGCTGAGGTGGACCTCGATGGCGCCTGCCTCGGGCGTGGCGACAGGGGTTGACGAGTGTCATTCGAATGAGAACGTGGTGACACACGCGACCCCAGAACCAAGAGCGCGAGGGTTTGGCAACAGGCTAATGTCATTGCGGCGCATGCAGGCTGACAGTGAATCTGCACCGATGCCGAAATCATGTGTTCTGAGTCGGGGTTTGCCGTGGCGGGATCGTGTCAGCTTGCTGATGCTGATCGCTCATGAACCCACGCCTTGGAGGCTCATCATGGATTTGATCGTCAGAGCGGTGGATGTCGGATCAGGCAACACCAAATACGTCGTTGGCACGGAGGGCACCGAGATCCGCTGCGCCAGCTTTCCTTCCATTGCCTACCCGAGCGCCAGCGAGACTCAGGCCTGGTCGGCATCCGAGCGGCGCAAAACCGTGTCCATCCCCATTGGACACTTGTTCTACGAGGTCGGGCCCGATGTCCACCTGGTGGCCGATTCCGTGCGTGCAACCCAATTGCACGACGAGTACACCGACACGCCCGAGTACATGGCCTTGCTCCGAGGCGCCTTGCATCTGATGAAGCAAAGTCGCATCGACCTCCTGGTGGTGGGCCTGCCCGTGGCCTTGTTGCACCTCAAGAAGGCGGCGCTGGAGAAAGCGATGACGGGAACGCATGAAGTTGGGGGTGGCAAGACGGTGACTGTCGTCAAGGCACTCGCTGTGGCGCAGCCTCAAGGGGCGTTGGCTCATTACGCATCGGTGCACAAGAAGATGGCCACCATCGGCAATGAGCAGAGCTTGATCATCGACCCAGGCTCACGAACCTTCGACTGGTTGGTGGCCAGGGGCATGAGGCAGGTGCAAAAGCAAAGCCATTCGTTCAACCGTGGCATGTCGGATGTGCTGCGCCTGATCGCGGCCGAAATCAGCAAGGACATCGGCAGCCCCTATCGCGACCTCGACGCCATCGATCTGGCCTTGCGAACGGGCAAGCAGCCTGTGATTTTTCAGAAGTCCTACGACATCACCAGGTTCATGCCCATGGCTGAGGCGGTGGCGCAGCAGGCTGTGTCGGCGATGAAGCAGTACATTGAATCGCCACATAGCTTGCAGAACATCATCCTGGTTGGCGGCGGTGCCTTCCTGTTCAAGAAGGCGGTGAAGGCTGCGTTCCCGAATCACAAGATCCATGAGGTCAAGGAACCCATGTTTGCCAATGTGCGGGGCTTTCAACTGGCAGGGCAGAACTATGCGCGAACGGTGATGGCCGCGCCACGGGCTGATCAAGGTGCGACGCCGTCGGGGAGCAAGCCATGAATGCCAACGCCAAGGTCAGTGGGGAACCGATACGGCTGGTGTTTGAATTGGCGCGTGCCGATCACCCCAGGCTGTACGACGATCTGATCCAGTTCCCCAAGGGCACCAAGAGGATCAATCGACTGAGGGTGCTTGCATACGATGGCTTGCTCATTCAGAGCGGGCACATCGTTTCCATCGTGGCGTCTCGCTCAGGCGGTGATCAGCAAGGGGAGGAGGTAGGTCGCGGGGAACAGATCACCAACGATTTGTTCGGGCCGTCCATCGCGGACTGATCAGAAAGCTGTCGAAGAGGTTTCTCCGATGGGTGGCACGCAGCGCGTCAGGCGTTCTTCCTGAGGTGGTCGGCGTAGCTTGAAAATGAAGGTCTGCCTTTGCTGGTGTTCAGCTTGGCCAGACTTGTCTTGCTGATCCGCTGCTGAAGGTAGCCACATACCTCGTCGAACCTATCAACGGATATGGACGCTTAGCAAGCGATCAATAGACGGATCTAGTCGTGTTGCCGCTGATCTGATCGCTTTATGCCGATCAAAAATGTTTTACGAGGGGAAGGGGTTGCCCATCGTTGATTGCTGCTGGACCGCTTCGGCATTGGCCTTGAGGATCGCGATGGCTTGCCGCACAGCAGGGGATCGGCAAGTCAAGGGGTCCATTTTTTCCATGAAGTAGCTGGGATGCTCCAACATGAGTTCATACACTCGGTGAGCAAGACCGCTGTCCTGGACCGAAGCAATCATGGCCTTGCAGGTGTCCATGGCAGCGAAGCGATTCTGCCGATCGGCGGCGATGATTGCGGCTTTCAGCGCGTCTGCCTTGTCTGACTCAAAGACATGCTGAGAGTGAAACAAGATGGACATGTTGTCGGCGACTGTTTCGGCAAAGCTCCAACCGTACTCTGCGTGCTGCGACATTTCAAGATAGCCCTGAATGAAGCTTGCCAACCGTCCAGGGGGTAACGGCGCTTCGGCAATCGCATAGAACAAGTCGGAGGGCATGTCTATGCATACCCGGTGGCGTTCGCTGGGTGAGAGCATGGCCAACTCGTCAATGAACTGCCCCAGTTCAAGTAAGTCAGTTTGGTTCGTGGACTGCCATCGATCGATGATTGCCTGCTGTGTTCCCAACACTCCGCCGGAGCCATTGGCTCGCCCAAGGATTACGCTAAAGGCCAGAGTTAGACTTTGGCGCAAGGCGGAAAGCGATGGGTAGCGGCGTGCTTTGTCCGGGGCGCAGGCGCGCTCAATGACCACAAAAAGCGGGGGCGGAAGGAGCCCCGGCGTCAAGTCTGGTGTGTCTAAGCCGCTGAGCAGTACAAAAAACGTCTTGCCTAACATGTAGATGTCATCTGAGGCATCTGCATGGCGGAATCCTCCCGCGAAGAACTCCGGTGGCATGTATCCGGGTGTGCCGCCATATACGGATGTGCGGGTGAACGCAGTAGCCGCGTTCGGTTGTACGCACAAGCCCAGATCGGACACCACCAAGGTGCCGTTCCCTACGAGGAAATTCTGGGGCTTGATGTCTCGATGGTAGACGTTCTTGCTGTGTAGTTGCTCGATGCAGTCGATCATCCTATTTAGGTATTGCTCCGCCACCGCCAGGTCTTGTCGAAGGTGCGCAGCCTGATTCATCAGATCACCATGTTCGAAGAACGGCATGACAAAGTAGGGCGGCGAGTGTTCTAGGTTCGCATCCAGGACTGGGGCAACGTAGGGGCTTCCGTTGAAGCTCTGCATAACCCGGACTTCACGTCGAAATCGATTCTTCGTGTCGTCGTCGGTGTGGTTGCAATATTTGAGAACGAGCCGCGTGTCAGGCAAGGCGAGTGGACTGACGAACAGGACCGTGCCCATGCCTCCAGCAGAACTACACAGCCCCGTAACCTTGTATTTGCCGTCTACAACAGAACCTGCACTTGACATGTCATCGCCTCCCTCAGCACGTATGGCCCGGGAACCCCTCCCGTCAGCCCCTTAGCTTAGGCGCATCTCGTCGTTTGCAAGTGGCCGATGAGGTGCCCATGTGGCTTTCCAATAAAACTCGATAGCCTGCAGTGCAGGCTAGCCCCGAGCAAAGGGAGGTCGAGTTCATGTATCGATGGGCACCGCCTGCAAAAGGTGTCCCTGACTATGCCCTGGTAGCCCGGGTTTGTATTCAGTCAAACGAATCATTTGACAAAGTCTAGAAAAAAAACATAAACTTTGACAAATGGAGGGCATCCAATGAGTGACGGACCGCACAGAAGCCTTGGCCTTAGGAAGCCATGGCGACAGTTGGCTAAGCTTTGCGACAACGCTGCATACGCACAAGCGGAGGTCACTCATGCAGCCACCAGCGCACTCGTAAGCGACTTCAATGAGGTGTCTGGTGCCTTGCTTAAGGCCATCAAGCGTGTCTTCGATTGCGAGGGCAATTCTCTGGGCTCTCCAGAAATTGCGATGTACCAGTTGAACCTCGCTCGTTCTCTCGCTGCTGGGTCGGTCTTTGGGCAAAACGCTGTCAAGTGCAGCCAGATGCTAGTCAGCGAGGGCAAGTTAGAGCCCGAGAGCTTCAACATTGCAATTGGCGTGGCCGCGAAGATGCGCGGTCAAGCCAACTTGAGGGCCTTTCACGAGCACTACCTCGAAAAGACGAGCGAGTTCAGGGCTAACAAGGTAGTTCGTCGCTTTCAAGAGGCTATCGACTCGTTGTCGATTGGTTCGCTGGGTAACATCCTTGTCGAAGCACGTACCACCAGGATCCGGCCAACGACCAGAAGCACCGGACTGGACGAAGGGGTGCGACTGTGACCATCTATGAGCCCAAAGAGATGACCGTCGATGTCTTCGAAGAAGATAGTGCTTGCAAGCGAGGCGCCGTTCCTTGTCGAATTGGCAGGGACATCAGGTTCAAAACGGAGGCGCTAGAGTCTTTCTCGACCCATCGATGGGATCCAGTCATCTATGACGCTTTTCTGGTCGCTGCCGCCGTGGAGTTCTGCGACCGCACCCTGGTGCGCAGTTCCATGAACTGGGGCCGTAAGTTCATTCTCCATGTGCCTGTGCACGATGTTCACAAGTGGACGGACAAGGCCGCTCACGGGGCGCTGACGGAGGCATTGAACCTGCTGACTGGCGACGACTGGCAAATCGTATTTCGTACGCGGAAGGTCCCGGTGCCTCCTCCAGCGCAGGAGACGATGAAGTTTCCGATGAACGCGGAGGCCGTCATGGCGTACAGCGACGGCATGGATTCGCAAGCAGTGGCGGCGCTCGAAGGCAAGAAGCTCAACGGGCGGGTAGTGCGTGTGCGCATCGGCACCAGCGAGCGCGACATCTCAAGGCAAGAACGAAAAGAGATGCCCTTTCATGCGGTTCCCTACAAAGTGAAAATCGCGAAGAAGGATGGTGAGAGCAGCGCGCGCAGTAGAGGATTCAAGTTCAGCCTGATTTCTGCAATGGCTGGGTACCTGATTGACGTGCCTGTGGCCATCATTCCTGAGAGCGGGCAAGGCGCGCTTGCTCCTGTCCTGCTGCCCGTGGGACATGGCTACGAAGACTATCGAAATCATCCGGCCTTCACTGCCAGGATGGAGCGCTTCGTGTATGCCTTGCTGGGCTACCGTTTCAAGTACAAGTTCCCGCGCCTGTGGATGACCAAAGGCGAGACCTTGAGGGAGTTCGTCGAAAACTGCGAAGGCGGCTCCAAGTGGAACAAGACCCGTTCTTGTTGGCAAACCTCGCGCCAAATTGGATTTAATGGAACAAGGCGGCAATGCGGGATCTGCGCTGCATGCATACTGCGGCGCCTGAGCGTCCATGCGGCAGGTCTGAAAGAGGCAACGGATGTCTACGTATGGGAGTCCTTAAGCACCAAGACCTGGGAAGCGGGGGCGTCCAAGGACTTTGACCTTTTTACCAACGCCTTGCGCCAGTACTCAGTTGCCGGGGTTCTCCACTTCGAGCACTTAGCAGGGCTTCAAAGTAGGTCTGACTACCAACTGACCAGACGACTAAGCAATTTTGAACTGGCTGAGTCCCTCGGGGAGAGCCCCGTCAGCGTGTCGCAAAAGCTTGACCGGCTCCTGCGGCAACACGCCAAGGAATGGTCAGCCTTCACGAAGGACCTTGGACCGAGGTCTTTCGTGAGGCAGTGGATACGTAGTAGTGCATCATGACTAAAGAGAACTATGAACTGAGCCAATTTGAGCTCGGCGAGCGACTTAGAAGCGCGCGGGAGACCGCTAACCTGACGCAAGACGTGGCTGCGAAGGCTGCCGGACTTTCAAGAACCACGTTGGTGGCCATCGAGAAGGGGCACCGCGCTGCCAAGCTCATGGAGCTGCAGGACCTGTGCAGGTCCTACGGCGTGTCCGTCAATTCAATCCTGCGTCGTGAGTCTGTCCATGTGGACCTCGTACCTCGGTTTCGCACACTCGCTGAAACTGGCGAACCATGTATAGATACGGCAGCAAGGTTGCTCAACGACTTGGTCAAGGCGGAGGTCGAGCTTGAGAACATTCTTGGTGTTCAAAAGACCTACAACTATCCCGCCGAAAAGAGCATCCTGGCCGGAGATGTGCGCCAACAGGCCGAACAGGATGCACTCAACCTGCGTAACTGGCTCGGGTTGGGGGATGGACCTATCCGTGACCTATACGTCATCTTGGAGTTGCAATTAGGCATCAGGGTGTACACGCGCAAGCTTGACGGCAAGGTGTCTGGGTTGTTCGCCTATGACGATGCTGTGGGTGCCTGCATGCTCATCAACTCGACCCACCGCCGAGATAGGCGCAATCAGACAGGGAGCCATGAGTTGGGGCACTTTATTGCCACTCGCCGCAGACCTGAGATTTATCAGGACGAGATGTACGACAATTCGCGAGAGGAGCGATATGCCAATGCGTTTGCGCGGGCATTTATGACTCCAACGAGAACGGTCATGGAGAAGTTCAAGGAGGTGACGATTGGGTCGTCGCACCTGACGCGTCGGCACATCATCTTGCTGGCCAATTTCTTCAGCGTGTCGCGCCAGGCCATGGTCATGAGGCTGGAAGAACTTGGACTAACGAAAAAGGGAACGTGGGATTGGTTCCAAGACAACGGCGGGATCACCGACGAGCAAGTCCGCCAAGTGCTAGGGGAGGATGGCAATGAGTTCCCAGCTGTCCAACCACAGCAATCGTCGCGGTTGTACCTCTTGGCCATCGAGGCTTGGAAGAGGGATCTGCTCAGTGAGGGGCAGATGTCGGACTTGCTCAAGCTAAGCCGTGAGATGGTGCGAGAACTACTCGATGAGGCTCAAGAGGATGAGGTAGATGACCTTTTCAAGCTGCCTAACTGAGCAATCGCCCACTCTCGTTCTCGACTCCAGCATCATCATCAACTTGCTGGCCACCGGCCATGCAGAAGCGATTTTGCAGGCATTACCGGGCCTCACCTGTGTCACCGAAACCGTGATCGGCGAAATCAAAGGGGGTGCAGAGAATGGTCACGGGGAGTCGGCGAAGCTCGTTGAGCTCATCGACAGCGGGAAACTGGATGTCGTGGAGTTGGACAATGAAGCGCTCGAAAGCTTCATCTCTATTGTGTCGGGCTCAACGTCCGACTCGCTTGGGGACGGAGAGGCCGCCACTCTGGCGTTCGCTCACCGCAATGGACTGGTCGCGGCAATCGACGAAAAAAAGGCCAGGCGAGTGGCTGGTGAGAGTTTCGGTTCTCTGACAATTGCAACGACGGTCGACATCCTCGCGTATGCGCCTGTAGGGCTGGTGCTGGGCAAAGAGCGGCTGTCTAAAACAGTTCTTGATGCGCTACGCCTAGCGCGGATGCAGGTATGGGAACCACACTTTGATTGGGTCGTCGCGCAAATAGGTCCTGCAAACGTCCCCTTATGCCCAAGCCTGAGGCGGCTTGCAAAGCGAGTCCGTGTGACCACCGCCCAATGAACTGCGTCTACTTTGCCAGATGCGCACGCCGAGCAGTGGGTGGCCGAGGATCATCTGGGCATGTTGACTCTTTCTGTAGACTGGCGCGGCTCAAGGCGGCACCCCAACCGCTAGGTTCTCATGCCCGACGTGCTGGAAGCTGCAACCCGAGGGGTGTTCCTGTCCCCCACAGTTTTCAGGCTCGCCGTGTACACTAGAAACCGCGTTATGGCTGTCGTTTGACCGGCAACCATCGTTGCAATCACCACCTTCCAGCGTCGGTAAAAATGACGGTAGAAAGAAATCTTGGAACTTCAAAAACCTAGTGTTCATGCGGCTCTCAAGGTGCCGGAAATGATCGAGTGGGAGTGACCTTCAGGGCTGGCCTGTCGAGGCCTTGACGCGATCCATGCCCTGACGCGCCAGCGTCTCGCCCTCGGAGCCGGGTGGTGACACCGCCGCCAGTTGCCTCCAGTGGGACATGGCCTCGTCGGCGCGCCCCGCGCGGTAGGCCGCCATGGCGGCCAGCGCATGACTCTTGGCATGCTTCGGGTCATGCGCGAGGGCCCGTGCGATCCACTGAGCGGGCTCGCCTTCCAACTGGCCGCCCTGCGCCGTGGCCAGCACGTCGGCCAGGTCCGCCATCATCTGCGGGTCGTCGGGGGCCAGCCTCAGCGCTTCGCGGTAGGCGTCGGCGGATTCACGCCAGCGCTCCATGGCCTGGTATGAACGGGCCAGCACGAACCACCCTTCGATGTCATCGGGCGAAGCCCTGAGCTTCTCCGCCAGGCGCTGCGTGGCCTGCGTCATGTCCACGCTGTTCATGCGGTGGGCGGGTGATTCAGTCTCCACCAGCATGGCGCGCGGAGCGCCGAGCACCGCATAGAGCCCGGTCGCCAGCAGTGGCACGGCGAGCGCAGTCAGCATCGCGGTACGACGTCCGCCTGAGGGCACCGGGGCCGCATCGGCCTGGCGGGCGAGCAGCGGGCGGCAGAGAGAGAGGGTGACCAGCAGTGTGGCCAGGCCCGCCACGGCGATGAAGAGCCCCATGTCGGCATTCATGTCTGGCGCTCCGGCGTCGGGGTGGTGTGAGTCTGCGGGCGCTGCCGAAGGCGCAGCAGCCGCCACCCGAGGGCCCCCGCGCCGAGGGCCAGCAAGGCGAACGGGCCTGCCCACAGCACCGTGGTGTCTGCGCGCACCGGCGGTTCATACAGCACGAACTCGCCGTAGCGCTGCACCATGAAGGCCCGGATCTGCTCGTCGCTTCGGCCCTGTTCGATCTGCCGGGCGATTTCCGCTTTCAGATCGCGCGCCAGATCGGCATTGGAATCCGCCAGTGTCTGGTTCTGGCAGACGGGGCAGCGCAGCTCTGTGGCGAGGGCGTGAAGGCGATCCGGTGCAGCCCCAGCGGGCCAGACCACGGACAGCACCACCGCAATCAGCAGTCGCTTCATGATGCCCTCAGCGATTTCAGAAGGGGCAACAACTCGCGCTCGACCCGCTCCTTGGTCAGCGGGCCGGCATGCCGGAAGCGCACGCGGCCTTCGCCGTCGATCACGAAGGTTTCCGGCAGACCGTAGACGCCGAAGTCCATGCCGATGCGTCCGTCGGGATCGGCAATGGAGGCGCGATACGGATCGCCCATCCGGGCCAGCCAGGCCTGTGCTTGCGGTGCCGCGTCCTTGTAGTTGAGCCCGTAGACGGGCGCAGCGCCGGCGGCGAGCTGCTTGACCGCCTCGTGCTCGTCGGCACAGGCCGTGCACCACGAGGCCCACACATTGAGCACCCACGGCTGGCCCAGCATCTGGGTGGAGGCAATGACCTGATCGGCATGTCCCAGCCGCGCGGCGCTGAATGACGGGGCGGGCTGACCCAGCAAGGCCGACGGCAGTTGGCGGGGATCGTGCCGCAACCCGGCCGCGAACAGCGTCACCAGGCCGAGCGCCAGGGCCAGGGGCAGCAGGGGCCAGATGCGGCGCAGCGCGGTCATTGGCGCGTGCCCTTCAGGCGCTGCATGGATGGCAGGGCCACGGCCCCGGCGGGCAGAGCGGAGGGGCGGGCGGCGCCGCCTGAATCGATCGCCTGAACGCCCTGGGGCGCGCGCCAGGCCGCGAGCACGCCGCCCACGCTCATCATCAGGAAGCCGGCCCAGACCCACACCATGGCCGGCTTGAATTGCACCCGCATGGCCCACGTGGTGGGGCCGATGGCCTGGCCCATGGCCACGTACACATCGCGCCACCAGGCCGTGTCGATGTCGGGTGCGGCCACGGTCATGTCCTGCGTGGTGTAGTTGCGGCTTTCCGGGCGCAGCGTTCCGATGGGCTGGCCTTGGTCGAGCAGCGTCAGGGTGGCCCGCGTGCCCATGTGGTTGCCGGCCCGAAAGGCGTCCAGGGCATCCAGCCGAACTTGGTAGGGACCGATCTGCACGGTCTCGCCCACCGACAGAGGCACCTCTCGCTCGGCTTCGTGCGATTTGAGCAGTGTGAGTGCCAGCACGAAGACGCCCACCCCGAGGTGCGCACAGACCATGCCCCAGGCAGCCAGGTTGCGAGGCAGGCGCCGACGCCACAGCGGCATGAGCGCGGTGATCACGGCCCATGCGCCCAGCAACATGCCCCAGAAGGCCATCGGCCCGGTGTGACCCAGCAGCAGGGCCACCACGGCGCTCGTCACGCTGGCGACCAGCGCCCACCGGAGGCGCAGGGCCAGCGTGGGCAGTGGCATGCCTTGCCAGTGCGCCAGCGGCGCCACGCCCATGAGCAGCACGGCCGGGGTCAGCAGTGGCGCAAGCACGGCCTCGAAGTAGGGCGGTCCCACGGAGATCTTGGCCAGCCCCAGCGCGTCCAGCGCCATGGGATACAGCGTGGCCAGCAGCACGGTGGCCGCGGCCACCGACAGCACCAGCGCATTGCACAGCAGCATGGCCTCGCGCGACACCGGGGCGAAGGCCCAGGGCTTGGCCAGACGGCCGGCCCTCAGCGCGAACAGGCACAGCGACCCACCCAGCGACAGGGCGATCAAGGCGAGGATGAAGACGCCCCGCGCCGGGTCGGTCGCGAAAGCATGGACCGATGTGATGGCGCCGGAGCGCACGATGAAGGTGCCGATGAGGCTGAGCCCGAAAGCAGCAATGCACAGCAGCAGCACGGCCGGTTTGAACAGGTCGGTGCGCACGGATGCTGCCAGGCAGTGCAGCAGTGCCACGCCCACCAGCCAGGGCAGCAGCGAGGCGTTCTCGACCGGATCCCAGAACCACCAGCCGCCCCAGCCCAGCACGCGGTAAGCCCAACTGCTGCCCAGGACGATGCCCACGCCCAGCGCGGCCCACGCCATCAGCACCCAGGGGCGCAGCCATGCGAGTTGCTCGCGCGTGAGCCGGCCCACCCACAGCGCAGCCACGGCGAAGGCGAACGGCACGGCAAACCCCACGTAGCCCAGGTAGAGCGCGGGCGGGTGGAACGCCATGCCCGGGTCCTGCAGCAGCGCGTTGAGGTCGGCACCGTCCAGCGGGGCAGGCAGCAGGCGCGTGTACGGGTTGGAACTGAGCAGCACGAAGAGCAGCAGGCTGGTGGTGATCCAGCCGAGCACGGCCAGCACGCGCACGCCCAGTTCGTCCGGCAGCCCGCGGATGCGCCAGGCCACGCACGCTGCCCAGCCGCTCAACGTGGTCACCCACAAAAGCATGGAGCCCTCATGGCTGCCCCACAAGGCGGCGAGGCGGTAACCCGGAGGGAGCGTCGAATGGCTGTGTGAGGCCACATAGCGCACCGAGAAGTCGTTGACCAGGAAGCAGGCCATCAGCGCGGTGGAGGCGATCACACAGAGTCCCAGCGCCCAGCCCGCACCGCGCCGCTGGATGCGCAGGGCGTTGTCCGCTCCTGCAACACGCTCGACCGCTGGCGCGAACGCCATCGCGAGCGCGGCACACAGCGCGAGAATCAGGGCGAAATGGCCCAGCTCGGCCGTCATGGCGTGCGGGCCAGCCAGGCCGGCCGGCTGGAGCGCCCCGCCTGCGGCGTGGGCGGCTGGTAGGTTTCATCGTGCTTGGCCAGGATCTGGTCGGCCCGGAACACGCCCTGGCTGTCGAGTCGGCCCGAGGCCACAACCCCCTTGTCTTCGCCGAAGAGATCCGGCAGCAGACCTTCGTACACCACGGGCACGCGCCGTTGCCCATCGGCCACCACGAAATGCACGGACAGGCTGCCCGGCTGCTGGTTGAGCGAGCCGGCCTCGACACGCCCGCCCATGCGGAAGGCGCGTCCCGGTTGCAGGCCCTGCTCGTGCACCTGAGACGGCGTGTAGAAGAAGGTCAGGTTGTCTCGCAGGGCGCCCACCACCAGGGCAGCAGCGAGCCCCAGCAGGCCCGCCACCAGCGCCAGCCGCCCTGCGCGGCGTCGGCTGGCCGGGCTCAAGGCCGCCTCCCTTCAGACGTTGACGGGTATCCCGTTCGCAGTGCCCTCCGGCGGTGCCACAGTGCGCCCGCTTCGGCCACGATCAACAGCGTCGCCACACCGTAGGTGGCCCACACATAAGGCCCGTGTCCGTTCATGTGCCAAAGCAATGTCCAGTCGATCGTCATGGTTGAGCTCCTGCCATCTGGCGCGTCATCCAGGTCCGGCCCGCTTCTTTCTCTTCGATCAGCGTGCGCACCCTGACCAGGGACACCGCAATCGCGTGGCACCAGCACGCCAGCGTCATGGCGAGCAAGCCCGCCACCATGACCGGTGCCATCAACACGCCGCCCGACACCGACAGGCTGGCACCCTGGTGCAGCGTGTTCCACCACACCACCGAGAAGTAGATGACGGGCAGGTTGACCAGGCCGACCATGGCGAGCAGCGCCGAAGCGCGCTCGCCGCGTTCAGCATCCTCGAACGCGGTGCGCAATGCCATCACACCCAGGTAAAGACACAGCAGCACCACCTGCGACGTGAGCCTGGCGTCCCACACCCACCAGGTGCCCCAGGTGGGCTTGCCCCACACGGCGCCGCTCACCAGCGCGATCAGGCCGTAGAGCAGGCCGGTGGGGGCCAGGGCCTGGGCCATCAAGGTCGACAGGCGTGTTCTCAGCACGAAACCCAGTGCGGCGTATACGGCCATGACGAAGTAGATGAACATCGACATCCATGCCGCGGGAACGTGCAGGAACAGGATGCGGTAGACCTCGCCCTGCTGCGCATCGGTGGGCGCTGCCAAGAACGCAATGCCGAGCCCGACCAACGCGAAGACCACGGCGGCTGCAGCGAAGAGAGGCCACAGGCGCCCGGCCAGTGGATGGAACAGCGCCGGTGACGCGTAGCGCAGGATGGGGTTCATTCGAGGGCGACCTCCAGTGCGCGGGCAACGCCCCACGGGCCGAGCGCGATGGCCGTCAACGTGGTGGCGCCCAGCAGCATCACCGCGCCTTGGGCCCAACCGCCCGCCGCGTCGCCCTGCGCGGCCCGGACACCGAACAGCACCACGGGCAAGGCCAGCGGCACGCTCAGCAGCGTGAGCAGCATCAGCCCGCCGCGTGCACCCAGTGACAGGGCGGCTGCCAGGGCCGCGATGCAGCACACGCTTGGCGTGCCCAGCAGCAGCGAGGCTCCGAGCCACTGCCATTGCAGCAACGACAGGCCGTAGATCACGCCGATGAGTGGCAGAGCGGCCAGCACGGGCAGGGCGACCGTCAGCCAGTGGGCCGCCAGCACGCCGGCTACAGTCAGGGTGTTGCCGCCGGGCGCGAGCAGCATCTGCTCCAGCGCCCCATTGGCAGCATCGTCCTGAAACAGCCGGAGGCTCCCGGCCAGCATGGCGAGCAGCGCAGCCACCCACACCACGGCGGGCGCCAGCGCAGGCAGCGCTTGAGCCGCGGGGGCCAGCACCAGCGGCAGCAGCCAGGCGACCAGGAGGAAGAAGAGCAGGGCGACGCCGCCGTCCACGCGCCGCCGCCACGCCAGGCTCAGACCGCGAGCCAGCGCCAGCGCAAAAGGGGACCGGCTCAGTGTGCGAGACCGGGCCGGGCGGACAAGGACAGTCTGTGCCATGAAGGGTGATCGGGCCACGATGCCGTATGACAACTGAGCAGGGCGACGCCGCCTGCCTGAAGATGGCGTGCCACGCAGGTCTGGATGCGCTGCTGGGCCTCTGCATCGAGCGCGGCCAGGGGTTCGTCCAGCACCCAGAGCGGTTTGCGGGTCAGCAGAAAGCGAGCGAGCGCCACGCGCCGGCGCTGCCCGCGTGACAGGGCGCGTGTCGGCTGCGCGGCGGCGTGTAGCACGCCCATGCCCTCAAGGGCCTCATCCAGATCGAGGTCGGTCTTGGCCTCTCCGCCCAGGGCCGCCAGCCAGCGCAGGTTCTCTCGGGCACTCAGGTCGTCGTGAAGGCCGTCCTGATGCCCCAGGTAGGCCAGATCCTCGCGCAGTGCCTGCAGAGCAGATCGAAGGGGCGCACCACGCCAGAGGATGGTGCCTGCATAGGCAGGCCGCCATCCGCAGACTGTCCTCAGCAGGGTCGTCTTGCCGCTGCCGTTGGGGCCCTGCACGAGCGCGGCCTGACCTGCCTTCACGCACAGGCTCAATCCATGAGCCACCGTGCGGTCGTTCCTGAACAAGGTCACCTCGTCCAGTTGCAGCATCAATGCACTCCCTTCATGTCGGGCAGGCGGTGGGCAATGCCCTTGTGGCAGTCGATGCAGGTCTTCTCGCCATTGGCCAGGTAGGTGGAGTGCGCGTCGGCGGCGCGCTTGCTCTGCCGCGTGAAGTCCATGTAGTCGAACTCATGGCAGTTGCGGCATTCCAGCGAGTCGTTGGCCTTCATGCGCTTCCATTCGTTTTCTGCGAGCTGGCGGCGCATGGCAGCGAATTTCTCGGGCGTGTCGATGGTGCCGAACACCTTGCCCCACACCTCCTTGGAGGCCTGCATCTTGCGGGCCATCTTGTCTGTCCAGTTGTGCGGCACGTGGCAGTCCGAGCACTTGGCGCGCACGCCGCTGCGGTTGGTGAAGTGGATGGTGCCCTGCAGTTCGGCGTACACATTGCTCCGCATCTCGTGGCAGCCGATGCAGAACTTCTCCGTGTTGGTCAACTCCAGCGCGGTGTTGAAGCCGCCCCAGAACAGCACCCCCGCCACGAACCCGGCCACCGTGAGCACACCCAGGCTGATGTACCGGCTGGGCCGGCCCAACACGGTGAAATACCGCCGTATGAGTCTGAACATGCGCGCGCTCCGGTGGCTTACTTCCGTGGCCTTGCCGCGCCGGCAGGGGCATTCAGCAAGGTGTCGACGTCAATGAAGCGGTTTTCCACCAAGGGGTTCTGCGGCACCTGGGACACGTGGCACTGCAGGCAGAAGTAACGCCGGGGCGACAGCTCGGCCAGGAAATTCCCGTCGCGGTCCATGTAGTGCGAGGTGCTGATCATGGGCGCCTGGCTCTCCTGCGTCTTGGTGCGCGCATGGCAGAACATGCAGCGGTTGGCATTTTTGTCGAGCTGGTAGCCCTCGATCTTGTGCGGAATGACCGGCGGCTGCATCGCATAGTTGCGTACCCGCCTGACGTCGCTGTTGTCGGCGTTGGTGAGGGGGGGCGGCCGGGTGGTCTGCTCGATGGGCGCGCCGCGCATGCGGTCCGTCATGTCGACCGCAATGGCGCCGCCTGCCAGACAGACGCCCAGCAACAAGGCCATGGACATGTTCTTCATGGTGATGCCTTTCGTGCATTAGGCCCGGTCCGTCACCTTGCGGATGGCGATGGCGCACTTCTTGAAGTCGGTCTGCAGCGAGATCGGGCAGGTGGCGTCGAGCGTGACCTTGTTGATGAGCTGGCTGGCATCGAACCAGGGCACGAACACCAGGCCGGGCGGCGGCTTGTTGCGCCCCCGGGTCTCCACGCGTGTGCGCATCGAGCCGCGTCGCGACACCAGTTCGACGATGTCGCCGCGTCGCAGGTTCAAGGCCCGGGCGTCGTCACCATGCATGTAGCAGACCGCGTTGGGGAAGGCGCGGTAGAGCTCCGGCACGCGTCGCGTCATCGAGCCCGAGTGCCAGTGCTCCAGCACGCGGCCCGTGCACAGCCAGTACGGGTATTGCTTGTCGGGCTCCTCCGCGGCCGGCTCGTAGGGCAGCGCATACACCACCGCCTTGCCATCCGGGTTGCCATAGAAGCGGACCTCCTCGCCCTTCTTCACGTACGGGTCATAACCCTCGCGGTAGCGCCAGCGTGTTTCGCGGCCGTTCACCACCGGCCAGCGCAGGCCCCGCTCGCGGTGGTACACGTCGAACGGCGCAAGATCGTGCCCGTGGCCACGCCCGAACTGCGCGTACTCCTCGAACAGGCCCTTCTGCACATAGAAGCCGAAGGCCCTGGCCTCGTCGTTGTCGTACGCCGGGTCCATGTCCCTCAGCGGGAAAGCGTTGACCGCGCCGTTGCGGAACAGGACGTCGAACATCGTCTTGCCGCGGTACTCGGGCTTCTGGTCGAGCAGCTCGCGCGGCCACACCTCTTCCATCTTGAAGCGCTTCGAGAACTCCATCAGCTGCCACAGGTCGGAGCGCGACTGCCCCGGCGGCTTCACCAGCTGGTGCCAGAACTGCGTGCGCCGCTCGGCATTGCCGTACGCCCCTTCCTTTTCCACCCACATCGATGTGGGCAGAACCAGGTCGGCGGCCATGGTGGTCACGGTCGGGTAGGCGTCCGACACCACGATGAAGTTCGCAGGGTTGCGATAACCCGGCATGGCTTCCTGCATGATGTTCGGCGCGGCCTGCATGTTGTTGTTGACCTGCACCCAATAGGCATTGAGCATGCCGTCCTTCAGCATGCGGTTCTGCAGCACGGCGTGGTACCCCGGCTTCTCTGGAATCGTGCCGGGTGGCAGCTTCCAGATCTGTTCGGCAATGGCGCGGTGTTTGGGGTTGGCCACGATCATGTCCGCGGGCAGGCGATGGCTGAAGGTGCCCACCTCGCGCGCGGTGCCGCATGCGGAGGGCTGCCCGGTCAATGAGAAGGGCCCGTTACCGGGCGACGAGATCTTGCCCGTCAGCAGGTGCAGGTTGTAGAGCAGGTGGCTGCACCACGTGCCCCGTGTGTGCTGGTTGAAACCCATGGTGAAGAACGACACCACCTTCACCTTTGGATCGGCATACATCTCGGCCAGGCGCACCAGGCGCTCCTTCGGCACCTGCGACAGCTTCGCCACGCTCTCGAGGTCGTATGCGCTCACGAATCGGGCGTACTCCTCGAAGCTGGCCGGCCGCGAACCGCCTGCATCCTTCACGTTCTTCGCCTTGCGCTGCAACGGGTGCTCGGGCCGCAGGCCATAGCCGATGTCCGTGTTGCCGATGACGAAGCGGGTGTGCTTGTTGATGAAATCCTGGTTGAACCGCTTGTTCTGAATGATGTAGTTGGCGATGTAATTCATGATCGCCAGATCGGTCTGTGGCCTGAACGTCATCGCGATGTCGGCCAGCTCGTAGCAGCGGTGTTCGTACACCGACAGCACCGCCACCTTCACGTGCGGTGCAGACAGGCGCCGGTCCGTTAGCCGCGTCCAGAGGATCGGGTGCATCTCGGCCATGTTCGAGCCCCACAGCACGAAGGCGTCGGTCTGCTCGATGTCGTCGTAACAGCCCATGGGCTCGTCCATGCCGAAGGTGCGCATGAAGCCCGCCACGGCCGAGGCCATGCAGTGCCGTGCATTCGGGTCGATGTTGTTCGAGCGAAAGCCGGCCTTGAACAGCTTGGCCGCCGCGTAGCCTTCCCAGATCGTCCACTGCCCGGACCCAAACATGCCGATCCCTGTCGGGCCCTTGTCCTTCAGCGCCTGCTTGAACTTCTCGGCCATGATGTCGAAGGCCTGATCCCAGCTGATGGGCTGGAACTCGCCGTTCTTGTCATAGCGTCCGTTCGTCATGCGCAGCATGGGCTGCGTCAGGCGGTCTTCCCCATACATGATCTTGGAGAGGAAGTAGCCCTTCACGCAGTTGATGCCCCGGTTCACCTCGGCGTTGATGTCACCGTGCGTGGCCACCACGCGGCCGTCCTTCACCGCCACGTTCACGCCGCAACCGACGCCGCAGAAGCGGCACGGCGCCTTCGACCATTTGAGCTGCGTCTTGCTGGCATCGGTCACCACGTTCGCGGCGTCCAGTGTGGCGGGCAGCCCGGCTGCGGTGGCCGCCGTGGCAGCGGCGGTATTGCGAATGAACTCGCGGCGCGTCGTCATGGGCCCATCTCCTCATTCATGGCGTCAGCCGGTTCCGCGTGCTGGTAGACCAGCGCCACGTTCAACACCCCTTCGATGCCGCGCACCTGGTCCAACAGGTCCATCACGGCGCCGGCAGACGGGGCTTCCACCACGGCCACCACGCGCCCTTCGGGCGAGAACTGCGCAACGTCCATGCCCTCCAGTGCATCCATGGCGCTGCAGGCGGCCACGGTGTGAGGCTGGCGTGTGTGCACGATCACACCGGCAATGTGGATCTCATCCACGGCCTGGGTCTTGCGGGTCATCCTGGCAAGTCCCCGGTGATCAGCTGATAGATCCAGACGGCGAAGCCCCATCCCGCCACCACCCCGATGGTCACCACGGGCGCCATCACAGCAGTGAGGAACAGGAAGGAACGCCACTCCTCCTGCTTGGTCGAGGGGGGGGCCGGGTCGGATGTGTCGTCCACACGCGTCTCCTTGGCGACAAGGTTGTTCTTCGATGGAACGGGTACTGCGGGGACTGCCGGTCTGCGTTGGGGGACCAACGTCTTTTTGAAGTGATCCTAAGAAAATGACGGCGGCATGGTTATGTGTTTTACAACTCGGGCCAGCGGCCCCGCTTGGGCAAACAAGGGGCAAAATGCAGGCCCGGAGTGTTGGGCAGGAGAGCGTGGCGGTGTCAGGACAACTTTCGCTGGACGGGTTCGCTGCGGCCGACCCGCAGCCCTACAGCCTCTTCTTCGCGCTGATGCCCGATGCCGCCGCCGCAGGCCGGGCAGCAGAAGTTGCTGCCCAGGTAGCGCGCGACCAGGGTGTCTCGGTCAAGACCGAGCGCACGGCGCGCTTCCATGTCACCCTGTTCCATGTCGGGCACTTCGCCGGTGACGTTCCTGCTGGCACGCTGGCCATCGCGCGTTCGGTCGCGGCCGGGGTGTCCGCCCCGTGTTTGGATGTCAGCTTTACCCACGTCGGCAGCTTTACCGGCAGACCGGGCAACCTGCCCATCGTGCTGCTCGGGGGCAACGCAGAGCCAGCCCTGATGGGCTTCCAGGCCTCCCTGCAAGACCGCCTGCTGCGTGCCGGGCTCACGGCGGGCGTGCTGCACAAGACCTTCAATCCCCACCTCACGCTGTTCTATGGACGCCAGCCTCTCGAAGAGCGGGCCATCACGCCCATCCACTGGCGTGCCGATTCGTTCGTGCTGCTGCGCAGCGTGATCGGGCAAGGCCGCTACATCGAAGAAGGGCGCTGGCCGCTCCAGGCTTCCACCACCTCATCCTGATTCGCCGTGACCGACACCCTCTCTCCCACAAGCGACGAGTTCGCCATGCGCATTGCGCTGGACCAGGCGCAGAACGCCTGGCTGGCTGGCGAGGTCCCCGTCGGTGCGGTCATCATGCGGGCCGGGCAGGTGGTCGCGACCGGCTACAACCGCCCCATCACCACGCACGACCCCACCGCGCATGCCGAGATCGTGGCCCTGCGCCATGCCGCGCAGCTGCTCGAAAACTACCGCCTGCCCGAGTGCGAGCTCTTCGTCACGCTCGAGCCGTGCGCCATGTGCGCGATGGCGCTGATGCACGCGCGTTTCAAGCGGGTGGTGTTCGCCGCCACCGATCCCAAGACCGGCGTGGCCGGCTCCGTGCTCGACCTGTTCGGCAATCGGCAGCTCAACCACCACACGGCCATCGTCGGGGGCGTGCTGGCGGAGCCGGCCAGCCTCATGCTCAAGCGCTTCTTCGCCGAGCGGCGCGCGCAGATCCGGGCCGAGCGCGATGCCGTGCGTGCGGTGGCCGCCCGCCAGGCCTTGAACGGCCTCGACGTGATCGAGGAGGAGCCCATGCTGCCCGTGGCCCAGGTCGTGGAGCTACCGCCCGGCGACCTCGATCGCGACTGACACCTCTGCGCGCCGAGCCGACAGGCTCACCGCTTGAGCTGCCGGCGCCCCTTGGGCCAGGCAGTGGGTTTGGGCGCCATGCCCAGCGCGGCGCGCGCCAGGGTGTCGGCCTCCTGATTGCGGTGCCGGGGCACCCAGCCCAACGTGTGCGAGGTGAAGGTGCCGAGCAGCGTGCGGGCTTGAGCCAGCAATGGCTGCAGCCGCACCGGATCGGGCGGGGCCTGCGCCCCCAGCTGCTTTGCGATCAGGTCGCTGTCGGTGTGGACGGCCAACGCCTGTGCCCCCAGGCTGCGCGCCAGCAGCAGACCGGCCACCAGCGCCTGCACTTCCGCCTCGTTGTTGCACCCGGCGTCGGCGAGCTTTTCCGACACGGTGTGGCGCGTGCCATCGGGTGCAACCAGCACCGCCCCGATGCCCATGCGCCCGGGGTTGGGCACCGCGCTGCCATCACAGTGCAGGCGCCAGGGCAGGGCCTCGCGATCAACCACGCTCGCTCTCCGTGGCATCGCCTGCAGGCTGGCAGACCGCGTCCGCCAGCGCGGCAACAGAAAGCGGCGCGCAGCCTTCGGCCTTGTTGCTGATCGAGACATAGGCCGGCAGACCGGCCCCGGTCGTGGCGCGAATCACGCGCGCCAGCGTGGCCCGCGTGTCCGGGTCGGCATCCTGAATGTGATCGAAAGGCACATACAGATCGCGCGCCGCCTCGTAGCCATAGGCCCCATGTCGGCGGTGCAGATTCCAGCGGCACACCAGCGGCGAGGGCCAAAGCGCCCGCAACAGAGGCAGCTGTGCGTCGATCGCCGGCATGCGCGCGTGCAGCCCCAGGCAGTAAGCCGCGCTCGCGGCTTTCAGCACCTCGGCCAGCTCCCGCGTGACCAGGCTGGCGTCTCGCACCTCCACGGCCACCACGCCGTCTGGCGCAATGGGCTTCAACGAGGGCAGGGCGCACAGCAGGCGAGCCAGGCGGTCCAGCAACTGCTGTGGCTGCCGCAGCCACTCGCGCGGCAGCGGGCTCAGCTGAAACACCAGCGCGCCGATCTTGTGCCGCAGGCCCTCCAGCGCCGGGCGGATGAACTCGCGCTCGGCCACCTCCGGATCCAGGAACAGCGGGTTGTGACCACGCGAATGACCATGCTCGTCGCGCACCAGCGCGTCGCTCACCGAGGCCGGCGCCTTGACGATGAAGCGGAAGCCATCCGGCACCTGCGCGGCGTACTCTGCAAACTGTGAGGCCGTCAGCGCCTTGTACAGATTGCGGTCGACGCTCACCGTGCGCATCAGCGGGTGCTGGCTGTAGGCGCTCAGGCCGTGCCGCGACAGCACCCGTTCGCTCAGGTCGCTGGCCCAGATGTGGCCGGTCCAGCCCGGGTAGGTCCATGACGACGTGCCCAGGTGCGCCAGCCGTGGAACCCGCTGCGCCAGCGCCCGCAGTTCGTCTGGCACGTCGGCCAGTCGAACAGGCAGGGCCTTCACCCGGGAGGAGGGCGCTTCTGCGGGCCCGGCGGCCGTGGCAGCGGGCTCGGTCGCCGGTATCGCGCCGAAGAGATCGTCCTGCATCGGCCCCGAGCGTAGCAAACAAAAAGGGAGCCACCTGGGCTCCCTTCGTTCAGGCCGACCCTGAAGGTCGTTCAGCGCAGCTTACATGCCGGCATAGTTGGGGCCGCCGCCACCTTCCGGGGTGATCCAGACGATGTTCTGCGTCGGATCCTTGATGTCGCAGGTCTTGCAGTGCACGCAGTTCTGCGCGTTGATCTGCAGGCGGTCGGTGTTGTCGTCGTTCTTCACGAACTCGTACACGCCCGCCGGGCAGTAGCGCGACTCCGGGCCCGCGTACTTGGCCAGGTTGGTCTGCACCGGCACCGTCGCGTTCTTCAGCGTCAGGTGCGCCGGTTGGTGCTCGTTGTGGTTCGTGTTCGAGACGAACACCGAGCTCAGGCGGTCGAAGGTGATCTTGCCGTCCGGCTTCGGATAGTCGATCTTGGCGCACTCGGCCGCCGGCTTCAGGCGGGTGTGGTCGGCCTCGGTGCGGTGGATGGTCCACGGTGCGACCTTGATGCCCAGCTTGGGCAGCAGCCACTGCTCGATGCCGGTCATCAGCATGCCCACGTACATGCCCTTCTTGAACCACTGCTTGAAGTTCTTCGAGCTGTCGAGCTCTTCCTTGAGCCAGCTGGTTTCGAACGAGGCCGGGTAGGCGCTCAGTTCGTCGTGCTGGCGGCCGGCGTTCAGCGCATCGAAGATGGCTTCGGCGCACAGCATGCCGGTCTTCATGGCGGCGTGCGAGCCCTTGATGCGTGCGGCGTTCAGGAAGCCGGCGTCACAGCCGACCAGCGCGCCGCCCGGGAACACGAACTTCGGCAGCGACAGGATGCCGCCAGCCGTGATGGCGCGGGCGCCGTAGCTCAGGCGCTTGCCGCCTTCCAGGTACTGCTTGATGCTGGGGTGGGTCTTCCAGCGCTGCATTTCTTCGAACGGGCTCAGCCAGGGGTTCTGGTAGTCCAGGCCCGTCACGAAGCCCAGCGTGACCTTGTTGTCTTCCAGGTGGTACAGGAAGCCGCCACCATAGGTCTGGGTGTCCATCGGCCAGCCGGCGGTGTGCACCACCAGGCCGGGCTTGGCCTTGGCCGGGTCGATCTCCCACAGCTCCTTGATGCCGATGGCGTAGCTCTGCGGGTCCTTGCCTTCGTCGAGCTTGTACTTGGCGATCAGCTGCTTGCCCAGGTGGCCGCGCGCACCTTCGGCAAAGATGGTGTACTTGCCGTGCAGTTCCATGCCCAGCTGGAAGTCGCCCGTGGGCTCGCCCGACTTGTCGATGCCGAGGTTGCCAGTGGCAATGCCCTTGACCGAGCCGTCGTCGTTGTAGAGCACTTCAGCGGCCGCGAAGCCGGGGAAGATTTCCACGCCCAGGGCCTCGGCCTGCTGGCCCAGCCAGCGTACCACGTTGCCCAGGCTGATGACGTAGTTGCCGTGGTTGTGGAAGTTGTTGGGGATCAGCGCCTGCGGGGTGGCGGTGGCGCCGGTTTCGCTCAGCACCAGCACCTCGTCGGCCGTGACCGGCTGGTTCAGCGGTGCGCCCAGCTCCTTCCAGTTCGGGAACAGCTCGTTCATCGAGATCGGGTCCATCACGGCACCCGACAGGATGTGCGCGCCCGGCTCGGAGCCCTTCTCCAGCACGACGACGGAGATCTCCTTGCCGGCCTTCTCGGCCAGTTGCTTGAGCTTGATCGCCGTCGACAGACCAGCCGGGCCGGCTCCGACGATCACGACGTCGTATTCCATCGACTCGCGGGGGCCGAACTGCTCAAGGATTTCCTGGGGCGTCATCGTTGTTCCTTCTCTCGGGACGTCTGTAAGTGGGGCTCGGGGCAACCCGCGATTCTAGTGACACTGGGCAAGGTGACACCGCATCGGCGGACGCCGCGTATTCTGGCAGAAAAAAGCACGATCGTTCGATTCAATTCTAGCGGTGCAGCGCCCGACGCAACGCAAGGTGGCACGGCGGTTTTCGCGTGCTAAGTTCGGTGCTTGTCAGACACCATGTGCCGCGCACAGCAGCGGCCTCGAGGAGCCACGCATGAGCTACACCATCGACCTTTCCGGCCGCGTCGCGCTGATCACCGGTGCCTCCAGCGGATTGGGTACGCAGTTCGCACACACCCTGTCCAAGGCCGGTGCGGCCGTGGTGCTGGCCGGCCGCCGTGTCGAGCGGCTCAAGACCCTGCGCTCTGAGCTCGAATCCTACGGCGGCGACGCCCACGTGGTCGGCCTGGACGTGACCGAGGTGGCCAGCATCCGCTCGGCCGTGGCCCACGCCGAAACCGAAGTCGGCCCCATCGACATCCTGATCAACAACTCGGGCGTGAGCACCACCGAGCGCCTGATCGACGTCACCAGCGACAGCTACGACTACGTCTTCGACACCAACACCCGCGGCGCGTTCTTCGTGGCGCAGGAAGTCGCCAAGCGCATGCTCGCGCGCGCCAAGGGCTCGGCCCCGGGCACCTACACCGGTGGGCGCATCGTCAACATCGCCTCGGCCGCGGGCCTGCGCACCCTGCCGCAGATCGGGGTGTACTGCATGAGCAAGGCCGCCGTCATCCACATGACCAAGGTGATGGCGGCAGAGTGGGGCCGCTTCGGCATCACCACCAACGCCATCTGCCCGGGCTACATCGACACCGAGATCAACCACCACCACTGGGAAACCGAGGCGGGTCAGAAGCTCATCAACATGCTGCCACGCAAGCGCGTGGGCCAGCCGCGTGACCTTGATTCGCTGATCGTGACGCTGTGTGCCGCCGAGAGCGACTTCATCAACGGCGCCATCATCTCCGCCGACGACGGCATGGCTGCTGCCTGAGCCCGCTTGAAAACCCGGAGGCTCATCCACATTTGAGACACGGGTTTTCTTTGAGTGTGCATCTGCATTCCTGATCCGCCATGCGTCTCGACATCCCCGAACACAAGATCCTGGTTCATGAAGTTCGCCTGCCCATCCTGTGGGGCGACATGGACGTGCTGGGGCACGTCAACAACACCGTCTACTTCCGTTACATGGAGCAGGCCCGCGTGACGTGGATCGAGGCCATCAGCGGCCAGGTCCAGTCCGACACCGAAGGCCCGGTGATCGCCAACACCTTCTGCAACTTCTACCGCCCGCTGGTGTACCCGGGCGATGTGGTGGTAAAGCTGTATGTGGGATCGCCCGGGCGCACCAGCATCGACACCTACGCCAGCATCGAGCGGGCCGACGAGCCGGGCGCACCCTATGCCGCGGGCGGGGCCACGCTGGTGTGGGTGAGCATGGCCGATGGCCGGCCCTTGCCGTTGCCGGGGCCCATTCGCGCGCTCGAAGGCCATCTGCCTGCACTGAAGGGCAACGACGCGCCCCCCGCCTTGCCCCCGCGCTAACCCTGCGTTTTTTATCCACGGTACGCTGGATTTCTGCGCGTTATCCGGTGTACGCTTTCCTTGCTGCAGTGCAGCGAACAACCCCTGTTGCCAAGGAGTGTGTGGATGAACAAGGTCTATCCCGACGCCGCCAGTGCGCTGGCTGGGATTGTGAAAGACGGCCAGCTGCTGGCTGTCGGTGGCTTCGGCCTGTGCGGCATCCCTGAAGCGCTGATCGACGCCCTGCAGGCGTCCGGCGTGAAGGACCTCACCGCGATTTCGAACAACGCCGGGGTCGACGGGTTCGGTCTGGGCAAGTTGCTCAACACGCGGCAGATCAAGAAGATGATCTCCAGCTACGTGGGCGAGAACAAGGAGTTCGAGCGCCAGTATCTGGCCGGTGAGCTGGAACTGGAATTCACCCCGCAAGGCACGCTGGCCGAGAAACTCCGCGCCGGTGGCGCCGGCATCCCGGCCTTCTTCACCAAGACCGGCGTGGGCACCATCGTGGCCGAGGGCAAGGAAACCCGCGAGTTCGATGGCGAAACCTACGTCATGGAGCGGGCCCTGGTGCCCGACGTGGCACTGGTCAAGGCGTGGAAGGCCGACAAGAGCGGCAACCTGATTTTCCGCCGCACGGCCCGCAACTTCAACCCGGCGGCCGCCATGGCCGGCAAGATCACCGTGGTGGAAGTGGAGGAGATCGTCGAGACCGGCACGTTCGACCCGGATGCGATTCACCTGCCGGGCATTTACGTGCACCGCATCGTGCTGAATGCCACGCCCGAGAAGCGCATCGAAAAGCGCACCACCCAACAGAACCCGAAGGGAGCCTGAGCCATGCCCTGGACCCATGACGAAATGGCCGCCCGCGCGGCCAAGGAGCTGCAGGACGGCTTCTACGTGAACCTGGGCATTGGTCTGCCCACGCTGGTGGCCAACCACGTGGCACCTGGCATCGACGTGTGGCTGCAAAGCGAAAACGGCATGCTGGGCATCGGCCCTTTCCCGGATGAGAGCGAGGTCGATGCCGACCTGATCAACGCCGGCAAGCAGACCGTCACGACGCTGCCCGGCAGTTCGATCTTCGGCAGCCACGAGAGCTTTGCCATGATCCGCGGCGGCAAGATCAACCTGTCCATCCTGGGCGCCATGCAGGTGTCGGACAAGGGCGATCTGGCCAACTGGATGATTCCCGGCAAGATGGTCAAGGGCATGGGCGGCGCGATGGACCTGGTGGCCGGCGTGGCGCGCGTGGTGGTGTTGATGGAGCACAGCGCCAAGAACGGCGAGCACAAGCTGCTGCAGCAATGCACGCTGCCGCTGACGGGCGTGGGCGTGGTGGACCGTGTGATCACCGAGCTGTGCGTGCTGGATGTGACGCCCAAGGGGTTTGTGTGCGTGGAACTGGCGCCGGGGGTGACGGAAGAAGAGATCCGCACCAAGACGGGCGCGCACGTGGAGTTTGCGCTGCAGGCTGCTTGAAGCGGGATTGCTGGAGCTGAGAGAAGGCCGCCTGCGGGGCAGCCTTTTTGTGGCATCGGTTCCTGCCGTGCGATCACGACGATCGCCTTTTGGGCCGCTGCCATTTCGATACCCTTGTGGTCGTCGGCCGCAGTGTCCAACCGGGGGCATGTCGTAAAAAAAGGCGGGTGGCTCAGGGGCTGGCCGGGCTCACCCCCTGAGCCACCCGCCTGCGACAATGCCGCGATGAACTGGCTGACCTGGGCCCTGCTGGGCGTGAACCTGCTTGTGTTGCTGTGGCTGGCATTGCGCCCGCAGCCCGATCCCACCGAGGCCTTGCAGCAACGGCTGGACGACCTGGCAGACGGCCATCACCGCGTGGCTGAGTCCCTTGAACGCACGCTGCGCGACGACGTGGCCCGCACCGCGGCCCTGACGCGGCAGGAGCTGGGCATGACGCTGGGCCAGTTGCAGCAGACCCTGGTGCAGCAGCAAGGCGAGACGGCGCGCACCCACAACGAGCAGATGGCCCGGCTGCACCAAGCGGTTGAGCAGCGCCTGCAATCCCTGCAGGCCGACAACGAGCGCAAGCTGGAGCAGATGCGCCAGACGGTCGATGAAAAACTGCACGCCACGCTGGAAGCCCGCCTGGGCGAGCGCTTCCGTGAGGTGGCTGAGCGGCTGGAGCAGGTGCACAAGGGCCTGGGCGAAATGCAGCGCCTGGCCAGCGACGTGGGGTCGCTCAGCCGCGTGCTGAGCAACGTCAAGACCCGCGGGGTGTTTGGCGAGGTGCAGTTGGCCGCGCTGCTGGAGCAGGTGTTCACGCCCGACCAGTACGCTGCCAACATCGAAACCGTGCCGGGCAGCGGCGCCCGGGTCGAGTTCGCCATCCGGCTGCCGGGGCAGGGCGGGGCAGGCAGCGCGCCCCTGTGGCTGCCCATCGACGCGAAGTTTCCCCGTGAGGACCACGAGCGCCTGCTTGACGCCCACGACCGCGCCGACGCGGCCGGTGTCGAGGCCGCCGGCAAGGCGCTGGAGCAGCGGCTGCGACTGGAGGCGCGCACCATCCGCGAGAAGTACCTCGCTGCGCCTTACACGGCCGATTTCGGCATCCTCTTCCTGCCGACCGAGGGGCTCTACGCCGAGGCCCTGCGCCGTCCGGGCCTGGTCGAATCGCTGCAGCGCGAGCAGCGTGTGATGCTGGCCGGCCCCACCACCTTGCTCGCTACGCTGACCAGCCTGCAGATGGGCTTCCGCACCCTGGCGCTCGAACGGCGTTCGTCCGAGGTGTGGCAGGTGCTGGGCGCGGTGAAGACCGAGTTCGGCAAGTTCGGCGACGTGCTGGCCCGCACCCGAAAGAAGCTGGAGGAGGCCAGCAATAGCATCTCGTCGGTCGAGACGCGCACACGCGTGATGGGCCGTGCGCTCAAGGACGTCGAATCGCTGCCGGAAGAGCAGGCCACTTCCTTGCTGCCGCTGGCGGCCGCCGCCGAGCCGGAAGCGGCCGAATCGCCCGCCTCAGCCCAGCCCTTGTCGGCGGGTTGAGCGCGCGAGGGCGGCCGTCAGTGCGGGCAGCCCAGGGCCCGGGCGCGGGCCTGCTGCATCGTCAGCGCCTCGGTCGTCGGTTGCAGGGCCGCCTGGGTCGGCCAGCCCTGCATGTGCTGCTGCACGATGCCTGACAGCGCGCGGATCCAGTCCAGCCGGTCGTTCACGCAGGGGATGTACTGGAATGCCTGGCCGCCGTTCTTCAGGAAGGCCTGCTTGCCCTCCATGGCAATCTCTTCCAGCGTCTCGATGCAATCGGCCACGAAGCCCGGGCACACGACATCGACCTTCTTCACGCCTTCGCGCGCCAGCTTGATGAGCGTGGGCTCGGTGTAGGGCTCCAGCCACTTGGCCTTGCCGAATCGGCTCTGGAAGGTGACGACGTATTGCTCTTTCGTCAGCCCCAGGCGCTCGGCCACCAGGCGGCCGGTCTTCTGGCATTCGCAGTGGTACGGGTCACCCAGGTGCAGCGTGCGCTCGGGCATGCCATGGAAGCTCATCACGAGGCGGTCGCCCCGGCCGTGGGTCTGCCAGTGATCGCGCACGCTGGCCGCCAGCGACTCGATGTAAGCCGGGTCATCATGGAAGTGGTTGATGTGCCGCAGCTCGGGCAACAGCCGAGTCTGGCGTCCCCAGGCAAACACCTCGTCCATCACACTGGCTGTGGTGGCGCCGCTGTACTGCGGGTACATGGGCACGACGAGCACGCGGGTGGCGCCTTCGGTCTTCAGGGCATCGAGCTGGCTGGCGACCGAGGGTTGACCGTAGCGCATGGCGTGGCGCACCACCACTTGGTGGCCGGCTTCACCCAGAAAGCCTTGCAGCAGCGTGGCCTGCTTTTCGGTCCAGGCGCGCAGGGGCGAACCTTCGGGCGTCCAGATGCTGGCGTACTTGGCGGCCGATTTGGCCGGGCGCACGCGCAGGATGATGCCGTGCAGGATGGGCATCCAGACCGCCCGCGGGATCTCGACGACACGGGGGTCGCTCAGGAACTGGCCCAGGTAGCGGCGCAGGGCCGCGGGGGTGGGGGCCTCGGGCGTGCCGAGGTTGACGAGGAGGACGGCCGTGCGGGGCAACTGGCCGTGGGTGTAAGGGGGTTCTTTGGCAACGCTCATGGCGTGCGATTGTCGCCTCGGCTGGCCAGGTCGCGCAGGGTTGTCGTCACTTCGACAATGTTGATGGGTTTCGTCCAGTAGCCCACAAAGCCGGCCGCCCGGGCCTTGGCCAGGTCTTCAGGCAGCGCATCGGCCGAGCACATGAAGGCGGGCGTGGTCTCGAGCCCAGGCACGCGGCGCAGCGCGGTGAGCACCTCAAAGCCCGACATGCCGGGCAGATGGGCATCGAGCACCAGCACGTGCGGGGGCTGGGCCTGCGCCATGCTCAGGGCCATCTCGCCGTCTTCGGCCACCAGCAACTCGATCTGGGGGTGCGGGCGCAAGGCCTCTTCGAACAGCATCGCGTTGATGCGGTTGTCTTCAACGTAAAGCACCCGCAGGGGGGCAAGGGTGCTGGCTGGGTGTCCCGGAGGGTGCTGCAGGGCCTGTTCAGGCATGTCCGATTGGCACTTTGGAATCGACGGCGGACCGACAGATGGGCCACGTCCTGGGCCCGAGGATGTCTCGATCATAAGCCTCCGACATCGCGAAGGCTGTCGGCATCAGTACTGAGGCAATGTGTCGGAAAAGCTCAACACATCGAAGCGAATCTGTGTGCTGGTGGGGTCGTTGGGGGGGGCGCCCAGTGAAATCACGCCGCTGCCGTGCAAGGTGCAGGTACCGCGACGCAGCGTCAGCACCTGGTCGTCGCCATCGAAGCGCACGTGGGTGCCGTTGTAGCTCAGGTCGCTCAAGTAAAGGTGTCCGCTATGCGACTCGATCCGGGCGTGCGAGCGAGACACGCGCGAGTCCCCGATGCAGAAGCTGGCCTGCGGGCTGCGGCCAATGACCACGGGCATGCTGCCCGTCGAGAACACCCGCTCGGTCGACAGCCACATCAGGCGGATGCCATCGGGCATGTCGGTTTCAGGGCTGTCGAGCGCCATGGTGGCCACGGTGTCACCAAAACGCAGGCTTTCCATGCGCAGCACGGGAACCGGGTCCTTGCGCCCGCGCAGGTAGAGCTTGTCGATGCTGCGAAAGCGCTCCTGCTGGTCGCTGGGCAGTTCGCGCAGCAACACGCCCGTGGTGAGCGTTTCGTTGTCTCCGGCCAGATCAAGCAGGCGCGCCGCCACGTTGACGGCATCGCCGAAGCAATCGCCAGCCACCTCGACCGTTTCGCCCCAGGCCAGTGCCACCTTCAGCTTGATGGCGGGAGCCTTTTCCTTCGGGCCCTCGTTGACCGGCACGATGCGCTCGAGCGAGTCGTGCAGGCTGGCGGCGGCCTCGACCGCGCGTTCTGCGTCATCGAAGGCGGCCATCAGGCCGTCGCCGAGCGTCTTGACGACGCGGCCGCCAGCGCGCGCAACGATCTGTCCGAGCATCGCCAGGCTGTGGGTGATGACGGTGGCCGCTTCGGTGTTGCCGAGCTTCAAGTACAGCGCCGTGCTGCCGCGAAGGTCGGCAAACAGGATGGCGCGTTCCCGGGTGGAGTCCATGGCGCGAGGAGGTCGCTTGGCTTGCGAAAGGTCGCTGGCTATTGGAGCAATGTGCAACGTTGCACAGATATGGTGAACATTATGCGACGCCCCAATGAAAAACCCGGCCGGAGCCGGGTTGCGTCGCGGGAAAACCTCAAGGGGTTTTACAGGTTGTCGAGGTACGTACGCAGCTTGTCGCTCCGGGTGGGGTGCTTGAGCTTGCGGATGGCCTTGGCCTCGATCTGGCGGATGCGCTCGCGGGTGACGTCGAACTGCTTGCCGACCTCTTCCAGCGTGTGGTCGGTCGACATCTCGATGCCGAAGCGCATGCGCAGCACCTTGGCTTCCCTCGGAGTGAGGCTGTCGAGGATGTCCTTGACCACGTCGCGCAGGCCGGCCTGCATGGCGGCTTCGATCGGCGCGGTGTTGTTGGTGTCCTCGATGAAGTCGCCCAGGTGGCTGTCGTCGTCGTCCCCGATGGGCGTTTCCATCGAGATCGGCTCCTTGGCGATCTTCATGATCTTGCGGATCTTGTCCTCGGGCATCTCCATCTTGGCGGCCAGCGTCGGGGCATCGGGCTCGAAGCCGAATTCCTGCAGGTGCTGACGCGAGATGCGGTTCATCTTGTTGATCGTCTCGATCATGTGAACCGGGATGCGGATGGTGCGGGCCTGGTCCGCGATCGAGCGGGTGATGGCCTGACGGATCCACCACGTGGCGTAGGTCGAGAACTTGTAGCCGCGGCGGTATTCGAACTTGTCCACCGCCTTCATCAGGCCGATGTTGCCTTCCTGGATCAGGTCGAGGAACTGCAGGCCGCGGTTGGTGTACTTCTTGGCAATCGAGATCACCAGACGCAGGTTGGCCTCGATCATTTCCTTCTTGGCGTCGCGCGAGGCCTTTTCGCCCTCATTCATGCGCTTGTTGATCGACTTCAGATCGTCGATCGGCACGACGGCCTTGGCCTGCAGGTCGATCAGCTTCTGCTGCAGCTCCTGGATGGCAGGCAGCTGGCGGCTCATCACGGCGCTGTAGTTCTTGCCGGCCTGCGACTCCTTCACTGCCCAGTCGAGGTTCAGCACGTTGGGCGGGAACACCTTGATGAAGTGCTCCTGCGGCATGCCGCACTTGTCGACCACGATCTTGCGCAGTTCACGCTCGTAACGGCGGATGTCGTCAACCTGCGCGCGCAGCACGTCGCACAGGCGTTCGATGATCTTCACCGTGAAGCGGATGGTCATCAGCTCCTGGCTGATGGCTTCCTGGGCCTTGTTGTACGGGGCCGACTTGTAGCCGTCCTTCTCGAAGGACTTGGCCATCTTCTCGAAGTTGGCGCGCAGGGAGTCGAACTTGGCCAGGGCCTGGTTCTTCATCTCCTCCAGCTTCTTGCTCAGGGCCTTCGAGCCGCCGTTGCCGTCGTCGTCGTCTTCTTCGTCGAATTCGTCGAAGTCTTCTTCGGCCACGTAGTCGTCCGCCTCATCGGCAGCGACGAAGCCATCGACCACCTCGGAGATGGTCATTTCACCGGCGCGGATCTTGTCGGCCAGGCCGAGGATCTCGGCGATGGTGGTGGGCGAGGCCGAGATGGCCAGCATCATGGCCTGCAGGCCACCTTCGATGCGCTTGGCGATCTCGATTTCGCCTTCGCGGGTCAGCAGCTCGACGGTGCCCATTTCGCGCATGTACATGCGCACCGGGTCGGTCGTGCGGCCGAATTCGGAGTCCACCGTGGACAGGGCTGCCTCGGCCGCTTCTTCCGCTTCTTCTTCGGTGGCCTGCGTCTGGGCGCTGCCGGAAATCAGCAGGGTGGCGGCATCGGGCGCCTGCTCGTAGACCGCCACGCCCATGTCGTTCAACATGGAGATGATGGCCTCGAGGATTTCGGCTTCGACCAGCTTCTCTGGCAAGTGGTCGTTGATTTCCTGGTGCGTCAGGAAACCACGGGTCTTGCCCATCTTGATGAGGGTCTTGAGCTCCTGGCGGCGCTTGGCGACTTCCTCTTCGGACAGGGCGGTTTCGTCGATGCCGAATTCGCGCATCAGCGCACGTTCCTTGGCACGCGACACCTTCATGCGCAGCGGCTTGGCCTTGGGCTTGTCTTCACCCACTTCCTCTGCTGCGCTTTCCGAGGCTTCGGCTTCCACCGCGTCGAGTTCGCCTTCGATCTCGGCTTCGAGGTCACCCACGTCGTCCTCATCGAAGGACTTCTTGGCGTCCTTCTTGGCAGGGGTCGTGGTGGTGGCTGCCGCCTTCGGCTTGCGGCCACGCTTTTTCGGTTCAGCGGTCTCGACCGTGTCGGCGTCGGCGGCCTTCACTGCTTTCGCCTTCTTGACCTTCGGTTCGACCTGGGTGTCTTCGGCGGTGTCGGCAGGGTTGGCGGCTGGTTTCGCGGCTTTTTTCGCGGTCATGCGCTTCCTCGGAATAGAGAATCTTGGGGATCGTCGAACCCTCCATTATCGCGCAAGCGAAGAGGGTCGTCAAAAATGTTGCGGTGCGGCGTGAGCGCCGGATCCCGCGGCGTCCCATCAGGCTGAAATGGGGCGGTGCTGGCTGATTTCAAGTTTCATCGCCAGGGTGCGGCGCACGAGTTCCAGCTTGCGGGCCTCGGCGGCCTCCGACAGTTCGCCGGACTGGGTCAGCAAATCGAGTTCCTCCCTGAGGGCCACCAGTTCCAGCGGCTTGATCAGGTTCAGCAGGTTGTCCACGGTGTCCTTGTTGTCCGGCACGTCCACGAATTGCATGACGCGCCTGGCCAGCACGGCGAGGTCGGATGGCGACGTGTCGGCCTCCACGGCTGGCGCGCCGTCCTCACCACCGCGCATCAGGGCCAGCAGGGCGTCGGCCGGCTGCAGCCCCTGGTCGATCAGCAGGCGGTCGAGCCAGCGGAAGAAGGCGCCGTAGGGGGCGGGCTGGTCGCACAGCAGGTCGTGCGTGGCGCCGGGCAGTTGCTCCCAGAACTCGCTGTGGGACACCAACGCCCAGACGATCCGGTCCAGCGGCGTGGCGGCCTGGGGCAGGGGGCGGCGCTCGACGGGGCTGCCCTGGCGCTGCCAGCGGCTGCCGCCCCCGTCTCGCCAGGGCTTTTTCCAGGGACGCCCACCGCCTTGACGGTGCCCACCCGATGCCCAGCCCCCCTGTGAGGCGCCGCCGCCGGTCTGCGAGGGCTCGCCCCAGTCGGGCTCCCCCATGTCGCCCGACCAACCCCCGCCGGTGTCCGGGTCGAAGGCAGGCACGTTGGCATCCCAGGCGCCTTCGGCCGCGTCTCCGCCTGGGCTGCGGGGGGCGCGCGGCGCGTCGCCGCGCTGACGTTGCGCCTTGTCGGCCGTGCGCGACTGGTGCTCGGCGAGCCGACGGCGCACCTCTTCAGGGGCTGTGCGGGCCATCTGGGCCAGGTCGTCGGCCACGAGCCCCTGCAGCGCGCCTTCCGGGAACTGCGCAATCAACGGGATGGCCTGAACCAGCAGACGGGCGCGGCCCTCGGCGCTGTCCAGATCACAGTCGATGGCGGCGTGCTCTAGCACCTGCCGCGACAAGGGCACGGCCTGCTTCACGCAGGCTTCGAAGGCCTCCGGGCCATGCTCGCGGATGTAGCTGTCCGGGTCGTGCTCGGCCGGCAGGAAAAGAAAGCTGATGCGACGGGTGTCGGTGGCGTAGGGCAGGGCGGCTTCGAGCGCGCGGCCGGCAGCTCGGCGACCAGCGGCGTCACCGTCGAAGCTGAACACGACGTGGTCGGTGAAGCGGAAGAGCTTCTGCGCGTGCTCGGCCGTGCAGGCGGTGCCCAGCGTGGCCACCGCGTTGCCAAAGCCCCACTGCGCCAGCGCGACCACGTCCATGTAGCCTTCGGTGACGATGGCGTAGCCCTTGTTGCGCAGGGCGGCGCGCGCCTCGAACAGACCGTAGAGCTCCCGGCCCTTGACGAAGACCGGGGTCTCGGGCGAATTGAGGTACTTGGGCTCGCCTTTGTCGAGTACCCGACCGCCGAAGCCGATCACCTGCCCCTGCGGGTTGCGGATCGGGAACATGATCCGGTCGCGGAAGCGGTCGTAGCGCTTGCCTTCGGTTTCGCCCGGCTGGGGCTCGGGCGTGATGACCAGACCGGACTCCACCAGCAGCGGGTCGTCGTATTTCGGGAAGGCGCTCGCCAGTCCCTGCCAGCGTTCCGGTGCGTAGCCCAGCGCAAAGCGCGCCGCAATCTCACCGGTCAGACCGCGTCCCTTGAGGTATTGCACCGCGCGGGGTGACTTTTTCAGTTCCTGCTTCCAATGCTGGGCGGCGCGGGCCAGCACGTCGGTCAGTGTGGCCTGCTTTTCGCGGGCCTGGCGCTGCCGTTCGCGCTCCTCGGGGCGCACGTTCTCTTCCGGAACCGGCATGCCCTGCATCTGGGCCAGGTCCTTGACGGCGTCGACAAAGCCGAGGCCGCCATATTCCATCAGGAAGCCCAGCGCATTGCCGTGCACGCCGCACCCGAAGCAGTGGTAGGTCTGGCGGGTCGGGCTGACGATGAAGCTGGGCGTCTTTTCGCCGTGGAAGGGGCAGAGCCCCTTGAAATTGATGCCCGCCTTCTTCAGCGTGACGTAGCGACCCACGACGTCGGCGACGTCGGTGCGGGCCAGCAGGTCCTGGATGAATGACGGTGGGATCACGGGCAGCAGAGGCGCGGCAGAAAAGCAAAGGCCCCGACGCACCTAGCGACGGGGCCGAACAAGGGGCGCAGCCAGGGCGGCTGCCGCCCAGTTTAGCGGCTCAGGGCCTCGACCGCGCGGGTGGTGATGTCATCCACCGAGCCCACACCGCTGATCTTGCGGTACTGGGGCGCGACGGTGTCGCCAGTGGCGGCCCACTGGCCGTAGTAGTCGACCAGCGGACGGGTCTGCTGGTGGTACACGTCCAGGCGCTTGCGCACGGTTTCTTCCTGGTCGTCGTCGCGCTGGATCAGGTCTTCACCGGTCACGTCGTCCTTGCCAGCCACCTTGGGCGGGTTGAAGGTGACGTGGTAGGTGCGGCCCGAAGCCACGTGCACGCGGCGGCCGCTCATGCGCTCGATGATCGACGAGTCGGGCACGTCGATTTCCAGCACGAAGTCGATCTTCACGCCGGCTGCCTTCATGGCTTCGGCCTGGGGGATCGTGCGGGGGAAACCGTCGAACAGGAAGCCGTTGGCGCAGTCGGGCTGGGCAATGCGCTCTTTCACGAGACCGATGATGATGTCATCGCTGACCAGGCCGCCGGCGTCCATCACCTTCTTGGCGGCGAGACCGAGTTCCGTGCCGGCCTTGACGGCCGCGCGCAGCATGTCACCCGTCGAAATCTGGGGAATGCTGTACTTCTGGCACAAAAACGCGGCCTGGGTTCCCTTACCGGCGCCGGGCGCGCCCAACAGAATCAGTCTCATGTATCTCCTCGGTATCCGTTGGAGCTGTTGGTCGTATCCCGAACAGCTGACAAGTCAGCGAGGATACCATGTGCAACCTCGCACAAAAGGCGGTTTGCCCTGCGCCAAAACGACACAGTGCCCAGCGGGCACAGGCCTGTCCGGTCAGCTCAGCAGGGCGCGCACGCGGGCCAGGTCTTCCGGGGTGTCGACCCCCGGGCCGGGCGCATCCGGCGTGATGTGCACGGCGATGCGCTCGCCATGCCACAGCACGCGCAGCTGCTCGAGTGACTCGACCTGCTCCAGCGGGCTGACCGGCAGGCCGGGATAGCGCCGCAGAAAGCCCGCGCGGTAGCCGTAGATGCCGATGTGGCGCAGCGGTGTGCCGGGGCCGTCTGCCGGGGTGGCCGGTGCGGGCCCATCGCGCCACCATGGAATCGGCGCACGGGAAAAGTACAGCGCGCGCCCCGCGGCATCAAGCACCACTTTCACGACGTTGGGGTTGCCGAACTGCGCGGCATCCGTGATGGGGTGGGCAGCGGTGCTCATGACGCACTCGCTGCGCGCGGTGAGTTCGGCAGCGCACGCATTGATCAAGGTCGGCGCAATCAACGGCTCGTCGCCCTGCACGTTGACCACCATGTCGTCGCCATCCAGTCCGAGCTGCTCGCAGGCTTCGGCCAGTCGGTCGCTGCCGGTGGGGTGGTCGGCACGGGTCAGGACCGCGGCCACGCCATGGGCCTCGCACGCGGCCACGATGCGCGGGTGATCTGCGGCCACCACCACACGGGCAGCCTGACTGAGTGAGGCTTGCCTCGCCACGCGGACCACCATGGGCAGGCCGGCAATGTCGGCCAGCGGCTTGTCAGGCAGGCGCGTGGAAGCCATCCGAGCCGGAATCAGCACGGTGAACGCCATGGCTCAGGCCCCCTCGGCGGCATTGGAGGCGGGCGTCGGCTGGGTGGGGGGCAGGGGCTGCAACTGGTCGTCCACCGTCACTGCCTCGTTCTCGAGCATCACCGGGATGCCATCGCGAATGGGGAAGCCCAGGCGGTCTGCGGCGCAGACCAGGTGGGTGCCCGGCGCCGGGCGTTGCAGGGGGCCTTTGCAGACCGGGCAGACCAGCAGATCGATGAGTCGGGTGTCCATGGCAGTCTCAATGTGGATGCAGGGTGGCAGGCAGGCGGGCCAGCGCGGCATCGAGTGCCTGCCAGAAACCGGGTTCGGGTTCGAAGTCTAGACCCGCCACCCACACCTGCGTATGGGGTCGCTCGCGGGCAACACGTGCCGGGTCGAGCTTGACCGCGTCTTTCTCGGTCACGATCAAGTGGGGTGTGGAGGCCGGCCAGGGCAGCGTGCCGAATGAAGCGTGGTCGGGCAGCGGAATGGGCGTCACGGCAAAGCCCAGCGCGCGCAGCGCATCGAAGAAGCGGTCGGGCTGGGCAATGCCGGCCAGTGCGGCGACGGGACCGCACTGTGACGGAGGGAGCCGCTCGCCGTCGACGCCGGCCCACCAGTGGGCAAGGGCAAGCGGTGCGCAAAGCGTGCGGCGTGCCAGGTACCCGGGCAGCGGTGTGCTGGCTCGGGCCGCGTTGTAGAGCACCACGGGGGGCGCCACCAGCGCCGAGGCGGGCTCAACGTGCCAGGGTTCGCGCAAGGGGCCAGCCGGCATCAGCCAGCCGTTGCCGGCGCCGCGCTCGTCGAACACCACCACCTCGATGTCGCGGTGCAACTTCAAGTGCTGCAGGCCGTCGTCGCACACCAGGATGTCGATCTCCGGGTGAGCCTTCAGCAGGGCCTCGCCGGCGGCCGCGCGGTTGGGGCCGATCATCAGCGGCACGCTGGTGCGTCGCCAGATGAGCAGCGGCTCGTCACCCGTGAGCGAGGCGTCGAGTGTGGGCGCGGTGGCCGCGTCCAGGCAGACGAGCCCGCCTGGGGTTTGCGCGGCCTTGTAGCCGCGCGTCAGGACGCCCGGATGCCAGCCCGCTCGCTGGAGGTGATGCAGCAGGGCGATGGTGGTGGGGGTCTTGCCTGCGCCGCCGACAATGCGGTTGCCGATCACCAGAACAGGCACCGGCAGACGCCTCGCATGCATCCAGCCGCACCGATAGGCCAGGCGCCGTGCGATCACGAGCCCGAGCAGCAGCGCCGACACGGGCCACAGCAGCCGGGCGGCCAGGCCACGGCGGGCCCAGGTGCGATGAAAGAAGTCGGCCGACAAATCGGAGTCAGGGCGCGCCGCGGCCGTCCGAGGTGGACTGCGTGGCAAAGGTCAGTTGCGAGAGTCCGACGCGGCGGGCGGCATCCATGACGTTGATGACGCTCTGGTGGCTGGCCGAGGCATCGGCGTTGACGACGATGATCGTGTCTTTCGCCGTGCCGGCTGCGCCGGAGAGGGCCGCCGCCAGCACGTCCGTGCCGCGGCCTTCCACCATGCGCTGGTTCACCACGTAGCGGCCGTCGGCGGTCACCATCACCACCAGCTCCTTCGGGCGAGCCTGGGTGGACTGCGCGTTCGCCACCGGCAGATTGATCTTCAGCTCGGTGATGCGGGAATAGGTGGTCGTCAGCATCAGGAAGATGAGGACGACAAGCAGCACGTCGATGAAGGGGATCAGGTTGATCTCCGGCTCATCCTGCGGGCGGTGCTTGCGAAACTGCATGGCGCGGGCGTCCTGTCTCAGCGGCGGCCACCGGCGCCCAGGCGCAGCAGGTGCGGCACCATGGTCTCGGCTGCCTGCTCGAGCGACAGTGTGTAGGCGTCCACCCGGGCGCGGAAGTGCCGGTAGAACATCAGGGCCGGGATGGCCACGATGAGCCCGAAGGCCGTGTTGTAGAGCGCGACCGAGATGCCGTGCGCCAGCTCGGCGGGGTTGCCGCCGGGCGTGCCGGCCGTGGCACCCGAGGCACCGAAGATCTCGATCATGCCAATCACCGTGCCAAGCAGGCCCAGCAGCGGGGCGGCCGATGCGATCGTGCCGAGCGCATTGAGGTTGCGTTCAAGCTGATGGACCGCGTCGCGTCCGGCCGTCTCGAATGCCCGGCGCAGCGCCGGCTCGGCAATGCGGGGCTCGGCGGCCACGGCACGCAGGCCTTGCGCGAGCAACTTGCCCATCACCGAGTTCTCGGCCAGCTTGTTGATGGTGTCGGCGGGAGGCAGATTGCCCCGCGTGACGGTCATCACTTCGTCGAGCAACTTGCCCGGTGCGACGCGGTCGGCGCGCAGGCTCAGGAAGCGCTCGATGATCAGCGCGAGGGCCACGATGGAGCACAGCACCAGCGGGATGATGGGCCAGCCAGCGGCTTGTAAGATGGACAGCAACAGGTTCTCCCCGGAAGTCGGGCGGGCCGTTCCTCGGGCCCGCTCAGGACAGCTCTGGATTATGGCGTCGATTTGGGCGTGCCCTGCCGACGGCGGGCGCCATCCACGCTGGGGTTTGCCACGAAGGCGACCGTACAGTCATCCACCGTTTCTGTGGATAACTTTGTGGGCAACCCTGTGATTTCGAACGGCGGCCCCCGAAAATACGGCATGTTTCTTAGATTGCCTGTTTTTTGAGCGCTTCGAAACCTTTTCAAATCAATGACTTATGACGCTTTGCAATGATCTGCTCGCCACTTCGTGTGCCAGTGCCTTGATCCGGCACGCCTGTGGACTTGTTGACCCTGCGCGCCAGGGGGCGGGCGTTTTGCGGGTCAGGAAGGGGTGATCTGATGCAGGGTGGATTGGAGCGCGGGGAGCGCCCCTTGGCGCGCGTGTGGGGAGTCGGGGCGCTGGTGCAGGCCATTGGCGACACCCTGGCTGCGCGGTTCTCCCCCTGCGTCGTGCGCGGCGAAATCAGCGGGTTCACCCGGGCTGCCAGCGGGCATGGCTATTTCACGCTGAAGGACGAGCACGGCGGCGCCAGCCTGCGTTGCGCGATGTTCCGGCGCGCGCTTTCGCAGGTCGAGTTCGCGCCGGGCGAGGGCATGCTGGTGGAGGCGCGCGGAACGCTGGCCGTCTATGAAGCCCGCGGCGAGCTGCAACTCATCGTCGAGGCCTTGCGCCCAGCCGGCGAGGGCGCGCTGTACGAGCAGTTCCTGCGGCTGAAGGCGCGGCTCGAGGCCGAGGGGGTGTTTGACCCGACACGCAAGCGACCCCTGCCGGCCTTTCCAGTGCGCATCGGCGTGGTGACGTCACTGGCGGCGGCAGCCCTGCACGACGTGCTGACGGCGCTGCAACGGCGCGCACCCCATGTCGAGGTGGTGCTGGCCCCGGCCAGCGTGCAGGGGGCAGAGGCGCCCCCCCAACTGGTGGATGCGCTGGCCTCGCTGGCGGCGCTTCACCGCCAGGGCACGAAGCTGGATGCTGTGGTGCTGTGCCGCGGCGGAGGCTCGCTCGAAGACCTCTGGGCCTTCAACGACGAGCGCGTCGTGCGCGCCGTTGCCGCTTGCCCGGTGCCGGTCGTCTGCGGGGTGGGGCACGAGACCGATGTGACCTTGTGCGACTTTGCTGCCGACCTGCGTGCGCCCACACCGACGGCCGCGGCCGAACTGGTGGCGCGAGACCGTGCTGCGGCCCTCGCAGCGCTCGAAGGGCTGGCCGCCTTGCTGCATCACCGGGTTCGTCGTCGTCTGGACGGTCACGCCCAGCGCCTGGACCGGGCCGCCGCCCGACTCGCGCGACCCGGGGTGGCATTGCACGAGGCACATCGCGGGCTGGCCCTGCTGTCGCACAGGCTGGCGGCGGCGGGTGAACGCCGCACGCAGCGGGCCCGCCAGACGCTGCCCACCCTGGCGCATCGGCTTGCGCGGGCCATGGCCCGAGGCACCGAGCGCGCCGAACACACGCTGTCCGCTGCGGAGGGGCGGCTGGAGGCACTCAACCCCCGGCGCGTGCTCGAGCGCGGCTTTGCCTGGCTCAGTGACGATGCCGGTCATCCGCTGGCCAGCGTGGCCGAGGTGGCCGTCGGCGCAACAGTCCGCGGTGTGCTGGCCGACGGGGTGTTGCAGTTGCACGTCAATGGGGTCGAGGCGGCCCCCTCCGAGGCCGGCACCCACAAGTCCCGCCCCGCGCTCGGGGAATGACCTCACGCGGCAGAACCCCTTGTCGCGTGCCTACAATCGCCCACATCTGTCCAACCCCCAACTGGAACAACACCATGGCCCACACGCTTCCCCCTCTGCCGTTCGCTCCTGACGCCCTCGCGCCGCACCTGTCGAAGGAGACGTTCGAATACCACTACGGCAAGCACCACCAGGCCTACGTCACCAACCTGAACAACCTCATCCCCGGCACCGAGTTCGAATCGATGTCGCTGGAAGAGATCGTCAAGAAGTCCAGCGGTGGCGTCTACAACAACGCAGCCCAGATCTGGAACCACACCTTCTTCTGGAACTGCATGAAGCCGAACGGCGGCGGCGCCCCCAGCGGCAAGCTGGCCGATGCCATCAACGCCAAGTTCGGCAGCCTGGACGCCTTCAAGGAAGCCTTCACCAAGTCGGCCGTGGGCAACTTCGGTTCGGGCTGGACGTGGCTGGTCAAGAAGGCCGACGGTTCGGTCGACATCGTGAACATGGGTGCCGCCGGCACGCCGCTGACCACGGGCGACACCCCGCTGCTGACCGTGGACGTGTGGGAACACGCCTATTACATCGACTACCGCAATGCCCGTCCGAAGTTTGTCGAGGTCTTCCTCAACAACCTCGTGAACTGGGAATTCGCCGAGAAGAATTTCGGCTGAGCGATTTTTGCGGATCGTGCGCGCTGCGCGCAGGGAAAGCCGGGCAATGCCCGGCTTTTTTCTTGTGCGGCCCGTGAAACGCTTGGCTCCAATGCGATGTCAGTCCGTGTTTTCCGCAGGAGGGCGTGCGAAGCCCCGGGCACGGTGGTACAGTCGCGTTGGTTTATTTACGGCCCTTCCCGTCGCCCTTGCTGGCGAGGCCTGATACCCACAGGGTGTCGGCATTCAGCAAGGCGGGTCGCAATCCGCCAACCGGTCAAGCCGTGTCGCGGAAGGTTTTTCAACCAGCCAATGTCCCAGGAAACCTGGGAGTGAGGTGAGCGAAAATGATGCAGCAGTTCAGGTCGAACTCGTACCTGTTCGGGGGCAATGCCCCGTACGTAGAAGAGTTGTACGAGGCGTACCTCGACAACCCCGGCTCCGTGCCGGACAACTGGCGGTCGTACTTCGACGCGCTCCAGAACGTCCCCGCAACCGATGGCTCCGATGGCCGCGACGTGGCGCATGCCCCGGTCGTCGAGTCGTTTGCGCAGCGCGCCAAGGCCAACGCCTTCATGGTCAAGACCAGCTCGGCTGATCTCGCCGTGTCGCGCAAGCAGGTGCACGTTCAGTCGCTGATTGCTGCCTATCGCTTCCTCGGTTCCCGCTGGGCGGATCTCGATCCCCTCAAGCGCACGGAACGTCCCAAGATCCCCGAACTCGAGCCGTCGTTCTACGACTTCACCGAGTCGGACATGGACATCACGTTCTCGGCCACGAACACGTACTTCACCAAGGCCGAGCACATGACCCTGCGCGAGATCGTGCAGGCGCTGCGTGAAACGTACTGCGGCAGCATTGGTGCCGAGTACATGCACATCACCGACCCGACCGAGAAGCGCTGGTGGCAGGAGCGGCTGGAAAGCACCCGCTCGAAGCCGGTGTTCACGGCCGAGAAGAAAAAGCACATCCTCGACCGCCTGACCGCAGCCGAAGGCCTCGAGCGCTTCCTGCACACCAAGTACGTGGGTCAGAAGCGCTTCTCCCTCGAAGGCGGTGAGAGCTTCATCGCTGCCATGGACGAAGTGATCCAGCGTGCCGGCGAGAAGGGCGTGCAGGAAATCGTGATCGGCATGGCCCACCGTGGTCGTCTGAACGTGCTCGTCAACACGCTGGGCAAGATGCCGCGTGACCTGTTCGCCGAGTTCGAGCACACCGCCCCCGAAGCGCTGCCCGCCGGCGACGTGAAGTACCACCAGGGCTTCAGCTCCGACGTGTCCACCCCGGGCGGCCCCGTCCACCTGTCGCTGGCGTTCAACCCGTCGCACCTGGAAATCGTGAATCCGGTGGTCGAAGGTTCCGTGCGTGCGCGCATGGACCGTCGTGGTGACACGCTGGGTGACACCGTGCTGCCGGTGCTGGTGCACGGCGATGCGGCCTTTGCAGGCCAGGGCGTCAACCAGGAAACCCTGGCGCTGGCTCAGACCCGCGGCTACACGACCGGTGGCACCGTCCACATCATCATCAACAACCAGATCGGCTTCACCACCTCCGATCCGCGCGACCTGCGTTCCACGCTGTACTGCACGGACATCGTGAAGGGCGTCGAGTCGCCGGTGCTGCACGTCAATGGCGATGATCCGGAAGCCGTGGTCTTCGCCACGCAACTGGCGCTCGAGTACCGCCTGGCGTTCCGCAAGGACGTCGTGGTCGACATCGTGTGCTTCCGCAAGCTGGGCCACAACGAGCAGGACACGCCGAGCCTGACCCAGCCGCTGATGTACAAGAAGATCGCGGCCCACCCCGGCACGCGCAAGCTGTACGCAGACAAGCTGGCCGCACAAGGCATGGGCGAGACGCTGGGCGACGACCTGGCGAAGGCCTACCGCGCTGCCATGGACGAAGGCCGTCACACCGTGGACCCGGTGCTGACCAACTTCCAGCGCAAGTACGCGGTGGACTGGACGCCGTTCCTGGGCAAGAAGTGGACCGACGGTGGCGACACCGCCATCCCGCTCGCCGAGTGGAAGCGTCTGGCCGAGCGCATCACGACGCTGCCCGAATCGATCACCCCGCACCAACTGGTCAAGAAGGTCTACGCGGACCGCGCGGCCATGGGCCGTGGCGAGGTCAACGTCGACTGGGGCATGGGCGAGCACATGGCGTTTGCCTCGCTGGTGGCTTCCGGCTACCCGGTGCGCCTGTCGGGCGAGGACTGCGGCCGCGGCACCTTCACCCACCGCCACGCCGTGATCCACGACCAGAGCCGTGAGCGCTGGGACGAAGGCACCTATGTGCCGCTGCAGAACGTGGCCGAGAACCAGGCGCCGTTCGTCGTCATCGACTCCATCCTGTCGGAAGAGGCCGTGCTGGCCTTCGAATATGGCTATGCCGGTTCGGACCCCAACAGCCTGGTCGTGTGGGAAGCGCAGTTCGGCGACTTCGCCAACGGCGCTCAGGTCGTGATCGACCAGTTCATCGCCTCGGGCGAAGTGAAGTGGGGCCGCGCCAACGGCCTGGTCATGATGCTGCCGCACGGCTACGAAGGCCAGGGCCCCGAGCACAGCTCGGCTCGCCTGGAGCGCTTCATGCAGCTGGCCGCCGAGAACAACATGCAGATCGTGCAGCCGACCACGGCCAGCCAGATCTTCCATGTGCTGCGTCGACAGATCGTGCGCATGTTCCGCAAGCCGATGGTGATCTTCACGCCGAAGTCGCTGCTGCGTAACAAGGACGCCACCTCGCCGCTGACCGAGTTCACCAAGGGTGAGTTCCGCACGGTGATCGGTGAACTGAACGCCGACATCGAAGCCAGCAAGGTCAAGCGCGTGATCGCCTGCTCGGGCAAGGTCTATTACGACCTGGTCAAGAAGCGCGAAGAGAAGAAGGCCAGCGACGTCGCGATCATCCGCGTCGAGCAGCTCTATCCCTTCCCGCACAAGGCTTTCGCCGCCGAGATCAAGAAGTATTCCAACGCCACCGAACTGGTGTGGTGTCAGGACGAGCCGCAAAACCAGGGTGCGTGGTTCTTCGTTCAGCACTACATCCACGAGAACATGACCGAAGGCCAGAAGCTGGGTTACGCCGGCCGGCCGGCATCGGCCTCGCCGGCAGTGGGTTATGCCCACCTGCACCAGGACCAGCAGAAAGCGCTGTTGGACCAGGCGTTCGCCAAGCTCAAGGGCTTCGTTCTCACCAAGTAAGGTTTGTTCGACCGCGGTGCGATGCCGCCCGCCCGGTGCCTGTTGCCGGGCCGGGTTTCCGCACGCGGTCGCTGTAGGAGATACACATCATGGCAATCGTTGAAGTCAAGGTTCCCCAACTGTCCGAGTCCGTGGCCGAGGCCACGCTGCTGCAATGGAAGAAGAAGCCCGGCGAAGCCGTCGCGGCCGATGAAATCCTGATCGAGATCGAGACCGACAAGGTGGTGCTCGAAGTGCCGGCCCCGGCTGCTGGCGTGATGGCCCAGATCGTGAAGAATGACGGCGAGACCGTGGGTTCGGACGAGGTCATTGCCCGCATCGACACCGAAGGCAACACGGCCGTGAGCCCGCTGCCCGTCAAGGCCGTGGAGACCACGCCGGCCCCGGCTGCTGCCGCTGCGCCGGCCGCCGCCGCATCGGGTGGCAGCAAGGCCGACGTGGCCATGCCCGCCGCCGCCAAGCTGCTGGCCGACAACGGCCTGACCACCGCCCAGGTGGCCGGCACCGGCAAGGATGGCCGCGTGACCAAGGGTGATGTCCTGGGCGCCGTGGCCGCTGGCGCCAAGCCCGCTGCCGCAGCCGCTCCCGCTCCCGCCGCTGCCATCCCGACCGGCGTGCCGACCAAGTCGCTGCCCGCCGTGCAGGCACCGGCTGGCGGCGCCAACCTGGCCGACCGCCCCGAGCAGCGCGTGCCGATGAGCCGCCTGCGTGCCCGCGTCGCCGAGCGTCTGCTGCAATCGCAGGCCACCAACGCCATCCTGACCACGTTCAACGAAGTGAACATGGCCCCGGTGATGGAAATGCGCAAGAAGTTCCAGGAGAAGTTCGAGAAGGAACACGGCGTCAAGTTGGGCTTCATGAGCTTCTTCGTCAAGGCGGCCGTGCATGCGCTGAAGAAGTACCCGGTGCTGAACGCCTCGGTCGACGGCAACGACATCGTCTACCACGGCTATTTCGACATCGGTGTGGCCGTCGGCTCGCCGCGTGGTCTGGTGGTGCCGGTGGTGCGCAACGCCGACCAGATGACCTTTGCCGAAATCGAGAAGAAGATCGCCGAGTTCGGCGTGAAGGCCCGTGACGGCAAGCTGGGCATCGAAGAGATGACCGGCGGCACGTTCTCGATCTCGAACGGCGGCGTCTTCGGCTCGATGCTGTCGACCCCGATCATCAACCCGCCGCAGTCGGCCATCCTGGGCGTGCACGCCACCAAGGACCGCGCCGTGGTGGAGAACGGCCAGATCGTGATCCGTCCGATCAACTACCTGGCCATGTCGTACGACCACCGCATCATTGACGGCCGCGAAGCCGTGCTGGGTCTGGTGGCCATGAAGGAAGCGCTGGAAGATCCGGCCCGCCTGCTGTTCGACATCTGATCTGAACTGACAACCGTTTTTTTGCGGCCGGGCGGGCCTCACGAGGGCCTGCCTGGCGACTGCAAATCCGACAACGACCGGACCCCAGGAGACACTTCATGTCCCAACAATTCGACGTCATCGTGATCGGTGGCGGCCCCGGTGGCTACATCGCCGCCATCCGTGCTGCACAGCTTGGCTTCAAGGTTGCAGCGATCGACGAGTGGAAGAACAGCAAGGGCGGCCCCGCACCGGGCGGCACCTGCACCAACGTCGGCTGCATCCCGTCGAAGGCGCTGCTCCAATCTTCGGAGCACTTCGAACACGCTTCGCTGCACTTCGCCGACCACGGCATCTCGGTCAAGGGACTCGAGATGGATGTCGCGAAGATGATTGCCCGCAAGGACACCGTCGTCAAACAGAACAACGACGGCATCCTGTACCTGTTCAAGAAGAACAAGGTCACGTTCTTCCACGGTCGTGGTTCGTTCGTGAAGGCCGCTGATGGCCAGTACGAGATCGCGGTGGCGGGTGACAAGCCCGAAACGCTGCAAGGCAAGCACATCATCGTGGCCACCGGCTCGAACGCCCGTGCGCTGCCGGGTGCGGCCTTCGACGAGAAGCTGATCCTGTCGAACGACGGCGCGCTGCAGGTCAACGACGTGCCCAAGAAGCTCGGCGTGATCGGTGCCGGTGTGATCGGCCTGGAGATGGGCTCGGTCTGGCGCCGCCTGGGTGCCGAGGTCACCATCCTGGAAGGCCTGCCGACTTTCCTGGGCGCCGCCGACGAGGCCGTCGCCAAGGAAGCGCACAAGCTGTTCACGAAGCAGGGCCTGAAGATCGAGATGGGCGTCAAGATCGGCGACATCAAGACGGCCAAGAAGGGCGTGACCGTGGCGTACACCAACGCCAAGGGCGAAGCGCAAGAGCTGGCCGTGGACAAGCTGATCGTCTCGATCGGCCGCGTGCCCAACACCATCGGCCTGAACACCGAGGCGGTGGGCCTGCAACTCGACGAACGTGGCGCCATCGTGGTGGACGCCGACTGCAAGACCAACCTGCCCAATGTGTGGGCGGTGGGTGACGTGGTCCGCGGCCCGATGCTGGCCCACAAGGCTGAAGAAGAAGGTGTGGCCGTGGCCGAGCGCATTGCCGGTCAGCACGGTCACGTCGACTTCGACACGATTCCCTGGGTGATCTACACCAGCCCGGAGATTGCCTGGGTCGGCAAGACCGAACAGGCACTGAAAGCGGAGGGCCGTGCCTACAAGGCCGGTTCCTTCCCCTTCCTGGCCAACGGGCGCGCACGTGCCCTGGGTGACACCAACGGTTTCGTGAAGTTCCTGGCCGATGCGACGACCGACGAGATCCTCGGCGTGCACATCATCGGCCCGTACGCTTCCGAGCTGATCTCGGAAGCCGTGGTCGCCATGAACTTCAAGGCCAGCGCCGAAGACATCGCGCGCATCTGCCACGCTCACCCGAGCCTGAGCGAAGCCACCAAGGAAGCCGCCCTGGCGGTGGACAAGCGCACGCTGAACTTCTGATTCAGTCGTGCGTCACGCTGTCAAACGCCTGCCCAGGGCGTGAGACAGTGTTGTCCGGATCCTGAGTGCATCGGGGTGGCGCGAGCCACCCCTTTTTCTTGGGGCCGCGCCACGTGCCGATCGAAGTCGGCTACGCTGCGCGCTTTCGTCGAAGAACCTTCTGCCGTCTGCGTCATGCCCGCACCCGCCATCTCCGTCACCCAGCTCTATCAGCAAAGCCTGGCCGAACGCGGCTACAAGGCCGACGAGGCCCAGCTCAAGGGCATTGCAGCCCTGCAGCGCTGCCAGGACGAGTGGTCGCACTACAAGGCCAAGCGCGGCAATGCGCTGACCAAGATGCTCCGCTACCCGGATCTGCCCAAGGGCGTGTACATGTACGGCGGGGTGGGGCGCGGCAAGAGCTTCATCATGGACTGCTTCTTCAACGCCGTCCCGCTGGAGCGCAAGACGCGTCTGCACTTTCACGAGTTCATGCGCGAGGTGCACCGTCAGTTGCATGAGCTGAAAGGCGTGCAGGACCCGCTGGACGTGCTGGCCAAGCGCATGTCTCGCAAGCACCGGCTGATCTGCTTCGACGAGTTCCACGTGGCCGACGTGACGGACGCGATGATCCTGCACCGGCTGCTGGACGCGATGTTCCGCAACCGCATGAGCATCGTCACCACGTCGAACTTCCATCCGGACGGGCTGTATCCGAACGGGCTGCACCGAGACCGCATCCTCCCCGCCATCGCGCTGCTCAAGCAGCAGCTGGAAGTGATCAATGTGGACAGTGGCACCGATTACCGCCGCCGCACGCTGGAGCTGGCGCGGTTGTACCTGACACCACTGAACGACCAGACCGATGCCGAGATGGGGCAGATCTTCTCGCAGCTGGCCGAGACAGCCGACGACAGCCCGGAGCTGCACATCGAGCACCGGGTGCTGAAGGCCCGTCGCCGTGCCGGTGGCGTGGTGTGGTTCGACTTCCAGACGCTGTGCGGCGGCCCGCGCTCACAGAATGACTACCTTGAGCTGGCGTCGCAGTTCCACACGCTGATGCTCAGCAACGTGCCGCAGATGCCGGTGCGGATGGCCTCGGAGGCCCGGCGCTTCACCTGGCTGGTGGACGTGCTGTACGACCGCAAGTGCAAGCTGGTGATCTCGGCGGAGGTGCCGCCGGAGCAGCTCTACACCGAAGGGCCGATGTCGCACGAGTTCCCTCGCACGGTCTCGCGTCTGAACGAGATGCAATCGAAGGAGTACCTGAGCGAGGAGCGCCGGGTGGTCGACACCTCGATCACCTGATTCAGCTGCGGGCCTCGACGCGGACCAGGGCCATCGACAGGTTGTCGCCGCCGCCTCGTGCGCGGTGGCGTGCCTTGCTGACCAGCATTTCGGCCGCTTCGCGCGGCGGCAGGGTGTGCACGATGGCGCCTAGCTCCTTGGGCGTGAAGTAGTGCCACAGACCGTCTGAGCAGGCCAGCAGGCTGTCGCCGATCTGCAGACCGCGCAGCCGGTGGGCGGCCAGAGGCGGATCCTGCTGGGTGCCGAGGCAGCCCGTGAGCAGGTTGGACTGCGGGTGCACGTTGGCTTCCTCTTCCGTGATCTGCCCTTCGTTGACCAGGCGCTGGACGAAGGAGTGATCGAGCGTGCGGTAGAGCATCTCGGGGCCACGGAAGTGGTACACCCGTGAATCACCGGCGTGCAGGATGTCGGCGGTCAGGTCGGGGTTCACGATGAAGCTCGCCAGCGTGCTGTGCGGCTCTTCCTCGAAAGCGATGGCCGTCAGCTTGATCATCAGGTGCGCTTCATTGAGCAGCTGGGCCAGGATGGTGGTCGCCTCTTCTGTGCCGGGCACATAGCGGTCGAACACCTGGCGGGCCGTCATGAGCACCTGGTCGGCGGCCTTGCGTCCGCCACTCTTGCCACCCATGCCATCGGCCACCACGGCCATCAGGCAGCCCGCGGTACGGGGGTGGGGCAGGATGGCCACCTGATCTTGTTGGTATGGCCGGTCTCCGCGGTGGATGCCCGTGGCCGCCACCAGGCGGAAACTGGTTGGTGCAATCATGGGGAAAACTATAATCGTGAAACGCTTTGATTCGGGCTGAGGCGATGCCCCGAATCTTCCCTTGTTGATGCGCCTGTCGTGCATGCCCTTGCGGCATCCCCCGATGCAAGAAAACCTGCATTCCCCTCATCGCCAGCTCATTGAACTGCGCATCGAACACGCCGATCTCGACAACATGATCGACCGGATGGCGGAGCAGTCGCCTCTGGATGAGCTCTCGCTGCGGCGGCTGAAGAAGCGCCGCCTGTTGCTGCGCGATCGGATCGAGCGGCTGGAAGCCTTGCTCGACCCGAAAGAGCCTGCCTGATCAGGCTTCGAGGGCGGTCAACAGCTCGGTTTCGACCTGCAGCTGGGCCTTGTCCCCGCGCAGCACATCGCCTGTCACGAGGAAGGTGTCTTCCACGCGCTCGCCCAGGGTGCTGACCTTGGCCAGTTGCACGTTGATCTGATGGCGGGCCAGCGTGCGGGCGATCACGTAGAGCAGGCCGGAGCGGTCGCTGGCGGAGACGGTCAGCAGCCAGCGCTGGGCGCGTTCATCGGGCCGCAGGCTCACACGGGGCTGCACCGGGAAAGACTTCACCCGACGCGACAGCCGAGCTCGTGAGGGGTCATGCAGCGGCGCGTCGGATGCGACGCCTTCAGCCAGCTGGTTCTCGACAAGGGCGATCAGGTCGCGGTAGTGCACGCCTTCGAATTGCGCGGAACCCGCCGTGAGGATCTGGAACGTGTCGATGGCGTAGCCGGTCTTCGAGGTGTGGATGCGCGCATCCTGAATGCTGAATCCGGCTCGGTCGAAGTAGCCGCAGATGCGGGCGAAGAGGTCAGGGCGGTCGGGCGCATACACCAGCACCTGAAGGCCTTCGCCCACCGGCGAGAGCCGTGCGGCCACGACGGGTTTGAGCGTTTCGACGTGGCGCCACAGCATGCGGGTGTGCCAGGCGATGTCGGCCGAGTCATGGCGGGCGAAGTAGCTGGTGTCCAGCGTGGCCCAGAGCTTCTGCTCGATGCCGGCGGGCATGAAGTACAGCGCCAGGGTGTGCCGCGCCTGCTGCTTGCGCGCCTCGATCTCGGCATCCAGGTGGGGCCGTGCGCCGCCCAGTGCACGCAGGGTGAGCTTGTAGAGGTCTTCGAGCAGCTTGCCCTTCCAGGCGTTCCAGACCTTGGGGCTGGTGCCGCGGATGTCGGCGACGGTCAGCAGGTAGAGGCCGGTGAGGAAACGCTCGCTGCCCATGCGCCGCGCGAAGGCCTGGATGACGTCCGGGTCGGACAGGTCTTCCTTCTGCGCCACGCGCGACATGGTGAGGTGTTCGGCCACGAGGAACTCGACCAGCCGGGCGTCTTCGCCGGTGATGCCGTGGTCCTTGCAAAAGCGGCGCACTTCCACCGCACCCAGCTCGGAGTGGTCGCCACCGCGGCCCTTGGCCACGTCGTGGAAGAGGGCGGCCACGTAGAGCAGGTAAGGCTTGTCCCACTCGGACGCCAGTTGCGTGCAGTAGGGGTACTCGTGCGCGTGCTCCGGAATGAAGAAGCGGCGCATGTTGCGCACGACCATCAGGATGTGCTGATCGACCGTGTAGACGTGGAACAGGTCGTGCTGCATCTGGCCGACGATGCGGCGGAACACCCACAGGTAGCGGCCCAGCACCGAGGTCTGGTTCAGCAGGCGCAGCAGGTGGGTCTGGCCGTGGTCGGCCTTCAGCAACTGCATGAAGGCGGCGTGGTTGGCCGGGTCGCGCCGGAAGGACGCGTCCATGACGTTGCGGGCGTTGTAGAGCGCGCGCAGGGTGCGGGCCGACAGGCCCTTCAGGGTCTTGTCCTGCTGCAGGGCCAGGAAGGTGCCGAAGATGGCGTGGCGGTCGTGCTCGTAGAGATCGTCGCGGGCCACTTCCAGGAAACCGCCGCGGTCGAAGAAGCGCTCGTCGATGCGGCGCATGGGCGCATCGTGTGAGCCCCGCACGCGTTCCTCGATGTTGAGGATGAGGATCTGGTTGAGCTGGGTGACCGCTTTGGCCGCCCAGTAATAACGTCGCATCAGCGCTTCGCTGGCGCGCAGGGCCTTGGTGCTTTCGTAGCCGAAGCTGGTGGCCACGGCGGTCTGCAGGTCGAACACCAGCCGGTCTTCGCGGCGCCCGGCGATCTGGTGCAGCCGCGTGCGGATCAGCTTGAGCAGGCCTTCGTTGCGTTGCAGCTGGCGCGCTTCGAACGCAGTGAGCAGGCCGTTGCGGGCCAGTTCCGCCCAGTTGCGCCCCAGGCGGGCGGCGCGCGCCAGCCACAGCACCACCTGCAGATCACGCAGGCCGCCCGGGCTTTCCTTGCAGTTGGGCTCGAGTGCGTACGGCGTGTCCTCGTACTTGGTGTGGCGCTGGCGCATCTCGAGCAGCTTGGCTGTGAGGAAGGCCGGCACGTCCATGTGCTCGTGGGTGCTGGCTTCCAGTTCCTCGAAGCGGGCGCGGGTGCCGCAGATGAAGCGGGCCTCCAGCAAGGCAGTTTGCACGGTGACGTCGCGGCGGGCTTCTTCGACGCATTCGTCAACGGTGCGCACGCTGGAGCCGATCTCCAGCCCGATGTCCCAGCAAGCGCTGATGAACGCCTCGACCTTGGGTGCGCAGAGGTCTTCTCCGGAGGCCGAGGGCACCACCGGCAGCAGCACCAGCACGTCGATGTCGGAGTAGGGAAAGAGTTCGCCGCGGCCATAGCCCCCGACTGCCACGAGCGCACCGCCCTTGGGCATGTCGACGTCCTCCCACAACCGGGTCAGGGTGCGGTCGACCAGCCGGGCAAGGTGCAGCAGCAGCGTGCTGGCCGAGGCAGACGTGGCCCGGGCGTCCTGAAAACGCGTCAGCAGGTCGGTCTTGGCAGCGCGGAAGTCGTTCCGCAGGGCGGCGATGTCCAGGGTCATGTGGGAGAACGGTACAGCAGGCCTGGCCCTGGCGGGGCGCAGAAAAAAACCCGAGCGGGCGGCTCGGGCCCGGTCGGGTGGTGTGGCGTCAGGCGCTGGCGGTCTGGGCGGCGCTGACAAAGTCCGGGATGGGCGGGCTGCCGGCCGACAACGTCAACACTTCGTAGCCGGTTTCGGTGACGAGCACGGTGTGCTCCCACTGAGCGGACAGCGAGCGGTCCTTCGTGACGATGGTCCAGCCATCACCCAGCGACTTGATGTCGCGCTTGCCGGCGTTGATCATGGGCTCGATCGTGAAGATCATGCCGGGCTTGAGTTCTTCCAGTGTGCCGGGGCGGCCGTAGTGCAGCACCTGCGGCTCTTCGTGGAACTTGCGGCCGATGCCGTGCCCGCAGAACTCGCGCACCACCGAGAAGCCGTTGTTCTCGGCAAAGGTCTGGATGGTGTGGCCGATGTCGCCCAGGCGTGCACCGGGCTTGACCTTGGCGATGCCCTTCCACATGGCTTCGTAGGTGAAGGCGCACAGGCGCTTGGCCGCGATCGAGCCATTGCCGCAGATGAACATGCGGCTCGTGTCACCGTGCCAGCCGTCCTTGATGACGGTGATGTCGATGTTGACGATGTCGCCGTCCTTCAGGGGGCGGTCGTTCGGGATGCCGTGGCAGACCTGGTGGTTGATCGACGTGCAGATCGATTTGGGGTAGGGCTTGTGGCCGCCCGGCGCGTAGTTCAGGGGCGCTGGCACGCAGCCCTGCACATTGACCATGTAGTCATGGGCGAGGCGATCCAGCTCTTCGGTGGTGACGCCGGGCTTCACGAACGGCGTGAGGTAGTCCAGCACCTCGGAGGCGAGGCGCCCTGCGACGCGCATGGCGTCGATCTCGGCGCCGGTCTTGATGGTGATGCTCATGGGCAGGGATTATCCGCAATTGGCGTGGGGTATGTCGCTGTCAGGGAAAACAGAAACAGAGGGGGTGGCGGGCTTTCCCGGACAGGGGCCGGTAAAATTCTCGTTTTTCCGCACGACCGCCCTCCGCCGTGACCGAACGCACCCCCGCACCGATGTCGACCCTGATGCACTTCGAGGGCGGCAACGCCCTGGCTCCCCACCAGATCCACGCGCTGCTGCCGAAGCTGCAGGCCATCAACCCGAAGATCACGGCCGTGCATGCGCGGCACGTGCACTGGGTGGCCGCGGACCAGGCCCTGGCCGCCGGTGAGGTCGACAAGCTGGCCGCGCTGCTGAACTACGGCGACGCCTACGAGGGCCCGCAGGACGGCGAACTGATCGTGGTGGCGCCGCGCCTGGGCACGCTGTCGCCCTGGGCCTCGAAGGCGACCGACATTGCGCACAACTGCGGCCTGGCGATTCGCCGCGTGGAGCGCGTGACCGAGTACCGCCTGACGTTGAAGGCCGGTCTGCTGGGCTCGCTGACGGGCGGCGCCAAGGGCCTGACCGCCGACGAACTGGCCGCCTGCGCCGCGCTGCTGCACGACCGCATGACGGAAAGCGTGCTGCTGGCCCGCGAGGAAGCTCGCCACCTGTTCGACGAGAAGCCCGGCCAGCCCATGGCCCATGTGGACGTGCTGGCCCGCGGCCGTGCGGCGCTGGAAGAAGCCAACGTGAGCTTCGGCCTGGCGCTGTCGGATGACGAAATCGACTACCTGGTGAACGCCTTCACCGGCCTGAAGCGCAACCCGACCGACGTCGAGCTGATGATGTTCGCCCAGGCGAACTCGGAGCACTGCCGCCACAAGATCTTCAACGCGAAGTTCACCATCGACGGCCACGAGCAGGACCTGTCGATGTTCGGCATGATCCGTCACACCGAGAAGGTGAGCCCGCAGCACACCGTGGTGGCCTACTCGGACAACGCCTCCATCATGGAAGGCCACGCCATCGAGCGCTGGATGCCCGAGGGCTACACCAACGCGCCGCAGTACAAGGCGCGCGAAGAGCTGGCCCACGTGCTGATGAAGGTGGAAACGCACAACCACCCGACGGCGATTTCGCCGTTCCCGGGCGCTTCGACGGGCGCCGGTGGTGAGATTCGCGACGAAGGCGCCACGGGCCGCGGCTCGCGTCCGAAGTCGGGCCTCACGGGTTTCTCGGTGTCGAACCTGCACCTGCCGGGCACGAACGAGCCGTGGGAGCAGAACCCCGTCGGCAAGCCCGAGCACATCGCCAGCCCGCTGCAGATCATGACCGAAGGCCCGCTGGGCGGCGCCGCGTTCAACAACGAGTTCGGCCGTTCTAACCTGGGCGGCTACTTCCGCGTGTTCGAGCAGACGGTGGGTGAGGGCGCCGAGGCCATCCGCCGCGGTTATCACAAGCCCATCATGATCGCCGGGGGCATCGGCACGATCAGCGCCGAACAGACGAAGAAGATTGTGTTCGGTGCGGGCACGTTGCTGATCCAGCTGGGCGGCCCGGGCATGCGCATCGGCATGGCCGGCGCAGCGGCGTCGTCGATGGCGGCGGGCACCAACGCGGCCGACCTCGACTTCGACTCGGTGCAACGTGGCAACCCGGAGATCGAGCGCCGCGCGCAGGAAGTCATCAACCACTGTTGGGGCCTGGGCGCGAACAACCCGATTCTGGCGATCCACGACGTGGGCGCCGGCGGCATCTCGAATGCCTTCCCCGAACTGGTGGACGGCGCGGGCAAGGGGGCGCGCTTCGACCTGAGCAAGGTGCCGCTGGAAGAAACCGGCCTGGCCCCGAAGGAAATCTGGTGCAACGAGAGCCAGGAACGCTACGTTCTGGCCATTGCCCCGGAAAGCCTGCCCATCTTCACCGCGATGTGCGAGCGCGAGCGCTGCCCGTTCGGCGTGATCGGCACGGCCACCGATGCGCTCGAACTGATCCTCGAAGACACGACCCAACCGCAGGCCGATAAGGCCGTGGACATGCCGATGGAGGTGCTGCTGGGCAAACCGCCCAAGATGCACCGCGTCGTTGAGCGCGTGCAGTGGGACGGCGGCCAGCTGGACCTGACCGGCGTGCCGCTGGAGCAGGTGGCGATGGACGTGCTGCGCCATCCGACCGTGGCCAGCAAGCGCTTTTTGATCACCATTGGCGACCGCACCGTGGGTGGCCTGAACCACCGCGACCAGATGGTGGGCCCGTGGCAGGTGCCCGTGGCCGACGTGGCCGTGACCCTGGCCGACTTCAAGGGCTTTGCCGGCGAGGCGATGGCCATGGGCGAGCGCACGCCGCTGGCGTCGGTCAACGCGCCTGCATCCGGCCGCATGGCCGTGGGTGAGGCGATCACCAACCTGCTGGCAGCGCCGATCGAGCTGCCGCGCGTCAAGCTGTCGGCCAACTGGATGGCGGCCTGTGGCGAAAAGGGCGAAGACGCCGCGCTGTACGACACCGTGAAGGCCGTGGGCCTGGAGCTGTGTCCCGCGTTGGGCATTTCCATCCCGGTGGGCAAGGACTCGCTGTCGATGCGCACCAAGTGGAGCGACAACGGGGCCACCAAGCAGGTGACGGCGCCTGTGTCGCTGATCGTGACCGCATTCGCGTCGATCGGCGACGTGCGTGGCACGCTGACGCCGCAGCTGGTGACGCAGGAAAACGGCCAGCCGCTGGACACCACCCTGATCCTGGTGGACCTGGGCGAAGGCAAGAAGCGCATGGGCGGCTCGATGCTGGCCCAGGTGCTGAACCAGTTCGGCAACGAGGTGCCGGACGTCGACAACCCCGAGCTGCTCAAGGCCACGGTGAATGCGGTGAACGCCCTGCGCGCCGACGGCAAGCTGCTGGCCTACCACGACCGGGGTGACGGCGGCCTGTGGGCCACCGTGTGCGAGATGGCCTTTGCGGGCCACACCGGGGTCAGCATCAACGTCGACATGCTGGTGACGGAAAGCGCCGGCATCGACGACAGCCGCGCCGACTTCGGTGACTCGAAGAACTGGGCCGGCCAGGTGGGCGAGCGTCGCAATGAGCTGACGCTCAAGGCGCTGTTCAACGAAGAACTGGGCGTGGTGCTGCAGGTGCGCACCGCCGAGCGTGACGCCGTGCTGCAGGTGCTGCGTGCACACGGCCTGAGCAAGCACACCCATGTGATCGGCAAGCCCAACCTGAAGGGCCAGGCCGCGCAGGAAGTGCAGGTCTGGCGCGATGCCAAGCCTGTGCTGACCGCGCCGCTGGAGCAGCTGCACAAGACCTGGGACGAGGTGAGCTGGCGCATCGCCCAGCTGCGCGACAACCCGGCCTGTGCCGACAGCGAGCACGCCGCCGTGGGGGCGCCGGCCGATCCGGGCATGAGCCTGCACCTGACCTTCGACCCGCTGGACGATGTGGCCGCGCCCTTCATCCACAAGGCACGCCCCAAGGTCGCCATCCTGCGCGAGCAGGGCGTGAACTCGCACGTGGAAATGGCCTACGCCATGCACCAGGGCGGCTTCGACACCTTCGACGTGCACATGAGCGACCTGCAGGCCGGCCGCGCCCGCCTGGACCAGTTCCAGGGCTTTGTGGCGTGCGGCGGCTTCAGCTATGGCGACACGCTGGGTGCCGGTGAAGGCTGGGCCCGCTCCATCATGTTCAACCCGCAGCTGGCCGAGCAGTTTGCGGCCTTCTTCGGCCGCACCGACACCTTCGCGCTGGGCGTGTGCAACGGCTGCCAGATGCTGGCCGCCCTGAGCCCCATCATCCCGGGTGCGCAGGACTGGCCGAAGTTCACCCACAACCAGAGCACGCGCTTCGAAGCACGCCTGAGCCTGGTCGAGGTGCTGGAAAGCCCGTCGCTGTTCTTCCAGGGCATGGCCGGCAGCCGCATGCCGATCGCCGTGTCGCACGGTGAAGGCTTTGCCAACTTCGCCCAGCGTGGCGACCCGGCCAAGGTGCACCGCGCGCTGCGCTACGTGGACAACACCGGCGCGCCGACCGAGGTGTACCCGTGCAACCCGAACGGCTCGCCCGAAGGCCTGACCGCGGTGACGACGGCCGATGGCCGCTTCACGGCCATGATGCCGCACCCGGAGCGCGTGTTCCGCAACATCCAGATGAGCTGGACCAGCGGCGACAAGAGTGCTCCGAGCCCGTGGCTGCGCATGTTCCGCAACGCCCGCAAGTGGGTGGGCTGATCTCAGTCTGAAGCGGGGTCCGGGCGCGCCGATGGGGCCGCCCGGTCGGTGCGTCGCGGGGCGGCATACCAGGCATCCCAGGCGCAGAAGAGGCCCCAGCCCAGCTGCGTTGCCCAGGCCTGCGTGAGCACGCGCGCGGCGATGTCGGCTGAGCCATGCCACCACACCCAGGTCGCGCGCACGGTGATGACGCTCGCCCACCCCGCGGCCACCAGGAACATCATCAGGCCGAGGGCTGCGCGCCGCTGCAGCCATTGTGCGCTGCCGGGCACCGCGAACGAGGCCAGTGCAGCGAGCATCGCCGGAATGGGCCGGCGTGAAGCGGCTGACGCCCCGGTGGTGGCTCGGGGCCGCGGCACCGCCCGCACGTTGAGCAGCGCCGCCACACGGCGTGCAGTGACCGACGAGCGCACCGCGCCTTCCACCATGGTGCCATCACGCAGTTGCAGTCGCAACCAGCCATCGTCGGCGGGTTGACGCAGCAGGCGCTGCCACACGGTAAGGCGTGCCGCTGGCGGCAAGGCCACGCGGGCGATGTCAGCCCTCGGCACACGGTGCTCGAGCACCCGGCGACCGAGTGTGATCCGGAAGCTCAGCAGTCGGCGATCGGTCAGCACGATCCAGCGCTGGCCGCCCAGCGGTTGCAGGATGAAGGTTTCGCGAACCTGCTCGCCCGGCTCGAGCAACTGCGCGAGGGCGTCGTCGGTCTGCAGCCAGCGTACGGCGAGCAGGTTCAGCAGGCCCTCGGCCCAGGGGGCTTCAGCGAGTCGCTTCGTCTGGCGGCGCACCTCGTGCAGCAGGGCAACCAGGCCTGCCAGCAGCCCGAAGAACAGGGCCCACGTGGCCATGCGTGCCTTGTCGGAGTCGCCCGCGGTGTCGCCTTCCCAGTGGCGAATCAGTGCCTGCCAGGCCGCGAGCCACACGAGCAGCAGCAGCCAGGGCCAGGCGGCGCGCAGCGCCACCTTGCGCAAGGCAGGGCCATCGAGTACCGGGGTGCCGAGGGTGGCCAGCAGGGGCCGCATGGCGCGCGCGCGGCTTGATCGGGTCAGCTGCCCCTGCCAGGCCAGGGCAACCAGGGCGAGCACGAGCCCTGCCACGCCGCCCCGCAATCCCCAGAGGTACAGCCGATCGAAACCCTGCCGCTTTGCGTACAGCGCAGCCAGTTCGGCCTGGGCGTGGGGATCGCCGAAGTCCGGCAGAGCTTCGCGGTCCAGCCCGAAACGACGCACGCGCCAGGTGGCCCCATCCACCACCAGCAGGGTGTCGTGCCGCCAGGCCAGGTCCTGGGGCTGGGCGTCATCGGGGAGGGGCAGGGTCTGCTCGTCGCCGTCCGGCCAGACGTTGACGATGCGGCCGACCTGCATCCCGTTGCGCATCCGGGCCACGCTGGCCAGGGGCCGGAGACGCCCGTCGGCCTGGGGCACGGGCGCGACCCAGCTCAGGTAGCGCGCAGTCGTCTCGTTGTGCTTGAACTGGATGCGCCGGCGCTCCTGCAGGGTCTGTGGATCGAGTTCGACCAGTGCGAAGCGGTTGGTGTCGGTGGTCCACAGGGCATCCGGCGCCCACCACAGCCCGTTGGTGAAACGGTACAGGCCCGGGCGGGTGACGGCTCGGAAGCGCCCGTCGACTTCGAACACCAGCACGCGGTGCCCCCCTGCGGTGGCCACGGCGATCGCGCCTTGCGGGCTGACGACCACGGTCATCGGGTGATCCAGCAGCTTGCGGAGGTCGTCGGGCCACTGCAGCGCCGTCTGCCCGCTCAGGCGCCGGGTGCGCGTGTCGAGCCATTGAAGGATGGCGCTGCCGTTCTGGCTGATGAGCAGCCGCTGGCCGGGCGCGGGCGCGATGGCGGCCGGTCGGTCGGGCAGGCCCAATGCCGCGATGGGGATGCGAGCCAGCAGAGTACCGTCGGCATCGAGCTGCCAGAACGCGTCGTTGACGGTGAGCCAGACCTGGCCGTCCGGCAGGGCCGCCAGCGCCTGCGGTCCTTGAAGCGCACCGGCCTGGCGTTGTGCCCACAGGCTGGCGCCGATGGCGGCCAGCGAAGCCAGCACGGCTGCCCATGCAAGCCAGCGAAGAATGCGTGCCCCCACCAGTGTCCCCTGTCGTTCTTGTGTGTCGGGACACTATACCGGCCGCCTTGCCGGGCGGCCGCGCTGCGGCTCGCCGCGGATTCCCCCGGCTGCGAGGCGGAGGCGGAGGCTTCAGCCCGCCTGCGGCACCAGGCGCACGGTGTAACCCTGGCCCGATGCGATGACGGCCAGCAGGCGGTCGATGTTGGGGTGCTTGCCGGGGTTGGCGCGCGAGTCGGCGGTGTGTTCGGCGTAGATCTCGAGGCCTTCTTCGGCGGCCGCAGTGTCGATGCTGCCGTGTTTGGCGGCCAGGGCGGCGTACACCGCGAGCGAGCCGGCCTGGCCGGGCTTGTTCTCGATGCGGGCGGCGACCTCGCCAGCGGCGTTGATCAGCTCGAGGGCCGCGAGATGGGCGACCGGGGGCAGTTGCTTGAGGTTGTCGGCAAAGGCCATGGTGTGGGGGCTCCGGGGTGCGGAGCGCAGGGGGTCAACGAGGGGCCGTATTGTGCCGCAGCGCCTGCTGCACGGTGCGCACGGCCTCGGCGAGCAGCGGCGCCATGGGGGCGGCGTTGCTCGGGTGGGCGATGCAGTCGGTGCTCCACACATGCCGGATGCCGGCCTGCTGCATGAAGCTCAGCGCGTCGTCGGCAAACAGGGCGTGGGTCACGGCCGCATCCACGGACTGCGCGCCCGCAGCCAGCAGCAGGCGGGCGGCCTCGGCCAGGGTGCGCCCGGAGCTGGCCACGTCGTCGATGAGCACGACCGCCTGTCCGCGCACGTCGACCTCAGGCAAGGTGATCCGCACGTCACGGTCGCCATGGCGCGTCTTGGTGCAGACCCCGTGGCGCCAGCCGCGGCCGGCCGCGGCGCTGTCGATCCACTGCGCCGATTCCGCGTCCGGGCCGATGAGAACGGGCGAGGCGTGATGTGCGGCCACCAGCTGCGCGAGCATGGGCGCGCCGGACAGGGCCAGCGCCCGGGCCACGGGAACGGCTTCGGCCAGCGTGGCCACGCGGTGCAGGTGCGGGTCGACCGTGATGACGGCACTGAACAGGTCGGCGAGGAACTGACCGATGACCCGCTGGCTGACCACCTCGCCCGGATGGAAGGCGATGTCCTGCCGCATGTAGGCGAGGTAAGGCGCCACCAGCGTCAGGTGGGCGGCGCCCAGCAGACGGGCCTGCCGGGCCAGCAACAGCAGCTCGATCAGTTTTTCGTTAGGGCGATCCAGGCTGCGGTAGACGATCAGGTGGGCGGGCAAGCCACCGGCCTCGTCCACGGGCAGGCGGAGGCGCCATTCGCCGTCGGGGAAACGATGGCGTTCAATTTCGGCGGCAGGCACGCCCAGCTCGGCGGCCAGGCGCTGGGCGGGCACAGCCTCGTCGGCAAAGTGGAGCAAGAGGTCTGGCATGGTTCAGAACTCGACGTGTAGGTCGGTGAGGTCAGCCGGGCTGCCCAGCATGAAGCCGCTGGTGCGCTCGCACGCCTGGCGGGCAAAGCCCAGGTCGGTGGGGAAGGCTGCGTGCACGCGGTACAGCGTGTCGCCGGCTTTCACGGTGTCGCCCAGCTTGTGCAGCAGGTCGACGCCGGCGCCTTGCACCTTGGGCGCGCCCGCAAGCCGGGCAATGCGGGCCAGATGCAGGTTGTCGATGCCCGTGACCATCCCGTCCTGCGGGGCCGTCACCTCGAAGGTGAGCGGCGCGAGGTCGGGGTGTTCCGGGTCGAATGCACGGGCGCCCTGGGCTTCGATGATGGCCTGCATGCGCTCGAGGGCCCGGCCCGATTCGAGGATGTCGCGGGCGATGGCATAGCCTTCGCCGCCGCGCACGTCGGGGTCGAACTCCAGCATCCGGCCGGCCAGCCGCAGTGATTTCTGACGCAGGTCGTGGGGCGCGCGCGGGTCGTTGCGCAGCACGCGCATCACGTCGCGCGCCTCGAGCACCGGGCCGATGCCGTAGCCGATGGGCTGGCGGCCGTCGGTGATGACAACATCGATGGTCAGCCCCATGCGCCGCGAAACGAACTCGAACAGCTTGCGCAGGCGCTGCGCCTCGGGCACGGTGCGCACCTTGGCGGTCGGGCCGACCGGGATGTCGAGCAGCAGGTGGGTGGAGCCCGCCGCCACCTTCTTCGACAGGATGGACGCCACCATCTGGCCGGGCGAGTCGATGGACAGGGGGCGCTCGACCGAGATCAGCACGTCGTCGGCCGGCGAGAGCTCGCTGGTGCCGCCCCAGGCCAGGCAGCCGCGGTGGGTGTGCACGATTTCCTGCAGCCGCTCGAATGGCGGTTCGACGTTGGCCAGCACCTCCATGGTGTCGGCCGTGCCCGCGGGCGAGGTGATGGCGCGCGAAGACGTCTTGGGGCACAGCATGCCGTGCGCCGCCACGATGGGCACGACCAGCATCGACGTGCGGTTGCCCGGGATGCCCCCGATGCAGTGTTTGTCGACCACCGGGTGGGCCTTCCAGTCCAGGCGCCGGCCGACGCCGGCCATGGCCGCGGTCAGGTCGTAGACCTCTTCACGGTCGAGCTCGCCCTGGTTGGTGGCGACCACAAAGGCGGTGAGCTCGATCTTGGAATAGCGGTGGTCGACGATGTCGCGCACGATCGCCTGGTAGTCGGCGTGTGTCAGGCGCTCGCCTGCGATCTTGCGGTGCAGGGCCGAGATGGAGGTGGGTGGCTCGGCCTGGCTGACGGTGGCCGGGTGCTCGGACGGCACGCCGATCTGGGCGAAGGCGTCTTCCGACAGGCCCAGCTCGTCAGGCCCGACGATGCAGGCGTCGTCGACCACGTTCAGCGTTGCCAGGATGCGGCGCCCATTGGCGCGCACTTCGACCTTGGACAGGGCCTGAAAGCCCTCGGCCCGGTAGATGGCGCACTCGCGGTGGAGGTAGGCGACGTTCTCGCGGTAGGTGTCGATGGCGACGCGCTTGAGGCGCAGCGGCGTCAGGGTGTCGGGTGTCGGGCTGGGCTGGGAGAGGGGAGGTGACATGGCAGACAACGGAATCCAGACCGTCATCTTCCCCTGAATTGCCTCGCGCTGTTTGCGGGCCTGTCCTGCTTGTCAGCCAGCGCTTGATGTGACGCAAGCGGCGTCAGCCGGGTGGGGCTCGCTGACGGCCATGTGGTCGGCCCAATGCACGATGGCCAGCGTACCGTCGGCATGCTCGACCAGCGCCGTCAGGCTCTCGACCCAGTCGCCGTCGTTGCAATAGAGGATGCCGCCGATGTCGCGCATCTCGGCGTGGTGGATGTGGCCGCACACCACGCCGTCCACCTCCTGCCGACGCGCTTCGCGGGCCAGGGCCTCCTCGAAGTCGCTCACATAGCTCACGGCCCGCTTGACCTTGAGCTTGAGGTACTTCGACAGCGACCAGTAGGGCAGACCCAGGCGCGCGCGCAGCGAGTTCAGGTGGCGGTTCAGCTTCAGTGTGAACTCGTAGAGGGCATCGCCCACCAGGGCCAGCCAGCGGGCGCACTGGATCACGCCATCGTAGAGGTCACCGTGTGTCACCCAGAACCGTCGGCCGTCCGCGAGCGTGTGGACGCATTCCTCGCGGACCTCGATGCCGCCAAAGGCCTGATCGAGAAAATGCCGCGCGAACTCGTCGTGGTTGCCGGGCACGAACACCACGCGCGTGCCCTTGCGGGCGTGCCGCAGCAGTTTCTGCACGACGTCGTTATGGGCCTGCGGCCAGTACCAGTGGCGGCGCAACTGCCAGCCGTCGATGATGTCGCCGACTAGGTAGAGCGTGTCGCACTCGAGGTGGCGCAGGAAGTCGAGCAGGGCGTCGGCCTGGCAGCCCGGCGTGCCGAGGTGCACGTCCGAGATCCAGGCCGTGCGCACCTTCAGCGCCGCGCGCCGGGGCGTGGCGGAAGCGGGCTGCGCGGGTGACAGTGCGCCTGAGCCGCTCCGTCCGAAGCCGGCTTGCCAGGCACGCATCAGGGGGGTGGTGAACCAGGGCCGCATGGCGCGATGGTCGGTGGCCGTCGTGACACCGGCGCGACATCGCGGTGACGCTTCCGTGATGGCGTACCGAGAGGGGATCGGGGTTATCCCGCCGTGTCACAGGCTGACACAGGTGTGCGGGAAATTTTCCCTGTGTGGGCCGTGACGGGTTGCCGACACTCCATCCGTCCAAGAGAGAACACGTCAGACGACGAGGAGACCCCGTGCGACAGTCCGTGCACCGCCCCATCGCCGCGCAGGCCGCTCTGCGCCCCCTTCTTCAACCCCGCGCCGTGTCCGTGGCGGCCGGCCTGCTGTGCCTGGCCATGCAGGCACACGCGCAGAGCGAGGCGCCCGTGCTGGTGGCCCGCGCCGAACTGCCCTCCGTCTCTGTCATCAGCACCACACCGCTGCCCGGCATTGGCCTGGCGCGCAACGTCTTTCCCGCGCCGGTGCAGTCGGCCAGCCTGCGCGATCTGGCGGACAGCGGCGCAGCCGACCTGTCGGAGTTCCTGAACCGCCGGCTCGGCAGCGTCCACGTGAACGAGGTGCAGGCCAACCCGTTCATGATGGATGTGAACTATCGGGGCTACACGGCCTCGCCGCTGCTTGGGACACCCCAGGGGCTGTCGGTGTACGTGGATGGGGTGCGCCAGAACCAGGCGTTTGGCGACGTGGTGCTGTGGGACCTGATCCCCAAGGCTGCCATTGCCGGCGTGACGCTGATGCCTGGCGCCAACCCCTTGTTCGGCTTGAACACACTGGGCGGTGCGCTGAGCATCGACACCAAGGACGGTCGCCGCCATGCCGGCACCGCGATCGAATTGAGCGCGGGGCAGCATGGCCGCGCGAGCCTGGGACTCGAGCACGGTGGGGCCAACGACAAGGGCCTGGACTGGTTCGTGGCGGGCACGACCTACCGCGACAGCGGCTGGCGCGACGATTCCCCTTCGCGCATCGGCCAGTTCTTCGGCAAGGTGGGCTGGCGTGATGGCGCCACCGACGTGAAGCTGAGCCTGGCACATGCCGACACCGATCTGACCGGCAACGGCCTGCAGCAGCGCGAACTGCTTGCCGCCGACCGCAGCAGCGTGTTCACCAAGCCCGACCAGACGCAGAACCGGGCCACCCAGCTCAACCTGCAACTCAAGCACGCCCTGTCGGACCAGGTGATGCTCAGCGGCAACGCCTACTGGCGTCAGACCCGCACCCGCACCTTCAACGGCGACCTCAACGAGGAAGTGATCGGCGAGGGCCCGAGCCCCGCAGCCTGCGTGGACGAGGCCGCGATCAATGGCGAGCCCAACGAGGCCTGCTCCGGCATTGCCACCCGCACGCGCACCAGCCAGCGCAACATGGGCCTGCAGGGGCAGATCAGCATGCAGGGCCACCTGATGGGACTGCGCAATCAGGGTGTGCTGGGTGCGGCGTTCGACAGCAGCCGCCTGAACTTCACGCAGGGCTCACAGTTCGGCTACCTGAACGACGACCGCTCGCTGACGCTGGTGAACGCCTTTGCCGACGGCACGCAGGATTCGAGCGAGGCCTTCGACGCCCGCGTGCGACTCAAGGGCCGTGTCACCACCTGGAGCCTGTTCGGCAGCGACACGCTGTCCCTCAACGAGCAGTGGCACGTGACAGCCTCGGGCCGCTTCAACGACACCCGGCTGAAGAACGCCGACCAGCTCTACCCCTACAACAACGCGACCACGCAGGGTGAACTGCGCGGCACGCTGGACGGCAACCACCGCTTCCGTCGGTTCAACCCGGCGCTGGGCGTCAGTTTCACGCCGAGCCCCGCGTTCAGCGCCTATGCCGGCTATGCAGAAAGCAGCCGCGCGCCGACCTCGGTGGAGCTGGGCTGCGCCGACCCCGAGTTCGGCTGCCGCCTGCCCAACTCGATGGCCGGGGATCCGCCGCTCAAGCAGGTCGTCTCGCACACGTGGGAGATGGGCGTGCGCGGCCTGCTTGACGGCCGCTGGAACTGGAACCTCGGCACCTTCCTGGGTGACAACACCGACGACATCCTGTTCGTGGCCAACAATGCCTCGACCGGCTACTTCAAGAACTTCGGGCGCACGCGCCGCCAGGGCGTGGAAGCGGGCGTGCAGGGCCGTGACGGGGCCTGGACGCTGGGCATGAACCTGACGTGGATGAAGGCCACCTATCAGACGCGTGAAGTGGTGGGCAGCGAATACCACAGCGGCGCCGACGCCGACAACGGCATCGTGGTGAACCCGGGTGACCGCATCCCGCAGATCCCGAGCCAGATCCTCAAGGCGCAGGTGGCGTATGACCTCGGCAGTCAGTGGCGTGTGGGCCTGGACATGCAAGCGGTCAGCGGCAGCCCGGTGCGGGGCAATGAGGACAACCGGCACCAGGCCAACGGCATCACCACCTTTGGTTCGGGGCGCAATCCGGGCTATGCGGTCTTCAACTTCAATGGCCGCTATCAGGCCACGAAGAACGTCACGATCCGTCTGGGTGTGAGCAACCTGTTCGATCGGGATTACGCCACCGCCGGGCAGCTGGGCGCACGCGCGTTTGCGGCCAACGGCACCTACACCGATGCCGGTGGTATCGGCACGACCTTCTACTCGCCGGGCGCGCCGCGCACCGTGTGGGCCACGTTGCGCTGGTCGATGTGATGCAGGCCGGTCGCTGGCCGCTCAGCGCGGCTGGCGACCGTCGATGACCCCATGACGCAGGGCCAGGTGCACGAGCGCCGCCGATGTGGCGACGCCCAGCTTGTCCTTGATCTGCGTCTGGTTGTTGGCCACCGTCTTGGGGCTCAGGCTCAGCAGCCGGGCGCACTCGGCCGGTGAGTGACCCTCGGCCAGCAGACGGAAAATCTCGAACTCGCGCTGGCTCAGCGCGGCGAGGCGCTCAGCCTCGTCCTGCTCCGCCCGGTTCAGCAACGACGGGGAAAGGTCGGCGCTCAGGTAGCGCCCGCCGCGGTCCACGGCACGCACGGCGGCCACCAGGCTGTCTGGCGGGGCGTTCTTGCTGACGAATCCGCGCGCGCCGCTGTCCAATGCACGGCGCACCATCTGCGCCGAGTCGTACATGCTGCATACGAGCACGCGGGCCTCCGAGTCGCGCGCGAGCACCTTGCGCAGCAGCTCCACGCCGCCCGCGCCTGGCATCGACAGGTCGGTCACCAGCACATCGGGCGTGAGCGACACCCAGGCGGTGTGCCCCTCCTCGACATCGGCTGCTTCGCCGACCACGGTGATGTCCCCGTCCTGCTCCAGCAGGCGCCGGTAGCCGGAACGGACAACGGGATGGTCATCGACCAGCAGCACACGGGTCTGTCTCATGCGGGAAGGTTCTCCAGAGGCAGATCGGCCTCGATGCGAAGGCCGCCGCCTTCCACGTTGTCCAGCTTCAGCGTGCCGCCATAGCCGGCGACGCGCTCGCGCATGCCGGCCAGACCATGCCCGCCGCCAGCGCCTGCCGGATGGCGGTCGGGCGCCAGCCCGCAACCATCGTCCGTGATGCGCAGCCGAAGTCCCTCAGCCGAGGGCAGCGGCTCAAACACGATCTGCACATGGCTGGCCTCGGCATGTCGGGCCACGTTGGTCAGCGCTTCCTGCACCAGGCGGTACACCGTCACGGCCACGTCGTCGGGCAGCGCAGGTGAGCCCGGCCGCGGCACGAAGGCGCAACCGATGCCGGTCTGTACCTCCCACCGTTCGCACAGGGCCTGCACGGCGGCTTCCAGTCCCAGGCTGTCGAGATCGGGCGGGCGCAGGCGGTCGAGCATCTCGCGCACCAGCCCATGCAGGCGCTCTGCGGATTCGTCGATCCGGCACGCACCCTCGGCCACGGCCGGCACGTCGGTTGCGCGTGCAATGTAGCGCGCATCGGCCCGGATCGCGGTGCAGTGCTGCCCGAACTCGTCGTGCAGTTCGCGGGCCAGCGCCCGTCGCTCGGTGTCCTGCACGCGGATCAGCGCCTGAGCCAGTTCACGGTTCTCCGTCAGCAGGGCTTGCGCCTGTTGCTCGGCCACCGTGCGGGCCGCCAGCGCCTGCCGGGCATCCACCACGCGGCGCCAGCCAAACCACAGCAGCCCCAGCGACAGGGCCAGCAGCGTCAGCGGCAGTTCGTCGAGCTGCCAGTGTTCCAGCCCGCGCGTGGCCGCCTGCAATCGCTCGAACAGTTCGAAGCGGCCCGCCACGACGAAGAAGGCCAGCACCCCGGCCAGCACGAGCAGGGCATCCTGCGCCCAGCCGGCAGCGAACCGAGACACGGCCTTGCTCACGGCATCAGGCCGTCGGGCGGCTGCGGTAGAACTGGATGGGCGCCGCCGCAACCTGGTTGAGCACCGACTTCTTCATCTTGCCCACCACGTGCATCTCGCAGGGTTTGCAGTCGAAGCGCAGGGTCAGCTTCTCCTTGCCGTTCACCAGTTGCAGCGGCGCGGCCTTCACCGTGCCCTGCACGCCCGTCACGCCTTTGGCCTGCTTGGGGCACAGGCTCAGCGAAAAGCGCACGCAGTGCTTGGTGATCATCAGGCTGACCTCGCCGAGCTCTTCGTGGCTTTCATAGGCAGCTTCGATCACCTTCACGCCGTGGTGGGCGTAGAAGTCGCGCGCCGCGTGGTTGTAGACGTTGGCCAAGTAGGTGAGCGTGTCCTCCGGATACGGCACCGGCGGATCGACTGGCTCGGCGCGCGGTAGACGCTGAAGGGCTGCAGCACGGGCGGCTTCGAGGGCTGCCACGGCGTCCCTGCGCAGGCTGTTGAGCACCGAAGCCGGCACGAACCACGGCTGGGCGGTGCGCAAGGTCAGCTCGTGTGCCTGGAAGATCGTGGCGCCGAGCTTGCCCAGGTGCTCGCGCAACGTGGCTTCAGCGCGATCGGGCTGCTGCGGGGGCTGCTTGTCGCACACCACGCGTGCCTCGCCCACGTGCCCCGTCTCGTCCGTCAGGGTCAGTTGCAGCCCGTCCGGGGTGTCGGCGAGGTCCATCCACAGGCCGATGCGGCGCTCGGACGATTTCTTGCTCAGCAGGTTTTCCCAGGCCCGGTCGCGGTTGCGGTTGATCGCCACACCCGATTTCAGATCGGGCAGGGCGGCGATCTCCTCATTGGGAAACACACGCCAAAGCCGCCCCGCCTTGCCCACCGGCTCGGCCGTGTTCACCTGCACGCCCACGATGTCCTTGGTCAGCGTCAGGTAGTTCAGGCCGTCGCCGTTCTCGATGGAATCGGCCTCGGCCGGGTTCAGCGCCACATCGAACCAGCGGTCGCCCACCTTGGCCACCTCGCCGATCGGCAGGCCGAGGTGCTTGGGGCTCTCGAAGGCGCCGATGTCTTCCTTGCGCCCGTTGACGAAATAGTCGGTGGCGCCGCGGTTGAAGTTGCGGTCCGGGTCGGGCTGAAAGAAGAAGGTGCACTCGCCAGCCGAGGCGCGCGTCAGCTCCGGGCTGGCTTCCAGAATCTCGTCAAGCAGCATGCGGTAGTGGGCGGTGATGTTCTTCACATAGCCCATGTCCTTGTAGCGGCCCTCGATCTTGAACGAGCTCACGCCGGCGTCGATCAGCGCGCGCAGGTTGGCGCTCTGGTCGTTGTCCTTCATCGACAGCACGTGCTGCTCGAAGGCCACCACCTGGCCACCGTCGTCCAGCACGTTGTAAGGCAGGCGGCAGGCTTGCGAACAATCGCCGCGGTTGGCGCTGCGCCCGGTGTGCGCGTGGCTGATGAAGCACTGGCCGCTGTAGGCCACGCACAGCGCGCCGTGGATGAAGAACTCGATGTTGGCGTGCGTGTTCACCGCAATGTCGCGGATCTGCTGGAGCGTCAGCTCGCGTGCCAGCACGATCTGGCTGAAGCCCACGTCCTGCAGGAACTTGGCCTTCTCGACCGTGCGGATGTCGGTCTGCGTGCTGGCGTGCAGCTGGATGGGCGGCAGGTCGAGCTGCAGCAGCCCCATGTCCTGCACGATCAGCGCATCGACGCCGGCGTCGTACAGCTGCCAGATCAGCTTGCGTGCGGGCTCCAGTTCGTCGTCACGCAGGATGGTGTTGAGCGTGGTGAAGATGCGTGCGTGGTAGCGGTGGGCGTGCTGCACCAGGCGCGCGATGTCGCTCACCTCGTTGCTGGCATTGCTGCGGGCGCCGAACGAGGGGCCGCCGATGTAGACGGCATCGGCCCCGTGATTGATGGCCTCGATGCCGATGTCGGCGGTCTTGGCAGGGGCGAGCAGTTCGATCTCGTGGCGGGAAGCGGGCATGGCAGGCGCAAAAGAGCAGAGGGACACCGGCGCGCGCTGCCCGAGGGGCGGGGCAGGGCGCCAAACCGCAGATACTAACGCCATGGTCGCCCGTTCCGCCCTTCATCCCCCTGCGCTGCCCCGATTTGACCGCCTGGACCGCCTGCGAGGCCTGGCACTGCTGTGGATGGCGGCCTTCCACTTCTGCTTCGACCTGGCCAACTGGCGCCTGCTTCAGGCCAACTTCTATGTCGACCCGCTGTGGACCACCCAGCGCACCGGCATCCTCTCGCTGTTCCTGCTCTGCGCGGGCGCCGGCCAGGCCATCGCGGTTCACCAGGGGCAGACCTGGGCGCGGTTCTGGCGCCGCTGGGCGCAGGTGGCGGGTTGTGCGCTGCTCGTCACACTGGGCAGCATGGCGATGTTTCCGCGCAGCTTCATTTACTTCGGCGTGCTGCACGGCATGGCGGTGATGCTGCTGATCGCGCGCGTCACGGCTGGCTGGGGCCGCGGGCTGTGGCTGGCAGGCGCGGTGGCGCTGGTGTTGCCTCGGCTGTTCCAGCACCCCGTGTTCGACGCACCCTGGCTGGACTGGACGGGCCTCATGACCCGCAAGCCCATCACCGAAGACCATGTGCCGCTGCTGCCATGGCTGGGCGTGATCTGGTGGGGGCTGGCCGCCACCCAGTGGATGTTGGCAAATCGTCCAGGCTGGCTGCAGGGCGCTCGCACCACGGCAGGCACTTCAGGCGACAATATTGACCCCGCTCGCCCAGCCCTGTTTCCGCGCGTGCTCGCCACGCTGGGCCGCTGGAGCCTGACTTTTTACATGGTGCACCAGCCGCTGCTGATCGGCATGCTGGCCGCCTGGATGACGCTGACCGGCCGTGCGATCCCGGCCTGAGGCGTTCCCATCTTCCCTCGAAGAAAGACGTTCCCGATGACGCAAGACGAACTCAAGACCCTGGTGGGCCGTGCGGCCCTGGATTACGTGCAAGCCGGCAGCATTGTCGGTGTGGGCACGGGCTCGACCGTCGACAAGTTCATCGACGCACTGGGCGAGGCCCTCAAGACCGACCCCAAGCGGGTGGTGGGCGCGGTGTCGAGCTCGGTGCGCAGCACCCAGCGCCTGGAAGCGCTCGGCATCCCGGTGCTGCCTGCGGAGACCGTGACCGAGCTGGGCGTCTACATCGACGGGGCCGATGAGATCGACCATGGCGGCAACATGATCAAGGGTGGCGGCGCCGCCCTGACACGCGAAAAGATTGTGGCCGACCTGGCCCGTCAGTTCGTGTGCATCGCCGATGAGTCGAAGCTGGTGCAGGCGCTGGGCAAGTTCCCGCTGCCTGTCGAAGTGATCCCGATGGCGGCGGCCCAGGTGATTCGGGCGTTTGCCAAGCTGGGTGGCGAAGGCAAGGTGCGCGAGGGCTGTACGACCGACAACGGCAACGTGATCGTCGACGTGACCGGCCTGCAGATCACCGAGCCGGCCCGCTTCGAATCCGACATCAACCAGATTCCTGGTGTGGTGACGGTGGGCGTGTTTGCCCGCAACAAGGCCAGTGTGTGCCTGCTCGGCACCAGTCAGGGCGTCAAAACCCTCAAGTTCTGATCGGGTGAAGGCCGGGCGCGCACCGCGCGTCGGGCCTCAGCCGCCACTCAGAAGCGGAATCCGGGCGGCGCACTGCCGCCCCGGCCGCCATTCGAGCCTGCCGGGGCCTGCGGGGTCGGCTCGGCTGTCGGGGCAGGGCGAGGACCCGTGCCACTCGCGCCCGAGGCCTCGCCGGCCGCCGGCGACGGCGTCACCAAGGGCTGTGGCGCGGGCCACTGGTAGGTGGCGGGCAAGGCCGACTGGGCAGGATAGCCCGCCGCATCCAGGTACGACACCCACTCGCTGTGCGCGTAGCCCTGCAACTGCTTGGCGCCCACGCGCAGCACCGGCAGGCCATCCGTGTTCTCGGTGCGCTGCAGGGCCTTCGCGTCTTCGGCGGTGGTCACCGTCTTCTCGGTGAAGGGCACGCCGCGCGCTTTCAGCATCTGCCGCCCTGCATCGCATGGGGCGCAGTTCCGGCCGGTGTAGAGCACCACCGGATAGCGGCCGACCACCTGTTGCAGGGCATACGGCAGCCGCTCGGTCGCCGCAGGACTGCCGTCGGCCTTCAGCGCCTGCGCGGGCTGGTTGGGCGGCGGCCGGTCGGTGTACGTGACCTTGCCATCGGGGCCGACGACCTTGTAGAGCGCCCAGGCAGGCTGCCATCCCATCAGGGCAATGGCCCCGACGAGCAAGGCCGACGGAAGGGTCAGGACAGTTTTGCGGGACATCGAGTGGGATCTGTCGCGGGTGTCAGCTCATGCCCTGATGGCGCAACAGCGCGTCGATCTGGGGCTCACGGCCGCGGAAGGCCTTGAAGTTCTCCATGGCCGCACGGCTGCCGCCGGCTTCCAGGATCGCTTCCCGGTAGCGGCGGCCCACCTCGGGGTTGAGCACGCCCTGGGAACCGCTTGCAGCCTCTTCGAAAGCGGCATAAGCATCCGCAGAGAGTACCTCAGCCCACTTGTAGCTGTAATAGCCTGCTGCGTAGCCGCCCGCAAAGATGTGTGAGAAGCTGTGCTGGAAGCGATTGAAGGCGGGCGGGATGTTGACCGCCACCTCCTGACGCACGCCGTCGAGCACCGCCTGGATGTCGGCTTCGCGACCCGGCTGCGCGTGCAGGCGCATGTCGAACAGCGAGAACTCGATCTGGCGCAGCGTCTGCATGCCGCTCTGGAAGTTCTTGGCCGCCGTCATCTTGTCGAACAGCGCGCGGGGCAGGTGTTCGCCGGTGTCCACGTGGCTGGTGAGCTTCTGCACCACGTCCCACTCCCAGCAGAAGTTCTCCATGAACTGGCTGGGCAGCTCAACGGCATCCCACTCGACGCCGCTGATGCCGGCCACGCCGATGTCGTCGACCTTGGTGAGCATGTGGTGCAGGCCATGGCCGAACTCGTGGAAGAGGGTGGTGACGTCGTCGTGCGTGAGCAGCGCGGGCTTGTCGCCCACGCCCTTGGCGAAGTTGCACACCAGGTGCGCCACCGGGGTCTGCGTGGCGCCGTTGTCCGGGCGCTTCCAGCGGCCGCGCACATCGTCCATCCAGGCGCCCGGGCGTTTGCCGGGGCGTGCATACGGATCGAGGTAGAACTGGCCGACCAGCTGGCCGGCGCGCTCAATGCGGAAGAAGCGCACCGACTCGTGCCACACGGGCGCGGTGTCGGGTCGGATCTGCACCTCGAACAGCGTCTCGATCAGACCGAACAGACCCTTGAGCACCGTCGGCTCGGTGAAGTACTGTTTTACCTCCTGGTCGCTGAACGCGTAGCGGGCTTCCTTGAGCTTTTCGCTCACGAAGGCCACGTCCCAGGCCTGCAGGTCGTCGATGCCGCATTCGTCCTTGGCGAAGGCGCGCAACTCGGCCATGTCCTTTTCGGCAAACGGGCGGGCGCGCTTGGCCAGATCCAACAGGAACTCCATGACCTGTTCCGGGCTGGTTGCCATCTTGGGCACCAGCGAGACCTGAGCGAAGTTCTGGTAACCCAGCAGTTTGGCCTCTTCTTGGCGCAGGGCCACGATGTCACGCATCAGGCCGGAGTTGTCCTTGTCGGCGGGGCCGAATTCGGAGGCCCGGGTGCTGTACGCGCGGTAGAGTGCCTCGCGCAGCGGGCGGTGCGTGGCGTACTGCATCACCGGCAGGTAGCTGGGCATGTGCAGGGTCAGCTTATGGCCGTCTTTGCCCTCGGCTGCGGCCGCAGCACGGGCAGCGGCCACCACGTCGGCCGGCACACCGGCAAGCTCATCGGCCTGCGCGTAGTAGGCGTAGGCGTCCGTCGCGTCCATCACGTGCTCGGAGAAGGCTTGCGACTTTGCCGCCTGTTCCTCCTGGATGGCGGCATAGCGGACCTTGGCCTCGCCTTGGAGCTCGGCGCCGCCCAGCACGAAGCCGCGCAGGGCGTTGTCGAGCGCGCGCTGGCGGGCGTGGCTCAGGCGCTGCTCGGCGGGGAGGCTTTGCTGCGCCTCGTTCAGCGCCTTGTACTTGGCATACAGGCGTTCATCCGAGCCGAGCCGCGTGTAGTACTCGGTCAGGCGCGGCAGGTTCTCGTTGTAGGCCGCACGCAATTCGGGCGTGTCGGCCACGCTGTTGAGGTGGCCCACGGCGCCCCAGGCCCGCCCCAGCTTTTCCGTGGCCACATCCAGCAGCAGCGACAAGGCGTCGTAGTCGGCTGGGACATCGGGCCCGGTCACCTTGGCCAGGGCCTCTTCGGCCTCGGCGAGCAGCACGTCCATCGCGGGCGTGACGTGCTCGGGCTGGATCTGGTCGAAAAGCGGCAGGCCGGTGGTGTCAAGCAGGGGGTTGGTGCTCATGGTGTCCTTCAAGGGGCCACGGGTGGCAGCCCCCCGTTGTCGCTGGGTACGGGATGAATGGCGGGTCAAGCGCGCTGGGCGGCGGCCCGTTCGGCCGCTTCCATCGTGTTGACCAGCAACATGGTAATCGTCATGGGGCCGACCCCGCCGGGCACGGGGGTGATGTAACCCGCCACCTCTTTCAGGCCGGCGAAGTCGACGTCGCCGCACAGCTTGCCGGCGTCGTCGCGGTTCATGCCCACGTCGATCACCACAGCGCCGGGCTTGATCATGTCGGCGGTCAGCACGTTGCGCTTGCCCACGGCGGCCACGACGATGTCGGCCTGGCGGGTGTGGTGGGCCAGGTCGGCCGTGCCGCTGTGGGTGACCGTGACCGTGGCGTTGGCCTGCAGCAGCATCATGGCCATGGGCTTGCCAACGATGTTGGAGCGACCGATCACCACCGCGTGCTTGCCACGCAGGTCCTTCATGCCGATGGATTCCAGCATCTTCATGCAGCCATAGGGCGTGCAGGCCTTGAAGCCGACTTCGCCCACCATCAGCGCGCCGGCGCTGGCGACGTGGAAGCCGTCCACATCCTTCAGCGGCGAGATGGCCTCGATGACCTTGTGGTCGTCGATGTGCTTGGGCAGGGGCAACTGCACCAGGATGCCGTGGATGCTGGGGTCGTTGTTGAGCGCTTCGACGCGGGCCAGCAGCTCGGCCTCGGTCATGGTGGCGTCGTACTTTTCCAGCACGGAGTGGAAGCCGACGTCCTCACACGCCTTGACCTTGTTGCGCACATACACCTGGCTGGCCGGGTTGTCGCCCACCAGCACGACGGCCAGACCGGGCTTCAGGCCCTTGGCGGTCAGGGCGGCGGCGCGTTCGGCCACCTCGCTGCGCAGTTGCTTGGACAGGGCGTTGCCATCGATCAGTTGGGCGGTCATGGGGAACTCCGGGGCAGAAAGATCAGAAATCGGAAAGGAAAAAGGCCGCGGGTGGCGGCCTTTCTGCAAGAGACACGGCAAGGGTGCGGCCGGCCTCCGGTTCGTGTGCTTACTTGGTGGCAGCCGGGGCGTTGGCGCCCAGGGCGATCTTCAGGAGATCGGCCACCGTGTTGGCGTTGAGCTTTTCCATCACGTTGGCACGGTGGGCTTCCACCGTCTTGATGGAGATGCCCAGGTCGTCGGCGATCTGCTTGTTCAGGCGGCCCGCCACGATGCGCTCGAGCACCTGGGCTTCGCGGGTGGTCAGGCGCGACAGCAGGGCTTCGCGGCTGGCGGCTTCCTGCGACTGCGAGAAGGCGGCGCGGGCCTGGTCCAGCATGCGCTCGACCAGGGCGACCAGGGCGTCTTCCTTGAACGGCTTCTCGATGAAGTCCATCGCGCCCTTCTTCATGGTGTTCACGGCCATGGGCACGTCGCCGTGGCCGGTGATGAACACGATGGGCAGCGGGGACTTGCGCTCCAGCAGCTTGTCCTGGAGTTCGAGGCCACTCATGCCGTCCATGCGAATGTCGGCGATCAGACAGGCCACTTCACGCGGGTCGAATCGAGCCAGGAACGATTCGGCGGAGTCGAAACACCGCACGCGGTAGTCCTTGCCTTCGAGCAGCCATTGCAGCGAGTCGCGCACGGCCTCGTCGTCGTCAACCACATACACGGTGCCTTTTTTCGGGATCAAGCTCATGGGTTATCGGCAAGCAAGTCGTTGGAAGGGGGCGGCAGGGAGTCCGGGAAATCAGCGGTGCCGCCCGCATCGACGGGCAGGGTGAACGTGAAGCTGCACCCGATGACCGTTGAATCATTGTAGATGTTCTCAGCCCTGATCCGACCCTGGTGCGACTCGATGATGGAGCGGCACAGACTCAGGCCGATGCCGAGGCCCTCTGCCTTGGTGGAATGGAAGGCTTCGAACAGGCGGGCCAGCATCTCTTCCTTCATGCCGGGGCCGCTGTCGAGCACCGCGAATTCGACGACCTTGCCCTGGCCTTCTAGGACACGCTGCTGGACGCGCAGGTCGATGTGGCGACGCGACTGCGGCATCTGGGCGCCGTCGATGGCCTCGGCTGCGTTCTTCAGCAGGTTCAGCAGCACCTGTTCGATCAGGATGGGGTCGGCCATCAGCGTGGGCAGCCGCGGGGCGATCTGGGCGTTGAGCGTCACGCGGCGGCGCTTCATCTCGAACATGGCCAGCTCCATCACGGCGTCGGTGATGTCGCGCACGCGGGCGGGCTGGCGTTGCGGCTCGCTGCGCTTCACGAACTGGCGGATGCGGTGGATGATCTGGCCGGCGCGCTGGGCCTGGCGCGAGGTCTTGTCGAGCGCGCTGATGAGCTGTTCGTTGTCGATGTTGCCCGAGCGGACCCGGCTCATCATGCCGCTGCAGTAATTGGAGATGGCGGCCAGCGGCTGGTTCAGTTCGTGGGCCACGGTCGACGCCATCTCGCCCATGGTGATCAGGCGGCTGGTGAACTGGGACTTTTCAGCCTGGCGTGCGGCGGCTTCCTCGGCCTGCTTGCGCGCGGTGATGTCGGTGGCAATCAGCATCTGGGCCAGGTTGCCGTCGGTCCACTGCACGTAGCGGGCGCGCACGTCGAACCACTTCTGGACGGTGTCGAGGAAGACTTCGCGTGAATCGCTGCCCGCGTCGGTCAGCTCCTGAGCGGGCAGGCCGCCGAAACTGTCGACGGCCTCGTCGGCCTCACCCTGGTAATCGGGCTGCAGTTCGCCGCCGGTGAGCTGGGCGTGGGCGTCGGGGTTGCCGCCGAACCACAGGCGGTAGGAGCGGTTGGCGAACAGCAACTCGCCACGCTGTACGGACATCACGGACACAGCGGCGTCCAACCCTTCCAGCACCGTGGTGAATCGCTCGTGCGCGGCGGTGAGCTGATCGCGCACGCGCTTGGCCTCGGTGATGTTGGTGATCGACGTCATCCAGCCAGTCTGGTCGCCCTGGGCGTCGATCAGGGGCGAAACGTACATGCGGGCGTCGAACTGGCTGCCGTCGCGCCGCTGCATCACCACCTCGATGCCACCCATGGGGCTGCGGCCGAGCAGCTCCTGCTGGAACATGCGGTTGAACTCGTCGATCCGGTCCTTGGGCCAGTAAGGGTAGGGCGGCACGCAGCCGAGCAGTTCCTCTTCCGAGAAGCCCGTCATCGCGCAGAAAGCGGGGTTCACGTAGCTGATGCGGCCCTCGAGGTCGATGGTGCGCATGCCGGTCAGCATGGAGTTTTCCATCGCGCGCCGGAAGTTGGTTTCCTGCACCAGCGTCTTCTGGATCTGGGCGCGGCGGCGCATGTGGCGCAAGGTGCCCATGAGCGTCCACACCGTCAGGGCGGACAGCGCCACCACCATCCAGAACAGCGTGTTGCCGATCAGGTTGGACGAGGTGCGGTAGCCCGTGCCGCGCAGGATCAGGCCGTTGCCCACGGGGGTGACAATGACCTCGTGGACGAAGGTCGGTTTGGCCGAGCGCTCGGTGTGGCTGCCGACGGTGCTGGTCAGCGTCTCGCCATCGACCCGGACCAGGGCCATGGCATGGCGACCCGCCACCTCGCGTGGCACGAGGTAACGCATCATGGCTTCAAGCGCGTACTCGGTGACCACGGTGCCGACGAAGCCGCTGCGGTCGATCAGCGGGATGTGGACCTGGATGACCTTGGTGGCCAGGGCGTTGGAGTAGGGCTGCGAGTACACCGGCTGGCTGCGCTGGCGGGCGAGCTGGAAGGCGCTGTGCGACTCCTTGGTGTCTTGCGGGTTGTAGGCCTCGAGCTGGCGGCTGAACTGGTCCAGATCCATGCCCTGACCTGGCTCCAGCAGCATGCCCGTCGTCGACTGGCTGGCGCGGATCTGTTCGTCGGCCTGCACCCACGAGACGCTGATCACCTCGGGCCGGGCGCGCACGAAGTCGGCCGCCTGCTTCATGAACTGATCGGGCGTCACGGTGCGCATGGACACGTCGCGCGCCAGCCGCAGCAGTTGCTCCTGGTTTTCGATCAGGCGCAGGCGAATCTGTTGCTGAACCACCTCGGTGTCGCGCTTGACAGCTTCTTGCTCACGCTCGATTTCCTCGTTGCGCAGGTACCAGAAGGCCGCAATGATGGCCGCCAGAAACAGCAGCACGGAAACCAGCGGGCCCAGCGTGGCGTAACGGTCCTGCTGGCTGGGGCTTTGTTTGCGCCACCAGCGCCAGAACAGGCGCGAGGGCTGCCCGGCTTTGGTAACGACCTGCACCGCCGGGTTGTGGCTCGAAGACGAAAAAGGCATGGCCGGATTATCGGTGCGGACTCCCACATCGGAATCAGGGGGAAAGCCGGCTATATTGCCTGGGTTTGGCGCCTCGCCACCCCTGGGGTGTCAAACGACATCGTGACCCGATTCCTCGCGTTTATCCACGTGTTCGGAATCCGGCCAAGTGCCCATACTGGGGCGCAAGGCCACTTACACCAGGAGACTCACCCCATGTCTGCCCATGATCCTTTGCCGTCCGCCTCGCTGGACCTGGATCCTCAAGAAACCCGCGAGTGGCTGGACGCCCTGTCCGGCGTCATCGAGACAGAGGGTCGCAACCGCGCCCATGACCTGCTCGAGACCGTGCTCGACCACGCCCGCCAGGCCGGCATCGACATGCCGTTCTCGGCCACGACGGCGTACGTGAACACCATTCCGGCCGAAGACGAAGCGCGCTGCCCCGGCAACATCGAGATCGAAGAGCGTCTGCGCGCCTACATGCGCTGGAACGCGATGGCAATGGTGGTGAAGGCCAACCGGCACAACCCGGAAGACGGCGGTGACCTGGGCGGTCACATTGGTTCGTTTGCCTCGCTGGCCCATATGTTCGGTGCCGGCTTCAACCACTTCTGGCACGCAGAGAGCGAAGGCCACGGTGGCGACTGCATCTATTTCCAGGGTCACGTGTCGCCGGGCGTTTACGCCCGCGCCTACCTGGAGGGCCGTCTGACCGAAGAGCAGCTGCTGCATTTCCGACAGGAAGTCGACGGCAAGGGCCTGTCGAGCTATCCGCACCCGAAGCTCATGCCGAACTTCTGGCAGTTCCCGACGGTGTCCATGGGCCTGGGCCCGCTGATGGCGATCTACCAGGCGCGCTTCCTGAAGTACCTGCACGCCCGCGGCATTGCGGACACGTCGAACCGCAAGGTGTGGGTGTTCTGCGGCGACGGCGAGATGGACGAGCCGGAATCGCTGGGTGCCATCGGCCTGGCCGCTCGCGAAAAGCTGGACAACCTGATCTTCGTGGTGAACTGCAACCTGCAGCGCCTGGACGGCCCGGTGCGCGGCAACGGCAAGATCGTGCAGGAACTGGAAGGCGAATTCCGCGGTTCGGGCTGGAACGTGATCAAGCTGCTGTGGGGCAGCGACTGGGATCCGCTGCTGGCCAAGGACAAGGATGGCCGCATGCGGAAGATCATGATGGACATCCTGGACGGCGACTACCAGGCCATGAAGGCCAACGACGGCGCCTTCGTCCGCAAGAACTTCTTCGAGCGTGACCCGCGTGTGGCGGAACTGGTCTCGAAGATGACGGACGAGCAGATCTGGGCGCTGCGCCGTGGCGGCCACGACCCGCAGAAGGTGTACGCCGCCTACGACCGGGCCGTGAACCACAAGGGCCAGCCGACCGTCCTGCTGATCAAGACGGTCAAGGGCTTTGGCATGGGCAAGGCCGGCGAGGGCAAGAACACCGTTCACCAGACCAAGAAGCTGACGGACGACGACATCAAGTACTTCCGTGATCGCTTCAACATTCCCATCCCGGACAGCGAGCTGCCGAAGATTCCGTTCTACAAGCCCTCGGAAGACTCGCCGGAGATGAAGTACCTGCACGAGCGCCGCAAGGCCCTCGGCGGTTACCTGCCGAGCCGCCGTTCGCGCGCGGAAGAGCAGTTCACCATCCCGCCGCTGGAGACCTTCAAGGCTGTGCTGGAGCCGACCGCCGAAGGCCGCGAGATCTCGACCACGCAGGCCTATGTGCGCTTCCTGACGCAGCTGCTGCGTGACAAGGAACTTGGCCCGCGCGTCGTGCCCATCCTGGTCGACGAAGCCCGCACGTTCGGCATGGAAGGCCTGTTCCGTCAGGTCGGCATCTACAACCCTGCGGGTCAGCAGTACACCCCGGTCGACAAGGACCAGGTGATGTACTACCGCGAGGACAAGGCCGGCCAGATCCTGCAGGAAGGCATCAACGAAGCCGGCGGCATGTCGAGCTGGATTGCGGCCGCCACGAGCTACAGCACGTCGAACCGGATCATGATCCCGTTCTATGTGTACTACTCGATGTTCGGCTTCCAGCGCATCGGTGACCTGGCCTGGGCGGCCGGTGACATGCAGGCGCGCGGCTTCCTGCTGGGCGGCACGTCGGGCCGCACGACGCTGAACGGCGAAGGCCTGCAGCACGAAGACGGCCACAGCCACATCCTGGCCGGCACGATTCCGAACTGCGTGTCGTACGACCCGTCGTTCGCGCACGAGGTGGGCGTGATCCTGCACCATGGGCTGAAGCGCATGGTCGAGAACCAGGAGAACGTGTTCTTCTACCTGACGCTGCTCAACGAGAACTATGCGATGCCGGGCCTGAAGCAGGGCACGGAAGAGCAGATCCTCAAGGGCATGTACCTGCTGGACGAAGGCCAGGCCGGCAAGCCGGCGGTGAACCTGCTGGGTTCGGGCACGATCCTGCGCGAGTCGATCGCGGCCAAGGCGCTGCTGGAGTCCGACTGGGGCCTGACCGCCAACGTGTGGAGCTGCCCGAGCTTCAACGAACTGGCCCGCGACGGCCAGGACGCAGAGCGCTTCAACATGCTGCACCCGCTGGAGACGCCGAAGGTGTCGTTCGTGACGCAGCAGCTGCAGCCGTTCGACGGCCCGGTGGTGGCCTCGACCGACTACATGAAGAACTACGCCGAGCAGATCCGCCCCTTCATCCCGAAGGGCCGCAGCTACAAGGTGCTGGGCACGGACGGCTTCGGTCGCAGCGACTTCCGCAGCAAGCTGCGCGAGCATTTCGAGATCAATCGCCATTACATCGTGGTGGCCGCGCTGAAGGCGCTGGCCGAAGAAGGCAAGGTGCCGGCGGCCAAGGTGGCCGAGGCCATCCAGAAGTACGGAATCAAGGCCGACAAGGTCAACCCGCTGTACGCCTGAGCCCTTCACGGGCAGCCTGAGCCGGCTGTGCGTGCGAACTTGCCCTGTGGCGGGTTCGTGCCGGCCGGTCCACGATCCATTCAATTTCTTCGTCCGTGACGGAGCACAAACATGGCATTGATTGAAGTGAAGGTCCCTGACATCGGGGACTTCGACGAAGTGGCGATCATCGAGGTGCTGGTGAAGGCCGGCGACACCGTGAAGGCAGAGCAGAGCCTGATCACGGTGGAAAGCGACAAGGCCTCGATGGAGATCCCGTCTTCCCACGCTGGCGTGGTGAAGGAACTCAAGGTGGCGCTGGGCGACAAGGTCCGCGAAGGCTCGGTGGTGTTGGTGCTGGAGACGGCGGAAGCGGTGGCCGCCGCGCCCGCCCCGGCTCCGGCTGCGGCCCCTGCGGTGGCCGCTCCGGCGCCGGCCGCAGCACCGGCACCTGCGCCTGTCGCAGCGTCTTCCGGCCCCATCGAGGTGGTGGTGCCCGACATCGGCGACTTCGACGAGGTCGCGGTGATCGAGGTGCTCGTGAACGTGGGTGACACGGTGAAGGCCGAGCAGAGCCTGATCACGGTCGAGAGCGACAAGGCGTCGATGGAGATCCCCTCATCGCACGCGGGTGTGGTCAAGAGCCTGCTGGTGAAGCTGGGTGACAAGGTCAGCAAGGGCAAACCCATCGTGGTGCTGGAAGGCGCCGGTGGTGGGGCTGCCCCCGCCGTGGCGTCGACGCCGGCTGCAGTTGCAGCCCCCGCGGCCGCTCCGGCCCCCGTTGCGGCGGCTCAGGCTGCCGCAACGGGGGTGGCCAGCGCCCCGGCTGCGCTGCCTGCTCATCAGCCTGGCACACCGAGTGCCGCGCTGCCCCATGCGTCGCCCAGCGTGCGCAAGTTCGCGCGGGAACTGGGTGTGCCGCTGGCCGAAGTGAAGGGCTCGGGCCCCAAGGGCCGCATCACCCAGGACGACGTGCAAGGCTTCGTCAAGGGCGTGATGGCCGGCGACACGCAGACCGCCGCGCAGAAGGCCAAGGCGCCTGCAGCCGCTCCCGCTGCTGTGGGTGGCGCCTTCCCGGGGCTGCTGCCCTGGCCGCAGGTCGACTTCGCCAAGTTCGGCCCGGTCGAGCGCAAGGACCTGTCGCGCATCAAGAAGATCTCGGGCGCCAACCTGCATCGCAACTGGGTGGTGATCCCGCACGTCACCAACCACGACGACGCCGACATCACCGATCTGGAAGCCTTCCGCGTTCAGCTGAACAAGGAGCACGAGAAGTCGGGCGTGAAGGTCACGATGCTGGCCTTCATGATCAAGGCGGCCGTGGCGGCGCTCAAGAAGTTCCCCGAGTTCAACGCCTCGCTGGACGGCGATCAGCTGGTGCTCAAGAACTACTTCCACATCGGCTTCGCGGCGGACACGCCGAACGGTCTGATGGTGCCGGTGATCAAGGATGCCGACAAGAAGGGCATCATGCAGATCAGCCAGGAGATGTCGGAGCTGGCCAAGAAGGCCCGCGACGGCAAGCTCAGCCCGGCCGAGATGCAGGGCGGATGCTTCTCGATTTCGTCGCTGGGCGGCATCGGCGGCAAGTACTTCACGCCCATCATCAATGCGCCGGAAGTGGCCATCATGGGTGTGTGCAAGAGCACCATCGAGCCGAAGTGGGACGGCAAGGCCTTCCAGCCGCGCCTGATGCTGCCGCTGTCACTGTCGTGGGATCACCGCGTCATCGACGGCGCCGCCGCTGCCCGCTTCAATGTGTACTTCGCGTCGCTGCTGGCGGATTTCCGCCGCATCGCGCTCTGATGAGGAGCACGACATGGCAATGATCGACGTGCAAGTGCCGGACATCGGCGACTTCAAGGACGTGGCCATCATCGAGGTGCTGGTCAAGCCGGGCGACACGGTGAAGGCCGAACAGAGCCTGATCACGGTGGAGAGCGACAAGGCTTCGATGGAGATCCCGTCGTCGCATGCCGGGGTGGTCAAGGAGCTGAAGGTCGCGCTGGGTGACAAGATCAACCAGGGCACCGTGATCCTGACGCTGGAAGCGGCAGAGGCTGGGGCTTCGGCACAGGAAAACGCGCCGGCACCCGCAGCCGCGCCAACTCCTGCGCCAGCGCCGGCCGCTGCCGCTGCAGCGCCGCCCGCTCCGGCTCCCGCCGTGGTGACACCCGCACCGGCTGGCAGCTACACCGGCCCGGTGGATGTGGAGTGCGATGTGGTCGTGCTGGGCGGTGGCCCGGGCGGCTACTCGGCGGCGTTCCGCGCGGCCGACCTGGGGCTCAACACCGTCATTGTCGAGCGTTACGCGACGCTGGGCGGTGTGTGCCTGAACGTGGGCTGCATCCCCTCGAAGGCGCTGCTGCATGTGGCCGCGGTGATGGACGAGGTGAGCCACATGGCCGACCTGGGCGTGGACTTCGGCGCGCCCACCGTCAACATCGACAAGCTGCGCGGCCACAAGGAAAAGGTCATCGGCAAGCTGACCGGTGGCTTGGCGGCGATGGCCAAGATGCGCAAGGTCACGACCGTGCGCGGCTACGGCGTCTTCCTCGACCCGTATCACCTGAAGGTCGAGGAGACCGTGGGCGCGGGGCAGGAGAAGACGGGTGCGGCCAAGGTGGTGCGGTTCAAGCGCGCCATCATCGCGGCGGGTTCGCAGGCTGTGCGCCTGCCGTTCTTCCCGCAGGACGAGCGCATCGTGGACTCGACCGGCGCGCTGGCGCTCAAGGGCGTGCCCAAGAAGATGCTCATCGTGGGCGGCGGCATCATCGGCCTGGAAATGGGCACGGTGTACTCGACGTTGGGTGCTCGCCTGGACGTGGTCGAGATGATGGACGGCCTGATGCAGGGCGCCGACCGCGATCTGGTGAAGGTGTGGCAGAAGATGAACGCGCACCGCTTCGACAACATCATGTTGAAGACCAAGACGGTGGGCGCCGAGGCCACGCCGGAGGGCATCAAGGTGAAGTTCGAGGCGGCCGACGGCACGCTGAGCGATCAGACCTACGACCTGGTGTTGCAGGCAGTGGGCCGCACGCCCAACGGCAAGAAGCTCGACGCCGACAAGGCCGGTGTGGCCGTGTCGGACCGCGGCTTCATTCCGGTGGACGTGCAGATGCGCACCAACGTGCCGCACATCTTTGCCATTGGTGACCTGGTCGGGCAGCCGATGCTGGCGCACAAGGCCGTGCACGAGGCGCATGTGGCGGCCGAAGTGGTGGCCGGGGAGTTGCTGGGCGACGACAAGCTGGCCAAGGCCCAGTTCGACGCCCGCGTGATCCCGAGCGTGGCCTACACCGACCCCGAAGTGGCCTGGGTGGGTCTGACCGAGGACCAGGCCAAGGCCCAGGGCATCAAGGTGAAGAAGGGCCTGTTCCCGTGGTCGGCTTCGGGCCGCGCCATCGCGAACGGCCGAGACGAAGGCTTCACCAAGCTGCTGTTCGATGACAGCCCCGAGGCACGCGGCCATGGCCGCATCCTGGGGGGCGGCATCGTGGGCACGCATGCGGGCGACATGATTGGTGAGATCGCGCTGGCCATCGAGATGGGGGCCGACGAGGTCGACATCGGCAAGACGATTCACCCGCACCCGACGCTGGGTGAGAGCATCGGCCTGTGCGCGGAAGCGGCGCATGGCAGTTGCACGGACTTGCCGCCGGTGAAGAAACGTTGAGCCTGTGTGGCTGGCCGGTGGTGCGCCGGTCAGCTGGCCATGCCTTGTGAGAGCCCCGTGGGTGTTGGTGCCGCGGGGCTTTCTTGTTTTGCGCGTTCAGGGTTGTCGATGGGCTCAGCGGAAAGGCCATGAATGGACATATTGGAAAGATAAGTCCATAATCAGACTCATCATGAGCGTCGCCCTCCAGCCCCGACCCGCAGCATCCCCCGAACCATCGCTTCAGCAGATGTCGGCCGCCGGTCTGCGCGCCTTTGCGCGGCTGGCTGATGCGTGGCACCTCTCGGTCGACGAGCAGATCCGCCTGCTGGGCGAGCCGGCGCGCTCCACCTTCTTCGCCTGGCGCAAATCCCCGGAAACCGCGCGCCTGTCGCGCGACACGCTGGAGCGTCTCTCCAACCTGCTTGGCATCTGGAAGTCACTGCAGATCCTGCTGCCCGACGCGAAGGCTGCGGACGCCTGGGTGCGCCAGCCCAACACCGCACCGCTGTTCGGGGGCCGCTCGGCGCTCGAGCGCATGCTGGCGGGCAATGTGTCCGACCTGTTTGCCGTGCGTCGGTATCTGGACGCTGTGCGCAGCGGCGGCTGGGCGTGAGCCGGCCGGGGCCCAGGGCAGTAGGGCAGACAGACAGCGACGGGATTCCGCTGAAGCGCATCCGCTGGCAGCCAGCGTGGCGCATCGTGCCCACGCGCTATCCCACCGTCTACATCTACGACCGCATCGCCGACCCGGACGATTTCGACGCGCTGTATGCGCTCGAAGCGCTGACCAATGACCGGCTGCGCGACGAAGCCGGCGTGATCGAGCTGGTGCCCGCAGAAGACCGCATCGTGGGGCCCGGCTCCGGCCCCATCATGGCCGCCTTCACGCACCTGAACCCCGATGGCAGCCGGTTTTCAGACGGGCGGCATGGCGTCTTCTACGCCGCACACGACCGCATGACCGCCATTGCCGAGACGCAGTATCACCATGCGCGCTTTCTGACTGCGACCGCCCAGCCCGCCATGCAGTTGTCGATGCGGCTGTACGCGGTGAAGGTCAGCGCCACGCTGCATGACCTGCGCCCTGAGGGCGTGGTGCCGGCGGAGGTCTACAGCCCCGACGACTACAGCGCGGCCCAGGCGCTCGCGCGCCGACTGCGCGCCGCGGGATCGGCTGGCGTGGTGTACCGCAGCGTGCGCCACGCGGAAGGCGAGTGCGTCGGGCTCTTCCGGCCGAAGGGTGCCTCGGCGTGCGTGCACGCGGCCTACCTGCTGTATGCGTGGAACGGCCAGCGCTTCACCGACGTGTTCGAGAAGATCGACGGTGAGCGCGCGGTGTTCGACCCGCTCGATCGGTTCTCAAGCTAGGCGCGCACGTTGGCGACCCCGGTCAGCCGGCGTGCCGCCAGCGCAGCATCCGCAGGCCGTTGGCCACCACCAGCAGGCTGGCGCCCATGTCGGCGAACACGGCCATCCACATCGATGCCTGTCCCATCACGGCGAGCACCAGGAACACCGCCTTGATGCCCAGGGCGAGCGCGATGTTCTGCCACAGCACGCCGTGCGTGGCGCGCGAGAGCCGGATCAGCTCGGGCACACGCTGCGGGTCGTCGTTCATGATGACGACGTCGGCCGCCTCCATGGCGGTGTCGGTGCCGGCGCCGCCCATGGCGATGCCGATGTCAGCCTTGGCCAGGGCTGGGGCATCGTTGATGCCGTCGCCCACCATGGCAACCGGGCCGTGAGATTGCCGCAGTGCGTCGATCGCCTGAAGCTTGTCTTCGGGCAGCAGGTTGCCGCGCGTGTCGGTCAGGCCGACCTGGGCGCCGACGTGACGCGCGGTGGCCGCGTTGTCGCCCGACAGCATCACGGCATGCACACCCAGTTGCGTGAGGGTGTGCAACGTGGCCGCAGAGCCGGGCTTGACGGTGTCGGCCACGGCAAACAGGGCCTGCGCACCTTGGTCGTCGGCCAGCACCGTGACCGTGCGGCCCTGAGACTCCTGCGTCTGCATGCGGGCCAGCAGGTCCGGCGAGGCGTGGCCGCGCTCGTCCATCAGGCGATGGTTGCCCAGCACGTGGGGCGTGCCCTCCACGCGCCCCTGCGTGCCCCGCCCGGGCAGCGCCTGCACCTGGTCGGTGTGCAACTCGCCCACGGGCAACCCATTGGCAATTGCCTGGGACACCGGGTGGGTGGAACGCGCGGCCAGACTGCGTGCCACCTGGGCCAGTCGCGTCCGCTCGTCAGCCTGTCCGTTGGCCGCAGGGTTCAGTGGCTCCCAGTGAACCAGCGCCGGCTGGCCCGCCGTCAGGGTGCCCGTCTTGTCGAAGGCCACCACCTTCAGCTGCCGCGCCTCTTCGAGATAACGTCCGCCTTTGATCAGGATGCCGCGGCGGGCGGCCGTGGCCAGGGCGCTCACCACCGTGACCGGGGTGGCAATCACCAGGGCACAGGGGCAGGCGATGACGAGCAGCACGAGCGCCTTGTAGACCGCGTCCAGCACGCTCCAGCCGCCCAGCAGCGGGCCCAGCACCGCCACCGCCACGGCGATGGCAAACACCGCCGGCGTGTAGACCGCCGCAAAGCGGTCGACGAAGCGCTGGGTGGGGGCGCGGCTGGCTTGGGCCTGCTCGACGGCATGGATGATGCGGGCCAGCGTGGTGTCATTCACCAGGGCGGTGACCCGGACGGTGAGTTCGCCGGTCTGGTTCACCGTGCCAGCGAACACGGTGTCGCCCGGCCCCTTGTCAACGGGCAGGCTTTCACCGGTCACCGGGGCCTGGTCGAGGGCGCTCTGGCCGGCCACGATGGTGCCGTCGAGCGGCACGCGCTCACCTGCGGCCATGCGGATCAGCTGACCGAGGGCGATCTGCTCGACCGGGCTGCGTTGCCATGAGCCATCCGCCTGCCGAGCCATGGCTTCGCGCGGCGCCAGATCGAGCAGAGTCTGGATGGCCCGGCGGGCCCGGTCGACCGAGCGGGCCTCGATGCGTTCGGCCAGCGCGTACAGGGCCATCACCATCGCGGCCTCGGGCCACTGACCGATGAGGAAGGCGCCCGTGACGGCCACCGTCATCAGCGCGTTGATGTTGAGGCGCCCCTGGCGCAGCGCAAGCAGGCCCTTGCGGTACGTTTCCAGGCCTGACAAGGCGATGGCCCCGGCTGCGAGGGCCCGGCCTACCCAGGGCATCCAGCCCGCATCCGCACCGGCAAAGCCGATGACTTCCGCTGCCACGGCCAGCGCCAGGGCGATGACCATCGGCCCCCAGCCTTCCATGAAGCGCGTCGGGTGGGCGTGCGCAGCCGAGGCCGTCGCCACCTCGCCATCGACCGGGGCGGGCGGCGGTGTCAGCGGCTGCGGGGTGTAGCCGGCCTGGCGGATGGCGTCGAGCGCCTGCGGCAGGGTCGCCACGTCAGCCTGGATGCTGAGCGTGCGTGCGGCCAGCTGGAAGCGCAGCCCGTGCACGCCGTCCAGGGGCGCCAGTGCTCGGCGGATGTCGGCCTCTTCCGAGGCGCAATCCATGTTGGCGATGCGGTAATCGGCCCAGGGCAGGGACGAGGGCTTGCGACCGGCCGGGCGCGGCATGGCCATCCTGACCGGCATCGCAACCGCGATGGTCGGGCTGCCGCTGCACCCACAGGCGTGGCTGCCGCAGGTGCCGCCATCCGTGTCGGGCACCGTGACTGCGTCTGCCGTGGCCACGGCCGGGCCCTCGGGGGGCGTTGTGCGGTCTTCAGGTTGGGTCGGGGACAGGGGGGGTGTCTGCATGCCATGATTGGAAACCCTGTAGTGGGTACAGAGTCAAGCGTGTTGGAGCGACGCCATGAAAATCGGTGAACTGGCCGCCCGTGCGGGCACCCTGGTCGAAACCATCCGCTTCTACGAGCGCGAGGGCCTGCTGCCTGCGCCAGCCCGTTCGGCCAGCAACTACCGTGTGTACGACGACAGCCATGTCGAGCGGCTGGCCTTCATCCGGCGCTGCCGTTCGCTCGACATGACGCTGGATGAGATCCGCGTGCTGCTGGACGTGAAGGCCGCGCCCGAGCAGAGCTGCCAGGCCGTGAACATGGTGCTGGATGAGCACATCGGCCACGTGGGGCAGCGGATTGCGGAGCTGCAGGCGCTGCAACAGCAGTTGCGGGCACTGCGCGCGGCCTGCCCGGACGAGCGCGATGCCGGGCACTGCGGCATCCTGGCGGGCCTGAGCGGCGAAGGGGCGTTGTCGCCGTCTCCGGCCACCTCGCCCGCCAGCGTATTGGCCAGTGCCTGCGCCCCTGCGGGCCGTGGGCGCGGGCATGTGCCTGGCACGCACGGGCCAGGACGCTGATCGCAGCCAGCGTCGCGCCCGAAGCGGCCGGGGCTCAATGGAAATCCCGGCTGCGGGTGCCCAGTCGCCCGAGCAGGTGTGTCAGATTCACCAGCCGGTGCGCCACCAGATGCCGCACCTCGCCCTGCCGCTGCCAGTCGCCGTGCACGGCCATCAGGCGGCTGTGCACCAGTTCCTCGCGCTGCTTTTCCTTCAGATGCGGCCACACGATCACGTTGACCGTGCCGGTCTCGTCTTCCAGCGTCACGAACACCACGCCGGAGGCCGTGCCGGGTTGCTGCCGCACGGTCACGATGCCGCAGGTGCTGACCCAGTCGCCATCGCGGCGCGGCTGCAACTGGGTCGCGGTGGCAAAGCCCATCTCGGTCAGGCGGGGGCGCAGCAAGGCCAGCGGGTGGCGGCGCAGCGTCAGGCCCAGTGCGGCGTAGTCGAACAGGATGTCTTCGCCTTCGGGCGGGGCGTCGAGCACCAGCGGGGCCTCGTGAATGGGAGCGTCACGGAGCAGGGCGGGGGCGCGGTGTCGGGCGGCGGCCTCCCAGACCTGCTGGCGACGGTGGCCGGCCAGGCTGTGCAGCGCATCGGCCGCGGCCAGTGCGCGCAGGTCGGCCTGATCCAGCCGGGCGCGGCGGGCCAGTTCGTCCACATTGGCAAAGGGGCCGCCCTGCCGCCGGGCTTCCACGATGCGCAGCAGCGTGGGCACCCCGACGCCCGCCACCTGGGCCAAGCCGAGGCGCACAGCGGGCTGGGGCGAGGCCGGCCGGGCTGGGTCAGAGGGCGAAAACCGATGGTGCTCGGGATGGCGATGGGCCAGCAAGGGCCGATGTGCCCACCCGCGTGAATCCTCCGTTTCGTGCAGCGTGGCCGGCACGTCGCTGAGCTGCACGTCGACCGGCAGCACCGTCACGCCGTGGCGGCGGGCGTCCTGCACCAGCTGGCTGGGCGAGTAAAAGCCCATGGGCTGCGAGTTGAGCAACGCCGCCAGAAAGGCCGCCGGCTCGTGGCACTTGATCCAGGCGCTGATGTAGACCAGCTTGGCAAAGCTGGCCGCATGCGACTCCGGGAAGCCGTAAGAGCCGAAGCCCTCGATCTGCTGACAGATCTGGTCGATGAAGGGCTGCTCGTATTTTTTGGCCTGCATGCCCTCGATGATCTCGGCCTTGAACTTGTCGACCTCGCCCTTCTTGCGCCACGACGCCATGGCCCGCCGCAACTGATCAGCCTTGCCCGGGGTGAAGCCCGCCGCCAGCACGGCAATCTGCATCACCTGCTCCTGAAAGATGGGCACGCCCAGGGTGCGCTTGAGGGCCTCGTCCAGCCGGGGCGGGGAGGGCGTGGGCGTGTCCGGATCGCGGCGCAGGTCTTCGCGGCGTTTCAGGTATGGGTGGACCATGCCGCCCTGAATGGGCCCGGGGCGCACCAGCGCCACCTCGACCACCAGGTCGTAAAAGGTGCGGGGTTGCAGGCGCGGCAGCATGCTCATCTGCGCGCGGCTTTCGATCTGGAAGACCCCCACCGTGTCGGCGCGCGAGATCATGTCGTAGGTGTGATCGTCCTCCGGCGGGATGTCCTGCATCTGCACGGAGTGGCCACGGCGTTCGCCGATCAGATCAAGCGCGCGGCGGATGGCGCTCAGCATGCCGAGGGCCAGCACGTCCACCTTCATCAGATTGAGCGCTTCCAGGTCGTCCTTGTCCCACTGGATGACGCTGCGGTCGGGCATGGAGGCGTTCTCGATGGGCACCATGTGGCTCAGCCGGCCGCCTGCGATCACGAAGCCGCCGGTGTGCTGGCTGAGGTGGCGCGGAAAGCCGATCAGCGTGCGCGTGAGCTCCAGCCATTGCTGCACGCGGCGCGAGCCCGGGTCGATGCCCGCTGCAGCCAGGCGTTCGGCCAGCGCCTCGGTGCGATCCCACCATTGCAGGTGGGTGGCGGCACGGTCGCATTCTTCGAGGCTGAGGCCCAGCGCCTTGCCCACGTCGCGCAGCGCGCTGCGGGTGCGGTAGCTGATGACGGTGGCCGCCAGCGCCGTGCGTTCTCGTCCGTACTTGCCGTAGATGTACTGGATCACCTCTTCGCGGCGCTGGTGCTCGAAGTCGACGTCGATGTCGGGCGGCTCGTTGCGTTCCTTCGAGATGAAGCGCTCGAACAGCAGCGTGGCCTCCTTCGGGTTGACCTCGGTGATGCCGAGCGCATAGCAGACAGCCGAATTGGCAGCGCTGCCCCGTCCCTGGCAGAGGATGCCCCGGCTGCGCGCGAACCGGACGATGTCGTTGACCGTGAGGAAGTACTTTTCGTACTCCTTCTCGTGGATGAGGGCGAGTTCGGTGTCGATGCGGGCCTGGATGGCGGGCGGCGTGCCCTCCGGGTAACGCCATTGCAGCCCCGCTTCGGTCAGGGCCTGCAGGTGGCTCTTCGGGGTCTGCCCGCGGGGGACAACTTCTTCCGGGTACTCATAGCGCAGTTCGTCGAGGCTGAAATCGCATTGCTCGGCCACGGTCAGCGTCGTAGCCAGCAGCTCGGCCGGGTAGCGCCGGGCCAGCCGAAAGCGACTGCGAAGGTGGCGCTCGGCATGGCGCTCCAGCGCGTGGCCGCATTCCGGCAGCGGCTTGCCCAGCCGGATGGCGCTCAGCACGTCCTGCAGCGGTTTGCGCGAGCGCACATGCATCAGGGCATCGCCCACGGCCACGGGCGGCACGCCGGTGTCGATGGCCAGCTGCTGCAGCCCGTGCAGCCACCAATCGTCATCCAGATCATGGTGCAGGGCCACGCCCAGCCACAGCTGCCCGGCAAAACGGGCCTGCAGGGTAGCCAGCTGGGCTCGCATCGGGCGCCAGGGCGCGGCGGGATCGGCCTCGGCGACGCGGCTCATGAGCAGCGCACGGGCCTGGGCTCGATCCGGTACGTACAACAGCATGCAGCCGGACAAGGCTTCGGGGGTGAGCGCGTTCGTGTGCAGCGGCGCCACCCCCTTGCCGGGCTGGGCACGGCGCAACCCGGTGATGAAGTGACACAGCTCGCCATAGCCCTTGCGGTGCTGCGCCAGGGCCACCAGGCGATACGGGGGCCAGCCTTCCGCTGCCTCCGGTGGGTCGGGCGTGACCTCGAACTGGCTGCCGATCAGCAACCGGAAGGCGTCGGCGCCGGGCACCCCGTTGTCACGGGCGTCGCGCAAGGCCAGATGGGCGCGCACCACGCCGGCCATGGAGCAGTTGTCGGCGATCGCCAGCCCTTTGTAGCCCAGCTTCAGCGCGCGCTGGATCAGCTCCTCGGCATGCGAAGCGCCGTGCAGAAAGGTGAAGTTGCTGGTGGCCAGCAGCTCCACGTAATCCGGCAGCTGCTGGGCACTCCGGCTTGGGGGCGGGTCAGGCAAAGACACCATGGAGAAACCACGCCGAAGCCGACAAGGAGGCACCCACGGCAGGGCGCGTGCGATAGACCCACAGCAGCCCGGCCCGTGGGCTGTGCGCCAGGAAGTAGTCGCGCGAGGTGGTGGCCGGTGGTCCGTCGGCCGCGTAGCGTGTGCCGGGCTCGGCCACCTGGCTTGTGACCATCCTGCCCGAGGGCCGGAGGGCCGCGGCGTCCTCGTTCCACCACCCGGTGTCGATGCGGTGCGGGCCGGCCAGCAAGGTCAGCCGCCCCTGGTAGACCGGGCGTTCCGCGCCGTGGGCATCGTGCTCCAGCAGCAGGGGGCGGGGCTCGGGCAGCAGCCAGGTGGGGTGGGGCAGGGCATGGCGGATCAGGGGCAGAGCGTCCGGTGCAGTCGCCTCCGGGCGCTCGCTGGTGTCGGACCAGGGGCACCAGCGCTGATCCAGCCCCAGGCGGTGGTCGTCTTCCAGCCGGCCTGCGCACACCCGGTCGTGGCCGAGCCGCACGCTCAAGCGTTCCAGCAAGGCCACCCAGGCCTCGTGCTGTCGACGCTGGCCCGCCGGGGTGCGCAAGGCTTCTGCCTGCAGGGGCACGCCCTGGCCCGGCGTCAGAAACAGGTCATCGCACAGCGGCTCGGCCGCAGCCAGGTCGCTGGCGTGCAGACTCAGTTCGCCCACGGGGGCGCTCAGCTCAAGCCGACGCAGGTGCTCCACCAGCAGGGCGCGCAGACGTGCCACATCCGACGTGGCGGTGCCCAGCCGGACGACATGCTCCCCGCTGCGGGCGGCATCCCTGCGCTGGCCATCGTGCTGCCAGCGCAGGGTGAAGCCCCGCACCCCCAGTTGCTGGGCCGACAGCCAGGCCCCCAGCCGGGCCAGCAGGCGGTCACAGGCGGGCAGCAGCTCATCGGCCAACTCCACGCGGGCAGGGAACTCCAGCCGCTCGTCGAACACCGGTGGCAGCGTCTGCCAGGTGAAGGCTTCGGGCACGACGCTGCGGGCCTGGTCCAGCGCGTTCAGCAGGGCTGCACCGAAGCGACGGCTCAGGCCATCGCGCGGCAGCCGCGCCACATCGCCCACCGTGCGGCAACCCATGCGGCTCAAGGTGGCCTGGTGGGCGGCCAGCGCGCTCAGGGCCTGCAGTGGCAGGGCATCAAGCTGCCTGGGATGAGGGCGTGGCGTGCGGGCCAGGGCCAGGGCACCCAGCGCCGTGCGGGCATGGGCCCAGCCGGCACAGCCTGCCTGCTCCGCCCCCTGGTTCAGCCGCGCCATCAGCCGGCGGCGCCCGCCGAACAGCCGCTGGCTGCCCTGCCACTCCAGCACCACGGCCTCTTCCAGCAGCGCCACGCGAGGGGTGAAGCGCAAGGCCCACCACACCAGCATCCGGGCGTCGGCCGTGCCGTCAGGGCTGAGCGCCGGCAGCCCTGACGAGGGCGCCACGGTCAGGGAGGCCGAGGGAATCAGGGCGGTCCAGCAGGGCATGGGCAAGAACAGGGCGAGAGGCGGCCGAGGCCACCGTGGCGGGACGCTGGGTCGGCACCATGGGCCGTGGCGCAGGTGGGGTGGCGGTGGGCAAGACCGCGGGCAACAGCGGCCTGAGCCCCGCTGGCCAGCGTGCCAGCACGATTGGCCGGGTGTGCAGCGGGCCGCGCCGCTTGAGCACCTGCACCTGCATCGGCACCGGCCAGGCCCCCAGTTCCAGCCGCAGGCGCAAGGGGGCGGCCGAGGCGTCGGCCTGCGCCGCCAGCGGGCGGATGACGAAGCACAACCCCGCGTGGCGGCTGGCGCAGGCCTGCAGCCGGCGCAGTTGCTCAGGGCGGGCCTGGGGCAGCCACAGCAGGATGACACTGAGGCATTCGGCCTTCAGCGCCTGCTCGGCCGCCCACAGCCGCTCGGCCGCGGTGTGCGCCTGCAACCACACGAGTTGTTGCGGCTTCACGCCTTCAGGGACCAGCCCCTGCAGCCCGGGCGTGTGCGGCGGACCGACCAGCAACAGGCGGGCGCCCTGTTGCAACAGCGTGGCCACCGCCGGGCTCAGCAGCCGCCATTCGGCTTGATGGTGCACCGGCTGCAGGATCTCGATCAGGTTCTGGCCTGGCCAGCCGCCCCCGGGCAGCTCGGCATCCAGCTCGGCAAAGCCACTGGAAACGGTCTCCCCCTGCGCGCCCCCCAGATCCTGGCCGCGCCACATGGCCCGGGCCACGTGCGCAGGCAGATTGGCTTCCAGCTGCCGGATGGCAGCCGTGGCCGACGGCAAGGCAGGAGTTGAAAGCGAGAGCGGCATGGGAATACTGTATGAATGAACAGTATCGTAGCGGTCTCTGGCGCGGCCGTCCAGCCTCCTTTTTTCCCGCTGTCGGGTGTTTTTACGCGACCGCCGTCCCCAGGTGACGGCTTTTGGCAAAATGTGACTCCCCTGAGGAAAACGAATGTCCCGTCCTGACACCGACAGCCCCACCTCCGCCAGCGCCCTGACCCCTGTCACCTCGGCCCTGGTCGAGTTCCTGGCCGAGGCCCGTGTGCCGACCGCGCATGGCACCTTCACCATGAAGCTCTTCCGCGAAAAGGCCACTGGCCTGGAGCACGTGGCCATGGTCATGGGCGAGGTGGCCGGCAGCGCGCTGGTGCGCGTCCACTCCGAATGCATGACCGGCGACGTGTTCGGCTCGCTGCGCTGTGATTGCGGCCCCCAGCTCCACTTCGCCATGAACCAGATCGGCCAGAAGGGCAATGGTGTGGTCGTCTATCTGCGGCAGGAAGGGCGCGGCATCGGTCTGGCCAACAAGCTGCGCGCCTACCAGTTGCAGGACCAGGGCATGGACACCGTCGAGGCCAATCAGCATCTGGGCTTTGCTGCCGACCTGCGCAACTTCGATGTGGCCGCGCAGATCCTGGAGCAACTCGGCGTGCGCTCCGTCAAGCTGATGACCAACAACCCGCGCAAGGTCGACACCCTGCAGGCCCATGGCGTGCAGATCGAGGAACGCGTGCCGGTGCGCAGCGACGTCCAGCCCGAAAACGAACGCTACCTGGGCACCAAGGCCCGCAAGCTCGGCCACCACATCGACTGGCTGGGTTGACGCGCCCGCAGCCCATGGACCTCACGCCCCAGGACAATCCGGAGCACGACACCCCCGAACGCCACGTCGTGGCACGACGCAGCACGCTGGTCAGCGTGGTCGTCAACGTGGTGCTCACGGCCCTGCAGGTCACCATCGGGGTGCTGGCGCACTCGCAAGCCCTGGTGGCCGATGGCATCCATTCGCTGTCCGATCTCGTCTCCGACTTCGTGGTGCTGCTGGCCAACCGCCACAGCCGCAAGGCCGCCGACGCCGATCACCACTACGGGCACCACCGCTACGAGACAGCGGCCTCACTGGTGCTGGGCGCGTTGCTGCTGAGCGTGGGGGTGGGCATGCTGTGGGGTGCAGTGCACAAGCTGAGCACGCCCGAAGACATTCCTCAGGTGCAGACCGTGGCACTGTATGTGGCGCTGGCTGCGCTGGTGTCCAAGGAACTGCTCTTTCGCTACATGCTGGCCGCCGCCGAGAAGGTGCGCTCCAGCATGCTGGTGGCCAACGCCTGGCATGCCCGCTCGGATGCAGCCTCGTCGCTGGTGGTGGCCATCGGCATTGGGGGCAACCTGCTGGGCTACCCCTTGCTGGACCCGGTGGCCGCACTCATCGTCGGCTTCATGGTGGGCAAGATGGGCTGGGACGTGGGTTGGGATGCCCTGCATGACCTGATGGACCGCTCTGCGTCCGACGAGCAGGCCGAGGCCATTCGCCAGGCGCTGGTGCAGACCCCGGGCGTGCTGGGCGTGCACGACCTGCGTACGCGCAAGATGGGCGACCTGATCATGGTCGACGCCCACCTGGAGGTGGATGGCGCCCTCAGCGTCTGGGAAGGCCACGACATTGCCAACCGCGCCCGCGATCGTGTGATGCGCCAGCTGCCCGTGTTGGACGTGATGACCCACCTGGACCCCGTTGGCGTGCGGCCGACGCTTGCCTGACGGGTCGCCGCTGAATCAAGGCTGCATCAGCAGACGGATGCGGTTGCGCCCCTCGCGCTTGGCCTGATAGAGCGCCTGATCGGCCTGCTTGAGCAGCGCCTCGGGTGAAGCCAGGTTGCCGGCCACGCCGTGGGCCACGCCCACGCTCACCGTCAGCACCCGGGCGGTGGACGACCCCTCGTGACGCACCTGCAGGCCCTCGACCGCCTGGCGCACCCGCTCGGCCACCTGGCTGGCGGTCTCGGGCGAGGACTGGGGCAGCACGGCCACGAACTCCTCGCCGCCATACCGGGCGACCAGATCGCCCGGGCGGCGCAGGTTGCTGCCCAGCACCCTGGCCACTTCACGCAGCGCCGCGTCCCCCGCGGGATGCCCGTACCGGTCGTTGTACTTCTTGAAGTGGTCCACATCCACCATCAGCAATGCCAGTGAGGTGCGGTCGGGCGCGGCGCGGCGCCACACCTGCTGCAGGTAGTCCTGAAAATGCCCTCGGTTGGCCAACTCGGTCAGGCTGTCGACTTTGCTGAGCTCCATCAGCCGCGCATGCGTGTGCGCCAGCTCCTGCACCAGGGCCTTTTCGCGCAGCGTCAGCAGGTAATGGCGGCGCTCGTCACGCTCCAGCGCGTAATTCGCCATCAGGGTGAAGACGATGGTGGCCACCACCATGATGACGATGGGCCCGAGCAGTCGGGGGGGCATGTGGTCCAGCACCACGATCCCGCCCAGGTGCATGGCCAGAACCAGCAGCGAGAACGGCACGGCCATCCAGAACCGCAGACGCTGGACGATGTTGCCGTAGATGATCACGACGATGAAGCCCACGTGGTAGTAGTGGCTCAATGCCGTGTGCGAGCTCGACAGAATGAAGGCCAGGCTGGCCGCGGCCATCAGTCCGCTGCACAGCACCGGCCCTTCGACCAGCACCGGCAGACGCCAGGCGAGAATCCGGGGGCCCCAGCGCCAGTAGGCCCACAGCACCGCCGCCGCCAGCGGCGTGAAGACGAACAGGCGGATCTGCAGGGCGAGCCAGAAAACATCGCTCGCCATGAGGTAGTCGACCACCAGAAAGCCGTTGTAGACCAGCAGGGCAACGATGCCGCTGAGCAGGAAATGCTGCAGGCGCTGCGCCACCATGTCCTGCTGAAAGCGCGCCTCCAGTTCGGCGGGGAAGCGCATCCAGGGGAAACCGCGGTCCAGCAGGCGTTGCAGGGTGGCCCGCTCATCGCCCTGGGGCGGTGTGCTGGAAGCCGGCACGGCGGGTGAGGGCAGGGTAGATGACATCCGTGCCCTCAATCGGCCGTGGCGAAGGCAAAGACCCGGTTGCGACCGGTCTGCTTAGCCTGATAAAGCGCCTCGTCAGCCGCAGAGATCAACTGCGCCGGGGTGGCATGGGGCGCCGCGGGTCGCATGCAGGCCACGCCGATGCTCACGGTGACGATGGCATGCGTGCTCGAGCCAGAGTGCAGGCGGTTCATCCCTTCGATGCCCTTGCGGATGCGCTCGGCGGCGGCCTGGGCAGTGGCCAACGGGGTGTCGGTGAGCACGGCAATGAACTCTTCGCCACCGAAACGGCCCACCAGGTCGCTGGGGCGGCGCAGTCTGCGCTTGAGCGTGGCCGCCACATCCTGCAGGCAGGCATCGCCTTCAGGGTGCCCGTACATGTCGTTGTAGGCCTTGAAGTGGTCCACGTCGATCATCATGACCGACACCTCGGTGCCATCCACCCGGGCACGTTCCCACACCTGGCTGAGGAAGTCGTCGACGTGCCGGCGGTTGGCCACACCCGTCAGCAGGTCGCTGCGCGAGACGTGCTCGAGGTGGGCGTTGGCGGATTCCAGTTCGTCGAGCAGCAGGCGCTCGCGCAGGCGCATGAGCCAGTTGCGGCGCATGTCCTTTTCCATGGTGTAACAGCCGTACAGCGTGAACACCGCGGTGGAGGTGACCGTCAGCATCACCGGCACCATCAGGGCCACCGGGGCGCGGTCGCGCATGAACCACGCCGACACCGCGCAGCACCCCACCACAACCACGTCCATCACCAGCGCGGGCCCGAAGCGCATCCGCGCCACCCCGCTGCAGAACGTGAGGATGGAGGTGAGGCTGACCAGGTAGGCCGGGGCGAGTTCGTCGGTGCTGGCCACACACAGCCAGGCCGAAATCAGGCTGGCGACGATGCCGGAGGTGGCGGCCACGCCCTCGCGCACGCGCGGCAGGTCGATGCGCGTGAGCACGAAGATGGCGGCGAACATCAACGGCGTGTAGACCAGCAGACGCAGGCGCAGCGCCAGATCGAACTGGTCGGGCACCATCAGCCAGTCGGACACCAGCATCAGGTTGTAGGCCACCGCCACGAGCGCGCTGTTGACCAGCAACTGGCGCATGCGCTCCGGGGCCACATCGCGCTGGAAGCGGCCCTCGAGCTCGCCCGGAAAGCGCAGCCCGCGCCACCCATGGTCGATCAGCCCGTCGACCAGGTCGGGCAGTGCCAGACCTTCGACAGCGGGGCGCGGAGCAGGGCGATCGGGTTGCGTTGCAGCCCGGTCCAACAAGGCCCCATCCCGGGTCAATGTGTTACTGCTACCGGTACCTGCCATGCAAAGCATCGTACCGGATCACTCCCCGGGGCCGACACCCATTGCGCTCAATGCTTACCCTAGCCAGGGGGGCGGTTCGTCCGATTTACCGGAACAGGCCTTGCAATTGCTGCCAGCTGCGCTTGAAGAAACCGGCGCGTTCGACCGCTTCGAGCGCCACCACCGGCTGTTCGGCCAGCGTCTTGCCGTCGACCGAGGCCACCACCTTGCCCACCACGGCGCCCTTGGCAATCGGCGCGGTGAGGTTGGGTTGCATCTGCACGGCTGTGCGCACTTGCGCGGCCTGGCCGCGCGGCACCAGCACGGACCAGTCGCGCGCCACACCGGCACGCACCTGATCGGCCACCCCGAACCGGACAGCCCCTACACCCGCAGGCGCCTGGGCCTTCAGCAGATTGGCGCTCTCAAAGGAGCTGAAACCCCAGTTGAACATCGCACGTGTCTGGTCGGCGCGCGATTGCATGCTCTTCGAGCCCATCACCACCGAGATCAGGCGCATGCCGTTGCGGCGGGCCGAGGCCACCAGGCAGAAGCCGGCCTCGCTGGTGTGACCGGTCTTCAGGCCATCCACGGTGGGATCGGTGTAGAGCAGGGCGTTGCGGTTGCCCTGCTTGATGCCGTTGAACTTGAATTCCTTTTCCGCGTAGATGCCGTAGTACTCGGAGCTGTCACGGATGATGGCGCGCGCCAGGATGCCCAGGTCACGCGCCGAGGCCAGGTGGTTGGGCGCCGGCAGGCCGGTGGCGTTGGCGAACTGGGTGCGCGTCATGCCCAGGCGCTTCGCTTCCTTGTTCATCAGTTGGGCAAAGGCCTCTTCGGTGCCCCCGAGGTGCTCGGCCACGGCCTTCGAAGCATCGTTCCCGGACTGGATGATGATGCCGCGCAGCATGTCCATCACCGAAGCCTGGCTGTTGAGGGGCAGGTACATGCACGACTCGGTGCTGGAGCCCCGGCACCAGGCGTGCTCGCTGACCGAGATCATGTCGTTGGGCTTGATGCGGCCACTCTTGAGCGCCTGCTCGACGATGTAGCTCGTCATCATCTTGGTGAGCGAGGCGGGCGGCAGCGCCTGGTCGGCGTTGCTGGCCATCAGGACCTGGCCCGACTCGAAGTCCATCAACAGGTAAGCCTTGGCCTCGATGGCCGGCGGCGGCACCAGGGTCTGAGCAGCGGCAGTCAGCGGGGCGGCGAGGCAGGATGCGGCCAGGATCAGGGCCGCTTGCATGCGGCCGGCAGAAAAGCGGAAAGTCATCGGTACATGGCCTGCGGCGTGCAGGCGGCAGTCGTCACATGAAGAGGGGGCGCATCCGAAGCAGTGCAGATGCAGCCGGGTGCCGCATCATAGGCCCACGTCAGTGGCCGCGGGCGCGCAGGGCGATGTAGCGATGCGGCATGGGCATGCGGCCTGCAGGAGCGCAACGGGAGGCACTGAAACGATGTTTACCGACGTTTTCTCTTTCACCATGGATCCACTGGAGGTGGTGCTCCGCGGTACGGCGATGTACTGGTTTCTGTTTGCCATGTTCCGCTTCGTGCTGCGGCGTGACGTGGGCGCGGTGGGCATTGCCGACGTGCTGTTGCTCGTCATCGTCGCGGATGCCGCACAGAACGGCATGTCGGGTGATTACAAGACTGTGCCCGAAGGGATGCTGCTGGTGGGCACGCTGATCGGCTGGAACGTGCTGCTGGACTGGGCGAGCTTCCGCTTCACATGGATTCGGCGCCTGGCGGAGCCGCCACCTTTGCTGTTGCTTCGGAATGGCCGGTTCCATCGACGCAACATGCGCCGTGAACTGATCACCACCGAAGAGCTGATGGCCGCCTTGCGCCAGCATGGCGTGAAGGAGCCATCCGAGGTCAGCGAGGCCTACATGGAAGGCGATGGGAGCTTCAGTGTGCTGACCAAGGACAAGCAATCCGCTGGGGGCGGGCACAAGGGGCCACCGGGGGCCTGAGCGGGGAGCAAGCCGCTTCATGGCTGGTCGCCGGGCACGATTTCTGGTCGCCATGTGAGTTGACATAATATACATCGTAGCAAGTAATATGAGCCCAGAAACCGGTCAATTGGGCATGGCACTTGCCGCCCCATTCCTCATCTCGACTTCGGGCCTACGCACCATGCCTGCCCGCGATTGTGCTCCTGTCACGCCTGGCCGCCCGCTGTTGGGCGCCCGCGTGGACTCGGATGGCACGCACTTCCGAGTGTGGGCGCCCACCGCCCGGCATGTTCACGTGGTCTGCGCGGGTCCTGGCACGCCGTGCCAGCGCTGGCCGCTGGCCCCGGAGCCGGACGGCCACTTCAGCGGCACCTTGACTGAAATCGGCCCCGGAACGCTTTACCGATACCAGATCGATGACGGCGAGCCACTCCCGGATCCCTGTTCGTCGTTCCAGCCAGACGGGCCGCATGGCCCCTCGCGGGTGGTCGACCACGCGGCCTACGCCTGGCAGGACGATGGCTGGCCCGGCGCCCCCTTGTCAGGCCAGGTGATCTACGAACTGCATGTGGGCACCCTGACGCCCGAAGGCACGCTCGATGCCGCCATTGCGCGCCTGCCTGACCTGCGGGAACTCGGCGTGACGCTGCTGGAGTTGATGCCGCTGGCCGAGTGTGTCGGGCGCTGGAACTGGGGTTATGACGGCGTCGGCCTGTATGCGCCGTACCACGTGTATGGCGATCCTGACGCGCTCAAGCGCTTCGTGGATGCAGCCCATGCCCTGGGTCTCGGGGTGATGCTCGATGTGGTCTACAACCACCTGGGCCCCGATGGCAACCATCTTCCGGCCTTCAGTCCGCATTACTTCACGGGGCGCTATGCCAACGAATGGGGCGATGCCTTCAACTTCGATGGCCCGGACAGCCGGCCTGTGCGAGATTACGTCATCGGCAGCGCCTGCCACTGGATCGCGCAGTACCACCTGGACGGGCTGCGGCTGGATGCCACGCAGAGCATGCATGACGCCTCGCCGGTGCACATCATCACCGAACTGGCGCAGCAAGCGAGGGCCGCGGCCGGGGCGCGCCAGATCCTGCTCATTGCCGAAAACGAACCGCAGCACACCTGCCTGGTTCGGCCGCGATCGGCTGGTGGCCACGGGCTCGACGCCATGTGGAACGATGACTTCCACCACTCGGCGCGGGTGGCGCTGACCGGACGGCATGAAGGCTATTTTCATGACCACCGCGGACGCGCCCAGGAGTTCGTGTCGGCCCTGCGGCACGGCTTCCTCTTCCAGGGGCAGCACTACGCGTGGCAGAACCAGCCGCGCGGCACGCCGACCGGTGACGTGCCCGCCGCCGCCTTCGTGCACTTCCTGCAGAACCACGACCAGGTGGCGAACACGTTTTATGGCCAGCGCGTGCATGAGCTCACCAGCCCCGGCCGTCTGCGTGCGCTCACCGCGCTGATGCTGCTGGGCCCGCAGACGCCAATGCTGTTCATGGGGCAGGAATTTGCGGCCTCGGCGCCCTTCACGTTCTTTGCGGACCACAAGCCCGAACTGGCAGAAAAGGTGTTCGAGGGGCGTCGCGCCTTTGTCGCGCAGTTCAAGCCTTATGCGACACCGGCTGCACAGGCCGCCCTGCTGGATCCGGCCGACGAGGCCACGTTCCTTCGCTGCAAGCTCGACTGGGCGGAACGCCTTCGTCATGCAACGGTGTTGGCCTTGCACCGGGATCTGCTGCGGCTGCGGCGCGAGGACCGGGTCATCGCAGCCCAGGACCGCACCATGCTGGATGGCGCGGTCCTCAGCGAGCACGCCTTCGTGATGCGCTGGCGCGGCGGCTCACTCGGTGAGCGACTGCTGGTGGTCAACCTGGGTGATGAGCTGGACTTCCGCCCGGGGCCCGAGCCCTTGCTGGCGCCGCCGGAGAGCAGCGCCTGGCAACTGACCTGGTCCAGCGACGATCCCACTTATGGCGGCCCGGGCGCCCTGCACCCGGGTGAAGACAACAAGGGCTGGATGCTGCCCGGCGAAAGCGCCGTGCTGCTGCGGGCAGTGCCCTGCCCCGCCTCGAATGGAGAGTCACGATGAACCTGCAGCCCATCGAAATCGACTGGCGCCCCGGCGATGATGTGAGCGCCTTGCGTGATCGGGAATGGCTGGTGACCAATGGCCTGGGCGGCTTTGCCTCGGGCAGCCTGCTCGGCATCAACACCCGGCGTCACCATGGGCTGTTCGTGCCGAACCTGCCCAACCCCAAGGGGCGGCACATTCTGATCTCGCGTTTCGACGAAGAGATCCAGGCCCGTGGCAGACAGGTCAAGATCGGCGGCGCCGAGTACCTCAACGGCCACCTCGACACCGACGTGCACCGCTGCCTGGCCAGCTTCCGCTGGGATCACCTGATGCCCGTGTGGCGCTACGACATCAACGGCGTGGTGATCGAGAAAACCATCGTGATGCCGCACAACCAGAACACAGTGTGCGTGTTGTACCGGCTGCTGGAGGGGGAACACGTTGAACTGCGGCTGCGGCCTTTTCTGGCTTTCAGGCGGCAGGATGCGGTGCTGGTGCACGAAGAGGAATGGCCGTTCACGCTGTCGTTCTCGCGCGGGGTGTACGAGGTGCGGCGCGACCGCACCGACCTGGCCCTGCAGTTCGGGCTCACGCCGGCCAGCGGCGGGTTCACGTGCCACGAGGTGGTCGGCCAGCACGCGCTGTACCGCGTCGAGCAGATGCGGGGCTATGACCACAGCGAGCATCTCTACAGCCCGGGCTACTTTTCAGCCACCCTGCACCCGGGGCAGCCGCTTACCTTCGTGGCCACGGCCGAGGGGCGGGAGGCCTTGAAGGGCGACGGCATGGCGGCGGTGGAACATCAGCAACGCCGGGTGGAGCGCATCCTCCAGATGGCGCCACCCGAGGTGGTGCAGGACCCCGTGGCGGCCCAACTTGCTGCCGCCGCAGATGCCTTCATCGTCGTGCCCGGCAGCCGGCTGGAAGAGGCACTGCACGCCCGTGCGAGCGGCGACCAGATCCGCACCGTGATTGCGGGCTACCACTGGTTCGGGGACTGGGGCCGCGACACGATGATCAGCCTGGAAGGCCTCACGCTGTGCACCGGCCGCCATGCCGAGGCGCGCGCCATCCTGCAGACCTTTTCGCACTATGTGCGAGATGGCCTGCTGCCCAACCTCTTTCCAGAAGGCGAGCGCGAGGCGCTGTACCACACGGTCGATGCGACGCTGTGGTACTTCCATGCCATTGACCGCTACACCACGTGCTCGGGGGACCGCACCCTGATGCACGAACTGTTTCCGGTGCTCAAGCAGATCATCGAACACCACGTGCGGGGCACCCGCTACGGCATCGGGCTGGACCCACAGGACGGGCTGCTGAGGGCGGGCGCACAGGGCTATCAGTTGACGTGGATGGACGCCAAGGTGGACGGCTGGGTGGTGACGCCCCGTCGGGGCAAGCCGGTGGAGATCCAGGCCTTGTGGCACAACGCGCTGCGCCTGATGGTCGACTGGTCGGTGGAGGTGGACGATCCCGATCCGCGCTGTCTGCGACTTGCCGAGCAGGCGCGCGCTTCGTTCAACCGCCGTTACTGGTCGCCGACCCTGCTCCATCTGTTCGATGTGGTGGACGGCGAGGCGGGCGAGGAGATCAACGACGTGGCTTGCCGGCCCAATCAGGTGTTTGCCATGTCGCTGCGCCACCCGGTGCTTGACCGGGTGCATTGGGAGCCGGTGCTCGACACCGTACGCCGACAGTTGCTGACGCCCTGGGGTCTGCGGACGCTGGCGCCGGGCCATCCGGCCTACAAGCCGACGTACGAGGGTGACCTGCGGTCGCGGGACGCGGCCTACCACCAGGGCACGGTGTGGCCCTGGCTGATCGGGCACTTCATCCAGGCGTGGCTGAAGCTGCACCCGGATCGCACGGCGGCGCGGGCCTTCCTGGCTGACCTGCCAGCGCATCTCAGCGAAGCAGGCATCGGCAGCATCAGCGAGATCTTCGATGCCGAGCCGCCGGGCCTGCCCCGAGGGTGCGTGGCCCAGGCGTGGAGCGTGGCAGAGGTGTTGCGTGCATGGTTGATGACAGCCCCGGCTGCGCCCTCCGATGCGGCGGACTGACAAGTCGACCTGCCGCAGGGCATGTCACTTGCCCGTGGGGAGCATCACCCTTCCACCGAGGACCCCGCCATGCCGAGCAGAACCGCCAACACCGCCCTGCCCTCGACGCTGAAACGCTCGCCGGCCAAGGCCCAGCGCACGTACGCCAAGACGCTGGCCCATGCCGAGGAAAGCTACGGCCCGGGCGAACGAGCGCGCCGCACGGCCATGTCGTCGCTCAAGCACAGCTTCGAGAAGGTGGGCGACCACTGGGAGCCGAAAGCCCGGCGCGGCCCGTCCGATCCGCAGGCGGCGGCCTCGGGTGATGCCGCCCGCCAGGGCGACCGCCCGACGTATGGCGGCGTGGACGCCCAGGGACAGTCTCGCGAGGCGCTGTATGCACGAGCCCGTGAGCTCGGTATTCCGGGGCGCGCCCGGATGAACAAGGCTGCACTGGCTGAAGCCATTGCGCGTCGTCAGTGAGGTCGCCCATGTCCGTTCCCACCGTTCCCTCCCCTGTGCCACCCGGTCCGGGCACGCCCTCGCCCGCCCCTGACATTCCGACGCCGGAAGGCCCGGATGTACCGGATCCGCAGGGCCCCGACTTTCCGCAGCCCGACCGCGGCCCGGAGATCACACCGACCGCCCCTCAGCCCGAGATCGCCCCGCCGCTGACGGAGCCCGAGGTGTCGCCCGTGCCGCCGCAGCCAGAGGTCACCCCGCCCCCCGAGATCCGGTGAAACGGGGGCCTGCGCACCGGCACCTTTTCCCGGTGCGTGTGCACTTCTTGCCAGCCCACCCGCGGGGCTTCCATCCCGTACCCCGGCGGCCGCAGGCCAGCCGGGCACGTCCTTTGCCACCGTGCGATACCGCCATCTTCCGGCTCGGCCCATGCTCAGTGACCTCGACATCCATCTGCTGCACGAAGGCACGCATGCCCGGCTGTACGACATCCTGGGAGCCCATCCCAACGAAGGCCCCGAAGGCGGCACCCGGTTCGCGGTGTGGGCACCCAATGCCGAGCGGGTCACGGTCATGGGCGACTGGAACGGCTGGGATCCACACGCTCATCCGCTGAGCCCGTGTGAGCGCGGCAGCGGCATCTGGCATGGCGTGATTCCGCAGGCGCGGCAGGGGCACATCTACAAGTACCACCTCTGCAGCCTGCAACACCACCAGGAGCTGGTGAAGGCCGACCCCGTGGCCTTCTATGCCGAGGCGCCACCCGCGACCGGCTCACGGATCTGGAGCAGCCATTACGCGTGGGGGGACCAGGCCTGGATGGCGCGCCGCGCCGAGCGCAACGGCCTGTCCGCGCCCATGTCGGTCTACGAGGTGCACGTGGGCTCGTGGCGGCGCCCCGATGGCCGGCCGATGGGCTGGCGGGCGCTCGCGAAAGAGCTGGCGGCGTATGTGAAGGAGCTGGGCTTCACGCACGTGGAGTTGATGCCCGTCACGGAGCACCCCTTCTACGGCTCCTGGGGCTACCAGACCACCGGGTACTTCGCCCCCACCGCCCGCTACGGCACGCCCGAAGACTTCATGGCCTTCGTCGACCATCTGCACCAGAACGACATCGGCGTGATCCTCGACTGGGTGCCTTCGCACTTTCCGACCGACGCCCACGGCCTGCATTACTTCGATGGCACCCACCTCTACGAACACGCCGACCCGCGTCAGGGCTTCCATCCCGAGTGGCATTCCAGCATCTTCAACTACGGGCGCGGCGAGGTCAGCAGCTTCCTGATCTCGTCGGCGCTGTTCTGGCTGGATCGCTATCACATCGATGGCCTGCGGGTCGACGCGGTCGCATCCATGCTCTATCTGGACTACGCCCGGCAGCACGGCCAGTGGGTGCCGAACCAGCATGGTGGCAAGGAGAACCTGGAAGCGATCACCTTTCTGCGGCGACTCAACGAGGCCCTGTACCGCGCCCACCCGGATGCGTTCTCGGTGGCCGAGGAGTCGACCGCCTGGCCCATGGTGTCGCGCCCGACCAGCATGGGCGGCCTGGGCTTCGGCATGAAGTGGAACATGGGCTGGATGCACGACACGCTGGCATTCATGAAGGAAGACCCGCTGTACCGGCGGCATCACCTGGGCCGCCTCACCTTCTCGCTGGTCTATGCCTTCAACGAGAACTTTGTGCTGCCGCTGTCGCACGATGAGGTGGTGTACGGCAAGGGCTCGCTGATCGGCAAGATGCCCGGCGACCCCTGGCAGAAGATGGCCAACCTGCGCCTGCTGCTGTCGATGATGTGGACGCACCCGGGCAAGAAGCTGCTGTTCATGGGCGGCGAGTTTGCGCAGCAGCGCGAATGGACGCACGAGGGTGAACTGGAGTGGCACCTGCTGGCCCAGGCGCCGCATCAGGGCGTGATGCGCCTGGTGCAACAGCTCAACGCCCTGCTGCGGCGCGAGCCGGCACTGTACGAAATCGACTTCGGCCCCGAGGGGTTCGAGTGGGTCGAGAGCCACGATGTGGTCAACAACGTGATCGCCTTTCTGCGCAAGCCGCGGGGTGGCGCCGGCAGCCTGCTGGTGGTGTGCAACCTCACGCCCGTGCCCCAGCAGGGCTACACGCTGGGGGTGCCCGCGCCGGGCCACTGGCAGGAAATTTTCAACAGCGACGCGACCGATTACGGTGGATCGGGCTGGGGCAACCTGGGTGGCGTGATGGCCATCAACCAGCCGAGCCACGGGCGCCCCTGGTCGGTGCCCCTGACTCTGCCACCGCTCGCCGCCGTCGTGCTCAAAGGGGAGGCGCATGCCGCGCAAGGCCAATACTGAACCGAGAACGCCACCGCCGCAACTGGTCGGGGCGCCCCATGAAGGCCGCGCCCGCGCGGTGATCGATGCGGTGCTGCCGCATGTGGATGCGGGCCGCTTTGCGGTCAAGTGCATTGCCGGTGAGCCCTTCGAGGTGACGGCGCACGTGTTCACCGATGGGCATGATGCCGCGCGCGCCGTGCTGCGGTGGCATGCCGAAGCCGGCGACGCGCAGGACGTCGAGATGCACCCGCTTGGCAACGACGAGTGGCGCGCGGCCTTCACGCCGCCCGTACCCGGTCGCTATGGCTACACGGTGGTGGCGTGGGTGGACCGCTTTCAATCCTGGCGCGGCGAAATGAAGCGCCGCCAGGGCGAGGCCGACATCCGGCTGGCCATGCGCATCGGCGCCGACCTGCTCGACGACGCTGCCAGCCGCGCCGCCGGTGAAGACCGTGAGCACCTGAGCGAGGCCGCACGGCAGTGGCGCTGGCACGCCACCGACGAGGCGGTCGAGGTGAACGCCATCCAGGCCATTGCGCTGGACGAGGCCATTGCCGCCCGCGCGTTGCGCTACCCGGATCGGCGTCTGCAAACGGTGTGGCCGCAGACGCTGCCGCTGGTGGCGGATCGCCTGCGGGCCCGGTTCAGCGCCTGGTATGAACTCTTTCCCCGCTCGGCGGGTACCCAGCCCGGCGTGCATGGCCGGCTCACCGACGTGGTGGCCCGCCTGCCCTATCTGGCCGAGATGGGGTTCGACGTGCTGTACCTGCCACCCATCCATCCCATCGGCCGTGAACGCCGCAAGGGCCGCAACAACGCCGAGGTGGCGGAGCCGGGGGATGTGGGCAGCCCATGGGCCATCGGTGCCAGCGAAGGCGGTCACAAGGCCGTGCATCCGGAACTGGGCACCGCCGCCGATCTGGCCGACCTGGTGACGCGTGCGGCCGAATACGGCATCGAGATCGCGCTCGACATTGCCTTCCAGTGCGCGCCCGACCATCCCTATGTGAACGAGCATCGGGAGTGGTTCCGCTGGCGTCCGGACGGCACGGTGCAGTACGCCGAGAACCCGCCCAAGAAATACCAGGACATCTATCCGTTCGAGTTCGAATCCAGCGACTGGCCGGCGCTGTGGCAGGAACTGCGCAGCGTCTTCGACTTCTGGATCGCGCTGGGCGTGCGCGTCTTCCGTGTCGACAACCCACACACCAAGCCCTTTGCGTTCTGGGAATGGGCGATCGCGCAGATCAAGGCGCAGCACCCGGACGTGATCTTCCTGTCGGAAGCCTTCACGCGCCCCAAGGTCATGCACCGGCTGGCCAAGCTCGGCTTCACGCAGTCCTACACCTACTTCACGTGGCGACAGACAGGCGAGGAGCTGCGGGCCTACTTCACTGAGCTGGCCGAAGGGCCCGGGCGGCACTACTTCCGGCCCAATGTGTGGCCCAACACGCCGGACATCTTCCACGAGCAGTTTCACCACCAGGGGCGCCCCGTGTTCGCGCTGCGCGTGGTGCTGGCGGCCCTGCTCTGCCCCAGCTACGGTCTGTATGGGCCAGTCTACGAGCTGCTGGAGAACCGCCCCCGTAGCCCGGGCAGCGAGGAATACCTCGACTCCGAGAAGTATCAGCTTCGGCACTGGGGCGAGACGTGGACGGTGGACCGCCCGGACAGCGTGGCCGGGTTGATTGCGCGGCTCAACCGGCTGCGACGCGCCCATGTGGCCCTGCAGTCGATGGACCGATTGCGGTTTCACGACACCGACAACCCACAGCTGCTGGTGTGGTCGCGGCAGGCCCGCGAAGGCGAAGACACGCTGATCGTGGTGCTCAACCTGGATCCGCAGTACGCCCAGTCGGGCTGGGTGACGCTGGACCTGGGCGCGCTGGGACTGCCCACCGATGCACCGTACGAGCTGCATGACGCGCTCACCGAGCAACGCTTCACCTGGCAGGGAGCGCACAACTTCGTGATCCTCGACCCTTCGGTTACCCCCGCACATGCGCTGGTCGTGCAGCGCCCCGGGGCTGCAGCGGCAGGCATGCCTCCTGCCCTGTCAGATCAGCACGTTGTGGAGCCATGAACATGCTCTCGCCCGACATCCCGCAACTCGAAGAAGCCGCCCAGGGCGCCACCGTGCCGCGTGACGACCAGGCACTCTGGTACAAGGACGCGGTCATCTACCAGCTCAACGTGAAGGCGTTCTTCGATGCCGATGAAAACGGCATCGGCGATTTCAACGGTGTGACAGCCCGGCTCGACTACATCAAGGACCTGGGCGTCAACGCCATCTGGGTGATGCCGTTCTACCCCTCGCCCCTGCGCGACGACGGCTACGACATCTCGGGCTACGAAGAGATCCATCCCTGCTATGGCACGCTGGACGACTTCAAGCGCATGCTGGATGAAGTCCACAAGCGAGATCTCAAGCTGATCACCGAGCTGGTGATCAACCACACGTCCGACCAGCACCCGTGGTTCCAGGCGGCCCGCCGCGCGCCGCCTGGCTCACCTGAGCGCGACTTCTATGTGTGGAGCGATACCGACACGCGCTACCCCGAAACGCGCATCATCTTTACCGACACGGAAACGTCCAACTGGACGTGGGATCCGTTGGCCAAGGCCTACTACTGGCACCGTTTCTTCAGCCACCAGCCCGACCTGAACTTCGACAACCCGGCCGTGCTGGAGGCCGTGTTCAAGGTGATGCGCTTCTGGCTCGACATGGGCGTGGATGGCTTCCGGCTCGATGCCATTCCCTACCTGATCGAGCGAGAGGGAACCAACAACGAGAACCTGCCGGAGACTCACGCCATCATCAAGCAGTTGCGGGCGGCCATCGACGCGAACTACGAGAACCGCTTCCTGCTGGCCGAAGCGAACCAGTGGCCCGAGGACGTGCGCGACTACTTCGGCGAAGGCGACGAGTGCCACGCGGCCTACCACTTCCCGCTGATGCCACGCATGTACATGGCCATCGCACAGGAAAACCGCTTCCCGGTGGTCGAGATCATGCGCCAGACGCCTTCGATTCCGGATACCTGCCAGTGGGCGATCTTCCTGCGCAACCACGATGAGCTGACGCTCGAGATGGTGACCAGCAAGGAGCGCGACTACATGTACAACACGTACGCGGCCGACCCGCGTGCACGCATCAACCTCGGCATCCGGCGGCGACTCGCGCCGCTGATGGAAAACAACATCGACACCATCAAGCTGATGAACAGCCTGCTGCTGTCGATGCCCGGCTCGCCCATCATCTACTACGGCGATGAGATCGGCATGGGCGACAACGTCTACCTCGGCGACCGCAATGGCGTGCGCACGCCGATGCAGTGGAGCCCGGATCGCAACGCCGGGTTCTCACGCGCGGATCCGCAGAAGCTGTACCTGCCGCCCATCATGGACGCGGTCTATGGCTACCAGGCGGTCAACGTGGAAGCACAACTGCGCGACCCTTCCTCGCTGCTCAACTGGATGCGGCGCATGCTGGCCGTGCGCAAGAGCAGTCACGCGTTCGGTCGCGGCACGCTGACCTTCCTCAAGCCGGGCAACCCGAAGATCCTGGCTTACCTGCGCGAGTACGAGGACGACACCATTCTGTGCGTGGCGAACCTCGCGCGCTCGGCGCAACCGGTGGAGCTCAACCTTTCGCGCTACAAGGGGCGGGTGCCGGTCGAACTGCTGGGCCGCACGCTGTTTCCACCGATCGGCGAGCTGCCCTACCTGCTGACCATTGCGGCACACGGCTTCTACTGGTTCCGGCTCGACAAGGACGCCGGCGCCCCGAGCTGGCACGAGGAGCACGTGCCGATGGAAGACGTGCCGGTGCTGGTTCTCTTTGACAGCTGGCGGAGCTTCTTTCCCGAGATGGTGGTGCCGTGGCGGTCGGGGCTGGCGGTCAAGACCCGGGCGCAACTGGAGGAGCAGGTGCTGCCCCGCCACATCGAGACCCAGCGCTGGTATGCGGCCAAGGGCCAGGCCATCGAGCGGGCCTCGCTGCGTGACCATGTGATGTGGACGGACGGCACGCTGAGCTGGCTGATCACACTGGTGGACGTGGAGGGGGCCGGCGATGGGGTGAGCTACTTCATGCCCCTGGCAAAAGCTTGGGAAGAAAGGGATGAAGAACGCACGCGGGCCCTGGCCATGACGGCGCTGGCCCGCACGCGGCAGCATGCCCAGGTCGGCGTGATGGCCGATGCGTTTTCGGATGCCGCGTTCTGCCGTGCGGTGGTGCGGGCCATGGGTCAGGGGGTGAGCCTGCCCACCTCGGGTGGCACCCTGCGCTTCGAAGCCAGCGCGGTCTACGAGACCCTGCTGGGCGATCAGCTCGACAGCCTGCCCGTCAGCAAGCCACTCGGCCAGAGCAGCAACACCGTTGTCACGATGGACGAGACGCTGTTCCTCAAGGGCTATCGGGCCGTCCGCCCGGGTCCCAGCCTGGAGTACGAGGTGGGCCGATTTCTCACCGAGGTGGCCCGCTTTGCGCACATCGTGCCCGTCGCCGGCCTGCTCACGCACGAGTCGCCCGACGGCACGGAACGCCCGTTGGCCATCCTGCAAGGCTACGTGGCCAACCAGGGCGACGGCTGGGCCTACACGGCCGGCTACCTCGAGCGGCATCTGGAGCGCGCGCGGTCCATGGTCGAGGCAGAGGCACAGGATGTGCACGCGGCCTTCCTCGACCTGATCCGCACGCTGGGCCGTCGCACGGCCGAGCTGCACACCGCGTTCGCCACACCATCGGGTGATCCCTTGTTCGAACCGGAGCCCCTGACGGCCACCGACGTGGCCGCCATCCAGGCCCGTGTGCGGGCCGATGTGGCGCGCAGCCTCGACCTGTTGTCCGACCGACAGGGTGACCTGCCTGCCGAGGTGCGTGATGCCGCTGCCGCGGTGCTGGCCGGGCGCGATGCCCTCATCGGCCTGATCGAGCGGCCCTTGAGCGTGCCGCCTGGTGCCCAGCGCATCCGCTGTCATGGCGACTATCACCTGGGCCAGGTGCTCGTGACCGCCAACGACTTCGTCATCATCGACTTCGAAGGAGAGCCGGCTCGGCCCATCGAGGAGCGACGCGCCAAGCAGCCACCCTGGCTGGATGTGGCCGGCATGCTGCGGTCATTCAGCTATGCCCGCCTGGGCGCACTGCGCTCGGCCGTGCACTCGGCCGAGGAGCAAGCCTTGCTGGGGCCGGTTGCCGAAGCGTGGGAGCAGCAGGCGCGCGAGGCTTTCCTGGCCGGCTACACCCAGCCGGAGGCGCCTGAGCCGGCCGATGTGAACGAGGGCGCACCGTTCGTGGCCAGGCTGGCGGGCCACGATGCGGCCCTGCTCACGCTGTGCGAGCTGGAGAAAGCGCTGTACGAGCTGCGCTACGAGTTACACAGCCGTCCGGACTGGGTGGCGATTCCCCTGGCAGGGCTGCTGCAGCTGCTGGGCCGGGAGGCCATGTGAGCACTGCTGCCGATCCCGCCGTGGCACCGGCTTCGCTGCCGCCGACCGGTGCCGAAGCCGACGAGCTGATCGAAGCCTGCACCCGGGCGTCGATCAACCTGTTGAAGGACAACCTGACACCGTCCGGCATCCTGGCCGCGAGCCGCACCAAGGCGGCCGAAAGCCGGAGCTACACGCGCGTGTTCGGGCGTGATGCAGCCATCTGCGTGCTCGCCATGGCGGGCAGCGGCGTGCCCGCGCTGGAACAGGGCGCGGTCGACAGCCTGGATTCGCTGGCGCGGGCGCAGGCGCAGAACGGCCAGATCCCGAAGTACGTCGACCCGCTGGGCCACGACGCCGACTTCTGGTACCTCGGCTGTGTGGACGCGACGCTGTGGTGGCTCATTGCCGTGGCGCATGTCCAGCGCCACTCGAACATGCCCGGCGTCTTCGGCCGCTGGCGCGGGCACATCGACCGGGCCATCACCTGGCTGCAGGCACAAGAGCACCAGCGCTTCTTCCTGCTGCAACAGAACGAGGCCAGCGACTGGGCCGACATCATGCCCCGCTCGGGCTTCGTGCTCTACACCAACGCCTTGTGGCACCGGGTGAAGGACCTCTTCGATCTGCCCAAGCTCGACGAGACGCATTACCACTTCAACCACCTCTTCCATCCCTATCAGAGCGACCTGCCCGAATACCGCCGGGGGCGGCTGCTGCAGCATTACGCCCGGCGCGGGCAGCGCAACAAGGGCCTGTACCTCAGCTTCGTCAACCTGTCATTCGTGGGCGATGAGGGCGATGTGTTCGGCAACGTGCTTGCCGTTCTGTATGCCCTGCGTGAGGATGCGGCCGGGCGCGACGTCATGAAGACGCTGATCAACGCCGGTGTGCACGAGCCTTATCTGGCCCGTTCGGTGACGACGCCGATCACGCGGGATCACGACCTCTGGCGGGCCTACATGGCGCGCCACCAGCAGAACCATCCGGACCAGTATCACAACGGCGGCATCTGGCCCTTCATCGGCGGCTTCTTCCTGCTCGCCCTGATTGGACAGGGCCAGACGGATCTGGCGCGGACGGAGCTGGTGAAGCTCGCTCATGTGCTGAGCCTCGACAACTGGCGGTTCACGGAGTGGTTCCACGGCCGCACGCTCGCACCCTGCGGCATGCCCGGCCAGAGCTGGAATGCCGCCGCGTTCCTGATGGCGCGAAGGGCACTGGACGGCGGCGGGCTGTCATGAGTGGCGGGACCTTGCGCGTGGGGCGCCCCTGGCCGCTGGGTGCCACCTGGGACGGCAATGGCATCAACTTCGCGTTGTTCAGCAGCGCGGCAGAGCGGGTGGACCTGTGCGTGTTCGACGCGCCGGAAGACGCGACCGCGCGGATCACCTGGCCGCTCGCCCACCGCACCGGTCACATCTGGCACGGCTACCTGCCCGAGGCCGGGCCGGGCACGCTGTACGGGTGGCGCGTGCACGGCCCTTATGCGCCCGAGCAGGGCTCGCGCAACAACGCCGCCAAGCTGCTCATCGACCCGTATGCGCGCGTTCTTCGGGGTGCGCTGCCCTGGTCGCAAGCCCATTACGCCTACGACCTCGAAGACGACGACGGCGATCTCTCGTTCAACAACGAAGACAGCGCCGGCGTGATGCCCAAGTGCGAAGTCATCGACGAGGCCTACGACTGGGAGGGCGACACCCTGCTGCACACGCCGTGGCGCGACACAGTGATCTGCGAACTGCACGTGAAGGGCTACACGCAGCGCCATCCGGACGTGCCGCCCGCCTTGCGGGGCACGTACGCCGGCCTGGCGACCGAGCCGGTCATCGCGCACCTGAAGTCGCTGGGGGTGACGGCCGTCGAGCTGCTGCCGGTGCATGCCTTCGTGGACGACCACCGGCTCACGGCCATGGGCAAGCGCAATTTCTGGGGCTACAACACGCTGGGCTTTTTCGCGCCCGAGATGCGCTACAGCGCCACCGGCGAGGTCAACGAGTTCAAGGACATGGTCAAGCGCCTGCACCGCGCGGGCATCGAGGTGCTGCTGGACGTCGTCTACAACCACACGGCCGAAGGCAACCATCTGGGCCCGACGCTCTCGCTGCGGGGCATCGACAACGCCGCGTACTACCGTCTGGCCCACGACCGCCGCTACCACGTCGACTTCACCGGCACCGGCAATACGCTGGACACGCACCACCCGATGGCCCTGCGCCTCGTGATGGACAGCCTGCGTTACTGGGTGACGCAGATGCATGTCGACGGCTTCCGGTTCGACCTGGCCACGGCGCTGGCACGCGGCGGCGGCACGGCCGACTACGACATCCGCAGCAGCTTCTTCGCGGCCGTGGCCCAGGACCCGGTGCTCAGCCAGGTCAAGCTGATCGCCGAGCCCTGGGACCTCGGACACGGTGGCTACCGCGTGGGCGGCTTTCCCACCGGCTGGGCCGAATGGAACGGGCGATACCGGGACGACGTGCGCGCCTACTGGCGGGGCGATGAAGGCGCCCTGCCCGCTTTTGCCCGCCGGCTGAGCGGCTCGGCCGACCTGTATCAGCACGATGGCCGCCGCCCGGTCGACAGCATCAACCTGGTGACGGTACACGACGGCTTCACCCTGCGTGACCTCGTCAGCTACAACGAGAAGCACAACGAGGACAACGGCGAGGGCAACCGCGATGGCGAATCCCACAACCTCAGCTGGAACTGCGGTGTGGAGGGCGAGACCCACGATGAGGCAGTGCTGGCCCTGCGCGCGCGGCAACAACGCAACTTCCTGGCCACGCTGTTTCTTTCGCATGGCACGCCCCTGCTGCTGGGCGGTGACGAACTGGGGCGCACCCAGCAAGGCAACAACAACGCCTACTGCCAGGACAACGAACTGAGCTGGGTGGACTGGACCGAAGCCCGGCACCACCCACTCAAGGCCTTTGTGGCCCGCCTCGCGGCACTGCGGCGCAGCCTGCCGGCCTTGCGCCGCACCGATTTCCTGACCGGGCTGCCGGGCCCTGACGGCCGCAAGGACCTGACCTGGTTCAACTCCGCCGGGCTCGAGATGAGTGCCGACGAATGGCACAACCCCGCGGCACGCAGCGCATGCGCCATCTGGTGCGGTCAGCAGACCGACGAACGCGACGCGCAGGGCCGCCCGCAGCCGTGCGAGAGCGTGCTCATGATCGTCAACGCCTACCACGACCGCCTGCGCTTTGCCCTCCCCGCTTATCGCAGCGATGCCTGGACGGTCGTGCTCGACACCGCTGCCCCCGAGGGGGAACCGCCCCGCCGCGAATGGCACGCCGGTGAGCGCTATCCCGTGGCGGGCCGCTCTCTGGTCCTGATGACCCAATCCCACTCGGAAACAGCATGAAGCGCGCCTGTCACCACATGCCTTACGGGGCAACGCTGCTGCCGCAGGGGGGCGTGGCCTTCCGTCTCTGGGCGCCTGCGCCCTTGCCGATCGATCTGCTGGTCTACCAGCCTGATGGCAGCGAGCAGGCCATTCCCTGTCAGCCCGACGCGCTGGGTTGGCGGGAGGCCATCGTGCCCGGCGCCGGACCGGGCACCCGGTATCACTGGCAGGTGCACGGGCCAGCCGGCCCCATCCGCGTGCCGGACCCGGCTTCACGCTGGAACCCGGAGGGCGTGGACGGCCCCAGCGAGGTGGTCGACCCCCAGCGCTTTCGATGGGATGAGGACTGGCGCGGCCGCCCCTGGTGCGAGGCGGTGCTGTACGAACTGCACGTCGGCACCTTCACGCCCGAGGGCACCTATGCCGCAGCCGAGGCGCATCTGGCAGATCTGGCCGAAGACGGCATCACCTGCATTCAGCTCATGCCACTGGCCGCGTTCCCGGGGCGCTTTGGCTGGGGCTATGACGGCGTGCTGCCGTTCGCACCGCATGCACCCTACGGATCACCCGACGAGCTCAAGGCCTTCGTGCGGGCGGCGCACCGCCTCGGCCTGATGGTGATGCTGGACGTGGTCTACAACCACTTCGGCCCGCAGGGCAACCACCTGTCGCTGTACGCACCGGCGTTCTTCACGGACCGACACCAGACCCCGTGGGGCGCCGGGCCGAACTTCGACGGGCCCGAGTCGGCCGCAGTGCGCGGCTTCTTCCTCCACAACGCGCTGTACTGGCTGGAAGAGTACCAACTCGACGGTCTGCGGTTCGACGCGGTGCACGCCATCCTCGACGACAGCAGCCCGGACATCATGGAAACGATCTCGATTCGGGCGCGCGCAGCCTGTGCCGGGCGACAGGTGCACCTGGTACTGGAGAACGATCACAACGACTCAAGGCGGCTGGCGGCAGCCGGGACCGCCGGGCGCTTCGACGCCCAGTGGAGTGGCGACGCCCACCACGCGCTGCATGTCTGGCTCACGGGCGAGCGGGAAGGCTATTACGCCGAGTACGCCAGCGCGCCGCTGCCGATGCTGGCTCAGTCGTTGAGCCAGGGCTTTGCCATGGTGGGGGCCCCGCATCTCGCCAACGAGGCGCAACAGGCCGACAACCCGCGGCGCCGCGCCACCGAAGCCGTGCCGCTGTCGTGCACCGTGAACTTCCTGCTCAACCACGATCAGATCGGCAACCGGGCGCATGGCGAGCGGCTGCATGCCCTGGTGGACGAGGCCCCGATGCGGCTGGCCGTGGCCATGCTGATCCTGTCCCCATCGCCGCCCCTGCTGTTCATGGGTGAGGAGCGCGGGGCCCGCACGCCGTTTCTCTACTTTGCCGACTGGCAGGGCGAGTTGCGTGACGCGGTCGTGGCCGGGCGCCGCCGGGAGTTCGCCCATTTCAGCGCCTTTCGCGACGAAGCCGCCCGCGCGGGCATCCCCGATCCGTGCGACGAAGCCACCTGGCGCCGCTGCCAGCTCGACTGGTTGGAGGCCGACTCCGAGCCCGCACGCCGATGGCGAGCCTGGTATCGCGCGCTCCTCACAGTCCGGCACGACGCGTTGCACCCCACACTGCACCGCCTGGCACGAGCGGGTCATTCTGGCGAGGTGATCGACGGCCGTGCACTCGACATCCGCTGGCGGTTCGAGAACGCCTTCGGCGTCCCGGCCAGGTGGTTGCAGATGCAGGCGAACCTGTCCGCGCAGCCGCTGTTGCTTGCCCCCGAGGGCGATGCGGCCGACATCGCGCGGGCCACGCCTCTGTTCGACGTGGGTGACGTGAGCCCGGCGCAACTCGGCCCCTGGTCGGGGCGATGGCGCTGGCTGCCTGCTGACTGACAAACACGAACACAGGGAGAACGCGCTCATGGACCCGACCTTGCCGCTGCTGATGGAACTCGGCGACGCGTGTGGCCTTCAGCCCACGTACACCGACTACTGGGGCCACAAGCGCACCCTGGGCGAGCCCGCACTGCGTCACTTCCTGGGCGCGATGGGCTGCGACGGCGGGGATGAGGCGGCCCTGCGCGCCACCCTGGCACAGCACCGGCAGACCCGCGAGGCGCAATCGCTCTCCCCCGTGTGCGTACGGCGCAGGCGGGGCACGCCGGTGCTCGAACTCGGTGAACAAGGCCGTGCGGCCACCACCTGGCAGTTGCAACTGGAGCACGGTGGCTACCAGGCCGGGCCCGTTCAGGACGGGGCCATCCACTGGCCCGAATGGCCGCCCGAGGGCTATCACCGCCTGTCCGTGCACGACGCGGCCGGTGCCATCTTGCTGGAAACCGAGCTGGTACTGTGCCCCCCGCGTGCCTTTGTCCCCGAATCCCTCGACCAGGGCCAGCGGTGGTGGGGCCCGGTGGTGCAGCTCTATGCGCTGCGATCGGAACGGAACTGGGGCATGGGCGACTTCGGCGACCTGCGGCAGCTGATCGACCAGGCTGCCGAGCAGGGTGCCGGCTTCGTTGGCCTCAGCCCGTTGCATGCCCTGTTTCCACACGACCCGAACCGGGCCAGCCCCTACAGCCCCTCGCACCGCGCCACGCTCAACACGCTCTACATCGACGTGGAGGCCGTGCCCGATTTCGAAGCCTGCGAGCAGGCCCGGCTGCAGGTGCGCAGCGCGGCCTTCCAGCGCAAGCTGCACGCCTTGCGTCAGGCCGCACACATCGACCATGCCGGCGTGGCGACCGCCAAGCAGGGCGTGCTGCGCCTGCTGTACGCGCACTTCCGTCGCCATCACCTGGAGCGTGACACGCCCCGCAGTCGGGCCTTCAAGGCCTTTGTCGAACGCGGTGGGCGGCCGCTGTGGCTGCAGGCGCGCTTCGATACGCTGCAGTCCATGGCCCACGGCCGTGATCCGCACGCCTGGGGCTGGATGCAGTGGCCGCCCGAATGGCAGGACGCCGACGGCCCCACGGCCCGCGCCCTGACGGACGAGCACCGCGTGGAGGTCGAGTGGCACCTGTACCTGCAGTGGCTGGCCGACACGCAGCTTGCGCAGGCTGCGCGCCACGCGCGGCAACGGGGCATGCCGCTGGGGCTCTACCTTGATGTGGCCGTCGGTGTGAACGAAGGCGGTGCGGAAACCTGGGGCGACCCGAGCCTGTTTGCCATGGGCGTGCACATCGGCGCACCGCCCGAGGAGTACAACCCCGCGGGCCAGGACTGGGGCCTGCCGCCCATGGTGCCGCAGGCGCTCAAGACACGCGGTCACGCGCCCATCATCGAGATGCTGCGCGCCGTCATGCGGCACGCCGGGGCCTTGCGGCTGGACCATGTGATGGCCCTGAGCCGCCTCTTCTGGGTGCCGCCCGAACAAGGCGCCGCCGCCGGCACCTACATGAGCTACCCGCTCGAAGACCTGCTCGGCCTGCTGGCGCTCGAGAGCCATCGGCACCGCTGTCTGGTCGTCGGCGAAGACCTGGGCACCGTGCCCGACGGATTTCGCGAGCAGCTGGGCGAAGCAGGCGTGCTGTCGTACTGTCCGCTCTACTTTGAGCGGCGGGACGATGGTCAGTTTCGTCCACCCGGCGAGTGGAAGAAGCAGGCCCTGGCCGTGGTCGGCACGCATGACCTGCCGCCGCTGCGCGCCTGGTGGCGGGGTGACGACATCGAGACGCGCGCCCGCCTGAACCTCTTCCCCAGCGATGATCAGCGCCGGCAGCAGGTGATCGGCCGCGCCCATGAGCGCGTGGCCCTCTTGCTGCTGCTCGAAGCCGAAGGCCTGTGGCCGCAGGGCAGCAGCATCAACCCGGCGGGCATCGACGATGGTGACCCGCGCTTCACCGAGGCCGTGTGCACGCTGGTGGGCCGCAGCCAGGCCATGCTGGCGGGCGTGCAGCTGGAAGACATCGTGCAGCAGCTGGAGCAGGTCAACGTGCCCAGCACCACGGAGGAGCAGCATCCCAACTGGCGCGTCAAGCTGCCGGTCACGCTCGAAGACCTTCGTCGGGATGCGCGGTGGCGCGATGTGGCCCAGGCCATGCGTGCGGCCCGCCCCCGGCCCGACTCTCCTGCCCACGCACTCGACGCCCTTCCCTCGCTGGACACGGCTCGCATCCCCCGGGCCACGTACCGGGTGCAGTTCCATGCCGGCATGCGCTTCGAGCAGGCCCGTGAGGCGGTGCCTTACCTGGCACGGCTGGGCATCGGGCACCTCTACGCCTCGCCCTACCTGAAAGCGCGGGCCGGCAGCACCCACGGCTATGACATCACCGACCACCAGGCCCTGAATCCGGAAGTGGGCGATGCAGAGGCGCATGCCGCGCTGTGCGACGTGCTGGCCCGCCACGGCATGGGGCAACTGCTCGACATCGTGCCCAACCACATGGGCGTGCTCGAGGCCGACAACCCCTGGTGGCTCGACGTGCTGGAATGCGGGCCGGCTTCCGTGCATGCCACGGCCTTCGACATCGAATGGGCGCCGCCCGAGCCCGAACTGCACGGCCGGGTGCTGCTGCCCGTGCTGGGTGACCAGTACGGAAAGGTGCTCGAGTCAGGCGAACTGCAAGTGCGGTTCGACCCTGACCACGGCGAGTTCGCGGTGCACTACTACGCCCACCGGTTCCCGGTCGATCCGCGGGACTATCCGACGATCCTCGCCCTTGCCTTGCCGGTGCCCACGGCCGGCAGCGAGGCCACGCTGGCGGCCGTTCAGTCGGCGGTGGACGCGTTTGCGCAGTTGCCCGATCGCAACGATGCCGACCCGGCCTCACGGGCACGGCGGCAGCGCGACAAGGGGCTGCTCAAGCAGCAGTGGGCCACCCACCATGCCGCGCACGATTGGGTGCGGCTGTGGGTCGATGGCGCGCTGCAGGTGCTCAACGGCCGGCCGGGGGACCCGAGCAGTTTCGACGCACTGCATGCGCTGCTGCAGCGACAGGCCTACCGCCTGGCCTTCTGGCGCGTGGCTGGCGACGACGTCAACTACCGGCGCTTCTTCGACGTGAGCACGCTGGCCGCCGTGCGCATGGAAGACGAAGCTGTGTTCGAGGCCACGCACCGCAAGGTCTTCGCCTGGCTGGACGAGGGCCGCATCGACGGCCTGCGCATCGACCATCCTGATGGACTGAGTGATCCGGCTGCCTACTTCCGCCGGCTCCAGGCCCGCCACGCCGCGCAGCAAGTGGCCCGCGACGAGCCTGCCCGCGCGCTGTATGTGGCGGTCGAAAAGATTCTGGCCGAGCACGAACGCATCCCGGCAGACTGGCCCGTGCACGGCGGTACCGGTTATCGCTTCGCCAACGTGGTCAACGGCCTGTTTGTGGACGGCCGACGTGAGGCCGAGATGAACGCGGCCTATGCCAGCTTCATCCGGACCATGCCCGACTTCGACGCCATCCTGCGCGACAGCAAGCGGCTCATCATGGCCACCTCGCTGGCGAGCGACCTGCAGATCGTGACCGAGGCGCTCCACCGCGTGGCGGTGATGGACCGCCGCACCTGCGACTTCACCCGCAAACGCCTGCGCGAGGCGCTCACCGAGGTCGCCATCGGCCACCCGGTCTACCGGACGTACATCGGCGAACCAGGCGTCAGCGCCGTCGACGAGCGCCATGTGGCCTGGGCCTGTGCCGATGCCCGCCGACACAGCACCGCCTCGGAGATAAGCGCCATCGACTTCGTGCAGGACGTGCTGATGCAGGCCCCGCACGAGGCCGATCCCGCACGCAGAGCCGCCATGCTGGCCTTTGTGCGGCGCTGGCAGCAGTTCACCGCACCCGTCATGGCCAAGGCCATGGAGGACACCGCCTTCTACCGCTACCACCGGCTGCTGTCGCTCAACGAGGTGGGCGGTGACCCGCGGCGCTACGGGATGTCGGTGGCGGCCTTCCACGGAGCCAACCTGGCTCGGGTACGACACACGCCGCACGCGATGCTGGCCACCTCCACACACGACAGCAAGCGCTCGGAAGACGTGCGAGCGCGACTCAACGTGCTCTCCGAGATGCCGGACCAATGGGCGGCCGCGCTGGGCCGGTGGCAGACCATGAACCGCGCGCTGGCCGAGCGCATCGACGCGCGCGTAGACCCGCAGGACGAGTACCTGCTGTACCAGACCCTGGTCGGCATCTGGCCCTTCGAGCCGCCAGACCAGGCCGTGCTGGACGGCCTGCGCGAGCGTGTTCAGGCCTACATGCTCAAGGCACTGCGCGAAGCCAAATGCCACACCAGCTGGGTCAACCCCAACCTCGAGCATGAAGGCGATCTGGCCCGTTTCATCGACCGCGTGCTGGGCGCGCTCGAGCCCAACCCGTTCCTCAAAGACCTGCAGGCCTTCGTCACGCCGGTGGCACAGCAGGGCGTGGTCAACAGCCTCAACCAGTTGCTGCTCAAGATGACGGTGCCCGGCGTGCCCGACATCTACCAGGGTTGCGAGACCTGGCAGTTCAACCTCGTCGACCCGGATAACCGTCGCCCGGTGGACTTCCCCGCGATGCAGGCCCTGCTCGAGGACGTCCAGGCCGCCTACGCCGGTGGCACGCTCGACCCCGGCACGGCACGCCAATGGCTCGAGGCCCCCGCACGCGGCCACATCAAGATGGCCTTGACATGGCGGTTGCTTGCCTTGCGACAGGCCCAGGCGCGCCTGTTCGAGCGAGGCGCCTACCGGCCGCTCGATCCCACGGGCGATGTGGCTGAGCGGGTGGTCGCCTTCATGCGGCAGGACGACGAGGCGCGCCACGCCCGCTGCATCGTGCTGGCAACACGACTCGGCCTGGGCGCTGAACCGGCCCTGTGGGGCGATGGCTCGGTCAGCTGGCCTGCCCTGCCCGACGCGCACCTGGATGTGCACGGCGAGCCTGCCTGGCTCGACGCGCTGACCGGTCAACGCCTGCCCATTGAGCATGTTCAGGCGGAAGATGGCTCGGGGCTCTGGCGCCTTCGCGTGGCCGAGGCCTTTGCGCTCTGGCCACTGGCCTTGGTGGTGCCCGCCAGCCTGATGAAGGCTCCGCCTGACGAGGCGAGCCCATGACGACCCAGGCCCTGCGCGATGCCTGGCGGCACAACGTGCTGTCGCCCATGGCTTTCTTCGGCGAGGCTCTGCTGGCCATTGCACACGGGCTGCCCGCACGCTGGCGGTTCCGGCGCGCCGACTTCGCCCGCGTGCTGACCGACAGCAGCGCACGTGCCTTGCCCATCGTCCTCGTGGTCAATGTGCTGGTGGGCGCCATCCTGGCTTTTGTTGGCGCCGTGCAGCTCGTGAAGTTCGGCGCAGGCATCTTCGTGGCCGACCTCGTGGCGATCGCCGTGGCGCGCGAGATGGGCGCCGTCATCACCGCCGTGGTGATGTGCGGCCGCACTGGCGCGGCCTTCGCGTCCGAGCTGGCCACCATGCAGGCCAACGAAGAGATCGATGCGTTGCGCGTGCTCGGCCTTCAGCCGGTGGACCACCTGGTGGTGCCCCGCGTGCTCGCCCTCGTCATCATGATGCCGATGCTGTACGCCTACGGTTGCGCAGCCGGCTTCTTCGGCGGCTTTCTGGTGGGATGGGGCATGCTGCAGCTGGCCCCGCAGGCTTACCTCGACCGCAGCCTGATGGTGCTTCAGGGCAGCCACCTCGGGCTGGGCGTCAGCAAGGCCGTCGCGTTCGGGGTGCTGGTGGCGCTGGCGGGTTGCTTTCACGGCTTGCACGCCCCGCGCCATGCGGCCGGCGTGGGCCTCGCCACCACCCGGGCCGTGGTCGCCGGCATCGTGGGCGTCATCGCACTGGACGCCGTGTTCGCGGTGTGCGCCAACGCGCTGGGGGTCTGACGGATGACGCCCCTGGTCGAAGTTCAGGATCTGACGATGCGGTTTGGCGAACGCCTCATTCAGGAGCACGTCAGTTTCGACATCCAGCCCGCCACCATCTTCGCCATCATGGGCGGCAGCGGATGCGGCAAGAGCACCCTGCTGCGTCACATGATTGGCCTGCACGAGCCTGCATCGGGCCACGTCCGCTATGACGGCATGGACTATTGGGCCGCATCCGAGGCACAGCGCAATGCTGTGCGGCGCCAGTTCGGCGTGCTGTTCCAGAGCGCGGCCCTGTGGTCATCGATGTCCGTGCTCGACAACGTGCTGCTGCCACTCGAACAACTCACCGACCTCCCTGCCGAAGAGCGCGAGGCCCGGGCCCGCGAGGCGCTGGGCTGGGTGGGGCTGAGCGACGCGGCCCAGGTCAAGCCTGCCGAACTCAGCGGCGGCATGCGCAAACGCGCTGGCCTGGCGCGGGCCATCGTGGCGCAGCCCCGCCTGCTGTTTCTGGACGAGCCGTCCGCCGGGCTCGACCCGGTCAGCTCCCGCCGGCTGGACGACCTGATCCTGACGCTGCGCGAGCGAACAGGCGCGGCAGTCGTGCTCGTCAGCCACGAACTGCCGAGCCTGTTCGCCATTGCCGACGACGGCCTGTTTCTGGACGCCGATCGCAAGCGCCCCCTCGCCAGGGGCAGCCCCCGGGCACTGCGCGAGGCCGATGTTCCCGCCCCCGTGCGCGCCTTCCTGAACCGAGAGGAGACCACCAAGCCATGAAGCGCCATGCCCTGCTCACCGGCGTCTTTGTGGCGGGTGCCATCGTGCTTGTCGTGGCCACGGTGTTGCTGCTCGGCAGCGGCGGGCTGTTCGGTCAGTCCCTGCGCGCCGTCGTGTACTTCGAGGGCAGCGTGCGCGGGCTGTACATCGGCGCCCCCGTCACCTTCCGTGGGGTGAAAGTCGGTGAGGTGGACGACATCGACATCGACGTGGATCCCGCGACGCTGGCCACCCGCATCCCGGTCGGGCTCACGATCCGGGCCGGCAGCATCCGCATCGGTGGTCAGGAAGGCAAGCGACTCAACAGCATCCCGGACCTCGTGCAACGGGGGCTGCGCGCGCGCCTTGTGCTGCAAAGCGTGGTGACGGGCCAGACCGGCATCGACCTCGACCTCAAGCCCGGCACGCCGGCGAGGCTGCTGTCCCGGGGGCGCAGCCGCGTGCCCGAGATCCCGGCCGCTCGGGACCGACTGGATGCCCTGCTGGAGCAACTGACCACCCTGCCCCTCAACGATCTGCTGGGCGACGTGCGCCGCACCATGGCGAGCCTCAACGAAGCCTTGCGCACCACGCAGGCGGGCGTCGACCGCGCCAGCCAGCAACTGGTGCGCACCGCCGAGCAGGCCGAGCGCACGCTGGCCGTCGGCTCGGGCGCGCTGGAGGCCGTTCAGCAACAGACGCGCAGCACCCTGGCTGCGGTCGAAACGCTGTCGCGCACCAGCGAACAGGTCCTGAAGCAGACGGCACCCGACCTGCAGCAGAGCCTGCGCAGCGCGCGCGAGGCGGCCGACGCCGCCCGGGTTGCCATGGGCCAGGTGGCCGAGCTCAGCGCCCCCGGTGCGCCGGTTCGCGCCGACCTCGAGGGCGCGATGCGGGATCTGGCCTTGTCGGCGCGCAACCTCCGCGCCCTGTCCGAGCGGCTGAAGCGCAAGCCCAACGCGCTCATTTTCGGTGGAGACCGCGAACCATGATGTGGCGAATCCTGCCTGGCGCCTGCCTGCTGGCCGTGGCCTGGCTCACGGGCTGCCAGAGCCGGCCCACGACCGACCTGCTGACCCTGCCCCTGCCTGCAGCCGCCTCTCAGCCGTGGGCAGCCCGGCTGCCGTCCGGACGCGCGCCCGATGCACCCGTGCTGGCCGTGCGGCGCGTCGGCCTGCCGGAGCATCACCAGGACAGCCAGGTGCGGTACCGCGAAGGCACCAGCACGGTGGCACATTGGCCCGGCGTGAGCTGGGCAGACCGGCTGGATGTGACCCTGACCGAACACCTGGCCATGCGCTTGCGTGGCGCCCTGCCCGGCTGGACGGTGTGCGTGCGAACCTGCCCCGCGGCGGCCCCCACCCTGGTGCTGCGCGTCGACCTCTCGCCCTTCGATGTGCAGATGCCCGAAGCCATGCTGCGCGCAGGCGTGCACTGGTGGCTGGATGCACCGAGCCGTCCCGCGGCCACGGCCAGCCCGGTTGACACCAGCCCCCGGCTCGATGGCCAGGGGCGCACGATGCACACCATTCCAGTCGTGCCGCGAACGCCTGCCGGCCAGGCTGCCGCGATGGCGGCCGTGCTCGACCGTCTGAGCGCCGAGGTGGCCGATGCCGTGACACCGCCCCCCATCACCCCCATCCCGGCCCTGTCGCCATGAGCGATCCCAACGCCCCGTCCCCATCGCCCTCATGCGGGCTGCGCATCGGCATCTCAGGCTGGCGCTACCCGCCCTGGCGCGGCGTGTTCTATCCCGAAGGCCTGGCCCAGCACCGCGAGCTGGCCTATGCCTCGCGGGCCTTCAACACCATCGAGATCAACGGCTCGTTCTACGGCCTGCTGCGCCCCAAGGACTACCTCGCGTGGGTGGCCGACACCCCGGACGACTTCCTCTTCAGCGTCAAGGCGCCGCGGTACATCACGCACATACGCCGCCTGGCCGACCCGCGCGGCCCCATTGCCAACTTTCTTGCCTCGGGGGTACTGGCGCTCGGCCCCAAGCTGGGGCCGATGCTGTGGCAACTGCCGCCATCCCTCCGCTACGAACCCGAGGTCGTCGAGGACTTTCTCGCCCTTCTGCCGCATGACACGGACGGCGCGCTCACCCTGGCCCGTGATCACGACCCCTTCATGGCGGGGCGCACGGCGCTCGACGTCACGCATCGCGGCGCGCTGCATCACGTCATGGAAGTGCGCCATGCCAGCTTCGCATGCCGCGAGTTCGTCGAGCAGCTGCGCCGCCACCGCGTGGCCCTGGTGGTGGCCGACACAGCGGGCAAATGGCCACTGATCGAAGAGCCCACCAGCGACGTGATGTACCTGCGCCTGCACGGCGACAAGGAACTTTACGCCAGCGGCTACGACGATGAAGCGCTGGACGCCTGGGCTGAACGCATCCGGGTCTGGCACGCCGGCGGGCAGGTCGATGATGCGCGCCAGGTCTCCGGTCTGCCGCCGCTGAGGGCGGTGGGACGCCTGGTGTGCTGTCATTTCGACAACGACATCAAGGTCCGCGCCCCTTTCGATGCCGCGCGCCTGATGAAGCGCCTCGGCCTGCCGAGCCCTCTGTCGGCCCGAGGCGACCGGTTCGACATACCGGGTTTCGAAACCCGGCCGCGCAAAGCTCCCGTCAGAAAACGAAAAGCGCCAGAAGAATGATGATGGGCAACGGCACGCCCAGCAGCCACAACAAGATCGGTCCCATGGTGTGTTCCTTCCTGATGAAGTTGAAGAGTTAGAGGCCGTCAGATCGACGAGCTGTGCAGCACCGCAGCATCACGCTGCCGCCCGCCAAAAGTCGCCATGGCCGCGGCCACAAAAGCACCGGCCAGCAAGGCCACGAACATCCACAGCGCGCCGTAGGCACTGGCTCGGCGTGCATCGTCCGCCTTCTGCTTGGCGGTGTTTTCGGCATCGGCCAGCGTCTGCTTGGCTTTGGCGAACTGCGTGCGCACACGCTGCTCCGCCTGGTCGGGTGGCAGGCCCGTGCGGGCCGACACCAGTTGCGCCAGATAGCGCACGTCTTCGTTGGGCAACGCTCCGGTGCGCAGGGCGTTCAGCACGATGCGCGCGGCCTGCATGCGCTCGGCGGCCGGGTCCCCGCCTGCCGCAGGCGGCAAGGGGGTCGCAGCCGGGTCGGCCGGCGTCGCCTGCGCCAGCGGATCACCACGCAGCAGCGTGTCCACCCAGTACCCGGCGGGATCACCCAATGAGCCAGACCCGAGCGCGGCGTCGGCAGCGGTGCTCACCACGGCGCTGGCGGTGCGCGCCGTCTGGCCCAGCACGCCCGTCAGGGCCGAGCCCATCAGGCCTGCCATGACGAGGGTGGCCACGCTCCACGCAACCAGCCCGTGCGCCGTGTCCCTGAAAAACACTTCGGGGCTGCGCAACCGCGTCCAGCGGCCACGCAGACGGCCTGCCATGTAGCCGCCCAGACCTGACGCCAGCACCTGGGTCAGCGTCACCCACAGGATGGCCGACGCTGCCAGCGTCGATGCTTCGGCGCCGCGGTAGGACCACGGCGAGACGCTCGAGAGCCCCAGCCCAACGCCCAGCACCACGAGGATGAAAGACAGCGCCGTGGCCGCAACCGCCCCGGCCAGCGCCGCGCCCCATGACAACCCAGAGGCGGCCTCCGTGGCCTGCACAGGATCGGGTACCGCACGACGGGCGGGGGTGGAATCGGCAACCGAAGCAATGGGGCTCATGGTGTCTCCTGGCTCGTGGATCGGTGGGGCTCACACGCCCCTCGGTGAGCCAGCGAACGGCAAGCCCCATGCCCGCGGTGGCGCGCTGCGCTCAATGCCGGACGTCGTCGTCCGACGAGCCAGCCTGCTGCCGCGACGATCCACCGCCCGCGCCCCCGCTCGCCTGAGACTGCCCCGACCGGTCTGGCTCGGCCGGCTGAGAGATCGCTTCCAGCGTGCCATCAATGCGCCCCCCGCCCTTCACGGCCAGGTCGCCGAGCGACAGCATGCCCACGAGGTGCTTCTCGCGGTCGACCACCGGCACACGGCGAATCTGCGAATCGCTCATCTGCTCCTGCACTTCATCGATGGACTGGTCTTCAAAACAGCAGACTGTGTCCTCGGTCATCACATCGGACACCTTGGTGTCTTCGATCGCACACGATTGCGCCACCGCGCGAATCACGATGTCCCGGTCCGTGAGCATGCCCACGAGCCGGTCACCATCGCAGACCGGCAGTGCGCCGATGTCGAGTTCTTCCATGGCCTGCGCAGCAGCCACCAGGGTGTCGTGGGGGGCGATGGTGCGCACACCCCGCGTCATGGCTTGAGATACCTGTGTCATGTCCATCTCCTTGTAGCGAACGGGTCAGAGGAGCCCGAAGTGCTGCAAGCGGTGTACCGACATGCAAGCGGGGTCAAGCTATCCACGGCATTTCGCGGCATGGCGCTTGCCGCCCGAAGGCCTCCGACCACAGGAGCTTCGCCATGCCCGCATCGTCCACCCCGTCCACCCCCGCAGACCCCGCCGACCCCGCCATCAACGGGCCAGCGCCCCTGCCCGCGGGCACCGACACCGCCAAGGCCCGCGAACGTGAAGAGGCCGCACTTGACAACGTCGAGCACGGCTACGACGACCCTTCCGGCAAGGCTGCCGGCCCGTCGGGCCAGCCCGACGCCGATACCCAGGGCGGCCCGGGCGCCAACAACGACGCGGGCCAGCCACCGGCCGGTGTGACGCGGCAAGCCTTGCCGTAACGCTTGCCACCAGCGGGCGACAAGCCCGCAACACGGCACAGACGGCGGTGCTCACGTATGCTCGGGGCCATGGCGATAGACGCCTTCGCCCAGCCACTGCCCTGATCCCGCCATGCGCCACCGCTTCACTGCCCTGCCTGCCCTGCTCCTTGCGCTCATCGCCCAACTGCTCATGTCGGGCGCTGCCCATGCGGGCAAGACGCTCGACGCCATCAAGCAGCGCGGACAGGTACGCTGTGGAGTGAGCAACGGTGTGGCGGGCTTCTCCGCCGCCGATGCCAAAGGCCACTGGAGCGGGCTCGATGTGGACGTCTGTCGCGCCGTGGCCGCTGCGGTGCTGGGCCAGCCGGACAAGGTCGCCTTCGTGCCCCTGACCTCGCAGCAGCGCTTCGCCGCCCTGCAATCCGGTCAGGTCGACGTGCTGGCGCGCAACACGTCCTGGACGCTCACCCGCGATGCCTCTCTTGGCCTGCACTTCACCGCTGTCACCTATTACGATGGCCAGGGCTTTCTGCTGCCAGCCAAGTTGAAGGTGACCAACGCACGCCAGCTCAAGGGGGCCCAGGTCTGCACGCAGTCAGGCACCACCAACGAAAAGAACCTGGCCGACTTCTCCCGCACCCACCGCCTGGGCATCAAGCCCGTGGTCTTCGACACCTACGAAGCCGCCTTCAAGGCCTACTTCGCTGGCCGCTGCCAGGCGTTCACCACCGATGTGTCTGCACTGTCCGGCATCCGGAACAAGGAAGCGCCGAAGCCGGAAGACCACGTCATCCTGCCCGACCTGATCTCGAAAGAACCGCTCGGCCCGCTGGTGCGTCGCGGTGACGACGCGTGGTTTGCCATCGTGCGCTGGACGGTGTTCGCACTGCAGGAGGCCGAGGAACTGGGCATCACCAAGGCCAACGCCGCCGAGCGCCGCAAGGGTGACGACCCGGCCGTGCAGCGGCTGCTCGGCACCGGCGAAGACAGCGGCAAGCTCCTGGGGCTCGAGAAGGACTGGGCCTTCCGGGCCATCCAGGCTGTCGGCCACTATGGCGAGGTGTTCGAGCGCAACGTCGGCAGCCAGTCCGTACTCAAGCTGCCGCGCGGCCTGAATCGCCTGTGGAACCAGGGCGGGCTGATGTACGCCCCGCCGGTGCGCTGACCCGGCTGCATGCTGGACTTTCTGTTGCAGCCCGCCGGCTTCGAGATCGGCGAGACCGGGCTGCTGGTCTTCGAAGCCGCACAGCCGCTGTGGAAGGCGTTGCTGGTCGGTCTGGGCAACACCCTGCGCGTGAGCCTGCCCGCCTTGCTGGCGGCCACCCTGCTCGGCCTGCTTCTGGCCCTCGGTCGGCGCGGCCCCAGCCTGCCCTTGCGTCGGCTGTCGGGCTTCGTCGTCGAGGCCGTGCGCAATGTGCCGTTGCTCGTGCAACTGCTCATGTGGTACTTCGTCGTGATCGAATGGCTACCTGATTCGGGTGCGGCCTGGCAGCTCGCCGACGGCCTGTGGCTCAGCAAGGGGGGGCTTGCCTTTCCGTGGCCCACGGCCTGGACGGCGGAAACCGATCGCCTCGGGGCCGGGCTGTGGCAATGGCCCGAGCAAGGCACCTTCAACGTGATGGGTGGCGCGGCCGTCACGCCGGAGTACCTGGCTGTGGCCTGGTCGCTCACGCTCTACACCGCCGCCTTTCTGGCCGAAGTCATCCGCGGCGGACTGGAAGCCGTGCCGGCCTCGCTGGCCGAGGCTGCCTCCACCCTGGGTGCCACCAGGCTGCAGGCACTGTGGCGCGTGGTGCTGCCGCAGGCCTGGCGCACCATCGTGCCGGCCGCCACGAACCAGTACGTCAACCTCATCAAGAATTCGTCGCTGGCCGTGGCGGTGGGCTACCCCGATCTGGTCTCGGTGGGCAACACAGCACTGAACCAGTCGGGGCGCACGCTGGAGTGCCTGCTGGTGATGGCGCTGTGCTACCTGGCGCTCTCCGGGCTGGCCAGCGGCCTGATGAACGCCTTCAACCGCCGCCATGCCGGGGGCACTGCATGATCCGGCCTCGCCGTGTGTTCGATGCCCTGGTGCTGCTCGGCCTGCTGTGGCTGGCGTGGCGGGTGCTGGACTGGGCGGTGCTGCAGGCCGTCTTCGCGCCCGATCTGGTCGCCTGCCGTGCGCTCGACCATGCGGGCGCCTGCTGGGGCGTCGTGGCAGCCAAGTGGCGGCCCATGCTGTTCGGGCACTTCCCGTTCGAGGATCAATGGCGGCCGGCGCTCGCCGCCCTGCTTCTGGTGGGGTGCACATTCGGGGCGGCCGGCGCCATCGCCTGGCGTACGCACACCGCATCCCGAAGCCGGGCTCTGGCCGGCCTTGCACTGGCGGGATTCGCCGTCAGCGTCGCGCTGCTGCGAGGCGGCTGGGCAGGCCTTGCCCCCGTGCCGCCCGAACAATGGGGCGGCTTGCCGCTCACCCTGCTGCTCGCCATCGGCGCCTGGTGCCTGGCCTGGCCGGTGGGCATCGGGCTGGCTTACGGCCGACGCGCGCCGTCGGCCATGCTGTCCGTGCCGTGCACGGCGGTCATCGAGATCGTGCGGGGCGCGCCCCTGGTGATCTGGCTGTTTGCCGCGGCCTTCGCCTTGCCCGCTGCGCTCCCCACGGCCTGGACACCGGGCCTACTGCCGCGCGTGCTGCTTGTGCTGGGCGTGTTTGCCGGGGCCTACCTCGCCGAGATCCTGCGCGGTGGCCTGCAGACCGTGCCCGCTGAACAGACCGAAGCTGCCCGGGTGCTCGGGCTCGGCTGGTGGGGCATCCAGCGGCGCATCGTGCTGCCGCAAGCCGTTCGGGCCACGCTGCCTCCGATGGTCAGCCACGCCATCGGCCTGCTCAAGGACACCTCGCTGGTCATGGTGATCGGGCTGCACGAACTCAGCGGTGCGCTGGGCCTCGCCATCGGCGGCGATGCCGACTGGCGCCCCTTCTATGTCGAGGCCTACCTGTTCGTGGCAGCGCTTTACTTCGCGCTCTGCGTGACGCTGGCGCGGCTGGGGCGTCGCCTGGAACACCGCCTCTGCCCCCCTACCGTGTAAACGGCGCCACGCTCGGGCGCCTTTTTTGCTGGTCAGCCCGAGAAGCACGGGCCAGAATGCCCAGGCGCGCGTCAGCCCCCTGCCGGCGCGTCCGGGGTCTACGACCAACGCAGGGGATGACGCCAGCACCATGCCGGACCTCGCTTCCCCAGCTCCCTCAGCAGACGCGCCGCCCGTGGTGGGCTACCGTCATCTGCCGACCCTGCTGCCGCTGGCCATCACCGTGCTTGCGCTGTTCTTCGTGAACCGCACGCTGAATGTTCAGGAAGAGGCCACCCTCACGCGGCAGTTTCAGGCCCATGCGGCGCGCCTGCACGACCGCCTGCGCGAACGCATCAGCACCTACGACGAAATCCTGCGCGGCGCGGCAGGTTTCTTTGCTGCGTCACAAAGCGTCTCCCGCGCCGAATGGCGTGACTACGTCACCGCGCTCGCACTCGACGAAGGCTATGTCGGCATTCAGGGGCTCGGATTCAGTCAACGCATCCAGCCGGCCGAGCTGGAGACCCATGTGCGCGGGGTGCGCGAAGAGGGGTTCCCGGAATACGACGTGACGCCGCCGGGCTCCCGGCCCGTCTACTCGGCCATCGTCTACCTCGAGCCCTTTTATGGCCGCAACCTGCGGGCCTTCGGCTTCGACATGTACTCCGAACCCGTAAGGCGGGCCGCGATGGACCGGGCGACCGCCACGGCCGACATCGCCTACAGCGGCAAGGTCCGGTTGGTACAGGAAACCGACTCCGACGTGCAACCTGGTGTGCTGGCCTACCTGCCGGTGTACCGCGGCGGGCGCAAGCCGTCCACCGACCCCTTGCGCCAGGCCAACGTCGTCGGCTGGGTCTATGCGCCCTTTCGGCTCAAGGACCTGATCACCGCCGTGCTGCAGACCGAGCTGAATGTGGCCCAGGTGCAGCTGTACGACCTGGGCCCGGATGGCGGCGGCCGGCCCGAGCTGCTGTTCGACAGCCTCTCGAACAGCGACGCCCCCGTCACACCCGCCACGGCGACGCGGCTGGTGCACGAACGCCGCATGACGCTGCACGGCCGCGAATGGCTGCTGCGCTACCGCGCGCTCGACGAATTCACAGCCCTGAACCGCCACGACACGCGCTGGCTCATCATGACCGGCGTCGGCCTGATCGGCATCCTGCTGTGCGTGCTCAGCTGGGTCTGGATCAACACCCGTGAGCGCGCCCGCCGCATGGCCGATGAACTGACCACGGCACTGGCGGAAGGCGAAGAGCGCTTCCGGCTCATGGTCGCCAGCCTGCAGGACTATGCCGTGCTGATGCTCGACGAACAGGGCATCGTGATGACGTGGAACGCTGGCGCCCAGCGCATCTACGGCTGGCGAACCGAAGAGATCACCGGGCGCCACTTCAGCTGCTTCTACCCCGAGGAGGCCGTCCGGGCCGCTGCCCCGGCGCAGGCCCTGGCCACCGCGCTCGTCAACGGGCAGTACAGCGAGGACGGCTGGCGCATGCGCAAGGACGGCAGCCGCTTTCGAGCCAGCGTGCTGATCACCGCCATGCGCGACGGCAACGGCCGCGTCAAGGGCTTTACCAAGGTCACGCGCGACATCACCAGCCGCCACGAGCAGGAAGAGCGCCTGCGGCTGGCCGCTACCGTGTTCCGCAGCACGCAGGAAGGCGTCGCCATCACCGACTCGGGCGGCCATGTGCTGGCGGTCAACCCAGCCTTCGAACGCATCACCGAATACACCGAAGACGAAGTGCGCGGCCAGAACCTGCGCCTGCTCGCCTCCGGCCGCCACGACCGCAGCTACTTCCACACCATGTGGCGAGACCTGCTCAGCCGCGGGCACTGGCAGGCGGAAATCTGGAACCGCCGCAAGGGCGGCGAGGTGTACCCCGGCTGGCTGACCGTCAGCGCCGTGCACAACGATGCGGGCGAGACGACGAGCTACGTCGGCGTCTTCACCGACATCACGCGCATCCAGCACGCTGAGACGCAACTCGAACACCTTGCGCACCACGACGCGCTGACCGACCTGCCCAACCGGCTGCTGTTGCACTCGCGGCTCGAACACACTCTGGAGCGCGCCCACCGCGGCCAGACCACCTGCGCCGTGCTCTTCCTCGACCTCGACCGCTTCAAGGCTGTCAACGACCAGCTGGGGCACCAGGCGGGCGATGAACTGCTGAAGGCCGCCTCACGGCGACTGCGGCTGCACCTGCGCGAGAACGACACGGTGGCCCGCCTGGGCGGCGACGAGTTCGTCATCGTGCTCGAGGACCTGGCCAGCTCCGAAGGCGCCGCTGTGGTGGCGCGCGCCATCATCGAGCGCATGCAGCGGACCTTCCACCTGCCCGGCGGCCACGAGGCCCACGTCGGCTGCAGCGTCGGCATCAGCCTGTTCCCGGACGACGGCCATGACGCCGACACGCTGATCCAGCATGCCGACACCGCGCTCTACAAGGCCAAGGAGGCCGGGCGCGGCACCTACCGCTTCTACAGCACCCGACCGGAGTGACACCCCGCCCGGCATCGCCATGAAAAAGGCCCGCCTGTGAAGGCGGGCCAAAACACGCATTGCCGAGAGAAACAGGATCGCAGGTTCAGGCGACGGACGCGTCGAAGGCGTCATCGTCCAGCATCGACGCATCGTCGTTCTGAACCAGGGGAATCAGGGGCTTGTCCAGCGGACGGCAGATGCGGCTGTGCAGGCGCTTCAGCCGCTCCGAGCCTTCAATGGCTTCCAGCACGGCCTGCGGGTCCATCATGAGGGCGAACGGGTTGGTGAAAAGACCGGGCTTGTGCATGGCTGTCTCCGAGGTGCAAGGGGTGTGTCGATGGATGTGATCGTAGGGATCGGGGCCCATCGGCGGTAGTCGTCACACCGCCAAACCGCCTGTCAGAAATTTTCTGACACCGTGTAGGAAGCAGCCCGCGGGTCCACCCTCAGGCGGCCCGCACGCGCGAGAACAATTCCTCGAAATTGGCCGACGTCGCCTCGCCTACAGCCTCGGGTGACAGCCCTTTCACATCCGCCAGTTGCTTGGCCACATAGGGCACGTAGGCCGGCGTGTTGGTCTTGCCGCGGTAAGGCGCCGGGGCCAGGTAGGGGCTGTCCGTCTCGATCAGACAGCGGTCCAGCGGCACGAAGCGGGCCACGTCGCGCAGGTCTGCGGCGTTCTTGAAGGTCAGGATGCCCGAAAACGAGATCATGAAACCCATGTCGAGCGCGGCACGGGCCACGGCCTCGGTTTCCGTGAAGCAATGAAAGACCCCCGTGACCTCACCCTGCCCCGCTTCGCGCAGGATGGCGATGGTGTCGTCACTGGCCTGGCGCGTGTGGATCACCAGGGGCAGGCGCGTCTGCCTCGCCGCCTCGATGTGGACACGAAAGCGCTCGCGCTGCCAGGCCATGTCGGCCACGCTGCGGCCCTCGAGGCGATAGTAGTCCAGCCCGGTTTCGCCGATGCCCACCACGCGCGGCAACGCGGCCCGCGTCAGCAGGTCGTCCAGCGAAGGCTCCAGCACATCTTCGTTGTCCGGGTGCACGCCCACCGTGGCCCAGAAGTTGTCGAAGCGCATGGCCAGGTCATGCACCTGCGGAAACTCTTCCAGCGTGGTGCTGATGCACAGCGCCCGGTCGACCCCGGCCGCCGCCATCTCGGCGCGAACCTGGTCAAGCTGCTCGGTGTACTGCGGGAAGTTGAGGTGGCAATGCGAATCGACGAACATGGAAGGGCCGTGGCAACAAGCGGATCGGTGAACCCGCTATTGTTGCCGCAAAGCCTTCACAGCGTCTGAGTGGGCTTGCTCGACGAGATGTTGGTGCCCAGGATCTGCTCGATCCGCAGGCGCAGCAGGCGGGTCTTCTCGTCGGCCGGAAAGCGCACACCGACACCCTGGGTGCGTCCGCCGGATGCATTGGCCGGCGTGATCCACGCGATCTTGCCCGCCACCGGATAGCGCTGTGGGTCTTCGGGCAGAGACAGCAGAAGGTAGATGTCGTCGCCCAGCGTGTATTCGCGGGTGGTGGGCACGAACAGCCCCCCGTCGGTGAAGGCGGGGATGTAGGCCGCGTACAGCGCGCCCTTCTCGCGAAAAACCAGCTGGATGACGCTCGGGCGGCCCGTGGCAGCAGGTGTCGCTGCGCCCGCCGCACCCATGGCCGAACGCCCCGGGCCGGTCGGCGCGAAAGCAGAGGGCATGGCCGTCGTCTGGAATTCACTCATCGTGTGACGAGTTTAACGCCGGCACCCTAAGCCAGCACGTGAACCAGTTGGCAACGCCCCACCTCTTTACCAGCCGATACACCCTCGATTGCAGGGGACCAGGTCGATGGCTGGGCAGGGTTAGCGCGCAGGGCGAGGACGCGCCAGTGCGGCCCGGGCCTGCAGCAGCAGACTCTCGACCTTCAGGCCAGCGTTCCAGGGGTGCTCGGCATGGCGGCTGGCCTTGCGCAATTCCTGTGACCACGCCGTGAGCCGCTCGAGGTCGGCCCCTTCCGGCAGGCTGGCGGCGGGAAAGAAGCGCGGGGCGGCGCCCACGGCCACACAGCAGACGTCGTGGCAGATCTTCTGCAGCGTCTCGATCAACAGCGGCAAGGGCCAGGCCGACACCAGCCCGGCCTCGCCCTGGGCCACGGCCTTCGGCAGCTGCGGCCACAAGCGCGCATCCACCCCCATCTGGTGACGCGCCAGCGCGGTCAGCGGCTGCCCGCCGGCGCCTGCCAGCAGCACCGCGGCGGCCGGCTCGTCCAGCCCCTCCACGGTGTCACGCAGCCAGTGGATGGCGGTGGCGGCATCGGGCATGGGAAGCCGCCAGGCCTGGCAGCGGCTGCGCACCGTGGGCAGCAACTGGTCAAGCGCCGCACCGCTGAGAACGAATCGCACCTGCCCGGGCGGCTCCTCCAGCGTTTTCAGCAGCGTGTTGGCCGCCACCATGTTCATGCGCTCGGCCGGGTGCACCAGCACCACCTTGGCACGGCCACGCGAGGCGGTGTGCTGCGAGAACTGCACCACTTGCCGAATGGCGTCGACCTTGATTTCCTGGCTGGGCTTGCGGGTCTTGCTGCCCTTTTCACCGTCCGAGGCAGCGGGCTCGGCCCCTGCGGCGCCCCAGCCCAGGCTCAGCTGCAAGGCCTCGGGCAGCACCACCAACAGGTCGGGGTGCGAGCCGGCGTCGATCAAGTGGCAACTGGCACAACGGCCGCATGCGGGGGCCGCGGCCGCCCCCATCGGACGTGCCTCGCAGAGCCAGCCACGCGCCAGAGCCAGCGCGAACTCGAACTGCCCGATCCCCTCGTCACCGTGCAACAGCGCGGCGTGGCTGCCCAACTGGGCCAGCGCCTCGACGAGCGGTTGCTGCAACCAGGGCCACAGCGGGAAGCGGGCCGCATCGCTCATGCCAGGCCTCGCTCGGCCAGCACGGCGCGCACCTGCTCGGCCACCTCGGCCGGCGTGCGGGAGGCATCGATCAGGGCAAAACGCGTTGGCTGCGCCGCCACCCGGGCGCGATAACCTGCCCGCACCCGTTCAAAGAAGGCCGTGTCCTGGGCCTCGAAGCGATCCGGCTGTCGGGCTGCGCTCAGGCGCCCGGCGGCCACGTCCGGCGGCAAATCGAACAGCAGCGTCAGCTCCGGCTGCCGACCTTGCTGAACCCATTGCTCGAGCGTCGCGAGCACCGAGAGATCGAAACCCCGGCCGCCGCCTTGATAGGCAAAGGTGGCGTCGGTGAAACGGTCGCACAGCACCCGGGCGCCCCGTGCCAGCGCGGGCTCGATCACCGTCGTCAGGTGGTCCCGGCGGCCGGCAAACACCAGCAGCGCTTCCGTCAGCGCATCCATCGGCTGGTGCAGGAACAGGCCGCGCAGCTGCTCGGCCAGCGGGGTGCCGCCCGGCTCGCGGGTGCGAACCACCTCATGGCCGGCCTGTCGCCAGACCTGCTCGAGGGCGTCGATGTGGGTGGTCTTGCCCGCACCGTCGATGCCTTCGAAGGTGATGAAGCGGCCGGTGGCAGTCATGGGCTCTTTCTGGGATTGCGCTGGTACTGGTTGACCGCGCGATTATGCTCAGCCAGTGTGGCGCTGAACGCACTGCTGCCATCGCCGCGGGCCACAAAGTAAAGCGCCTTGGTGGGCGCGGGCTGCACGGCGGCCATCAGCGCGGCCTTGCCCGGCATCGCAATTGGCGTGGGCGGCAGCCCCCGGCGCGTGTAGGTGTTCCACGGCGTGTCGGCCTGCAGGTCGGCCTTGCGCAGGTTGCCGTCGAACTGCACGCCCAGACCGTAAATCACGCTGGGGTCGGTCTGCAGCGGCATCCCGATGCGAAGCCGGTTGGCGAACACCCCCGCGATCATCGGACGATCGGCCTCCACGCCGGTCTCTTTCTCGACGATGGACGCCAGCACCAGGGCCTCATCCGGGGACTTCAGCGGCGCGTCGGCCCGGCGTTGGGCCCACGCCGCATCGAGCTGACGCTGCATGGCGTGCAGCGCGCGGCGCATCACGGCCAGGTCGACGCTGCCTTTCGCATAGGCATAGGTGTCGGGAAAGAATCGCCCTTCGGCCGCCACCCCGGGCAGCCCGAGTGCCGCCATCACTGCCTCGTCCGTCATGCCGGCTGTGGTGGCTTGCAGTCCCTCGGCCTGGGCCAGTTCGGCGCGAAAGCGGCGAAAGGTCCAGCCTTCGATCAGCTTCACGGCGGCCAGCCGCTCGTCCCCCCGCACCATCATGCGCAGCAGGTCGCGGGGCGTGGCGCCTGCTGTGAGCTCATAGCCCCCGGCGCGCATCTGCCGGGCCTGCCCCGACAGGCGGAACCATTGGTAGAGCAGCCAGGGCGAGGTCTCCACCCCGGCGGCCACCCACGCCTGCGCAATGTCACGCGGTGTGCTCCCCGCCTCGATCGACAGCTCGAGGGCGGGACCCGACAGCGGCAAGGGACGGTTGAGCCACCAGCCTGCCGCGGCCGCCAGCGCGCTCGCCACCACAGCCAGCGTGATCACGAGGGAACGCAGCAGGCCGCCGGCTTGCCGCACAAGAGATGGGGGATTCACCCGACGAGGAGCTTGGTGCATGACGGGCGTGATGATAATGACCGCATGAGCGACATCCAACTTCCTGATCCGCAAACCTGGTCGGGCGCCGTGCGTGTCCCCCACCTCGGGGTGGTACTGGCCGAGGGCGCCGATGCGGCCGCCTTCCTGCACGGCCAGTTCAGCCAGGACATGAACAGCCAGACCGCCGACGAGGCCCGTCTGGCGGCCTATTGCTCGGCCAAGGGCCGCATGCTGGCCAGCCTGCTGACACTGCGCCCCACGCCCGAGACCTTCTGGCTCCTGACCGACCGCGAGGTGTTGCCCGGGCTGGTCAAGCGCCTGTCGATGTTCGTGCTGCGCGCCAAGGCTCGCTTGAGCGATGTGTCGGCCCAGCTGGCCGTCGTCGGGCTGGTCGGTCGGGACGTGGCCGTGCACCTGGGCGACGCAGCCACGGGCACGCCGGGGTCTGTTCGCGTGCATGCCGGCGGACACCTGATTCGCCTGGCCGATGTCCTGGGCGTGCCGCGCTGGTGCTGGGTCGGCCCGGTCGACGCGGCCGAGGTGTGGATGGCGGGCCTGCCGACGCTCCCGGAGGCTGCCTGGCACTGGCTCGACGTGATGAGCGGCATTCCGCACATCGCGGCCCGCACCGTCGACCAGTTCGTGCCGCAGATGGTGAACTTCGAACTGGTGGGCGGCGTGAACTTCCAGAAGGGCTGCTACCCGGGCCAGGAGGTGGTGGCGCGCAGCCAATACCGCGGCACCACCAAGCGCCGTGCGTTCATCGCCCACGCCGCCGCACCGCTCGAGCCCGGCGCCGAAGTCTTCAGCGCCGACGACCCTGGCCAGCCCGCCGGCATGGTGATCAACGCGGCGCCCATGCCCACCACCGGCGAAGCGCAGGCAGGCTTCAGCGCACTCATCGAGCTGAAGCTGGCCGCGGCCGACAAGGCCCTGTTCGCGGGCAGCGCCCATGGCGTGGCGCTGCAACTGGGCGCCCTGCCCTATCCCCTGCCCGCGGCAGAGTGACCCGGGCGCGGCTGGCAAAACCGGCGATGCAGCGCATTCCTTAACGGCAATCGCACGCACGTTCGTTCCGTGCGAAGGCCTGGACGCCGGTGCGGCCGTCGTCCTGCGGTACGCTCCAGGGGTTGCCAAACGGCGCCCCGCGCGCAGCCATCCGTGACCGTCCGGACCGGGCCCCGTGCCCTTTACATCTATTACCGCGTGAGCCCGGCCCACCTGGCGGCCGGACTGCTGGACCGGGTCTGGGCGCTGCAGGCCGAAGCCCGCGCAGCCTGTCCCGGCCTGCACGCCTCCCTCATGGCGCGCACCGACACCGGCGCTCAGAACGGGCAGGACGTCACGTGGATGGAGGTCTACACCCACCCCGACGGCGTGCCCGCCTCATTCGACGTTCACCTGGTCCGCGCCATGGCCGCGTGGCCTGCGGACCTGACCCTGGCACGCCACACCGAGTCCTTTGCGCCGGTGATGCCCCCTTTCCCTCTCGATTGAAGCAGTACGAGGTTTTCGCATGTGCCTGGTCGCCCTGGCCCTGGATCAAAGCAGCCGATTCCCCTTTGTGCTCGCCGCCAACCGCGACGAGTTCATGAACCGACCCACGGCCCGGCTGGGCTGGTGGGAGCCCGACGGCGGCGGCCCGGCCATCCTCGGTGGGCGCGACCTCGAGGCCGGCGGAACATGGCTCGGCCTGACTGCCGCCGGCCGGTTGGGCCTCGTCACCAACGTGCGCAACCCCAAGGACATCGACCCTGACGCGCCCTCGCGGGGGCTGATCGTGCCCCAATGGCTGCGGGGCGACACCGAAATGCAGATGCTGTGGCCGCGCCTGGCCATGAGCGGCTACAACGGATTCAACATGGTGGCGCTGGATTTCGCCCGTGGCGAGGGCTTCTCGATCAACAACCGGCAGCTGTTTCCACAGCGGCTGGACAAGGGCCTGTTCGGACTGTCCAACGCCCGGCTGAACACGCCCTGGCCCAAGGTCCAACGACTGAAAGCGGCGATGAAGGCCGCCATCCCGGCGTCCACCGATAGCGAAGACCTGGCCAACCGCCTGTTCGAGGCGCTGGCCGACACCACTGGCGTGCCCGACAGCGATCTGCCCCAGACCGGGGTCTCGGTCGACTGGGAACGCATGCTGTCCACCGCCTTCATCCGCTCGCCGGATGGCACGTACGGCACACGCTGCGCCACGCTGGTCATCACCGAACGGGTCAACAAGCGTCTCGTCACCCATGTGCTGGAGCGCACCTTCACGGGCCGCCCCGGGATGGCGCTGCTGCGCCGTGTGTCGCTGCGCAACTGGCCGCCGCGGCACACCATGGCGCCCGCCGAGGTGGCGCGCCTGAGTGCCACCCTGCCGCCGCCCGAGCTGCGCCAGGAAGACGCGTTCGAAAGCAGCGAGGTGTCGGAGCAGGATCAGCACGCCCTGGCTCCTACGGATTCGGCGCCCGAGCGCAAGACGCGCGCCCGCAGTCTGATCAAGCCGGCCAAGGGCAAGCCTCTGGCCGCGTCCTGAGCGTCAGAGGCTCAGCACCATGCGCTGGTGCGGGATGCCCACTTCGTCGAACATGGGCCCTTCAGGGATGAACCCCAGCCGCGCGTAGAAGCCCTCGGCGCTGACCTGCGCGTGCAGTGCCAGCATCGAGATCTGGCGCTGCCGCGCCTCGCCGATCAGGCTTTCGAGCATCAGCTGGCCCAATCCCACACCGCGGCTGCTGCGCAGCACCGCCATGCGGCCCACCTTGGCCGTACCTGGCGCCTGCCCCAGGTAGATCAGGCGCCCCGTGGCCAGCGGCAGGCCAGCGAGGTTGGTGGCCACCACATGCACGGCGCCCGCGTCGTCGTCGTCCCATTCTTCGGATTCGGGGATGCCTTGCTCGCCGACGAACACCGCGAGGCGCACGGCACGGGCCGCCTCCCCCACCTCTGACCACGAGCCGGCCCGCACCTGGTGCACCGGGCGCTCGGAGGCATGGGCGCTGATCTGGTCGCGCAGGCTTTGCGGCACGGACACCGGCTGGCGCGTGGCCAGGTCGGTGAAGACGTACACCGCCTCGCCCGTGACCAGAAGCCTGCCCTGCGCCCAGATGCCCCAGCCGATGGTGATGGAGCTGTTGCCCACCTTGTCACAGCGGATGCCGACATCGAGCCAGTCGTCCAGCCGCGCCGGCGCGTGGTACTGCAGGCTGTTGGCGCGCATGTAGAGGTCGCCACTCACGTGCTGCAACCCTTCCGGATACGGCAGCCCGATCACGCGCCAGTACTCGCTGATCGCCACATCGAGGTAGGTGAGGTAGTGGCCATTGAAGACCACCTGCTGGGCATCGACCTCCGACCAGCGGACGCGGAGGCGGTGAACGAAGCTGTACTGTGCGGCGTTGCTCATGAAACCAAGGTTAGCGCAGTTCCCGTCGCAGAATCTTCCCGACCGGCGTCTTGGGCAGCTCGGTGCTGCGGAACTCCACGATGCGCGGGATCTTGTAGCCCGTCAGGTACTTGCGGCAGTGCTCGATCACCGCTTCCTTGGTCAGGCCCGGATCACGCGGCACGATGATCACCTTGACGCGCTCGCCCGCCACCTCGTCGGGTACGCCGACGGCCGCCACTTCCTTGACGTCGGGGTGCATGGCCACCACGTCCTCGATCTCGTTCGGATAGACGTTGAAGCCCGAGACCAGGATCATGTCCTTCTTGCGGTCCACGATCTTCAGAAAGCCCTGTTCGTCCATCACCGCGATGTCACCCGTGGCCAGCCAGCCGTCGGCGTCGATCACCTCGGCCGTGGCTTCCGGGCGGTTCCAGTAGCCCTTCATCACCTGCGGGCCACGCACGCACAGTTCGCCCGGCTCGCCAAGGTCGGCCCAGCTGCCATCGTCGCGGCGGCAGCGCACTTCGGTCGACGGCACCGGCACGCCGATCGAGCCCGTGAAGGTGGGGCCGGGCTTGGAGATGTCCACCGGCGCCTGCGTGACGATGGGCGAGCACTCCGTCAGGCCGTAGCCTTCGACGATGGCGTTGCCGGTCACTTCCTTCCAGCGCTCGGCGATGGAGCGCTGCAGCGCCATGCCGCCGGCAATCGACAGCTTGAGCTTCGAGAAGTCGCGCTTGCGGAAGTCCGGATCATCGAGGAAGGACGAGTACAGCGTGTTCACGCAGGTGATGCCGCTGAAGTTCTCGTTCTTGAGGATCATCATCACGCGCTTGGTGTCACGCGGGTTGGCAATCAGGATGTTGCGGCCGCCGAGCGCCATGAAAATCAGGCAGTTCACCGTCAGCGAGAAGATGTGGTACAGCGGCAGAGGCGTGACCACGGTTTCCGTCTCGTCGGTGAGCTGGCCTTCGGCAAACGCCAGCGCCTGCTGGCAGTTGGCCAGCACGTTGCGGTGCGTGAGCATGGCGCCCTTGGCCACGCCGGTGGTGCCGCCGGTGTACTGCAGAAAAGCCAGGTCGGTGTTGCGCACGGCCACCGGTTGCAGCTTCACGCCCGCCCCGGCCTTCAGCGCGTCACGGATCCAGATGGCGCCAGGCAGGCTGTAGGCAGGCACCATCTTCTGCACCTTGCGCAGCACGAAGTTCAGCGCCCGGCCCTTGAGGTTCAGGAAGCCGTCCGACAGCAGGTCACCGATCTGCGTCAGCACGATGCGCTTGACGTTCGTGCCCGGCAGCGCGTCCTGCAAGGTCTTGGCAAAGGTCTCCATCACGATGATGGTCTCGGCCCCGCTGTCCTTGAGCTGGTGGTTCAGTTCCCGCGCCGTGTACAGCGGGTTGACGTTGACCACCACCGCACCGATGCGCAGCACCGCAAACAGGCAGATCGGATACTGGAAGGTGTTGGGCAGCATGATGGACACGCGGTCGCCCTTCTTCACCCCCTGGCTCTGCAGCCAGCCGGCAAAGGCCTTCACCAGCCGGTCGAGCCGGTCGTAGCTCATCTCGGTGCCGATGCTGACAAAGCCCGGCCGGTTGCGGAACTTGTTGATGCACTCGTCGAAGTACTGACTCAGCGACTGGTACTTGTCGGCGTTGATGTCGGCGGGCACGCCCTCGACGTACGACGACAGCCAGATGCGGTTGGTGCTGCCGTCGGGGTTGACGATGGAACGACCCGGCTGGGACGCTGTGCTGGCGGCGATGGTGCTCATGTGTGTCTCCTCGTGTGGCGGCCGTGTCGTGATGCACGGCCTGCCTGGTTGCGTTCAGACTCAGCGTTCCAGGATGGCGACCACGCCCTGCCCGCCCGCTGCACAGATCGAGATCAGGCCGCGGCCCGAGCCCTTCTGCGCCAGCATCTTGGCCAGCGAGGCCACGATGCGGCCACCGGTTGCAGCAAACGGGTGGCCTGCCGCCAGCGAGCTGCCGTTGATGTTGAGCTTGCGGCGATCGATCGCGCCCAGGGGCTGCGCGAGGCCCAGGCGGTCCCTGCAGTAGGTCGCGTCTTCCCAGGCCTTCAGCGTGCACAGCACCTGCGCGGCAAACGCCTCGTGGATCTCATAGAAATCGAAATCCTGCAGCGTGATGCCGGCACGTTTCAGCATGCGCGGCACGGCATAGGCCGGGGCCATCAGCAGCCCTTCCTTCTTGTTGAAGAAGTCGACGGCAGCCACTTCGCTGAAGGTGATGTAGGCCAGCACAGGCAGGTTGCGTTCGCGGGCCCATTCTTCGCTGCCCAGCAGCACGGCCGACGCGCCGTCGGTCAGCGGGGTGGAGTTGCCCGGCGTCAGCGTGCCCTGCCCCGGCGCGACCTTCTTGTCGAAGCACGGCTTGAGCGAACGCAGCTTCTCGATGGTCAGGCCTTCGCGCAGGTTGTTGTCCTTGCTGACACCCTTGAACGGAGTGAGCAGGTCGGCGAAGAAACCCTCCTTGTAGGCGCGCGCCAAGTTCTGGTGGCTCAGACAGGCCAGCTGGTCCTGCTCTTCACGCGGGATGCCCCATTCGCGGGCCATCAGTTCCGCATGCTCGCCCATCGAGTAGCCGGTGCGCGGCTCGCCGTTCTTCGGGATGGCCGGCTTGAGCAGCATGGACGGGCGGATCTTGGCCAGCGTCTTCAGCTGCTCCGCCGTCGACTTGCCGCGGTTGGCTTCGAGCAGGATCTTGCGCATCTTCTCGTTGACGCCGATGGGCGCGTCCGAGGTCGTGTCCACCCCGCCGCCGATGCCGCATTCGATGTGGCCCAGCGCGATCTTGTTGGCCACCAGCATGATGGCTTCCAGGCCGGTGCCGCAGGCCTGCTGCAGGTCGTAGGCCGGGGTTTCAGGCGCCAGCGTGGTCGACAGCACCGACTCGCGCACCAGGTTGAAATCGCGGCTGTGCTTCATCACGGCGCCCGCTGCGACGTCGCCGAGGCGCTCGCCATGCAGGTTGTAGCGGTCGACCAGGCCCTGCAGGGTGGCGGTCAGCATCTCCTGGTTGGAGACGTGCGAGTAGACGGTGTTGGAGCGGGCGAAGGGAATGCGGTTGCCGCCAATGATGGCGACGCGACGAACGGTGTTCATGGACAACTTGTCTCCGTAAAAATGGCAAAGGGCGATCAACGACGGAATGGCCGGGGGTGCTCAGAACCGCACGCGACCACGCAGATGGGGCTTGTCGCCCTTGGCATTGCGAACTTCGAACAGGGCGCCGTGCTCGTCACGGGCAGCCCACAGCGACACCCGCGCCGGCAGGAACAGCGGGGTCTTGAACTCGACAACGACCTCGGCCTGGTCGACGGCCTCGCGTGGCATCAGCGTGGCCAGGGCGCGGGCCTTGGTCCACATGCCGTGGGCGATCGCCTTGCGAAAACCCAGAAAGCGGGCCGTGAGCGCCGAGAGGTGGATGGGGTTGATGTCGCCCGATACGCGGCCGTAGCTGCGCCCGATTCCGGCCCCCGCATAGAAGTCGGCCTGGTGGGCCAACGGTGTGGGGTCGCTCAGGGCGCTCTCATAGCGGGGCCCACGCGGGTTGCGCACACCCAGCCGCAGCAGCGTCCAGGTGCTTTCCCACACGGCCTCGCCGCCCCTCAGTGCGCAGGCATGCAGCGTGAACGCCTGGCCCTTGTCATGGGCGTACAGCTCGCCGGTGCGCACCTCGATGCGCAACTCGTCGCCGACCTGAATGCGTTTCAGCAGCCGGGCGCTGTTGGCCAGGTGCACCAGCCCCATGGCAGGCCACGGAAAGCGCCGCGAGCCGAACAGCATCATGGCCAGCGGAAAGGCCTGCATGTGCGGATACAGCATCGGCACGCCATGCGCCTGCGTGAACCCGCACACCTTGGCGTAGTCGGCCACATGGCGCGCTTCCACCACGACGCGCGGGCGCACGTACATCACCTCGGGCAAGGCCTCGACCACGCCGGGGCGCTTGCTCGACGACCGCAAGGCCCCCAGGTTCAGGGCGATCGGGCCGGGCAGCTTGTGAACTTCGATGGTCTTCATATGCCACCGAGCCCGCTCAGGCACCGATCAGGCTCTGGCCGCACACCCGCACGACGTTGCCGGTGATGCCCGCAGACGCCGGGCTGGCAAACCACGCGATGGTTTCGGCCACGTCGACCGGCTGTCCGCCCTGGCTCATGGAGTTCATGCGGCGACCGGCCTCGCGGATCGCGAACGGAATGGCCGCGGTCATCTGCGTCTCGATGAAGCCCGGGGCCACCGCGTTGATGGTGATGCCGTATTCGCTGAAGATCGGCGCGCACGCCTGCACCATGCCGACCACGCCGGCCTTGGAAACGGCGTAGTTCGTCTGGCCCATGTTTCCCGCGATGCCGGAAATCGACGAGACGCACACGATGCGGCCGCCGCGGCGCAGGGCCCCGGCGCTGACCATGGCGTCGTTGATGCGCTCCTGCGTCGACAGGTTCACATTGACCACCAGCTGCCAGAGGTGCTCTTTCATGTTCGCGATGGTCTTGTCGCGGGTGATGCCAGCGTTGTGCACGATGACATCCCAGCCGCCATCGGCCTTGGCGGCGTCGACCAGTTTCTGCGGCGCATCCTCGGCCCCGATGTCCATGGCGATCGCCTTGCCCCCCAGCTTGCGGGCCACGGCTTCCAGCGGCTCCTTGGCCTGGGGCACGTCCAGACAGATCACGTCGGCGCCTTCACGCGCCATGACCTCCGCGATGGCCGCGCCGATGCCGCGCGAAGCGCCCGTCACCAGCACCTTGCGACCCGCCAGGGGCTTGGCCCAGTCTCCCGGGATTTCGGCCGTGCCCACCGGGGCCCCGATGCGGATGACCTGCGCCGACACATAGGCCGATCGCGGCGAGATGAGGAAGCGCAAGGTCGATTCGATCTGCTCTTCCGCGCCTTCAGCCACATAGACCAGCTGCGCGTTGCTGCCCTTCTTGAGCTCCTTGCCGAGCGAGCGGGTCAGCCCTTCCAGCGCACGCTGGATGGCGGCCTGGCGGGGTGACTTGCATTGCTCGGGCGGCCGCCCGAAGACGATGACCCGGCCGCAGGGCAACAGCGATCGCGCGGCATCGTGGAAGAACCAGTACAGCGCGTCCGACTGGGTGCTGTCCGTCAGGCCGGTGGCATCGAACACCAGGGCCTTGACCTTCTCGCCCGGCTTGCCATTGCCACCCCAGCGCCCGGTGATCAGGCCGGCCTTGTTGGCCACACTCACCCACTGCGGCAGGCGCTCATGGGCCAGCGTCTGCGCCCCGATGCGCTGAAATGCCGAGGCCAGGGCCTCCAGCAGGCGCGGCTCACCACCACCCCCGACGAGCACGGATCCCTTGACCACCGGCTGCCCGGGCTGATAGCGCTCCAGCGGCAGCGGCTTCGGCAGGCCGAGCGCGTTGACCAGCTTGGCCCCCATGGGCGAGTTGGCAAAGTCGATGTATCCGTCTTTCATGTGTCTCACTCGTCTTGATGGCCGATGGGCGTGGACAGCCACAACCAGCCGGTTGGTGATGCGACACGGCACACCGCCGTGTCATGAAGCCGGATACCCCGGGGGGCGTCCGGCGGGCTAGTGCGTCGCCGCCACCCCCGGGGTGTTGACGATCGCGTCGAAAACATTGGTCTCGGCCGAACCGGGCAGCGGCGCCTTCAAGGCGGCCACCATCAGCGAAGCGAGGCGGGACAGGATCAGGGCCTCGTTGTCGCCACTGCCCTGCGTGAACTCTCGGATGACGCGCTGGGTGTTGCCGGCGGCCAGGATGCTGGCCAGAGCCCCCATCGCAAAGTTCAGTCGGAAGCCGAGGTCGTGGCGCTCCAGATCGGGCAGCGTGCGCTGGAAGGCCGAGAAGAAACGCCCGAGGATCTGGATGTAGTGCGTGTTGATGAAATCGCGCACCACCGGCGAGGGGTCGGTGTAGGCGCGCCCCAGGAAATGCAGGTAACGGTCGGCGAACGGCACGTCGCTGCGGTAGATCCGCACGGCGGGCAGGAACAGCGCGACCAGCACGTGCTCGCACGTCAGGCGGTCACCCAGGGTGGCTTCGAAGGTGTCGAGCATCGCCAGGCGCTGCTCGTTGAGCGAGTCGAGTCGACGTGCCAGCACCGCATGGATGAGCGCGTCCTTGCTGCCGAAGTGATAGTTCACCGCGGCCAGGTTCACGCCCGCCGCGCTGGTGATCTGTCGCATCGACATGGACTCGAAGCCACCGGCGACGAACAGCGTCTCGGCGGCATCGAGGATGCGGGTTTTGGTGTCTGCGGGCGAAAGCCGCGCGGGGGCCTGTGCAGGCATGTCGGTCTCCACACTACGAACGTTTCAAACGTCCGTTTCAGGATCGGGTGCAATGGTATGCGAGACGGGCGGCTTGTGCACGCCGTCTTGCCGCGAAAGGGGGCTCTTCCCCGGAATCCCGGGGGGCAACAGGCTATTTTGACGGCCTTTCTTCCCTCGGCTCCCCCCACCTCCGCGGGGAGCCCGCATGCATGACACCACAGGGGGCATCCCGGGTGGGCCCGGCGCGCTTCAAACGCTAGAGTGATCGACTCACTGACCCCGTAAAGCCATGGCCACCATCCTTTACCTCACCCAGATCCAGTTCGAGTTCGGCGCCATCCGGCTGCTGGCCAGCGAGTGCGAACGCGTCGGCATCCGGCGGCCACTCGTCGTCACCGACGCCGGCGTGCGTGCGGCTGGCGTGCTGCAGAAAGCGCTCGACGCCCTGCCAGGCTGGCCCGTGACCGTGTTTGACCAGACACCGCCTAACCCCACCGAGGCCGCCGTGCGTGCCGCCCACACGGCGTGGCAGGCAGGCCGGTGCGATGGGTTGATCGCCGTGGGCGGTGGCTCGAGCATCGATCTGGCCAAGGGTCTGGCCATCATGGCGACCCACCCGGGCCCGCTGACCACCTACGCCACCATCGAAGGCGGCTCGCCCCGCATCACGGCCCAGGCTGCCCCCTTGATCGCCGTGCCCACCACCGCGGGCACGGGCAGCGAGGTGGCGCGCGGGGCCATCGTCATCGTGGACGATGGGCGCAAGCTCGGCTTCCACTCATGGAACCTGATGCCCAAGGCCGCCATCTGCGACCCCGAGCTCACGCTGGGCCTGCCCCCCGCCCTGACCGCCGCCACGGGCATGGACGCGATCGCGCACTGCATGGAGACGTTCATGGCGCCGGCCTTCAACCCGCCGGCCGACGGCATCGCGCTCGACGGACTGGAGCGCGCCTGGGGCCACATCGAGCGGGCCACGCGTGATGGCAGCGACCGCGAGGCGCGCCTCAACATGATGAGCGCTTCGATGCAGGGCGCCATGGCCTTCCAGAAGGGCCTGGGGGTGGTGCACAGCCTGAGCCACAGCCTGGGCGGCGTGAACCCCCGCCTCCACCACGGCACGCTGAATGCGCTGTTCCTGCCGGCGGTGATCCGCTTCAATGCCGGTGCCGAATCGGTGCGCAAGGAGCGCCGGCTGGATCGCATGGCGCATGCCATGGGTCTGCGCGCCGGTGACGAGATCCCCGACGCCATCCGCGCGCTGAATGCCCGCCTCGGTCTGCCGAGCGGTCTGGCCGAGCTCGGTGTGCAGCCCGAGTGGTTCGACCGGATCATCCAGGGCGCCATGGCCGATCACTGCCACAAGACCAACCCGCGCATCGCCACCGAGGACGACTACCGCGCGCTGCTGGAGGCCTCGATGTGAGGTGCCGACCGGGCCGTGTCAGGCAGGTGCCGGCACGGCCTGATCGGCCTCCCGCGTCACCATCACCTGGTCGATGCGGAAGTTGTCCACGTCCATCACCTCGAAGCGGAACCCGCCCCAGCTGACGCTGTCGGTGCGCCGCGGGATGCGCCGCAGCATCACCATCAGAAAGCCGGCCAGCGTCTCGTACTCGTCTTCGTGCGGCAGGCGATCGAGATCGAGCGCACGCAGCACGTCCTGAATCGGCGTCACGCCGTCAATCAGCCACGAGTTCGCATCGCGCTGCACGATCTGCTCCTCGTCCAGCGAGGCCACCAGGCTGCCCATCACCGTGCTCATCACGTCGTTGATGGTGATGATGCCCACCACCAGGCTGTACTCGTTGACGATGACGGCGAAGTCTTCCTGCGCATGCCGAAACTGACTCAGCATCTCGGACAGTGTGAGCCGGTCCGGCACGCTGAGCACCTTGCTGATGAGGCCCTCGGCGCGCAGGTCGATGGGCTGATTGTTCAGCGCCCGGTTGAGCAGGTGCTTGGAATCGACATAGCCCAACACGTGGTCGATGTCGCCCTCGCACACCAGGTAGGTCGAGTGTGGGAACTGCGCCACCCGGGCCTTGATGAGCGCCTCGGTGTCGTCGAGCAGGAAGTGAATGACGCTGTCGCGCGCCGTCATCGCGCTCGTGACCATCCGCGTGTCGAGTTCGATCACATTCTCGATCACGCGGTGCTCGGGCGCGGCCAGCACGCCGGCGTCGGCCCCGGCTTGCGCCATGGCCAGGATGTCGTCCGGCGTGATGGCATCGTCGCGACGGTCAGGCAGCCCGAACAGGCGGAACAGCCGGTCGGTGAGCCGACTGAAGAACCACACGATGGGCTTGAACAGCAGCAGGAAGAGCCGCATCGGCCCGACCACGCGGATGGCGACCTGTTCGGGCGCATTCATGCCCAACCGCTTGGGGCACAGGTCCGACAGCAGGATGAAGAGGCTGGTGACCACCACGAACGACACGAGCACGCTCACCGTGTCAGCCCGCTCGGCGGTGATTGGCAGGCTGGACAGCCAGGGGCGGATCAGGGGCGAGAAGGCCCCTTCGCCCACGATGCCGCCCAGAATCGCGACCGTGTTCTGCCCGATCTGGATCACGGTGAAGTAGTCGCCCGGCTGGTCCTGCACAGCCAGCACCTGGCCGGCACGGAACTCGCCCTGGGCGAGCATCTGGCGCAGGCGCAATCGGCGGGAAGCGGCCACCGCCAGTTCGGCCACAGAGAAGAACGCGCTGGCGGCGATCAGGATCGCAATGAGAAACAGGCTGCCTGTAGACACATCCATGCACACAGTGTAGCGAGGCGGCCCGCCAAAGGCAGCCGCCGCTCAAAGGGGCTTGACGCGATCGGTGGGGCATCCCTTGGCCAGCCAGTCCGCCCACTCATGAGCCAGCCGTGCGCTTTCTGCCACCGCGCGGCGCCAGGCCTGCACGCGTTCGTCGAAGCCCAGTCGGACGAAGTCCTTGCGATCAGGCAGCTTGCCGCCGGGCAAGGTGGCCACCCATTGGGGATCGGGGGTCAGCAGCACGACGTTGTCGAGCATGGGGCTGGCGCCATGCCGCCAGCGCAGGCCCTTGTCAAGCCAGCCGGGGATCACCTGCCGCTGGAAATGCGGGTAGAGCACCAGGCCATCGGACATGGCAGCGTAAGGCCAGTGCAGGTGGTAGTCGACCAGTCCGCCGTCCCAGTGCGCGCCCGCGCGGGCGCCGGGGATGTCGTGCACGGCTTCGAGCACGAACGGGATGCTGCACGAGGCCTGGAGCGCAGGCAGGAAGTTGCCAGTGTTCAGCGCCACGTGCCGCGTCGGAAGGTCATCCAGCGTGACGGGCAGCGCCTCGCCCGGCGTGGAAAACACCGTGCGCTCAAGGAAGGAGCCGACCACCTTGCGGCTGATCGCGTTGCCCAGCGCCAGGCTGCCGAAACCCACCGCGCGACGCGCTGGCGTTTCCCGGGTCAGCACCTGCCGCCCGCGGGCTGTGAGCACGTGCAACCGCCGACGGGGGTGGTTCACAACATTGCCGATCTGCCCCTCGAAGAAGGCGGCCAGCGTGGCGCCGAAGTGCGCGCTGATCTGCCCGGGCGTCGGCGCCTTGCGGGGCGGCTCGGGGTCGTAGCGCTGCGCGATGTAGGCCGCAGCCAGCTCGGTGAAGGCCTGGTCGACCTGCGGCATGGCCGCCGCCGCCATGCGCCAGGCACCGATCGAGGCGCCCACGAGGTGCAGGCTGCCTGGCGTGTCCTGGGTGAGCCACTCGCCGAACAGATGGCGATCCAGGTGGTGCAGGATCAGCCCCTTGGGTCCACCGGCCGCACCCGGCACCACGCGCACATCGCCCGGCCGCAGGCCCCGAGTGCGCAAATGCGCCAGGGCCTTCGGGCCCGCATGGATCGAGAGCGCTTGCATGGTCAACGAAGGCCGAAAGGTCGCTCAGCGCTTGGTCTGCAGCTTGGCAAACGCCGCTGCCATGGCCGACTGGCCGGAAGCCTGCGGAGTCCCCCGCTGGCCGCCCTGGCGCTCGTTGCGTGCCGCGGGTCGGAAGCTGTTGTCCCGCCCTGCCCCGGCGGCCTTCTGGCCGGTCGGCGCGTCCAGCTTCATCGTCAGCGAGATGCGGCTGCGTGCCAGGTCCACCTCCAGCACCTTCACCTTGACGATGTCGCCGGTCTTCACGATCTCGCGGGCATCGCTGACAAACTTGTTCGACAACTGGCTCACGTGGACCAGGCCGTCCTGGTGCACGCCCAGGTCGACAAACGCCCCGAACTGCGCCACGTTCGACACCGTGCCCTCCAGCACCATGCCTTCCTGCAGGTCCTTGATGTCTTCCACGCCGTCGTTGAAGCGCGCAACCTTGAAGTCCGGGCGCGGATCACGGCCGGGCTTTTCGAGTTCAGCGAGGATGTCCTTCACCGTGATCACGCCAAAGCGCTCATCGGCAAACAGCTCGGGCTTGAGCGTGCGCAGCACGTCGCTCTTGCCGATCAGTTCCTGGATGGACTTGCCCGTGTGCGCCATCATCTTCTCGACCACGGGATAGGTCTCGGGGTGCACGCCGGAAATGTCCAGCGGGTTGTCGCCCTCGCGGATGCGCAAAAAGCCGGCGGCCTGCTCGAAGGTCTTGGGCCCCAGGCCCGCCACGTCCAGCAGCTGCTTGCGGTTGCGGAAGGCGCCATGCGTGTCGCGCCAGCGCACGATGCTGTTGGCCACGGTGCCGCTCAGGCCCGACACCCGCGCCAGCAGCGGTGCCGAGGCGGTGTTCAGGTCGACACCCACGCCGTTCACACAATCCTCCACCACGGCGTCCAGGGTGCGAGCCAGCTCGCTCTGGTTCACGTCATGCTGGTACTGGCCGACGCCGATGCTCTTCGGATCGATCTTCACCAGTTCGGCCAATGGGTCTTGCAGGCGGCGAGCGATCGACACCGCGCCACGCAGGCTCACGTCGAGTTCCGGCAGTTCCTTGCTGGCGAACTCCGAGGCCGAGTACACCGACGCGCCCGCCTCGCTCACCACCACCTTCTCGATCGGCGTGCCCGGCGCCATCTGCTGGATGCGCTTGATCAGGTCGCCGGCCAGCTTGTCGGTCTCGCGGCTGGCCGTGCCGTTGCCAATGGCGATCAGGTTCACGCCGTGCGCCGCACACAGGCGCCCCAGCGTGTGGATCGAACCTTCCCAGTCCTTGCGGGGCTCGTGCGGGTAAACGGTCGACGTGTCCAGCACCTTGCCGGTGTCGCTCACCACGGCCACCTTCACGCCGGTGCGGATGCCAGGGTCCAGCCCCATCACCACCCGTTTGCCGGCCGGCGCGGCCAGCAGCAGGTCACGCAGGTTCTCGGCAAACACCTTGATCGCGGTCGCCTCGGCGGCCTCGCGCAGGCGGGCAAACAGGTCACGCTCGAGGCTCAGGCTGAGCTTCACCTTCCACGTCCAGGCCACGCACTTGCGGATCAGGTCGTCGGCCGGGCGCTTGCTGTGGCTCCAACCGAGGTGCAGCGCAATGCGGCCTTCGGCCAGCGTCGGCTTGCCGGGCACCACCTCTTCGTCCACCACCAGCTTGGCATCCAGGATTTCCTGCGTGCGGCCGCGGAACACGGCCAGCGCGCGGTGGGACGGCACCGTGCGGATCGGCTCGTCGTAGTCGAAGTAGTCGCGGAACTTCGCCACGTCGGGGTTGTGCTCGTCCTTGCCGTCCATGAGCTTGGACTTGAACAGGCCTTCAGCCCACAGCCAGTCCCGCATCTTGCCGATCAGCAGGGCGTCTTCGGCCCAGCGCTCAGACAGGATGTCGCGCACGCCGTCAAGCACGGCAAACACATCAGCAAAGCCGGCGTCCGCGTTCACGAAGGCCTGCGCCTCGGTGTGCGGGTCGAGCGTCGGGTCGGCAAACAGCTTGTCGGCCAGCGGCTCGATGCCCGCCTCGCGGGCGATCATGCCCTTGGTGCGGCGCTTGGGCTTGTAAGGCAGGTACAGGTCTTCCAGCTCCTGCTTGGTCGGCACGGCCTCGATGGCGGCGCGCAACTCGGGCGTCAGCTTGCCCTGCTCCTCGATGCTCTTGAGCACCGCGGCGCGGCGGTCTTCCAGCTCGCGCAGGTAGGCCAGTCGGGCCTCCAGATCGCGCAGTTGCGTGTCGTCCAGGCCATCGGTGGCCTCCTTGCGATAGCGGGCGATGAAGGGCACGGTGGCGCCCCCGTCCAGCAGTTCGATGGCGGCATTGACCTGGGCGGGCCGAACCTTCAGTTCGGCGGCCAGTTGCATCAGGATCTTGTCCAAGCGGGCACCCTGCAGAAATTGAATCCGGAAAAACGGTCACGGCACCCCGCCCGGGCAAGGCGCAAGGGCCTCACGACCGGACCCCGGCACCGGGACGATCAAGGCGGCGCAGTTTGCCACACGCGTGACTCACCGGCCGGCAGGCCGAGGCCAGTCGTGGATCGGGGACAATAGGCGCCGGTTTTCACCCCACAACGCCACATGGCCCTGATTCCCTACTCCCTGCCGAAGTCCCTGCTGTTCTCGATGGACCCCGAAGCCGCCCACGATCTGACGATCGGCGCCCTGGCCCGGTTCCAGAACACGCCGCTGGCCTGCCTGTGGGCTGCTCGCCGCGTCGAGGACCCGGTCGACGTGGCCGGTCTGCGCTTTCCCAACCGCATCGGCATGGCCGCCGGCCTGGACAAGAACGGCCGCGTGATCGACGGCCTGGGCGCCATGGGTTTCGGCTTCGTGGAAGTGGGCACCGTCACGCCCAAGGGCCAGCCGGGCAACCCCAAGCCGCGCATGTTCCGCCTGCCGCAGGCCAACGCCCTCATCAACCGGCTCGGCTTCAACAACGAAGGCCTGGATTCGTTCCTGGCCAACGTGCGCAAAGCCCGCTTCCGTGAGAGCGGGGGCATCCTGGGCCTGAACATCGGCAAGAACGCGGTGACCCCCATCGAGAACGCGGTCGAGGACTACCTGATCTGCCTGGAAGGCGTCTTCCCGCACGCCGACTACGTGACGGTGAACATCTCCAGCCCGAACACCAAGAACCTGCGTGCGCTGCAGAGCGACGAGGCGCTGGACGCGCTGCTGGGGCAATTGCAGGAGCGGCGCCAGCAGCTGATCACGCGGCATGGTCGCAGCGTGCCGATGTTCGTGAAGATTGCCCCCGACCTCGACGAGGCCCAGGTGGCGGTCGTGGCCACCACGCTGCAGAAGAACGGCATCGACGGGGTGATCGCCACCAACACCACCATCTCGCGCGAAGCCGTGATGGGCCTGCCCCACGCCGACGAAACTGGCGGCCTGAGTGGCGCGCCGGTGTTGGAAGCCAGCAACCAGGTGATCCGCCAGCTGCGCGCGGCGCTCGGCCCGCGCTTTCCCATCATCGGGGTGGGCGGTGTCATGTCGGCGGCAGACGCACGCGCCAAGCGTGACGCCGGCGCCGACCTGGTGCAGATCTACACCGGCCTGATCTACAAGGGCCCCCAGCTCGTGGAAGACTGCGCCCGAGCGCTCAAGCGGGGCTGACCGACGCCGTCGGCAGACCGGCATCCACCAGCCGATCGGACTGCTCGAGCACCTGCTGGCACTCCTTGGCCGTCACGTCCAGCGCCCGCGCGTACCGGGTGGCAGCCTGATGCAATGCCGTCGCACCGCGCGGTCCGGGTAACTGCCGGGCATCGGCGAGCTCGTTCGCCAGGCTGGCCACGGTCCTCAGCGTCTCGTCGGGGCCGCTCGGTCGGCGCACCAGCGCCCCCCGCGGCAGCGGCCGGGCAGCCTGAACCAGCCGGTCGTGCAGGCCCCAATGGCGCATCACCTCGCCCGTCAGGTCATCCAGATTGATGCCCAGCACGGCGCTGGTGGCTGCGTCCTGCGTCATGCCAGGCGTGGGAGCCGCCCCGGCCTCAGGTGGTGGCCCCGGCTGCATCAGGCGCGTCACCTGGGCCGCCTCGTCCGGGAAGTGGTACAGAATCAGCAGCCAGCCCAGCTTCTGCGAGCAGGCGGCCATGAAGGCTTCCTCGTCGCTCACGTTGAAGGGGCGCAGCAGCCTGGCCATGTGGCCTGCCAGGCTCGCCTGGCGCAGGGCGACTTTCAGTGCATCGATCGCCTGCCAGTTTTCCTGCAGGCTGGCCTGGGCCTGCAGGGCACCGGGCCACGTGCGCACGGTGCCGCCCACGCGGCGAAGCCCCTGCTGACCCAGCAGCACAATGGCACGGGACAAGGTGCCCACGCCCTCGTCTGCACTGCGCCCGCGGTACACCGCGTTGTTCACGGCCCGCAGCAGTTCCCACGCCAGCGCGGGATTGCGCGCCACCACGTCGACCAGATCGTCGACACGCAACCCGTCCATACCGCCCAGCGCCGTCTGGAGGCTGCGGTCGGTCCCCGGGCGAGCCGGCAGGCTGCCCACGCTGTTCAGGCGGTCCAGCAGCAAGGCCAGCGGGCCGGCAGCGTCCTGTGAATTGGTCTTGATCCAGCCCTGGAGGGCGCTCAGCAGCGTGCGGGCGTTCAGATAGCGCTGGCGCTGCTGGCGGTCGGTCGCGCGGTTCACGATGGCGCGCAAGGTGTCCGGCACCGGGCTCGGCGTGGTCCAAGGCAGGCGGACAATCTCGGGGCCGACCCGCCCCGCTGCACTGCCCATGTCGGCATCGTCCAGCGCCGGATGGCCGGCCAGCAGGCGGTGCATCAGCAGCCCGCACATCAGCACATCGCGCTCTGCGGCCACCCGCACTTGGCTGCGACTCCACTGCGCCTTGGTCGGCGCGCCCGGCGCCGCGGCCGCCAGACCGACCGACAGACCGAACAGGCCGGCATGACCGGACGGCTCGACCAGCACGTTGTGCAGCCCGATGTCGAAATGCGCCACCCCGGCCTCATGGGCGTACGCCAGCCCCTCGACCACATCGGCCATCCAGTGCGCGACCTCCAGCACGGCCAGCGCCGGTCCGGACTGAAGCCGCTCGGCTAGGGTCATCGCGCCTTTGGGCCGCTCGCACGCCACGAACGGCCAGCCGTCATGCGCCCCCACTTCCAGCACATCGACCAGACGGGGGTGCTTCAGCCGGGCGGCCATCAGGGCGTCCTGCGTCCAGGTGTCCCGCTCGGTGGCCGTGGCGGGGCGCGCACGGGGCACGCACAGCAGGATCTCGTGTTGCAGCCGGGGATCACGGGCCAGCCACGTGCTCGAAGCCAGGCTGCGCCCCACCATCTGGTGCAACTCGAAACGGCCAAACTGGCGTGACGCCGGCTGGGCTGAGGGCGGGGCTAGGGCCATGGCGGGAGGCAACGCGGTGTCCTGTGGTGTCAATCCGACTGCGACACCCCATTGCACACCAGCTCGCCAGTGGGCGAAGGGTCTATCAGCCACACCTTCCCGTCCTTATTTCACGGAAACGGCCGCTCTGCCGCAATTTGTGTGGAGGCAGCCGCTATCACCCCCATTGAACAAGGCAACCGCCCGGCATCAGGGTTCCCCGCAGGTTCTGTGTCAGAATCGATCCACCCTTGCCCCTGCAGTGCCACCTTTTTCTTGCTGCACGCGCGGCGGCCCCCTGAGGATCCTTCCATGAGCAGCGACCTGATCAAACACATTACCGACGCCTCTTTTGACGCCGACGTCCTGCAATCCGCCCAGCCCGTGCTGGTCGATTACTGGGCCGAATGGTGCGGCCCCTGCAAGATGATCGCCCCCATCCTGGACGAGGTTGCCAAGGACTACAGCGGTCGCCTCAACGTCGCCAAGATGAACGTCGACCAGAACCGCGAAGTGCCCGCCAAGTTCGGCATCCGCGGCATCCCGACGCTGATGATCTTCAAGAACGGTCAACTGGCCGCCACCAAGGTGGGCGCTCTGTCGAAGGCCCAACTGACGGCCTTCATCGACGGCAACCTCTGATCTTTCAGCGGTTTTCGTCTCTATAATGCGATCACCGCCTGGTTGAAACCGGGTGGTGTTCGTCAGGCCGGGGCAGCAGCCCGGGCCGGCACAGAGGCTCAGTCGCACCCGCGCTCCCTGCCCTGTCGCCACGACAAACAACCTGTCGACCTTTCCGACCTTTTCGGGTCGATGCCATCCCACTCCACGCGTTGTGCCAGCCCGGCTCCCTGATGAGCCCGGCCTCACCGGCATACGCAGGTTTGATCAGGGTTCCCACACATGCACCTGTCTGAACTGAAGGCCTTGCACATCTCCAAACTCGTGGAGATGGCCGAAGCCCTCGAAATCGAGAACGTCTCTCGCATGCGCAAGCAGGAGCTGATGTTCGCCATCATGAAGAAGCGCGCCAAGGCTGGCGAGCAGGTCTTCGGCGATGGTGTGCTCGAAGTGCTGCCTGACGGCTTCGGCTTCCTGCGCTCGCTCGACGCCAGCTTCCTGGCCAGCACCGACGACATCTACCTGTCGCCCAGCCAGGTGCGTCGCTTCAACCTGCACACCGGCGACATGATCGAAGGCGAAGTGCGCGTTCCGAAGGACGGTGAGCGCTACTTTGCCCTGGTCAAGGTCGACACCGTCAACGGGCTGCCCGCCGAGGTCAACAAGAACAAGATCCTGTTCGAGAACCTGACCCCGCTGTTCCCGGAAGAGCAGTTCAAGCTCGAGCGCGAAAACGGCAAGGGCGACGACAACGTCACCAGCCGCATCATCGACCTGATCGCCCCGATCGGCAAAGGCCAGCGCGCCCTGCTGGTTGCGCCGCCCAAGAGCGGCAAGACGGTGATGATGAAGAACCTGGCGCACGCCATGGTCGCCAACCACCCCGACGTGCACCTGATCGTGCTGCTGGTCGACGAACGCCCGGAAGAAGTGACCGAAATGCAGCGCACCGTGCGCGGCGAGGTCATCAGCTCCACGTTCGATGAGCCGGCCCAACGCCACGTGCAGGTCGCCGAGATGGTGATCGAGCGCGCCAAGCGCCTGGTCGAGATGAAGAAGGACGTCGTGATCCTGCTCGACTCCATCACCCGCCTGGCCCGCGCCTACAACAACGTGCTGCCCAGCTCCGGCAAGGTGCTGACCGGCGGCGTGGATGCCAACGCGCTGCAGCGCCCCAAGCGCTTCTTCGGCGCTGCGCGCAACGTCGAGGAAGGTGGCTCGCTCACCATCATCGGCACCGCGCTGGTCGACACCGGCAGCCGCATGGATGAGGTGATCTACGAAGAGTTCAAGGGCACCGGCAACTGCGAAATCCACCTGGATCGCCGCATGGCCGAAAAGCGCGTCTACCCTTCCATCCTGATCAACAAGTCCGGCACGCGCCGCGAAGAGCTGCTGCTCAAGCCCGAGATCCTGCAAAAGAGCTGGATTCTGCGCAAGCTGCTCTACCCGATGGACGAGATCGAGGCGATGGAGTTCGTGCTCGACAAGATGCGGTCCACCAAGAACAACCACGACTTCTTCGACATGATGCGACGTGGGGGTTGAGCGCTCAGGCGCTCGGACCGCGGGGCCATGAAGACATGGCCCCTGCACGGCAAGGCATTGCGCACTGCCGTGCTATAATCTGAGGTTTTCCGGCTGTCGGAAAGTGCCAGACGTGGTGTCTGGTGGCTCCCGATGATGCAAACAGCAAGAGGTTTTGACATGCCCAAGCAAGGTATCCATCCCAACTACCGTGACGTCGTCTTCGTGGACCAGTCCAACGGTTTCAAGTTCGTGACCCGTTCGTGCGCTCCTACCAAGGAAACCACCACCTGGGAAGACGGCCGCGAACTGCCCCTGTTCAAGCTGGAAACCTCCTCTGAATCGCACGCTTTCTACACCGGCACCCAGAAGTCGGTGGACTCGCTGGGCGGCCGCGTCGAGAAGTTCCGCAACAAGTTCGCTCACCTCAAGAAGTGATCTTGAACTGGCTCCGCCTGGCTTGTCCCGGCGCCGTGAGTCACGCGAAGGGCAGCTCAGGCTGCCCTTTTTGTTTGCAGTCGCCCTCTCTCGCCTGATACCGCATGCAAGCCCACCCACAGGCCCCGACGATCTCGCCCGCCCTCGTCACCCAGAAGGCAGTCCGCCGCCTTCCGCGCTGGGCGCTGTGGCTCTTCTGTGCGGCATACGTGGTACCGGGTCTGCTCGGCCGCGATCCGTGGAAGAACGAAGACATCGCGTCCTTCGGTCACATGTGGAGCCTGGCACTGGGGCAGGCATCTTGGCTGCAGCCCAATGTGGGCGGCGTGCTGCCCATCGGGGGGGGCATCCTGCCCTACTGGCTCGGCGGGGCCAGCATCTGGGCGCTGCAACCCTGGGTGGACCCGGCCCTGGCCGCGCGCATTCCCTTCGCACTGTTGCTGGTCGCGATCCTCGCGCTGACCTGGTACAGCACCTACCACCTCGCGCGCACCGACGCGGCCCAACCCGTGCCGCTGGCGTTTGGCGGTGAGGCTGCGCCACAGGACTATGCGCGGGCCGTCGCCGACGGGGCGCTGCTGGCGCTGATTGCCAGCCTCGGCCTGCTTCAGCTCGGGCACGAGACCACACCGGAGCTGCTGCAGCTCACCGGCAGCACCCTGTTTCTGTACGGACTGGCGGCCACGGCACTGTCCCCGGCCAAGGCCCGTGCCGCCACACTGATCAGTCTGACCACCATGGCCCTGAGCGGCAGCCCGGCCGTGGCCGTCATGCTCGGGGTGCTGGGCAGCATTGTCTGTCTCCGTTCACGCACCGCGGCCGTGCGCGCCCATCTGCCCTGGGTGGCCGCCGCCACCGTGCTCGCGGCCGCGCTCGCCACCTTGCTGACTCAGCAGGGCCTGTCGGGCTGGGCCTGGCGTGTGGGTGCCAGCCCACGGTTCGGCGACATGCTGCGCCTGATCGTCTGGTTTGCGTGGCCCACACTGCCTTTGGCGGCCCTCACGCTGTGGCACTGGCGTCGTCAGCTGCAACGCCGGCACATTGCCGCCCCGCTGCTGGTGGCGCTGGCCGGCTTCGCCGCTTCCGTTTCCATGGGCGCCAATGAGCGCGCCCTGCTCGCCGCCCTGCCCCCGCTGGCCGTGCTGGCCGCATTTGCGCTGCCCATCCTGCAGCGCAGTCTGGGCGCCGCAATCGACTGGTTCTCGGTGTGCTTCTTCACCCTCTGCGCAGGAGCCATCTGGGTCATCTACGGCGCCATGCACACGGGCAAGCCGGCCAAGATCGCCGCCAACGTGGCGAAGCTGGTGCCGGGTTACGAGAGCGTGTTCTCGTGGGTCGGGCTCGTCCCGGCCGTCATCGGCACGGTGCTGTGGCTGGCCCTGGTGCGCTGGCGCACCTCACGCCAGACACATGCCCTGTGGAAGAGCCTCGTGCTGCCTGCTGGGGGCGTGGCCCTTTGCTGGTTGCTGTTCATGACGCTTTGGCTGCCGCTGCTGGACCAGGCGCGCAGCTACCGGCTGCTGCTGAACCGCGTGGCCTCGTCCATCCCCACGGGCAGCTGCGTGTACGCCCCGGGCGCACCCGTCGCGCTGTTGACGGGCCTGGAGTATTTCGGCGGCTACGCCGTGGATGGCGTGCAACGGGGCTTCAAACCCTCGGTCACCCTGTGCCCGACGCTGCTGGTTCGGCTCGGTGGCCGGAGCACCGCCCGCGAATACCCCGGGTGGGAAATTGCGGCGCGCTTCAACCAGCGCACGCGCAACTCCGAACAGATCGTCGTCTACCGCCGAGCCGACTGATCCGACTCAGCGCATCCGAACCCGGGCGGCGGGCACCGTGAGCGTGAAGGTCGAGCCCTTGCCCGCCTCGCTGGTGATGCGCAGCTCGCCGCCATGCCGCTGCACCACGTGCTTGACGATGGACAGCCCCAGACCGGTTCCGCCCGTTTCACGGCTGCGGCTGCCGTCCACGCGATAGAAGCGCTCCGTCAGCCGGGGAATGTGCTCCGGCGCGATGCCGATGCCGCTGTCCCTCACGCTGAACACGGCGCCGCCCTCCGGCTGCAAGGTCCAACGCACCGCAATCTCGCCGCCATCGGGCGTGTAGCGGATGGCATTGCTGACCAGGTTGCCCATGGCGCTCAACCACTCACTCTCCACGCCCGCGATCTCGCACGCCCCGCCGTTCGTCTCGATGTCGAACTGGAGGACATGTCGATCCCGCGAGAGCCCTGCGGCGTCCGTTTCCACCCGCTGGAGCAACTGGTCGACACGGGTCCATCGATCCGACGCCGGGCGGGGACTGCCCTCGATCTGCGCCAGCGTCAGCAGGTCAGCAACAAGCCCCTGCATGCGCTCTGCCTGCTGCATCATCAGGTCGACCACCCGCTTGCGCTCGACCTCCGTCAGCGGCAGCGAGGCCAGCGTCTCAATGAAGCCCGACAGCACCGTGAGCGGGGTGCGGATCTCGTGCGACACGTTGGCCACGAAGTCCCGCCGCATCGTGTCGGCGCGCTCGCGCTCGGTGATGTCCTGCGACAGCACCAGCTTGAGCCCCTCCCCATATGAGCGAATGTGCACCAGCAGATAGCCTTGCCCACCCCGTGGCGCCGGGCACTTGACCGCCTCACGGTAATCCCCGGATGCCAGATACTGAACGAACGCAGGCTGCCGCACCAGGTTGGTCACCCGCTGCATCAGGTCGCGCTGCGGATGCAGGCCGAAGTGATCGGCTGCGCTCGGACTGATCCAGCTGATGTGCTCGGTCGCGTCCAGCAGCATCACGCCATTGGGCGAGGCCTCGATCGCAGACAGGAACTGGGCCAGGCGGGCGCGCTCCTCGGCAATCTGCTTGTCTTTCAGGTAGATGACGCGCTGCACACGGTGCGCCACCTCGCCCCACAGGCCGGGCAGCTCGGGCGGCACCGCCTCCGGTGTGCGCAGCCAGTCGAGCACCGCATGGCCCTTGAGCGTGTCGAGCACCGACACGCTCAGCACTGCAAGCGCCGCGCCGATCAGCCCGATGGCGGCAGGATGGTCTACCAGGTGCCCGGCCCACCAGCCGATCAGACCGCCGCCCCCCGCCATCAACAGGCGGGCGCCGACGCGCGACCACAGCCACGAGTTGCTTGAATCCACGATGGCTCAGGCTGCGTCTGCGGCCAGTTGCTGAGTGAGGCGATAACCGGCCCCGCGAACGGTCTCGATCAGCTGGGCGCGGTTCACGGGCGTGAGCGCCTCGCGCAGGCGCTTCACATGCACGTCGACCGTGCGCTCCTCGATGAACACGTGGTCACCCCAGACACGGTCGAGCAACTGGGCCCGGCTGTGCACCCGCTCGGGGTGGGTCATGAAGAAATGCAGGAGCTTGAACTCGGTCGGACCAATCTTGACCTCCTGCTCACCGCGCTGCACGCGCCGCGTGGCCGGATCCAGGCGCAATCCGGCAATCTCCACGGCCGAATCCAGCGCCTGAGGCGCCTTGCGCCGCAGCACCGCGCGCACCCGCGCCATCAGCTCATGCGTCGAGAAGGGCTTGGTGAGGTAGTCGTCGGCCCCGGCATCAAGGCCGGCCACCTTGTCCACCTCTTCGGCCCGGGCCGTCAGCATGATGATCGGCAGCTCGCGCGTGCGGCTGGCACTGCGCCACCGTTTGGCCAGCGCCAGGCCGGATTGCCCCGGCAACATCCAGTCCAGAAGGACCAGATCCGGCAGCACCCGATCCAGCTGGGCCTGCGCCGCTTCGCTGTCGGGCGCCACCGTGACCTCGAAACCGGCATGGCGCAGGTTGAGCGCGATCAGCTCGGCGATCGCGGTTTCATCTTCCACCACCAGCACTCGGCTCATGGTCTCGCTCCTGTTTTGGTCTTACTTGATGATGTTGGCCACGGCCTCGGGCGTGTTGTGCCGAACGTCCGTGCCCTTGACGATGTAGATCACCTGCTCGGCGAGGTTCTTGGCGTGATCGCCCACGCGCTCGATGGCCTTGGCCACGAACACCAGGTCGATCGACGCCGAGATCGTGCGCGGGTCTTCCATCATGTAGGTGATGAGCTTGCGCATCAGTCCGTCGAACTCGGCATCGATCTCGTTGTCGTTCTTGATCACTTCCAGCGCCACCTGGGTGTCCAGGCGCGCGAACGCATCCAGCGCCCGGCGCAGCGAAGCAGTGGCCAGAGACGCTTCGAACGACACATCCGCCACAGGCAGGCGCAGGCGGCTGGAGACGCCGGTGTTGATGAGGCGTTGCACCGTGCGTGCCACGCGGGCCGCCTCATCCCCCACCCGCTCCAGATTGCCAATCGTCTTGGAGATGGCGATGAGCAGACGCAGGTCGCGTGCGGTCGGCTGACGGCGCGCGATGATGGTCGACAGGTCGGCATCGATGTCGAGTTCCATCTGGTTGACGCGCTCTTCGTTCTGCAGCACCTGGGTGGCCGTCTCGCCGCTGAAATGCGTCAGCGCGTAGATGGCCTGCGCCACCTGCGATTCGACCAGCCCGCCCATTTCCAGCACACGGGTGGAAATGCCGCTGAGCTCCACGTCGAACTGGCTGGAGAGGTGTTTTTCAGTCATGGAGGACACTCCTTTTTGGCTTGTTGTTCGTCACTGCGGCATCAACCGAAACGGCCGGTGATGTAGTCCTCGGTCTCCGTGCGCTTGGGCTTCATGAAGATGTCGGTGGTGGCACCGAACTCGATCAGCTCGCCCAGGTACATGTAGGCGGTGTAGTCCGAGCAGCGTGCGGCCTGCTGCATGTTGTGCGTCACGATGAGCACGGTGTAGTCGTTCTTCAGCTCGTGGATCAGCTCTTCAATCTTGCCGGTCGAGATCGGGTCCAGCGCCGAACACGGCTCGTCCAGCAGCAGCACTTCCGGCTTGATGGCGATGCCGCGCGCGATGCACAGACGCTGCTGCTGACCGCCCGACAGGCCCGAACCGCTCTGGTTCAGCTTGTCCTTCACTTCGTTCCACAGCGCGGCCTTCTTCAGGGCCCACTCCACGCGCTCGTCCATCTCGACGCGCGAGAGGTTCTCGAACAGGCGGACGCCGAAGGCAATGTTCTCGTAGATCGACATCGGGAACGGCGTCGGCTTCTGGAACACCATGCCCACGCGGGCGCGGATCAGCGAAACGTCCTCCTTGGTGGTCAGGATGTCCTGGCCGTCGAGCAGGATCTGGCCTTCGGCGCGCTGTTCGGGATAGAGCTCGAACATGCGGTTGAAGGTGCGCAGCAGGGTCGACTTGCCGCAACCCGAGGGGCCGATGAAGGCCGTCACCTTGTTTTCGGGCAGTTCCATGTTGACGTTCTTCAACGCGTGGAACTTGCCGTAGAAGAAATTGAGGTCGCGCACGGCCAGCTTGGGCTTCGCGCTGGTTTGAACCTTGGCATCCATGTGCAGGGTCTCCGGTATGCAGGGGGCCGCGCCGATCAGCGCTGGCGGAACAGGGTACGGGCGATGATGTTGAGGGCCAACACACCCACGGTGATCAGGAACACGCCGGCCCACGCCAGGTGCTGCCAGTTCTCGTACGGGCTCATCGCAAACTTGAAGATCGTCACGGGCAGGCTGGCCATCGGCTGGCTCAGGTCCGAAGACCAGAACTGGTTGGACAGCGCGGTGAACAGCAGCGGCGCGGTCTCGCCCGAGATGCGGGCCACGGCCAGCAGGATGCCGGTCACGACGCCCGCACGGGCCGACTTCAGCGTGATGGTCAGGATCAGACGCCACTTCGGCGTGCCCAGCGCGTAGGCCGCCTCACGCAGCGCATTGGGCACCAGCATCAGCATGTTCTCGGTGGTGCGAATCACCACCGGCACGACGATCAGCGCCAGAGCCAGCACGCCGGCCCAGCCCGAGAACGAATGGTTGCGCGCAACCACCGCCGAGTAGATGAACAGGCCGATCACGATCGACGGTGCCGACAGCAGGATGTCATTGATGAAGCGCGTGGCGCTGCCCAGCCAGCCACGCTGGCCATACTCGGCCAGGTAAATGCCGGCCAGGATGCCCACCGGCGTGCCGATCAGCGTGGCCAGCCCCACCATCATCAGCGAACCCATGATGGCGTTGGCGAGCCCCCCCGCTTCCTGTGGCGGCGGCGTCATCTCGGTGAAGGTGCTCAGCGCCAGGCCGCCCACACCGAGGCGAACGGTCTCGATCAGAATCCAGATCAGCCAGACCAGACCGAAGGCCATGGCGGCCAGCGACAGGGTCAGGGCCAGCATGTTGACCAGCTTGCGGCTGGCATAGCGACTGGCGCGCATGCGTTGCAGTTCGGCGGTCACGAACGGGCTCCTTCAGACTTCTTCAGACGGGCAAGCAGCACCTTCGAGAACGCGAGCACGACAAAGGTGATGAAGAACAGAATCAGGCCCAGGTAGATCAGGGAGGCCTGGTGCAGGCCATCACCGGCTTCGGCGAACTCGTTGGCCAGTGCCGAGGTGATGCTGTTGGCGGCCTCGAAGACCGACAGCGAGTTCAGCTGGTTCATGTTGCCGATGACGAAGGTCACGGCCATGGTCTCGCCCAGCGCACGGCCCAGGCCCAGCATGACGCCACCCACCACACCGGTCTTGGTGTAAGGCAGCACCACCTTCCAGACCACCTCCCAGGTGGTCGAGCCCAGGCCATACGCCGACTCTTTCAGCAGCGCGGGGGTCACTTCGAACACATCGCGCATCACCGAGGCGATGAACGGGATGATCATGATGGCCAGGATGATGCCGGCCGACAGGATGCCGATGCCCACCGGCGGGCCCGAGAAGAAAGCGCCCAGATAGGGGATGCCTTCGGTCCAGGCCTGCAGCGGCTGCTGCACATAGGTCGACAGGATGGGGCCGAACACCAGCAGGCCCCACATGCCGTAGACGATGGACGGCACGGCAGCCAGCAGCTCGACCGCGATGCCCAGCGGGCGCTTCAGCCAGGCTGGCGACAATTCGGTCAGGAACATGGCGATGCCGAAGCTCACCGGCACAGCGATCAACAGCGCAATGGCCGAAGTCATCAGCGTGCCGTAGATCATCACCAGGCCACCGTACTGGTTCTGAACGGGATCCCATTCGGTGCGCCACAGGAAGCTGAGCCCGTACTCCTGGATGGCTGGCCACGCTCCCACCACCAGCGAGGCGATGATGCCGAGCAGCAAGCCCAGGGTCAGAATGGCCGAGGCACGGGCCAGCAGCGCGAAAACGGTGTCGGCCCACGGGGCGGACGGACGGCGGTCAGGAGGATTGGTCATCGGTCGGCGCTGGCTGCCCTGTCCGGGCGGGGCCTTGGCGGCATCCAGTTCAGCAGGTAGGACGGCGGTCATCAAGGGCCTCCAACGTAAGAAAACATCCGATCATCGGAACACAACAAGGCCGGACGCCTGCACGCAGGGTCCGGCTTTCTTCTTCATTCACTCAGCGAGGGCTCGCCCCAGGTCACTTGTAAGAGACCGTCTTGCCCGACGCGTCCTTGACGCTGGCCCACTGCTTGCGCACCAGATCCTTCACGTTGCTCGGCAGGGGCACGTATTCCAGGTCGGCCGCGGCCTTGTCGCCATTGTTGAACGCCCACTCGAAGAACTTCAGCGAGCTGGCTCCCTGCTCTGCCTTGTCCTGCGTCTTGTGCATCAGGATGAAGGTGGCGCCGGTCAGCGGCCAGGCGTCCTTGCCGGGCTGCTCGGTCAGAATCTGGTAGAACGACTTGGCCCAGTCGGCGCTGGCGGCAGCGGCCTTGAAGTTGGCATCGTCCGGGTTGACGAAGTTACCAGCCGCGTTCTTCAGTTGAACGTGGGCCATCTTATTCTGCTTGGCGTACGCGTATTCCACGTAGCCGATCGAGTTCGGGAGACGCTGGACGAAAGCCGACACGCCTTCGTTGCCCTTGCCGCCCGCACCGGTCGGCCAGTTCACCGCGGTGCCCTCACCCACCTTGGACTTCCACTCGGCGTTCACCTTCGACAGGTAGTTCGTGAAGATGAAGCTGGTGCCCGAGCCGTCTGCACGGCGAACGGGGGCGATCGGCGCATCCGGCAGCGCCACGCCCGGGTTCAGGGCAGCAATGGCCGGGTCATTCCACTTCTTGATGGTGCCCAGGTAGATGTCGCCCAGCACCTGACCGGTCAGCTTGAGTTGACCGGGCTGGATGCCCTTCACGTTGACCACCGGCACGACACCGCCGATCACGGTGGGGAACTGCACCAGACCGTCCTTGGCCAGTTCTTCGTCCTTCAGCGGCATGTCCGAAGCACCGAAGTCCACGGTCTTGGCCTTGATCTGCTTGATGCCGGCGCCCGAACCCACCGACTGGTAGTTGATGCGCACGCTGGTGGCGGTGTTGTAGGCAGAAGCCCACTTGGCATACAGCGGCGCCGGGAACGTGGCGCCAGCGCCGGTCACGTCCTGAGCCATGGCCGAGGCGGCGATCAGCGAGAGGGCCACCGCGGTCGCGGTGCGGATCATCTTGAAGTTCATTGTGGTACGCCTTTCAGTGTCTGCGAGGGAGCGAAAACTCGATACGGCGCAATGTAGGCACCGATTGTGACGCGTCTGTGACACGTCCCGCCAGCGTTGTCACAAACCCCCAATGCCTTCGGCCCACGCAGCATGACACGGCTGTCATGCGACCGTCACCGTTTCGTCACGAGGGGGTTTTATCGTCCGCGGGCGCTCCATCGTCGTGGAGCAGTTTTCTCTCGGAGACACCATGATCCAACGTACCCTTCTGTCGGCCGTTGTCGCCGCCCTCGCCCTCGGCAGCACCGCCGGACTGACTGGCTGCGCCGCCACAGGTGGCCAACAGACCACCGCCCAGGCAGCGTCTGCCGCCAACCCCGCAGCGGCCATTCGCCAACGCGCAGACCTGAGCACCCTGGCCCGCCTTGTTCAACAGGCAGGCCTTGAGACTGCCCTGCAAGGCAATGTCACCGTGTTCGCTCCGAACGACGAGGCCTTCAAGGCTGTCCCGGTCGCCACGCTCGACAAGCTCGCCAAGGACCCGGAAGCACTCAAGGCGGTCCTGAACTACCACGTTCTGCCGACCGTGTTGAAGTCGGACGCCATTCCTGGCGCTGCGCAGGTGGTCACGGCCCAGGGCGCCAAGCTGTCGCTGTCCAAGGCCGGTGACTTCATCACCGCAGACGAAAGCTTGGTGATCTCGGCGGACCAACCCGCCGGTGGCGGTGTGGTTCACGTCGTCGACCGCGTGCTCATGCCGCCGAAGAAGTAAGCCGCTCGCTTGAACGACCAAGGGCCCCGAAGGGCCCTTTTTCTTTTGGCGAAACCGCCGATGGGGTCAAGCCTGAACCGCGTTGGCCAGTGCCTGTGCGCAGGACTGCGCCAGCGCGTCATCCTGTGCTTCGACCATCACGCGCAGCAGCGGCTCGGTGCCTGACGGCCGGATCAGCACGCGCCCCCGGCCTGCCAACCGTGCCTTCACGGCCTCGTGTTCGGCGGAGAGCGCAGCGCTGGCGCGCCAGTCCTGGCCGGGCTTCAGACGCACATTGATCAGCGTCTGCGGGAACAGCGTGACGCCATCCAGCCACGACGCCAGCGACCGCCCCGAGCGAACGACCGCCTGCAGAACCTGGAGGGCACTGACGATCCCGTCGCCGGTCGTGTGTCGGTCGAGCGCAATCAGGTGCCCGGAGCCTTCGCCCCCCAGCTGCCAGCCTCGGTTGACCAGTTCCTCCAGCACATAACGGTCGCCCACTTTGGCGCGTACGAACTCGACGCCGCGTTCCTGCAGTGCCAGCTCCACCGCCATGTTCGTCATCAGAGTGCCGACCGCGCCACGCACCGTCTCGCCCTGTGCCAGACGGTCGGCCACCATCACGTACAGCAGCTCATCGCCGTTGAACAACCGCCCGCTGGCATCGACGAGCTGCAGACGATCGGCGTCGCCGTCCAGCGCAACGCCATAGTGCGCGTTGTGCGCACGCACTGCGTCCACCAGCGCGTCGGGGTGGGTGGCCCCCACGCCGTCGTTGATGTTGAGGCCGTCGGGCGAGCAACCGATGGACACGACTTCGGCGCCCAACTCATGGAACACCCGTGGCGCCACCTGGTAGGCCGCTCCATGGGCGCCGTCCACCACCAGCTTCAGTCCCTTGAGCGACAGGTTGGCGCCAAATGTGGACTTGCAGAACTCGATGTAGCGCCCTCGGGCGTCTTCAATGCGGCGGGCGCGGCCCAGCCCCAGGGAGTCGGTCCAGCAAGGCGCTTCTTCCAGTGCGGCTTCGACCTGCTGCTCCCACTCGTCGGGCAGCTTCTCCCCGCGCGCCGAGAAGAACTTGATGCCGTTGTCGCCGTACGGGTTGTGCGACGCGCTGATCACCACACCCAGATCCAGCCGCAGCGCCCGGGTCAAATAGGCCACACCGGGTGTGGGCAGGGGCCCGGTCAGCAGCACGTCCACCCCAGCCGACGCAAAGCCGGCCTCCAGAGCCGACTCGAGCATGTAGCCCGAGATGCGCGTGTCCTTGCCGATCAGCACCGTGGGGCGCTTCTCGCCACGGCGGAGCACCTGTCCAACGGCATGTCCGAGCCGCAGCACGAAGTCGGGGGTGATCGGCGATTGCCCGACCGTGCCACGGATGCCGTCGGTGCCAAAGTAACGTCGCGTCATGGAGAATCTGTCTACGAGGTAAGGACCAACGCCGATTGTCGCTCCGTTTGCATCGGTCAGCGCCCTGCCTTCTGGGGGGGCAGCAGACCTGCCGCGTCCCAGATCTTGATCCCATCCACCGTGGCCGCCACATCGTGCACGCGCACGATGGCCGCACCGCGCTGGATGCTGGCCAGTGCGGCAGCCACGCTCGCGACGAGCCGCTCCTCCACCGGGCGTCCGGTCACATGGCCCAAGGTCGACTTGCGCGACCATCCGACCAGCAGTGGCCACCCCAGGTCCAGCAGGCTGGCCTGTGCCCGCCAGAGTGTCAGGTTGTGCGCAGGCGTCTTGCCGAACCCATAGCCCGGGTCCAGCGTGATGCGATCGTGGGCGACACCCCGTGCGACCAGGGCACCCGCCCGCGCAGCGAGAAAGGCACGCACGTCGGCCACCACGTCGGTGTAGACCGGCTCGTGCTGCATCGTGGCTGGCAGGCCTTGCATGTGCATCAGGCACACGCCGCACGCGCCATGCGCCGCCACCCGTTCCTCGGCTCCGGCGTCGGCCAGCGCCCGCACGTCGTTGACGATGTCCACCCCGAGGTCCAGGGCCCGCTGGATCACACCCGTCTTGCAGGTATCGATGGACACCGGCACGCCCAGCGTCAGTGCGCCACGCAACACCTCGGCCACGCGCTGCCACTCTTCATCCACCGTCAACGTGGGCGCCCCCGGCCGGGTGGACTCCCCGCCGATGTCAAGGATGTCGGCGCCTTCGCGAACCAGCTTCTCGCAATGGGCCAGTCCCGAGCGGGCATCGGCATGTGTGCCGCCGTCCGAAAACGAATCGGGCGTCACATTGACGATGCCCATCACCTTCGGGCGGCTCAGGTCGATCTGGAAACGGGTGGTCTGCCAGGTGGTCATGTGCGGAAACGGAAGTGGCAATGAAAAACGGGGCCGAAGCCCCGTTGGACAGGCGTCATGCGCCCCGAATCAGACCGCGGCCGGCGCGCCGTCGGCGCTGATCGGCGGCTTAGGGCCGCTCGGCCGGTTGGACGGAGGCGTCCAGTCCTTGGGCGGACGGGGCTCGCGACCCTGCATGATGTCCTCGATCTGCTCGGAGTCGATGGTTTCCCACTCGAGCAGCGCTTTGGCCATCGCGTGCATCTTGTCCTGGTTGTCTTCGATGAGCTTGCGCGCCGTGGCGTACTGCTCGTCGATGATCTTGCGGATCTGCTTGTCGACCTTCTGCATGGTCTCTTCCGACATGTTGGTCGTCTTGGTGATCGACCGGCCGAGGAAGACCTCGCCCTCATTGTCGGCATAGACCATCGGGCCCAGCTCATCGGTCATGCCATAGCGCGTCACCATGTCGCGGGCGATGGCGGTGGCCCGCTCGAAGTCGTTCGACGCACCCGTGGTCATCTGGTTCATGAAGACCTCTTCGGCGATGCGGCCACCGAACAGCACCGAGATCGTGTCCAGCATGCGCGTCTTGTCCATGCTGTACCGATCGCCCTCTGGCAACTGCATCGTCACGCCCAGCGCGCGGCCACGCGGGATGATCGTCACCTTGTGGACCGGGTCGGTCTTGGGCAGCAGACGAGCGACCAGGGCATGGCCGGCCTCGTGGTAGGCGGTGTTCTTGCGCTCTTCCTCGGGCATGACCATGGACTTGCGCTCGGGGCCCATCATGATCTTGTCCTTGGCCTTTTCGAAGTCCTGCATCTCCACGACGCGGCCGTTGCGGCGGGCAGCGAACAACGCGGCTTCGTTGACCAGGTTGGCCAGGTCGGCGCCCGAGAATCCCGGGGTGCCACGCGCCAGAATGTCGGCACGGATGTCCTGGCTGACCGGGACCTTGCGGATGTGCACGTTCAGGATCTGCTCGCGGCCACGCACGTCAGGCAGGGTCACGTAGACCTGGCGGTCAAAGCGGCCGGGGCGCAGCAGGGCCGGGTCGAGGATGTCCGGGCGGTTGGTCGCGGCGATCACGATCACACCCAGGTTGGTCTCGAAGCCGTCCATCTCGACCAGCATCTGGTTGAGGGTCTGCTCGCGTTCATCGTTGCCGCCGCCCAGGCCGGCACCACGATGGCGGCCGACCGCGTCGATTTCGTCGATGAAGATGATGCAAGGCGCGTTCTTCTTGGCCTGTTCGAACATGTCGCGGACCCGGGCTGCGCCCACACCCACGAACATTTCAACGAAGTCGGAGCCAGAGATGGTGAAGAACGGCACCTTGGCTTCGCCCGCGATGGACTTGGCCAGCAGCGTCTTGCCGGTGCCCGGAGGGCCGACCATCAGCACGCCACGGGGGATGCGGCCACCCAGCTTCTGGAATTTCTGCGGGTCGCGCAGGAAGTCGACGAGTTCCTTGACCTCTTCCTTGGCTTCGTCGCAACCGGCGACGTCGGCGAAGGTGATGTTGTTGTTGTTCTCGTCGAGCATCCGGGCCTTGCTCTTGCCGAAGCTGAAGGCCCCGCCCTTGCCACCGCCCTGCATCTGGCGCATGAAGTAGATCCACACGCCGATCAGCAGCAGCATCGGGCCCCAGGACACGAGCAGGCTCATCAGCAGCGAAGGCTCTTCGCGCGGCTTGACGTCGAACTTGACGCCGCTGTTGATCAGGTCGCCCACCAGACCGCGGTCGAGGTAGGTGGCCGTGCTGCGGATGCGCTTGTCATCCGTGGTGACAGCGATGATCTCGGTGCCGCCGCCGCCTTCCTGCAGGGTCACGCTCTTGATGCGTTTGGCGCGGACCTCCTCCAGAAAGTCGGAGTAGCCGATCTGGCTGCCCCCGGTCGTGGCACGGTCGAACTGCTTGAACACGGTGAACAACACCAGTGCCACAACCAGCCAGACAGCAATTTTGGAGAACCATTGATTGTTCACCGCGGCTCCTTCAACCCGAACTCGACCGCCTCGACGCGGCGCGGGATGCGCCTACGAACCGAAACGGATCTCTGACCACCCGAAGCCGGCTTGACAAAGCCACCGACATGCGATCAGCGCAGAACATGGGGACGATTCTAGACGAGTCAAGGGTGGCCCTGCTGACTGCTATCCCCTGTCGAACCCCGGTTTTCCCCGCTTTGAAAGCGTCGATCAACAAAATCAATCAGCTTGCTGCGATGCAGCATCGACACCCGCACGTTTCAACCCGATACCAACGAGGAAGGTTTCCGCCGATTTATCCCGTGATGCCTTGGGTTTGATCGGTTTGACGACCCGGAAATGCGCCCGAAACAGCTCCACCAGCTGGCTGTAGCCGCTGCCATGAAAAACTTTGCAAACCAGGGCGCCGTCGCGCTTGAGGTGTTGCTGGGAGAACTCGATCGCCAGTTCGATCAGGTGGGCAATGCGTGCACTGTCGGACACCTCGATGCCACTCAGGTTGGGCGCCATGTCGGACACGACCACGTCCACGGGGCGATCGCCGACGGCGTCACGCAGTTGCGCCAGCACGTCGTCTTCACGGAAGTCGCCCTGGATGAATTGCACGCCCTCGATGGGCTCGAAGTCCAGCAGGTCCAGCGCGATGATGGTGCCGTTCAGCTCGCCCACCGCTGCACCGCCCACCCCGCCATCCTTGGGCGCGAACTTGCGCCGCACGTACTGACTCCAGGCTCCTGGCGCGGCCCCCAGATCCACCACCAGCTGACCGGGCCGAAGCAGATGGAGGGCCTCGTCGATCTCTTTCAGCTTGAAAGCCGCACGCGAGCGGAACCCTTCTTTTTGCGCCATGCGCACGTAAGGGTCGTTGACGTGGTCATTCAACCAGGCCTTGTTGAGCTTTTTGCTTTTGGTTTTGACTTTCATGGCTCGATAATAGAGGGATGCCTGCAATTGAACTGACCACCACGGAGCGCCGCGCCCTGCGCGCCGACGCCCACCACCTTGACCCTGTCGTGATGATCGGGGGAGACGGCCTCACGGCGGCCGTGCTGAAGGAAGCCGATTCTGCGCTCAAGGCCCACGGCCTCATCAAGGTGCGGGTGCTGGGCGACGATCGCGCCGCCCGCGAAGCCGTTTTCACGGCGTTGTGCGACCAGCTGAACGCCGCCCCGGTGCAGCACATCGGCAAGCTGCTGGTGTTGTGGCGCCCGGTTCCTGAAAAGGCGCCCAAGGAAGAAGCCACCGACCGCAAGCCAGGGCCGCGCGAAGTCAAGATCCTGAAATTCTCGAAGAGCGGCACGCGCCGCCCCGAGATCAAGAAGGTGAAGGTGATGGGCAACCAGCGGGTGACCGCCGGTGGCCTGATCAAGCGCGCCAAGAAACGCCTGGCGAGCAAGAAGCCGGCTTGAGTCCGTCTTCCCTTTCCTGCTGCCACACGCGCCGCCCTCGGGCGGCGTTTTTCATGGCTGGCGGGAAGCGAGACGGGTCAAGCGCCAGGCGAGCGCGAGCACGCAGAGCGCCTTGATCCAGAACAGCGCGGCCGAAATACCGTGCAAGGCCCCAAAGGACAGCAGCGTCGGCTCGCCCGCCTTGGCGGCCTCGATCATGGGGTGCAGCGCAAACTGCCCGAAGATGGTGAGGAACAGCGCCGCCAACATGAGCAGGAGGTTGCCCGTCATGACGGAGCCCGCGACGCCGCTTTCGGCCAGATCGCGCACCCGCCGGCGCTCCAGTGCGTAAAGCACCACGGCGATGAACAGGCTCAGGCGTGCCTCGGTCGCGAAAATGCGCCCTGCGCCCAGCCCGGCCTGCGTGCGATCCAGCACCATGAAGAGACTGGGAGCAGACACGCCCCCCACCCCGAGCAACAGGCCCGCCCAGATGCCGGCCAGTGCGGTCTGCAGCCGCTGAAGCTTCATCGCGCTGACCTCAGATGTAGCGAACCTCGATGACTTCGTAGTTGCGCACGCCACCGGGAGCCTGCACCGCAGCCACGTCGCCAGCCTCCTTGCCGATCAGCGCGCGGGCAATCGGCGAGCTGATGGAGATCAGGCCCAGCTTGAGATCGGCCTCGTCGTCGCCAACGATCTGGTAGGTCACCTGCTCGCCCGACTCTTCCTCTTCCAGGTCGACGGTCGAGCCGAACACCACGCGCCCACCGGCGTCCAGACTGGACGGGTCGATGATCTGCGCGGCCGACAGCTTGCCTTCGATTTCCTTGATGCGGCCTTCGATGAAGCCCTGCTTGTCCTTGGCGGCGTCGTACTCGGCGTTCTCGGACAGGTCACCCTGTGCACGGGCTTCGGCAATGGCCACGACCACGGCCGGGCGCTCGACGTGCTTCAGGCGGTGCAGTTCTTCCTTCAGCTTTTCTGCGCCGCGCTTGGTGATGGGAATGGTCGACATGGTTTGTCTCTCGGTGGGCACCCTGACCTCAGGGCCTCTGAAATGAACCGAGCCGCGCCCCGGATGCCATCGGCAGATGGTGGCCAGGCGCGGCCCGCATGGAAAAACAAGACCATGCCCGCTTGCACGGGCATGGTGTGCTGGCAGTTTAGTGCAGTTTGGCGTGCAGTTCCTGCACCGAGTAGACCTTCAGGTCGTCCTGGTGTTTCAGGGCTTCGACAGCCGCTTCACAACCGGCCATGGTCGTGTAGTACGTGATGCGGTTGGCCAGCGCTGCGGTGCGGATGCTGCGCGAATCGGCAATCGCCGTGCGCGTTTCATCCACGGTGGTGAACACCAGCTGGATCTCGCCCGCCTTGATGGCGTCCGCGATGTGCGGGCGGCCATCCTTGACCTTGTTGACCGGTTTCACCGGGACGCCGGCCGCGGCGATGGCGGCAGCCGTGCCCTTGGTGGCCACGACGCCGAAGCCCAGCGCAACCAGGTCACGGGCGACGGCCACGGCACGGTCCTTGTCCCCGTCCTTGACCGAGATGCACACGGTGCCCTTGGTCGGCAGACGCGAACCCGCGCCCAGCTGCGACTTCAGCATCGCTTCGCCGAAGGTCTCGCCCACGCCCATCACTTCGCCGGTCGAACGCATTTCAGGGCCGAGGACAGGGTCCACACCCGGGAACTTGTTGAACGGGAAGACAGCTTCCTTGACGCTGTAGTAGGCCGGCACCACCTCGCGCGGCGGCTTGCCGTCCGGCGACGTCTGGTTGACCAGTTTCTGGCCGGCCATGCAGCGGGCGGCGATCTTGGCCAGCGGCTGGCCGGTGGCCTTGGACACGTACGGCACGGTGCGCGAGGCACGCGGGTTCACTTCCAGCACATAGACCGTCGCGGCGTCGAGGCCCTTGGTCACGTCGCCCTGGATGGCGAACTGCACGTTCATCAGGCCGACCACGTTCAGGGCCTTGGCCATCAGCGCGGTCTGGCGGCGCAGTTCGTCCTGGATCTCGGCCGACAGCGTGTACGGCGGCAGCGAGCAGGCCGAGTCACCGGAGTGCACGCCAGCCTGTTCGATGTGCTCCATGATGCCGCCGATCATCGTGTCGGTGCCATCGCTGATGCAGTCGACGTCGACCTCGACCGCGTCGTTCAGGAAGCGGTCGAGCAGCACGGGCGACTTCTCGGAGACGCGCACGGCTTCGCGCATGTAGCGCTCGAGGTCCTTGTCGCCATGGACGATTTCCATGGCGCGGCCGCCCAGAACATACGAGGGGCGCACCACCAGCGGGTAGCCGATCTCGTTGGCCAGGGCGATGGCGGCGTCCTCGGTGCGGGCCGTGCGATTGGGCGGCTGCTTCAGGCCGAGCTTGTGCAGCAAGGCCTGGAAGCGCTCGCGGTCTTCGGCGATATCGATCGAGTCAGGCGTGGTGCCGATGATGGGCACGCCGTTGGCTTCCAGATCGAGCGCAAGCTTCAGCGGAGTCTGGCCGCCGTACTGCACGATCACGCCGACCGGCTTTTCCTTGGCGACGATTTCCAGCACGTCTTCCAGCGTCACGGGCTCGAAGTACAGGCGGTCGGAGGTGTCGTAGTCGGTCGAGACGGTCTCGGGGTTGCAGTTGACCATGATGGTCTCGTAGCCGTCTTCGCGCATGGCGAGGGCGGCATGGACGCAGCAGTAGTCGAACTCGATGCCCTGGCCGATGCGGTTCGGGCCACCGCCCAGCACCATGATCTTCTTCTTGTCCGTCGGATCGGCTTCGCACTCCTCGTCATACGTGGAGTACATGTAGGCCGTCTGCGTGGCGAATTCGCCGGCGCAGGTGTCAACGCGCTTGTAGACCGGGCGCACGTTCAGCGCATGGCGGGCCTTGCGCACGGCGTGCTGATCGGTGCCGAGCAGCTTGGCCAGGCGGCGGTCCGAGAAGCCCTTCTTCTTCAGGTAGCGCAGTTCGTCGGCCGACAGGCTTTCGAGCGTGCGGCCCTTGACTTGGCCTTCGGTCTTGACGATGTCTTCGATCTGAGCCAGGAACCAGGGATCGACCTTGGTCTCTTCGAAGACCTCGTCCAGCGTCATGCCGACGCGGAAGGCATCACCCAGGAAACGGATGCGCTCGGGGCCAGGCTCGCCGATTTCCTGCAGGATCTCTTCGCGGTCGTTGCTGATCTCGGTCAGGCCGTCGATGCCGGTCTCCAGGCCACGCAGGGCCTTCTGGAACGACTCCTGGAAGGTGCGGCCCATGGCCATCACCTCGCCCACCGACTTCATCTGCGTGGTCAGACGGCTGTCGGCTGCGGGGAACTTCTCGAAGGCGAAACGCGGGATCTTGGTGACCACGTAGTCGATCGAGGGCTCGAACGAAGCCGGGGTGGCACCGCCGGTGATGTCGTTCTTCAGCTCGTCCAGCGTGTAGCCCACCGACAGCTTGGCGGCGATCTTGGCGATCGGGAAGCCCGTGGCCTTGGAGGCCAGCGCCGACGAGCGCGACACGCGCGGGTTCATCTCGATCACGATCATGCGACCGTTCTCGGGGTTGATCGAGAACTGGACGTTGGAGCCGCCGGTCTCGACGCCGATCTCGCGCAGGATGGCGATGGAGGCGTTGCGCAGCAGCTGGTATTCGCGATCGGTGAGCGTTTGAGCCGGGGCCACGGTGATGGAGTCACCGGTGTGGATGCCCATCGGGTCGAGGTTCTCGATCGAGCACACGATGATGCAGTTGTCCGCCTTGTCGCGGACCACTTCCATCTCGTATTCCTTCCAGCCGATGAGCGATTCTTCGATCAGCAATTCCTTGGTCGGCGACAGGTCCAGACCGCGCTTGCAGATCTCTTCGAACTCTTCGGGGTTGTAGGCAATGCCACCGCCCGTGCCGCCCAGCGTGAAGCTAGGACGGATCACCATCGGGAAGCCCGCGCCACCGATTTCGGCGGTGATGCGCTTCTGCACGGCCCACGCCTCTTCCATCGAGTGCGCGATGCCCGATTTCGCGGAATCCAGACCGATCTTGGTCATGGCTTCCTTGAACTTCTGGCGGTCTTCGGCCTTTTCGATCGCGTGCTCGTTGGCACCGATCATCTCGACCTTGTACTTGTCGAGCACGCCGTGCTTGTGCAGGTCGAGCGCGCAGTTCAGCGCGGTCTGGCCGCCCATGGTCGGCAGGATCGCGTCAGGGCGTTCCTTGGCGATGATGCGCTCGACCACCTGCCAGGTGATCGGCTCGATGTAGGTGACGTCCGCCGTGTTGGGGTCCGTCATGATGGTCGCCGGGTTGCTGTTGACCAGGATGACCTTGTAGCCCTCTTCGCGCAGGGCCTTGCAGGCCTGGGCGCCGGAGTAGTCGAATTCACAGGCCTGGCCGATGATGATCGGGCCGGCGCCGATGATGAGGATGCTCTTGATGTCGGTGCGCTTTGCCATTTATTTCTTCTCCGCCTGTGCAGTGGTCATGAGCGACACGAAGCGGTCGAACAGGTAGGCGATGTCATGCGGGCCCGGCGAGGCTTCCGGGTGCCCCTGGAAGCAGAAAGCGGGCTTGTCGGTTCGGGCCAGGCCTTGCAGCGTGCCGTCGAACAGTGAGATGTGCGTGGGGCGCAGGTTGGCCGGCAGCGTCTTCTCGTCCACCGCGAAGCCGTGGTTCTGGCTGGTGATGCTGACGCGGCCGTTGTCCAGGTCCTTCACGGGGTGATTGCCGCCATGGTGACCGAACTTCATCTTGAAGGTCTTGGCGCCCGAAGCCAGCGCCATGATCTGATGGCCCAGGCAGATCCCGAAGGTGGGGATGCCGGTCTCGATCAGCTCCTTGGCGGCAGCAATGGCGTAGTCGCAAGGCTCCGGATCACCAGGGCCGTTGGACAGGAAGATGCCGTCGGGGTTGTACTTCAGCACGTCGGCAGCGGGCGTCTTGGCGGGCACCACCGTGACCTTGCAGCCGCGTTCGGCCAGCATGCGCAGGATGTTGCGCTTGACACCGTAGTCGTAGGCCACCACGTGGAACTTCGGGTCGCCCAGCTGGCCGAAACCGGGCTTGCCACCCAGCTCCGGGTTGGCGAGCTTCCACTCGGTTTCCGTCCACTCGCACACATCGGTGCGGCTGACAACCTGCGCCAGGTCCTGGCCGGCCATGCTGGGAGCAGCCTGCGCTGCGGCCACGGCCTCGGCGATCAGCGCGTCGGTCACGGCTTCACCGGGGTTCAGGCCCACGATCACGCCATTCTGGGCGCCCTTCTGGCGCAGCAGGCGGGTCAGCTTGCGGGTGTCGATGTCGGCAATGCCCACCGTGCCCTGGGCCTGGAGGTATTGCGACAGCGTCTGCGTCTGACGGAAGTTCGAGGTACGGATGGGCAGGTCCTTGATGATCAGACCTGCGGCATGGACTTTCGCGGCTTCGACGTCCTCACCGTTGACGCCGTAGTTGCCGATGTGCGGATACGTCAAGGTGACGATCTGCCGGGCATAGCTCGGGTCGGTGAGAATTTCCTGGTAGCCGGTCAGCGAGGTGTTGAAGACCACTTCGCCGACGGTGCGACCGGCAGCGCCGATCGATGTACCGCGAAAGACCGTGCCGTCTGCGAGGGCCAGAAGAGCTTGAGGCAGGACGGGCAGCACGGGTTCATTCTCCGTTTGTTGTGCGCCCGGCTCACGCTTGGCACGACTGCACGTGCCACACAGCGGTCCGTGGCGCAGGCGTGACAAGTTCAGGTCCAGTGAAGGAAACCGATCGGAATTGCCAGGCGGGGGGTGGTTGCGGGTAAACCTTAGGAGTATAACCCAAGCTCCCCATGCCCTGTCGTGAACAACGACCCGGCCCTCAGAATTCGCACCATAAGGAAGCACCATGCAAGGCGACCCCAAAGTCATCGATTTCCTCAACGCCCAGCTGAAGAACGAGCTCACCGCCACCAACCAGTACTTCCTGCACTACCGCATGTTGAAGCACTGGGGCCTCGACAAGCTGGCCAAGAAGGAATACGAAGAGTCGATCGGCGAGATGAAGCACGCCGACAAGCTGATGGCCCGCATCTTCATGCTGGACGGCCTGCCCAACCTTCAGGATCTGGGCAAGCTGCTGATCGGGGAGGACGTGCCCGAGATCCTGCAGGGCGACCTGCAGCTGGAAACCGCTGCCCAAGGCACCATCAAGGACGGCATTGCCTACTGCGAGTCTGTGCGTGACTACGTGTCGCGTGACCTGCTGCAGCACATCCTGGACGACACCGAAGAACACATCGACTTCCTCGAAACACAGCTCGACCTGATCGGCAAGGTGGGCCTGCAGAACTACCTGCAGTCACAGATGAGCGAGCCGAGCTGAGGCCGCCGGGCGGCTATTGACTGCGAATCATTCTTATTTGATAATTTATCCATCGCCCCACCGCGGGGCCATGGGTGACAGGAATGATTGTTTGCGTGTGCCGCCGAGTGTCAGACCGTGAAATCCAGCGTCAGGCGGCCGCCGGATGCTCGAGCTTCGACGAGCTGCAGATGGAGACGGGCCTGGCCACGTGCTGTGGCCGCTGTGAAAGCTGCGCGCGCGATGTCTTCAGCCGGGCGCAGACACACGGCACCGTGGCGCTGATTCAGGGTGCCCCGCACGTGACGCTGCCGAGCAGAACAGCCGCCTGATTCCTGCCCTTTTCGCCCGGGAGTGAGCTCAAGTTCGCCGCCCGGGCTGCCGATACCTCCGATAAGTGGCCAAGACAGCGCCACGGCTTCCGGGGGTTTCATGTCTTCGTTTTTCTACACACAGGACGAGTCGGCCCGCATCGACACCCGCAGTCGCACGAAGGGCCCCGACGGAAAATCCGGCGTGCGCACGGTGCTGGCTCTGGCGGTGGACGCCCCGGATACCGCCGGGCTGTCCTCCCCCGCCCCTCGGCGCCCCGAAGTCACACCCCCCAGTCTGTTCACGACACAGCGTTCGGGCTGGAGCCACTGGCTGACCGGTTTCTGGCGCTGGCTCTGGGATCTCGAGGAACCGATGCGCGGCCCCGCCGTGCCGGCCCGTCTGCTTGCAGGCATCCGTGGCGAGTTCGTCAACGCCGTATGGGATCTGCAATCGGCCGACGCCACCCGCTTGCGCAACCAGATCGAACGAGCGCGCTCGCTGCGCGAACTGTGGCATTTGCGCGCCGATGTGTTTCGGACCATCTCGACACACCGCGGGCAACTCGAAGCTCAGAAACGCCTGGACGGACTGGACGCACACTTTCCCGTGCGGGCATCCAGGCGTTCGGACGACAGCCGTCAAGGGCGCGCGTCACGCTGGTGATGTTTCGCGGCGCACACCGCCGCTGACGGAATGTGACCCCTTGCGACAAAGCCGGGAGGATTGCATTGCACAATGGTGATTGGTCTGTGAAGCACCCCATGAACATCACCATTCTGGACGACTACCAGGACGCCGTCCGCAAGCTGAAATGCGCGTCCCGACTCGACGGGCTGTCCGCCAAGGTCTACACCAACTCCGTCAAAGGCATCGGCCAGCTGTCGGTTCGGCTGCGTGACGTCGAGGCCCTGGTTCTGATCCGCGAGCGCACCCATTTTCCCCGCGCGCTGCTCGAGAAGCTCCCCAAGCTCCGGCTGATCTGCCAGACCGGCCCGGTCGGCGGGCACATCGACGTCGAAGCCTGCACCCGACTCGGCATTGCCGTGGCCGAAGGCGTGGGCGATCCGACCGCACCGGCTGAACTGACATGGGCGCTGGTGATGTCGGCCATGCGGCGCCTGCCCCAGTACATCGGCAACCTCAAGCACGGAGCGTGGCAGCAATCGGGGTTGAAGTCGGCGTCCATGCCCACGAACTTCGGCCTCGGCATGGTGCTGGCTGGCAAGACCTTGGGAATCTGGGGCTACGGCCGCATCGGCAAACGGGTCGCGCAGTACGGCAGGGCCTTCGGCATGCATGTGACCATCTGGGGCAGCGAGGCCTCGCGTGCGCAAGCCCAGGCCGATGGCTTCATCCCTGCTCCCACGCGGGAGGCGTTCTTCGAGGCGAGCGACGTGCTGAGCCTCCACCTGCGGCTGACCCCGCAGACGCGCGGCCTGATCACCCAGGACGACCTGCACAGAATGAAACCGACGGCCCTGCTGGTGAATACCTCGCGCGCCGAACTCCTGCAGGACAACGCGCTGGTGACGGCGTTGAACCGGGGGCGTCCTGGCATGGCCGCGGTGGACGTCTTCGAGAGCGAGCCCATCTTGCAGGGGCACCCCTTGCTGCGCCTCGAGAATGCGGTGTGCACGCCGCACATCGGCTACGTCGAGCTCGACAACTACGAGCGCTATTTCAGCGCGGCGTTCGACAACCTGCTGAACTTCATCGCTGGGACGCCGACGCACATCGTCAACCCGGAGGCCCTGCGGGTTCACCACTGAGCCAGGCCCCGAGGCAGTACGTTGGAACTGGAGCGCGCCCTTCCCCGCCACGACATGGCTGCAGCCCGCTGGGCGCTGCTGGCCGGAAATTTTGTCATCGGCTGCGGCGTGATGGTGGTCGGCGGCACGCTGAACGACCTGACGCACAGCCTGAACATCTCGGTGGCGCAAGGTGGCACGCTCATCGCCATCGCGTCGGTGATGATGGGCTTCGGCGCGCCCTTGCTGGCGGCGGCCGTGGCCCACATCGACCGTCGCAAGCTGCTGGCCCTGACCATGCTCTGGTACGCGCTGGGGCATGCAGCCTGCGCGCTGGCGCCCGACTACGGCTGGCTGTGGCCGATCCGGGCGCTGACCGTGCTGTCTGCCGCGGTGTTCACGCCGCAGGCGGCCGCCACCATGGGCTTCATGAGCACGCCGGCGCACCGGGGTCGGGCCATCACCTTCGTGTTCATGGGGTGGTCCATCGCCTCAGTGGCGGGCATGCCGATGGCCGCCTGGGTGGGCGAGCGCCTGGGATGGCGCGTGGCCATGGGCCTGGTCGCCCTGGGCGGCTTGCTGGTGGCGTGGCTGGTGTGGCGGCATGTGCCCAAAGGCATCCGGCCGCCGGCACTGTCATGGCGTTCGTGGCGCAAGGTGTTGAGCTCGCCGCTGTTGATGGCCGTGGTGGCCGTGACGGCGTGCCAGAGTGCCGGGCAGTTCTCCGTGCTCGCGTACATGGCCCCGTATTACAAGCACGGCTTCGGCGCCAGCCCCGAACAGATCAGCGCCATGTTTGCCTGGTTCGGCGCACTGGCGCTGGCAGGCAACCTGTGGCTGAACCGGGTGATCGACCGGACCGGGGCTGCGCGCGCCGTCACCACCACACTGGCCATGATGGCCATCAGCCTGCTGATCTGGCCTGTGGCCACCACGCTGCCGGCGCTGGCCGTCGTCATGTTGCCGTGGGCCCTGAGCGGTTTTGCCACCAACTCCGGCCAGCAGGCGCGACTGGGCGGGCTGTCACCCCGTCTCGCCCCCGCGCTGATGGCCCTGAACACATCGGCCATCTACCTGGGGCAGGCGGCGGGCGCCACCGGCGGCGGCTGGGTGATCACGCAGCAGGGCTACGCCGCCTTGCACTGGCTGGGGCTGGCGTGGGTCAGCGTGGGTCTGGTGCTCAGCATCTGGGCGCACCGAGCACAGCGCTCGGAAGAGGCGCGGCATGCGCAGGCCGGGCTCACCGCCGAGGCCTGACGCACGCGGGGGGCCTCAGCGCGGGTTTTCGAAGAACACGTAGGTCGAGAAGTTCGACACCTCGAAGTACACGCGCTTCTCGCCCTCGTCGACCACACCGTTGAGGTTCTCGTCGAGCACACCGTAGCCAAAGCGGTACTCGCGTGGCGAGCCATCGTCGGTGCCCAGCGCCGTGCTCAGCTTGTCGATCTTGAGGAAGCGGCGGGCAAGCTGCTGCCCGGCATACACCTCCATGACGCCGTCGGTGCCTGTCCAGTTCTGGATGTCACGCTTGATCTTGTTCTGCTGTTCCTGCGTACAGCCGGACAGCATTGTGGCGACCGCCACCAGGGTGGCCGCAGCGGTTCGAATGGCGAGTGTCATGAAGGGATGCCCCCAAAAGAGCCGGATGGATGCAATCAGCCGCGCTGACGACGGGCCTCATACAGGCAGACGCCACTGGCCACCGAAACGTTCAGGCTCTCGACACCGCCCATCATCGGGATGCTGACCAGCTGGTCGCAATGCTTGCGCGTGAGCTGCCGCATGCCGCTGCCTTCTGCGCCCAGCACCACGGCCACCGGCCCCTTGAAATCGGCCTGGTAGAGGCTGCTCTCTGCATCGTCCGAAGTGCCGATGATCCAGATGTCACGTTCCTTCAACTCGGTGAGCGTGCGGGCCAGGTTGGTGACCATGAAGTACGGCACCGTTTCGGCCGCGCCACTGGCCACCTTGGCCACCGTGGCATTGATGCCCACGGCGTGGTCCTTCGGGGCGATCACGGCATGCGCGCCGGCACCATCGGCCACGCGAAGACAGGCGCCCAGGTTGTGCGGATCGGTCACGCCGTCGAGCACGAGCAGCAGCGGCGGCTCGGTCAGGCTGTCGAGCAGGTCGTCGAGCGAACGGGCCGGGCTCAGGGCCTCGACCCGTGCCACCACGCCCTGGTGGCGGTGGGTACCCGCCATCTGCTGCAGCCTGTCGTCGTCGCTGTCGATCACACGCAGACCGGCTTCCTCGGCCTTGGCCAGAAACTGCTTCATGCGCTGGTCACGCCGGGTGGCATCCACATGCAGTTCACGGATGGACTTGGGCGCCACCTTGAGGCGCACGGACACGGCATGGAAGCCAAATAGCAGTTTCAGACTCATGCCGGCATCCTAACCGGTGATGCGCCCTGCCCCGATGTGCACCGTGTGCTGACAACGCGCTGCGATCTCACGGTCGTGCGTGACCAGGATGAGCGTGGTGCCCACCTCACGGTTGAGTTCGAACATGAGGTCCATGATGGCCTGACCGGTGGCATGGTCGAGGCTGCCGGTCGGCTCGTCGGCCATCAGGATGTCGGGCCGCATCACGAAGGCGCGGGCCAGCGCCACGCGCTGCTGCTCTCCGCCCGAGAGCACCGTGGGTCGATGCGAAAGGCGCTGGCCCAGCCCCACGCGCTCGAGCATCGCGATGGCCTTGGCGCGCGCCTCTCGGTCGCCGCGCAGCTCCAATGGCAGCATCACGTTCTCGAGCGCCGAGAGGTGCGCAATGAGCTGGAAGTTCTGGAAGACGAAACCGACGTGCCGCGCGCGGTGCGCAGCGCGCTGATCTTCATTCAGGGCAAACAGGTCGACGCCACAGAGGGTGACGCTGCCTTCGGTCGGCGTGTCAAGCCCGGCGAGCAACGACAGCAAGGTGCTCTTGCCTGAGCCGGATGCCCCGACGATGGCCAGGGTCTCCCCACGCGGTACCGTGAGCTCGATGCTGTGCAGAATGGTCAACGGGCCGCTCGCGTCGGCCACGGTCTTGCCAAGCCCGCGGACCACGATGGCCGGCTGGCCCACGGAAGACGCGTCGGAGTTCATCGAGGAAGAAACGGAAGTGGACATGTCGATCGACTGTACGCGACGTGCCCTGGCCTTGGGGGCCCTGGGTGCTTGGCTGGGCCCAGTGCGGGCTGCAAACAACAGACCCCCTCGCACGCTGCTGGTGGTGGGCGACAGCCTGTCAGCGGAATACGGCCTACCGCGCGGCACGGGCTGGGTGGCCTTGCTGGGGCGGCGCCTGAAAGAGCAGGACCTGCCAGTGAACATCGTGAACGCCAGCATCAGCGGCGAGACGACGTCGGGCGGGCTCGCGCGCCTTCCTGCCCTGATGGCCGAGCACAAGCCCGATGTGGTGGTGCTGGAGCTGGGCGCCAACGACGCGCTGCGCGGGCTGCCCCTGGATGGCACGCGCAACAACCTCAGCCAGATGGTGGGCCTGAGCCAGAAGGCGGGCGCCCGGGTGTTGCTGGTGGGGATGATGGTGCCACCGAATTACGGCAAGCGCTATGCGGACGACTTCGCCGCCTTGTTCGAGCGTGTGAGCACCGAGCGCAAGGTGCCGCTGGTCCCCTTCATGCTCAAGGGCGTGGCCGACCGGCCGGATGCGCGAGACTGGTTCCAGGCCGATGGCACGCACCCCTTGCCAAAGGCGCACCCGGTGATCCTTGACGTGATCTGGCCGAGGCTGCAGCCGCTGCTGCGCGGCTGACGAGGCGGCCTTACTTCTTCGGCGTGAGTCCGGCGCCGAGATTGCCGATCAGCGTCTCGGCCTGCTTGCTCATCTGCTCTTGCATCTGCAGGAAGAGGCTGCGCGACTGCTCCATGTACCCGCCCATGAAGTTCTGCATCAGCGGGTTCTGCAGGTTCATCATCGAGTTCTCGGTGAGGCGCGACTGCATGTCGATGAAGCTCTGGATGTTCTTCTCCAGATAATGCCCCATCAGCCCCTGCATGGTGTGGCCGTAGAAACGGATGATCTGCGCCAGCGCCTGGGTGGAGAACATCGGCACGCCGGCGGTCTCCTCTTCCAGAATGATCTGCAGCAGGATGCTGCGCGTCAGGTCTTCCCCACTCTTGGCGTCGACCACGATGAAGTGCTCGCAGCCCATCACCATGTCCTTCACCTCGGCCAGCGTGATGTAGCTGCTGGTCTTGGTGTCGTACAGACGGCGGTTGGGGTACTTCTTGATGGTGCGCAGGCCCGGGGGCACCGAGCCAGGCGCAGGCTGCTCGGCCTGGGGGGCGCCGTCCTGCGGGGCTTCATCGTGGGTGCGCGGGTTGCGTGCGGCGTTCATCGTGGACTCCTGTCTGCTGCAATCCATTGTAGGAGGGGAAGGCTCGGGTGCTGTGACAGGGGCCGGAACTCTTCAACGACGCGCGTGCACGGGTGCCGCCTCGGGGTAGGCGAGCAGCGCCGAAAGCAACAGCCCCTGCGCGGTGGCGTGAAAATCGGGCGACCGTGAGGCCGTGCCGCCCAGTGCCGCCGGCCAGGCCGCAGCCACCCGCCAGGGTTGCAGCACCGACGGCAGCTCGGGCAGCTGAAAACGCCCGTCCCAGCTGCCATCGTCGCGCTGGGATGCGAGCACGCGACGCACCCAGGCGGCGCGCGGCGCCCCAGGGCCATCCACCCAGGCGAGCATGAGGACGCGCTGCACGTACGCGTCCTTGACCAGCACATCCACCCACAACTGCGTTCGAATGTCGTCGAGCAGGCTGCGCGCCACCGCGGGGGCACCCTGGGCATCAGGGCAGCCGGTGCGTCGATGGAGCTGGATTGCCATGAGCTGATGCGTGCTGCACACACGATCCTCGAACCAGACACGCCCGACCATCGGCCGACAGACGTTGCGATGCAGGTAGGCCGTGGCGTCGTCCGGCGGCACGCCGGGCTGGCCACACGTCACTGCATGGAGCATGAAGCGCTGATACGGCAACAGGGCCGTGGTGTCGACCTCGCCAACGTCGATCGGGGCGGCCGGCTGGACCAGGCGTCGCCACGGCGTGCGGGGTTGGTCTTCGGGATGGTGACGCTGCCATGCACGCCGGACCAGGTCGGAAAGATACGGACTGGCGCTGACGCGCCCAGCCTCGCTCACCATCCACCACAGGGCGGCATTGGCATCGCCCAGCACGTCGCCCTCGTGGGCTCGCAGCCACTGCTCGGCCCGCTGAAAGTGGGCCCGGGCCTGTGTCGGCGCCACTGCGGCCTGCGGGCGCTGCAGCCAGAGCCACCCACATGCAGCCGTCAGCACCATCGCCACACAGGCCACGCCGACCCATCGAGCCAATCCACGCGCCATCGCGCCTCCCCTGTTGTGTTTCGGGAACGGATTGTGGGATGGGAGCGCACTTTGGTGACGGTGGCCCGCCCCGGACACGGATGGTCGGGCGTCAGGGTCCCGCAGACGGGGGTGCGACGGTGGACGTCACAGGCGATGTAAGACCTCGGCAGAGCGCCGGAAAAAGAAAAGGGCCCGCTCTTTCGAACGGGCCCTCAATTCCAGGTAATCTGGTAGGCGCGATTGGATTCGAACCAACGACCCCCACCATGTCAAGGTGGTGCTCTAACCAACTGAGCTACGCGCCTGGAAGACTTAGACTATAACACGTTTTTCTTACTTTCGTCTTGCTTTCGTCACGCCGCTGATTTGCAACACTTTCGAAAGAACCGACGCAAGCCGTGTGGTGTCTGCTGTCTGGAGCGTGAGTGTAACCGTGATTCGATCCCTCACCGCCTCACTGTGGATGGATTGCACCGGAATCTTCGCCTGGGCCAGCACATCGCAGACATCACGCAACAGTCCGCTGCGGTCGTGGCCCTCAACGAGCACGTCCACGGCGTAGTGCGCGTTGTCGGCCGCGGCCTCGCGTCCCCAGGCCACCGGGATGATGCGCTCGGGGCTGCGGCCTGCAAGCTGCCGGAAGTTGCTGCAGTCGCTGCGGTGCACCGCCACGCCCTTGCCGCGCGTGACATAGCCTCCGATCACATCCGGTGGCGCTGGCTTGCAACAGCGAGCCAGCTGGGTGAGCAGTGAGTCCATGCCGACGACGAGCACGCCCTTGCCTCCCGGCGCACCGACGGCCTCCTGACGCGCCAGACGCTGCGAGAGCACCTGGTCTGGATCCGGCTCGGGCTCGGCGGGCCGGAAGCTCTGCTCGATGTTGCGCAGCGAGTACTCGTCCTTGCCGACCACGTCGAACAGGGCGTCGGCACTGCGAAAGCCAAGCCGCGCGGCCAGCTCATCCAGCTTGATGGCGGTTTTGCCCTCGCGCTGCAACAGCTTCTCGACCAGTTCGCGGCCCTTGGCGATGGTGGCCTGCTGCGCCAGGGCATTGAACCAGGCGCGCACCTTGGCCCGCGCGCGCTGGCTTCGCAGGTAGCCCAGTTCGGGGTTGATCCAGTCCAGTGAGGGGCCGCCTTCTTTCGCCGCCACGATCTCGACCGTCTGCCCGCTGCGCAGCTCGGTGTTGAGCGTGACCATGGCGCCATCGACGCGGGCTCCGCGGCAACGGTGGCCGAGGTTGGTGTGCAGCGTGTAGGCAAAGTCGACCGGGGTGGCGCCAGTGGGCAGGTCGATGATCTCGCCGTCCGGCGTGAACACATAGATGCGGTCGTCGAACAGACCTGCACCCGCCTGCCCGCCTTCGGCCTCGTCGGCGTTGGCCAGATCTCGCTCCCACGCCAGAAGCTGACGCAGCACGGTCTTGCGCGCTTCGGCCACGCGGCTCTCGAAGTCGCCCGACGCCTGCACGCCCGCATAGCCCTTGGCACCCGCCTCCTTGTAGGCCCAGTGCGCCGCCACACCGCTTTCGGCGTGGTCGTGCATGGCCTGGGTGCGAATCTGGATCTCGATGGAGCGCCCCCGGTCGTCACGCACCACGGTGTGCAAGGACTGGTAGCCGTTGGGCTTGGGGCGAGCGATGTAGTCCGAGAACTCGTCGGCGATGGCATGCCACAGTTCGTGGACACGGCTCAGCGCAGCGTAGCAGGCGGGCACGTCGGCGACGATGACGCGCAGGGCGCGGAGGTCGAACACGCGCTCGATGGGCAGATGCTTGCCCTGCATCTTCTTCCAGATGCTGTAGAGGTGCTTGGGTCGGCCCTGCACCTGCGCCGTCAGGCCGACCTCGGCCAGCGCCTGCGTGAGTTGCTGCCGCAACTGCTCGATGTGCGCTTCCCGCTCCAGGCGCTTCTCGTGCAAGGAGCGGGCGATGCTGCGGTAGGTGTCCGGCTCGAGAAAGCGGAAGGACAGGTCTTCGAGCTCCCACTTGATCTGCCAGATGCCCAGGCGGTTGGCCAGCGGCGCAAAGACCTGCATCGATTCACGGGCCAGTGCCCGCGGGCAGACCTGCTTGGTGTCGGCATAGTGCCGCAGGGTCTGCAGGCGCGAGGCCAGACGCAGCAGGACCACACGCAAGTCCCGCGAGAACGCAAGCAGCATCTTGCGGATGCGCTCGACCTGCTCGGCTCGCAGGGGCCCGTCGGTGTCGTCGCCCAGTGCGTCACGGGCGTTGCGCTGCACCTGCACCAGCTTGCGCGTGTGCATCACCAGGCCCACCGCGTCGTCGCCGAAGGCGCGCGCCACCACCTCTTCCGGGTCGGTCAGGTATTCGCTGGCGTAGACGAGGTAGGCCGCGGCTTGCAGCGACGGCGGCGCACCGATGCCTTGCAGAATCAGGCGCACGCCGTCGGCGTGGCGCAAGGCGTCCTCACCGGTGTCGAAATGGCGGCCGGCCAGCAGAGGCTCGGCAAAGGTCCGCGCCTTGAGCAGCAGGTGTTCACCACCGGCCTGTTCACCGCCCGCAGCCACATCGGCCAGCCCGACAATGGCAGCCTGCATGGCGCCGCCCGGCTCGAGGGGCGCGGTCTGAAGCGAACCGGTTCTCATGCCAGCAGGAAGTCCTTCACCACGGCGATCTGGTCCGGTGCAATGAGCGTGGGCGCATGGCCTACACCCTCGAACGCCACCAGGCGGGCCTTCGGGCCACGGGCGGTCATGGCGTCCGCCGTCTCGGCATCCAGCAGGTCGGACTGTGCGCCGCGCAGCAGCAGGGTCTCGCAGCGCAGCGCGTCGTACACCTGCCACAGCATGGCTTCCCCGCTGGCCGCGCTGTCGGCCGACATGGTCTTGAACGGGGCTGCAATGGCGGGGTCGTAGTGCAGCACGAACCCGGCGCCATCCGGGGCAGGACGCAACAAGGGGCGCGACAAGGCCAGCCACTGCGCGGGTGTGTGCGGTCCGAAGCCTGTCGAGATGCTCCAGAGGTAATCGGCCGCTTGCTGCTCGGTGTCGAAGCGCATCGGCTGGCCAAGGTAGTCGCCGATGCGCACCAGCGCCTCATGACGCAGCCGGGGACCGACGTCGTTCAGCACGAGCCGGCGGTAGCGTGCGCCCGTCACCTCCGTCGGCACGGTGGAAAGCGCCAGACCGATGAGCCCCCCCATCGACGTGCCCACCCAGTCGATGTCCATGGGGCTGGCGGCGCCGACCTGCTGACGCAGGTGTTGCAGCAACACCACCATGTCGGACGCGTATGTGAAGACCTGGTACCCGGCGGGTTCAGCCAGCCAGTCAGAGTGACCGCGCCCGACCACATCCGGGCAGATCACCTGGTAGGTGTCGCTCAGCGCCCCTGCGAGTGCGTCGAAGTCGCGGCCCTGACGGCTCAAACCGTGGACGCAGATCAGAATGCGCGGATTGGTCGGGTCGCCCCATTGCCAGTAGGCCATGCGGTGCGTCTGAGGGTCCGTGCGACTTGCCCCGGGACAGGTGACGTACTGAAGCGTGGGTTCTGTTTGCACGTGGTTCATGGCTGCGGGTGATTCGGGTCAGATAATGGGCTGTTCACCCACATTGTCTTTGTACTTGCCGACAGGAGGCCTGAGATGTTGAAAGGAAAAACCGCCCTCGTGACCGGGTCCACCAGCGGCATCGGCCTGGGGATCGCTGAAAAGCTGGCTGCACAGGGCGCCAACGTCATTCTGAACGGGTTTGGCGACACGGCCGCGCCTCAGGCAGCCGTGTCGGCTGCAGGCCAGGCGCACGGCGTGAAGGTCGGCTTCCACGGCGCCGACATGTCGAAGCCGGCCGAGATTGCCGAGATGATGGCGTATGCCGATCAGGCTTTTGGCGGTGTGGACGTCCTCGTCAACAACGCCGGCATCCAGCACGTGTCCAACGTCGAAGACTTTCCGATCGAAAAGTGGGACGCGGTCATCGCGATCAACCTGAGTTCGGCCTTCCACACCACGCGACTCGCCATCCCCGGCATGCGGGCGAAGAACTGGGGGCGCGTGATCAACCTGGCTTCGGTGCACGGGCTGGTGGGCTCGGCAGGCAAGTCGGCCTATGTGGCGGCCAAGCACGGCATCGTGGGCCTGACCAAGGTCGTGGCGCTCGAAACCGCGACGACCGGCATCACGGTCAACGCCATCTGCCCGGGCTGGGTGCTCACCCCGCTGGTGCAGAAGCAGATCGACGACAAGGCGGCACGTGAAGGCATCTCGCTGGCCGAAGCCCAGAAGGGCCTGCTGGGTGAGAAGCAGCCTTCGCTGCAGTTCGTGACCCCGGCACAACTGGGCGACCTGGCCGTGTTCCTGTGCTCGTCGGCAGGCGACAACATCCGCGGTGCCGCATGGAACATGGACGGTGGCTGGGCGGCCCAGTAATCGGGCATGACCCTGACACCTGCAACCCTGGGCGAAGCGCCAGGGGGCCGGGCGCCTGGCGCGCCTTACGCGCCGCATTACGATGACTTCTATGGCGAGCCGAGGGACATCTGGGCGCGCGCCCGGGATGTGTTCCTGCACGGCAACGGCCTGCCGGGGCGATGGCAGCAACGCGATCGCTTCGTGATCCTGGAGGCCGGCTTCGGGCTGGGGCAGAACTTTCTGGCCACCTGGCTGAGCTGGCGTGACGACCCGGCCCGCTGCGACGAACTGATCTTCATCTCGGTCGAGCAGCACCCGCTGCAAGCAGTTGACCTGGCCGCGGCCCATGCCGGCAAGACAGGCCCAGCCGCTGAACTGGCGGCCCGCCTGCAAGCCGCCTGGCCCCCGCTGACGCCGGGCTGGCATCTGCTCGATTTCGACGAGGCCGGCCTGCCTGCCGGTGGCAGCGGCAGGCGGCCACGGGTTCGGTTGATGCTGGGGTTGGGCGATGTGAACCGCCTGCTGCCGGCGCTGCTGGCCCAGGCCGACGCGTTCTACCTCGACGGCTTCGCGCCCGACCGCAATCCGGCCATGTGGGACGAGCGCCTGCTGACCCGCTTGAACCGGCTGGCCGCTCCGGAAGCCACCCTCGCCTGCTGGACGCACACACCTGCCATTCGCGGTGCGCTGGCCGCAGCCGGCTTCGAACTGGCGATCATGCCGGACGCCGAAGGTCATCGCGAGGCGCTGAGCGGTCTCCACGCGCCGCGCCATGTGCCCTCCCCACCCGCCGGGGGGCTGTGGCGCGCGCCGGCCCCGCGGCATCGGCACGCTGTCGTCATCGGCGCCGGGCTGGCGGGTGCGAGCGCCGCGCTGGCCCTGTGCGAGGCCGGATGGCGCGTGACCCTGCTCGATCGCGAAAGCGGCCCCGCGCAGGCCACGTCCGGCAACCCGGGCGGGCTGTTTCACAGCATCGTGCATGGCGAAGACGGTGTGCATGCGCGGGCGCACCGGGCCGCTGTGCTCGCCCTCTGGCAGAAAGCGGGCAACTGGCTTGCAAGCGGTCAGGTGCGCGGTCAACCCGATGGCCTGCTGCGCCTCGACCCGAAGACGGACGAGGCCACGGCGCGCGCCACATTGCGTCGCCTGGGCCTGCCGAAGGCGCATGTGACCTGGCTGACGGCCGAGGAAGCTGCACAGCGATGTGGGGTGCCCGTGCCGAGCGGCGGCTGGTGGTTTGCTCAGGCGGGCTGGCTGCACCCGGCCGGGCTGGCCCAGGCGATGCTGGAAGCGGCGGCAACCGGCTTCCCGGGTGCGCTGACCGTCAAGTTCGGTGTTGAAGCTGCCGCAATGCAACGCGACGAGCCCACAGGCCAGTGGCAGGCGATGTCCGCCACCGGCGCCGCGCTGGCACAGGCGCCCACCCTGGTCCTGGCCAACGCGCTGGGCGCACCGACGCTGCTCGGCACGCTGCCCGATGAACTCGCCGTCGCCGTGCCGCCGCTGAGCGCCGTGCGAGGACAGATCACGGCCCTGCCCCTCCCAGCCGGCCTGCCTCAGGCGCCCATCGCCGGCAGCGGCTACGCGCTTGCGCTCGACGAGCACACCCTGCTGTGCGGTGCCACCAGCCAGCACCACGACGCCGACCCCACCGTGCGGGAGGCCGATCACCGTCACAACCTGCAGCAGGCCCGGCGATTGGGGCTCTCCGGCCTGCCTTCCGAGGAAGACGACGTGGACGGGCTCGACGGGCGCGTCGGCTGGCGTGCCGTCACGCCGGACCGGCTGCCCGTGGTCGGCGCGTTGCCATGGGCGCCTGCTCGGCTGGCCCATGTCCCGCATCTTCGCGCAGACCAGGTGCGTCAGATTGCCCGACAGCGCGATGACGCCGGGGGGCTTTACCTGATCGCCGGACTGGGCTCGCGAGGCATCGCGTGGTCCGTGCTGGCCGGACGGCTGCTGGCGCACTGGGTGACGGGCGCACCCTGCCCGGTCGAGGCAGACTTGCGCGACGCGCTCGACCCGGCACGCTTTCTGGCGCGCGCAGCACGGGGCGCCGCCGCGCAAGCCCCTGACAGCAGCAGTTGACCCGAGGGCGGCCGCCTGCGCACTGCGCTACAGTGCGGTCGTTCACCGACCATGAAGCAAGACACCTCTGCTCGCCCGCTGCCCGGCCTCACCGACCGGCTCCGCCTCGACAAATGGCTCTGGGCTGCGCGTTTCTACAAGACGCGCGGCCTGGCCGCGGACGACATTGACAAAGGGCGCATCCAGGTCAATGGCCAGGTGGCCAAGGCATCGCGCGAGCTGCGCGGTGGCGAGACGGTCGACATCCGACAGGGGGCCTTGACGCGAACGGTGGTGGTCAAGGCCGTGAGCACCGTGCGGGGGCCTGCCGTGCAGGCGCAGATGCTGTACGAAGAGACGGCAGAAAGCCTGCTTCGCCGCAGCGAACACACAGAGCGGCGGCGGCTGTCGGCCGAGCCGGCAGAGAGCATCGAGCAAGGCCGCCCCACAAAGCGGGACCGGCGCCAGCTGGCGGACTGGCAACGGTGGTCTGCCAGCGTCGACGAGCGCTGACCTCTTTTTTGCCGACGAGGCACATTTTTTTGGCGACGGCCTCTTGAAAGCCGCCGCCTGACCCTGATCTACCCCAGGTTTTCGCATCCAACCCACACAAGCAGAGATGAGCGACACCGCCCACACGCCCGAACATGCCCCCGAGGCCGCCCCGTCGGCCACGCCCGACGCTGCCCCCTCGATCGAGCAGCAACTTGCCGAGCTGCAGGCCAAGCACGCCGAAGTGGCCGATGCCTACCTGCGAGCCAAGGCCGAGGCCGAAAACGTCCGCCGCCGCGCGGAAGACGAAATCAGCAAGGCCCGCAAGTTTGCCGTCGAGTCGTTCGCCGAAAGCCTGCTGCCCGTGCGCGACAGCCTGGAGGCCGCCCTCGCCACGCAAGCCGCCAAGCCCGACACCCCGGTCGAGACCGTGCTGGAAGGCGTGCAGGCCACGCTCCGCCAGCTGGCCTCGGCCCTCGAGCGCAACAAGGTGCTGGAGATCAACCCCGCGCAAGGCGCCAGGTTCGATCCCAACCTCCATCAGGCCATCAGCATGGTGCCCGCCGATCAGGAAGCCAACACCGTGGTGGGCGTGCTGCAGAAGGGTTACTCGATTGCCGACCGCATCCTGCGCCCGGCCCTCGTGACGGTGGCCGCGCCGAAGTGACGCCTGCGCGGCCGGTGCGGCGGAACTTGCTGAAGATCAAATCGGCAGGCTCTTGAAAAACCCCACGGCGCACGCACTTACCCGAACAAGCGGAAGCCATCGCTTCCAGACACACAGATTCAGATTCCGTTAGGAGCAGACCAACATGGGCAAGATCATCGGTATTGACCTGGGCACCACGAACTCGTGCGTGGCCATCATGGAAGGCAACACCACCAAGGTCATCGAAAACAGCGAAGGTGCACGCACCACGCCGTCGATCATCGCGTATCAGGAAGACGGCGAGATCCTGGTGGGCGCCTCGGCCAAGCGCCAGGCCGTCACCAACCCCAAGAACACGCTGTACGCGGTGAAGCGCCTGATCGGCCGCAAGTTCACCGAGAAGGAAGTGCAGAAGGACATCGACCTGATGCCCTACACCATCGCTGCCGCCGACAACGGCGACGCGTGGGTGGAAGTGCGCGGCAAGAAGCTGGCTCCGCCGCAGGTCTCCGCCGAGATCCTGCGCAAGATGAAGAAGACGGCCGAAGACTACCTGGGTGAAGAAGTCACCGAGGCCGTCATCACCGTGCCCGCCTACTTCAACGACGCGCAGCGCCAGGCCACCAAGGACGCCGGCCGCATTGCCGGTCTCGACGTCAAGCGCATCATCAACGAGCCCACCGCCGCGGCCCTGGCCTTCGGCCTGGACAAGCACGGCGCCGGTGACCGCAAGATCGCGGTGTATGACCTGGGTGGCGGCACGTTCGACGTGTCCATCATCGAGATCGCCGATGTGGACGGCGAAAAGCAGTTCGAAGTGCTGTCGACCAACGGCGACACCTTCCTGGGCGGCGAAGACTTCGACCAGCGCATCATCGACTACATCATCGCCGAGTTCAAGAAGGACCAGGGCGTGGACCTGTCCAAGGACGTGCTGGCCCTGCAGCGCCTGAAGGAAGCCGCCGAGAAGGCCAAGATCGAGCTCTCCAACAGCACGCAGACCGACGTCAACCTGCCGTACATCACGGCTGACGCCACCGGTCCGAAGCACCTGAACGTCAAGCTGACCCGTGCCAAGCTGGAAAGCCTGGTCGACGAGCTGATCGAGCGCACCATCGCGCCCTGCCGCACCGCCATCAAGGATGCTGGCGTCAGTGTGGCCGACATTCAGGACGTGATCCTGGTCGGCGGCATGACCCGGATGCCCAAGGTGCAGGAGAAGGTCAAGGAGTTCTTCGGCAAGGAGCCGCGCAAGGACGTCAACCCGGACGAAGCCGTCGCCGTGGGCGCCGCCGTGCAGGGCCAGGTTCTGTCGGGTGACCGCACCGACGTGCTCCTGCTGGACGTGACCCCGCTGTCCCTGGGCATCGAGACCCTGGGCGGTGTCATGACCAAGATGATCAGCAAGAACACGACGATCCCGACGAAGTTCGCGCAGACCTTCTCGACCGCCGACGACAACCAGCCGGCCGTGACGATCAAGGTGTTCCAGGGCGAGCGCGAGATGGCTTCGGGCAACAAGATGCTGGGCGAGTTCAACCTCGAAGGCATCCCGCCCGCACCGCGTGGCGTGCCGCAGATCGAGGTGGCCTTCGACATCGACGCCAACGGCATCCTGCACGTGAGCGCCAAGGACAAGGGCACGGGCAAGGAAAACAAGATCACCATCAAGGCCAACTCGGGTCTGTCGGAAGACGAGATCCAGAAGATGGTGAAGGACGCCGAGCTGAACGCCGCCGAAGACAAGAAGAAGTTGGAGATCGTGCAGGCCAAGAACCAGGGCGACGCCATGGTGCACAGCGTGCGCAAGTCGCTGACCGAGTACGGCGACAAGCTGGAAGCCGGCGAGAAGGAAAAGATCGAGGCCGCGATCAAGGACGTCGAGGAAGCGCTCAAGGGCGAAGACAAGGACGACATCGAAGCCAAGACCAACGCCCTGATGACCGCCAGCCAGAAACTCGGTGAGAAGATGTACGCCGACATGCAGGCCGCCCAGGGTGCTGCTGGCGCAGCCGGTGCCGCAGGTGCCGATGCCGCTGGTGCAGCCGACAGCAAGCCTGCCGACGACAACGTGGTCGACGCCGAGTTCAAGGAAGTCAAGAAGGACTGATCGGGATCGGGCCTCGGCCCGAGCGTCGGCAGGGCACAGGCCGTGTGAGCACCGCGCTCGCACCCTGTGCCTTTGTCGAATCCGGGGCCTTGCGGCAATCTGCTGCCTGGGCCACCTTCGCCACCGCCTGGAATCCACATGGCAAAACGCGATTTTTATGAAGTCCTTGGCCTGGCCAAGGGCGCGTCGGAAGACGAGATCAAGAAGGCCTACCGCAAGCTGGCCATGAAGTACCACCCTGACCGCAACCAGGGTGAGAAGGCCAAGGAGGCCGAGGAGCAGTTCAAGGAGGTCAAAGAGGCCTACGAGATGCTCTCCGACCCCAAGAAGAAGGCCGCCTACGACCAGTATGGCCACGCCGGCGTCGACCCCAACATGGGCGGCCGCGGTGGTCCGGAAGGCTTCGGCGGCTTCGCCGATGCGTTCGGCGACATCTTTGGCGACATCTTCGGCCAGGGCGCCGGCCGCCGGGGCGGCGGTCCGCAGGTCTACCGTGGCAGCGACCTGTCGTACGCCATGGAAATCACGCTGGAGGAAGCCGCCGCCGGCAAGGACACGCAGATCCGCATCCCCGCGTGGGATGAGTGCGGCGTGTGCCACGGCTCGGGCGCCAAGCCCGGTACCAGCGCCAAGACCTGCCCCACCTGCAACGGCTCGGGCACGGTGCACATGCGCCAGGGCTTCTTCAGCGTGCAGCAGACCTGCCCGCACTGCCAGGGCACCGGCAAGGTGATCCCCGAGCCGTGCACGGCCTGCCACGGCCAGGGTCGCGTCAAGAAGACCAAGACGCTGGAAGTCAAGATCCCGGCGGGCATCAACGAGGGCATGCGCATCCGCTCGGCCGGCAACGGCGAGCCGGGCACCAATGGCGGGCCGGCTGGCGATCTCTACATCGAGATCCGCATCAAGCAGCACGACATCTTCGAGCGGGACGGCGACGACCTCCACTGCTCGGTGCCGGTGCCGCTGACCACGGCAGCGCTCGGTGGCAGCATCGAGGTGCCCACGCTGGGCGGCAAGGCCGAGATCGAGATTCCTGAAGGCACGCAGCACGGCAAGACGTTCCGCCTGCGTGGCAAGGGCATCAAGGGCATCCGCTCGAGCTACCCGGGTGACCTGTACTGCCACATCGTGGTGGAGACGCCAGTCAAGCTCACGGAGCACCAGCGCAAGCTGCTGAAGGAGCTGGACGAGTCCTTCAAGAAGGGCGGCGAGAAACATTCGCCGAATTCCAAGAGCTGGACCGACCGCGTGAAGAACATCTTCAAGTAACGCAGAGGCCTCCCCCCTGCTCCATCCACGGCGCCTTTACGGCGCCGTTTTTCTTTGTGAAACGACGCCCGCATTTCCCAGCCCTCAAGTTCCATTTCAGCATGCCGAAAAACAGACCGTGGTAGCCCGGGCGGGCGTTCCGCCCATTGGCATGGCGCGCGGCCACAGGCGTGCCGGCGCAGACGAGAGAGTGCCCCTATGGCGATCGTGACCCCCTACTCCCACCTCACCGCACTGATCGTGGACGACATGTCGACGCAGCAGACCACGCTGCGCGGCCAGTTGAACCAGATCGGCATCGGCAAGGCCGACGTGGCCGCGAACGCCGAGGATGCCACGCGGCTGATCCGCAGCCGCCGCTACAACCTCATCCTGTGCGACTTCAACCTCAACCACAAGTCCGACGGACAGCAGTGGTTCGAGTACCTGCGCGATCAGAACCTGCTGCCGGCAGACTGCCTGTTCTTCATGGTGACGGCCGAGAGCGCCTATGCCCAGGTCGCGGCGGCGACCGAGCATCACCCAGACGCCTACCTGCTCAAGCCCATCACGGCCAGCGACATCGAGGATCGGCTGAAGTCGCAGCTGGAAAAGCGCGAGGCCCTCCTGCCCATCCACCAGTGCCTCTCGAAGGAAGACCTGACCGGTGCGGTGGCCGCGTGCGACCGCATTCTGGCGCAGCGCAGCCGCTGGGCCATGGCGGCGCTGCAGGCCAAGGGCAAAGCCCTGCTGCAACTCGGGCGCCATGAAGACGCCAAGCAGGTCTACCGCATGGCCCTGGAACACCGCCCGGGCCTGATCTGGGCCCAGCTGGGGCTGGCCCGCGCGCACAAGGCCGCAGGGCAGTTCGAGGAGGCCCGCCAGATCGCCCAGGAAATCATCCACTCGCCAGAAGGCGAAAAGAACGTGGCGGCCTACGACGTGGTGGCCGAGGCGCTGGAGGCGCAGGGTGACCCCAGTGGCGCCCTGTGGGTGCTGCGAGACGCGGCAGCCGTGGTGCCCTCTGCGCGGCGTCAGCGGCTCGTGGGCGAAAGCGCCTACCGCAACGGCGACCTGGACACCGCCAAGGAGTGCATGCAGAAGGTGGCCAAGGCCACCAAAGGATCGGTGATCGCGCAGCCGCAGGACACCCTGCTGCTGGCTCAGGCGCTGGTAGACAAGGGCGAGGCGGCAGATGCGCTCAAGGTACTGAGCGAGGGCGACAGCACCTACCGGACCAACCCCGCTTTCGGCAGCGTCTCCATGGCCATCCAGACCCAGGCCCACATCCGCAACGGCAATGCCATCGAGGCCGAGAAGACCATGCGCCGGGCGCGTGAGACCTTGCGCAAGGGCAAGGCCGACTTCGCGACCATTGCCCTTGCCAAGGCAGAGCTGATGGCCGGCAACGAAGAGGCCGGCCTGAAGTTGCTCGAGTCTGCCGTGTCGGCGGACCACGAAAACCCGCGAGTCAAGCAGATGATCGGCAACGCGCTGCGCGATACGGGCCATGAAGACAAGGTGGAGCAGCTGATTGCCGGCGCGGCGGCGGCCCTCGAGAACAAGGTCAAGGACGCCCGCAAGCTGCTGCGCGACAGCCAGGTCGACGAGGCCGTGCTGGCCATCGAGGAGGCGGTGAAGGACTACCCGGAGAACACCGGGGTGCTGCTGCAGGCGGCGCAGATCAACTGCATGGCGCTGCGCCTGAAGAAGGAGTTGAACCCGGCCCGTGTCGACAAGGTGCGTCTCTACCTCAGCCGGCTGGAGAAGTTGATGCCCGCCAACGACCGTGTCACCATGATGCGCCGTTACTTCCGCGAGACCGTGAGTGCCCTGGAAGGTGGCGGTCTCCCTCGCTGAATGCCATGAGCACGCCCCTCGCACTGATTGCCCACGACCTCAAGAATGCCTTGGGGGTGCTCGAGTGCGAGCTGGCGGCCATGATCGACGACCCCACACCCGTGGGCGCCGAGACGGCTCACCAGCACTGCGCAGACCTGAGGCGCCAGTTCACCCAATTCCTGACGTTGTACAGCGCCGAGTCGGGTCAGTTGCATGCGTTGTGTGAGGACGAGTCGCCTTCCGACCTGCTGAAGTACCTGCAACAGGTCTGGCAGCTCAAGGCGAACGCGGAAGGACGACCGGTCGAGTTCAGCATCGACGCCGATCCACTCGCTCCGCCCTTCTGGTATTTCGATCGCCGCCTGGTGCAGTTGGCGCTCGATGCCGCCCTTCACAACGCCTTGCGGTTTGCCACGCGCGCCGTAAGGCTCAGTGTCGCCGAGGAATCCGGCTGGCTGGTCTGGCGCATTCGTGACGACGGGGCAGGGCTCAGCGCGGGCGACCCGGGCGCTTCGCATGCCACGGGTCTCGGCACCGCCCTCAGCCGCGCCGTGGCCGAGGCACACCGCAGCGGCGAGCGCCAGGGTCAGGTCGCCCTCACCCCCGACGCGGCCGGGGGCGCCGCCTTCACGCTGCGCCTGCCCTGATGTGCCTCAGCCTTCGGCCTTGACGCAATCCACGTAGTAGCGTCGCGCGCCGCCCGGCAGCTCTTCCGACACCAGGCCGTGCACGTCCGTGGCAAAGCCGGGGAAGGCCACATTGAAGCTCTGCGTGAACTTCAGGAAGTCGACGATCTTGCGGTTGAAGCGCTCGCCCGGGATCAGCAGGGGGATGCCCGGCGGATAAGGCGTCAGCAGCGCGGTCGTGATGCGGCCTTCCAGCTGGTCGATGTCCACGCGCTCGGTCTGGCGGCGGGCAATGCAGGCATAGGCGTCGCTCGGCTTCATCGCCGGCTCCAGGCCCGACAGGTACACGTCCGTCGTCAGGCGTGCGATGTCGCCCTTGGCATAGGCCTCGTGCACGGCCTGACACAGGTCGCGCAGGCCCATGCGCTCGTACATCGGATACTTCTGGCAGAACTCGGGCAGCACGCGCCACATCGGCTGGTTGCGGTCGTAGTCGTCCTTGAACTGCTGCAGCGCGGTCAGCATCGTGTTCCAGCGGCCCTTGGTGATGCCGATGGTGAACATGATGAAGAACGAGTACAGGCCCGTCTTCTCGACCACCACGCCGTGCTCGGCCAGGTACTTGGTGACGATGCTCGCCGGGATGCCGCTCTTGGCGAACTTGCCCGACATGTCGAGGCCCGGCGTGACGATGGTCGACTTGATCGGGTCGAGCATGTTGAAGCCTTCGGCCAGGTTGCCGAAGCCATGCCACTTCTCATTGGCCTTGAGCACCCAGTCCGACGGCTTGCCGATGTCTTCTGCCACCAGCTTGTCCGGGCCCCAGACCTTGAACCACCAGTCCTTGCCGTAGTCCTTGTCGACCTTGCGCATGGCGCGGCGGAAGTCCAGCGCTTCCTTGATCGACTCTTCCACCAGCGCCGTGCCGCCCGGGGGCTCCATCATCGCCGCGGCCACGTCACAGCTCGCGATGATCGCGTACTGCGGCGAGGTCGAGGTGTGCATCAGGTAGGCCTCGTTGAACAGGTGGCGGTCCAGCGGCACCGTCTGCGAGTCCTGCACCAGCACGTGCGAGGCCTGCGAGATGCCGGCCAGCAGCTTGTGGGTCGACTGCGTGGCGTACACCACCGAGGTCTTGGGGCGCGCGCGGCCCTTGCCCATGGCGTGGTACATGCCATAGAACTTGTGGAAGGCGGCATGCGGCAACCAGGCTTCGTCGAAGTGCAGGTTGTCGATCCAGCCGTCCAGCATGCCCTTGATGGTCTCGGTGTTGTAGAGCACGCCGTCGTAGGTGCTCTGCGTGATCGTCAGGATGCGCGGCTTGGCCTTCTTGGCGTCCACACCCTTCAGCAGCGGGTTCGCGGCAATCTTCTTGCGGATGGTGTCCGGCTCGAACTCGCTCTTCGGAATCGGGCCGATGATGCCGAGGTGGTTGCGCGTGGGCGTCAGGAACACGGGGATGGCCCCGGTCATGATGATGCTGTGCAGGATGGACTTGTGGCAGTTGCGGTCCACCACGACGATGTCACCGGGGGCCACGGTGTGGTGCCACACCATCTTGTTCGAGGTCGACGTGCCGTTGGTGACGAAGAAGCAATGGTCGGCGTTGAAGATGCGCGCGGCGTTCTTCTCCGACTCGGCCACCGGGCCGGTGTGGTCCAGCAGCTGGCCCAGCTCTTCCACGGCGTTGCACACGTCGGCGCGCAGCATGTTCTCGCCGAAGAACTGGTGGAACATCTGGCCCACCGGGCTCTTCAGGAACGCCACGCCACCCGAGTGCCCCGGGCAGTGCCAGGAATACGAGCCGTCCTGGGCGTAGTCCATCAGCGCCTTGAAGAACGGCGGCGCCAGGCCGTCGAGGTAGCTCTTGGCTTCGCGGATGATGTGACGCGCCACGAACTCGGGCGTGTCCTCGAACATGTGGATGAAGCCGTGCAGCTCACGCAGGATGTCGTTCGGAAGGTGCTCCGAGGTGCGCGTCTCGCCGTACAGATAGATGGGGATGTCCGCGTTCTTGAAGCGGATTTCCTCGATGAACTTGCGCAGGTTCAAGACCGCCGGGTCGAGCTCGGGGCCGGGCGTGAACTCTTCGTCGTCGATCGACAGGATGAAAGCGCTGGCGCGGCTTTGCTGCTGCGCGAACTGTGACAGGTCGCCATAGCTGGTCACGCCCAGCACCTCAAAGCCTTCCTTCTGGATGGCGTCAGCCAGGGCACGGATGCCCAGACCCGAGGTGTTCTCGGAGCGGAAGTCCTCGTCAATGATGACGATCGGAAAGCGGAAACGCAGCATGGGCGGCCCCTTCAGGATGGAACGGCGGAAAATCCGGAAAAGCGCGAAGTGTAGGGGCGATTGAAGGTGCTGCGTATGTCAGGCGCGGCGAATTTGCGCCAGCACACATCCCCGGGGGGCTGGCCTTGCACGCAACCGGCGCGCTGGCACCGTCACACGCCCGTACTACACTCGGTTGCAACGGGAGAGTTGACGCATGGGTGACGTGACGATGTGGTGGATTCTGGCCGGCCTGCTCGTGGGCGCCGAGCTGCTCAGCGGCACGCTCTACCTGCTGATGCTGGCCCTGGGTGCCGCCGTCGGCGGGGTGGCCGCGTGGCTGGGCATCGGCCTGGTCGCACAGATCGTGGTGGCCGCCTGCGCGGGCGGTGCGGCCGCGCTTGCCTGGTATGCGCGTCAACGCCATCGCGCCACGCGCCCGGCCGACAGCGACGCGCCGCCGCCGGGGCTGGGCCATCTGGATGTGGGCGAGCAGGTGCAGGTGTCGCACTGGCACGCCGACGGCACCGCCCGGGTCCACCATCGTGGCTCGGAATGGCGCGCCCGCCTGGCCGACCCGCAAGGTGCCCCGCAGACCGGCCCGCACCGCATCTGCGCCATCGAGCGCAACCAGCTCGTGCTGGAAAAGATCTGAACCGATCAACGAGGAAAGCCCCGTCATGGAACTCGCCGTCGTCCTGCTCGTCATCGCCGTCATCTTCGTCGCCAAGGCCGTCAAGGTCGTGCCGCAACAGAGCGCCTGGGTGGTCGAGCGGCTGGGCAAATACCACGGCGTGCTGACGCCCGGTCTGAACGTGCTCGTGCCCTTCGTCGACCGCCTGGCCTACCAGCACTCGCTCAAGGAAATCGCGCTCGACGTGCCGAGCCAGGTCTGCATCACGCGCGACAACACGCAGCTGCAGGTTGACGGCATCCTCTACTTCCAGGTGACCGACCCGATGCGGGCCAGCTACGGCTCGGCCGATTACGTCGTGGCCATCACGCAGCTGGCCCAGACCACGCTGCGCAGCGTGATCGGTCGGATGGAGTTGGACCGCACCTTCGAGGAGCGCGAGGTGATCAATTCGGCCGTGGTGGCCGCGCTGGACGAGGCCGCGCTGAACTGGGGTGTCAAGGTGCTGCGCTATGAAATCAAGGACCTGACGCCGCCCAACGAGATCCTGCGCTCCATGCAGCAGCAGATCACCGCCGAGCGCGACAAACGCGCCCGCATTGCCGAATCCGAAGGCCGCAAGCTCGAACAGATCAACCTGGCCAACGGCGAGCGCGAGTCGTTCATCGCGAAGTCCGAGGGCGAGAAACAGGCCGAGATCAACCGCGCCATGGGTGAGGCAGCGGCCATCGCGGCCGTGGCCGATGCGACCGCCGAGGCCATCCGCAAGATTGCCGCGGCCATCAGCGCGCCGGGGGGCCAGGAGGCCGTGAACCTGAAGGTGGCCGAGAAGGCCGTCGAGGCCTATGCCCAGCTGGCGCGCACGAACAACACGATGATCGTGCCGGGCAACATGAGCGAGGTGTCGTCGCTGATCGGCACGGCCATGACCCTGATCCAGCGCGGTGGGCCGCACACGCCGCCCAAGGCCTGACCGCCCTCACCTCCACGCAACGCCAAGACCATGTCTGCCATCGACCTCGTGCCCGGCCGCAACGTGCTGGGCGGCCCGCTGCGGGCCTGCTCTTACGATCCGTTGACCGGCTACTTCCGGGACGGCTGCTGCCGCACCCGGCCCGACGACACCGGCCTGCACGTGGTGTGCTGTCGCGTCACGGCCGAGTTTCTGGCGTTCTCGATGAAACGGGGAAATGACCTGTCGACGCCCCGCCCCGAATGGCGTTTTGCCGGTCTGCAGCCGGGCCAGCGCTGGTGTCTGTGCGCCAATCGCTGGCTGGAAGCGTGGCAGGCCGGCGTGGCCCCGCCGGTGGCCCTGGAAGCCACCCATGAAAAGGCACTGGAGGTGATCCCGCTGGAGGCCCTGAAAGCGCATGCGCTCGAGCCCCAGCAGCACCGCGATCAGGACTGATCGGCTTCTTCGCCGACCGCGCCACCTGCCACGCTGCCCGCCAGAGCCAGCAGCGCACGCAGGCCATCCTCGTCGAGGATGGACACCCCCAGGCTCTGCGCCTTCTCGAGCTTGCTGCCGGCCTCCGCGCCGGCCACGACGTGATGCGTCTTCTTCGAGACCGAGCCGGCGACCTTGCCCCCCGCCGCTTCGATCAGGGCCTTGGCCTCATCGCGGCTGAGCGTGGGCAGCGTTCCCGTCAGCACAAAGGTCTGCCCTGACAGCGGCAGGCTGGCCGGGTCGGCCGCCGGCTCGTGCTCGGGCCAGGTCACACCGCACGCACGCAGTTGCTCCACCACCTCGCGGTTGTGCGCCTGGTCGAAGAAGGTGCGGATGCTGTGTGCCACCACCGGGCCCACGTCGCGTACCTCCAGCAACTGCGCCTCGGTGGCGTCCATGATGCGGTCGATGCCGCCGAAATGGCGTGCCAGGTCTTTCGCCGTGGCCTCGCCCACGTGGCGGATGCCCAGGCCGAACAGAAAACGCGGCAAGGTCGTGTGCTTGCTCTTTTCCAGCGCGTCCACCAGGTTCTGCGCGCTCTTGGTCGCCATGCGGTCCAGCGCGGCCAGCTTCATCAGGCCGAGCTTGTACAGCTCGGGCAGCGTGCGGACCAGACCGCCATCGACCAGCTGGTCCACCAGCTTGTCACCGAGGCCCTCGATGTCCACGGCGCGGCGCTGGGCAAAGTGCAGCAGCGCCTGCTTGCGCTGCGCGGCGCAGAACAGGCCACCTGAGCAGCGGTGATCCACCTCGGCGCGTTCGCGCACCACATCGCTGCCGCACACCGGGCAGTGCGCGGGCATGCGGAAGTTGGGCACGTAGGCCGGGCGCTCGCCGGCCACGACGCCCACCACTTCCGGGATGACGTCGCCGGCGCGTCGCACGATCACCGTGTCACCCACGCGCACGCGCTTGCGGCGCAACTCGAACAGGTTGTGCAGCGTCGCGTTGGTGACCGTCACGCCGCCGACAAACACGGGCTTCAAGCGCGCCACCGGGGTCAGCTTGCCCGTGCGGCCCACTTGGATGTCGATGCCTTCGACCTGGGTGAGCTGCTCTTGTGCGGGGTACTTGTGGGCCACGGCCCAGCGTGGTTCGCGGGTCACGAAACCGAGTCGGGCCTGCAAGGCCAGGCTGTTGACCTTGTAGACCACACCGTCGATGTCGAAGGGCAGGCCGTCGCGCCGCGCCCCGATGGCCTGGTGAAAGGCAACGAGGCCAGCTGCGCCTTGCGCCACGGTACGCTCGCTGCTGACCGGCAGGCCCCACGCAGCCAGTGCATCCAGCACACCACTGTGCGTGGCCGGCATGTCCCAGCCCTGGACCTCACCCAGTCCATAGGCGAAGAAGCTCAATGGGCGGCGGGCGGCGATGCCCGGATCCAGCTGGCGGACGGCGCCGGCCGCCGCATTGCGCGGGTTCACGAAGGTCTTGTCGCCGTGTTCGCGTTGCCGGGCGTTCAGGGTCTCGAAGTCGTCACGGCGCATGTAGACCTCGCCGCGCACCTCCAGCACCGCTGGCGCGCCCTCGCCTTTCAGGCGCAGCGGAATCTGTCGGATGGTGCGGATGTTCTGTGTGACGTCTTCGCCTGTCTCACCATCGCCGCGTGTGGCCGCGCGCACCAGCACGCCCTGCTCATAGCGCAGGTTGATGGCCAGCCCGTCGAACTTCAGCTCGGCGGCGTACTCGACGGCCGGTGCTTCATCAGGCAGCTCCAACTCGCGCCGCACACGGCCATCGAAGGCCTCGGCGCCGGTTGCCTCGGTGTCGGTCTCGGTGCGGATGGACAGCATGGGCACCGCGTGGCGCACCGGCGTGAAGCCCTCCAGCACCTTGCCCAGCACGCGTTGCGTCGGTGAATCGAATGTGCGCAGCTCGGGGTAGGTTTCCTCCAGCGTCTGCAACGCCTGGAAGAGCCGGTCGTATTCCGCGTCGGGAATGGCCGGTTCGTCCAGCACGTAATAGCGGTGCGCGTGCTCGTGCAACTGCGCGCGCAGCGTGGCAGCCTGCTCGGCCGGCGTGGGCAGGTCGTCGCCGGGCGGGGCCGTCGGAGCGCCGCCGGACACGTTGGATTGCGACATGGCGCCTCCAGTCAGCTGAACAGGCGGCGTGCGGCGGCCGATCCGGCGCCAAGGTCGCGCGCGGCAAGCGCCTCGTACAGGCGGGTCAGCTCGCCTTCAATCGAGGCGAATGCGGCCGGTGAGAACGGCTGGCCCTGGTCGTCGGCCATGACGGCATCCAGCGCCATGGAAAGGGCTTCGCCCGCGGCGCACCAAGCCCTGAACGGCGTCTGTTCCGGCGCGGTCTGGGGCACGTCGAAGGCCAGCAGCAGTTCCCGCAGCGCGGCCTGGTCAGGGTCTTCTGCAAAGGCTACCTGGGCGTCGAACTGGAGCGTCAGAACCGGGGGAGCACCCTCTTCGTTGCCGGGCAACACGAGCCGGCCGGGCAGCGAGCCGGGCAGGAATCCGTGACGCGCCGCTTGTTGCTGCACGTAACCCACCGACCACGCGCTGCCGCGGGCATACAAGCGCATGGCGAGTTGTGCGTCGTGCGCGCCGGCAAAGGCGTCCAGCTCCTTGGCCCGCGCGACGACGTCCAGCATGTCCGGGAACTCGACCGCGCCGCTCAGCGCGTCGGCCATCGCCTGGATCTTCTGCACGAACTCGGAATACTCGATCTCGTTGAGGCCGCCGGTGCGGTTGGCCAGCAGCACGCCAGCCTGCAGCTCGGCGTACGTCACGCCGGCCTGAGGTGCCTCCCACTCACCGCAATCGGCGCGCAGCGCCTCGATCAGCACGGGCTTGCTGCCCGCACGGCGCGTGGTCGGCACGTGCAGCAGGATGTGATCGCCGCTCATCGGTGCGTCGATGGTGATGGTCGCAATGGCGTCCACCAGGGCATCCAGGTGCACGTGTCCTCGCTTGAGCGGCGGCACCGTGCCGGGCGCTGCGGGCAGGTCCAACGGCTGCGTGGGCAGGTCGTCGCCCAGCGTCGGTTCACCGGGCAGGCCGGCCTGGGTGTCTACCGGCTCGACGGCGGCACGGCGCGGCTGCCGGGCGGCCAGTTTGCGCGACTGCCAGGTGCTGTGGATGAGGAAGACCGCCAGCACGACGCCGCCGAGAATCGCCAGATACAGGGTGAGGGAAGAGTTCATGAGGGTCCTCAGGCTTGGGCCATGCCCAGTGCCGCTTCCATGTCGACGGCCACGATGCGCGAGACGCCTTGCTCCTGCATGGTCACGCCCACCAGTTGCTCGGCCATCTCCATCGCGATCTTGTTGTGCGAGATGAACAGGAACTGGGTGCCGCTGGACATGCTCTTGACCAGGCGGGCGTAACGTTCGGTGTTGGCGTCGTCCAGCGGCGCATCGACTTCGTCGAGCAGGCAGAACGGGGCGGGGTTGAGCTGGAAGATGGCGAACACCAGGGCGATGGCGGTCAGCGCCTTCTCGCCACCGGAGAGCAGGTGGATGGTGCTGTTCTTCTTGCCCGGCGGGTGGGCCATGACCTGCACGCCGGCATCGAGGATCTCGTCGCCGGTCATGACCAGTTTGGCACTGCCTCCACCGAACAGGCTGGGGAACATGCGCCCGAAGTGTTCGTTGACGGTGTTGAAGGTAGAGCCCAGCAGGTCACGGGTCTCCAGGTCGATCTTGTGAATGGCGTCCTCGAGCGTCTGGATGGCGTCCATCAGGTCGGCCATCTGCGAATCGAGGAAGCCCTTGCGCTCGCGGGCGGCGGTCAGCTCTTCCAGCGCGGCCAGGTTGACGGCACCCAGCGCATTGATCTCGCGCTGGATCCGGTCGATCTCGGTCTGCAGGCCGTAGAGCTTGACGCCATCGCGCTCGATGCCTTCGGCCAGCACGGCCAGGTCGACACCGGCGGCGTTGAGCTGCTCCATGAACTGTGCGCCACCCAGCGAGGCCGCCTGCAATTCGAGCTGCAGCTTGGTGATCTCGTCGCGCAGCGGTTGCAGGCTGCGTTCGAAGCCCATGCGTTGCTCGTCGGCACGGCGAAGCTGCGCGGACAGGTCGTCGTAATGCTGGCGTGCCGCACCGAGCGCCTTTTCCTTTTCCACACGCACCGCCAGCGCCTCATCCAGCCCGGCGCTGGCCGTCGACTCACTGAGCTTCGCGAGCTCGTCGTTCAGCTGTGCGGCAGACGCCTCGTTGGCGGCAATCTGCTGACGGGCGGTTTCGATGCCGCGCTGCAGTTCACCGCGGCGCGCCACCATCGACCGGGCGCTGAACTGCGCCTCCTGAGCCTGGCGCTCGAGCGTACGGGCCTGCTCGCGCGCCTGCGACAGCTTGCGCTCTGCTTCGATCACGCTCTCTTCCAGCTGCGCGTGCTTTTCCTGGGCCTCACCCAGGCTGACGTCGAGCTCCTCGAAGCGGGCCTCGCCGGTGGCGCGGCGTTCCTGCAGCTCGTCGAGCTGCGCGTCGATCTCGGTCAGTTCTTCGGTGATCTGCCCGCGCCGGCTCGATGTCTGCTCGGCCTGTTGCGTCAACCGCAACACCTCGACCTGGAGGGCGTGCGTGCGCTGCTGCGCTTCGCTCGTTTCACGCCGGGACACGGCCAGGCGTTGCGAGGCGTCGGTGTAGGCCGCTTCGGCACGGATCAGCGCAGCCCGGGCATCGTCCCCCATCAGCGCCTGAGCCTTGACCTGCTTGTCGAGGTTCTCGATTTCCTGGGCGCGCGCCAGCATGCCGGCCTGCTCGGAGTCCGGCGCATAGAACGTGACGGCGAACTGGCTCACGGCATGACCGGCCCGCGTCAGGATCAGCTCGCCATGGGTCAGTTTGCTGCGGCTGGCCAGCGCCTCTTCCAGGCTGGCGGCGGTGTAGACGCCCTCCAGCCAGTCGTTCATCATCGCCTTCAGGCCCGGCTCGGTCAGGCGCAGCAGGTCACTCAGACGGGGCAAGGTGGCGTGGGTGTTCGCAATCTCGTCCGACGGCAGGCTGTAGAACGCCAGGCGTGCGGGTGGCGCATCCTGCTCGAACGCGCGCACGGTCTCGACCCGACCGACCTCGAGCGCCGACAGACGTTCGCGCAAGGCCGCTTCCAGGGCGTTCTCCCAACCGGGCTCGATGTGCACGCGGGTCCACAACCCGGGCAAGCCATCCAGCCCGTGCTTGGCCAGCCAGGGTTTGAGCTTGCCCTCGGTCTGCACCTTTTCCTGCAAGGCCTTCAGGGCCTCCAGCCTCGCGGCCAGTTCAGCCTGGCGCGCGGCCTGCGCATTGGCCTCGTTCTGGCGCGCCTTGCGCTGCTCGTCCAGCGTGGGCACGGTGTCGGTCAGGTCGCCCAGGCGGGCTTCCAGCACAGCCAGGGCCTCCTGCCCCTCGTCCAGCTGGGCTTTCAGTTCATGCAGGCGAGCGTCGTCGGTCGAAGTCAGGTTCTGCCGCTCGGCCACCAGGCGCTCGCGCCGCATGTTGAACTGGCGCGTCTGTTCGTCGATGCTGCGCGACTCGGCCGCCAGCAGCTGGATCTGCTGCTGCACCTGCTGTGCGGCCCCGCGCTGGGCGTTGGCGCGCTGGGTGGCGGCCCGCACGGCGTCTTCCAGGGCAGGCACGTTGCCGGCCAGCTCTTCGGCCTGCGCCGCCAGGATCTCGGCCTGCTCCTCGGCGGCCATCATCTTCTCGGCCAGCTCTTCCAGCTCGATCTCGGCCGCGGCAGCGCGCTCAGCCCACTGATCGTTGTGTGCCTTCAGTTCCGCCAGACGCTGCTCGGTGCGCTGACGGCCCTCCACCACATAGCGGATGCGCTCTTCCAGCCGGCTCACTTCCAGGTTGGCATCGGCCAGCGCGCCCTGGGCCACATGGAGCGCATCGCTCGATGCATAGTGGTCCTGACGCACGTGCTCCAGCTCGGCCTCCACCGACCGCAGCTCGGCCATGCGGGCCTCCAGCGCGTTGGTGGCCTCAGCGACCGCCAGCCGGATGCGGCTTTCCTCGCTCGTGGCATCGCGGTGCTTGAGGAACCACAGCTGATGCAGCTTCAGCGTGCCCTGCTCCTGCAGCCCGTGGTAGCGCGAAGCCACCTCGGCCTGCCGCTCCAGGCGCTCCAGGTTGTTGTTCAGCTCCCGGAGGATGTCTTCTACCCGCGTCAGGTTCTCGCGCGTGTCCTTCAACCGGTTCTCGGTCTCGCGACGGCGCTCCTTGTACTTCGAGACCCCGGCCGCCTCTTCCAGAAACAGCCGCAACTCTTCCGGGCGAGACTCGATGATGCGGCTGATGGTGCCCTGTCCGATGATGGCGTAGGCGCGCGGCCCCAGGCCGGTGCCGAGGAACACGTCCTGCACATCGCGACGGCGCACGGGCTGGTTGTTGATGTAGTAGCTCGACGTACCGTCGCGCGTGAGGACACGCTTGACGGCGATTTCGGCGAACTGGTTCCACTGCCCACCTGCGCGGCCCGACTCATTGCTGAAGACGAGTTCGACGCTGGCGCGGCTGGCCGGCTTGCGGTTGCCCGAGCCGTTGAAGATCACGTCCTGCATGGACTCGCCACGCAGCTCGGACGCCTTGGACTCGCCCAGCACCCAGCGCACGGCATCCATGATGTTGGACTTGCCGCAGCCATTGGGGCCCACCACGCCGACCAGCTGCCCGGGCAGCTGGAAGTGCGTGTGTTCCGCGAAGGATTTGAAGCCGGACAGCTTGATCGAATTCAGACGCATGCTTGGGGCTCAACCGGGACCGATGCCTGCGGGCCGGACCGCGGGCACACCCGACGCAAATTCGAGGCAAGCCACCCGCTAAGTCGTTGATTTCTCTATCAAAACCCGCCGTTTTGAGGGCGAGAGACAATCAGGGATGATACCATTGGCATTTGCTGTGCAAGCCTGCCTCCGCGCACGGCCCTAAGGTCGCGTGGTGGCTTGCACCTCCTCCTCCAGACCCGCGCGCCACCGCGTGCACTGCTTCAATCCCCGCATGGCCAAGAAAGCCTCTTCCACCGCCGCGAAGGCCCCTGCCCGCGCCCGCAAGACCGCCCCGACCGAAGCCGATCTGGTCGTCGGTGAGCGCACCGCCCCCGCGGTGCCCCCCTCGGTGCCGTCGCGCCAGCTGGACGTGTTCCCCAACCCGGCCCCCCAGCGCGACTACGTCATCCAGTTCCAGGTGCCCGAGTTCACCTGCTTCTGCCCGCTGACCAAGCAGCCCGACTTCGCGCACTTCACGATCGACTGCATCGCCGACGAACTCTGCGTCGAACTCAAGAGCCTGAAGATGTACATGTGGAGCTACCGCAACGAAGGCGCGTTCCACGAGAAGGTCACCAACGACATTCTGGAAGACATCGTCAAGGCCATCGACCCGCGCTACCTGCGGATCACGGCCAAGTGGTACGTGCGCGGCGGCATCTACACCAACGTGGTCGTCGAGCACCGCAAGAAGGGCTGGAAGCCGGCCCCGCGCGTGGAACTGCCGCAGCACAACGCCGAGACCGGCCTGCTGGGCTGAGCCCCTGATCCACCGGGCAGCGAGCAATGACCTTCTCGGACGGGGCGCTGCCCGCGATCGAATGGGTGATGGTGCTTGGCTGCCTCGCGGCCACCCTGCCGTTCAAGCCCTGGTTGCCGCTGCGCCACCGCGAACTGCAGAGTCCTTGGCTCGGCGCCATGGTGATCCTGCCCTTTGCCTGGTGGACACGGCATCTGCTGCCCTCCGGGCTGGCCTTGCATGTCAGCGGCGCCTGCCTGCTCGTGCTGATGTTCGGCTGGCCGCTGGCCGTGTGGAGCATCACGCTCGTCGGCGTGCTGACGGCCGCGCTGGAGGCCTTCACCCCCCCGCGTCTGAACGCGCATCAGCGTTGGATGAACGAGGCCTTGCCCGCCATCCAGGGCGTAACGGATCTGGGCCCCCGGTTGCTCCATCAGGCCGATGCCATCGCCGCGCAGGTGGCGTGGCTCGGCGTGCTGCCGGCCACACTGGGCCTGCTGCTGGGGTTGGCTGTCCGGCGGTTCATGCCCGCCCACCTCTTCGTCTTCATTCTCGGGCGGGGCTTCATCGTCACGGCCCTGTCCGTCACGCTCGCCGGGCTCGCCGCGGCGGCCATCGGGCGCGTGCCAGAAGGCATCGACACCGGTGAATGGTTGCTGGCGCACTGGCTGCTCGGGTGGGGCGAAGCCATCAGCACGGGCATGCTGACTGCCATCTTCGTGGCATTCAAGCCGCACTGGATGCTGACGTATTCGGACCAGCGCTATCTCGCCGGCCCCCATCGCCCGGGCCCATGACGTCATCCGGCGGCCAATGTTCCCCGCCACGCACTGAACTGGCGTAAACGTCGGGAGTCCGGGCGCTTGCGGCCGATATCCTGCGGCATCAGGCCTGATGTACCGATGCCGCCACTGCCCTCACCCCGGTTTCCCTCCTTCGCGAATGCCCTGCTGGGCCGCCATCCCCGGCGGCGGCGGCATGTGCTGTTCGTGCTGGCCACGGGGCCTCTCTACGCGGTCAGCATGGCCGTGGCCATCCAGTCGTCGGCATTCGGGTTGCTGGCCCCGTCCCTTGCGCTGATCCTGGCCGGCACCAGCCTGGCCGTCTTCACGCTGGTGTACGCGCTGGTGCGCAGCGGCTGGTCGGCCCGCCTCAGCGATCCGGTGCTCACGTTTCCCCACGCCATGGCGTGCATCGTGCTGTCCATGGCCGCCTACGTGGCGCTCGGCTCCGACCGCGGCAACGTGATCATCCTCATCGCGCAGACCATCGTCGCCGCCATGTTCCGCCTGCGCCCCCTCCAGGTTCTGGCGCTGGGTTGCGCCTCCGTGCTGCTGCTCGCAGCGGCGGTGACGGGGCTGCACCACCATGACCCCGCCAGCTTCCCCGCGCCCGTCGGGTGGCTGCATTTGTCAGTGGGGGGCTCCACCATCCTGCTGCTGTCGCTGGTTGCCAAGTGGGTGAGCGACATCCGGGTGCGCCTTGACCGTCAGGCCCGGGAGCTGAAGGACGCCCTGACCACGGTGCAGCAGCTGGCCACCACCGACATGCTGACCGGGCTGATGAACCGGCGGATGATGACGGAAATCCTCGAGCGTGAAATTCGCCAGAGCCTGCGGCATGACACGCCGATGTGCGTGGCGCTGATCGACATCGACCACTTCAAGCACGTGAACGACCGCCACGGCCATGCCGCCGGCGATGAGGTGCTGAAGGCTCTGGCTGCACTCGGTCGCAAGGACCTCCGCCAGGTGGACCTGCTTGCACGCTGGGGCGGCGAGGAGTTTCTGCTGCTGCTGCCCCGCGTGCCCCTGGCCGATGCGCTCGTTGCGCTTGATCGTCTGCGACTCCAGGCACAGCAACTGGCGGTGCCGGGCCACCCGTCGGTGCACATCAGCGTGTCGGCCGGTGTGGCGCAACTGCGTGAGGACGAGACGCTGGATGCCCTGCTCGACCGGGCGGACACCGCACTGTACGAAGCAAAACGCACGGGCCGAAACCGGTGCGTGGCAGCCGTACCGCGCAGCGGTGAGCCTGCCGCCCAGGCAGAAGGCAGCGCCCTGCTGATCGACCTGCGCAGCGTGGCTCGCCTTCAGGAGGACGGGGCATGAGCGGCAACCCGGCCACCAGCTTCGCGGAAGAGCATGACCCCATCATCGAGGCCATCAGCCGGCTGGCCGCCTTCGTGTTCGGGCCCGACCGCGCCACCAGGCTGCGCACGGCGGCGATTCTGCTCTGCGCGGTGATGTACTTGATCTGCTGCCTGGCCGCGCGGATGGCGGCCGACATCGGCGTCATGCGCAGCTTCGCGCCGGCCTGGCTGGCGTGGACCAGCCTGCCCGCCTATGTGGTGTTCTTCCTGCTCGTGCGCAGCGGCCGCACGCGCCGCCTGAAGGACCCGACGCTGATGATCCCGCAGAACGTGTTTGCCTTGCTGGCCATCGCGTTCGCCTACACGGCCGTCGGGCCGCATGACCGGGGCCTAGTGCTTGTGTTGCTGGCACTGGTCACCGTCTTCGGCATGTACACGCACACTCCCAAACAGTCTGCCGCGATCGGGATCGTCGCCACACTGGTGCTGGCGGCCACCATGGGCATCCTGTCCTGGCTGGACCCGGTCTACTACCCGCCCGCCCACGAGCTGATCCGGTTCGAGCTGCTCGCCGGCTCGATGCCCGTGGTCGTGCTGTCGGCCTACCGGCTTTCGACCTGGCGTGAGCGCGTCGCCACGCAGCGACGGGATCTGCGGGCCGCGCTGGAGCAGGTTCAGAAGCTCGCCGTGCGCGACGTGTTGACGGGCCTGTACAACCGCCGCTTCATGCAGGAGAAGCTCGACCAGAGCGTCAAGCGCTTCGATCGCTACGGCGAGCGCTTTGCGGTGGTGCTGATCGACCTGGATCACTTCAAGCAGGTGAACGACCAGCATGGCCACAAGGTGGGCGATGAGGCGCTGCAGGCCTTTGCGTCCGCCGCCATGCTGGTGCTGCGCGAGACCGACACGGTGGCGCGCTGGGGTGGCGAGGAGTTCCTGGTGGTGCTGCCCAACGCGACGGCAGGCAAGGCCGCCATCGCCATGCGCCGGCTGCGCGAGGCCCTGAGCCACGCCCCGGTGTCGGCCTCGGCCCCGGGACTGCGTGTGCGCTTTTCGTCCGGCATCGCCGTGCACGAAGCGCCGGGCAATGTCGCCCAGATCCTGGAGCGGGCCGACAAGGCGCTGTACCAGGCCAAGCGGAGCGGCCGGGACCGTGACGCCCTCGCCGCGCGCACGGGCACATGACACATCCCGAGGCCGACAAGGCGCAGTCCGAGCCCCACCACGGGCGATAATCGCGCCCCATGAATCCCCTGCTTTCCAAACTGCAGCCCTACCCCTTCGAGCGCCTTCGTCAGCTGACGGCCGGGGTGGTGCCGAACCCGGCCTACCGGGCGATCAGCCTGGGCATTGGCGAGCCGAAGCACCCGACGCCTGCCTTCATCAAGGACGCCCTGACCGCCGCGCTCGACGGCCTGGCCGCTTACCCTGCCACGGCAGGTGAGCCCGCCCTGCGCGAAGCCTGTGCGGCCTGGGTACAGCGTCGCTACGGCCTGTCGCTCGATCCTGCCACGCAGATCCTGCCGGTCAACGGCTCGCGCGAGGCGCTGTTCGCGTTGGCGCAGACGGTGATCGACCCGACGCAGCACGCCGAAGCAGGCGGCCCGGCGGTGGTCTGCCCCAACCCTTTTTATCAGATCTACGAAGGCGCGGCCCTGCTGGCCGGCGCGCGTGTGGTGTTCGCCAATTCCGACCCGGCGCGCAACTTCGCGGCGGATTGGTCCAGCATTCCCGACGCCGTGTGGGCCACGACCCAGCTGCTGTACGTGTGCTCGCCGGGCAACCCGACGGGTGCCGTGATGCCGCTGGAAGAATGGCAGCGCCTGTTCGAATTGAGCGACCGCCACGGCTTCGTGATCGCGTCGGACGAGTGCTACTCCGAGATCTACTTCCGCGAAGGCCCCGATGCCGCGCCCCTGGGTGGCCTGGAAGCCGCCGCGAAACTGGGCTGCTCCGATTTCCGCAACCTTGTGGCCCTCACCAGCCTCTCCAAGCGCTCGAACGTGCCGGGGCTGCGGTCGGGCTTCGTCATGGGCGATGCGAAGCTCATGAAGGCCTTTCTGCTCTACCGCACTTACCACGGCAGCGCAGTGGGCCCCGCCGTGCAGCGCGCCAGCGTCGCCGCCTGGAACGACGAGGCCCACGTGGTGGAAAACCGCCGCCTGTACCGCGAGAAGTTCGAGAAGGTCACGCCCATCCTGGCTTCGGTCATGGACGTGGCCCTGCCGGACGCCAGCTTCTACCTGTGGGCCAAGGTGCCCGACACCGTCTGTGGTGGCAGCGACGAGGCCTTCGCCCGTGAACTGCTGGCTCAATACAATGTCGCGGTACTGCCCGGCAGCTACCTGGCCCGCGAGGCCCAGGGCGTGAACCCAGGTGCCGGTCGCGTGCGCATGGCCCTGGTGGCCGGCGTCGAAGAATGTGTGGAAGCGGCTGAACGCATCAAGGCCTTCATCCTTTCCCAGTCGAAGTGAACCCTCCCCCGAAAGACACAAGATGACCCAAGCTCTGCAAACCGTGATCGAGAACGCGTGGGAAGCCCGCGCCGAGCTGTCCGTGGCCAGCGCCCCCGCCGAGATCCGTGACGCCGTCAACCACATCATCGACCAGCTCGACAGCGGCAAGGCCCGCGTGGCCGAGAAGATCGACGGCAACTGGGTCGTGCACCAGTGGATCAAGAAGGCCGTGCTGCTGAGCTTCCGCCTGAACGACAACGTGCCGATGGGCGAAGGCCCGCTGACCTTCTTCGACAAAGTGCCCAGCAAGTACGGTTCGATGACGCCCGAGCAGCTCAAGGCCACCGGCGTGCGCGTGGTGCCGCCGGCCGTCGCCCGTCGTGGCAGCTTCCAGGCCAGGAACGTGATCCTGATGCCGTCGTACGTGAACATCGGTGCCTACGTCGATGAAGGCACGATGGTCGACACCTGGGCCACCGTGGGCTCGTGCGCCCAGATCGGCAAGAACGTTCACCTGTCTGGCGGCGTGGGCATCGGCGGCGTGCTGGAGCCCCTGCAGGCCAACCCCACCATCATTGAAGACAACTGCTTCGTCGGCGCCCGCTCGGAAGTGGTCGAAGGCGTGATCGTCGAAGAGAACTCGGTGCTGGGCATGGGCGTGTACCTGGGCCAGAGCACCCCGATCTTCAACCGCGAAACCGGCGAGATCACCTACGGCCGCGTGCCCTCGGGCTCGGTGGTGGTGTCGGGCAACCTGCCCAAGAAGACCGCCGCCGGCCAGGACTACAGCCTGTACGCCGCCGTGATCGTCAAGCGCGTCGATGCCCAGACTCGCTCGAAGACCAGCATCAACGACCTGCTGCGCGCCTGATCGGCCCAACAGTGTCAACCGGCCGGGCGCCTGAGCGGGCCCCGGCCCTGACTGAGATACCAAACCCCGGGAGCGCAGGATGAGTGGTGGCAATCTGGAGCGGGTGCTGCGTCTGATGGCCGAGAAGAAGGCGTCGGACGTGTTCCTTTCGGCCAAGACGCCCATCCTCATCAAGATCCACGGGCAGATCATGCAGCTGACGGACCAGGCGCTCACGCCGTCCCAGCCGCGGCAGTTGCTGGCCGAACTGGTTTCGCCCACGCAGATGGAAGAGCTCGACGAAACCGGAGAGCTCAACCTCGGCATCACGATTCCCGGCGTGGCCATCTTCCGCCTGAGCGCATTCAAGCAACGCGGTTCGGTGGCGGCCGTGTTCCGGCACATCCCCTCCGAGATCCCGCAGCTCGACACGCTCAACGTGCCCGACATCCTGGGCAACCTGATTCTGGAAAAGCGCGGCCTGATTCTGCTGGCCGGCGCCACCGGCTCCGGCAAGAGCACGACCATCGCGTCCATGCTCGAACACCGCAACCAGCGGATGACGGGCCACATCCTGACGATCGAAGACCCGCTGGAATTCCTGTTCTCGAACAAGAAGTCCATCGTGAACCAGCGTGAGGTGGGCCGCGACACGCAATCGCTGCAGATCGGCCTGAAGAACGCGCTGCGCCAGGCGCCCGATTGCATCCTCATCGGCGAAATCCGCGACCGTGAGACCATGACGGCCGCGCTGTCGTACGCCCTGTCCGGCCACCTGGTGGTGTCCACCCTGCACGCCAACAACAGCTACCACGCGCTGGGCCGCATCCTGTCGTTCTACACGCCCGAGGCCCGCCCCGCGCTGCTGAGTGACCTTGCTTCCGGCCTGAAGGCCATCGTGTCGCAGCGTCTGCTGCGTTCCACGGCAGGTGGGCGTGTGCCGGCCGTCGAGGTGCTGCTGAACACCCAGCTGGTGTCCGAGATGGTCGAGCGCGGTGACTTCACCGGCGTGAAGGAAGCCATCGAGAAGTCATTGGCCGAAGGCTCGCAGAGTTACGAACAGGACATCGCGCGGCTGATCACCGAAGGCGTCGTGACCCGCGACGAAGGCCTGGCCAACGCCGACTCGCCGACCAACCTCATGTGGCGACTGGCCAATGACACGACGGCCAGAAGCAAGCTGACCGCGCAGGTCGAAGAACACGACGATGGCCCGTCGTTCACCGAAATCACCCTGGACGTGAACCACGACGAAGTGCCCGGCTTCGCGTCCACCCGTTTCTGAAGCTCCCACCATGACCCCAACCGTGCGCCTCGTCGAGGCGCTGATCGCCCGCCCCTCGGTTACCCCAAAAGACGAAGGCTGCCAGGCCCTGATGGCCGAGCGCCTGCAGGCCATCGGCTTCGAGTGCCACACCCTGACCTTCGGGCCCGAGAACGCGCCGGTCACCAACCTCTGGGCCATCCGCCGCGGCCATGGCCACGCAACGGGCGCGCCCACCCTGGTCTTCGCCGGTCACACCGACGTCGTGCCCACCGGCCCGCTCGAGCAATGGAACAGCCCGCCGTTCGCGCCCACCTACCGCGGCGGACAGCTCTACGGCCGCGGCGCCGCCGACATGAAGACGTCGTTGGCGGCCATGGTCGTGGCCACGGAATCGTTTGTGGCGGCCCACCCGGATCACGCCGGCAGCGTCGCGTTCCTCATTACCAGCGATGAAGAAGGCCCCTCGGTGGACGGCACCGTCAAGGTGTGCGAATGGCTGCAGGCACGCGGTGAGCGAGTGGACGCCTGCATCGTGGGCGAGCCCACCTCGGTGCGCGCGCTGGGCGACATGATCAAGAACGGCCGTCGCGGGTCGCTGTCGGGCAAGCTGCGCATCCAGGGTGTGCAGGGCCACATCGCCTACCCGCATCTGGCGAAGAACCCCATTCACCTGGCCGCCCCGGCCCTGGCCGAGCTCACCGCCATCGTCTGGGACGAGGGCAACGATCACTTCCCGCCCACCAGCTGGCAGATGTCGAACATTCACGCCGGCACGGGCGCGAACAACGTGATCCCGGGCGAGCTGGTCATCGACTTCAACTTCCGCTTCTCGACCGACTCCACGCCCGAATCGTTGAAGGAACGTCTGACCGCGGTGCTCGATCGCCACGGCCTGGCGTACCACATCGACTGGGCCCTCAGCGGCCGCCCCTTCCTCACCCGCAAGGGCCCGCTGGTGGAAGCCATCTCGGGCGCCATCCACGAGGTCACCGGCATCGAGACCGAGCTGTCCACCAGCGGCGGCACCTCGGATGGCCGCTTCATCGCCCAGATCTGCCCGCAGGTGGTCGAATTCGGCCCGCTGAACGCCAGCATCCACAAGATCGACGAGCACGTCGCCGTGGCTGACATCGAGCCGCTGAAGGACATCTACCTGAAGACGCTGGAAAGGCTCGTGGCGTGAGCGCGCCGCTGACCGTCATCGCGCTGATCGAGCAAGCCGCAGCGCAACTGGATCAAGCCGGCGTGGCCTACGGGCACGGCACCACCAACAGCTTCGACGAGGCCGCGTGGCTGGTGCTGTGGCGCCTCGGTGAACCGCTCGACAGCCTGGACGACGTGGCCGACCGCCCTGTCAACGCCGAAGAACAGGCCGCCGTCGATGTGTTCATCCAGCAGCGCATCACCACCCGCAAGCCCGCCGCCTACCTGACCCGGCAAGCCTGGCTGCAAGGCGTGCCGTTCTATGTGGACGAACGCGTCATCGTGCCGCGCTCCTTCATCGCCGAAGTGCTGGCCGACGGCAGCATCGACGCCTGGCTCAGCGACCGCACCCACCGGGTGCTCGACCTGTGCACCGGCAACGGCAGCCTGGCGGTGCTCGCCGCCATGGCCTTCCCGGACGTGACCGTCGACGGTGCCGACATCAGCGAAGACGCGCTGGCCGTGGCCCGCATCAACGTCGAGCAGCACGGCCTGCAGGACCGCATCACGTTGCTGCACAGCGACGGGCTGTCCAGCGTGCGTGGCCCCTACGACCTCATCCTCTGCAACCCGCCCTACGTCAACGCCGAATCGATGAAGGCACTGCCGGCCGAATACCGCGCCGAGCCCGAACTGGCCCTGGCCTCGGGTGAGGACGGCATGGACTTCACGCGGGCGTTGTTTGCCGCGCTGCGCGCGGATCCGGACCGTCACCTGGGCGAAGACGCCGTCATCGTGCTCGAGATCGGCAACGAACGCCCGAACTTCGAAAGCGCCTTCCCCGACCTGGCCGTCACCTGGTTGCCCACCACGTCCGGCGACGACCAGCTGCTGCTGGTGACCCGCGACGCGCTGCTGCTCGATACCCACGCCCCCGAAGGCGCCCCGCTCTCATCATGATCGTCCTGAAGAACGTCTCCCTGCTGCGAGGCGTGAAGCCCGTGCTGGACCAGGCCAGCGCCACCATCCACCCTGGCGAAAAGGTCGGCCTCATCGGCCGCAACGGCGCGGGCAAGTCCTCGCTGTTCTCGCTGCTGGCCGGGCGCCTCCACCCCGATGCCGGCGACGTCGAGATCCCGCCCAGCTGGCTGCAGCCCGGCGGCATGGCCGAGGTCGCGCAGAACATGCCCGAAACCGACGAGCCGGCCACCGAGTTCGTGCTGCAGGGCGACGGCCGCCTGATGGCAGCGCGACAGGCCCTGATCGAGGCCGAAGCCAGCGGCGACGGCCACGCCATGGCCGAGGCCCACGCCGCGCTGGCCGAGGCCGGCCACTTCGATGCACCTGCCCGCGCCCAGGCGCTGCTGCTGGGCCTGGGCTTCCAGCTCGCGCAGACCATGGCGCCCGTCAACAGCTTTTCCGGTGGCTGGCGGATGCGGCTGCAGCTCGCCCGCGCGCTGATGTGTCCCGCCCGCCTGCTGCTGCTCGACGAACCCACCAACCACCTGGACCTCGACGCGCTGGTCTGGCTGGAAGGCTGGCTGCAGCGCTACGAAGGCACGCTGATCATCATCAGCCATGACCGAGAGTTTCTCGACGCCATCACCCGCGTCACGTTGCACCTCGAAGACGGCACCCTGACCCGCTACACCGGCGGCTACACCGCGTTCGAGGCCATGCGGGCCGAGCGGCTCACGCAGCACCAGGCTGCGTTCGAAAAGCAGCAGGACCGCATCGCCCACCTGCAGAAGTTCATCGACCGATTCAAGGCCCAGGCCACCAAGGCCCGCCAGGCGCAAAGCCGCGTCAAGGCGCTGGAACGGATGGAGAAGCTCGCCCCCGTGCTCACGGCCAGCGACTTCGAGTTCGAGTTTCCGGCCCCGGCCAGCCTGCCCAACCCGATGCTGGTCATGAAAGACCTGCAGTGTGGCTACCCGAGGGAGGGCGACACCCCGCTGACCATCGTGCAGGGCGTGAACCGCTCGGTGCTGCCGGCGCAACGCATCGGCATCCTGGGCGCCAACGGGCAGGGCAAGTCCACATTGGTCAAGACGCTGGCTCACATGCTGCAGCCGGTGGGCGGCACCGTCACCGAAGGCAAAGGCCTGAGCATCGGCTACTTCGCGCAGCAGGAACTCGACGTCCTGCGGCCGGACGAAGGCCCGCTCGCCCACATGATCCGCCTGGCTAAGGAAGTCAGCCCACAGGCCCGCGAGCAGGAACTGCGCGACTTCCTGGGGCGCTTCCGCTTCACGGGCGACATGGTCATGCAACCCGTCGGCCAGTTCAGCGGAGGCGAGAAGGCCAGGCTGGTGCTGGCCTTGGTGGTCTGGCAGCGCCCCAACTTGCTGCTGCTCGACGAACCCACCAACCACCTCGACCTCACCACCCGCGAGGCGCTCAGCATCGCGCTCAACGAGTTCGAAGGCACGGTGATGCTGGTCAGCCACGACCGGGCCCTGCTGCGCGAGGTGTGCGACGAGTTCTGGCTCGTCACGCGAGGCGGTGTCAGCACCTTCGACGGCGACCTCGACGACTACCAGCGCTGGCTGCAGGAGCAGGCACGCGAGGTCGCGCTGGCCGCGCGCGCAGCCCGCGACGCTGACAAGGCGATCGCTCCGGGTGAAGCCCCGGCCAACCGCAAGGAAGACCGCAAAGCGGCAGCACAGGCCCGTCAGCGACTGGCCGAGCAGGCCAAACCGCTGAAAGCCGAGCTCAAGAAGATCGACGACCGCCTGGCCCATGCCGCCCGCGAGCAGACGGAACTGACGGAAGCACTCGGCGGCCCGGATCTCACTGGTGCCGAGCGGGCCGAACAGGGCAAACGGCTCAAGGCCCTGGGCGACGAGATCGAAACACTGGAATCCCGGTGGCTTGAACTCACCGACGCCATCGAGCAACTCAGCGCCTGACCCATCCGGGCGTCATCGCCGCGGCGCTCAGTGCCCGCGGCGATGCTCCGCGACGTCCTGACAGGCAATGCAGAGTTCCGCCTGAGGCAGGGCCTTGAGTCGGGCCACCCCGACCTCTTCACCACATCCGGTACACCATCCATAGGTGCCATCGGCCATGCGCGCCAGCGCAGCGTCCACGGCCGCGAGTTCGGCGTCATCGTGGTGCAGCATGGCGATCACCTCGTCATCGGCTTCTGCCGCAGCCCCGCCTTCGACACCGGCCACGAACGTGTTCGCGGTGGCCGCATCTTCGGCCGCCAGGCGTGCGCGCAGCTGCCCTTCCCGCCCCAGCAGATCCATCCGGTGCGCCTGCAGGCGGGCCTTCAGTTCGCCGAGGGTGTCGACATCGAGTCCAGCTTGCGCGCGCAGCGGGGCTTCCACGGAATTCATGCATGTCTCCTTGTGACGTGTCGGCTGGAACGCCGCGGCCATCCGGGCTGCGGCCAGCGCACCGTTCAGGATAGAAAGCTCGCAGCACCATCGCCTTGCTGCACGTCAACTGAGCACGCCTGCCGCGGGCGTCTACCATGCGGCCATGCCTGAGACCCGCCCATCGCCGCCCGAGCCCCGACCCGACACCGCACCCGACGCCCTGCTGTCGCTCGACAACCAGTTGTGCTTCTCGCTCTACGCCAGCTCGCTGGCCATGACGAAACTCTACAAGCCGCTGCTGTCCCCGCTCGGGCTGACCTACCCTCAGTACCTGGTCATGCTGGTGCTGTGGGAGCACGGGCGTCTCAGCGTCAACCAGATCGGCCACACGCTGCACCTCGATTCCGGCACGCTGACCCCGCTGCTCAAGCGCATGGCAAACGCCGGCCTGATCCTCCGACAGCGTGACCATGCTGACGAACGCCGCGTTCTGGTGGAGCCAACAGAAGCCGGGCGCACGCTCCAGCACGCTGCACAGGATGTGCCCCGCACGCTGCTGTGCCGGATGGGTCTTTCACCAGATGAAGTGGCCTCCCTGCAAGATACGTTGGGCAAGCTCCGTCAGCGCCTGCACGGCCTGCCGCCGGAACCCCTGTAGGCACCGGGGGTTATGAAGGCGACGCGTGATACCACAGCGTCTTTACCGCAAAATACATTGCACGCAACTTAATTGCCTGAAAGGAAAATCCATGGCACTCGACAAAGTTCTCTACGTCGCCCACGCCACCTCGAGCGGTGGTCGCGACGGTCGCTCCGTGAGCGATGACGGTCATCTCGATGTCGCCCTCGCCCGGCCCAAGGAAATGGGCGGACAAGGCAACGGTACCAACCCGGAACAGCTGTTCGCCGCAGGGTACTCCGCCTGCTTCCTGGGCGCCATGGGTTTCGTCGCCGGGCAGCAGCGCAAGGCCCTGCCCGCGGGCACCGAGATCACTGCCGACGTCGGCATCGGGCCGATTCCGGCTGGCTTCGGCATCGAGGTCACGCTGAACATCACCCTGCCCGGCATGGACAGGACCGAGGCCCAGGCCCTGATCGATGCAGCCCATCAGGTGTGCCCCTACTCCAATGCCACCCGCGGCAACATCGACGTGCGCCTCGTGCTGCGCTGAGCACCTGACCCTTCGGCGCCCCGGTTTTCCGGCCAGTGAAAACCGGGTTGCACGGAGATTCGGTGCTAATCTCGCGTTATCACCGACTTTCCAAGGTTGACGTCCGGCGTCTTCCTGCCTACGCTTGCGCCCCATGCGTTTTGAAATCCGCCCAGGTGGCGGCTCCTCTCCGGGTCTGCGTGCGCTGAAGCAACGCCTTGCTTCCCTGACCACCGTCGTCGCCCTGGTGCTCGTGTCGGTCACGGCCTCGCTCACAGTGACCCCTGCATCGCACGCGCAGTCCATCGTGGCGCCTGCCCAGGCCGCCTCGGCGCCCGCGCGCACCGAGAGCGAAGACCCGGTCTCCCGCTTCCTGTCCGACCGAGGGCTCCTGCCCAATACCCGCCCGGTGGTCGACTTCGCCCAGCAAATGCGCGGCAAGGCCTCCGACATGGCATCCGAGCTCGTCCTCTCGGCCATGAACTTCCTCGGCGTGCCCTACCGTCGCGGCGGCCAATCGCGTGAGCAGGGCTTCGACTGCAGCGGCTTCACCCGCCACGTCTTCGAGAACAGCGTCGGCCTGATCCTGCCGCGCCGCGCCATCGAACAGGCCAACTCGCCCGACCTGATCCCCGTGCAGCAGAGCGAACTGAAGCCCGGCGACCTTGTCTTCTTCAACACGCTGCGCCACACCTTCTCCCACGTCGGCATCTACATCGGTGACAACAAGTTCATCCATTCCCCGCGCGCCGGCGGTGCCGTGCGTGTCGAAGACATGCGCGTGAGCTACTGGCAGCAACGCTTCGATGGTGCCCGCCGGGCCCCCGCGATGGTGGCGCGTCCGCCAGGCATCGAAGCCCCTAAGTAAGTCCGGCCTTGTGCCCGCGCATACCGGGTCACCCTGACCCGCGCCACAATGTGCGCCATGCGTCTGCCAGACCCGCTTGTCGCCCCACGCCGCACCATCCCGCTTGTGCCCGACGCTCCGGATGCAGGCCGGGTGCTGCCCCTGCCCCCGCGTGAGCGGGCCGGCATCGCCGTCAACGGTGCACTGACCGACACCCGAGGCCGCGCACTGCGCGATCTGCGCATCTCCGTGACCGACCGGTGCAACTTCCGCTGCGGCTACTGCATGCCGCGCGAAGCCTTTGGCCGCGACCACGCTTTCCTGCCGCAAGGCGCCCTGCTGAGCTTCGAAGAAATCACCCGCAGTGCGCAGCTGTTCCTGTCGCTGGGCGTCCGCACATTGCGCCTCACTGGCGGGGAACCCCTGCTGCGCAAGGATCTCGAGCGCCTGGTGGCCCAACTGGCCGGCCTGAAGACGATCGAGGGCACGCCGCCCGACATCGCCCTCACCACCAACGGCTCCCTGCTGCGTCGAAAGGCGCAAGCCCTTCGTGACGCTGGCCTTCGCCGCGTGACGGTCAGCCTCGATGCACTGGATCCGAGCCTTTTTGCCCGCATGAGCGACAGCGCGATCACCGTGCATGAAGTGCTCGACGGCATCGATGCCGCCCGCGAGGCCGGCCTCGGCCCCGTCAAAGTCAACATGGTGGTCCAGCGCGGCATCAACGACACCGAGGTCGTGTCCATGGCACGCCACTTCCGCCACAGCGGGGTCGAGCTCCGTTTCATCGAGTTCATGGACGTGGGCAAGACCAACGCCTGGCAGCGGGATGTCGTCCTTGCGTCCGATGCCGTGCGCGCCCGCATTGCGGCCGAATGGCCTCTTCAACCCGCCGAAGCGCCGCGCCCTGGCGCCACGGCCGAGCGCTGGGCCTACGCCGATGGCGCGGGGCATGTCGGTTTCATTTCGAGCGTCACCGCCCCCTTCTGCGGCGACTGCACCCGGCTGCGCCTCTCGACCGACGGCCGCCTCTACACCTGCCTGTTCGCGGACCGCGGCCATGATCTGCGCGCCCTGCTGCGCGGGGGCGAGCCGGATGACGCCATCCGCGATCGACTGACTGCACTGTGGCAGCAGCGCAGCGACCGCTACTCGGAACTGCGCGGCCGCGCACCGGCCGCCCCTGAACGCATTGAAATGAGCTTCATCGGTGGCTGAACGGATCGTGGCGTGTGCCGGCTGGCTGCTGGCGGGGGGAGAGGGCCGACGTGTCGGCGGCCAGGACAAGGGACTGCTTCCGTGGCGGGGTCGCCCCATGGGTGACCACGTTCTGGCCGCGATGGCACCGCAGGTAGGCGGGCTGGGCATCGTCGCCAATCGGCATGCAGACCGCTACCGCGCCCTCCTGACGCACCACGCGTCAGGCACCGCCCATCCCGTGGCAGAACCGCCGGCACCGACCTCGTTGGGCGTCCACGCCGACGATCCCGGGCTCCCGCCCTTCAGCGGTCCGCTGGCCGGCATGCTCACCGCGATGACCGCGACGCCCCAGGAATGGATCTGGTTTCTGCCATGCGACATGCCGCGCCTTCCGGGTGACGTGCTTGCGACATTGTGGCGCGCAGCGCACCGGGATGGGGCAGACGTGGCTGTACCATGCACACCCGACGGCTTGGACGGCTCGCGCCACCACTGGGTGTGCGCGCTGATGCACAAGCGCGTGCTCCCGACGCTGCAGACCGCCTTCATCTCGGGGGAACGCAAAGTCGGGCATCTGATTGCCAGATGCAAATGGACCAGCGTATCCTTTGCCGACGCGGCAGGATTCGCGAACTTCAACACCCTGGAGACTGAGCATGGTGGTGACTGATTCACCAGTGCGCTTGTCGCGGATCGCCCCCGCCGACCTGAGCGCTTACAAGAACCTGCGTGATGAAGGTCTCCGCCTCTATCCCGATGCCTTCGACGCCGACATCGAAAGCGAACAGGCCCGGCCGCCCGAGAGCTACCTCGGCAAGCTGGGCCTCACCGAACCCCTGGGCGGGACGTTCCTGATCGGTGCCTGGGAAGGCCGGGACATGATCGGCATGGTCGGGCTGGAGCGCCAGTCCCTCCACAAGCTCAGACACTGTGCCGAGCTCAACAGCATGATGGTCCGACCCTCGCACACCGGCAAGGGCGTCGGCATCGCGCTGGTCGAAGCCGCCGTGGCCGAAGCCCGCAAGGCCATCGGCCTGGAACAGATCGTCCTGCGCGTCAGCACCGCCAGCACATCGGCCATCAATCTGTACGAGCGCGCAGGCTTCCGCGGCTGCGGCGTCCTGCCCCACGCAATCCGTCTGGTCGACGCGCCGGGCCAGATCCGCTACTTCGACAAGCTCACCATGGTGCTCGTGCTCTGAGCACCACCGCCAGCGAGCCCGGGCCTCAACGGGCCTCAACGGGCCTCGGCTGCGCCCCGGTTTGCCAGGCCGTCGGCGCGCTCGTTGCCCGGGTCGCCGTTGTGGCCGCGCACCCAGCGCCAGTCCACGTCGTGCTGGGCCGCCATGGCTTCCAGCTCACGCCACAACTCGGCGTTCTTCACCGGCTTGTTGTCAGCGGTCTTCCAGCCCCGGCGCTTCCAGCCGTGTATCCATTCGGTGATGCCTTTGCGCACGTATTCGCTGTCGGTGTAGATCACCACCTTGCAGCGCCGCTTGAGCGACTTCAGCGTCTCGATCACCGCCGTCAGTTCCATGCGGTTGTTCGTCGTGTTCAACTCGCCGCCCCACATTTCCCGTTCGTGCGGGCCGCTCACCATCCACACCCCCCAGCCACCTCGGCCCGGGTTGCCCTTGCAGGCCCCATCGGTATAGGCCACCACTGCAGGTGCTGCCGTTTCAGTCATCCATTCACATCCTGTTGATACGGTGCCCGCACCGGATGGCGCTGGGTCACCACGGCCGGTTGCGCCGCAGCGGGCAACCGGGTCTTGCGGATCTTGCCCACGAGGTGCATGCCGCGCACCCGCTTGACGGCCACCACGACGTACACGGCGCCGAGCACCGGCCACCAGCGTTCGCCAGCGCGCTCCATCCACGCGAGCCGCTGCCACCAGGCTTCGGTGCCAACCATGGGGCGCCAGCAACCGAAGCTGCCCGTCTCGACTTCGAGGTCGAGCAGACGCAGCCAGTCGCGCAGGCGCCAGTAGCCGATGAACTCGCCCTGTGGCAGCACCTTGGCCGAGGCACCCCGGCCACGTCCCATGCGCTGGCGCGTGCCCCACAGGCTCATCGGGTTGAAGCCGATGATGAGCGCCTTGCCCTCGGGCACCAGCACGCGCTCCACCTCACGCAGCGTGTCGTGCGGATCGCGTGCCAACTCCAGGGCGTGTGGCAACACCACCAGATCGAGGCTGTTGCTGGCAAACGGCAGCGACTCGAAATCGCACCGCAGGCCGAGCGGCGCACTCGACAGCGAAGGCCCCTCTTCCAGCGGTGAGGCGTTCGAGGCCGGCGACCACCGCTGGTACGCTGCGTCGAGAGCCAGCCAACGATGGGGCATGCGATTGGTGCGCAGGCCGTCCAGTTCCGGCAGCCCGAGCTGCAAGGCATGGAAGCCGAACATGTCGCTCACCAGCGCATCGATGCGGGCCTGCTCCCACGCCAGCAGGGCCTGACCGCTCGGCAGGCCCAACCAGGGGTGCAACTCTATAATCGGCCCGACTTTCGACATGAAACTTTCAGCCCTGCCCGCCTTCGCCGACAACTACATCTGGATGCTGCACGATGGCCGCAAGGCCGTGGTGGTGGATCCGGGAGAGGCCGCGCCGGTGCAGGACGCCTTGCAGCGCCTGGGCTTGACCCTGGCCGCCATTCTAGTGACGCATCGCCACGCCGACCATGTCGGCGGTCTGGCAGCGCTGCAGACCGGGGAGATCCCCGTGTACGGCCCGCGACACGAGGCCATTCCCGGTGTGACGCATGCAGTGGCCGGTGGTGAGGACATCGAGGCCCTGGGGGCGCGCTTTCAGGTCATCAACGCGCCGGGGCACACAGCCGGTCACGTGCTTTACATGCTGCCCGACGGGCTGGATGAGCTGACCCCCTCGCCTGTAGCCTTCGTCGGCGATACACTGTTTTCCGCGGGTTGCGGGCGCGTGTTCGATGGCACGATGACCCAACTGCAACACAGCGTCGCCCAGATGGCCCGGTGGCCCGACTCGACCGTGCTGTGTCCCGCCCACGAGTACACGCTCGGCAATCTGCGTTTCGCGCAGGCGGTCGAACCCGATAACGAAGACATCCGGGGCCATCTGGCCCATTGCCAAGGTCTGCGCGCGCAGGACCTGCCCACCCTGCCCACCACGGTGCATCTGGAACGGAAGATCAACCCCTTCCTGCGGTGCACCGAGGCGGCGGTCATCCAGGCTGCACGCCATCACGGCGCCCTGGATGACAGCCCCGAGGCGGTCTTTGCCGCGCTTCGCCTGTGGAAAAACACCTTCTGACGATGACGATCGCCTCTCCCTTGCACCGCGGCCTGCGCCTGGCGCTGACGCTGCTGGCTTCGGCCAGCCTGTGGGCATGCAGCAGCACCCCCACCGACCCGCGCATGGCCGAACTGAGCCTGCGCACCTCTGACCACCTGCAACCCCGCCCGGCTGATGCACGGCAGCCCGGCCTTCCCCGACTTGACGTCGCCGGCGGCACGGTGGCCACGCCCTCGCCTCTGCGGCCTGCCGTCACGCTGCAGCAGGCCCGTCCGGCGGAGGACGAAGGCAAGGATGCGGTCGGGATGGCGACCGATCCCCTGAGCCCGGATACCACCGTCGACCTGGACGACAGCGGCGCCACGCAGGATCTCTGGAGCCGCATCCGCAAGGGTTTCACCCTACCCGAACTCGATTCCGATCTTGTGGCCGAGCACCGTCGCTGGTACACAGCCCGGCCGGACTACGTGCAGCGAATGACCGACCGGGGCAGCCGCTACCTTTTCCATGTTGTCGAGGAAATCGAGCGGCGCGGCATGCCGATGGAACTGGCCCTGCTGCCTTTCATCGAGAGCGCCTTCAATCCGCAGGCCATGTCCAGCGCCCGTGCATCCGGCATGTGGCAGTTCATGCCCGCCACGGGCAAGGACTTCCGCCTGAAGCAGAACCTGTTCCGCGACGACCGCCGTGACGTGCTCGCCTCCACGCGGGCGGCGCTGGATTACCTGCAACGCCTGCACCGCATGTTCGGTGACTGGCAGCTGGCCCTGGCGGCGTACAACTGGGGCGAAGGCAATGTGCAGCGGGCCATCGCCCGCAATCAGCGCCAGGGCCTGCCGACCGACTACCTCAGCCTCAGCATGCCGGTCGAGACCCGACACTATGTGCCCAAGCTGTATGCGGTGCGGCAACTCGTCGCCCAGCCGGAGGCGTACAACCTGACGCTGACGCCGGTCGACAACCACCCCTATTTCGTCAGCGTGCCGATCCAGCGGGACATGGACGTGAACCTGGCCGCACGGCTGGCCGGCCTGCCCATCGAGGAGTTCAAGGCACTCAACCCGTCCCTGAACAAGCCGGTGATCCTCGCGGCCGGTACACCGCAGTTGCTGCTGCCCTACGACAACGCCAGCCTGTTCGTGCACAACCTGAAGGCCCACAAGGGCCGCCTGGCCAGCTGGACCGCGTGGGTGGTGCCCCGCACCATGCGCCCGACGGACGCGGCGCGCGAAGTCGGCATGCCCGAATCCAGCCTGCGCGAGCTCAACCACATCCCGCCGAAGATGCTGGTGAAGGCCGGCTCGACGTTGCTGGTGCCGCGTTCCGAGCAGCGCATGCAGGACGTGTCCGAGGTGCTGGCCGACAACGCCATGATGACGCTGGCCCCCGACGTGCCCCCGTTGCGTCGCATCAGCGTCAAGGCCGGCAAGCGGGACACGGTGGCCTCGCTGGCGCGGCGCTACAAGGTCGCACCGCAGCAAGTGGCCCAATGGAACAAGGTGGCCGCCAGCGCCACCTTCCGCAAGGGTCAGACGATCGCGATCTATGTGCCGGCTGCCCGTGCGGACAGCAAGCGTGCGGTGTCGACAGTGGCTTCGGCATCGAAGAGCAAGACCGGCAAGAAGGCCGTGGTGGTGGCCAGCAACCGGGTCAGCAAGTCGGAGAGCCGTGGCAACCGCAACGCTGCCGGTTCCAGCCGCAACACGCCTCGCAGCAGCAAGACCAAGGTCCGCGTCGCCAGCGCCCGCTGAGTCCACTGACCGCCCTCTCCCGAGGGCAGGCCGGCCTCAGCGCCGGTCCATGAAGGCGTGCGCGATGGTGCCGAGGTCGACGTACTCGAGTTCGCTGCCCACCGGCACGCCACGCGCCAGCCGGGTCACCTTCAGGCCACGGGCCTTCAGTTGCTCACCGAGCACATGGGCCGTGGCCTCGCCTTCTGCATTGAAGTTGGTGGCAAGAATCACCTCCTCCACCACACCATCGCTTGCCCGGGTCAGCAACGCCGACAGGCCGATGTCGCGGGCCCCAAGTCCATCCAGCGGGCTCAGCCGCCCCAGCAGCACGAAGTACTGCCCCTTGTAGCTGCCCGTGCGTTCAAGGGCCGCCTGGTCTGCCGGCGTCTCGACCACGCACAGCAACCGCGCATCACGCGTCGAATCTGCACACAGGTCACACAACTCGGCGCGACTGAAGGTATGGCATCGGGCGCAGTGCCCGATCTCGTTGACGGCACCATCCAGCGCGCGCGCCAGCTTCAGGGCGCCAGCGCGATCATGTTGCAGCAGGTGGTAGGCCATTCGCTGCGCCGACTTCTGCCCGACACCGGGCAGGCAACGCAGGGCTTCGACCAGCCCGTCCAGCGCCGGATCTGCCATGGTGCAATCCCGTTCAGAACGGGAACTTCATGCCGGGGGGCATGGGCATCCCGGCCGTCAGCTTGCCCATCTTCTCCGAGCTGGTCGCCTCGGCACGACGCACGGCATCGTTGAACGCCGCGGCCACGAGGTCCTCAAGCATGTCCTTGTCGTCGGCCAGCAGGCTCGGGTCGATCGTCACCCGCTTCACATCGTTCTTGCAGGTCATCACGACCTTGACCAGGCCCGCACCGGACTGACCTTCCACCTCGATCTGGGCCAGCTCTTCCTGGGCCTTCTTGAGGTTGTCCTGCATTTGCTGGGCCTGTTTCATCAGGCCGGCGAGTTGTCCTTTGAGCATGGCTCATCCTTTCTTGCGCAAAACATGATTGTCGCCGCGTTCAACGGCGACGCGGTCGGCCGCTCAGATCGGCCTGATGGAAGCCGGGACGATGCGCGCCCCGGGATGCTGCAGCAACAACGACTGCACCAGCGGATCACTCTGGATCAAGGCTTCGGCATCGCGCTGGCGCTGCTCGCGGGCAGCCTGATCGCGCTGAGCCGGCGTGTTGAACGCCGCCCCGCGCTCCACGGTGACCGACACCGGTCGCTGCAAGTGCTGCGTGAGGGCCTGCGTGAGCCGGTCCTGCAACGCTGCGGTGATGAGGCTTTCACGCTCGACACGGAGCGTGCCTGCGATGCCCTCACCTTGTTCCTGCCACGCCACGCACTGCGCCTGCATGGCCAGTTCGCGCACCAGCGCGGCGATCAAGCCCTGCCCGGCCATCGCCGTCACGAGGTCAGCCCATTCATCGGAAAGCGGATCCGCCCCGCGAGGGGGCAAGGTCGGCGTCACCGAGGGACGCGCCTCGGGGGGCACCTCGGCGGGAGGCGATGAGACCGAGGCGCCCGGACGGGCCGATGTCCGCATGGGCTCCGACGGGCCCCGACGAGGGCGGGATGTCGACACCGAATCCGGCACGTCGTCGGGCACGTCCATCCAGGCGGGCTCGTCCGGCATGGCGGCCGGGGCCGCATCCCATTCATTGGCTTCCGGCGGCAGCGCTTCCCATGGGGGAATGCCGCCGCCGTCCCGTGCCTCCTGAGGCGCGGTACGGGGCGCAGGGGCAGCGGCTGGCGAAGCAGCCGGGGCAGCCACCACAGGCGGATGAGGCGCCGACGCTGCCTCCGGCGACGGGGCGACGGGGCGCACGGGTGCCACCGGTGGCGCCACAGGGTCGAGGGTGCGGGCCGGCTCCGCCCGCGCCTCGGCAACAACGGGCACCGGCGCGGCGATGCCACCGCTGACGGGCACTCGTGCGCTGGCCTGAGCGACGGCAGTGTTGCCGGAAGCCGACGCCCCGGACGCCGAAATGGGCCGCGCAGCTGCACCCGCCGGCGCGGCCGCTGCCTGCGTCACCGGCGTGCGACGGGGCTCGACGGCGTCAGGCTGCGCCGCCGAGCCCAACGCTTTTGGGCCTGGGCCGCCCCCCTGTCCGGGCTTGAAGGCAAGCAGGCGAAGCAGCAGCATCAGCAAGCCGGCGTACTCGTCGGGTGCCAGTGCCAGCTCGGCGCGCCCTTGCAGGCACAGGCTGTAGAAGAGTTGCGTTTCATCGGGCGCCAACAGCGGCGCCAGCGCCGCCCAGGTGGCCGCGTCCGGGTCTTCCAGGTCGAGTGCCTGGGGCACGGCCTGCAGCACGGCCATCCGCTGCAGTGCGGAAGCCATTTCCTCCAGCGTGCCGGCTGCAGACAGCCCCATCTGGCGCAGCGTATCCACCGCTGCCACGAGCGCGGCACCATCACACGCCGCCACCGCCTCGATGATCCGCTGCACATGCGCCCGGTCCACCGAGCCCAGCATCTGCCTCACCCCGGCCTCGTCAAGAAGCCCGGCACCAAAGGCAATGGCCTGGTCCGTCAACGACAGCGCATCGCGCATGGAACCGCGCGCGGCCCGCGACAACAGACGCAAGGCACCCGGTTCGGCCTCAATGCCCTCGGCCTGCAGCACACTGCCCAGGTGCTCGAACACGGTTTCCGCCGCCATGGGCCGCAAGTTGAACTGCAGGCAGCGCGACAGCACCGTCACGGGCACCTTTTGCGGGTCGGTGGTGGCGAGCACGAACTTCAGGTAGTCGGGCGGCTCCTCCAGCGTCTTCAGCATGGCGTTGAACGCCGTGTTCGACAGCATGTGCACTTCGTCGATCATGTAGACCTTGAAGCGCCCGACCACCGGTTTGTAGACCGCCTGCTCCAGCAGTTGCGAGATTTCCTCGACACCGCGGTTGGAAGCCGCATCGAGTTCAACGTAATCGACAAATCGTCCACTGTCGATGTCACGGCAGGGCTGGCACTGCCCGCACGGGCTGGCCGTGATACCGCCTTGTCCGTCGGGCCCGACGCAATTCAGCGATTTGGCCAGAATGCGCGACACAGTGGTCTTGCCCACCCCCCGGGTGCCGGTGAACAGGTAGGCGTGGTGCAGGCGCTGCTGGGTCAGGGCGTTGCCCAATGCCTGAACCACATGCCCCTGGCCGACCATGCTGTCGAAACCTTTGGGGCGGTATTTGCGCGCGAGTACCGTCGAAGTCATCGCGCGATTCTAGTCGCGCCATTGGCCCCCTCAGCCAAGGGGGAAGGCATTCAACCTGCCGTGATATCCGGTGACATACCGCCCTGGAAAGTCGCTTCCATGCCGCGAAATGGTCTGTTCACCGTAGACGGCGAGACTTACAATGCACTCGTGATGCGAAGGGTGAAATGCACTTCGATCAGGCTGGGAAATTCCCCGATGCCATCCGGTTGACTCGCTTGGCCCCGGCCCGGGCAAAGAGAGTGCAGTCGCCGACAACCTTGAATGGGCCACGTAGTGATGTCGTTTGAAAATCTGGGGTTGGCAGAACCTCTCCTGAAGGCCGTTTCGGAGGCCGGATACGCCACCCCCACGCCGATCCAGGCACAGGCCATTCCGGCCGTCCTGAACGGCGGAGACCTCCTTGCCGGCGCACAGACCGGCACCGGCAAGACCGCCGGGTTCACGCTGCCGCTGTTGCACATGCTGGCCGCCACGGCCAAGCCGGCCTCGGGTGGGCGTCGTCCTATCCGCGCCCTGATCCTGACTCCCACGCGCGAACTGGCCGCCCAGGTCGAAGAGTGCGTGCGTCTCTACGGCAAGTACCTGCCGATCCGCTCGATGGTGATGTTCGGTGGTGTGGGCATGAACCCGCAGATCGAAGCCCTGAAGCGCGGCGTCGACATCCTGGTCGCCACGCCGGGCCGCCTGCTGGACCACCACCAGCAGGGCACACTCGACCTGAGTCACGTCGAATACTTCGTGCTGGACGAGGCCGACCGCATGCTGGACATGGGCTTCATCCATGACATCCGCCGCGTGCTGGCCATCCTGCCCCCGCGCAAGCAGAGCCTGCTGTTCTCGGCCACCTTCTCCGACGAGATCAAGGCCCTGGCCGAGCGCCTGCTCGACAAGCCTCAGGTGATCGAGGTGGCCCGCCGCAACGCGACCGCCGACACCATCGCGCAGAAGGTGCACCCGGTCGACCGTGATCGCAAGAAAGAGCTGCTCACCCACCTGATCCAGTCGAACAACTGGCACCAGGTGCTGGTCTTCACGCGGATGAAGCACGGCGCCAACCGGCTGGTCGAGTTCCTGCTCAAGCAGAACATCACGGCCATGGCGATCCACGGCAACAAGAGTCAGAGCGCGCGCACGCGGGCGCTGGCCGATTTCAAGTCCGGCGAATTGCAGGTCCTTGTGGCCACCGACATTGCGGCGCGCGGCATCGACATCGACCAGCTGCCGCACGTGGTGAACTTCGAGCTGCCCAACGTGGCCGAAGACTACGTGCACCGCATTGGCCGCACCGGCCGCGCTGGCGCCGACGGCGAGGCCGTTTCGCTGGTGTGCGTTGACGAGGAAGGCTTCCTCGCCGACATCGAGAAGCTGATCAAGCGCCCGATCCCGCGCGAGGTGGTGGCCGGCTTCGAACCCGACCCGAATGCCCGCCCGGAGCCCATCCAACTCGGCCGCCGTGTCTTGCATGGAAACACCGGCTCGCGTTCGGGCGGCGGTGGCCGTCCCGCGGGTGGCGGTGGTGGGGGTCAGCGAGGTGGCCGCGGCCCGTCGTCGGGTCGCCAGGATGGCCGCATGGAACGCGGACCGCGCGATCAATCTGGCGCGGGTCGCCCCCGCAGTCGGTGACCGGCTGAACCGGTCAGCCCGCGCGCTGACCGCCCCCCCCGAAACGGAGCCCATGGGCTCCGTTTCTGCTTTCAGGCGAAGGTGCCCTCCCGCAACCACTTGGTCGCCACCCACTTTTCGCCCGCGATGACGGGGGCGCCGCCATGCAGCGTGCGCGTGGCGGGGTCGGGCCGGTCATACGAGAAGAACACGGCGTGGCCGGCCACGGCATGCACCGTGAGCCCGGCTTCCGGAAAGGTGGTGGCCCCGCCCTCTTCCGGCGTATTGAGGTACATCACCAACGTGGCCACGCGTTGCCCCCCGCGCTGCAGGATGCGGCTGCTGCCCGGCAGGTCGGGATCGAAATAGTCGTGGTGAGGACGATATTGCGCGCCCGGCCCATAGCGCAGCACCTGCAGCCCCTCGCCGTGCGACACCGGCCACGACAGCAAGGCCGCGATGCGGGCCTCGATGCGCTGACACAGCTCGGACTCACCCCGACCGAAGAACATGCCCTCGCTGGTCCGGGCGACATTCACCTCACTGCCGCCGGTATCGCCCACCACGGTCTCGGAGGGCTTCAGGCGCGCACGGGCCTCCTCGATGAGGCCCGTGCATTCGGCAGGCGTGAGGAACCCGCCCAGGACCACCAGCTGCGGGCAATCGCAGTGCACCAGGATGTCCACGTCATGGCCGGCCACGGTGACACGCCCGCGCTCGAGCGCCCCGGGCGGGAGGCCGGGCGCGCGCACTCGGTCCGGGCCGAGCCCGGGCCATGCACCCCGGCCCGCGACCTCCTCGACTTCTGCGCCGAGGACGGACAGGGCCACATCGCGGCTCCAGCCGCTGTCCAGCATGGCGCGCAACAGCACCGCGGCCGGCTGGCCGGCCGCCAGTTGCGCGACCGCCCAGTCGCGCAGCTCGGGGCTCACGCGCTGCGTCACGGTCAAGCGGCCACCTTGCGGCGGAACACCAGCCGGTCCGCCTCCGAGGCTGCCGGATCGTGGGCATACCCTTCGGCTGAAAAATCAAGCAGATCGGCCGTGCTCCGCGCCCGCTTGAGCACCGCGTGACGGGCCATCAGCCCGCGGGCCCGCTTGGCATGGAAGCTGATGATCTTCCACTGCCCGGCCTTCCAGTCCTCGAACACGCACTCCACCACGCGGGCCTTCAGGGCCTTGCGCTTGACCGACTTGAAGTACTCCTGCGAGGCCAGGTTGATGACGAGGTCATCACCTTGCTCGGCCAGGCGCCGGTTCAGGTACTCGGCCAGCGCGTCACCCCACCAGGCGTAGAGGTCCTTGCCACGCGGGTTGGCCAGCCGGGTGCCCATTTCCAGGCGATACGGCTGCATCCAGTCCAGCGGCCGCAGCACACCATACAGCCCGCTGAGGATGCCGATGTGCGCCTGCGCCCAGTCCAGATCCGCGGGCTTGAGCGAGGTGGCATCCAGGCCCTCGTACACATCGCCGTTGAAGGCGAGGATGGCCTGCTTGCTGTTGGCCGCCGTGAACTTGGGCGACCAGGCGGCATACCGCGCCACGTTCAGCGTGGCCAGCGGGTCGCTCAGGTCCATCAGCGAGGCAATCTGGGCCGGGGTGTAGGGACGCAGCACGTCGATCAGCGCAGCGGCCTCGTCGGCGAACTCGGGCAGCGTGTGGCGGTCGGTGACGGGCGGGGCCTCGTAATCAAGGCTCTTGGCGGGGGACAGCAGGAGGAGCATAAGGTGGTCAACGCACCATTGAAAAGCAATGGTACCGATCATAGGTGGAGCTTTGGCCCCGCGCCAACCGCGGCAGGCCAAGCCGCCTAGAATCAAGCCCTCCCCAACAGCCCCCCGCGCCGCGTCGCGCGCCCGTGCCATGGCCGTCTACCGCATCAAGGACCAGGTTCCACAGCTGCACCCCAGCGCCTTCGTCGCCGAATCGGCCGACGTCATGGGCCAGGTGATCCTGTCCGAAGGCAGCAGCGTGTGGCCGCAGGCCGTGCTGCGCGGGGACAACGAGCCCATCACGCTGGGCGAACGCTCGAACGTGCAGGAAGGCGCCGTGCTGCACACTGACATCGGCTTTCCGCTCACCATCGGTGCCGACGTGACCGTCGGTCACCAGGCCATGCTGCACGGCTGCACCATCGGTGACGGTGCGCTGATCGGCATCCAGGCCGTCGTGCTCAACGGCGCGGTGATCGGCAAGGAGTGCCTGGTCGGTGCGGGCGCCCTCGTCACCGAAGGCAAGGTGTTCGAGGACGGCATGCTGATCCTCGGTCAGCCCGCCAAGGCCGTGCGGCCACTGAACGACGCCGAGCGCATGCGCATGCGCATCGGCACCGCGCTCTATGTCACCAAGAGCGCCCAATACAAGACCGACCTGGTGCGCATCGACGTGCCGGGCACCCCTTCCCATGAATGAATTGCACAAGTTCCTGTTCGAAGGCCTGCCGGTTCGCGGCATGCTGGTCCGCCTGACCGACAGCTGGCAGACCCTCCTGGCCCGCCGCAGCGAAGGCGAAGCGCTGGACGCCCCGGTGCGCAAGCTGCTGGGCGAAATGAGCGCCGCGGGCGTGCTGCTGCAGGCCAACATCAAGTTCAACGGCGCGGTGGTGCTGCAGGTGTTCGGCGATGGCCCGGTGAAGCTGGCCGTGACCGAAGTGCAGCCCGACCTGTCGTTCCGCAGCACGGCCAAGGTGATCGGCGAGCTGCCGGGCACCGACGACGGCCACCTGCCGCTGGAGGTGATGGTGAACGTCGCCGGTGGCGGGCGCTGCGCCATCACCCTCGACCCGAAGGACCGTCTGCCCGGTCAGCAGCCCTACCAGGGCATCGTGCCACTGCACGGTGACGCCGGCGAGCCGCTGCACCAACTGAGCGACGTGCTGGCGCACTACATGCTGCAGTCCGAGCAGCTCGACACGCGCCTGGTGCTGGCCGCCAACGACGAGGTGGCCGCAGGCCTGCTCATCCAGCGTCTGCCGGTGGAGGGTGAAGGGAACCTGGCGGGCACGCAGCGCAACGAAGACGAGATCGGCCTCAACGAGCACTTCAACCGCATCGCACACCTGGCGGCCACGCTGAAACAGGAAGAGCTGCTGACGCTGGACGTGGACACCATCCTGCGTCGCCTGTTCTGGGAAGAGGACCTGCGCCGCTTCGAGCCACAAGCCGGCCCCACCGGCCCGCGCTTCGCATGCACCTGCTCGCGCGAGAAGGTCTCCAACATGCTGCGCAGCCTGGGTGTCGATGAAGTCGAGAGCATCCTGGCCGAGCAGGGTCAGGTCGACATCGGCTGCGACTTCTGCGGCATGCACTACACCTTCGATCCGGTGGATGCTGCCGCGCTGTTCACGGGCGGGGCCGAATCACCGCCGAGTTCGGGCAGCCTTCAGTAAGGCCTTGCGTAGGGCTCAGTCGCCCCACTGCCAGGCTTCGCTGCGGATCAACGCAGCCCAATCGGGGTTCAGCACCGCCGCGTCCGGATGATCCGGATGCCAGGGCGAATGAAAGCGCATCGGCTGCCCGGTCATCGGGTGGCTCAGAGCAAGTTCCGCGGCGTGCAGCCACAGGCGCTGCACACCCAGACGTTCGGCCCACCAGCGGTTATGCGCCCCCTTGCCATGCGTGGCATCGCCGATCAACGGGTACGACAGGTGCTTGAGGTGGCGACGGATCTGGTGGCGACGTCCGGTTTCCGGCTCGGCCTGCACCAGGCTGACACGCGTGGTGTCATAGCGGTCGACCGGAATCGGGAGGCTGAGCCGGGCGAGGCGGCGGATGTGCGTGCGTGCGGGCTGCGCCGGGGTGCCCTCGGGAGACTCGTCGGGCACGAGTGGATGGTCCACCGTGGTGGCTTCGGAGGCCCAACCGCGCACCATGGCCACATACAGCTTGCGCACGGCGCCTTCATGCCAGGCGCCACCCAGCCGGCCTGCCACCTCTGAGTTCAGCGCCATCAACAGCACGCCCGAGGTGCCCTTGTCCAGCCGGTGCACGGGATAAACGTGTCGCCCGATCTGGTCGCGCAAGGCCTGCAGCACCACGCGGGACTCGTCTGCATCCAGGCCGGTGCGGTGCACCAGCCAGCCGGGTGGCTTGTGCAGCGCCACGAGGTGTTCGTCGCGCCACAGGATGGGCAACGGCGCCGAGGTGGTCATGGCGCCGGCCGGGGTAGCCAGTGCTGCTCGCACTCGCCGTCGTCGCAGTCAGCACACACCCAGCGCCACCGAGGGCGCAGTGACTGCTCAGCCTGCCTGCGGGGCCGTTCCAGCTCGTGCTCGATGAGGCTGAGCGCCAGCGCAGTGCGGGCTTCGCCCTGCCCTGTGACGACGGCATACGCCGCCTGCATGCGCGCCAGCGCCTGGCGCACGAGGGTGTCGACCGGTTCGCGCACGTGGGCGCCGTCGCGCTGCAGACCATCGGCCACCCAGGCCAGATCGAGCCCGGTCAGCAGCGTCAGGGCCACCTCGGCGTGGGCCTGGTCGGCCACAGCGTACAGACTCTGGTCATCGAACAGGTGGTGGCTGTAGACCGCGGTCATCAGGGCCGTCGTGTCGGCCAGCACAAGCGCATGGCGGGCAGCGGCCTCGCGGATGTGCGCGGTCTGCCTCTCGGCGATGACGCGCTGCTCATGCGGCGCCGGCGTGCGGCCCTCGGCCTCACACCATGTGCGCAGGTACTCCGGCACCACGACGGCATCGCGGCCGGATGCGCACAAGCGCTGTGCCAGCTCGCGCGCAAGCGTGGTCTTGCCTGTGCTTTCCGCGCCCACCAGGGCAATCACCAGGCCGCTCATGCGCGGGCCTCCCGAACGCGTTGGTGCCAGGCACGCCAGCCGAATACCGACAGCATGGCGAACAGCCCATACAGGATCACCGTGAGCCAGAGCCCTTTGTGGGCAAACAGCGCCATGCTCGCGACGTTGACCACCAGCCAGCAAGGCCAGTTCTCGACCAGCTTGCGCGCCAGCAGCCACTGGCCAAGCAGGCTCAACGCCGTCGGAAACGCGTCGGCAAAGGCGACATCGGAATCGGTGGCGTGTTGCAGCACCAGACCGATCACGGGCCACAGCGCCAGACCTGCCGCGGCAGCCAGCCGCCGCTGCGTCGCCGTCAGGCTGCGCACACCGGCGTCGGCATCGGCTTGCGCCGGATCACGCCACCAGCGCCACCAACCCCATGCCGACAAGGCGATGAACACCAGCTGGAGGCTTGCCTCGCCATACAGACGTGAGCGCGCAAACAACAGCCCGTACAGCGCCGAACTGACGATGGCCAGCGGCCAGGCGCCCACGTGCACACGCAGGTTGAGGCCGACCATGACCAGGGACAGCACAAAGGCCAGGGCCTCCAGGCGACTCGCTGGCACACCCCAGGCGGTGAACCAGGGAGCCAGCCACGGGTCGAGCCAGACCAGGCTGTCGGCCAACGACAAGGGGGCGGTCATGAACGACGAGCGCGAGGTGGATCAGGGCGTGGCCGGCGCGGGCGGTGGCTCGGTGATCTGCGGCAGTTGCGAGGTCAGCTGCACGTAGATCTCGTCAGGCTTGACCATGCCCAGCTCGGTTCGCGCCTTCTCTTCCACCATCTCCAGGCCCTCCTGGAGATCGCGCACTTCGGCCGCGAGCTGCTCATTGCGCGCCGTGGCCTGGGCGTTCGCCTTCTGCTGCACGCGCAGCTCGGCACGCAGGGCCGACACGCGCGGCACACCGCCCTTGCCGAACCACAGCTCGGCATGCACGACGGCCAGGCAGACAAGAAGAAAGACGGCTGCAAAACGCATGGTGAAAGCTTAACAGATCGTGTCCAGCGCAAGAAAAAGGGCCCCGTGCTGGAGCCCTTGCATCTTGTGCCGCACCGGCGTGACGCGTCACGCCGGAAGGCCACCGATCAGCGCAGGTTGTAGAACGCGCTGCGGCCCGGGTACACGGCCACGTTGCCGAGGTCTTCCTCGATGCGCAGCAGCTGGTTGTACTTGGCCATGCGGTCCGAACGGCTCATCGAACCGGTCTTGATCTGGCCGGCGTTCAGGCCCACTGCGATGTCGGCGATGGTGTTGTCTTCGGTTTCGCCCGAGCGGTGCGAGATCACGGCGGTGTAGCCGGCGCGCTTGGCCATCTCGATGGCGGCGAACGTCTCGGTCAGGGTGCCGATCTGGTTGATCTTGATGAGGATGGAGTTGGCGATGCCCTTCTCGATGCCTTCCTTCAGGATCTTGGTGTTGGTGACGAACAGGTCGTCACCCACCAGCTGCACCTTCTTGCCCAGACGTTCCGTCAGGTGAGCCCAGCCGGCCCAGTCGCCTTCGTGCATGCCGTCTTCGATCGAGATGATCGGGTACTTGTCGCACCAGGTGGCCAGCATGTCGGTCCACTGCTCGGCGGTCAGCACCAGGCCTTCGCCTTCCAGGTGGTACTTGCCGTCCTTGTAGAACTCGGATGCAGCGCAGTCCAGGCCCAGGGCGATCTGCTCGCCGGCCACGTAACCCGCAGCTTCGATGGCCTGCAGGATCAGCTGGATGGCTTCCTCGTGGCTGGCCACAGACGGTGCGAAGCCACCTTCGTCGCCCACGGCGGTGCTGATGTGCTTGTCGTGCAGGATCTTCTTGAGGGCGTGGAAGACCTCCGCACCGTAGCGCAGGGCTTCGCGGAAGGTCGGGGCGCCCACCGGCAGGATCATGAATTCCTGCAGGTCGAGGTTGTTGTTGGCGTGGGCGCCACCGTTGATGACGTTCATCATCGGCACGGGCAGCTGCACGGCACCCATGCCGCCGAAATAGCGGTACAGCGGCAGGCCGGCTTCTTCGGCAGCGGCGCGGGCCACGGCCATCGACACGGCCAGCATGGCGTTGGCGCCCAGGCGGCCCTTGTTGTCGGTGCCGTCGAGGTCGATCAGGGTCTTGTCCAGGAAGGCCTGCTCGGACGCATCCAGGCCCAGCACGGCTTCCGAGATCTCGGTGTTGATGTGCTCGACGGCCTTCAGCACGCCCTTGCCCAGGTAGCGGCTCTTGTCGCCATCACGCAGCTCGATCGCCTCGCGCGAGCCGGTCGATGCACCCGACGGCACGGCGGCACGGCCCATGACGCCGCTTTCCAGCAGCACGTCGCATTCGACGGTGGGGTTGCCTCGGCTGTCGATGATCTCGCGGCCGATGATGTCAACGATGGCGCTCATCTGGGTATCCTCAAGAAAAATGAAAGAGTGGGTGATGTGATGACCAGGCCCGGCCAAACCCGGTGAGGTTAACCGACCTGGGGTGGCCCGGCGTGGCGGCGATGGCCCCCATCCGGGCGGGCCCTTCCTGGGCGAGCGGCGGCGATCAGGCCGAGAAGTCGGCTTCGAGGAAGCCGTTCTTCTTGGTGATGCGGTCGAGCTCGACCAGGGTCTCCAGCAGGGCCTTCATGTGCTTGAGCGGCACGGCGTTCGGGCCGTCGCTCAGGGCGCAGGATGGATCGGGGTGCGTTTCCATGAACAGGCCGGCAATGCCGACCGCCACGGCCGCGCGCGACAGCACGGGCACGAACTCGCGCTGACCGCCCGAGCTGGTGCCCTGCCCGCCCGGCAGCTGCACGCTGTGGGTGGCGTCGAACACGACCGGGGCGCCGGTGTCACGCATGATGGCCAGCGAACGCATGTCCGAGACCAGGTTGTTGTAGCCGAAGCTGACGCCACGTTCGCAGGCCATGAAGTTGTCGTCGTTCAGGCCTTTTTCGCGCGCGGCGGCACGGGCCTTGTCGATGACGTTCTTCATGTCGCCAGGGGCCAGGAACTGACCCTTCTTGATGTTCACCGGCTTGCCGCACTGGGCGACGGCGCGGATGAAATCGGTCTGGCGGCACAAAAAGGCAGGCGTCTGCAGCACGTCGACCACCGACGCCACCGTGGGAATCTCGGCTTCGGTGTGCACGTCGGTCAGGATGGGCACGTTCAGCGTGCTGCGCACCTTGGCCAGGATCTCCAGGCCCTTGTCCATGCCCGGGCCACGGAACGACGCGCCCGAAGAACGGTTGGCCTTGTCGTAGCTCGACTTGAAGATGAACGGGATGCCCAGCGCCGAAGTGATTTCCTTCAGATGGCCTGCCGTGTCCATCTGCAGCTGCTCGGACTCGACCACGCAGGGGCCGGCGATCAGAAAGAACGGATGGTGAAGGCCGACGTCAAAGCCGCAGAGTTTCATGGTGGTGTCCTTCGGCCCGGATCAGGCCTTCTTGGATTCGTTGGCGTGTTGGGCCTGGTGATCCAGCGCGGCCTTGACGTAGCTCTTGAACAGCGGGTGGCCGTCCCAGGGCGTCGATTTGAACTCGGGGTGGAACTGCACGCCCACGTACCACGGGTGCACCGACTGCGGCAGCTCGACCATTTCGGTGAGCTTCTCGCGCTGGGTGATGGCCGAGATCACGAGACCGGCTTCACGCAGCTTGTCGAGGTAACGCTCGTTGGCTTCGTAGCGGTGGCGGTGACGCTCGGTCACGACCGGGCCGTAAATCTGGTGGGCCAGCGTGCCGGGCATCACGTCCGAGCTCTGGGCGCCCAGGCGCATCGTGCCGCCGAGGTCGGAGTTGGCATCGCGCTTCTGCACGGTGCCGTCGGCGTCCAGCCACTCGTCGATCAGGGCGATCACCGGGTGCGGCGTGTTCGGTTCGAACTCGGTGGAGTTGGCATCGGTCAGGCCGGCCTTGTGGCGGGCGTACTCGATGGTGGCCACCTGCATGCCCAGGCAGATGCCCAGGTAGGGAATGCCGTGCTCGCGGGCGTACTGGGCCGCAATGATCTTGCCTTCGACGCCGCGCTTGCCGAAGCCGCCCGGCACCAGGATGGCGTCGTACTGCTCCAGCGTGCTGGCCGTTTCGGGCGTCAGCGTTTCCGAATCGACATACTCGATGTTGACGCGGGCATGGTTGTGGATGCCGGCGTGGCGCAGCGCCTCGTTGAGCGACTTGTACGAATCCGACAGCTCGGTGTACTTGCCACACATCGCGATGGTGACAGTCTGCTTCGGGTTCTCGACCTCGTTGACCAGGTTGTCCCAGCGCGACAGATCGGCCGGCTTCGTCTGCAGCTGCAGCTTGGCGCAGATCAGGTCGTCCAGGTGCTGCTCGTGCAGCATGCGCGGCACCTTGTAGATGGTGTCGGCGTCCCACACCGAGATCACGCCGGACTCGGGCACGTTCGTGAACAGCGAGATCTTCTCGCGCTCGTCGGTCGGGATGGCGCGGTCGGCGCGGCACAGCAGTGCGTCGGGCTGGATGCCAATTTCGCGCAGCTTCTGCACGGTGTGCTGGGTCGGCTTGGTCTTGAGCTCGCCGGCGGCCGCGATGAACGGGACGTAGGTCAGGTGCACGAAGGCGGTGCTGGCCGGGCCCTGCTTGAGGCTCATCTGGCGGGCCGCTTCCATGAAGGGCAGCGACTCGATGTCACCCACGGTGCCGCCGATTTCCACGATGGCGACGTCGACCGCTTCCGGCGTGCCGACGCCGGCGCCACGGCGCACGAATTCCTGGATCTCGTTGGTGATGTGGGGGATGACCTGCACGGTCTTGCCCAGGTAGTCACCACGACGCTCCTTCTCGAGCACGGACTTGTAGATCTGACCGGTCGTGAAGTTGTTGGCCTTCTTCATCCGCGTGGTGATGAAGCGTTCGTAGTGGCCCAGGTCGAGGTCGGTTTCGGCACCGTCGTCGGTGACGAAGACCTCACCGTGCTGCATGGGCGACATGGTGCCCGGGTCGACGTTGATGTACGGATCGAGCTTGATGAGGGTGACGGTGAGGCCGCGCGATTCGAGGATGGCAGCCAAAGACGCAGCGGCGATGCCCTTACCGAGTGAGGACACCACACCGCCGGTGACGAAGACAAACTTGGTCATGTGCGCAAAAGCGCTCGCACGGTATGCGAACGCTGCGGTGGTAAAGCGGCATTATAGGTGGTTCGGCGCCCGGCCGGGCGCGGACGGAGCCGCCATCTGCCAGCGTGCACCACGGTGGAGCCCCCTTGCGGACGTCGGATAATCGCCCGACGCGCCCTTCCCGCCTGGCGCCCTGGAGACCCTGTGCTGTTTGCCCTGCGCATGCTGCTGCTGAGCGTGCACTTCGTCGTGGCCACGCTCGCTGGCCTGACCGTCTGCATCCTGCGTCCATTCAACCCCGAGAACACGCCCCTGTGCGCGCGGTTGTACGCCCTGCCAGCCCTGCGCATCCTGGGGCTGCGCGTGCGTCTGGATCCGAGCGTGGTGGCAGACCAGCCCCGGCCGGCGGTCATCGTGGCCAACCATCTGTCCAACCACGACCTGTTCGTCTTCGGGCAGGTGGTGCCGCACCGCACCGTGAGTCTGGGCAAGCAGAGCCTGAAGTGGCTGCCGCTGTTCGGTCAGCTGTACTGGCTGGCCGGCAATGTGCTGATCCAGCGGGGCAATGCGGTTCGCGCCCGCCAGGCCATGACGCAACTGAACGACACGCTGCATGCGCGCGATATCTCGATCTGGATCTTTGCCGAAGGCACGCGCAGCCACGGGCGGGGGCTGGGGCCGTTCAAGAAAGGCGCCTTCCAGCTGGCCATCAATGCCGGCGTGCCCATCGTTCCGATCTGCAGCAACAACTATGTGCGGCAGATGCGCCTGAACCGCTGGCACAGCGGCGACGTGATCCTCAAGGCCTTGCCGCCCATCTCGACGGAAGGGCTCGGTGCGGACGACGTGCCCGCCCTGATGGCCCGCTGCCACGCAGAGATGGCTGCCTGCATTGCCGAGCTCGACCGGCAGGCCAGCAGCGAGCCGGCCACCGACCGGAACGCCACGCCAGCGTGATGCTCACGCCTGGGGCGCGTTGATCTTGCTCAGCGGGTTCATCGCCTGGTGCTGGGGCACCACGTTGGCGGCCAGATCGGGCTGGTCGCCATTCCAGGTCGGATCCGGGATGGAGTCGAACACCTGGCGCAGGCGTTGGCCCCAGCTGCTGCGGATCATGCGGAAGTAGGCATTCGACTCGTCGATGTGGATCAGCTTGTCGACCTGCAGGCTGTCGGCCTCGTAGACCATGAGGTCGAGCGGCAGGCCCACCGACAGGTTGGACTTGAGCGTCGAATCCATGGAGATCAGCGCGCACTTGGCCGCCTCTTCCAGCGGCGTGCTGGGCGTGACCACGCGGTCGATCACCGGCTTGCCGTACTTGGATTCGCCGATCTGGAAGTAGCAGACGCCGTCGATGCCTGCCTCGACGAAGTTGCCCGCCGCGTAGACATTGAACAGGCGCATGGTCTCGCCCTTGATCTGCCCGCCGATCGTGAGGTTGCAGTTGAAGTCGATGCCGTGCTTCTTCAGCGCGTCGGCGTCCCGGGCGTGGACCTTGCGCACGGCGCTGCCCACGATGCGCGCCACGTCGAACAGGCTCTTGGCCGTCCAGATCGTGACCGGCTCGCCGTCGGAGCCCTCGATGGTCTCGTTGCCCAACAACTGCTTCACCGCCTGGGTGATGGCCAGGTTGCCGGCCGTCATCAGCACGAGCACGCGGTCGCCCGGCTTCTCGTAGACCGACATCTTGCGGAAGGTGCTGATCTGGTCCATGCCTGCGTTGGTGCGCGAGTCGGACAGGAACACAAGACCGGCGTTGAGCCGCATGGCAACACAGTAGGTCATGATGAGAACACCGCTTTGAGTTTGTAGAGCGCGTCCAGCGCCTCACGAGGAGTCAGGGTATCGGGGTCGATGCCGGCAAGCAAGGTCAGGGCCTGCGCTTCCGCCGGGCTCAGGGTTTCGCCAGCCGGGCTGGCCAGGGCCGCGCCCTGCGCGGCCACCGCGTCCGCGTCAAAACCGCCCGCATCGGCCGCAGCAAACAGGTCGATCTGCTGCTCGTGCTGGCGTTGCTGGGCCTCGAGCGACTCGAGCGTGGCGCGCGCCTGGCGGATCAGGGTGTGCGGCATGCCGGCCAGGCGCGCCACCTGCACGCCGTAGCTGCGGCTGGCGGGGCCATGCTGCAGTTCGTGCAGGAAGACGATGTCGTCGCCCGATTCGGCCACACCCACGTGCACGTTGAGCGCGCGCGGGTGCTTTTCGGGCAGCGCGGTCAACTCGAAATAGTGCGTGGCGAACAGGGTGAAGGCCTTGTTCCTGTCGTGCAGGTGGCTGGCAATGGCGCCGGCCAGCGACAGGCCGTCGAACGTGGAGGTGCCCCGGCCGATCTCGTCCATCAGCACGAGCGAATGCTCGGTGGCGGTGTGCACGATGGCGGCCGCCTCGGTCATCTCCATCATGAAGGTGGATTGGGCGTTGGCCAGGTCGTCTGCCGCGCCGATGCGGGTGTGGATGGCGTCGATCGGGCCCAGTCGGCACCCGGCGGCCGGCACGTAGGCCCCCATTGAGGCCAGCAGCACGATCAGCGCCACCTGGCGCATGAAGGTCGACTTACCACCCATGTTCGGGCCGGTGATGATCATCATGCGGCGGTTGGCGTCGAAGCGGCAGTCATTCGGGATGAAGGCCGTACCGGTCGTCTCCATCAGGCGCGCCTCGACCACGGGGTGGCGCCCCTTCTCGATCTCGATGCAGGGGTGGGTGCAGAACTCGGGGCGGGACCAGCCCAGCGTCTGTGCGCGTTCGGCCAGGGCCGCCAGCGCATCCAGCGTGGACAGCGCCCGGGCCAGCGCCCCGAGCACGGCGATGTGCTGCTGCAGGAAGTCGATCAGCGCGTCGTACAGCGCCTTCTCGCGGGCCAGCGCACGCTCCTGCGCCGACAGGGCCTTGTCTTCGAAGGCCTTGAGTTCGGGCGTGATGAAGCGCTCGGCGTTCTTCAGCGTCTGGCGGCGCTGGTAGTCGAGCGGCACCTTGTCGGCGTGGCTTTGCGTGACCTCGATGTAGAAGCCGTGCACCTTGTTGAACTGCACGCGCAGGTTGGAGATGCCGGTGCGGGCGCGCTCGCGGGCCTCGAGTTCGAGCAGGAAGGCGTCGCAGTTCTCCGAGATGGCCCGCAGCTCGTCGAGGTCGGCATCGAAGCCGGTCGCGATCACGCCACCGTCGCGCAACAGCACGGCGGGCGTTTCCATCAGCATGGCCTGCAGCCGCTGGGCGATGGCCGGATCGGGCTGCAGCGCCGTGGCAAGTTGCGCCAGCAAGGGTGCGCCTTCGGGCACGCGCTCACGCAGCGCAGGCAGGCCCAGCAGCGTATCGCGCAGGCCGGCCAGCTCGCGCGGGCGCACCTGGCGCAGCGCCACGCGGGCGTTGATGCGCTCGACGTCACTCATCTGGCGCAGGGCCTCGCGCAGGGCTTCGTGGCCCTGTTCGTGGTGCGGGGGCACCAGCAGCGTGGCGATGGCATCGAGCCGGGCGCGGGCCACGGCCCGGTCGCGCAGCGGCTGCGTGAGCCACTGGCGCAGCGCGCGGCTGCCCATGCCGGTGCGGCAGGTGTCGATCAGCGACAGCAGCGTGGGCGCGTCTTCGCCACGCAGCGTCTGCACCAGTTCGAGGTTGCGCAGGGTGGCGGGCGGCAGGTCGAGCAGCTCGCTGGTGTGCGGCACTTCGAGCGTGGCCACGTGCGACAGCGCCCTGCCCTGCGTGTGTTCGGCAAAGCTCAGGAGCGCGGCGGCGGCGCTGTGCGCCAGCGGCATCTCCTGCGCGCCCCAGCTTTGCAGGTGGCCGACCTGAAGCTGCTCGCACAGCTTGCGCAGGCCCAGGCCGGCATCGAACTGCCAGGTGGGGCGGCTCGTGAGCGCGGTGGCTCGACCGCCTTGCGACAGCATGGCCTGAACTGTGGGCGGGACACGTTCGCGGTCAAACAGGATCTCGGCGGGCTGCAGACGGGCCAGCCAGCCGGCCAGCTCGCGCTCGGTGCATTCGGTCAGGCCCAGCTTGCCGCTGGACAGACCCAGCCAGGCCAGCCCGCAGGGCACCGCGTGCTCGGCATGGCGGCCGCGCTTGTCCATCACCACGGCCAGCAGCAGCGCGTCCGAGCGCTCGGACAGCAGTTCGGTGTCGGTCAGCGTGCCGGGGGTGACCACGCGCACCACCTTGCGCTCGACCGGGCCCTTGGTGGCACCGACCTCGCCCACCTGCTCGGCAATCGCCACCGACTCGCCCAGGCGGATCAGCTTGGCCAGGTAGGTTTCGACCGCGTGCACGGGCACGCCGGCCATCACCACCGGCTCGCCGGCCGACTGGCCCCGCACCGTCAGCGTGATGTCGATCAGCCGGTTGGCCTTGCGGGCGTCGTCGTAGAAGAGCTCGTAGAAATCCCCCATGCGGTAGAACACGAGGGTGTCGGGGTGCTCGGCCTTGATGCGCAGATACTGCGCCATCATCGGCGTGTGAGCGCTGAAGTCGGTCGCGGTGGGCGGCACGGGGGCTCCGGACATCGGCTGCAAGGACTCGGGGTCGCCAGGTGGGCGTTGAAATCAGGCCGAGCGCGGGGGTGCGCTCAGCCCCGCATCAGAACGGTGCGTCGTCGCGGCGGGCCGGGCGGCCAGGTCGCTTCGGCTCGCGCTCGGCGGCCTCGCGCACTTCCTGGGCCTTGGCGGCTGCGGTGATGCGCTTGCGCTGGGGCTTCTCGGCCTCGGCCGGCTGCTGCGCCACCTTCTCGGCCTGGGCGGCGTCTTCGGCCGCCTGCAGTTGCTGGATCAGGGCGTCGTCTTCAGGGTCGCTCTCGCCTTCGTCGGCGTCCAGCGCGGCGTCGGCCTTCGGATCTTCCGTGATCACGCGGGTGTACGGCGCCAGGGTCTTGACCAGCTGGCCGTAAATGCGCGGGTTGCCGGCCACGATTTCACGCTGGTACAGGAAGTCGGGCTCGCCGGTGAAGTTGCCCACCAGGCCGCCGGCCTCGGTGATCATCAGCGAACCCGCGGCGATGTCCCAGGGGCTCAGGCCGGTCTCGAAGAAGCCGTCGTAGAAGCCGGCAGCCACGTAGCACAGGTCGAGCGCGGCAGCACCCGGGCGACGCACGCCGGCGCACTGGACCATCACCTCTTCGAACATCTTGAGGTAGCGCTGGAAGTTGTCGCCCTTGCGGAAGGGGAAGCCGGTGCCGATCAGGCACTCGAGCATGCGGGTGCGCTTCGAGACGCGGATGCGGCGGTCGTTCATGTAAGCGCCCTTGCCCTTGGACGCGTAGAACAGGTCGTTGCGGGCCGGGTCGTACACGACAGCCTGCTGGACCTGGCCGCGGAAGGACAGCGCGATCGAGACCGCGTAGACCGGGAAGCCGTGGATGAAGTTGGTGGTGCCGTCGAGCGGATCGATGATCCAGACGTAATCGCTGTGGCGGGCGCCATGCTCGCGGCCCGACTCTTCAGCCAGGATGCCGTGGCCCGGGTAGGCCTCGAGGATGGTCGCGATGATCGCGTCTTCTGCTGCCTTGTCCACCTCGGTGACGAAGTCGTTGTGCGACTTGGCCGTCACGGTCAGGCGCTCGATGTCGAGCGACGCCCGGTTGATGATCGCCCCGGCTGCGCGTGCAGCTTTGATGGCGATGTTGAGCATGGGGTGCAGGGCTTGAGACATGGATATGAGCGTTTCAACGTTGGGCGACGGGGGACGCGGGGCACGGCGGGCACCCACCGCCCCGGCAAGCAAGGTCCGGACGGGCATCGGGCGCGGGCCACGCACGGCGTCCGGCAGCGGGTTCACATGAACCCACGGCGCAAGCGCGTCGCAGACAGGCAGCAGCAGTGATCAAAGAACGAGCGAGAATCGCGCATTCTAGCCAAGCGCTGGTTTTTTTGCACCACTTTTCGGGTGTTCCCTTGTTGACGCCGCCACCGCGGCCTTTCTTCCCCATGAACGCAGCCCCGCCGCCCCATCGCCCTGCTGATCCGACCCGCTTCGTGCTGATCGGCACCAGCCATCCTGGCAACGTGGGCGCCACGGCCCGCGCCATGAAGGTGATGGGCTTCTCGGAACTGGTGCTGGTGCGGCCGCGCTTTGACGATGTGCTGATTCAGGAAGAGACGGTGGCCATGGCCAGCGGCGCCGCCGACATCCTGGTGCGCGCCCGGATCGTCGACACGCTGGCCGAGGCCCTGCACGGCGTGACATATGCGCTGGCCACGGCCATGACGCCGCGGGACTTCGGCCCGCCCACGCTGTCGCCGCGCGAGGGGCTGGCGGCGCTGGCGCAGGCACCGGAGCCGCACAAAGTCGCCTTCGTGTTCGGCAGCGAGCGCTACGGCATGGCCAACGAAGACGTATACCGATGCCACGCGGTGCTCAGCATCCCCACCAACCCGGACTACGGCTCGCTGAACCTCTCACAGGCCGTGCAGTTGCTTTCCTATGAATGGCGGCAGGCGCTGGGTGGATTCGACGTGGCGCCGCGCACACCCGAGCCCGCGCTGGCCTCGGGGCAGGCCGTTCAGGGCGTGCTCGACCACTGGGAGCAGGCGCTGACGGCCATCGGCTTTCTGGATCCGGCCGCGCCCAAGAAGCTGATGCCCCGACTGAACCAGTTGCTCAACCGCGCCCAACTGCGTCAGGAGGAAATCCACATCCTGCGCGGCATTGCGAAGGCCATGCTCGACCGCCGGACCTGATTCACGCCGGGTTTTTGACCCGCGGCTACACTCGCCTGCCCTACTCGAAAACGCATAAGCCTGTTCATGCTGTTTGCCCGACTCAGAGAAGACATCGCCTGCATCGTGGAGCGCGACCCCGCGGCCCGCTCCGCCTGGGAGGTGCTGACCTGTTATCCCGGCCTGCATGCACTGGCTCTGCATCGGCTGGCCCACCGGTGCTGGACGCGCGGCTTCAAGTGGCTGGGTCGCTGGATCTCGCATTGGGGCCGCTTCCTCACGGGCATCGAGATCCACCCCGGCGCGAAGATGGGCCGCCGCGTATTCATCGACCACGGCATGGGCGTCGTGATCGGCGAGACCGCCGAGGTGGGTGACGACTGCACCATCTACCAGGGCGTCACGCTGGGCGGCACCTCGCTGTCGCGCGGGGCCAAGCGCCACCCCACCCTGGGCCGCGGTGTGATCGTCGGTGCCAACGCGCAGGTGCTGGGCGGCTTCACGGTGGGTGACGGCGCCCGCGTGGGTTCGAACGCGGTGGTGACCAAGCCGGTGCCACCGGGCGCCACCGCCGTGGGCAACCCGGCGCGCATCATCGTGGCCAGGCAGACGCTGATGGACGAGAAGCAGGCCGAGCGCGAGGCCGTGGCCGCACGCATGGGCTTCTCGGCCTATGGCGTGACGGAAGGCGACGACCCGCTGTCGCAGGCGCTGCGCGGGCTGATCGACAACGCGGCCGGCCAGGGGCACCAGATCACGATGCTGTGGCAGGCGGTGGAAAAGCTGGCCCAGTGCGCGCAGAGCGAATCCGCGCGCGACTGCATGCCCACCGACGCGCAGCGCACCGAGTGCTTCGACGCCGACAGCCTGAACCGTCTGGTCAAGTGATCGGGCCCGTGCGGGCGCTCCCAACGAAAAAGCCCGCCTGATGGCGGGCTTTGTTCTTGGCGCACGGCCGATGAGGGCCGTGCCCGCTCACGTCACGCCAGCAGGTAGCCGCCGTCCACATTCAGGCAGGCGCCGGTCGTGTAGCTGGCCGCATCGGAAGCCAGGTACAGCGCCGCCCCGGCCATTTCCGACGGGTCGGCCACGCGGTTCATCGGCACGTGGGCCAGCACCGACTTGAGGATCATCTCGTTGCTGGTCAGCGCCGAGGCGAACTTGGTGTCGGTGGCACCGGGCAGGATGGCATTCACGCGCACCTTCATCGGCGCGCATTCCTTGGCGAAGGCGTGCGTCATCGAGATCACCGCGGCCTTGGTGATCGAGTAGATGCCCTGCGCCATGCCCGGGATCACGCCGTTGACCGAGGCGATGTTGACGATGGCGCCGCCGCCGTTCTTCGCCATCAGCTTGGCGCCCTTCGAGCACATGAAGAAGTAGCCACGGATGTTGACGTCCACGGTCTTCTGGAAGGCGCCCGCATCGGTGTCGGTGATGTGGCCGAAGTACGGGTTGGCCGCGGCGTTGTTGATCAGGATGTCGATGCGACCGAACTGCTGCTCGATGGCGGCAAAGACGGCGTCGATCTGATCGAGTTCGCCGACGTGGCACGCCAGCACGGAGGCCTTGCCGCCTGCTTCGCGGATCGACGCAGCGACCGCTTCACAGGGTTCGGCCTTGCGGCTGGAGATGATGACGTGCGCGCCGTGCGCGGCCAGCAAGCGGGCGATGGCCTCGCCAATGCCGCGGCTGGAGCCGGTGACGAGGGCGATCTTGCCGGTGAGATCGAAGGTGGCGGGTTGGCTCATCAGGTGATCCTCTTGAGTTGGGAACGTCACAGCGACGAGGCTGCGATGATTTGCTGGCAGCGCTGTTCGAGGTAGCACACGAACGGCCCGAACGTGGCGAACGTCGGGTTGCGCGCGTTGCCGGCCTTGAAGCGCTGGTAGATCTGCTGGGCGATGCCGGCCAGGCGGAACAGGCCGAACACCGTGTAGAAATCGAAGTTGTCGACGCTGATGCCGGTCTGCTCGCTGTAGTAGCGCACGACCTCGTCGCGCGTCAGCATGCCGGGCGCGTTGGTCGGCTGGCGACGCGAGCCCTTCATGAACATGTCGTCGTCGGCCTGCACCCAGTAGGCCAGCGCGCTGCCCAGGTCCATCAGCGGGTCGCCCAGCGTGGCCATTTCCCAGTCCAGCACGCCGATCACCTTCAGCGGGTCGTTCTCGTCAAGCACCACGTTGTCGAAGCGGAAGTCGTTGTGGATCAGGCGGATGGCCACCTCGTGCTTCGGCTGCTTCTCGGCCAGCCAGGCCATCACGGCTTCGAAATCGCCCACGTCGTCGGTGCGGGCGGCACGGAAACGCTTGCTCCAGCCCTCCACCTGACGGGCCACATAGCCTTCGCCCTTGCCCAGGTCGGCCAGGCCCGCCGCAGCCGGATCCAGCTTGTGCAGGTTGATCAGCGTGTCGAGCACGTTGAGGCACAACTGGCGGGTGCGCTCGGGCGTGAGACCCAGCTCGGGCGGCAGGTTCTGGCGCGGGATGACGCCCACCAAGCGCTCCATCACGTAGAACGGGGCACCGATCACCTCGGTGTCTTCGCAGATGGCGTAGACCTCGGGCACCGTCGGGTAGACGGGCTTGAGCTTGCGCATGATGGTGGCCTCGCGCACCACGTCGTGCGCCGACTTGGCGATGTGACCGAACGGCGGCCGACGCAGGATCAGGTCCTTGTTCGGGTATCGCAGCAGGTAAGTCAGGTTGGAAGCCCCACCGGGATACTGCTTGAGCTCCGGCTCGCCCTCGAGCGTCAGGCCCTGGCTCTGCAGCCAGGCGGTCACGCGCGGCAGGTCGACTTCTTCACCGGCACGCACCTGGCCTGCATCGTCGATCAAGGACTTCTCCATGGGGCTCTCTCCTTCGGTAGATGGCGCGGCAGTGTAGAAACGCACAGATAATGAATCAAGTGCATTCTTTGAATCTACATCCATTCGCATCGTGAATCTCGGCAAGATTGATCTGAACCTGTTTCTGGTGTTCGATGCCATCGTGCAGACCGGCTCGCTGACTGCCGCCGCGCGCGACCTGCACCTGAGCCAACCCGCCGTCAGCCACGCACTGGCCCGCCTGCGCGACGCGCTGGGCGACCCGCTGTTCACGCGCCAGGGGCGGCGCATGCTGGCCACGCCGTATGCGCGGACGTTGACACCGGCGGTGCGGCAGGCGCTCGCCACGCTGCAGGCGGGCATCAAGGGGCCGCAGCAGGGTTTCGAGCCGGCCGCCGCCGAGCGCAGCTTCACGCTGGGCATGCGCGACATCCTGGAGGCGCTCACCCTGCCCGGTCTGATGGCCCACATCCGCGAACACGCGCCCGGCGTCACGGTCAACAGCATCCAGGTGGAGCGCCACGACATTGCCGACGCGCTGCGCCAGGGCCGGGTCGATGCCGCCGTCGACATCGCGCTGCCGGTGTCGCCCGAGGTCAACCACACCCGGCTGGTGCTGGATCGGCTGGTGGTCGTGGCCCGCCGTGGGCACCCCGCCCTGCGCGGCGGCGCCCTGCATCTGGACGACTACCTGGCCGGCACGCACGTGCTGGTGTCGGCACGCCGGCAGGGGCTGGGCCTGGAAGATTTCGAGCTGAGCCGGCAGGGTCTGCGCCGCCACATCGGCCTGCGCTGCCGCCACTACTTCGCGGCCTGCCGCGTGGTGAGCCAGACGGACATGCTGCTGACCATGCCGCAGCAGTACGCACGCGTGGCCAACCAGCACTTCGACAACACGCTGCACGACTTCCCGCTGAGCCCGGCCCAGCTGGACGCCCACCTCTACTGGCACGCGGCCATGGAAGACGACCCCGCCAACCAGTGGCTACGCGCCCGCATCATCGCGGCCGTGCAGCTTGAACTGGCCCGCCTCGGGCTGCCGAAAGCCGACAACGACGCGCCGCCCGTGATCAGCCCGCCAGACGTCGACTGATCCAGCCGCCCGCCTTGCCAGCCCAGCCTGCACCCACGTCGGCCTCACAACAGGTGGGCAGGTGCCAGAACAGCGGCCACGCCAGGCACAGCACAAGCAGCAGTGCCCCCCAGCCTGATCGCTGCCACGGGAAGCGCGGCTGCGACAGCGTGGCCATGGAGGGCGGCTCGTCGGCCAATGGCAGGCGGCGCAGCGCCAGGGCCAGCACCAGGGCCAGCGACACCACGTGAACCTGAATGAAGCGCCCCCAGTCCTGCGCCAGTGCAAAGAGGGGCAGGCTCCACAGCACACAGGCCAGGCTGCCCCAGGCCACGCGACCGACATGCTCACCCGGATAGCGACGCCACCACAGGATCACAGGCAGCGCCGCGCACACCAGGCTGGCTGGATAGACACGCACGTAGTCGTAGTGGATGACCGTGAGCCAGGTGTTGTGCAAGGCCCCTTCAATGTCCTGAATGGGCCACAGCACGATGCCCTGGCACAGGCTGGCCGAGTGTCCGGCGGCCAGCAGGCTGGCACAGAAGCCGGTCCCGTCCAGAGGGCGAGCCCAGAGCCACAGGGCAGCTGCCGCCCCCAGAGACGTCAGCAGCATGGCCGCCGCGGTCAGGCGCCACACGCGGGGCGTCTGCCAGGACACGAAGGTCGCGAGGCAGAAGTACGGCGCGTAGAACACCAGCATCTCGTGCGACAGCACGAGCAGGCCCGCCGACGCGATGGCCAGCACGGCCAGGAACGGATGCCAGATACGCCGATGCAGGCACCACACCACGGCGGCCAGCAAGGCGAAGTGCAGCACCTCCTTGCGCGCCACCTCCGCCAGCGAAAAGTAAGGAAAGGCGAGCGCCGCCGGCGACGCCAGCCACAGCAGGTACCACACCGGCTTGCATCGACGGGCCAGCACAGCGGCCAGCGCCGTCAGCATGACGGCATAGGCAAGCGTGGCCACGGCCGCCGCCCACACCGTCACCGGCACGTGACTCCATCGGGCCAGCGGCCACAGCATCGCGCCCATGGCGCCCCGGCGCGTGAAGCCCTGGCGATAATCCAGCACCCAGTCACCCAGCACGAAGCCGTTGTCGGCTCGCACGTGGTAAGCCAGCAGGCCACACCAGACGAGCAGCATGCCGACCATGACGGTCACCACAGGCCACTGGCGCCCGTCACGGGCCCAGACCGCCCTGCTTTCCTCCATGCCCTCTCCCTTTTTGATCGTCAACAGCGATTCTGTGGAGGAGCAAGCCGGGAAAGAAAGGCCCCGTGCGGGGGGCCTGTGCGTCCGTACGCCCCCAGACAGAGGGGGCGGCGCACCCAGTCAGGCTGACGTGCCGGGGAGGGGCCGTCGCGCTGACTTCGGTCGAAAGGCATCGCAGACCGCCGGATCGGTCTCGATGTAGGGGCCGCCGATGAGGTCAATGCAGTACGGGACCGCCGCGAAGATGCCGGGCACCACGGCGCGCCCTTCCGCGTCCCGCAGGCCTTCCAGCGTTTCGGCGATCGACTTCGGCTGCCCGGGCAGGTTGAGGACCAGGGCCTGCTTGCGGATGACCGCCGTCTGCCGCGACAGGATGGCCGTCGGCACGAAGCGCAGGCTGATCTGGCGCATCTGCTCCCCAAAGCCCGGCATTTCCTTGTCGGCCACATCCAGCGTGGCCTCGGGCGTCACATCCCGCGGCGCGGGCCCGGTGCCACCAGTCGTCAGCACCAGGTGGCAGCCTTCGACGTCCACCAGCTCGCGCAGCGTCTGGGCGATCAGGTCGCGTTCGTCGGCGATCAGGCGAGGTACCCAGGTGACCGGGTTGCGCACGGCACGACCCAGCCAGTCCTGCAGGGCCGGCAGACCCTTGTCTTCGTAGACCCCTGTGCTGGCGCGGTCGCTGACTGACACCACCCCGATCCGCACGGGCTCGAAACCGGACTGCGGGCTGCTCATGCGTCGTCCGATTCGTCGCCCGCGTCGGACGACATCGAGGGAGCCGGGGGCTCGCCAGCATCCGCCATCATCGCGTGCTTGATGAACTGGAACAGCTCACGGTAGGCCCGGCCGTTGCGCTTTTCGGGCGCCGCAGCCTGGTCCTTGCGTGCATTGCGCACCAGGGCGCGCAGTTGCTGCACGTCGGTGTCGGGATGCGCCGCCACCCACCGGGTCACCACGTCCTTGTCTTCGCTCAGCAGCTCGGTGCGCCAGCGTTCGGCCTGATGCAGTTCTAGCGCGTTGCGGGCGTGGCCCAGCTGGAACTCGGCCACGGCTTCGCGCAGCGGCTCCGCGTCGACCTCACGCATCACCTTGCCGATGAACTGCAGCTGGCGCCGCTTGCCCTCGAAGGATCGCGTGGATTTGTAGTTGGCCAGCGCGTCGCGCAACCGCTCGGGCATGGCGATGTCGTTCAGGCGGGCATCGGGCATTTCCAGCAGCTGCTTGCCCAGGGCCTGCAGGTCGTGGCTCATGCGCTTGAGCGCGCTCTTGCTCGGACGGCCGCCGAACGGGTCGTCGCCACCGTCCACGCCGTCGTCTTGATCAAAATGTTTCGGATTCATGTGGTCGCTATGATACGGGGGCCCTCTTCACCAGACCACAACATGGCCGCCAAGAACAGCACGTCCTCCTCCGGCAAGACCCCCGCTTTGCAGTCCAACGGCTTCGCCTACAGCCGCGAGCACTTCCAGCAGCTGATTGAAGACACGCTGGGGCTCGCCGGGAAGCTGGGCGCCACCGATGCCGCGGCCGAGGTCTCCGAAGGCATGGGCCTGTCGGTGTCGGTGCGCAAGGGCAAGCTCGAGAACGTCGAGCGCAACCGCGACAAGACCATCGGCGTGACGGTTTACGTGGGCCAGCGCCGCGGCAACGCCAGCACCTCCGATTTCTCGCCGCAGGCGCTGGAGCAGACCGTGCGCGCCGCCTACGACATCGCCCGCTACACCGCCGAAGACCCGGCCGCCGGCCTGCCCGACGCCGAGGACCTGGCCCTGGGTCGCGCCGCCAAGCGGGATCTGGACCTGTTCCACCCCTGGGCCATCGACGCCGAGGGAGCCGCTGAACTGGCCCGCCGATGCGAAGACGCCGCCCTGGTGGTCGACAAGCGCATCACCAACTCCGAAGGCGCAGGCGTGTCGGCGCAGCAGTCTCACTTCTTTGCCGGCAACACGCGCGGCTTCCGCGGCGGTTATGCCAGCTCGCGCCATTCGCTGTCGGTGTCGCCCATTGCCGGCCGCGGCAACGACATGCAGCGCGACTTCTGGTACACGTCCGAGCGCGATGCGCGCGACATGGCCCGGCCTGAAGCCGTGGGCCGCTATGCGGCCGAGCGTGCGCTGTCACGCCTGAAATCGCGCAAGATCGCCACCTGCGAAGTGCCGGTGCTGTTCGAAAGCACGCTGGCCGCCGGTCTGCTGGGCGCCTACGTGCAGGCCACCAGCGGTGGCGCGCTCTACCGCAAGGCCACCTTCCTGCTCGACAGCCTGGGCAAACCGGTGTTCCCCAAGCACATCGACATCATCGAAGACCCGCACATCCTCAAGGGCAAAGGCAGCGCCCCGTTCGATGACGAGGGCGTGCTCACGCGCAAGCGCCGCGTGGTCAAGGCCGGCGTCACCCAGAGCTACTTCCTGTCGAGCTACTCGGCGCGCAAGCTGGGCATGAAGACCACCGGCCACGCCGGCGGCTCGCAGAACCTGGTGATGCAGAGCAAACTCACTGCCCCCAAGGACAACCTCAAGGCCATGCTCAAGAAGCTGGGCACCGGGCTGTTCGTGACCGAGCTGATGGGCCAGGGCGTGAACTACGTGACGGGCGACTACTCCCGCGGCGCAGCCGGCTACTGGGTCGAGAACGGCGTCATCCAGTTCCCCGTGCACGAGATCACCATTGCCGGCCACCTCGGCGAGATGTTCCAGCAGATCGTGGCCATCGGGGCCGATGCCTATACCTACGGCAGCAAGACCGTCGGCTCGGTGCTGATCGAGAAGATGAAGATCGCCGGCCACTGAGGTCCGCCCCAGTGGCCGCATGCTGCGTGCGGGTAAACACCGCCCCGCGGCCGCCGGGCGATGCATCGGGGCTCCCTAGAATCGCCTGAGTTGTCCCTCAGAAACGATTCACAGGAGCCCTTCTCACATGGAACGCCGCCGCTTCATCCACGGTGCCGGCCTCGCCGGCGTGCTGGCCGCTGGTGCCGCCCCCGCCATCGTCCACGCGCAGGCCAATGTGCGCTGGCGCCTGGCCTCCAGTTTTCCCAAGTCGCTCGACACCATCTACGGCGCTTCCGAAGTGTTCGCGAAGAAGGTGTCCGAGATGTCGGGCGGGAAGTTCCAGATCTCGGTGCATGCCGCCGGTGAGCTGATGCCCCCGTTCGGCGTGGTCGATGGCGTCCAGGCCGGCACGGTCGAGATGGCGCACACGGCGCCCTACTACTTCGTCGGCAAGGACGAGACCTTTGCCATCGGCTGCGCCATCCCCTTCGGCCTGAACTCCCGCCAGATGAGCGCCTGGATGTTCGAAGGCAACGGCCTGACGCTGATGCGCGAGTTCTACACCCGCTACAACATCATCAACTTCCCCGGCGGCAACACCGGCGCCCAGATGGGTGGCTGGTACCGCAAGCCCATCACCAGCCTGGCCGACATGAAGGGCCTGAAGATGCGCGTGGCCGGCTTTGCCGGGCGCGTGATGGAGCAGCTGGGCGTGGTGCCGCAGAACCTGCCTGGCGGCGAGATCTACCAGGCGCTGGAAAAGGGCACGATCGACGCCGCCGAATGGGTGGGCCCCTACGATGACCAGAAGCTCGGCTTCTACAAGGTGGCCCCGCATTACCACTTCCCTGGCTGGTGGGAAGGCGGCCCGCAGCTCGACTTCTTCATCAACCAGAAGGCCTTCAACAGCCTGAGCGCCGACTACAAGGCCATGGTCGAAGTGGCCGCCTCGCACGCCCACGTCGAGATGCAGGCCCGCTACGACGCCCGCAACCCGTTGGCACTCAAGCAACTGGTGGCCGCCAAGACCAAGCTCGTGCAGATGCCCAAGCCCGTCCTGGACGCCGCCTTCAAGGCCACCATGGACATCTGCAACGACCTGAACAACAAGAATCCGGCCTGGAAGAAGGTCTACGCCGACTACAGCAAATTCCGCGCAGACCAGAACCTGTGGTTCCGCTTCACCGAAGCCACGTTCGACCGTTACATGCAGGCGGCCAAACTCTGACGCCACCGCGCATGACGCTGCCCGGCAATCTGTTCGACGACGCGCAACCGCCTGCCGAGGGCGAGCGCTTCGACGTGTTGCTGGCGCAGCGCAACCTGGTGATCGAGCGCATCGTCAGCTCGGATGTCATCACACCGACCACCTACACCCAGCCGCAGGACGAGTGGGTGGTGGTGCTCGAAGGGGAGGCCCGGCTCAGCGTGGCCGGCACCCCGCACACGCTCCGTCGAGGCGACCACCTCTTCCTGCCAGCCGGCGTGCCTCACACGGTCGAACACACCGTCAACGGCACGGTGTGGCTGGCGGTGCACCTGCAGCCCTGAGCCCCCTGCTCCGCCTGACCGGAACGCGGCCAATTCACGGATCCAGCCTTCACAAGGCGGGGTGTCAGCGCGGTCTTGCGATGCGTCGGCCCCGGCGGCGCCGTTTTTCGTGCAGACTGTTGGTGAGATTGAGGAGCGCAGGCCATGAACCACGCCCAGGCACCGACCCGAACCGCTGAACGCCACTGGCAGACCGACTGGAGCCAACCCGCCCTGGAGCGCACATGGCGCTCGGTCGGCATGCTGAGCATGGCCGTCGGGGTGATCAATGCGTTCATCCCTCTGCTGCCCACCACGATCTTTCTGCTGATCGGTGTGTGGGCCTATGGCAAGGGCGATCCCGCCATGCGGGAGCGCCTGCTGAACCACCCGCGCTACGGTCGAGGCCTGCGGCTGTGGATCGAGAAACGCCAGATCACCCGCAAGGGCAAGGTGGCGGCCGTGGCCGGCATCGCGGCCAGCGGGGTCTTCACGGCCCTGATGCTGGGGCCTCATCCCGTGGTGTGGGGCGTGGCATGCGGCCTGGCTGTCCTGAGCGCTTACCTGGCCACGCGGTCTGAGCCCTCGCCCGACGCGGCTGAAGCAGCCTGATCGACGGCCGGCACATCGAACGACGGGGGCGCTTCGGCGCCCTCTTCCGTTGCAGGCGCCTCGCCGGTGTCCTCGATCTGCATCTCGATCTTCACGTCATCGGTGTTCACCTTGGCATCCTTGTCCAGCCAGTAGGTGACGGACTGCGGCCAGAAGATCACCACCGCGACCAGCATCAACTGCATCACCACCCAGGGAATGGCGCCCAGGTAGATGTCGCGCGAAGCAATCGGCCGTGTGATGGCGCCACTCTTGTGGATCTGGTCGGCCACGCCGCGCAGGTAGAACAGCGCAAAACCGAAAGGCGGGTGCATGAAGCTCGTCTGCATGTTGATGCACAGCATCACACCGAACCACACCAGGTCGATGCCCATCTTCTCGGCCACCGGCGCGAGCAACGGCACGATGATGAAGGCGATCTCGAAGAAGTCGAGGAAGAACGCCAGGAAGAACACGAAGATGTTCACCGCGATCAGGAAGCCGATGGGGCCGCCTGGCAGGTGTGACAGCATGTGCTCGATCCACACGTTGCCGTCGACCCCCTGGAACACCAGCGAGAACACGCTCGAACCCAGCAGGATGAAGATCACCATCACGGTGACCCGCATGGTCGAGTCCATGGCCTGCCAGATCAGCGTCGTGTTCAGCCGGCGGTGCAGTGCGGCCAGCGCCATGGCCCCGAAGGCGCCCAGCGCACCCGCTTCGGTCGGCGTGGCCAGGCCCATGAACAGCGTGCCCAGCACCAGGAAAATGAGCACCAGCGAGGGCACCATGCCCCAAAGCACCTTGCGCCACAGCGGCCATCCGCGCAGCGTCCGCGCGCTTTCCGGCAGCGGTGGCACCCACTGCGGCCGCAACACCGCCACGGCCAGGGTGAACAGCAGGAAGAGCGTCGTCTGCAGCAACGAGGGCCCGATGGCGCCCAGGTACATGTCGCCCACTGATCGACCCAGTTGGTCGGCCAGCACGACGAGCACCAGCGAGGGCGGAATCAGCTGCGTGATCGTGCCCGATGCGGCAATGACGCCCGTGGCGTAGCGCATGTCGTAGCCATAGCGCACCATGATGGGCAGCGAGATCACCCCCATGGCGATCACGCTGGCGGCCACCGTGCCCGTGATGGCGCCGAGCACGGCGCCCACCAGGATCACGGCCACACCGAGCCCACCAGGGCGACCACCGAACAACTGGCCTGTGCCGTCGAGCAGGTCTTCTGCCAGCCCGCAGCGCTCCAGCAAGGCACCCATGAAGGTGAAGAACGGGATGGACAGCAGCAACTCGTTCGACACGATGCCGAACAGGCGCAGAGGCAGGTTCGACAGGAAGGCCTCAGGGAAGAAACCCTGCGAGATGGCGAAGGCGCCAAAGCCCAGGCCCAAGCCGGCCAGCGTGAAGGCCACCGGGAAGCCCACCAGCATGGCCACCACCAGGGAGCCGAACATGATCGGGGCGAGGTCCTGCATGGCGATCATTGCAGCGGCCTTTCGTAGTCCACGCGAACGGCGTCGGCGTCACCGCGCAGGTAGGCCACCCGCTTGAACAGCTCGGCCAGGCCCTGCAACGCCAGCAGCGCGAACCCGACCGGGATGGCTACCTTCACCGGCCAGCGCAGCAAGCCACCCGCACTGGGCGAATGTTCGCGCTGCACGTAGGCCTCGACCGCAAACGGCCAAGCCATCCACGCAGTGACCACGCACACCGGCAGCAGCACCAGCAGCAGGCCGAGAACGTCGATCCACGCCTTGGTGCGGGGCGAGCGGCCGCCGTACAGCACGTCCACGCGCACATGCTCGTTGAGCTTGAGCAGCATGGGCGCGCCTGCAAACACGGCCAGCGCGAACAGGTACCACTGCGCTTCCAGCCAGGCATTGGAGCCGATGCTGAAGGCATAGCGCAATGTGGCGTTGCCGGCACTGATCGCACAGGCGAGCAACAAGGCCCAGGCAGCCAGCACGCCGAGGGCGCGCGCCAGGCCGTCCATCAGGCGGATGTAGGTATGCATGCTTGGCTCCTCCTTGCCGGCGCAGCAAGGCCGGATCAGGTCGCCCCGATCGACGCCGGGGTCGGGGGTGGCCGCCTCAGGCGGCCTGGCGGCTCAGTCGCCGAGCGAGATGGCCTGCTGATACAGGCGGGACGAGCGTGCCCCGCTGCGGCAGAACATCAGCAACGGGCGCGGCAGCGTCTTCAGCAGCTCCGCGCACTGCGCAATCTCTTCGGGTGACTGGTAGCCCCCCTGCACCGGCAGGTGGGCGTAGGCCAGCCCGGCTGCTCGCGCAGCGGCTTCGATCATGGCACTGGTGGGCTGCTCGGGGCCGCCTTCGAAATCGGGGCGGTTGTTGAGCACGGCCTTGAAGCCCGCCTCGGCCGCCGCGGCCATGGCCTCGGGCGTCAGTTGTGGCGCCGCGTAGACATCTTCGGCGATGGGGCTCAGCGAAACGGACTGGCTCATGATCGTTCCTTGCGTGGTGGATTTGGCGGTGTGCTTCAGCCGGCCAGTGCGGCCTTGACGGCGGCCGACACCAGGCCCATGTCGGCCTGACCGGCCAGGCGCTGCTTCACAACGCCCATGACCTTGCCCATGTCGCCCGGGCCCGCAGCACCCATCTCGACCACGATCGCCTTCACGGCGGCGTGAATCTCGTCCGCGGTCAGGCGCTGCGGCAGGTAGGCCTCCAGCACGGTGATCTCGGCCTTTTCCTTTTCGGCCAGGTCGGCGCGGGCGGCGGCCTCGTACTGCTGGGCGGCGTCCTTGCGCTGCTTGATGAGCTTGTCGACGATGGACACCACCATGGCGTCGTCCAGCTCCACGCGCTCATCGACTTCCTTCTGCTTCATCGCAGCCAACAGCATGCGGATGGTGCCGAGGCGATCGACTTCCTTGGCGCGCATGGCGGCTTTCATGTCGTCGGTGATGCGTTGCTTGAGGAGGCTCATGGTCGGGAATCCAGCGTACGGAAGAGAGGGAAATGACGGTCAGAAACAACAAAGCCTGCCTGGGCGTCCCCATGCAGGCTTGCTTGTCGCCCGGTGCGCCATGTCAGCGCATTGTGCGACAGGTGTCCAGGAAGCGGATCAGTACAGCTTCTTGGGCAGCTGCATGCTGCGCACGCGCTTGTAATGACGCTTGACGGCCGCGGCCTTCTTGCGCTTGCGCTCCGAGGTCGGCTTTTCATAGAACTCGCGGGCGCGCAGTTCGGTCAGCAGACCCAGCTTTTCGATGGTGCGCTTGAAGCGGCGCAGGGCAACGTCGAACGGCTCGTTTTCCTTGACACGGATGGTCGTCATTACAGATTCGCTTTCAATGTGAATGCATTCAACGGGGCTTGAACGTGGCCGCCAGCCGCCTGCCTTCTGATCGCCACACAAAACCCGGTGAAGGGTTCGCCTTGTTCAAGCCACCCGGGTCTGGTCCGTTTCCGGTTTCCGCGGATGGAAACGGATCTGACCTGCTCGGTGTGCACAGCAACGTCGAAAACAGCGCCTGCCGGCGGACTTCTTTGCAAACACGCACGAAGCCCCACCAACAAAGCCTGAGATTCTACCCCGAAAAAGGTTGACATGCCATATTGCGCAGGCACGCCTTTCAAAATTCGCTTACAGGCGCCGGATACCCTGGCCGTCACGCAACTGCTTGCGGGCGTCGACGTCCGGCAACGGCAAGACCGGCACGCTCCCCCCCTCGGCCGCCAGCGCGTCGAGCACCTCCACCAGCGGCTCCAGCACGAAGGCGCGCGCCATCATGCGGGGGTGCGGCAACGTCAGGGAGGAGGTACAGCGCGCCGCATCCCCATACCAGAGCAGATCGAGGTCGAGCGTGCGGGGGGCATGGCGGTAAGGGCGCTCGCGGTCATGCGCGGTTTCCAGCGCCAGCAAGGCGGCCAGCAGTTCCTGCGGGCCCAGCGCCGATGACAACACGGCCACGGCGTTGATGAAGTCGGGGCCGGTGGCGTCCACCGGCGCGGTCTCGTACAAGGACGAGACGCGGACCACGGCGGTGCCCGGCAACCCATTCATATCCTCGAGCGCACGGGCCAGCCGCGCGCGCATGTCGCCCAGGTTGCCGCCCATGCCCACCAGCGCGAGGTGCCGGGGCACCCGACTCAGGGCCTGGGTGTCCGGGGCAACCGGGTGCGTCAATCGGCGGCTCCGTCCTGCGGGGCGCGCTCGCCAGCCGGCTTGCGACGGCGACGACGGCGCTTGCGCGGGGCATCGCCGCCCACTTCGCCACCGCCCTCCCCGCTCGTGTCCGGCGCGCTGGCGCGGGTCTGGCGGCGCTGCACTTCCTGCTGACGCGCTTCGTCGAGCAGGCGGCGGCGCTCGTGGTCATCGGCCAACGAGAAGTCTTCCCACCAGGTGGCCAGCTCCATGTCCAGCTCGCCGGCCTGGGCGCGCAGGCGAAGGAAGTCGAAACCCGCGCGGAAGCGCGGCTGCTCGACCAGCGTCAGAGGCCCGTTGCCCACGCGGCGCTCGAAGCGCGGCTGCATGGTCCAGATCTCGCGCATGTCGGCGGCCAGCTTGCCGCGACCGGAAATGTCGCCGATGCGGGCGTTGAAGACGGCGTCGGTGGCCGACTGCAGTGCGGGGAACGGCGGCTCGCCCTGCGCCTGGTTGCGCTTCCAGTGCTCGAGCACGTCGTGCCACAGCAGGCAGGCCAGCAGGAAGCTGGGCGCCACCGGCTTGCCCTCGCCAACGCGGCGGTCGGTGTCGTTGAGCGCCAGCTGCACGAAATGGTCGCGCCCCGGATGGCGGCGCGCTTCGTCGAACACGGCGTCGAGCACGGGGAACACGCCACGGTCGAGGCCCTGCTTGCGCAGCTCGTTGAGCGACGCGGTGGCGTGGCCCGTCTGCAGCAGCTTGATCATCTCGTCGAACAGGCGCGACTGCGGCACGTTGGCCAGCAGGTCGGCCATGGCCTGGATGGGTTCGCGGGTGCGCGGCTCGATCTCGAAGCCCAGCTTGGCGGCGAAACGCACCACGCGGACGATGCGCACCGGGTCTTCGCGGTAGCGCACTTCCGGGACACCGATCATGCGCAGCACGCGCTTCTTCGCATCCTTGATGCCGCCGTGGTAGTCGACCACCACGCCGGTGCGCGGGTCGTAGTACATGGCGTTGATGGTGAAGTCGCGCCGGGCGGCGTCCTGATCCTGCGGGCCCCAGACGTTGTCGCGCAGCACGCGGCCACTGGCATCCACCACGAGGGACTTGTCGGCCAGTTCCTTCTTGGAGGTCTTCTCGTTGCCCTCGACCTGCTCGGCCGCGGTGGCGTCCATGTAGGCGCGGAAGGTCGAGACCTCGATCACCTCGTGTTCGCGGCCACGGCCATAGACCACGTGCACGATGCGAAAGCGCCGGCCGATGATGAAGGCGCGGCGGAACAGGCTCTTGACCTGCTCGGGCGTGGCGTTGGTGGCCACGTCGAAGTCCTTGGGGCGCATGCCCAGGATGAGGTCGCGCACGGCGCCCCCGACGATGTAGGCCTCGTAACCCGCGTCCTGCAGGGTTTCGACCACCCGGCGGGCGCGTTCGTCGACCAGGTCGGGGTCGATGCCGTGCTCGCTTGCAGGCACGTCCACGCGCTTGCCCACCGGAATGCGCGGGGGCTTGGCGGCCTTCGCCGTCTTCGCGGCCGGCGCGGCAGTGCGCTGGCGCGGGGGTTTCTTACCCAGGATCTTGTCTATCAGGCTCTTGATCATGCGAACAGTCGAAGGATGCGCCAGCCGCGTTCACGGGCCACGGTCTCCAGCGCGGGGCTGGGATTGGTGGCCACAGGGTCGTTGGCGCGCTCCAGCAAAGGCAGGTCGTTGGGGGAATCGCTGTAGAAGCTGACGCGTCCAAAGTCGCTCAGCTGTCGTCCCTTCTCGGACAACCATTGTTCCACACGTGTGATCTTGCCTTCACGGAAGGAAGGCACACCGTCGATCCGGCCCGTTACGCGGCCCTCGGCATCGCGCTCCAGGCGCACGGCCAGCAGGTCGTCGACGTTGAACGCGTCGGCAATCGGGCGGGTGACGAATTCGTTGGTGGCGGTGACGATGGCCAGCAGGTCGCCCTGCGCGCGGTGGCGCTCGACCAGCTCGACGGCCTGCGGGTGGATGGCCGGCAGGATCACCTCTTCCATGAAGGTCTGCTGCAGGGCGGCCTGGGCCTCGGCATCGAGCTCGCGCCAGATGCTGGTGGTGAAGGCGATGTAGTCGTCGAGCACCAGCGTGCCGTTGCAGTACTGCTCGTAGAAGGTGTTGTTGCGGGCGCGGTAGGTCACGCCATCGGCCAGCTCGTGGCGGATGAGGAACTCCCCGAACTCGTGGTCGGAGTCCAGCGGCAGCAGCGTGTGGTCGAGGTCGAAAAGGGCAAGGTTCATGGGTTCTCCACGGCCAGCATCTGCTTGAGCAGGGGCACGGTGATCAGGCGGTGTTCGGCCAGCGCATAGCGGTCGAGGCGGTCCAGCAGCGTCATGAGAAAGCCCAGATCGCGGCTGTAGCGGGTCAGCAGGTAGGAGACGATGTCGTCGCCCAGCGCCATGCCGCGGCGGGCGGCCTCGCGCTGCAGCGCGTCGCGCACGCCGGCTTCGTCGAGCGGGCTCAGCGCGAAGATGAGGCCCCAGCCCAGGCGGGTGCGCAGGTCGTCGCGCACGGGCAGGTCGACCGGCGGCACGTTGCCCGCAGCCATGATGAAGAGCGGGCCGGCTTCGGTCGGGTTCGAGGGGCTGGCCGACTCGATGAAGAGGTTGAAGGCCAGGTGCTGGTGATCGGCGTCGAGCTGGTCGCACTCGTCGATCAGGGCGAGCGTGGGCGACATCGGGTCGGCCGCATCCCACATCTGGCAGGTCTGCGCGTTGAGCCACACGACGCCGAAGCCCTTGCCGAGCGCGTGCTCGACCATGGCGCGCATCAGGTGCGTCTTGCCGGAGCCGGCGGGACCCCAGAGGTAGGCGGGCGAGACCGGCCCGCTGACGGCCGGCCAGGCGCGGAGCCAGGCCAGCAGGTCGGCGTTGGGGCCGTCGACGAAATCATCGAGGGTCTGGACGACAGCGGGCCCCAGATCCAGCGGAATCTGGCGCATGGGCTGCACACCCGAAGAACGACTCAGCAGCGAGTCCAGGTGACTCATGTTGACAGCAGGCAGACCAGATCCATCCGGATCAATCGGCCTGGTACAGGCGCGATGCCTGCCAGGCCACGAAGGCACGACGCCCCAGCACCATCGCCAGGGCGGACACGGGCAAGGCGATCAGCAGGCCCCAGAAGCCCATCCATTGCCCGAACAGCATCAACGCGAAGATGACACCCAACGGATGCAGGCCGATGCGCTCGCCCACCAGGCGGGGCGTGAGGAAGAAGCTCTCGACGACCTGGCCCAGGCCATAGACCACGCCCACGCCCAGCAAGGGCCACAGCACACCCTGCTCACCGTTGCCGAACTGCAGCAGGCCGGCCAGCACGGCCAGCACCATGCCGAGGCCGAACCCCAGATAAGGGATGCAGACGGCGAGGCCGGTGAAGACGCCGATCGGCAGCGCCAGGCTGAAGCCGAACAGCGACAGCCCGATGCTGTAATAGATCGCCAGGATGCCCATGACGATGAGCTGCCCCCGCAGGTACTGGCCGAACAGCTCGTCGCATTCCGCCATCACGGCGTGGCCCGGCTCACGCCAGCGCGGTGGCACCAGGGAGGCCCATTGGCGGCCCAGCCGACCCCAGTCCAGCAACCAGTAGAACGCGAGCATGGGCACCAGCAGCACCATGCCCGCCACCGACATCAGGCCGCCGCCACCGGCCAGCACCGACTTCCAGATGGCACCGCCCCATTGCGAGACGTGGTCCTGCATGAAGCCGACCATCCAGGTCTTCAATTCTTCGGCGGTGGCCGGCACGCTGAGCCCGAACTGACTCAGCCACGGCACGACACGCCCCCACACGCCCACCAGCAGATCGGGCAGTTGCTCACGCAGCATCGGGGTCAGCTTGGACACAATGGGGACCAGCAGCACGAAGACCGTGGCGGCCACGAGCAGCACGGCCAGCAGACACAGGCCGATCGCCAGAGCGCGGGGCACGCGCCAGTGTTGCAGCCGCAACACGGCGGGCTGAAGCACATAGGCCAGCACCAGGCTGAGCACGAACGGCGCAAGGATCGCGGCGTGCCACCACAGCAGCACCACCGCCACCACCGCGGCGATCACCCAGGGAAGGCGGCGCGAAGACAAGAGAGAAGCAGGCATGTGCGGCCCATTCTATCGGCCGCCGGCCCGCCGGACCGTCAGGCGGGCCTCAGTTCTGGCCACCGTAGACCGCGCGGCGTGCTGCTTCCAGCGCCTGCTCGAGCCGCGCCTGACTGCGGTCGGTCGAGGGCCGCGCCTGCCAGTCCGCGACGATGGCGGCCTCGCGGCGCTTGTATTCGGCCAGCAGGGCCGCCTCGCGCGCCTGCTGTTCCTTGTCGGGCAAGGGGGCGGCGGCTTCGAGCGCTGCCCGGGCGGCGTCCAGACGCACCTGCCGCTGCGCCTCGTCCGGCTCGAGATCGGCCAGCAAGGCCGTGCTGAGCATCAGGGCTTCGCCCATGGTGGACTCACCCTGGCGCAGCCGCTCGGGGACCTGCTCCAGCAAGCGCTGGCCGAGCTGGCGCCGCAATGCCGTGTCCGGCTGGTCCTGCATGGCCTGCCACTGCTCGAAACCGCGCTGAAAACGCAGGTAGGCCACCACGCGCTGCAACTCGGCCTGGGGATGGGCGGACTGTGCCATGGCGTCTTTCAGGGCGGCCCACTCGGCCGGGCTGAAGTCGGCGGGGCGCCCGTCGGCGTCGACCGCGGGCGGGGACAGCAGGGCAACGGGCGGCGGCGTGGGCGTGATGCTCTGCGGCACCAGCCCCTCGCGGGTGGGCGGCGCCGGTGCAGCAGGCGTGCCCTGGCGCCCGGACAGGACGAGCCCTGCCACCAGCGCGACGAGCAGCGCACCCGCAAGGAGGCGCACCCAGGCGCGTCGCCAGATCGGAGGCTTGTCGTAAGTGATCATGGGCCGAACGGGGCAACGCCCGCAAACGTGACGTATTGCGCACGATTGTGCGGTGCACCGGACGCCTGCGCGAGCCGGGACAACCCCGCCGCCCCCTGATGCCGGGGCGCCGGGGCGTCAGCCCGCAGGCCCCAGCCACTACACTGGCGCCCTGTTGCCAACGTCTCGTGCCGGAATGAACCTCGCCAGCCTCGATCCCAGCCTGCTCTGCGCCCTGGGCGCAGTCATCGCCTACCTGATCGGCTCTCTCTCCTTTGCCGTCATCGTCAGCCGCCTCTTCGGGCTGGCCGATCCCCGTACCTATGGCTCGGGCAACCCCGGCGCCACCAACGTGCTGCGCTCGGGCAACAAGGGTGCCGCCATCCTGACCCTGCTGTTCGACGCGCTGAAGGGCTATGTTCCCGTGGCGGTCGCCTACCAGCTCGGCCTGTCCGAACTCGTCGTCACCGTGGTCGGCCTGGGTGCGTTCATCGGGCACCTGTGGCCGGTGTTCTTCCGCTTCGAGGGCGGCAAGGGCGTGGCCACGGCAGCCGGCGTGCTGCTGGGGTTCGCCCCGGCGCTGGGTGGTCTGGTGTTGCTCGTCTGGGTGGTGGTGGCGGCGGTGTTCCGCTATTCGTCGCTGGCCGCGCTGGTGGCCGCCGTTTCGGCGCCGGCCATCCAGGTGTGGGGCTGGGGTCAAGGCCCCATGACGGCCGGCGTCATCCTGATGAGCGCCCTGCTGATCTGGCGGCATGCGGCCAACATCCGCAAGCTGCTCAACGGCCAGGAAAGCAAACTCGGGCAGAAGGCCGCGCCGCCCAAGGCCTGATCGTCACAGCCACCGATGCCCGCCACCCCGCCCCCGTCCCCCGGACCGACCCACGGCAGCCTGGGGCGCCGGGGCTGGGTGAGCCTCATCGTGGTGATGGCTTCGGTCACTGCCCTGTCGCAGGGCTGGTCGTGGTGGCGTGAACGGGGCATCGTGCGCACGGTCAAGGCCGAGGCCACCGTCGGGGACATCGAGATGTTCACCACCCTCACCTGCCCTTACTGTGCCCAGGCGCGCTACTGGCTGGATCGCCACGCCGTGCCGTGGCAGGAGTGCAATGTCGACACATCGGCCACCTGCCGGACCCGCTTCGAGGCCAAAGGGGCGCCGGGCGTCCCGCTGATGCATGTGCGGGGGGAATGGCAACTGGGTTTCGACGCCAGCCGGCTGGCGCGCACCCTCTCCGCCACACCGCGACCGTCCGCCTCCACGGCATCTGCCGCTCGCTGACGCGGGCAGTCAGGCCAGACCCAGACGGGCCAGATCGCCTCGGCCCTCGCGCAGCACTTCGGGTGTGCCACTGGTGAGGTCGATGACGGTGGTGGGGGCCAACGGACACGCCCCCGCATCCACCACTGCCTGAATCCGCTTTTCCAGTGCCGCACGAATCTCCTGCGCGTCGTTCAACGCGTCTTCGTGATCCGGCAGGATCAGCGTGGTGGCAAGCAGCGGCTGACCGAGGATTTCCAGCAGCGCCTGGGTGGTGGCGTGCTCGGGCACGCGCAGGCCGATGGTGCGCCGGGAGGGGTGCGAGACCCGACGGGGCACTTCCTTGGTGGCCTCCAGGATGAAGGTGTAGGGGCCAGGGGTGCCGAGTTTGAGCAGGCGATACTGGGTGTTGTCGACCCGGGCATAGCTGGCCAGCTCGGAGAGGTCGCGGCACAGCAGCGTCAGGTGATGCCGCTCGTCCACGCCCCGGATGCGCCGCAGCTGGTCGACCGCGGACTTGTCATCCAGGTGACAGACCAGCGCGTAGCTGGAGTCGGTGGGCAGCGCGACGACACCGCCCTTGTGCAGGATGTCGGCCGCCTGCTTGAGCAGACGGGCTTGCGGGTGTTCCGGATGAACTTCGAAGTATTGGGCCATGAGCCCGATAGCCTACCGCGTTTGGGCCTTTGCGGCGGCGGCACCCTGTCAGGCGCGCAGGATACGGTGCGAGAGCGCTTCCCAGATCGGCGTGACGGAGCCGGGCAGCGCAGGCAAGGTGCCCAGATCGGTGTGGCTTTCGGTGGGGTCGTGGAAGTCGGAGCCGCGCGACGCGAGCAGGGCGAATTCGCGGGCGGCCTCGGCGTACCGCTGGTACTCCGCCGGCGTGTGGCTGCCGGTGACAACCTCCACACCGATGCCGCCGTGCGACTTGAATTCGACGAAGAGCGCGTACTCTTCGTTGGGCGTGAAGTCATAGCGCGCGGGGTGCGCCACCACGGCGGCACCGCCGGCCTCCACGATCCAGCGGACGGCATCGCCCAGCTTTGCCCACCGATGGGGCACGAAGCCGGGTTTGCCCTCCGTCAGATACCGTCGGAAGACCTCGTGCGGGTCGGCGCAGATGCCGATCTCGACGAGGTAGCGGGCAAAGTGGGTGCGGCTGATCAGATCGGGGTTGCCGACGTACTTGAGCGCCCCTTCGAAGGCGTTCGGGATGCCGACACGGGCGAGGTCGTCTGCCATGTCGCGGGCCCGGCGTTCGCGCCCCCCCCGTGTGGCGGCCAGACCGGCCACCAGCGTCGGATGGTCGGGATCGAAGCCCAGTCCGACGATGTGCACCGTCTTGTCGGCAAAGGTCACCGAGATCTCGGTGCCCGGCAGGTAGTCCATGCCCAGGGCGTGAGCGGCATCACGTGCGCGGTGCTGCCCCCCCACCTCGTCGTGGTCCGTCAGGGACCAGAGCTCGACGCCGTTGCGGTGCGCGCGCTCGGCCACCGCCTCAGGCGACAGCGTGCCGTCGGACACATTGGAGTGACAGTGCAGATCGGCGTTCATGAGGTGCAAGGCGGACATCTTGATCACATCGTAGCAAGCATGGGCGCACCGCCCTGCCGCCGCGCGCGATTAACCCCAACGCGGAGACGACCGGCCCCAGGCCTGCAGGCAGGCGAGCGTCAACTCGCGCACCAGCTGGTCGTTCACGGGCTGGCGGTAGCGGATCTTGATGTGGCGCATGCCCTTGCCGGCGCCATCCAGTTCAGGGAACTCGCTGACGAGTTGGACGCCGTTGAAGATCTGCAGGTGGGCGTGCATCTTGTAGAGCACGATGGCCATCACGTTGTCGCCATCGTTCATGAAGCACAGGTTGCCCCACTTCACTTCCGGACGCAGCAGCGGGGCGGCCGACACGATGGCCTTGTGCATGGCCTGGGCGGTGTCGCGCTGCTCAGGGCGCAGGCTGTCGTAGAACGCGTTGATCAACGCAGGAGACTGAAGCGGTCGGCGCATGGGGGAAAGACCCAGGAAGAGTGGTACTGCAGGAACGTCACCACGCGACCGCCGGCTCCCTGAAGCGCGGACGCTTCCCGTGCGGGCACATGGACCCGGGACCACCCACTGCCTGTTCTTGTCTGCCGACGCGGTCAACAACGCAGTCCCGGTTGCGACCTGGTACGTCTCGGTGTCAGCCCAGGTCGGCCCGAGATTGTAACGTTCCGTTAAGAACACTCAACGCCCGGACGGGTGGATCCACCCATCTTTATCGGCGCCGCCGGTTCAGGTCTTAGGCAGGGTCACCCCACGTTGCCCCTGGTACTTGCCACCTCGGTCACGGTAACTTGTCTCGCAGACCTCGTCGCTCTCGAAAAAGAGGACCTGAGCACAGCCCTCGCCCGCGTAGATCTTGGCCGGCAGCGGCGTGGTGTTGCTGAATTCGAGCGTGACGTAGCCTTCCCACTCGGGCTCGAACGGCGTGACGTTGACAATGATGCCGCAGCGGGCATAGGTGCTCTTGCCCAGGCAGATGGTCAGCACGTTGCGCGGAATGCGGAAGTATTCGACCGTGCGGGCCAGCGCGAAGCTGTTGGGCGGGATGATGCAGACGTCGCTGTTGATGTCGACGAAGCTTTTCTCATCGAAGTTCTTCGGGTCGACCACCGTGGAGTGGATGTTGGTGAAGACCTTGAACTCGGGCGCACAGCGGATGTCGTAGCCGTAGCTCGACGTGCCGTAGCTGACGATCTTCTGACCCGTGGCCGACTGGCGGATCTGCCCTGGCTCGAAGGGCTCGATCATGCCGTGCTCTTCAGCCATGCGGCGGATCCAGCGGTCTGACTTGATGCTCATGGATGCAATGCTCCTGTTCTGACAGGCGTGATTGTCTCCGATCGCGCGGCCTGGAGATGCTGTGCGGGTCGGCGTTGTGCCGGGACAGGCAGCACCCGGATGGTGCTGGCGCGCGCGCCGCTTCCACGCGCGGCCGCACCACCCGCTGGCAGAGGAACCAGCCTGGTGCACGGCGGACAAGAACCGGTGGCCCCGTACTTGCATCACCCGGGGCATAACGATTCTGAAATCCCGCTGACGGAGCACGCGCATGGCCAAGCTCAAACTGGTGATGGTCGGCAACGGCATGGCCGGTGTCCGAACCCTTGAGGAACTGCTGAAGGTGGCGCCGGATCTGTACGAGATCACGGTGTTCGGGGCAGAGCCCCACCCCAACTACAACCGCATCCTGCTGTCGCCGGTGCTGGCCGGCGAGCAGACGCTCGACGAAATCATCCTCAACCCACTGAGCTGGTATGCCGACCACGGCATCCGCCTGCATCTGAACCGCCGCGTGGTCGAGGTCGACCGTCGGCGCAGGGTGGTGGTGGCCGACGACGGCACCGAAGCGCCGTATGACCGGCTTCTGCTGGCCACCGGCTCGAGCCCCTTCATCCTGCCCGTGCCCGGCAAGGAGCTGGACGGCGTGATCGCTTACCGCGACATCGCCGACACCAACCGGATGATCGAGGCGGCCCGCACACATCGGCATGCCGTGGTGATCGGCGGTGGCCTGCTGGGGCTGGAAGCCGCCAATGGCCTGATGTTGCGCGGCATGACGGTCACCGTGGTGCACATTGCCCCGTGGCTGATGGAGCGGCAACTGGACCAGGTGGCGGCCACGATGCTGCAGCGCTCGCTGGAGGCGCGTGGCCTGCGCTTCCGCATCGGCGCGCAGACCGAGGCGCTGCTGGGCGGCGACGACGGCGGCGTGCAAGCCGTGCGCTTCAAGGATGGCACCGAAGTGCAGGCAGATCTCGTGGTGATGGCGGCCGGCATCCGCCCGAACACGGAGCTGGCGCGACGCATCGGCCTGCTGTGCGACCACGACGGACGCGGCGGGATTTCGGTGAGCGACACGATGCAGACACTGACCGACCCGCGCATCTATGCAGTGGGCGAATGTGCTTCGCACCGGGGCGTGGCATACGGGCTGGTGGCGCCCTTGTTCGAGCAAGGGCGCGTGTGTGCCACGCATCTGGCGCAGTTCGGCATTGGCCGCTACGGTGGTTCGCAGACCTCCACCAAGCTCAAGGTGACGGGCATCGACCTGTTCTCGGCCGGGCAGTTCATGGGCGGCGACGGCACGGAGGAAATCGTGCTGACCGACCCGTTCGGCGGTGTCTACAAGAAGCTCGTGCTCAAGAACGACCGGCTGGTGGGTGCGTGCCTGTACGGCGACACCGCGGATGGCAGCTGGTACTTCCGGCTGATTCGCGAGGGCACGAAGGTGGCGCACCTGCGCGGGCAGCTGATGTTTGGCGAACCTGCTCAGGCTGACGACGCCATGGGCGAGCCCCCGAACGACGTGGCCGCCGCGCCCGAGCGCCTGGCTGCCTGAACGCCCCGGCCCGTGCCGCCCGCTGCGGCCTCGCCTGCATTGCCCCCGACACGACGCCACTCCAAGCAGGGTGGTGCCCGCTGAGACCTGGTTTCCCTCGATCCACCATGAGCCTGTCCGCCCAGCCCGACACCCTGACCCGCACCACCTGCCCCTACTGCGGCACCGGCTGCGGGGTGATCGTCTCCACCCGCCAGGGCCGCATCGTCGACGTGCAGGGCGACCCCCGGCACCCGGCCAACGCCGGCCGCCTGTGCACCAAGGGCAGCACGCTGCATCTGACTGCCGCCGATCACGTGACCCGTCAGGCGCGGCTGCTGACGCCCATGGCACGGGCGCAGCGCGGCGGTGTGCCGCAACCCATCGGCTGGAACGCGGCGCTGGAGCAGGCTGCAGACCGCTTTGCGCAAGTGATCCGCGAGCATGGCCCGCAGGCGGTCGGCTTCTATGGCTCAGGCCAGTTGCTGACCGAGGACTACTACGTGCTCAACAAGCTGGTGAAGGGGCTGATCGGCACCAACAACCTCGACACCAATTCGCGCCTGTGCATGAGCAGCGCAGTGGCCGGCTACAAGGCCACGCTGGGCGCGGACGCGCCGCCCGCCTGCTATGACGACGTCCAGCATGCACAGACACTGTTCATCGTGGGGGCCAACACGGCCTGGGCGCACCCCATTCTGTTGCGGCGCATCGAAGACGCGCGCAAGGCCAACCCGGCGTTGAAGCTGATCGTGGCCGACCCGCGCCGCACCGAGACCGCCGAGATGGCCGACCTGTTCCTGCCCATCCAGCCGGGTACGGACGTGGCCTTGTTCCATGGCATGCTGAACGTGCTGCTGGAGGAAGGCCTGGTCGACAAGGCGTTCATCGACGCCCACACCGACGGGTTCGATGCGCTGTGCGAGGCGGCACAGGCGTGCTCGCCCGCTGCAGCGGCGGCACTGTGCGGCATCCCGCTGGACGATCTGCGGCAGGCGGCCCGCTGGTTCGGCGGTCACACGCCGACGCTGTCGCTCTACTGCCAGGGCTTGAACCAGAGCGCCCGTGGAACGGACAAGAACGCGGCCCTGATCAACCTGCATCTGGCCACCGGGCAGATCGGCAAGCCGGGCGCAGGGCCTTTCTCGCTGACCGGTCAGCCCAATGCCATGGGTGGCCGTGAAGTGGGCGGCATGGCGAACCTGCTGAGCGCTCACCGCGACCTGGCCAACGCCAGCCACCGCGAGGAGGTGGCCGCGCTGTGGGGGGTGGATGCGGTGCCGGAGCAGCCCGGCCTCACGGCGGTGGCCATGTTCGAAGCCGCAGCACGCGGCGAGATCAAGGCGCTGTGGATTGCCTGTACGAACCCGGCCCAGTCGATGCCGGATCAGGCCACGGTGCGCCGTGCGCTGGAACGCGTCGATTTCGTGGTGGTGCAGGAAGCCTTTGCCACCACGGCCACCTGCGCCCACGCCGACCTGCTCTTGCCGGCCACCACCTGGGGGGAAAAGGACGGCACGGTGACCAACAGTGAACGCCGCATCAGCCGCGTACGGCCCGCCGTTGCGCCGGCCGGGGAAGCGCGCCACGACTGGTTCATCTTCACGGACTTCGGCCGCCGGCTGGAAGCACGGCTGCCGGAGCGCACCGCCCGTTACCGCCCCGGCACGCGCACTCTCTTTCCGTACACCACGCCCGAATCGGTGTGGATGGAGCACCGGGCCTCTACGCGGGGTCGCGATCTGGACATCACCGGGCTGAGTTACCACCTGCTGGAGACACGAGGCCCTCAGCAGTGGCCGATGCCGGACGGAGCGACGCAAGGGACCGCGCGGCTGTATGCCGACGGGGCGTTCCCGACGGCCAACGGGCGCGCGCGCTTTGCCCCGGTGGCCTACGCGCCCGTGGCCGAACCCTGCGATGCCGACTACCCCTTCAGCCTGAACACCGGACGGCTGCGCGACCAGTGGCACGGCATGAGCCGCACGGGCACGCTCGGCCGCCTGTTTGGCCACGTGAGCGAACCGGCTGTCGAACTGCACCCGGACGACATGCGGCGCCTGGGGCTGGCGGAGGGGGATCTGGTTCAGGTTCGCTCGCGGCGGGGTGCCCTCGTCCTCCCGGCCCAGGCTTCGGATGCGATGGCGCCGAGCCAGGCTTACATCGCCATGCACTGGGGCCCCGAGTACCTCGGCGGCCAGACCGAAACGGGCGACCCGGTGGCCGGCGTGAACAGCCTGACCCAACCCGCCGGGTGCCCGACCTCGCGCCAGCCCGAGCTGAAGCACGCGGCCGTGCACTTGGCGCCCGTCACCCTGCCGTGGCGGCTGCTGGGGCTCGCCTGGCTGCCCGCGGAGCAGGCGCTGTCCGTTCGCGAGGCGCTCAAGCCCCTGATGGGCGCCTTTGCGTTCAGCAGCTGCGTGCCCTTCGGGCGCGAGGGGGCGGACGGAGCGCATGAGGTGGGGGTGCTGTTCCGGGCTGCGGCCGCCCAGCCGGTGGATGCGGCCATGCTGACGGCCTTGCGCGCCCTGCTGAAACTGGACGGTGACGATGTGATGCGACTGGATGACGTCCACGGTGGGCAGCATCGCGCCATGCGCCTGCGCCGCGAGGCGGACGGCCTGCGGCTGATCGGCTGCCTGCTGGCGGGCGACACCCGCTCGGAGGCCTGGCTGCGGCCGCTGCTGCAGGACGGACTGGTGGCCGATGCGTATGGCCGGTTCCTGCTGGCGCCGGGCGCCACACCGCCGGTGGCCATGGCGGCCCGAGGCAAGCAGGTGTGCACCTGCTTCAACGTGAGCGAATCGGCCATCACCACGGCGCTGAGCCACTGCCCGGGCAATGACGACGAACGCCTGGCGCGGGTGCAGGGCGAGCTGAAGTGCGGCACCAACTGTGGCTCGTGCATCCCGGCACTGCGCAAGCTGGTGAAGCGCCACCCGGTGCCGGAGACCCAGAGCTGAACAGGCCCGATCCCCTCACCCGATAATGCGGGCCCGGGTGGATCGGTCCGCCCCCTCACGATCGGATCCCATGAGCATTGCCTCCTACATCAAGGTGATCGGCCGCGGCAAGGACGGCGCCCGTCCCCTGAGCGCCGAGCAGGCGGACGACCTGCTGAGCCAGGTGCTGGACGGCAAGGTGACCGACCTGGAGATCGGCGCCTTCTGCCTCGCCATGCGCATCAAGGGTGAAACGCCCGAAGAGCTGGACGGCTTCGTGCAGGCCTCGCTGCGCCGATGCGTGCCCCTGACCGCGGCTTCGGCGCGCGTGCCGGGCAGCCGGGGCACGGTGGTGCTGCCCTCGTACAACGGGGCGCGCAAGCTGCCGAACTTCACGCCGTTGCTGGCCGCGCTGCTGGCGCGCCAGGGGGTGGCCGTGCTGGTACATGGCCCCACGGCCGACCCGACACGCGTGACCACGGCCGAGGTCTGGCGCACGCTGAGGTGGGCCAGGGTGGAGGACGAGGACGCGCTGGTGGCAGCCTGGGCGGCTGCGCGACCCGCCTTCATCGACACCGAGACGCTGTGCCCTGCCCTTGCGAAGCTGCTGGCCGTGCGCTGGACCATCGGGCTGCGCAACCCGGGCCACACCGTGGCCAAGCTGCTGGATCCGTTCGCGGCATCGGGCCGGCCGGCCATGCGGGTGGTCAATCACACGCACCCGGAGTACGCGCACTCGCTGACGGGCTACCTGCAGCGCCTTCGCGCCAACGCCTTGCTGATGCGGGGCACCGAAGGCGAACCGGTGGCCGATGCGCGCCGGCAGCCGCGCTTCGACGTGTTCCTGCAGGGCGAGCGTGACGAAACGCTGTCCCGCTCGCCGCAGGAGGGCGTGCTGTCGGCCCTGCCCGAGTTGCCCGAGGGCTACGCCGCCGATGTGACCGCGGCCCACATCGAGGCCATGCTGGCGGGCCGCGTGGCCGTGCCGGATGCCATCACCGCGCAGGTGGATTGTCTGGTGGCGGCTCTGGCCCGGCAGACCGAACGCTGAACGAGCCCTCAGGCCTTGCGCGCCGTGCCGCCCAGTCGCCCCAGCACCAGCACAGCCACGACCACCACGGCCGTCCCCGCCAGCAGCCGTGTCGAGATGGGCTCGTCCAGCCAGATGGACGCCATCCAGATGGTCGACAGCGGGCCCACCATGCCGATCTGCGACGCGGTCGACGCGCCCAGCAGCGCCACCCCGCGCATCACGAACCACATGGGCAACACGGTGCACGCGGTGGCGTTCAGCAGTGACAGGGTGTAGACCTCGATCGGCAGGCCTTGCAGCGAGCCCATGGTCCCGCCGCTGCCCAACCACACCACCGACCACTGCACCAGTGTGACCACACAGGCGATCGATGACGCCAGGCCGATGAGGCGCGCGGAACCGACCCGTGCGACCAGCCGGCCACTGCCGATCAGGTACAGCGCATAGGCCGTGGCGCTGAGGAACACGAGCACGCTGCCGATGGCGACCGCACGCCCGGGCGACACCCCACCGGCCGACGCCGCGGCCATGTGGGCCACATCCAGATCGTGTCCCCACACCAGCATCACCCCTGCGTAGGCAAGCGCCATGGCAACCACCTGGGCGAGGCTGACCCGCTGACGGAACCACAGCGCCGACAGCAGCAGCACGATGGCCGGGTTGAGGTAGAGGATGGCGCGCTCGAGCGCGGCGCTGATGTACTGCAGGCCGAGAAAGTCGAACGTGCTGGCCAGGTAGTAGCCGCAGAAGCCCAGGCCCGCGATCTGCCAGCGCTCACGTCGGCTGAGGGGCACGCGGGGGGCGGCGCCCTGCCCTGCACGCCCCGTCCACCACGCGATGATCAGGAAGAGCGGCAACGCGATGGCCATGCGCAGGCCGATCACCGCGAAGGCGTCGGCGCCCGTCCGGTACATGAGCTTGGCGAGGATGGCTTTTCCGGAGAACGCCACCGCCCCGGCCAGCGCGAAGGCCAGGCCTTGCAGGCGGCGGGTGTCGGAAGGGAGAAGGGATCGGGCAGGCGGGTGCATCCCGGCACCTTAGCCGATCTGCCGTCCCCTCCGCCGCAGATCAGGAGCGCGATGTGCTGGCGGCGCGGCTGTCCACCGCGCAGTCCGTTGCAGCGGGCTGCGTCATCCGGTCCCACTCGGTCATGGCCGATTGCACCTGGGCATGGCGCACCACCCCGAAACCCTTGATGCGCTCGGCCACTGACAACAGGCTCACGGCCTGATCCAGCGTCTGCGGGGTCAGCGTGGCCGCGCACTGGTCGACCAGCCGCTCGTAGCGGGCCAGCACCGCCCGGTCTTCGCGGCGGTCGGCCGTCCAGCCGAACGGGTCATACCAGTGGTGACGCAGGCCCTTGAGCCGGGACAAGCCCGCCATCAACATCTGCCAGCCCGCACCGAACGCATGCTTGGCAGGCCGCCACGTGCCCGCCACCATCCGCCCACCACCCAGCCGTCCGAGCCCCGGCGGCGCCAGGTGCCAGACCACGCGGTAATCGCCTTCGAACTGCGCTTCCAGCTGCCGCGTGAAGGCCGGCGAAGTCAGCAGCCGGGCCACCTCGTACTCATCCTTGTAGGCCATGAGTCGGGCCAGCTGCCGCGCCGCCACACGGGTCACACGGTTGCTGCCCAGCGCGGCCTCGGCCTGCCGCAGCGGCTCGATGCGGGCGATGTAGCGTGCTGCATAGGCTTCGTCCTGATACTCGCGCAGCCAGGCGGCATGGCGGCTCAGCACCGTGTCGAGCGGCTCGCTGTCGGGCCGGCGACCGGCTGCCCACTGCACCGTGCGTGTGGGCGCCAACAGGCGGGCCACGCCCACCGGGTCGTGCGCCACCCGCCGTCCCCATTCGAAGGCGGCCAGGTTCTTCTCCACCTGCACGCCATTGAGTTCGATGGCGCGCCGCAACGTGGCGCCCTGCAGCGGCACCCAGCCGCGCTGCCAGGCCATGCCCAGCATCATCGGGTTGGCGTAGATGGCATCACCCAGCATGCGCTCGGCGAGTTGCACCGCGTCGACCTTGACGGTGCGACCCGGGCCCACGGCCCCCTCGATCTGGCTTTCGCAGGCAGCGCCGGGGAACTGCCAGCCCGCGTCCTGCATCAGCGCTGCGGTGGGAGTGTGGTGCGTGTTGAGCGCCACGTGGGTGCGCCCCTCGCACAGCACGGCCTGGGTCTGCACGTGGGCGGCCACGATGGGGTCACAGGCAATCAGCAGATCGGCCTCGGCCATGCCCACCCGCGTGGTGTGAATGCCGGCCGGGCCGTCCGCAATCTGCACATGGCTCCAGGTGGCGCCGCCCTTCTGGGCCAGGCCGGCCGCCTCCTGGGTGATGACGCCCTTGCCCTCCATGTGGGCCGCCATGCCGAGCAATTGCCCAATGGTGATGACGCCCGTGCCACCGATACCCGCCACCACGATGCCCCAGGCCTGTGGCGCGGCCGGCACCTGGGGCTTGGGCAGCGGCGGCAGCGCCGCGAGATCCGGCAGGCCGGCCTGAGGAGAAGGCGCACGCAAGCGCCCGCCCTCCACCGTGACGAGGCTGGGGCACAGCCCGTTCAGACAGGAAAAATCCTGGTTGCAGCTGCTCTGGTTGATGCGGCGCTTGCGGCCCAGCGGCGTCTCCACCGGCTCGACGCTCAGGCAGTTGGACTGCACCGCGCAGTCGCCACAGCCTTCGCACACGGCTTCGTTGATCACCACCCGGCGTTGCAGCGCAGGCAGCTTGCCGCGCTTGCGGCGGCGGCGCTTCTCGGTGGCGCAGGTCTGCTCGTAGACGATGGCGGTGCAGCCGGGCTCGTCGCGCAGGCTACGCTGCAGGGCTTCCAGCTCGTCACGGTGGTGCACGGTGACCCCGGGGGCCATGTCCGGCGTGCGGGCGTGGCGCTCGGGTGCGTCGCTCACCACAACGATGCGGCGTACACCTTCGGCCTGCAGCTCGCGGGTCATCGCGGCCACACTCAGGTTGCCGTCCAGCGGCTGGCCCCCCGTCATCGCCACCGCGTCGTTCACCAGAATCTTGTACGTGACGTTGACCCGCGCCGCCACCGACTGCCGGATCGCCAGCAGCCCCGAGTGGAAGTAAGTGCCATCACCCAGGTTGACGAACACGTGCGGCTCGTCGGTGAACGGGGCCTGCCCCACCCAGCCCACGCCCTCGCCGCCCATCTGCGTGACCATGCTGGTCTGTCGGTTCATCCACAACGCCATGTAGTGGCAGCCGATGCCCGCCATGGCACGCGAGCCTTCCGGCACACGGGTGGAGGTGTTGTGCGGGCATCCGCTGCAGAACCACGGGGCGCGTTCGGCCGAGGCGCCCTGGGCGGCCAGGGCCTGCTCCTTGGCATCGATCACGCGCAGGCGCTCGGCCATGCGGGCGCGCAGCGCCGGGTCGTGCCCGTCGAGCAGGCCCAGGCGCTCGATGCGCTGGGCCACGGCCCGGGCAATGAGCGCCGGGTTCAGGTCGGCCTTGGCCCGCAGCAACCAGCGCGAGGCCGGGTTGGCCACCGACCACTCGCCCCCGGTGAAGTCGCCCTCGGGCTCGCTGAACTTGCCCAGCACGTTGGGCCGCACGTCTTCGCGCCAGTTGTAGAGCTGCTCCTTGAGCTGGTACTCGATGACCTGGCGCTTTTCCTCGATCACCAGGATCTCCTGCAGCCCCGTGGCAAAGGCCCGGGTGATGCTGGCCTCCAGCGGCCACACCACGGCCACCTTGTGCACGCGCAGCCCGATGCGCGCACAGGTGGCATCGTCCAGCCCGAGGTCGAACAGCGCCTGACGCAGGTCGTTCCAGGCCTTGCCGCTGGCAATCAGGCCCAGCCGGGCGTTCGGGCTGTCGATCACCGTGTGGTTCAGGCGGTTGGCGCGCACATAGGCCAGCGCCGCGTACCACTTGTGGTCCATCAACCGCGCTTCCTGCTCCAGGGGCGTGTCGGGCCAGCGGATGTGGACACCCCCTTCGGGCATCGCAAAGTCATCGGGCAGCGCGATCTGCACGCGGTCCGGGTCGACCTGCACGGTGGTGGACGATTCGACCACTTCCTGGATGGTCTTGAGCGCCGTCCACACGCCGGCGTAGCGGCTCATGGCCAGGGCGTGCAGCCCGAGGTCCAGGATCTCCTGCACGCTGCTGGGGAAAAAGACGGGGAAGCCGCAGGCCTTGAAGACGTGGTCGCTCTGGTGCGCCACCGAAGAACTCTTGGCCACATGGTCGTCGCCCGCCACGGCCACCACCCCGCCCAGCGGCGCCGTCCCCGCCATGTTGGCGTGCTTGAAGACGTCGACGCTGCGGTCCACGCCGGGGCCCTTGCCGTACCAGATCCCGAAGACGCCGTCGACGTGGTGCGGGCCGGGGCCCAGGTGCAGCTGCTGGGATCCCCACACGGCCGTGGCCGCCAGCTCCTCGTTCACGCCAGGCTGGAAGACGATGTGGTGGGCCTTCAGATGCTCGCGTGCCTGCCAGAGGGCCTGGTCATAGCCACCCAGGGGCGAGCCCCGGTAGCCGCTGATGAAGCCGGCCGTACGCAGCCCGGCCTGGGCATCGCGCGTGTGCTGCAGCAGGGGCAGGCGCACCAGCGCCTGAATGCCGCTCATGAAGGCGGGGCCGCGCTCGAGCGTGTACTTGTCGTCCAGCGTGAGGGTGGATAGCGCGCGGCGCACGTCGGCCGGCAACGGTGCGTTCATCTCGGGCCTCCCGGGTCAGGAAGATCGTTCACGGGCACACCACCTTGTGAGCGGGCGCCCGCCAGGCAAACCGTAGGACAGCTTCAATGTAGGACGGCTGCGCGCCGGCGAACTCGGTACTTTCACGGAGCCCGGCCGGTGTGCGCACAGGGCTTTGCGTGCCGGCGCGGCGCGGTGTGCAGGCTTGCGTCACACTCTGCGGTTGCCCGCAACCTGGCGGGCGACCCCGCCAACGCACCGACAGCCACCATGCAATACCGTCCGCTGGGCCGCACCGGCCTCCAAGTCAGCGTCATCGCACTGGGCACCATGACCTGGGGCGAACAGAACACCGAAGCCGACGCCCACGCGCAGCTCGATGCCGCGCTCGACGCCGGGGTGAACTTCATCGACACGGCCGAGATGTACCCGGTGCCGCCCCGCGCCGAAACCCAGGGTCGCACCGAGCAATACATCGGCACCTGGCTGAAAAAGACCGGACGGCGCGAGGACATCGTGCTGGCCACCAAGGCCACCGGCCCTTCACGCCAGCCGGGCCGCCCTTCGCATGTGCGCGGTGGCCGCCTGAACTTCACCCGCGCCAACCTGGAAGAGGCCGTCAACGCCAGCCTGCAGCGACTGCAGACGGACCACATCGACCTGTACCAGCTGCACTGGCCCGACCGCACGGCGCCGATCTTCGGCCAGCGCAGTTACGTGCATGCGCCGGATGAAGACACCGTGCCCATCGAAGAGACGCTGGACGCCCTGCAGGGCCTGGTGCAGGCGGGCAAGATTCGGCACTTCGGCGTGTCGAACGAGGCACCGTGGGGCCTGAGCCGCTTCCTCACCCTGGCCGACTACAAGGGCCTGCCGCGGGCGGCCAGCATCCAGAACGCCTACAGCCTGGTCAACCGGCATTTTGAACTGGGGCTGTCGGAGATCGCCCTGCGCGAGCAATGCGGGCTGCTGGCCTATTCGCCGCTGGCGTTTGGCGTGCTGAGCGGCAAGTACCTGAACGGCGCCCGGCCCGAGGGCGCCCGCCTGACGTTGTTCGAGCGCTTCTCGCGCTACAACGAGCCGGGCATCACGGCGGCCACCGCGGCGTATGTGGCGCTGTTCCGCGAACATGGGCTGGACCCGGCCCAGGCTGCGCTGGCTTTCGTCAACAGCCGGGCTTTCGTCACCGCCAACATCATCGGGGCGACGACGATGGCGCAACTGCAGACCAACATCGCCAGCATCGACCTGGTGCTCTCGCCCGAGGTGCTGGCCGGGATCGAGCAGATCCAGGCACAGTGGCCCAACCCCGCCTGCTGACCGATTGAGCCTGGTCGGCCAGCTTCAGCGGCCGGGCTTCACGCCCAGGCCCAGCCGATCGGGCGACAGATAGGCCTGCCGATAGACCTCGAACGGCATGGAGTCGGCGGCCTCGATCCGGGCCTGTTCGGCGTGCGAAGCCTCGGCTTCGGCAGACAGCTCGCGCAGGCGGCTCTGGCTCAAGGGATGAGCCAGCAAGGCGGCCTGGGCCTGGGCAGACAGCGCCTGCACCAGCGCGACATGGCCTCCCTCCGGCACATCGGCCATGGCCTGCAGCACGCGGGCGGAAGGCAGGGTGTCGGGCGCTGCCAGCTGGGCCAGCGCGCCCGCCAGCACACGGGCATGGTCGTCGCCGCCGTTCAAGGCGTCGAGGCGGCGGGCGATCGGCTCGCAGCCACGCAGCACCTCGGCCGCCCAATCCAACAGCACAACCGGCTCGCCCCGCCGGGTCAGGCACAGGCCCGGCTCGCGGCCGCGCGATGCAGTCAGCTGCTGGTTGCGTGCCAGTGCAGCGATCTCCTGCGGCGTGTCGGGCGGGCTGTCGCTCAGCAGGCAGTGCAGCAGGAACATGTCGAGCATCCGCATGGTGTCGGCGTCGATGCCCACCGGCAGGAAGGGCTGCAAGTCCATGCAGCGGACTTCGACGTACTCGACGCCCCGCTCGCGCAAGGCGTGCAAGGGCCGCTCGCCTGGAAAGATCACCCGCTTCGGACGAATGGCGCTGTAGAACTCGTTCTCGATCTGCAGCAGCGAGGTGCTGAGCTGGCGATAGCCGCCCTGCCCGTCCTGGATGCCGATGGCTTCGTAGGCCGGGTAGGGCCTCACCAGCGCGTCGTGCAGCGAGGCCGCATAGCCGTCCAGTCCGTTGTAGCTCACGCACAGCGCGCTCTGCGCGTCGCTCTGGTAGCCCAGCCGCCCCATGCGCAGCGAGGTGGCGTGCGGCAGGCCCAGCGTGTCGCGGCCCAGTGGCTGCAAACCGTGCTCCAGCCCGTCCACAAAGTGGGCGGGCACGGCGGGCGACGCGCCGAACAGCGTCAGCAGCACGAAGGCATGGCGGCGGAAGTTGCGGATCAGGCCGAAGTAGGCGTCACTGTCCAGCCCCGGAAAGGACCAGTTGTAGTGGATGCCGGAAATCGTCTGCATGCGCGGGCCATAGCGGTGCGCCAGACCGTGGCGGTACACGGTCTTGGCCCGTCCCACATTCGAGCTGCCGTACTGCCCGATGGGGATGTCGGCGTCGGCTGGCAGCTCGCCGGGCATGCTGGCCGACCACATCTGCTCGCCAGCGGGTTGCAGCACGTGGTGCACGAAGCGATGCACCTCGGTGAGCTCGTCGACGCAGGCCTGCGCGCTGTCATGCACGCCGGTCACCAGCTCGAGCTGCGATTCGCTGAAATCCGTGGTGATGTGCGGGTGGGTGAGCGCCGAGCCGAGCGCCTGCGGATGCGGCGTGTGCACCAGCCTGCCCTGCGCGTCGGTACGCAGGCCTTCTTTCTCGACGCCACGGCGCATGCCACGCAGCTGGGCGTCGGTCAGGTCGTGCAGGCGGTCCGTCAGGCTGGACAAGGGCGCTCTCCTCAGTGGAATCCGGGCCCGCGAAGTTAACAGAACCCGGTGAAGCGTGCTTGACGCCGCCGGGCAGCCCTTGAGCCCGGTCAGATCAGGTGCACGTCATCCACGGCCGACAATGGCCGCCAACGCATCAAGCAGGGCCGACACCTGCTCGGGCGTGCCCACCGTGATGCGCAGGAAATCGGCAATGCGCGGCTTGTCGAACTGGCGCACCAGAATGCGGCGCTGCCGCAGCGCAGCGAGCAGTTCCGGTCCCGCGTGACCGGGGTGCCGCGCAAAGACGAAGTTCGCCTGCGAGGGCAAGACCTCGAACCCGAGGTCCACCAGCCCCTGGCTCAGCACCGAGCGGGCCGCCATCACGCGGCGCCGGGTCTGCTCGAACCAGGCCTCGTCTTCCAGTGCGGCCACCGCACCGGCCTGGGCCAGCCGGTCGAGAGGGTAAGAGTTGAAACAGCCTTTGATGCGCTCCAGCCCTTCGATCAAGGCCGGGTGGCCGATGGCAAAGCCCACGCGCAGCCCCGCCAGCGAGCGCGACTTCGACAGCGTCTGCACCACCAGCAGGTTCGGGTAGACCGGCACGAGCGACACCGCCGACTCGGCACCGAAGTCGACGTAGGCTTCGTCGACCACCACGACCGACGTCGGGTGGGCCTCGAGCAGGGCCCGGATCGCAGCCAGCTCCAGTGCGCATCCGGTGGGGGCGTTGGGGTTGGCGATCACGATGCCGCCATTGGGCTCGCCGTAATCTGCCGGGTTCACCGAGAAGTCAGCCCGCAGCGGCACGGGCTGCAAGGCGATGTCGAAGAGCCGCGCGTACACCGGGTAGAAGCTGTAGCCGATGTCCGGCGTGAGCACCGGCCGGCCGTGCCGCAACAGCGCGCGGAACACGTGGGCCAGCACCTCGTCCGATCCGTTGCCCACGAACACCTGGCCGGCATCCAGCCCATGCCGCCGGGCCACCGCCTGCTTGAGCGCCGTGGCATCCGGGTCGGGGTAGAGACGCAGGGCATCGCCGGTGGCCTGGCGAATGGCTTCAAGAACGGCCGGCGAGGGCCCGTACGGGTGCTCGTTGGTGTTGAGCTTGATCAGGCCGGCGATCTGCGGCTGCTCGCCCGGGGTGTAAGGGCTGAGGTCGGCAACGCCCGCGCTCCAGAACGGCGAGACGCCCGACGGGCTGGGGATGGCAACGGTCATGGTGCAAGGGATCAGGACAAGCGCACATGATAGGCCCCGGCCCGAGGGACGCCTGAGCGACAATCCCCCTGCTGTCCCCTCGGAGTTTTCGCTTGATCGTCCGCCCTCGCCCCAACTGGCTGCGCATGCTTTTCGTCTGGCGCGGCTCCATCATCCTGCGCATCCTGCCCCAGCTGATGGTGGTCACCGCCATCTCGATCATCGTCGTGATCTTTCACGGCGAACTGCTGCACTGGAAGGTCACGCTGACCACGGTGCCCTTCTCGCTGGTGGGCGTGGCGCTGGCCATCTTTCTGGGCTTTCGCAACAGCGCCAGCTACGACCGCTACTGGGAGGCGCGCAAGCTGTGGGGCAAGCTGCTGGTCGACAGCCGGGGCTTCACGCGGCAACTGATCAGCTCGAACGTGCCCGACGCCCTGCCCCTGGCGCGCGCCGTGGCCGCCTTCGTGCACGGCACACGCCACCACCTGCGTCGCACCGACGCCACGGCCGAAATGCAGCGGCTGCTGCCACCCGAGGTGCTGCCCATGCTCGCAGACCGCCGCGTGCCCCCCATGCAGATCCTGGCGTGGTTGGCGGCCCGCGTGGCAGCCCTGCGGGCGCAAGGGCGCATCGACAGCGTGCAGGCGGTGGAGCTGGACCGCAGCCTGGGCGGCCTCAACGAAGCCTTTGGCGGGTGCGAGCGCATTGCCTTCACCCCCCTGCCCTTCACCTACTCGGTGATCCTGCACCGCACGGTGTACCTGTACTGCCTGATGCTGCCCTTCGGCCTGCTGGACGCCATCGGCTTCATGACGCCGTTGATGGTCGCCTTCGTGGCCTACACCTTCTTCGCCATCGAGGCCCTCAGCGACGAGATCGAAGACCCGTTCGGCGTGGAGCCCAACGACCTGCCCCTGCTCGCCCTGTCATCGGGCATCGAGGCCTCGGTGCTGGAACTGCTTGGCGAGCGCGACCTGCCGCCCGTGGTCGAGCCAGTGGATCACCTGTTGAGCTGATCCCGACGCACCACAGGCTCACGCGGCGAGCTTGCGCAGCGCATCACGGGCCGCGCGCTTGACCTCGTACATGGCCTTGTCTGCGCGGTCCAGCAGCTCTTCGACCGAGCTGGCGCCGCCGGGCGAGTAGATCTGCACCCCGATGCTGGCCGACACGGGGATGTCGTGCCCGTCGATTTCCAGCGGGGCGCTCAGGCGTTCGTCCAGCAGGGTGATCAGCTCTTCGTCGATCACCGGGGTGTACAGGCCTTCGAACAGCACCACGAACTCGTCGCCGGCCAGGCGAGCGACCATGTCGGTGTCGCGCACGCTGCTCTGCAGGCGGTTCGCAAACGTGCACAGCACCCGGTCGCCCACCTCGTGACCCAGCGTGTCGTTGATCTGCTTGAAGCCATCGAGATCCAGAAAGATCACCGCCATGTGGTGCTCGGACCGGTCGGCACGGGCCATGGCCTTGGGCATCTCCGAGATCAGCTCGCGTCGGTTGGGCAGCCCGGTGAGCGGATCTCGCCGCGCCTGCTCTTCCAGCGTGCGCAGCATGGCCTTGCGCTCGGAGATGTCGTGCAGGAAGGCGCAGTACAGCGTTCGCCCGTCGCACGGCACCGCGCCCAGGCTGACCTCGACCGGCAGCGTGCGGCCGTCGCGCGTCAGGGCCGTGAGCTCGACCCGTCGGTTGACCCAGGTGCTGTCCGGTGTGCCCAGGGAGGTGTGCGCCGGGCTGCCCCGGTGCGCAGACCGGAGTTCGTGCGGCACGATGGTCTCGTCGATGCGCAGTCCCAGCGCCTCGTCGCGGCGCCACCCGAACAACTGCTCGGCCTTGCGGTTCCACTCGCAGATCACACCGTGTTCGTCGATGCAGATGTAGGCGTCGTTGGCATGCTCGAGCACCGCGCGCATCTGACTTTCACGGGCGTGCAGCGCGCGGGTGCGCTCGGCCGCCTTGTCTTCCAGCGTCTGTCGCAACGCCTGCAGGGCGAGTTCGGCGGCCTTGCGCGCCTGGATGTCTTCGATGACCGCGATGAAATGGCTGGGCCGCCCCTGGTCGTCCAACGCCGCAGACACCGACAGATGGACCCACACCACATGCCCCTCGGCGTGCATGTAGCGCTTCTCGAGCGAGTAGGTGCTCCGTTCGCCCTTGCAGACGCGAGCAGCCAGCGCCAGGTCAGCCTCCAGGTCTTCGGGCACGGTGATGTCCTGAAAGGTCATCTCCAGCAGTTGCGATGCCGAGTAGCCCACAATGTCGGCCAGGGCCTGGTTGACCTGCAGCCAGCGCCCGTCCAGCGCCACCACGGCCATGCCCACTGCGGCCTGCTCGAGCACCCCCCGGAAACGCGCCTCCGTGCGGGCCAGCGCCGCCCGTGTCGTACGCGAGCTGTGTCGCGCATGGTGGAGCGTCTCGCGCAGGTGGAGCTCCCGGTTCACCAGCGCGGCCAGGTCGCGCAGCATGGCGCGGTCCTCGTCGGTCAGCTCGCGGGGTTCGGTGTCCAACACGCACAGTGATCCCAGCGCCAACCCGCTCGACGAGGTCACCGGCACTCCGGCGTAGAAGCGGATGTGCGGTGCACCGGTCACCAGCGGGTTGTCGTGGAACCGCGGGTCGGCGGAGGCGTCGCGCACCACGAACTCGTGCTGCCCGTGGATCGCATGGCCGCAGAAGGCCCAGTCCCGAGGCGTCTCGGTGGCATCCAGCCCGACACGGGACTTGAACCACTGGCGGTCGCGGTCGACCAGCGAGAGCGCACTCATGGGTGTGCCCAGCAGGCGGCTGGCCAGGCGCGTGATGCGGTCGAAAACCTCTTCAGCGTCGGTATCGAGGATGTTCAGCGAGTCGAGCGCCGCCAGGCGGGCTTCTTCGTCCAGTGGAACACGAGGGGCTTGCATGGGCTTGCCTTGTTCTGTGAGTTCGGGTCAGCCGTGGCGTGCGATGGGCAGCACGGCTTCCAGGCTGTCCTGCAGCGCATCCCAGGCGCGGACCGGTGGATTGCCGCTGTGGACGTCGTCGCCAAACACCAGAATCCGCGAGTGCGGCGACTGGCGGCGAAAATGGCGGAGCAGCGCCGGCGAGGCGCCCGCAAATGCGCCGTCCATCACGATGACGGCGACGCGCAGCGTGTTCACGAGCAACGCAGCGTCGGAAAGGCTGGACGCCGTGGCCAGCAGGCCTGTCGGCTGGGCTGCGCGCCAGCACTGCTCAACGTCGTGCTGGCGCGCCGCATCGGACACCAGCATCAGCAGGGTCGGGTGCATCTCAGAATTCCATCGGCCGTGAGGGCGCCATCACGACCTCGACCCAGGGGGTGCGGCCAGCCAGAATCGGCGCGAGCGCCTCGGTGTCCAGCGGCCTCGCGAAGAAGTAGCCCTGCGCCTGATCGCAGCCCAGCTCCATCAGCACCTGAACCTGGTCGAAGGTCTCCACGCCCTCCGCCACGCAATGCATGCCGAAGCGATGAGCCAGGCTCACCACGGTCGCCACCACATGGCGGGTGCGGTCGTCGGTGCACAGGTCGGCCACGAAGCTGCGGTCGATCTTGATGCAGCTCACCGGCAGTCGACGCATGTAGGCCAGCGACGAGTAGCCCGTTCCGAAATCGTCGATCGACAGCGTCAGCCCCAGGTGGCGCAGCCCTTGCAGCGTGGTCACGGCGGCATCGAAGTCCTCCAGCAGGATGGACTCCGTCAGCTCCAGCTCGACCAGGTGCGCCGGCACGCGGTGCCGCGCCAGGGCCGCTTCCACACGAGCCACCACGTCAGGTCGCTTGAACTGGGCAGCCGAGAAGTTCACGGCCACCGGCAGGGTGTTCAGGTGGCCCTCGTTCCAGCGCGCCAGGCTGCGCAGCACACTCTCGAGCACACGGTCACCCAGTTCGGCAATGAGCCCATGGCGCTCGGCCAGCGGAATGAAGACGCTGGGTGGCACCGGCTTGCCATCCGGGCCCGTCCAGCGGCACAGGGCCTCGAGCCCCACCGGCGCGCTGGTGTTCAGACGCACCTTGGGCTGAAAGACCACTTCCAGCCGGCCGGCCACGATGTCCTCGCGCAGGGCGCGCGTCAGGCGGCGTTCGGCCTCAAGCCGCTCGTAATGCTGGACGGCGGTTTCCAGCCCCCCCGGTGCCTGTCGTGCAGCCGAGGCCTGCAGCAGCGCATCGGCCGCCCCCAGATGCAGGGCGCCGCCCCCGGGTTCGGCCGCGCCATCGGGGGTGGACAGCACGGCCAGTCCCACCGAAACAGCCACATCCACCGTGCGCCCCGAATCGAGCTGGTAGCGCGTGGCGACGGCATGGCGCATCTGCTCGGCCATGCGATGGATCTCGGCACGCGGCGTGTCGCTGCCGTCCAGCCCCCCGACGGCCCAGGCCAGCGCGAACTCATCGGAACCGACGCGGCCCACCACGCACTCCGCGCCATGCTGGGCCGCCGCCTGCGTGCACCGGTGCGCCACCTGGCGCAGCAGTCCGTCGCCGCAATACAGCCCGTGGTGCTCGTTGATGTCGGTGAAGCCGGTGATGTCCAGCGCCATGAAGGCCAGCGGGCCGGCGCTGGCATGCAGTCGCTCGGTCGCCTTGATGAAGGCCCGACGCCCCAGCACCCCGGTCACGGCATCGACGCCACCGTAATCCTCGCTCTGCGCCTCGGCCAGCTGCGGCGAAGACAGCCCGCTGTAGACGCCCAGAAAGTGGGTGGTCTCGCCACCGCCCTCGTTCAACGCCGAGATGCTCAACCATTCGCGAAACAGCCGTCCGTCCTTGCGACGGTTCCAGATCTCGCCCTGCCAGTGCCCTTCGTCCAGCAAGGCCGTCCACATGCGGCGATAGAAATCGCTGCTCTGCATCTTCGAATGCATGACGGTGGGGAAGCGGCCCCGCAATTCCTCCAGCGCGTACCCCGTTGCCTGCTCGAACGCCGGGTTGACATGACAGATGCGCCCCGCCGTGTCCGTGATCAGCATCGGCGACAGCGTGCGATGAAAGGCCTCGTGCAGGAGACGGGGCCCCAGCTCGAAGGCGGGCATCGGCAGCGCGGCCGTCGCGGAATGGGCAGACAACATGAGACCCCTGTGGTGGATGGGGTCACTGTAGGAAGGCGCGCCCGGCGCCGCTGTCAGGAGTTCTTGACGCGTGCTGTCAGGAGGTGCGGACGGTGCCGCACCTGCCACATCAAACCGTGTCGTTCTTCACGAGTCCGACGCGAATCGCCCAGCGCACGAGCGCCGTCACGTCGCTCACGCCGATCTTGGTCATCAGCCGGCTGCGGTAGGTGTCGACCGTCTTGGGCGACAGGTGCAGCGCCTCGCCGATCGCAGCGCTCGACAAGCCATTGACCACCATCGTGGCGATCTGGCGCTCGCGCCCCGAGAGGCTGGCCAGCGGGTCCGGGGCTGCGTCGGGGGCCGTGGCGCGCAAGGCGATGTCGGCCACGTCGTGGGCCAGATGCCGGCGTCCCTGCAGCACGGTCTGGATGGCGGCCAGCACCTCGCGTGCCGAGGAGCCCTTGAGCACATAGCCCGACGCCCCGAGCCTCAAGGCCTCGGTGATGTGCTGCGGCTGCGGCGACATGGTGAGCACGATGGTGCGGGCGTCCGGCGCGCGCCGCGGCAACTCGGCCAGCACCTCCATGCCGGAGCTAGAGCCCAGATGGAGGTCCAGCAGGATCACGTCAGGTTGCAACTGCTGGATATCGGCCAGGGCGGGCCCGGGCTGGTCTGCCTCGCCCACCACCTCGTGGCCGCTGGCTTCCAGCACGGCACGCATGCCGTCGCGCACCAGCGCGTGGTCGTCGACCAGATAAACACGACTCACCGTGCAGCCTCCCATTGCAATTCGACCAGGGTGCCGCCTTCCGGCCGCGGCACGACGGCCAGCGTGCCATGAATGGCCAACGCCCGCTCACGCATGCCCACCAGCCCGAGGTGACCGGGACGCCCCATGGCCATGTCCGGCGGCAGCCCGCACCCGTTGTCCGTCACGCGCAGGCACAGCAGGCCTTCACGGCCCGACAGCGCAATCTGGATGGACGAGGCCCGGGCATGCTGCAAGGCGTTCACCACCGCTTCGCGGGCGATCATGAAAGCCGCGTACTCGACGTCGGCCGGCCAGCGCTGGCCGGCATCCTGCAATTCGACATCGAAGACGAGACCGGTCCGGGACGTGGCTGGCTGGTGGAGCTGCAGTTCGTTGTCCAGCGCGGCGACCAGCCCCTGGTCTTCCAGCAAGGGCGGGCGCAGGTCAACCAGGGCCTCGCGCACTTCGGCCACGGCCTGCTGGGCCAGACGGTCGACCTTGCCCAGGCGCTCGGACAACGCCTGGTCATCCCGCTGCTGCACGGCCAGCGCCTCGCACGATAGCCGCAGCGCCGTGAGCGTCTGGCCCAGGCGATCGTGCAGCAGTTGCGCCAGCCGCCGCGTCGTGGCCCGCTCCTGGTCCATCAGCTGATGCGTCAGCTCCGACAACTCGAGCTGGTACTGGATTTGTGCCCGCTCGGCGCGCACACGCTCGGTCACGTCGCGCAGCATCGCGGTCAGGACCCGCCGCCCCTGCACCGTGGTCTGAGAGATCGACGCATCGAGCACCAGCTCCTGCCCATCGCTGCGCAGCCCCGCCACCCGGCCCGAACCCATGGTGCGCCGGCTGACCTGCGAGGCCGAAAAACGCTGCATGTCCTGCTGGTGCGCCGACCGAACGCGTTCGGGAATCAGCCGGTCCAGCTGCTCGCCCATCATGTCATCGGCCTGCACGCCGAAGATGCGCTCGGCCGCGGGGTTGAACAGCACGATCCGGCCCGACTCATCGGTGCTGATGACTGCATCGCTGGAAGCCTGGATCACGGCCGCGAGCGTCTCCGTCTGCTCCAGCAAGCGCTGGTTGGCGTGCCGCTCTGCCGTCAGATCACGAACCTGGGTCAGCACCCCCGCGCTGCCGCCATCGGCGTCGTGCAGGCGCGTGACGGTCCATGCCGCCCAGACCTCCTTGCCGGACAAGGTGTCGGCCCGAGCCTGGAAGTGCCAGGCGCCCTCCGGGATCGAGGCGGTTCCCGGCCATGCGGGGGCATCGGCCGGCCACCGCAACAGCTCGGCAAGCGGTCTGCCCGCCGCATCCGGCGGCCAGTCGAACACGGTGGCCGCCTGCCGGTTCCAGTACACCAGCCGCCCCTCGTCATCGACGAGAAACAGCGGTGCAGGCATCTGGTCCAACATGCTGCCCAGGCGTTCGGCGTCGGCCAACAAACGCAGCAGCATCTGCTCGCCCGGGCTGTTGGTGCTGGCCGGACGCACGCGCTGGGCCAGCAGGCGCAGCACGTCGCGGAAGTGCTCGGCAGGCAAGGCGTCCGGGCGACGCGGCACGTGGGCTGCCACCGCGTCCAGCATGTCGGCATAGGGCCGGGCCAGCCGCCGGGCCAGCAGGGCCCCCGCCCCCCCGATGAGCAAGGCCGACAGGGCCCCCCAGAACAGCACATAGCGCTGGAGCGACCGGGCCGGTGCCAGCGCGGCCTCCAGCGGCTGTGTGGCAAGCACGCTCCAGCCGGAACGCACACCCAGCGGGGTGTCTCCCACCGCCACGTGCGCGGCCATGTAGCGGTGCCGCCTGTCGTCCTCCACCGACAACGCATCGACCGACGGGCGCCCCGTCGGCGCCGGCCAGTATGTCGAAGCCAGCGGCGCGCGGCCCAGCACGACCCGGCCCTCCTGTCCGATGATGGCCAGTTCCATGCTGCGCCGACCATCCGGCGTGCCCAGCACGTCTTCACGCAGCAGCGCGAAGGCCTTCGCGTCAAAGTGGCTGGCCAGCACGGCCCACACCCGGCCCTGTGCGTCGCGCACCGGCACGGCCAGGTCGGCCACCTCGTCGGGCACGCCGATCCCGGCGTCCTGCAGCACGGGCTTGAGCGCCACCGGCGGGTGGAAGCTGCCGAACCAAGGCCCATCGCGGCCATGCACGAACACGGGTCGGCTCGCAATCGAGCGGCCTTCCAGCAGCCCACCCGAGCCGGCCAGCACCCGTCCATCCAGTGCCACCAGACCCAGCCACACCACGTTGGGGTCCCGCGCCCTGAAATCATCGAGCGCCGCGCGCCAGGCCTTCACGCCGCCCTGCGAGGACTGCAACGCCGCGTCGCGTCCCAGCAGGTCGATGGCGACCGCGCGACGCGACAGATCCCGGTTGAGTTCTTCGGCATAGGTCTGCGCCGCCTGGCCGATGCGGAAGCGGGCACGCCGGGTCAGGTCGTCACCCACGATGCGGTCGACCCCCAGCAGCATGGCGAGCAGCAGTGCCATGGCCACGGCCAGCGGCACCAGCGGCAGCGCCTTGTGCAGGTTGAGGCGGTGTGCCGGCATGGGGGCTTGTCAGGCGCCGATCTGCCGCGCGACCACCACCACCTCGACCCGCCAGCGCGGATCGGCCAGCGCCGCCTGCACCGTGGCGCGCGGCGGGCTCTGCCCCGGCGCAACCCACGCGTCCCACACGGCATTCATGCGGCCGATGTCAGCAATGTCCTTCAAGAAGATCTGCACGCTCACCAGGTGAGCCTTGTCGCTGCCACACTCGGCGAGCAGGCGGTCGATGTGGCCGAGCACCTCGCCGGTCTGTCCCTCGATGTCGGCCTCGGGATTCAACTCGGGCACCTGCCCTGCCAGCCACACCGTGCCCCCCGCAATCGCGGCCTCGCTCAGGCGGGCACCCACATGCAGACGCTGCAGCCCGCTCATGCCGTGCCCGCCGGTTGCGACGCCAGGCGCGGGTTCAGCGTGTAGGTGCCCGTCAGCGTGGCCTGCGCGAGCACATGGCCCTGCATGGCCTGTCGCACGGCCGGGCCGGTCAGGTCGCCCGCCACCGCCAGCACCGGCACATCGAGCGCAAACACCGTGAACACGTAATGGTGGATGAGGCTGTCGTTCCACGGCGGGCACGGGCCGTCATAGCCGAAGTAGGCGCCCGCCATGTCGGCATCCCCCGCAAACCAGCCGGTGTAGTCGTTCAGGCCATGACGGCCCACGCCCCCGGCCGGCAGCGCCGGGCCAGGCTTGCCACGCGGCGTCACGCCCTCGCTGTGGCTGCCGGCCGCGATCTCGCGCACGGCGGCGGGCAGGTCCACCAGCGTCCAGTGGAAGAAGTCCACACGCGGCAGGTCGGCGGGCACCTCGCGGTCGGGCTGGTTCACGTCGTCGCCCCGGCTCGGCACATCGCGGTCGTGGCAGATCACCACGAAGGACTGCGTGCCTTCCGGCACATCGGACCACGCCAGATGCGGGTTCCGGTTGGGGGCCAGGCGCACCCGCGTGGAGGGGTCGATCACGCAGAACGCGAACGCGTCGGGGATGCGTTCGCCATCGGCAAAGCTTTGGCTGAGGAGTTTCATCAGGGTGTCTCCGTTTCGGACAGATCCGGTCGGCGCCATGCTAGCGCGGCTTCGCGGCAAGCGTGGCCCGTGTGGCGTCGCAAGCCCACAGCAGGACATTTCCGCTTCCCGCTTGCATTCCAAGACGACTGGTCATATTATTTCTTCATGGCCCGCACCGCAGACAAGACCGACATCCCCCGCCGCCTCGCCGAGGCGGGCTACACGCTGTTCAACCAGCTTGGCTACAACGCCACAGGCATCCAGCAGATCACCGAGGCGGCCGGCGTACCGAAGGGCTCGTTCTACAACCACTTCGACAGCAAGGAAGCCTTTGCCGCCCAGATCATTCGCAACTACGCGGTGTGGATGGGCCGGCGATGGGAAGCCATCATGGCCGACGCCCCCGAAGACCCGCTGGACGCCCTGCGCCACCTCTTCAACGCCTTCATCGCCCACCACGAGCAGGCCAGCTGCCCCGGCTGCCTGGTCGGCAACTTTGCCGCCGAAGTGAGCGAAACCAGCGACACCTGCCGCACCGAGCTCGCTCACGTGATGGGCCAATGGCGCGAGCGCCTCGCCGAGCTGATCGAACGCGCGCAGCAGGCCGGCCGCATCCGAACCGACCTGCCCGCCCTCACGCTGTCTGCCTTCTTCTGGGACAGCTGGGAAGGCGCCGTGCTGCGCATGAAGGTCGAACACAGCGCCCAGCCGCTGAAGGACGCGGCCAGCCTGATGCTCGACACCTTTTTCCGTCCCTGAACGTCTGTCAGGCACATCCCTTCCCTACTCCGAGGAAACCACATGGCAAGCCAAACCGCTCTCACCGCCGACGCCCTGTTCCAGCCCTTCCAACTGGGCGACATCACGCTGGCCAACCGCATGGTCATGGCCCCGCTGACCCGCAACCGCGCCGAAGCCGGCAACGTGCCCGGCCCGCTGACGGTCGAGTACTACGCCCAGCGCGCCAGCGTCGGCCTCATCGTGGCCGAAGCCACCCAGGTGTCGGCCCAGGCCCAGGGTTATGTCTCGACCCCCGGCCTGCATACCGCGGAGCAGATTGCCGGCTGGAAGAAGGTCACCGACGCGGTGCACGCCAAGGGCGGCAAGATCTTCGTGCAGCTGTGGCACACCGGCCGCATGTCGCACAACGCCTTCCAGCCGGGTGAACAGGCCCCGGTCGCACCGTCGGCCATCCGCGCCAACGCCAAGACGTACATTCCTGGCCAGGGCTATGTCGACACCTCCGAGCCGCGCGCACTGGAAACCAGCGAGATCCCCGGCATCGTCAACGACTTCCGCACCGCCGCCCGCAACGCCATCGAAGCCGGCTTTGACGGCGTCGAAATCCACGGTGCCCACGGCTACCTGCTGGACGCCTTCCTGCGTGATGGCTCGAACAAGCGCACCGACATCTACGGTGGCCCGATCGAGAACCGCGCCCGCTTCCTGCTCGAGGTGATGGCCGCCGTGATCGGCGAGATCGGCGCCCAGCGCGTCGGCGTGCGTCTGTCGCCCGTGTCGCCCGTCAACGATTCGAGCGAAAGCAACCCGCAGCCGCTGTTCGAGTACGTGGTCCGTGAGCTGGAGAAGCTGCACCCGGTCTACGTGCACGTCGTCGAAGGCTATACCGGTGGCCCGCGCGACAACGCCCCGTTCGATTACGACGCCCTGCACAAGCTGTATTCCGGCGTCTGGATGGTCAACAACGGCTACACCAAGGAAATGGCGGCCGAGGCCATCACCAGCGGCAAGGGCGATCTGGTGTCGTTCGGCCGCGCGATGATCACCAACCCCGACCTGCCGCGCCGCCTGAAGGAAGGTGCGCCGCTGAACGAACTGTTCAAGGACGCGCCGCTGTACGGCGGTCAGGGTGCCCACGGCTACACCGACTACCCGGCCCTGCCCGCCTGACATCGGACACCCGTTTGATGGGGGAGATGGCGACAGCCTGATTTGACAAGGAACGTTGTCACAACCAGAATCTCGCCACCCCTCATCCAACAGGAGACAAGATGTCCATTGCCAACACCTGCGTGCTGGTTGCCGCCGTGATGCCCGTCGTCACCATGGGCCTGGCCAAGGCCAGCACCGTGGGGCGCAAGCGCCGTGACGGCGGCTACGACAACAACAACCCGCGTGAATGGGCTACCCAGTTGCAAGGCTGGCCGGCCCGCGCGGCGGCGGCGCAGAACAACGGCTTCGAAGCACTGCCGCTGTTCGTGTTTGCCGTGCTGGCAGCCCAGGCGGCGGGTCTGGATCAGGGCCGCACCGACATGCTGGCCATGGCCTTCATCGGCATTCGCGTGGTGTACACGGCGCTGTATCTGGCCAACGTGGCGGCGCTGCGCTCGCTGGTCTGGGCCGCGGGCCTGGGCGTCACCATCGCCATGTTCGCGCCGACGCTCAAACTGCCGTTCTGAGCGTGCGCTGGGGTTAAGCTCCACGGCCTGAACAGCCGTACCGTGGAGCCCTGAATGCAACGCCCCCTGACCCCTGAAGAGGCCCGTGTGCTGGCCGTGCTGGTCGAAAAACAGCACACGGTGCCCGACAGCTACCCGCTGTCCCTGAACGCCCTCACCCTGGGCTGCAATCAGAAGACCGCCCGCGACCCGGTGATGAACCTGAGCGAGGCGGATGTCCTGGCGGCCGTCAACGGCTTGAAGGAACTCAGCCTGGTGAGTGAAGTGAGCGGCAGCCGCGTGGTGCGCTTCGACCACAACGCGGCCCGAGGCCTGGGCGTGCCCAGCCAGTCGGTGGCCCTGCTGACGATGCTGATCCTGCGCGGCCCGCAGACCGCCGCCGAGTTGCGCCTGCACTGCGAGCGACTGCACCGCTTTGTCGACATTTCATCGGTCGAAGGCTTTCTGGAAGAACTCGCCGAGCGCGAGCCGCACCGCGTGGTGAAGCTGCCGCGCGCCCCAGGCGCCCGCGAGGCCCGGTGGGCCCATCTGCTGTGTGGTGAACCGACCATGCCGCTGGCCACCGCATCGGCGGTGCAGGCCCCCGCCGCGCTGGAAGCCGAGGTGGCCTCACTGCGCGACACGGTGGCCACCATGCAGACCGCCCAGGCCGCTCAGGCCAGCGAGATCGATCGGCTGCGCGCGCTGGTGCAACGCCTGGCCGCCGAACTCGGCGTGTCGACCGAACCCGACGCCTGATCGGCAACATGGACCTCGCTCACCTGCTGGCCACCGTGACCCTGGGCCCCGTGTTGCTGATGCAGGGTCGCGGCGTGCGCAAACGAACCCCGCGCCTGCCAGAGGCCGCCGGCCCACGCGCAGGCCACCGTGGCGCGGGCCCCGACCTGCGCTTGCTGATCCTGGGTGACTCGGCCGCAGCTGGGGTCGGATGCGATCACCAGGACGATGCCGTGTGTGGCCATCTGGTCCGGCAACTGGCGGACCACCACACCGTGCACTGGCGACTGGAAGCGCAGACCGGCCGCACCACGGCTGACACCCTGGCGCACCTGCGTTCACTGCCACGCGAGCCCGCCGACGCGGTGCTGGTGTCCCTCGGTGTGAACGACGTGACGGCCGGGCTGCACACCGGCACCTGGCTGGCGCAACAGGCCGAGTTGGTCGGGCAGTTGCGCGCCCTGTGTGGCGCGCCGCAGATCTGGCTCACGGTCGTTCCGCCCATGGGGCATTTTCCTGCGCTGCCGCAGCCCCTGCGCGGCTACCTCGGCGCGCAGGCCCGTCGCTTCAACACCGCACTGACTCGCTGGGCCGGCACACAGCCCGACGTGGCCATCCTGAACCCGGCGCTGCCGCTGGACCCAACCCTGATGGCGTCAGACGGGTTCCATCCAGGCCCGGCTGCGCACCGCGCCTGGGCCCAGGCGGCGGCCGACGCCATCCAGGCCAGCCGGTTCAGTGCGCAGACCACGCTACGCCCAGCGCCACCAGCACCGGCGTCAGCAGCGTGAGCGCCACGTTGCGACCCAGGGTGGGCAGCAAGGCCTCCGGCGCATCGGCATGGGCGGCTGCACCGCGCCACACCTGCCAGGCCAGCGGCAGGGTCAGCAGCCCTGCCATGGCACTCACTGGCAGCAGCCGGGCCGCCACCATGCTGGCCAGCAACGCGTAAGCCAAGGCACTCTGCAGCCCGATGAGGTGGGCGCAACGCCGGCGCCCCCACTGCATCGGCAGCGTGCGGCGCCCCACCGACCGGTCGGCGTCCACATCCGGGAACTGATTGAGCAACAGCAGGTTGTTGACCAGGAAGAACGGCAGCAGGGGCAGCAGCCAAGCCACTGTCGACGCCTGCACGCCCACCAACACCGACACCGTGCCCCAGCCCATCAACGGCCCGAAGCCCAGGCCCGGCGCGATCAGACACAGCCAGGGATGACGGGTGACCCACGGCGTGTAGGCGGCCGCCAGGCCCAGTCCCGCCACGCCCACCGGCAACAGAACCGGCCAGGCGGCCCCATGCCGCGACAGCAACCACAGGCCCGTCAGGCCCGCCAGTGCCAGACAGCCCGTGCCCATGCGCCAGGCCAGCGGCACCAGCCCGGGGTGAGCCGGCAGCGCGCCACTGCCCCCACTGAACGGGGTGCGCTGCGTGCGCAGATCCAGACCGGACCGGAAATCGTGATGCTCGTTGAGCGCGTTCACGCCCACGTGCGCCGCCAGGGCGCCCAGCACCGCGGCCACACCGTCCACCAGCGACAAGCTTAATCCCTGAGCCTGCGCGGCCAGATGGCACCCGGCCAGGGCCAGCGCCATGCAAGCGGGCGTCAACAGCAGGAAAGGCAGCCTCGCAGGGCCCCACCAGGGCAGCCCGCCACGCTCGTGCGCCATCACGCAGCCCTTTCCACCTCAGTGCGCGGCAGCGCCACCTTCCTCGGCACCAGCGTTCGGCGCGGCCTCGGCCAGCCAGAGCTGGCGCCAGCCTGCATGGCCCAGCCGCTGCAGCGTCGCGATGTTTGTCTCGTAGATGTCGGCCGCATCGGGAAAGGCTGCCACCGCCTGCGCAATGCTGCTTTCTCGCAGCAGATGCAAGGTCGGGTATGGCGCCCGGTTCGAGAAGTTCTCGATGTCGTCGGGTTCGCTGTCGGCGAACTGGTAATCGGGGTGAAAGCTGGCCACCTGCAGCTCACCGTCCAGTTCCATCTCCTCGACGATGGCGTCGGCCACATCGAGGAAGTCATTGAAATCGAGGAAATCGCCCAGCACCTGCGGATGGATCAGCAGCGTCGTTTCCACGGCCTCCGGATCGGCATCGCGCAGCAGGGCCAGTTCGGCCATCAGCTCCTCGGCCAGGGCCTCGGGCGTGGTCGCCGTCGACACCACGTAGCGGATCTGCTGTTTGACGTGCACGGCCTTGGCAAACGGGCAGAGGTTCAGGCCGATCACGGCCTTTTCGAGCCAGTTGCGTGTGGCTGCCGTCACGGCGGCAGCATCGGTGTCGGTGGGGGTGTAAGGCATGTGGCATTCTCCCACGCATGCTGTCCTCTCCCACGCTGCGTGACCTGGCCTGCCAGTTCCCCCGCCCTGGCCGAATTGAAGCCGTGTTCGTTCGTCCCCGGCGGCTCGCGCCGGTCGAGCGGGTGGGCCATGTTCAGGCGCTGGCGGGTCGCGGCCTGATGGGCGACCGCAGCGCGGCCCGGGCGCCGACGCGCCCCGAAGGCGGCAAGCGCCAGGTCACGCTCATCCAGGCCGAGCACCTGCCTGTGGTGGCTGCGCTGATGCAGCAGCCCGCGGTGGACCCGGCCCTGTTGCGCCGCAATCGGGTCGTGAGTGGCCTCAACCTCCTGGCGGCCCGCGCCCTGTTCAAGGATGCGCCCCTGCAGTTGCGCATCGGGGACGAGGTGGTGCTCGAGCTGACCGGCCCATGCGATCCCTGCTCACGCATGGAGGCCCTGCTCGGTCCTGGCGGCTACAACGCCATGCGCGGGCACGGCGGCATGACGGCACGGGTGTTGCGTGGTGGGATGATCCGCGAAGGCGACCCCGTCCGCTGCGAACCGGCCTGATCGCGCACACCAGTCCCCCTCTTTCCGACCTTGACGGGCCTGCGCCCTTCCCTGCCCTTTCTTCACACCATGAGCTGGCTCGGCCACCTGACCCTGGACTACCGCCTCGACGGCGATCGCACCACCGCGCTGGACCGCCACGATGGCCCCCTGCGCGTCCTGCAGCGTCTTTACCCGGAAGGCCCGCGCGTGTGCCACCACGTGCTGGTGCACCCGCCCGGTGGCATCGTCGGCGGCGATGTGCTCGACATCCAGGCCAACCTGGCTGCGGACACCCATGCGCTCATCACCACCCCCGGCGCCACACGCTTCTACCGCAGCAGCGGGCCGGAAGCCGTGCAGTCCCTCACCGCCCGCGTGGCCGACGGCGCCCGCCTCGAATGGCTGCCGCTGGAAACCATTGCCTACCGCAGCAGCGTGGCCACTAACCGCATGCGCTTCGAGCTGGCGCCGGGCGCCGAAATGATCGGCTGGGACGTGCTGGCCCTGGGCTTGCCGGCCGCAGGCGAAGCGTTCGAGCAGGCGGCTTCGCCCGTGGGCAGCCGCTACACGCAGGAAATCGAGGTGCCCGGCGTCTGGCTGGAACGAGGCACCGTGCGCGCCGACGACACCGCCCTGCTCGACAGCCCGCTGGGCTGGGCCGGGCACCGGGTGATGGGCACCGCGTGGCTCGCGGCAGGCAGCCCGCTCGCGCGCGAACGCCGTGAGGCGCTGCTGGATCACGCGCGCCAGGCCGCGAGCGCCCATGAACTTGCCACCACGGCGGGCGCCACCAGCCCGCACGCCGAGGTCATCGTGCTGCGCGTGCTGGGCCCCCGGGTCGAGCCCGTGATGCAGTTGCTTGCCCAGGTGTGGGCCCGCTGGCGCACCGAGGCCTGGCAGATCGATCCAGTGCCCCCGCGCGTCTGGCGCACCTGACGCGGTGCCCCCGCCCCCTCTTCTGCGCGGGCGACCGCGCGAAGCGGCCTGGCTGCAAGCCACTATCATGTGCGGTTGACAAACACGACCATGCAGCGGCCTTGAACGGCCACTGACGCGGCCGCAAAAAACAAGAGCATTTCAAGGAGTCCGCCCATGAGGGTCTTGCTGATTGACGACCACCCCCTGATCCTGTCCGCGCTGCAGTCGGTGATTCAGGGCCTGGGCGACAACGTCACCGTCGACGCCGCAGACAGCGGCCATGCGGCCCGCCAGGCGCTGCGCACCCCGCCAGCCTATGACCTGGTGCTGCTGGATCTCCACCTGGGCGACGTCGACGGCTTTGACCTCCTGGCCGAGTTCCGGACGCTCTACCCCGCCCTGCCCGTCGTGGTGATCTCGGCGTCCGACCGCACCAGCGATGTCATCCGCGCGATCGACATGGGCGCCATGGGCTTCGTGCCCAAGCGCGCCACCAACGAAACCCTGTTCGACGCCCTCCAGCAGGTCATGTCAGGCGGCGTGTACGTGCCGCCCATGAGCATGGGCGCCCACAGCCACACCCAGCTCAGCAGCTCGCCCGCCCTGCGTCAGGTACAGCGCGAGGCCGTCGACTCCGGCTTCCAGACCATGCCCTCGCTCACCCAGTTGGGGCTGACCCCCCGGCAGGCCGACGTGCTGGGCCTGCTGCTCAAGGGCCAGCCCAACAAGCTGATCGCCCGGGAACTGGGCCTGTCGGTGGAGACCGTCAAGGACCACGTGGCGGCCGTGCTGCGTGCCCTGGGCGTCAGTTCGCGCACCCAGGCGGTGATTGCCGTCAGCCAGATTCTTCAGAAGACGAGCGTGCCCGTGCCCACCGTGGGCGGCATGGGCGTCTGGCGCCCTCGCTGACCCGGAGCCACCATCATGGCTGTGACTGCCACCCTGCCCGCCATCGAGCCGGGCACGGGGGGGCGCGGGCTGCCTGCGCCCTCCAACGACGCCCTGATCGAAGACACCGAGCGCCTGGTCTACCGCCAGACCAGCGCCGGCCTCATGGGGCACTTCCTCGGCATGGTCGTCGTGGCGCTGGCTTACTGGAAAGTGGCCCCGCCCGTCGTGCTGCGCGGCTGGATCATCGCCTTTCTGGTGCTGTGGACCATCCGCTTCGCGACCCTGCTCGCGCACGACCGCGCCGTGATGCAGGGCGAGGACGCCCCCGCGCGCTGGCTGCGTCGCTGGAACGCCGGTGCCCTGGCCGGCGCCGCGCTCTGGAGCCTGGGCTCCATGCTGCTGTACGACCATGGCGGCTGGTTCCAGCGCACCACGCTGATGCTGGCCATCTACTCGTTCGCGATCGGCGCCGTGCCCTACATGGCTTCGCAGCCCAAGCTGTTTCTCAGCTGCATGGGGCTGTACTTCCTGCCCATGATCGGACGCACGGCCCTGCACGGCGGCCCGGACGACGTCCACCTGGCAGGCGTGTGGTGCCTCATGGCGCTGTGCACGCTGGTCGTGGGCCGCGGCTTTCACAACGTGTTCGGCGACATGGTCAGCCTGCGCCTGCACAGCGAAGACCTGGCTCAGCGCCTGAAGGGCGAAATGGCACTGGCCGAAGCCGCGCAGCGCGAAGCCGAGACCGCCAACCGCGCCAAGACGCAGTTCTTTGCGGCCGCCAGCCATGATCTGCGCCAGCCTTTGCACGCCATGGGGCTTTTCGCCGAGGCGCTGCGCCAGCGCTGCAAGGACGACGACGTCGTCCACCTCGTCAACAGCATCAACAGCTCGGTCGATGCACTCGAAGGCCTGTTCAGCGAACTGCTCGACATCACCAAGATCGACACGGGGGCGGTCGAGATCGAGCCCGAGCACTTCTCGATGCGCGATCTCTTCGCGCGCATCCGGCTTCACTTCGAGCCCACTGCGTTCGAGAAGGGCCTCATGCTCGGCTTCCGGGGTGAACACCACCACGCCTACGCCGACCCGGTCATCGTCGAGCGCATCCTGCGCAACCTGGTGTCCAACGCGATCCGCTACACCGAAGACGGGGGCGTGCTGGTCAGCTGCCGTCGCCGCGGTCAGGCGCTGTGCCTGCAGGTCTGGGACACCGGCATCGGCATCACCGAGAAAGAGCAAGGCCGCATCTTCGACGAGTTCTACCAGACGCACAGCGGCCGCCCGCTGGAACCGCACCACCGCAAGGGCCTGGGCCTGGGGCTGGCCATCGTCAAGCGGCTGGCCGACCTGATGCAGAGCCCGCTGACGCTGCGCTCACGTGTCGGTCACGGCACCGTGTTCACGCTGATGATTCCGGTCGGCCGAGCACCGCGCCTGCAGCCGGCCAGCACGCTGAGCCGGCCTACCCTCGGCATCACACTCGACCGCCGACACGTGGTGGTGGTGGAAGACGAGCAGGCCGTGCTGGACGGACTGCAGGTGCTGCTCAAAGGCTGGGGGGCGACCGTCAGTGCCTTCGATTCCGTCCCCGGCGTGAGCGCGTGGGCTCAGCAGACCACCGCTCGCCCCGATCTGGTGATCGTGGACTACCGCCTGCCGGAGCAACAGACCGGCATCGACGCCATCCGGGCCTTACGGGCCCGGTTCGGCAAGGATCTGCCCGTCATCATGGTCACGGGCAGCACGATGACCGGCCATGAGGAGGAAGCGCGGCAGCATAACTTCCATGTGCTCATCAAGCCCGTCGTGCCCACCAAGCTGCGGGCGATGATCGCCTTCAAACTCGGCGTGCGCCAGGGCTGAACACCGGGGCCTGTGGGCCCCCGGCGTTTCGGCCGCCGCCTTCAGCCAGCGCAGAGTGCGCGACGCGCGTCGTCGTACTCGCGTTGCAGCCGCGCCACCAGCTCGGCGGCCGGCACCACGGCCTTGATCGCGCCAATGCCCTGGCCGCAGCCCCAGATGTCCTTCCAGGCCTTCTTGGCGGCGCCCGCATCCTGCCCGCCGTCCGTTGTGCCGAAGTCCATCTTGCTCGGGTCGGCTTCCGGCAGGTGGTCCGGGTCCATGCCGGCGGCGGCAATCGAGCCCTTCAGATAGTTGCCGTGCACGCCCGAGAAGTAGTTGGTGTAGACGATGTCCTGGCTGTTGCTGTCGACGATCATCTGCTTGTAGCCTTCCACCGCCCGCGCCTCTTCCGTGGCGATGAAGGCCGAGCCGATGTAGGCAAAGTCGGCCCCCATGGCACGCGCCGCGAGGATGCTGCGCCCGTTGGCGATCGACCCCGACAGAGCCAGCGGGCCATCGAACCATTCGCGCAGTTCCTGCACGAGGGCGAAGGGGCTGGTCGTGCCCGCATGCCCGCCCGCGCCAGCCGCCACCGCGATCAGGCCGTCGGCGCCCTTCTCGACCGCCTTGCGCGCAAAGCGGTTGTTGATGACGTCGTGCATCACCACACCGCCATAGCCGTGCACGACCTGGTTCACGTCCTCACGCGCACCCAGCGACGTGATGATCAGCGGCACCTTGTACTTCTCGCACAGCGCCAGGTCGTGCTCCAGCCGGTTGTTGCTCTTGTGGACGATCTGGTTGATGGCGAACGGCGCCGCAGGCTGATCGGGGTGGGCTGCATCGTGCGCGGTCAGCGCCTCGGTGATCTCGTGCAACCACTCGTCGAGCTGGGATGCCGGGCGGGCGTTGAGTGCCGGCATCGAGCCCACGACGCCGGCTTTGCACTGGGCAATCACGAGCTTGGGCGTGCTGACGATGAACATGGGCGACGCGATCACCGGAAAGCGCACGCGCTGCAGAACGGAAGGCAAAGGCATGAAGTCTCCTTAAAAGGGCGGGCCGCTTCAGTGTCGGCTTCGTGATCCACTCAAACAAAAAAGGCCCCGACCAGCGCGGTGCCGGACGGGGCCAGAGGCTCATCGCAGAAGCGGGCAGCGCGGTGGCGGCATCGCGTCAACGTGGGCCGTCATGCGATCAGAACGCATCCACAGGCATCGCGGTGACCGACTCGCCACCCTGCAGGATGCTGTCGCGCAGCGAGGCGACGCGTGCCAGGATGTGGTCGCCATAGAAGCGGCAGGTCGCGACCTTGGCCGACATGAAGGCCGCGTCCTCACCGGCCGCCAGCTTGTCTTCGGCCACGATCAGCGCACGACCCATCTGCCAGCCCGACACCAGGTTGCCGGTCAGCATCAGGTAAGGCACCGAGCCGGCAAACACGGCGTTCGGGTTGGCCTTGACGTTGGCCAGCACGAAGTCGACCACCTGCAGGAAGGCCTCGCGGGCCGTCTTCAGCTGGGCGGCGTACTTCTTGCCCGCTTCGCTGGCGCGGCCGGTCAGCTGGCCTTCCACGTCGGCGATCTGGGCTGCGATGGCACGGGCCATGGCGCCGCCGTCACGCGCGGTCTTGCGGCCGACCAGGTCGTTGGCCTGGATGGCGGTCGTGCCTTCGTAGATCGGCAGGATGCGCGAGTCGCGGTAGTACTGGGCGGCACCGGTTTCTTCGATGAAGCCCATGCCACCGTGCACTTGCACGCCCAGCGAGGTCACTTCCACGGAGTTCTCGGTCGAGAAGCCCTTGATCAGCGGCACCAGGAACTCGTAGAAAGCCTGCGCCTGCTTGGCGGTGTCGGCATCCGGGTGGTGGTGGGCCGTGTCGTAGGCCGCCGCACCCACCATGGCCATGGCACGCTCGCCTTCGATCAGCGCACGCATGGTCATCAGCATGCGCTTCACATCCGGGTGGTGAATGATCGCCACCGACTCCTTGGCCGAGCCGTCGACCGGACGCGACTGCACGCGGTCACGGGCATAGGCCACGGCGTGCTGGTAGGCACGCTCGGACACGGCCAGCCCCTGCAGACCGACGTCGTAGCGGGCGGCGTTCATCATGATGAACATGTACTCGAGGCCGCGGTTTTCTTCGCCCACGAGGTAGCCGATGGCGCCCGGGCCCACTTCGCCCTTGTCGTCACCGTAGACCAGCACGGCGGTCGGCGAGGCCTTGATGCCCAGCTTTTCTTCGATGGAGGCGCAGTACACGTCGTTGCGCTGCCCCAGAGAGCCGTCGGCATTGACCATGAACTTCGGCACCACGAACAGCGAGATGCCCTTCACGCCTTCCGGGGCGTCCGGCGTGCGCGCCAGCACCAGGTGCACGATGTTCTCGGACATGTCGTGCTCACCGTAGGTGATGAAGATCTTCTGCCCGGAGATGCGGTAGGTGCCGTCGGCCTGCTTCACAGCCTTGGAGCGCACGAGCGCCAGGTCCGAACCGGCCTGCGGCTCGGTCAGGTTCATGGTGCCCGTCCACGTCCCCTCGATCATCTTGGGGATGTAGCGCTGCTTGAGCTCATCGCTGGCCGCAGTCAGCAGGGCTTCGGTGGCGCCGGTCGTGAGGATGGAGCACAGCGAGAAGCTCAGGTTGGCCGCCATCGTCATTTCGATGCAGGCCGCGCCGATGGTCTTGGGCAGGCCCTGGCCGCCGTATTCGGTCGGCATCTGCAGGCCTTGCCAGCCACCTTCGGTCAGCGCCTTGTAGGCTTCCTTGAAGCCCGGCGAAGCCTTCACCACGCCGTTGTCCCACGAGCCGTGGTCCTGGTCACCGCTCCAGTTCAGCGGGGCGACCACTTCTTCGTTGAACTTCGCGGCTTCTTCGAGCACGGCCTGAGCCGTCTCGTAGCCGGCGTCTTCGAAGCCGGGGATCTGCGCAATCTGGTCGATGCCAGCCAGTTCCTTCATGCAGAACAGCTGGTCTTTCACGGGGGCCTTGAATGCCATGGTGTGTCACTCCACGTTCAACGTCCGATGCGAGGGATTCTCGGACGAAAAAAGGGGCGCCTCGAAGGACGCCCCGGTGCGGTGCTCAGTCAGACATGGTGGTCTGCCTGCATCACCACGCGTTCATCACAGTGCCTTCACGAGCTCGGGCACGGCCGTGAACAGATCGGCTTCCAGGCCGAAGTCGGCCACCTGGAAGATCGGGGCTTCCGGATCCTTGTTGATGGCCACGATGACTTTCGAATCCTTCATGCCGGCCAGGTGCTGGATGGCGCCCGAGATGCCGCAGGCCACATACAGCTGCGGCGCGACGATCTTGCCGGTCTGGCCGACCTGCCAGTCGTTCGGGGCGTAGCCAGCGTCCACCGCAGCGCGCGAGGCGCCCAGGGCAGCGCCCAGCTTGTCGGCCAGCGGCGACATGACTTCATTGAACTTCTCGGCCGAACCCAGCGCACGGCCACCCGACACCACGATCTTGGCGGCGGTCAGCTCGGGACGCTCGGACTTGGTCACTTCACGGCCGACGAAGGCCGACGTGCCGGCGTCTGCGGTGGCAGCCACGGTTTCCACGGCGGCCGAACCGCCGGTGGTGGCGGCGGCGTCGAAGGCGGTGCCGCGCACGGTCAGCACCTTCACGGCGTCAGCCGATTGCACGGTGGCAATGGCGTTGCCGGCGTAGATGGGGCGCTCGAAGGTGTCGGCGCTGACCACCTTGGTGATTTCCGAGATCTGGGCGACGTCCAGCTTGGCGGCCACGCGGGGGGCCACGTTCTTGCCCGACGCGGTGGCCGGGAAGACGATGTGGCTGTAGGCCGAGGCCACGGCCAGCACCTGGGCGGCGAGGTTTTCAGCCAGGCCGTCGGCGAACTGGGCGCCGTCGGCGTGCAGCACCTTGGCCACGCCGGCGATCTGGGCAGCGGCCGAAGCCGCGGCACCGGCGTTGGCACCCGCCACCAGCACGTGCACGTCGCCACCGATCGCCTTGGCGGCCGTCACGGTGTTGAGCGTAGCGCCCTTGATGCTGTTGTTGTCGTGTTCAGCAATGACGAGAACGGTCATGGGTTACTCCTCAGATCACTTTGGCGTCGTTCTTGAGCTTGCTCACCAGGGTGGCCACGTCGGGCACCTTGATACCGGCGGAGCGCTTGGGCGGCTCGGCGACGCTCAGGGTCTTGATGCGCGGGGCCACGTCCACACCCAGGTCGGCCGGCTTGACGGTCTCCAGGGGCTTCTTCTTGGCCTTCATGATGTTGGGCAGCGTGACGTAGCGCGGCTCGTTCAGGCGCAGGTCGGTGGTGACCACGGCCGGCAGCTTCAGCTTCACGGTCTCCAGGCCGCCGTCGACTTCGCGGGTGACCACGGCGTGGCCGTCCGCGACTTCGACCTTCGAGGCGAACGTGCCTTGCGGCAGGTCGGCCAGCGCAGCCAGCATCTGGCCGGTCTGGTTGCTGTCGTCGTCGATCGCCTGCTTGCCCAGGATGATCAGGTCGGGCTTTTCCTTGTCGACCAGCGCCTTGAGCACCTTGGCCACGGCCAGGGGCTGCACTTCGGCGTCGGTCTCGACCAGGATGCCGCGGTCGGCACCAATGGCCATCGCGGTGCGCAGGGTTTCCTGGCACTGCGCCACGCCGATCGACACAGCGATGATCTCGGTGACGATGCCCTTTTCCTTCAGACGCGTCGCCTCTTCCACGGCGATCTCGTCGAACGGGTTCATGGACATCTTGACGTTGGCGATGTCGACGCCAGAGCCGTCGGACTTGACGCGAACCTTCACGTTGTAGTCCACAACCCGCTTGACTGGAACCAGAGCCTTCATGCGTTGTTCTCCTGCGCAATGAGGAAGTTGATCAAAAAGCCGCGCCTTTAAAAAAGCACGATCGTTCGATTCTAGCGCGACTTCGTCCGCTGGCAAGTGCAATCGGTGCACCCGATGAGGGAAAATCTCCCCTGTTCGCCTTCACATACCGTGCGCCGTTCACGACTGCGCACAACACACGATGCCTGATACCCCAGATGACGCGTCTTTGTCCCCTGTTGCCGGTGTGCGCATCGGGGTCTTTGATTCGGGCGTTGGAGGGTTGTCGGTGCTGCGGGCGCTGCGAGAGCAACTGCCTCAGGCTGAATTGCTGTATGTGGCGGATTCGGGGCACGCACCGTATGGAGAGAAGACGGACGCCTTTGTGGTCGCCCGTTCGCAGGCCATCGCCGACTTCCTGATGGCGCAAGGCGCCGACATGCTGGTGGTGGCGTGCAACACGGCCACGGCTGCAGCCGTTCAGGCTTTGCGCAACACTTGGCCGGATGTGCCCATCGTCGGGGTGGAACCGGGCATCAAGCCGGCCGCCACCTTGTCGCGCAACGGCAAGGTCGGGGTGCTCGCCACGGAAGGCACCCTGGCCAGCCAGCGCTTTCGCGACCTGCTCGCCCGGCACGGGCACACCGTGTCGGTGGTGACGCAGGCCTGTCCGGGACTCGCCCGCGAGATCGAGCTGGGCGAGCTCGATTCGCCCCAACTGCGGACGCTGGTGGCCACGTTTTCGCAGCCGCTCCTGCGGGCTGGCGTGGACACGGTCGTGCTGGGATGCACCCACTACCCCTTTGTCAGGGAGCTGTTTCAGGCCGTGCTGGGACCCACAGTGACCATCGTGGACACATCGGACGCGGTGGCACGCCGCGCCGCCGCACTGGCCGCAAGGGTGCCCCCACCGCCGCGAGCGACCGTGATGCCGGGCGCGGCTCGCTTATGGAGCAGCGGCGACCCAGCCCGTCTGAGCTCGGTCGCCGCTCGGTGGCTGGGGCTCATCGCCCCAGCGCACGCCCTGCCCTGATCAGATCAACAGGTTCTTGTTGGGGTCATCCAACAGGCCCTTCAACGGATCACTGACCAGGCTCACGTGCGTGTCGGACGCGGTGCTGTCTGCCGTGCCAGCCGGCGCCTCGGTCGGCGTTGCGCTGGCCGTCTGCGTGGACGTCACGCTCGAGCTGCCTGCAACGGCCTCGTTCGACAACTGTGCCAGACCGTCCACCTCGCCATGGTCGGCGAGCAGGTCGGAGGTCACCACCGGGGGCTCAGACGCTGTCGACTTGGCGAACCACACGTCAACCAGCGCGCGGGTGTCGCCCTGGGTCGTCGTGTAACTGGAGACCAGACCCAGCAGGTTGCCGTTGTCGACCTCCGTGCCACGGGTGGCGCCCAGGTCCATCGACACGATGCCCAGGTCGGCCAGCGAACGCAGTTCATGCGCCTGGCTGATGCCATCCCGGTTCGCGTCGACCCAGACCTGCAGTTGCGAGAAGGCCGCATCCCCGGCACTGAGCCGACCATCACCGTCCGTGTCCAGGGCGCGCAGGGCATCAAAGCCGTTGCCGATGTGACGCCCTTCGGCATCCCGGGTCCCGGACCCGAAGAGCTCGCGGCCGTCGTTGATGATGCCGTCACCGTTGTGGTCCATCACGAGCAGGCCGTCGTTGCCGCCGACCCAGCCCACCTGGCGACTCAGACCGTTGCCCATCAGGTCGAAGTTGACCCCCTCGCTGGCCAGCAGCGTCTGGATGCCATTGCCATCGAGGTCGAGCACGATCGGCGAGATCGCGGCCAGCGCGCCCTGTTGCTGTGCGGTCATGGCGGACAGCTGAGCCCCTGTGAAGGCCGCTGCCTGGTCCATGTCCAAAGCGCCGAGCTGGGTCGTCGACAGAGCCCCAACCTGCGCGGTCGTCATGGCCGCGATTTCGTCGGTGCTCAGCGTCGCGAACTGCGTGGGCGACAGGGCTACGATCTGCGCCGTGGTCAAGGCGACGATCTGGCTGCTGTTCAGGCTCTCGAACGCGTCGGTTCCGAGTGCCTGGATGGCGCTGGTCGACAGCGCACGGAGTGCAGCGGTGCTGAAGCTTGCAACATCGGCAGTGTCGATCGCCGCGACCTGGACCTGCGACAACGCGGCCGCCTGGGTTGACGTCAGCGCGCCAATCTGGTCCGCCTCGAAGGCCTTGAGGTCTTCAGGCGCCAGGGCAGCCACCTGGGCCGACTGCAGCACACGGATCTGCTCCGTGGTGAAGCTGCTGATCTGGGTGGTGTCCATGGCCTGGATCTGGGCGACGCTCAGGCCCGCGATCTGCGCCGTCGTCAGGCTGTCGACCTGGTCGGTGTTGAGCGCAAGGATCTGGCTGCTTGTCAGCGCGTTGAGTTGCGCCGACGTGAAGGCCACCACCTGCTCGGTGTGAAGCGCCCCGATGGCATCCGTGGACAGCCCGCGCACAGCCTGGGTCGACAGCACCTGGAGGTCTGCCGTGTCCATGGCCACGATCTGCGCCGTGGTGAGCGCTGCGACGTGACGGGTGTCGAACGCCGCCACCTGGGCGGTGGTCAGCGCAGGGATGTCGGCCGTTTCGATGGCGCGGAGCTGAGCGGTCGTCAGCGACACCAGCTGGGCCGTCGTCAGGGCGGCGATCTGTGCACTGTCGAGTGCCACCATCCCGGCGGTGTTCACGCCAGCCAGTGCCGTCGTGCTCAAGGCCGCCAGGTCAGCCGGCTGGATCGCTGCGATCTGCGCGGTGGTGAACGCCGCCACCTGGGTGGAGCCCAGGGTCGCCATCTGCGCGCTGGTGAGGGCCGCGATGTCGGCGGTCTCGATGGCGCGCAGCTGGCTCGTGGTCAGCGAGGCCACCTGGCTGGTGGTCAGTGCTGCGACCTGGGCGGTATCCAGCGCCGCGATGGCACTGGTGCCAAACCCGCGCAGTGCCTGCGTGGACAGAGCGCGCAGGTCAGCCGTTTCGATCGCCCCGATCTGGGCGGTGTCGAGTGCCTGGACCTGCGTGCTGCTGAGCGCGGCGAACTGGGTGGAGGTCAGCGCCTTCACGTCCTCCGTTTCCATTGCGGCAATCTGCGTTGTCTTCAGCGCGGCGACCTGGGCCGTGGTGAGCGCGGCCACCTGTGTGGTGGTGAGCGCAGCCACCTGGGCGGTGGTCAGGCCCTGGATCTGCACACTGGCCAGCGCACGGATGTGTGCGCTGCTCAGGGCACCGATGTCAGCAGTTTCGATCGCTGCCAGCTGCACGGTCGACAGCGCCGCCACCTGGTCGGTGGTGAGCGCAGCCACTTGTGCAGAGTCCAGCGCCACGATGCCTTCGGTGTTCAGCTGCCGGATGGCCGTGGTCGAGATCGCGCGGAGGTCCTCCGTCTGCATGGCGGCCACCTGATCGGTGCGCAGAGCACCGATCTGTCCGGCGGTCAGGACGGCCGCCTGCGTGGTCGACAGGGCGACGATGGCCGCCGTCGACAGCGCGGCAACCTGGGCCGTGCCCATGCCGGCCACCTGGTTGGTCGTCAACGCGGCCACTTGATCGGTGGCCAGGTTGGCCACGGCCAGCGTGGTGACTGCGCGCAACGCAGCGGGCGTGAGCGCCCCGATGTCGCGGGTTTCGATCGCCACAACCTGTTCGCTGTTGAGCGCCCCCACCTGCGCAGCGCTCAGCGCGCCGACTTGGGCACTGCTCAAGGCAGCGATGTCACGGGTCTCGAACGCGGCAACCTGGCTGGAACCGAGGCTCGCAATCTGGGCCGTGGTCACCGCCGCGATCTGCTCGCTCGACAGGCTGACGATGGCATCGGTGCTGATCACACGCAGTGCAGCGGTGCTCAGCGCCCCGATGTCCCGGGACTCGATGGCCGCCAGCTGCGTGGTTCCGAGCGCAGCGACCTGAGCCGATGTCAGGGCGCCGAACTGCGCGCTCGTCATCGCGACGATGTCATCGGTTTCGATGGCCGCGACCTGGCTGGTGGTGAGCGAGGCCACCTGTGTGGTGTTCAGTGCCACGATCTGGGCCGTGTTCAGGGCCGCAATGCCCGACGTGCTGAGGCCCTTGAGGGCGACGGCATCGACTGCGCCAATGTCCGACGTCTCGATGGCCGCCACCTGCGCGGTGTTGAATGCGGCCAGCTGGTTACGGGACAGCGCCGCGATCTGGGCACTGTTGAGGGCCGAGACGTCCTCAGGCTGCAGGCCACCGATCTGCGTGGTGGTCAGCGCAGCAACCTGGGCGGTCGAGAGCGCCGCCACCTGGGCGGTGTCCAGCGCAACGATCTGAGCGGTGCCCAGGCTCACCACCTGCGCGGTGGTCAGCGCGCGGATCTGGGTCGACCCCAGCGCGGCCACGTCGGCGGTTTCCATCGCGGCGATCTGGGTCGTGCTCAGGGCAGCGACCTGCGCCGTGTTCAGCGCGGCAACCTGCGCGCTGGTCAGCGCCTGGATGGCATCCGTGCCCAGCGCACGCAGCGCAGCGGTGCTCAGAGCCCGCACATCGGTGGTCTCCATGGCCGCCAGTTGGCTCGTGCTCAGGGCAGCCACTTGCTGCGACGACAGGTTCGCAACCTGCACCGAGGTCAGCGCCACCACATCGGCAGTCTCGAGTGCCGCCATCTGGCTCGTGGTCAGGGCAGCGACCTGCGCGGTCGACAGGTTCGCCACCTGGTCGGACGTGAGGGCTGCGATGGCAGCCGAGCCCAGTGCGCGCAGCGCGGAGGTCGACAGCGCACGGATGTCCGTGGTCTCGATCGCCGCAACCTGCTGCGTGTTGAGCGCAGCGACCTGGGCGCTTCCCAGCACCGCGATCTGGGCGCTGTTGAAGGCTGCAATGTCCTCGGCCTCGAGCGCGGCGACCTGGGTCGTGGTCAACACCGCGACCTGGTTGGTGCCCAGCGCAGCCAGTTGCGTGCTCGTCATCGCACCGATCTGAGCCGAGGTCAGCGCAGTGGTCTGGGCCGTGGTCATGGCCCGCAGCGCACCGGAGCTCAGAGCCGAGATGTCGCCCGTTTCAAAGGCGGCCACCTGGGCGGTTGTCAGGCTGGCGACCTGCGCGCTTGTCAGCACAGCCACCTGGGCACTGCTCAGGGCGGCCACGCCTTCCGGGGTCAGGCCACGCAGGGCCTGTCCGGACAACGCCTGCAGGTCTGCCGTCTCCAGGGCTGCAGCCTGGGCCGTGTCCAGGGCAGCCACCTGGCTGCTGGTCAGCCCGGTCACCTGCACGCTGGTCAAGGCCACGATGTCGGCAGTGGACAGCACGGCCACCTGTGCCGACGTGAGCGCCGAGAGCTGCGCGCTGCTGAGGTTGGAAAGTTGCTCGGTGTTGAGCGTCTGGATGCCGGTCGTGCCGATGGCGCGCAGGGCGGCGGTATTCAGCCCGCGGACATCGCTCGTTTCGATGGCCTGCAGTTGCGCGGTGGTCAACGCGGCGGCCTGCGTCGAGGACAGGGCGCCGAGCTGGCGGCTGTCCATCGCCGCAATGTCAGCGGTCTCGATCGCAGCGACCTGCGTGCTGCTCAGGGCACTCACCTGCTGAACGCTGAGCGCTGCGACCTGGTTGGTATCGAGCGCCGCGATCTGCGCGGTGGTGAAGGCAGCCAGCTGAGCCGTGCGAAGGGCCTGGATCTGTGTCGAGTTGAGAGACGCCAGGTCACCGGTCTCGATGGCGGCCACCTGTGTCGTGCTGAGGGCAGCCAACTGGGTCGTGGTCAGCGAGCCGACCTGCAGGCTCGACAGAGCCGCGATGGCGGCCGTACCGAGCGTCTGCAACCCAGACGTGGTGATGGCGCGGAGGTCCTCCGTCTCCATGGCCGCCAGCTGGGCCGTGGTCAGAGCGGCCACCTGGTTGTTGGCCAGCGCGGCGATCTGCGACGTGGTCAGCGCCGCCATGTCGCCGGTTTCGATGGCAGCAACCTGTGCGGTGCTGAGGGCGCCGATCTGGCCGGTGGTCAACGCAGCCACCTGTGCGCTGGTGAGCGCGGCCACGTTGGCCGTGCTCAGGCCACGCAAGGCGGCCGCGGAAAGCGCCCGCACATCGTCATTGCCCAGGGCCACAACCTGGTCGGCGCTCAAGGCGGCGACCTGAGCGCTGGTGAGCGCGGCGACCTGGGTGCTGTTGAGGGCAGCGATGTCATCGGTCCCCAACGCGCCGATCTGGCTTGTGCGCAGGCTGGCGATCTGCCCGGAAGTGAGGGCTGCAACCTGGGTGGCGCTCAAGGCACCGATCTGGTCCGCACTCAAGGCCGTCAGCTGTGCCGGCGACAAGGCGCGCAGCTGCACGCTGTCCAGCACGGCGAGGTCAGCAGTTTCTACGGCCTGCAGTTGGCCTGTGGTGAGCGCCGCAATCTGGGTGCTGCCCAAGGCGGCGACCTGCGTGGTGGTCAGCGCCGCGACAGCCGATGTGGACAGCCCCTGCAGGGCAGCGGGCGTCAGCGTCCGCAGATCGGCCACCTCGATGGCCTGAACCTGCGCGGTGGTGAGGCCGGCCAGCTGTGCACTGCTCAGTGCAGCAGCCTGCGAGCCAGTCAGTGCGGCGATGTCAGCCGTTTCCATGGCACCGAGCTGTGTGCGGGTGAGCGCGGCCACCTGGGTGGTGGTCAGCGCCTGAACCTGATCGGTCTCCAACGCAGCCAGCTGTGCGGTCCCCAGCGACCGCAGCGCGGTGCTGCCGATCGCCTGGAGGGCCGCTGTGCCCAACGCGGCGGCCTGAGCCGTGCTGAGGGCCGCAACCTGGGCGCCACTCAGAGCCGTCGCCTGCACCGAGGTCAGGGCACCGATGTCACTGGTGGTGAGCGTCGCGATCTGCTGGGTGCTCAGGGCGGCGACCTGCTGCGTCGTCAGCGCGGCCACCTGGTCGGTGCCGAGCGCCAGCACGCCTTCCGTACCCAAGGCACGCAGCGCAGCCGCACTCAAGGCCTTGATGTCGCCCGTTTCGATGGCGGCGATCTGGGCGGTGGTCAGCGCCTGTGCTTGCGTGCTGGTCAGGGCGCCAATCTGGGCGCTGTCCATGGCCGCCACGTCGGCGGTTTCGATGGCTGCGATCTGTGCTGTGTTCAGCGCAGCGATCTGACCGCTGCTCAGGGCAGCAATCTGGCTGGAATGCAGCGCGGCGATCTGCGCCGTGGTCATGCCAGCCAGCTGAGCGCTGCTGAGCGCACGGAGCTGGCCGCTCGAGAGCGCGGCCAGGTCGGCCGTTTCAATGGCCGCCAGTTGCGCGCTGCTCAGGCCCGCCACCTGCATGCTGGTGAGGGCGCCGATCTGGCTGCTGGACAGCGCGACGATGGCATCGGTACCCAGGGCGCGCAACGCGACCGTGCCGAGTGCGCGCAGGTCTTCCGTCTCGACCGCCTGGATCTGGCTGGTCGTGAGCGCGGCCGCCTGTGCGGAGGTCATGGCCTTCATCTGGTCGACCGTGAGGGCCGCGACATCGGCGGTCTCCATGGCGGCGACCTGCGCGGTGCTCAAGGAAGCGACCTGCGCGGTGGTCAGGCTCGCCACCTGCTGGGTGGTCAAGCCTGCAATCGCCGCGGTGCCCAGGCCACGCAGAGCAGCGGCAGACAGCGCACGCAGGTCCTCGGTCTCCATCGCCACGAGTTGCGACGTGCTCAGGGCAGCGACTTGAGCGCTGCCCAGGGCCGCCGCCTGCGCGGTCGTGAGGGCCGCAACGTCCTGCGTCTCCATCGCAGCGATCTGCGAAGTCTGCAGGCTGGCGATCTGGCCTGTGCTCAGCGAGGCGATCTGGCTGCTGCCCAACCCGACGATCTGTGCCGTGGTGAGCGAGGCAATCTGTGCGCTGCCCAAGCCCTTGAGCTGGTCTGCCGTGAGGACAGCCAGGTCACCGGTCTCGATGGCGGCCACCTGAGCGGTCGTCAACGCGGCCACCTGGGCGCTGCTCAGCGCAGCCACCTGCTCGGTCGACAGCGCAGCGATGACGGACGTCGTCAGGCCGCGCAAGGCCGCGGTGCTCAAAGAGCGGACGTCCAGCGACTCGACCGGTTGAATCTGGGCGGTCGACAAGGCGGCCAGTTGGGCGCTGTTCATGACCGCCATCTGGCTGGAGGTCAGGGCGGCAACGTCCTGCGTTTCCATGGCCGCGATCTGGGCCGTGGTGAGGGCCTGGATCTGGCCCGTGGTGAGGGCCTGGACCTGAGATGTCGTCAGGGCCTCGATCTGGGCGGTACCCATGGCCTTCAGTGCCACCGTGCCGATGGCCTGGAGGTCCCCCGTGTCGATGGCAGCCACCTGAGCCGTTGTCAGGGCGGCAAGCTGTGTGCTGGTCAGGGCCGCCACCTGCGCAGAGGTCAGCGCAACGACACCTGCCGTGTCGATCGCGGCCAACTGCGACGTCGCGAGCGCTGCGACCTGAGCAGAGCTCAGATTGGCAAGCTGCTCAGTGGACAGCGCGCCGATGGACGCGGTGCCGAGGGCACGCAGTGCAGCGGTGCTGAGGGCACGAATGTCCGTGGTCTCGATCGCGGCCACCTGGGCCGTGGTCAGCGCGGCAACCTGGGCGCTGTTGAGTGCACCGATCTGGGCGCTGCTCATCGCGGCCAGGTCTGCCGTCTCGATGGCTGCAACCTGAGCTGTGCTCAGCGACGCCACCTGACTGCTGCTCAAGGCCGCCACCTGCTCGGTGGACAGCGCTGCAATGGCGGCCGTGCCAAGCGCACGGATCGCCTGGCTCGACAAGGCACGCAGATCGGCGGCGTCGATGGCTGCCAGCTGGCTGGTGCTAAGGCCCGCGACATGGGCGGAAGACAAGGCACCGATGTGGGCGCTCGTCATCGCACGGAGGTCATCGGTCTCAAGTGCGGCCACCTGGGCGGTGCTCAATGCCGCGACTTGAGCAGTACTCAGACCCGCGATCTGGGTCGTGTCCAGAGCCTGCAGTTGGGCCGTGGTGAGCGCGCCCACCTGGGCCGTACCCAGAGCGCGGAGCTGGTTCACCGACAGGGCAGCCAGATCACCGGTCTCGATGGCCGCCACCTGGGCGGTGCTCAGGCCCGCGAGCTGTGTGCTGGTCAGTGCTGCAACTTGGCTGCTGGTCAAGGCCGCGATCGCATCCGCACCCAGCGCACGCAAGGCCGACGACGTCATCGCACGCAGGTCCGCGGTTTCGATGGCCGCCACCTGGGCCGTGTTCAGCGCTGCCAGCTGGCTGCTGGTGAGCGCCGCTGCCTGCGTCTCGGTCAGCGCGGCGATGTCAGCGGTTTCGATGGCGGCAACCTGGGTTGACGACAGCCCCGCAATCTGCCCCGTGCTCAGGGTTGCAATCTGGCTGGTGCCGAGGGCCGCGATGGCATCGGTGCCGAGGCCACGCAGCGCGGTGGGAGACAGCGCCCGCAGGTCGCTGGTCTCGATGGCCGCCACCTGGGCGGTCGAGAGCGACGCCAGCTGGGTGCTGTTCAAGGCAGCAAACTGGGTGCTCGTCATCGCGGCCACGGTGGCCGTGTCGAGCGCAGCCAGCTGAACCGGCTTGAGCGCCGACACCTGCAGGCTGGTCAGGGCAACCACCTGGGCCGTGCTGAGGGCAGCCACTTGGGTGCTGCCGAGCGCGCCAACCTGGCTGGTGTTGAGCGCGCGGATCTGATCGGCGCCCAGCGCGGCCAGGTCAGTGGTCTCGATCGCCGCGATCTGGGCCGAGCTGAGGCCTGCGACCTGCTGTGTGGTGAGCGCACCCACCTGCAGGCTGGTCAGCGCTGCCACGGCATCGGTACCCAGTGCGCGCAGTGCGGCGGGATTCAAGGCGCGGATGTCGGTGCTTTCCATCGACGCCAGCTGTGCGGTCGTCAGCGCCGCAGCTTGCGTGCTGTTCAGTGCGGCAAACTGGGCGGTGGTCATGGCCACCAGGTCACCCGTTTCGATGGCCCGAATCTGGCCGGTGTTGAGCGTGGCGACCTGTGTGCTGCTCAGTGCACTGAGCTGCTCCGAGGTCATCGCGGCCACGGCCGCCGTGCCAAGCGACTGCAAGGCGGCTGAACTCAGCGCGCGCAGGTCGGAGGATTCGATCGCGGCCACCTGGGCCGTCGTCATCGCGGCCAGCTGGGCGCCGGTCAGGGCTGCGGCCTGCGCGGTCGTCAGGGCCACGATGTCCTCGGTGCCCAGCGCCGCGACCTGGGTCGTGGTGAGAGCGGCAATCTGCACGGAGCTGAGTGCGGCCACCTGCGCCGAGCTCAGCGCCTGGATCGCATCGGTGCCCAATGCCCGCAGGCCCGCCACATTGATGGCGCGGATGTCGCCCGAGTCGATGGCGGCGATCTGGCTGGTCGACAGCGCGGCAATCTGCGCACTGCCCAGCGCGCCGATCTGCGCACTGCCCAGGGCCTGGATCATGGCCGTGTCCAGCGCGCCGACCTGCGTGACCGTCAACGCGGCCACCTGTCCGCTTGCCAGGGACGCAATCTGCTCGGTCGAAAGGGCTGCCAGCTGGCTGGTTCCCAGTGCGGCGATCTGGACAGAACCCAGCGCCCGCAACTGGGTGCTCGACATCGCCGCCACGTCGGCGGTTTCAATGGCAGCCACTTGAGCGGTGCTCAGCCCGGCCACCTGTGCGGAAGTCAGCGCGGCCACCTGCTCGGACGTCAGTGCGGCGATCTGGGCCGTGCCCAGCGCGCGCAACGCGCCGGAGCTGATGGCGCGCAGGTCGGTTGTTTCCAGCGCCGCAACCTGCTGCGTGGTCAGTGCCGCCAGCTGCGCGGAACCGAGTGCCGCGACCTGCGCTGTCGTCAGAGCGGCCACATCGGCGGTCTCCATCGCGGCGACCTGCGCCGTGTTCAGCGATGCAACCTGTGCGGAGGTCAAGGCCGTGATCTGGGCCGTGTCCAGGGCCGCGATGCCATCGGTGCTCAACGCACGGAGGGCCTGCGGGTTCAAGGCCCGAAGATCGGCGGTCTCCAGCGCGGCAATCTGTGCGCTGCTCAAGGCCGCGGCCTGCGCGCTGGTCAGGGCGGCGGCCTGCGCCGTGGTCAACCCCTGGATGCTGTTGGTGCTGAGCGCGGCAATCTGGTTGGTGTCGAGGGCGGCCAGTTGGGCCGACGTCAGCGACGCAATGTGGTTGCTCGACAGAGCCTGGATACCCGCCGTGTCGATGGCCCGCAGCGCCGTCGACGACAGCGCCTTCATGTCGGACGCATCAATGGCGACGAGCTGGGCTGTGCTCAGGGCCTGGATCTGTGCGCTGTTCAGCGCGCCGACCTGGCTGCTGCTGAGCGCAGCCATCTCGGCATCGCTGAATGTTGCCAGCTGCGCTGCGCTCAGCGCAGCGACCTGTGGCACGCCAAGCGCGGCGACCTGGGTGCTGTTCAGCGCGGCGATCTGAGTCGTGCTCATCGCCGCCAGCTGAGCGGCACTGAGTGCACGCAGTTGTTCCGCGCCCAGCACACCGAGGTCTGCGGTCTCCATGGCCGCCATCTGGGTGGTGGTCAGGGAAGCAATCTGCGCGGAAGTCAGCGCAGCCGCTTGCTCTGTGGTCAACGCCGCGATCGCTTCCGTGGTGAACCCCTTCAGCGACCCGGTCACCAGCGAACGCACGTCCACCGTTTCCATTGGCGTGACCTGCTCCGTACGCAACGCACCGAGTTGCGCGCTGCTCAGCGCGGCCACCTGGACGGATGTCAAGGCCACGATGTCGGCGGTTTCAAGCGCAGCAATCTGCGCCGTGGTCAGCGCCGCCACCTGGGCCGTGGTCAGTGCAGCCACTTGCGCCGTGGTCAGGGCGACGATGCCGTCCGTACCCAGGCCGCGCAGGGCCGCCGTGCTTATGGCACGCAGGTCGTCCGCCTCCATCGCGGTCACCTGCGCCGCCGTCAGGGCCGCCACTTGCGTGCTGCCCAAAGCGGCCATCTGCGCGGAGTTCAGAGCCGCCAGGCCACCCGTCTCGATGGCGGCAATCTGGGCCGTGGTCAGTGCCGCGACCTGCGCGCTGGTCAGGGCTGCGATCTGGTCCGAGGTCATGGCCGCAATGGCCGCCGTGCTGACCGCCTTCAGGGCGGCCGCCGACATGGCACGCAGATCGGTCGTTTCCATCGCGGCCACCTGGGCCGTGCCCAGTGCCGCAGCCTGCGTGCTGCTCAAGGCCGCAACCTGGGTGGAGCTCATGGCCACAATGTCAGCGGTTTCGATCGCGGCAACCTGAGCCGTGGTCAGCGCTGCCACCTGGGCACTGGACAGAGAAGCAATCTGGTCGCTGCTCAGCGCTGCAATGCCCTCGGTGCTCACGGCACGCAGGGCTGCCACGTTCAGCGCCTTGATGTCCTGGGTCTCGATGCCGACCAATTGCGCAGTCGACAAGGCCGCGACCTGCACAGACGTGAGGGCCCCCACTTGCGCGCTGGTCAGCGCGGCGATGTCGGTGCTGTCCAGCGCTGCGATCTGCTCTGTGCGCAGCGCAGCGACTTGTGCCGTGGTCAGGCCGCCCAACTGGGCGCTGTCCAGCGCGGCGATCTGCGCCGTGTTCATGCCGGCGACTTGCGCAGCGGTCAGCGCACGCAGCTTGTCCGCGCCCAACGCTGGCAGATCAGCCACCTCGATGGCGGCCACCTGGGCCGTCGTCAGCGCCGCAAGCTGAGCCGAGCTCAGGGCGGCGATCTGTGCACTGTCCAGCGCGACGATCGCGTCGGTGCCCAGCGCACGAACGGCGGCAGGCGACATGGCCCGCAGGTCGGCGGCATCAATGGCTGCCACCTGGGCGGTATTGAGCGCAGCAACCTGGGCGCTGCTCAACGCGGCAATCTGGCCGCTGCTCATCGCTGTCAGGTCACCGTTGCTCAGCGCGGCAACCTGGTCGGTCGTCAGCGCTGCCACCTGTGCCGTGGTCAGGGCGGCGATCTGTTCGGTGGACCAGGCTTGAATGCCGCTCGTACCGATGGACTTCACCGCATTCACGCCAAGGGCAGCCACATCACGTGACTCCATGGCGGCCAGTTGCGCGGTCGTCATGGCCGCCACCTGGGCAGAACCGAGCGCGGCGACCTGAGCGGTCGTCAGGCCGGCGATGTCGGTGGTTTCGATGTTTGCGATCTGGGAGGTGCTCAGCGACGCCACCTGCGCCGTCGTCAGGGCCGCCACCTGCTCGGAAAACAAGGCCGCCATGCCGGCTGTGCCCAGCCCGCGCAGCGCCGCTGCGCTCACGGCGCGCAGGTCACCCGTCTCGAGCGCGGCCACTTGTGCTGTGCTCAGTGCGGCCAGCTGGCTGCTGCCCAGTGCCGCGGCCTGAACCGATGTCAAGGCGGCAACCTGGGCGGTATCGAGCGCAGCGATCTGCGTCGTCCCCAGACCGGAGACCTGAACGGCAGACAGCTCACCGATCTGGCTGGTGCTCAGGGCGCCCACCTGGGTGGAGCCCAGCGCAGCCAACTGCGCCGATGAGAGCGCCCGCAGTTGTGCACCGCTCATGGCGGCCACATCGGCCGATTCGATGGCAGCGATCTGGGTCGTCGTCAACGAGGCAATCTGCCCTGTGCTGAGGGCAGCCACGTGGCTGCTGTCCAGCGCGGCGATGGCATCGGTTCGCAGCCCGCGCACTGCCACGGCGCTCAGCGCGCGAAGGTCTGCGGTTTCCATGGCCGCCACCTGGGCGGTCGTGAATGCGGCCGTCTGCGTGCTGCTCAATGCCCCGAACTGCGCGGTGGTCATGGCGACCACATCGGCCGTCTCCAGCGCGGCCAGCTGCGTGGTCGTCAACGAGGCCACCTGCCCCGACCCCAGCGCAGCGACCTGCTCCCCCGTCAGGGCCGCAATGGCAGCCGTCCCCAGCCCGCGCAACGCGCTGGTCGACAAGGCCTTCATGTCGCCGGAATCAATGGCGACGATCTGCTCGGTGCTGAGTGCCCCGATCTGTCCCGAGGTCAGGCCGGCGATCTGTGCCGAGCTCATCGCCGTCAGGTCTTCTGCAGCCAGCGCAGCCACCTGGGCCGTGCTGAGCGCGGCCACCTGGGACGATGTGAGCGCCGCAATCTGGCTGCTGTCCAGCGCAGCCACTTGCGCGGTCGTCAGGCCGCCGATCTGCATCGAGTTGAAGGCGCGGAGTTGTGCGCCAGACAACGCGGCCAGGTCGCTCGTCTCGATGGCGGCCACCTGAGCCGTCGTCATTGCAGCGACCTGAGCGACGCTCAGGCCCGCGACCTGCTGGCTGCTCAGCGCAGCGATGGCATCGGCGCTCAGTGCGCGGAACGCGGCCGGGCTCATCGCGGCCAGGCTGGTGCTCTCGAGCGCGGCAAGCTGCGCGGCACCCAGCGCGGCGGTATGCGTGCTGTTCAGCGCAGCGACCTGCGACACGCCAAGGGCTGCGATGTCGGCGCTCTCGATGGCCGCCACCTGTTGCGAGGTCAAGGCGGCAATCTGTGCCGACGACAGGGCGCCGACCTGCTCGGAGGTCAGCGCCACCACGCCAGCGGTCGTCATCGCGCGCAGCGCGGTCGTGTTCATCGCACGGAGGTCACCGCTCTCGATCACCTGAACCTGTGCCGTGGTGAGCGCAGCCACCTGGGCACTGCCCAGAGCGCCCATCTGTGCCGCGGTGAGTGCCACCACATCTGCGGTCTCCATCGCGGCCAGTTGCTGCGGCGTAAGACCGGCGACCTGCCCGGAGCTCAACGCTGCGATCTGCTCGGTCGACAGCGCCACGATGGCATCCGTGCTCAAGCCCTTGATGGCTGTCGGCGTCATGGCCCGCAGATCGGCCGTCTCCATCGCGGCGATCTGCGCCGTGGTCAGAGCCGCCACCTGGGTGCTCGACATCGCGGCCACCTGAGCCGGCGTCAGGGCGGCAATGCCGCCCGTGGTCAGCGCAGCCACCTGCTCGGTGCTCAATGCACCGACCTGCTGGCTGCTCATGGCCGCAACCTGTTCCGTTCCAAGAGCGGCCATGGCGGCCGTCGTCAGGCCGCGCACGGCCGTCGTGTTCAGCTGACGGATGTCCTGCGAGTCAATGGCTGCCACATGGGCCGTGTTGAGCGCAGCCAGCTGGGTGCTGGACAGCGCCCCGACCTGTGCGCCCGTCATCGCTGCCAGATCTTCTGTCTCCAGAGCAGCCAGCTGCGCCGTGCCCAGCGCGGCGACCTGGGTGGTCGACAGGCCAGCGATCTGCTCCGACGTCATGGCCGCAATCTGAGCTGTGCTCAGGCCAGCAAGCTGAGCCGCGCTCAGCGCACGCAGCTGCGTGGTGCTCAGCAGTTGCAGGTCCTCGGTCTCGATGGCCCGCACGGCACTCGACGACAACGATGCCAGCTGCGCCGTCGTCAGGCTGCCGACCTGCTCGGTCGTCAGGGCCGCAATGGCGGCGGTGCTGAAGGCCCGCAGGGCGTTCGGCGACAGCGCGCGCACGTCACCGGCCTCGATCGCCTGAACCTGGGTCGTGGTCAATGCGGCCACCTGCACGCTGTTCAGTGCAGCGATCTGTGCCGACGACAGGGCTGCGATGTCCGCCGTTTCCAACGCTGCAATCTGCGATGTCAACAAGGCAGCGATTTGCCCCGTGGTGAGCCCGCCCACCTGCTCTTCCGTCAGTCCGGCAATCGCTTGCGTGCTCAGACCGCGCAGCGCCGTCGAGTTGAAAGCCCGCACCGTGCCGGCGTCGACACCGCCCAGCTGTTGCGTCGTGAGGACCCCCAGCTGGGTGCTGTTGAACGCGCCGATCTGCGTGGTCGAGAATGCACCGAACACCGCAGAGCTCAGCGACGCCACCTGGGCCGTGTTCAAGGACGCAATCTGCTGCGCCTGCAGGCCCGACACGATGTCGGCCCCGAGGCTGCCGAACTGCTCGGCCGACAAGGCCGCGAGCTGCGCCGTCGACAGCACCCGCATCTCACCGGCTTCCAGTCCCTTGAGTTGCTCGGTGGTCAGCATGGACAGCGCAGCCGTCTGCAAAGAACGCAGCTGGCTGGTGGTCAACGCCTGGATCTGTTCGGAGGTGAACACGGCCCAGTCGCTCGTTGTGAGGCTGGCGATCTCGCTGGCCGTCAAGGCGGCGATTTCGCTGGGGGTCATGTTCGTGATGTTGATGGCCATAGTTCACCCGACTCGATGCAGATTTCGCAGGCCGAAACGTTCACTTGAGCTCCAGACGCTTCGGCACGGATACCAAGCAGCCTAGGGCGTCACCCTTCTTTACAAACGCCGGAAAAGGGGACGGTTCGACCTTTAACATTCGTCGCTGTCGGCTTCGATACCGACATCGACATCGTCTTATCGACCACCCCAGTCGAAACTTTTGTCTTTTTTGACTTGCACCGTCGGGAGAGGCGGCCGCACATGCGTGAGAAATAGCGCACGCCCGGGGGACTTTTCACCCGAATGACGGCAGCGCGCGGAGCGAACATCCAGAAGATGCCTTCCCGTGTGTTCCTGGAGCCCCGTTCATGAGTGATGCCGCCGTTGTTGCCACCGAGACGCCTTTGAGCGGTGACCCACAGCAAGACCGTGAGTACCTCTTCAAAGCGGTCGAGAAGCAGGGCCTCGGTCACACCGACGAGGCCGAGCAGATGTTCAGGCACTACCTGGCGCTTTACCCCGGCGATGCCATTGCGCTGTACTCGCTGGCCGTCATCCTGATGCAGCGTGCCGATCCGCCGGGCGCACTGGCCTTGCTCGAAAAAGGACTGCAGACGACCCCCGGCTTCGCGCCGCTGTGGGGCGCACAAGGCTTTGCTCTGCAGGCACTGGGCGAGCGCGAGCGGGCGCTGGCCAGCTACGAACGCGCCATCGAATTGAAGCCCGACTACACCGAGGCCCTGATCAACAGCGGTGCGCTGCTGCGAGAAAAGCACCAGCATGCGGCCGCCCTGCAGCGCTTCCAGGCCGTGCTCGCCGTGCAGCCCGACCATCAATCTGCCTTGGGCAACACCGCCATCCTCCTCGGCGAATTCAAGCAATCTGCCGAAGCCATCGCCACCCTGCGTCGCCTTCTGACACTCAATCCCGACTACGACTACGGGCTCGGCCTGCTCAGCTACGAACAGCTCCTGGTGTGCGACTGGGAGGGCCATGCACCGCTCCGACAGCGCATCCTGGATGGCCTACGGGCGGGACAGCGCACGTGCAAGTCACTCGGGCTCATGGCCATCTCCGACGAGGCGAGCGACCACCAGCAATGTGCCCGCCTGTTTGCGGAACAACGCTACCGCCCTGCTTCCACCCGCTACTGGCGAGGCGAACGCTATCGCCACAAGAAGATCCGCATCGCCTACGTGTCGCCAGACCTCCGCGAACACCCGGTCGGACACCTGATGGCCGGCATCTTCGAGCGCCATGATCACAGCCGGTTCGAGACCATCGCCATCTCCATCGGTGTGGACGACAACAGCCGTCTCCGCGCCCGCATGCTGAAGGCGTTCGACCACTTCATCGACGCCAGAGGGATGAGCGCCCGCGAGGTGGCTCAAAGGATGCGCGAGATGGAGGTGGACATCGCCATCGACCTTGCCGGCTACACCTCCGATGCGCGCACCGACATCTTCTGCCACCGCCCTGCCCCGGTTCACATCAACTACCTGGGTTACCCCGGCACGCTGGGCATGTCCGACATGGACTACATCATTGCCGACCGGCATGTGATCCCGCCGGAGCACCAGCGCTTCTACGACGAGAAGGTGCTGTACCTGCCCGACACCTATCTGCCGACCGACAACAGCGTCGAGATCGCGGCGCAGACCCCGACCCGCGCCGAGTGCGGCCTGCCCGAGGACGCCTTTGTCTTCTGCTCGTTCAACCACGACTACAAGATCTCGCCGGAGGTCTTCGACAGCTGGATGCGCGTGCTGGCACAGGTGCCCAACAGCGTGCTGTGGCTCATGTCTCGCAACGAAATCGCGCAAGGCAATCTGCGCAAGGAAGCGCAAGCCCGCGGCATCGATGCATCACGGCTCGTCTTCGCCAAGCGCGTTCCCCGGGTCGAGGATCACCTGGCGCGCTACCGCCAGGCGGATCTGTTCCTGGACACCCACCCCTACAACGCGCACACCACCTGTGCGGACGCGCTGATGGCCGGCTTGCCCGTGCTCACGCGCATGGGCCACTCCTTCCCCTCTCGCGTGGCCGGCAGCGTCCTGCATGCCGTCGGCATGCCGGAGCTGGTCACGCACGATGTAGCAGGCTACGAGGCGCTGGCCGTGGAGCTGGCCACGGACCGCCCGCGCCTGCAGCGCCTGCGAGAGCAACTCGCGCGCAACAAGGCCACCCACGCGCTGTTCGACACCGAGCAGTTCTGCCGGAACCTCGAGGCCATCTACATCGCCGTGTGGCGCCAGCAGCAACTCGGTGACGCACGCGATGCGCTGAGCGCCGCGGCCTGACTTGACGAGCGTCGCCTCCACATCCCATCGAACAGCTCGCGCCACCATGACCCAGCACACGCTCGTCCTCATCCCCATCTACAGGCCCGTGCTGGACAGGCGGGAAACGGCCTCGGTCGACCAGTCGATGGCCGTGCTCCGCAGCACCGGTCGCCCCTGCGTCTTCATCGGCCCCGAAGGCATGGACACCGGCTGGTATGCCGAGCGCTACCCTGACGTGCCCGTGATGCGCTTTCCGGCTCGCTTCTTCAGCTCCATCAAAGGCTACAACCTCTTGATGCTGGACCCGGACTTCTACCGGGGATTCGCCGGCCATGACTTCGTCCTGATTCTGCAGACGGACGCCTTCCTGCTTCACGATGCACTGGACCACTGGGCGGCCCGTCCCTACGACTACATCGGTGCGCCCTGGCCTGAAGGGATGGAGGTCCTCGTCAGCACCGACCGGTTTGCCGGGCCGCACGCGCGCAAGGTTCGTGCTCGGGTCGGCAATGGCGGACTGAGCCTGAGGCGCATCGACAAGTGCGTGGCGCTGCTTCAGGAGTTTCCACAGAGCCTGGAGGTCTTCCGCCACACCGGTTCCAGCGAGGACCTGTTCTTCGGCTTGCTGGGGCCCCTGTCGCTCGACTTCGTGATGCCAGGCGAAGTCGAAGCCTCCTGTTTCGCCATGGAGTTGCAGCCCCCACACTACTTCCACGTCAACGGGCAGCGGGAGCCCATGGGCGCTCACGCCTGGTGGAAGTACGACCCGGCCTTCTGGGTCAGCCGGGTACCCAGCCTGGCTCATGCACTGAACGAACCCACCGCGGCAGCCGTGTAAGGCGCCATTGCGCGGAATACCCGTGCAAGGCACGCAGTTTTTTCACTTCCACCCGTTTGTGGAAGTTCAACAATCGGCATTCACACAACCTTTCGACGACGGAGCGAACATGGCGTCCAGATCAATTGATGCGCTGCATCGGAGCAAGACCGGGAAAGTCAGCGACAAGTGGGCCTCCTACCTGACGTACTACGACGCCCTGTTTGCCCCTCTGCGCGAGGCGCCCATCTCGATGCTGGAGATCGGCATTCAGAACGGAGGTTCGCTGGAGACCTGGGCGAGCTACTTCACGCAAGCCCGTCAGTTCATCGGCTGCGACATCGACCCCAGCTGCGAAGCCCTGCGCTACGAAGACCCACGCGTCAGCGTCGTGGTCGGTGATGCCAACAGCGCCCCGGCCTACCAGAAGATCCTGGGTCTGTGCCCTCAGTTCGACGTCGTCATCGACGACGGCTCGCACGTGTCCACCGACATCATCAATTCGTTCATCAACTACTTCCCGCACGTCAAGCCGGGCGGCCTGTACGTGGTGGAAGACGCGCACTGTCTGTACATGAACGCCTACGGCGGCGGCATCCTGAACGACTACAGCGGATACGCCTTCTTCAAGAAGCTGGTCGATGTCGTCAGCTTCGAGTTCTGGAAGGACACCCTGAGCGTCCAGAACTACCTGCGCACCTTCTTCGACGTCAACCAGACGCCGGCCTTCATCCTGGATGGCTGGATCGAGTCGATCGAGTTCCGAAACTCCATCATCACCATCCGCAAGGCCGAGCGCCCCGGTCACGACAAGCTCGGCGAACGCCTGACCGTCGGTTCGGTGGCGCAGGTTCAGGACTGGGGCGGCAAGAAGCCATCGGCCTGACACCGCTGCTGTCTTCCCCGGCGCCCGGATACGAGCCCGCCTGAGAACACCCCGCCGAGCCCTCATCAACAGGATCCATCGCGCCCATGTCCCGAGCCGCTCGCACGGTCTTCATCGAAGAGTCCCGCACCCCGATCTACCGGAGAATCGCTCACGCCATCGGGGCAGAGCTGCTCCAGCGGGGGATGCAGGTCTTTGCGGTCAACCCCCATGCGATGGACAGCTCGACCTTCCTGGCCTTCCTGAGCCAGCAGAATGCAGACGCGATCTTCGTGTCCAACGCATCCAGCCATCTCATTCAAAGCAGGGCCGCGGGCAGCGCGGAGTACGCCTTCGAGAAGTTCGCGGGCAGGCTCATCTTCGTTCACTAGGACGCGATACTGGGAGGCTTGAAGGTCCTGGATGGGCTCAACAAGCTGCAGGCCTGGCAGCGGGTGAATCAGCGCGCGGTTCACCTGTGCATCGAGGCCGACAACATCGCAGATCTGGCCACGGCCGGCATCAGGGGCGCGCTCGTCCCGCATGCGAGTGAGATCCAGGCGGCAGAGCCTTGTGTCGATCAGTTCGAATACGACGCCAGCTTCGTTGGGCATGTCGTGCCCAGCAGCTACGCCCCTCCGCTGTCGGACGTCCCCCGCTATCAGAGCGCCATTGAGCACATGCTCGCGGCAAGACGGGTCAACTTTGCCATGCCGCTTGAACCCAATGTCAAGGCGTGTGTGGATCAGGCCTTGAGCGGACTCGGACACGAGAGCGACAGGCCGCTCCTCAGACTGGCCATGGCCCAGTGGCTGCGCAACGAAGTGACGAAGCAGACCATGCCATTGCGTGGCTGGGTCTTCGAGGCGTGCGGTCTGGACCGCATCGACATCTTCGGGGGAGATCCCGCCTACCTGCACAACGTTGCTCGCAGCCTGCAGATCGAACGCGACAGCGTCCATCACCATCCGGCTGTATACGACCAGGAAGCCGTGCAGCAGATATTCAACCGCAGCCGGGTGAGCATCAACATCTCATCCCTGCAGTTCGATCACGCGGTGGTCAACCGGTTTCACGACGTCATCATGTCCGGAGGACTCTGCCTGACCGATGCCCGCGACGGCCTCTCGCAGCTGACGCCTCTGCACGCCGAGGTGTCCTACCGGACGCTGGCCGAGCTGAAGGAGAAGGCCGATTACTTCGCTCGCCCCGAGAAGGCGAGAGAGCGGGCCTTGCTGATCCAGGCTCTGCAACGTGACGTTGCTCGGAACTCCGGATACGGCTTGCTCGCTGACGCCATCGTGCAAGCGATCGACACGCTCTCATGAGCGGCGCGCCCTGAACACCTCACGCTTCCCGCGCTGAACCGCCTGGTGCCAGCATGCGCACCTCGGTGACAGGTGAGACCCCACGCCAATGCGCGACGTGCGGTCCCGCGCTGGCGTCAGTTCGCCTGCACCGCTCCGACACCCAACCACGCCGTCAGCCCGCCCGCCAGCGAGCGCAGCTGGGCATTCGCCTGGTAGCCATCGAACAAGGCGTTGACGTAGGCCACGCGCAATCCGAAGTGATCGCTTTCTGACGACATCACATCGAACAGCGAGCGCTTGCCCAGCTGGGACCATTGCTGGAATGTCGCCGTGCGCACCCGCTCACTGTCCTTGAGCACTTCGACATAGCGACGGGCGCGGTCCATCGAGGTCTCGGCCACATCATGGATCTCCGTGATGCGTGCCTGCCGCAGCTTGATCGTCTCTTCGTACTGCTGCCGCGTTGCCATGGCGCGCTTGGCCGCCGCCGCTGCCGCCGACTCCGCGGCACGCCCATCGAACAGCGTGTGGCTGATCGAAACCCCGGCGGTCACCGAGACCGCCTTGACGTCGCCGACCTTGCTCAAGCTGCTGTTGGCCACCCAACTGAGTTGGGGTCGCGTGGCCGCCTCGGCAGCCTTGGCAAAGCGCTCACCGGCATCGGCCTGCGCCTGAATCTGCATGACGTCGCCTGCGCGCCGCATCAGCAGCCGAACCTCGTCCGGATTCGGCGTCTGCACCAGCGAAACCGGATAACCCTCTCCCAAGGCAACCTGGTCACCGACCAGCTTGCGCAAGCGGATCTCGGCTTGCCGGCCCTGCGCCATCGCGGCATCGCGCGACAGCTCTGCCTGCAGCTGGCTCTTGCGGGCCTGCACCAACTCACTGGCGCGTCCGCGGTCCTCTGCGACGATCTGGGTCAGGGCGTCGACCAGGCAGGCCATCTTGCGCGAGAACTGCTGGTACACCTGAGCCTGCTGGCGATAGCGCGCACGCTCCAGCGCGGCAGAGATCGTTTCCAGCGCCACCTGCTCCTGCGCCGCCTGCAGGCTGAACCGAGCGGCATTCGACAGTTCCTTGCGGTACGCCGTCAGCGCCGCCGTGCGTCCCGCATCCCACAGCACGCCCCCCAACGAGAAGCCGCCGCTGGCATTGAGGGTCGCGTCACGGTTGCCGCCATTGATGGCCTGCATCTGCTGCCCGACCGTGCCTCCGACCGTCAGCCTGGGCAACTCCGCGCCGCGCGCCTCCACCACGTCGTCGAGCGATGCGTCGGCAATCAGGCGTGCGGCGCCGATCTGGTTGCTGCGCAGCACCGCCTCCTTGACCAGGCTCGCCAGCTGCTCGGTAGGAGACAGTTGCTGCACCGGGTCCGAAGCGGGCGCATCCAGCGTCACCGTGGGCCGCGCTGCGGGACGGGCCGAGCGGCCATTGGTCAGGCTGCCCAGGTCCTCACTGCACATGGACCATGCCGAGGCGTGAAGCCCCACCAGCATGCCGACCGCCACCCAGGTCGAAGATCGGGCCCAGCGCTGTCGTTTCATGTTCTCACCTCTCGCGGAAGGCTTCCTGCGATTTCAAGACGGGCTTGAGCAGGAAATCCAGCACCGACCGTTCGCCCGTCCGGATCTCGACGCCGGCGGTCATGCCGGGGATCACGGACAGGTCCTTGCCCTTGGCCTTCAAGGTGGACGAGTCGGTCCGGATCAACGCGCGGTAATAGCTGTTGTCCGCGGAAGCCGCAGCAGCGTCTTCCTTGAGCGCATCAGGACTGATGTACTCGACCGTCCCCTTCAGGCCGCCATAGGTGTAGTAGTCATAGGCCGAGAGCTTGATCTCTGCCGGCAGGCCGACCCGGATGAAACCGATGTCGGCCGGCTTGATCCGCGCCTCCACCAGCACCCGAGGACCGATCGGCACGATCTCCATGATGGTTGCTCCGCCTTGGACCACACCGCCCAATGTCCCGAGTTTGATGTTCTTCACCATGCCTCGAACAGGCGAATAAAGGGTCGTCCGCTGCAGTACATCGCGTTTGACCACCAGCTGCTCCTGCAACTGCGACATCTCGTTGGACACCCGCACCAACTCCGTTCGCGCCTCCTGTCGGAACCGGTTGATGCGTTCGGAGATCTGCAGGTCCATGTCATTGACCTGGCGACGCAGCCGCATGACCTCGACATCCGACATCAAACCGCGTGAGGCCATGAGATCGGCCATCGACAACTCGCGTCGGGCCAACTGAAGGTTGCGACGCGTGATGCCCACGGCCTCTTCCAATGCCTGCTTCCGGGCCTGGTAGGCCTCGGTCTCGGCCTCCCGCAGCAGGGTTTCGCCCTCGAGCTCCTTGGGATACACGAGCGGCTTGCCGCTGGCTTCGGCCTGCAGGCGAGCCAGCTGGGCGCGCAAGGCCTGGTACTTGGCCAGTCCCTCGTTCTGCTGCGCTTCGACCCGGGTCGGGTCCAGCTGAAGCAGCTCCTGGCCCTTCTCGACCAGCATCCCCTCCCGGACGGCCATCGAGCGCAGGATGCCGCCCTCGAGACTGGCAATGATCTGCTCGCGCCCCTCCGGCACCACCCTGCCCTGGGCCTTGGTGACCTCGTCCACCCGCGCCACCATTGCCCAGGCCAACGCAGCCATCACGATCAGCGTCATCAGATACAACGCCCAGGCCGCGCGCGGCGTTCCCTCCGCCAGCTCGGCCTCCTTCAGCCCGGCCAGGAACTCGGCGTCACCCGGATAAAACCGACCATTCTGGGCGGGACGGCGCCGCAGCCCCCGCATCACGCCCCTCCCACCGCAACCATGGGCGGGCGCTCCTGAGGTGGGGGCGTAGCCGGAGCAGCCGGGCGCGCCGGCTCAGGCGGCTTCTGCCCCGCCAGCGCCGCCAGCACGGCGGCCTTCGGCCCATCCGCCAGAATGCGGCCGTTGTCCACCACCACCACCCGGTCGACCACGTCCAGCAAGGCAGGCCGGTGCGTCACCACGATCAGGGTCTGGTTCTGAACCGCACCCTTGAGATGTCGGATGAAATTGGCTTCCGCCTGCGCGTCCATCGAGCTCGTCGGCTCGTCCATCAACAGCACCTTCGGCTTGGTGATGAGACACCGGGCGAGGGCCACCAACTGGCGTTGTCCACCTGACAGCAGACTGCCCATCTCCCCCACCGGCATGTCATAGCCCAGCGGATGCGCCGCGGCGATGCGATCCAGCCCGGTCAGACGGGCCACCCCGGCAAAGAGCTCAGGATCAGCGGTTGAGCGACCGAGGAAGACGTTGTCCCGCAACGTGCCGTTGAACAGGCGCGGCTCCTGAAGCACAAAGCCGACATTGGCCCGGAAATCTGCCGGCTCGATCTGACGCAGGTCGAGGCCGTCGACTTCGACAAAGCCCTCCGTCGGCTGATAGAGCCCCCCCATCAGGCGAAGAATGGTGGACTTGCCGCTGCCGATCTTGCCCAGCAGGGCGACCCGCTCTCCCGGCTGGATGTTGAGATTGATGCCCTTGAGCACGATCGGGCTGTGCGCGCGCGAACCCTGCGGGTACGCGAATCGCACCTCATGCAGGGCAATCTGCCCCAGCAGACTGGGGCGCGCCAGATAACGCTTGCCGAGCTCTCTTTCGGTCGGCATGCGCATCAGGTCGTCCAGCGACATCAACGCCGCCTTGGCGCTCTGATAGCGCGAAGCCAGGTTGACGATGCTGCCCAAGGGTGCCATCGCCCGCCCGCCGAACATCACGGCTGCAATCAGCGCGCCGCCGGTGATCTGCCCGTCGGCAATCAGGTGCACCCCCCACGTGAGCATGACGACCGTGATGAGCTGCTGCGACACCGCGGTGAAGTTGTTCACCCACGATGCGGCCACGCGCGTCCGCAAGGCGGAGGCGGCAGCCAGCGAGGTCGCTTCCTCATAGCGTTGAATGAAGTGTCCCTGAGCACCGGACGCACGTACGTCCTCCAGGCCTTCCATGGCTTCGATCAGCACGCCATGGAGGTCGGCCTGCTGCCTCAGGTTGGCCCGCGTCGAGCGGCGCAGGATGTGCTGCATGCCCAATGCGAGGACGGTGACCAGCGGGATCGCGATCAGCAACACGAGCACCAGCGGCCCGCACACCACCCACGTGACAACGACGAACAGCAGAATGAAGGGGATGTCCGACACCGCAGAGATCGTGGCCGACGCCGAGAAGTCCCGCACGATCTCGATCTGTGCGATCCGGTGCGCGAAGGCCCCTGCGGAATCCGGCTTGTTCTCGAGCCGAATAGCCAGCGACTGGTTGAAGATCAGCGAGCCGAGGGCAATGTCTGCCTTCTTGCCCGCCATGTCGATAAGATATGACCGCAGCTGCCGTGCCGCCATGTCGAAGGCGATCGCGATCAGCACGCCGATGGCCAGGGCCCACAGTGTCACGAAGGCCTGCGTGGGGATCACGCGGTCGTACACCACCGAGGTGAACAGCCCCGTGAACAGCATCAGGACGTTGCTGAGGAACGCCGCCAGCATGGACGAACGGTAATACGGAATGAAGCGCCGCATCGTGCCCCAGAACCAGTGAGGGCGATCCTCCGGGTCCGTGCTCGTTGCGGCACTGCGCGTGCCGGCTTTCGGTGCCGCGATCAAGGCATAGCCCGAGTACTCGGAAAGCAGTTCTTCCTCGGTGGCCAGGCACCGTTCGCCCTCGGAGCCGGGCATGATCAGTTCGTAGCGTGCCGATTCCTTGCGACGCCCTGGAATGCGCCGGGTCACGATGCACGCGTCGCCATTCGACAGCAGCAGCACCACCGGCATGAGCAAGGACAAGATCTTGCTGGGCGGACGCCGCACGATCGACGCGGCAAAACCGAGCTGGCGCAGTGCAAGTACCGCCTGCTGGGGTTCAAGGGCCCCGCGTAGCGCCTGCCCTTTGAGCAAGACGTTCTCGGACGCCTCGACACCATGATGCCGACACATCCACAGCAAGGCACCGACCAGCGGGTCGTCCTTTGCGGAAGCCTGATCAGGAGCGCCGACCGGGGGGTCGTCGTCCATGGTCGGCTCTTGATGCAGGGTGGGTTCGATCATGGGTAGAAGCGCCCAAACTGAAGCGCCCCCTGATCGTAGGGACAGGCCGGAAGAACCTGAGCGGAAATAGCAGGCCTTCAAGCCGCCTGTTTTGCCCACCGCCCGGTCCGGGCGGCTCGCCTTGCGCCCGCAGCGCGGCAGCCACACGCTCGCTCACGGCGAGCCAAAGAAAAAAGGCAGCCCTATGAGGGCTGCCTTTTGAATTGGAGCGGGAAACGAGACTCGAACTCGCGACCTCAACCTTGGCAAGGTTGCGCTCTACCAACTGAGCTATTCCCGCATGTGTTTCGCCTTGCGTAAAACCTCTCGGCTTTCGTATCGCGTTTTGTTACTGCGATCAGCGAAGAATTAAATTCTATACCGTTTTTCAGCGCTCTGACAAGAATGCCGTGCATATCGGATGCGCTGTCGCCTTCATGCAACCCCGGCCATCGTGTCGAACGCATGCCTGGTGCCCGGGACCGGACTCGAACCGGTACGCCTCTCGCGAAGCAGGGGATTTTAAATCCCCGGTGTCTACCATTTCACCACCCGGGCGGCAGCGTGAAGCGGTGCGTAGTGTACCCGCCAGCGGCCCACCCCTCTGGCCTGCCCCCCGCGAAGAAAAAGCGAGCAGAGGGGCAAAAAGCAAAAAAGGGCGCTCACCGAAGTGAACGCCCTTTTCCTCTTGGAGCGGGAAACGAGACTCGAACTCGCGACCTCAACCTTGGCAAGGTTGCGCTCTACCAACTGAGCTATTCCCGCATGAACTGCATGCCTTCCGGGCTTGGTGACCCAGGCGGCCAAACTTCTGGAGGCGCGGGCCGGAGTCGAACCGACCTACACGGATTTGCAATCCGGTGCATAACCGCTTTGCTACCGCGCCATGTCTGACAAAAAAGGAAGCTGCGGGCTTCCTTTTTCTGAAAATCTGGAGCGGGAAACGAGACTCGAACTCGCGACCTCAACCTTGGCAAGGTTGCGCTCTACCAACTGAGCTATTCCCGCATTGTCTCCGCCTTACGCAGATGCTCTGGCCTTGCGGCCTGCTTTGCTGCGTTGAACACTGTTTGGTGCAGTGCTCAGCGAAGACTTGAACTATACACCACTTTTCAAGCCTCACGGCCGGCGTCGCGTTTTTTCAACTCCCGCCGTGAGACTGGCCCCGTCAGTGCTTCATCACGTCGCTGGACGATGCCGGCGGCGCCGCCGGCGCCTCGGGCTTGGCGTCCACCTTCGCCTCTTCTTCAGGCAAGGCTTCCGGCTGACGCTCCAGGGCCACTTCCAGCACCTTGTCGATCCACTTGACCGGCACGATCTCGATCTGGCTCTTCACGTTTTCCGGGATCTCGGCCAGGTCCTTCACGTTCTCCTCCGGGATCAGCACCGTCTTGATGCCACCACGGTGGGCCGCCAGGAGCTTCTCCTTCAAGCCACCGATGGCCGTGACCTCGCCGCGCAGCGTGATCTCGCCCGTCATGGCCACATCGGCACGCACCGGGATGCCCGTGAGCGCCGACACGAAGGCCGTCGTCATGGCGGCACCGGCGGACGGACCGTCCTTCGGCGTCGCGCCATCCGGCACGTGAATGTGGATGTCGCGCTTCTCGAACAGTTCGTCCTTGATGCCCAGACGACGAGCGCGTGAACGCACCACAGAGCGCGCAGCCTCGACCGACTCCTTCATCACGTCGCCCAGCTGGCCGGTGCGGATGATGTTGCCCTTGCCCGGCATGATGGCGGCTTCGATGGTCAGCAGATCGCCGCCCACTTCCGTCCACGCCAGACCGACCACCTGACCGACCTGGTTCTCCTTCGTGGCTTCGCCGTAGCTGTACTTGCGCACGCCCAGGAAGTCGTTCAGGTTCTCGTCGGTGACGACGACCTTGTCGGTGTACTGCTTCAGCGCAAAGCCCTTGACGGTCTTGCGGCAGATCTTGGAGACCTCGCGTTCGAGCGAACGCACACCGGCCTCACGGGTGTAGTAACGGATGATGCCGCGGATGGCGCTTTCCGCCACCTCCAGCTCGCCGTCCTTCACGCCGTTGTTCTTGATCTGCTTGGGCAGCAGGTAGGTCTGCACGATGTGGACCTTCTCGTCTTCGGTGTAGCCGGCCAGGCGAATCACTTCCATCCGGTCCAGCAGCGCCGGCGGGATGTTCAGCGAGTTCGACGTGGCAACGAACATCACATCGGACAAGTCGAAGTCGACCTCGATGTAGTGGTCACCAAAGGTGTGGTTCTGTTCGGGGTCGAGCACCTCCAGCAGCGCCGAGGACGGGTCGCCGCGGAAGTCCATGCCTAGCTTGTCGATCTCGTCCAGCAGGAACAGCGGGTTGCGCACGGCCACCTTGCTCAGGCTCTGCAGCACCTTGCCCGGCATCGAGCCGATGTAGGTGCGACGGTGTCCGCGGATCTCGGCCTCGTCACGCACACCGCCCAGCGCCATGCGCACGAACTTGCGTCCGGTGGCGCGAGCAATGGACTGACCCAGCGAGGTCTTGCCGACGCCCGGAGGGCCGACCAGGCACAGGATGGGTGCCTTCACCTTGTCGACGCGTTGCTGCACAGCAAGATACTCGAGGATGCGTTCCTTGACCTTGTCCAGGCCATAGTGCTCTTCATTGAGCACCTGCTCGGCCAGCGTCAGGTCATGCTTGACCTTGGACTTCTTGCTCCACGGCAGGCCGACCAGCGTGTCGATGTAGTTGCGCACCACGGTGGCTTCGGCCGACATGGGCGACATCAGGCGCAGCTTCTTGAGCTCGGCCTCGGCCTTCTTGCGCGCTTCCTTGGGCATGCGCGCGCCTTCGACCTTCTTGGCCAGCTCCTCGAGGTCCGCGCCCTCCTCGCCTTCACCCAGTTCCTTCTGGATGGCCTTGACCTGCTCGTTCAGGTAGTACTCGCGCTGCGACTTCTCCATCTGGCGCTTGACGCGGCCACGGATGCGCTTCTCGACCTGAAGGATGTCGACCTCGTGCTCGAGCTGCTCGAGCAGCTTTTCCAGGCGAGCCGAGATCGAGAACAGGTCGAGCACGGCCTGCTTCGACTCCAGCTTCAGCGGCAGGTGGGCTGCGATGGTGTCGGCCAGACGGCCGGCGTCGTCGATGCCGGAAATGGAGGTGAGGATCTCGGGCGGGATCTTCTTGTTGAGCTTGACGTACTGGTCGAACTGCTGCGTGACGGCGCGGCGCAGGGCCTCCACCTCGGGCGTGACCGTGGTCTCGGGCTGCACCGGCACCACTTCGGCGGTGAAGAACTCGCCTTCGTCAGAGATCGACTTCGTGTTCGCACGCTGCACACCTTCGACCAGCACCTTCACGGTGCCGTCGGGCAGCTTCAGCATCTGCAGGATGCTGGAGACGCAACCGATGTCGAACATGTCTTCCGCCTTCGGCTCGTCCTTGCCGGCGGCCTTCTGCGCCACCAGCATGATCTGCCGTCCTGCTTCCATGGCAGCCTCAAGGGCTTTGATGGATTTCGGGCGCCCCACGAACAGCGGGATCACCATGTGCGGAAAGACCACGACATCGCGCAGCGGCAACAGCGGCAGCGTGATCGGATCGGAGGGAAGAATGGGGTGTCCAGACATAGGGGCTCACTTTCTGATGGGGTCCACGTGGGGCCTCATCTGCAAATCACAAGGGCACCGAGACAACCGCCTGGCACTGGGGGGTGCTGCCGGCTGCCTGCGGTGCCCGTCAGAGCGATCCTCGGGTGCGTCGCTCAGGCACTGGCCTTGGCCTGTTCCCGGTACACAAGCAGGGGCTTGGCGTTCTCTTCGATCGTCGACTCGTCCAGGACGACTTTCTCCACACCCTCCATGTTGGGCAGCTCGAACATCGTGTCGAGCAGCGACTGTTCAAGAATGGATCGCAAACCACGTGCCCCGGTCTTGCGGGCCAGTGCCTTGCGGGCGATCGCGGCCAGCGCAGCCGGGCGGATTTCCAGCTCGACGCCGTCCATGTTCAGGAGATGCTGGTACTGCTTGATCAGCGCGTTCTTCGGCTCGGTCAGAATCTGAACCAGCGCGTCTTCGGTCAGCTCGCCCAGGGTGGCCACCACCGGCAGACGGCCCACCAACTCGGGGATCAGGCCGAACTTGATGATGTCTTCGGGTTCGACCTCGCGGAAGACCTCGCCGACCTTGCGCTCTTCCTTGCTCTGCACGGAGGCGCCGAAGCCGATGCCGGACTTGACCGAGCGGTTCTGGATGACCTTCTCGAGGCCATCGAACGCACCGCCGCAGATGAACAGGATGTTGGTCGTGTCGATCTGCAGGAAGTCCTGGTTCGGGTGCTTGCGGCCGCCCTGCGGGGGCACCGACGCCATCGTGCCTTCGATCAGCTTCAGCAGCGCCTGCTGCACGCCCTCGCCCGACACGTCACGCGTGATGGACGGGTTGTCGGACTTGCGCGAGATCTTGTCGATCTCGTCGATGTAGACAATGCCGCGCTGGGCCTTCTCCACCTCGTAGTTGCAGTTCTGCAGCAGCTTCTGGATGATGTTCTCGACGTCCTCACCCACGTAGCCAGCCTCGGTCAGCGTGGTGGCGTCGGCGATCACGAAGGGCACGTTCAGCAGGCGGGCCAGCGTCTGGGCCAGCAGCGTCTTGCCGGAGCCCGTCGGGCCGATCAGCAGGATGTTGCTCTTGGCCAGCTCGACGTCGGGCTTCTTGCCCTCGCCCGAGCCCATGTGCTTGAGCCGCTTGTAGTGGTTGTAGACCGCCACGGACAAGGTGCGCTTGGCCGTGTCCTGCCCGATCACGTACTGGTCGAGGCTGGATTTGATCTCGTGGGGGGTGGGCAGGTCGCTGCGCGCCGGACGGGATTGCTCCGCCTCCGCCGCCACTTCGTCCCGGATGATGTCGTTACAGAGCTCGATGCACTCGTCGCAGATGAAGACCGACGGGCCCGCAATGAGCTTCTTGACCTCGTGCTGACTCTTTCCGCAGAAAGAGCAGTAGAGGATTTTTTCGCTGGATGAGCCTTTTTTGTCTGCCATGGTGCAGGCCTGTCAGGGAGTCGGCAAGGGGTATGTCAAGGATGATAAGTCAAATGATTCCGGGCCCATGGGGTGGAACTGCCCTGCCATGATGCGGTTTTTCATCCCGCAAAACGAGGCAGCCCGGCGTTGCTGCCGGGCCCGGAGGATCACTGACGCTTTTCCAGGACCTTGTCGATGAGGCCGTATGTGGCGGCCTCGCTGGCGGACATGTAGTAGTCGCGCTCGGTGTCGTTCTGGATCTTCTCCAGAGGTTGACCGGAGCGGTCCGCCAGGATCTTGTTGAGTTGTTCGCGGGTCTTGAGGATCTCGCGGGCGTGGATTTCGATGTCGGTGGCCTGACCCTGGGCGCCGCCCAGCGGCTGGTGGATCATGATCTTGCTGTTGGGCAGGGCAAATCGCTTGCCCTTGGCGCCGGCAGCCAGCAGGAAGGCGCCCATGGAGGCCGCCATGCCCATGCAGAGGGTGGACACGTCTGGCTTGATGAACTGCATCGTGTCGAAGATCGACATGCCGGCGCTGACGCTGCCGCCCGGCGAGTTGATGTACAGCGAGATGTCCTTGTCGGGGTTCTCGCTCTCCAGGAAAAGCAGCTGCGCCACCACCAGGTTGGCGCTCTGGTCGTTGACCGGCCCCACCAGGAAGATCACGCGCTCGCGCAGGAGGCGGCTGTAGATGTCATAGGCGCGCTCGCCACGGCCCGATTGCTCGATCACCATGGGCACCATGCCCAGGTTTTGGATGTCCAGTGCGCTCATGTGCGTCCTCTTGTGACGGCCACCCCTTGACGGGCAACCGGAAATGAGTTGTGAATTCATTATGACGTGCCGGCAGGCTGCATCGGCCAACGGAAAAAACGAGCCGCCCCCCAGGCGCCCTTTCCGTTGTTTGCATGCACAGCCCCGCTGCCGACGGGCCACGCTGCATCAACCGACGCGTCACGTTTGCACAAAACAAAAGGCACCTGCCTCCGCTCGGGATTGCAGGTGCCTTCGGGGCACACCGTGCAGGCGGCACCACGCGGGCGCCGCCGGTTGGGGCGATCAGGCGCCGGCCTGCTGGCCCATCAGCTCTTCGAAGCCGACGGCCTTGTCAGCCACCTTGGCCTTCGAGAAGATGAACTCGGCCACGTTGGACTCGATGACCACGGCCTCGACTTCGGCCATGCGCTGGCGGTCGCTCATGTACCAGGCGATGACCTGGGCGGGCTGCTCGTAGCTCTGGGCCAGCTCTTCGATGTGAGCCTGGATCTGCTCGGGCTTGGCTTGCAGGTTGTTGGCCTTGACCAGCTCGGCCACCGTCAGGCCAAGACGCACACGGCGCTCGGCCTGGGGCTTGAACATTTCGGCGGGGATCGGGGCCTTGTCAGCGTCCTTGATGCCGCGGGCCTTCAGGTCGGCGCGGGCGCCTTCGACCAGACGGTCGCTTTCAGCGGCCACCAGCGAATTCGGCAGGTCGAACTCGACGGCTTTCAGCAGGGCTTCCATGGCGGCCGCCTTGTTGCGGGCCAGCACGCGGAACTTCACTTCACGCTCGAGGTTCTTCTTGATGTCGGCGCGCAGCGACTCGACGGTGCCGTCGGCGATGCCCAGGCTCTTGATGAACTCTTCGGTCATCTCGGGCAGGTTCTGGGCTTCCACCTTCTTGACGGTCACGAGGAAGTCGGCTTCCTTGCCGGCCACGTCCTTGCCATGGTAGTCCTCGGGGAAGGCCAGCGGGAAGGTCTTGGACTCGCCGGTCTTCATGCCGCGCACGGCCTTCTCGAACGCTTCGAGCATCTGGCCTTCGCCGACCAGGAACTGGAAGCCTTCGGCCTTGCCGCCTTCGAACGGCACGCCGTCGATCTTGCCTTCGAAGTCAATGGTCACGCGGTCGCCATCGGCAGCGCCTTCGGTGGCCGGACGCTGTGCGAAGGTGCGGCGCTGCTTGCGCAGGATCTCGACGGTGCGGTCGATGGCGGCTTCGTTGACTTCAGCCGACACGCGCTCGAGCTCGACGGCCGAGAGGTCGCCGATGGCGACTTCAGGATAGACCTCGAAGGTGGCATCGAATTGCAGCTGGCCGTCGACCGGGCCACCTTCCTTTTCGGAGATGCGGGGCTGGCCAGCCACGCGCAGTTGCGCTTCCTGGGCGGCCTTGGCGAAGGCTTCGCCGAGCTGGTCGTTGACCACTTCGTATTGAACGGAATAGCCGTAGCGCTGGGCCACGACGTTCATCGGCACCTTGCCGGGGCGGAAGCCGTCGGCCTTGACGGTGCGAGCCAGCTTCTTCAGGCGGGCATCGACTTCGTTCTGAAGGGCATCGGCTGCCAGCGACAGCGTGATGCGGCGCTCCAGCTTGTCGAGGGTCTCCACGGTGATCGCCATGTTTGATCTCTCAGTATGAATAAGAAGGAATGAGGGCTGGTGCGCGGGGGGGGACTCGAACCCCCACACCATTGCTGGCGTCAGGACCTAAACCTGGTGCGTCTACCAATTTCGCCACCCGCGCATCGACCTGAAAACATCCAGCCGTCACGCCCCGCCCCGATTTCGGGAACGCAGGCGCAGACCGCCGGACAGGCTGATTTGGTCCGAACCAGCGATTCTAGCGCGGGACCGTGCCGGTTTTTGCCACGGTGCCGGGGTCTCGCACCCTGAACCAGGCTGCATACATCGCCGGCAGTGCGAGCAGGGTCAGCGCGGTGGCCACGATGAGCCCGCCCATGATGGCCACGGCCATCGGCCCCCAGAACGCGCTGCGGCTCAGCGGGATCATGGCGAGCACGGCCGCGGCCGCCGTCAGCACGATCGGGCGGAAGCGCCGCACGGCCGCGCCCACGATGGCGTCCCAGGCGGGCACGCCGCAGGCACGGTCCTGCTCGATCTGGTCGATCAGGATCACCGAGTTGCGCATGATCATGCCCATCAGGGCGATGACGCCAAGCAGGGCCACAAAGCCGAACGGGCGGTTCAGGACGAGCAGGGCCCCGGCCACACCGGCAATGCCCATCGGCCCGGTCAGGAAGACCAGCAGCGCACGCGAGAAGCTCTGCAGCTGCAGCATCAGCAGCGTGAAGATGATGAACAGCATCACCGGCACGTGGGCCAGGATGGAGCCCTGCCCCTTGCTGCTTTCTTCCGCCGTACCAGCCAGCTGGACGGTGTAGCCCGGCGGCATGCGGGTCTGCAGATCCGTCATCTTCGGCCACAGGGCCTGGCTGACGGTCGGCCCCTGGATGCCTTCGCGCACATCCCCCTGCACGGTGATGGCAAAGCGCCGGCCCTCGCGCCACAGCACGCCCGGCTCCCACACCAGGTGGGGTTTTGCAACCTGCAGCAGCGGCACCATGCGGCCTGTGGCGGTGGCGACGTAGGCGTTGTCGAGCGCCTCGAGCGTCAGGCGTTCGGACTGTGGCGAGCGCACGTCGATGTCGATCAGACGGTCGCCCTCGCGGTACTGCCCGACGGTCACGCCCAGGGTCTGAAGGCGACTGGCCTGCGCAATGGCCTGGGTGGTGACGCCCAGGGCGCGTGCCTTGTCCTGGTCGACTTCCAGGCGCATGGCCTTGATGGATTCGTTCCAGTTGTCGTTGACACCCAGCATGTCAGGGTGGCCACGCATCAGGGTCTTCGCTTCCTCGGCCAGGCGGCGGAGTGTGACGACGTCGTCCCCGACGATGCGGAACTGCACCGGATACGGCACCGGCGGGCCGTTGGGGAGGAGCTTGACGCGTCCGCGAACCTCGGGGAACTCCTCGGCCAGCAGGCGGGGCAGGTCCCGGCGCAGGCGTTCGCGCGCCGCCATGTCGACTGGCAGCACAACGGCCTGGCTGACGTTGCTCTGCGGAAAGATCTGGTCCATCGGCAGGTAGAAGCGCGGCAGGCCAGAGCCGATCCAGGTGCTCACGGACTGCACACCCGGCTCCTTCATCATCCGCGCCTCGAAGCGGCGGGCGATGGCTTCGGTGGACTCGATGCTGCTGCCTTCCGGCTGCCAGATGTCGACCAGGATCTCCGGGCGGCTGGAATCCGGGAAGAACTGCTGCTGCACCTTGCCCATGCCGACGAAACCGAGCGCCAGGGCGAGCAGTGTCAGGGCGATCGTGATCCAGCGGTGCCGCACGCAGGCGTTCACCAGGGCGCGGAAGCGCACGTAGAACGGCCCGGCATACAGGTCGGCGCTGCCCTCCTCTGCCCGCGACACCTTGGGACGGGTGCGCAGCAGCCACTGCCCAAGGTAGGGCACGAAGTAGACGGACACCACCCAGGAGATGAGCAGGGCCGCCGCCGTGACGGCGAAGATGGCGAAGGTGTACTCGCCCACCGACGAGTTCGCCATGCCGATGGGCAGGAAGCCGGCTGCGGTGATCAGCGTGCCGGTCAGCATCGGCATGGCGGTGATGTCGTAGGCCGCGGTGGCCGCCGTCAGCTTGTCATAGCCCTCTTCGAGCTTGTGCACCATCATCTCGACGGCAATGATGGCGTCGTCGACCAGCAGGCCGAGCGCGATGATGAGCGCGCCCAGCGAGATCTTGTGCAGGCCGACGCCCCAGTAGAACATCACGAGGAAGGTGACCGCGAGCACCAGCGGGATGGTGATGGCCACCACCAGGCCGGGCCACACATCGAGCCGGAGTGGCTTCGTGTGCAGGCCCAGGCTGACGAAGCTCACGGCCAGCACCACGACGACGGCCTCGATCAGCACCTTGACGAACTCGCCCACCGAGGTCGACACGGCCTGGGGCTGGTTCTGGATCTGCGTCATCTCGATGCCGACGGGCAGTTCGGTCTGAATGCGCGCCGTGGCGACCGTCAGGTTCTTGCCCAGCGCGATGATGTCGCCGCCCTTGGCCATGGACACACCGAGCGCGATGACGCTCTTGCCCTGATGGCGCACCCGGGTCGACGGGGGGCTCTCATAGCCGCGGCGGACGGTGGCGATGTCGCCCAGCTTGAGCGAGCGCGCACGGCCCGTGGTCGGATCGATCACACGGATCGGCATGACCCTCAGGTCGTCGACCGAGCGGAAGGCCCCGTTGACCCGCATCTGGATGTTGGCGGCCTCGCCGGCGTAGAAGCCCGCGCCCTCCACGCCGTTCTGCGCGTTGAGCTGAGCCAGCAGCTCCTGCATGTTGATGCGCATCTCGGCCAGACGCCGCTGCGGCACCTCGATGAAGACCTTCTCGGCCTGCACGCCGAACAGTTCGACTTTGGCCACGCCGGGCACGCGCAGCAGTTGCGAACGGGTCTGGTCGGCGAACTGGCGCAGTTCCTCTTCGGTGAAACCGTCGGCCGACAGGGCGTAGATCGAGCCGTAGACGTCCCCGAACTCGTCGTTGAAGAAGGGGCCCAGCACGCCGGGCGGCAGTGTGTGCCGCATGTCGCCGATCTTCTTGCGGACCTGGTACCAGAGGTTGGGAATCTCCTTGGGCGGCGAGGAGTCCTTCACCTGCATCAGCGTGAAGGACTCGCCGGGCTTGGTGTAGGACTGGATCTTGTCCGCGTAGGGCACCTCCTGCAGGGTGCGCTCGATCTTGTCGGTGACCTGCTGGGCGACTTCCTGTGCGGTGGCGCCCGGCCAGTAGGCCCGCACCACCATCACGCGAAAGGCAAAGGGCGGGTCTTCGTCCTGACCAAGCTGGAAGTACGACACCAGGCCCAGCACCATCAGCACGACCATGAGGTAGCGCGTGAGCGCGGGGTGCTCGAGCGCCCAGCGGGAAATATTGAAACGCTGGCGCGACGCGCCGGGATCGCGGGGGGGAATGCTCACCACAGGCCTCCGGCGATCACGAGCGGGAAGCGGCCGGGGCCGCGGACGATGCCGCCGGCTGCGACACACCGATGCGGCCCTCGTAGCGGCGCACTTTCTGGCCCGGGCTCAGCACATGGGCGCCAGCCGTCACCAGTTCCTGCCCGGGCGTCACACCGCGAGAGATCAGCACCATGTTGCCGACGACATCGGCGGTCACCACGGGCACCGGCTTGACGGTCATGCTGTTGCCGTCCAGCACCCAGACCACCGACTTGCCTTCACGCTCGGCCACGGCCTGCAAGGGCACACGCACGCCTTCCTGGGCGCGCACCGAGGCCATCAGGCGCACGGTGGCCGTCTGCCCCAGCTCGAAGCCGCGGGCACTGGCCACATCGGCCTTGACCAGGTAGGTGCGGGTCAGGGTGTCTGCTGCAGCGGCCACTTCGCGCACGGTGGCCGGCACCCACTCGCTGGTCCCCCAGCGCCGCACCTGCACGCCGCCCGCGCGTCCATGGAGGCCGCGCAGCGTCGGGCCCATGTCCTCTGGCACATGGAAGAGCACATCGCGGGGGCCGTCATGCGCCAGCGTCAGCACGGGCAGGCCAGGGCTCACCACCTGGCCCGGCTCAAGCTCCACACCGGTGATCACGCCCGGGGCATCGGCCACCAGGGTGGCGTAACCCGCCTGATTGCCTTGCACGCCAGCCTGGGCGCGCGCCTGGCGCAGGCTGGCCTCCGCGGCCGTGGCCATGGCCTGGTAGCGATCGAGCTGCGCCTGGCTGATGAAACCCTGCGCCTTCAGGTCGGTGAAGCGTCGCAAGTCGGCCGTGGCCTGAGTGGCCTGCGCTTCGGCAGCCGCCACACCCGCCCGGGCGGCATCCTGACTCAGGCGCAGGTCCTGCGCGTCGAGCTGCGCCAAGGGCTGCCCCTTGCGCACGGTCTGGCCAGAATCCACCATGCGACGCACCACCTTGCCGCCGACCTGGAAGCCCAGGCGCGACTCGGTGCGCGCGCGCACCTCGCCGGCAAACTCGCGTTCGAGCTGCCCACCGGTCTCTGCCACCACCAGCGTGCGGACCGATCGCACCGGGGCGGGGCTCTCAGCCGGCTTGCCACAGGCAGCCAACAACGCCGACACGGCAAGGACAAAGGGCAGGCGCAGCGAACGGCGCGGCCGGGAACGGCGAGAAGAGCTCATGTGCTTGGCGTTGTGGTTATGGCGAGCGCGGTGGCGGGGCCGCGACGCTGCTTCGGGAAACAGCCGGGCCAGTGCGATGCGCAACCGCACCCCTGTCAATAACTGACCCGCGAGTCAGTAATGTTGGCAAGGAAACAGGGCACTGTCAATCAAGCCTTTGGCGACAATACGCGACCCTGTGCCCCCGATCCATGCCTTCCATCGCGCCCTCCTCCCCCTTTCCCCGCCCGGGCAGCAGCCTGGCGGCCACCCTCGCGCTCGTTCCGGTCCGCCGCCGCCCTGCCTCGGCCATATGGCTGAACTGGTGGCACGAAGTCAGCGCAATCCCTTATGCGGTCAGCGATCCGGGTGTCGCCGAAACCAAGCTTCGCTGGTGGCAACAGCAAGTCCACGGGGCCGCGCAACACGGCCAGGCCGAACACCCGCTGCTGAAAGCGTGGCTGGCCCTGCCCCTTGAAGACCGGGGCCTGCAGGACTGGTCCCTCTGGCTGGGACAGATTGATGCGCTGCTCGGGCTGCTGCAACAGACGCGGTGGCTCGATCAGGCGACGATGTTGCGACACATCGACGGCAGCACCGGCCGGGCGTGTGAAGGCGCGGCGCTGGTACTCGGCGCATCAGACACCGACGCGACACGGGCGGCAGGCCGGCAGATCGGGCGCGGCTTGCGGCTGACCCATCAACTGGCTCGCCTCGGGCAGGACGCCCGCGCCGGCTGGGTGCACGTGCCGATCGACACCTTGCAGGCCCACGCCGTGCGGGCACACGAGCTGACCAAGCCCGGCGCACAGCCCCCTGCAGGCTGGTCCGGGTTGCTGGCGGCCCTGCATGCCCAGGCGGCTGACGCGCTGCAGCAGGGGCTCGCCCTGGTGCGGGCGCTACCGGCCGCCGACCGCCGGGCACTGCGTCCGCTGGTGGCGCTGGCCCGCATGCATCTGGCACTGATCGACGAAGTGCGCACACATGGCGATCGGGTGTTGCACGAACGCATCATGCTGACGCCGCTGCGCAAGAGCTGGATCGCCCTGCGCGCCGGCTGGGGCTGGCTGAGCTGAGTCAGCCAGCCAACCGCTCACGGCTCATCGCGCGAGAACGGCGCGGCCAACGGCTCGCCCACAAACAGCCCCTGCTGCGGCCACGCCACACTCTTCCAGTAAGCCTCGATGGCGGTGGCGCCCTGTGCGTAGAACAACACCAGGGCCTGGGGGTTCGGGAACTTCTGGAGGTGCGCGCATGGCTCGCTCGTGGTGCCGTAGCTGGCCGTCACGCCGGCGTCGATCCACGACAGCACGGTCATCTGACCGTGCGGACGGTCCAGTACGCCACCGAACGAGGTCAGGTGATCACCCAGCGCGCCGGGCAGGAAATCGACGGTGTCGAGCCAGTCGACATGCGTGCGGCCCGTGAGGTACACCAGCACGCGCTCGGCATGGCGCAAGGCATCCGTCTTGTCGAGGAAGACCTCGACGCCCGCCTGCGGCAACTTGCCCGCCGGCGGAAACAGCAACTGCCGCTGGCTGCGGATGGCGTCAGAGGTCGTCACGAAGTGAACGTGGGCTGTCGGGCCCCCTTTGAGGCCGAGCGTGTTGTCGGCCTTCACGCCGCGGTCGATCAGGGCTTTTGCACCTTTGACGTCGCGTGACGCGAGCAGCATGCTCAGGCGCACCCGGTAGTCGGTGTAGGGCCGGGTGGTGTCGGAGCCGAAGTAGAGGCTCGGGCGAGTGGCTGCGCAGGTCTGGCTGCACAGCTTGGCGTCGTACCCCAGGGCCAGGGCACCGGGCAGCGAGTTGCAGCCCACCGCATACGGCAAGCGCCAGGCGAGCGCCAGCGCCTGGGTCTGCTCGCCAAAGAAGGCATCGACCTGCTGACGGAAGGCGTCGAACTCCGCCACCGTCAGCTCACCGCGCACGGGGAGCCGCACCCGCAGGATCTGATCTTCGGGGATCTTCCGGGCCTTCGCGTAGTACTCCCCCACCTGAACCGAATAAGGGTCGTCCAGGTTGATCACCAGGCCGACTTCGCGGACGGTGAGTCGACCATAGACGCGCGGGGCCTTGAACCACTGCCGGGCGGGCTGGCTGGCGCGAGAAGCCACAGGTGACGGTGCAGCAGCTGGGCTGGAACGCAAGGCGGCGCTCGCCGCGGCATCCTGGGCCCGCACGGCGGACGGCGAGGTGGTCAGCACGCACAACGCGGCCAGGGCGGCACACGGCAAGGTGCGCCAGAACGAGGAAAAGTGCATGACCAAGATGAAATACCGGTTCGTCACGGGGCAGAGGCCGGAAATGCCCTCAAGTGCAGGATTATTTCGCCGATTGAGCAGCCATCCCGTTCACCGAAACGGCCTCCCGCACAGGAAAACCCCATGAGCGAATCGAGTGCTGCGTCCACGTCCATCCAGGTGCTCAGCAGGATGTTCTCCCTGCTCGACACCCTTGCCCACGAGGGCGACTCCGTCTCCTTGAAGTCCATCAGCGAGCAGACGGGCCTGCACCCTTCCACCGCACACCGCATTCTCAATGACCTCGCCGTCGGGGGCATGGTCGAGCGCTCGGGCCCCGGGGCCTACCGCCTGGGACTGCGCCTGCTGGCACTGGGCAACCAGGTCCGCGCGCGCCTTGACGTCCGGGAACTCGCCGTGCGCCCGATGCAGGAGTTGCACCGCCAGACCGGGCACACCGTGTCGCTGTTTGTTCGCCAGGATGACGATGCTTTGTGCGTCGAGCGTACGGTGTCGGAGCGCTCGGGCGTGCAGGTGACGCGCGTGATGGGGCTGCGCGTGCCGCTGGCAAGCCATGCGGCCGGCAAACTGTTGATGCTGCAGGATTCGACCACGGTGCTGCAGGTGCTGGCTGCGGCCCAGGGCCTGCGGCTGGAGTCGCTGCAGGCGGAGCTTGCCGCCATCCGTCAGCAAGGTCTGGCGCTCGACAGCGACAGCCCGGACCCGTTGCTGCAACTGGCCGCCGCGCCGGTGTACGACGACCAGGGCCGGGTCTGCGCCGCGCTGGTGCTCAACGCGCCGGTGGCCCGCTTCGGGCAGGATTGGCAGGATGCCCTCAAGCACACCGCGGCCCGCATTTCGGCCAGCCTGGGCTGGACCCACCGCTGACGAGACAGGCCGGACCGCCCAGCAAAAAGCCTCCCGTCGGGAGGCTTTCTTGTCTGTGCCCCGCGAGGAAAAAACCTCAGGACGTCAGCTTGCCGGGCGCACGGGCCGTGACTTCAGGCGACGGCCCCACCGACGAGGTGGTGGCACGTTCCAGCCAGCGGCGCACGCGCTCGGCATCCGCCAGACGCGAGTAACGGCCGGCCGAATCCAGGAACACCAGAATCAGCTTGCGACCCGCCATGCTGGCCTGCATCACCAGACAACGGCCCGCTTCGACGATGTAGCCGGTCTTCTGCAGGCCAATGTCCCAGCTCGGGTTGCGGATCAGCCCGTTGGTGTTGTGGAACTGCACCGTGCGCGCGCCCACGCGGGCAGCGTACTCGCGCGAGGTGGACAGATCCCGGATCAACGGGTGCTGGTAAGCGGCCTTGGCCAGCGAGGCCAGATCCTTGGCGCTCGACTGGTTCTGGCTGCTGAGCCCGGTCGGCTCAACGTAGCGGGTGTCGCCCATGCCCAGCAGGCGCGCCTTGGTGTTCATGGCGCTGACGAAAGCGCGCAGGCCGCCGGGATAGCTGCGACCGAGCGCGTGCGCCGCACGGTTCTCGGAGGCCATCAGCGCCAGGTGCAGCAGCTCGCCACGGGTCAGCGTGGCGCCCACGGCAAGGCGCGAGCTGCTGTTCTTCTCGGTGTCGATGTCGTCGACCGTGATGGTGACCTGCTCGTCCATCGACAAGCGCGCCTCGACCGTGACCAGCGCGGTCATCAGCTTGGTGAGCGAGGCGATCGGCAGCACGGCTTCAGAGTTCTTGGCCAGCAGCACCTCGTTGGTGTCCTGGTCCATGACGAGCGCGACGCTGGACTTCAGCTCCAGCGGGTCCGGCGTCTGGTGCAGGCCGTACAACTGCCCGAAGGAAGCACCCGACGCGCCGGACGCCGCCGCCATGCTGGCGCCCGGGAGCGCACGCGGGACGAGCGACGAAGCGCGGACGGACACAGGCACCACGCGCGCCGGAGCCACGGGCTCGGAACGGGCGACCACGGTGCGCTGCGGAGCAGACGCTTTGGCGAGCTTGGTGCCGCGGCGTGTGTCTTCGCGGCTGGCGCGCGCGCCCTTGCGGCGCGGCTCAGCCAGAGCCACCTGGCGCGATGTCGACTTGCCGGCGCGGGCCGTTCTGGTGGCCTTGCCTGCCGGACGGGCGGCCGCCTTGGCCACCTTGCTGGAACGGGACGGGGCATCGGCCTTGGCGCGCGCAGCCGACTTGGCGCTCACCTTCGTCTTGCTGCCGCGAGCCGTCTTTTCAGCCGCCAGCGCAGACGTCGAGAGACCGATGGCGAAGATCGACACCAGCACTGCTGTCAGCCAGTTTTTGTTCCATTTGAAGCAGATCACGGTTACCGCCCTTTCGTCTCCACGAAGTGTAAATAAAAAACGCGCAAGATCAAAGACTTACGCGCCTTTTATCAAGTGGCCTGGCGAGACAGGCCCTCGTGGAGACCTGTCACCCCTGCGCGGCCACGCGTTCGGCCTTGCTGTGCAGCTTGTTGAGCGCCGCCAGATAGGCCTTGGCCGAAGCCACGACGATGTCGGGGTCGGCGCCCACCCCGTTGACAACGCGACCGCCGTGCTGCAGGCGCACCGTCACCTCACCTTGCGATTCTGTGCTTCCCGAGGTGATGGCATTCACCGAGTACAGGAGAATTTCAGCGCCACTTTTCACGACAGCCTCGATCGCCTTGAGGCTCGCATCGACCGGGCCATTGCCCTCGGCCTCACTGCGGTGCTCGGCCGTACCCGCGGCAAACACGACGCTGGCATGCGGGCGCTCGCCCATTTCGGAGCGCTGCGCCAGCGCGATCAGGCGGTAGTGCTCCTGCTCGCTGGTCACGCTCTCGTCACCCACCAGCGCGATGATGTCCTCGTCGAAGATCTCGCTCTTGCGGTCGGCCAGTTCCTTGAACTTGGCGAACGCGGCATTGATTTCGGTCTCGGAGTCGAGGTCGATGCCGAGTTCCTGCAGGCGCTGCTTGAAGGCATTGCGGCCCGAGAGCTTGCCCAGCACGATCTTGTTGGCAGCCCAACCCACGTCTTCGGCGCGCATGATTTCGTAGGTGTCGCGGGCCTTGAGCACGCCGTCCTGGTGAATGCCGGACGCATGCGCGAACGCATTGGCGCCCACCACGGCCTTGTTGGGCTGCACGACGAAACCGGTCGTCTGCGAGACCAGGCGCGAGGCCGGCATGATCTGCTGCGTCTCGATGCCGACCTCCAGGCCGAAGTAGTCGCGCCGCGTCTTGACGGCCATGACGACTTCTTCCAGCGCGCAGTTGCCGGCACGTTCACCTAGACCGTTGATCGTGCATTCGACCTGACGTGCGCCACCGATCTTCACGCCGGCCAGCGAATTCGCCACGGCCATGCCCAGGTCGTTGTGGCAGTGCACCGACCAGATGGCCTTGTCGGCGTTGGGCACCTTCTGACGCAGGTCGCGGATGAAGTTGCCGTACAGCTCGGGGATGGCGTAGCCGACGGTGTCGGGGATGTTGATGGTGGTCGCGCCTTCATTGATCACCGCCTCGCACACGCGAGCCAGGAAATCGAGGTCGGAGCGGTAGCCGTCTTCGGCCGAGAACTCGACGTCCGACGTCAGGTTGCGGGCAAAACGCACCGACTGCTTCGCCTGCTCGAGCACCTGCTCCGGCGACATGCGCAGCTTCTTCTCCATGTGGAGGGCGCTGGTCGCGATGAAGGTGTGGATGCGCCACGAATTGGCGCCCTTCAACGCTTCGGCTGCACGGCTGATGTCGCGGTCGTTGGCCCGGGCCAGCGAGCAGACGGTAGAGTCCTTGATGACATCGGCGATCGACTTGATGGCCTCGAAATCGCCGTTGGAAGACGCCGCGAAACCGGCCTCGATCACATCGACCTTCAGCCGCTCGAGCTGGCGTGCGATGCGCAGCTTTTCATCCCGCGTCATCGAGGCGCCGGGCGATTGCTCGCCATCGCGCAGGGTGGTGTCGAAAATGATCAGCTTGTCGGTCATGGTCTTCTCCGTGGGTCGGGCACCTGGGGACGGCGAGCCCCGCGCGCGAAGGCACGGTCGCCAAACGAAACGGCCCGCAAGAAGCGCTTGGCGGGCCGTGGTCTGTGGGGTGTCAGGTGCGTTTCAAAATATAGCACGCAGGCCCGATGCAACGGCGTCGCTCAGCGATGCAGTCCTTCTTCATCTGGCTCGTCGGTGGACGTCGAGATGACGCTGACCGGACGGCCCTTCATGCGCTTCCAGACGTACACGCCATAGCCCGACAGGCCGTACAGCATGAACACACCGAACAGCACGATGGGCGGATGGATGGTGATCACCGAGATGCCCAGCGCAATGGCCACAATGGCGATGAAGGGCACCGAGCGCCGGAAGTTCACGTCCTTGAAGCTGTAGAACGGGATATTGGTGACCATCGTCAGGCCCGCGTACAGCGTCATGGCAAAGGTCAGCCAGACCATGCCGGGCAGGCTGAAGGCGGTCTCGCCCATGTCGGTGACGACCCAGATCAGGCCCATGACCAGGGCGGCTGCGGCCGGGCTGGGCAGCCCCTGGAAGAAGCGCTTGTCGACCACGGCGATGTTGGTGTTGAAGCGCGCCAGCCGCAATGCGGCGCCCGAGCAGTACACAAAGGCGGCGATCCAGCCGTACTTGCCCAGGTCCTTCAGCGCCCATTCATAGGCGATCAGGGCCGGTGCGGCCCCGAAGGACACCATGTCTGACAGGCTGTCCATCTGCTCGCCGAAACTGCTCTGCGTGTTCGTCATGCGGGCCACGCGACCATCCAGGCTGTCGAGCACCATGGCACAGAAGATGCCCACGGCCGCCTGCTCGAACTGGCCGTTCATGGCCATGACGATGCCGTAGAACCCGCCGAACAGCGCGGCCAGCGTGAACAGGTTGGGCAGAATGTAGATGCCCTTGCGCGGACGGCGCGGCGGCTCGTCGTCGTCGAGGTGGCGATCGTTGGCGTGGGCGGTGGGATCGCCCTGCTGCGCTTTGCTGGAAACAGGCTGCACGCTGGTGTCTTCGGGTCGGGAAACAGGGGTGACGGGCCAGGCCCGCGGTTGCTGTCGAGGATAACTCAAGCCGCCGGCGCGGCGTGAACCACCCGTTGCGGGAACGGGATCTCCACGCCGAGGCGGTTGAACAGGCTCAGCAGGGCCAGATTCACCTCGGAACGCAGGTTCATCTGCCCGTTCTCCGGGTCGCCCACCCAGAAGTTGATCGTGAGCTCGAGCCCGTCGGCGGCAAAGGCGGTCAGGAACACCTGAGGCCGCGGGGTGTCGAGCACGCGAGAGATCGCCGCCACGGTGGCGACGATGTCCGGCATCAGCGTGGCGAGGTCGGTGCCATAGCCGACCTGCACCACCGTGCTGAGCATCAGATCGGGGTCGGCCAGCGAGGCGTTCTCGACGCGCTGGGTGATCAGCAACTCGTTGGGCACGATGGATTCGCGTCCGTTGGCCGCGCGCAGCACGGTGTAGCGGGTGTTGATGTCGGTGATGCGGCCTTCGAAGTTGTCGACGCGCACCAGATCACCGATGCGCAGGCTGCGCTCGGCCAGGATGACGAAGCCGCTGACGTAGTTGGCTGCCAGCTTCTGCAGGCCGAAACCGAGGCCGACACCAATGGCGCCGCCCAGCACCGACAAGGCCGTGAGATCGATGCCCGCCGCCGACAGCGCGACCAGCAGGCCGCACGCGAGCAGGACCGCCCGGATGGCATTGGACGCAATCTTGCGCAGGGACAGGTTGTCGGTGGCGCCCTTGAGCAACCTCGACTCGATGGCAGCCGACAATGACAGCGAGAGGATGAGCACCACGATGGCGCTCAGCACGCCCTGAACCAGGCTCAGCAGGCTGACCCGACTGCCGCCGAGTTTCCACGTGAGGCGGTCCATCTCGTCGATGAGCAGCGGCAGCACGCCGGTGACCCACAGCACCATGCCGAGCCAGGCCACCCACGAGACGGTGCGCTCCACCACCCGGACCGTCTGCGAGGCGGGAAACGCAGCGCCCAGCACCTTGACCGTGAGGCGGATCACCGCAAGCGACACGAGCACGGGTACCGCAATGCGGAACACGGCCAGGGGCATCTCGTCCTGCAGGATGCGGCGCACGCCGACGGCCAGGATCAGCGCGAGCAGAGGAAACAGCACGCCATCAAACACCTTGCGGCCGAACCACACCGAGGAGGGGTCGACCTGCCGGCCACGCCACAGGCGCACCAGCAACCATGACATGCCCAGGCAGCCGAACAGCACGGCCAGTTCGGCCAACGCGGTCGGCTGATTCAGTTGCGACCAGAGCTGGTTGAACTCGCCGGGGCGCCACAGGTGGGCGGCATGGTCGGCGGCGCTGGCGGAAGAGGTGGCGAGGGTCTGGACAGTCAGGGTGTTGAACACGGTGAAAACGGAAGGTGTGGCAGGCGGCGCGTCAGCGTTCTTCGATCAGGGTGCGCACGTGGGCGGCCACGCTTCGGCCCAGCGCGCTGAGGTTGTAGCCCCCTTCCAGGCAGGACACGACCCGCCCTTCGCAGAAACGGCGTGCCACATCCAGAATGCGGGCAGTGATCCAGGCGTAGTCGGCCTCGACCAGGCCCATGCCGCCCATCTCGTCCTCGCGATGACCGTCGAAGCCGGCCGAGATGAAGATCATTTCGGGGCGGAAATCCTCGAGACGGTACATCCAGTAGGAGTCGACCACGTCGCGCACGGTGGCGCCATCGGTGCGCGCGGGCAGTGGCACGTTCACCATGTTGCCCGCCCGACTGTCGGCGCCGCTGTACGGGTAGAACGGGTGCTGGAAGAAGCTGACCATCAGCACCCGGTCATCGCCGGTCAGGATGTCTTCGGTGCCGTTGCCATGGTGCACGTCGAAGTCAACCACGGCCACACGCTGCAGTCCGCGCACATCGAGCGCGTGCCGCACGGCCACCGCCACGTTGTTGAAGAAGCAGAACCCCATGGTCTGGTTGTGCATCGCGTGGTGGCCTGGCGGGCGCACGGCGCAGAAGGCGTTGCTCAGGCGACCGTCGAGCACGGCGTCGGTGGCGGCCACGGCGGCACCGGCTGCCCGCCACGCCGCCGAACGGGTGCCCGGGCAGGCCCAGGTGTCGGGGTCGAGCGCGCGGGTGTCGCCGGTGGCTTCGAGCTGTTGCAGGAAGTCGTCCAGGGTCAGCACGTAGTTGAGGTCGTGCGCCAGCGCGAGGTCGTTGTTCGAGGCCAGGGGCACCTCTTCTCGCTGCAGCAGGGCGTCCAGGCCCTGTGCACGCAACTGGTCCTCGATGGCGCTGATGCGCTGCGGACACTCCGGGTGGCCTGTGCCCATCTCGTGGGCCAGGCAGTCGGGGTGAGAAAAATAGCCGGTTGCCATGGGTCTCTCTCGGTCTGCAAGCCTGCGTGCTTTGGGGTATGGTCCGGGCATGCTCCGCAACGACACACTGTCCGCTGCTCGGCCGGGCGCGGGCGCCGCCATGCCGCCGTCCTCTTCTTCACTCTCAGGCCTCGTCGATCAGGTTAGCACGATCGTGGTCGGCAAACGGGAACAGGTGACGCTGGCCGTCATCTGTCTGCTGGCCTCGGGACACCTGCTGATCGAGGACGTGCCAGGCGTGGGCAAGACGACGCTGTCTCATGCGCTGGCGCGCTCGCTGGGGCTGCAGTTCGCCCGGGTGCAGTTCACATCCGACCTGCTGCCCTCCGACCTGATCGGCGTGAGCGTGTACGAACGGCAACAGGATCGCTTCGTGTTCCACCCGGGGCCGGTGTTCTCGCAGGTGCTGCTCGCCGACGAGATCAACCGCGCGGGCCCCCGCACGCAGAGCGCGTTGCTGGAAGCGATGGAAGAACGCCAGGTGTCCGTGGACGGCGTGACCCGGGCTCTGCCCTCGCCCTTCTTCGTGATTGCCACGCAGAACCCCGGCGAGCAACTCGGCACGCACCCGTTGCCCGAGTCGCAGCTGGATCGGTTTGCCATGCGGTTGTCGCTGGGCTATCCGGCGCCGGCCGCCGAGCGCGCGCTGCTGGCCGGAGAGGACCGCCGCGAGGCGTTGCAGCACCTGCCCCCGGTCATGAGCCTGTCGGAATGGCAGCAATGGCAGGCGCGTGTGCACGACGTCCACGTGTCTGGCAGCCTGCTGGACTACCTGCAGGCGCTGCTGGCCGCCACCCGCGACGGCCAGTGGTGTGCGCAGGGCCTCAGCCCGCGGGCCGGCTTGTCGCTGCTGCGCCTGGCGCGCGCCCGGGCCCTGGTGTCGGGTCGCGGACACGTCTCGCCGGAAGACATTCAGCAGCTGTGGGTGCCCGCCGTGGCGCACCGGCTGACGCCCTTGCCCCGCTCGGGGCGCAGTGCCACCGCCCAGGCGCGCGCCCTGCTGGAGGCCGTGCCGCTCCCATGAAGCCTGCCGCGCCCGGGCCCTTGCCGCGCATGCGCACGCGCTGGACGCACTGGTGGGTGTCGCGCCTGCCACGCACCGACCGGCTCACGCTCACGCACCGCAATCTCTACATCCTGCCGAGCCGGGCTGGCTGGTCGCTGGCCGTGGTCACGCTGGTGCTGCTGCTGGCCTCGGTCAACGAGCAGGTCAACCTGGGGTACGCGCTGGCCTTTGCGTTGACCGGCGCGGCGCTGGCCGGGCTCCATCAAACGCACGGCAATCTGCAGGGCATGACGATGACCCTGCACCCACCGCCCAGCACGCATGCGGGCGAAGCACTGACGCTGACGCTGACCCTGGACGGCGGCGCACAACGCCGTGGACGCCATGGCCTGAGGCTGCAGGCCCAGGACGGCGAAGCCGACGCGCCGGCGCTGGAGGTCGAAGTGGCGCCGGGTGCGGCGCAGTGGGTCGAGCTGGATGTGCCAGCGCCCGCGCGCGGAAGACACGCTCTGCCCCGCATCGGCATCGAAAGCCGTTACCCGCTCGGGCTCTTCCGTGTGTGGGCATGGTGGCGGCCAGCCAGCACCGTGCTGATCTGGCCGGCAATCGACGCCCACGCACCGCCGGTACAGAGTCAGATGACGGCGGGCGCCGCAGACAACGGTGGACTGGCCCGTGAGGTGGACCAGCAAGCCACGCCGGAGGGCTTGCGGGCCTACCAGCGCGGTGATCCGATGCACTGGATTGCCTGGAAAAAATCCAGTGGCGGGGACACCCTGGTGAGCCGCGAGCGCCTGCCCGAGCGCAGCCACACGCTGTGGCTGGACTACGCCCGCAGCCCCGGGCTGGCCGGACTGGCGCACGAGGCGCGCCTCAGCCGCCTGGCAGCGTGGCTGCATGAGGCGGAAGCGCTGGAAGGCCAGGCGCTGCAGTACGGCCTTCAGCTGCCCGATCGGCGGGTGGAAGCGGGGCGCAGTGCCGCTCACCTGAGGCACTGTCTAGATGCGCTGGCCGAATGCGAGGGGCAGGCATGAGTGCCCTTCCCTCGCGCAGCGGCCTCACCCGGGAGGGCCGAGACACCCTGTGGCTGCTGGCGGTTCTGGCGCTCACCATCGCGCCGCATGTGGGGCGGCTGCCCTGGTGGTGCCTGGCGGGCACCGCAGGCGCCATCGGCTGGCGCGCGTGGATCGCATGGCGTGACGCGCCCCTGCCGCCGCGCTGGGTGTTGTTGCTGGCGCTGGCACTCAGTGTGGGGGCCACCTTGCTGACCTTCCAGTCGCTGCTGGGCCGCGCCGCGGGCGTCACGCTGGTCACGCTGCTGGCGGGTCTCAAGACGCTGGAGCTGCGGGCGCGGCGCGATGCCTTTGTCGTCACGTCGCTGGGCTTTTTCCTGATCCTGACGCAGTTCCTGCACGACCAGGGCCCGCTGAATGCGCTGTTGATGACGGTGGCCCTGCTCGGGCTGCTGACCAGCCTCGTGCTGGCCCAGCGGCCATTGGGCCGCCCTCCGCTCCGCGAGGCGATGGGCGAAGCAGGCCGGGCGTTGCTGTGGGGGCTGCCACTGGCGGTGGTCCTGTACCTCTTCTTCCCGCGATTCGGGCCCTTGTGGTCGTTGCCGAACGACGCGGGCGCGCGAACCGGTCTGTCGGACCAGATGGAACTGGGCCATGTGGCGGAGCTGGCGCAGGACGACACCATCGCGATGCGCGTGCGCTTCGAAGGCGAGCCGCCCCCGCCGCGCGCGCTGTACTTTCGCGGACCGGTGCTGGACCTGTTCGACGGCCAGACATGGCGCAGCCTGCCGGCCGAAGCGCCGCAGCGCTGGCGTCCGGCGATGGGCCCGGCTGCCGATGCGCGCGCAGCATGGGTCTACAGCATCACGCTGGAGGCTTTGAGCCTGCCGACACTGCCACTGCTCGAGGGCACCGTGAATGCCCGCGTGACCTCACCGGCCACGCTGCCGCCGCCCCGCCGCCTGGGCATGGAGTGGAGCCTGGGCCGCACGCCCAAAGACCGCATCACCGTGGCCGCACAGGCGCGCCCTGCCTGGCGCCCCCTGCTGGATGACGACGACCCGATGCTGCGCACCTGGCTTGCGCTACCGGCTGGCCACGCGGACGAGACCGTGGCCTGGGCGCAGGCCCTTCATCGTCAAGCCGAACTGCAGCAGGCGGGTGTGCCCGCGCGGGTGCAGGCCGTGCTGCGTCACATTCGCACGGGTGGCTACAGCTATACGCTCGCACCGGGCGTGGACGAGCCGGACGCTGCGGGCCGCCTGCCCGACCCGGTGGACACCTTCTGGCTGCGTCGGCGTGCTGGTTTCTGCGAGCATTTCGCCGCTGCTTTCGTCGTGGTCATGCGCGCCATGGACGTGCCGGCACGGGTGGTGACGGGCTTTCAGGGAGCCGAGCGCAACCCGGTGGATGGCCTGTACGAGGTGCGCAACCGCGACGCACACGCGTGGGCCGAGGTCTGGTTGCCCGGCCAGGGATGGACGCGCGTGGACCCGACCGCCGCCGTGGCACCGGACCGCGTGGAGCGCCCTCGCCGCCTGCTGAACACGCCGGTGGGCCAGGCAGGCCCACTGGCCACCATGGCACCGGACTGGGTGCGCCAGGCCCGTGCCGCCATGGACGCGGCACGCCATCGTTGGAACATGTGGGTGCAAGGCTACGACCGCCAGAAGCAATTCGACCTGCTGAAGAACGCGGGCTGGGATGCGCCGGACAGCACCGACCTGCTGCGGCTCGCCGGGCTGGCACTGGCCGTCGGCAGCCTCATGGGCGTGGCGTGGATGCTGTGGCAGCACCCGACCCGGCGCGCCTCGGCATGGCAGCACACCTTGCAGCAGCTGGCGAGCCACCTGGCGCGCGCAGGCCTGCATCCGCCTGCAGGCAGCCCGGCCGCCCCCTCACCGCTGACCTGGGCCCGCCTGGTGGAGGCCACCCTGCAAGGCCCCAGGCAGACGAGCGAGACGGAGCGGGCGGCGGCTGGCGCGCTTGCCGAACGCCTGCGCGCGCTGGACGCCTTGCACTATGGCGCGGCACCACAGGCCCCCTCCCGACTGCGCATCGAACAGCGAGCCTTGCGCAGGCTGATCCGGCAATGGCGTGACAGCCGTCGCAACGCGCCGCACCCTGGCGGGACCGGGGCACCACGCTGATCAGGCACACTGCGCGCTGTCACTCGTCCTCTGCCCTCCCAGTGCCCCGTTTTCCTGCTGACCTGCTGTTCTCCGCCGTGCGCGCCCGACCTGCACCTGCCTTGCTGATGAGCCTGGCGCTCACCGCCTGCGGCACACATGCCCCAGCGCCCGACGCCATCCCGAGTGCAAGCCCCGCTTCGCAAACGGCCCGGGCGGGCACCGATCACCCCGTCGAGCAGGCCCACACCGCGCCGGCGGCCGCGCCTCAGCCCCCGGCCCCACCCGCCTCCTTGCCCGACGTACCGCCCAGCGACGCGACGAGTTACGCAGACCGCGCAGACGCTCGCGCCCTCGCCGAGCGCATCGCACAGGAACACGGTCTGAACCCGGCATGGACCGCGCGGGCGCTGGCCGGGGCCCGTTACCGGGCCGCCGTGGCCCGCCTGATGATGCCGCCCCCGGCTGGAACGCCGAAGAACTGGGCCGCCTACCGCAGCCGCTTCGTGGAGCCGATCCGCATCCGCGCCGGCGTCGCCTTCTGGCGCCAGCACGAAGCGACACTGCAGCGTGCCGAGACCCTGTACGGGGTACCTGCCGAAGTCATCGCGGGTGTGCTGGGCGTCGAAACCATTTATGGCCGACAGACCGGGCAGTTTCGCGTGCTGGACGTGCTGGCCACCCTCAGCCTCGATTTCCCCAAGGGACGCAGCGATCGCAGCGCCTATTTCCGCAGCGAACTGGCTCAGTTCCTGAAACTCTGCGAGGAACAGGGCACCGCACCGGAAACCGTGCTCGGTTCTTATGCCGGTGCGATCGGACTGCCTCAATTCATGCCGGGCTCGATCCGACGGTACGCTGTGGATTTCGATGGGGATGGGCGCATCGACCTTTCGCGCAGCCCGGCTGATGCCATCGGCAGTGTGGGCCATTACCTCGCCCGACACGGATGGAAGGCCGGCTGGGCCAGCCATTTTGATGTGAAGCCCCCCCAAAACCAGGACGCCCTCGGCAAACTGTTGGCACCGGATATCAAGCCGACCTTCTCGGCACGTGAAATGGGTGAACTCGGGGTCGCGCTGCCACCGGAAGGCCAGGCGCACCCCGGAGCACTGGCCATGGTGCTGCTGCAGAATGGCCGCGACGCCCCCACCCTGGTGGCGGGAACCGACAATTTCTACGCTGTCACGCGGTACAACCAGTCCAGTTACTACGCCCTGGCGGTCATTCAGCTCGGTCAGGCCGTTCGTCTGGAGACGCAGCGCAGTTCAGGTCGGTGAAACCCTGAGCAAGCCCGCTGCAGGGCGAGCTTGATCGCGCCGAACATTACCTTCATTTACCGAAGGTAGGGCAGACGATAATGAGGGTCGCGTTATCCTTATATCGTCCGGGTGGTGGTGAGTGGGTAGAATGAACGCCACAAGCGCTCTCCCCGCACCCATCAAAGCGCCCGTCCAAACCAAAGGAATCTCTCATGAGCACGTACCAAGATCTCGTCGCCAAACGTGATGAACTGACCCGCCAGGCCGCCGAACTGGAAAAGCAACTGCAGGAAGCGCGTCGTGCCGAACGCTCTGGTGTGATTGCGCAAATCAAGTCGCTGATGGCCGAGCATGAGTTGACGGTGGCCGACCTGGGCGGCAAGACGAGCAAGGCCAATGGCACATCCTCGACGGCGGGCCGCAAGGTGGCCCCGAAGTACCGCAATGCCAGCACCGGCGAGACCTGGACGGGTCGGGGCCTGCAGCCGAAGTGGATTCAGGCCGCCATTGCCTCGGGCAAGAAGCTTGAAGATTTCGCGATCTGACGCCGCTGGGGCTGCATCGCCTCAATGAAAAAGCCGGCCTTCGAGCCGGCTTTTTCGTTCAGAGATACCCCGGGCGTCAGGGCTTCGGGCGAGCGTCCTTGAAATCCCCGGCCCACCCCATCACAAGGTCGGACGGTTTCAAGTAACGCCGCAATGCCGCGTTCACCTGGTCGAGCGTCAAGGCTTCGAGTTGCGCGTCCACCCGCGCGGCCACGTCAAATCCGCGAGAGAGATACAGGTTGGATGCGAGTGCGGCAGACAGGCGCGCATCCTGCGCACGCGCCAGGCGACGGAAATTCAGCAAGCCGCGCTTGCCGGCCTCGAATTCGGCCTGGGTGAAGCCTTGCGCCAGGGCACGCGTCAGTTCCTCGCGGAAAGCCGCCTCCACCCTGTCGCGATTCTGCGGCGCGAAGATCGCGGCAGCGGTCCATTCCGAATGGCGCTCCAGCGGGTTCCATTGCACCGCGCTGTAGACGTTGTACGACAGGCCATCCTTTTCGCGGATGCGGTTCCACAGCCGCGAATCGCCACCCGAGCCGAGCAGGTGATTGGCCAGCATGAAGGCCGGGTAATCGGCATCGGTGTCCTGCAGCGGCACGGGCAGCAGCACGGACATGGCGGCATTCTGCTTGTCGGGCGTGGCAATTTTCAGGTTGGCGGCCGGAAGGGGCACCAGCGGGTCGGGCACGCGCTCGAACGGCTCTGCGCCGCGCCAATCCCCGAATCCCTCGGAAAGCGCCTGTGACACCGCCTGCGCGTCGAAATCGCCCACCGCGGCAAATTGCGCGTGGCTGGCTGACACAAAACGCCGATGGAATTCCTGGACACGCTGGAGCGCCAGTTCGCGCCACCAGCTTTCGGTTTCGGCAAATGTCGGCGCATACCGGACGTCGCCCTTCGGATAGGGGTTGCCATGGCGCGCCAGGGCTTCCTGCAACAGGGCTTCCGGCTCCTTGCGCTGCTCGGCCACCGCGGCCAGCGCCTGGCGACGCACCTCTTCCAGCGAAGGCGCAGGCAGGGCCGGGCGACGCAGCGCCTGCGACACCAGCTTCACCAGTTCGGGGAGATGCTCGCGACGGGTCGACATGCTGACCTGGATCTGCCCGGGGCCAGCCGCAAAACCGACCTCGGCCTGCAGAGCATCGAGCCGATCCTGGAACTGCTGTCGGCTCAGTTCGGCGGTGCCCTTGTCGAGCAAGGCGGCCAGCGCCTCGGGTGTGACATCCCAGTCGCGCAGCGTGTCGGCCGTACCGAAGCGCAGCGTCAGGTTGGCCTTGACGGCCTGTCCCCGGGTCGACTTGGGCAGCAGCGCCACATTCATGCCGGAGGGCAGCGTGGACCGCTGCGTGCGGGCATCGATGTTGGCGGGGCTGGCGTCGAAGGCTTCCGCCTGGGCCTCGGCCACCTGCGGCTTGAAGCTGCGCAACTCGCGCGCCACATCGACCGCCACAGGCTGAGGCGCCCGCTCGGGCGAGGCCGTCGGGTGGTATTCGCCCAGCGTCCGGTTGGACGTCAGGAAGACGCTGCGCGCCACACGTTGCACGTCGTCCAGCGAGATCGCCTTCACCCGGTCACGCGTGAGGAAGAACAGCCGCCAGTCGCCCTGGGCCACCGCCTCGGACAGGGCCACACCGACGTGCTGGGGATCGGAGAAGCCGGCATCCCAGGCCTTGAGCCACTTGGCGCGGGCGCGGGCCAGCTCTTCCGCGGTGACGGGCTGCGAACGGAAGGACTCGACCGCCTGCGTGAGCGCGGTGCGCGCGGCGGCGACGTCCTGCTCGGGGCCCAGTTGCGCGCCCAGCAGCATGAAGCCGGGGTCCTTCAGTCCTTCGGAGAAGGCGAACACCCCGGCCGCCAGCTGTTGCTCGGTCAGGGCGCGGTGCAGTCGGCCGGAAGGGGTGTCACCCAGGATGATGGACAGCAACTCGATGGCCGCATAGTCGGCATGCGCGCCCGGCATGACGTGGTAGCCCGCGTACACCAGCGGCACACCGCCGACGCGCCGCAGCGTCACGGCACGTTCGCCATCCTGTACCGGATCCAGCGTGTAGTCGGTGGACAGCGTGCGCGTGGGCTTCGGGATGCGGCCGAATGACGCCTGCACCCAACCCAGCACCTTGGCCGGATCGAACTTGCCCGAGATGATGAGCGTGGCGTTGTCCGGCTGGTAGTGGCGCCGGTAGAACGCCTGCAGCTGGCCGATGTCGACGCCCTCGACGTCGGTGCGGGCGCCGATGGTGGATTTGCCGTAGTTGTGCCACTGGTACATGGTGGCCAGCGTCTTCTCGAACAGGATGCGGCTGGGGTTGTTCTCCCCCATCTCCATCTCGTTGCGCACCACCGTCATCTCGCTGTCGAGGTCCTTGCGCGCGATGAAGCTGTTGACCATCGCATCGGCCTGCCAGTCGAGGTACCAGCGCAGGTTGTCGTCGTTCGCCGAGAAGCTGGCGAAGTAGTTGGTGCGATCGAACCAGGTGCTGCCGTTGGCTCGGAAGCCCCGCTTGTTGAACTCGCTCCAGACCTGGGGATGCCGCGGCGTGCCCTTGAACAGCATGTGCTCGAGCAGGTGCGCCATGCCGGTTTCGCCGTAGTTCTCGTGGCGCGATCCAACCCGGTACGTCATGTTGACCGTGGTGGTGGGTTTGGACGCGTCTGCAATCAGCAGCACCTGCAGGCCGTTGGCCAGGCGATAGGCCGAGATGCCCTCCACCTGGGCTTCGAGCACCGGTGCCGAGGTCCGGGACGCCGTGGCACGCGCCGGTGCCGCCCGCACGTCGACCGGCTGCAGTGCACTCAGCGCCAGGCAGGCGGCCATGGCCACGGCAGTCAGGCTGCGACGGCATGGCGCCGACGGGGGGGCGGGCTGCCGGGCAGCCGAACCGGCAGTGGAGGCAGGCAGAAGGCGATCAGAAAGCAACATCGTGTCAACGCAACGCGTCTGGCCGACCAGAGGCCATCGTCAGTGAGTATCGCGGATGGGCCAAAGGTTCCCCCGGACGGGGTCGGGCAACCTTGCGTGGTGTCATGGGCAAGGACGCACGACCGTGCTAAAAAACGGGACAAACCCTCATCCCGCCAGAACACCATGAGCAGTCCGCAGCCCCCTCGCTCCCGCCTTCGCATTCTTGCCTTGGGCGCTGCCGCCGCAGTGGTGGTGGGGGGCTTTGTAGCCTGGCAGGGGCTGCAACCCGAGCCGCTGCCTGCCGGCATCGCGAGCGGCAACGGCCGGCTCGAGGGCACGGAGATCGACGTGGCTGCCCGCACAGGGGGCCGCGTGAAGGCGGTGCTGGTGCAGGAAGGTGACGACGTGGAAGCCGGCCAGGCGGTGGCCGAGATGGACACCGACACGCTGCAGGCCGATCTGCGCCGCGCTCAGGCCCAACTGGCCCAAAGCCGACAGGCCGCGGAAACCGCAGAGGCCTTGCAGGCGCAGCGTCAGCAGGCGATTGCCACGGCAGAAGCCGTGGTGGGGCAACGTCAGGCCGAGGTGTCGCTGGCGGCGCGACAGCTGGAGCGCGCGCGCGAACTGGTGGCCAAGGGCTTTCTGCCGCCGCAGCAACTGGACCAGGCCCAGGCCGCGCACGAAGGCGCAAGGGCCGCACTGGGTGCGGCGCGCTCACAGGTGGCCGAAGCCCGCGCGGCGCTGACCACGCTGCGCTCTCAGCGAGCCGAGGCCGGCTCGGCCATCGAGGCCGCCCAGGCTGCCGAGGCCCGCGTGCAGGCCGATCTGGCCGACACGGTGTTGCGGGCCCCGCGCGGGGGCCGCGTACAGGTCAAGGCTGCGCAACCGGGCGAGGTGCTGGGCGGCGGTGCGCGGGTGCTGTCGCTGGTCGACCTCAGCGACGTCTACATGACCTTTTTCCTGCCCGAGGCCGCAGCAGGCCGCCTGGCCCTGGGCGCCGAAGCCCGGCTGGTGCTCGACGCCGCGCCGCAATATGTGATCCCCGCGTCGGTGTCGTACGTGGCCAGCGTCGCGCAGTTCACGCCCAAGACGGTCGAGACGCACGACGAGCGCCAGAAGCTGGTCTTCAAGGTGCGCGCCCGCATCGACCCGGCGCTGTTGGCGCGCTACCGCAACCAGGTGAAGACCGGCATGCCCGGCATGGCCTATGTGCGGGTGGACAGTCAGACGCCCTGGCCGGCCCGATTGGCGGTGGCCCTGCCGCCCGAGCGCGCCCCGGCCCTGCCCGCATCATCGGCCAGCCAGCCCTGAGGCCACACCGTGACCCGCATGCACGACGACGTGGTCGCGCGCTTCGAGCAGGTCGGCTACCGCCACGGCAAGACGGTCGCGCTGAACGACATCAACCTGGCGCTGCCCGGTGGCCGCACGGTGGCCCTGATCGGCCCGGACGGCGTGGGCAAGTCCACCCTGCTGGCCTTGCTGGCCGGCGCGCGGCGCATTCAGCAGGGGCGCGTGACGGTGCTGGGCGGCGACATGGCGAGCGCGCGCGTGCGCCGCAGCCGCTGTCCGCAGATCGCCTACATGCCGCAGGGACTGGGTCGCAACCTCTACCCCACCCTGTCGGTGCAGGAGAACGTCGACTTCTTCGGTCGGCTCTTCGGGCATGGCGCGCAGGAGCGCCAACGTCGCATCGCCGAGCTGCTGGCCGCCACCGGGCTGGCGCCCTTTGCCGACCGGCCGGCCGGCAAGCTCTCGGGCGGGATGAAGCAGAAGCTGGGGCTGTGCTGCGCCCTCATCCACGACCCGGATCTGCTGGTGCTCGATGAGCCCACCACGGGCGTGGACCCGCTGTCGCGCCGGCAGTTCTGGGAGCTGATCGACCACATCCGCAGCCGGCGGCCGGGCATGAGCGTGATCGTGGCCACGGCCTACATGGAAGAAGCCGAGCGCTTCGACCACCTCGTGGCCATGGACGCCGGGCTCGTGCTCGCCGAGGGCACCCCGGCGGAGATCCTGGCCCGCACGGGCACCACCGGGCTCGAGCAGGCCTTCCTGGCCCTGCTGCCCGACGCCCGGCGCGGTGACCATCGCGCCCTCACGGTGCCACCGCTGCGCGGCGACCACCGCGACATCGCGATCGAAGCGGACAACCTGACCTGCCGCTTCGGCGATTTCACGGCGGTCGACCGCGTGAGCTTCCGCATCCGGCAGGGCGAAATCTTCGGCTTCCTGGGCTCGAACGGTTGCGGCAAGAGCACCACGATGAAGATGCTCACCGGCCTGCTGCCCGCCACCGAGGGGCGCGCGGCGCTGTTCGGCCGCCCGGTGAACGCCAACGACCTGAACGTGCGTCGGCGCGTGGGCTACATGTCGCAGGGCTTCTCGCTGTACGGCGAGCTGACGGTGCGCCAGAACCTCGATCTGCACGCACGGCTCTTCCATGTGCCGGCCGACGCCCGCGAAGCGCGGATCGACGAGATGCTGACGCGCTTCGGCCTGCACGACGTGGCCGATGCCCTGCCCGCTGCGCTGCCCCTGGGTGGGCGACAGCGGCTGTCGCTGGCGGTGGCGGTGGTGCACAAGCCCGACATGCTCATCCTGGACGAGCCGACCTCGGGCGTGGACCCGGTGGCGCGCGATGCGTTCTGGGCGCTGATGGTCGAGCTCTCGCGTCGGGATGGCGTGACGCTGTTCATCTCCACGCATTTCATGAACGAGGCGCAGCGGTGCGACCGCATCTCGCTGATGCACGCCGGGCGGGTGCTGGCCAGCGGCACGCCGGATGAGCTGACCGCCAGCAAAGGGCGCGACAGGCTGGAAGACGCCTTCATCGACTACCTGCTGGAGGCGCAGGGCGGTGCGGACACGGCGGACGCGCCACCTCCTGCAACCGCTGCGTCCGCGACGCCCGCGGCACCCGCGTCAGAAGCGCCCGCGGCAGAACTGCCAGCCCGGCCACCGGCGCCCGCCCCCCGCACCCGCGGCTGGAGCCTGGCTCGCATGATGAGCTTCGCCCACCGCGAATCACTCGAACTGCGCCGCGACCCCATCCGCCTCACGCTGGCCCTGCTGGGCACCGTGCTGCTGATGATCATCATGGGCTACGGCATCAGCATGGACGTGCAAGACCTGCGCTACGCCGTGCTCGACCGCGACCAGACCCCGGCCAGCCGCGACTACACGCTGAACTTTTCGGGCTCGCCGTGGTTCATCGAGCAGCCCCCGCTGCAGAACGACGCCGACCTCGACCGCCGCCTGCGCAACGGCGAGATCAGCGTGGCCCTCGAGATCCCGCCCGGTTTTGCACGCGATGTCTCACGCGGCCGCCCCGTGGCCATCGGCGTGTGGATCGACGGCGCCATGCCGCAGCGCGCCGAGACCATCTCCGGCTATGTGCAGGGGCTGCACACGGGCTACCTCGCTGAACAGGCCCGGCTGCGCGGCATGGACACCACGCCGGCCGCGCAGGTCGAGGTGCGCTACCGCTACAACCCCGAGGTGCGCAGCATCGTCGCCATGGTGCCCGCCGTGATCCCGATCCTGCTGATCTTCATCCCCGCCATGCTGGCGGCACTGGCCGTGGTGCGCGAAAAGGAGATGGGCTCCATCGTCAACCTCTACGTCACCCCGGCCACCCGGCTGGAGTTCCTGCTCGGCAAGCAGCTGCCCTACATCGCCACGGGCATGGTCAACTTCCTGCTGATGACGGCCCTGGCCGTGACGGTGTTCGGCGTGCCGTTCAAGGGCAGCTTCCTTGCACTCACGCTCGCCGCCCTGCTCTACGTCACCGCGGCCACCGGGCTGGGGCTGTTCATGTCCTCGTTCACGGGCAGCCAGATCGCCGCCATCTTCGGCACCTCGCTGGCCACCATGCTGCCCGCCGTGCAGTTCTCCGGCCTGATCAACCCGGTGTCCTCGCTGGAGGGGCTCGCCTGGTGGATCGGCCACAGCTACCCCACCGGTCCCTTCCTCACCATCAGCCGCGGCACCTACAGCAAGGCGCTCGGTCTGGTCGACCTGTGGCCGTCCTTCCTGCCCTTGCTGGCCATCATCCCGCTGCTCACGGTCGCCACCGTGATGCTGCTCAAGAAGCAGGACACATGAGCAGCCTCGTCCACATCTGGCAACTGGGGCTGAAGGAACTGCGCAGCCTGTGGCGCGAGCGCCTGCTGCTGGCCTTCGTGCTGTGGGCCTTCACCGGCGCCATCTACACCGCCGCCAAAGGCGCCCCGGACCGCCTGCACCGCGCGCCGCTGGCCGTGGTCGATGAAGACCGCACCCCGCTGTCCGGCCGCATCACCGAGGCCTTCTACCCGCCCACCTTCATGCCGCCCGCGCACATCGACCTGCGCGAGATGGATGCCGGCATGGACGCCGGCCGCTACACCTTCGTGCTCAACATCCCGCCCGGCTTTCAGCGCGACGTGCTGGCCGGCCGCAGCCCCGCCATCCAGCTCAATGTGGACGCCACACAGATGAGCCAGGCCTTTGTCGGCGCGGGCTACATCCAGAGCATCGCGCTGGGCGAGGTCAACGAATACCTGCAGCGCGAACGCACCCAGTCCGTGCCCCCGGTGGACCTGGCGATGCGGGTGCGCTTCAACCCGTCGATGAACGACAGCTGGTTCATGGGCGTGATGGAGCTGATGAGCAACGTCACCATGCTCTCCATCATCCTGACCGGTGCCGCGCTGATCCGCGAGCGCGAGCACGGCACGATCGAACACCTGCTGGTGCTGCCGCTGCGCCCGATCGAGATCATGCTGGCCAAGGTCTGGTCCATGGCGCTCGTGGTGCTGGTGGCCACGGCCGCGTCCTTGTACGTGATCGTGCAGGGCGCCCTCGGCATGCCGATCTCGGGCTCGGTGCCGCTGTTCCTGGTGGGCTGCGCGCTGCACCTGTTTGCCACCACGTCCATGGGCATCTACCTGGGCACGGTGGCCCGTTCGATGCCGCAGCTGGGCCTGTTGATGATCCTGGTGCTGCTGCCGCTGCAGATGCTGTCCGGCGGCCAGACGCCACGCGAGAACATGCCCGACATCGTGGCCAACATCATGCTCGCCGCCCCCACCACCCACTTCGTGAGCCTGGCGCAAGCCATTCTGTACCGCGGTGCAGGCGTCACCATCGTCTGGCCGCAGCTGGCCGCCATCGCCGCCATCGGCACCGTGTTCTTCGCTGGCGCCCTGTGGCGCTTCCGCGCGGCCGTCAGCCGCATGCAGACCTGAACCTCGCGCAGACCCTCATGCCCACCTCACCGCCTCCTCGCCCCACGCCACCCTCTGGCGACACACCCCGCCCGCCCTTCTCCGGCCCCAACCTCTGGTACATCGTGATGGCCCTGCTCGTGGCCCTGTGGGTGCGCGAGGTCTGGGTCGGCAGCACCCAGGTGCAGGCCATGCCCTACAGCGAGCTCATGGACCGCGTGAAGGCCGGCGAAGTGGCCAGCCTGCGCGTGTCGAGCAACCTCATCGAAGGCGAGCTGAAGAAGCCCCTGCCCGACGGCCGCCAGCGCTTTGTGGCCACCCGGGTCGATCCGGCCCTGGCCGAAGCCCTGTCCCAGCACGGCGTGCGCGTGGAAGGTGTCATCGAAAGCACCTGGCTGCGCGACTTCCTTTCATGGGTGCTGCCGGTGCTGTTGCTGTTCGGGCTGTGGAACCTGTTGGCCAAACGCATGATGGGCGGCGGCGGTCTGGGCGGCATGATGGGCGTGGGCCGCAGCAAGGCCCGCGTGCACGCCGAGCGCGACATCACGGTCACCTTCGACGACGTCGCCGGCGTGGACGAGGCCAAAGCCGAGCTGCGCGAATCCGTCGATTTCCTGAAGCACCCGCAGGCCTACGGCCGCCTGGGCGCCCGCATGCCCAAGGGCATCCTGCTGCTCGGCCCACCCGGCACCGGCAAGACGCTGCTGGCCCGCGCCATGGCCGGCGAGGCGGGCGTGCCCTTCTTCTCCATCAACGGCTCCGAGTTCGTCGAGATGTTCGTCGGCGTGGGCGCCGCCCGCGTGCGCGACCTGTTCGAGCAGGCCCGCGAAGCCGCGCCCGCCATCGTCTTCATCGACGAGCTCGATGCCCTCGGCAAGGCCCGTGGCGCCGGCATGCTGGGCGGCCACGACGAAAAGGAACAGACGCTCGACCAGCTGCTGGCCGAAATGGACGGCTTCGACCCGAGTGCCGGCGTCGTGATCCTGGGCGCCACCAACCGCCCAGAAGTGCTCGACCCCGCCCTGCTGCGCGCCGGCCGTTTCGATCGCCAGGTGCTGGTCGACCGCCCCGACCGCCAGGGCCGCATCGACATCCTGCGCGTGCACCTGCGCAAGGTGAAGCTCGGCCCCGATGTCGACCCCGATGCCGTCGCCGCGCTCACCCCCGGCTTCGCGGGCGCCGACCTCGCCAACCTGGTCAACGAAGCGGCGCTGCTGGCCACCCGCCGCCAGGCCGAGGCGGTCGAAGCGCAGGATTTCACCGCCGCGGTCGAACGCATCGTGGCCGGTCTGGAGAAGCGCCAGCGCGTGCTCAACGAGCCCGAGCGCCGCACCGTGGCGTACCACGAGATGGGGCATGCCCTGCTCGCGCTGTCCCTGCCCGGCGCCGACCCGGTCCACAAGATCTCCATCATTCCGCGCGGCATCGGCGCGCTGGGCTACACCCTGCAGCGCCCCAGCGAAGACCGCTTCCTGCAGACACGGCGGGAACTGCTCAATCGCATGGTGGTGCTGCTCGGTGGGCGCGCCGCCGAAGACCTGGTGATGGGCGACATCTCCAGCGGCGCGGCCGACGACCTGCAGAAGGTGACGGAGATCGCGCGGGACATGGTGATGCGCCTGGGCATGTCATCTCAGCTGGGCCAGGTGGCCTACGAGCGGCCCCACCACGCCTTCCTGGGCCCGGCGGCCGATGGCATCGGCTCACCGCGCCTGCACAGCGAAGCCACCGCCGAACAGATCGACGCGGCGGTGCGCCAGCTGGTGGACGAGGCCTACCAGCGCGCCCGCGCCTTGCTGGATGCCCGCCGCGCGCTGCTCGATGAAGGGGCCGCGATGCTGCTGGCCCGCGAAACACTCACCGAGGCGGATCTGACGACACTGGCGCAGGCTGCGCGCGCGCTTCCCGCCTGAACTCCAGCCGCATCTTGCGCAGGTGGGCCTGGTAGCCCTCGGCATCACCATACTCCTTGAAGCGGTGATAGCGCCCGTGCGCGCCCACGATGCGACGCGCGTGCTTGATCGGGCACCAGTACTGCTCGGTGCGCGCGGTCACCTCGGTCACCCAGGCCAGCAGCCCGTTGGCATAGGCGCAGTACTCGCAGTTGAGCTTTTCCAGGCTGTTGAGGTAGGCCAGCTTGTGCCGGTCGAAGCGGATGTAGTCGGCCCGTCGCACCTTCGGGATGCCGTACAGCGGGAAGCACACCGCATGGTAGACCGACACCAGCACGTCGAGGATCACGAACGCCGGGAACACGCCGTAGATGAACGGCGCCGACACCCAGTTCTGCGGCCGGCTGCCCGCCAGCCAGCGCAGCAGCCCCATGCGCAGCTGGCGATGCCGCGCCTTCACGGCCGACTCGAACTCGATGCGGCGCCCTTTGAGCTCGAAGAACACCTGCTGCTCGCGCTCTTTCATCGCGTCGTGCAGTTCGTCCTCCAGCTTGGTGATCTGCGTGAGGATCTGTCGGATACGGTCGTCCATGTGCTGACTGCCTGGCTGGCCATGAACACCGCGGCGCGCACGGCCACCGCGCGCCGCGCCGATCCGCCTTGCTCAGCGACCAGCCGGGTTGCTGCGCGGGTTCAGCATCACGCGGGTCTTGCCGCCGGTGGTCACGAGGATCACCGCATCGCCCGGTTTGAACGCCTCATTGCCCTGCGCCTGGACCAGTGCGCGGCGCTCACCATTCGTCAGCTGCACGATGATTTCATAGGCGTCTTCGCGGGTGCCAAAACGCTCGACGGCATTACCCACCACCGCACCCACCACCGCGCCCGCCACACCGGCCATGGCCGAGCCGCGCGGGTTGCTGGTGCCGCCCGCGCCGGCGATGCCACCGATCACGGCGCCCGTGCCGCCACCGATGCCGCTCTGGCTGCCTTCGACCACCACGGGGCGAATGCTGATCACGATGGCATCGGCGACCTGCGACAGGCGCTGGGCGTCACCCGGCTTGATCACGTCCGGGCTGGTGGTGGAACAGGCTGACAGACCGATCAGGGCCAGGGCGCTGAGGGCGCCAGCCAGAGTCGACTTCAGGGATTGCATCTCAAGATCCTTCCGAAACAGGCTGTCACTCTATCAGCCCATGCCGGTTGGAACTCAATCGTCGATCCCGAGTTCCTGGATCTTGCGCGTGATCGTGTTGCGGCCGATGCCAAGCTTCTGGGCTGCCTCGATGCGGCGCCCCCGCGTCAGCTCCAGGGCGGTATGGATCAGGCTCGCCTCGAACTGGCGGGTCAGGCTGTCCCACACCTCGGGCTGGCCGGACTCCAGGCGCGCACGGGCCTCGCGCTCGAGATCCTTGAGCCAGCCGGCTGGCGGGGCTGGCACCGCGCTGGCCGGCGCAGCCGAGGCCTCGCCGTAAGGCATCGAGACGCCCCCGGACACGCCCGCCCCGTTCGAAGAGCCGCCCAGCACGGACGGCGCAAAGTGGCCCGCGGGCAGATCGACCGGCACCATGCTGCCGCCGCTGGCTTCCGGCACACGCGCCTCCGCCGCCCAAGCCCCCTCCACCGGCGACCCGAGCGAACCACCCGGCGACGGGGTGACTGCGCCCTGGCTCCAGCCCTCCGAGTGGGACGCCACCGGCGCAGCCGCAACCGCCATGGCGCCAGCCCCATTCATTGCCGGAATCTGACCATCCAGCAGCTCCGGCGGCAGGTCTTTCGTCTCGATCACCTGCGCGGGCGCCATCACCGTCAGCCAGTGACAGATGTTCTCCAGCTGCCGCACGTTGCCCGGGAAGTCGAAGGTGGCCAGTCGCGCAAGGGCCTGCTCGGAGATCCGCTTGGCCTCGACGCCCAGGTCCTTCGCACTTTTCTGCAGGAAAAAGCGCGCCAGCGTCGGGATGTCCTCGCGGCGTTCACGCAGCGCCGGCAGGCGCAGCCGGATCACATTCAGGCGGTGGAACAAGTCTTCCCGGAACACGCCGTGCCGCACCCGGTCTTCCAGGTTCTGGTGGGTGGCCGCAATCACGCGCACATTGCTCTTGAGCGGGTGGTGCCCGCCCACGCGATAGAACTGACCGTCGCTCAACACCCGCAGCAGGCGGGTCTGCAGATCGAACGGCATGTCGCCGATTTCATCGAGAAACAAGGTGCCGCCGTCGGCCTGCTCGAAGCGCCCGCGCCGCATGGTCTGCGCGCCGGTGAAGGCCCCGCGCTCGTGACCGAACAGCTCGGATTCGAGCAAGTCCTTCGGGATGGCCGCGGTGTTGATCGCCACGAACGGCCCGTTGGCGCGCGGACTGTGCTTGTGCAGTGCCCGCGCCACGAGCTCCTTGCCCGCACCCGACTCACCGGTGATCAGCACCGTGACGTTGCTCTGGCTCAGCCGCCCGATCGCCCGGAAGACATCCTGCATGGCCGGCGCCTGGCCGAGCATCTCGGGCATCTGCGCCACGCGCTCGTCGACCACCTCTTCGCGCACGCTCTCGTCGACCGCGCGCCGGATCAGCTCCACCGCCTTGGTCAGGTCGAACGGCTTGGGGAGGTATTCGAAGGCACCGCCCTGAAAGGCCGACACGGCACTGTCCAGATCGGAGTACGCCGTCATGATGATGACGGGCAGTCCGGGCAGCCGCGCCTTGACCTTGCTCAGCAGGTCGATGCCAGAGCCACCCGGCATGCGGATGTCCGACACCAGCACCTGCGGCTCGTCGTCATCCAGCGCCAGCAGCACATCGCGCGGGTTGGTGAAGCTGCGAACCGGCATGTCCTCGCGGGCCAGTGCCTTCTCGAGCACGAAGCGGATGGATTGGTCGTCGTCAACGATCCAGATGGGTTTCATGCTGACCTGAGGTGATGGCATCCCGTCTCGACTGTGACGCGGTCACCGGTCATGGCAGCGGAATCAGAATCCTGAAAACCGTGCGCCCCGGCTCGCTCTCGCATTCGATGGTGCCCTGATGCTGTTGAACGAAGGTTTGAGCCAATGTCAGGCCCAGTCCGGAACCGCCCTCACGCCCAGAAACCAGCGGGTAGAAGATGCGGTCACGGATGGCATCGGGGATGCCGGGGCCGTTGTCCTCGATATGCAAGACCAGTGCCAGCCGGTGTAGCTGCCGGTTGATCGTGACGCGGCGGGCCACCCGCGTGCGCAGGGTCAGCTTGGCGTCACCGGCCTGGATGCGCTCGGCCAGCGCCTGTGCAGCGTTGTGCGCGATGTTGAGCACGGCCTGGATCAACTGCTCGCGGTCGCCGCGGAAATCGGGAATCGAGGTGTCGTAGTCGCGCCAGACCTTGAGCCCCTTCGGGAACTCGGCCAGGATCAGCGACCGCACGCGTTCGCAGACCTCGTGAATGTTGACGTCGCCCACGAGATGCGGGCGGCGATGCGGTGCCAGCAGCCGGTCCACCAGCGCCTGAAGACGATCGGCCTCGTGGATGATGACCTGGGTGTACTCGGTGAGCGACTTGCTCTCGAGCTCCATCTGCAGCAACTGCGCCGCACCCCGGATGCCGCCCAGCGGGTTCTTGATCTCATGCGCCAGGTTGCGGATCAATTCCTTGTTCGCCTGGGCCTGATCGAGCGCACGCTCCTCGCGCTCCTGGCGCGTCTGCTGCTCGATCTCAACGAGTTCGATCAGCACCAGGTCACCGTGCTCGAGCCGGGTGACGATGCACTGCACCGGCAGGGGTTCGCCGAACACGTTCGGGTGGCGCTTGAGCTCGGCCTGCAGACGGCTTGTCGCGTACTCGTTGCTGGCCACGGCGCCGACAATGTCCTGCAGCACGGCCGGGTCGATGAACCAGTCGAAGATGGACTCGCGCATCACACTGCGCCGCGACAGCCCCAGGATCTCCTCGAACGCAGCGTTCGCAAACAGACACTGACCGTCTGGCTCGACGACGGCCACCATGGTGGCCAGATAGTCCAGCGCATCGAGGTGGTCGGGCAGCAGCGCCCTCGCCTGGGCGGGCTCGGCACGCAAAACGCCCCGCAGCGAGTCAGTCATCGAGCCGATCCCAGGGCGGCGAGCTCCCGCCTCAGGGCAGCCACATCGGCCTCCTTGCGGGTCACGGCATCGCGCATGGCGCTGACGCGGTCCATGTACTTCTGGTAATTGCGCTCGTCGCCACGCCGCTCGGGCTCACCGTTGTTGAACTCCTTCTGCAAGGCAGCCAGGGCTTCTTCTTCCTTGCGGAGCTCGGCTTCGAGGATGCGGCGGCGGTCGGCGTCCCGGGCGCGCTGCTCGTCGGAGGTCACCTTGGGTGCCGTGGCGCCTGCGCCGGATCCGGCAGCCCGCTCGCTCTGGCCACCCTGCGTGCGTTGCGACGAAGGCCCCTGGATCACCGTGATCGGCGCCCCATCCAGCGTCTTGCAGCCGCGAGACTGGGCTTCCTTGGGGCTCAAGGCGTCGGTGTAGAGGTTGCCCGGACACCGGTAGACCGGCTTGTCCTGAGCCTGCGCTTCGCCCGCGACCAGCAGCAAGGGGGCGGCCAGCAGCCACAACGTTGCTGCGTGGCGCAGCGCTGGCCGCCTCGGCGGAACCTGGACTGAAAACGGCAGAACAGTCATGGAAGGCATCGTGTCTCGCGATCGATCTGGCCCGCCTGGATGCAGGCAGCCTCGGCAGGCAGTATGCCCTCAGGCGCACAAAACACCACGACAGAAACACCACAGTGCGGCACAGCAGACAGCACGGGCAATGAAAAAAGGGCGACTTGCGTCGCCCTTTTCGTGAGGCCCCGAGGGGCCTGCCCAGCATTCCCGGCGGGAATCAGAGGGCGTAGTACATGTCGTACTCGACCGGGTGCGTGGCCATGCGGAAACGCGTGACTTCCTGCATCTTCAGGTCGATGTAGGCATCGATGTACGCGTCGGTGAACACACCACCCTTGGTCAGGAATGCGCGGTCCTTGTCGAGGTACTCGAGGGCCTGGTCCAGGCTGTGGCACACGGTCGGCACCAGTGCGTCCTCTTCGGGCGGCAGGTGGTACAGGTCCTTCGTGGCGGCTTCGCCCGGATGGATCTTGTTCTCGACGCCGTCCAGACCGGCCATCATCAGCGCGGCGAAAGCCAGGTACGGGTTGGCCGAGGGATCCGGGAAGCGCGCTTCGATGCGGCGGCCCTTCGGGTTCGACACGTACGGGATGCGGATCGAGGCCGAGCGGTTCTTGGCCGAGTAGGCCAGCTTCACCGGGGCTTCGAAGCCAGGCACCAGACGCTTGTACGAGTTCGTACCCGGGTTGGTGATGGCGTTCAGGGCACGGGCGTGCTTGATGATGCCGCCGATGTAGTACAGGGCGAACTCGCTCAGGCCGGCGTAGCCGTCGCCTGCGAACAGGTTCTTGCCGTCCTTCCAGATCGACTGGTGCACGTGCATGCCGGAACCGTTGTCGCCAACGATGGGCTTGGGCATGAAGGTGGCGGTCTTGCCGTAGGCGTGGGCCACGTTCACGATCACGTACTTCTGCAGCTGCAGCCAGTCGGCGCGCTCGGTCAGCGTGCTGAAGCGCGTGCCGATTTCCATCTGGCCGGCGTTGGCCACTTCGTGGTGGTGCACTTCAACGGGAATGCCGAGGCTTTCCAGGATCAGGCACATTTCCGAACGCATGTCCTGGCCGCTGTCGACCGGGGGCACGGGGAAGTAGCCGCCCTTGACGGTGGGACGGTAGCCGGTGTTGCCGTGCTCGTACTTGGTGCCGGTGTTCCAGGCGCCCTCTTCCGATTCGATCTTGAAGAACGAGCCGGACATTTCGTTGGCCCAACGGACCGAGTCGAACACGAAGAATTCGGGTTCCGGACCAAAGTAGGCGGTGTCGCCCAGGCCCGAGGCCTTCAGGTAGGCTTCAGCGCGCTTGGCCAGCGAGCGGGGATCGCGCTCGTATGGCTTGCCGTCGTGCGGGTCGATGACGTCGCAGGTCAGGATCAGGGTCGGCTCTTCGAAGAACGGGTCGATGTTGGCCGTGTTCGGATCCGGCATCAGCAGCATGTCCGAAGCTTCGATGCCCTTCCAGCCGGCGATGGACGAACCGTCAAAGGCATGGCCCGACGTGAACTTGTCTTCGTCAAAGTGGGAAACAGGCACGGTCGTGTGCTGTTCCTTGCCACGGGTGTCAGTGAAGCGGAAGTCAACGAACTTGACTTCGTTGTCCTTCACCAGCTTCATCACGTCGGCGACGGTCTTGTTGGCCATCAGGTGCTCCTAGCAAGAGGCTTGGTTTGATTGCAAGAAGAGGTTGACTCTGTTTCATCGTTCAGAAACAGCGCGCAGTGTAATAGCAGAAAGCATGCCTCGTTCTGGCGCGAGAGCCGGGAAACCATCGCCGCCTTGTCTTGCCGCAAGGCAAAACCGCGCACAAAAAGCGATCTCGCCGCACAGAAGCAGCGCTGGGATGCCTGCACCTTTCACCATCCGGCAGCTGCTCGGTCCAGCAAGCGGTCTCAGCATGACCGGATCGCACCATTTCAGTGCATTTCCGCGACGCACAACTCATCGCACCGAAGTGGGGCCCAATGATGCACCATGTTGGTTCAACCCGTCCAGCAGGCTTGCGAAGGCCTCGTCGACGACATCGATCGGACCCTTGACGCCCAGCTCGATGTGGCGCCCGTGAACCGGGTGGTCGACGCTCGGCAGGCTGAACACCTTCACGGGGGCGAACCGGGACTCGATCTGCTCCATCAGTGGCGTGAGCGCAGCTTCCATGGCGCCATACACGATGACAGCCCGTTCGCAGACGCGTGTCTGGTTGTGCAGCGCAGCATGGCGCTCGTCCAGCACCCAGGCCATCATCGGCCAGGCCATGACAGGAAAGCCGGGCAGGAAGTGAATGCGCGCCATCAGCGAGAAGCCCGGGATGCGGTTGTACGGATTCGGGATGATCGTGGCGCCTCCCGGAAAGAAACCCATCTGCAGGCGACGCTGGGTGTCCGGTGCGTCCGGATCGAAGGTGCGCCCCTCCTGCTCGGCCACTTCACGTGAGCGGGCCAGGATCAGTTCGCGCGCCTCGGGGTGCAGGCACAGCGCCCGCCCCACTGCCCGGGCTGCGCAGCCTCGCGTGTGGTCGTCCGGCGTGGCACCGATGCCGCCGAACGAGAACACGACGTCGCCACAGTCCAGGGCGTGGCGGATGTCGGCGGTGATGCGATCGGGGTCATCGCCCACGTAGCGCACCCACTGCAAGGCCATCCCGCGCTCGTTGAGCAGCTCGATCGCCTTGACGAGGTGCTTGTCCTGGCGACGGCCGCTGAGGATCTCGTCGCCGATGATGATGAGTCCGACCATGGGGCGTGCCGTGTGGTGATGAAGACGGCTTGCAGCATACCGAAAGGCGCTCGGGCCTGCCGCCCCGCCGGTCAGACCTGGGCCGATCGGCGCGAGAGCAGCCGCTTCAGGCCCAGCCACTGTTGCGACCAGAAGCCCTTGCCGTAGTCCCGCCCGCCGTACTCGGGCAGTTGGTCGCGGATGCCGGTGGCTTCGAATCGGCCATCGAAGCGCGCTGTGCCGAACACGATGTCCCACACCGGGAAGAGGACCGCGAAGTTACAGCCCCCCAGGCTGCCGGGGCCGGCTTCACCCTCGTGCCCCACGCCGATGGCATGGTGCTGACGGTGGAAGCGTGGGCTCACCAGCAGACGCTCGCCCAGCCAGCCGAACTGCAGGCGCACGTTGGCGTGCGACAGGCTTTCGATCAGCTGCGTGCAGGCCACCACGGCCACGAACTGGCCCGGCGGCACGCCCACGGCGCGGGCAACAAGGGCGATCAGGACATCGCGCAGCAGGTCGTCGAGCAGGTGGTTGCGGTTGTCGCTCCACATCGTCATGCGGCGCTGACTGTGGTGCACAGCATGCAGGGCCCACCACCGTTCAACGCGGTGTTGGCCCCGGTGGATCCAGTAGTCCAGCAGGTCGAACACCAGGAGGTAGGCCACGAAGGCGGCCCAGGCGGTGTCCGTCACGCCAGGCCACCACGAGGCCATCAGTGCATCGAGCTGCACACCGGTCAGGCCGTGGACCGCGGCAAAGCCGAACAGTCCGTCCAGCCCGGGCATCACGAAAAAGAAGAGCGCGAGGCGGAACAGCCCCAGACGGTGGATGAGCGTGTAGACCACGTCGACACGGGCCTGCGCACCGGCTGGGCCACGCTCCACGGGGCGCCAGCGTTGCAGCGGCCCCAGCACGAGCAGCATCACCAGCAGCTGCGCCACGCCGACCAGCATCCACCCCGTGGCGTCGTAAGCATCTTCCAGCACATTCCCCAGCCCCAGCGCAAAGGCAAGTGGCTGGACCATGCCTTCGAACAGCTGCTGCTGGAGCAGGCCGAAGGCTTCGCCAAGCGGGCGAATCAGGACGTCGTCAAGCATGAGGGGCACAGAAGATCAGGAACGATGACACAACGGCTCACTTCGGGGCGTCGCCGACACGGCCGTACACCGGATGCGCCCGCAGCGTGACAAAACACATCCCCCGCGCCTGCAGCCCGGTGATGAGCGGCTCGAGCACGGCAGGCGCCCACGGGTCCTGACGCGACCAGATGCCGAGGTGCATCATCAGGATGTCACCCGACCGGATGCGGGCCAGGGCCTGGCGCAGCAGGGCGTCATTGGGGTAACGGTCGCTGGGCAGCTCGTCCCCCAGAAAACCTGCGTCGGACCAGCCCACGTGCTGCCATCCGCACGCCGCCGCCGCGCGCAGCAAGGCGGGCGACGTCTTGCCACCGGGAGCCCGGAACAGGGCGCGCATCGATCGGCCGGTCTGGGCGGCAAAGCGCTGCGCTGGCGCGGTCAGTTCGGCGCAGTAGGCAGTGGCGTCAACCCGCTGGCGCTCACCCCGGCGTGCGCCCGCCGTCGCCTGCATGGTGAAGGCGCCATCCGGCCGGTCAGCCCGCCAGACGAGGTGGTTCCAGGTGTGCGAGCCAAAATCATGGCCCTGTGCCGCCAGCCGCTTCCAGAACGACGCCCAGTGCGGGTCGAGCGTCTCGCCGGCCGGCCGGTCTCCCACCGTCTGGGTGGCCTCGTTGGCCAGGAAGAACGTCGCCTTGACGCCGTGGCGGTCCAGCGTGTCGGCAATCAGCTCGGCCACGCCCATGTGCCCGGTGTCGATGGTCAGATAGACCGGTTTGCTGCAGGGGGCCCGCTCGGGGCCGGCGGCAGCCACCGGGGCGTGGCAGGCCAGGGCCGCAGCGGAGAAAAGCACGGCGTGCCCAGCCCGCATCCGGACACCCGGGCCCGCAGCGGGGCGCTGCGTCCGTTCACTGGCGCGGCGCATGGTCCAGGGTCCATACCCCGTGCGGCGAGCGACCCACGGGCACCTGCCGCACGACCTTCTTCTCGACCGTGTCGATGAAGGTCACCTTGCGCGCCCAGCGTGAGGTGACCAGGATGGTGCGGCCATCAGCCAGCACGTCCATGCAGTCAGGCCCGCCCGGTGCGGGGTAGTCGGCCGCCACACTCATGGTCTGCATGTCGATCTTGCTGATGGTGTTGGCCACCCGGTTGCTGACCAGCACATGGCGGCCATCGCCCCAGGCACGGAAGGCGTGCGCCCCCGCGCCGGTGCGGATGCGCTTGCGCAGAACCGGCCGCGGGCCGGCCACGTCATAGACCTCGACAAAGCTGTCGCCAGTCAGTCCGATCATGAGCAGGCGGTCACCTGGCGCGATGTACACGTCCGCCGGCATCTTGCCGACCGCAATCTTCCAGCGAGGCGCCTGGGTCGCCAGGTCGATCGCGATCAGTTCATCGCTGTCCTGCATGGTCACGTAGGCCACGGTGCTGCGGCTGTCGATGGCGATGTGGCTCGGCGTCCTGGCCGTCGGGATGCGTTTGGCCAGCGTCAGCGCCAGCCCGCCCCCAGGCTTGAAGACCGCCCGATAGATGTCGACATGGTCGAGCCGGTTGGCAGCCGTCACGAACCACTTCATGTCGGGCGAGAAGCGGATCTGATAAGGATCGGCAATGCCTTCGAGCACGCGCTGCACCGCGGCCGTCCGCGGGTCGATCAGCGTGAGCGAGTTCGACAGCGCGTTCGCCACCAGCAACGACTTCTCGTCGGGCGACAGATAGAGGTGATGCGGCTCCTTGCCCGTCGGGATGCGCTGAACCTCGGTGAACGTCACGGGGTCGATGACGCTGATGGTGGCATCGAGCGAATTCAGGGCAAAGATCGGGGCAGGCTGCCGCGGCTTGGCCGGTGTGGGGCCCGCCGCAGGCGCCGCGCTCGCCATGCCCAGGGTCGAGGCAGCCAGCGCAATCGAACAGAACAGCACGGCCCTGCGGCCGGCTGCACGAAAGAAGGGAGTCATCAAAGTCGTCGCTGCGATAGGGCCGCGCAGTGTAAGCGGCCGCCCGGGGCGGCCACCTGCCCCAGCTCAAGGCCGGGGTTTGCAGGGGATCATTCGTCGTCGCCGCCCAGCACCGAGCCCAGCAGGCCGCCGGCGCCGAAGCCGCCCAGCATCGAGCCTTCCTCGCGCGCACCGCCTCGCTGAGGCGCTGCGGCAAAGATGCGCGAGGCCAGACGCGACAGCGGCAGGCTCTGCAGCCAGACATGGCCGGGTCCCGTCATGCGGGCCAGGAACAGCCCTTCTCCGCCAAACAGTGCCGTCTTGATCTTGCCCACGTACTGGATGTCGAAGTCCACGCCCGGCGTGTAGGCCACGACGCACCCCGTGTCGACCATCAGCGACTCACCCGCCTTCAGTTCACGGCGCACCACGGTACCGCCCGCGTGCACGAAGGCCATGCCGTCGCCCTCGAGCTTCTGCATGATGAAGCCCTCGCCGCCGAAGAAACCGGTGCCCAGGCGCTGCTGCACGGCAATCCCGAGGGACACGCCGCGCGCAGCGCACAGAAAGGCATCCTTCTGGCAGATCAAGGTGCCGCCCAACTGGCGGAGGTCCATCGGCAGGATCTTGCCCGGATAAGGCGCGGCAAAGGCGACGCGGCGCTTGCCCGTACCCTGGTTGGTGTAGACGGTGGTGAACAGGCTCTCGCCCGTAATCAGGCGCTTGCCCGCCCCCAGCAGCTTGCCGAAGAAGCCGCCGCTCTGCTGTGCGCCATCACCGAACACCGTGTCCATCTCGATGCCCGCGTCCATGAACATCATGCTGCCGGCTTCACCGATGGCCGCCTCGCCAGGGTCGAGTTCCACCTCGACGAACTGCATTTCAGCGCCTTTGATCTCGTAGTCCACCACGTCCATGGCCATGCTTGGTGCTCCTTAAATCACTGTGAAGTCAATCGGTGTTCGCGCGAGGGCCCGGGTCAGCGTGGCCGGGGCCGTGCGTCGTGCGCCGGCCCCTGGAAACTGCGGGCCGTGCCGCCCACCGGCCCTTGCACAATGCACGATGGGCCTCGGGCCGCCGCGAACAGACGCCGATTGTGGCCGAGATCGCCTTGCCCTTCGTGACGCCAGGGCCCGTACACCGCCAACTTGCCACACCCCATGGATTCGTCCCTGTTCGAGCTGCATCTGCCCACGCTGACTGTGGTGGTCTGCCTCGTGCTCATCACGGCCGCCGCGCTGATGACCCTGGTCGGGCTGACGCAACGCGTCTACCGCGGCTTCTGGTGGTGGACCACCGCCCAGTGGCTGACCACGCTGAGCCCCGTCTGCCTGCTACTGCGCGATCTCAGCCCATGGATGCTGCCGCTGTCGGCGCTGCTGTCACTGCAATGGCCGTTGATGATGCTGGCCGGACTGCGGCGCTTTCATGCCCGCACCCGCTTTCCGATGCCGGGCTGGGCCGACCCGGTCCTGCCGCTGCTCGGCACCGCCGCCTATGCCGCCGTGTGGGCGCGTGACGCCAGCGACATGGCTGCCCGCGTGGCGGTCTTCAGCCTGTTCAACGTCGCGGGCTATCTGTACGCCATGTGGCACGTGCAGGCCATCCCGGGGTGGCGACTCAGCCCCTATCTGAAGGCGGTGCGCCTGTTCCTCATCGGCGGGGCCGTGCTCCAGGCGCCGCGCCTCGTCACCGCCATGCAGAACTGGGGCATTCCCCTGAGCGATCCGCAGCACATCCAGCAACCGGCCGTGCTGCTGGGTCTGGTCGTCGCCGTCATGGTGTCGGTGTACATGTGCCTGCTGCTGACCTACGAGCGCACCGAGCAGGAGCTGCGGGAGTCCCACCGGCAGCTGCGCGAACTGGCCGACATCGACATGCTCACCCAGGTGCCCACCCGACGGCATTTCAATGAGATCGCCGGGGCAGCACTGCGCCTGTCGCGCCCCGAAAGCGCCGTCGTCCTGCGCATCGACATCGACCATCTGCGCCAGCTCAATGACCTGCACGGCCATGCGGCGGGCGACGAAGCACTGAAGCTGGTGGCCACGCATGCCCGCGCCCTGCTCGGCGAACGCGATGTCATCGGGCGCATCGGAGGCGACCAGTTCGTGGCCCTGCTGCCGGACATGGCGCTGCAGGATGCACTGCACCTGGCGCGGCGCCTGGTGCGCACCGTGGCCCAGGCCCGTGAAGCCCGCGGCCTGCCCGGCCTGAGCCTCAGCTTCGGCATGGTGAGTGTGCGCGAAGGTGAAACGCTCGCGGCGGCCCTCACCCGGGCCGAACAGGCGCTGAAAGCAAGCCAGCACGACGAGGGGCGACAATCCCGCCCATGCAGAGATTCGATGTCGTTGTGATCGGGGCCGGTGCGGCCGGGCTGTTCTGTGCCGGCGCGGCCGGTCAACGCGGGTTGCGTGTGCTGGTGATCGACCACGCCGCCAAGGTCGCGGAGAAGATCCGCATCTCGGGAGGCGGGCGCTGCAACTTCACCAACCGCGAAGCCACGCCGGCCCAGTTCCTGAGCGAGAACCCGCACTTTGCGCGCTCTGCACTGGCCAGCTACACCCCGCAGGACTTCCTGGCCCTGGTCGAGCGCCACGGCATCGCCTGGCACGAGAAGCACAAGGGCCAGCTCTTCTGCGACCGCAGTGCCGACGACATCATTCAGATGCTGCTCAAGGAGTGCGACGCCGGCCAGGTCACCCGATGGCAGCCGTGCTGCGTGCGCGATGTGCGACCCGCGCCCGACGCGGCAGCGGGCCGCCCACGTTTCGAGCTCGACACCGACCGCGGCCCTGTCGGCGCACACCACGTGGTCGTCGCCACCGGCGGGCTCTCCATCCCGAAGATCGGAGCAACCGACTTCGGGCAGCGCCTGGCCGAACGGTTGGGCCACCGCATCGTGCCCCTGCGCCCTGCGCTCGTGCCCCTGACCTTCGACCCCGCCGTGTGGGCGCCCTTCGTGCCACTGGCCGGCGTCTCACTGGAGGTCACCGTCTCGACGCCCATGCCCGAGGCCCTGCAGGCCAAGCGTCGCAAGGCGGCCCCCGCCAGCTTCGTCGAAGACCTGCTGTTCACCCACCGCGGTCTCAGCGGCCCGGCCATTCTGCAGATCTCCAGCTTCTGGGTGCCTGACGAAGCCCTCACCCTCGATCTCACGCCTCAGCGCGATCTGGCCGTGCTCCTCAAGCAGGCCAAGATCGGCTCGCGCAAGCAGCTGTCGACCGCGTGGGGGATCGCGCTGGGTGAAGCCGTCCCCCAGCGCCTGGCGCAGACCTGGCTGGCCACGCAGGCCCATGCCGTGCCGACCCTGCGCCCCGACGCCCTGCTCGCCGACCTGCGTGACCGCGACCTCGAAGCGCTGGGCCAGGCCGCGAACCAGTGGACCATCGTTCCCAACGGCACCGAGGGGTACGCCAAAGCCGAGGTGACAGCCGGGGGAGTGGACACGCGTGAACTGAGCTCGCAGACCCTGGAAAGCCGTCGGGTGCCCGGGCTGCATTTCATCGGCGAAGTGGTCGACGTGACGGGCTGGCTGGGCGGCTACAACTTCCAGTGGGCCTGGTCAAGCGGCATGGCCTGCGCGCGGGCGCTCGAACCCGCCCCCGCCGCAGATTAAGATGCGCACATGAGCAGCACGCATTTCGGTTTCCAGCAGGTCGACGAGTCGCAGAAGGCAGAACGCGTTCGCGGGGTGTTCGACTCCGTCGCCAACAAGTACGACGTCATGAACGACCTGATGTCGATGGGCCTGCATCGCCTGTGGAAGGCTTACACCATCGCGGCCAGTGGCGCACGCGAAGGTCAGAAGGTGCTCGACATTGCCGGCGGCACGGGCGATCTGTCCGAGGCCTTTGCCAAGCGCGTCGGGCCCACCGGCATGGTGGTGCACACCGACATCAACGAAGCCATGCTGAGCACCGGGCGCGACCGCCTGCTCAACAGCGGGAAGGCCCTGCCCACCGCGCTGTGCGACGCCGAGAAGCTGCCCTTCCCCACTGGCACCTTCGACATCGTCAGTGTCGCCTTTGGTCTGCGCAACATGACGCACAAGGACCTCGCGCTGGCTGAAATGTGCCGCGTGCTCAAGCCGGGCGGCCGCCTGCTCGTGCTCGAGTTCTCGAAAGTGGCCAAGCCGCTGGAGAAGGCTTACGACTGGTATTCGTTCAAGGTGCTGCCCCGCCTCGGCCAGATGGTCGCCGGCGACGCCGCCAGCTACCAGTATCTGGCCGAATCGATCCGCATGCACCCGGATCAGGCCACGCTGAAGGCCATGATGAAGACGGCCGGCTTCGGTCACGTCGATGTGCACAACATGACGGGTGGCGTGGTGGCCCTGCACATGGGCATCAAGTGCTGAGGCGGCCTGGGCGCATCCTGCCCACCACACCATGACAAACGGGCGCCAAGGCGCCCGTTGTGCTTTCAGGGGCGCAGCACACGTGCCGCCCAGCCCTGACCGACCTCAGTCGGCGCCCAGCATGCGGGCGCGCAGGTCGCCGTCGGCGGGCTTGTCTCCCAGCCAGATCTTCAGGAGTGCGCGATAGAAATCCTCGCCGGGAACGTCACGCATGACGGGGCGACCCGAGAGCGTGATCCGCGTACCGGTGCCCGGCAGGTAGTCGAGCTGGATCATCGCGCCTTTGCGGGCCTCGCCCAGCGCGATCATGGCTTTCTCCAGCTCGTCGATGCGAGCCTGGAGCGCCCCGCGCTCGGACTCCGTCGTGTTGGCCTTGATGCCGTCCACCAGCGACTCGCCCAGCTTGTCGGCTGGCACATCGCGCAACATCACGATCTGGATGCGCTTGGGACCACCCTGAGCCAGCACGCCCGCCGTCGTGGCCTCCTTGCGCGGCAGGTACAGCGCCACCGCGTACACCTTGATGATCATCTTCACGCGCATGCCCGCGCCATTGAGCACGAGGTTCTGGCCAGCCACGGCATGCGTGTCTTCAAACCGGGCTGCGCCCACCTCACGCACGGCCAGCGCCGAGTTCGCGGTGAAGGTGAGGCAGGCGACCAGGGCCGCCGTGGCAAGTCGGGAACGGTTCATCGTGATGAGATCCTTTTTGAGGTTGATCGCGGGCAACCGGGGTTCCCGCCGCCGCGATTCATACGGCAGTTCGAATGTTACATTACACCTGCAACATAGCACCAGTATGATGCGGGACGGTTCACCAATCGTGTCCCATGTCACAAATCGACGCCCGTCGCCAACCCCCCCGTTCTGCTGCCCGCAGCCCCGTCGACATGACGGTGGAGGTGCTCTCTGCCCGCACGGGCGTGAGCGTGCGCAACATCCGCGCATACCAGACGGCGGGGCTCATTCCCCCGCCGCGTCTTCGCGGCCGGTTGGGGCTGTACGACAGCGAGCACCAGGGCAAGCTGGAGCTGATCCGCGATCTGCGCCAGCAAGGCTTCCGACTCGACGCCATCAAGGACATGCTGGAGAACACGCCTGAAGGGGCGTGGTCGGAGTACGCACTCATCAGCGAACTGTTCTCCACCACGTTCTTCACGGTGGAATCGCCGGCGCGCAAGCACATTGCCGAGATGGCGGCCAACTGGGGCGCGACCGCCACGCCCGAACAACGCGAACGACTGAGCCGCAACGGCCTGTATCGGCGCGTCGGTGACACCGACGAGTTCGAGATCCTCAGCCCGGCGCTCGAACGCATCGGCGTGCAGCTTGCCGAACTGAAGGTGCCTCTGGACACCGTGCTCGACTTGCAGGACGCCTTGATTGAGCACACCCGCGCCATCGCGCAGGCCTACGTGCAGCAGGTGTTCCTGGCACAGATCAAGGGGCTGGCGCTTCAGGCACACCGAGGCGAAGGTGGCGCTGCGCGCCGCGGCCTGCCGGAACTCAGCGCCATGGAGGAACTGAAGGCGCTTTTCGAGCGCCTGCGCCCGCTGGCCATCGGGTCGATCAGCGCCGCCTTCCCGGTGGTGCTGCAGCAGGAGTTCGACCGCGCGGTCAATGAAGAGCTGAAGCGCAAGCCCTGACCCCAGGCGTCTTCGGGCACCGGAGCGCGCTTCACGCAGCCTGAAAAGACAGAAAGCCCAGCAGATTGCTCTGCTGGGCTCATGTCGTTCTTGGTCGGGGCGGCGGGATTCGAACTCGCGACCCCTTGCACCCCATGCAAGTGCGCTACCAGGCTGCGCTACGCCCCGACGAAGACTTAGATTATGTCACGGTTCGAAAACCGAAATCAAGCTGCGTTGCAACATTCCCACAATGCACCGGCCTCACCCCAGCAGGTCCCGGATGGACTGCAGCGCCTCGCGCAGGGCGTGCGCGCTGTCGGCGTCCAGCTGGTCGAAGGCAGCCAGATCGGGCGGCATCCACCCCCCATCCGCGACCGCCACATGGCTGGCCTGCAGGGCCCGCGCCGCGCGCGCATCGGCACCCGCAGATGCCCAGCCCTGGCTACCAGCCAACGCACGGGCCGACGCGCTTGGCAGCTCGGGTTCGGGAAGCGGCGCGGCAGCCAACGCCCCCATGTCGGCCAACTGGTTGCGCGCCCCACTGATGGTGAAGCCCTGCTCATACAACAGCTCGCGAATCCGGCGGATCAGCAACACCTCGTGATGCTGGTAGTAGCGGCGGTTGCCGCGCCGCTTCATCGGCTTGAGCTGGACGAACTCCTGCTCCCAGTAGCGCAGCACATAGGGCTTGACCAGGCACAACTCGCTGACCTCACCAATGGTGAAGTAGCGCTTGGCCGGAATCGGCGGCAAGACACTGTCGACGCGGTCCATGGCTCCCATTGCTCAATTCGCCCTTCGGACAAAGGCCACAGACTTTACTCCATGTCCCCTTCGGACGGCACATCCCCCTGGACCATGCCTTTGAGCTTCTGGCTCGCATGGAAGGTCACCACGTTGCGCGCAGCGATGGGGATGGACTCACCCGTACGCGGATTGCGCCCCGGGCGGGGTGCCTTGCGACGGATCTGGAAATTGCCGAAGCCCGACAGCTTCACGTCCTGACCGTCGACCAGCGTGCCATGCACCAGCTCGAAAAAGGCCTCGACCATGTCCTTGGACTCGCGCTTGTTCAGGCCGAGACGCTCGAACAGCAACTCGGCCAGCTCCGCCTTGGTCAGCGTCGGCGTCTCGATGGTGGGCAGCAGGACCGTCAGGTCGCTGAGCTTGTCGTTCATCCCGGGTCTCCCTCGTCCGGTGTCAACCGCGGACGCGCGCGCCCACGGACGCCGCCAGCGCGGTCAGCACGGCCTTCATGGCGCCGTCGATCCGCTCATCCGTCAACGTCTGCTCATCATCGCGCAGTTCCACACGCACGGCGAGACTGCGTTCGTCGTCCGCCATCCCCTGAACGCTGGTCTTCGGCTTGTAGATGTCGAACAGACGAGCCCCCTTGACCAGGCCTTCGGTCGGCGCTGCGGTGATGGCCTCGATCAGGGCGGCGTGGGCCACATCGTCCTTGACCACCAGGGCCAGATCCCGGAAGACCGACTGCATCTTGGGCACGCTGGTGAACGACGGCACCACGCGCGCGGCCAGTACGTCGGCATCCAGCTCGAACAGCACGGGCGCCAACGGCAGGTCGTAGCTCTGACGCCACTTGGGGTGCAGCTCACCGATCACGCCGACGTCGCGGTCATCGACCCACACCCGAGCGCAGCGGCCCGGGTGGAAGGCCGGATGCTCGACCGCCTCGAAGCGCGCCTGACGCGGGGCCAGCAGCGCCTCGACGTCGCCCTTCACGTCGAAGAAATCGACGTTGCGGCTGGGCACGCCCCACTGCAGGGCCTCAGCCGGACCATAGGCCAGGCCCGCCACCTTCACGGGCTGATTGAACCCGCCCACGGTCTGGTCGCTGTCGACCACGCTGGCGTCGCGGCGGAACACGCGCCCCACCTCGAACAGGCGGACGCGCTCGGCCTTGCGGGCGAGGTTGGTGCGCAGTACCTCGACCAGGCTGCCGACGAGCGTCGAGCGCATCACGGCCAGCGGGGCCGCGATCGGGTTCAGCACCTTGATCGGGTCGGCATTGCCGGCGAAGTCGGCTTCCCAGCGGGCCTCGACGAAGCTGAAGGTGATCGCTTCCTGGTAGCCACGGGCGGCCACGGCACGGCGCAAGGCATACAGGCTGCGTTGCGCTTCCGGGCGCACCTCGGACACCACCGGGGCCTTGGGCGCGCGCTTGGGCAGCTTGTCGAAGCCGATCACGCGCACGGCTTCCTCAATCAGGTCTTCCTCGATCTGGATGTCGAAGCGCCAGCTCGGCGGCGTCACGGTCAGGTGCACGTCGCCTTCGACGGCGCTGGCGGTGAAGGCCAGGCCCAGGCGGGTGAAGACGGTCTCGACCTCCTCGCGTGACACCGGCATGCCGATCACGCGCTGAGCGCGCGACAGGCGCAGCGTCACCGGCTGGCGTTCAGCCTGGCGCACGATCTGGTCGTCCACCGGGCCGGCCTCGCCACCGCAGATGTCGAGGATCAGCTGCGTGATGCGCTCGAGGTAGGCCACGGTCGGCGCCGGGTCCACGCCGCGCTCGAAGCGGTGCGACGCGTCGGTCGAGAAGTTGTAGCGGCGTGCGCGGCCGGCAATCGCCTTGGGCCACCAGAAGGCCGACTCGAGGTAGACATTGCGGGTGTCGTCGCCCACGGCCGTGGCATCACCGCCCATCACACCGGCCAGCGACTCGACCTGGGCGTCGTCGGCGATCACGCCCACCTGCCCGTCCAGCGCCACGGTGTTGCCGTTCAGCAGCTTGAGGCTTTCGCCTTCACGCGCCCAGCGCACGGTGATGCCGCCCTTGACCTTGTCCAGATCGAACACGTGCGAGGGCTGGCCCAGCTCGAACATCACGTAGTTCGAGATGTCGACCAGCGGCGACACCGAACGCTGGCCGCAGCGCGCCAGGCGCTCGACCATCCAGTCGGGCGTCTTGGCCTGCGGGTTGACGCCGCGGATCACACGACCGGCAAAGCGGCCACACAGGTCCGATGCCTCCACCTTGACGGGCACGGTCGCGTCGATCGCAGGCTTGACGGGCTCGATCGCCGGCAACGTCAGCGGCGCGCCAGTCAGGGCCGAGACCTCGCGGGCGATGCCGGCCACGCTCAGGCAGTGCGCCAGGTTGGGCGTGAGCTTCAGCGTGAACAGCGTGTCGTCGAGCTTCAGGTGCTCGCGGATGTTGACGCCCACCGGCGCGTCATCGGCCAGGATGTGCAGGCCGCTGGCCTCTTCGGAGATGCCCAGCTCGCGTGCCGAACACAGCATGCCCTGGCTTTCGACGCCCCGCAGTTTGCCCAGCTTGATCTTGAACACCTTGCCGTCGGCGCCCGGGGGCAGCTCGGCTCCCACCGTGGCGCACGGCACCTTGATGCCCGGGCGCACATTGGGCGCGCCGCACACGATCTGCAGCACCGCGCCCGTGCCGGCGTCCACCTTGCAGACGTTCAGGCGGTCGGCATCCGGGTGCTTGGCCACTTCCAGCACGTGGCCCACGACCACACCCGTGAACGGCGGGGCGACCGGGTCCAGTTCCTCGACCTCCAGACCGGCCATGGTCAGCAGATCAGCCAGTTGCTGGGTGGTCAGGTCGGGGTTGCAGAAGCTGCGCAGCCAGGACTCAGGGAATTGCATGTCAGGGATCCTTGGGGAATCTTTTTTGGTGAGCCTGCCTTGTCAGGCGAAGTCGGCGTCCAGCACCACGCGGTAGCGGGCCTTGCCGGCGCGCAGGTGGTCCAGCGCATCGTTGATGCGGCTCATCGGAAAATGTTCGGTTTGCGGGGCGATGCCGTGGCGGGCGGCAAACTCCAGCATGGTGTCGATGTCCTGACGCGAGCCCGTGGGCGAGCCCGACACCGAGCGCTGCCCGCCGATCAGGGCAAAGGACTCGACCTCCAGCGGCGCGGGCAGCACGCCCACCACGTGCAGGCGGCCGTTGGGCGCCAGCGTGCCCATCAGCGCCTTCCAGTTCAGCATCGCGTTGACGGTGACGATCACCATGTCAAGGCGGCCGGCAATCGACTTCATCGACGCGGCGTCCACACTGGACACGACCTTGTGCGCGCCCAGCGACAGCGCCTCGTCACGCTTGGACTCGCTCGAGGTGAACGCCGTCACCTCGCAACCCCAGGCGCGGGCGAACTTCAAGGCCAGGTGGCCCAGGCCGCCAATGCCCACCACGCCCACGCGGTGCGTCGGCTTGATGTCGAAGTTCAGGAACGGTGAGAACACGGTCAGGCCGCCGCACAGCAGCGGGCCGGCATCGGCCGGGTTGACGCCCTCGGGAATCGGCGCCACCCACAGCCAGTGCGCGCGCACGCGCTCGGCGAAGCCGCCGTGGTGACCGACGATGGTCGGCACCCCGGCACGGCACATCTGCGGCTCGCCGCTCAGGCAGGGCTTGCAGGTCTGGCAGCTCTGCGCCATCCAGCCCAGGCCGACCTTCTGGCCCAGCTTCAGCCCCTTCGCATTGGCACCCAGGGCCACGACACTGCCGATCACCTCGTGGCCGCCGACGACCGGGTAGCCCGAAAAGCCCCACTCGTTGTCGATCATCGACAGGTCGGAGTGGCACAGGCCACAGTGCTCGACGCGGATCTCGACTTCCTCGGCGCCCAGCGGGCCCGGGTCGTACGAAAACGGCGTGACCGGGCGTGTGGCTTCCTGAGCGGCCCAGGCGCGGATGGTGGTCGAAGTGCTCATGTCGGCGATCCTTTCAGTGAGGCGGCTGCCGGGTCATGCCGGGTGGCCAGGGAACGGGCGGGAGCGGAAGCGGCATCGCGGCAACGCGACGCCGGACAGGTCACTGGAACTGCTGCAGGAAACGCAGGTCGCCTTCGTAGAACAGGCGCAGGTCGTTCACGCCGTATCTCAGCATGGTCAGGCGGTCCGGACCCAGACCGAACGCAAAACCGATGTAGCGCTCAGGGTCCAGGCCGAAGTTGCGCACCACGTTCGGGTGCACCTGCCCTGCCCCACCGACTTCCAGCCAACGGCCCTTGAGCGGACCGGAGGCGAAGGCGATGTCCACTTCGGCAGACGGCTCGGTGAACGGGAAGAACGACGGGCGGAAACGGATGTCCAGCGCGTCGGTCTCGAAGAAGGTGCTGAAAAAGTCGCTCAACACCGCCTTCAGGTCGGTGAAGCTCACCGACTCGCCGATCCACAGGCCTTCGCACTGGTGGAACATTGGCGAGTGCGTGGCGTCGCTGTCCACCCGATAGGTGCGTCCCGGTGCGATGACGCGGATCTCGGGAATGCGTTCACCACGGGCCAGCTCTTCGGCATGCGCCTTGACGTGCTGCACGGCGTAGCGCACCTGCATCGGGCTGGTGTGCGTGCGCAGCAGGTGACCGCCTTCCACGTAGAAGGTGTCGTGCATCGAGCGCGCCGGATGGTCTTCCGGCGTGTTCAGCGCGGTGAAGTTGAACCAGTCGGCCTCGATCTCGGGGCCATCGGCCACGGCAAAGCCCATCGACCCGAAGATGCCTTCGATGCGCTCGATGCTGAGCGACACCGGGTGCAGGCCACCCTCGCCACGACGCCGGCCCGGCAGCGTCACGTCCAGGCGCTCGGCCTGAAGCTGCTGTGCCAGCTCGGCATCGGCCAGCGCCTGACGGCGGTCGTTCAGCAAGGCTTCCACGCGCTGCTTGGCCTGGTTGATGGCGGCGCCGCGGGTCTTCTTCTCTTCGGGGCTGAGCGCGCCCATGCCCTTGAGCAGGTCGGTCAGACTGCCGGACTTGCCCATGAACCGGGCCTTGGCGTTTTCCAGGTCGGCGGGGGTGCCGGCCGCGGCAAAGGCATCCTGGGCCGATTGCACCAGGGCTTCGAGGTCGCTTTGCGGGTCGTTCATCGTGTCGGGTCGAAAAAAAAGGCCAACTTGACGTTGGCCTTCAGGTCACTTGCGCACGCCCGCCCGGCTGAGCCGGTGGGGCTGTGTGCGGTGCATCGTGCTGTCTGAAAGATCAGGCAGCCAGTTGAGCCTTGGCCTTTTCAACGATGCTGGCAAAAGCTGCCGGATCGTTGACAGCCATGTCGGCCAGCACCTTGCGGTCGATCTCGATCGACGCCTTCTTGATGCCAGCGATGAACTTGCTGTAGGTCAGGCCCAGAGCGCGGCTGCCGGCGTTGATACGGGCAATCCACAGGCGGCGGAATTCGCGCTTTTTGGCACGGCGGTCACGGTAGGCGTATTGGCCTGCCTTCATGACCGCCTGCTTGGCGATGCGGTAAACGTTCTTGCGGCGGCCGCGGAAACCCTTGGCCAGGGCGAGAACCTTCTTGTGACGAGCGCGGGCGGTAACGCCACGTTTGACGCGAGGCATGGATGACTCCTTCTGCGTTGACTATCTAAACCAGAGACCTTGAGACGACTGACTTGCGCGGCTTACAGGCCGGCGAAAGGCAGCATCTGGGCCATGTGGCCCATGTTGGTCTCGTGCACGTTCACAGCGCCGCGGAGCTGACGCTTGTTCTTCGTGGTCTTCTTGGTCAGGATGTGACGCTTGAAGGCTTGACCGCGCTTGACGGTGCCACCCGGACGCACGCGAAAACGCTTCTTCGCACTGCTCTTGGTCTTCATTTTGGGCATGTTCTGCTCCTTTTGAATTGTGTCTGCCAGGCGCCGCGAAATACCACTTCCGCGTCTTGATGGCCTGCAGTCACTTTGAAGCGGCCGCCGGTGACCAGACCGACTGCCGTTGCGCACCAGACCACCACACGGACAGACCTGATACGCGCCGCCGAAGCAATCACGCCCCGGCGAAACCTCGCATTGTAGAAGAAATTCAGCCCACTGGCTTACTTCTTCTTCTTCGGGGCCAGAACCATGATCATCTGGCGGCCCTCGAGCTTGGGCATGTTCTCGACCGTCGAGCAATCCGTCAGGTCATCGCGCACCCGCTCCAGCAGGCGCATGCCCAGTTCCTGGTGCGTGATCTCGCGGCCGCGGAAACGCAGCGTGACCTTGCCCTTGTCACCGTCCTCGAGGAAGCGGCGCAGGTTGCGGAGCTTGATCAGATAGTCGCCTTCGTCGGTACCCGGGCGGAACTTGACTTCCTTGACCTCGATCACCTTCTGCTTGAGCTTGGCGTCGTGGGCCTTCTTCTGTTCCTGGTACTTGAACTTGCCGTAATCCATCAGACGGCAGACCGGCGGATCGGCTTGAGCGGCGATCTCCACCAGATCCACGTCGTGCTCGGCCGACAGGCGGAGCGCTTCCTGGATGCTGACGATGCCCAGCGGCTCGTTCTCCGGTCCGTTCAGACGGACTTCGGGGGCGGTGATTTCGCGATTCAGCCGGTGCTTGCGCTCATCATTGCGCGTACGGCGGTCAAAGAAGTTAGCGATGTCGGTTTCCTTCAGGCCCGGCGTTGAAATCGCTCGAACCAATGGTCAGTGAACACGCGCCCGCAGCGGACCGTGGCCGACCGTTCGTTTGCCAACGAAACGGCCATGCTCCAGCCTGACTGGCGATGTCTGGATCGAGCTTCATGGGTGAAGTCATCAGCGACATCGCGCCGAGGTTGTGACGCCCCGGGCGCGCACGAAGACCAGACACAAGGCACCGTGGATGGGTGCAATGCGAGACCGTAGCGGACGATCGCGCCGTCTGACCTTTGCGCGCGAGATTTTACATGAGCGCAGGGCGTTGCACCAAACCAACGCCCTGCGGCCATCCCGATTAAGCCCGCGGGACGGCTCAACGGCGCTCGGCGACCGCCTGTTCAATCGTCGAAATCAGCTGCTGGAGCGGCATGACGCCCAGGTCCTGATTGCCCCGGGCGCGCACCGCCACCGTGCCTGCCTCACGCTCCTTGTCACCCAGCACGATGAAGTACGGCGTCTTCTGCATGGCGTGCTCGCGGATCTTGTAGGTGATCTTCTCATTCCGAGTATCGAGCTTGGTGCGGATCCCAGCCTTGGTCAGCGCGGCGGCCACTTCGCGTGCGTAATCGGCCTGGGCGTCGGTGATGTTGAGCACCACCGCCTGCACCGGCGCCAGCCACACCGGCAATGCACCCGCATGCTGCTCGATCAGGATGCCGATGAAACGCTCGAGCGAACCCAGGATCGCACGGTGCAGCATCACCGGGTGCTTGCGGTCGCTCGCCTCGGTCACGTACTCGGCCCCCAGGCGCTCGGGCATCGAGAAGTCGACCTGGATCGTGCCGCACTGCCAGTGGCGGCCCAGTGCGTCCTTCAGCGTGTACTCGATCTTCGGGCCGTAGAAGGCGCCATCGCCCGGGGCGATCTGGAATTCGCTGCCGGTGGCCTTCAGCGAGGCCATCAGCGCCTGCTCGGCCTTGTCCCAGCTTTCATCCGAGCCGATGCGCTTCTCGGGCCGCGTGGCCACCTTGTAGATGATGTCGGTGAAGCCGAAGTCCGTATAGACCTTCTGCAGCAGCGCCGTGAAAGCCACGCACTCGTCCAGGATCTGGTCTTCGGTGCAGAAGATGTGGCCATCGTCCTGCGTGAAGCCGCGCACGCGCATGATGCCGTGCAGGCCACCCGTGGGCTCGTTGCGGTGGCACTGGCCGAACTCGCCGTAGCGCACCGGCAGGTCGCGGTAGCTTTTGATACCCTGGTTGAAGATCAGGATGTGGCCGGGACAGTTCATCGGCTTGAGCGCGTAGTCACGCTTTTCCGACTCGGTGGTGAACATGTTCTCGCGGTACTTGTCCCAGTGGCCCGTCTTCTCCCACAGCGCCTTGTCGATGATCTGCGGACCCTTGACCTCCTGGTAGCCGTTGTCGCGGTAGACCTGGCGCATGTACTGCTCGACCGCCTGCCACACCGTCCACCCCTTGGGGTGCCAGAACACGACGCCCGGCGCGTGGTCGTCGATGTGGAACAGGTCGAGCTCGCGACCCAGCTTGCGGTGGTCGCGCTTCTCGGCCTCTTCCAGGCGGGTCAGGTACTGCTGCAGGTCTTCCTTGCTCGTCCAGGCCGTGCCGTACACGCGCTGCAGCTGCTCGTTGCGGTGGTCGCCACGCCAGTAGGCACCGGCCACCTTCATCAGCTTGAAGTGCTTGAGCTTGCCGGTGCTGGGCACGTGCGGCCCGCGGCACAGGTCGGTGAAGCCGCCTTCGCTGTAGAGCGACACGTCCTGATCGGCCGGGATGCTTTCGATGATCTCAGCCTTGTAGTGCTCGCCCAGGCCCTTGAAGTAGCTGACGGCCTCGTCACGAGGGAGCACCTTGCGCTCGACCTTCTCGTCCTTCTTGGCGAGTTCTGCCATCTTCTTTTCGATGGCAGCCAGGTCTTCTGGCGTGAAGGGGCGTTTGTAAGCGAAGTCGTAATAGAAACCATCCTCGATGGTCGGGCCGATGGTGACCTGCGCCTCGGGGAACAGCTCCTTGACGGCATAGGCCAGCAGGTGGGCCGTCGAGTGCCGAATGATGTCCAGGCCATCGGCGTCCTTCTCGGTCACGATGGCCAGCTGCGTGTCGGCCTCCATGCGGTAGGAGGTGTCGACAAGTCGGGCGGCATCGCCCTGCCCCACGCGGCCCGCCAGAGCGGCCTTGGCCAGGCCAGCACCGATGGAGGCAGCCACTTCTGCCACGGTCACGGGGCCCGGGAACTCGCGTTTGGAGCCGTCGGGCAGCTGAATCGAAATCATCTTGGTGTCCTTGTGTGGAAACGTGCCGCCCCACAGCTCCGGGCAGGCAAAAAAAAGCGCGGTGGTTGCCGCGCTTTCCTGGATTCAGGGGAAAAAGGTACAGGTGTGCGAAAGCAGCGGCCAGCCGACTAGACCTCGGTCGAGGTAAAGGGGGTCGAAGTTCGCGGTGTCATAACCGTGCGTGCCTTTCTACGGTCCTTACGTTGGGCCACCCCGCGGGCAGCTTGCTAGACGCTCGATTATACGGGCGCACCAACGGAAACGGCGCCCTGAGGGCGCCGTTGGCGTCGTTCCTGACGGGGGGAAGGCGCTCGCCGCCGGCGAGCCCCTTCTACACCGATCAGTGGAACTGCTCTTCTTCGGTCGAGCCGGTCAGGGCCTTCACAGAAGACGAACCACCCTGGATCACGGTGGTCACGTCGTCGAAGTAGCCAGCGCCGACTTCCTGCTGGTGCGACACGAAGGTGTAGCCCTTTTCGCGAGCAGCGAATTCCGGCTCTTGCACCATTTCGGTGTAGTGCTTCATGCCTTCGCCGCGGGCGTAAGCGTGGGCGAACTGGAACGTGTTGTACCAGTTGATGTGGATACCAGCCAGCGTGATGAACTGGTACTTGTAGCCCAGGGCCGACAGCTCTTCCTGGAACGAAGCGATCTGCGAGTCGTTGAGGTTCTTCTTCCAGTTGAAGGAAGGCGAGCAGTTGTACGACAGCAGCTTGCCGGGGCAGGCGGCGTGCACGGCTTGAGCGAACTCACGGGCGAAGCCGATGTCAGGCACGCCGGTTTCACACCACACCAGGTCAGCGTACGGAGCGTAGGCGACACCGCGGCTGATGGCTTGCTCCAGACCGTTCTTGACGCGGTAGAAGCCTTCTTGCGTGCGCTCGCCGGTCACGAACGGCTTGTCGTTGTCGTCGCAGTCGCTGGTCAGCAGGTTGGCGGCTTCAGCGTCGGTACGGGCCAGAACGATGGTGGGCACGCCCATCACGTCGGCAGCGAAACGCGCAGCGATCAGCTTTTCAACGGCTTCGCGGGTCGGGACCAGCACCTTGCCACCCATGTGACCGCACTTCTTCACAGCGGCCAGCTGGTCTTCGAAGTGAACGCCGGCAGCGCCCGAAGCGATCATGTTCTTCATCAGTTCGAAGGCGTTCAGCACGCCACCGAAACCGGCTTCCGCGTCAGCGACGATGGGCAGGAAGTAGTCGATGAAGTTGTCGTCGCCGGGGTTGATGCCACGCGACCACTGGATTTCGTCAGCACGCTTGAACGTGTTGTTGATGCGGCGAACCATGGTGGGCACCGAGTCGTACGCGTACAGCGACTGGTCGGGGTACATGGTTTCCGAGGTGTTGCCGTCGGCGGCGACCTGCCAGCCCGACAGGTACACGGCTTCCAGACCAGCCTTGGCCTGCTGCATGGCTTGACCGGCGGTGATGGCGCCGAAAGCGTTCACGTAGCCCTTCTTGGCACCGCCGTTGACCTTTTCCCACAGCTTTTCAGCGCCGCGCTTGGCCAGGGTGTACTCGGGCTGCATGCTGCCGCGCAGGCGAACCACGTCAGCTGCGGAGTAGCCGCGCTTGACGAGCTTCCAACGGGGGTTTTCGGCCCAGTCCTTTTCCAGGGCAGCGATTTGCTGTTCACGGGTGAGTTGAGTCATGGAGATCTCCGGGGTAGAAGTGCGTGAATACAAGGTGCAGTTTAGCGCGAATCGGGTGCGCCAGTAAAGACTTATGTCTTATATAAGACAGCACTCTGATGCTGTGAACGCGTGTGTCCGTGTGCGCCGCCGCATGATGACGCGAATTTGCAACAACCTGATGAAGAGAGCGGGTCGATGGCACGACACGGGCCGGCCGGAGGACCGAGGCACGTCGGGCAAGGCCGCTCGCGCAGATGGTGAAAAAACGGCAGGATGTGATGCAGCAGGCCGCCCCAGGGCGGCCACCTGTCACGCCTTCTGGACAAAGGACGCCACGATGCAACCGAACCTCGACGCTTTCTGGATGCCGTTCACCGCAAACCGGGACTTCAAGCAGGCCCCTCGCCTGCTCTCGAAGGCCAAGGACATGCACTACTGGACGCCGGAGGGGCGCGAGGTCCTGGACGCCACAGCGGGTCTGTGGTGCGTCAACGCCGGACACGGCCGCCCACGCATCGTCGAGGCCATCGCCCGCCAAGCAGCCGAGATGGACTTCGCGCCGCCGTTTCAGATGGGGCACCCGCTGGCGTTCGAGCTGGCCGACCGGCTGCAGCACCTCACGCCGCCCGGGCTGAACCGCTTCTTCTTCACGAACTCCGGCTCGGAGTCGGTGGAGACGGCGATGAAGATCGCCCTCGCCTACCACCGCGTGCGGGGCGAGGCGCAGCGCACCCGCCTGATCGGGCGGGAGCGGGGCTATCACGGGGTCAACTTCGCCGGCACCGCGCTCGGCGGCATGGGACCCAACCGCAAGCTCTTCGGCAGCAGCGTGGCCGGCGTCGACCATCTTCGCCACACACATGACCTGACGCGCAACGCCTTCACGCGCGGCCAGCCCGAGCACGGCGCCGAACTAGCCGACGACCTCGAACGCCTGGTGACGCTGCACGATGCGTCGACGATTGCCGCCGTGATCGTCGAGCCCATGGCTGGCTCCACCGGGGTGCTGTTGCCGCCGAAGGGCTACCTCGAGCGTCTGCGCGCCATCTGCGACAAGCACGGCATCCTGCTCGTCTTCGACGAGGTCATCACGGGCTTCGGGCGGCTGGGTGCCCCGTTTGCCGCACAGAAGTACGGCGTGGTGCCCGACATGATCACCATGGCCAAAGGCATCACCAACGGGACGATTCCGATGGGGGCGGTCGCGGTGCGGCAGGAGATCCACGACACCTTCATGCAAGCCAGCGGCCCGGGCATCGAACTGCCCCACGGCTACACCTACTCCGGCCACCCGATGGCCTGCGCCGCAGCCCTCGCCACGCTGGACACCTACGCCGAGGAAGACCTGCTCACGCGCGGCACACGGCTCCACGGTGCGCTCGAAGAAACGGTTCATGGTCTGCGTGACCTGCCCCACGTGGTGGACATCCGCAACACCGGGCTGGTGGCGGCGATCGAGTTTGCGCCGCGCGCGGGTGCCGCGCCTGGCCGCCGTGCCTTCGAGGTCTTTCTGGGCTGCTTCGAGGCCGGCGTGCTGGTGCGGGCCGCGGGCGACAACATCGCGATCGCGCCCCCGCTCATCGTGAGCGAGAGCCAGCTCGCCCAGGTGGCAGACACGCTGCGCCGCGTGATGTCCCAGCTGACCTGAGGCGCGCGGGCAAAAGAAAAGCCGCCCTCGCACGGAGAGGCGGCTTTTTTACGCCCGGCACCCCCCGAGGGGGCGCCGCAGACAGCGATCAGTGCTGCTTCTTGAAGGCTTCCAGGCCGGTCGTGACTTCGGCCTTGGCCGCGTCGATGCCATCCCAGCCCACGACCTTCACCCACTTGCCGGGCTCCAGGTCCTTGTAGTGCTCGAAGAAGTGCTTGATCTGCTGGACCAGCAGCTCGGGCAGGTCTTCCAGCTTCTGGATGCCCTTGTACATGGCGCAGATCTTCTCGGTCGGCACGGCCACCAGCTTGGAGTCACCGCCGGCCTCGTCTTCCATCTTCAGGATGCCCAGCGGACGGCAGGGAATGACCACGCCGGGCTGCAGCGGGAACGGGGTCACGACCAGCACGTCGACGGGGTCACCGTCGGCGGCGATCGTCTGGGGCACGTAGCCGTAGTTGCACGGGTAGTGCATGGCCGTGCCCATGAAACGGTCGACGAACACGGCGCCGGTTTCGTGGTCGATTTCATACTTGATCGGATCCGCGTTGGCCGGGATCTCGATGATGACGTTGAAGACGTCGGGTGCCTTGGCACCGGCGGGGACATTCAGCAGGCTCATGATGGTCTGATCACAAGGTTGGACATTCGGGCGACGCGCAAGTGTAGGCGAAGCGCCCGCCGCAACCCAGCCCCGTGTGGTGAGCCGATCTGACACAGCGGGATCGTCAAGAATTTGACAGTTGATTACACCGCTTGCTGCAGCGCACAAAAAACACTTGCAAACGCCGCCAGGCTGCCTATACTTCGACTCATGTTGCAACGCAGCAAAGCAGTCCAGGCTGATCTTGGTGCAACACCTCAACCACTCAATGGAGATCCATATGCTGACCGCTGAACAACTGCTCGCCGCCCAGAAGGCCAACCTCGCCACCCTGTTCGACCTGAGCCAGAAGGCTTTCGCCGGCGTGGAAAAGGTTGTTGAACTGAACCTGCAGGTCGCCAAGACCTCGATGGAAGAAGCCGCCGAGCACGCCAAGGCCGTGATGGCAGCCAAGGATCCCCAGGAGCTGTTCGCCCTGCACGCCAGCCTGCTGCAGCCCTCGGCTGAAAAGGCGGCTGCCTACGGCCGCCACCTGTACGACATCGCTTCGGCCACCAGCGCCGAAGTCAGCAAGCTGGCCGAAGCCCAGGTTGCCGAAGCTCAGCAGAAGTTCACCTCGGTGGTCGACAACGCTGTGAAGAACGCGCCCGCCGGCACCGAAAACGCCGTCGTGCTGGTGAAGTCGGCCGTGGCCGCCGCCAACAACGCCTTCGACACCGTGCAGAAGGCCGCCAAGCAAGCCGCTGACGTCGCTGAAGCCAACTTCCAGGCCATGACCTCGACCGCCGTGAAGGCCACCCAGGCCGCCGCCAGCAAGACCCCGCGCAAGGCCGCCTGATGGCCGCATGGTTCACCTGGCTTACAAAACTTTGCAGGGTCGTCCGCCCTGGCCAGTGAACTTCGTCGCGTACGCTGAGTCCGAGAGTGACCGCCCTGGACAAGCGGTACTCCCTGAAAGGTTGTCTCCTCGGTACCTCTCGAACCTTTTCTAAGGTACCTTAAGCCCGATGGCACGCCATCGGGCTTTTTTTATGATCTGGGCATGATCCCCTGGCTCGAACCCGACACGCCCTTTCCGGACACCCGCCTCGCGCTGGGACCGGATTCTGACGCGCCCGGCCTGCTGGCCGCAGGCAACGAGTTGAGTGTTGCGCGCCTGGAAGCGGCGTACCGTCGGGGCATCTTTCCGTGGTTCAGCCCCGGCCAGCCGGTGCTCTGGTGGTCGACCGACCCGCGCATGGTCTTGTCGCCAGCGGAGTTCAAGCTGTCGCGCTCGCTGCGCAAGACGATCCGCCGCTTCCGGGACACGCCCGAGAGCGTCATCCGGGTCGACACGGCATTCGACCGGGTGATCCAGGCCTGCGCAGGCACACCGCGAGACGGTCAGGACGGGACCTGGATCGTGCCCGCCATCCAGCAGACCTACGCGGGCTGGCATCGGAGAGGCTTCGTCCATTCGTTCGAGACCTGGTGGGAGGGCGAGTTGGTTGGTGGCCTGTACGGCGTCAGCATCGGCCGCATGTTTTACGGCGAGTCGATGTTCGCCTGGCGCAGTGACGCCTCCAAGATCGCGCTGGCAGCGCTGGTGTGCTTCTGCCGGGCGAATGGCATCACGCTGATCGACTGCCAGCAGCAGACCGCGCACCTCGCATCACTGGGGGCACGGCCTTTGCCCCGTCCCGCATTTGAAGCCCATTTGCAGGCCGTGATCGATCAACCGCCGCCGCAAGCCTGGGCCTATGATGATTCGCTCTGGTCAGAACTGGACGGCCTGTGACCCATCTCAAAGACCTGCCCCTGGCGTCTCTGCAGTTCTACGCCACCGCGCCCTACCCCTGCAGCTACCTGGAGGGGAAAGGCGCCCGTTCGCAGGTGGCAACGCCCAGCCACCTGATCAATGCCGACGTGTATTCGGGGCTGGTGGCCAACGGATTCCGTCGCAGCGGCATGTTCACGTACCGGCCGCACTGCGATGGCTGCCGGGCGTGCATCCCCTTGCGCGTGCCGGTGGCCAACTTCGAGCCGAACCGGAGCCAGCGGCGCGCCTGGCGTGCGCATGAACACCTGGAGGCCCGGGTACTGCGCCTGTGCTTCGTGCCCGAGCACTACCAGATGTACCTGCGCTATCAGGCCGGCCGACACCGCGGCGGCGGCATGGACCACGATTCAGTCGATCAGTACACGCAGTTCCTGCTGCAAAGCAGGGTGAACTCCCGCCTGGTGGAGTTCCGGGAACCTGCCCGACCCGGCGAGACGCAGGGCAGACTGAAGATGGTGTCGATCCTCGACATCCTCAACGACGGGCTGTCGGCGGTCTACACGTTCTATGAGCCGGAAGCACGGGCCAGCTACGGCACCTACAACGTGCTGTGGCAGATCAGACAGGCCGCACACCTGGGCCTGCCCTATCTGTACCTGGGCTACTGGATCGAGGCGAGCCAGAAGATGGCCTACAAGGCGCAGTTTCTGCCCCATCAGGTGCTGCTGGGCGGCCTTTGGCAGGAGCGGACCGCCGCTGACCGACTCAAGGCGTCAGCCGAACCTGACCACTGACGGTCACCGACAGCGTGCCCTTGCCGGGTTCAACCGGCACCGGTGCGTCGGCCATCATTTCCATGGTCTTGGCCCGGGCCGCCATGAGGACAGGGCGCCCTTCGAAGCCCGGATCGGTGGACGACACGCTCACCTCGCCCAAGCTGAAACCGCGCTGCCCGAAATCAGCGGCGATGCGCTGGGCGCGCTCACGGAAGCGGGCGATCGCCTGGCTGGTGAGCTCGCTCTCCTGAGACTCGCGAAGCGCACGGGACAGGCCATACGACACGCTGGTGATCTGCAGGGCGTTGAGCTTGCCGGCCGTCTGGCTGATGCGGGCCATGTCGGTGCCCTCCAGCACCAGCTGCGCCTGCCCCTGCCAGCCGTTGACGCGCCCGTTGTTCGTGTAGCGAGGCGAGAGGTGAAAACCACCTGTGCGGACATCCATGCCACCGGGCACGGCGGCCTTGCGGGCTTCGACCAGGGCCGCCTCCAGCTGCTGCTTGAGCTGGGCCTGCACATCGGCCGCCACGGGGCCCTCCTGCCGGGCCTGCAGGGTGATCTGGATCAGGTCCTGAACGAGTTCGCGGGTGGCGGTGGTGCTGAAGCTGACGACGTTGTCGCGCACGGGCTCGGCAGCCATGGCGGGCAGGCCCGCCAGGGTGGCGGCCGTGACGGCCAGGGCAGCCGCTGCACGGCGGGATGACAGAGCGCGATGGATGGATTGCATGGGTGAACAGTCCCTCTGAGACGTGGTTTGCGTTCTTATACAACGCCGCGCCGTGGCATCCGGACGACCCCGCTGATGGAATCGAAACCCGCTTGACGCAAGCCCGCCAGACCCGCAAGATTTGTAACAGCTGGTCAGACCGGCGTTTTTGCACGCCGGAACCTGTCCACAATCCGCCTCTGTTACAAATCCGAGGAAAGCAGAGATGAGCACGACGCCTACCAACCAGCGTCCCGACCGCATCCTGGTCGTGGACGACGATGCCCGCATCCGCGACCTGCTGCGCCGCTACCTCAGCCAGGAGGGGTTCGAGGTCCTGCTGGCTGAAGACGCCAAGGCGCTCAACCGCCTGCTGACCCGCGAGACGGTCGATCTGATCGTGCTCGATCTGATGCTCCCCGGCGAGGACGGCCTGTCCATCTGCCGCCGCCTGCGCGCCGCGAACGACGTGACGCCGATCATCATGCTGACGGCCAAGGTCGAGGATGTGGACCGCATCGTTGGCCTGGAAGTCGGGGCGGACGACTACCTGCCCAAACCCTTCAACCCCCGCGAACTGCTGGCCCGCATCCACGCCGTGCTGCGTCGCCGCCCGGCCCAGGAGGCGCCTGGCGCACCCGCGAAGGAAGCGCAGACCGTGCAGTTCGGCCCGTTCGAGTTCGATCTGGCCCTGCGCCGCCTGAGCAAGGAAGGCGAGCCGATCGCCCTGACAACGGGCGAGTTTTCGATGCTGAAGGCCCTGGTGCGTCACCCGCGTCAGCCGCTCTCGCGCGACAAGCTGGCCCAGCTGGCCCGCGGCCGCGAGTTCGAGCCCTTCGACCGCAGCCTGGACGTGCAGATCTCGCGTCTGCGCAAGATGATCGAGCCCGACCCGGCCCAGCCGCGCTACATCCAGACGGTGTGGGGCGTCGGCTACGTGTTCGTGCCGGACGGCGGATCCTGATCGATGGCGCGCAAACGGTTTGCCCTCAGCTTGTTCTGGCGGACCTTCATCCTCCTGGGTCTGCTGCTGACCGCCGGCATCGTGGCCTGGGTCCAGACCTTCCGGGCGCTCGAGTTCGAGCCCCGGTCGGTGCAGGCCGCCCAGCAGGTGGCCAGCCTGGTCAACCTGTCGCGCGCGGCGTTGCGCTACGCCGACAGCATCAACCGCGTCACGCTGGTCAAGACGCTGTTCGACCAGGAAGCGATCGTGCTGAAACCCCGGGAGCCGACCGACCGCTATGAGCCCTTCGAGGTGAACCGCTTCACGCGGACCATCGGGCAGGAACTCCGCTCACGCCTGGGGCCCAGCACCGTGGTGGCCAGCGCGGTGAATGGCAAGGCCGGCCTGTGGGTGGGCTTCCAGATCGAGCGAGACAACTACTGGCTGCAGGCCGATGCCAACCGCATCGTGCCGCTGACGGGCAAGACCTGGTTCGTCTGGGTGGGCATTGCGCTGCTGGCCACGCTGCTGGGATCTGCGGTGATCGCCCGACTGATCAACCAGCCGTTGAAGGAGTTGTCGTTTGCGGCCAGTCGGATTCGCGAGGGCGAGTACGACTCGGTGCTGGACGAGTCGATGATCACGCGGGAGATCCGCGAGGTGAACCAGGGCTTCAACCGCATGGCGCGCGAGCTGGCCAAGGTGGAGGAAGACCGGGCGGTGATGCTGGCCGGGATCTCGCATGACCTGCGCACCCCGCTGGCACGGTTGCGGCTGGAGGCCGAGATGAGCGTGGTGGACGAGGAAGCCAAGCGCAACATCGCGGCCGACATCGATCAGCTCGACGCCATCATCGACAAGTTCATGGACTACGCCCGCCCCGGCGAGGTGGAGCTGGTGCCGGTGCACGTGTCGTCGGTGGTGGACAAGGCGATCAGCCAGTTCCGGGACACCAAGCGCATCCGCATCACGGCCAAGCTGCCGATCGACACGCGGGTGATGGCCGACGAGACCGAACTCAGCCGCGTGCTGATGAACCTGTTCGAGAACGCGCGGCGCTACGGGCGCAACACCTACACGGGCGTGACCAATGTAGACGTGAGCTACACGCGATCCGGCTCATGGGTGATTCTGAGCGTGCGGGACCACGGTCCGGGCGTGGCACCTGAAAAGCTGGCGGCGCTGACCACGCCCTTCTTCCGCGGGGACGCAGCCCGCACAGCGGCCACCGGCGCCGGGCTGGGGCTGGCCATTGTGGACAAGGCCCTGCAGCGCATGGGCGGCGCCCTGGAACTCGCCAACGCACCGGGCGGCGGGCTGGTGGCGCACATCAAGCTGCGCCGCGCGCCCTGAGGCTCAGCGCCGGTAGAGCAGGCATACGGCCCGCGTCTCGATGGCGCGGCCCTCGCCCACCGGCCCCATCTTCTCGGCTGTCTTGGCCTTCACGTTGACGGCGTCCTGGGCCAGCCCGAGGACGCTCGCGATGCGCGCGCGCATGGCCGGGATGTGGGGCGCCATCTTGGGCGCCTGGGCCACGATGGTGCTGTCGACGTTGACGATGCCCCAGCCGCCCTCGGCCACACGGCGGGCGGCCTCTGTAAGCAGCACGACAGAATCGGCGCCCTTGAACTGCGGGTCGGTGTCAGGGAAATGGCGGCCGATGTCGCCCAGGCCAGCCGCGCCAAGCAGGGCGTCGGTGATGGCATGCAGCAGGGCGTCAGCGTCGGAATGGCCGAGCAGGCCGTGGGTGTGCGGAATGGTGACGCCGCCCAGGATGAGCGGGCGACCCGAGACGAGGGCATGGGTGTCCCAGCCTTCGCCCACGCGCAGAGGGGGCAGGTTCATGGCGGATGCGTTCATCGTTGCTTGAATGGTGGCATTGTCGCGCGCACAGCGGCCGCCATCCGGCCAGCGCGAATGCACCATCGGCGTGCACACTTCGGCCGCATCCATGCACCAGCGGCGTGCAGGGCAGGCCGTGCACCAGCGGCGCGCACGTCCGCAATCCTTGGCACTTCTCTTGCTTTCTCTTGGTGCGCATCAACCCAAGATGGCGCACTCGGCCCCAGCTCAGTGCGCCATCGCGTTCTTTCGTGAAAGCCGAGCATGGAGCAACTCAAACAAGGCGCTGACGCGCTGTTCATTCTTCTGGGCGCCGTGATGGTGCTGGCGATGCACGCGGGCTTCGCCTTTCTGGAACTGGGCACCGTGCGCCACAAGAACCAGGTCAACGCCCTGGTCAAGATCCTGGTGGATTTCTGTGTGTCGACGCTGGTGTACTTCTTCGTGGGCTACACCGTCGCCTACGGCGTGGACTTCATGGTCGGGGCCGGCACGCTGGCACAGAACAACGGCTATGCACTGGTGAAGTTCTTCTTCCTGCTGACCTTCGCAGCGGCCATTCCCGCCATCATCTCGGGCGGCATTGCCGAGCGCGCCAAGTTTGGTCCGCAGCTGATGGCCACCGCAGTGATCGTGGGACTGGCCTACCCGCTGGTGGAGGGCGCCGTGTGGAACAACCGCTTCGGCTTTGAAGACTGGCTGCAGTCAGTGACGGGCGCGCCCATGCATGACTTCGCAGGCTCGGTGGTGGTGCATGCGTTCGGTGGCTGGATCGCACTGCCGGCCGTGCTGATTCTGGGTGCGCGCCGCAACCGTTATCGCAAGGATGGCGCGATGTCGGCCCACCCGCCGTCGAGCATCCCCTTCCTGGCGCTGGGCTCGTGGATTCTGGCCGTGGGCTGGTTCGGCTTCAATGTGATGAGCGCGCAGACGATCGACAAGATCTCGGGCCTGGTGGCGGTGAACTCGCTGATGGCCCTGGTGGGCGGCACGCTGGTGGCCGTGCTGATGGGCAAGAACGACCCGGGCTTTGCCTACAACGGCCCGCTGGCGGGCCTGGTGGCCGTGTGTGCGGGCTCGGACATCATGCATCCGGCCGGTGCGCTGGTGGTGGGCGCCATCGCGGGGGCCATCTTCGTGGTGATGTTCACGCTGGTGCAGAACCGCTGGAAGATCGACGACGTGCTGGGTGTGTGGCCGCTGCACGGGCTGTGCGGCGCATGGGGCGGCATGGCCGCCGGGGTCTTCGGCCAGCAGGCACTGGGCGGCATTGGCGGCGTGAACCTGGGCACCCAGGTGCTGGGCACCGTCATCGTGGTGCTGTGTGCGCTGGCGACGGGCGGCCTGGTCTACGGCGTGCTGAACAAGGTGGCTGGCCTGCGTCTGAGCCAGGAAGAAGAGTTCGAAGGCGCCGACCTGTCGATCCACCGCATCAAGGCCACGCCCGAGCAGGAGGTGTCCTGGTAAGGGCACCCGGCAGGCGGCGCTTCAGGCCCGCGTGCGCAGCAGGCGCTCGGCCAGGGCGAAGTCGCCCGGCCAGGTCACCTTGATGTTCTCGTAGTTGCCGACGACCAGACGCGGCTGGTGGCCCAGGGCCTCGATGGCGCTGGCCTCGTCGGTGATGGCGGCCGCGGTCACGGGGTCAGCCAGCGCATGGCGCAAGGCGGGTTGCAGCAGCCCCAGGCGAAAGACCTGGGGGGTCTGGGCGGCCCACTTGTCACGGCGGTCGACCGTGGTGGTGGCCCGCGCCGCGCCATCGGCACCTGAGGCCCCCGCCTTGAGGGTGTCGGCCAGGGGCAGCGCCAGCAGGCCACCGACCTCGTCGTCTTCGCACTCGGCCATCAGCCGGTCGACCCAGGCCGGCTCGACCAGGCAGCGCGCCGCGTCGTGCACCAGCACCCAGTCGTGCGGCTGGGCCCCGCGGGCGACGAGTTCGTCCATCCCGTTGAGCACGCTCTCGGCCCGCGAAGCACCGCCGACGCGCGCCACCCAGGCGTGCTCGCCGCCAAAGTGGGGCACGTGGCGCTCGAACTGGTCATCCGACGGCGACAGCACAACGAGCGTGGCATCGAGCCGGGCCACGCGGGCGAGCGCCGACAAGGTGTGCGCTACCAGGGCCTGCCCGGCCACCGGATGGTATTGCTTGGGCCCCCCGGCCGCGGCACGCTCCCCCACCCCGGCACAGGGGACGATGGCAAAACAGCGAGGGCGGAAGGTCGGGTCGGGTGTCACGGCAAACATGCCCGCATTGTCCCGGAAGAAGGCGCGGGGGCGGCGCGCTCGCCGAGGCCGCGTCAAACACGGGACACCGCCCGGGCCATGGCCGCGGCATCGTGGGACGTCAATCTGGCGGCCTAGAATCACGTCATCACGCCCGCACCGCCTTCGGTTCGGGCGCTTTGTCATTGTTGCGCGCCATGTTGCCTAAGCTGCCCCTGCCCTCCATCGCCCCCGGCAAACGCTACACCCTGCCCCGCCCGCCCGGCTCGGCCGATGCGCTGCTGCTGGCGCAGTACGCCCAGGGGCGCAAGGCGCAGCGCCAGCTGACGTGCGTGATCACGGCCGATCCGGCCGACACGCAGCGCCTGCTGGATGAGATGGCGTTCTTCGCGCCCGATCTGCGCTGCAGCGTGTTCCCCGACTGGGAGACGTTGCCGTATGACACCTTCTCGCCGCACCAGGACCTGATCTCGGAGCGGCTGGCCACGCTGTGGAAGATCCAGCAGGGCGTGGGTGCCGAGACCGGTGTGGACGTGGTGCTGCTGCCGGCCACCACCGCGCTGACGCGCCTGGCGCCGCCCTCCTTCCTCGCCGCCTACACCTTCCACTTCAAGCAAAAGCAGAAGCTGGACGAGGCCGCGCTGAAGTCGCAGCTGACGCTGGCGGGCTACAACCACGTGAGCCAGGTCGTGTCGCCGGGCGAGTACGCGGTGCGCGGCGGGCTGATCGACCTCTACCCGATGGGCTCGCCCGTGCCGTATCGCGTGGACCTGTTCGGTGACGAGGTCGACTCGATCCGCACCTTCGATCCGGACACGCAGCGCAGCCTGTACCCCGTGCCCGAGGTGCGCCTGCTGCCGGGTCGCGAGTTCCCGATGGACGAGGCGGCGCGCGGCGCGTTCCGCAACCGCTGGCGCGAGCGCATTGAGGGTGACCCGACCAAGTCCCGCATCTACAAGGACATCGGCAACGGCGTGGCCACGGCGGGCATCGAGTACTACCTGCCGCTGTTCTTCGATGAGACGGCGACCTTCTTCGGCCATCTGGGCGAGCAGGCGGCCCTGGTGCTGCACGGTGACATCGACGAGGCGCTGCGCCGCTTCTGGACGGAGACCAAGGAGCGCCACCGCTTCCTGCAGCACGACCCGGAACGCCCCATCCTGCCACCAGAAGACCTGTACCTGAAGGTGGAGGACTTCTTCACGCTGGCCAATGTGCATGCGACGCTGGTGGTGCGTGGCAGCGAGCCGGTGGACTGGGCGCGCCCGCTGCCCGATCTGGCGGTGACCCGAGGCGGGCAGGACCCGCTGAACAAGCTCGAATCGCACATCAACAAGACGGCGGCGCGCGTGCTGGTGGTGGCCGAAAGCGCCGGCCGCCGCGAAAGCCTGATGGAGCTGCTGCGCGACCACCGCATCAACCTGCCCTCGCTGGACACGCTGCAGGCCTTTGCCGAGAGCGACCACCGCCATGCGATCACGGCCGCGCCGCTGGCTGCGGGCTTCATCTGGCAGGACGGCGAGCGGGCGCTGCACCTCGTCACCGAAACCGAGCTGTTCGACGCGACGCCGACCACGCGCCGGCGCAAGAAGAACGAGCAGGCCACCGACGTCGACTCGCTGATCAAGGACCTGAGCGAGCTGAACGTGGGCGACCCGGTGGTGCACAGCAACCACGGCATCGGGCGCTACCAGGGTCTGATCAACCTCGACCTGGGCGACGGCCCTTCCGAGTTCCTGCACCTGGAGTACGCCGACAAGGCCACGCTGTACGTGCCCGTGTCGCAGTTGCACCTGATCAGCCGCTACACCGGCGTGAGCGCAGAAGAAGCGCCGCTGCACAAGCTGGGCTCGCCGCAGTGGGACAAGGCCAAGCGCAAGGCCGCCGAGCAGGTGCGCGACACCGCGGCCGAGTTGCTGAACCTGTACGCGCGGCGTGCGGCGCGCGAGGGCTTTGCCTTCCGCTTCTCGGCGCAGGATTACGAGGCCTTTGCGGCCAGCTTCGGCTTCGAGGAGACGCCCGATCAGCGCGCGGCCATCCACGCGGTCGTGCAAGACATGATCAGCCCACGGCCGATGGACCGCCTGGTGTGCGGCGACGTGGGCTTCGGCAAGACCGAGGTGGCACTGCGGGCGGCCTTCGTGGCCGTGACGGGCGGCAAGCAGGTGGCGCTGCTGGCGCCCACCACGCTGCTGGCCGAGCAGCACTACCAGAACATCTCGGACCGCTTCTCGCAGTGGCCGGTGAAGGTGGCCGAGATGTCGCGCTTCCGCTCGGCCAAGGAGATCAAGGCGGCGATGCAGGGGCTGGAAGACGGCTCGATCGACATCATCGTGGGCACGCACAAGCTGCTGAGCGAGTCCGTCAAGTTCAAGCGCCTGGGTCTGCTCGTCATCGACGAGGAGCACCGTTTCGGCGTGCGCCACAAGGAGGCCATCAAGGCCATGCGCGCGGACATCGACGTGCTGACGCTGACGGCCACGCCGATCCCGAGGACGCTGGGCATGGCGATGGAAGGCCTGCGCGACCTGAGCGTGATCGCCACCGCACCGCAGCGGCGTCTGGCGATCAAGACCTTTGTGCGCAGCGAAAGCAGCAACACGATCCGCGAGGCGGTGCTGCGCGAGTTGAAGCGCGGCGGCCAGGTCTACTTCCTGCACAACGAGGTGGAGTCCATCGAGAACCGGCGCGACAAGCTGGTGGAGTTGCTGCCCGAGGCGCGCATCGGCATCGCCCACGGCCAGATGCCGGAGCGCGAGCTGGAGCGCGTGATGCGCGACTTCGTGGCCCAGCGCTTCAACGTGCTGCTGTGCTCGACCATCATCGAGACCGGCATCGACGTGCCTTCGGCCAACACCATCGTGATCACGCGGGCCGACAAGTTCGGCCTGGCGCAGTTGCACCAGCTGCGCGGGCGCGTGGGCCGCTCGCACCACCAGGCCTACGCCTACCTGCTCGTGCCCGATGTGGAAGGCCTGACCAAGCAGGCCGCGCAGCGCCTGGACGCCATCCAGAACATGGAAGAGCTGGGCAGCGGCTTCTATCTGGCCATGCACGACCTGGAGATCCGTGGCGCCGGCGAGGTGCTGGGCGACAGCCAGAGCGGCAACATGATGGAGGTGGGCTTCCAGCTCTACAACGAGATGCTGGCCGAGGCGGTGAAGTCGCTGAAGGCGGGCAAGGAGCCCGACCTGCTGTCGCCGCTGGGCATGTTTGGCAGCAACACCGATGTGAACCTGCACGCGCCCGCGCTGCTGCCCGATGCCTTCTGTGGCGACGTGCACGTGCGCCTGAGCCTGTACAAGCGCCTGGCCACCGCCGACTCTCTCGACAAGATCGAGACCATGCTGGAGGAGATCGTCGACCGCTTCGGCAAGCTGCCGCCGCAGGCGCAGGCGCTGTTCGACACGCACAAGCTGCGCGTGCAGTCCAAGCCCTATGGCGTGATCAAGATCGACGCGGCGCCCGGCGTGATCAACATCACCTTCCGGCCCAACCCGCCGGTCGAGCCCATGCGCATCATCGAGCTGGTGCAGAAGAACCGCCACATCAAGCTGGCGGGCAACGACAAGCTGCGCATCGAGAAGGAACTGAAGGACCCGAAGGACCGCGCACAGTACGTGCGCGACCTGCTGCGGGCCCTCGGTCAGCCGATCAAGGCCTGATCAGCGCTGGTCCAGGCTGCCCATGGCGCGGGGCCAGGTCAGCACGCCCCAGGACAGCCCCTGCGTGGGCAGCTTCTGCGTGACCTGCCAGCTGGCGGTATCCACCACCAGGGTTTCCTTCGAGCGACCACAGGTGACCAGCACCTGACGCTCGTCGGGGGTGAAGCTGAAGTGCCAGCAGCGCTCGCCCACCGGCACCTCGGCCACCTTGTCGAAACTGCGGGCGTCGAACACCTGCAGTTTCTGGTCGCGCGCCGCGGCCACCAGCACATGCTTGCCCGTGCTGTCGAAGGCCACACCGTACGGCGAGGCGCCGGTGTCGACCGTGCGCAGGGGCTTGAGGTCGCGGTCCAGCACCAGCAGCTTGTTGGCGAACTCGAGCGTGGCGACAAAGGTCTGGCCGTCGGGCGAAAGCTTGATGCCGCGCGGGCGCACGCCGTAGCGCTTGGTGTCGACCGTCTTCAGGCGCTTGCCCGTACGCACGTCGTGCAGGGTCAGCGTGTGGTCGGCCTCGTTGGTGACGACGATGCGCTGGCCGTCCGGTGTGATCTCGATGCCCTCTGTCTCGGCGCCGCACACGATGTGACGCAGCACCTTGCGCTGCTTGAGGTCGATGACCGCAACACGCGCGGGTTCTTCGTCGCCATCGTCATCGGCCTTTCGGGCGTCGTGGGCGCCGGGCTTGGGCGGCTTGCCCGTCGACGACGGCTCGTACGACACGAAGGCCAGGTCACCGCGCACCCGCACGAACTCCGGGTTCTTGCCGACGTGTATGCGCTGCACGACCATCTTGCTGGCGATGTCGATGATCTGGACGTCGCCGGACTCGCGCACGGCAACGACGAGCTTCTGCCCGTCCTCGGTGAGGCCGATGCCGCGGGCCCCCTGCCCCTCCACCGCGAGCTCGGCGCGGAGTTGGAAGGTGTCGAGGTCGATCACGGCGATGCCGGCGTCCTGATGGCTCACGTAGGCCACCCCGCGCGCGCTGGCGGGCGCAGACGGCGCGGCGGCGTGGGCCGGCCCAACGGCCGCGAGGGTGAGCGAAGCAAGCAAGGCGAGGCGCGGCATGGCGCCGAGGGAACGGGGCATGGTGTCTGTCTCCTGGTTGTACTGCGGTCCAGGGCTGCGTTGTATCACCAACAGGATCATTCAACGCCAGGGAGGGCGTTGCCCCGTGCGTCCTCCAGGGCCATCAACAGCGCTGCGCGGTCTTCTGCGGCCACCGCCTGCCAGGGGCGACCCGTGAGCGCGCCCTCCAGGGCCCAGAGCAGATTGAGGCTGGCGCCCGGGCACGCTGCACGGGTGCGCACGAAGGCCCGCACCGCGCCCAGGCGCCGCAACGCAGCCACCGTGCGGATGCCCGCCTTGGCCAGCATGGCAGCACTGGCCGGTCCCAGGTTGGGCAGGTCGGTCAGGGCGGCGGGGGCCTTCACGGGCGTGCTGTCTTTGCGCGCCGCCGTGCGCGAGCGTGCAGGCCGGGCCTGGGCACGCAAGGCAGTCTCCCAGCCGAGCATGGCCCAGCGGTGCATGGCCTGCGGGTCTTCGTAGACCTCGGCGGGGGCCTCGTGGTAGCGCAGCGCGCCCTCGCGGCCGTGCCGGTCGGTGTAGCAAAAGGGCTGCAGCCCCTGCTGCTCGAATGCCGGCGCCGACTCGGCGTCGGTCTTGAAGTACAGCCGCTCGTCCATCGTGATCGCGAACATCAGGCCGTGGCGGAACAGGCCATGGCCGCCGAACATGGGCCGGGCCTGTACGTCGCCCAGATCGGCCATCCGCGCCAGCATGTCGTGCGCGAAGGCCTCGCGACGCCGGGCTGCCGGCGGGATGGGGCGGGACGAGGGGGTCGACATGGGCGCTCTCCGGGGATAATCGCGGATTGTCCGCATTGCCGCCGCCCTGTCCATGCCTGCCATCGAATTCGCCCCCGGTCTCGTCATCCAGCACATCGCGCCGCCGCTGAAGCTGGCTGATTTCAAGGCCATTGCCTTCGACATGGATTCGACCCTGATCAGCATCGAATGCATCGACGAGATCGCCGATGCGGTGGGCAAGAAGGCCGAGGTCGCCGCGATCACCGAGGCCGCCATGCGCGGCGAGATCACCGACTTCAAGGACAGCCTGCGCCGCCGCGTGGCCCTGCTCAAGGGCGTGCCGGCTGAAGCCCTCCAGGGCGTGTACGACGAGCGCCTGAAGATCAACCCCGGCGCCCCGGAACTGATCGACGCGGCCAAGGCAGCCGGCCTGCAGACCCTGCTGGTGTCAGGCGGTTTCACCTTCTTCGCCGACCGCGTGAAGGCCCGCCTGGGCATGCACGAGGCGCACTCGAACACGCTGGAGGTCGAGGGCGGCTTGCTGACCGGCCGCGTGCTGGGCGACATCGTCGACGGCGAGGCCAAGAAGCAGCACCTGCTGGCCCTGTGCGCGCGCCTCGGCTGCGATCCCAGGCAATCGATTGCCGTGGGTGACGGCGCCAACGACCTGCCGATGATGGGCGTCTCGGGCTTGAGCGTGGCCTACCACGCCAAGCCGAAAGTGCGCGAACAGGCGATGGTGGCGATCAATGAAGGCGGTCTGGATCGGGTGCTGGCCCTGATGGCCTGAGCGGGCCCAGGCAGAGCTCGACGCTCACCCCGCCCGGGGTGCCATCGGGTTCCGCCGCGTGCGTGTGCAGGACCAGACGGCCACCGTGCATGCGCGCCACCTGTTCTGCGAGCGTGAGGCCCAGGCCTAGCACGTCGCCGCCCTGCCCGGACGCCAGCGCGGCGTTCACGGCAGCCTGCCGCTCGGGCGTGATGCCGGTGCCGTTGTCTCGCAGGATGACGCAACAGGCGCCGTCACCGGCCTCGCGCCGCACGGCAACCTCCACCTGTGTTGCCTGGTGGCGCGCCGCATTGTCAAGCAGGTTCATCAGGGCGGCAGACAGCAAATCGGCGTCGGCCTCCACCCCGGCGTCGGGTGCCACCGTGACCTGCACCCCGCGCACAGGCAGCCGGGCCATGAGCGATGCGAGCTCAAGCGGCTGACGGCGCAATTCGCCGCTGGCGCGAAACAGGCTGATCAGCGCGGTGACCACCGTGCGCAGGCGGGTGGCGGCCTCGCGGGTCTGCGTCAGGCGCGGGCGCAGGTTGTCGGGCGCCTCACGCAGGGCCACGGCCAGTTGCGCGTCCATGCCGGCCAGCGGCGTGCGCAGTGCGTGGGCCGCATGCGCTGCAAACGCACGCTCGTGGTCCACCCGGGCCGCGAGGCGCTGGCCCAGGTCGGCGATGGCGTGGGCCATGGGCACCAGCTCGGCACGCGGGGGCTCGGGCAAGGTTCGCGCGCCGCCCGCCTCGAGCGGGTTGTAGCGCGCCACGGCCGCCGAAAGGGCCTGCAGCGGCTGCAACTCGCGCTGAAGCCGCCGGTTGAGCCACAGTACCGACGTGAGGCCCACCAGCAAGGCGAGGCCCAGCGTGCCCGCCAGCGTCGCCCACTGCGTGTGGTCACGGTGGGCTTCCGGCTGGGCCACGAGCAGCCGGCCCTGCTGCCCAGGAAACGGCAACGTGTAGACGCGCCAGGGCCCCTCGTCCGTGAACCCCTTGTCCAGCCGGTTGCTCAGCGGCGCGAGCGGTGCCTTGTGCGAACGCAGCTGCACCTGCCCGCCCGCCGAAACGCGCTGCCAGACCAGACCTTCGTCATGCGGCGGTGCGGGCAGCATGCCCATGCCGCGGTGGACATCCTCGCCGGCCACCTGCGCCAGGCCGTACAGGATTTCGGCCGACTCCTGCAAGCCCTGGTCCAGCAGCACGTCGAGCGCCCGATGCAGCATCAGGCCCACCGCCAGCGCCATGAGCACGCCCCACACGAGCGACAGCGTCAGCACGACCCGCGAGAGCCGGGCGCGCATCGAGGGCAGCACGCGGGCGGTCATCCGGCCACACCCGTGTCGATGCGGTAGCCCAGGCCGCGCACCGTGTCGATGAGGCTGCGGCCCAGCTTGCGGCGCAGGCTGCCGATGTAGACCTCAAGCACGTTGCTGGTCACGTCGCGCTCCGGGCCGAGGATCAACCCTTCCAGATCGGTCTTGGAGACCAGCCGGCCCGCGCGGGTGACAAGCGCCTCCAGCACGGACCATTCGCGGGCGGTCAGCTCCACGCGCTGGCGGCCCCCCGCCTCCTCCAGACGCCACACCGTGCAGCCGGCCAGGTCGACCTCGATGTCACCGAGGCGCACGAGCCCGCTGGGCGCGCCGATGCTGCGGCGGCGCACGGCGTGGAGGCGGGCCACCAGTTCTTCCGGCTCGAACGGCTTGATCAGGTAATCGTCCGCGCCCGAGTCGAGGCCTTCCAGCCGGTCTTTCAGCAGGTCACGCGCGGTGAGCATCAGGATCGGTCGCCCATCGCCCTCGCGGCGCAAGCGGCGCACCAGATCCAACCCAGATCCGTCGGGCAGCTGCCAGTCCACCAGCAGCGCGTCGTAGGGCTCGCCCAGCATCGCGCGAGCATCCAGCAGCCGGGTCACCCAGTCGACAAGATGCCCTTCCGCGCGCAGGAAATCGCGCAGGCCTTCGCCCAGGATGGCATCGTCTTCCAGCAACAACAGGCGCATGGCGCGGGCTCCGGCAAGGTGCGGCGGACACGGCCGCACGGGTCATGTCGAGACCATATCACCGGGCATCCGGGTCGATCTTCAGGCTCGGTTCAGTTGCAGGGCGCACGCTGACAGCGCCTTGACTCGATCGCGTCTCATGCTGCTCCTTGTTGTGCCCCTGCTCTCCCGCCCTGCCCCAGCGGCTGCCCGGTTTCTCGGGCAGGTGCGCACGCTGTGCCTCGCCGGGCTTCTGGCGCTGCCCCTGGTCGCAACGGCCGGCCCGCTGACCGAGCCCGTGTCCGCCACGCAACGCGGCCGCCTGGGCATCGTGCTGGCGGCGGCCAAGCCCAGCGCCGGCGCCTGGCAGGATTACCCAGGTGAGATCGTCATCCCGCCTGCGCAGCAGCGCGTGGTGGCCGCACCGGCGGCCGGCCTGATCGAGGCGTTGTCCGTCAGCGTGGGCGACACGGTGCGACCGGGCCAGGTGCTGGTGCGCATCCGCAGCGCCCAATCGCAGGAACTCCAGCGCGACGTGCTGCAAAGCGGCAGCCAGCTCGACCTGGCCCAGCGCCAGCTGGCGCGCGACGAGGCACTGTTCCGCGAGGGCCTGATCCCCCAGGCGCGGCTGGAGGCGGCGCGCGCCCAGGCACGTCAGGCCCAGGCACTGGCCGATGAGCGCCGCTCGGCGCTGCGGGCGACCACCGGCGGCGCGCGCGTCCAGGCCGATGGGCTGGTGTCACTGACGGCGCCGATCCAGGGGCAGGTTCTGGCGCAACTCGCCGAAGTGGGCCAGCGGGTCGAGGCCATGACGCCCCTGTACCGGCTGGCCATCCTCCGGCCCCTGTGGGTGGACCTGCAGGTGCCCGCTCGCGAGGCCCATGGCATTCGCCCGGGTGATGCCGTGCAGTTGGTGGCCCCCAGTGGGACGGCGGCTCCCACGGCGGGGCGGGTGGTGACGGTGGGGCCGCTGGTCGACCCGCGCAGCCAGTCGCGCACAGTGCGTGCCAAGTTGAGCGAGCCACAGGCAGACTGGCAACCGGGCGAGCTGGTGCGGGTGCGCCTGCAACGCCGCAACCAGGAGAACGGCGTCGCCCTGCCCGCCAATGCGCTGATGCCGACGGCAGGCGATGTCCAGCAGGTCTTCGTGGCCCGCAGCGGCGAGCGCTTTGAACTGCTCGACGTGATGCTGCTGTCGCGCCAGGGCGATGAGGTCACCGTCACTGGCGTGCCTGCCGGCAGCCAGGTGGTGATGCGGGGCACCGCGGCGCTCAAGGCCTTGCTGCCGCGTTGAAGGCTGGACCATGTTCAACCGCCTCATCTCCGCCGCGCTGTCGCAGCGCGTCCTGGTTCTGCTGCTGGTCGCCATGCTGGTCGGCGGCGGCCTGTTCGCCTGGCAGAAGCTGCCGATCGACGCCTTCCCCGATGTGTCGGGCACCCAGGTCAAGGTCATCATCAAGGCGCCCGGCATGACGCCGGAAGAAGTCGAGACCCGCATCACCGCCCCCATCGAACAGGAGCTGCTCGGCATTCCGCAGCAGAAGATGCTGCGCTCCACCTCGAAGTACGCCCTGGCCGACATCACCCTCGACTTCGAAGACGGCACCGACATCTACTGGGCGCGCCAGCAGGTCAACGAGCGACTGGCCGGGGTCATGGAGGTGCTGCCGCCCGGCGCTTCAGGCGGCCTGGCCCCCATCACGACGCCGCTGGGCGAGGTCTTCATGTTCACCGTGGAAGGACCGCAGTCGCTGGCGGAGCGGCGCCGGGTGCTCGACTGGGTGATCCGACCGGCGCTGCGCACCCTGCCCGGTGTGGCCGACGTGAACAGCCTGGGCGGACGCGTGCAGACGTTCGAGGTCGAGCCCTCGCCCCTGGCGCTGCAGGGACAGGGCATCCGCCTCGATGATGTGGAAACCGCCCTGCGCCAGCAGAACGGCAACGACGGCGCAGGCCGCCTCCGTGCCGGCGAAGAAGCGTTGATCGTGCGCGCAGAAGGCGCCATCCGGACACTCGACGATGTGCGCCACACCGTGGTGCGGCGGCACGACGATGGCCGCGTGACCCGCGTGGGCGACATCGCCGAGGTGCGCCTGGGCGAGCTCACGCGCTATGGCGCCGTCACCCGCAACGGCCAGGGCGAGGCCGTGCAAGGGCTGGTGCTGTCGCTGCGGGGGGCAAACGCGCGCGAGCTGGTCGACCTGGTGACGCAGCGGCTCGACACGCTGAAAGGCTCGCTGCCCCCCGGCATGGTCATCACGCCGTTCTACAACCGGGGCACGCTGGTCGACCGGGCTATCTACACCGTGGGCAAGGCCCTGCTGGAAGCCGTGGTGCTGGTGCTCGCCCTGTTGCTGGCCTTTCTGGGCAACCTGCGCGCGGCCATCGTCGTGGCGGTGATGCTGCCCCTGTCGGCGCTGGGCACCTTTCTGTTGATGCGGTGGTACGGGCTGTCGGCCAACCTGATGAGCCTGGGCGGGCTGGCCATCGCCATCGGCATGCTGGTGGACGGGGCCGTGGTCGTGGTGGAGAACATCGAGAACCACCTGGCCCACGGCGATGCCAACCGGCGCCCACTGCGCGACGTGGTGCTCGATGCCGCGCGCGAGGTGGCGCAGCCCGTGGCCTCCGGCATGGCGATCATCGTGATCGTGTTCCTGCCGCTGCTCACGCTGGAGGGGCTGGAGGGCAAGCTCTTCGGGCCGGTGGCGCTCACCATCGTCTTTGCGCTGTCGGTGTCCTTGCTGCTGTCGCTCACGCTGGTGCCCGTGCTGTCGTCATGGCTGCTGCGCGTCGGCGTGCATTCCACCCCCTGGCTGATGCGCCATCTGGACCGCGGCTACGCGCACCTGCTGGGCCTGGCGGTGGCCCATCCCCGCCGCGTCATCGGCAGCGCGCTGGTGTCGCTGCTGCTGGCCGCCGGCCTGTTCACCCAGATCGGCAAGACCTTCATGCCCGTGCTGGACGAAGGCGACATCATCATGCAGCTCGAAAAGCTGCCCTCCATCAGCCTGGATGCCGCTGTGAACATGGACCGCAACGTGCAGCAGGCCATCCTCGCCCGGGTGCCAGAGGTGGAGGCCGTCATCGCGCGCAGTGGCTCGGACGAACTGGGCCTCGACCCGATGGGGCTGAACCAGACCGACGTCTTCATGGTGCTCAAGCCGCAGGAGACGTGGCGCAACCCGTCCAAGGACTGGCTCATCGACGAACTACGCACCGTCATGCACGACTTTCCCGGGGTCGACATCACCTTCACGCAGCCGATCGACATGCGCGTGTCGGAAATGCTCACCGGTGTGCGGGGCGACGTGGCCATCAAGATCTACGGCACCGACCTGGCCCGGCTGAATGCGCTGGCGGCGCAGACCGAGAAGCTGGTGGCCGCCATTCCTGGCGCCACCGACACCCTCACGCTGCGCAACGATGGCGTGCAATACCTCCAGGTCCGGGTAGACCGTGAAGCGGCCGGCCGACTGGGCCTCGACAGCCAGGGCGTGCAGGCCGACCTTCGCCGGTGGGTGGAGGGACGCCCCATCGGCATCGTGCACGAAGAGGGCCGCCGCACCCCGCTGGTGATTCGCGGCGGCGGCACGCTGCGGGACGATCCCGAAGCCTTCGCCGCCCTGCGTGTCGGCACCCCGGACGGTCAGGCGGTGCCCCTGAGAAGCATTGCCAAGCTCGAACGGACCGACGGCCCGGTCAAGGTCGACCGTGAACAAGGCCAGCGCTACGTGGTGGTACAGACCAACGTGACCGGGCGCGACCTGGTCGGCTTCGTGGAAGAAGCGCGCGCCCAGGTGGCGTCCGCCATCCAGCTGCCGACCGGCTACAGCCTCACCTGGGGTGGCCAGTTCGAGAACCAGCAGCGCGCCGCCCGCCGTCTGGCGCTGGTCGTCCCCGTTTCGCTCGGGCTCATCTTCTTCCTGCTGTATTCCACATTCGGCTCCGTGCGCCAGGCCGCGCTGGTGCTCTCCAACATCCCGCTGGCGCTCATTGGCGGCGTGCTGGGCCTGGCGCTCGCCGGCGAGTACCTCTCGGTGCCCGCCTCCGTCGGCTTCATCGCCCTGCTGGGCATCGCGGTGCTCAACGGCGTCGTGATGGTCAGCCACTTCAACCAGCTCATTGCCGAAGGGCTGCCCGCCCGTCAGGCGGTGATCGAAGGTGCGCAACGGCGGCTTCGCCCCGTGCTCATGACTGCCTCCATCAGCGCGGGCGGCCTGCTGCCCATGCTGTTCGCCACCGGCCCCGGCAGCGAGATCCAGCGCCCGCTTGCCATCGTCGTCATCGGCGGCCTGCTCACCTCCACCGCGCTCACGCTGCTGCTCTTGCCGATCATGTACGAGCGCCACGGCGTGCAGGGCACCGCGCACCCCACAGGAGCCTGACCATGATCCCCACCGCCCGCCGCTCGGGGCCCCCACCCGCACGCCCGTTGGGGCTGGCCGTGGCATGCGCCCTGGCTGCGCTCCTCGCCTTCACGGCCGAAGCCAGCGAGCCCCTGCCTCCGGATGCAGTGACGCTCTCCGTGCTGAGCACCCATCCACTCTGGCAGAGCCACCTTGCACAGCGGGAAGCAGACCTTGCGCAGGCCCGGCAGACCGCCGTGGGCCCTGGCGAATGGGCGGTCGACCTGAGCGGCGGAACGCGTCGCTACCGGGGCCCGGCCTCGGGCGAGCCCGGCACGCGGGAATGGCAGACCGGCCTGAGCCGCCCGGTGCGCCTGCCCGGTCAACAGGCCGCCGACGAAGCGACGGCAGACGCAGCGCGCCGCGCAGGCGAAGCCGCCCTGCTGCTGGGATGGAACGAGTTGGCTGCCCAGGTGCTGGACAACCACGCCGACTGGCTGCTCGCAGCGCGCCAGGCCAGCATCTGGAATGCCCAGGTCGAAGTGGCCCGGCAGCAGGCCGACGGCGTGCGCAAGCGAGTGCAGTTGGGTGACGCGGCCCGGCTGGACGCCGTGCAGGCCGAAGCGGCGCTGGCGCAGGCCCGCGCTCAGGCCGCGGCCGCCAGCCAGCGCCTGCTTGCGCTGGAGCGCCGCCTGAGCCTGACCCTGCCCGGTTGGCCTCGCAGCCCGTCGCCGCTCGCACCGGAGAGCTGGGCAGCGGCCGAGTCCGCCTTGCAGGCGGTTCCTGCCAATCTGGATGAAGCCACCATGCAGGCCCTGCTGCAGCGCCACCCGGCCCAGGTTCGCGCCCTGGCCTTGCTGGATGTGGGCGCGCAACAGGCCCGTCAGGCCGACGCAGCCCGCCGTGGCACCCCCACCGTGGGCGTTCAGCTCGCGCGGGACCGCAGCGGCGCCGAACAGGCCCTGCTGCTGCAGGTGAACTGGCCGCTGGGCGGTGCCTATCGGGATCTGGCTGCGCAGGCCCAGCAGGCGCGCTACCGCGCTGCGACCGCGCAGCAGGCGGCCGAACTGGCCGAGGCCCGTGCCACGCTGCAGCAGCGCTGGCAGGCCACGCACGACGCGATGGCCCGCTGGCATTGGCAACGCGACGCCCTCGCCCGTCTGGAAGAGGCGGCAGAGGCGCTGAACAAGGGGTATCGGCTGGGTGAGGGGCCCCTCGATCAGGTACTGCAGGCACGCCGACTGGCCCGCGAGCAGGCCCTGCAATCGGCCCAGGCCGAAACCGAGGCCTGGCTCGCACTGTGGCGGTGGCAGCTGGATGCCGGCATGCGCTGGCCAGCCCCCACGCCCTGAGGCGAACTCAGCGTCGCGCGGTCACCCGCGTCAACCGGACGTCAGGCGGCCGGCTTGTCCATGACGACGATGCCGTCCTCGTCGGCGTACAGCCAGTCGCCCGGGCGGATCCACACGCCTTCGATCTGCACGGCCACATCCGTCTGGCCCTCGTTGCGTTTCTCGGTGGGCAGCGGCATCAGCGCCAGCGCCCGGATGCCGACGTCGCATGCCGCGAGCTCGGCCGAATCCCGTACACAACCGTAGACCACGACCCCGGCCCAGCCGTTGCGCGCCGCGGCCTTGCCCAGGTTGCCGCCGACCAGCGCCCGTCGCAGCGAACCGCCGCCGTCCACCACCAGCACCCGGCCCTGCCCCGGCGAATCCACAGCAGCCTTCACCAGCGTGTTGTCCTCGAAGCACTTCACCGTGCTGACCGGGCCGGCGAACTTGATGCGCCCACCGTAATCCTTGAACAGGGGCGGCAGGACGCGGAAAGCGCCGTCGGTGTCGTTCTTGTGCTCGTCGCAGAGGTCGCAGGTTGCAAAGGTGTTCGACATGGATGCATCCCAATCGGGCAGGGTTGAAACTGAAATTGATTCTAGATCGGCCCTCCGCATGGCCTGTGTGTCGCGCGCTTTGCAATGCGCCGCGCGCACGGGCGCCAAGATGCGGGACAATCACAGGTTGCCTTGTTGCCAGCGCCGCCACCGTGTCCGCTTCTCCGACGCCTTCTTCCGACGCCCCTCGTCCGGCCGCACGCCGGGCGCGCATGGCCGTGGCCTGGGCCGTGGGGCTGGGGCTGCTCGCGTGGTTGTTGAGCCATGTGCCGCTGGCCCAGCTCACGGCCGCGCTGCAACGCCCCGCCCCGGGCATCTGGCTGTTGACGCTGGCGGGCCTGCTCGGCAGCTACGCGCTGCGGGCCGCGCGCGTGCAGGTCGTGTTCGATCTGGCCAGCAGCGCCCCACCCAGCCGCCGCGTGCTCGGCTTGCGGATGGACGCACTGCGCGTCATCCTGATGCACAACGCCGCCGTGAACCTGCTGCCCATGCGCGCCGGTGAATTGAGCTTTCCCTGGCTGGCCTCCCGCCAGCTGGGTTTGAGCGTGCCACGGGCCGTGGCCTGCCTGCTGTGGATGCGGGTGCAGGACCTGGCCGTGCTGATCCTGCTGGGCATCGTGCTGTGGCCGGGCCTGGACTGGGCCATGCGCATCGGCGCACTGGCCACCGTGGCGGGCGCGTGGCACATCGGCAACCGGCTGCTGGCCCGATGGCTGGCCGCCCACCCGAACGCCGACGCAGTGCCCGGCGGCCTGCGCGGCCTGCTCACCAAGGTGCGCCACGCGCTGCTCGAACCCGCCCACCACCATCCGCTGGCCTGGTTCTTCACCGCGGCCAACTGGAGCCTGAAACTCGCCGCCGGTGCCTGCCTGCTGTCGGCCATCAGCACCGCACCGTGGGGCACTGCCTGGTCGGGCGCTCTCGGCGGCGAGCTGGCAGCCATCGTGCCCCTGCAGGGTCCCGCCGGCTTCGGCACCTACGAGGCCGGCGTGTGGGCCGGTTTTGCCGCGCACCTGCCGCGCGGCTCGGCGGCACTGGCCCAGGCCATCCCCGCGGCGCTTGCCCTGCATGTGTGCTTCCTGCTGTGTGCCGTCCTGGCTGGCGCCATCGCCTCGCTGCTCAACCACATCGAGCGGCCGGCCGCCCCGCATACCCCCGCTTCTTCCGGCCGCGGCTGACCGCCGGCCCCCTGACTTCCGAAAGCTGCCCATGACCCTTGCCACGCAAGCCCCGTCCAACGTCCTGAGCGACGTGCCGCCGCACCGCCTCTCCATCGTCGTGCCGATGTACAACGAGGTCGACAACGTCGAACCGTTCGTGACGGCCGTGCACGAAGCGCTGGGCGACTACGGCTTCGAGTGGGAGCTGCTGCTTGTCAACGACGGCAGCCGCGACGGCACCCGCCAGGCGCTCGACGAACAGGCGCGCCTGCGCGGCCCGCACGTGCGCCCCATCCACCTGTGGCGCAACTTCCGGCAGACGGCCGCCATGCAGGCCGGCATCGACGCGGCCCGCGGGGACGTCATCGTTACCCTCGATGGCGACCTGCAGAACGACCCCAAGGACATCCCCAAGCTGGTGGCCCGCCTGCTCAAGGAAGACCTGGACCTGGTGGCCGGCTGGCGCCAGAACCGGCAGGACGGCATGCTGCTGCGCAAGGTGCCGTCGCGCATTGCCAACCGCCTGATCCGCAAGATCACCCAGCTCGAGTTCCAGGATCTGGGCTGCAGCCTCAAGGCCTACCGCGCCAGCGTGCTCAAGCGCGTGAGCCTGTACGGTGAAATGCACCGTTTCATCCCCGCCTGGATGGCCACCGTGACCTCGCCGGCCCGCATGGCCGAAGAGCCGGTCAGCCACCACGCCCGCACCCGCGGCGAGTCCAAATACGGCATCTCGCGCACGCTGCGCGTCGTGCTCGACCTCCTGGCGGTGAACTTCTTCCTGCGCTTCTCGGGCCGCCCGGGGCACTTCTTCGGGGGGGTCGGCCTGGCGGTCGGCATGGTCGGCGGCCTGATCCTGGCCTACCTGGGTGCACTCAAGCTGCTCGGCGAAGACATCGGCGGCCGCCCCCTGCTGTGGCTGGGCTTCTTCTGCGTGCTGGGGGGCCTGCAGTTCCTCACCACGGGCGTGCTGGCCGAACTCCTGATCCGCATTTACTACGACCGCGGTGAGGTGGCGCCTTATCACACCAGCAAAGCCCCTGAGATGGCACCCACCGCTGGCTGGCACCATCGCGCCTGATCCAACGCCGTACGCCCCCGGACCATGACCCAGCCACAAGACCGTCCCTCCCCCTCGACTGCCCAGCGGTGGCCACGCCTGTGGGGCCCGCGCCTGGGCTGGCTGCTGGCCTTCATCGTCGTGCTGATGGGTTACCGCTACTGGGCGGTGCAGCACGTCGGCATCTCGCTGTTCTTCGATGAGGCGCAGTATTGGGACTGGTCTCGGCACCTGGATTGGGGCTTCTTCTCCAAGCCCCCCCTGATCGCCGGCCTGATCTGGCTGAGCACCGCGCTGTTCGGCGACGGCCTGCTGGGCGTCAAGGCGCTGCCCATGCTGCTGTATCCGGCCACGGCGCTGGCCATGGTCGGCTTTGCCCGCGCTCTGTGGCCCACCAGCAGCGGCGTGCGCACCGGCATCGTGGCGGCTGCACTGTTCATGACGCTGCCGGTCACCAGCCTGATGGGCCTGTTCGCCAGCACCGATGCCCCGCTGATCCTGTGCTGGACACTGGCCTCGTGGATGCTGTGGCGTGCCCAGGTGACCGACCGAGCGGGCTACTGGTTGCTGTGTGGTGTGGCGTGCGGCGTCGGCCTGATGGGCAAGTACACCATGGCGGCGTTTGCGTTGACCGCCATCTGGGTGCTGTGGGGCGTGCAAGGCCCGAAGCGCGGTGTGCTGCGTGTGGGGCCATGGCTGACGGTGCTGGTGGCGCTGGCCCTGCTCTCGCCCAACCTGTGGTGGAACGTGCAGAACGACTTCCCCACCCTGGCCCACACCGCCGAGATCACCACCGACTCCACCCGCAGCGGGGGCTTCGGCGCCGTGGCCCGCTTCCTCGGCGGCCAGATCGTCATGCTCGGACCGCTGGCCGTGTTCGCCGGCGTCTGGCTGCTGCTGCGTCAGCGCCGCGAAGCGGCCAGCACGCCGCCGGGCTCGGTGCCCGCCAGCCAGTGGGCGGCCTCCCAGCAGACGCTGTCGCCGCCCTCGACCTCGGGCACCTTCCCGGCTCGCCGCCCGGCCGTGCGGGGCTCGGCGTACTACCTGGCCTCGGTGTCCAGCTACCGCTTTCTGTGGGCCATGAGTGTGCCGCTGCAGATCGTGGCGGTGGCCCAGGCCTTCCACGCCGATGCGCATGTGAACTGGGCGGCGCCGTCGATGGTCGGCTTCACCCTGCTCATTGCCTCTCGCCTGAGCCAGCCCCTGGTGCCGCTGTCGGCACCGCGTCCGGGCCGCTGGCTGGTGGCCGTGCTGGCCGTCAACCTGCTGCTCAGCAGCGCCGTGCTCCATCTGCGCGAAATCGCCGGCCCTCAGATGCCCTCGCGGCTCGACGTACTGGTGCGCATGCGCGGCTGGCAAGAGGCGCTGGCCCAGTTGGCCCCGGTGCTGCAGGACCCTGTCGTACGCGGCCTGCCCGTGCTGACGGACCAGCGCCTGCTGATCACGCATGCGGCCTACCACTGGCGCAACCAGGGCGTCGCCACCTACATGTGGAATCCGCTCGGCGTGCGCCACAACCACTACGAGATGACGCGCAGCCTGCCCAACAAGGTGGGCCAGGACGCGATGCTGCTGACCGACAACCCGCAGCCCGATGCCATCACCCGGCGCTTCGCCATCGTGCGTCCCATGAAGTCGGTCAAGGTTGCCGTGGGCCCGGATCGGGCCGTCGAGTTGCATCTGTTCTTCCTGCGTGGCTTCCTGGGTTACGACCATGCGACCTACCTTCAGCAAAGCGGCGCCGACCGGCCCGAGCCCCTGACCGATGCGCCCTGAGCACGCCGCCACCACGCCGGACACCACCGAGCAAGACGTCAACGACCGGATCACCTTCCTGATCTGGAGCACGCTGTTCTTTGCCTTGGCCATCTTCGGCAAGCTGCCCGGCCTGGATCTGCTGGTCTCTGCACGCTACTGGCGGCCGGAGGTCGGGTTCATCCACGCGCAGGACCCCGTGGTCGTCACCCTCTACACCTGGACGCCCTGGGTCGGCCGCGCCCTGCTGCTGGCCATGGCCTTGTTCGCCTTTGCAGCCCCCGCCATCGCCCGCTGGCTGCAACGCCGTGGGCGTTCCGACGCGGCCGAACGCTGTGCCGGCCCGTGGCGCCGGGTGGCAGCGCTGGCCGCGTTGGCTGCGGCATTGGGCAACGGCCTGGTGGTCGAAGGCATTCTGAAGAACACCATGGGGCGCCCGCGCCCGGTTCAGACCGTCGAGTTCGGCGGGCCCACGCCCTATGTGGCACCGCTCCGGCTGGGCGCCGATCCCGAACACCACCGCAGCTTCACCAGCGGCCATGCCGCCACCGGCTTCTCGCTGATGTGTCTCGGCCTGGCCTGCGGGCCCGTCTGGCGTCGCCGCTGGCTGCTCATCGGCCTCGTGGGTGGCAGCGTGATCGGCTTCGGCCGCATCCTGCAGGGTGGCCACTACCTGAGCGACGTGCTCTTTTCCTTCTACGCCATCTGGCTGTCGTGCGAACTGGTCGCCTGGCTGGACCGCCGCCGACAGACCCCGCGAACGGCTCCGTCTTGATCGCGGCCCACCACGCCCCACCTGCAGATCGGCGATCATCGCGACCGTCCCTTGTCCCCGCACCGAGACCCTGCCATGTCCACCGCCCAGACCGTTGAATACGACTACGACCGCCAGGACGCCACTGGCGCCACCTGCACGGCCCACGCGTGGGCCAAGGTGCCCGCGCCTCTGTCGCCCGACGAGAAGACCCGCGTGAAGGAGCGGATCAAGGCAGAGCTGAAACGCCAGAACGCCGTGCTCGTCGCCCACTACTACGTCGACGGCGACCTGCAGGACCTGGCCTGGGAGACCGGCGGCTTCGTGTCCGACTCGCTGGAGATGGCCCGCTTCGGCCGCGACCACGCCGCGCAGACGCTGATCGTGGCGGGCGTGAAGTTCATGGGCGAATCGGCCAAGATCCTCAGCCCGGAAAAACGCGTGCTGATGCCCGATCTCGACGCCACCTGCTCGCTCGACCTGGGCTGTGCCGCCGACGACTTCGCCAAGTTCTGCGACGCCCATCCGGACCGCAAGGTCGTGGTGTACGCCAACACCAGCGCCGCCGTGAAGGCCCGCGCCGACTGGATGGTGACCAGCTCGTGTGCGCTGGCCATCGTCAACCACCTGAAGGCTCAGGGCGAGAAGATCCTGTGGGCGCCCGACCGCCACCTCGGCCGCTACATCGAGAAGCAGACCGGTGCCGACATGCTGATGTGGAACGGCGCCTGCATCGTGCACGACGAATTCAAGGGCCTGGAGCTCGACCTGCTCAAGAAGGACCACCCCGAGGCCCTGGTGCTGGTGCACCCCGAATCACCCGAGAGCGTGGTCAACCAGGCCGATGTGGTCGGCTCGACCTCGCAGTTGCTCAAGGCCGTGATCGAGTCGCCCGCGCGCGAGTTCATCGTCGCGACCGACAACGGCATCCTGCACCGCATGCGCCAGCTGGCGCCGGGCAAGACGCTGATCGAAGCGCCCACCGCCGGCAACAGCGCCACCTGCAAGAGCTGCGCGCACTGCCCGTGGATGGCCATGAACGGCCTGCAGGGCGTGCTCGACTGCCTGGACAAGGGCACGGGCGAGATCACGGTGGACGAGCCCACCCGCGCCAAGGCCAAGGGCTGCATCGACCGCATGCTGGACTTCGTGGCCGCCAACCCGTCGGCCATCACCAAGCCCGCGCAGGGCTTCGTGCCCAACATCGGCGCAGCCTGAGCCTGGGCACCGCAGAACACAACAAGACCCCATCCATGTTCGACCACAACGAAACCCTGGAAGAAGCCCGCGCCCGCAACGTGCGTGACGCCCTGTTCGAAGACGTCGGCGTCTGCGACTGGACGGCGCAACTGGTGCCGGCCGGCCAGCGCGTGAAGGCCCGCCTCATCGTGCGCGAAGAAGCCGTGCTGTGCGGCCGCGACTGGTTCGAGGCCTGCCTGAACCAGCTCGACGCCACCGCCCGCATCACGTGGGCCTACGCCGAGGGCGCGCTGATGCAGCCGAACACCGAGGTCTGCGCCATCGAAGCCGATGCCCGCGCCTTGCTCACCGCAGAGCGCCCGGGCCTGAACTTCCTGCAGACGCTGTCGGCCGTGGCCACGATGGCGCGCAAGCACATGGACGCCATCGAAGGCGCCTCGCCCAACCCGCGCGGCTGCGTGGTGCTCGACACCCGCAAGACCCTGCCCGGCCTGCGCCTGGCGCAGAAGTACGCCGTGCGCGTGGGCGGCGGCGCCAACCAGCGCCTGGCCCTGTACGACGGCATCCTCATCAAGGAAAACCACATTGCCGCGGCCGGCAGCGTGACGGCCGCCGTGAAGAACGCCCAGGCCCTGGTGGCCGCACAGCCTTCGCCGCAGCGCGAGCAGATCACCATCCAGGTCGAGGTCGAGAACCTCGATGAGTTGCGCGAAGCCCTGGCCGCCGGCGCCACCAGCGTGCTGCTGGACAACTTCAGCAACGACATGATGCGCGAGGCCGTCGCCCTCAACCAGCAGCTCACGCACGGCCAGGCCTTGCTCGAGGTGTCGGGCGGCGTCACCATGGACCAGTTGCGCGGCATCGCCGAAACGGGCGTCGACCGCATCTCGGTGGGCAAGCTCACCAAGGACGTCAAGGCGGTCGACTTCTCGCTGCGGGTGCTGGAGCGCATCGGCGGCTGAAGCGCACCGGCAGGCATGCACGAAAGCGCCCTCGCCTGCGCCATATTGCCGAACCGGGGCCCTTCACGGGCCCTTTTTCACGGCCGGGCCCGCTCGGGCTCAGCCACACTGCGACCATTGCGCCCCCTCGCCACACCATGCCTGCCGACTTCACGTCTCTGCACAATTACCACGAACGCCTGGTGGTCGATCTGGTGGTCGACCTCGCCGCCGGCTATCCGCTGCTGACGGAAGACCACCACCCGGACGTCGCCTGCGTGGCCCTCAACCGCCTGCCGCCGCGCTACATCCGCCACCAGGTGGACCTGTCCTTCCACATGACCGAGAAGGAGCGCCAGGAGAGCGAGCAGGCCATCCGCGAGGCGGTGCTGTTCGCCTTCGAATTCGTCCAGGCCCGCTACGCCATGCGGGCACGGCGCTGACCACCGATCACGGCAGCCAGGCGTCCTTGTCCTTCTTCTTGGCCTTGCGGCACAGAATGGTCGGGAAGCTCGCGGGCAATGTGTAGGGGTAGTCGCGGCTGTAGTGCAGGCCGCGGCTCTCCTGGCGCGACAGCGCCGAGCGCACGATCAGCTCGGCACAATCGACCAGATTGCGCAGCTCCAGCATGTCACGCGTGACGCGGAAGGCTGCGTAGTAATCGTCGATCTCGGAACGCAGCAGCTTGATGCGATGCAGTGCGCGCTCGAGGCGGCGCGTGGTGCGCACGATGCCCACGTAGTTCCACATCAGCAGGCGCAGTTCGTCCCAGTTGTGGGCGATCACGACCTCTTCGTCCGCGTCGATCACCTGGCTCTCGTCCCAGGCCTGCACCTTGGGCACGGCCTTCGGAATCTGCGCCTCGATGTCGTCCGCGCAGGTTTTGCCCAGCACCACGCATTCCAGCAGCGAGTTGCTGGCCAGGCGGTTGGCGCCATGCAGGCCGGTGTAGGTGGTTTCGCCCACGGCGTACAGGCCCGGCAGGTCGGTCCGGCCATGCAGATCGGTCACGACGCCACCGCAGGTGTAATGCGCAGCCGGCACGACTGGAATCGGCTGGCGGGCGATGTCGATGCCCAGCTCCAGGCAGCGCGCGTAGATCGTCGGGAAGTGCGAGCGCAGGAAGGCTTCGCCCAGGTGCGTGGCATCCAGCCACACGTGATCGACGCCGTGCTTCTTCATCTCGAAGTCGATGGCGCGCGCCACGATGTCGCGGGGGGCCAGCTCGCCGCGCTCATCGTGGTCGGGCATGAAGCGGTGGCCGTTGGGCAGCTTCAGCAGGCCACCCTCGCCACGCAGCGCCTCGGTGATAAGGAAGCTGCGCTCCTGTGGGTGGTACAGGCACGTCGGGTGGAACTGGATGAACTCCATGTTCGCCACGCGGCAGCCAGCGCGCCACGCCATCGCGATGCCATCGCCTGTCGAGGTGTCGGGGTTGCTGGTGTAGCGGTAGACCTTGCCCACGCCCCCGGTGGCCAGCACCACGGCCGAGGCCGCCAGCGTCTCCACCTCGTGCGTGTCAATGTTCAGCGCGTACACGCCGTGGCAACGGCGGTTCTCGGCGCGGTCGTCGCTGCCCTTTTTCAGGTGGCGCTGCGTGATCAGGTCGACCGCCATCCAGCGCTCGCGCAGCGTGATGTTCGGGTGCTTCTTGACCTCATCGAGCAGCACGTCGTGGATGGCCTTGCCCGTGGCGTCGGCGGCGTGCGCAATGCGCCGCACGGCGTGGCCGCCCTCACGCGTCAGGTGCAGGCCCAGCGGGCCTTGGGGGTCGGGCGAGAACGGCACGCCCCGGGCCACCAGCCACTCCACCGCTTCGGCGCTGTGGCGGGCGATGAATTCGGCGGTGCGCTCGTCCACCAGGCCGGCGCCGGCCTCCTGCGTGTCGCGCACGTGCGATTCAACGCTGTCGTCGCTGCCGAGCACACCCACGATGCCGCCCTGAGCCCACGCCGTGGCGGCCTCTTCCAACTGACGCTTGGCCAGTACGATCACAGGCTGGGTCTCTGCCAGGTTCAGCGCCACGGTCAGGCCGGCAAGGCCGGCACCGATGATGACCACGGGCAGGGACGACTCGGGAGCGGACATGGTGCGGCAGCGCCTCAGGGCAGGAATGGAGGCCGAATTCTAGCCCTCGCCCTGCCTGGGCAGGGGTGGGCTGGGCATCCCATGTGCGGCATGACGATGACAGCGGCGATGGTCCCCTCCGGTATCGGTCCGGAGGCTGCCGCCCACGCTCAGGGTGCGCAGCGGGCCGCGCCGCACAAACGCTCGCAGAACACGCAGCCGCGCACAGGAAGCCATGCAGGGAAGGCGTAATAGCGGCGGTTCACTTCGTTCAGAACCTGCTCGCGGTACACATCGAACCGGAAGCCCTGGCCCTCGATCACATGGAAGGGCTGACCATCCTGCACCACTTGCCAGGCTCGCACGGTGTGGAAGTACGGCTCGTACTCGCCCGGCGCCGGGGCGCTCGTGCGCAGCACACGGATGGTGCGGCCATCGAAGCGGCTGTAGTTCACCACGAGGTCATCCTGTCGCGCATGCACGCTGCCCAGCCCGAACACCGGCACATGCTGCCCCGCTGCGTAACCGTAGATGGAGGCGGCCGAATAGGCATGGCCCATCAGCACCACACCGGGTGCGGCCACCTGCTGCACCAGTTCGGGCGCCCGCACAGCCTCGACGATGCGCTTGTAGTGCTTGAATTGCTGCCACTGCGTCAAGCTGGTCTGCGACAGCGCCACCACGACGGCCACGTGCAGGCCGAGGAACATCACCAGCCCCCGGCGCACGCCCGCGAGCCGAACGGCCGGCAGCCGCCAGGTCAGCAGCACCGTCACGAAGGGCAGGAAGGCCAGCAGCCAGTGCAGCCCGATCACCTTGCGCCCCGACATCAGCGCAAACAGCGCCAGCGGCACCAGCGCCACACAGGCCAGCAGGGCCTGCCCTCGCAGCGCCCCGCGCAGGGCGGCGCGCGCCCGCCACGCGTACCAGAGCCACACCGGGCTCACCAGGTACACGAGCGTCAGCAGATACCCCAGCGGCTTGTCCCAGCCGAAATCGGCGTCTTCGTTGCGGTTGAAGACGTTGAACATGATGTTGGTCCAGCAGTGGTCCAGGTTCCACATCAGGTTCACGAGGGCGGCCGGCACACCGCACAACACCAGCAGCAGCAGGCCACGCCAGCGCCCGCGCGCCCAACCCGCAAAGTAGACGAGGTAGGCCAGCCCCAGCAGCACCGCAAAATACTTGGACAGGAAGGCCAGGCCGATGGCCACGCCGCTGAAGGCATACATCCCCCAGGCCATGCGCCCACTGGCCGACTGCCGCTCGGCGCGCACCAGGGCCGCCACCGACCACGCCGCAAACAGGATGAGCGGCGAGTCCGTCGTCATCAGGGCGTTGAGCCAGTTGATCGGCATCAGCCAGTACAGCAGCACGGCCCACGCCGCCCGCGTCCGGTCCGCCGGCGCCCAGGCCCACCAGATGGCCGCCCCGACACCCAGCGGCAACACCAGCATCGGCAGCCGGATGGCCCAGGCCGCATCGCCGAACAACGCCCGCGTGCCCATGATCCACCACGCCACCATGGGCGGGTGGTCGTAATAGCCGTAGTCGGGAAAGCGCGCCCACCAGTAGAACAGGGCCTCGTCGCCCGTCATGGGCAGCACCGCGGCCAGCCAGGCCCGGAAGCCCACCGACGCCAGCCCCACCACCCAGAGCCAGCGCACGAGGTCGGGCCCCAGTCGGGCATGGTCAACACGGGTGGCGGGCAGAACGGACATGAAGCAGGGCCGCGGCACGGGCCACGTGGGTCAGGACAAGGGGGAAGGCAAGGCCCGGAAGCCGGTGTGCCGACGAGCGGGAATTCTAGGCGCCCGCTGCTACGATGTCCCGAACACAAAGGGAGGAGCGTCATGCGCTGGGAAGGCAACCGCGAAAGCGACAACGTGGACGATGTGCGCAACCAGGGTGGCGGGCCCGGCGGCGGCCTGCGGCTGGGCGGCGGACGCCTGGGCATCGGCTCGGTCGTGATCGCGCTGGTGGCCAGCTACTTCCTCGGCGTCAACCCCCTGACGGTGCTGCAGATGCTGGCCGGCGGCCCTGCCCCGGTCAGCCAGCCCGCCGTCGAGCAGCCGGGCACCGCACCGCAGAACGACGAACAGACGCGCTTCGTGCGCACCGTGCTGGCCGACACCGAAGACGTGTGGCGCACGTTGTTCAAGGAAGGTGGCGGGCAGTACCAGGACCCGCGCCTGGTGCTGTTCCGGGGCAGCGTCCCCACCGCGTGCGGCACGGGCCAGTCGGCCATGGGTCCGTTCTACTGCCCGGCCGACCAGAAGGTCTACATCGACCTCGGCTTCTACGACGTGCTGCGTCAGCAACTCGGCGCCCCCGGCGACTTCGCCCAGGCCTATGTGATCGCGCACGAGGTGGGCCACCACGTACAGAACCTGCTGGGCACCACCGACAAGGTGGACGCCATGCGCGGCCGCGTCAGCGAAACCCAGTACAACGCGCTGAGCGTGCGGCTGGAATTGCAGGCCGATTGCTATGCCGGCGTCTGGGCCCACCACGCCGACCGCGCTCGTCAGGTGCTGGAAACCGGCGACATCGAGGAAGGGCTGAACGCGGCCGCGCGCATTGGCGACGACGCGCTGCAGCGGCAGGCCGGCGGCGAGGTCCGTCCGGATTCCTTCACCCACGGCACCAGCGTGCAGCGCCAGACCTGGTTCCGGCGCGGCCTCGACACCGGCGATCTGCGCCAATGCGACACTTTCGCTCGCGGCGCAGTGTGATACTCGTCTGTACCCTCATACAGAGTCCCTGACGGACCTCACTTTGGAGACACCCCTCATGCAAGCCTGGATCTGCAACGAATTCGCCGGCCCCGAGCAACTGGCCTGGCAGACGCAGCCCACGCCCGAACCGGGCAAGGGCGAGGTGCGCGTGGCCATCAAGGCCGCGAGCCTGAACTTCCCTGACCTGCTCATCGTGCAAGGCAAGTACCAGATGAAGCCGGCCCTGCCCTTCGTGCCGGGCGCCGAGTTCGCGGGCGTGGTGGAAGCCGTGGGGGAAGGCGTCAAGCACCTGGCCGTGGGCACGCATGTGGCCGGCTTTGCAGGCACGGGTGGCTTCGGCACCCACGCCCTTGCGCCGGCTGCCGTGCTGATGCCGCTGCCGCCGGTGTTCTCGTTCGAAGACGCCGCGGCCTTCCTGTGCACCTATGGCACCACCTACCACGCGCTGATGGACCGCGCCGCGCTGAAGGCTGGTGAGACGGTGCTGGTGCTCGGTGCCGCTGGCGGTGTCGGCACGGCCGCCATCCAGATCGCGAAGGCAGCCGGCGCCCGCGTGATTGCCGCGGCCTCCACCGACGAGAAGTGCGCGCTCTGCCGCGAGCTCGGCGCCGACGAGACCATCAACTACACCACCACCAACTTGCGCGACGCGCTGAAGACGCTGACCGACGGCAAGGGCCCGGACGTGGTTTACGACCCGGTGGGCGGCGACATGACCGAGCAGGCCTTCCGTTCGATCGCCTGGCGCGGTCGCCTGCTGGTGGTGGGCTTTGCCAATGGGCAGATCCCCAACCTGCCGCTGAACCTGGCGCTGCTCAAGGGCGCGTCCATCGTCGGCGTGTTCTGGGGCGAGTTCGCGCGGCGCGAACCGCAGGCCAACGCCGCCTGCCTGATGCAGCTGGCGGCCTGGTACATGGAAGGCAAGATCAAGCCCGTCATCGAGCACAAGCTGCCGATGAGCCAGCTCAAGGAGGGCTTTGCGCTGATGGGCTCACGTCAGGTGCGCGGCAAGGTCGTGCTGGTCAACGACTAAGACGGAGACTGTGACAGCGCCCACGCCACGTGCTCGGCCACGAGGGCGTGGTCGTCGCCCGCCAGCGGGGTGGTGTCGGCCCAGCGTCGCAGGGCCTGCACGAGGTCCTCTCGTGTGTCTGCAGCCAGCGCAGGCGACGCCAGCGCATTGCCCATTGCCACCGCCAGGTTGCGCTGCCAGCGCACATGGCCGATGCGCCGGATCGGGCTGCCTTCCGTCAGCCGCAGAAAGGTCGCCTCGTCCCATTGCCACAGGCCGAGCAGGTCGGGCGCGGCCAGCGCCGGCCGCACATCGAAGTCCGGCACCCTGGCCCGGCGGGCAAACTTGTTCCACGGGCAGGCCAGCTGGCAGTCGTCGCACCCGTAGATGCGGTTGCCCATCAGCGGGCGCAGCGCGAGCGGAACGGGCCCTGGGTGCTCGATGGTCAGGTAGGAGATGCAGCGGCGCGCATCCACCTGCTGCTCGCCCACGATGGCCTGTGTCGGGCAGACCGTCATGCAAGCCTGGCAGGCACCACAGTGGGCCGTTTCCGGCTCGGTCAACGGCAGCGCAACGTCCACATAGATCTCACCCAGAAAGAAGGTCGAGCCCGCGTCCCTGGACAGCAGCAGCGTGTGCTTGCCGCGCCAGCCCAGGCCACTTCGGCTGGCCAGCTCCACTTCCAGCACCGGCGCCGAATCGGTGAACACGCGGTGGCCAAACGGCCCGATCTGTGCGGCCAGCCGGTCGGCCAGCTTCTGCAGCCGGGCACGCAACACCTTGTGATAGTCCCGGCCCCGGGCATACATCGACACGCCGGCCTGTGACGGGTCGGCCAGGCGACGCCACTCCACCCGCTGCCAGCCCTCGGGGAGGCTGGTCGGCAGGTAATCCATGCGGGCCGTGATCACGCGGACCGTGCCTGGCACCAGCTCGGCCGGCCTCGCCCGCTTGAGTCCGTGGCTGGCCATGTAGTGCATCTCGCCATGAAAACCGCGCGCCAGCCAGTCCAGCAGGCCCGGCTCGGCACTTGACAAATCGACATCTGCTACGCCAATCTGGGAAAATCCCAGTTCTGCGGCCCATTCACGCAGTGCACCGAGTACGGCGCGCGGGTCGGACAGCGGCTGCGACGCCGCAGGCGCATCCGATGAGCCTGCCTGATCTGGCTGCCGGGGTGACCGAATTTCATGACGCATGTGACGATCGTAGCAAGCCCGCCCAACGCTTCTGCCGACGAGGTCTGCCAGACCTGGTCGGACGAGTCCGCCTGCGCGGCCCTGGCCTCCGCCCTGGCTCAGGCGCTGCGCCAGCGGCTCGACTCCGGTGGCTCCGCCGTGATCGAGCTGCATGGCACCCTGGGCGCGGGCAAGACCACCTTCACGCGGCACCTGCTGCGCGCGCTGGGCGTGACCGGCCGCATCAAGAGCCCGAGCTACGCCGTGGTCGAGCCGCATGAACTGCCCGGGCACACCGTGCAGCACTTCGACTTCTATCGGTTCAACGACCCGCAGGAATGGGAAGACGCCGGCTTCCGCGACCTGTTCGCCGCGCCCGGCCTCAAGCTCGTGGAATGGCCGGACAAAGCCGCCGGGCTGCTGCCTCGCCCGGACCTGCGTCTGATGCTGACCCTGCACGACGACACGCGACGCGATGCCCGACTCGAGGCCTTGAGCCCCATCGGCCGCGCCGCACTCGCGGCCTTGAAAGCCGCCCCGACCGAAGGAGGCCCCGCCCATGCGTGAGCGCGACCCTGCCCCGTCTCCGTCACGCCGCACCCTGCTCAAGCAGGCTGCGGGGGGCACGCTCATCTTTCTGCTCGGCCCGAAGGAACTCGCCTGGGGTGCCGAGCTGGTGGCCGTGCGGGTGTGGCCGGCGCAGGACTACACCCGGGTCACGCTGGAATCCGACACGGCACTCAACGCGACGTTCTTTTCGGTGGACCGCCCCAACCGGCTGGTGATCGACATCGAGGGCCTCGCCCTGAGCAGCCAGCTCAAGGAACTGGTGCGCAAGATCCGCAGCGATGACCCCTACATCGCCGGCGTGCGGGTGGGCCAGTACAAGCCGTCCGTGGCCCGTCTGGTGATCGACCTCAAGCAGGCGATCAAGCCGCAGGTGTTCGGTCTGGCGCCCGTGGCGGCCTACCAGCACCGACTGGTGTTCGATCTGCATCCTGGCGCGCCGATCGACCCGCGTGTGGCGCTGAATGCCGGCATGCCGGACACGCCAGCTTCGTCGCCGAATGCGGCGCCCTCCGCCCCTGCGGGCACCACACTGCCTGGCCAGCAGGCCGCGGCCAGCGCAGCCCAGCAGAGCCCCGCCGCTGTGGCCGGGATGGCGGCGCAACGCTCGTCCGAGCAGGCCGCCGACGCGATGAACGACGCCCTGGGCGAATTCATCGGTGGTCTGCGCCGCCCGCCAGTCGAGGCAGACCGCGGCGATACCCGCGTGGCCACCCGGACACTGCCCAAGCCGGCGGACAAGGACACCAAGCCCGGTGCACGCGCCGAGCCGCGCCCCACCGCCGAGCGCCTCGAGCCCAATGAACCACCGCCGCCGGCCGCCGACGCCACCCAGCGGCTCGTGATCGTGGCGCTCGATGCCGGCCACGGTGGCGAAGACCCGGGCGCCGTCGGCCCCAGCGGCCTGTACGAAAAGGACGTGGTGCTGGCGGTTGCGCGCAAACTGCGCACGCGCATCAACGCCCTGCCCGGCATGCGCGCCATGCTGACCCGCGAATCCGACTATTTCGTGCCGCTGCACGAGCGCGTGAACAAGGCCCGCCGGGTGCAGGCCGACCTGTTTGTCTCCATCCACGCCGATGCCTTCATGAACCCGGAAGCACGGGGGGCGTCGGTCTTCGCGCTGTCAGAGACGGGTGCCACCAGCGCCGCAGCACGGTGGATGGCCAAGAAGGAAAACGCGGCCGACATCGTGGGCGGCGTCAACATCAAGACCAAGGACGCAACCATCATGCGCGCCCTGCTCGACATGTCGACCACCGCGCAGATCAAGGACAGCCTGAAGCTCGGTCAGGCCGTGCTGGGCCACCTCGGCAAGGTCGGACGGCTGCACAAGCCGCGCGTCGAGCAGGCCGGCTTTGCGGTGCTGAAAGCCCCGGACATCCCGTCCATCCTGGTCGAAACGGGCTTCATCTCGAATCCGGAAGAGGAATCGAAGCTGAAGGACGAGGCCTACCAGGCCCAGCTCGCCGATGCCCTGCTGGCGGGCATCCAGCGCTACTTCGCGCGCAACCCGCCGCTGGCTCGCAACCGGGCGCTGTGACCGCCCGACTCAGGCCGTGGCGCGCGCCTGGCGCCCGGCCTTCCAGGCCCCGAAGATGGCAATCAGCCCCGGCACCAGGATCATCGCCCAGATGATCTTGCTGAGATGCTGCTGCACGAAGGGGATGTTGCCGAAGAGGTAGCCCACCACCGTGAGGCCCACCACCCAGATCAGCGCGCCGATGACGTTGTAGGCGGTGAACGTGGCCCGGTTCATCTGCGCCACGCCGGCCACGAAAGGCGCGAAGGTGCGGATGAAGGGCATGAAGCGGGCCAGGATGATGGTGATGCCACCGTGCTTTTCGTAGAACGCATGGGCCGCATCAAACGCCTTGCGGTTGAACCAGCGCGAGTCCTCCCACTGGAACACCTTGGGGCCAATGTAGCGGCCGATGGAGTAATTCAGCTGGTCGCCCGCAATGGCGGCCACCAGCAGCACCCCTATGGCCACCGGCAGGCTCAGCGAGCCGGTGCCGGCCAGCGCGCCCACCATGAACAGCAGCGAGTCGCCCGGCAGAAACGGCATCACGACGAGCCCGGTTTCCACAAACACGATCAGAAACAGCAGGGCGTACACCCACGGGCCGTAGAGCTGCACGAACTCGGCAAGGTGCTTGTCGACGTGCAGAATGAAATCGATCAGAAAGTGGGCGAGCTCCATAGCGCGGGATTATGGACGCTTTGCCCGCAAGCCCCACCACCTGTCCGGGCGGCCCCGCGCTTCTACAATGCGCAGATGAATCTGGATACCGCCCCCGACCCTGCCACCGCCGATCAGACCGCCGCGGCGCCTGACGCCGGGGCCGAGCCGGTCCAGCGGCGCACCATCCAGGAACTGCCCGACGAGCTGATCAGCCAGATCGCCGCGGGCGAGGTGGTCGAACGGCCGGCGTCGGTGGTGCGCGAACTGGTGGACAACGCCCTGGATGCCGGCGCCAGGCAGGTCACCGTCAAGCTGATGGCGGGCGGCGTGCGCCAGATTCTGGTCGAGGACGACGGCTGCGGCATTCCCGTGCCCGAGCTGCCGCTGGCGCTCAAGCGCCACGCCACCAGCAAGATCCGCTCGCTGGACGACCTGGAACACGTCGGCACCATGGGTTTTCGGGGCGAGGCGCTGGCCGCCATTGCCTCGGTGTCGGACATGTCGGTGGCCAGCCGCACCCCGCACGACGCCCACGCCCACCGGCTGGATGCCCGCTCGGGCGAACTGACGCCTGCGGCCCGTGCCGTGGGCACCAGCGTCGAGGCCCGTGAGCTCTTCTTCAATACGCCGGCCCGGCGCAAGTTCCTCAAGAGCGACGCGACCGAGCTCGCGCATTGCCTCGAGGCCGTGCGCCGCCATGCCCTGGCTCGACCGGAGGTCGGCTTTGCCGTATGGCACGAAGGCAAGCTGGTCGAACAGCTGCGGCCCGGCACGCCGGCCCAACGCCTGCAGGACGTGCTGGGCGACGAATTCGTGCGCACCAGCCGCGAGGTCGATCTGCAGATCGGGCCGATGCGGGTGCATGGGCGGGCCGGGCTGCCCGATGCCGCCCGCTCCCGTGCCGACTGGCAGTACTGCTATGTCAATGGCCGCTATGTGCGCGACAAGCTGATCTCGCACGGCGTGCGCTCGGCGTATGAGGACGTGCTGCACGGCTCACGCCAGCCCACCTATGTGCTCTTCATCGAGATCGACCCCGAGCGGGTGGACGTGAACGTGCACCCGACCAAGATCGAGGTGCGTTTCCGCGATTCGCGCGAGGTGCACCAGGCCGTGCGCAAGGCGGTCGAGGCCACGCTGGCCCGCTCCCGCGCGGGGGCCGAGGCCGCGCCACTGATGCCCGACCTGGCCCGTGCGGCTGCCGATGTGCCGGACCCGGCCCCCGGCCCATCGCAGGCATCGGACGCCGGCAGCTGGAGCGGCGCCAACCGCACGCAGAGCGCCCTGCCCTGGGCGCGCCCCGCCGGCACGACCGCGCCCGAGCAGCGCTGGGCCGGCTGGCCTGCGGCCTCGGGCGCGCCGACCGCGCCGCTGCCGACCACGCCGGATCCCTTTGCCGACCTGGCCCTGCCCCGCGTGGTGGCCCGCGCGGACGCCGAGGCCGAGGCCGCGCTGCCCGTGACGTACACGCCCGCCGCGCCGCACCCGCTGGGGGTCGCCGAAGGCGTGCCGGCCCCTCTGCTCGCCGCGCCGTCGGGTTTTGGCCAGATGGCATCGCCCGCCTCCACCGACGAAGCGCCCCACGAAGAGTGGCCCCTCGGCCGCGCCATCGGTCAGATCGGCGGCATCTATGTGCTGGCCGAGAACGCGAAAGGCATGGTCATCGTCGACATGCACGCCGCCCATGAGCGCGTGGTCTACGAGCGGCTGAAGGCGCAACTGGCGCAGGCTCGGCTCGAAAGCCAGCCGATGCTGATCCCGCTGACCTTTGCCGCCTCGCCGGCCGAGATGGCCACAGCCGAGACCGCACGCGAGGCCCTGACCGAACTCGGCCTGGACATCGACGCCATCGGCCCCGGCAAGCTCGCCGTGCGTGCCGTGCCCGCCGCGCTGGCGCAGGCCGACGGCGTGGAGCTGGCGCGCTCGGTGCTGGCCGAACTGGCCCAGCTGGATGCCAGCCACGTCGTGCAGCGCGCCCAGCACGAACTGCTGGCCACCATGGCCTGCCACGGCGCCGTGCGGGCCAACCGCCAGCTGACGCTGACCGAAATGAATGCCCTGCTGCGCGACATGGAGGCCACCGAACGCGCCGACCAGTGCAACCACGGGCGCCCCACCTGGCGGCAGCTGGCCCTGCGTGAACTGGATGCCCTGTTCATGCGCGGCCGCTGACGCCACCCTGACTGTTTTTCATGACCGAACGCAAGAAACTGAGCCTCAACCGCCCGGCCTCCACCGAAGGCGGTGACGCGCCCACGCACCGCAAGCCCCCCGTGCGTGGCAGCGGCACCGCACCGCGCAAGCGCATGACGGCCGCCGAAGCCGCCCAGGCGCGCGAGGAAGCGGCCGCGCGCGCCGCCGCTGCACCGCCCTACCGCCCCGGGCCGGACGACCGCGCCGAGCGGGGCCCGCGTCGCGATGCCCCACGCCACGACGACCGTCGGCCCGCCCCCCAGCGAGGTGAGGACCGCCGCGCTGCCCCGTATGGCGACCCACGCCAGCGGGAAGGCCGCCGCGAGCCTCGCGCCGCGGCAGGCCGCCGCGAGGATCCCCGCACCGGGGGACGCGCAGACCGCCGGGACGAGCCGCGGGGCGACCGCCGGGATGACCGCCGGGCCCCGTCGCGTGACGATTTCCGCGCCACACCGCGCCCTGCGCAACCGCCGCACACCGAGCGCCCGACGCCCGATGACGGCCGCATGCGCCTGTCCAAGCTGATGAGCGAACGCGGCCTGGCCTCGCGTCGGGAGGCCGACGAGTGGATCGAACAGGGCTGGGTGCGCGTCAATGGCGAGGTGGTGGACGAACTGGGCACCCGCGTGCTGCCCGATGTCGAGATCACCATCGACCCGCTGGCCCGCACGCAGCAGGCCGAGCGCGTCACCATCCTGCTGCACAAGCCGATCGGCTATGTCAGCGGCCAGGCGGAAGACGGGCATGAGCCCGCCGTCATCCTGATCCGCCCCGAGAACCGCTGGAAGGAAGACCGCCAGGGCCTGCAGCTCACCCGCGGGCACCTGCGCCATCTGGCACCGGCCGGCCGCCTCGACATCGATTCGACCGGGCTGCTGGTGTTGACCCAGGACGGCCGCATCGCGCGCCAGCTGATCGGCGAGGACTCGGGCGTCGAGAAGGAATACCTGGTGCGCGTGCAGGCCGTGGACGCGCCGGACGCCGAGAACGTCTCGGCCGTCGTGCCCCCCGAAGTGATCGAGCAGCTGCGCTTTGGTCTGGAGCTCGACGGGCGCCAGCTCAAGCCAGCCCAGGTGTCGTGGCAGAACGAACAGCAGCTGCGCTTCGTGCTGCGCGAAGGCCGCAAGCGCCAGATCCGCCGCATGTGCGAGCTGGTGGGCCTGCGCGTGGTGGGCCTCAAGCGTGTGCGCATGGGCCGCATCACGCTGGGCAAGCTGCCGGTGGGCGAATGGCGATTCCTGAGGGCCGATGAGCGCTTCTGATCCCGCGGCGGCGCGCCCGGCCGGCCACGGCATTCCCACGTGGGTGGTGGTGGTGGCGCTGAGCATGCTGCTGGGCCTGCAGCCGATCACGACCGACCTCTACCTGCCCGCGCTGCCGCAACTGCAGGCGGCGCTCGGCCTGACGCCCTCGCTGGCGCAATGGACGCTGTCGGTGCTGATGCTCAGCTTCGGTTTCGGCCAGCTGGTGTGGGGGCCGATTGCCGACCGCATCGGCCGCCGCCCGGTCTTGCGCTGGGGGCTGAGCCTGTATGTGCTGGCCAGCATCGCGGCCACGCTGGCGCAGGACTTCAGCATCGTCATCGCCGCCCGCATTGCCCAAGGCGCCAGCCTGTCCGGCGTGGTGATGTGCGGGCGCGCCATGGTGCGCGACCTCTACGAGCCCGAAGATGGCGCCCGCATGATGGCCCACGGCATGGGTGGGCTGGGCGTGATCGCCCTGGTCGGGCCGGTCCTGGGCGGTCTGGCGGCCACGCATGGCGGCTGGCGCGCCACCATGTCGATCCTGGCCATCTCCGGGGCCATCATCCTCGCCTTCATCTGGTGGCGCCTGCCCGAAACGCTGGCCCCCGAGCGCCGACAGGCCGCGCAGCCCTGGCGCACGCTGGTGCGCAACTGGATCGGCATCGGCAAGCAGCCGGTGTTCCGCAGCTACGCGCTGCTGTCGGCCTCCACCTATGGCGGGTTGTTCGTCTTCCTGTCGATCTCGTCCTTCGTGTTCATCAACGTGCTCGGCATCAGCCGCACGGCCTACGGACTCGTGATGGCCAGCACCTCGCTGTCCTACCTGCTGGGCACCCTTCACTGCCGGCGCACACTGAGCCGGCAAGGGCTGCGCGGCACGGTGCGGCGCGCGGGGTGGTTTCCGCTGGTGGGCGGCGTGTGGGGGTTGTGCATCTCACTGGCCCAGCTCAGCACGGGCTGGGATGTGCCCCCCTGGGCGCTGTTGCCCGGTCTGTGGCTGTATGCCTTCGGCCACGGCATCCACCAGCCATGCGGCCAGACCGGCGTGGTGGCCGCCTTCCCGCATCAGGCGGGCGCCGCATCGGCCTTGTCGGGCTTCGTGCTGTCGGTGATCGCCTTCGGCGTGGGCGCCGTCATGTCGGGCTGGACCGCCCTGCCCGGCTGGGTCGGCACCATTCACCCGCTGACACTCGGCATGGCGTTGGGAGGCGCCTGCACGGCCCGCGTGGCGCTGCACCGCGTTCAGCGCCATGGCCTGATCCCGCAAGCCGCCTGAACCCATGAGCCAACCTCACACCGAACCCCTGTGGATCCTGACCGGGCCCACGGCCTGCGGCAAGACCGCGGTGGCGCTCGAGCTGGCCCGGCATGTGCCGCTGGAGATCATCAGCGTCGACTCGGCCCTGATCTACCGCGGCATGGACATCGGCACCGCCAAGCCCACCCGTGAGGAACAGGCTCAGGTGCCCCACCACCTCATCGACATCCTCGACCCGACCGAGCGCTACAGCGCGGCGCGCTTCGTGGCCGACACCGAGGCCCTCGTGGTCGACATCCGTGCGCACGGGCGCACGCCGCTGCTGGTGGGCGGCACGATGCTCTACCTGAAGGCCCTGCTCGAAGGCATCGACGAGATGCCCGCCATTCCGCCCGAAGTGCGCGCCGAGGTCGACACCCGCATGCGCGCCCAGGGCAGCCACGCTCTGCACGCCGAGCTGGCCCGGGTCGACCCGGCGACGGCCACCCGCCTGGCCCCCGGCGACACACAGCGCATCCAGCGCGCGCTGGAGGTGTGGCACGCCACGGGCACGCCGCTGTCGGCCTTTCACCAGCGTGACCGGCAGGACGCCGCCGCGCAGCGCCCGGCCGTCGTCGTCTCGCTGGAGCCGCAGGACCGCGCCTGGTTGCACCGCCGCGTGGCGTTGCGCTACCAGCAGATGATGGCCGCCGGCTTCGTCGACGAGGTACGCGCCCTTCGCGCACGCCCTGAGTTGCATGCCGATCTGCCCGCCATCCGCTGCGTGGGCTACCGCCAGGTGTGGGAGGCGCTGGACGCCGGACTGGACCTGCGCCACCCGGCCACGCTGGCCGAGGTCACCGAGCGCGGCGTCGCGGCCACGCGCCAGCTCGCCAAGCGCCAGGTCACATGGTTGCGCAGCATGCAACAGCGTCACGTCATCGCCTGTGACCAGGGCGACACGGCTGCTACCCTGTCGGATAGGGCGCGTGCACTCTTCACGACAGGCTCGCCCCCGAATTGAGGTGGGTTAAGTCAATCGACTGTACTTGCGTCTAAGCTCGGCGATCCCCTTTTTGCCGTGCGACGTGCGGCTCAGGGCCGAAGTTGGAGTTGTGATGCCATACGAGCTGTTCCGCGATCAGGGCCACGCCTGCCTGATGTTTTCCGACCTCAGCAATGAGGGCGGCGAGGCCGTGCAGGCCAACCAGTTCCTGATCGTCGATGGCGACCATGGCGCCATCATCGACCCGGGCGGCAACCTCGCCTACAGCGAGCTCTACCTGGGCATGACGCGGCACTTCCCGCCCTCGCGCCTGTCGGCCATTCTGGCCTCGCACGCCGACCCGGACATCATCGCCTCGCTCGACCGCTGGATGACGGCCACGCCCGACGCCAAGCTGTACGTGTCGACGCTGTGGGAGCGCTTCGTGCCCCACTTCTGCAAGCCGGGCAAGACCACCGGCCGCATCGTCGGCATCCCCGACCCGGGCATGCGCATCCGCGTGGGGCGCAACGACCTCATCGCCCTGCCCGCGCACTTCATGCACGCCGAGGGCAACTTCCAGTTCTACGACCCGGTCAGCCGCATCCTGTTCTCGGGCGACCTGGGCGTGTCCTTCGTGTCGGGCGAAGGCGCCAAGCAGCCCATCCGCTCGCTCAACCCGCTGCCGCGCGGCATGGAAAGCTTCCACCGCCGCTACATGGTCTCCAACAAGATCCTGCGCAGCTGGGCCCGCATGGTGCGCACGCTGAAGATCGACATGATCGTGCCGCAGCACGGCGCGCCGCTGGCCGGTGCCGCCGTCAAGGAGTTCATCGACTGGGCGGAGCAGCTGTCGTGCGGGATCGACCTGATGTCGGACGCGAACTACATCGTGCCGAACTAAACCGGCATCGGTGCAGACATCGGCGTCAGTGGGCGCCGGAATCCACCGCAGCCCCGCCGGCGCGCTTCGGACGCGTCATCCACACCAGCGGAATCATCAGCACGAACAGACAGGCCGACGCCAGGTAGACGTCGTCGGCCGCGCGCGTGAAGGCTTGCTGATCGATGAGACGCGTGATCTGCGCGGCGGCCTGCTCGAAGCCCAGCCCGCCGCGCGACAGGGTGTCGAGTGCCTCCATGGCGCCCGGGTCGGTTCGACTCACATGCTCGACTATGTGCACGTGGTGCAGCGTGGCCCGGTTGTCCCACACGGTCGTGACGGTCGACGTGCCGATGGCGCCCGCCGTGATCCGCACGAAGTTGCTCAGGCCCGAGGCCGCCGGGATGCGGTCGGGCGTGAGCCCGGACAAGGTGATGGCGCTCAGCGGGATGAAGAAGAACGCCAGCGCCGCGCCCTGGATGATCGTGGGCAGCATGATGTGCTGGAAGTCCGCCTGCACCGTGAAGTGCGAACGCATCCACAGCACCAGCGCGAACACGCAGAACGACACGGTGGCCAGCGCCCGCGGATCGACCCGGCTCACGTTCTTGCCCACCACGGGCGACAACAGGATCGCCAGCAGCCCGACCGGGGCCACCGCCATGCCGGCCACTGAAGCGGTGTAGCCCATGTGCTGCTGCAGCCACAGGGGCAACACCACCACATTGCCGAAGAAGAGTCCGTAGCCGATCGACAGCGTCAGCACGCCGAAGGCGAAGTTCTGCTTCGAGAACAGCCGCAGGTCGACCACCGGGTGGTCCTGCGTCAGCTCCCAGATCACGAAGACGATGAAGCCGACCAGGGCCACCAGGCCCATCGCGATGATCTGACCGCTTTCAAACCAGTCCAGCTCCTTGCCCTTGTCGAGCATGACCTGCAGCGCGCCCACCCACAGCACCAGCAGCGCCAGCCCGACCGTGTCGATGGGCAGCTTGCGCGTGGGCGTCTCACGTTTCTTGTAGATGCGCCACGTGACAGCCGCCGCGCCCAGCCCGACGGGCACGTTGATGTAGAAGATCCACGGCCACGACAGGTTGTCGGTGATCCAGCCGCCCAGCAAAGGCCCGGTCACGGGTGCGACCAGCGTGGTCATCGACCACATCGCCAACGCCATGCCAGCCTTGGCCGGCGCATAGCTGCTCAGCAGCAGGGTCTGCGACAGCGGGATCATCGGCCCGGCGACCAGCCCCTGCAGCACTCGAAAGGCAATCAGCATCTCGAGCGACGTGGCGAGCCCGCACAGCCACGAGGCCAGCACGAACAGCAGCACGCTGGCCGTGAACAGCCGCACCGCACCGAAGCGCTGGGTCAGCCAGCCCGTCAGCGGCACCGAGATGGCGTTGGCCACCCCGAAGCTGGTGATCACCCAGGTGCCCTGCGTGGGGCTCACGCCCAGGTTGCCGGCAATGGCGGGCAGGGACACGTTGGCGATCGACGAGTCGAGGACGTTCATGAACGTGGCCAGTGACAGCGCCACGGTGCCCAGGGCCAGTTCACCGCCCTGCAAGGGGCGCGGGGCGGCCACCGCCGCGGTGGCACTCACATCACGCTCCGCGTGCGGCTGCCACGGCGTGTGCCGTGGTGTGGCCGATGTTGGCGTCGATGATGCGGCGCACCAGGGCGTCGGCCTCGCTGGCCTGGTGGTTGAACACGTCGGTCTGCGTCAGGGCGCGCGCACGCGGGGCCACGGCCAGCACCGGGCCATCCTGACGGCTCACATCCAGCTCGACTTCCATCGACAGGCCGACGCGCAGCGGGTGCGCCGCCACCTCGCGCGGGTCAAGCTCGATGCGCACCGGCACACGCTGCACGATCTTGATCCAGTTGCCCGTGGCGTTCTGGGCCGGCAGCAGCGCAAACGCCGCCCCCGTGCCCGCACCCAGCCCGACGACCTTGCCGTGGTAGGCCACCTTGCTGCCGTACACATCGGCCGTCAGCGTGGCGGGTTGGCCGATGCGCACACGCTGCAGCTGGCTTTCCTTGAAGTTCGCGTCCACCCAGGGCTGGCCCAGCGTGACCAGCGCCATCAGCGGAGAGCCGGCCTGCACGCGCTGGCCCACCTGCACACTGCGCTTGGCCACGTGTCCGTCCACGGGGGCCAGCAGATCGACCCGCTGACGCGCCAGCCAGGCCTCGCGCACACGCGCCGCAGCCCGGGCCACGTTGGGGTGCTCGGCCACCGAGGTGCCATCGGTCAGTGACCGGTTGGACGCGAGCTGCTCGCGCGCCGCCACGAGTGCCGATTCCGCTGCGGTCAGCGCGCTGCGCATGGCCACAAGCTGGGCGCTGGCATGTTGGAACTCTTCCTTGCCGACGGCCCCGCTGGCCAGCAGCGGGCTGCGGCGGCTCACGTCCTCCTGGGCACGGGCCACCTCGTTGCGCGCCTTCTCGACATCGGCCTGCCGCAGGGCCACCTGTGCCTGCAGGCTGGCGTTGTTGGCGTACAGCGTCCGCACCTCGCGCACGGTCTGGGCCAGTTGCGCGCGGGCCTGATCCAGTGCAACGTCGGCATCGGCCGGGTCCAGGCGAACAAGCACCTGCCCTGCCTTCACCACGTCGGTGTCGTCGGCGCCAATGGACAGCACCGTGCCGCCCACCTGCGGCGTGATCTGCACCACATTGGCCTGGACGTAGGCGTTGTCGGTGTGCTCGTAGTGGCTGGCGACCAGCGCGTACCAGGCGCCCCATGCAGCGCCGCCAAACAGCACCACGGCGGCCACGGCCGACAGCGCCTTGCGACGGGTCCGAGCGGGCTGGGCCGCGGAAAGGTTTTCAGCAGGGGCTTGGCTCATGAGCGGACTCCGGTCGGATGCGGCGTGGCCGTCCGTGTGGGCGGGTTCGACGAAGTGGGGATCGGGGAAACGGGCGATGCAGGGGAGGCCGTAGACACAGGCGACAGGCCGCCACCGAGGGCACGCACCAGCGCGGCCTGGTTGTCCAGCTGACGGGCCTGGAGGTCGACCGCCAGACGGCGCTGCGCAAGCACCGCCGTCTCGGCGCTCAGCACGTTCAGGTAGCTGCCCAGGCCCGCCTGGTAGCGCTCGCGCGCCAGCCGGTAGGCGGCCTCGCTGGCCTGCTGAGCGGCGGCCTGCTCGGCACGCTGACGCTGCAGCGAGCGGCCACTGCCGAGGGCGTCGGCCACCTCCTGCACGGCCTGCAGCACGGTCTGGTTGTAGCGGGCGATCGCCTGGTCCTCGTCGGCCACGCGACCGCGCAGGCTGGCCTCGCGCCGACCGCCATCGAACAGCGGCAGGTTCAGTGCGGGCAACACGCCCCACTGCAGGCTGCCCGGGTCGAGCAGGCGGTCCAGTCCGATGGCGCCATAGCCGCCAAACAGGCGCAGGTCGACGTTGGGGTAGTAGCTCGCCCGGGCGGCGCGGCTCAACTGCCCGGCCGACTCCACACGCCAGCGCGCCGCCATGACATCGGCCCGGCGAGACAACAGGTCGACCGGCATCACGCCCGTCTCGCCCGGCAGCTGCAGCCGGTCCAGCGCCGGCGCATGGCCCTGCAGTGCATCAGGCACCTGCCCGAGCAAGACCGCCAGCGCGTGACGAGTCAGCGTGATCTGCTCATCCAGTGCTTCGAGTTGCTGACGCGCGTCGGGCAGGCTCGCTTCGCCCTGCCGCAGCTCGACGGTGGTGTCGAGCCCGGCCGACACACGCTGCTGGATCAGCTTGAGCGTCTCTTCACGCTGGGCCAGGGTGCGGGCCCCGACCTCGCGCAGGCTCAACAAACGAGCCAGCTGCACATGCGTGCGCGCCACCTGCGTGCTCAGCAGCAACTGCGCCGCATGCGCTTCGGCCTGCGCAGCCTGGGCCTCGCCCACGGCCGCAGCGAGTTCGGCACGGTGGCGGCCGAACAGGTCAAGCTCCCATGCCCCCTCCAACTGCAGCGTGCCGTTCTCGCGCACCGAGCCGGCCAGCGGCGGTGGGACAGCCCCGTGCTCCGTGTAGCGCTGGCGGGCCAGTTCACCGCGCGCCTGCAAATGCGGCTGCGTGACGGCATCGGCCTGCAGGCGCATGGCCTCGGCGCGCATCAGGCGCGAGCGCGCCACGGCCATCGAGGGGCTGTCGCGCAGGGCCTGCTCCACCAGGCTGGACAAGCTGTCGTCGCCCCACACGCGCCACCAGGGTTGCAGCGCCTGCGTGAAGCGGCCGGTGTCATCCGGGGCCTGCAACTTCAGGGCGTCGGCCGACAGGGGCTCGACCGTTGCACGAACGCCCGCCGGGCTGCCGCAGCCTGCCAGCGCCATGGCACACAGGGCGGCGACCACGGCGAACAGCCGCCGCGGCGGTGCCGCGTCAAGTGAAAGTGTCTTGCCCTGCATCGGGCCTCCTGCATGGTGAAGCGCGGCCATCAGCCGCCCTGGGTGCCCGGGCCTTTGGGATCGGTTCGCGCACGGAACGCGACCGCGTTGGCCTGCATGCGACGCAGCATCTCGAGCAGCGTCTGCCATTCCTCGCGGGTGAAACCGGCCAGGTAGGCGTTCATGACTTCGCACAGCACGCCGGGGACGGGTGCCATCGCCGCCTCGCCGTCCGGCGTCAGCGCCAGGTGCACGACACGACGGTCGGACGTCGAACGTGCTCGCCGCACCAGGCCCTTGGCCTCCAGGCGATCCAGCGTGCGCGTCAATGCGCCGGGGTCGGTCTGCAACTCGCGCGAGAGTTCGGCGAGCGTGGTCGTCCCGATCTTGTGGATGGTGAACAGCGGCGCCCACTGCGCATTGGTGAGGCCGATGTCCTGCAGGCGATGGTCCACCTCGGTCACCAGCAACTGCATGATGCGCCGCATCAGGTAGCCGACGCTCTCGTGACGGCTGAAGCGGTCCTGCACATAGAAGTCGGCGGGCGCCGGACAGGGCCCCGGTGTGCCCTGCGGATCAGGCATGCTTGACGAATCTGACATGCCGCGATTTTGTTTGCCTATGCAAATATTGTCAAGGCTGATACTCTGCTGGCTCCCTTGCTCCCGTCTGCCCATGCCGCCCTCCGCCCGAGATCCCGTCCGTGACCCGGCCCCGGCCCGGTCCGCCGCCTCCCTTCGCGCCCTGGCGCCCTACCTCCGGCCGCACCGCGCGCGGCTGGTGCTCGCCTTCGTCTTTCTGGTCATGGCGGCGCTGACCACGCTCGTGCTCCCGATCGCGCTGCGCACCCTGATCGACCAGGGCATGGTGTCGCCCGAGCCCGGCGAGCGGGTCATGGCGCTGCGCGAGCATTTCCTGGCATTGTTCGGCGTCGGCCTGGCGCTCGGTGTGTTCTCGGCCTCGCGCTATTACATGGTCACCTGGCTGGGTGAACGCATCACCGCCGACATCAAGCGCGCCGTCTACGCCCACGTGCTGCGGCAGAGCCCCGCCTTCTTCGAGACCACCCAGAGCGGCGAGGTGCTGTCCCGCCTGACGGCCGACACCACGCTGATCCAGACCGTCGTCGGCTCCAGTTTTTCGATGGGGCTGCGCAACGCCATCATGGCCATCGGCGCCCTGATCATGCTGATTGCCACCAACCCGTATGTGATGGCCCAGGTGCTGGGCGGGCTGGTGCTCGTGGTGCTGCCAGCCATCGTGTACGGCCGGCGGGTGCGCAAATTGTCGCGGGCCAGCCAGGACCGCCTGGCCGACTCCAGCGCCATCGCGGCCGAAGTGCTCAACGCGGTGCCCGTGGTGCAGAGCCACACCGCCGAGGCCCGCGAGGCCCGCCGTTTCGATGACGCCACCGAGCGCGCCTTCGGCACCGGCGTGCGCCGCATCCGGGCGCGGGCGGTGCTCGTGGCCTTCATCATCACCGCCACCACCGGGGCCCTGCTGTGGGGCCTGTACCAGGGCACACAAGCGGTCATCGACGGCCGCATCAGCGCCGGCCACCTGGGCCAGACGGTCGTCTACGTGATCCTGCTGCTCAGTGCGGTGGCCGCGCTGTCCGAGGTCTATGGCGACATCCTGCGCGCCGCCGGCGCCACCGAGCGCCTGATGGAGCTGCTCGCCACGCGCTCCCCCATCCAGTCACCGGCCGTGCCAGCCACGCTGCCGGCCAGCCGCACGGGCGCCCGGGTGCATCTGCACCAGCTGAACTTCCACTATCCCTCTCGCCCCCAGCACGCGGCCCTGGAGGCCTTCGACCTCGAGGTGCGCCCGGGCGAAACCGTGGCGCTGGTCGGGCCCAGCGGGGCAGGCAAGAGCACGGTGTTCCAGCTGCTGCTGCGCTTCTACGACCCGCAACAGGGCCACATCACCCTGGACGGTGAACGCATTGACCAGCTGCGGCTGGAGGACCTGCGCCAGCGCATCGGCCTGGTGCCGCAGGACAGCACCATCTTCTCCACCACGGCGATCGAGAACATCCGCTACGGCCGCCCGGATGCCAGCGACGAGGAGGTGACAGCCGCCGCCCGCGCTGCCTACGCGCACGACTTCATCATGGCGCTGCCCGAGGGCTACGCCACCTACCTCGGCGAGCGCGGGGTGCGGCTCTCTGGCGGGCAACGACAGCGCATCAGCATCGCCCGGGCCATTCTGAAGAACGCCCCGCTGCTGCTGCTCGATGAGGCCACCAGCGCCCTCGACACCGAGAGTGAGCGCGCCGTGCAGGCCGCGCTGGAACAAGCCATGAAAGACCGCACCACGCTGGTCATCGCCCATCGCCTGAGCACCGTGGTCAATGCCGACCGCATCGTCGTGATCGACCAGGGCCGCATCGTCGATGTGGGGCGCCATGCCGACCTGCTCGCCCGCAATGGGCTCTATGCCCGGCTGGCCGCCATGCAGTTCGACACGGTACCGCCCACACCGGAGGGGGCGGGCACGCCGCGTGCCAAGGACACCTCGCCACAAGGCTGACCACCCTGCCTGACGCCCCCCGGCCACAGGCTGCGTCCGTGACCGTCAACGCGGAAGGCCGGCCGGGCGTTCAAGGACAGAGGGACATACTTCCCACCGAACATGCTGAGAGGAATCGCCATGACAACGAACCGCACCCCCACCCGACTCACCCTGGCTGCCGTGGCCGCCGCGCTGCTGGCCACCGGCTGCGCCAACATGGACGAGCGCCAGCAAGGCACGGCCAAGGGGGCCGCCATCGGCACCGTCGCAGGTGCGGTGCTCGGTGCCGCCACGGGGGGCAAGAACACGGTGCGGGGGGCCGCCATCGGGGGCATCGCGGGCGCCATCGCGGGCAACGTCTGGTCGCGCCGCATGGAAGAGCAGCGCCAGGCCATGGAGCAGGCCACCGCCGGCACGGGCGTGGACGTCGTTCGCACGCCCGACAACCAACTGAAGCTGAACATCCCGAGCGACATCTCCTTCGCCACCGGGAGCGCCGCGCTGCAGCCGCAACTGCGCAGCGTGCTGCAGCAGTTTGCGGATGGCCTGCGCGCCAACCCGGGCACCCTGGTGCGCGTCGTGGGCCACACCGACAACGTCGGCAGCGACGCCACCAACAACACGCTGTCGGTGGCCCGCGCCGACACGGTTCGCGATTTTCTGGAGGACCGTGGCGTGAGCCGCTCGCGCATCGAGACGGCCGGCCGGGGTGAGCGTGAGCCGATTGCCAGCAACGAGACCGCGGATGGACGCTCCCGAAACCGCCGCGTCGAAATCTTCCTGCGCGAGCCCGAGGCCGCCGGCACTGTTCGATAATCCCCGGAACCGTCAGATGGGCCCTCCAGTAAAATGGAGGGCTTTTTTACCTTTTGCGAGCCTGCCCGTGAGCCCGTCGTCCCCCCGCCCTGTGCGCAGCCAGTACGAAGACTTCATGCGCCTCGTCCACACGACGGGCGTGCTCAAGACGGACCGCACCGGGACCGGCACCCGCAGCGTGTTCGGCCATCAGATGCGCTTCGATCTGAGCGAGGGATTTCCCCTGGTGACGACCAAGAAGGTGCACCTGAAATCCATCATCGTCGAGCTGCTGTGGTTCCTGCGCGGCGACGACAACGTGAAGTGGCTTCAGGAGCGCGGCGTCACGATCTGGGACGAGTGGGCCCGTGAAGACGGCTCGCTGGGCCCCGTCTACGGCGTGCAATGGCGGAACTGGCCCAAACCCGACGGCACCCATGTGGACCAGATCACCGAGGTGGTCCGGCAGCTCAAGACCTCGCCGGATTCGCGCCGCATCATCGTCAGCGCCTGGAACCCGGGTCTGATCGACCAGATGGCGCTGCCGCCGTGCCACGCCTTCTTCCAGTTCTACGTCGCACCGCCGCAGGCCGAAGGTGAGCGGCCAAAGCTCAGCTGCCAGCTCTACCAGCGCAGCGCCGACATCTTCCTCGGTGTGCCGTTCAACATCGCGTCCTATGCACTGCTGACCCACATGCTGGCGCAACAGTGCGACATGGACGTCGGCGACTTCATCTGGACCGGCGGCGACTGTCACATCTACAGCAACCACACCGAACAGGTCGAGTTGCAACTCAGCCGCACGCCCTACCCTTATCCGGTGCTGAACATCAAGCGCACGCCCGACTCCATCTTCGATTACGAATACGAAGACTTCGAAGTGACCGAGTACCAGCACCACCCGGCCATCAAGGCTCCGGTCGCAGTCTGACGTCCCGCGCCATGTCCGTGCCCGCACCCAAGCCCCGCACCCTCAGCCTGATTGCCGCCGTCGCGGCGAACGGGGCCATCGGCAAGGACAATGACCTGCTGTGGCACCACCCGCTGGACCAGAAGCACTTCCGGGCCACCACCATGGGCTGCCCGGTGATCATGGGACGCCGCACCTGGGACTCGCTGCCCGAGCGCTTCCGGCCACTTCCCGGACGCCGCAATGTCGTGGTGACGCGCAACCCGGATTTGCACGCACCGGGTGCCGAAGTCGCTCACACACTCGAAGAAGCCCTCGTCCGTACGGCCGATGCCGACAAGGTTTTCGTCATGGGAGGCGGCCAACTCTATGCCGCCGCCCTTCCCCTGGCCGACGAGCTGGTGTTGACGGAAATCCACGCTGCCTATGACGCAGACACCTTCTTTCCTGACTGGCCTCGCACCGCTTTTGAAGAGGTGTCCCGTGAGGAACATCACGCGCAAGGCGACGGGCAGCCCGGCTTCGCGTTCGTGACCCACCGTCGGCGTCGCTGACACACAACGAAGACGGACCCAAACGCCCGAGGCCCCCGCTGCGCCTTCCCGGCAGCGAGCTTGCAGTCTCTCCGGAGAGCGGCGAGACTCTGCGCCGTACGCGTGCGGGCTTTCTTCCTGCAAGCGCGGTTGTCCCGGGGCGGAGCACATGGCACCATGAATCGACGCGCAGTTCTGGCAGGCGGCCTTGGTGCGCTGTCATCCGGCCTGCTGGGTGGCGCCGGCCTGTCGGGTTGTCACGCATCGTCCACACCGCTGCGGGTGGCTCTGAATCCCTGGATCGGTTACGCGTTGCTGTTTCTGGCCCGCGAGCTCGGGCATCTCCGGGAATCGACCGCGCGCCTCGTCGAATTTCCCTCCAACACGGCCAGCCTGCTCGCAATGGCGAACCACAGTGTTTCGGCCGCCGCGCTCACGCTCGATGAACTGCTGCTGGCGCGCGAAGGCGGCCTCGACCTGCGCGCGGCGCTCGTGTTCGACGAATCGTGCGGCGCGGACGTGGTGATGGTGCATCCATCCATCCAGCGTGTGAGCGCGCTCAAGGGCAAGCGCATCGCCGTGGAATCGACCGCCGTGGGCGCCCTGATGCTGTCCCGGCTGCTCGAAGTCGCGGGGCTGGAGGCCACTGATCTGGTCAAGGTCCCGCTCACGGCAGACCAGCACGTGCAGGCCTACACGGCGGGCAAGGTCGATGGGGTGATCACATTCGAACCCATGGCGTCCCGCCTGCGGAGTGCCGGTGCCCACCAACTGCTCGACAGCAGCCGCTTCCCCGGCCTCATCGTGGACGTGCTGGCCATCGGGCCGGAGATCGGTGCCAGCGGCAAAGCGCACCTGCGAGAGCTCGTCCGCGGCTACTTTCTCGCGCTGGCACACCTGCGTGCCCAGCCGGAGGATGCCGCGCGGCGACTGGCACCTTATCAGCAGCTGAGTGCCACGGACGTGCTCGAGGCCTTCCGGGGCATCCGGCTTCCTTCCGCGGCGGAGAACCAGCGCTGGCTTGCGGGGCCTGAACCTCAGCTTCTCCGGTCAGCCCAGACGGTCGGCCGGCTGATGCATGGCGCCCGGCTGCTGCGTGGGGCGCCGTCACTCGAGGGCCTGTGCGTCCCCGATTACCTTCCGGAGCCCACATGACCATGCGCTCCCTCCGGCTCTTTCTTCCAGTGGCCCTCACGGTGCTGCTGCTCGCGATCGGCACGGTCTCCGTGTCGCTTTCGCTGGAGCAGCGGCAGGACCGCCTCACCGAGACCGTGTATCGCGAGGCACTGGGCGATGTCTCTCGGCTGGTGCGCCTGAGCGACGAAGGCATGGGCACGGCCTCCGCCCTTGTCGCCGCCGAGATCGCTCAGATCGCCAGCCGGCCTTACGTGCGCATGGTGCTGCTGATCAGCGAGAACGGCGAGGTGCTGCGAGCGCACCGCACCGACTGGCGTGGCCGCCACGTGAGCCAGGTGGCGCCGGAGCTGAACGCGGCCCGGATCGCCCGCGCTGCGAGCAGCCGCCTGCCCGACTGGCGCATGACCGATGATCGCGGCACGCTGGACGCGCTTCAGTCGTTCGAGCGCCCGTCAGGGCCGGACGAGGTGCGCAGCCTGAAACGGGGCCTGGCTTACGTCGCCTACGACTTGCAGGAAGAACGGGCCGAGGCCGCACGCAACGAGTTGCTGGCACGCCTGCCGGACCTCGTCGGCCTGATCCTCGTGTTCGTCTTCATGGGCTGGTGGCTCGGACGCAACGTGACCCGCCCGCTGGCACGCCTGGACGCCGCGGCCTGCGCCCTGCGCGCGGGCGAAGTGAGCACGCCTGTGCCGCGCGGTGGGTTCAAGGAGATCGACCAGCTGGGGGCGGGTCTGGACGCGCTGCGCGAGGAGCTGTCTGCCACCTGGCAGGCCATACCCGACCTGCTCTTCGAGCTGGATGCGGGGGGCCGCTATCGCAGAGTGCTTGCCATGCGCCCCGAACTCGTGGTGCAGGCGCCACCCGACCTCGTCGGCCGAACGGTCCACGAGGTCCTTTCGCCCGAGGCCGCGGCCGCTGTGCAGCAGGCAATCGACGACGCCGCGCGCAGTGGTTGTGTCTGGGGCCGCGAGGTGGCGATCAACGTGCCGGCCGGCCAGCGCTGGTTCGACATTTCGGTGGCCCGCAAGAACCGCCTCGACGACGGCACGCTGACGTTCCTGGTGATCTCCCGAGACATCACCGAGCGCAAGCAGAGTGAGATGGCGCTCGGCCACATCAATGAGCAACTGGAGCAGCGGGTTCAGGAACGCACGGCCGAGCTGCTGACGGCCAAGAACGAGGCCGAGCGGGCCGACCGCAGCAAGAGTGAGTTTCTCTCGCGCATGAGCCATGAGCTGCGCACACCGCTCAACGCCATCATCGGCTTCGGCCAGCTGCTCGACCTGACGGTGCACGACAGCGGCCAGCGTCGGCAGGTCGGCCACATCATCAGCGCAGGCCATCACCTGCTCACGCTGATCAACGAGATTCTGGACCTTTCTCGCGTGGAGGCCGGCCAGATGAACGTGAGTCTGGAGCGGGTGCGCGTGGATGAGCTGGTGGCCGAATGCATCGAGCTGATGCGGCCGCTTGCTGAAGGGCACGACGTCAAGGTGAAGGTCGAGGCCATCGCGGCATCGGCCGAGGTGCGCGCTGACCGGACCCGTCTGCGCCAGGTGCTGCTCAACCTGCTGTCCAACGGCGTCAAGTACAACCGGCGCGGCGGCCAGCTCACGCTGTCCCTGCTGCAGCGGCCCGCCGTGATCGAGTTGCGCGTGCAGGACACGGGCGCCGGTCTGACACCGTCCCAGCAGGAACGGCTGTTCAAGCCCTTCGAGCGTCTGGATGCCGATGCACGCCAGATCGACGGCACCGGCATCGGTCTGGCGTTGAGCCGACGCCTGATGCACCTGATGGGCGGTGAGATCGGGGTGGACAGCCAGCCCGGCCGGGGCAGCACGTTCTGGATCACGCTGGCACGGTGGACCGGCAGGAGCACCCCAGCCGCCGCGCCCGCGCCCGCACCGGCATCCCCATCGCAGCGCGATGCGCCCGGGGCAGGCGCCGCTGTATCGAGCCCACGCTGGACGGTGCTGTGCATCGAGGACAACGCGGTCAACCTGCAGTTCATCGAGCATGCGTTTGCGCGCTGGCCCGACCTGCAGCTGCTGACGGCCGACACCCCGCACAAGGGCCTTGCCCTGGCGGCCGAACGCCATCCCGACCTCGTGCTGCTGGACATCAACCTGCCCGACATGGACGGCTACGAGGTGCTGCGACGACTCAAGTCAGAACCGGCCACAGGCACCATTCCGGTGGTGGCCCTGACCGCGAACGCGATGGTGGGCGATGCCGCGACCGCCCGGCGCGCCGGCTTCGACGGCTACATCACCAAACCCATTCACCTCGGCCTGCTGAGGGCCGAGATCGACCGCTGGCGTACCCGGGTCGCCGCGTCGGCGAACGATCAGCACGCCCCGGAAGCCGGCAGCTGAAGCGCTCCCGCGTTCAGGCGCGCTTCAGGCGCATCTGGCTCGGCAACGGCGTGGCGCGCTTGAGCACCTCGTCAGCCAGCCAGCTCGCACTGCGGAAGGCACGCTGCGAGACCAGCTCCGGCGGCATCGCCTGGTAGTCATCGTTGAAGACTTCGAAGCTGTAATCGCCGGCGTAACCCATGCGATCGAGCTGCAGCACCAGTCGGGCCAGTTCTTCACTGTGGACGCCCTCACCAGGAAAGACGCGGAAGTGCCGTGCCGTGGTGATGCGCTCCTCCACCGTGCGGATCTCCTGCCACATGAAGTCGGCAAGCTGTACCAGAAAGATCTTGCGCGCATCCACCATCTCGAGCGCGTCGAGCGGGGTGCGGGTCGCAAAGATGTGGAAGGAATCGACCCCCAGACCGAGGTTGGGGCAGTCGGCCGCCTCGACCAGCTCCCACGCCGTCGTGTACTCGTTGATGGTCCGGCCCCATGACAGCCCTTCATACGCCACCTTGATGCCCAGCGGCACGGCCAGCATCGCAAGCTTGCGCAGATCGCGCACCAGTGCGTCCCTGTCCTGTGTGGCGTGCACCGAGGTGGACGAGCATGCCAGCATGACCTTGCAACCCAACGCGGCACACATCTCCATCATCGACTTGGCCACGTCGACCTTGTACTCGTGCAGGTGGCCCGACAGGCCTTCAAAGTCGCGCAGCACCTGAAATCCCGTGGCCCGCAGGCCGCTGTCCCGCACCAGGCGGATGGCGTCCTGCACGCCCGCGGGGTGTTGCACCAGGTCCCGTGCCGACAGCATCACCTGGTCGAAGCCGGCCTCACGGATGGCGCGCAGCTTGACGTCCAGGCCCCCGCCCAGCGAGATGGTGTCCATGCCGAATCCGGCGACTGCATTCATGGCGTGCTCCTTCGGATGGCTCAGGCCGCGTCACGGTGGACCAGCTCGAAGCTGACGCCGCCCAGATGGGTCTGGGTGAGCGCGCCACGGTCCTCGCTGTGCAAATGGCGGGTCTCGGTGAACTCGAGGCCGCGACTGCGCAGCGCCGCCACCGCACCCAGCACGTCGGGCGTGCTCAGCGCAATGCGCTGTAAGGTTTCCTCGCCCCCCACATCCCAGGCATCCGGTTCAGGCTCGATGAGTTGCAGGAAGAACTTCCCGCACGCGCTGCGCAGTACGCGCCCCTTGGGCAGGATGCCGAACCGCAGCTCGTCCGGAACGGGCAGGAAGCCCAGCAGCTCCCCGTAAAACTCGGTCCAGTCGTCCATGCGATCCGCACCGATGTACTGCACGACGCCAAAGAACTCGAAGCCGGCAAGCGCAGGCGGATGCGGGTCGACCGATGGGATGGGCACGAAGTCGACGTCGTAGATCGAGAACTCGCGGTAGCGGTCGACAAAGAAGATGCGGCTCTGACCGACACCATGAATGGCGGGAATGTTGAGCTCCATCGGCTGAACCTCGGTCTTGACCGGCCAGGCGCCCCGCTCCAGGGCGCGACGGTAGGCGGCGCCGGCGTCACGCACACGCAGCGCAATGGCGGCGATCTGTGGCACATCGGGTTCCGCATCGAGGCTGGGACGGCTGCCGGGATGGGCGTTGATGATGATGTTCATGTCCCCCTGGCGGTACAGCAGCACCTCACGTGAGCGATGGCGAGCCACAGGGCGGAAGCCCAGCATCTCGAGCACCTGGCCCAGCGCCTGCGGCTTGCGCGTGCTGAACTCGATGAACTCGATGCCGTTCATGCCCAGCGAATTGTCAGAAGCGCCGACGCGCTCGCGCGGCATGGTGGGATCGACTTTGTTCATGACAGTGTCCTCTCGCGAAAAGCCGGGCTCAGCGATGCCCGATGAGGCTCAGGAAATGAGCCAGCATGCGTTCGGGATCGGCTTTCAGGCCCGTGACGAGCTCGAACGCCCCGATGGCCTGGCCGACAGCCATGCCGCCGCCGTCCACCGTACGGCAACCTTTGGCACGCGCAGCCTTGAGCAAGGCGGTTTCCAGCGGGAAGTAGACGACCTCGCTGACCCACATGGCGGGCTGCAACAGGTCGGCCGGCAGCGGCAGGCCAGGCAGCTTGTCCATGCCCGTGGGCGTGGCGTGGATGAGGCCGCTGGCCCCCGCCATCGCGCGGACCACATCTGCTTCAGCAAGAGCGCGCTCACCGCCGTAGCGCGCGTTCAGCTGGGCAGCCAGCTCGATCGCGCGGCGTGGGTCCTGATCGACCAGCACCAGCCGGCCCACGGCCATGCGCATCACGGCGTGTGCAATGGCGGCCCCCGCCCCGCCCGTTCCCAGCAGCACGACGCGAGACAGGTCTGCATCGGGCAGCGCGCGCTGAAAGCCCCACGCCCAGCCGGAACAATCGGTGTTGTGCCCCACCAGGCGACCGTCACGGTGCACCACCGTGTTGACTGCACCGATGGCCGCGGCCTCATCCGACAGCCCATCCAGCAAGGGAAGCACCGCCTGCTTGCACGGAAAGGTGATGTTCAGACCGGCATAGTTCATGGTGCGCGCCGCATCGATCAGGTTGGGCAGGGCATCCACGGTCGAGCCGGTGGTGTCCAGGTCGATGAGCTGGTAGTGCAGGCGCACACCATGCCGCCGGGCTTCTTCCTCCTGCATGGCGGGCGTCAGTGACTTCTGAATGCCCGAGCCGATCAACCCCATGAGGAGCTTGGTTGTGCTGGCCGCCGGGGCGAGCGCGTGTGCGAGGGATGCGTTCATGAGCAGACGGGAATGCGAGGAAACGAGGGGTTCGGGCGTTGCGTGGCGCCCTGAGAATAAGGCTGCACACAAATGTACTAACTAGTTCGTTTTATATCACGAGGGATTTCCCGAATCTGTCCTGGCCGGTCCGGTGAGCTTGAAGGAGCCTGCCGCAAGGCAGACCGGACGAGCCCTCGCCTGCCGCAGGCACAATCACGTCATCGTGTGCGCCACCCCGCCACGCGCACTTCCCGCCGTCACATGAGCAAGCCAGCCTCCATCTCCTCTGTCGCCCGCAGCCAGCCAGCCACTGCCGAGCGCACTGCCCCCCGCCGGGGACGCCCGCCCGCATCCGAGCGTGGCCCGGACGCCGATCACACGCGCCAGAACATCCTGGAAGTCGCCACCCGTGAGTTCGCAGACAAGGGCTTCAGCGGCGCGCGCATCGACGAGATCGCCGCCCTGACGCAGACGAGCAAGCGGATGATCTATTACTACTTCAACAGCAAGGAAGGCCTGTACATCGCGGTGCTCGAGCACGCGTACCAGCGGATCCGCCACATCGAGAGCGAGCTGCATCTGGAGGACCTCGCGCCAGAGGACGCCCTGCGCCGACTGGTCGAATTCACCTTCGACTATCAGGTCGGCAACCCCGAGTTCATCCGCCTGGTGATGAACGAAAACATGCACAGCGGCGAGTTCCTCGCCCAGTCCAGCCTGATCCAGCAACTCAATACCCCGGCCATCCTCGGGCTGTCGCAGGTGTACGAGCGGGGCTGCAAGGCCGGCGTCTTTCGCACCGGACTCGATCCCATCGACCTGCACATGTCCATCAGCGCGCTGTGCTTCTTCACGGTCTCGAACCGGCACACCTTCTCGCTGATCTTCAAACGCGATCTCGGCTCACCCGCCACCCAGGCCCTGCGCCGCGCCAACATCGTCGACATGATCGTGCGCTACGTTCGCGCCTGAACGGCGCGCTCCGCGCCCCCCCCGCACAGCCCACCACCGGTGGGCTTTTTATGTGCCTGTTTCACCCGTGCCGATCCGACCTTCCATTGACCTAGGGCAAACACCGATTACTAAACGAACTGGTTCGTACATTATTCGAACCCATCGGGGCAGCTGCGCCTTCCCCTCGTTTTCGGAGACCCCTGATGCAGATCTGGCTCGATCGCTATTGCAAGTTCCTTGACCTCCTGCTGGCCTTGCTGATGGCCGGCATGGTCATCCTCGTGTTCGGCAACGTGGTGCTGCGGTATGGCTTCAATTCCGGCATCACGATGTCGGAAGAGGTGTCACGCTGGCTCTTCATCTGGATGACGTTTCTTGGCGCCATCGTGCTGCTGAAGGACCGCAAGCACCTTGGTACCGACATGCTGGTGAGCCGCCTGCCCGCAAGCGGCAAGCGCGCCTGCCTCGTCGCCTCCCAACTGCTGATGCTGTACGTGTGCTGGCTGCTGTTCAAGGGCAGCCTGGACCAGGCCCAGATCAACCTCGATGTGGCCTCGCCCACCACCGGCACGTCCATGGCGGTGTTCTACGGGTGCGGCGTGGTGTTCGGCGCGTCGGCGGCGCTGTTCCTGCTGCGTGACCTGCTGCTGGCCATCACCGGTCGACTGTCTGAAGACGAGCTGGTGCAGACACAGGAATCGGAAGACATGAGTGCGGTCGAAGCCCAGCAGGCAGCCCACAAACACGCTCCCGCCAAGTAAGTCCGGCCCCTCGGAGACCCCTCACATGACGATCACCATCTTCCTGGGATCCCTGCTTGGCGCCATGGCGCTCGGCATGCCCATTGCCTTTGCCCTGCTGCTCAGCGGCGTGGCCCTGATGTACCACCTCGATCTGTTCGACGCGCAGATCCTCGCGCAGAACGTCATCAATGGCGCCGACAGCTTCACGTTGCTGGCCGTGCCCTTCTTCATGCTGGCCGGCGAGATCATGAACCACGGCGGGCTGTCGAAACGCATCGTGCATCTGGCCATGGCATTGGTCGGCCACGTGCGCGGCGGACTGGGCTACGTGGCCATTGTTGCAGCCTGCATGCTGGCCGCGTTGTCTGGCTCGGCCGTGGCCGACGCGGCTGCGCTGGGTTCGCTGCTGCTGCCCATGATGGTCGCAGCCGGACACGACAAGGGACGCTCCGGTGGACTGATCGCGTGCGCCGGTTGCATTGCTCCGGTGATCCCGCCTTCCATCGGGTTCGTGATCTTCGGCGTGGCCGCCAACGTGTCCATCTCCAAGCTCTTCATGGCCGGCATCTTCCCGGGCCTGATGCTGGGCGGCGCGCTGTGGTTCACCTGGTGGTGGCTGATGCGCAGAGAGCAGCTGACCCCTCCGCCGCGCAAGACGCGCGCCGAGGTCAAGGCGGCCCTCAAGGAGTCCGCCTGGGCGATGATGCTGCCCGTCATCATCCTGGTCGGCTTGCGCATGGGCGTCTTCACGCCGACCGAAGCCGCCGTGGTGGCCGCCGTGTACGCGCTGTTCGTTGCCACGGTGATCTACCGCGAGCTGTCGATCAAGGACCTGTACCCAATCTTCGTGACCGCCGCCCGCACCAGCGCAATCGTCATGTTCCTGGTCGCGGCCGCCATGGTGTCTGCCTGGCTGATCACGGTGGCCGATCTGCCCTCCAAGGTCATCGAACTCGTACAGCCCTTCATGGACAGCCCCACGCTGCTGATGATCGCCATCATGCTGCTCGTGATGGCCGTCGGCACGGCAATGGACATGACCCCGACCATCCTGATCCTCACGCCGGTGTTGATGCCGGTGATCAAGGCGGCCGGCATCGATCCCGTCTACTTCGGCGTGCTGTTCATCATCAACAACGCCATCGGGCTGGTCACGCCGCCCGTGGGCACGGTGCTCAACGTGGTGGCCGGCGTCGGCCGCCTGACGATGGACCAGGTGACCAAGGGCGCCCTGCCCTTCGTGGCCGCGCAGTTCAGCGTCATGTTCCTGATGGTTCTGTTCCCCTGGCTGGTCACCGTGCCGGCTCGCTGGTTCGGTGGCTGACCGCAGTCAGCAACCGGCCCTCTCTTCGCCCCCCACCCTTCCAACGGAGACACCCTCATGCGCAAGTTCGCGAAATTGCTCTGCACGGCCGCGGCCGTGTCCCTGCTGCCCCTGAGCGCCGCCATGGCCCAGATCAGCGAGCGCACGATCAAGTTTGCCTTTCTGAATCAGATGGACCACCCACAGGGGCTGGGTGCACAGAAGTTCGCCGAGCTGATCAAGCAGAAGAGTGGCGGCAAGCACACCGTCAAGCTGTTTGCGGGCGGTGCGCTGGGTGGCGACCTGCAGACCGTGTCGGCCCTTCAGGGCGGCACCGTCGAGGTGACCGTGCTGAATGCCGGACTTCTGGCCTCTCAGGTCAAGGAGTTCGCTGCGATGGACATCCCCTTCCTGTTCAACAACAGCAAGGAAGCGTTTGCCGTGATGGACAGCGACTTCGCCAAGCGCCTGCTCAACCGCCTGCAGGACAAGAACCTGGTCGGCCTGAGTTATTGGGATCTCGGCTTCCGGAACATGACCAACAGCAAGCGCCCGGTCACGAAGCTGGAAGACATCAGCGGCCTGAAGCTGCGCGTCCTGCAACTGCCGGTCTACATCGACCTGTTCAACACGCTGGGTGCGAACGCCGTACCCATGCCCTTCACCGAGCTGTATGCCGCGATGGAAACCAAGGCGGTGGACGGCCAGGACAACCCGGTCACGCTGATCCACAACTCCAAGTTCTACGAGGTGCAGAAGTACCTCACCCTCACCCGCCACACCTACAACCCGCAGGTCCTGATGGTGAGCAAGAAGTTCTGGGACAAGCTTTCCGCGCAGGAAAAGAAGGTGTTCGAGTCGGCCGCGGCCGAGGCGACGGCGTACCAGCGTCAGGTCTCGCTGGAGCGCGAAGCCTCGTCGCTCGAAGCCCTGAAGAAGGCGGGCATGCAGGTCAACGAGCTGAGCCCTGCCGAGCTGGCCCGGATCCGTGAGCGCATCAAGCCCGTCGTGGCCAAGGCCACGCAGAACATCGGCGACGCGATGCTGTCCGAGATGAATGCCGCCATCGCCAAGGTGCGCGGCGCCAAGTAAGGCGGGCCCATGATGAAGAAGATTCTCGTCCTCAATGGTCCGAACCTGAATCTCCTGGGTACGCGTGAACCGGCGGTGTACGGCGCCACCACGCTGCCCGAAGTGGAACAGCAGCTGATCGATCTAGGCCGCGACCACGGTGTGGAAGTGACCTGCTTCCAGAGCAACCACGAGGGCGCCCTGATCGACCGCATCCACCAGGCGCGCCTTGAAGGGGTGGACGGAATCCTCATCAACCCGGGCGGCCTCACCCACACCAGCGTCGCACTGCGTGATGCCCTGGCCGGCGTCGCCATTCCCTTCGTCGAAGCCCACATCTCGAACATCCACAAGCGGGAAGCCTTCCGGCATCACTCCTATCTGTCGGATGTGGCCATCGGCGTCATCTGCGGGCTTGGCACCCAGGGCTATCACCTGGCGCTGCAACACCTCATCGCCCGCTGAACGCGGGCACCTCGACCTCAACGCACGGGCCGAAGTGGCCGGGCCGTGTGCGTCCCTACGCCACTGAAGGAGCAAACTCATGAGTCAGAAACTCGCTCGCGTTTCCATCGTTGCCGCAACGGCCTTGCTGTGCGGCGCGGCCTTTGCCCAGACCTCCTCGGTCACGCTGTACGGCAGTCTGGATCAATACCTGAGCTACATGAAAAGCAGTTCGGGCAAGTCGCTGACCTCGTTGAACGATGGCTCGACGCTGCGCAGCCGCATCGGCTTCCGCGGCGTGGAAGAACTCGGAAACGGCCTGCAGGCCAAGTTCCAGCTGGAGCACGGCCTGTCGGCGGACTCGGGTGCCCAGGCCGACTCGGCCCGCTTCTTCGATCGCCAGGCCTGGATCGGCCTTGCCTCGCCCACCTATGGCGAATTCCGACTGGGCCGCCAGAACGGCATCGTCTTCGGCCGGGGCGATTTCATCGACTACAGCTCGCGCACGCTGGGCTCGATCGTCAACAATTTCGGCACCCCCTCGCGCTACGACAACGACATCTCGTGGCAGTCGCCGCGCTGGGCCGGCGTCATGCTGGAGGCCCATTACGCGCTGGGCGAAACCACCGCCGGCAGCGGCAAGCAGGCCATCTACCAGCTGGGCGTCGACTATGTGAACGGCCCCTTCCGCGTGGGCTATGCCGATATCACCGGCAAGGCCAACCCCAATTCGGCCGTGCGTGAGAACGTCATCTACCGCAACCTGTACGCCAACTACGACTACGGTCAGGGCAAGGTCTACCTGGTTGCCATCCGCAGCAACAACAGCACCAGTTCGACCACGACGAGCAACAACGGTGCGGCCATCATGAGCAACGTGGGTGGTCTGGTGAACGGCACCAACACCGCCACGAACCCAACCATTCAGGCCGACCTCCAGCGCTTCTACAACATCTTCCAGATCTCGGCCGATTACCGCATCACCCCGGCGCTGCGCCTCGGTGCGCTGTACGGCGTGATCAAGGACACGTCGGATTCGGGCCGCGACGCCAAGGGCGGCTCGGTGGGCGCCTATTACAGCCTCAGCAAGCGCACCACGCTGATGGCGATGTACGAATCGATGAGCAACGACACGAACGCCGGCTTCCGCCCCTCCGGCTCGGCGGGCGTGAACCCGAACTTCACGGGTGCCGACGTGAATGGCCAGCGTATCCACGGGATGCAGGTCGGTGTGATCCACCGCTTCTGAGGTCCCTCCCGGGGGCCGGTTGTCACGCTGCAATCGGCCCCCTGCCCCCCGGCCGCGAGACGCCCCCGCCCTGTGACACCCATCACAGGCAGACAGGTCTCGCGGCCTTTTTCATGCGCCCCTTTGCGTGCGCACTGCGCACTGCCTAACATGGGGCCCTGCAACCCTTGCGACACGCCTGTGAGCACCCTTTTGTTCGACCAGTTTCTTTCCACCGACGCCATGGCGGCGGTGTTCGACGGGCCGCACCTGCTGCAGTGCATGCTCGATTTCGAGGCCGCGCTCGCCGAGGCCGAGGCGGCTGAAGGACTGATCCCTCCCGCGGCGGCCCGCGTCATCCGCGACGCCTGCCAGATCGACGCATTCGACGTGGCCGAGATCGCGCGGGCCAGCCGGAGTGCCGGCAGTGTCGCCATCCCGCTGGTCAAGGCCCTCACGCAACGCACGGCCTCGCTCGACGCCGAGGCGGCGCGCCATGTGCACAAGGGCAGCACCAGCCAGGACGTGATCGACAGTGGCAACGCACTCGTCACGCGCGAAGCACTGGCCCTCATCGACGCCAGCCTGACCCGGCTGATTGACCGGCTGCAGGTGCTGGCCCGCGAGCACGCGGCCACGCCGGTTCTGGCTCGCACCCTGCTGCAGCCTGCCACCGTCACCACGCTGGGCTTCAAGATGCTGGGCTGGATCGCCCCGCTGCGACGCAGCCGCGACGCCCTCACCGAGCTGGCAGACAGCGCCCTGGCACTGCAACTCGGCGGCGCCGTGGGCACGCTCTCTGCGCTGGGCGACAAGGGGCCGGCCGTGGCACGTCGCATGGCGCAGTCGCTGGGTCTGGCCCTGCCGGATGGCTGCTGGCACACCCAGCGCGACAGCTGGATGCGTCTTGGCGCCGAAGTCGGCATCCTGACCGGCACACTGGGCAAGATCGCCACCGACCTGGCACTGATGGCACAAGGCGAAGTGGGCGAACTCGCCGAGCCTTCGGGCGGCGGCCGCGGTGGCTCGTCGGCCATGCCGCACAAGCGCAACCCTGTCTCATCGATGATCGCGCTCGCTGCCGCACACCGCGCGCCAGCCCGCGTCGGTGCGCTGCTGGGCTGCATGGCGCAAGCACACGAACGCGGCCTGGGTGACTGGCAGGCCGAGATGGCCGAGTGGCCCGGCCTGTTCCTGGGAGCACATGGTGCGCTGGAGGCCCTCAACGAAGCCTTCGCTGGCCTGCAGGTCGACACGGACCGCATGCGCGCCAACATCGATGCGCTGCTGGGGCTGGTCTTCGCTGAAGCGGCCAGCGCCGTGCTCGCTCAAGCCATCGGCCGCGCAGACGCGCACCACGAAATGGAAGCCCTCTCACGTGAAGCCGTGGCGTCGCGCACCCACCTGCTGGCTCTCACCCTCGCCCGTGTGCAGGCCAGCGACGCCCTGCGTGACCACGTTGACGAGGCCTCACTGCGGCGGGCCTTCAGTCCGGACCACGCCGCCCGACACGCCGCCGAGCTGGCTCGCCAGCACCTTGCCAACCTGCCCTCTTCCTCTGACCCTCGAGCCTGACCATGACTGCATACGACCACGATCTTCAGCGCGGCCTTCGCAACCGCCGCAGCGTCCTGGGCGACGCCTGGGTGGACCGCTCGCTCAACGGCGCCACGGCCCTCACCGCCGAGTTCCAGGGCTTCATCAGCCGCTACGCGTGGCACGAGGTCTGGGGACGCCCCGGGCTTGATCACCGCACCCGTCGCATCATCGTGCTGGCCATCACCACCGCGCTGGGGCGCTGGGAAGAGTTCCAGCTGCACATCCGCGCTGCCTTGACGGGCGATGACCCGGCCTCGCGCCTCACGGTGGACGACATCAAGGAAGTGCTGATCCAGTCCGCCATCTACGCGGGCGTGCCCGCCGCCAACACGGCTTTCGCCGAAACCGTGAAGATCCTGCGTGAACTCGGCCCCGAGTTCGCACCCTGGCTGGAGCAGCTGGACGTGCACACCGTGGCGCACCCGGGTGTGGGTGCCAGCCGCTTCACCAAGACCACCCCCAGCCTGCACTACACCGTGCGCGAGCCGCGCAATGGTCAGGCACCGCGCCGCACCATCGTGCTCAGTCACGCGCTCGGTTGCGACGTCATGATGTGGGACCACCTGGCCAACGTGCTGGCCTGGGACAACCGTGTCGTCTGCTATGACCACCGCGGCCATGGCCTCAGCGAGGTGCCTGCCGGTCCGTACACGATGCAGGACCTGTGCGACGACGCGGCCCGCCTGATCGACGAAATCGGCGGCCCGGTCACCTTCATCGGCCTGTCGATGGGCGGCATGGTTGGACAGGAACTGGCCCTGCAGCACCCTGACAAGGTGCAGGCTCTCGTGCTGGCCAACACGACCAGTGGCTACCCGGCCGAAGCCCAGGCCGGCTGGGCGCAACGCATTGCCGCCATCGAATCCGGCGGGCTGGAAGGCATCGTCGACGGCGCCATGCAGCGCTGGTTCCATGACGGCTTCCGCGCCGCGCAGCCCGCCACCGTGGCACGCTGGCGTCAGCGTGTGGTCACGTGCGATGCACGTGGCTACATCGCCACCTGCCAGGCCATCAGCCAGATCGACACCACCGCCCGCCTGGGTCAGCTGAAGGTGCCCGTGCTGGTGATCGCCGGCGAACTGGACATGGGCACCCCGCCCGCCATGGCCAAGACCATCGCCCAGGCCACCCCCGGCGCCACGCTGGTGGTGCTGCCCGAGGCCTCTCACCTGAGCGTGCTGGAACAACCCGAGTCGTTCACGGCCTGCGTGCGCGACTGGCTGGCCGGCCTCGCCTGATCGCACGGCCCCACAGAACAAAAAGGCCCCGCGGCATGGTTGCCCCGGGGCCTTTGTGCATCACGGAGCAGGCTTGTGGCCCGCCCCCTGCTTTGCTGTTCACCGATCAGATGTCGAAGAACACGGTCTCCTTGCCACCATCCGGGGTGTCCTGAATGCGGATGTCGAAGCGATAGACCACCTCGCCGTCGCGCACCTCACGGCGGGCCTTCAGCGTGTCGCGCCGCACCACCCATTCGATGCCATTGAGCACCGGGTCCTTCGCATTCGCGTCGGTCTCGTCCTCGAAGTACAGGCGAGTGTGCAGGCCGATGTTGATGCCGCGGGCAAACAGCACGAGACAGATGTGAGGTGCCTGCTCGCGGCCATCGGGATGGCTGACCTTGCCGGGCTTGATCGTCTCGAAGGTGTAAACCCCCGTGTCGAAATCGGCACCGGTTCGGCCCCAGCCGCGAAATGCGGGATCCAGCGGCTTGTTCTGGCGGTCTGCCGGGTGGGCGTATTTGCCCGCTGCATTGGCCTGCCAGACCTCGATCAGCACGTCCCGCAACAGCGAACCGGTGCCGTCGTACACGCAGCCCTCGATGCGGATGCGTTCGCCCTGTGTCTCGGGCTGAACCAGCACGTTGCCGAAGTTGTTCTCGAAGATTTCGAAGCCGGCCTGGCGCGGCGCCAGCCCGATGTGAACATAGGGGCCACCGGTCTGCGACGGGGTCTCGTTGAACTGGGTCAGAAGTGTCGTCATGGTGCAGCCCTCGCTCACTTGTTCTCGAACCAGGTGGCACGGCGGCCACGCAGCGTGATGTCGAAGCGGTAGCACAGGCTGTCCATCGGCACGGCCTGCTCACGATCCAGCTGGGCGATCAGGCTGCGGATCTGGCTTTCGCTCGGAATGGTCTTGATGATCGGACAGTGCGGGATCAACGGGTCGCCCTCGAAGTACAGCTGCGTGATCAGACGCTGGACCCAGCCATCGCCACTGATGGAGTAGTGGATGTGGGCCGGACGCCACTCGTTGATCCGGTTGCGCCACGGATAGGGCCCGGGCTTGATCGTGCGGTAGACGTAATGGCCGTTCTCATCGGTCAGCATGCGGCCGCAGCCACCGAAATTGGGGTCGAGCGAGCCGAGGTACTGGTCTTTCTTGTGGCGATAACGACCGGAAGCGTTGGCCTGCCACACTTCCACCAGCGCCCCCTTGACCGGGCGGCCGAACTCGTCACGCACGAAGCCGTGCACGACGATGCGCTCGCCGATGGGCAGCCCATCCTTGGCGAAGTTGGTGATCAGGTCGTTGTCTTTCGGGCCCAGTTCGGCCGGCGTGAACACCGGACCGGTGATCTCCGACAGCGTGGCGAAATTCGAGATGAGCGCATTGCGCGGTGAACGCAGCACGCTGGTCTTGTAGCCCGGGGTCAGGGCCGGCGGATGGGCTTCGCTGTTGCGCTGACCGAAGTAGCCGTGGGCTGTCAGGTCAGGCGACAGGGCGCCGCTCGCGGGGGGCAGGAGGATGTCGCTCATGGTCTCGCTCGGTGTGAGGGGGAGTGAACTGCATCCGACCAGGAGGTGTCGGTGCATGGGCGGCACTGTAGGCAGCGCCCCCCGAGCAGACAATTGAAGAATCGTCCCGACAGCCATTACCGCCGGCTATACCAAGGGGCAACCCTCAGAGGGCGTCCGGCCGGCCGTCATCGGCCAGCTCGTGCATCAGCGCCGACAGCAACGCGATCTGCCCTCCCCCATGCGCCGCGGCCGTGAACAAGCCGATGGCTTCATCCGGCGCCCCACGCAAAGCGCGCACCGCGAGGGTCCCGCGCGCTACCTCGTCACGCACGGCGCTCAGCGGGGTGAACCACACGGCGTCGACGTCCAGCACCAGCGTCCGCGCCAGCTCGGGCGTCAGCGTTTCCACCACACCGGCCACGGGCTCGGCGCCGATGCCATGAAGAAACCCGTCTGCGGCCTGACGAATGGCGGTGCCCGGCACGGCGAGCACCACCAGTGCGTCCAGCCGTTGCCAGTGCATCCAGGGCTGCTGGCTCAATCGGTGATCCGGGCGCATGGCGACCACCAGCGGCTCGCCCCATAGCGGCTCGAAGCGCAAGTTCATCATCCTGTCCGGCTCGGCCAGCCGTCCCAGCACGGCATCCAGCTCACCGCGTTGCAGCTGTGACAGCAACTCACCGTTGCGGCCGTGCACCACGCGCACCGTACCCGGGCCTGCGCGCTCACGCCAGGCAAGCACCAGCCTGGCCAGCCAGCCGGCCGGCATTGAGGGCAGCACCCCCAGCCGCATCAGCCCGCCCTGGGGCTGTGTCACGCTGCCCAGCGCCTGCTCCAGGGCGAACACCCCCTGCTGGGCGTGCCGCACGAACAGTTCGCCAGCGGGCGTCAGGCGCACGCCCTGGCGCTCCCGCACCATGAGCGCCTGGCCCACGATGTCCTCCAGCTCCTTGATGGTCTTCGTGACCGCGGGCTGGGTGACGGCCAGCGACTCGGCCGCGGCCCGCATGTTGCCGTGACGGGCGCAGGCCAACAGGCAGCGCACATGTTGCAGTCGGACCCTGTGCAGCAGGTTCGACATGTCAGGCGGCCATCATGGCGCTGATGCGCTCGGCGGCAGACAGCAGCCTGGGCAGGTAGTGGCTCAGCATGTGATCCACCGTGGTGTGCTGCGCCTGCCCGCTCACGTTGACGGCCGCCACCACGCGCCCGCCCCGGTCGCGGATCGGAGCGGCCAGCGACAGCAGCCCGAGCTCCAGCTCCTGGTCGATCAGGGCCCAGCCCTGTCGGCGCACACGCGCCAGCACATCCAGCAGCTCATCGGCCTGCGTGACGGTGTGCGGCGTGCGCGCAGTGAGCGTCATGCCGGCCACGCGGCGTGCCCGCTCGTCCTCGGGCAATGCGGCCAGCAACACCCGCCCCATGGAGGTGCAGTACGCCGGCAGCCGGGTGCCCACGCCCAGGTTGATCGACATGATGCGATGGGCCGGCACACGCACCACATAGACGATGTCGCTGCCGTCCAGCACCGCAGCCGAAGACGACTCGCGCAACTCGCGAGTGAGCTCTTCCATCACCGGCTGGGCCAGGTGCCACCAGGGCTGTGCGCTCAGGTAGGCAAAGCCCAGCTCCAACACCCGAGGCGTGAGGCGGAACAGCCGCCCGTCCTGCTCGACATAGCCCAGCGTCTGCAAGGTCAGCAAGATGCGGCGCGCACCGGCACGGGTCAGCCCCACCCGCTCGGCGCACTCTGAAAGCGTCTGCGCTGGCGCATCGACCCCGAAGCTGCGCAGCACCTCCAGCCCGCGTGCGAACGACTGGACGTAGCTGTCGCTGGGGCGCGGCGGCTCAGTGGTGACCTGCGTGGGCTCTTCGTGCAATGGCATCAACGGGACTCCGAGGAGGGGTCGTCACGGGCAAAACCGTGCGGCAAGCGAACAGACGGCGTTTTGGCGAGCGTAGCCGATTGACAGCGCCATGCGGCCCGCGTAAGCTCAAACTGTTCTACCAACGAATTCTTGTTCGTTATTAGAACACACCAAGAGGCCGGGCACAAGACCCGGGGCCCCTGACCGGCGTGCGCCCCGGCCGCGCCCTCACCGAGAGACACGAGATGATCGACAAGATTGTGGCCACGCCCGCCGAGGCACTGGCCGACATCCGCGACGGCGCCACCGTCATGATTGGCGGCTTCGGCACGGCTGGCCAGCCCAATGAACTGATCGACGCCCTGATCGAGACGGGTGCCAAGGATCTGGTCATCGTCAACAACAACGCCGGCAACGGCGACACCGGCCTGGCCGCACTGCTCGCCAAGAAGCGCGTGCGCAAGATCATCTGCTCCTTCCCCCGCCAGGCCGACAGCCACCACTTCGACGCGCTGTACCGCGCCGGCGAGATCGAGCTGGAACTCGTGCCTCAGGGCAACCTGGCCGAGCGCATCCGCGCCGCGGGCGCCGGCATCGGCGGGTTCTTCACGCCCACGGGCTACGGCACCGAGCTGGCCAAGGGCAAGGAAACGCGCGAGATCAACGGAAAAATGTATGTGCTCGAGTCGCCCATCCACGCCGACTTCGCCCTGATCAAGGCCGAAAAGGGCGACCGCTGGGGCAACCTCACCTACCGCATGACGGCCCGCAACTTCGGCCCGATCATGGCCATGGCCGCCAAAACCACCATCGCCACCGTGCACGAGATCGCCGAACTCGGCTCGATCGACCCGGAAACCGTCGTCACGCCCGGCCTGTTCGTGCAGCGCGTCGTGAAGATCGACCGCGTGGCCACCTCGGCCGGCGGCTTCAAGCGCGCCTGAACGCCATCACACAAGGATCACCCCATGAGCCAGGAACAAAGCTACACCCGCTGGACCCGTGACCAGATGGCCGCCCGCGTCGCGCAGGACATCCCCGACGGCGCCGTCGTCAACCTCGGCATCGGCCTGCCCACCGCCGTGGCCAACCACCTCTCGGCCGACAAGGAGGTCGTGCTGCACTCCGAAAACGGCGTCATCGGCATGGGCCCCGCGCCGAAGGAAGGCGAAGAAGACTTCGACCTCATCAACGCCGGCAAGCAGCCCGTCACGCTGCTGCCGGGCGGCTGCTTCTTCCACCACGCCGACAGCTTCGCGATGATGCGCGGCGGCCACCTCGACGTGTGCGTGCTGGGTGCCTTCCAGGTGTCGGCCAGCGGCGACCTCGCCAACTGGCACACCGGCGCACCGGACGCCATTCCCGCCGTGGGCGGCGCGATGGACCTCGCCATCGGCGCCAAGAAGACCTACGTGATGATGGAGTACCTGACCAAGAAGGGCGAAGCCAAGCTGACCCCGACCTGCACCTACCCCATCACCGGCATCGGCTGCGTCAGCCGCCTCTACACCGACCTGGCCGTGATCGACCTGGTGAATGGCGAAGCCCGCGTGCTGGACCTGGCCCCCGGCCTCACGTTCGAGGCCCTGCAGGCCATGACCCCCGGCGTCACGCTGACGCAAGCCTGACCCACCGGCCAGACCGCCCCCGAGGAGACCCCATGACTCAACACGCCTACATCTGCGACGCCCTGCGCACCCCCTTCGGCCGCTACGGCGGAAGCCTCTCCGGCGTTCGCGCCGACGACCTGGGCGCCGTGCCGCTGAAGGCCCTGGCCGCCCGCCACCCGCAACTCGACTGGGACGCGTTTTCCGACGTCATCTACGGCTGCGCCAACCAGGCCGGTGAAGACAACCGCAACGTGGCCCGCATGTCGCTGCTGCTGGCCGGCCTGCCGTTGACCCTGCCTGGCTCCACCGTGAACCGCCTGTGCGGTTCGGGCATGGACGCCATCGGCACCGCCGCCCGCGCCATCAAGTCCGGCGAAGCCGAGCTGATGCTGGCCGGCGGCGTCGAAAGCATGAGCCGCGCGCCCTTCGTGATGCCCAAGGCCACGTCGGCCTTCGCCCGTGAGAACGCGGTGTACGACACCACCATCGGCTGGCGCTTCGTGAACCCGCTGATGAAGCAGCTCTACGGCGTCGACTCGATGCCCGAGACGGCCGAAAACGTCGCCACCGACTTCAGGATCAGCCGCGAAGACCAGGACAAGATGGCCCTGGCCTCGCAGATGAAGACAGTGGCCGCACAGAAGGCCGGCTTCTTCGACAGCGAGATCACGCCGGTCACGATTCCGCAGAAGAAGGGTGACCCGATCGTCGTGAGCAAGGACGAGCACCCGCGCGAGACCACGATGGAAGCGCTGGCGAAGCTGCGCGGTGTGGTGCGCCCCGATGGCACTGTGACCGCCGGCAACGCCTCGGGCGTGAACGATGGCGCCTGTGCGCTGATTCTCGCCAGCGAAGGCGCCGCCGCGCGCCAGGGCCTGACCCCGCGTGCCCGCATCGTCGGCATGGCCACGGCCGGTGTCGCCCCGCGCATCATGGGCATCGGCCCGGCGCCGGCCACCGTGAAGGTGCTGGCCCAGACCGGCCTGAAGCTCGAACAGATGGACGTGATCGAGCTGAACGAAGCCTTTGCCGCACAGGGCCTGGCCGTGCTGCGCGAACTGGGCCTGCGTGACGACGATCCGCGTGTGAACCCCAACGGTGGCGCCATTGCCCTGGGCCACCCGCTGGGCGCCAGCGGCGCACGCCTGGTCACCACCGCGGTCAACCAGCTGCACCGCACCGGCGGCCGCTATGCGCTGTGCACCATGTGCATCGGCGTCGGCCAGGGCATCGCCCTCATCGTCGAGCGCGTGTAAACGCACCGACCACAGATACCGTTCGGACGGAACGGCGGCCCTGCGCGGACCGCCCTCACAGGCGGGGCGCGCAGGGTCTTTACGGGGCTGAATGGGGCCCCTTTTTTGCGTCTGTGGCATCCGCATCGCGGAATGAGGTCACGGCCGCCGCGTTCACCGCCAGCGGACATTCCCGCTACAGTGGCGGGCTGTGCCACCGGCACGCACCGACCGCTCCCCGCTCACACCATGCTCAAGCTCGCCACCTGGAACGTCAACTCGCTCGCCGTCCGCCTGCCCCAGCTCCTCGACTGGCTGGCCGCCAACCCGGTCGACGCCCTCGTGCTCCAGGAAACCAAGCTCACCGACGATAAATTCCCGCATGCCGAACTGGCCGCCGCCGGCTACCAGGCCCAGTGGTTCGGTCAGAAAACCTACAACGGCGTGGCCCTGCTCACGCGCACCGAATCCACCGACATCGTGCGCAACATCCCCGGCTTCGCCGACGAGCAGGCCCGCGTGATCGCCGGCACGCTGGGCCAGACCGAGCTCGGCCCCGTGCGGGTCATCGGCTGCTACTTCCCCAATGGCCAGGCACCCGGCAGCGACAAGTTCGCCTACAAGATGGGCTGGCTCAACGCCCTCGAAGCCTGGCTGCGCGATGAGCTCGCACAGCATCCGCAGCTCGTGCTCATGGGCGACTTCAACATCGCCCCCACCGACGCCGACGTCTACGACCCGGTCGGCTGGAAGGACCAGATTCACTGCACGGTCGAAGAGCGCGCCCACTTCCAGCAACTGCTCGATCTGGGCTTCGTCGACGCCTTCCGCCAGTTCGAGCAGCCACCCAAGCCCTGGAGCTGGTGGGACTACCGCAACCTGGCCTTCCGCAAGAACCAGGGCCTGCGCATCGACCACATCCTCACCAGCACGGTGCTCACCCCGCGCCTGCAGGCCTGCACGATCGACAAGGCGCCGCGCAAGAACGAACGCCCGAGCGACCACGCCCCGGTCATCGTCACGCTCGCCTGAGCGCTTCCGCGGCCGAGCAGAAGCTCAACCCACGAGCCAGCGCTTCACCGGCGCAGGCAGGCCCCAGTTCGCCAGCTCGTTGAGGGGCACCCACCGCCCCGACGGAACCCGGGCCTTGAGCGCTTCGGCCAACACACTCGCCTCCAGCGCATCGTTCAGCACCAGCCGCCGCGGGTTGAGCCACCAGTCCAGGTGCGTGAGCACGTGCTTGCTGCGCGGCTGGGCTTCGGCCCGTCCAGCCAGCGCCCCCAGCAGCGACTGCAGATCCGCTTCGCTTTCCAGCAGGGGCAAGGTCCACAAACCGCCCCACACGCCGGTTTCCGGCATCTGCTGCAGCCACACCTGTGCCTGCCACTCCAGCCACGGCAGCCAGCTTTCGCGCTCGCCCCGCACCAGCTTGCGGCCCTTCACCGGAAACCGCTCGGGGTCACCGTCCCTGCGGCCCAGGCACAAGTCAGACCACGGGCAGGTCAGGCAGGCCGGCTTGCGCGGCGTGCACAGCGTCGCCCCCAGGTCCATCAGGCCCTGCGTGTAGGCCGGCATGTCCTCGGCGCGCTCTGGCAGCACCTGCTGCGCCGCCGCCCAAAGCGCCCGCTCGTGGCCCTTCACAGAGAGGTCTTCCCCCCAAGCCAGCACCCGCCCCAGCACACGCTTGACGTTGCCATCCATGATCGAGATGCGCTCGTTGAAGCAGAACGATGCAATGGCCGACGCAGTCGAAGGCCCGATTCCGGGCAAGGTCTGCAACACGGCCGCGGTGTTCGGAAAGACCCCGCCATGCTCCGCCACCACAGCCTGCGCACAGCGATGCAAGTTGCGCGCGCGGCTGTAATAGCCCAGCCCGGCCCACAGGGCCATCACTTCATCCTGCGGCGCAGCAGCCAGCGCCGCCACATCCGGGAAGCGCGTCAGGAAACGGTCGAAATAGCCGAGCACCGTGCTCACCTGCGTCTGCTGCAGCATGATCTCCGACAGCCACACGCGGTACGGGTCCTGCACTTTCTGCCAGGGCAGATGATGCCGCCCCTCCAGTCGTTGCCAGGCCACCAGTCGCTCGGCCAGCACCGGGCTCACCTGCTGCGCGTCCCGCAGCAGGTCGTCTGCAGTGCGAACACTCATGCGCTGGTCGACGGGGCCGAATCTGCCAGCAAGGCCGGCTCGGTGCTGAGGTTGAGATCCAGATTCAGCCCAGGCAACCCGGCCGCGGCCGACAGCCCGCCTGCGCTCTGCGCCTGCTGCACCAGTTCGTCCACCAGCACGCCAAGACGGGTCTGCAACTGCAGCACGCGCTCGTCCTGGGCCTGCACTTCCTGCAGCCGGTTATCCAGCTCGGTCGAGGCGGTCTGGATGCGATCCAGCGACTCGTAGCGCCGCTTGAAATTGCGCCGCCGCTCGCGCAGCTGGCTGTCCACCTGTGCCGAGGCGGTCTTGTTCCACAGCTCGATGTCGTTGCTCACCGTCTCGAAGACCACGCGCAAACGCGAGATCAGCATGCGGCGGAACTGCTCCTGGAAACCGGGTTGCGCCAGCCGGAAGGCCTGGCTCAGGCCGAGATACTGAACGTAGTTGCGCTCGATGAGGTTCAGGTCGTCGGTGTACTTGCGCACATCGACCGGCTTGTCGGCCACGAGGCTGAAGCCGAATTCGGCATTGAGCTTGGCAAACGAGGCCACCAGCATCGCGTGCACCTCGTCGTTGCGCTGCTGGGCCTGTTCGATCAGGCCGCGCAGCCGCGCGCACAATTCGATGAAAGCCTTGCGCGCGCCCAATGGCAGCCACGAGCCGCCCAGCACCTGCTGCAGCACTTCCACCTCGGCACGCAGCCGGTCGGACGAGAGCTCGCGCAACACGTCCTTCATCATGCGGGCGTGCACGCTGCGCATGGCTTGCAGGCGGGCCGTGCATTGTTCGAACTCGGTCGCCTCGGCCTGAACCCGCTGCAGCATCAGCTGCACCTTGCCGGAGCTCTTGCCGCGCAGGCCGCGCAGTTCGAGCAGCTGGTCGGCGTACAGACGGCGCATCTCGCCGAAGCGGCGCTGCAGCTGCTGCTGGAACCGCAGCGCGCCGGCCACCGAGGCCTCGGCCAAGTTGTCACGCCGGCGCGGCAACAGGCCGTCCGACAGCGCATGCTCGAACGCTTCGAGCCGGCTGGCCGCCATGCCCGACGCATCACCCGACAGGCGCGAAGTCAGCGCCAGGCGTGCCGAAATGGGAAACACATGGTCAGCCGGGATCTCGAGCGTCTGGGCCACGCTCTCGCGCTGCCGGGCGATGACGGCCTCGACTTCGGCCGGCGTGCTCAACGGGTCGACCAGCGTGTCGATCTTGTTCAGCGCCACGTAGCGGGCCAGCGCCGGGCCGGAAAGGTGGTCACGCCAGATGCTGAGATCCGAGCGTGTCACGCCCGTGTCCGCGCCCAGGATGAACACCGTGGCATGCGCCTGTGGCAGCAACCCCAGCGTCAGTTCCGGCTCCGTACCGATGGCATTCAGGCCCGGCGTATCGAGCACCACCAGGCCCCGTTTGAGCAGCGGATGCGGCAGGTTGATCCGCGCATGACGCCAGACGGGCACCTCGACCAGATCTTCTGCCTGCAGCGGCGGGTTGTCGTCAGGCCGCTCGTCGTCCCAGAAACCGAGCCGTGCAGCCTCATCCTTCGACACCAACCGCGTCCGCACCACCTGGGCCAGCGCCTGCGCCATGCCGTCGGGGTTCTGCAGATCCAGCTCAATCCAGGTCCAGGCCGCGCGGCGGGTGCGGTACTCGGTCAGCGAAGTCGGCTCCAGACGCGTCTCGATCGGAAGCAGCGACAGCCCCACCGGGTCTTCCGCGTCGTAGCCCAGCTCGACCGGGCACATCGTGGTGCGCCCAGCCGATGCCGGCATCATCCGCCGCCCCTTGTCCGAAAAGAAGATGGCGTTGATGAGTTCCGACTTCCCGCGCGAGAACTCGGCCACAAACGCCACCATGAGCTTTTCGCCCGACAGGCGATGCCGCATGGCCTCGAACCACTCGGCCGAGGCGTCGTCGAGCAGATCGTGCTCGCGAGCAAAACGCGCGAGCGAGGCCAGACGGGCGTCGGTGTCGGCGCGCCACTGGCCCAGGGCGTCAAGGTGGCTGGCAAAAGTCGGCATCATGCGGTCATCCTAGCGCAAGCGCCCCTCCCGCGGGCAAACCAAAAGGCTGCAAAACGTGCGCGGCCCCTGCCCACCGCCGGGGGTTTCGCAACAGACCGCACGACTGTCACTTCTTCTGACAATTGGCGCAGTAGAACGTGGAACGCTGCCCGAGCACCACGCGACGCACCGGTCGCTCGCAGCGCCGGCACGGCGCGCCCTCGCGGCCATATACCAGCGTACTCAGCTGGAAATGCCCCTGGGCACCATGTGCATCCCGGAAGTCCTTCAGGCTTGACCCGCCCTGCGCCACCGCCTCCTGCAGGACCGCCTTCACCTCGTCCACCAACCGCTGGCACCGCG